>CAVVTB010000014.1:0-18027 GCA_963751055.1 uncultured Actinomycetota bacterium | reverse complement strand
CGAGGTGGAAAGCGCTATCCCAGACCCGCGACCCCCACACGCGCCGTTTACGAACGGGTTTCATCTCATGGCGCGAGGTCCTCGGCGAGCTCGGCGAGTTCCGCCGCGTGCCAGATCCGGTCGAGGAAGACGAGCCGGTGGGTGAGGCGGACCTCCTCGCCGTGGCCGAGGGTGAATGCCTCGTGGAACGCGGGCGACGGCGCCAGCAGCGGGAAGGGCTCGGAGCGGACGAACCACTCGATCGGCCGGGGCGCGGAAGTGGTGCCGGCGTAGGCGATCACCGTCGCCCCGCCGTCGACGCCATCGTGCTGCCCGCTGAAGGCAGCCCAGGCGGCTTCGCGGCCCATCAGCGCGTCGGCATCCTCGGTGCCGATGGCCGAGAGGACGCGGCCGCCGGTCCAGGCCCTCGGCATGCGGAGGAACAGGCCGGTGTAGCCGGCACGCTCGCGACCCTGGGTGGTCGGGCTGCCGAACTCGAGGTCGGCGCCGCGGATGTTGCGAATGGTCGTCGCGAAGTCCAAGATCCAGATGCCGCGGTCGAGGTCGAGGCCGTGCAGGCGGTGCGTCCGCGCTTCGGCGACCCACTCTTCGCCTGTGGACGTGATCCAGGTCAGCGTCTCGGTGAAACCGACCTCGTCGCCCCTGTCGCGCACGTCGCTGAAAGACTCGTGCCGCATGCGCCCGGCGTTGTCGCGCATCACGTAGCCCTCGCCGTGCACATAGGTCGGCCCGCCCCAGAAGTTCTGACCCGAGAGGTGGGTCCACGTCATCTGCAGACCCTTGTGCCACCGGTGATCCCATGGCCGATAACCGGTGACGAGCCCGCCATCGAGGGCGCGGAGCGGGTGCCAGTATGGCTTCGGCGACTCCGACGGCAGCGGCATCGGGCGCGAACACATATGTGCCGATCTCGCTGTCGTCGACGGTCGCGGTCACTGCGTCGGACCAGAACGTGAGCTCGAACTCAGGCATGGGTGTCATCATTTCAGGCTGCGCCTGCCTGCGCGGCATGCAGCTGCGCTAGCGGCCGGACCGTGCGAGGAGGTCCTGATGCGCACCCTGTTCGACGATCCTGCCCCGCTCGAGCACGACGATGCGATCGGCGCTGCGGATGGTGGAGAGCCGGTGCGCGACGACGAGCGTCGTCCGTCCTCGCATGAGCTTGGCGAGCGCGTCCTTGACGAGCTCCTCGGACTCGGGGTCGAGCGCTGAGGTCGCCTCGTCGAGCAGCAGGACTCGCGGATCGCGAACGAGCGCCCGCGCGATGGCGAGCCGCTGACGCTGACCGCCGGAGAGGCGGGCACCGCGCTCGCCTACCACGGTGTTCCAGCTCTGCGGCAGGGCGTCCACGAAGTCGAGGGCATTCGCATCGCGCAGAGCGGAGCGGATCCGGTCGTCGCCGAGATGCGGCATCCCGTATGCGATGTTCTCGCGGATCGTGCCTTCGAACAGCACCGAGTCCTGGGGGACGACGGAGATGGAGCGCCGGACGGTTCGCAGATCCAGATCCTGCATGTCGGCGCCATCCAGAAGGATTCGTCCGCTCGTCGGACGGACGAAGCCCAGGACGAGATTGAGGAGCGTCGACTTGCCGGATCCCGACGACCCGACGAAGGCGATCGTCTCGCCCGCGGCGATGTCGAGGTCGACGTCCCGGACCGCGTCCGCGTCGGCGCCCGGGTAGCGATGGCTCACGCGTTCGAGCGCGACGCGTCCCGTGACGGAGTCCACCGTTCGCTTGCCCTCGTTCTGCTCGAGGTCCGGCTCCTGGATGACCTCGGCGATGGAGCGCACCGACTCGAGGCCGCGGGCGCCGACCGGGATGAGCATGAGCAGCTGCGTCAGGCCCTGGGTGAGGAGCGCGAAGTACGTGGACAGCAGCACGACCTCGCCCGGCGTGATCGGGAGGATGCCGGTCAAGGAGAAGACCGCGGCGAGCACGAGGCATCCCACCCCCAGAAGCTGCATCACGACCCATGAGATCGAGGCGACGTGGCCGTTCAGCATGTCGAGGTGGAGGCCCGCGCGACGGACTCCGTCCGCGCTGTGCGCGACGCGATCGACGGCGGTCTCTTCGAGTCCGTGCGCTCGCGTGACGGGGATGAGGGATGCCATCTCGCCGACCCGCGCGGCGAAGCCTTCCATCTCGCGGCGGAACGTCTCGTTGCGCGCGCGCGACCGGCGGCTCAGCGCCCAGCGAAGCACAAGTGCGATCGGCACCGCCAGCGCATACACCGGCAGGAACTGCGGCACCATGATCGCGGTCATCGTGACGGCGCCGATGAGAACCATGATCGACGAGAGGAGCGGGTGGGTGACCTGCTGCAGCATGAGCTCCACGTTCTCGACGTCGCGCACGACCTTGGTCTGGACGATGGAGGAGCTGACCCGCGTGTGGTAGCCGATCGACAGGCTCTGCAGGCGCTCCGCGAGCGCGTTCCGCAGATCGGCGCCGGTGTCGCGGACGACCGTCATGAACTGGCGTGTGTAGAGGATGTGGTTCGGGATAGTTCTGGACGAGGAGCACCACTGCGAGCGCGAACCACAGCAGTACCGTCGTCACCTCCCCGCCGTCCGCGACGATGTCGATGATCGCCGCCGTGATCACCGGGAGGAACCAGAGCGGGACCTCCTTGAGGGTGAAGCCGAGGAGTGCGAGCGACAGTCGTCCGCGTCTCCGGGCCACCAGGCGGAGTACCGAACGACCGGGGTGCTGGCCATCGACGAGCCCAGCGGCATCCGGCCGTGAGCGGGGTTGGGTAAACGCTTTCTGCGCCATGCCGATATCGTACGGGAGTCGCACGGGCAGAGTTTCGCGGCGTGGTGAGTGAGCGGGCTTCAGGCCCCGAGCACGCTCGACGCGCGCACCACGAGCTCGGGCTCGAACATCACCGAGCCGAGCGGCTCGGTGGAGTCGCCCGTGAGCTGATGCAACAGCAGTTCACCGGCGTGCCGGCCCATCTCGCGTGCGGGCTGGCGCACCGACGTCAGGGGGACTGCGGCGACCGACGCGAACTCGATGTCGTCGTAGCCGATGACGGCGATCTCTTCGGGCACGCGGACGCCGTTGCTGATGAGGCCGTACACGATGCCGCACGCGAGGTGATCGTTCGTGGCGACGATGCCGTCGGGCCGCGACTCGGGCGGCGCCGCGGCGATGTCGGCCCCGAGGGCGCGGCCGACTTGGGCGGTGGTCCGAGCCGACCAGACAACGTCGAGCGTGGCATCCGGATGGGCCGCCACAGCCAGCCGTGTCCCCTGCAGGCGCTCCCGCACCTGGCGGACCTCCTCACGCGCACCGAGGAAGGCGATGCGGCGACGGCCGGTCTGGAGGAGGTGCTCGGCCGCGAGTCGCCCGCCGGCGACATCGTCGAACGACACCGAGGGAAGAGCGCCGGCGTCGTCGACGGCATCGACGAGCACCACGGGAATGCCGCGTGCGCGCAGTCTCTCGATGGGCGCGCTCGCATCGCCGAACGGTGAGACCAGCACGCCTTCGACCTGCACGCGCTCGAAGAGCTCCAGGTGCCCGGCCTCCTTCGCGAGGTCATCGTCGCTGTTGCCGACGAGGATGCGGTAGCCCGCGGCGGCCGCGGCCTCCTCGGCGCCGCTGACCATCTCGGCGAAGAACGGATTGGCGATGTTGATGACGGTCATGCCGAGCAGTCCGCTGCGCCCGACGCGAAGCTGCCTCGCCGCGTGGAGCGGGACGTAGCCGAGGTCGTCCGCGGCCTTGCGCACGCGCTGCGCGAGCTGCTCGCTGACGATGCCGGGCCGATTGAGCGCGTTCGAGACCGTGCTGATCGAGACGCCGGCGCGCAGCGCCACATCCCTGATCCCCACTCGCTTCATGGTCTCTGCTCTGACGTCATCTCCACCGGCACGCGCGGTTGCGCACACAGCGGACACGGCGCTCGTGTCCGGTGCGACCATGGTAGGCGCTTTCCCAACGACAGCGCGCGACCGTCCGCCGGTGCCCGGCCCGCTTACGAACGGTTTTCGCCGCTTTCCCGCCCGATGCGCCGATGAAAACCGTTCGTAAACGGCTGGACGTGCGAGCCGTCAGGCGTCGCCGAGCGCTGCGGAGACCACGGCGCGCGCCTCCTCCTGCACCTCGGCGAGGTGCTCCGGGCCGCGGAGCGACTCGGCGTAGAGCTTGTACACGTCCTCGGTGCCCGACGGCCGGGCCGCGAACCAGGCGTTCGCCGTCGTGACCTTGAGCCCGCCGATCGCGGCGCCGTTGCCGGGGGCGTGCGACAGCTTGGCGGTGATCGGCTCGCCGGCGAGCTCGGTCGCGGTGACAGCATCCGGCGCCAGCTTGCCGAGGGCTGCCTTCTGAGCCGGCGAAGCGGGCGCGTCGACTCGCTGATAGGCGGATGCCCCGAACTCGGCCTCGAGCTCGGCATAGCGCTGCGAGGGGGTCTTGCCGGTGACGGCGAGGATCTCGGCCGCGAGAAGACAGAGCAGGATGCCGTCCTTGTCGGTCGTCCAGACCGAGCCGTCCCTGCGCAGGAAGGATGCGCCCGCCGACTCTTCTCCGCCGAACGCGACCGAGCCGTCGAGCAGGCCCGGTACGAACCACTTGAAGCCGACGGGCACCTCGATGAGGGTCCGTCCGAGCGAGGCCACGACCCGGTCGATGATCATCGACGAGACGAGGGTCTTGCCGACCGCAGCATCTGCCGGCCAGTCGGGCCGGTGCGAGTAGAGGTAGTCGATCGCGACCGCGAGGTAGTGGTTCGGGTTCATGAGACCCGCGTCGGGCGTGACGATGCCGTGGCGGTCCGCGTCGGCGTCGTTGCCGGTGAGGATGTCGTACTCGTCGCGACGCGCCACGAGCGACGCCATCGCCGACGGGGAAGACGGGTCCATCCGGATCTTCTCGTCCCAGTCGAGCGTCATGAAGCGCCAGGTCGGATCGACGTCGGGGTTCACCACGGTCAGGTCGAGCTCGTGGACATCCGCGATGAGCTGCCAGTACTCGACCGACGCGCCGCCCAGCGGGTCGGCGCCGATGCGCACGCCGGCCCTGCGGATCGCGTCGACATCGATGATCGACGCCAGATCGCGCACGTATGCGTCGCGGAAGTCGTATTCGCCGAGGGCGTCGCCGTCGAGGTCCTTGAACGGGGTGCGCGCGACACCCTCGAGGCCCGCCTCGATGAGGGCGTTCGCGCGGTCCGCGATCCAGCCCGTGGCGTCCGTGTCGGCAGGGCCGCCGTTCGGCGGGTTGTACTTGAAGCCCCCGTCGCGTGGCGGGTTGTGCGACGGCGTCACGACGATGCCGTCCGCGCGACCCGGGTCCACAGCATCCCGCCCCCTGTTGTACGTGAGGATCGCGTGGCTGAGGGCGGGCGTCGGCACCCAGGAGTCGTGGGCGTCGATTCGCACATCGATGCCGTTCGCGACGAGCACCTCGATCGCGCTGCGCTCGGCGGGGAGGGAGAGGCCGTGGGTGTCGCGACCGAGGAACAGCGGACCCTCGATGCCCTCCGCGCGGCGGTAGTCGACGATCGCCTGCGTCGTGGCGAGGATGTGCGTCTCGTTGAAGCTCGACGAGAGGGACGAGCCGCGGTGGCCGCTCGTGCCGAAGGCGACGCGCTGCTCAGGTACGGAGGGATCCGGGACACGGTCGTAGTAGGCGTTGATCAACTCGTCGACGTCGATCAGATCGGAAGCTTCGGCGGGCTGTCCTGCTCGGCTCATGCGCCTAGTCTGCCCGCTCCTGTCGCGAGGCGACAGCCGAAGTCGTCATACGGACGCGTGCTGAAGCTCCGCCGCCACCTCGTCGGCCCATCGCCGGATGGCGTCCCAGTCGCGGGCATCGCTGAACTGCTCCGGAGTGTTGCGGACCATCGCGTTCTCGACGAATCCCTCTGGATCCGAAGGAAGGCGCCCACCGAACACGACGTGGCCTCGTACGCCGACGGCCTCCGCGAGCTCGAGCACGCGGTGCGGCTCGAGCCACTTCGAGTTCTTCTCGAAGTCCTCTTGGGCCTTCTCGCCGACGGGGCCCGAGCTGAAGATCCAGAACGGGACCTTCGCCAGGGCGTCGCGGTGCTTCTTGAGGAAGTGGCGCGCCTCGCGGCGCCAGCGTCCGGCGTAGACGGCGCTGCCGAGAATCACGGCATCGAAGGCGCCGAGGCTGGCGACCTGGACATCGACGCAGTCGGCGTCCAGGTTTCGCTCGCGAAGCTCCTCGGCGATCGCCCGCGCGATCTCGCCCGTGGAGCCGTGCTTGCTGGCGTATGTCACCAATACTCTTGTCATGGGAGCAGTCTCGACCCGGGCCGTGGCTCGGACAGGGCCGAAGGTCCCACGGAGCGTTACCCGGCTCGCCGGCCGGACCCGAGCCCGCGGCTAGGGTTGACGCGTGACCACCGAGCCCGAAGCGCCCGCCCGACGCACGTACAGCTATCTGGGACCGGCAGGCACCTTCACCGAGGCGGCGCTCGCGCAGGTGCCCGAGGCGTGGGGTCAGGAGTGGCGGCCGGTGCGCAACGTCGGCGAGGCTCTCGCGGATGTCGTCGAGGGCCGCTCCGGAGCCGCGATGATCGCGATCGAGAACTCGGTGGACGGTGGCGTCTCCACGGCGCAGGACGCGCTCGCGACCATGCCGGGCATCCGCATCGTGGGTGAGTACCTCGTGCCGGTCGAGTTCGTCCTGGTCGCGCGCCCCGGAACGAAGCTCGAGGACGTCTCGCTCGTCGCGGCGCACCCTGTCGCCTACGCGCAGTGCCTGCAGTGGCTTTCCTCGACGCTCCCCGCCCACGCGCACATCCCCGCGGCGAGCAACGTCGCAAGCGCGATGGGCCTCCTCGACGGATCGAGCGACGCGGATGCCGCGATCGCACCCCCCGGCATCCTCGAGCACCACGACCTCGAGCTGCTCGCATCCGCCATCGGCGACAACCCGAACGCGGTCACCCGGTTCGTGCTCGTGAGCCAGACGGTCGCGCCGCCGCCTCCCACGGGCGCCGACAAGACGTCTCTCATCGCAGAGCTCCCCGAGGATCACCCCGGTGCCCTCCTCGAGATGCTCGAGCAGTTCGCGACCCGGGGGATCAACCTCTCGCTGCTCGCGTCGCGTCCGATCGGCGATGAGCTCGGCCGCTACCGGTTCGTCATCGACGCCGATGGGCACATCGAGGACGAGCGGATGGCCGACGCCCTGCTCGGGCTCCGGCGCTTCAGCCCGAAGGTGGTGTTCCTCGGCTCGTACCCGCGCGCCGACCGCGCCGTCGTCCACTACCCCGAGCGCTACTCGGACGACGTGTTCGTCGAGGCGCGCGACTGGCTGCGCGGGCTCCTCAGCGGCGAACCGGAGGAGTGACATGGCGTTCGAGTTCGACCCCGACGACGCGAAGCACGCGCGCGCCCTCGCACGCCTCGAGAGCGAGCAGCTGGCGTGGTTCGGCACGATCGGCCGCGACGGCTTCCCCCACGCGGTGCCCATCTGGTTCCTGTGGCGCGACGGCAGGGCGCTCATCATGAGCGAGCCGCACACGGCGAAGGCGCGCAACCTCCGCCAGAACGACCGCGTGCAGTTCCACCTCGAGGCCGGAGACGACGGCGAGCAGTGGACGATCCTGCGCGGCACCGCCGCGATCTCGCCCGAGTCCTCGACGGAGTGGCTCGACCGGCTCGAACCCGACTACACCGAGAAGTACGACGAGTGGATGCAGCGGCTCGGCCTGACGACGGCGACGATGGCCTCGCGCTACACGGCCCTGATCGAGTTCACGCCGCTGAAGGCGATCCTCCAGTAGGGATGCGACCCGGTCAGCTGGGCGGCGCGGTCGACTCCCGGATGACGAGCTCCGACGCGAGCTGAACCCGCGGATTCGCCACCGAGCCGCCGCGAGCGAGCTCGATGACCATTCGCGTCGCCTCGCTGCCCATTCCGGCGAGTGGCTGGCGGATGGTGGTCAGCTGGGGCGACACCCACTGGCACAGATCGACATCGTCGAACCCCACGATGGAGAGCTTCTCGGGAATCCGGATGCCGCGCTCCCGCGCGGCGAGGTAGATGCCGTAGGCCTGCTCGTCGGAGCCGCTCACGATGGCGGTCGGACGCTCGGCCAGATCGAGCAGCTCGCCGCCGCCGCGCCGGCCGCCGCCGAGCAGTGAGTCCCCTTCGCGCACCAAGGAGCCGTCGCGGCTGATACCGGCACGGCCCAGGGCCGTGTAGTAGCCGTCGAGCCGATCCTGATGTCCCGCCTGGTCGAGTGGGCCGGTCACGAAACCTATCCGTCGATGACCGAGAGCGAGCAGGTGATCGGTCGCATCGCGACCGCCCTCCCAGTCGGTCGACGAGACCGTGACGAACGGATCCGTCTCGGTGCCGACGGGGTCGATGAGGACGACCGGGACCTCGAGGCGTGCGAACTCGTCGCGACCGGCCGGAAGAAGCTTCGAAACGACCAGTACGACGCCGTCGGTGCCGCGCTCGAGCAGGTGCTCGATCCAGTCGGGCGTTCCGACGGGCCGTCCGTTGGTCGTCGTGAGCACCAGATCGAGGCCCTGTCGCGCCGCTTCGCCCTGCGCGCCGCGGAGGAGCTCGGTGGCCCATTGGGTCGAGAGGCTGCTGATGACGAAGTCGATGATCCCCGTGTCGCGCCGCGTCTTGCCGCGACGCTCGTAACCTCGCTCCTCCAGCAGACGCTCTATCTGGTCGCGGGTCGTCGGAGAGATGCCTTTGCGGCCGTTCAGCACGCGGGAGACCGTCGGCACGGACACACCGGCGGCCGCGGCGATCTCCGCGAGCGTCGTGCTGCGGTCGCTGCCCATGTCCTCCCCCTCCGGCGCCTGGTAAGCGCCGCTTTCACTATAGCCGAGCGAAAGTTGTTGAGAAAGATGCATTGCAAGTTGCGCGAGAATGAGTAACAATGTTTCCGCGGACGCCGGAAGACGGCATCCGGCACCCGAACAGCCCCGCGCAGTCGCGGGCATCACAGAGGAGACAACGTGTCAAAGCGGACATTCGGATTGCGCGGCAGCGCGGCCCTGGCCTTCGCAGGAGCGGCGATGCTCGCTCTCGCTGCCTGCTCAGGCGGCGGTGGAGCCGCAGCCGATGACTCGACGGCCACGTCGGGCGACATCACGTGGTGGGGCTGGACGCCCGACAAGACGAACGCCGACAAGCTCATCGCGCAGTTCAACGAGGAGTATCCCGACATCGACGTCGAGTTCGTCTCGAAGCCCATCGACACCTATGACTCGGTTCTCGGTCCGGCGATCACATCGTCCGACGGGCCGGACGTGTTCAACGTCGCGCCCGGTTCTGCCAACGGTGGCGTCGAGACCTTCCAGGCCGGGGCGATCGATCTCGCTCCTGCCGTCGAAGACGCGCTCGGGCCGGACTGGAAGGATCAGCTCGCGACCTCAGGCGTCGAGGGGCTCAGCGTCGATGACAAGGTCGTCGGCCTGTCAGCCGGAGCGGTGTACTCCGGCAGCCTCTGGATCAACAAGGACATCTTCGACGCGCACGGGCTCACCCCGCCCACCACCCTCGACGAGTGGAAGGACGTCTGCGCGACGCTCGAGGCCGACGGACAGGGATGCTTCGTCCAGGGTGCCGGTCAATGGGCGTTCGACATGGACACCTTCGAGGCGATCATGGAGAACATCGAGCCGGGCGCGTATGTGAAGGCGTCGCAGGGCGAGATGTCGTACACCGATCCGGTGTTCGTCCAGGGCATGGAGATCTGGAAGTCGCTCTTCGACGACGGCATCATGCAGGAGGGTGCCGTAGGCCTCCAGCAGTATCCCGACGCCAACAACGCGTTCATGTCGGGTCAGTACGCCATGGTCATGATGGGCACCTGGTACACCCAGTACTCCGTCAAGGACTCGATGGTCGCCGCGATGGAGGCTGCCGGCGTCTCGAATCCCGAGCCGTTCACCATGATCCCGATCCAGTTCCCGGATGTCGCCGACACGGGCAACGTGGGCAACATGTTCGGCGACGCCGACTACGGTCTCGCGGTCAGCGGCAAGTCCGACCAGCAGGCCGCCGCGACGACATTCGCGCTCTGGCTGACCACGTCCGAGGCCGGGCAGCAGGCGGTCGCGAACACGCTGAACGACATCCCGTCGCTCAAGGGCGTGCAGCCTGCCTGGGACGCGATCGACCTCGTGAACGCCGACGCGCAGCTGGACGCACTCAAGGAGTACACCGACATCGCCGGGTCGTCGACGCAGTCGCGGTTCGCATCGGTGAGCGCCGACCTGAACACGGCGTTCCGCGATGCGCTGATCGGAGTCGCGACCGACACGGTCGCGCCCGAGGACGCACTCGCGAGCCTCCAGGCCGTCGTCGACGCCGGCTAGGGCTCACCCACCGACTCCCGCGGGCGGGTGGCATCCGCCCGCCCGCGGGACACCATGCTTTGGAGAAACCCATGACCGCCGCAATCGCGACGACGCGCACGCGCACTCGGCCGGCTCCCGCCGGGCGACAGGCCAGCCGGCAGCGGCGACGGCTCTTCGGCAGTGGCATGCCGTGGATCGTTCCCGCGCTGGCCCTCGTGATCGGGATGATCTACTTCTCGATCGGCTACACCGGATATGTCTCGACGCTCGACTGGAACGGGTTCATCCTGAGTCCTTCCGAGTTCGTCGGGTGGGACAACTACGCGGCGATGCTGATCGACCCGGTCTTCTGGACCGCGATCCGGCACACCGCCCTCTTCTTCCTCGTCACCTTCGCGGTGCAGACGGTGATCGGATTCACGTTCGCCGCGATCATGCACTCGCGGATCGGACTCGCGCCGATCTACAAGGTCATCATCTTCATCCCGACGGTGCTGGCTCCGGCGACCATGGCACCCGTGTTCCGCATGATCTTCGACGCGAATGGCCAGTTCAACGGGTTCCTCACCGCGATAGGGCTCGGCTCGCTCACCCAGCCCTGGCTCGCCAACGGCACGACCGCCATGGCGGTTGTCATGGCGGTGACGATCTGGCAGTGGACGGGACTCACGTTCATCCTCTTCTACGCTGCGATGAGCCAGATCGAGCCCGAGATCCTCGAGGCTGCCCGAGTCGACGGAGCGGGCAACCTGCGCACCCTCTGGGCCATCGTGTGGCCGATGTGCCGAGGCACCACACTGGCGCTGGCGACGCTCGGCGTCATCGGCGCGCTCAAGACCTTCGACGTCCCCTACCTGGTCACCAAGGCCGGACCCAATCATGCGACCGAGTTCCTCGGCACCTACATCTACCAGACCATGGTGCAGGAGAAGCACTTCGGCTATGCAGCCGCCATCTCGGTGGCGCTGCTGATCCTCGCCGTCGGCGGTGGCCTCCTGATGAGCATGCGCAGCCGTCGCGCAGAGGGCAGGTAAGCGATGTTCGAACTGCGCTCGCGGACCTCGCGCGTCACCGTCCAGGTGCTCGCCACGCTCATCGCCCTGCCCTATCTCGCACCCCTGATCGCGATGATCCAGGGCTCGCTCGCGGGTCAGGGGCTCGGGAATTACGCCAAGGTGTTCGCCACCGGCGTCGTGCCGCAGTACTTCCTCAACAGCGCGATCATCGCCGCCGCCACGATCGGGATCGTCTACTTCTGCACCATGCTCGCCGCGTTCGGATTCGCGAAGCTGCGGATCGCCGGCAAAGAGGTGTGGTTCTGGCTGCTCCTGCTGGCGCTCACCATGCCCGAGGCGGTGCTGCTCACACCGCTGTTCGTGACGGCGTCGACGTTCGACATCTACAACGAGCTCATCGCCGTCATCCTGCCCCTGGCCGCACTGCAGGTGCCGTTCGCGGTGCTGCTCGCCCGCAGCTTCTTCGAGGGCATCCCGACCGAGCTCATGGAAGCCGGACGGATCGACGGCGCCAACATCCTCCAGGTGTTCTGGCACATCGTGCTGCCGCTCACCCGCCCGATCGCGGGCGCGATCGTCGTGCTCACGCTCATCAACAGCTGGAACGCCTACCTGCTTCCGATGCTGATGCTCAATGACCCGAGCAAGCAGGTTGTCACGCTGCTGCCGTCGTTCTTCACGAGCCAGTACACGAACGACCAGACCGGCGTGCTCGCTGCGGCCGTCATCACGGCGGTGCCCGTGATCGCGGCGTACCTGCTGCTGCAGCGCTCGTTCGAGCGAGGCCTCGCGGCGGGGGCGCTCAAGTGATCTCGCACCACGGCCTCTCGACGCAGAACGGAGAACACCGGATGGGACAGCTCGACGGACGGCTGGCAATCGTCACGGCAGGCACCGCAGGCATCGGGCTCGCCATCGCCGAGCGCTTCCTCGCGGAAGGCGCCGAGGTGGTGGTGACGGGCGCGAACCCGCAGCGCGCCGCGCGGACCGCGCGGCATCTCGGCGAACGCGCCCACGTGGTGACCGGCGACGCGAGCGATCTCGACGACCTCGACGCGCTCGCCGATGCCGTGCGCGCCCTCGGGCGCCCGGTCGACGTGCTCGTCGCCAATGCCGGGAGGGATGCCGATGCCACCCCCGTCTCCGGGGTCACGCCGGAGCAGTTCGACTTCGTCTCGGGCCTCACGTTCCGCGGCACGTTCTTCACGACCCAGCGCGTCGCACCGCTGCTGCGCGACGGCGCGACCATCGTGCTCATCGGCTCCATCGCCGGCCACGAGGGCGGCGTCGGCCACTCGATCTACAACGCGTCGAAGGCCGCCGTCCGCTCGCTCGCCCGCTCGCTCACCGCCGAGCTCGCCCCCCGTGGCATCCGTGTGAACGTCGTGAGCCCGGGACCGACAGCAACCGACGGGTTCTCGGCCTTCATCGGCGGATCGGACGTCATCGAGCGCGCCGTCGTCGCGCAGATCCCGGTCGGCCGCATCGGCCGGCCGGACGAGGTCGCCGCCGCCGTGCTCTTCCTCGCAAGCGACGAGTCGAGCTTCATCGCCGGCGCGGAGCTGATCGTCGACGGCGGCATGACCCAGGCCTGACACCCGACTGCCCACACCACTCCACGCGCCGTCCGGCGCGCGCTACGAAAGGCGAACACTGTGACCAACCCCGTGAGATTCGCGGTGATCGGCGCCGGCTGGCGCTCCGACTTCCACATCCGCATGGCCAAGACCGCGCCCGATCGGCTCGAGGTCGTCGCGGTCGTGACGAACTCGGATGCCGCGGCCGAGCGGATGGCGGCGACGTGGGGCATCCCCTCCGTGCGCACGATCGCCGAGGCGCTCGCCTACGACCCGGAGTTCGTCGTCGCCGCGGTGTCGTGGCCGTCGATGCCGGGGGTCGTCACCGAGCTCGTCGAGGCCGGCGCCCACGTGCTCGCCGAGACGCCGCCAGCCCCGACCGCCGAGGGACTCCGGTCGCTGTGGGCGGCCGTCGGCGCGTCCGGACGCGTGCAGGTCGCCGAGCAGTACACGCTCATGCCTGGCCATGCGGCCCGTCTCGCCGTGATCGGCGCCGGAGTGATCGGCACGCCGACGGCGGTGCAGATCCACTCGACCCATCTCTACCACGCCGTCTCGCTGATCCGTTCGTTCCTCGGCGCGGGCTTCGCGGATGCTGTCGTCAGCGCACGCGAATTCGCCGCACCGCAGGCCGATCCCCTCTCGTTCCACGGGTGGGTGGCGGATCCTCAGCCCGAGTCGCGGACGACGACGATCGCCACGCTCGACTTCGGCGACGGCCGGATGGGGCTCTACGACTTCGTGCAGAACCAGTGGTGGAATCCGCTGCTGGCCCGGCGCGTCGTCATCCGCGGGTCCCTCGGCGAGATCGTGGACGACACCGTCACCCGACTGACCCCTGACGGTCCGGTCACCTCGCCGATCGTGTACCGCCGTACCGGCATCGACATGAACCTCGAGGGTAACGACGTGGTCAGCGCGTCACTGGACGGCAGGATCGTCTATCGCAATCCCTGGGTCGGCACGCGCTTCTCGGAGGACGACGTCGCCGTTGCGTCGTTCCTCGAGGCCACGGGCAGGTGGGTCCGCGGCGACGGTCCCGAGCCCTACCCTCTCGCCGACGCCTGCCAGGACCACGTGCTGGGCCTCGCCATCGAAGAATCCGCAAGAACGGGCGCCGACGTCCGTGTCACCAAGGAGGTCTGGGCCTGATGCCCCTCGTCACGATCGAAATCGCCGATTCCGTTCCCGCCGCCACCCGGCGGGTGTATGCGGATGCCGTCAACGCCGGGCTCGTGGAGGGGCTCGGCATGGACGCGGAGGACCGCTTCCAGGTCATCCATCCCCTTCCCGCCGGCCACATCATCGCCGACCCGCACTACCTCGGCGGAGACAGGCGGGATGTCGTCTTCGTGCGCGTGCTCATGGTGCGCATGTACGACGCCGAGACGAAGGCCCGGATGTTCCAGGCCGTCGCCACCCGCCTCGAGGCGGAGGGCGTGCGACCGGACGACGTGTTCATCGCCGTGACCGAGAACGGGCTCGAGGACTGGTATCCGGGCGCGCGAGGCGAGCGATGAGCTCCCGCTCCCCAGTGACGTCCGCGCGCGTCGCCGGCCTCGTCGCCCGCATGACCCTCGAGGAGAAGCTGGCGCAGATCGTCGGCTTCTGGGAGAACGACGACGAGGGTGACGTGGTCGCCCCGCTGCAAGGACAGCAGACGAGCGGCGGCTCGGTCGCCACCGTGATGGAGCACGGCATCGGGCACCTCACCCGGGTGTACGGCGCATGGCCCGTCGACCCTGACGAGCGCGCGCGATGGCTGTGGCAGCGCCAGCGTGAGCTGGTGACCGGAACGCGACTCGGTATCCCGGCGATCGTCCATGAGGAGTGCCTGACGGGCCTCTCGGCCTGGGGGGCCGCGACGTTCCCCGCGCCACTGGCGTGGGGCGCCTCATTCGACCCGTCGCTCGTGCAGGAGATGTCCAAGCTCATCGGCTCGTCGATGCGCGACGTGGGCGTGCATCAGGGCCTCGCACCCGTGCTCGACGTCGTGCGAGACCCACGGTGGGGCCGTGTCGAGGAGTGCATCGCAGAGGATCCGTACCTCGTCGGCGCCGTGGGGACCGCGTACGTCTGCGGCCTCCAGTCCTCGGGCGTGGATGCGACGCTCAAGCACTTCGTCGGGTATTCGGGGTCGCAGTCCGGCCGCAACTTCGCACCGGTGCACGCCGGACGCCGTGAGCTCGACGATGTCTTCCTGGTGCCGTTCGAGATGGCTGTGAGGGACGGCGGTGCCCGTTCGGTCATGCACGCCTACAACGACGTGGACGGCGTGCCCATGGCCGCCAACGCGGAGCTGCTCACCGGGCTGCTCCGCGAGAGCTGGGGCTTCGACGGCGTCGTGGTCGCCGACTACTTCGGCGTCGCGTTCCTTCACGTGCTGCACGGCATCGCGGCCGACCTCGGCGATGCCGCCGGCCAGGCGCTCGCCGCCGGCGTGGACGTCGAACTGCCGAACGGCGATGCGTACCTGGCCCCATTGGCAGCCGCGGTCCGCTCCGGCGCCGTCGACGAGGCACTCGTCGATCGAGCGGTCGCGCGCGTGCTGCGCCAGAAGGAAGACCTCGGGCTTCTCGACGAGACGTTCGACGCCGAGCCGCCCGCCGGCATCGACCTCGATAGCCCGGCGCACCGCGAGGTGGCGCTTCGCCTTGCCGAGGAGTCGGTGGTGCTCGTCTCGAACGACGGGACCCTGCCTCTCGCGAACGGGCGATCGGTTGCGGTGATCGGGCCAAATGCCGATCGCGTGCCCGCACTGTTCGGCTGCTACTCCTTCCTCAACCACGTGCTGTCGCAGCGGCCGGGCGTCGACTCGCGCGTGACCGCACCGACGGTGCTCGAGGCGCTGCGATCGGCCGGCCTCGGCGTCCACTTCGCCCGCGGCTGCGACGTCGAGTCGGCCGATCAGAGCGGCTTCGCCGAGGCGACGGATGCCGCTGCTGCGGCCGACCTGGCGATCCTCGTCGTCGGCGACCAGGCCGGACTGTTCGGTCGTGGCACGGTCGGTGAGGGATGCGACCGGGATGACCTCGAGCTGCCCGGCCAGCAGCGGGCGCTCGTCGAAGCCGTGCTCGACACCGGGACACCCGTCGTGCTCGTCCTCCTGACGGGACGGCCCTACGCCGTCGACTGGGCCGTCGAGCGCTGCGCGGCCGTGGTGCAGGCGTTCTTCCCCGGGGAGGAGGGCGCGACGGCCATCGCGCGGGTGCTGACCGGTTCCGTCAATCCCTCCGGGCGGCTGCCGGTCTCGCTGCCGCGCTCGTCCGGCGCACAGCCGTACTCCTATCTCCACCCGGCGCTGGGCGGTGACTCGGACGTGACGAACCTCTCGAGCCTGCCCGTCCGCGAGTTCGGTCATGGCCTGTCGTATACCACGTTCGAGTACGGCGACCTCGTGGCAGACGAGACGACGCCGACGGACGGCGTCATGGTGGCCGAGGTGAGCATCCGCAACGCCGGCGATCGCGCCGGCGCCGAGGTCGTGCAGCTCTACGCCCGCGACGTGTTCGCCACGGTGGCGCGCCCCGTCGCCCAGCTCATCGGCTTCGCGCGGGTCTACCTCGAGCCCGGTGAGTCCGCTGTGGTTCGGTTCGAGGCGCCGACGACCCGCGTCGCCCTCACCGACCGGGCGATGAATCGCTCCGTCGAGCCCGGTGCTGTGCAACTCTGGGTGGGGACGAGCGCTCGCCGTGAGCGCACGGCCGTGGTGACGCTGACCGGGCCGGTCCATCGGATCACGGGCGACGACCCGCGATTGACGAGCGCTGCGGTCACCGGCGGCGGTGCGGCCTCGCCCTCACGAACGGAGATCCATGTCGGAGCCTGATCTTTCGCACCGGTTCGAAGAGATCGCCGTTCGCGTCATCCAGCCCGACGGAACCCCGGTCGCAGGCGGCCCGGTCATCGTCGAGCAGACGCGGCACGCATTCGGGTTCGGCAACATCGGGTTCGACTTCGTAGAGCTGCTCGGCGGACCGCCCGCGGGCGCGGACTCGGAGGCGGCGCGGGTGTTCGGCGGTGCCGACGCGAACAGGGCGAGCCCGCTTCTGGATGCGTGGATCGACCTGTTCGACACCGTGACGCTCCCGTTCTACTGGCGCGGGTTCGAGCCTGCGCGCGGGGCTCCCGACACCGACCGGCTGCTTGCGACCGCACGCTGGTTCGCAGGCCAGGGGGTGCGAGTGAAGGGGCATCCGCTGCTGTGGCACACGCTCGCGCCGAGGTGGCTGATGGACCTGTCGGATGCCGAGGTCGAGGCGGCGATCCGGGAGCGGATCACGCGCGAGGTCACTGCGTTCGCCGGAGTGATCGACCTGTGGGACGCGATCAACGAAGCCGTCATCCTGCCGGTCTTCACCGCTGAGGAGAACGCCGTCACCCGACTCGCCCAGCGGAAGGGACAGGTGGGGATGGTCCGCCTGGCTTTCGAGACGGCGCGGGAGGCCAACCCATCGGCGCGGCTCGTACTCAACGACTTCGATCTGTCGGCGGACTACGAGCGGCTCATCGAGGACTGCCTCGATGGCGGGATCCAGATCGATGCCCTCGGCGTGCAGACGCATATGCACCAGGGGTTCCGCGGCGAGGACCAGATCTGGGAGATCCTCGAGCGGTTCTCGCGGTTCGGGCTGCCTCTGCAGCTCACCGAGACGACGCTGCTCTCGGGCGATCTGATGCCCGCGCACGTCGTGGACCTCAACGATTACGTCGTGGAGTCCTGGCCCTCAACGGCCGAAGGAGAGGCCCGACAGGCCGATGAGCTCGTGCGCCACTACCGAACGGTCGTCGCCCATCCCGCCGTGGAGTCACTGACCTATTGGGGGCTCACCGACGAAGGTTCATGGCTTGGCGCTCCATCGGGTCTCATCCGAGCCGACGGCACGCTCAAGCCCTCGTACACCGCCCTTCGGGACCTGGTGCGGCGGCGAGTGGTGGCACGCTGCCAGGGCGATTCGGCCCAGGGAAGACGGGCTGGTTCCGGTTCGCGGCTTCGCCGGCGACTATCGGGTCACGACCGCCGCGGGCTCGGCGGCATTCCGCGTCGAGCCGGGCGCTTCCGCTCCAGTCGATGTGCGCCTCGAGGCGCAGCCGCGCTCATAACGGTCAGCGCGCCGCCG
>CAVVTB010000013.1:0-41054 GCA_963751055.1 uncultured Actinomycetota bacterium | reverse complement strand
CGCCGGCCTGCAGCCGTCCGATCTCGGCACGGGCCGCGTCGACGATCTCCTCGTTCGTATGGGCGTGGCCCCACAGCCCCCATCCTCCGGGGGTCGCCTCGGTGAGCAGCACCCAGACGCGTTCCGCCGGGATGCGACCCTCGGATGCCTCGACCACGAGGCTGGTGAGCTCCGCCACGACTGCGAGCTGCTTGTCGCGATCCAGCGCGCCGGCGTTCGTGAGCACCTGTACGCGCACGTGGTCGCCGGCGCCCGCGGCATCCGAGATCGCCGTCGGTGGGAGCTCGTGCACGAATGCGGCGGTGTTGCTGCGGAACATCGGGATGTCGGGCACCTGCTCGACGGTCTTCACGATGTTCGCCGCGCGTGCGGCGACGTCGTGCGCATCGGCGAAGGTGCCGAGCGGGGCGTAGAGGTCGATCATCGGCATGGCGAAACTCCCGGTTCAGTTGATTATGACGAGCATCATAACGGTAGGCTATGTCGAGCATCATAGTCAAGGAGTACAGGGGGAACATGGCACCCGACACCCGCCGCCGCATGATCGACAGCGCCGCGGTGCTCGTCGCTCGCCACGGATCGCGCGGCACCTCGTTCTCCGAGGTGCTCGCGGCATCCGGGGCCCCGCGCGGGTCGCTGTACCACCACTTCCCGCAGGGCAAGGAGCAGCTGGTGCATGCCGCGGTGGAGGCGGCCGGGGGCCGGTCACTGGCCCAGCTCGCCGACCTCGACGGCCTCCCTGCCCCCGAGGTCGCCTCGCGGTTCCTCGGCATGTGGCGATCCCGCTGACGGCGACGGACTTCGGCGTCGGATGCGCCGTGGCCGGCGTGACCGTCGACGCCGAGTCGGACGCTCTGCTCGAGCGCGCCGGCGCCGTGTTCCGGGCGTGGCGGTCGCGGTTGGCCGAACTGCTGGCAGTAGGCGGCGTGGACGCTGATCGCGCGGCATTCCTGGCCGCCATGCTCATCGGCGCGAGCGAGGGCGGCGTGCTGCTGGCCCGCGCCGAGCGCGACATCGCCGTGTTCGACGCGGTGGCGGCCGAGACGGTCGCCGCGATCGAAGCGGTCGCCGGGAGTACGCTCCAAGCGTGATGACGCCGACCCCCGTGCCCGGAGCTGCCGTGACGCAGTTCGCGGTGCTCGATGCCCTGCTCGCCGGCGCCTACGAGTCGGGCCTGCGCGTCGGCGAGGCGCGCTCGATCGGGGACTTCGGCCTCGGCTGCGTCGACCACCTCGGCGGCGAGGTCGTGATCCTCGACGGCGCGGCGATCGAGTGCACGCTCCACGGTCCGCCCATTGCGATGGGCGACGACGAGGTGCTGCCGTTCGCCATCGTGTGCCGGTTCCCCGACATCGCCGGGGTCGGCGTGAGCGGGACGGACTTCGCGGGCTTCGCGGCATCCGTCGACGCATCGCTCACGAGCCGGAACCTCTTCCACGCCGTGCGGTTCGACGGGGTGCTGTCGGAGGTGCGCGTGCGGGTCACGCCGCGTCAGCATCATCCGTTGCCGCGGCTCGCCGAGGTGACGAGCCATCAGGTCGAGACGGTGGCCCGGGGCATCCGCGGCACCGTGGTGGGATTCTGGACGCCGGCGATCTACCAGGGGATCGCCGTCGCCGGGCTGCACCTGCACTTCCTGAGCGGGATCGCACGCTCGGCGGACACGTGCTCGATCTCGCCGTCGATACCGGCGAGCTGCGGGTGGCGGCGTTCGCGCGCTTCGACCTGCGCCTGCCGACGGATGACCTCTTCCTGCGCACCGAGCTCACCCACGCCGAGGATCACCGCATCGTCGCGGTCGAGGGCGGCGTCGCGCCTCAGCAGGCGTCGCGCCCAGGAGCCTCGCGCCTCGCAGCTGACCGTGCTCAGTAGATGTGGAGCTTCTCCAGGAGCGCGAAGGTGTCGTCGAGGGTCTCGAACAGGTCCTTGTTGTGCTTGATCATCTTGCTGCGCATGTAGACGCGCATCCACTGCTTGAACATGAAATTCTCGTACCGGTCGAACTTCTCCGGCAGTGGCAGATCCTGCCGCCCCAGCAGCTCGGCGAGGAACATCGCGCACTCGAACCCCAGTGAGATCGACTGGAAGTACGGCGAGCCGATGGCCGAGTCGCCCGCCAGGAACGCCGGCGAGCTCGCCAGCTCGTGGTCGGCCGATTCGAGCGCGTGCCACTTGCGACTGGTCACGTTGCGGGCGTGGTAGAGATCCAGCGGGATGTGGATGACCTCCAGATCTCCGATGACGTCTCCGCCGGTCTCGTGCGTGATCCGGTCGATGAATCGGTCCATCGACACGGTGACGCCGGGGAGGTTGTCACGGAGCCATGCAGCGTCGAACCGCGGCGGCATCGCACGGAACTCATCCTCCGCGATGCTCACGATGCCGGTCACGTGGCTGATGCCCTGGTCGGAAAAGGTGCGGTACACCTCGGGAATGAACTTGTACTGGTCATTCTCGGTGTTCTTGAAATACTTGCAGTGCTCGTCGCAGATGTACGTCTGGCTGTACAGGAACGTGATCACGAGGGCGTATTCGAGCCGGAGCTTGAAGAGGTTGTGTTGGCCGCCCTCGCCGCCGAAGTCCGGTGAGATGTCATCCCGAAGCAGTGACCTGCTTCCAGTGCAATCGATCAGGATGTCATCCGGTCCTACCATCGCGAGCGCATCCTGCGACGTGAGTTCCCCGACGACGCGTTCGACCGAATGGGTTCCACGCTGGTCGATCAGGTCGCTGAGCGCCTGCTCGATGGCGTTGAGCGGGCAGAATCCCAGCGTCCATTCGAGCAACAGCGACCTCAGGTCCGCGGCGAGCGACTGCCTCGAGGCGACGCCCGCTTCTAAGTCGGTGCGATCGAACACCGCCTCGACGTTCTCGCCATCGATGTAGTCCATGCAGTAGTTCTCGACGGAATCCGCCACGAGATAGGTGTCGAGCTTGACCATTCGCGTGCGCGTGTAGTGCGAGCGCTTCTCATAGAGGCGGATGTCGTAGTTGCCCGTGGTCTGCAGCAGGGCCGTCAGCATGAGGCCGACAGGCCCCCCGCCGATGATGTGGACCTGGCGCCGTGGCGTCGTCGATTCGAGAGGCATTCGACCGCTCCTCACGCGAGAGAGACGCGGAACGATCCGGATGCCGCGGACGGCCCCGGGTTCCGCGTAGCGCAGCACCCCCCTCGGTGCGCGCCGCGGCCCAGAATACTCCTCGACGTTTCAGTCGTCGGGCATCGAGCGGCGGTCGCCGACCGGGCGCTCGGCGAGCGGGAAGGCGAGCGAGCCGGCGCGAGTCCACCACTCCATCACGTCGTAGGCGAGCCGGCCCGCCACGACGGATGGGTCGCCGTCGGACAGTCGCGCGGCCTCGGCAGGGTCGCAGGCGAAGATCGACATCCCGCGATACGAGGCGTCGCTCTGCTCGTCGAAGGGCCCGTTCACGACGACGACGCCCCGCCGCCGCAGCTCGGCGCGGTAGGCGAGGTGGCGTGCCTGGAGCGCGTCGAGCTCGTCGTCCGACATCTCCGGTGCATCGGCCGGCCGCCGCAGGACCACGACGGTGTAGACGTCGAACTCGTCGGGAACGTCGGGATCGCCTGGCATGCCACGATGCTACGTCGCAGCGACCGCCGAACTCCGTTCACCCGCCGCGAGCGCCCGTTGCAGCGATCGTTGTGGGCGACAACCGTCGTGCGTTATGTTCGGTTCCTCGGATCCATCCTCAGCCGGCTCCCACACGTTGGCGGCTCGACTCAGGCCGCCTCGAACCCCGGTGGACGGAGCAGATCGAACATGGCAGCTGACGCCCCGCGCCCAGAGGAGCCCATCACCTTCGCCGGCGGGGTGCTCGACCGCTATCGGCACGTCTGCGCCTTCGTGAACGAACCGGGCGAAGTGGACGCCGTGCTCGATCCGTTCATCAGGCAGGGCATCGACGGCGGCGACAAGCTGCTCTACCTGGTCGACCCGGCGGAGTCCGCCGCTCCCGTCAACCGGCTCCGGCACCTCGGGTACGACGCGGGAGCGCTCCTCGAGCACCACCGGGCCGAGGTGCGCACCTGGACCGAGACGTACCTCCGGGGCGGCCATTTCGACCAGTCGGCGATGCTCGAGCTGCTCGACGACGTGCTGGTCGACCACGACTCGCCGCGCATCCGCATGTGGTGCGACATGGGATGGGCGGCCGACCGAGCCGACGTCGCCGACCACCTCATCGAGTTCGAGGCGCGGGCGAACTTCATCCACGCGCACCACGAGCACGTCGTGATCTGCGCGTACGACGCCACGAAGTTCGACGGAGCGTTCACCATCGACATCCTGCGCACGCATCCGATGGTCCTGATCGGTGGCGTGCTGCAGGAGAACCCGTTCTTCGTCCCTCCCTCCGAATTCCTCGAGGAGCGCGGTCCGCGAGTGGATCGCTGAGAGCGGGTCGAGGCCGTCATGGATGCCGCGTCGCCCCGGGATTCGCCGACGCCCGAGCCGCAGCCGGGCGGCGAGGACGCCTCGGTCGCGGATTCCCGCCGCTGGCTGCGCGACATGGGTGCGCTCCTCGCGCTGCCGGCGATGTGGGTCGACCACGAACCGATGGAGATCGCGACGGGCCTGCTCAGCGTGCTCTTCGGGGTGCTCCAGCTCGATGGGGCGTACGCGCGGTTCGACGATCCGCAGGACGGCGGCCGTCCGCTCGAGACCTGGCGGCCGTCGGGGCCGAGCATGCCCGGCGAGTTGCGGGCTCGTGCTCGAAGCGGAGCCAGTCCCGGGTGCCGGGCGTCACGACGACCGAGGTCGACGATCCGGAGTTCGGCTCCTTCCGGGTCACGAGCCTCCCGCTCGCGCTGCCGTGGGAGACCGGACTGGTGCTCGTGTCCGCCGCTCGACGCGAGTTCCCGACGGCGATGGAGACGCACCTGCTGCGCGTCGCCGTCAGCCAGGCGGCGATCGCGATCCACACCGCGCGCCGCCTCGCGCGCGAGCAGGCCGCGCGGTCGGTCGCGGAGGCCGCGCTGGAGCGTCAGAGCGAGCTCCTGCGGTCGCTCGTCGACGAGGTCGGACCGTCGATCGCGTCGATCGCCGGTCGGATCCGAGGATGCGTCGCGTCTCGTCGCCGACGCCGACACGCTGCGGGCAGCGCCGCCACCCGCGAGAGATCGCCGCGCCGCGAGCGCGACCCGCGAACGAGCGGATGCCACGGACGTCCGCTCATCCCCGCTCGCGTTGACCCGCCGCGAGATCGAGACGCTGGGGCTTCTCGCGCAAGGTCTGAGCAACAAGGAGATCGCGGGGGTCATGTGGCTGAGCGACCGAACGGTCGAGCGGCACATCACGAGCCTGTACCGCAAGATCGGGGTGGCACGCCGCAGCGAGGCGACGGCGTTCGCGCTCCGCCACGGCCTCGGCTAGGTCGAGGTTCGGTCCGCGATTCGATCGCGCGACCGGGTGTCGCGCGAATTGAGGGGTTCCCCTCATCTCACCGTCGCGCCATCCTCGAGTTGCGGACTCCTACGGACGCGGCCGCGTCCGCTCCGCGAGAGATTCGAGATGCGGCACCGGCCGCCACGAATTCCCGAAGGAGCACACCATGACCGTCACCGAGCCCCGACCCGACGCCGACCTGCGCGACGACCGCACTGCCATCCGTCCGTTCCGGGTCGACGTCCCGCAGGCCGACCTCGACGACCTGCACCGCCGGGTCCGCGAGACCCGCTGGCCCGAGCACGAGACCGTCGGCGACTCGACGCAGGGCGTGCAGCTCGAGGTCGTGCAGGAACTCGCGAAGCGCTGGGTCGACGGGCACGACTGGCGGGCCGTGGAGGCACGGCTCAACGAACTTCCGCAGTTCGTCACCGAGATCGACGGGCTCGACATCCACTTCATCCACGTGCGCTCCGAGCACGAGGACGCCCTGCCGATGATCGTCACCCACGGCTGGCCCGGATCGGTCATCGAGCAGCTGAAGATCGTCGGCCCGCTCACCGACCCCACCGCCCACGGCGCGAGCGCCGCCGACGCGTTCCACCTCGTCATCCCGTCGCTGCCCGGGCACGGCTTCTCGGGCAAGCCCGAGGCGACCGGCTGGGACCCGATCCGCATCGCCCGCGCGTGGGTCGAGCTCATGCGTCGGCTCGGCTACGACCGGTACGTCGCCCAGGGCGGGGACTGGGGCAACGCCGTGACCGAGCAGATGGCGCTCCTTGAGCCTCCGGGGCTGATCGGCATCCACACGAACATGCCCGCGACCGTCCCGGACTCGATCCAGGAGGCGCTCACGAACGGCGACGCGCCGCCCGAGGACCTCTCGGCCGAGGAGCGGGGCGCGTGGGATCAGCTCGCGTTCTTCTACGCGCACGGGCTGGGGTACGCGCAGGAGATGGCCAACCGGCCGCAGACGCTCTACTCGATCGCGGACTCGCCGGTCGGCCTCGCCGCGTGGATGCTCGACCACGATGCGCGCAGCTACGACCTGATCGCGCGGGTGTTCGCCGGGGCATCCGAGGGCCTGACACCCGACGACGTGCTCGACAACGTGACCCTGTACTGGCTCACGAACACGGCCGTCTCGTCGGCGCGGCTGTACTGGGAGAGCAAGCTCGCCTTCTTCGCCCCGAAGGGCGTGACGGTCCCGACCGCGGTCAGCGTCTTCCCCGACGAGATCTACGCGGCACCGCGCAGCTGGGCGACCCAGGCGTATCCGAACCTGATCCACTTCAACCGGCTCGACCGCGGCGGGCACTTCGCGGCATGGGAGCAGCCCGAGCTGTTCTCGCAGGAGATGCGCGCCGCCTTCCGGTCGCTGCGATGACCGACGGACTGGGCGAGCTCGTGCAGGTCGACGCCGGCGAACTGAACATCGGGTTCGCCGACGTCGGACCGGCCGACGGTCCCGGCAGTCCTGCTGCTGCACGGCTGGCCGTACGACATCAACAGCTATGCCGAGGTCGCCCCGATGCTCGCCGACGCGGGCTACCGCGTGATCGTGCCGCACCTGCGCGGCTATGGCACGACCACCTTCCGGTCGGCCTCGAGCCTCCGCAACGGTCAGCAGTCCGTGTTCGCCCTCGATGCGATCGCGCTGATGGACGCGCTCGCGATCGAGAGCGCCGTCGTCGCCGGGTTCGATTGGGGCGCGCGCACGGCGAACATCCTCGCCGCCGTGTGGCCCCAGCGCTTCCGTGGACATGTGTCGGTGAGCGGCTACCTGATCGGGAGTCGCGAGGCCAACGCCCATCCGCTCCCGCCGGCCGCCGAACTCGCCTGGTGGTACCAGTACTACTTCGCGACCGAGCGAGGCCGTGCGGGCTACGAGCAGTACCGGAACGAGTTCGCCCGCCTGATCTGGCAGACCGCGTCGCCGCACTGGGCGTTCGACGACGCCACGTTCGATCGCAGCGCGGCATCCTTCGACAACCCGGATCACGTCGACATCGTCATCCACAACTACCGGTGGCGGCTCGGGCTTGCGGACGGCGCGTCGGAGTACGACGATCTGGAGCGAAGGCTGGCCGAGCGGCCGCCGATCACCGTTCCCACCATCACCCTGGAGGGCGACGCCAATGGGGCTCCACATCCGGATGCCGCGTCGTATCGCTCGCCATTCGTCGGCCCCTACGAGCACCGGGTCGTCAGGGGCGGCGTCGGGCACAACCTTCCGCAGGAAGCGCCGCGGGCGTTCGCCGACGCCGTGTTGGACGTCGACCGGTTCGCCGCGCCGAGCCGAACCACCTAGGAGGAACCATGTCTGATCACCTCGAGGATGAGGCCACGATCGCCTCGACCGTGATGCGGGAGGGACGCGGCAGCCTGTTCCGGTCCCTCGCCCACCGGCTCGCCGGCGACCGGGAGGTGCTCCCCGTCGAGGGACGCCTCGCGTCGTTCGGCCGTGCGACGAGCTGGCTCAACTCCGAGCCGCTGACGCCGGAGGGGCTGCGTGGTCGCGTCGTGCTCGTCGATTTCTGGACCTACACCTGCATCAACTGGCTCCGCACCCTCCCGTACCTGCGCGCATGGGCGGAGAAGTACGGGGATGCCGGATTGACCATCGTCGGCGTGCACACCCCCGAGTTCGGCTTCGAGCGCGACCTCCGCAACGTGGTGGCGCAGTCGAGCAACCTCGGCGTCCACTACCCGATCGCGGTCGACAGCGACTACGGGGTGTGGAACGAGTTCGCGAACCACTACTGGCCCGCGGTGTACATCGCCGACGCTGAGGGGAAGCTCCGCTACCACCACTTCGGCGAGGGCGAGTACGCCCGAACCGAGATGGTGATCCAGCAGCTCCTCGTCGACGCCGGTGCGAAGGACCTCGACATGGACATGGTCATGGTCGAACCCCAGGGGTTGGAGGTCTCCGCCGACTGGCGTTCGCTGCGGTCGCCCGAGACCTACCTCGGATACGGCCAGAGCAGCGGGTTCGTGGCCGAGGATGCCGAGTTCTACGACCGCTCGCACGTCTACGAGGGAGCCCGAGACCTGCCGCTCAACGCGTGGGATCTCACCGGCGACTGGACGGTCGCCCAGCACGCGGCCGTGCTGAACGAGGCCGGCGGGCGCATCACGTTCGCCTTCCACGCGCGCGACGTCAATCTCGTCATGGGACCGGCGACCGCCGGCGCTTCGATTCCGTTCCGGGTGTCGCTCGATGGCCATCCCGTCGACGGTGCGAACGGCACCGACGTGGATGCCGACGGCCGAGGGGTGCTCACCGACCAGAACACGTACCAGCTGATCCGCCAGTCGGGCGATATCGACGACGGCATCTTCGAGATCGAGTTCCTCGAGGCCGGGGCGGAGGCGTACTGCTTCACGTTCGGCTGATCGGCGTCGCCCTGACGCAATGATTCCCGCGTTGCTGAATGCCGCAGAAACGTGGCTTCCGCAGGAGATTGGGCCCGATCCCTTGTCAGAGCGAGGATGGCGCCCATTCTCCTGCGTCAGGAGAGTGGTTCCCTTGTGCTGTGCATCCGCTCTGCGCGCCGATCGGTGAGCGCTACGGGGTGGAGTCGGTCGTCTGGTCCATGACGTAGATGGTCGCCCCGCCCGGGTCCTGGTAGGTCGCCATGAAGCCGCCGGGGATCTCCCCGGGCTCCTCGACCACGGCGAGCCCCTCGGGCCTGACGGCGTGAAAGGCCTCGACGCTGTCCACGACGAACAGCGGCCCGATCGGCGCATCGGGGTCGTGGGAATCGAGCATCAGCTGCACGTCGGAGCCCGGCAGGGCGAGGGCGACGGTCGCGTCGCCCTCGCGCCAGACCTCGGTGAACCCGAGGCCGTCGCGGTAGAGGCCGAGCGAAGCGCTGAGGTCGGAGGTCGGAACGAACAGGAACTCGAGTTTCATGGCACGTCCTTCCGTGTCGTAATTGGATTTGTTCACAGCATAACGCCATTATGGTGATGTGCGCGAGTGGATTCCGGTGTCGACCTCCCCGAAGGGGCGGCTCGCGCTCGCCGCCGTGAGGGAGTTCGGGGCACGTCCATTCGACGAGGTCACGGTCGGCGAGCTCGCGGCAGCGGCGGATGTCACGACGGGCGCGCTCTACCACCACTTCGACAGCAAGCTCGGGCTGTACGCCTTCGTGCGGGACGACGTCGAGCAGCGACTGCTGGACCGGATGGAGGGCGCGATGGCGGCATCCGCGCCTTCGGATCGCCCCGCCGCCGTGATGGCCGCCCTGCTGATCGGCTTCGACTTCGCCGTGCGCGAAGGCTTCCTCCGCATCCTGGGGGACCCGCCCGCGGGAGCAGGACGCGACCGCCTGGCCGACCTGCTGACGGCGAGCACGGCGCCGGCATCCCCGGTTCTCGGCTCGGTGCTCACGGCAGCGTGGCGGGCGGCGCTCGTGGCGGTTGCCGAGGGGTCGGCACCACAGGATGCGCGCGCTGCGCTCACCGCGTTGGAGTTCCGACTCTCCTCGTGACCGGAACGCGTCGAGGCTGCGGCCTGCGGTGTGCGGCGGCATCCGTAATCGCGAGAGAATGGAAGTCGACGCGAAGGGGCCGGAGATGAGCGAGCGGACGACGGAGACGACAACGGATGCCACGCAGACGCCGGCTCCCGATGCACCGGGCACCCCGCACGGCCCCGGTCACCACGCGATCGGATGCCCCGAGTGCTTCGAGGAGCTGCAGCGCAACCGCGACTGGTGGAAGGCGCGACCCGAGGGTTCGAGACTCGTCGGGCTCGTCGTCGCCCGCGACGACATGCCGTCGGTCGTCGAGCAGCGGAACGACCTGGCTCGCTTCGGCGTCGCCATCCTCGACTTCAAGCACCCCGCACCCGAGGGCTCGGAGACGTGGGAGCAGCGCTTCGCGCAGTTGTTCGAGACGTTGCGGGCCGGCGACGTGCTCGTCGTGGCGAACGAACGCGCCCTCGGGAGCACCTCGGATGAGGTCGCGCGCACCATCCGCACCCTGCGGCGCCACAACCTCGTGGTCAAGGTGCTGAGCCACGGCGCTCCGCACCTGGAGACGGCGTCGATCTAGACTCAGCGGCCGTCGATGGCCGTCAGCTCGAAGACGGGATGGCGAGCGGCCTCGGTGACGAAGGCGTCGATCGGGTCGTCGGCGCCTGCCGAGAAGTAGGACAGCGTGAGTGGCGCCACCGCGACGTAGCGCTTCAGCACCGGGCCCGCCTCGTCAGGCGTCGCCTCGCGCGCGGTGAACCGACGGGTCGTCCGTCCTCGCGAGAGCGTGAGCTCGCCCGCGTCGCGCAGGTTGCGCACCCAGGCGACGGTGCCGTACGGCGAGACGAGCCAGACCGCACCGCCGCGCTCGATCGGCGTGACCGGGAGGGAGTGCGGTGCACCGCTCTTGCGGCCGCGCACGGTGAGCACGACCGCCCGCGGAACCAGACCGGCCCCGGCAAGCACGCGCATCACGGCGTTCGCGGCCTTCATGGCGCGGTTCGGTCGGTACATCTTGGGTGCGTGCTGCTCGCTCATCGCGTCCTTCGTCCGGCATTGCGGCTCGGCGACAGCCTCTCGCCAGAGCGCGGTGGACTGCAAGTGCGTGCGCGGCAGACGTCTCGCTACGAGGCCGGGTTCTGGTTCGTGCGAATTCGACCGCGCACGAACGGAAGCGCCGGTGCGCGGTACACGAGCGCCGGTGGATCACGCGGTTCGAGCGCGAACCTGGCACTGCCGAAGCGCCACACCCGGTTGAACAGGAACACCCCGACGGCCACCGTCTCATCGGCCGGCACCTGCCAGGTGCCGATGCCCCACTGGGCCGGCTGGCCCCGGCCGCCGATGACGAGCGTCGGCCTGATGCCCCCGTAGAGCGCGAACCAGGGCTTGCGCAGTGTCAGTTCGACGCGGCGCACCGCATTGTCCTCAGTCAATCGGCACGCCTTTCATGGTTCGCTCCGGCCAAGGCTAGTGGTCGCACCTGAGACGCCCATACGCTGCAAGGGTGATCACCGACCGCGACATCGCCCGTTGGAGGCTGCACTCGCAGCTGCTCGCGGCTCCGGTCGATGGGGCCGAGCAGGTGGTGCGGTCACTGCTCGCCGTGCAGGCCGAGAACCCGTCGCAGTCGGCCTGGGCCGTCGCGACGCGCACGACGGCGCCGCGCCAGGACGATCTGGCTGACGCGCTCGCCGACGGTCGCGTGCTGCGCATCCACGTGCTGCGCTCCACGTGGCACTACGTTCACGCAGACGACGCGCAGTGGCTGCAGGAGCTCACCGCGCCCCGGGTCATGCCGGTGTTCGAGCAGCAGCTGCAGCCGCTGGGCGGCCGGTTGGACGCGCTCAGCGACTCGGTCGAGGCGCTCCTCGACGAGTCATCCGATCGCACCCGCTCGGACCTCGCCGCGGCCCTGGCCGACCGCGGCGAGGAGCTCACCGGCCAGCAGCTGATGCTGCTGCTCGGCCGCCTCGAGGTGCTCGGCCTGGTATGCAGTGGCGTGCCGCGCGACGGCGAGCACACGTACGCGCTGTTCGCCGATCGCGTGCCGTCGCCGAGGCGCCTCGACCGCGACGACGCGCTCGCCGAGATCGCCCTGCGGTACTTCACCTCGCACGGGCCGGCCACCGAGCGCGACCTCGCGTACTGGGCCACCCTCACCGTGACCGACGTGCGGCGCGGGATCACCGCCGCATCCGACCGGCTCGCCTCGTTCGAGCACGACGGACGAACCTTCTGGCACGCGCCCGGCGACGCCCCGGCATCCGCGTCGCCGGCCGGCCACCTGCTGCAGGTGCTCGACGAGATGTACCGGGGCTACCAGGACTCGCGCTGGATGATCGACGCCGGGGGCGTGGTGCCGCGCGTGCGGGAGACGGCGATCGGGATGGCCCTGGTGGACGCGCAACTCGTGGCCGCCATGAAGCGCACCCTGACTCCGAAGGCCGTCACCTTCTCGGTGCGGCCGCATCGCGCGCTGCAGAGACGCGAGGTCGAGGCCGTTCAGGATGCCGCGACGCGGTACGCCGAGTACCTCGGGCTGGAAGCGCGGGTGGATCTCGACGCTGACGGTTGAGCCGACATCCGTGAATCGAGCATCATGGTGCCCATGAAGCGAGCGGATGCCTCGCGCCGAGCGCTGCGGGTCGGGCGGCCCGACGGCGCCGAGATCGCGGCCGAGGTGATCGGGTCGACGGAGCATCCGGTCGTGCTGCTCGTCGCCGGAGGCGAGTCATCCATGGACTGGTGGCGGCCCGAATTCTGCGACCTGATCGTGGATCGCGGGCGGCGCGTGGTGCGTTACGACCAGCGCGGCATGGGCGAGACGAGGCTCGGGCCGCCGGGCACGCGCCGCGACGGACTACCGGTCGCCGTCGACGACGCGCTCGCGGTGCTCGATGCCGTCGGCGCGAGCGACGCGCACTGGGTGGGCTTCTCGGCGGGCGGATGGGTCGCCCAGCTCGCCGCGCTCGATCATCCCGATCGCGTTCGCGCGCTCACCCTGGTGTCGACCAGTCCGACGATGTTCGAGGCCGATCCCGACCTCCCGAGTGCGACCGCCCGCATGCAGGAGGCGTGGGCGAACCCGCTGCCCGAGCCGGACTGGAGCGACCCGAACGCCGTGATCGAGTACCACGTCGACACCGATCGCGACTACGCCGGCGACGAGTTCGACGAGGTGCACGACCGCGCGATCTGGGCGGACACGGTTCGCCGGTCGCCCGGCATGCACCGCGACGAGGGCGGGGCGGATGTGTTCGAGGATGCCCCGCGCTGGCGTGAGCGGCTCGGGGAGATTCGGGTGCCGACGACGGTGGTGCACGGCACCGCCGACCCGGTGTTCCCGCTGGGAAACGGGGAGGCGCTGGCGCGCGACATCCCGGGCGCGCGGTTGGTGACGCTGCCCGGCGGCGGGCACGAGTTGCCGCCGGAGGCATGGCCTGCGGTGGTGGATGCCATCTCCGGCAGCCCGTGACATCCGGCCCGGAACGGGGGAGGCTGGGTGCATGGGAACAGTGAAGATTTCATTCGAGATGACGCTCGACGGGGCGTTCGACCAGATGGAGCACTGGTTCGACGAGAACGATCCGGGAGTGCAGCGGGCGTCCGATGAACTCGTGTTCGGTGCCGACGCGGTGCTGCTCGGCCGGGAGAGCTACGAGTTCTTCCGCGAGTACTGGCCGAAGCAGACCGACGACCGCGGCTTCGCCGCGCACTACAACGCGCTCCCGAAGTACGTCGCCTCGACGACCCTGACCGGCCCGCTCGACTGGAACGCGACCCTCATCGAGGGCGACGTGGCCGAGGCGGTGAGGGGCCTCCGCGACCGGTACGAGTCGATCATCTCGCACGGCTACGGCGGGTTGGCCGCCACGCTCGTCGACGCCGGGCTGGTCGACGAGATCCACGCCGGCATCCATCCGTTCCTGGTCGGGAACGCCGAGGACCGGCTGCGCACGCCGCACCCGGTCGGCCTGAAGCTGCTCGGCGTGCAGACCTACGACTCGGGCATCATCGCCGCCAGGTACGCACCGGCATAGCGTGCGCCGTCGGCCGTCGGCCGTCGGCCGTCGGTCAGTCCTCGGACTCGAAGAACAGCGCCTCGTGTTCGGCGGGCCAGTCGGTGGCGCGCCGCGTGCGTGCGTCGACGTGGGCCACGACCATCAGGCACGTGGCGACGGTCGTGCCCGCGGCATCCGTCATCGTGCACTCGATCATGGCGTCGGGGCCATGGAACTCGCGCACGAACGAGGTGATCGTGATCTCCTGGTCGGCGTTCACCGGCCGGATGAAGTCGATCTCCATCCGCCGGATCCACGTCATGAAGCCCAGCGTGCCGAGCGTGGGGAGGTCCCAGCCGGCGTACTTCGCCAGCCCTTCCATGCGGTGGTCGGTGAAGTACCTGGCGTAGTTGCCGGTGCTCACGTGCTGGAACGGATCGAGCTCCGAGAAGGCGACGCGATGCCTGGTCTCGTAGACGACCGGCTTGCTCGTCATCCTGACTCCTCGCTCGGTTGGGACGACGACGATGCGGGCGCGCTCACGTCGCCAGCACCGCGGCGAGGCCGTTGAGCTGGAGTCTGGTGCTGCCCTGCAGGTGAGCGACGTCGTGCGCTGGAATCTCCGACAGTGCGAAGAACGTGTACTGCTCGGTCCACTCCACGCGAGTGCCGTCGTCCTCGGGCGCGAGCATGATCGTGCGCAGCGCCGACCACCGGAGCACGCCATCGAGTCGCACCGTGTAGGCGAGCACGATGCGTTCGTCGGTCACCACGTCGAGGAAGGTCGACGCGTATTCGACGCTCTCCTCTCGGTCGAGCGGGGCGAAGACGGTCGTGGCGGTCTCGCTGCCCCCGACGCGGAAGTCGAGCCGGTACTCCTGTCGGGAGCGATCGCCGGGCTGCCGGAACCATCGCCGACGCAGGTCGGGTTCCGCGAATGCCGCGAACACGCGCGACGGCGCAGCGTCGAGCGTCACGGTCGAGGTGAAGACGTCGCGAATCGGGTCGGTCACGACGGTGATTCTCCCATCGGCCGGATGACGCGGCGCGCGACGTTCTCCGACGCGTCGGCGGGAACCTCCTCGCTGATCCACGGGCCGGTTCCCTCGCTCGGGTCGATGATGCCCTGCTCGAGCCAGGTGTAGTGGCCGTCGAGCGCCCGTGCGGCAAGGCGCTCGTCGGCGGCATCCGTGTTGTGCCAGAGCTCCTCGAGGAGTCGCTCGGTGCGGTGACGGGACTGCTCGGCGAACGTGTCGGCGAGCTGGTACGCGGCCTTGCCCTGCTCGGGAGTGTCGGCGGCGATCATCGCCGCCCGCACGCACGACGCCGAGACGGCGAACAACTCGGCGCCGATGTCGACGACGCGGGCGAGGAATCCCTGCTTGCGTTCCAGGCCGCCCTGCCAGCGGGCCATGCCGTAGAACGTCGCGCGCGCCAGCCTGCGGCTGGTGCGTTCGACGTAGCGCAGGCGGGGCGCGAGTGCGCCGAACTCCTCGAACGACGTGGGCAGGTCGCCTTGGCCGGCGGCCAGCTTCGGCAGCCAGCGCGCGTAGAACCCGCTGGCCGAGGCGGCGGCCTTCAGCCGGCGGGTCACGTCCAGATGCGGGTCGATCAGGTCTCCCGCCGCCGTGAGGTGCGCGTCGACGGCCTCGCGCGCGATCAGCAGGCGCATGATCTCGGACGAGCCCTCGAAGATCCGGTTGATCCGAAGGTCGCGGAGCGCCTGCTCGGCGCCGACCGCGCGTTCGCCACGGGCGGCGAGTGAGGCTGCCGTCTCGTAGCCGCGGCCGCCGCGGATCTGCACGAGCTCGTCGCCGATCCGCCAGCCCATCTCCGAGGCCCACAGCTTGGCGAGCGCCGCCTCGATGCGGATGTCCTTGCGGTCCTCGTCGGCGAGCATCCCCGACAGGTCGACGACCGCCTCGAGCGCGAACGTCGTCGCGGCGATGAACGCGATCTTGTGCGCGACCGCGGCGTGCTCGCCGACGGGGCGGCCCCACTGCACGCGTGCCTGCGACCACTCGCGCGCGATCTTCAGGCTCCACTTGCCCGCGCCCGCGCAGATGGCCGGGATCGCCAACCGTCCGGCGTTGAGCGTGGTCAGCGCGATCTTGAGTCCTTCGCCCTCGCGGCCGATCAGGTTCTCGGCCGGCACGCGCACGTTCGTCAGGGAGGTCAGCCCGTTCTCGATTCCGCGCAATCCCATGAAGGCGTTGCGGCGGTGCACGGTGATGCCGGGGGAGTCGGCCTCGACGATGAACGCGCTGATCCCGCCGCGGTGTCCGTCGGACTTCGGCACGCGCGCCATCACGACGAGCAGTTCGGCCACGACCCCGTTCGTGGTCCACAGCTTGGTGCCGTCCAGCACGTACGCGGTGCCGTCCTCGGTCGGCATCGCGGTGGCCTGCAGTCGGGCGGGATCCGAGCCGACCTCCGGCTCGGTGAGCAGGAAGGCGCTGATCGCGCCCTTCGCGCAGCGAGGCAGGTACTGCCGTTTCTGCTCCTCCGTGCCCGCGAGCACCAGCGGCTCGGGCAGCCCGACGGACTGATGCGCCGAGAGCAGCGCGCCGATGCTGGCGTTCACCGACCCGATGAGCGTGAGCGCATGGTTGTAGTAGTACTGCCCCAGCCCGAGGCCGCCGTATTCGACCGGGATCTTCATCCCGAAGCAACCGAGCTCGGCGAGGCCCTGGAAGACCTCGTCGGGGATGCGCGCCTCCCGCTCGATGCGCGGGCCGTCCACGGTTCGCAGGTACGCTTCGAGGTCGGCGAGGAACTTCTCGCCGCGCTCGCGACGCTCCGGTTGCGGTCGAGGGTGCGGATGGATCAGCGACAGGTCGAACTGCCCCAGGTAGAGGCCCTTGGCGAAGCTCGGCTTGCGCCACTCCTGTTCGCGCGCGGCCTCGGCGACGGCGCGTGACTGCTGCTCGTCGACGTGCTCGACAGGGGGGACGATCGACTCACGGATAGCGCTCACGCGAACCTCCTCGTTGAGCCCAATCTACGCCGCACGAAGGCAGACGCCACCAGGACGGCCGGGTGTCAGCCGTGGACGTGGCGCAATGCGCCATACAGTGACGTGATGGACGCCTGTACCGCCCTCGCCGAATCGATCGAACGTCTCGCCGAGCGCGGGTACTCGAGTCGGCGGTTCCTCAAGGAGTTGGGGCGTGCGGCGGGGGTGCGTCGTGGGCCGTTCTGGCTGACCGACGCGGCATCCGGTGGCCGCAATCGGCTTCGCGGTCGCGGCTTCCATCCGATGCTCGACGACGACACCGACGGGCAGGCGCGGCACTTCGCCGGGACGGTCGCCGTGGCCACCCGCCTCGGCGGCGGGTTCACGCGTTGGCTCGGCGTCCACGTCCTGCGGGATTCCCCGGACAGCGCCGATGGGCGCCTCAGCGGGGAGGCCATCGAGTTCGTCCGGCTGGTCCGGTCGGGTGAGCTCGCGCAAGCGGATGCCGCGGGCTGGGTGCGTCGCCGTCTCTGCCACGCTCCCGCGGTCGAGTAGACGCCGCTGCGCGGCATCCGGCACGCGGAACGCCCCGCTTCCGTGGGGTTCACGGTCGCGGGGCGTTCCGATGCGTCGAGCGGGGGTGTGCGAGCTCAGCTGAACTTGCGACGGTAGATGGAGACCGCCCAGACATAGGCGATGACGAGGATGCCGACGAGCCAGGCGAGGGCGACCCAGATGTCACTGCCGACGGGTTCTCCGGCGAACAGTGCCCGCGTGGTGTCCACGATGGAGGTCACGGGCTGGTTCTCGGCGAACCAGGCGACCGGGGCCGGCATCGAGTCCGTGGGAACGAACGCCGAGCTGATGAACGGCAGGAAGATCAGCGGGTAGCTGAATGCGCTCGCGCCGTCGACGGTCTTCGCCGAGAGGCCCGCGACCACGGCGAGCCAGGTCAGGGCGAGGGTGAACATCACCATGATGCCGGCGACCGCGAGCCAGACGCCCACGGATGCTCCGGTGCGGAACCCCATGATCAGCGCGACGCCGATCACGATCGCGATCGAGATGACGTTCGAGACCAGGGACGTGAGCACGTGTGCCCAGAGCACGCTCGACCTCGCGACCGGCATGGACTGGAAGCGCTCGAAGATGCCGCCCTGCAGGTCGAGGAACAGCCGGTACGCGGTGTACGCGACGCCCGACGCGATGGTGATGAGCAGGATGCCCGGCAGCATGTAGTTGATGTACGACTCGTCGGATCCGGTGTTGATCGCGCCGCCGAGCACGTACACGAACAGCAGCATCAGCGCGATCGGGGTGACCGCCGTCGTGATGATCGTGTCGGGACTGCGGAGGATGTGGCGCAGCGAGCGGCCGGTGAGGACGCTGGTGTCGCCGAGGACGTGGGTGCTCATCGGGATTCCTTTCCTGCCTTGGTGCCGGCGGTGGTGTCGTCGGCGGCGGTGTCGGTCTCGCCGGTGTCACCGACGAGGGCGAGGAAGACCTCCTCGAGGGTCGGCTGCTTCTCGACGTACTCGACCTTGGCGGCCGGGAGGAGCTGCTTGAGCTCCGCGAGGGTGCCGTTCTGGATGATCGTGCCCTTGTGCAGGATGGCGATGCGGTCGGCGAGGTGTTCGGCCTCGTCGAGGGTCTGCGTGGTCAGCAGCACGGTCGTGCCGCCCTTGGCGAGGCCCTTGACCGTCTCCCACACGTCGAGGCGAGCCTGCGGGTCGAGTCCGGTGGTCGGCTCGTCGAGGAAGATGATCGGCGGGTGGCCGATCAGGCTCATCGCGATGTCGAGCCGGCGTCGCATGCCGCCCGAGTACGTCGACGCCTTGCGGCTGCCGGCGTCGGTGAGCGAGAAGCGGGCGAGCAGGTCGTCGGCGATCGCACCAGGGTCCTTCAGGTGACGGAGCCTGGCGATGAGCACGAGGTTCTCGCGCCCGCTGAGCACTTCATCGACTGCGGCGAACTGGCCGGTCAGGCTGATCGACTCCCGCACGTCGCCGGGCTTGTCGGCGACGTCGAAGCCGTGCACCGTGGCGGTGCCCGAGTCGGCCTTCAGGAGGGTCGACAGGATCCGGACGAGCGTGGTCTTGCCCGCACCGTTCGAGCCGAGCAGGGCGAAGATGCTTCCCTGCTTCACGTCGAAGTCGACGCCCCGCAGCACGTGCAGGTCCTTGAAGGACTTCTGGATGCCCTGCACTCGGATGGCGGATTCCGTGGTCATTACTGCTCCTCTCGCTTGGCGTCGTCGATCGCCTTGTTCAGGCGCGCGCGCTCCTTGTCGATCCATTGCGTCCCGCCGTAGGCCTGCGTGAACGTCTCGGCGAACTCCACCGGGTCGTCGCCGACGATCGCACTGACGGGCGTTCCGTCGATGGCGGCGCGCTCCCACAGGTCGGCGGAATCGCCGAGCATCGTGACCATGGTGTCGCCGTCGGTGATGCCCCCGTAGTACATGAAGTACCGGTCGAGTGCCTTCGCGGCGGTGCCGATACGGCTCGGGCAGGGCCTCGATGCGGGCCTTGTACTGCTTGTACTGCTTCTTCTGCTCGAGCGACCCGGTGAGGGTCTCGATCCACTTGGCGGCCATGACTACTTCTCTCCTTCTTCTTCTTGCGTCTGTTCGGTGTGGTCGTGGAGCTGCCCGATCCGTTCTGCGAGGAAGCCCCAGGACTTCCAGAACTCGTCGAGGTACTCGCGGCCCTGCGTGTTGAGCGAGTACACCTTGCGGGGCGGCCCCTTCTCGGACGGAACCTTCGCCACGTCGACGAGGCCGCGTTGCTCGACACGAACGAGCAGTGCATACACGGTGCCCTCGACGATGTCGCTGAAACCCTGCTCTCGCAGCCGCGCGGTGATGTCGTAGCCGTAAGCCGGCTCTGCTGCGAGCAGCGCGAGCACGATGCCTTCCAACGTGCCCTTGAGCATCTCCGTCATCTGCTTTCCCATGAGCGCCTCCTTTCACTACTCGGTGTCACTGGGTACTACTAGATAGTAAGACGGAGTACCGGTAGATAGCAAGACTGATTACCAAGTTTTTTCGAACGGTTCAGTCTTCGAGCTCGAAGAAGAGCGCCTCGTGTTGGGCGGGCCAGTCGGTGGGTGCCCGGTACGTGCGTCGACCGGGCAGCCAGCCCGCTACGACGGCAGGTGCTTCTTGTGGAAGGTGGCCGAGTCGTCAGCCGGTCCGGAGTCGCGCCAGGTCGCGGCGGTACGTGCTCGGAGCCACACCCGCGACGGCGCGGAAGTCGCGCGCGAGGTGCGATTGGTCGGTGTATCCGAGTTCCGCGGCGATGGCCGAGAGGTCGTCGTCGGTCTTGGTGGCGAGGGCGAGGGCGACCTCCTGGAGGCGCACACGCCTGCTCACCCACTTCGGTCCGTGCCCGAGCGTGTCGGTCAGTGCCCGTTCGATGGTGCGCTCACTGACATGGAACTGCTTCGCCAGATCGGTCCCGGTCCTGCTTCGGAGGCGGGCGCGTAGCTCGTCGAGTACCGCGTTGGCGAGCAGGCCGGTCGCCGTGGGAGGCCGCTCGATGAGCCGTGAACGGATCGCCTCGTCGGCCACTCGGGCGCGTGCTGCGGTCGTCGACTGGCGGGCGATCTGCCGCATGAGTGCGTGCAGGCGAGGGTCGAGCGTCTCGGTCAGCGGCACCGCGGCATCCGCGATCGCTGCTGGGTCGAGGTCACCGACCACCGTGAGCGCCGCCGGCCGGAGCCGGATGGCGAACACGTGTCCGCGACCATGGATCGTGCGTCGCCAGGCTCCGCGCTGAACCCCGGTCACGACGAGCGGGGCCGGCACGTCGCCGTCCTCGACCGTCACCGTGATCGCGGGAAGGTCGATGATGCGCTGATCCAACCGCTCCCCGCTCGAGAGGGACCACGAGACGGACCAGTACTGGTCGACCACCGCATCCACTGCGGGATCGGGAGCGACCCACCTCGCGTCGTACCGGATCAGGTTGTCGGGGTGCAGGACGCCTGATCGCTCGTCGGGTCGGATCGGTCGATCCGGCGTCGATGCACGCGAGGCAGCGGTCATGCCTTCCAGTCTGCCGAGTTGTCGGATTTCTCCTAGCCTCGATGTTCGCCGACGCGAGAGCCTCATGGCGTGATGTACCAAGCGTTCAGCAACCTGAACTGGCTCGCCGTCGCGCTGGCGACGCTCGCCTACTACCTGCTCGGAGCCCTGTGGTTCACCCCGCTCTTCGGGAGGACGTGGGACCACTCCATCGGCGTCGAGCGGTCGCGTACCCGCGCATTCGGCGCCGCGTACTACGTGATCCCGCTCGTCAGCGCGCTGCTGACGTCGCTCGCGGTGGCGATTCTCGTCACGGCGCTCGGGCCCGGCAGCATCTGGGAGGCCATCGGCGTCGGCGCCGCGATCGGCATCACGGCGGCGGCCATCTCCGTCAACAACGGGCTCACACCGCACACCCCGCATCCGTTCGTGTTCGGAGCGGTGACCGGCGGCTACCACCTGGTCGGGATCCTGATCGTCTCTGCGATCGTCGGGGCCTTCGCCACGTGATCGTGAACGGCGCGAAGGGCGCCCGGCTCGGTCCTGCGAGACTGGTTCGGATGCCCCTCCACCACGACGAACTCCCGATCGACGCCGACCTCGCGGCATCCCTCATCCGCCGGGAACGCCCCGAGTGGGCCGACCTGCCGCTGACCCCGGCCGGTGGCGGCACCGACAACGTGATGTTCCGCCTCGGCGACGACCTGCTGGTGCGGATGCCGCGCACGCCCGGCGGCGTCGGCTCGCTGCGCAAGGAGCGCACGTGGCTGCCGCGCCTGGCGCCCGCGCTGCCGGTCGGCATCCCGGAGCCGGTGCACGCCGGGTCGCCCGTCCGACGCGTACCCACTGGAGTGGTCCGTGTATCGCTGGATCGACGGCGCCCCGCCGACGTCCGACATCGTGAGCGACTGGGCGCGGTTCGGCGCCGACCTCGCCGGGTTCGTCCGCGACCTGCACCGCATCGACCTCATGGGCGCCGAGCGGGCGGGCGAGCTGAGCTGGTATCGCGGCGGCAGCCTGCGCGAGCCCGAGGAGTGGGCGGCGCCCGCGTTCGCGGCATCCCGCCCGCTGGTCGGCGCCGACCTCGACGTCGACCGGCTCGAGCGGTGGTGGCGCGACGCGCTCGCGCTGCCCGACTCGCCGGCGCCCGCACGTCTGGTTGCACGGCGACCTGCGCCCGGGCAACCTGCTCGCACACCACGGACGCCTGCACGCGGTCATCGACTTCGGCGCGCTCTCGGTCGGCGCGCCGGATGCCGAGCACGCCGCCATCTGGGACCTGCCGCTCGACGCCCGCCGCGCCTACTGGGACGCGCTCGACCTCGACGAGCCGACCTGGCTGCGCGCCCGCGCCTGGGCGATCGCCGTCGCGATGAGCGGCATCCCGTACTACTGGGAGACCTACCCGGAGTTCGTCGCCGAGTGCCGGGCGCGGCTCGAGGCGATCCTCGCCTTCGGTGACAGGTGACGGATGCGTCGCGAGATGACGACGGATGCTGTGCCGATGACGCCTCCGAAAGCGAGATCGGTGTTGATCAGACGTGGCCGGTCCCGAAGTTCCATGCGAGCTTCATGGGTCTCCGTTTCGTGCGCGAGGGCTGACGCTGCGCTCACGTTAGGGCGTCTCTCGGCAGCACGCACCTCGCGGACCTGATCGAGGTTCAGCCACCCGCCTGTGACGCGAGCGTGTCGACCGAACGGCGGACGAGGCGCTCGCTGAACCCAGCCGGGATCGCAACGAGAAACACCCATGGCTGGTCGGTTCCGACCGCGACCTGCACCGTTGCAACGGACAGCACCGCCGCCCCTGCACCGATGGCAAGTCGAGCGATCGGCACGGCGAAGCGGGTCGTTGTGAAGTCGTAGATGCGGCTCTGCGCATCAGTGCCCTTCGACGAGTCGAGGCTGAGGCTCAGCATGGCACCGAACATCCCGAGGAGCATCACGCCCCAATAGAGTCCCACGTCGCGCAGTACGATCGGCCCGCCGGCGAAGGCCCCCAGCGCTATCGGTATCCAGAGTCCGAGAATCGTGAGGGTCAGCAGGATGGCGGCGAGAATGATCCGGTGACTGGCCATTCGGAGTCGGACGTACACGTTCGTGGTGTGCTCGTCGAAGATCTGCTGGGCGGCCACGAGGTCTCGTGGCGGCCACCCAGGAGCCCGCGCCAGCGCCTCGAGTGCTCCTGACCTGCGCCATCCCGCGAGTTTCGAATCCACTTCAGCCCTCAACGCCTTGGCGCGTGCAGCAAGCTCATCGTTGTCGAGTTCGTAGAGGGAGTAGCGCTGAGACGCGTGCAACGAGTCCCAGGCAGCGTCTACCCGACGGGCCGCCGCGCGAGCCCGGGCAAGGTTCAGCAGTTCGTCAGCGGGGGATCGCCACCAGCGCGACGCAAGCTCGGCATTCCGCGCCCTCGACAGCGCGGAATCATACCCACGTGGTCGGGATCGAAGTCCGATCATCTCGAGTTCGTAGACGTTGATGGCCGACGTGAGGCGCTCGTGTGGGATGCCCTTGCCGAGCCGCAGCGCGCGTTCCCACCAGCGCGCAGGCCTGCCAGAAACGTCGAGCGGCGTGACGCTGGCCAGAAAGTCCCGAAGGTCCGGGTATGAGACCCGGTCGCGCGCCTCGTCGAAGGTCATCCACGCGATCTCGGAGACGCCATCCAACGCCTTGGAGGGAGGGGGGTCTTCACGGCGAATGAAGTAGAAGTACGTGACGCGCTTGGGTGTGCCGTCGCTCCGGTCGTACGTCATCACACCAGCGGGCCCCAGGTACTTCGCCGCGTATCCGGTCTCCTCCCGGATCTCACGCTCGGCGGCTTGGCGGGCGGTCTCGCCGCCCTCGATATGACCCTTCGGCAGACTCCAATCGGACCGGTTGGGTCGGCGAATGACCGCGAGACGCGGTCGTGAGTTCAGGGGCCGGTCGAGCAGGATTCCACCGGCGTCGATCTCCAGCGGAAGTCCCGACTCAGGGAGATCCGAGTTCGCCACCATGATCCATCCCCCAATGAATGAGCCCGGCCCGTCGAGGCGGGCTGACCTGTTGCTGCAGCTCAGCAGCCCCAACCGCAGCCCGAATCCGAATTATCCTCGGAATGTCGTGATGTGGTCAACGGCTCGGCGTGCTGGTCGCTGCATCCTCATGCGCACGCCTCTGGTTCCGCTCAAGGCAGCGTCTCGGGTCCTCCGGGTAGGGTTGGGCCCGGCCGGGCGCGCTGCCGGCCGCGGGCGGGTCGCCCGCGGCATCCGCTCGCCTTCGCCCTCATCACCCCACCCCAAACGCAAGGACACCCGTGAGCCTCATCCGCCTGAACGACGTGAGCATGGAGTTCGACGGGCGACCGGTGCTGCGGGAGGCGTTCCTCAAGCTGCGGCGGGGCGACCGCATCGGGCTGATCGGCAAGAACGGCACGGGCAAGACGACGTTCCTCGAGCTGGTGCTCGGGCGGCGGGAGCCGTCGGGCGGCACCGTCGACGTGACCCTCGGCACCACGATCGGGTACTTCTCGCAGTTCTCCGAGCTCGACGGCGAGCAGAGCACGTGGCAGACGCTGAGCGCCCACTTCGCCGCGGTGCATGAGACGCAGGCGCGCCTCGACGAGATCGGCGCGCTGCTGGCGCATCCGATGGCCGACGACGCCATGATGAGCCTGCTCACCGAGCAGGGCGAGCTGTTCGAGCGCATGGACGCGGTCGGCGGCTGGACGTACGAGAACACCATCGACACCGTGCTCACGAGCCTCGGCTTCGATGAGGAGCGGCGGCACCTGCCCGTCGACCGGTTGTCGGGCGGATGGCGCAACCGGGCCGCGCTCGCGCTGATCCTGGTGCAGGCGCCCGACGTGCTGCTGCTCGACGAGCCGACGAACTTCCTCGACCTCGACGGGGTGCGCTGGATCGAGGGCTGGCTCGGCGGCTTCGCCGGCGCGGTGCTCGTGGTCTCGCACGACCGGCAGTTCCTCGACGGGGTGGTCGACCGCATCGTCGAGATCGAGAACTACCGGCTGCAGGAGTACGAGGGCAACTACTCGGCGTACGTGCACGCGAAGCAGTCGCGGCTGAGGATGCTCGAGCGGCAGTTCGCGCACGAGGAGGAGCTGCTGGCCTACGAGCAGGCCGCGTCGGCCGCGCGCCGCGAGGCGGCCCGGAACCCGTCGAACGCGGTCGCGCGCCGGCTCGCCGACATCAAGAAGCGGCAGGCGCCGCGCCCGATCGACCAGATCATCACCGGCATCTACGACGGGCTGCGGGTCAGCAACGACCTGCTGACCGTGACCGGGCTGACGAAGGGCTTCAACGGCACGCCGCTGTTCGCGGACCTGTCGTTCGACCTGCAGCGCGGCGACCGGGTCGCCGTGCTCGGCTCGAACGGGTCGGGCAAGTCGACGCTGCTCGACGTGCTCACCGGCGAGACCGAACCGGATGCCGGGACGGTGCGTTGGGCGAAGGGCGTGCGGTTCGTGTCGTACAACGCGGTGTTCGCCGCGCTCGACCTGGACGATACGGTCGGGCACGCGGTGAACGCCTACCCGGATTCGCTCGCGTTCACGGCGACGAAGAAGAGCGTGAACCGGTTCCTCGCGATGCTGCAGTTCTCCGACGCCGACCTGCAGCAGAAGATCGGCACCCTCTCGGGCGGCCAGCGCGCCCGCGTCGCGATCGCGCAGTGCCTGCTCTCCGGCGCGGCGGTGATCGTGCTCGACGAGCCGACGAACCACCTCGACATCACGACGCACCCAGGTGATGGAGCGGGCGCTGACGCACTTCCCGGGCGCGGTCGTCGTGGTGTCGCACGACCGGTTCTTCGTGGACAAGCTCGCGGACCGGCTGCTGGTGTTCGACGGCGGGCCGCGCGTGCGCGAGACGGCGGCGACCGGGGCGCTCTGACGCGAGCGGATGCCGCGCCGGCGGACACCATCGACCATTTCGCGAGGCGTCGTGCGAGCTCGCGCGCTCACGTGAGGCCCGGGTCAAGCGGAGGCGCCACCGTCTCCTCGTGATGCGCTGAGCCCGGATGCCCGCGCCAACCGTGCGGCGACCTCGCCGACAGCGGCACGCACCTCGTCGCCCTCGAGCACCTCGAAGTCGAGCCGCTCACGCCGAGATACACCGCGAACTCCTCGGGTGAGTTCGATCCAGCCGTCAGGGTCGTCGTGCCGTCGCCGTTGTCGGCGAGGTCGACGGACAGCGCATCGAACTGCCTCGCGACCTCATCGGCGGGCGCGAGCATCCGCACCGTCGCCCGGTAGCGGTACGGCGCAGTGCTGATGTTGCGGCTGGTGAACGTGCGGAGCTGGTCGTCGGGGATGCTGCGCGGGGTGAACGGTTCCCGAAGCACGTGCGGATGCGACATCCGATCGACCCTGAGGGTTCGCCAGTCGTGTCGGTCGGCATCCCACGCGATGAGGTACCAGCGCTCGGCCGTGTGGACGATACGGTGCGGCTCGATGCGACGGCGCACCTCAGCTCCGTCGTGGCGGGTGTAGTCGATGCGCACGCGACGTGACTCGGAGATGCCGCGCGCGATGGTCGTCACCACGTCGAGGTCGATGTCGTGGCGCGCCGGCACCAGCGGCACCATGGCGCGCGCGACCTCCGCGATGCGTTCGCGCGTCCCGGTGGCGAGCGACTGCTCGAGCTTCGCGAGAGCCCTCGCCGAGGCATCCTCGAGGCCGGTGACCACGCCGAGCGCCGCGGCGCGTAAGCCGACTGCGATCGCAACGGCCTCGTCGGCTGCGAGTGTGAGTGGGGGCACGGATGCACCGGGGCCGAGCCGGTAGCCGCCGCTCACGCCGCGCGTGGCCTCGACACCGTAGCCGAGGGCGCGAAGGTCGTCGATGTCGCGCCGCAGCGTGCGGGCGCTCACCTCGAGTCGCTCGCGCAACTCGGCGCCGCTCCAATCGCGGCGGGCCTGGAGCAGGCCGAGCAGCTGCAGTGTGCGACCGGTGGTGCGGGTCATGCGCTCTCCTTCGTGGCTCCACCATCTCACTTATTCAGGCCGTATTGTGGCCTCAATCGCTGCGAGTCTGGAGTCATGAACACGACAGAGACCGAGACCACGACTGTTGCTCCGTTCCGCATCGAGATCCCGCAGGAGGCCCTCGACGACCTTCGCCTCCGGTTGCGTCACGCGCGGTTCCCCGAGCCGATTCCCGGCGATGGCTGGGATACGGGCGTGCCGATCGCGACGCTTCGCGACGTGGTCGCGCGGTGGCAGGGCCACGACTGGCGCGCGACCGAGGCACGCCTGAATGCACTCCCGCAGCTGACAGCGCGCATCGACGGGCAGACCATCCACGCCGTGCACGTGCGGTCCGATGCAGCGGATGCAATTCCGTTGCTGCTCCTGCACGGCTGGCCGGGCTCGTTCCTCGAGTTCGAGGGCCTCATCGGGACGTTGACCGACCCCGCCGCGCACGGCGGTTCGGCGCGCGACGCGTTCGACGTCGTCATCCCGTCGCTTCCGGGATTCGGCTTCTCGACGCCGCTCGAGGACGCCGGCTGGACCTCGAAGCGCATCGCGGCTGCCCTCCTCGAGCTCATGGCCCGGCTGGGCTACGACCGGTTCGCGGTGCAGGGCGGCGACGTCGGCGCCGGCATCGCACCCGAGATCGCGCGGATCGCTCCTGAGCGCGTCATCGGTGTGCATGTGAACGGCGCGATCGGCGGCGTCGACATGGACGACGAGACCGCCGCGCAGCTCAGCCCGCTCGAGCAGGACAGGATGCGTCGTGTCGGCGAGTTCATGCAGCGCGAGTTCGGCTACATCGCCATCCAGTCCACGCGACCTGGCCTCATCGGGGCGATGGCCGCCGACAGTCCGGTCGCTCAGCTCGCCTGGATGTACGACAAGCTCCAGGCCTGGAGCCATCCCGCCGAGGCATCCGCGCTGGACGTGCTCGGGACGGAGTTCGTCCTCGCGAACGCGTCGCTCTACTGGCTGACTGCGAGCGCGGGCTCGGCCGCGTACGTCGGCTACGCGTTGGACGAGTGGGGCGTCGAGGAGGTCGATTCCGGCGTGCCCACCGCGGCGATCCAGTTCGCGCACGACATCGGCATCCGTCGCCTGGCCGAGCAGTCGAACACGATCGTGCGCTGGACCGATGTCGAAGACCGCGGCGGACATTTCGCGGCGCTCGAGGAGCCTGAGCTGCTCGTCGACGACGTGCGCGAGTTCCTGCGGGCGTATCGCGCGTGAGGGTCACGCGGATGCGCGAGTGTGCACCCGCGCACCTTGCGCGTTGAACAGGCAGAGCACCTCGAGCACGTCGGGACCGGGATTGCCGAATCCGTGTGGCACGCGAGTATCGAACTCGGCGGCCTCGCCCGCCTCGATGATGAGATCGTCGTCGGCGAGAAGCAGTCGCATGCGCCCCGAGATCACGTAGATCCAATCCCACCCCGGGTGCACGAACTGACGAATGGGCTTCTCCGGTGATGGCGGATGCACCTGCTTGAACGCTTCCCACGAGCCCGCCCCCCCGGACAACGGCACCGTCACGACGCCGTCCCGCAGCCGCGGACGTGGGTGGATGCGCGGATCGCCCAGGGCCGGGGCACCGACCAGGTCGTCCAAGGGCAGGCGATACAGCCGCGCGAGCGGCAGGAGCAGGTCGAGCTGCGCTCGTCTGGAACCCGACTCGAGCCGGGACAACGTGCTGATCGAGATGCCGCTGGCCTCGCTGACTGCCCGGAGCGTCATTCCCCGGGACTCGCGGATCGCGCGCAGGCGATCGCCGATACCGGCCAGCTCGTCGTGGTGCGCCATGTCCCTCCTCGTTTGCCGTTCCAGCAAACTGATATTGTCACCGCTTGGTCGCCGGCACCAGCATGGAGCACATGGGACAGTGGACAGGAACGAAGCCGATGTCGTGATCGTCGGCGGCGGGCCGGCGGGCCTCAGCGCCGCGCTCTCGCTCGGTCGAGCGCGCCGACGGGTGATCGTCGTCGACGCAGGCAAGCCCAGGAACATGACCGCTGCCCACATGCACGGGGTCCTCGGACACGATGGACTCTCGCCGCTCCGGCTCCTCGAGCTCGGACGGAAAGAGGTTGCGGGGTATGGCGTGCGGCTCATTCACGGCGACGTGACGGCGGCGCGCACCGACGGCGCCGCCATCGAGGTCGATATCGCGAACGAGACCATCCGCACTCGACGCCTCCTGGTCGCGACCGGCCTCGACGACGACCTGCCGAACATCCCCGGGTTGCGTGAGCAGTGGGGGCGAGGAGTCGTCGTCTGCCCCTACTGCGACGGCTGGGAGCACCGACACGATGTCATCGGCGTCATCGCGACCTCGCCCCACAGCGTCGAACAGGCGCAGCTGCTGCGGCAGTGGTCGGACCGCATCGTCTACTTCGCGAACGCGATCGGCGAGCCGGCGGCCGATGAGATGGACGCGCTCGTGCGCCGCGGCATCCTGTTCGAATCCGGCCTGGTCACCGGGCTCCGTATCGAGGACGACCAGGTGACCGGCGTGGAGGTCGACGGGCGCGTGGTCCCCGTGGGCGTGGTCTTCACCGGGCCCACTCCTCGGCCGCGCGACGCGCTCCTGCGTTCGCTCGGAGCGGCGACGACGGAAGGCCCCTTCGGACCCTGGGTCGACATCGACGAAGACGGGCGCACGTCCGTTCCCGGAGTGTGGGCGGTCGGGAACGTCGTGAATGTGCGTTCCAACGTCTCCGTCTCGTTGGGTCTCGGCTCCCTCGTGGCCGGCGCCCTGAATGCGGATCTCGTCGCCGACGACATCGCCCACGCCCGTGCAACCACGGCCGCTTGAGCTGCCGCGTCAGCCGATTCGCGCGAGGAACTCGAGCACGCGCTGCGTGAGGAGCTTCGTCGCGTCGGCGTCGTAGCTCGGCAGGCTGGAGTCCGCGAAGTAGTGCTGGTCGCCGGGGTAGAGGAAGAGCTCGGCGTCGTCGGCTGACTCGACGAGCTCGCGGGCGGCGTCGACGTCGCCTTCCTCCATGAAGATCGGATCGGCGTCCGTCCCGTGGATCTGCGCAGGGAGGCCGGCCGGCCACGCGCCGAACTCCGAGACGGGCAGGCACGAGTAGAAGAACAGCGCGCCCTTCGCACCAGGGCGGGTCTGGGCGAGCTTCTGCGCGGGCACGACGCCGAGCGAGAAGCCGCCGTAGACGAGCTCGTTCGGCAGCGCCTCTGCCGCGCGCTCACCGCGCGCCATGATCTCGTCCCAGCCGACCTCCTTGGCGTAGCCGACGCCCGCCTCGATCGAGTCGAAGGTGCGCCCTTCGAACAGGTCGGGCGTGTGCACGGTGTGGCCCGCTTGGCGCAGCTCGTTCGCGAAGGCGTGCAGGCCCTCGGTCGGGCCCAGTGCGTGGTGGAAGAGCAGTACCTCGGCCATTCATTTCCCCGTCCGCCGAACGATCTCCGATTCCGATCGATCGAAACCTACTCGCTGCCCCCGACATATCGACCGATCTGCTGAAGGTGCGCGGCATCCGTGTACTGCATGAATTCATTCATGCACGCCGGCGGATGTCACGCGCTGAGCCAACTCGGATCAGCGACGAGTTGCTCGAGGTCGCGCACGAGCCGCGCCGTGTGGAAGCCATCGGCGGCAGCGTGGTGGATCTGCACGGCCAGCGGCATCAGCGTACGACCGTCACGCTCCACGTATCGGCCGAGCGTGAAGATGGGCAGCAGGTGGTTCGTGCCACCGTCGATCTGCAGCGTGAACCCGGTGAAGCTCGTCCACGGCAGGCTCGACACGTCGAACACGTCGGGCGGCAGCTCGCCCTGCGGGAACATCGTGGTTGCGCTCGCCGTGGTCGCCAGCAGCTCGGCAGCGCGATCGTGGAAGCGACCGAAGTCGGGATCGTACGGCGTCCACACGGCCGCGAACGTCTCGCTCTCGGGATTGAAGACCGTGAACGCGGGATGCACGACCGGCCACGTCGCGGGCTCTCCGCCCTCGGTGAGCGCCATGCGGAACTCGCGATGCCGATTCACCACCGCCGCGATCGCCCAGATCTGCGCGACGTAGGTCTTTCGCGATGAGCTCCGCAGCGCTGCGGTGAACGCCGTCACGTCGATCTCCACGGTGATCGCATAGGTGCACGGCACACGGTGGCGGTAGTACTCGAACGTCTCCCGGCGTGCCCAGGTCGCGACGTCGATGGGATCAGGGATGGTCATCCTTCGATCGTCGCAGGTGCTGCTCGGCTGGGCGTCGTGAGGCGGCCCGGAACACCGACATGCTCTGACACGGCGATGAACTGCAACGCATGGGTTGCAATTCGAGCGACGATCTGCAACTCTAGGGTTGCAAGTAATTGATGACGGGAATGGAGGCGGCGTGATGCTGCTGGAGAACAAGGTGGCCGTGATCCACGGCGGTGGCGGTTCGATCGGAGGCGCTGCGGCGCGCGTGTTCGCCCGCGAGGGCGCACGGCTGTTCCTCGCAGGGAAGAGCCTGCCGCGACTCGAGGCTGCGGCATCCGTTGCCAGAGCTGAAGGCGCGGATGTCTCGATCGCCGTCGTCGACGCGATGGACGAGGCGGCGGTCGACCGGCACGTCGATGAGGTGGCGGATGCCGCCGGCCGCATCGACATCGCGCTGAACGCGGTGGGATTCGACCACGTGCAGGGCCTGCCGATCGCCGAGACGTCGCTCGAGGACTACCTGCACCCGGTGGTCGGGTACCTGCAGACGAACTTCGTGACCGCGAAGGCCGTGTCGCGGCACATGATCGCGGAGGGGAGTGGCGTGATCCTCACGATCTCGACGCCCGGTGCGCGGCTCACCGGCCGCGGGCTCATCGGCAATGCCGCCCAGTCGGCTGCGCTCGAGGGGTTCTCGCGCGCGCTCGCCGGCGAGCTCGGGCCCGATGGGGTACGGGTGGTCTGCGTGCGTCCGCACGCGATGTCGGATGCGCTCGCGACCTCGTACACGGGCGAGATGTTCGGCCGCACCGCCGAGGCCAGCGGAATCCCCATGGATCAGTGGCTCACGGGCCTGGTGGGCATGACGCTGCTCGGCCGGCTGCCGGTGCTCGATGAGGTCGCGGAGTACCTCGCGTTCGTGGCATCCGATCGTGCACGCTCGATGACCGGGGCGATCGCGAACCTGTCGGCGGGGGCGCTCGTCGACTGAGCCGGGTTCGGGCGCGGGCCCGAACACCAAGCTCTGGGCGCTCCCATTCGCCCGGGCGAGTCGTACGCCCGGGCGTCCCCCTGGCGGGCGCTACATCATCGACTGCAACAGCTTCGTGGCCCGCTGGTTGTCGCTCGTCGCGAGGACGACGCGGTTCCTGGCGGCCACGTACGCGAGAGTGATGTTGATTCCGGCGTCGGCGATCGCGCGCGCCATCTCACCGAACTTGCCCGGCGTGTCCACGTCGGGGTCGGGTAGTGCTGGACTGACGATGACGTCGGTCTCAGCCTCGACGGTGATGCCGGCGCCCTCGAGCGCCGCCTTCGCGCCCGCCACGTCCTCAACGAGGACGTGGACGGTGCCCGTTCCGCCGTCCATGATCGCGCAGAGACCCTCGATGTTGACACCAGCGTTGCCGAGCGCCTCGCCGAGTCGAGCCCCCTCGCCGGGCTGGTCCTTGAGGGTGACCAAGAGATCCTTCGCCATTGCGGTACCTCCTTCTCGGATGCCTCAGGTCTACGCCCGCGCCCGCGGCGCGTCAACGCTCCGCGACGCGCACAATTGGGACATGGTCGAGATCTCCGATGACGACTTCGAGCGAATGGTCGCCGAGGAGTTCGACGCGCTGCCCGACGAGATGGTCCGTGGGGTCGAGAATGTCGCGATCGTGGTCGAGGATCAGCCGCTGGGGGAGCGGCCGCGGCTCTTCGGGCTGTACCGCGGGCATCCGCTGACCACGCGCGGGGTCTACGGATTCGGGGAGCTTCCCGACCGGATCACGCTGTACAAGAACAACCTGCAGGCGCACAGCGCCGACCTCGACGCGCTGCGTTCGCGGGTGCGCATCACGCTCGTGCACGAGATCGGTCACTACTTCGGGCTCGACGATGCTCGGCTCCACGAGCTCGGCTGGGCGTAGGGCGCCGTCCCGCACGGTCTCGAAGGCAGGCTCAGGATCGGGCCGAACGGCTGTGCCGTCCGGCCCGTGCTGGTCAGTCGTCGGTGTCCGTGGCGATCACCTTCAGGTCGGCGTCCAGGGCGACGTCGACCGTGCGGCCGTCCCCGGTGAGCACCGAGACGTCGTACGGCGAGGTCGTGTCGCCGTCCGATTCGAGTTCCACGATCACGCCGTCCACCTCGCCGAGGGCGGCGGCGACCAGTGCCGTGATCGTGTCGGCGTCGAGGCCGCCCTCCGGTGCCGCGTCACCGGCCTCGGCGGCTTCCGTGGAGATGACCTTCGCGGTGCCGTCGGATGCCACGCGCACCTCGGTCTCGTCACCGGACGCTGCCCGGAACTCGACGTCCCAGCTGCCGTCAGGCCCAGCGTCGATGCTCACCGCCGTGCCGTCCGCCTCGGATGCCGCGGCGTCGACGATCTCGCTGAGCTCGTCCGCAGAGGTGGTGCCGTGATCGGCGGCGCTCGCCGTGTCGTCGGCGTCGTCGTCCTGGCTGTCGTCCTCATCCTGCTCGGAGACCTCGCTGGCGGACGCGCCATCGCGGTCGCCGTCGTCAGCCTCGTCGGCGATCGCGGCGCCGACGGCGATTCCGCCCCCGGCCAAGAGCAGGGCGGCGAGGATGGAGCCCCCGGCGACGAGGAGCTTCCGCTTGCCCGAGGTCGGCGGCTTGCCCGTGGTCCGCGTCGTCGTGGCCGGCGCGTTCGTGGCCGGCGTGGTCGAGACGGCTTCGGTGGCCGAGAGGTCACGCGTTGCGGCATCCGGCTGAATCGGGTCCGGCTGGTTCGGGGTGTTCGTCGTTTCGCTCATGGTCCGATGGTGGCGAACGGGCGCTGAAGCGAGCCTGAAGCATCCTGAAGCACTGTTCAGGAAGCCCAGTTCAGGATGCCGCGGGAAGGCTCACGATGAACCGGGCTCCGCCCAGCGGAGCGTCGTCGATCGTGACGACGCCGTGCGCGGCACGGGCGACGCCCTGCACGATGGCGAGGCCCAGTCCGCTGCCGCCGGCGTCTCGATCGCGTGCGTCGTCGAGGCGCACGAATCGGTCGAACACCCGCTCGCGTTCGGCTTCGGGAATGCCGTCGCCGTCGTCGTCGACCATGAGCACCGCCCGTCCGTCGCGTTGCGCGAGGCTGATGGCGACGCGGCTGCGGGCATGGCGTGCGGCGTTGTCCGTCAGGTTCCGCAGGAGCTGGCCGAGCAGTTGCGGACTGCCGTGCACGCGGGCCGGGCCGACGCCGGATTCGTCCACCGCGATGCCGGCGCCCCGAAGCCGCGACGCCTCGGCGAGCACGAGGTCGTCCAGGTCGACGGGCTCGTCAGGGATGGGCGCACCCTCGTCCAGTCGCGCCAGGAGCAGGAGCGCGTCGACGAGGCCCTGGAGGCGGAGACCCTCGTCGAGCGCGACATCCGCGAGTTCCTGCATCGAGGTGACCTCGGGGTGCGTCTGCGCCAGTTCGGCGTGCTGGCGGATGGTCGCCAGTGGCGACCTGAGCTCGTGGGATGCGTCGGAGACGAACCGTCGCTGCGCGCTCGCCGCGGCATCCAAACGCTCGAGCATCGAATTCATGGTCTCGGCCAACGCGGCGATCTCATCGCCGGATGCCGGCACTGGCACGCGCCGATCGAGGCGGTCTGCCGTGATGTCATCGACCTCTGCGGTGATGCGCGCGACCGGGCTCAGCGCACGCCCCATCACGACCCAGGTGATACCCGCCACGAGCAGCACCACCAGGGGAACGGACACGATGAGCAGCAGCGCCACGGTGCCGAGCGTCTCAAGGTCGTCTTCTACCGGCACCCCGAGCAGGAGGGTCCCACCGTCGTCGAGCTCCTCGGCGAGCACGAGCACGGGCTCATCGTCAACGGTGAACACCTGTTGCTCGTCGGAGTGGGGCAGCGCGGCATCCGGAGCATCCTCGGATGCCGCGACGACGTCACCGCTCGGCGACAGCAGCTGGACGAGCTCGTCCTCCAGCCCGTCGATCGCAGCCGGACCCCGCGCCTCGACCTGCGTGGTGAGCTCCTCCGCGCGCGCCTCGCCGGCCCGAGTCGACGCGCCGAGCACGGTGCCACGCAGGATCTCGAGGAACGCGAAGGCGCCGACGATCATCACGACAGCGATGACGAGCGCCGCCCCGGCAGTCGCCTGCGCCCGCACCGACCGCCACCGTCGTCGCTCAGCCACCGTCGGCCGCCAACCGGTACCCGGAGCCGCGGATGGTCTCGATGGCCTCCCGCCCGAAGGGGCGGTCGAGCTTGCGTCGGAGGTGCCCGACGTACACCTCGACGATGTTCGGGTCGCCCTCGAAGTCGTCGTTCCAGACTCCGGCGATCAGGTCGCGCTTCGAGAGCACCTGCCCGCGGTGGCGCATCAGGTGTTCGAGCACGGCGAACTCGCGAGCCGTCAACGCGACCTGCTCATCTCCGCGCCAGACCCGCCTGCCGCTCGGGTCGAGTCGCAGGTCGCCGGCTTCGAGAACGACCGGCCGTTCGACGCCGCCGCGCCGGATCAGCGCGCGCAACCGAGCGACCAGCACGGCGAAGGAGAACGGCTTCGTGACGTAGTCGTCGGCGCCCGTCTCGAGCGCCTCCACCTGATCCCACTCGCCGTCCTTCGCGGTGAGCATGAGCACCGGAGTCCAGTTCTCCTCGGCGCGCAATGCCTCGCAGACCTTCCACCCACTCATGCCGGGCATCATCAGGTCGAGGACGATGGCGTCGTACCGGTTCTCGCGGGCTCGCCAGAGGCCGTCCACGCCGTTGTGCGCCACATCGACGGCGAACCCCTCCGCCTCGAGGCCCCGTCGGACGCCGTCAGCGAGGCGCACCTCGTCGTCGACCACCAGGATTCGCATCCACGCCATTCTCGCCGGTGGTTGCTGAAGCGGGGCTGAAGCCGCGGCGGGAGCGAGGCCGACGCAGGCTCAGGGGGTAGCCGCGAGCGCGACCCGGCGCACGTGGCCCAGCCGCTGCTACCCGGCACGATCGAGACCTACCTCGGCCCCATGCGGCACGAGCTCGGCTGGGCGTAGGGCGCCGCCTCGGCCGCCTCGCCCGCCTCGCCCGTGCCGTAGCCTCAGGGAAGGACGCCGGTTCGACGGACGGCGGCTCACCCGTCGGTTCACATCTGCCACGACGGATGTCGGTGAGCGAACTCCGAGCCGAGCCCCGGCAGCCGCACAACTGGAGGCCACCATGAACACGCCCACCCCTTCACTCCTCCGACTCGGTGTGATGGTCACTTCGCGCAAGACCGACGAGAAGCGACTGCCGATACATCCCTCCCACCTCGAGCGGATCGACGCCGACCTGCGGGCGAACATCATGCTCGAGCGGGGCTATGGCGAGCGCTTCGGCATCTCGGACGCGCAGCTCGCTCCGCTGGTCGGCGCGATCGCCTCGCGCGAGGCCATCATCGCCGAGGCCGACGTCATCACCCTGCCGAAGCCCCTCGCGACCGACCTCGCCGAATTCCGTGATGGGCAGGTGCTGTGGGGCTGGCCGCACTGCGTGCAAGACCGGGAGATGACACAGCACGCCATCGACAAGGGCCTCACGCTCATCGCGTGGGAGGCCATGAACCACTGGAAGGCCGACGGGGGGTTCGGGCTGCACGTGTTCCACAAGAACAACGAGATCGCCGGGTACTGCTCGGTGCTCCACGCCCTGCAACTGTGCGGCTCGACCGGCGACTACGGTCGGCGGCTCAATGCGGTGGTCATCGGCTTCGGCGCGACCGCGCGCGGGGCGGTCACGGTGTTGAACGCCCACGGCATCCACGATGTGCGCGTGCTGACCAACCGCGACACCGCAGCCGTGGGCTCGCCGATCCCCTCGATCGACATCATCCAGTTCGAGCATGACCCCGACGCCCCCTTCGCGAGCACCGTCAACACCGAGGACGGGCCGGTCGCGCTCGCCCCCTTCCTCGCCGCGCACGACATCGTCGTCAACTGCACCCTGCAGGATCCGAACGCACCGCTCACCTACCTCCGCACCGAGGACGTCGCGGCCTTTCGCCCCGGCAGCCTCATCGTCGATGTCTCCATCGACGCCGGCATGGGATTCGAGTGGGCGCGACCCACGTCGTTCGCCGACCCGATGTTCACGGTCGGCGATTCGACCAATTACTACGCCGTCGACCACAGCCCGTCGTACCTCTGGAACTCCGCCACGTGGGAGATCAGCGAGGCCCTGATGCCGTTCCTCCGCACCGTGATGGAGGGCCCCGAGGCGTGGGCCGCGTCGGACACCATCAGCCGCGCGACCGAGATCGAACGCGGCCGCATCCGCAACGAGGCGATCCTGCAGTTCCAGGGGCGCTCGGCCGAGTACCCGTATGCTCCGCTCGCCTGACACGTGCAGACCCACGGATGCCGCGGGCAGCGCGGCATCCGTCACGCCCTCCGCTCGCATGCGCACCTGTGCCTTCGCAGGCAGACAGCTCGAAGCACTCACCGCACGTGCGTGAGCTTCTTCGGATTCCCGACGCCGTGGATGGCCGAGATCCGGTCGTCGGCGAACTCGAGCGCGAGCACCGAGACGACCCGTCCCCGGCGGCGGATGACGACCCCGGGTTCGGCGTTCACCTCCGCGACCTCGAAGTCGAGGCCCTGCCCGCCGACCGCGGCGAGGAACTGCCGGGCGACGGTCTCGGCCCCGGTGACCACCTCGGTCGGCGCGTCCGGGAAGACCCCGCCGGAGTCGAAGTGGCCCGTGGCATCCGTCGCGAGCACCGCGACCAGCCCCTCGAGGTCGCCGTCGGACGCGGCGGCGGCGAATCGCTCCGTGAGTCGGCGGGCGGCGGCGGGATCGACGGAGAACCGGGCTTCGCCGTGCGCGGCGATCCGCTTCCGCGCGCGTGACGCGGACTGCCGCGCGCTCGCCGGGCTCACGCCGAGGACGTCGGCGACGCGGTCGAAGCCGAGGTCGAACACGTCGTGGAGGAGGAACGCCGTGCGTTCCGCGGGCGTGAGCTGTTCGAGCACGACGAGCAGCGCCATCCGCACCGAGTCGTCGAGGGTGACGCGGTCCTCGGGAAGCGTCCGTTCGTCGGTGACGATCGGTTCCGGCAGCCAGGGCCCGACGTAGGCGCGACGGGAGTGCTCGTGCGCGCGCAGCCGGTCGATCGCGAGCCGGGACGCGACCGTGATCAGCCACGCGCGCGGCTCGTCGAGCGGCTCCGCGTCGGGCTCGTCGCCGCGGGCGAGCAGCCTGAGGTAGGTCTCCTGGGTGACATCCTCGGCCTCGGCGACGGATCCGAGCGCCCGGTAGGCGACGTCGCGGACGACGTGACGGTGCGCGGTCCACAGGTCGGCGAAATCGGTCATGACAAGAAGACGATCCACCCGCGCCGAATGTGACGCAAGCACGGATGTCGCTGTCGGGCTGTCACATCCGCCCCGGCTCATCCGTTCTCCCTGCATGAACGAGACCTCCCACCAGTCCCGACCACACGAGCCACGCGTCGGCGGCGGGCCGCCGCGCCGGCTCGTGAACGCGACCGCGCCGGTCGCGCGCGCCCTGGCGGGTCGCCGCTGGGTGCCGCTCTGGGCGCTCATCCGCCATCGCGGACGCCGGAGCGGCACCGCCTACGAGACACCGATCGCGGTGGTGCCGACGACGGACGCGTCCATCGTGATGATCGGCCTGCCGTTCGGCGCGACGACCAACTGGGCGCGCAACGTCGTGGCGGCGGGTGGGGCGTCACTTCGGTGGAAGGGGCGTGACGTCGAGCTCGGGCATCCGCGAATCGTCGACGGCGCGGCAGCGGAGCGGCTCGCGAAGGCGCCGTTCAGGCCGGTGCTCAAGCGGTTCCCCGCGGCGATCGTGTTCGAGCGCAGGGTGATCGAGTAGACGTGCGCGCCTCCTCGACCGATTCCTAGACTGGCCCCATGCTCGGGCAAGCGGCAGTGGGCGCGGTCGCGCGTCGCGTCTGCGCAGCGCTCGCCGTCGCGGCGTGCGCGAGCATGATCGTCGGATGCTCCGCACCGGGGCCTGCGGACGGTACCGGTTCGCCCGAGGCATCCGCTGTCGCCGCGGCAGGGCAGGTTCGCCGCCGTCGGCGACTCGATCACCGACGCCGACAGCCCCGACTTCGCTGCAGGCGACCTCGGCGCCGCGTCGTGGGCGACGTACGTCGTCGACGACGGCTTCGCGTTCGCCGGCGGCTGGGCGGAGTGGGGTGCGACGACGGCGATGATGGCCGACTCGGTCGGGCCGATCGAAGCGGACGTCCTCGTGGTGCTCGCCGGCACCAACGACGTCGCGTTCGGCATCCCGTTCGATGAGTCGGCGGCGAACCTCGACCGGATCATCGACGCCGTCGGCATCGAGGACGTCGTCGTCGTATCGATACCGCCGATGTACGCGTTTCCCGATGCCGTGGAGGCGTACAACGATCGCCTCGATGATCTGGCGGGCGATCGGGGATGGCGGTTCGTCGACGCATCCGCGGGCCTGCGCACCGCCGACGGGGGTTTCGGCGACGGGATGAGTTCCGATGGGCTGCACCCGTCGGTGGACGGCGCGCGGGTGCTCGGCGAGGCGATCGCGTCGGAGTTGCGGCGAGAGCCGTGAGGGGTGAGCAGCCCTCAGCCGACCTGCTCGGCCAACGCCACGATGATGCCGGCCGGCCCGCGGAGGTAGCAGAGCCGGTACACGTCCTCGTAGTTCGCGACCTCGCGCAGCAGCTCGGCACCGTGGGGTCGCAGCCGGGCGAGCGTGTCGTCGAGGTCGTCGACGGCGAACATCACCCGGTGCAGCCCCAGCGTGTTGGGCGGCGGGATCGCGGGGAGGGGGCGGATGCCTCGGGCGCGAGGTACTTCGTCAACTCGAGCCGGCCGTGGCCGTCGGGCGTGCGCATCATGGCGATCTCGCTGCGGATGCCGTCGAGCCCGACCGTCTGATCGGCGAACGCGCCCTCGATGTGCGCGCGCCCTTCGAGCTCCATGCCGAGTTCACTGAAGAACGCGACGGCCGCGTCGAGGTCGTCGACGACGATGGCGACGTTGTCCATGCGTTGAATGGTCATGGCGCCGAGCCTAGGCCCGTCCCGCAGAGCTTCGGTCAGGCGAGCGCCTCGCCCACGATCTCGGACAGCTCGGCGTCTTCGCCGGTTCTCTGTGCCGCCTGGAATCGTTCCGCACCCGGCCCCTCCATGATGCGGTCGAGGATCGGTTGGGAGAACGACGAGGGCGCGACGGCGAACATCCCCTTGCGTTCCCTGATGGTCTCGGCCGCGCTGAACATCCGGCCGGCGGATTCGAGGTCGCCGCGCTCGACGCGACGGCGGACAGTCCCTCGAGCCCGTACGCGGCGCCCCACTCGCCAATGCGAGCCGTTCGATCGCTTCGCGGGCGGCGCGGCGCTCCGACGCCAACTCCTTCAGCGTCGGGCTGACGAACACGCGCAACCGCTGGTCCGGCGTTCGGATGATGCCGCGGGCCCCGGGTTCATGGTCACAGTCTCGACCCGTCCGCTGGGGCATGTCCAGTCGCCGATTCACCCGTTGAACTCCGGTTCACCGGCACGGCGTGGGGCTCGGCGGCGTAACCAGCTCAGCCGGCTAAGTGCAGGTCGCGCCACCGGAGCCCGGCGGGCTCAAGCAGCCCGCTGTAGAGTCGTGTCACGCCGCCCGCCCTTCGCGCAGCTCGAATCGCGCCCGCCCGCCGAGTCGTGGAACCTGTGCCGGGTCGATGTGCGGTGGTGGGATGAACCACACTTCGTTCGGGCTCGGGAGTATCTTCCACCCCTCGCGGTGGATCATGTGGTGGCAGAAGCTGCAGAGCAAGACGCCGTTCGAGAGATCGGTCGGGCCCGTATCGCGTTCCCACCAGGCGATGTGGTGGGCTTCGACGTGGGCGATGTTCTGACCACACGACGCGCAGCCGCCGTCGCGCTCGCCGAGCGCCAGGCGTTGCGCCCGGTGAACAGCCGGCGGCCCTTCCCAGGTCGAGCGGGATGCTGCCACCGCCGAGCACGGCGGGGATCAGTCCGGCGTCGGCCGCCATGCGGCGGGCCGTGGCAGCGGAGATGGGTTGATCGAGGCCGTCGATGCGTGAGCAATACGTCTGTTCCTCGGTTCGGTTCGTGCTTGCT
>CAVVTB010000012.1:0-704648 GCA_963751055.1 uncultured Actinomycetota bacterium | reverse complement strand
CACCACACGACGTTGTACGCGCCTGTGTGGTGGCCTTCTCATGCGACTCGCGTCGCGCTACTCCTTGATGATGCCGTGGTAGCGGCCCATCCAGTAGGGCAGCGTGAACGTGAATCCGACGACAAACCTCCCACTGGTGTAATCGTAATTGGGATACACCCCAGAGGCCTGGCCCTCGGCTTTGAACGGATTGCCGTTGTTCTTCATTGCACGTCGCTCGTCAGGCGGCAGCACGTAGTTCGTCTGCTTGTTGGACTTGTCGCGATCGCCCGGCTCGATGTAGAAGACATCCTGGCGGTTCATCTGCACCGGGAATTCGATCTGATATTCGTACTGCCGAGACAGGTATCGAACGGCCGACTGCAGATCGATGTCCTTTCTTTCCGGGTGTGCGAGCTGGTACAGGAACGTGTAGTACGGATTCTCTTCCCGCCCCTCATTCGCGTACCACTGATCGAATGCCGCGACGATCTGCGGACGCTTGGTCGGATCGTTCTCCTGCAGAATGAGCGGATACAGCGCAAACCAAGCCAACTCCTCGTCGGAGTAGTTGATGTACTGCGTCCAATCATTGTGCACAGTGGCGTTGATGTTGGAACGGGCTTGGATGTCGTCACCGGCTTCGGCATAGGCGGCTTCATAATTGTCGCGGGTCACCAATTCGTTGTTGTTGATCCCGTACGCATTCGTCGCCTGCCTGATGAGACGGCGGTCGATGTACTCGTTCGCCATGCCGATATATCCCTTGCCGTTGATATACGGCTCTTCCTTGCTGTATCCCGAAGCGTCGAACAGCGCGTCATAGGCGTCCTTGTACTCCTGCTTGCCGATGATGTTGCTGGCTGTCTTGAGCATGGACATCACTTCGAGCGCATTGAGCGGCGCATCCTCGAAGCCGTATGAAAGCGAATCTTCGCCGTCTGCGTCGACGCCGACGTGGGAGGCCCATTCCGGACGCTGCTCCATCGCACCGGTCGTGTCGTTGAAGTACTTCGCGAACCACTTGGACCACAGCGTCGACTTGCCTGTCGCATCTTCGATGTAGAAGTGGTCATCCTTCAGGATCAGATCGGTCATGCGCTCGGTCGTCTGCTCGATGATGCCCTTGAGCGCGAGCATTTCCGGATCCTGACTATCGCCCACCAGCAACTCGTTGGCTGCAAAGAACAGAGAATAGTGTCCGATGACTTCATCCGACGACGTGTCTGCCTTGTACACGATCTGGCTCAAGTCAATGTTGCCGTCCTTGATCGCCGACTCGGGGAACAAGTCGTTGAAGAACGTCGGGATCTGCTCGTAAACCGGCACGGTGAGCTGGAACAAGGCCGGATTCGCAGCGCTCGTGGTGGTGTCAGCGCCCGGCTTCTTCTTTGTATTGGTGGCCGAGCTGATGACAGGAAGCACCTGCTGCGCCGTATCGCTCACCTTCACATAGATGTCAGTGCCCAGTTGCGCATCGGCAGGTCGTGAAGCGTTCAGCTTCGTGACCGCATCCGCCGTCAGCGTGAGACCGTTGTAGTTCATCTCGCCGTCTCCCCCTGAGGGGAACAGCTTGCCGCCGATCTTGGTCATCGCATCGCCGGTCACACGGGCGATCGAGTAGCCGATCGGCTCGATGGGCTGGTTGTCCTCATCGACGCGTTCCATGCTGGGAATGATGCCGTTCGGATTCGGCGAGCCGTCCATGACCGGATGGAACCAGAATCCATTCTGGCTCTGGAAGCCGAAGTCCGTGCCGTCAGATGTCTGTGCGCCTGCTTCACTCGTCAACATGTACGAGCGTGCCGGAAAGCCATTGCCACGGCCGGACACGTAGTCGAGCAGCAGCACCGCTTTCGTGGCGCGAAGTGCGGCATTCTTCGCTGCAGCGACTTCCGCCTGCGAGCCGCCCTGCTCGAGCAGCGTCCTGTAACGGTAGATCTCACCGATGGCGTACATCGCCGTCCACAGGCCGTCGTTGTCGTCCGTTCCTGCACGTGACGTGAATGTGCCGTCGCTGTAGTTGATCCCGCGAGCTGCGTCGGCGGGGGTGAAGGTGAACCCCGCATCCGAGGTCATCCCTCTGCGATCATGAACCGCCTGAATGACATCTTCATAAGCGGTGGCCTTCTCTTGCAGCGTCTTGAACGGCATCGCAATATGCGTGATACCCCGCGCATTTTGGACCCAGACACCGCCCTGTCCGTCACTGGCCAGCGCAGTCACATGATCGTCACCGTCGAACATGTAGCGTGGTCCGGCGAAATACTGCACGATGTCACGCTCATCTTCTTCTTCGAAGTTGACGCGCTGCAGTCCGTTCTGAGTTCCGATCCAGTAGACGCCCTCTGCGTCCTTCACCACGCTCGTGACATCATCGGTCACTGCGACCGGCAAGAATGTCGGCGCCTTCTTGTCGGTCACCCATTGGATCGCCGGCGTTGTCGTCCCGGGCTTGTAGTAGGTGACCTCTTTCGTTCGAACGGGTTCCAGCTTGACTGCCGAGAACGAGTCGGCCTGCGGCTTGGCCGCGAGTGCCGGCGCAGCAGGCAGCGAGACCAGCAGAGCGGCGGCTGCAGCGCACCCGATCACTCTCTTGAGGTTCTTGTTCATGATAGACATTGAGTGGCTACTTTTCCTTACTGGTAAATCCGTGCAACGCCGGATGCCGTGATCGCGAACACGCCTTTGCCGCCGTCGGAGATGAGCAGGAGCACGTCGTCGTCGACGAGTTGTTTGTTGGCTGTCTTGTACTCCGTCATCTTGTTGCTCTTCAACTCGATCTTCGTGACGCCCTCATCCGTGCCGATCCACAGGTTCTTACGGTTGTGGTCGAGAACCGAGGTGTCTACACCGCGGAGCGCCGGGAAAAGAGACGGCTTGACATCAAATTCGTAGTTGACGAATGTATTGGCGTTTGAAAGGTCTGTCGGCATGTCGACAGCCGGGTTCGCGGTAGCGGGATGATACGTCGCGTCCTGAACAAAGCCGATATACATCTTCACAGAGGCTTCTGCATCGGATGAACCGAGCTTGCTCAGCGCCTCATCGTAGGTGTAGAGCACCGTCGCCTTCGGCGCGTCGACAGGTGGGGCAGCGAGTGCTGAGGGCATCGCTCCCGTAAAGCAGGCGAGTACGGCAAAGATGAGAGCCGCTGGTTTCCATTTGAAGCGCATGGTTTTTCCTTCCCAGTTGTGCTGTTTCACTGTGTTTCTGAATCCAATTCGATGGTTGCTTCGAGCTTTCGCCACTTCGCTGAGCCGCGGCCCCCACCGAGTTAGGAAACTTTACTATCTTGAACTGTACTGGCGGCGGACCACGGTGTCAATGGTCGGCTTCGCCCTCACGGGCTCCTGCTACCCGTGGGTGTTCGCAACCAACGGCCAGCGGGACGGTCGCGTTCGAGTCGGCCGAGTTTGCGGATCTCGACGAGAGCGGTCGTGACGCCGACGCTGACAGCGTCGATCACGGCCTCATCATCTGCTTGCCGAGCTTCTTGTCGAGGTCCGGTATGTGGCGATTGACTCTGTCACTCTGATTTGGCCCACGGGTGTCGGTCTGATCTGGCCCCTGTTGCGACGCGCCGGGGTGTTCATGTCGTTTTGATTTGGCCCACCCCGTCAGCGTGGTCCTCAGTCGCTGTTTCGAGTGAGGAGGGCCAGTTGGGGTCGAGGGTGGAGTTGTTCGCGGAGATTCGGCGCGTGTCGAGGGTCTGTCTGTGAACGCGCGGTCGAAACGGTCCCGGGTACACAGGCGCACTGTTCGTCAGGCGTTGGCGTCGCCGGTCCCTCCGGAGCGGAAGAGGCCCGAGCGGCAGTCGCCGAAGCTGGGGCTCCCGCAGGGCGCGGATCGGCGTCGGCACCTGAAGCTCGGCCCCGGCACCCTCAGCGACGTGGAGTGATCGGCGCCGCCGTTCGGTCCTTGCTCCGCACCGGACGACCCCGCCGCTCTCTCCCTGACCTGGTTGGACGACGCGCTGCCGGCCGGTGTCGCCGAGCCGCACGCCATGACGCTGTCGACGGTCGATGCGGAGGGACGGCCGGATGCACGCACCCTGATCCTCAAGGACGTCGACCGTCTGGGCTGGGCGTTCGCGAGCACGCGGTCCTCGGCCAAGGGCCGTCAGCTCGCCATGCATCCGGCGGCCGCGCCGAGCTTCTGGTGGCCGGCCCGGGTGCGTGCCGTGCGAGTGCGCGGTCCGGGTCGCACGACGTCGGATTCGGCGAGCAGAGAGGACGCTGCAGACCGCCCAGACCCGCGACGTGCTGCCCGTCGAGCATCGCGAGCTGGACGGCGTCGGGCGACTGCTGGGCTTCCCTGACCGCGGCGCGATGCTGCTCGAGGAGGTCTACCTGCGGGTCACGCGTCGTGCCCGCCGCGTCTTGGAGACCTACTTCTGCTGCTGAGGGTCGCGTGGCTGCTGCTGTGGAGTCGTTTGTGTTGAAACAGACCGAGCGACGTCGTGCGCGCGCTGGTCACGACTCGGGCGTTTCCCATCCGTGTAGTCCCTGTCATTGACAGAACCACTGTGTCTAGGGTCTAATCTACAGATAGGAAAGTTTACTAACTAGGAAGGTGAACTACATGCGCAGAGTCGCACATGCCCGCCCGGTTCGGGCCGCCACAGCCGCATTCGCGGTGAAAAGGCACCGGCACACCGCCTTCGCGCTCGCGACCGCGGGCGTCGCCGTTCTCGCCCTCGCCGGCTGCGCCGGCGGTGCGTCGGCCGCGAGTGACGAGACCCTTCGGATCGCGATGGGATCGCCGGGCGAGGCGCAGATCGCGGTGTGGGAGGCCATCGCCGAGGACTTCGAAGCGGCGAACGAGGGCTGGGAGGTGGAGCTGAACTTCCAGGACGACGACATGTACCAGACGATCGGGCTGCCGAACCTGCTCAACGGGCGGAACGCTCCCGACATCTACTTCGAGTGGGTGGGCAACCGGATGCTGCAGCGTAACGCCGACGGGTTCGCGGCCGATCTCACGGAGCAGGTCGGCAGCGGCCCGCTCGCCGGCGTGCTCGATCCTTCCCTCTACAACGCCACCACGGTCGACGGCAAGATCCTGATGGTGCCGCACATCGCGGATGTGTCGAACGTGATCTGGTACAACGTCGACATGCTCGCCGAGCACGACATCACCCCGCCGGAGTCGTGGGAGGACCTGCTGGCGGCGTGCGACACCCTCAGCGCCGCGGGCGTCGTGCCGATCGCGTCGGGCAACAAGGACTTCTGGGCGGCGGGCAACTGGCTCGGTCACCTGGTGTCGCGGGTCGTCGGCGCGGACGTCTACGACTCGGCGCTCAGCGGCGAGTCCAGCTTCGACACTCCGGAGTGGAAAGAGGCGTTCGGCTACATCGAGGAGCTTCACGAGCACGGCTGCGTGAACGAGTCGGTGAACGCGATCGACGACAACGAGGGTGCCCAGCTGTTCTTCCAGGGCAAGGCCGCCATGCACGCCATCGGATCCTGGCTGGTGAGCTGGGCGATCGATGAGGCCCCCGACCTCGACTTCGACTTCGTGAACCTCCCGGCGATGCCCGCCGAGGTCGACGCGGACAGCGTCGAGGGTGTCATCACCGGCCACGTCGTCAACGCGAAGAGCTCGCCGGAGAAGATCGAGAAGGCGGCCGAGTTCCTCGCGATGCTCCACGCGCCGGAGAACACCGAGAAGTTCATCGCGGCGGAGGCCGTTCCGGTCGACGCGACAGCCTCTGATATGATCGACGAGCGCACCGTCCGCCTCAACAGCATGCTCGGTGAGGCCGCCGTCGTGATCAGCCCGGCCGACACCGGCTACGACCTCGAAGTCGCCGACGCGTTCTACCGGTCGCTCGCCGAGGTGCTCGGCGGTCGGACCTCCGCTGACGACGCCGCGACGCAGCTCGCCGCGCAGGTCGAGTAGTCACGGGCGGCGCGGTTCCTCCCCGAGGGACCGCGCCGCTCATCCCCCGACAGAAGGTTCCCCCTCGCAATGAAGCCCCACCGCGACACTGTCGCCCTATCTGTTCGTCGCGCCCGCACTCGCGGTGTTCGCGTTCGCGGTGCTGATCCCGTTCGTGACCACCGGCTACTACAGCCTCACCGAGTGGAACGGCTACGGCGACCAGGTCTTCGTCGGCCTGCAGAACTACGTCGACGCCGTCCAGGACACCGTCTTCCAGACGTCCTTCATCAACGTCGTCGTCTACATCCTGGTGACGCTCGTCGTCGAGGTGCTGGTGGGACTCCTGCTCGCCGGGCTGGTGCTGTCGGTCCGCCGCGGCAGCATCTGGTTCCGGGTCGCGATCTTCACACCGGTGATGCTGCCCATGGTGGTCGTCGCCATCCTCTGGTCATTCGTCTACAACCCCGACTTCGGACTGCTCAACGCCGCCCTCATCCAGTTCGGACTCGAGGACTGGACCCGCGTCTGGCTCGGCGACGAGCAGACCGCGCTGCTCGCGATCTGCGTCGTCTCGGGCTGGGTCTACGCCGGCTTCTACATGACGATCTTCTACGCCGCGCTGCGCCAGGTGCCCACCGAGGTCGTCGAGGCCGCGCGCCTGGACGGCGCCGGCGAGTGGAACATCTTCTGGCGCATCCGCGTCCCCATCATCCGCAACGCCATCGAGGTCGCCGTGCTGCTCTGCGTCACCGGCGGATTCCAGTCCTTCGACCTGTTCTACGTGATGACCAACGGCGGACCCTTCCACGCCACCGAGATCCCCACCACCTACCTCGTGCAGGCCGTGTTCCGCACCGGCGAAGTCGGCTACGGCTCGGCGATGGCCGTCATCCTCACCCTCGTCGTCGTCGCGGTCGGGCTGCTCCTCACCGCGCTGCGCCGCACCGCCGACCGCGAGGGCCGCGCCCATCGCCGACTGCTCGCCAAGGCCAAGGAGGCAGCGCGATGATCGCTCCGCAGACGACTCTCGTTCGCCCGCATCGCTGGTCATCGCGGCGCTCGCGCTGCTGGCGCTGCTGTTCTTCATCCCGCTCGTCTGGATGGTGCTCTCGAGCTTCAAGACCAACTCCGCGATCTTCACCACCCCGTTCGCGCTGCCGACCCAGATCGACTTCACGCAGTGGGCGATCGCGTGGGACGTCGGCAACATCAGCCGATACGCCCTCAACAGCGTCATCGTCACGACCGTGTCGGTGCTCGCCATCCTCGGCCTCTCCAGCGCCGCCGCGTTCGCGTTCAGCCGCTACCGGTTCCGCGGGGCCGGCCTGATGCTCGGCCTGCTCTCGCTCGGCCTCATCCTGCCGCTGCAGTCGTACTTCATCGCGCAGAGCACGATCTTCACGCGGCTCGAGCTGACCGACACCTACTGGGCGCTCATCATCCCCTACACCGCGATGGGCCTGCCCCTCGCGACCTACCTGCTGAAGGTCTACCTCGACGCCCTCCCCGAGGAGCTCTTCGAAGCGGCGAGGATCGACGGCGCCGGCGACTTCCGCATCTACACGGTGCTCGCGCTGCCGCTGCTGAAGCCCGGCCTCGCCACCGTCGCGGTCTTCTCCGCGCTCTCCTGCTGGAACGAGTTCCTGCTCGCCCTGCTCTACATCCAGGACGACTCACTCAAGACGATCCCCACCGGGCTCCTCGCCTTCTCCAGCCGATACGTCACCGACTACAGCCTGCTGTTCTCCGCACTCTCGATCATCACCCTGCCCATGATCGCCGTCTACATCGTCTTCAACCGCCAGATCACCGAAGGCATCACCGCCGGCAGCCTCAAATAGCCGCACGACCGACAAACCGACGAAGAGCGGATGCCGCAGGCATCCGCCTCGTCTTCGATCGAGGACGACTACTCGCCGCTGGCGACCGCCAGGTCGGGAGTCGCGGTGATCTCGCCGCCGCCGACCACGCCGACCGCAACTCGACCGCCGTTGCGGGGACCGTGCTCGAACACGAACTCGCCGTTCTCGGCATCCACCTTGACGTGGTCGCCGGAGTTGAGCTCGCCGTGCAGGATCTTCTCGCTGAGGCGGTCCTCGACCTCGTGCTGCATCGCGCGACGCAGCGGCCGGGCGCCGAGCGCCGGGTCGAAGCCGATCTCGATCAGCTTCTCCTTGGCCGCCAGCGTCAGCTCGATCGTCATGTCGCGGTCGAGCAGGCGGTCGCCGAGGCGCTTGGTGAACAGATCGACGATCTGGACCAGCTCCTCCTTCGACAGCTGCGGGAACACGATGATGTCGTCGACGCGGTTGAGGAACTCGGGCTTGAAGTGGCGCTTCAGCTCCTCCTTGACCTTGCCCTTCATGCGGTCGTACGACGTCGCGGTGTCACCCTCGACCTGGAACCCGACCGGGCCGCCCGCGATGTCGCGCGCACCGAGGTTGGTGGTCATGATGATGACGGTGTTCTTGAAGTCGATCATGCGGCCCTGACCGTCGGTCAGGCGACCCTCTTCGAGGATCTGCAGGAGCGAGTTGAAGATGTCGGGGTGGGCCTTCTCGATCTCGTCGAAGAGCACGACCGAGAACGGCTTGCGTCGCACCTTCTCGGTGAGCTGGCCGCCCTCTTCGAAGCCGACGAAGCCCGGAGGGGCGCCGAACAGCCGCGAGACGGTGTGCTTCTCGCCGAACTCCGACATGTCGAGCGAGATCAGCGCGGCCTCGTCGTCGAAGAGGAACTCCGCGAGCGCCTTGGCGAGCTCGGTCTTTCCGACGCCCGTCGGGCCGGCGAAGATGAACGAGCCGTTCGGGCGCTTGGGGTCCTTGAGTCCGGCACGCTGGCGACGGATCGTCTTCGCGAGCGCGGCGATCGCCTCTTCCTGGCCGATGACGCGCTGGTGCAGCGCCTTCTCCATGAAGACGAGGCGCGGCTCGACTCCTCCTCGGTGAGCTTGAAGACCGGGATGCCGGTCGCCTGGGCGAGCACCTCGGCGATCAGGCCTTCGTCGACCACGGCGTGGGATGCGACATCCCCGCTTCGCCACTGCTTCTCGAGGCGCAGGCGCTCGGCGAGCAGGGACTTCTCCTCGTCGCGCAGCGACGCGGCCTTCTCGAAGTCCTGGTCCTCGGACGCCTGCTCCTTCTGGCGGCGCACCTCGGCGATCTTCTCGTCGAACTCGCGCAGCTCGGGCGGCGACGACAGGATCGACAGGCGCAGGCGCGCGCCGGCCTCGTCGATCAGGTCGATCGCCTTGTCGGGCAGGAAGCGGTCGCTGACGTAGCGGTCGGCGAGGTTCGCGGCCGCGACGATCGCGCCGTCCGTGATCTGCACCTTGTGGTGCGCCTCGTACCGGTCGCGCAGCCCCTTCAGGATGTTGATCGCGTGGGGCAGGCTCGGCTCGGCGACCTGGATCGGCTGGAAGCGGCGCTCGAGCGCAGCATCCTTCTCGAAGTGCTTGCGGTACTCGTCGAGCGTCGTCGCACCGATCGTCTGCAGCTCGCCGCGGGCGAGGAGCGGCTTCAGGATGCTGGCCGCGTCGATGGCGCCCTCGGCGGCGCCCGCGCCCACGAGCGTGTGGATCTCGTCGATGAAGACGATGATGTCGCCGCGCGTGCGGATCTCTTTCGTGACCTTCTTGAGGCGCTCCTCGAAGTCACCGCGGTAGCGGGAACCGGCGATGAGCGAACCGAGGTCGAGCGAGTAGAGCTGCTTGTCCTTGAGCGTCTCGGGCACATCGCCCTTGACGATCGCCTGCGCGAGCCCCTCGACGACGGCGGTCTTGCCGACGCCCGGCTCGCCGATCAGGACGGGGTTGTTCTTGGAGCGGCGCGACAGGATCTGCATGACCCGCTCGATCTCCTTCTCGCGCCCGATGACGGGGTCGAGCTTGTTCTCGCGCGCCGCCTGCGTCAGGTTGCGGCCGAACTGGTCGAGCACCTGCGACCCTCCCTGAGCCTGCTGTGCGTTGTCGTGCGCGGCACCCGAGACGGCTGCGGGCTCCTTGCCCTGGTAGCCCGAGAGCAGCTGGATGACCTGCTGGCGCACCTTGTTGAGGTCCGCGCCGAGCTTGACGAGCACCTGTGCGGCGACGCCCTCGCCCTCGCGGATGAGTCCGAGCAGGATGTGCTCGGTGCCGATGTAGTTGTGGCCGAGCTGCAGCGCTTCGCGCAGAGACAGCTCGAGGACCTTCTTCGCCCGGGGCGTGAAGGGGATGTGCCCGGTCGGCTGCTGCTGGCCCTGGCCGATGATGTCCTGCACCTGCTCGCGCACCGCGTCGAGCGAGATGCCGAGCGACTCCAGAGCCTTGGCTGCGACGCCTTCACCCTCGTGGATGAGGCCCAGCAGGATGTGCTCGGTGCCGATGTAGTTGTGGTTGAGCATCTTCGCCTCTTCTTGGGCGAGGACGACCACTCGACGGGCTCGGTCCGTGAATCTCTCGAACATCGTTTTCCTCCGGGGCAGGGATGGGTCGGTTGACCCCTCTTGGTGCCTTACATCGAGGGTAACGAGCGACCGGATGCCGCATGCCGATGTTCGCCGTAGGCATAGCGCCCGCGTCCGGTGGTGTTGACAGGTGGGGATGCCGCACCATATCGTTTTTCGATACTAACGATTGTCGATAAGGAGTGGATGATGACGACACCGCGCATGCCGAGGGCCGGCATCCTGTCACGAGGCGACGCGATCGCCATGGGGGCGTTCATGCTGGCGGGCGCCGTGATCGCGGTCGCGACCGTGATCGCGTCGGTCGTGAGGGTCATCGAGGTGCTTCCGGGCCGCGAGGTCGCGGTGTTCGCCGAGTTCGCCGGCACCTCGGCCGAGGCGCCGATCGGGCCGGGCGGGGCGCTTGTGCCTGTTGTGCTCGATACCGCCTATGTGACTGCGCCGGAGCTTCCGGGGGTCGCGGTCGCGGCGCTCGTGATCGGCCAGGTCGTGCTCGCGCTGACCGTCGTGGGCGTCGTCGGCTGCCTGCTCGTGCTGGCGTGGAACATCCTTCGCGGCCGGATGTTCGGAAAGGCGAACACTCTGCTTGTCGCGACCGCGGGGATGACAGCCGTCATCGGGTACGCGCTAGTGCCGTTCTTCGGGAACATGGGCGCCAACGCCGCCTTCGCGGCGGTCTCTGACCAGACGTTCGACAACGTGGTCATGTCGGTCGACCTGTTCCCGCTCCTGCTGCTGGTGTTCGTCGGCGCACTCGCCACCACCACCTTCACGGTCGGTGCCCGCCTTCAGCGCGACACCGAAGGCCTTGTGTGAGTCCCGCCGAGGATGAAGGCCCGACCGGCGTCCACTGTCGCCTCGACGAGCTGCTCGAGGCTCGGGGGATGACGCTCACGCGCCTGTCGGAGCTCGTCGGGGTATCGGTCGTAAACCTGTCGGTCCTCAAGAACGACCGGGCGCGGGCGATCCGCTACTCGACGCTCGCCGCTGTATGCCGTGCGCTCGACTGCGAGATCGGCGAGCTCCTGGTCCGCGCGGACTGGTGAACTGGTTGGTGCTGTACGTCGTCGAATTCACCACCGGTCAGCATCAGCTCGACGTCGCTGCTCTCCTCGAAGTCATTGACCGCGGCGACCGCACCGCGCGACCTGACCAGCGCACCCACCTAGGCTGATCGCGTGTTCGTCTACGTGGTGACCAGTTATGTGAACCCAACTCAGACCGAGCGCCTGGTTGCGCGGCTCCGGCGGGACAGCCCCAGTGCTCGGATCATCGTCAGCCACGACCGGAAGACGCCGACCCCCGACGCGGCCGTACTGCATGCGCTGGATGCGGAGCTCTGGCTCACCCCCGAACCCGTAACCTGGGGCGACGCAACCTACCTGCGCTCGCTTCTTGCGGTCATCGCGAGAGCGGACCTCGCGCGGGACGATTGGCTGACCATCCTCACCGGGCAGGACTACCCGCTGCGCCCGCTGCGAGAGTATGAGGAGCACTTGGCCACCTGCGGCGCCGATATGCTTCTCGAGGAGCCGGACGACGACCCGAACCTCCCGAGTTTCCTTCGACGGTACCTGTCTCGCTCGTACCGACTCCCGTCGTGGACCGACCGCCACCGCATCCGTCAGGTCATGAAGCATGTGCCAGGCGTCGAGATGTCCCGGTCACCTCGCGGCCTTCCTCCGCACCTGAATAGACGTCGCCTCCGCACGCCGTTTCACGACGGTTTCCGTCTCTACAAGGGATGCGATCAGTTCGCCCTGTCCGGTCGCGCCGCGCGCGTTCTGCTCGAGGCGGACCCGAAACTCCTCCGGTACTACTCGCACACTTCCACCCCCTCCGAGTCCTACCCGCACACCGTGCTCCGCAACGACCCGTCGCTGCGGAACCTCGAGGGGATGATTCATTACGCGCAGTGGGTGGACTCTCCACACCCGAAGTGGCTCACTGTGGACGATCTCGAAGCGATGCTGGACTCGCGCCTCTGGTTCGCGCGCAAGTTCCGCCCCGACGAACCCGTCCTGAGTGAGCTGGATCTGATGCTCGACGCCGCGTCCACCTAGGAGCGTCAGTAGGATCAACGGTGCGCGGTCCTGCGCCTCGTCCCCCGCGCTATCCCGGAGAACCCATGACGTCGCGCGCAGCCGAAACGCAGCGGCCAGCGCATCCGCTCGCGGTGGCACCCCGAGGGGCGACCCACCGACTCGATATCCAGGGTCTGCGCGCGGTCGCCGTGCTGATGGTCGTCGCGTTTCACGCCGGGTTGCCCGTTCCCGGTGGTTTCGTCGGCGTGGACGTCTTCTTCGTGGTCTCGGGCTTCGTCATCGCGGGGACCCTTCATCGTGAGTGGAGCAACACCGGGCGTATTCACTTTGCACGGTTCTACTTGCGCCGGTTCAAACGCCTAACCCCAGCTCTCGCACTGACCGTCACCGTGACGATGCTCCTCACCGCCATCGTGATCTCTCCGCTCGGGGCACAGCAGAACGCCGCGAAGACAGCGATAGGAGCGATGTTCGTCTCCGCGAACTTCGTCATCGCGAACACCACAGGTGGATACTTCTCACTGGCCGCCGAGACGAATCCGCTGCTGCATGTGTGGTCGCTCTCGGTTGAGGAGCAGTTCTACCTCGTCTTTCCGTTCCTGCTCGCGATCGGCTGGGCGATCGTCCGACGTCGGCGACGACTGTCAGCGGCACCACTCGTGGTCGTGCTGTCTGTCATTGCGGTCTCCTTTCTTCTCGCGTTGGTCGACGAGAGCACTCTCCAGTTTCCCGGCTCGAAGGACGCCCTCGGCTTCTACAGTCCCCTGCCTCGGGCATGGGAGTTCGCCGCAGGCGCCGCCGTTGCGCTGGCTATCGCGGGCAAGCGCGGACTCGCCCCACGAACCGCCGTCGTCTCCGGCACGCTCGGACTGGCCGGGCTCGCGGCGTCGGTATTCCTGATCAACGAGTCGACCCCTTTTCCCGGCACCTGGACGCTGCTCCCGGTGGCATCGACCTTGCTGCTGATCATGGCCGGCTGGCAGAAGACCGACAATTACGCCAGCCGACTGCTGAGCACTGGGCCGATGGTCCGGACCGGCGACTGGTCGTACTCCATCTACCTCTGGCACTGGCCGTTCATCGTGTTGGCGTCGACGCTCTGGCCGGGCGTCGCCTGGGTGCCGATGCTCGCCGCGATTTGCGCATTCATTCCTGCCATCGCGTCGTTCCACTTCGTGGAGCAGCCGCTCCGGATCCGCGCCTACAACCGCCGAGCTCTCGCAGCGCTGGTTCTCGCGACGATGGCCCCGCCCCTGCTATCCGCTGCATTCGTCCTCGTCGCGTCGGACAACGGGTATTGGAATCCCGTGATCCGCAGCTATCAGGACGCCGGCCGTCGCCACCCGGGTACTGCCTGCGCAGACCTCGACACGGCGATCATCGGATGCTCGTTCAACACAGATGCCGTCGGCCCGCCGGTCTATCTGGTGGGGGATTCGCATGCGGACCACGTGAGCGACGGCGTGGTCGGTGCGGCTGAGCGCCTGGGTCGTCCGGCGTTCACTCGCATCGCCCCGGCATGCCAGTTCTTCGATGTCTTCATCGGCACCGTGGGTCAGGATCCGGTACGCCATTGCCAAGACTACTTTCCGACGACGATGGACTGGCTGACCGCCGCAGAGCCCGGTTTCGTTGTGATCTCGACGTCGGCGAGACCCTTCTGGGATCCCACTAACCAACTTGGGCTCACTCAAGACTCGATGTCGTCTGATGAGGATATGAAACTTCACTTGCTCACGCAGGGACTTACGGAGAGCATCGTGGCGCTGGAACAGGCTGGACACTCCGTGGTTCTTGTCCATGACTCGCCTACGTTCGTCGAGCCGTACGCATATGCGCCGAGCGAGTGTTCGCTGCCGGACCTGGTGGCACTGGACTGCGACCGTCTCCTTCCGCTCGCTGTCGTCGAAGCACAGCAAGCGACAACGCGCGCTGCAATGAGCGACATCGCCGTGGCAACAGGCGCCGCCACGATCGACCTCCGCACGCACCTATGCAACAAGCAAGGCTGCCCATCGCGCCGCGAGAGCCTTGCCCTGTACTCGGACTCGAATCACATATCGGCCGACGCGAGCGCAACGTTGATCGACGAGTTCACGAGGGTTATCTCGACCCTCCGCTGAGAGCCAGTTGAACCGGTACGTCGTCGATCAGGAGGCGTTCGAGCCGAGGATCGGAACCTTGAGGCCGAGGAACCCGCCCTTGGTGAGGATGGCGGTGACATCGCTGTCTTCCTCGAGGTCGTTCACCGCGGTGACCGCCGCCGCGCGGGACCATGTCCATCGTGCACGCCTGGTTGTCCGGCGGCGTCTGGTAGGTCACGGTGACTTCGGCGGGGCCGGTGGCCGCGACATCCTCGATCACCGGGATGCAGGTCGACGACCCCCACGTGAGGATCACGAACTGCCCCGGCGCTGTCGCCCAGCCCGCGCTCGGCTCGTAGTCCGTCTCGCCGCTCGGGTCGAGACCCTCGACGCCCTCGAGCTCTACCTGACCGAAGTACTCGTCGCCGGTGACCTCGATGTCGAGGCTCTCCGCGGGGTCGACGTCCTGCGGCACCCCGACGAGGGTCACGCGCGGGACGAGGTCGGAGGTGCACGCCGTGTCGGTCTCCGGCGCCGCGAACTCGACGTGCAAGATCCCATCCGAGTACTTCGCTTCGTCGGCGAGAGTCGGGAACGCACGTCGACGAGCCGAGGGTCACGAGTCCGATCAGCCGACCGTCGTCCAGCCACGCTGCGCCGAGATCGGGGTCGGGCTCGATCGTGTCTCTGCGACGTCGGGTCTGACGACGGCGTGCCGCCGGGCGAGGACGCACAGCCCACGAGCGCAAGGCTCGCGACGGCCAATGCGCCGATGCCGGCAAGGAGGATTCGAGTGCGCTTGGCCATGGGTGCCTGCTTTCGACGAGGTCGGACGCTGCCCCCCGGCAGCATCCATCACACCATCGTGGCGCATCTTGCCCCATTGCTCAGGATTTCCTGATCACGAAAGCGTCAATTCTCGCCGTAGATCGGGATGCGGATGTTGTCGAACTCGCCGCCCTCGAGGATCGCCTGGACGTCCTCGTCCTGCTCGAGTCCGTCGACGTACGCGATCTGCGCCCACGGCGCCATGTCCATCGTGCAGACCTGGTCCTCCTCGGGCGTCTTGAAGATCATGGTGAGCTCCGCCGGACCGGAGGCCGCGACAGCCTCGATCACCGGCACGCAGGTCGAGGAACCCCACGACAGGAACACGAACTGCCCATCGACGTCGGTCCAGCCGGCGCTCGGCAGGTAATCGGTCTCGCCACCCGGACCGCCGAGCCCGCTGACGCCGTCCAGCTCGGTGGTGCCGGTGTACCCCTCGCCGCTCACCGAGATCTCGAGGTCTTTCGCAGGGTCGACGCCCTCGGGCAGGCCGACCGGGGTTGCGCGCGCGACAAGGTCCCGTGTGCAGGCCGTCGTCTCGTCGGGCTCGACAAGGGTGACTTCGAGCACCGAGCCGTTCGAGCGTCGCCTCCTCCGCGATCGGCACGCACGTCGAGCTTCCGATCGTGACGAGGCCGATCATCCGGCCGTCGTCCAGCCAGGCGGCATCCAGCTCGGATTCTTCGGAACCACCGTCGCCGCTCGTCGAAGCACAGCCTGCCAGGGCACCGCCCAAGAGGACGCGCAAGGCCGAGGCCGGCGAGGATCAGGCGGCTGCGTCGCGCCATCAGGTGCCTACTTTCGCGAGGGGGATGCCGCCCCTGGCGACACCGTCACCACTATCGTGTCGCATCCGACCGGATCGTCTCAGGATTCCTCGATCACAGTGCGGTCACGGGTGATGGGTCACTGTCGCCGTTGGCCCCACCGCTGCTCGGTACACTCCTTCTGTGACTAGGGACCTCGCGCCCCCTGGAGCCGGGATGCCGAGCAGACCCCTATCTCCTGTGGTCGTCAACTGCCGGTTCCTGACACGCCCCGTCACCGGCGTGGAGCGCTTTGCCGAGGAACTGACGACCAGACTCGTGGAGCTCCGGGATGACATCCTTCTGGTGGCACCCGCCGGCGAGCTGCGGAAGAACGAGATCGGCGGGCAGCCGGTGCACCGTGTCGGCCGGTTACGCGGACACCTGTGGGAGCAGAGCGAGCTCCCACTCTTCGCACATCGTCACGGCAGGGCCTTGATGCTCAACCTGGCGAACACCGGCCCCGCGTTCTCCCACGAGCAGATAGTCGCGATCCACGACATCAACCATCGGCGCAACCCCGCCAGTTTTTCATGGCGCTTCCGCACCCTCTACCGCGCCCTGACACCTCTGCTCGTCCGCAACGCGGCCGCAGTTGTGACCGTCTCCCAGTTCTCGAAGCAGGAGATCGCCACCTATTACGGTCGAGCAGATGGAGTCGTCGTCATCCCCAATGCGGTCGGCGAGTGGGTGCACGTCCCTGGGCGAAAGCCTGCCGGTGCCGCGGATGACGAGTTCTTCCTGCTGGTGGGCTCGCCGAGTGCGCATAAGAACGTAGACGTCGCGATCGCCGGGTTCCAGAGGTATCGAGCAGCCGGGGGGAGGGCGGCGCCTGATACTGGCAGGCGCGGCGCACGCTTCACTCGCAGCCACGACCACCGAGGCTGTCGGATGGCGTCCGGAGCGTTGGCCGCGTGTCGGATGAGGAGCTCGCCTGGCTATACCAACATTGCAAGGCGTTTCTGTTTCCGTCGACCTACGAGGGTTTCGGCATCCCGCCGATTGAGGCTCAAGCCGTCGGCGCGCCCGTGTTGGCGTCGGATATCCCGGCTCTCCGCGAAGCGCTGAGTCCGGAAAGCGCACTGTGGTTTGCACCAGGGGAGCCCGCCCAGATCGCTCGGGCCTTGGGCATCGTTGACAGCGATCCGGCGCGGATCGTACAGCTCTCAGAGGAAGGGCGACGGAACGCGGACCGATTCTCTTGGCGGGACTCGGCGAGCGCGCTGTCGGAGCTCATCGACCGCACCATCGCCCGCAACGTGAGTGGGACGGTGTCACTCGCTGCGCCCCACGCCGCCCGTGGATCGAAGCAGCGTGGAGGGGTCTTCCGCCGCGGCGATATACGCGACCATGTCGGCGCGGGGCATCCCGAAAAGCGGGGCCGCCAGCCGCGCCAGCGCGCCGACCTCCTCCTGCACCATCTGGAGGTAGGCCTCGTCCCCGAGTCCCTGGGGGTCGATGATGTCGTCCTCGGCCTCGCTGGCCGCACCGGCTCGCAGGTCGGCTAGCCGCTGGACGACACGCCGCAAGTCATGTGGGGATGTGGGTGGTGCCGCCTCGAGACCTTCGGCGATGCGGCCCGCTTCGCGGATCGTGAAGGTCTTGCGCACAGCGGAAGGCGTCCGATTGAGGACCTTCTCCAGCTGGCGACGGCTCGCAACGAGCACAAGATCTGCACCCGAAAGGAGAGTGATCGTCGACCTGGGCGGCCCGGTGGGTCGAGCCGTCGGCGCCGAGCGCGCGCACGATCGCCAGAACGCGGTCACCCATGGGGGTGCCCACCGGCGCCGCGAAGCCCGCGCTGGCGACAGACACGGCCTCAGCGAGGTCGCGGCGCAGGTACCAGCCGCGCCCACTGGCGGAGAAGCGACGCCGCGAGCGCGGACCGGTGCACGTTGCCTGTGCACAGCGTCACGACAGCGAATCCGTCGCTCATTCCACCCCCTCGTCCCCATCGAGGCGCCGGCAGCGTGCTCCGGGCACGTCTCGATCCTACGATCGGCACCGCTCGTTCGCGCTCGTTCCGCTGCAACCACCAAGATGGAGCACAGGAACCGAACCTGGAGGAGCCGTGCGCGTACTGCGTATCTCGCACAGTGCGACCGTGCCCGCGTGGCGCGGGCGTGAGCGCGCCCTCCGCGCGATGGGACTCGATGTCACCCTCCTGACTGCGCGACACTGGGATGCCGGGGGTGCGGAGGTGACACTGTCCGCGCACGAAGAACCTCAGACCATTCCGGTCGACACGTGGGGCCGGCACCCGGCGCTGTTCGTTTTCAACCCCGTGCCGCTGTGGCGCGCGCTCGCAGAGCAGTGGGACGTCGTGGACATCCATGAGGAGCCGTTCTCCCTCGCCGCTGCGGAGGTGCGCCTGCTCAAGGCGCTCCGCAGGAACCGCGCGCCCTACGTGCTCTACACGGCGCAGAACCTGCGCAAGACGTACCCGATCCCCTTCCGCTGGCTGGAGCGGTCTGCTCTCCGCAATGCCGCCGGGATCTCTGCCTGCAACACCGACGCGGCGCTCATCACGCAGGCGAAGGGCTTCCCCGGGCACGCACGTGTGATTCCGCTCGGCGTGGACGTCGGCGACGACGCCGCGCCCAGCGCCGACGGCGCGCGCGCGAACGACGCTCGGGCGCAGATCACCGCCGGTTTCATCGGCCGACTGGTCCCTGAGAAGGGGATCGACGTGCTGATGGATGCTGTCGCCCGCTCGCCGCAGTTGACGCTGCGTATCGCCGGCGCCGGGCCGCTTGCGAACGACCTCGCCGATCTGGCCGCTGCGCACGGAATCGCACAGCGCTTCGAGTTCGTCGGCACGATCCCACCGGATTCTGTCGGCGACTTCTACCGAGGGGTCGACGTTCTCGCTGTGCCCTCCCTCGCCACCAAGCGCTGGACGGAGCAGTTCGGCCGCGTGGCAGTAGAGGCGATGGCGCACGGAACGCCGGTCGTCTCGAGCGACGCAGGATCGCTCCCCGACGTGGTCGGCGGAGCGGGGATCGTGGTGGCGCAGGGCGATGCCGCGGCGCTCTCCGACGCTCTGGTCGCAGCCGGCGGCACGCGGAGCGGCGAGCTCCGCCTCGCGGGCTTCGCCCGCGCGGCGGAGTGCTCTTGGGAGGCGGTGGGTCGCCAGTACGTCGAGCTGTACCGAAGCGCGACGATGAAGGCAGCCGCCCCTTCCGACCACGACATCGAAGTGATCGTCGTCGCCTACGGCGCTCCGGAACTTCTGCGCGAGGCCCTCGCGCCCATTGCCGGGATGGCGGTCACCGTCGTCGACAATTCCTCCCTCCCCGAGATCGCTGCGGTGTGCGCCGAAGCCGGCGTGCGCTACATCGACTCGGGTGGCAACATCGGGTTCGGATCTGCGGTGAATCTGGCCCTCGCAGACCGGCTCGTGCCCGGCGCCGACGTGCTGCTGCTGAACCCCGATGCGCGGATCGCGCGCGACCAGGTCGAGGCGCTGCATGACGTGCTGCGTTCCGCTCCCGATCTCGCAAGCGTCGGCCCCGAGCAGGTGGATGAGAGCGGGCGCATCGCGCAGGTCGAGTGGGTCTTCCCCTCCCCGGTTCACACCTGGCTCGAAGCGCTGGGATTGGGATTCCTGCAGGGCGGCCCGCGCTTCGTGATCGGCTCGATCCTCATGCTGCGGTCGGAGGCTCTCGACCAGGTCGGCGGCTTCGATGAGCGGTTCTTCCTCTATGCGGAGGAGACCGACTGGGCGTTCCGCGCGCACCTCCTCGGATGGCGTCACTGCCGTCGCACACGGCGTTCATGGCGTGCACGTCGGCGCCGGCACGAGCCGCGACGATCGCCTGCGGGAAGCCCACTTCCACGCCTCTCAGGAGCGCTACTTCCGGAAGCACTTCGGGTCGATCGGGCTGGCAGGTCGCACGCGCGGGCGCGTGGGCGGGGGCGATGGCGCGCGCTTTCGTGCTGCGGGGCGAGCGCGGCAGCGCCGCGCGACGACGCGCAGCGCTCTACCGGCTCGGGCCGGTGAAGGTCGAACGCGCGCCTCACGGAGCCAGGCGCCGTGATGCACATCGTGCAGATCGTGCCCTACATCGGCCCCGGCAACGGCATCGCCGGGCGTCGCGTGGAACCTCGAGCGGGAACTGCGAGCGCTCGGCGCCACTGTCGAGTCGTTCACGTTCGACAAGGCGCGTGAGGGCCGCCCGTTCCACTATCCGGATGACCGCCATCAGGGGCCGTCTCGCACGGATGCGACGGATCTTATGGTTCCGATTCGCGGGCACAAGACGAGCACGTCGCTACCTCGCCGCCCGTCCCGATGCGATCTCGATCTGCCACAGCGAAGTTCTCGCGGGTGACATCTTCGTCCACCACGGGAGCATGCTCCGCGCCATGCGGGCGGCGGGCCGCCCCTTGTGGCAGCTCCTGCTGAACCCCATTCAGCGCAGTGAGCTACCTGCACGAGCGCGCGCGGTTCCGCGGTCGCGTCCATCGCACGGTGGTCACCCTCACGGCCGGCGGCGAGGCCGACCTCGTCGGCCTGTACGGCAGAGTCCAGCCGCCCGTCGTGACGATCCCGAACGGCGTCGACACGGATCGGTTCAGACCGCCCACCGAAGACGAGCGAGCCCGCCTGCGCCGGGAGTACCGTCTCGACGATGAGGATCGAGTGGCGCTCTTCGTCGGCCACGACCTTCCTGGCAAGGGGATCCAGCACGCGGTGGCGGCTCTCGTCCACGCCCCGACGGTCATGCTGCTGGTGGTCGGCGGCGTGCGATCGACAGTCGACGCGGCGCGATCGCTGGCCGAAAGCCTGGGCGTGTCCGAGCGAGTCCTGTTCGTCGGACCTCGGCAGGATGTCGAGCGATTCTTCGCGTTGTCGGACATGTTCGTCTTCCCCAGCGGATACGACGCCTACGGTCTCGTCGTGCTCGAGGCGCTCGCGAGCGGCCTTCCCGTCGATCGCGACGCGCGTCGGGTGCGCGCCGGACGTCGTGGTCGACGGGGTCAACGGCTACCTCGTCGAGCAGGATGCCGCGGAGATCGGCGAGCGGATGGAGACGCTTGCCGCGGCGGACCTTGCCGCGTGGCGCCCCCGGGCTCGGGCGAGCGTCGCTGAGCGCACCTGGCGCCATGTTGCGGAGCAGTACCTCGACCTCGCCGAACAGGTCGCAGCGAGTCGGGCCGCCGAGAGCGCGGTCGCATGACCGAGCCGACTCCGGATCCTCCACGCCATCAGCTCCGATCGGTTCGCCGGCGTCGAGCAGTTCGTGCGCCGACTCGCCATCCGTCAGGCGCAGGACGGCCACACTGTCGCGGTCCTCGGGGGCGCACCGGAGCACATGGCGGCGCCACTCGGGGAGGCAGGGGTGGGATGGGGTCCCGCGAACTCGACCGTCGCCGTGCTGCGTGCGGTGCGACGCCACCTCCCGACGGCGGACATCGTCAACAGCCATATGACCGCGGCAGACGTGGCGTCGGTCGCCGCTCGCGCGACATCCCGCCACAAGGTCCCGATCATCGCGACGCGGCACTTCGCGCAACAGCGTGGAACGTTGGGCCCCGGCATCCTGTATCGAACTCTCGAACGCCACATCGACTCCGAGATCTCGGTCAGCCGAACGGTAGCCGATCGGGCCGGGGTTCGCGTCGACGGTCATCCACCCCGGCCTCGAGCCGCGTGCTCTTCCAGATACGCGTCGACCGCCGCCGGACGGTTCTCGTCGCCCAGCGCCTGCAGGCGGAGAAGCGCACCGACGTCGCTGTGCGCGCCTTCGCCGCCTCGGACATCTGGCAGACGGGTTGGAATCTGGAGGTCGCGGGCACCGGCCCCGAGCACGACCACCTGGTGGCGCTGGCCTCAGAACTCGGGGTCGCCGAGCACGTGCGCTTCCTCGGGTTCCGCAGCGACCTTGAAACCCGGATGCGAGAGGCGGGATTGCTCTTCGCGAGCTCGCCGTTCGAGCACTTCGGACTGACAGTGCTCGAAGCGATGGCCGCCGGTCTCCCGGTCGTGGCTGCGGCCGCTGCGGGCCACGTCGAGATGCTGCGTGGATTCGACGACCGCGCACTCTTCACGCCTGACGACGTCGAGGCTGCCGCTGCGCGCCTGCGCTCGCTGGCCGCCGATCCGCAAGCGCGCGCGACGCTGGGAATGGCCGAGCACGCGCGATCGGTGGAGGAGTTCTCGTTGCGCAAGCAGGCCGATGCCACCGAGTCCGTGTACCGCCAGGCGATCGAGGCCAGGGAGGGCGGCAGATGACTGATCTTGTCGTTGCCTCCCTCGAGCGATGGGATGCCGTGTGGCGCCGCAACCAGTACCTGCTCGACGGACTGCTGCGAGCCGATCCAGATCTCCGGATCCTCTTCGTCGAACCGCCCGCCGACCCACTGCATGACATGAGCGCGCGTCGGCGTCCGCAGGCAGGGACGCGCGCGCGGCCAACCGGCGACTCGGGCCGTCTGTGGACGCTTCGTCCGATCAAGCTTCTGCCGCGGCGCATCGACGCACGTGCGGACAGCAGGATGGCGCACGCGATCGTCGCGGCGGCCCGCCGTCTCGGCTTCGCGGATCCGGTGCTGTGGATCAATGACCCGGGCATTGCCGAACTCCTCGAGATCACAGGCTGGCCGGCCATGTACGACATCACCGACGACTGGCTGGCGGCTGATCGCACCGCGTCCGAGCTCGCAAGACTCACGCGAAACGAGCGACTGCTGCTGGAACGCGCATCCGAGGTGGTCGTCTGCTCGCCCGAGCTGCAGAGGCGGAAGTCTCCGCTGCGACCGGAGGCGCTGCATCCGATCGTTCTCATCCCCAACGCGGTCGACGTGACGTCGTATCGTCGTCCGCGCGCGCGGCCGGATGACCTGCCTGCCGGGCGGACGGCCGTGTACGCGGGAACACTGCACGCTGATCGATTCGATGTCGCGCTGACCGCGCAGACGGCGCGCGCACTCGCGGGTGAGGCGACAGTCGTGCTCGTGGGGCCGGATGCGCTCGCCGAGAGCGCGGTCGAGTCGCTCGTCAGTTCGGGTGTGGTGCTGCTCGGCCCGCGATCGCCTGACGAGCTCGTCGGCTACCTGCAGCATGCCGACGCGCTCATCGTGCCCCATATCGTGGACGCCTTCACGGACAGCCTCGATCCGATCAAGCTGTACGAGTATCAGGCGGTCGGCCGGCCGGTGGTCTCGACGCCCGTCGCGGGCTTCCGCGATGCCGACGATGAGCGCATCGTCATCGCGGACGCCGCGGAGTTTCCGGCGGCGGTGCGGGCAGCGGTCGCGGCATCGACGCCGTTCCCTGCCGGGGCGGACCGAGAAGTGCCCGACTGGAGCACCCGCGTCGAGGCGATGCGGGAAGTGCTGCGAAGGGTCGGCCTCAGGGGTTGATGTCGGGCGGGGCGATGCTCTGGATGCAGTCCCGCTCACTGGGTGTGAAATCACGACACGAAGCACCGTTCACGGGTGGCGAGACGTCGACGATCGTATCCACGCTGGCGCCCGACCCCGGGCCATCGATGACGGAGTATTGTCCCGCGAGCGCTCCCTCCGAGCTGCTCGCAGCGTTCTGGGTCAGAAGGACGAGGTTGTCGAAGGTGGTGTTCGCGGGAATGGTGAACTCACGCCCCGCGCCGAGAACCGAGCAGTCGTTCAGGTCGACGACTAGGACTCCCCCGAGGTCTTCGCCGTTCAGCGTGATGAAGTCGATGCGGATCGTGACGTCTTCGTTGAATGTGTTCGAGGCGACGAGCCCCAGTGCGTATCCCTTGACAAGGTCATCCGAGGCGCCAGGCAGCTTGCAGCCCCGTGCGTCGAGCGTGAGGATTCCCTGAGATGCTGCGTGCGCAGGCACAGACGCGGAGACGGCGATCACGGGCACGGCCCACGCCATGGCCCGAGTGACGGTGCGGCGGCTGATGCCACTCGGTGCCTCGCTCGTGGGTGGTTCCTCGTTGACCTGAGGCATGGTTCTCCATCCGGGGTTCACCGTGTGAGCTCGATGGCGAGTGCTCATTCGTCTTGGAGTTTACTCAGGGACGTGGTCGTCAGGCTCACGCCTCGGTGGAGGAGCTCTCCCGGCGCGGACGTTCGCCGTGAAGGCTCTCATAGATGTCATCGACGAGCCGCGCGACCCCCAGATCCCCGGTGACAGGGCCGGCGGCGAGCATGCCGTCCGCGCCGAGAAGGACCGCCGTCGGTGTGCCCCGGTACCCGATGGACTCCGCCACGTAGTCCTCGACATCATGGAGTGACTGCGGCTCGTCGCGCTCCGTCCAGGTACTCACGCTCGCCGGCTCCGCGAGGAGCAGCCGCACGTCGACCTCCGGCAGCAGTTCGCGCCACTCCGCCCGCTTGCCACGACGGTCTCGCACGCACCGCACATGGACGAGACCGCGAGCAGGAGGATCGGCTTGCGCGCCGCGAGCGTTCGCAGGTTGACGACGGTCCCATCCGCCAGGGTGACCGGAACCGCGGGAGTGCGAGTGCGGATGTAGTCGAGGTCGTCGTCCGTCGGCGCGCCCGCAGGTGCAGCCGTGGGCGGTGGTGTCTGCTGCCGCGGCCGTTCCCTCGGGCCACAGCACGAGCGCGGTCGTCACCGCGGCGATGGCGAGCGCGACCAGCCACGCGAATTGCGGGATGCCGGCGGCCAGCGCGCCGCCGAAGAGAGGCGTCGTCCAGATGACGGCGGCGGTCGCGATGGCGAGCAGCGTCAGCCAGACGTTGCGCACCACCGTCACGCGTGTGACGCGCTTGCGCGCCCCGAAGCAGGCGCAGGATGTGCTCTCCGCGCCGGGCGACGACCCGCGCGACCAGGATCGTGTAGCCCACCATGAGCGCCACAGCGACGAGAGCGGCGAGCAGGCCGAGCCAGCCGCCGAGCAACGCGACGGCTGCGCCGAGAAGCAGCTCCGCCCACGGGTGAATCCGCCGCAGCCACTCCCTGCGAAGTACCGCGGGCACACCGAGCTCCTGCCATCCGGCGAGGGTGTCGGGCGTGCGGAGCTTTGCGACGCCGCTCGCGACGAGGACGGCCGCGAGCACGAGAGGGATCGCGATGGACAGAGCGACGGGCATAGGCCGATGCTAGTGCCGCGGCGACGAGCGGGCGCGGACGCACTCGCCGTGCCGGTGCCGGCCACAGGACGGGAAGGCCCCGCCGAAGCGGGGCCTTCTCATTGAACGCCGCTGTAGGGACGTCTACGGCGGGGCGCCGCCAGGTCACGGTGCCGTCGACCACCGTGCCGCCGGGGGCAGGCGGCAGCGGCTGAGTCGCACCCGACGTACCCGCGATTTCGGCAACAAGAACTTCACCGGTGCTGAGCCGTGATCGGTGTCGCCCACGACGTACGCGGTGTTCGGCGGCCCAGACGGGCGGGAGGCCGGTGAGCGCGGCAAGGCATGACCTTCTGCGGCGGGCGTGAACGCGGCGCACGATGCGCCGTTGATCGGCGGCGCCGCAGCGACGGTCGCAGTGACCGTAATCTGGCAGTGCCGTCGTTGATCGTGTACGTGATCGTGAGAGCTGCCGTTCGAGCTGTTCGCGGCGTTCTCCGTGATCAACGCCGCGGTCAGGATAGTCTCGCCAGGGGCCGAGGGTGAACGGGTTCGTCGTCGAAGTCACCGGAGTCGGAGAGATCCACGAGGCCGGTGTCACCCAGGTCGTCACCATTCAGCGTGATGTCGATGATGTCGATCGTGATCGGGACGGTGCTGGTGTTCGTGATCGACAGCGCGAACGCGTAGCCCTTGAAGATGCTGTTCGAGTTTCCGGGCAGCTTGCAGCCGAGGCCCGTGAGGTCGAAGTTGATCTGCGAGGCAGCGTAGGCGGGCACAGCCGCCGATACTGCGATGACGGGCACGGCCCAGGCCATGGCTTTGGTGACGGTGCGGCGGCTGACGCCGCTTGGCGCCTCGCTACCGATCTGATTCGTTGAACTCGGTCACGACTTCCCCTCCGAAAGTTTGCTGTTGAGCGAGGGAGAGGTCAGAATATCGGCTTGCCCTCCCCAGCTCAAGCCTCGTTCCGAGCAGGACCTCAGAACAGAGTCAGCATAGCGCGCCCGATCACCACCATGAAAGCCATGTAACAGGATTGACATATGCGCCGCTGGCGGGCGACCCCGCGAAGCCGCCGACGACAGTGATCTATGATCCCTAGACGACGTGTGCCCCGACCCGGACCTTTGGCGGGACACAGAATCAGAGGCTGAGAAGAGATGTCGACCGCACCGCGCGATCCGAGCACGATCGGACAGCTGCGACAGCTTCTGCGACTCGCCGGCGCGCACCCCGGAGTGTGGGCGGTGACGACGGTCGCGGCATCCATCATCCTCGCCTTCCTCGACATGCTCGGCGTCGCCGCGATGATCCCCCTGACGCAGCTGCTCGCGGGAGTCAGCGCCGACAGCGGCGCGCTCGCGGTGATCGCCGACATCGTGGGGACGGATGATCCGGCCACTCTGATTCCCGTCGTAGCAAGCGCGATCGCTGTTCTGTTCGTCGTCAAGAGCGCGCTGGCGCTCCTCTTCCGCTGGTGGCTGTTCGGGCAGACGACGCGGGTCTCGGCGCTGGTCTCGACCGCGCTGATGAGCCGCTATGTGCTCGCCCCGTACGCGCACCACCGCACACGCCGACTGAGCGAGGTGTACAGAAACATCACGGCCGGCGTATCGCAGGCGACGTCGGTGCTGCTGGCGGTCATCAGCATGTGCACGGACGTGCTGATGCTCGTGGGGATCGTGGCCGTGCTGGCGATCACCGCCCCGCTCGTCACCCTTCTCACGGTCGCTCTGTTCGCCGCGTTCGTCTTCGGTCTCCAGCGGATGCTGCGGCAGCCGCCAGTCCCACCTCGGGGAAGAGGTGGCGGAGGCGAGTCTCGAGGCTTGGCAGTTCCTGATGCCTGCTCTCGACGGCTTCCGCGAGGCCAGGCTCACCTCGAGCGCATCGATGTTCATCGGCGGGTTCCGCGCGTCCCGGATGCGCGAGGCGCGAGCCTCGCGCGAGATGGGGATCCTCTCCGAGATCCCGCGCTACTCGCTCGAGATCCTCTTCGTGATCGCAATCGTCGGGATCTCGCTCTACCTGTTCGCGAACGAGACACCCGGCGACCGCCTTCACCGTCCTCGGCGTGTTCGCCGCCGCCGCACTGCGGGCGCTGCCGACCCTCACACGCGTCTCGACGACGCTCGGGACGATCCGGATGGGAGGTGTCGGTCTCGGAATCGTCCTGCGGATCGGTCGCCGAACTGGACGAGGGCGGCACCCATGACGAGCAGCCACGATCCGGCAACGAAGTACGCGGGCGACATCACGCTCGACCATGTCGCTTTCCGCTATCCCGACGCCGCCGAGCCCGTCTTCCACGACCTGACGCTGACGATCCCGCAGAATCGGACGACGGCGTTCGTGGGATCGAGCGGAGCGGGCAAGAGCACGCTCCTCGACCTGATCCTCGGGCTGCAGGAGCCGACTTCAGGGATGATCACGTGCGGCGGTCGCTCGGTCCTCGACGACAAGGCGAGCTGGTACGCGTCTCTGGGCGTCGTGCCGCAGGACGTCTTCCTCACCAATGACACCGTGCTGGCGAACATCGCGTTCGGCATCGAGCGCCGCAACGTGGATGAGGCCCGGGTGCGGGACGGCCGTTCGAACAGGCGCAGCTCTCCGACCTGATGGCCGAGCTCCCGGACGGCCTGAACACAGTCGTAGGCGAACGGGGGGTTCGCCTCTCGGGTGGCCAGCGACAGCGTCTGGGTCTGGCTCGTGCGCTCTACCGCGAGCCTTCGGTGCTCATACTCGACGAAGCGACGTCGGCGCTGGACAACGTGACCGAGCACGAGATCACCGAAACGTTGAGAGGGCTCAGCGGCAGCCTGACGATCCTCATCGTCGCTCATCGACTCTCGACCGTGAGGCACGCCGACAACCTGGTGTTCCTCCAGGACGGCCGCGTCGAGGCTCAGGGGACCTTCGCCCTGCTTCGCGATCAGAACCTGGACTTCGCGCGACTCGTGGAACTCGGCGACCTGCGTTGAGCAGACCGCGATAGGCGCTCGGCGGCTCAGGAGTATCCGTCGATTGCGATCCACCGAGGGTCGAGCTGATATGCGTCTGAGCCCTGCGGCAGCCGACCGTGAAATCGTGGCATGACGACGACGGGCGATGCGTGCAGTACGCCTGACGACGTACGCGCCCCAGTACGAGAAGGTGGAGTTCGTGCCGATGATCCGGCTGGCACCGGCCACCGCCTTGAAATTCGACACAGGGTCGCGGTCGGCGAAGTCCACGGTCTCGGAGGTCGCCTCCACCATCTCGAGAAGGTTCTCTCGGCACCAGTCCGGGTCATCCGACACGATCAGCGCGCGGTCGACGGGCCCCACCGTCGCGAGCGCGTCCTGCAGGTATCCGAGCTGGTCGAAGCCATACCGCTCGCGGTGGCCAGGGTCGCTGTAGTAGTCCCCGCGTCGGACGTTGATCACCAGCATCCCGGAGTCATCCGCGTGGATGTAGGGGGCGAGGCAATCGGAGATGAAGGCGTCCAGCGACTGCCGCGTGAAGTCGACATCGAATCGCTGCTTCCACGACGTTTCCACGTCCCACTCCCTGCGATCGTGGAACCGGACGAGATCGCGCGAGACGGTCAAGTCCTCGCAGGGCAGGGAACGCATCGAGCCAGACGTCCATCCCCGGCGCCTCGAGAACGACGGTGCGGTTCGCCGGCGAGCGGTGCGTTGATGCGCATCGAGCCACAAGTACAGCCAGTTGCCGAACCGAAGCCCTGCCGGCGGAGTCGTGATGAGTGTCCGATCGCCGCGCCTCATCGCGTCGAGCGTCACCGTCGTGATCCGCCCGACTCGCCACGCCACATGCCGAGCGACGCGGGCGGGGAGTCGAAGCACGTCCATCGGCCCCACTCTAATCCGCGGCGCCGCAACCGCCTCCGTCTAGCGCGAAAGCAGCTCGCGCAACTCGCGCCCAGCCGGGTCGTCGCGGGCGGGTGCGATGGGCGCCCACCGCGCGTCGCGCACCATGGCCGCGGCGCCCCAGGCGATGCCGATCGAGGTCACGCCGAATCGTCGAACCTTGCGCCACAGACCCGGTGCGTCGCCGCACCGATCGGAACTCGCGCCTGATCCACCGGCGAAGGCTCGGTGAGCGGATGCCCGCGTCTCGCGCGAGGAGCACCATGTGGTTCCGTCGCGCGTAGAGCTTGTAGCGCGTGTCGAACCTCTGACCCTTGATATGCGGTCCAGGGAGATGGTCGACGACGGCATCCGGCACGAAAACCGCCCTGCCACCCGCCCGCTTGACGCGGAGGAACATGTCGGTGTCTTCGCGCATCGCGGTGCCCGGGTAATCGTCCCGGAATCCGCCGAGCAGAGCGAGCATCGAGCGGCGGAACGACATGTTCGCGCCGATGCCATGGTCGACGTCGATCACCCCGCCCGGCAGCGAGGCGAAGCCTTCGGTGAGCGACCCATCCGGAAGAAGTCGGCCGACCGGCTGATCGTACGAGTCCTCCCCCGGCTGCAGATTGCGGGTGCGTCCGGCGACGGCGGTCACCGTCGGGTCCGCGAACGCGTCGAGCAGCGCTCCTGCCACGTGGCCGAGACGACGACATCGTCATCCAGGAAGCTGACGATGTCGCCCGTGACGTGGCGGAGTCGCCTCGTTCCGCGATCGCGTCATCCACCCCGCGAGCTGCGGTGCGTGCACGTAGGTCGCCGAGGGGAACACCTCCTCGACCATCGCGGCCGCAGCCTGTGGCCGAGGCATCCACCACGACGATCTCGGTATCGGGCGTCACGTTCGCCTTGAGCGACGTCAGGCACCGCCGCAGGAAATCGCGGCGCTCGTACGTCACGATGCAGATGCTGTGGGTCGTCATGCGGTCCGTTCCGGGATCACTCGCATCCCCGCAGATGGTCGGGTGATGGCGCGAGATGCCCGATCGCGCCAGTCTAAACTGATCGAGCCCCGTCCTCCGGGGCGATGCGGCAGCTTGGGGAGAGCGTGTGGGACGGCCGACGGTCAGCGTGATCATTCCGACGAACCGGGGCGGGCCGTACCTCGCCGAGGCCGTCGCCTCTCTCCGGGCTCAGACCCTCCCGGTTTCGGACATCCTCCTCGTCGACGACGGCTCGCCGGCTCCAGGGCTCGAAGACGTCGCGCGAGAACTCGGGTTGCGGTACTACCGCCAGGAGCCGTCGGGGATCGCCGCTGCACGTAATGCCGGCGTGCGCCAGGTCGATTCCGAGTGGGTCGCGTTCCTCGACGACGACGATCTCTGGCATCCAGACCGACTGCGCGCCCAGCTGTCTGCGCTGGTCCGCGCCCCGGACGCGATCGCGTGCTTCACGGGCGGCGAGTACATCGATGCGGACGGCCGGCCGATCGGCGAGCCGTGGGGGGCGCCGGATGCGTCGAGCAACGAGATGCTCTCCGGCCGCGTCGCGGCACCGAGGATCACCACGCTGCTTGTCCGGCGCGACACCTACCTCGCCGTCGGCGGGTGCCGGACGCGGATGGAGCCTTCCGAAGACAACGACCTCATCGCCCGTCTCCTTCTGGAGGGTGAGTTCGTGGGCGTGGACCGAGCGCTCGTCTTCTATCGACGGCACGCCTCAAATGTCACCCGGCGAAGTCTGGCGGGCCGCCGCGCAGGGAGGCGGTCGATTCGCGACATTCTGCGAACCGCGAAGCGAGACGGCAACAGCGAGCGAGTCGCACTGCTGCGCGCCCGACGACGAACATTCGTATCGATCTCCGCCGACCAGAATCTCGGGGACTTGATCTCCGCCGTTCGAGACCGGGAGGTGGGCTATGCGGCACGCGTCGCCGCGTGGGGCATCTTCACCCTGCCCATTGCGTCGCTACATGCCCTCCACCGACGCCGTGAGGGCCGCAGAGCGCCTGATCAACCTCGCCCTACGGGAGCCGAGTTGGACCACCGTGGCCCGGCGCTTTTCGGCAGGCGCTTGAGCATGTAGTACTCCAAGCGGTAGAGCGCTCGCATCCGCTCGTACTCGAACCTCGAAGAGCCGACCCTCCCGAGGACGCCACCGGGAACGTCGTGCGTCTTGTACCGGAGGGTGGTGAGCGTCGCTCTGGGCCTGCGCGTCGCGCGCTGGTTGGCCTCCACGCGATATTCGAATGTGGTCGGGTGCGGCGCATGTCGCGCGGCCGCCATGGGTGCGAAGCGCTGGTAGATCCTGCCGATGAGATCGGCACGACGCAGCAGGAAGAGCTGGTCGCTGAACCCCCAGTTGATGCTGTAGTCCCCGATCCTTCCGACCTCTTCGGCCGCGTAGCCGGGCCAGTCGGCCGTGAAGCCGGGCCAGGCGAGGGAAGTGTGAAAGAGCCGGGGGTTGCTCTCGAGGAGTTCGATGCCCGGATCCACCCAGTTCGCCGGGGTCTCAAGTTCGGTCTCGGCGTCCCAGCCGAGGAGCCACTCAGACTCGCACACGTGCGGCATGACGAGCCCGTAGTCCAGCAGATATGGGTGCCGACGGAGGGACCGGACGGAGAGACCTGTCCGCTCCAGCACGGGCCCGATGTGATCCGCCACGAATGCATAGCCCGTGATCTCGCCCCGGCTGAGGAGGGTCTCGGCGCGGGATCGAGCGTCGGACTCGTCGTCGACGTTGTTCACGAGCGCGACGACCTCATCGAACTGTCGCAGGTTCGAGTCGACGACCTTGGGGAAGAACCCGGGCGCAAGAACGGACCGATACGTCCGCTCATACGTGTTCACCACGAGGGCGACTCCCATGGTTCCCCTTCCGGAGCGGTGAATCATTCGGGACGCAATGGTAACAGCGCCCCTCGGCGCCGACGGGCACGGTAGAGGTGCTCGTACTGGTCGACCACGCGCTCGAGGTCGAAGACCGCGGCCCGCTCGAGAGACCGGCTACGCCAGCGCTCACGCTCGTCGCGGTCGCGCAGAAGCCGGACGATCGGGGCATCGATGTCGTCGATTCCCGAGAGGATGCCGGACCTGCCGGCATCCGTCACGTATCGCGCGCCGTGGTTCGGCGTCGCCACCACGGGCAGTCCAGCAGCCATCGCCTCTGCGTACGGGATGCCGAATCCCTCGTAGCTGGAAGGGAGGCAGAAGACCCACGCGCGCCGATACTCGTCGGCGAGCGCATCGTCGTCCGAGCCGGCCGAGAACGGTGACCCCGTCGGGAAGCGAAGAGGGTGCATCCTGCGTCACCATCCTGAGTCGGGCGGTGGGCACGCGCGTGCGCACCCTCTCGGCGAAGATCGCTCGCCAGCTCCGCGCCGCGCTTGCGTCCGCGCCAGGTTCCGACGAACAGAACCGTGGGATCCGCGATGCTTCGCCTGCAGACGACGCCGGCGCGAAGCGCTGTGTGTCGACGCCGTTCGGAATGACCGTCGACACCCACGGCGTCCACCGGCGCGTCTGCGGAGAGATCAGCACCGTCCGGTCAGCCACCAGGCTCGCGAGGACCTCGGTGAAACCGAGGAGCACCATCCGCGCTTTCTCCTTGACCCCGCGGATGTGGATGGCCTCCTCGAAGCACGATCCGTGCAGAGTGCGGACGTGCATGGGCACGCGGCGGCGCCACATCCAGTAGTCCTCGCCGTGGGCGTGCAGAACGTCGTACGACGACAGGTCCCGGCGACGCATCTCGAAGGCGAAGCGAAAGGTTCGCAGCGAGCCGGAGAGGGGCACGTGCACATGGTTGTAGCGCGCGCCCGAAACGGGTGCGCAGGGGCTGAAGACGTCGACATGATGACCGCGACGCGCCAACTCATCCGCGAGCGCGTGGACCTGATAGCCGACCCCGATCTTGCTCTCGCTGGGCAGGTAGTAGGAGATCATCGCGATGCGCAGCGGCAGCGCCTGATCTGATCCGGTCATGACGCCAGACCCGATCGCAGGGCCTCGCCCCAGCCGTGACCGTGTCGCAGGTCCGGCTCGAGGTGGTTCCCCTCCGCCCACTCGTTCCAGGACTTGACCCAGAGCAGTCGCTCCTCGAGCGGACGATCGGCAAGCTGCGCAACGGCCGCGCGGACGTTGCGCTCGAAGCCCTCGGGCGACGCGCCGGTGACAGCGAGGCCCCGGCGACCTGCCCGTGGGGTGTTGTCCCAATTGGGGTACACGCATGGCTGGATGCGTCGCCCGCGTGTGTAGGAGTCGACGACGGAGTCCGAGTACGGCCACACTTCCGGACCGCCGAAGACCTTGCGGCGCGCTCGCATCTTGAGCGTGGTCCACTGCGTGATCTCAACGGGAAGCCGCATGTAGACCCCGGCGTCGAAGCCATCGGCCTCCACGCGGGTGTATCGCGCCCCACGGCCCAGCAGGTCGCTCATCTCAGCGACGAGGTAGAGCCCGTCGAGGCCCGCGCGACGAGCCATGCCCTGCCATCTGTCTACGAACGCCGCGGCGTCGGGCAGCTCCTCGGGCCGGAAGACATAGAAGACCGGCTTACCGTGGACGCGGAGATAGCGCTCATCGCGGAACGCCGGAAGGATGCTCTCGAAGTGGGCCAGGTCGTCTTCGGGGCCGGGGTAGGTCTGCTCCTTGAGCACCCGGTCCGGCGCACCGTGCCACGTGCCGGTCCAGGTCTGATTCGCCCAGGCGAGCGCGAACCCGACGTCGGGCTCGCCGCTGGCGAGCACCTCCCGGAACGGACGATCAAGGATGCGGTCGCCACCGCCGAACCAGTAGTGCCAGTACACGAACGCCTCGACGCCGTAGCGCCGCGCGAGCTCGGCCTGGGAGTGACGGGTCTCAGGCACTCGCAGGTCGTAGAAGCCGAGATCGGCGGGAAGCGTCGGCTGCTGGTGGCCGCGGAAGAGCGGCCGCGCACGGGCAACGTTGGTCCATTCCGTGAAGCCCGGACCCCACCATTCGTCGTTCTCGGGGATCGGGAAGTACTGCGGAAGGTAGAAGGCCAGTGCGCGGGCGGCGAGGGGCTCGGGGGTCATCTCCAGCTCGCAGTTCCCATCGGCTCGGGGACGGCGGAATGCTCACACGGAAGGTGCATTCCGGTGCCTCGCCGGCCCCTTCATGCTAGTCGTGTTCGTTCAGAGCGACGCCGGTGGACTTGACGGGAGCATACGCAGTCGACTTGACCGCACCACCCCACCAGGACCGCAACCTCGATCGCAGCCTCACTCGTGACTTCAGCCTTGCCAAGCGCTCGGAGGGACGATTCCAGTTTCGGGCGTAGGCATCGAGCGCACGTCTGCAGTATGCGAGAACGTCCGGTTGACGATCGGCGATCACATCCGCTGCGAGTTCGTGGAGCAGGAACGCGTACTGGCTGTCTCGCGACTGGAACAGGTGGAACACGCCCCCGCGATAGAAGGTGCCGAAGCCGAAGAGGCCCTCTGCGCCGAGACGCCACTGCGGGAGTGCTGTGGCCCACGGCTCGAGGTACTCGACGTCGACACCCTCACGGACCGCAGCGTCATGAACATCCTGCGCGATGTCGCCGGATGATGACGAGCAGAAGCTCGGCTGCCCGATACTGTCCCAGGTGGAGCGGGCGACCGCCAGAAACATCGGGCCGGTGTAGATGCGGTCAGAGTCGACGTGCGCGCTTGCCTGGGCACAGCCGAGGATGCCGCCCCCTTCGGCCATGGCGAATGCCCGATCGATGATGGCTGAGTTCAGAGGAATGCAGTCGATGTCAACGAAGAGCGCGCTGTCATCCACTCCGAGACTGCGCATGCGCTCGTCGAGAAAGCGTCCGTGGTGGAGTCCGGTGGACTCGACCTGCTCAATCTCGTATCCGAGATGCCGGAATACCTCGGCCTGCTCGCGCACGATGGCAGGGTCGATGTTGTCCCAGTGCAAGGACATGATGCGGCGATGTCGCACGATTCCTCCAGGTTGAGAGCGACCGCAGCGCCGACCTTCATGGATCGGCAGACTCCCACGTTCTGCGATTTCGCTGGTGCGAGCCTTGTCTGATGATAGTTGGCGCCGGTGACCACGCTCACCCATGATTGCCTGCGACGGCGCCGTACGGCGCTCCGGTGCCGCGAAGGCACCTTCGTGGTAACCCGTCCAAGGCGAACAGCGCGCACCCGCTGTATTGTCAAGGCGTGACCGGTGCGGAGCGGATGTCCCGTGTTGCGGTCATGGCTCACTTCGACCCGCACGGGGACGTCGCCCCGCACGTGCGACGAACCATCCTCGCGGTCAAGACGGTCGTCGACCGGGTTCTTGTCGTTTCGACATCGGAACTCACGGAGGCCAGTCGCTCGTGGCTGCGTGCGCACGCCGAACTTCTCGACCGCCCCAACGTGGGCCACGACTTCGCCAGCTACCGCGCGGGACTGGAGCAGATCGGTTTGGATGGGCTGACCCGGCTGATCCTCTTGAATGACAGTGCGGTTGTCCCGCTTGAGGGTCTGCAAGACATGTTCGCCCGGATGGATCGGCGCAGAGCCGATGTGTGGGGGCTGACACCTGGGTATGGATTCTCTCCCCACCTCCAGTCGTACTTCCTGGTGTTCGGTCGAAAGGCCTGCGAGTCCACCGCATTCCGCGCGTTCTGGGATGCTGTTCGGACGCTGGACAGCCGTGACGAAGTGATCACACGATACGAAGTGGGGCTCTCGACCGAGCTGCGAGACGCTGGGCTCCAGCTGGCGTCGTACTTCCGGCCGTCGTACTACGACCGGCTAGTCGGTGCCGCGCGAGTCGACCACCGGGCGGCCGCACGTTTCCTCTCTGAGCGACGGTGGAGGAAGCTCGCGGGGTGGACCAAGCGCGTGTTCGCGCACGCGCGCACACCGGAGTGGAATGTGGCCGCGGCACTCGCAGACCGGGCATTGGGTTCCCCGCCGCGCTTGCCCGTCGTGAAGCTTTCGACCTTGCGGGATGACCCTTACGAGCTTGACGCTTCGGCTCTGCTCTCGGCGTGCGAGGCGCGCTATCCGCTCGAGTTCGACGGAGTGCGCGATTACCTGCGGCGAGTAGACGTCTTCTACGGCGATCGCTGGCAGAAAGCGCAGCGCATCGAGCCGGGTTGCGTACGCTACGGGGTCCCGCGTCTGGCATCGGGCGACTCATACACCGCGCGCGAAGCCTGTGAACGACGTCGCGCAGCCATGGCAACCGGGCCGCGACTTGGGCGCGAACGCGCTCCCGCCGCCGCCCCGAAGTGGGCCACAGCAGTCGGGCGAGAGCACCGACTGCGCTTCGGAATCGGCGATCGCGGTATTCGGGGGCGCTGAGGAGCTCCCGAAAGAGGTGATCGTGCAGCTTGCCGTCCAGGTGGCCCCCCAAGCCCTCTGCGACGGGAATCACTCCTCCGCCGAGCCGAAGCGCGACCGCCGAGGAGAGGAAAGGCAGGCCCAGCCGGGTGGACCGGGATGTCGCGCTGGTATGCACCCGGTAGAAGACCGTGGGCTGGTCCACTTGAGGGATCGGGAGCGAGGCGCGCGACGTTGACGAGCAGCCAGTAGTCATCCATCGCGGGGGCATGGGGAGCGAATCCGCCCGCGAGACGCAGCAGCGCAGGATCCGACACGAAGCTCGTCGTCATCGACATCGGGCCCCGGAGCATGGCGCGCACGTCGTTGACTTCGACGTCGGCGCTCCCTGTGACATCCACGCCGTCGACGAGCGCGGCCAGTGCGCCCTCGCGAGGCACGCGGATGCTCGCCCAGCCGCCGGCGAGCTCATCCATTGCCCGGAGGCGCTCCCGCTCGTCCAGCGTCGAGAACGCCACCTCGCGAAGGAAGACGATGCGAGCGTCGCGATGCTCGTCGAGCCAGGTCATCGTGCGGTGGAGATGCTCCGGGTGCCACAGATCGTCCTGATCGAGGAATGCCACCCAGTCGCCGGTGACGAGGCTCAATCCATGATTGCGTGCGACCGCGACACCGCGATTGGGCTGAGACACCACTGTCGCGTCGACGGGATGCGCCCGAGCGATGTCGGCACCATCGTCGGTCGACCCGTCGTCGATCACGATCACCTGTGTCGCCGGCAGCGACTGGAGCTGGATCGACGTCAATGTCTCGGCGATGTGCGCCGCGCCGTTGAAAAGCGGGACCACGACCGAGACGGATCGTGCGAGACCGCGGGGATCAGCATCCACCGCGCCGCCTCAGCTCCGCCGCACGCGATGGCTGGGCACCTTCTCCTTCGACCGCGCTGGCTCTGCGGGCGCAGATTCCGCGAACACACCGTCGAGATTGAACGCCGTAGCCGGTGTCCGCGCCTGGCTCGGCAGCGCCGGCGAGCCCGTAGTCACGCCGGTACTCGTACGAGTAGGCGGACGAGTCCACGCCCTTGAGCGGTGCCTTGTTCAGCACGACGCCCAGTGCCCGGCCTCCGGCCTTCGAGATCGTGTCGAGCGACTTCTCGAGCAGATCGTACGTGGTCTTCCCCATGCTCACGACCACCAGCGCGCCGTCGGCCTGATGCGTCAGCACCGCACCGTCTGTGACGGGCAGGAGGGGCGGGGCGTCGATGATCACGGTGGCGTGCTCGGCGAGGTCATCGATCAGCCTTCGCATGCGCTCGGACCCGAGGACCTCGCTCGGGTTCGGCGGGGTGCTGCCGGCCGTCAGGACGAAGAGATTGTCGTGGTGTGACGTCCGTTGCAGGACGTCGGCGATTTCCGCTCGTCCTGACAGCACGTCGCTCAGCCCCGCGCCGCCAGGGAGGCCCATCGTCTTGGCCACTGTCGATCGACGGAGGTCTCCGTCGATGAGCACGACGGGCTTGCCGCTGGCGGCCAGGGTGGCGGCGAGGTTGCAGGCGATCGTCGACTTGCCATCACTGGGCACCGGGCTGGTGACGACGATCGATCGAGGCGGGTTGTCGACATCCATGAACTGGAGGTTCGTGCGCAGCGAGCGCAGCGCCTCCGCCACGGCGAACCGCGCGCCCGTCTCGGACAGCGTGCTCGCGTCGAAGAGGCGACTGTCACCCGAACTCGTCAGCGGGATGGTGCCGACGACCGGCAGCCCGGTGCGTGACTCCACGCCATCCGCAGCGCGGATGCGACGGTCGGAAGCGGTCCTCATGAGGGCGAAGGCGATGCCCACGCCGAGCCCGAGGACTCCGCCGACGATCAAGCTCGTGCTGAGATCCGGGAAAATCGGCGCATCGGGCAGGATGGCCGATTGGGTCACGTAGATCGAGACCGGCGCGGAACCCTCGGTGCCGTCGCCTTCGGTGTCATCGATGGCCGCGGACAAGCGAGCCCAACCAGGCCTCAGCGAGCGCGACGGCATCCTCCGGAGTCTGCCCGGTGGCGGTGATGCGAATCATGTTGGTGTCTGCCGGGTTCTCGACAGTGATGCGTGAGACGACCTCGCTCGGGCTCCCCGTCGAGCCCCAAGTCGGCGATCGCGCCTTCGGCGACGACCCTCCAGGTCGCCATCTCCATGTAAGTGGGGATCTTCGACCGCGCGAAGCCGTCGAATTGAGGCAGCAGAACGAGGTTCTCGTTCTGTTCCTGCTCCTGCGCGACTTCTCGGGTTTGAACCAGTCCGATAGCGGTCGCCTGGTACACGGGAGTCTGAAGGAGATACCAGCCGAACGCCGCGGCAAGACCAACGAGGGTCATGAGGCAGATGGCGAGCCAATGACGTCGCAAGCCGCGAAGGTACTCGCGCAGCTCCATGGGCCCTCCAGTGTTCTGAATTGCATCTGCCGCGGCGCCCCAATGTCGCCGCGGAAGTGGCTCCATCGTACGTCACGCCGCTGTCGAGACCGGCGCACGCCGCGCTCTCACCGCTTCAGCGCGCGGAGCCCGTCCTGAAACCGTCAGGGATGGAGCGAGCTCGGTCGCGACATCCTGACTTCGGCCGTTTCTGAGCATCCAGTGCCTGAGCACCCAGACAGATGCCGGCGATCACGAACGGAATCGAGACCTGCCCAGCGACCCAGAACAGGTCGAACTGCCCTTGCACGATCCGACTGCCGATCACTGCAATCGCCAGCGTCCCGAACCGGGGATCGATGCGCCACAGGACGACGAAGAACCCGATCCACATCGCCACGAAGCCGATCACACCCACGACGCCGGCGGAGGCAGCCACCTCCAGTTCGGCCTGCGGAGGCTGGAAGGGGGCTACATCCCCCGTGTACCAATAGCGAAGCCCGTGCCCGAAGATCGGAGATTGCTTCCAGAAGCGCGTAGACCTCCCTGACCCAGTCGATCCGCTGGTACAGCGAGTTGAATTTGTTCTGCGACTCCACCTGGTCGATCACCGTCGTCGCGATGAGCCAGACCGCCGGGATGAGGAGCAGCAGGGCGAAGCGAGACCGCCCGTGGACCCCCCTCCGCAGGACGACGAAGATGATGGCGACCACGAGCCCGATGATCGCCTGACGCGACTGCGTCATGACGATCGCCGCGAGCAGCACCCAGAACACGGACGTCCGCGCCGGCCTCGTCCAGCCGACCCAGTCGGGATTGACGAACACCGTGATCGCCATGAACGCCATCACTGTGCCTGCGAAGTTCTTGTGCATGGGGAACGGCCACGCCGGGTAGACCTCCGCGAAGTTGCCGCCGGCGTACTGCAGCAACCCCGTGAAGAAGAGTGCCGGCGGCGATCACCAGCGCCGCCCCGACCATGAGGTTGAGAGCGAGCCGCGCATATCCGGCCCGCGCAACCGACCATCCGACGATGAGCGCGCCCGAGATCAGGAGCCACGCATGGAACCACTCGATCGTGTTCGCCGTGAACGGGTTGATGATGACCGTGAAGAGCGTGGCGAACTGATAGACGAGGTTGAGGAGGAGCATCGCACGCAGGGGGCGACTGTAGGGACGGTGTCCGAGAAGCAGAGCGGTTCCGAACGCCGCCGCGAGCGCGACGTCCGAGGCCGAGAGACCGCTGCCACCGAGACCGAGGCGCTCAGCGATGAAGAGCACGGGCATGGCCATCAGGGCGATCGCCATCGGCTTCGAGAACGAGAGCACCGTGCCGATGACGAGCACGCCGATCACGGCTGCCGTCAGCACGCCGTTCTGCACTCCGCGTTCGAGCAGGAAGTATGCCCCGAGCGCCGTCCCCGCGGCCATGAGCGTCCACCGCCAGACGTTCGCCCCACAGATCGGCGAGACGTATCAGCGTCATCTGCGCGCGCGCGCTCGTGCCCATGGACAGCGCTCCTCTCGCACAGATCGATCAAGTATCGCAGGTGTGTTCAGTGCGAGCGTGAGAGCAGTCCCTGCGCGATGAGTCGGCCGACGAACTCGTCGACCGACGCGCGGATCTCTTCGACCTCCATGCCCGGTGGCGCCCGCCACCCTGTCCGCGGCACCCTCGATCGGTCCCGCGTGCGCCGCGAGCCAGATCGTGGCGGCAGAGCCTTCGAGGACCGTTATCGGCCCTCGTGGCAGCACGGCGATGTACACGGCGTCGCCGCTCTCCCACACCGCGACCGGATCGGCGTCCGTCCGATCGCTCATGCGCGCGGCTTTCGCACCCACGCACGCACCTCAGCCACCGCCTGCCGCTGCCGGCGCAGGAACTCGCGGAACACTTCCCCTCGCGTCGGCTCCCGTCCCAGATCGTGCGTCAGCTGCTCGATGTTGACACGCGGAGCCCGTGCCGACGAGGACGAGCGCCTCGCGCACCGAGGAAGCCGCACGCATGCGGCCCCACCATTCGGCGCCTCGCGAGACCTCCGTCAGAGATCGCCTTCCACAGGGCATACTCGCGGGAGCTCCGGTACTGCTCCAAGTCGCCCGTTGCGGCTGCCAGCGCAACGCGAGCGCGGAGTTCATCGGCCAGCCGGACGAGTCGCTCTCGAGTCGTCGGGCGACGCGCGACCCCAGATCCAGGCGACATCCGGGTTGCCGCGTCCCCCCGCGCGCGCAGCGTTGAGAAGCAGCAGAATCGCCTGCGCGTCTATGCCGGGAACCCGGCACGCGATTCCGACTTCGTCGATGAAACCGCCGTCGCGGTCGAGCACGTCGAAGGCGGACGCCGAGTCAAGGCCGATCCCCGGGAATGACCGGTGGAGGTCCAGGTACCCCCATGTGTCGTGCAGGTAGGTCTGCGCGTGCCCGAACGGCGATCCATACGCGAACGTGCTGTAGAGCCGCCATCCCTCGCCCCGGATCGCCTGGTCCAGTCGGGCCACGTCGGCGGGTCGAACGAGGATGTCGACATCCGTGCCCATCTGCATCGGGCGCAGCGAAGGGTCGACGGCATCCCCCTTGATGTGCAGCACAGAGGCGTCGATGCGATCAGCGACCACCTGCACGGCGGCGCGTCCGAAGCGCAGCCGCACATCGAGCGGAACCGCCACTTCCTCCACCACAGCGCCAGCCTACCCAGGCCCCATCCGACGACGCGCGCTACTGCAGCGCCGACGTCAGTCGGGCGAGGTTGTCGAGGACCGTGGACCGAAGCGGCTGCTGTCTCCCACTCCTCGAGCGTCAGCTCGCGGCTGAGCTGGCGGTACATGTCCTCGACGCCGCGCATCTCGCGCACGAACTCCTCGCCCCGCACGAGCATCGAGATCTCCATGTTGAGACCGAACGAGCGCATGTCCATGTTGCTCGAGCCGATGATCGCCGTCTCGTCGTCGATCGTCATCGACTTGGAGTGCAGGATGAAGGGCTTCCGGTACATCCAGATCTTGACGCCCGCGCGCAGGAGCACCTCGTAGTAGCTGCGCTGGGCGTGGTAGACGATCGCCTGATCGCCGTCCTCCGAGACGAACAGCTCGACCTCCAGTCCGCGGTGGCACGCGGTCGTGATCGCGAGGAGCAGCGCCTCGTCGGGCACGAAGTAGGGGCTCACCACGATGACCTTGCGCTGCGCGTACGTGATGAGTCCCAGGAACAGCCGCAGGTTGTTCTCGAACTCGAACCCGGGGCCCGACGGCACGATCTGGCAGTCGAGATCCCCCGGTCCGGACGTCACGTCGAAGAGGTCGATCTCGTCGGTGAGCGTCTCATCCGTCTCGCTGTACCAGTCCGAGAGGAACACCGCGTTGACCGAGGCGACGACGGGACCCTCGAGGCGCACCATGAGGTCGACCCAGTGCAGTCCCCGCTTGATGTTCTTTCTCAGGTTGTACGTCGAGTCGGTCACGTTCTGCGATCCCATGAACGCGATCTGCCCGTCGATGACGAGGAGCTTCCGGTGATTGCGCAGGTCGGGCCGCTGGTACTTGCCCTTGAACGGCTGCACCGGGAGCATCAGATGCCACTGCGCACCCATGGCATCGAGGCGCTTGAGGGTCTTCCGATAGAACGGCTTGCCGCGGTTCGCCCAGTGGTCGAGGAGCACGCGCACGACGACGCCGCGTGCGCAGACCTCCTCGAGGGCGCGGAAGAGGTTGTCGGTCGCGGCATCCGTCTGAAAGATGTAGAACTCGACGTGGACGTAGCGGGTCGCCGCCCGGATGGCGTCCGCCATCGCATCGAGGCTCTCCTGGTACTCCGGGATGAGGTGGGCCGCATTGTCGCCGGCGAGCGGCATCGCGCCCAGGTTGCGGTTCAGCGTCACGAGAGAGGTGAACCACTCCGGCGCGTGCGGGCGCAGCGTGCCGAAGTCGAGGTGCTCGCTGGTGTCGTGGATGTAGCCGTTGATGCGCTCCTGCTTGCGCCGGCGCTTGCGCGGCAGCCGTGGGTTGCCGATGAGCAGGAAGAGGAACACGCCGATGAGCGGGATGAAGTAGATCGCCAGCAGCCACGCCATTGCCGCCGTCGGCCGGCGGTTGCGGGGCACGATGATGATCGCGGCGATGCGGATCACGAGATCGAATACGAAGACGAGGACCAGCCACCACGTCGCGTCGAACGTGATGGTGATCACCGTGTCTCCTTCGCACGCCTTACCGGCGTGTGCCCAGCGTAGTCGTGAGCCGGATCAGTGCTCGGCAGCGGCAGGACGATCGGATGCAGGGAGCGGGCGGTTCGCTGAGCACAGCCGCGGCAACCGGCGGCAGGCCGAGCTTCGCGCGCTCCTCTGCCTCGATCCGTGCGTACTCGCGGCGCTCGGTGCGGTCGGCACGGATGATCCCCCGCAGGATGAAGAAGAAGATGGCACTGACCACGACGGTCGGCAGCAGTGACCAGAACACCGCCACCCAGTAGTCATCCATACCTCCAAGGATACGCGGCCCGCCGTCCGCGACGGCCGGCGGGGCTCCTCCCCAGCGCGACCTCGCGGGCAGATGCATCCCCAATCGCCGCAAGTCGTCCCACGGCGACGGTGCGAACGCCCACGCTCATGCCATGACGACCATCGTGAAAGCCGCGAACGCGGCGGAGTTCCTCACCCTCATCCCCCGGCTGCTCGGCTTCCACGCGACACGCAGCCTCGTCCTCGTCCCGTTCTCGGGCAAACGCACCCTCGGCGCGATGCGCGTCGATCTGCCGGACGCGTCACCCGGCGCGGATGTCGACTGCGCAGCATCCACCCTCATCGGCATGGTGTGCAAGGTCGCCGCCGCGGACGCGGTCGCCGTCGTCGCCTACACCGATCACTCGCTTCGGCGGCGACGGCATCCCGCATGCCGAACTCGCGCGGGCCATCGAGAAGCGAGCGGATGCCTGTGGCCTGCGTGTCGTCGATGCCCTGTGTGTCGCGGCCGACGCGTGGGGGTCATACCTCGACGCGGATTGCCCCGATGCCGGGTGGCCGCTCGCGGAGCTCGGGATCGAGCCGGACGGGCTGGAGGCGTTCCCGTCGCCGGTCGGGGACCAGCTGTCGGGCACCGAGCTGCCGAGCGCCGACCCCGCGCAGAGGGAGCTGGTCGCCGATGCCTTGCACGCCCTGGCCGCCGCGGCCGAGCTGCTGTGCGGAGCCGACGCGGATGCCGCGGCGAGGGGTGCGGCATCCATAACCCGGCGAAGGGGAGGATCCCCGCATCGACCCTCGCGCCCTCGCCGCGGTGTGCGGACTCGACGATGCGCCCGTGCTCTTCGAGCAGGCGCTGACCTGGGATGCCGCCGCGCTCGCACCGTACGACGCGGCGACGCTCATCTGGTGCCTGAGCCGACCGGCGCTGCGCGACATCGCGCTGGTCGAGTGGTGCGGCGGTCTCGCCGCGGGCGACGAGGCGCTCGCCGCGCAGCTGCGGTGGGAGGCCGGTGAGGAGTATCCCGCCCACCTGGCCATGCACATGTGGGGCGAGGGTGAGCGGCCCGAGGCGAAGCGGCTGTCGGCCGGTCTCGAGCTCGCGCGCCGGCTCGCGGCAGTGTCGCCCCGTGCGGAGAGCGCCGGAATCCTCGCGACCTGCGGGTGGCTGGCATGGGCGCTCGGCCGGTCGACCCACGCTGCGCACTATGCCGAGCTCGCGTGCGAGATCGAACCCGAGCACGGACTGGGCGAGATCGTCCGCTCCTTCGTGCACGCCGGGCATCTCCCGGAGTGGGCGTTCGACCGTCCAGCACCCCGGACGTGACGAGCGGCGTACTTGACGAGGGGGAAGAGGCTGCCGAAGGACTACTTGACCAGGGGGAAGAGGCCGCCGAAAGACTACTTGACCAGGGGAAACAGAATCGTCTCGCGGATGCCGAGCCCCGTGATCGCCATGAGCAGTCGGTCGATGCCCATGCCCATGCCGCCCGACGGGGGCATGCCGTGCTCGAGCGCGCGCAGGAACTCCTCGTCGATCCGCATCGCCTCGAGGTCGCCGCGCGCGGCGAGCTTCGCCTGTTCGATGAATCGCTCGCGCTGGATGACGGGTCGACGAGCTCGGAGTACCCGGTGGCGAGCTCGAAGCCGCGCGATGTAGAGATCCCACTTCTCGACGACGCCCGGGATCGAGCGGTGCTCGCGGACGAGCGGGCTCGTGTCGAGCGGGAAGTCCATCACGAACGTCGGCCGCGTGAGGCCGCCCTTGACGAAGTGCTCCCACAGCTCCTCGACGAGCTTGCCGTGGGTCGCGTGCGGCGGGATGCCTCGACCCCGGCGTCGGTCGCGAAGGCGAGCAGCTCCTCGAGCGAGCTCTGCGGGGTGACCTCGCGGCCGGATGCCTCGGACAGCGAGTCGTACATCGACAGCCGCTCCCACTGGCCGCCGAGGTCGTACTCGGTGCCGTCGGCCCACGTCACCGTGGTCGAGCCGGTCACGGCGACGGCTGCGTTCTGGATCAGCTCCTGCGTCAGGTCGGCGATCCCGTTGTAGTCGCTGTACGCCTGGTAGGCCTCGATCATCACGAACTCGGGACTGTGCGTCGAGTCGGCGCCCTCGTTGCGGAAGTTGCGGTTGATCTCGAAGACGCGGTCGATGCCGCCGACGACGGCGCGCTTGAGGAACAGCTCCGGTGCGATGCGCAGGTAGAGATCGGCGTCGAACGCGTTCGAGTTCGTGATGAACGGGCGAGCCGATGCCCCGCCGTGCTGCACCTGCAGCATCGGCGTCTCGACCTCGAGGAACCCGTGCGCGGTGAACGTCTCGTCGCACGCTCGCGTTCACCTTCGCGCGGGCGATGACCGTCTCGCGGGCGCGATCGCGCACGATGAGGTCGAGGTAGCGGCTGCGCACCCGGCTCTCTTCGCTGAGCTCGCCGTACATGTTCGGCAGCGGCAGGATGCGCCTTCGCCGCGACCGCCCACTCCGCGACCATGATCGACAGCTCGCCGCGCCGGCTGGAGATGACCTCGCCCGACACGAAGACGTGATCGCCGAGGTCGACGAGCTCCTTCCACGCCTGGAGCGACTCGTCGCCGACCGCGGCGAGCGACACCATGGCCTGGATGCGGCTGCCGTCGCCCGCCTGCAGCGTCGCGAAGCACAGCTTGCCGGTGTTGCGGCTGAAGACGACGCGGCCCGCGACAGCGGCGGTCACGCCGGTCTCGGCGCCTGCCTCGAGGTCGGCGAATCGCTCGCGCAGCGCGGGGATCGTGTCGGTGATCGGCAGCGAGACCGGATAGGCGCCGCCGGCGGCATCCGCTCGCTCAGCCATCAGTCGCTCGCGCTTGGCGAGGCGAACCGCCTTCTGCTCGAAGACTTCCTCGTCGGTCGGCTCCGGGGCAGGGGTGTCGGTCATGGTGCGGGCTCCTCGCAAAGTCGGGCCCAAGTCTATCGGCGGCGCCACCGGGCGAATCCTGAGGCGGCCGGCGTCGCCGGGTCAGAGGCGCGAGCGAGCTCGGTCGGCCTCGCCGAGCGGCAGCCAGCGGATGCGGTCTCGCACCGACGCGGGGGCGTCGTCGAACACGCGCCGCCGCCGCCTGCTCCTGCTGCGAGAAGTGGCTCCAGCCCTCGACGTGCACCGGCACGACGACCTCCGGCGACACCAGTCCGATGAGCTCGACGGCGGCCGCGGCATCCATCGTGTACGCGAGCGGACCCGTGATCGGGAACTTCACCGCGCCGATGTGGACGATCGCGACATCGGGCTCGAGCCCGGTGACCGCGCGGCGCAGGCCGCCGTAGAGGACGGTGTCGCCGGTGACCCACACGCCGGGGCGCGGTGCGCCCGTCGAGAGTCAGGGCGAATCCGATCACCGGCCCGACGAGCGGCCGGGTGCCTGGCGCGCCGTGCCGGCCGGCCGTGGCGGCGATCGTGACGGTCGGCCGTCCCGGCGCGGCGAGCACGGTCGTCGCGCCGGCCTTCAGCCCACGCGCGTCCGGGTGCGCGATCGCCTTGGCGCCGGCGACCGTCGTCACGACGACGGCGGCGCGCTCCAGACCTGCGCGGCCGGCGTCGTCCAGGTTGTCGGCGTGACCGTGGTGGCTCAGCAGCACCGCGTCGATGCGGGCCGATGTCGTCGAGCTCGATCGCAGGACCTGTCGTCTTGCGGGAGCTGGCGCCCGGCGCGAAGGCGTAGCTGCGTCCGGGCGGATCGAACGTCGGATCCGTGAGGATGCGCCATCCTTCCCACTCGATGAGCGCGGTCGGTCCGCCGATCCTGGTGATTCTCATGGGTCTCCGCGCCAGTCAGGCGATGTAGATCTCGGCGTTGTCGATGAATCGGTGTCCCGCGATCGTCGCCGCGATCAGCGCGAGAGCGGGTCCGCGATGGCCTTCGTCGACGGGGAGGAAGGATGCCGGGTCCACGACGCTCAGGTACTCGAGTCGGATCCGCGGCTCGCCCATGAGGGACGACTGCGCCGCGGCGATGCAGGCGTCCACACCTCGGTCGGCGTTGGATGCCGCGGCGTCGAGGGCGGCGGGGAGCTTGGCCGCGGCAGCCAGGTCGCGATCCTCGAGCAGCCCGACGCGCGTCGACACCGGCAGTCCGTCGTCGCCGCGCACGGTCTCGACTGTCGCGACCTCGACGTCGAAGTACAGGTCGCGGATCATCCGCTGCACCAGGAAGATCCGCTGCCGGTCGCGCTCGCCGTAGACGCGCGACATCCGGCCTCACGAGGTGGAAGAGCTTGGCCTCGACGGTGAGCAGCCCGTCGAAGTAGAACGGGCGGGACCGTCCCTCGTACCGGAGCCCGAGGTCGCCGGCGCTCACCTTGGTCGTGTTCGATCCGTGTCGGGAGCAGCTCGTCCGTCGTCGGCGCGAAGACGACATCGACGCCCGAGCGACGCGAGCAGTCGCTCATCGTCGTCGGGAGTGCGCGGGTATGCCTCGAACTCGGCCGACGTTCGTGAACCGGAGCGGGTTCACGAAGACCGAGACGACCACGATGTCGGCGACCTCGCGGGCGCGGTGGATGAGGTCGATGTGGCCGTCGTGGAGGGCGCCGATCGTGGAGATGAGCGCGATCCTGGCCCCGTCCGGTGCTGCGGCTCTGGCCTCGGCCAGTCGGGTGCGCAGCCCGTCGATGGTGCTGATCATCCGTTGATCGTAGCGGTGGGCCCATCATCCGACGCGGAACCCGCGTCGGCGAGCGCGTGGTCGATCGTGGAGTGGGCGAGGGCCGTCAGGTACGCGCCGGGATTCGGCACGCCGGCCTGGCGCAGCAGCGCCGACGCCTGGCGCACGATCGAGCGTGAGAACTCGGTGGCGGTGGCGATGCCTTCGGCGTAGGCGGCGCGGTCCTCCTCGGCCACCACGACCGGCTCGCAGCCGAGCTCGACGGCGAGTGCCTGCGCGATGGGCAGCACGGCCGCGGGTGCGGTCACCGCGGCGTAGGCGCCGGTGAGCTGCCGCCGGTCGATCGAGGTTCCGGTGAACGCGATCGCGGGGTGGACGGCGAGCGGAATGGCGCCCTTGGCCACCGCGGGAGCGAGGACGTCGGTGCCGAAGGCGGGGTCGGTGTGGAGCACGAGCTGTCCCGGCTGCCACGCACCGATCTCGGCGAGGCCGAGCACGAGGCCCTCGAGCTGGTCGTGCGGGACGGCGATCACGACGAGTTCGCTCCGGCGCACCACCTCGAGCGCATCCAGCAGCGGGACGCCGGGCAGCATCGCCTCGACGCGAGCGTCGTCCGAGCCGTGCGTGATGCCCACCAGCGCGTGGCCCGCTCCGGCCAGCGCGGCCCCGATCACCGGACCGACGCGGCCTGCCCCGATGACTCCGACGCCCGAGGCGTCCGTCGCGCGTCACTGCTCGCGCTCCGTCCCACCGTCGGCCGGTCGCGTCTCCGCGAATTCGGGGACGGACGGCTCTGAGGACCGGCCGTCGACACGCCGGTCATCCACGTCGACGCCGGCGTCGGCATCCGATGCCCATCGATGCGAACGATCACCCGAGGCGGCGCGCACGGTGGCGCGCGCGACGTCCTCGAAGAGGCGGAGTGCCTGATCGCGGTCGATCGCGGCGAACTGCGCGTACACCGGGACCCGAGACGACGTTGACCCGCCCGATCGCGACGCGCAGCATCCGGTCGATGGGCCCCTGGTGGACGGCGAAGCTCTGCAGGCGCGCCAGCGGCAGGATGGCGAGCTTGCGCCAGACGATCCCGCGCCGCAGCAGGAGGACGTCGTCGGTCAGGCGGAAGCCGTTGCGCCGCCACGACAGCGGACGGATGATCCACGCGCGACGCGGAGTCGTCGTGAAGGAGTCGTCCGTCTCGGGACCGAACATGCCCTCGCTGGACGATGAGCGGCCACTCCGCCTCGGGCACCGACGGGAGCACCAGCCTCAGCACCCGTTCGACGTCGGCCGCCGTTCCGACCGGCAGCACGGTGGTGAACTGGTCGGTGTTCGAATCGGTCGCGCTGCGCCCGCTCATCCGGTTGATGCGGATGAGCCACCAGCCGGCGGGACGCCAGAGGATCGGCTGCGTGATCTCGACGGCGTGGATGCGTCCTGGCGGGAGGATCTCGGTCACCGTCGTGAGCAGGCCGAAAGTGATCCGCACCCCGTCGGGGGTGGGCGCGATCGAGTAGCGCAGCGAGCGCAGGATGGAGCGCACCCAGTACGCGGCGACGCCGATGAGGGCAGGCACGAAGCCGAACAGCAGCCACGTGACGCCTTGCGACACCCCGACCACGACCGCGATGGTCGCGAGGACGAGGAAGACGGTGGTGGGGCTGACGATGTGGGATGCCACGAGCCGGCCCACCGGGATGTTGACGACCGAGTCGGGCACGGCGGCGGGGGCTTCGTCGCCCTCGATGAGTCCGGTGATCCCCCGGCTGACGGTGTGCCCGAGCGCGGCGACGCGCGACGAGCGAGCCGCCGGGTCGCCGGAGCGGGCAGCGGCATCGGCGAGGCGCCGGCCCGATGCCAGACGCAGGATGTCGGCGCGCACCGCCTCGGCGTTGGCGGTGGACAGGTACTCGAGCTTCACGTTGGCGTCGGCGCCCGCGCCCACGACCTCGAGCTTCGCCATGCCGAGGAGGCGCGCCACCATCGGGCGGGTGAGGTTCACGCCCTGGACCCGGTCGAGGGGCGCGCGTCGCTGGGTGCGGAACAGGATGCCGCTTCGGACCTCGACGTCATCGCCCGTGATGCGGAAGGTGTGGAACCGCCACGAGAGGTAGAAGATCGCGGTCAGCACCAGCAGGACGCCGAGCACCGCGAGCACCGCGAGGAGGTAGAGGTTGTTGGCGATGACGAAGTCGATCGGATCGCCGGCGCCTTCGAACTCCTCGAACTCGTCGAGATCGGCGTCTGGCGCGAGCCACGGCAGGAACAGGTACAGCAGCCGGTCGCGGAGATTCGCGACGATGATGCCGACGACCACGAGAAGGAACAGACCGCCGCGGAGCAGCGGCGTGAGCGGGTGGAGACGGTGCCACTCGCCGTCGCTCAGCGGAGAGCGCACGAGCTCCTGCGGCGGCGGGACGTGATGCTCGGACGCGGGCACCGGCGCTGCGAGCGCGCCCGGAGGCGGGCCCTGCGCGGGCTGGGGCTGCGGGGGGAGGGTCGGTCATAGCCCGGTGCGGCGGCTCTCGGCGACGGCGACGAGGTGGTCGCGCAGGGTCTCGGCGGTCGCCTGCTCGAGCCCGGGAATCGTGACCCCGGTCGACGCCGCCGCGGTCACGAACTTGAGCTGCGCGATGCCGAACCCCCGGTCGAGCGGACCGTGCGTGATGTCCACGAGCTGCATCCGGCCGTAGGGCACCGCGACGAGTCGCTGCCACAGGATGCCGCGGCGGAACACGAGGTCGTCCTCGCGCAGCTGGTAGCCGATCGCCCGTGCCTGCCGCGGCAGGATCGCGAGAGTCCACGCGATGATGACCGTCAGGATGACGCCCGGGATCCACGCCCACGCTGGTGCAGCCACAGCGTGAGGACGAGGGTCGCCGCGACGACGACCGCGAAGAACAGTCCGGTCGAGATCAGCTGCACCCACACGTACTTCCGCGAGATCTGGTGCCACACGCCCGTCTCGAGGGCGAGCCGGTTCTCGGAGCGCGGCTCGACCAGTCGGTCGTAGGTGCCCGCGTCGGCGTGCGTCAGCGAGCCGGGGTCGGCGGAGCCCGTTAGGCACTGCCGTCAGTGGTCGTGGAGGCGGGGCTGGAGTCCGGCGTCGTCCTCCGGGGTGTTCGTCATCGTCGTCCTTCCGGATGGTGCAGAGGTGTTCCGCGACGAGTCCCGCGACGACGAGGATCGCCCCGCAGACGGCCGTCGCGATGATCGTGCCCATCGAGCCTAGCGACGGCGCGACGGGCCGGGTCACCAGGAAGATCAGCAGTCCGAGCGCCGACTCCCATGAAGGCGGCTCCGACGATGCTCGACGCCTTCGCGAGCATGGCGATCCGCAGCGCGCGGAACGGATTGACCGCGCTCGCCGTGGTCGACTGCGTCGCGCGGCGGATCGGGATCGCCAGCGCGACGGACAGGAGTCCGAGGAGCAGGAGCAGGATCGGAAGAGTGACGGCCGGCGTGAATGTCGGCCGCCCCGTCGAGGTGAGCACCTGGTCGAGGAGGAATCCCACAGCGACTCCGAGCGCCGCCGTGACGATGAGGATGCCGGCTCCGGTGCGCTTCATGCGGATGCTCGCAGTCGTTCGAGCAGCGCGTCGACACGGCCCTCGCCGGGAAGCTCGGCCTCGGGATCGAGCGAGAGCCAGGGAGCGAGCACGAAGTCGCGCTCGCGCCGCCCGCGGGTGCGGGACGGCGAGGCGCGGGTCGTCGCTGCGCACATCACCGAACGCGACGAGGTCGAGGTCGAGCGTGCGATCGCCCCACCGCTCGCGGCGCTCCCGGCCGTGCCGGTCCTCGATCGCGTGCAGATAGGCGAGCAGCACCGACGGTGCGAGGCGGGTCGTGACGATGGCGACCGCGTTGAAGTACGTCGGTGCCGAGGCATCCGGTCCGTCGGGTTTCATCGCGACGGACTCGACGACGTCGGACACGCGCACCCTGTCGACGAGCGGCAGTCGGCGCAGTTCATCGACCGCCGCGGTCGAGCGTCGCGGCGCGATCGCCGAGGTTCGCGCCGAGCGCCACGACGGCCTCCACCGGCGCGCGGCGCGGCCGGTCGGGGTCGATGTCGATCGACAGGTCCTGCGGAGCGGCGGCTCATCGCACGCCCCGTTCGCGCTCCACCGTCACCGAGACGTCGGCGAACGGCAGCGGAATCGGGGCGTCGGGCTTGTGCACGGTGACGCGCACGCTCTCGACGATGGGCGGTTCGAGCAGCGCATCGGCGATCCGCGCCGCCAGGGTCTCGAGCAGGTCGACGGGCTCGCCCGCCACGATCGCGGCCACCTGCTGCGCCGCATCGCCGTAGTGCACGGTGTCGGCGACGTCGTCGGTCTCGGCGGCCCGGCGCGTGTCGACGCGAAGCGTGAAGTCGACGACGAAGTACTGGCCCACCCTCCGCTCGTCTTCGTACACGCCGTGGCGTCCGAAGACGCGCAGCCCGGTCAGGGTGATCTCGTCCATCGGCTCTCTCCTTCCCAGCTCGACGACGATTCGCAGCGCGTCTCGAGTCGCCGCGACGTCGTGCACCCGCACCGCCCAGGCGCCCGCCTGGGCTGCCAGCGCGCTGGTGACGGCGGTCGCGAGATCGCGCCGCCCTTCCGACACCTCGGGTGCGGCATCCGGATCAAGGGTCTCAGCCAGGAAGCGCTTGCGGCTGGTGCCGACGAGCACGCGGTGGCCGGTGGCCTTCAATCGTGAGAGGCCGCGCAGGGTCATCCAGTTCTGCTCCCCCACCTTCCCGAATCCGATGCCGGGGTCGAGGATCACGCGGGCGGGAGGGATGCCGGCCGCCGCTGCCGTGTCGATCCGCTCGCCGAGTTCGGCGAGCACCTCGCTGACGACGTCCTGGTAGACGGCACGCGCGTACATGTCCGCCGACGGTCCGCGCCAGTGTCCGAGCACGACGTCCGCCGTCGTGGCCGCGACGGCGGGGAGCATGTCCGGATCGGCGAAGCCGCCCGACACGTCGTTGACGATCCGCGCGCCGGCCTGGATCGCCGCCACGGCCGTCGCGGCGTTCATCGTGTCGATGCTGACGACGGCGCCGGCCTCGGCGAGCGCCCGCACGACCGGCAGGACGCGCTCCTGCTCGACGGATACCGGAACGCGCTCGGCACCGGGACGCGTCGACTCCCCGCCGATGTCGAGGAGGTGCGCACCCTCGGCGCGCAGCCGCAGACCGTGGGCGATCGCCGCGTCCGCGTCGAGGTAGCGGCCGCCGTCGCTGAACGAGTCGGGCGTCGTGTTGACGATGCCCATGATGAGCGTCGTCATCCGCGGGTCGCTCCCATCAGCGCGATCAGCTCGGCGCGGGCGACCGGCTCGGCGAGCACCCCGCGCGCGGCGATCGTGACGGTGGAGGCATCCGACTGCTGACCGCTGCGCATCGTCACGCATTCGTGCACCGCGTCCAGCACCACCAGCACGCCCGCGGGTGTCGAGCGAGGACGCGATCACGTCCGCGATCTGCTCGCCCAGGCGCTCCTGCACCTGCGGCCGCGAGGCGAGGACGTCCACCACCTTCGGAAGCGCCCCGAGCCCCACGACCTGCTCGCCGGGGAGATAGGCGATGTGGGCGTGGCCGCGGAACGGCAGGAGGTGATGCTCGCACACCGAGCGGAAGCGGATGTCGCGCAGCATCACGGCTCCGGAGGGCAGCGTCTCGGGCGCCGGGCCGTGCGCGACCGAGATCGTGTGGGCGAGGGGAGCCGCAGCATCCTGCCCCACCCCTGCGAAGAACTCGGCGTAGGTGTCGGCGACGCGTCCGGGCGTCGCGCGCAGGCCCGGACGATCGGGGTCCTCCCCGACCGCCTCGAGCAGCTCACGCACGAGCGCGGCGACGCGCTCCCGATCGACGGCCACAGGCCGAGCCTACGCGGTTGCGGGGCGCGCCTGACCGGTCGGGCGGCGCTTGGGCGCCTTCTCGGGTGCGGCCTGCTCCGCCTCGACCGATGCGGCGACCGGCTCGGGGATGCCGCGCACCGGAACGTCGACCGGCGGACGGTGCGAGACCGGGCGCTGCTCGCTCGAGAGCCACTGCGGGCGAGGCGGCAGCTTCTCGACGTCGGCGAAGATCTCGGCCAGCTCGATGTGGTCGAGCGTCTCCTTCTCGAGGAGCGTCGAGCGCCAGCCTGTCGAGGACCTCGCGGTTCGAGTTGATGACCTCGTAGGCCTCGTTGTGGGCCTGCTCGATGAGGGCGCGCACCTGCAGGTCGACGCGCTCCGCGACGCGCTCGCTGAAGTCGCGACCATGGCCCATGTCGCGGCCCATGAAGACCTCACCCGAGCCTGAGCCGAGCTTTACGGGTCCGACATCCATCGTCATGCCGTACTCGGTGACCATCTTGCGGGCGATGCTCGTCGCCTTCTCGATGTCGTTCGAGGCGCCCGTCGTGGGGTCGTGGAAGATGATCTCCTCCGCGACGCGGCCGCCCATCGCGTAGGCCAGCTGGTCCTGCAGCTCGTTGCGGGTGATCGGAGTACTTGTCGTCGAGCGGGCAGCACCATCGTGTAGCCGAGCGCCTTGCCGCGCGGAAGGATCGTGACCTTCGTGACGGGGTCGGTGTGGTTCATCGCCGCCGCCGTGAGCGCGTGACCGCCCTCGTGGTAGGCGGTGATGAGCTTCTCCTTGTCCTTCATCACGCGGGTGCGGCGCTGCGGACCCGCGATCACGCGGTCGATCGCCTCGTCGAGGGCGCGGTTGTCGATGAGCTGCGCGTTCGAGCGGGCGGTGAGGAGCGCGGCCTCGTTCAGCACGTTGGCGAGGTCGGCGCCGGTGAAGCCGGGTGTCTTGCGCGCGACGACCTCGAGGTCGACGCCGTCGGCGAGCGGCTTGCCGCGACCGTGCACCTCGAGGATCCGCGTGCGGCCCTTCAGGTCGGGTGCGTCGACGCCGATCTGGCGATCGAAGCGCCCGGGGCGCAGAAGCGCGGGGTCCAGGATGTCGGGGCGGTTCGTCGCCGCGATGACGATGACGTTCGACCTTGGGGTCGAATCCGTCCATCTCGACGAGCATCTGGTTGAGGGTCTGCTCGCGCTCGTCGTGGCCGCCGCCCATGCCGGCGCCGCGGTGGCGGCCGACCGCGTCGATCTCATCGATGAAGATGATCGCGGGCGCGGTCTCCTTGGCCTGGTTGAACAGGTCGCGCACGCGGCTGGCGCCGACGCCGACGAACATCTCGACGAAGTCGGAGCCCGAGATCGAGTAGAACGGCACGCCCGCCTCGCCGGCGACCGCGCGGGCGAGGAGCGTCTTGCCGGTTCCGGGAGGGCCGTAGAGCAGGACGCCCTTCGGAATGCGCGCACCGACGGCCTGGAACCTCGAAGGGTCCTTCAGGAAGTCCTTGATCTCCTGCATCTCCTCGATCGCCTCGTCCGAGCCGGCGACGTCCTCGAAGGTGACCTGCGGCATCTCCTTGGTGACGAGCTTGGCGCGCGACTTGCCGAACTGCATCACCTTGCTGCCGCCGCCCTGTGCGCTCGAGAGCAGGAACCAGAACAGCAGACCCAGGAGCAGGATCGGCAGCAGCAGCGACAGCATCCCGTCGAACCAGGTGGCCCGCGGCACGGCGTCGTTGAAGCCGTCCTTGGGGTCCGCGGTGTTGATGGCGTCGACGACCTCGGCGGCGCGCGCGGAGACGTAGTAGAACTGCACGTCGTTCGCGCCCTCGTAGGGCTCGGAGAGCTTCATGTCGACCCGCTGATCGCCGTCGGTGTTGACGACCTCCGTCACGGTGTCGCCCGCGAGGAGCTCGCAGACCCTCCTGCGTCGAGATCTGCTTCGCGCCGCCGAGGCTCGAGATGAGCGAGAAGCCCACGACGAGCAGGAACCCGATCATCAGCACGTAGAAGAGCGGATTGCGGGTGATCTTCTTGATGTCCATGGTGCGGGCGGGAGCCCGATCCCTTTCGTCGACGATCCGTCCGGCGGGGCTCAGGATGCCCAGGCAACGGTGGATTCAGGGTATCGCGGGGATTCTGTGCCCTACCTGCGTATTCGCCTACGGCGTACCGCTGCCCGATGGGGCTCCGCCCCAAACCCCCGGCTTGCTGACGCGCGCCGGTGACAGGTAGACGTGCGGGGCGAGGATCGCGACATCCCGCAGATTGCGGTACTTCTCCGCGTAGTCCAGGCCATACCCGACGACGAACTCGTTCGGGATGTCGAAGCCGACGTACCGGCAGTCGACCTGCACCTTCGCGGCATCGGGCTTGCGCAGGAGCGCGAACACCTCGACGGATGCCGCACCCCGCGATGCGAAGTTCTCGAGCAGCCAGCTGAGCGTGAGACCGGAGTCGATGATGTCCTCGACGATGAGCACGTCGCGGTCGTGGAGGTCCTCGTCGAGGTCCTTCCGGATCTGCACCACACCGCTCGACTTCGTGCCGGCGCCGTACGACGACACCGCCATCCAGTCCATCGGCACCACGGTGGGCAGCGCCCGCGAGAAGTCCGCCATCACCATGACCGCGCCCTTGAGCACGCCGACGAGGAGGAGGTTCTTGCCCGCATAGTCCTCGGCGACCTGGGCCGCGATCTCGTCGAGCTTCGCGAGGATCTGCTCCTCGGTGACGAGGACCTGGGTGAGCTCGTTCTGGATTTCAGCCGCGCGCATGGTCAGAGAGTATCGGGCTTCGCTGTCAGCGCGATGTGAACTCCAGCCGCCCGCCGCTGCGGCGGGCGCGGCATCCGGGCAGGTCGATCGGCCCCTGCCCCGACCAGTCCGTCACGAGCCGCGCCACCTCGAGCGTCTGGGCGCGGGTGAGGCTCGCGCCGAACTCGGCGGCGACGACATGGCGGATGATGCGGTGGCGCAGCGCCGCGGGATTGGCGGCGAGCGCAGCGACCGATACCGAGATGCCCGCCTCCGCGTGCTCGACGATGTCTTCGATCGTCTCGTCGATCATCTCGTCGAAGGCGTCGGCGTCTTCGCGCAGCTGCGCGGCCGTGCGGGCGAGCGCCTCCGCGATCCCCGGCCCCAGCTCCGCCTCGAGCACGGGCAGCACCGTTTCGCGCACCCGCACCCGCGCGTAACGCGGGTCGGCGTTGTGCGGGTCGTCCCACGGTTCGAGGCCCTGCGGCCGCGCACGCGGCGCGGGTCGTCGCGCGGCGCACGTCGAGCAGAGGACGCAGCAGCGTGATCCCTTCCAGATCGGATGCCGCGGCCATGCCCTGCAGGCTCGCACCGCCCGATCCGCGGGCGAGGCCGAGCAGAACCGTCTCGGCCTGGTCGTCGAGGGTGTGGCCGCGTCAGGATCGCCGCGGCGCCGATCTCGCGCGGCCGCCGCGGCAAGCGCGGCATATCGCGCCTCGCGCGCCGCCGCCTCGGGACCGCCGTCGGCGCCGACCTCGACCTGAACGACGCGGGCCTCGAGACCGAGCCCGCGCGGCCTGGGCCGCCGCGTTGGCCGCGGTAGCCGCAGATCCGTCCTGAAGGCCGTGATCGACCGTGACGGACAGACGCCGCGAGCCCCGACTTGGGCCGCCTCGAACGCGGCGGCCGCAGCCAGTGCGAGCGAGTCGGCGCCGCCGGAGAGCGCGACGACCACTGTGGACCCGCTGGCGACGGCGCCGAGTGCCGCGCGCACGGCCCGCCGCACGTCGGCGACGGCAGGGTCGAGCGCGCGGTCGGTGATTCACACAACCCACCGTATCCGCGCGCTGTGCGCACGCGCCCCGTACCGTTCTCAGGATCACTCCGCACGTCGTCCAGAGGTGGTCGCGTGGCGGCGCGGCGGCACTGTCCCGCCGATCATAACGGTCCTGAGAACGGTACGGACATCGACGCCAGCGGCCCCGACTAGGCTTGTCGCGGCATCCCACCGTCTTTCCGAAGGAGCACCACATGGGCGCGTACGACGCCGTCATCGAGATCCCCCGCGGCAGCCGCGTCAAGTACGAGGTCGACCACGGCACCGGCCGGGTCTTCCTCGACCGCATCCTCTACACGGCGTTCGGCTACCCCACCAACTACGGCTTCTTCGAGAACACGCTCGGCGAGGACGGCGACCCCCTCGACGTGCTCGTGCTGCTCGACTTCGATCTCACCCCCGGCGTGCTCGCGAAGGTCCGCCCGGTCGGCGTGCTGAAGATGAGCGACGAGGCCGGCGGCGACGACAAGGTCGTGGCGGTGCTCGTCGAAGGACCCGCGCTGGGCCCACATCCAGGACGTCAACGACATCCCGGAGTTCACCCGCAAGGAGATCGAGCACTTCTTCGAGCACTACAAGGACCTCGAGCCCAACAAGTGGGTCAAGGTCGACGAGTGGGCGAGCGCCGCTGAGGCGGAGCGCCTGGTCGGCGAGGCCTTCGACCGCTTCAAGGAGCACGAGGGTCAGACCGCCACGCAGGGCGAGGGCGTCGCACCCAAGACGGCGGAGCCCGGACCGAACGTCTGACCCCGGCGTCGGGTCAGACCGAGATGCCTCGCGCCCCCATGAAGGGGATCGGGTTCACGGGGCTGCCGTTGACGTAGGTCTCGAAGTGCAGGTGGCACCCGAACGAGTTGCCGGTGCGACCCTCGCTCGCGATCAGCTGGCCCGCGTTCACCCATTGGCCGCGGCCGACGAACAGCCCGCCGGGGCGGATGTGCCCGTAGCCGGTGCCGATCCCGCCGCCATGGTCGATCTTGATGTAGTTGCCGTAGCCGCCGTTGTCGCCCGAGTAGACGACGGTGCCCGGATGCGGCGGCGTAGATGCCGGCCCCGCAGCCCGCCGCGAGGTCGACGCCGTAGTGATAGCCGCTCGAGCAGTAGCTGGTGCCGCACTGAACGGTCCGCGAGCCGTAGCCCGAAGTGCGCACACCCGACGATGGTCGCGCCCAGCCTGAGCCGACGACCGCGCCGCCGCCACCCGAACCACCGCCACCGCCGCCGCCACCGCCACCGCCGCCGCCCTGCTGGGCGAGGCGCTCCGCCTCGGCCCTCGCTCGGGCTTCCGCTTCGGCTCTGGCCTTGGCCTCCGCCTCCTTGCGGAGCCGCTCGCCCTCCTGGTACTGCGCGATCGTCGCCGCGGTGGTGTCCTGGAGTGCGGCGAGCTGCGCCTGGAGCTCGCCCTCGCGAGCCTGCTGCTCATCGAGTGCGGCCTGCGCGGCATCCGCCGCGTCCTGCGCCGCGATCATCTTGACTTCGGCTTCCTGCTTCAGCCGGTCGCGCTCGTTGCGGGCCACGACCGCCTGGTCGCTGAGGCTCTGCGCGGCGTCGCGCGCGGTGATGGCCTCGGCGTAGACGGCGTGGTTGCGCTCCATGAGCTTGTCCATCGTGCCGAGGCGCGCGAGCAGGTCGTCGGCTGACGCGGCCGACCCAGAGAAGAACAGTTCGAGCGATGTGTCGTCGCCGCCGTTGCGGTAGAGCTGGGCGGCGACGCGGCCGGCCTTGTTCGCGGCATCCAGGCCGTCGCGGCCTGCTCGTCCGCCTGCAGCTGCAGCTGGTCCGCGCGGTAGGCGGCATCGAAGTACGCCTGCTGCGCGACATAGAACTCATCGGCTGCCTGTTCCGCGAGCTCGCGCTTGGCAGCGACCTCATCGGCGAGCGCCTGGATGAGCGCCTGGATCTTGGCGACCTCGGCCGCCTTGGCGGCCTCGTTCGCCTTGGCGCGCCTCCACGTCGTCCCACGAGGGATAGTCCGCGGCGAAGGCCGGAGAGATGAGGGGCCCGCCGAGTGCGCCGATCGTGGCGAGGCCGAGGATCCCGAAGCCCAGAGCACCCGCGGCGGCTCACGGGCCACAGCAGCCGGCGCTCGCGAGCGGACGGCGCGCAGCCGCACTCGTCGAGGGCCTGCTCGGACTCCACTCGATCCTCCCGCCGCGTCACAACGTCTTTCACACTAGCAACACTGGTCACAAGTGCAACGGATGCCGCACTTCTATCCTGCCCCTGATCAGGCCGAACCGCACCCGTCAGTCTCGAGCAGGGAATCGAAATGCCTCTCGCGGACGCGCCCTCGATTGGCGCATTCGCAGAGGATTGCGTATGCTTGAGCGTCGGTAAGCGTGAGCGCCGGGGATGAGCCGGGGTTCATCCGGCCCCATCGTTTAGTGGCCTAGGACGCCGCCCTTTCACGGCGGTAGCACGGGTTCGAATCCCGTTGGGGTCACCAATCCGACACACAATTGAATATGCATGGCCCTGTAGCGCAGTTGGTTAGCGTGCCGCCCTGTCACGGCGGAGGTCGCGGGTTCAAGTCCCGTCAGGGTCGCTCTAAGCGACGGGCCCTTTCTTCGAAGAGGGCCTTTCGTCTAGGACGCGGCAGCTTCGGATGCCGCGTGGCTCTGTAGCTCAGTTGGTAGAGCGCACGACTGAAAATCGTGAGGTCACGGGATCGACGCCCGTCGGAGCCACTGAAACCCTCTCCTGGCTTCTACAGGAGGGGGTTTCTTCTTGCCCGGCACCCATTGACGGCGGGGTGCAGGACTTGCGAGTCTGAGCCCGGGGACCGCGGCCGCGACCCCGGAAGGGTGGTCGGCATGGTGCTGTCTCAGCGAGCAGCCAGGGCGAACTCGTCCATACGCCGGGTGACGGCATACCTGTCCAAGATGCAGGCGCTCGCGCAGGACCCCGAGGCCCTGGACTTCACGTTCGGCAACCCTCACGAGATGGCGCTGTCCGGCCTCACCGACGCAATGCGTGCCCAGCTCGAGCCGCGATCGGTCGACTGGTACGCGTACAAATCCAACGAGCGCCCGGCTCAGGAAGCCGTGGCCGCTGGGCTCAGCGTCGAACTCGGACTCGACTTCGAGCCGGACGACATCGCGATGACTCAAGGCGCATTCGGTGCGATCGAGCTCGCGCTGGCCCTCGTCGCCGACCCCGGCGACGAGGTCGTCATCCCGGCGCCTGGATGGTTCTGCTACGACCCCATGCTGTTCGCGGCCAACCTCGTTCCAGTCACGGCGGCGCTCGATCCGACGGACTTCTCGCTCGACATCGATGCGATCGCACGGGCGATCACGCCGCGTACCCGTGTCGTCATCGTGAACTCGCCTTCGAATCCCACCGGGAGGATCTTTCCTCGCGAGACGTGGGATGAACTCGCCACCGTGCTGGAACGGGCATCCGGCACCCACGGCCGCCGGATCTGGCTGCTCTCCGACGAGCCGTACCGACGGATCCGCTTCGACGGGATCGGGTTCGACAGCCCGGTGGGGTCATATCCATGGACGATGATCGACTACAGCTATGGCAAGGTCCTCCTCGCCCCCGGGCAGCGTCTCGGCTATCTGGCGCTGTCGCCGCTGCTTCCGCGGGACGAGCGGGAAGAGCTGCGCGGCGCATTCATGCCCGTCCAGCTCGCCATTGGCTGGGACTTCCCCAATGCCCTCATGCAATACAGCGTCCCCGCGCTCGAGGGGGTGTCGATCGACATGGTGGAGCTGACCCGCAAGCGCGACCGGCTCTATGGCGCGCTCAGCGACGCCGGCTACACCCTGACCCGCCCCGAAGGAACCTTCTACCTCTGGGGCAAGGCACCGGGCGGGAGCGCTCAGGCGTACTGCGATGCACTGGCGGAGCGGCGCGTCTACGTCATGCCGGGCACGGTCTTCGACCAGCCTCAGCACTTTCGGATCTCGCTCACCGCGACGATGGACACGATCGAACGGGCACTCCCCAGCCTCGTCGCGGCGGCGCAGGCGCCGTAGTCTCCCTCACGCCGAGGCTCGCGGGGTCTGCCGTCGGCCTGGGCTTCTCGACGGGTGGACCCGCAGCGGACGCCGGCGGCACGATGCGGAACTCCGGCACGGCCGACACGAGCAGCCAGGCGGGCAGGATGATCACGCAGAGGAGCGGCAGCAGGGAGAAGTCGCCGGCGACGGCGGCCGCGAGGAACAGCGCCAGCCACCCGTCGCGGGCCACCACGACGATGATGCCGATGATGCCGCAGGCCACCGCGAGGGTGATCGGGATGGAGGGGAACAGCGCGTTGCCCAGCAGCCCGAGCGCGACGCCGATGAACGTGGCCGGGAAGATACGGCCGCCGCGGAACATGGCGCACGCGGCGACGAGCAGGGCGAGGATCTTGATGCCGGCGATCAGGGCGAGCTGGCCGGCATCGTATTGACCGGGATCGTCCAGCAGCTCGCCCATCTGCGTCAGCCCCTTGAACATCGTGATGGGACCGCCGATGAATCCGAGGATGCCGAGGAGGAGTCCGCCCACCGTCGCGATGACGATCGGGTACCGGAGCGCGTGCAGCGCACGGTAGAAGAGAGGCATCGCGTAGAGCATGACGAGGCCGATCAGCACGATGGCGCACGTCAGCACGGTTCCCGTGACGAAGTCGATCGCCTGCGGAGCGCCGGAGTCGGGCAGGTCGAACGCGAAGGGCGGCGCTCCGAGCAGGTGCATCGTGGTCGCCCCGGCGCCGGCTGCCGCCACCGGAAGAAAGAGGCGGTCCCAGAGCGAGCCGCCGGACTTGAGGGCGGCGAGTATCCCGGTGAAGAGCAGGGCCGCCGCCACCGGCGTGCCGAAGAGGGCGCCGACCGTCGCCGCACCGGCGAGGAGCATCGCGAGCTGACCGGGAACGCGGGGGATCAGTCGCGCGAAGAGGGAGACGACGATCGCGGCGTTTATCGCGATGATCGGATTCTCGGGGCCGAGGCTCACGCCTCCGGCGAGACCGAGAAGCGTGACGATCGCGAGGCCCGGCAGCGCCTTCAGCGGCAGCGGCGGGCCCATGAGCTCGGTCGTGACGCTGTCGGGGCCCCCGTGACCAGGCAGCACCTGCAGTGCGATGCCCACGGCGAGCCCGGTCACGGTGAGGACCAGGATGATCCACCAGCCCGACGGATCGATGCCGAGAGCGCCCGGGAGCGCGTTCCAGAGGACACCGCCGAGGAGATCGGCCGCCTTCTCGAGCAGCCAGAGGATGAGCGCGCTCAGCACACCGACGAGGAGCGCCGGAACCGCCAGCACCAGCAGCGTGCGGGGTGTGACTTTCGGGTCGGTCTCAGGCATTGCGAGGGTCATGTTCGGCCACCCCTTCGTCGTGCCCGCCGCAGCCGGTCGGGCGCTGTGAGTCCTGTAGCTGCGCACGAGGCGAGGCTGGGCTCGGGGATCAGACTATCCACGCCACTTGCTCGAGCCCGGCGTATCAGGGGTGTCTCCTCACGCTCCCGTTATCGTGGTGACCGCGAGCACCGCGGCCGACCCCGAGGAGACGGGCCATGGCACCAGCACCGCAGCAGGCGAACCGCTGGACGACGTCATTGCCCGATCTGACCGGCGCCATCGCCCTCGTCACCGGAGCGAGTGACGGGGTGGGTCTCGAGATCGCCCGTGCACTCGCCGCTGCGGGCGCCGAGCTCGTGCTGCCGGTGCGCAATCGCACCAAGGGCGAGGCGGCGGCCGCCGGCATCCGTCATGGCGCCCCCGACGCGAAGATCGGCCTACGCGACCTCGATCTCGCCTCGCTCGAGTCGACCGCCGACCTCGTGAGGACGCTCGCGACCGAAGGGCGCCCGATCGATCTGTTCGTGGCGAACGCCGGGATCGTCAACCTGGGCGATCCGGTCCGGCACACCACCGCTGACGGCTTCGAACTGCACTTCCAGACGAACTTCCTCGGGCATGCCGCGCTCACCACCGGCATCCTGCCGCTCCTTCGCGCCGGTCGCGCTCGCATCGCGCTGCAGTGCAGCCTCGCAGCCGATCACTACGGGCTGGATCTCGACGACGTCCAGGTCGAGCGGCGATACACGGCGATGCGGGCCTACGCCTCATCGAAGATCGCCCTCGGGCTGTTCGGCATGGAACTGCATCGCCGCAGCACGCGCGGCGCGTGGGGTCTTCGCGTCGCGCTGTGCCACCCGGGCGTCGCACTGACCAACATCACCCCCGCCGCCGTGCGCGACAAGGATCGGCTCTGGACCCGCGCGGGGAGAGCGCTCATCGGGCACGGTCCGCTGGGTCAGAGCGCGGCCGACGCCGCGCTGCCTGCTCTTCACGCCGTGACGGCTCCGGATGCCGTCGGCGGGGCGTTCTACGGACCGTCGTGGTTCATGCACCTCGCCGGACCGCCCCGGCAGCAGCGTCCGTACCGGAACGTCGCCGACCCCGCTGCGGGGGCGCGGCTATGGCGGCTCCTCGACGACCTGCTGCCGGCGCCGTTCGCCGATCTCGCGGACGCCTGACCTTCGAGCCGAGTCGCGTCAGAGGCTGGGCCGCTCGGCAAGGGTGATGTCGACCTGGACCTCCGCGGCGAGGCGCTCGAGATCCGCGCGCACGGCGTCGAGATCGACGGATGCCGGCACCCTGGCCACGATCGTCGCCTCGAACAGCCGGCCACCCGACATGGCGGCATCCCGCGTATGTGTCGTCAGGTGATCGATGCCGACCGAGTGGGCCTGCAGCGCGGAGGAGATCTCGCGCACGATGCCCGGATGGTCATTGCCGAGCACGCCGAACGTGACCTGACGTCGATCCGCTGCGCCGACCGGCGATGCACCGTGGACTGCGACGGTGAGGAGTCCCTCGAGACCCGAGAGCGCTTCGCGAAGCTCATCCACGCGGGATGCCGGGACGGACACCTCGATGACGCCGGCGAATGCCCCGGCGAGTTCCGCGAGCTCGCTGTTCTCCCAGTTGCCGCCGTGCTCGTCGACGATGCGGGCGACCGCCTCGACGAGCCCCACGCGGTCGTCTCCGATGACGGTCAGGACCAGGGTCTTCACGCGTCATAGCGTAGCGGGGGCGCGCGTCAGCAAGCCGGGGGTTTGGGGCGGAGCCCCATCAGGGACGCGCATCAGCGTCCCAGGGGCCCAGCTCTTCCGGTGCCGGAAACGCCAGTCTGAAGCGCTCGAGCGTGCCGCCGACCGCCGACGCGGCACCGAACTCGTCTGCGACGACCGTGATGCCACGGATGCTCGCCTCGGCGATCCGCACCGGACGTTCCGCACCGTCAGGCAGCCGGAGCTGGTACCGATCGGCGAGGTATCCGATGCCGAGCTCGTCGAGAGTCTCCTCTGCGGTCAGCCAGTCGACCACACCCGTCACTTCGCGACCGAGCAGGTCGCGCGCACGAAAGCCCTCCCCTTCGGGCACGATCCAGCCGACCGTCTCGCCGTCGGGGCGACGGTGCTCTATCCACTCCGTTGGCAGCACGGATGCGAGCGTAGCGCGCGTGCGACGCGCGGCGTGCGAGCCGGGTGCCGTGCGCTCCCGGGATACCATGCAAGGAACGGACAGTGTGGGGATACGCTGCCGAGACTTGGGAACGGCGTCATGGAACCTACTTTCGGGCGGCCGGCGCGGCGCCCAACGTCCGCACGCGTCCGCCGACGCCGCACAGTCGTCGTCGCGGCGATCGCATTGATCGCGATCGCGGCGATCGCGACGACGATCACGGTCGTCACGCTCAGGCAGCCGGCAGCGGATGCGGCTGCGCCCGCCTCCATCCCATCGACGACGCCGACACCGCAGCCCACACCGCTGACGCCGTCCGAGGCGCTGCTGGCGACCACGGACGACCCGGCCGCGTGCGCGGTGAGCTTCGCGGGCGACGGCGTCCTGGACGCCCCGATGCTCCAGACGCAGGGCGCCCTCTTCACCCGCCTTCCGATTCCCAGCCGCGACGGCCTCGTCTTCGCCGGGTGGTACGCGACGCCCGCGGATGCGGCAGCCTTCGCGGTCCCTGCGAGAGTCAACGGCGCCGAACTCGTCGTGTGCACGGATCGCGAGCTCACGCTCCACGGTTCCTGGAAGACGCCTGACGAGAACGCGGCCGAGAACGCCCGCATCCCGATCCTCATGTACCACCAGTTCACCGTGAAGCCCGAGGGCGAGGACAACTGGCTGCGAGGCAACTACGCCTTCATCGGCGACTTCGACGCGCACATGAACCACATCGCGACGACGGGCTTCTACCTCCCCACGTGGGACGAGCTGGCGGCCTTCATCGACGGCCGCCTGTTCCTCCCGAACCACTCGGTGATCGTGACGGACGACGACGCCGACCAGACCTGGTTCGATCTCGCCGCGCCGGTGGTCGACAAGTACAAGGTGCTCACCACCTCGTTCATGATCACCGCCTACCGCCAGGACCTGCCCCCGAACGCGTACGTGCTGCGCCGTTCACACACCCATGACATGCATCAGGCAGGCGGGAACGGCGAGGGGCGCATCGTGAACTGGAGCGTGCCCGAGATCGTCGCCGACATGGAGGCGTCGTACCAGGTGCTCGGGGAGAAGGAGATCATGGCCTACCCGTTCGGCCACTACAACGACACCTCGAAGGAGGGTCTGCGTCAGGCCGGCTGGGAGATGGCTCGCACCATCGAGCCGGGCTACGTGAGCATCGGCACGGACAAGCTGGCGCTGCCCACCGTGCGCATCAACTACGGGATGGGGCTCGACGCACTCGTCCGCCTGATCGGCTGAGAATGAGCGGATGCCGCTGGCCGCGGCATCCGATTCTCAGAGTTCGCCCGGAGACATCGCCTGGGAGTCGAGCTCCTCGACCAGCTGACGCCCTCGGCTCGGAGCCGCACCTGGCTTGCGCGGCGCGTAGACGACGAGCGAGTGGAACACGAAGCGCACCACGAACGCCACCACGAGCGTGATCGCGGCGGCGAGCACCGCGGAGATGTGCCACGTCTCGACGAGGAGGGCCAGGATCGGGATGCGGATGAGGGCCTCGGCGTTGTTGAACGAGAACGACTTCGCGAAGCGGAGCCAGCCGTGCGATGCCGCGTCACGCATGTCGTGGAAGACGAAGCGCTCCTGCAGGAGGAAGTTGCCGATGATCGTCGTCTCGGCGGCGATGATCGCCGCGATGATGTAGTCCACGTCGAGCTGGATGAGACTCCACATGATCGCCAGGTTCACGATCGCACCGATGCCGCCGATGACCGCGAACAGCGACATCTTGCCGAATCGCAGCGCCGTCAGCTGGGTGATGAAGTGCATCCCCTGGCGGAAGGACGCCTTGGACTCGCCGGCATGACGGTCGGCGAAGTCGAACGGCACCTCGGCGACCCGCAGGTTCTGCCTGGCGAGGATCTCGAGCAGGATCTTGAACCCGCGGGGCTTGATCGTCGCCGACTCGAGCGAACGACGGTCGAGGATGAAGAACCCGGTCATCGGGTCGGATACATCCCTCAGCCGGATCGGGAACATCGCCTTGGTGAGAGCGGTGGCGACCTTCGACACGAGGACGCGGGTGCGGTCGGAGAGACCGCGAGCAGTCCCCCCGCCCGCGTAGCGCGACGCGGCCACCACGTCGACATCCCCGCGCTGAAAGCGTTCGTAGAGTGCCGGGATCTCCTCTGGCGGATGCTGCAGGTCGCCGTCGATGACGAGGCAGACGTCGGCCTCGGCCGCGGCGAAGCCCGCGACGACGGCTCCGCCGAGGCCACCGGTGCGTGCCGCGCGATGGATCAGCCGGACCGGAAGCGCAGCCGATGCCGCGACTTCCCGGATCACGTCGGGGGTGGCATCCGTGCTGTCGTCGACGAAGACGACCTCGGCGTCGATGCCCGCCACGGCATCCGTGACGCGACGAACGAGCTCCGCGACGTTGGGAGCTTCGTTGTAGGTGGGCACGATGATCGAAAGCTGCACTGTCTATATCGTCGCATGGGGGCCATAGTGATACTCACCCGATCAGCCGGAGGCCGACATGCCCGCCCATTCACGCACCCGCCTCGCCGTGGCCGTCACCGCGACCGCCGTCACCCTCACCCTCATCGGGTCGAGCGCCGCCGCCGTACCGCCGACCTACGAACCCGGGGCGAACGGTGCGGGGGATCCCTACTTCCCGCTCGCCGGCAATGGAGGCATCGACGTCATCCACTACGACCTCGACCTCGATTACACGCCGCCTCTCCCCGACCCCGCCCCCCTCACCGGCGAACTCGAGGGCGTCGCGACGATCGAGCTGGTGCCGACCGCCGATCTCAGCTCGTTCAACCTGGATCTTCGGGGCCTGACCGCCTCACAGGTGATCGTCGACAAGAAGACCGCCACCTTCACCCAATCCGGCAACGAGCTCACCATCATCCCGCCGAAGAAGATGAAGTCGGGGAAGGAGATGACCGTCGTCATCACCTACAGCGGGACGACGACGCGGCCCACTGACATCGATGGCGCCCTTTATGGCTGGGTCACGACCCGCGACGGCGCGATGGTCGTCAACGAGCCGGACGGCGCAGCGACGTGGTTCCCGGCCAACGACCACCCGACGGACAAGTCGACGTACTCCTTCGAGATCACGGTGCCCGAAGGACTCACCGCGGTTGCGAACGGCCTCCTCGAGGGCTCGGAGACGAGCGACGGACTCACCACCTGGTCGTGGGATGCTCCCGACGCGATGGCTGCGTACCTCGCCACCGCGACGGTCGGAAGCTTCACCCTCAACCAGTACACGACTGACGCGGGAATCCCGATCATCGATGCCATCGGCCCGAACAGGTCGCCCGCGCAGGTGGCCGCGCTGGCAGCTGACGGGCGACATGCTGTCGTTCTTCGAGGAGCGATTCGGCCCGTATCCGTTCGTCTCCTACGGCGCGATCGTGGACGACGACACTGTCGGGTATGCCCTCGAGACGCAGACGCGCTCATTCTTCTCGCGGACCGCCAGCGAGGGCACGGTCGCCCACGAGCTCGCACATCAGTGGATGGGCGACCACGTCAGCCCCGAGCGCTGGGCGGACATCTGGCTCAATGAGGGCTGGGCGACCTACGCGTCGTGGATGTGGCTGGAGAGCCGGGGGAATTCGACGGCCGCCGTTCGCTTCGCGAACGTGATGAACCGGCCGGCGTCACATTCCACGTGGAACACGGTGCTCGCAGACCCCGGACCCCTCGGCATCTTCGACACGCCGGTGTACGACCGCGGTGCCGCGCTGCTGCACGCTCTGCGCGTCAAGATCGGCGACGACGCGTTCTTCGCGGTGGCGAAGGAATGGGTCGTTCGATTCGGCGGCGGCACCGCGACCACCACCGACTTCATCGCACTGTCGGAGGAGATCTCGGGGCAGGATCTCGGCAGCTTCTTCCAGGTCTGGGCGTACGACCCGCCCAAGCCCACCAGCTGGTAGCCCTGGCATCCGGCTTTCGTCCAGCGACCGTCGGTCAGAATGGAGGGATGACTTCCTCCCCCTCCACGATCACGATGTTCGGCGCCGACTGGTGCCGCGACTGCGTCCGCACGAAGAGCCAGCTCGATTCGCTCGGTGTCTCGTACACGTATGTCGATCTGATGACCGACCCGGCCGCCGCGGACATCGCGCGTGAGATCTCGGGCCGCACCAGCATTCCCGTGGTGGTCTACCCGGACTCTTCACACCACGTCGAGCCGACCAACGCGGACGTCGAGGCCAAGCTCCGCGAACTCGCCATCCTCTGATCCCGAGGGATCCTCATCCCTTCAGGCCGCTCGAGCTCACGCCCTCGATGATCTGGCGCTGACCGATGAAGAAGATGATGATCATCGGGATGGTGGCGATGACGCTGGCGGTCACGATGATCTCCCAGTGCCACTCCCCGCCGAAGCCGAACTGGTCGACGAGCGATTTGAGCCCGCGCGGGATGGTGAAGGTCGACGAGTCCCGCAGGTAGATGAGCGCTCGCATGAGGTCGGTCCACACCGCCTGCACCTCGAACACCAGCGTCACTGCGAGCGCGGGCTTGGTCAGCGGCAGCGCGATGCGCCAGAAGACGCCCCATTGCGACGCACCGTCCACCCGCGCAGCCTCGAACAGGTCGCGCGGCAGTCCCAGCATGAACTGTCTTATCAGGAAGATGTAGAACGCGCTGCCGAAGAGGTTTCCGGCCCACAGCGGGGTGAGTGTTCCGACCATGCCGAGCGAGTTCCAGATGAGGAACGTCGGGATCATGGTCACGGCGCCGGGAAGCATCATCGACCCCAGCACCAGCGCGAACAGGGCCCCCCGGCCGCGGAAGCGGAAATGCGCGAAGCCCCACGCCACCATCGCGCTCGACAGGGTCACCGCCACGGACGCGAGCACCGTCACGATGAGGGTGTTCAGCAGCCAGACGCCGAGCGGCGCCTCATTCCACACATTGATGTAGTTGTCGAACGTGAAGGTGTCGGGGATCAGCTTGTTGTCGAAGACTTCGCCGCGGGGCTTGAACGACGCGCTCACGAGCCACACGAAGGGGTAGGCGAAGATCACCGCGAGCACGGAGAGCGCCGTGACGACGGCCACCCGCTTGATGCGCTTGCCGGTCTTGCGCCTGCCCGCGTCCCGCGGCTCCGGGTCGCGGGGCTTCAGGAGCGGAGCGGTCGTGGGGCCCGCGGCGGTGTCGATCTCGCCGCTCGGGTGCGGCTCCTGCTCCACGTCGCGATCCGGGGCCCCTGCCGGGACGCCGGCGGGGAGGATGCGGCTCATTTCGGGGCCTCGGCTTCGTAGTAGACGAACCGCCGCGAGACGATGAGCTGGATGGCCGTGACGATCATGATCAGCGCGAAGAGCAGCCACGCCATCGCGGACGCGAAGCCCATGTTCAGGAACTGGAACGCCTGCTGAAACAGGTAGATCGAGTAGAACAGCGCCGCGTCGTTGCCATAGGTCGTGTTGCCGGTCCCGAAGAACGCGGTGTACGCCTCGTCGAAGGTCTGCAGGCCCGCGATGGTGTTGACGATGACGATGAAGAAGATGGCAGGGCTGATCATCGGCAGAGTCACGCTGAACGCCTGCCGCCAGAACCCTGCACCGTCGATCCGCGCTGACTCGTAGAGCTGCTCCGGGACGTTCTTCAAGGCGGCGAGCAGGATGATGACGGATGCGGCGACCGTCCACAGGCTCATCAGGATGAGCCCTGGCTTGACCCAGGCCGGATCGGTCGTCCACGACGGCCCGTCGATGCCGAAGAAGCCGAGCACCTGGTTGATCAGGCCATCCTGCCCGTTGAAGAGGAGCAGGAACAGGATGCCGACCGCGACGGGGGGCGTCATCTTGGGAAGGAAGAAGACGGTGCGGAAGAAGCCGGCCGACCGGGCGGCACGCTGGAGCAGAAGAGCCAATGCCAGCGACACGATGACGTAGAGGGGCACCTGGATGGCGGTGAAGAAGAACGTGTTGCGCAGCGACAACGCGATCTTCGGGTCGGCGAACAGCTCCGCGTAGTTCTGGAGGCCGACGAAGTTCGCGTTGTTGATGACGTCGTAATCAGTGAGAGAGAGGTAGGCGCTGTAGATCAGCGGCCAGGCCGTGAAGACGACGAAGCCCACGAGCCACGGCGAGAGGAACAGCATCGCCGAGAGCACATTGCGTCGGGAGGCCTTCCTCCGGGATGCCGCGCGAGCGCGATCGTCGGGCGGGGGCGAGACGCCCCGCCCGACGGCCACGGGTGCCGAGGTCACGGTTACCCCTTCGCCTCGGCCTCGAGCTTCTCCCAGGCCTCGTCGAGAGCCTTCTGGGCGTTGCTCTGCGCCTCGTTCAGGGCCTCTTCGGGCTCGGCCTGCCCGTTCAGCACGGAGTTCACCGCGTCTTGCAGCGCGGTCTTGAATTGGGCGTCGGCGGGATTGGCGGGCAGCGCGAAGGTGTTGTCATTAGCCTCGTACATCTTGGCTACAGCGGTGTCCCACGGCTCGCCGCCAGAGGTGACCATGCCCTGGATGACCTTGTCGGCCTCAGCATTTCCGGTCAGGACGCCGGTGAAGGGCTTGCCCTCCTCGTTTCGCAGCTCCAGCCGTGCGTTCGCGGCCGCCTCCCATGCTTCGACGGTCGTCATCGCGCGTGCCCAGCGGCACGCCGCCTCGGGGTTGCCGCTTCCGGCGGGCAGTGCCCATGCGGACCCCGTCGAGTACGCCAGCGTGGCGCCCTGCCGGTCCTTCACGGTGTCGAACGCCATCGGCGCGTCGGGGGACACGTCGCTCAGCACATTGATGTACCACTGCTCGAAGGGCATCGCGCCGAGCGTGTTCGTCGCGAACTGGTTGCCTTCGCCGAAGAAGTCCGCCGAGTCGCGGTAGGCCTTCACTGCTGCGAACCCGCCCTGCGCGTCGTAGATCGACACGGCCCAGGTCAGCGCTTCGAGTACCGCCGGGTCATCGAGCTGCGCGGTGCGGCCGTCCTCGCTGACCAAGTCGACGCCGTTCGCCTTCGCCCAGAGCGGGAGGAACTCGGGCAGCTTGGAGTCGAAGCCGATGACCGACAGCTCGCCGCCCTCTTCCTTCATGAGCGCCTCGGTGGCCGCACTGATGGCCTCCCAGTTCGAGCCGTTGACGTCCTCGATGGTCAAGCCGGCCTGCGAGAGCAGGTCGGCGTTGGCCATCGTCATCTGCACCTGGTTGAACTCGGGGATGCCGTACACCTGGCCATCAAGCGTGACCTGGTCGAGGGCCGATTGCACGAATGCCGACGTGTCGATGCCCTCGCCTTCGATGCAGCGGTCGAGCGGGATGATGGCGCCGCGTGCCGCGAGCGATCCGATCTGGTCACGGGGCGCGTAGATCAGCTCGGGCGGCTCCCCCGAGGCGACGGCGGAGAGGAACTGCTGAACGTCGAAGCCACCCTCGACCATGTTCACCTCGACGTCGCCGAGGGCCTCCTCGGCGATCTCCATCCGCGTCGTGCCCAGCTCGTCCGGCGTACCGAAGCCCGTCACCGTCATGGTGCCCGAGAGCTCGGCATCCGCATCGTATTCGGCGTCGGAATCGCCCGCGCCCCCGGTGCCGACCGCGCACGATGCCAGCCCTCAGCGCGGCGACAGCGGCGATGGCTGCGAGCGCCACCCTGGTGGAGTGTCGGCGATTGCTCATTTCGATACCTTTCATTCGCCGGCGAGAAGCGGACAGTGGGATGAAGTCGGATCGCGATGGCGCAGTTCCCCCGAGGGGGTTGACCTCTTCGTCGTGGAGCTCCATCGCCACAGCCGAAGGGCGGGGGTCGCCGTACGCGTTCCCCGCCCCTCGGCCACGAGATCCGTCAGCCCTGTCTCATGTTGTGGGCTGCCTCTTGAGTCGTGCTCCTTGACCTCCTGGGTCGCGTCCTTCGCCTCTTGCTTGACCGTGTCCGCCGCATCGGTCGCCGCATCCTTCACGGCTGTCGCGGCGTTCTGCGCCGGCTCCTTGAGGTTGCGACCGGCTTCGCCGGCAGCATCCTTGAGGTTGTCGACGAGCGGCTGCGCCTGCTCCTTCACGTCCTCAGCCATCTCCTTCTCGCGCTGCGAGGCAGGGATGAGGGATGCTGCGAGGAGGCCCGCTCCGAAGGCGATCAATCCGACCGCGATCGGGTTTCCCTCGGCCTTGGCGACCACCCGGTCCTTGACATCGCCGATACCCTCGCCGGCATCTTCAGCGGCGCCCATGACGCGGTAGCGCAGGGACCTGAAGCCGCCCTTGATCTTGTCGGTCTGACGCTCGACGATCTTGGACGGTGTGACCTTGTCCGCCAGAGCGTCGACGTCTCCGCCGAGCTCCCTGCGTGTCTGCTCGATGTCGGCGCGGATCGCGTCGGGTGAAGTAGTCATCGGTTCTCCTCATTTCTGGTGAATGCATCGGGTATCTGCTTCAGCGACTCCACGGTCTGCGGAGCGCCCTGGACTTCCTGCAGCTTGCGGCGACCCATCGGATAGAGGATCGCTGCGACGATCGCCCAGATGACCGCGACCACCACGCCCGACCAGCCACCGCCGATCAGCGTGCCGAGCGCCCACCACAGAGCGATCGAGAGGAACAGGATCGCCATCATGGCCGCGTAGCCGGCGGCGCCCAGCATCCCGGCACCCTTCGCCGCGCGGGCGGTGGACTGCCGGAGCTCGGCCTTGGCGAGCTCGAGCTCCTGGCGCATGAGTGTCGAGAGGTCTCTTGTCACCTCGCCGACGAGCTCTCCCAGCGAGGTCGTGGCTGCCTTCTGCTCAGAGGGGGTTGCTGTTGCGTCGCTCATTGCCTACGCCCTCTCCCGACACGTCGTCGCTCCAGTCGGTGCCGGCTGCGAGCGATTCGCCCACCGGCGCATCGTCGAACTGGCCGACAGGCGCCGCGCCGGCGGTCGCCGGCGTCCACGCGTCAGTGGCGGGCCGGCCGTTCGAGTGTCGAGGCGGTGCCCATGCCGGTGCGGGGATAGCCCGCCTCCAGCTCGGACTTGCGGTCGGCGCTGCCCTCGGCGAGTGCGCGCGTGAGTCGGCCGGCCACGACGCCCGCGACCAGTGCGATGCCGATGAACATGCCCGGCCGGCGCCGCGCGTAGGACTTCACTTCGGCGAGCAGCGACTCGGGGTCGCGGTCGCCGAGCCACGAGGCGAGGCCGCTCACGCGGGTGGATGCCTCTCGCACGAGATCCGTCGCGAGACCGGGATTGGGCACGCCGGTCCCCGATGCCAGCGCACGCAGCTCGTCGCTCGTCGAACGCAGACCCTCTGCGGCACGGTGCTGCTGCTTCTCGGCCTGGTCGCGCAACTCGCCCTTCGTCTGTGCGTACAGCGTCCGCGCCTGCGACTTGGCCTCAGCCGCGACGCCGCCCGCTTCCTGCTTCGCGGTCTCCACGACACGGCCTGCCTCGGCCTTGGCCGTGTCCTTGACGTCGGTGGCGTCGGTCGATGTGGAACCCGCTGTGTCCCGCCGCATCGTCGCATCCGGGCTGGTGGAAACCGGACCATAACTCTCGGACATGATGCCCCTTTCGTGTTCGACCCCGCTGGGGGATCGCATGCCGACACACCAGGGCTGCGCGGTGCCGGGCGGGGGGATCGTCACCTCGAGCGCTGATGCTCTGGAGAATCAACCATCGCAATTTCAGATTCCCGGAGGCATGCCCTGGATCTTGCGCATCGAGCGGAGTACACTCCCGCGGCGCCCGCGAGACGAGTGCCGTCCGACTCGTGCGCATCGACGGCGTCGACCATAGGCTGAAGCAGTGAGCGAAGGCGTCGAAGGCAAACACCCGGGCGATCGAGGACTCGGTCGTCACCGACTTCGCTGATCGCATGAGCTATGGCGGATACCTCGACCTCGGCACGCTGCTGTCTGCGCAGCGCCCGCTGAGTGATCCGGTGCATCACGACGAGCTGCTGTTCATCATCCAGCACCAGACCACCGAGCTGTGGCTGAAGCTCGTGCTCCATGAGCTGTCCGCGGCGTGCCGGCTGCTGCGTGACGACATGCTGGCGCCGGCGCTCAAGTGCATCGCGCGCGTGAAGCACATCCAGCGCACGCTGACCGAGCAGTGGTCGGTGCTCGCCACCCTGACACCGGCCGAGTACGTGCAGTTCCGCGGAGTGCTGGGCAACGCGAGCGGGTTCCAGTCGGCGCAGTACCGCGCGGTCGAGTTCACCCTCGGCAACAAGAACGCCGGGATGCTGCGGGTGTTCGCCGCGGATCCCGTCGCGTTCCCGCTGGTCGCGGCGGCCCTGGAGGCGCCGAGCCTGTACGACGAGTTCCTGCGGATGCTGGCCCGCTCCGGCTACGCGATCCCCGAGTCCGTCCTCGAGCGAGACGTCACCAAGGCCTGGACCTTCACGCCCGAACTGGTCCCCGTCTTCGCCGAGATCTACGCGAACCCGCAGGAGCACTGGGCGGCGTACGAGACATGCGAGGAGCTCGTCGACCTCGAGGACAACTTCCAGCTGTGGCGATTCCGGCATCTCAAGACGGTGGAGCGGATCATCGGCTTCAAGACCGGCACCGGCGGTTCGAGCGGGGTGCCGTTCCTGCGTCGTGCGCTCGAGCTGACGTTCTTCCCCGAGCTGTTCGCCGTGAGAACCGAGATCGAGGGCTGAGGATGCTGCACGCCGACCCGTTCGCGGTGCGCGCGCTGCTCGGACCCCGAGCGGCGCTCGGCCGTCGGGCGATCACGGGAGAGCAGGGCATCTCGCTGCCCGCCGTTCATCGACCATCACGTCCACCTGCACCTCGTCGACGAGTCCGGGCTGGCCGCCGGCGGGATCGCCGGCGTCGTGGATCTCGGCGGCGACCCGATCTCCCTCGCCCGGCGTGCCCGAGGCTGGTATTCCGCGAGTGGCATATGCCGGCGCATTCGTCACGGCGCCGGGCGGCTACCCCGCATCCCGGTCGTGGGCGCCCGACGAGATCGTGCGCCAGGTGACCGACTCCTCGACCAGCCCCGGCGTCCGCGGCGGGGCGGCGACGGTGGTGGACGAGCAGGCGTCGTTCGGAGCATCCGTCGTCAAGGTCGCACTGAATGCGGACTCCGGGCCGGTCTTCGACGCCGCCACGCTCGCGCGCCGTCATCGACGAGCGCGCGCGAGCGTCGGCTCCCCGTCGTCGCGCACGTCGAGGGCGCCGGGATGGCGCGACTCGCGCTCGACGCCGGCGTCGACGTTCTCGCCCACACCCCCTTCACCGAGCTCCTCGACGTCGCGCTCGTCCGGCGTGCCGCGCTGGCCGGCCAGCGATGGATCTCGACGCTCGACATCCATCGCGATGATCCCGGCGGCGCGCGACGCATCTCGAGCGAATCTTGCCGCGTTCGTCGCGGCGGGTGGCCGTGTGCTCTACGGGACCGACCTCGGCAACGGCGAGCAGCCGCTCGGGGTGAACAGCCGCGAGCTCGAAGCGCTGCATGCGGTCGGCGTGCGCGGGGCGGCGCTGATCGACGCCCTGACCGATCCGTGGCCGGGGTGAGCCGCCTCGTCCGCCGTCGCGACGTTCGTGCCCGGCGATGCCCCCGAGACTCTCGGACGACGTGCCCTGCATGGCTCGGCGCCGCCACCGTCGTTCCCACCGAGGAGCTCGTCCATGACGACCACTGACCACGAAGCCGCTGTCGCACGCGATCTCGCTGCCGAAGCGGCGTCCCTCGACCGTGCCGATCCGCATCGGCGCGCTGCGCGACGAGTTCCTGGGCAGCCAGACGCTCGCTCGTGTACTTCGACGGGAACTCGCTCGGTCGCCCGCCCCGGGCGAGCCTCGAGCGGGTCTCCGCGTTCGTGCGCGAGGAGTGGGGCGGGCGCCTCATCCGGGGCTGGGACGAATCGTGGATGCAGCTCCCCTTCGCGATCGGCGACACGATCGGCCGCGCCGCGATCGGCGCGGCGCCGGGGCAGACGGTCATCGGCGACTCGACGACGGTGCTCCTCTACAAGCTCATCCGCGCCGCGTTCGACGCGCAGCACGATGCCGATCCCGCACGGGTCGAGATCGTCGCCGACCGCGACAACTTCCCCACCGACCGCTACCTCGTCGAGGGCATCGCGCGCGAGCGGGGCGGCCGAGTCCGGTGGATCGACGTGGACGTCACGGCGGGCGTGACCGCCGATGCGCTGCGCGAGCGGTGGGACCCGAGACCGCGGTGGTCGTCCTCAGCCACGTCGCCTACCGCTCCGGCTACCTGGCGGATGCCGCTGACCTCACCCGCATCGCCCACGACGCCGGAGCGCATGATCCTCTGGGATCTGTGCCACTCCGCCGGCTCGGTGCCGGTCGAGGCCGACGCGTGGGACTTCGACCTCGCCGTCGGCTGCACGTACAAGTACCTCAACGGCGGCCCCGGGTCGCCGGCGTTCGCCTACGTCGCTGCGCGGCACCAGGCCACGCTCGCGCAGCCGATCCAGGGATGGATGGGCACCGCGGACGTCTTCGCGATGGGGCCGGAGTACCGTCCGGCAGAGGGGATGCGCCGGTTCCTCTCGGGCACCCCGCCGATCGTCGGGATGCTCGCGATGCAGGACACGCTCGCGATGATCGAGGATGCCGGCATCGACGCGATCCGCACGAAGTCGGTCGCCCTCACCGAGTTCGCCGTGCGGATCTCGGACGCCGTCCTCGCTCCCCTCGGCGTCACGCGTCGCATCGCCTCGCGACCCGGCGCAGCGCGGCGGACACGTCACGCTCTCGCATCCGTCGATGCGGGCGGTGACCGCTCGCCTCTGGGCCGAGGACGTCATCCCCGACTATCGCGATCCGGACGGCCTCCGCATCGGGCTGTCGCCGCTGTCGACGAGCTTCGCCGAGACGCATGCCGGGCTGCTCGCGGTGGCCGAGGCCGTGAAGGCCGGGTCGCGCGTCCGGCTCGACTGAGCGGGCGCTGTCCCCAGGCGTCGAGACGCGAGCGCGCCGCTCACATACACTTGCGCGGTGAGCACCGCCGCTTCCTCGCCCATCACCGCGCGCACGCGCCTCTCGCGCGGCACCATCGCCCGCTACGCCACGGGCTCGCTCGGCACCGGCGGCTTCGCGACCCTGCCGGGCCTCGTGCTCGCCTACTACCTGACCGACTCGCTCGGCGTCGCGGCACTCGCCGCCGGCGTCGTGATCACCGTCGCAAAGGTGTGGGATGTCGTGATCGACCCCATCATCGGTGCGCTGACCGACCGCGATCTCGCGAAGCACGGCACCCGCCGCAGGCTCATGCTCGTCGGTGCGCTGAGCCTTCCGGTGCTGTTCGCGCTCACCTTCGCCGTGCCGCCCTCGCTCGGGCCGGTCGTCGGCGCGGTGTGGGTCTTCATCGCCTTCACGCTGACCGCAACAGCCTTCAGCCTGTTCCAGGTGCCCTACATCGCGCTTCCGGCGGAGCTCACTCCGAGCTATGACGAGCGCACGCGGCTTCTGACGTGGCGCGTCGTGGTGCTGACGTTCGCGATCCTGCTGTTCGGCGCCGGCGGACCTGCACTGCGCGGTGTCACCGGCAGACCCCGTCACCGGCTACCTCGTGATGGGAATCGTCGCCGGCCTCGTGATCGCCGCAGGAATGCTCGTCGCGACGACGGTCGCGCGGCGACCCGTGACATTCCCTTCGACGAATGCCGAGACCGGGACAACCTCGGCCGCGGCCCCTCCGACAGCGGCAGGCTCGGGACCGAGACCGACGCGGGGCCCGTCCCGGCGGCCAAGGGCACCGGCATCCGCGAGCACTATGCCGACGGCATCCGTGGACTGCGGCGCAGCCTGCCCTTCCGCGCGCTGCTGTCCACCTTCGTGCTGCAGGCCCTCGCCACCGGGCTCATGCTCGCGGGCGCCCAGTACGTCGCGACCTGGGTGCTGCACTCCGAAGACGCCGTGCAGCTGCTCTTCGTCGCGCTGATCGCTCCCGCGCTGTTCGCGGCACCGGCATGGGGGGTGGTCGCCCGTCGCATCGGCAAGGAGCGCACCTTCTCGATCGCAAGCGTGATCTTCGCACTCGCCGCTCTGTCGATCATCGGCACGCTGTGGGCGCCCGGCGACTGGATCTACGCACCCGTCGCGATTGCGGGCGTGGCCTACGCCGGGATGCAGTCGCTTCCGATGTCGATGCTCCCCGATGTGATCTCGCACGATGAGCGCACGAGCGGGCCGGGTCAGGCCGGATCGTTCAGCGGCGTGTGGACGGCAGGCGAGACTGTCGGCTTCGCGCTCGGAGCCACCGCACTCTCGATCATCCTCGCGGTCACGGGTTACGTCTCATCGACCGCCGGCGAGACGGTGGTCCAGCCCGACGCGGCGATCACCGGAATCGTCGATCAGCTTCAGCCTCGCCCCGGCCATCCTGGTCGGCCTCAGCCTTCTGACGCTCGCACGCTATCCGCTGCGCCGCACCGACATCGAGTCTCAGCCCGTCTGAGTTCGCGTCGCAGCAGGCGACGTAAACTGAGACCTCCCGCCCGAAGGAGAGCGCCCGTGCCCCAGGCCGCCCAGCCCACCGCGTCCAAGGCCCGCACCCGCGACACCGCGCTGCCCGACTCCGAGCGCGAGGCGCTCGACACGGCCATCGGCGAACTGGAGACCGGCGCCAGGACATGGAGCCACCTGACCCTCGGCCAGCGCGCGCGCCTCATGGAGCGCCTGCATGCGTCCGTCTCCTCCGTGGCCGCGGAATGGGCCGACGTCGCAGCCATGTCGAAGGGCATCCAGCCCGGGCATCCGCTGCGCGGCGAGGACTGGCTCGCCGGCCCGTACGGGGTCGTCACGGCGCTGGATCTCTATCGCTCCACCCTGCTCACGCTGGCCAAGGGTGCGAGCCCGCTCACAGGGGTGAAGACGGATGCCGCGCCCGGCGGTCGCCTCCGCGCGCATGTGTTCCCCGCCGGCCCCGTCGACGGCCTGCTGCTGTCCGGCTTCACCGGCGAGGTGTGGTTCCAGCCCGGCGTCACCGACGACGAAGCACGTCGTGATGCCGGGCTCGCACAGCTCGAATCCCACGGCCGCCGGCGGCGTCGCGCTCGTGCTCGGGGCGGGCAACGTCAGCTCCATCCCGGTGCTCGACGTGCTGTATGAACTGCTGGCGAGCAATCGCGTCTCGCTGCTGAAGATCAACCCCACCCAGGATCCGCTCTTCGCCGTCTTCGAGCGGGCGCTTGCTCCGCTCATCGAGCCCGGCTTCGTGCGGATCGTCCACGGCGGACCCGAGGTCGGCGCATACCTGACCGGACACGCCGGCATCGCCCACGTGCACATCACGGGCGCCGCGGCGACGTTCGACACGATCGTGTGGGGCCCGTCGACAGGGGCCGGGGCTGCGGCCACTGCGCGTCGCAGGTCCGAGAACCGGCCGAAGCTGAAGAAGCCGATCACGGCCGAACTCGGTGGCGTGTCGCCGATCATCATCGTGCCCGGACACCTGGACGGACGCGGACCTGCGCTATCCAGGCCGAGCATGTCGCGACGATGCGACTGCAGAACTCCGGCCACAACTGCATCGCAGGCCAGGTCGTGCTCCTGAGCGCGGACTGGGCGCAGCGAGACGCCTTCCTCGCGGCGCTGCGCACGGCGTACGAGGCAGCGCCCCGGCGCTCGGCCTGGTACCCCCGCAGTGCCGAGAAGCTCGCGGCGGCAGCATCCGACTATCCGGATGCCGAGTGGTTCGCCGAAGGATCCCGGGCCATCATCGAGGTCGCCGCGGGTGAGGACGCCGCCGCCGTCGAGACCACGGAGTACTTCACGCCTGTGCTCGGCGTCGTCTCGCTGCCCGGAACCGGGCAGGAGTTCCTCGACGCGGCCGTCGCACACGCCAACGAACGTCTCACCGGCACGCTCGGCGCGAACATCCTCGTCGATCCCGCGACGCAGGCGGCGCTCGGCGATGGCTTCGAGCGCGCGGTCGCCGAGCTGCGCTACGGATCGATCGCGATCAACGCGTGGACGGCCTTCGGATACCTGACCCCGTCGCTCACGTGGGGCGGGTTCCCCGGTGCGACCCTCGACGACGTCGAGAGCGGGATCGGGATCGTCCACAACGCGTTCCTGCTCGACCGGGTCGAGCGATCCGTCGCCCGTGGCCCGTTCCGGCCGTTCCCCCGGTCGGCATCCTCGGCCTTCGGCCCCGGTCGCTTCTCGGTGCTGCCGAAGCCGCCGTGGTTCGTGAGCTCTCGCACCGGCGCCGCCGTGAGCGAAGGCTTCACACGGTTCCAGATGCACGGCGACTGGCTGAAGCTCATGGGCACGCTCGCCCAGGCATTCCGCGCGTGACCCCACGCGGCGGATCGCTCGAGGCGGACTACATCGTCGTCGGCGCGGGCTCCGCGGGCGCTGCTCTCGCTGCGCGCCTCAGCGAGGACCCCGCCGTGTCGGTGCTCCTGCTCGAAGCCGGCGGTCCGGACTCGGCGCCCGAGCTGCACATCCCCGCCGCGTTCACGACGCTGTTCCGCGGGCGCTACGACTGGGCCTACGACACCGTGCCGCAGCCGGCGCTCGAGAACCGCACGGTGTTCTGGCCGCGAGGCAAGACCCTGGGCGGCTCATCGTCGCTCAACGCCATGATGTGGGTGCGCGGCTTCGCCGCCGACTACGACGAGTGGGCTGCGACGGCGGGCGAGTCATGGTCGTGGAAGGCCCTCGAGCCCTACTTCCGCCGCGTCGAGCGCACCGAGGAAGCGGCGCACGAGACGCACGGCTTCGATGGCCCGCAGTCGATCGAGCACCAGCGCGACCCCCGGTCGCACACCGAGGCCTTCCTCGACGCGGCGCGTGAGGCGGGGCATCCGATCACTGCCGCGAACCTGCCCGAGGGCCAGGGCTTCTCGCAGACGATGGTCTCGCAGCGGCGCGGCGCGCGTGCCTCCACCGCGGACGCCTATCTGCGCCCCGCGCAGCGACGACGCAACCTCCGCGTCGTGACCGGATGCGCTGGTGCGCCGTGTGACCTTCGCCGCGGCATCCGCTCAGTCAGGCGAGCCGGCCGAGCCGCGCGCCACCGGGGTGTACGTCGAGATCGGCGGCGTCATGCGGCACGCCCTCGCGCGGCGCGAGGTGATCCTCGCCGGCGGTGCGATCAACACGCCCCAGCTGCTGATGCTGAGCGGCATCGGGCCTGCCGAGCACCTCGCCGAGCACGGCATCCCGCTCGTCGTCGACGCGCCGGAGGTCGGCGCCAACCTGCAGGACCACCTCGTCGCGGGTCTCGCGCCGCAGGCGCACGGCGGCACCCTGTTCACCGCCACCGAGCGTTCGGCCGCTCGCGCGCTACCTCACGACGCGACGCGGGATGCTGAGCTCCCCGGTCGCCGAGGCGTACGGGTTCGTGCGCACCCCAGTCGCGGATGCCGCCGGGGTGCCCGCCGGCCTTCCCGACATCGAGATCATCTTCGCCACCGCCGCCTACATCGGCGAGGGGCTGGTGCCGCCGCCGGATGAGGGCCTGACGATCGCGCGCGATCCTGCTGCGGCCGCGCAGTCGCGGCACGATCCGGCTCGCGTCTGCCGACCCGATCGCCAAGGCCGTCATCGACCCGGGCTATCTCACCGATCCCGACGGGATCGACGAGGCGACGCTGCTCGCCGGCCTCGCCGAATGCGAGCGCCTCCTCGCTACGGACGCCCTGCGTGCGGTGACGACGGGCGGCTGGATCCAGCCCGAGGGCGGTGAGCGACATGACGCCGGAAGAGCGCGCCGAGCTGTCGCTGCGGCGCTACTCGCACACGATCTACCACCCGGTCGGCACCGCGCGAATGGGGTCGGATGCTGCATCCGTCGTCGACCCCGAACTGCGGGTGCGCGGGGTCAGCGGGCTGCGCGTCGCGGACGCATCCGTCATGCCGACCGTCATCCGGGGCCACACCAACGCGCCCGCGATCGTCATCGGCGAGGTCGCGGCCGACCTGATCCGCGCCGCAGGCAACTGACGACCCGGGGAGGGCTGCCAGCAGCCTCAACTTCCGTCCCGAAAGTCGGGTGCGTCACGCGACACGCGGCGCGATTGCGTCCGCCGTCGGCGTGTCCACGTCACCGACCCGACTTTTGGAACGAGGCCCGGCCGGGACGGCGAAAGGGCGGATCCCCTCTCGGGAATCCGCCCTCCGTAAGACGTGGAGCTGGGTCAGCGACCGCCGGCGCGGCGGTTGCCGCCGTTCTGGCGCACGACCGAGCCGACCATGAGCTTCGACGATCCGGCGTTGCCGCCGCCGCGAGGCGCGGCGCGAGCCGCTGTGCGCGGGTTCCGCCTGCGCCGGCTGAGCCGAACGGGTGTGCCCGGCGCTCTGGTCGGCGCGCTGCGTGCCCGCCCTGAGCGCGGCTCCGCAGACTGGCCACGGCCGGCGGACTGACCCGACCCGAGCCGCTGAGCGCTGCTGAGCGGCCGTTGCCGCGACCGGCGCGCTCACCGCGGGCGGCGCGCTTGCGCTGGGCGTTCGCGCCCTGGCTCTGGCCGCCACCGCGGCTGACCTCGGCCTTCGGGGCGGGCGTGACGATACGCGGCGACCTCGCCGACGAGGGCTGTGACCTCGGCCGACTGCGGGGTCACGCGCACGGGCTTGACCGATGATCGCGGCCTTGCGGAGCAGGTCGGCGACATCGCGCTCCTGGCCGGGAAGCACCAGCGTCACGACAGCGCCCTCGGCGCCGGCGCGAGCAGTGCGGCCGGAGCGGTGCAGGTACGCCTTGTGCTCGGTGGGCGGGTCGACGTGGATCACGAGTTCGACGTCGTCGACGTGCACGCCGCGAGCGGCGACATCCGTCGCGACGAGCACCCGGGCAGCACCCGACGAGAATGCCGCGAGGTTGCGGTCACGCGCGGGCTGCGAGAGGTTGCCGTGCAGGTCGACCGAGGGGATGCCCTGTGCGGTGAGCTGCTGAGCGAGCTTCTTCGCGGTGTGCTTGGTGCGCATGAACAGGATGCGGCGACCGGTGCCCGAGGCGAGGGCCTTGACGACGTCCTTCTTGGCGTCGGCATCGGTCATCGTGAACACGTGGTGGGTCATCGCCGCGACGGGCGAGTTGGCCTCGTCGACCGAGTGGAGCACCTCGTTCTGCAGGAAGCGCTTGACGAGCTTGTCCACGCCGTTGTCGAGTGTGGCGCTGAAGAGCAGGCGCTGTCCACCGGCGGGCGTCGCGCTCAGGATGCGCGTGACACCGGGGAGGAAGCCGAGGTCGGCCATGTGGTCGGCCTCGTCGATCACGGTGATCTCGATGGCGTCGAGGCGCACGTGGCGCTGGGCCATGAGGTCTTCGAGGCGGCCGGGGCACGCCACGATGATGTCGACGCCGCGACGCAGCGCCTCGACCTGGCGGTTCTGGCTCACGCCGCCGAAGATCGTGGTGGTGGTGAGGCCGTAGGCCTTGGCGAGCGGCTCGAGGACCGCGTTGATCTGGGTTGCGAGCTCACGGGTCGGGGCGAGCACGAGGCCGAGCGGCATGCCGCCGCGGCGGTTGCCGCCGGCGAGCTTCGTGCCGAGGCGCGCGACCATCGGGATGGCGAACGCGAGGGTCTTGCCGGAGCCGGTCTTGCCGCGGCCGAGCACGTCGCGCCCTGCGAGCGTGTCGGGGAGCGTGTCGATCTGGATCGGGAAGGCAGTGGTCTTGCCATCGGCCGCGAGTGCGGCGACGAGGGGCTGGGGCACGCCGAGCGTGCTGAAAGTGACATCAGTCATTGAGGGAGTTTTCTCCGGGCGCGCGCACGCACCCTGTTCGGTGGCCCGGGTCGGATTTCGACGCGGGGTCGCCGTGCGAAGTTTGTCAGCCGACTTCGTCCGAGGACGGCGGCGAGGGAAGCGTTCTACGACGCAAGAAGCGCATCGGAGCGCTGCAAGTAGGTCCAGCCTACCAGGGCGAGGGTCGCCGGCCCTGCCAGAACCCTGGGACGGGCGCGGCCGGCTTCGGCGGGCTCACCGAGCGTAGGAGGAATCCTCGTCGTGGGGAGGCCACTCCTCGGCATCGTTCATCGGACGCTTCGACAGGCTCAGCGACCGGCTGCTCCTCAGCGACCGGCTCGTCGGCGGCATCCGCTTCGACAGGCTCAGCGACCGGCTCCGCTCGTCTCAGCGACCGGCTCCCTCGCCGCAGCCTTTCGATCGCGCTTGCGCGCCTTGACGGGCTCGGTCGCCGGCTCGGACTCGTCGACGAATGCCTCGACGGCATTCAGCGACCGGGGTCATCGGCCGCGAAACGATCGGTCGCGGCGCGCAGCGCTCGGGCGATGCCGGGCTCGCTCGCGGCGTGAGAGGCGTCCGGAACGATCACGAACTCGGCCTCGGGCCACGCGCGATGAAGATCCCACGCGGTCATGATCGGTGTGCAGACGTCGTACCGGCCCTGGACGATCACCGCCGGGATGCTGCGGATGGCGTCGACGCCGTCGATGAGCTGCCCGTCCTCGAACCACCCGCCGTGGAGGAAGTAGTGGTTCTCGATCCGGGCGAAGGCCGTCGCCGCAGCCGGCTCGGTCATCGCGTCGACGAGGTCATCGTCGGGCAGCAGGGTCAGGGTCGCCGCCTCCCAGCGCGACCAGGCGACCCCCGCCGGTACGTGGACGGCCGGATCCGGGTCGGAGAGCCTCCGATGATAGGCCTCGATCAGCCGCGAGCGCTCGAGCACCGGGATCGGCGCGATGAAGTCCTCCCACAGATCGGGGAAGATCGACCGACGCGCCGCCCTCGTAGAACCACTCGAGCTCGTGGCGCCGCAGCGTGAAGATCCCGCGGAGCACGAGTTCGCTGACCGCGCCCGGGTGCGACTCCGCGTACGCGAGCGCGAGCGCGCTCCCCCACGATCCGCCGAAGACCTGCCATTTCGAGATGGCCGAGGTTGCGGCGCAGCAGCTCCATGTCGGCGACGAGGTGCCACGTCGTGTTGTGGCGGAGATCCGCGTCCGGGTCGCTCGCGTGAGGAGTCGAGCGCCCGCTCCCTCGCTGGTCGAACAGCACGATCCGGTAGCGCTCCGGATCGAAGAACCGCCGGTGCCAGGGCGACGTGCCCGACCCCGGTCCGCCGTGCAGGAACACGACCGGCTTGCCCTCGGGGTTGCCGCTCTGCTCCCAGTAGACGCGATGGCCGTCCCCGACGATCAGCTCGCCGGTCTCGAACGGCTCGATCGGCGGATAGAGGATGTCGTCGAGATGCTCGTTCACAGGCTGTCCCCCGGACACCGCGAAGGTGTCGCAGGCATTCACGCCCTCGCTGTAGCCGACCTCGAACCAATGCCGGCGCTGCTCGCTCGAACCGTGCGTCCAGCTCTCGGGATTCACGGACCCGCCGGTCTCCCGCTGGATGTGGTCGTCGCCCACCGTCTGCGCGGCGTTGATGGCGTCGGCGACCTGCTGCTGCGTCGGCGCCTCGAGGAACGGCACGCCGTTCGCATCCACGCTGCTCGGTCATGTCGCCGACCCACGCGCCCGCGAAGCAGTCGGCCTGCAGCTCGGTGCGGACGGCGTTGCTGTCGGGACCCGTGCCGTTGTCCGGGTGGTCCTGCATGATGCCGGTGATGTTCTGCACGTGGTGGCCGTACTCGTGCGCCAGCACGTAGAGCTGTGCCAGCGGTCCCGCGGTCGCATCGAACCGCTCGCGCAGCAGCGCGAAGAACGTCGGATCGACATAGACGGTCTCTTCCGGCGGGCAGTAGAAGGGTCCGGTCTGGTTCGACGCCGTGCCGCACTGCGTCGACGCTGCGGTGTCCACGATGATGAGCTGCGGCTGCTGGTAGCCCTGGACCTCTTCTGCCCAGTACTGGTCGATGGCGAGGGATGCCGCTGCGAGCCGGCAGTCGTCGCTGCGGTTGGCATCGGCACCGGTCTCGCAGTTCTCGATCTCGGACTCGCCCCCGCCCGCGCCCTGCTCCACGGGGATGAGGCCTGAGAAGTCGCTGCCAGTGAAGAGGTTGAAGCAGCAGGACGGCGAGCGCGCCGAGTCCCGCGACTCCGCCGCCCAGTGCGATACCTCCGCCGCGACGACGCGCCGTGTTCCCCCCGACGCTGGCGTTGTCATTGAACGTCATGGCCTCACGGTACCCCTGGCACCCCTTTCCGACGAGGAGCCTTGACACGGCAATAGGCTCGGGGCATGGTGAACAGGCCTACGACCGTCACGTCACCGGCGCCGGCGGGCAGATCGGCTACGCCCTGCTCTTCCGCATCGCTGCGGGTGAGATGCTCGGACCCGACCGCCCGATCCGGCTGCGGCTCCTCGAGATCCCCCAGGGCGTGCGCGCCGCCGAAGGCGCCGCACTCGAGCTGCAGGACTGCGCCTTCCCCCTGCTGCACGACGTCGAGGTCACCGACGATCCGCGGGTGGCGTTCGAAGGGTGCAGTATCGCCCTGCTCGTCGGTGCGCGGCCGCGCGGACCGGGCATGGAGCGCGCGGACCTCCTTGCCGCGAACGCCGGGATCTTCGGACCGCAGGGAGCCGCGATCGCGGCAGCTGCCGCCGACGACGTGCGCGTCGCCGTGGTGGGAAACCCTGCAAACACGAACGCGCTCATCGCCGCGGCATCCGCGCGAGGGACGTGCCGCCGGACCGGTTCACGGCGCTCACCCGGCTCGACCACAACCGCGCGGTCGGCCAGCTCGACCGAAGCGCTCGACGCACGGCCCGACGAGATCGCCGGCGTCGCGATCTGGGGGAACCACTCCGCGACGCAGTTCCCCGATGTCGAGCACGCCACCGTGCGGGGTGTTCCGGTGACGGATGCTCTCGCGCAGCGACACGGCGGACGAGACGCCGCGACCCGCGTGGCTCGACGAGGTCTTCGTCCCGCGCGTCGCGCGGCGCGGTGCCGAGATCATCGAGGTCCGGGGATCGTCGTCGGTGGCATCCGCCGCCAATGCCGCGATCGAGCACGTCCGCGACGATCAGCGCGGGACGGGCGAGGGCTGGACGTCTGCGGCGGTGGTCTCGCGCGGTGAGTACGGCGTGCCCGGAGGGGCTCGTCTGCTCGTTCCCTGTCACGTCGGACGGCAGCGGCTATCGCGTCGTCGAAGGGCTCGCGCTCGACGACCGCGCGCGGCGGCTGATCGACGCCTCGGTCGCGGAACTCGTCTCCGAGCGCGACGCGGTACGCGGGCTCGGACTCGCCTGACCGCCGTGGAAGCGATCCTCTGGGTCATCCTGGCGATCGTCGTCATCGCCGTGACGACTGCGATCGCGCCGAAGCTCAACATCGCGGGACCGCTCATCCTCGTCCTCATCGGCATCGGCGTCGGCCTCCTCCCATTCGTGCCGGCCATCCACGTCGATCCCGAGCTGATCCTCGTCGGAGTGCTGCCGCCGCTCCTCTACTCCGCCGCGGTGGCGCTGCCCGCGATCGAGTTCCGGCGCGACTTCGGCCCGATCGCGGGGCTGTCGGTGCTGCTCGTCGTCCTCAGCTCGGCCGCACTCGCGGTCTTCTTCATGGCCGCCATCCCGGGGCTCTCCCCGTACATCGCGATCGGGCTCGGCGCGATCCTGAGCCCGACCGACGCGGTCGCGACGTCGATCGTGAAGCGGCTCGGCATCTCGAGACGCGTCGTGACGATGCTCGAAGGCGAGAGCCTCCTCAACGACGCCACTGCGCTCGTGCTGCTGCGCACGATGCTCGCCGCGACCGCGCTGGCGTCGGTCAGCGTGGCAACGGAGGACCGCGTGGAGCTCGGTTTCGTGCCGGCGTTCCTGTGGGGCGCGCTCGTGGCGGTCGTCGTCGGCGGCATCGTCGGCTACATCAACCTGAGGGTGCGTGCGCTGTTCAGCCACTCCGCAGCCAATACCGCGATCGGCTTCGTCGTGCCGTTCGTCGCCTTCCTTCCCACCGAGCGGCTGGGCGGATCCGGGCTCGTGGCCGCCGTCGTCGCCGGCATCGTGACGGGGCAGGGAGCGGCGCGGTGGTTCACTCCCGAGCAGCGACTCTCGGACGAGCTGAACTGGCGCACGATCGAGCTGGTGCTCGAGGGCGCCGTCTTCCTCCTGATGGGCCTCGAGCTGAAGGACATCGTCGAGGAGATCCAGCGCGACCACGACGGAATCGGCACCGGCATCGGGCTCGCCGCCGTCGCGCTCGGCATCATCCTGGTCGTCCGCGCCGCGTACGTCGCGATGCTGGTCTGGCTGCAGAGCCGCCGGGCACGGGGGAAGCAGCGGCGTCGGCTCGAGGATCTGAGCAGCAGGCTCGATGACATCGCCTCAGGCGAGAGCCCTCCGGGAGCGCGTGAATTCCGGACTCGATCGCGGGGTCGCACCCTGGGGCGCGGCGGCGGCACCGATGACGACCCCGGCCGGGGCCAGCGACGCCTCGCTGCGATGCGCGCCCGCATCGCCCGCGCGATGAACGACCTCGACTACTACCAGGCATCCCCGCTGGGGTGGAAGCACGGCACCGTCATCGTCTGGGCCGGCATGCGCGGAGTCGTGACCCTCGCGGCAGCCCAGACGCTTCCCGAGGGGACGACCGAACGAGCGCTGCTGGTCTTCGTCGCCTTCGCGGTGGCGGTGGGCAGCCTCATGCTCCAGGGCTTCACCCTGCCTTGGCTCGTCCGCGCGCTCCGCTTCGAGCAGGCCGACGAAGACACCGTCGATCGTGCCGAGCAGGCGAGCCTCGACGACGAGCTGAAGGATGCCGCGATCTCTGCCGTCGCGGGTGCCCGTCTCGTGCGGCAGGACGGCACAGCATTCCCGGAGGACCTCATCGAACAGGTCGGGGCCGGTCTCTTCCAGCCTCCGGATGACGAGACCACGTCCTCGGCGCGCGATCTGCTGGAGCTGCGGCTCGCGCTCATCGAGGCGATGCGCGCCCGCCTGAACAGCCTCTCTTCGGGCGGCTCGTTCAGCACCGCGGCCCTGCGGCACGCGCTCGCCGAACTCGACGCGGACCAGCTCAGCCTGCAGCTGCGGCTCGACGATCAGGAGTGAAGTGGTCCCGCGGAGCCGCGCGCCGGGGGACAATGGTCGAAAGCGAAGGAGCGACGGGATGAGCGAGCGCATGCAAGAGGCTGACTCTGCGATGGATGCTGCGACTCACCGCGCGTCGGAGCCCGAGGGTGCTGCCCCCGTCGAGACGAGCCCGGTCCACCTTCCGCATCTCGCCGCGGAGTGCCCCAAGTGCTTCACAGAGCTGCAGGCGGATCGACACTGGTGGCTCGCCCGGCCGGCGGGATCACGACTCGTGGGCCTCGTCGTCGCACGCGATGACATGCCGTCGGTCGTGGAGCAGCGCGATGAGCTCACCCGCTTCGGGGTCCCGATCGAGGGGTTCCGGCATCCCTGCGCCCGAAACCCTGGAGTCGTGGCAGGAGCGGCTCGTCCGGCTGTTCGGGACGCTCCGCGGCGGCGATGTGCTCGTCGTGACGAACGTGCACGCGTTGGGGCGCAACATCGACGAGGAGACCCGTACGGTGGCAGAACTCCACCGGCGCGGCGTCGTCGTGAAGGTGCTCAGCCACGAGCGGCCGCCACCTCGCCGACGTCGGCCGCTGAGCCGGTCACTCACAGGCGTCAGGGCACGCAGCCCCGCACGGGCTCGGATGACTGGCCGTTCCCGCGTACCAGGATCACATCGATGCAGGTCGTCTGTGACGGGTCGGCCGGCACGGTGACTTCCGGCACGGCGATCGACTCGAGGTCGGGATCCTCGCCGGTGATGCTCACCGTTCCGACGATGTAGCTGTCGCCCTCCTGTGGATCGGGGTTGGTCCAGGAGAAGCGGACTCCCCCCGCGGTCACCTCGCCCGCGACATCCCGAGGCTCCGGCACGACCCCGGCGAGGGGATCCATGGGCTCGGCGGTCTGCGAGGGCGCCGCGGGCTGCTGCGGCTGTCCACCGAGAAGGCCGGGGAGCGAGACCGCGACGATGATGGCCACGATCACGAGTGCACCCGCGCCGACCGCGATCCACTGACGCTTCCGGGAACGGGAAGGACCGGGGGCCCCGGTCTCGGGGTGTGGGGCTTCGGCAACGGCGTCCGAGCCGACGGCAGTGGACGGCAGCCGCAGCACGGTGGCATCCAGCGCAGCGGGCAGTTCGGTGCGATCGCGCCGGAGCGTGGCCTCCACCTCGTCCGGGGCGCCGCGCACGACGGTGTCGGCCATCGGCGGCTGATAGCCCCCGCGTGCGCCGCTCGGGGCCGTCGTCGCCGAGGGACGCGTGAGTCCGGCCGCCGGCGAGGTCTCGGGGCTGATGCTGACGACGCCCCGGACGCGGGTGAGCCCGTCGTCGTCCTCGTCGGCAGCATCTTCCGGCGCCCCGTCATCGAGGATGTCGATCGGGGTGACCGAGTGCGCGAGTTCGATCTGCGCCTTCTGAAGCGCGCGCGCGAAGGCCAGAGCACTCTCGGCGCGATCGGCCGGGGACTTCGCCATCGCGCGCTCGAGCGCCCGGACGAGTGATTCCGGCGCGTCTGGCCGGCCCAGAGCGGGGCAGTGGTGCCGTCTCGATCCGGTGGATCAGCTCGGCGGCGCTGTTGCGCTGACCCGGCATCTCGAAGGGGGAGCGCCCGGCGAGGAGGGTGTAGACGGTCGCGCCGAGGGCGTAGACGTCCGAGCGCGGGTCGCTGCGGGGAACATCGGCGAACGACTCCGGCGGCGACCACGGGATCGACAGACCCTCGGACTCTGCGGCCGCGCTCGTCGTGGAGGCGATTCCGAAATCGGTGAGCGCGGGCCGGTTGTACTCGGTGACGAGGATGTTGGCGGGCTTGATGTCGCGGTGCAGCACGCCCGCACGATGCGCGGTCTCCACCGCTGCCGCCACCTGGATGCCGACACGCAGCGACTCGGCGACCGAGAAGGGCTCGCGGCGGTAGCGCACCTGCAGGTTGGGCTTGGGGCAGTACTCCATGACCAGGTACGGGCGCCCGTCGTGGGCGACCCCGGCTTGATAGATGGTCACGATCGCCGGATGCGTGGAGAGCATCGCCATGACATTCGCCTCGGCCGTGAACTCGGCCACCGACCCGGTCGAGATGCGCTCGGTCAGCAGCACCTTCACCGCGACCCGGCGGCGAGGGAGCTGCTGCTCATACAGGTACACGTCGGCGAAGCCCCCCGAGCCGAGCACCTCCAGATAGGTGAATCCGGGCAGGTGGGGTGGCGTCATCGGAGCGCGCTTCACGTTCACGGCAGCTCCTCGACGGCGACGGTGATTCCGTCGCCGAGGTCGAGAACGTCGCCGGGCACGACGACGGTCGCCTCTCCCGGGTGAAGCCGCATCGGCTCGGCGCCATGGCGCAGCAGCGTTGTGCCGTTCGTCGTGCGCAGATCTGTCGCGAGGATGCTGTCGCCTTCGACCCGCAGTTCGACATGGCTGCGCGAGATGTCCTGCTCCGGGCTGTCGACAGCGATCAGGTGCGGCAGGTCGGTGCCGGACACGCGTGTGGAGCGCGGGCGCCGGCCGATCACGACTGTGCGGTCGAGCGCCACCACCTGGCCGGACGAGACGCGGATCCGACCGGGCGCCGGCCGGCGCGGTGGCGCGAGCGGCGTCGGGGTCGAGTCATGAGCGGGGAGCGGGTCCCCCGAGCTGTCGCGCATCGCCCGAGCCTCGGCGAGCGAGATCGTGCGGCCGTCGTGGTCGCCGACGATCTCGACGCTCACCTCGGTGAGCGGCTCCTCGGTCGCGTCGACCGGCGACTCCGCGGGAGCGCGCACGATCGTCTCGCCCCACAGTTCGTCGAAGCCGGCCGGCGAGTCCTCGGCAGCGGGAGGGGCAGGGGGAACAGCCCGGCCGGGAGCGATCGCCTCGGCTGGCAGATCGCCGGCGGGCGCCGCCGCTGGTGCATGGTCCGTCACGACTGCCGCGGGCCTGGCGACAGCATCCCACTCGATCACCGACGCCAGAGCCACGCCGTCGAGCAGCGGGAGCTCGGCGGGTGTCGCCGGTGTGCCGACGGCGACCGAGATGCGCGCCACGGCGGGGATCATCCGCTCCGTCCACGTCGTCACACCCGCTCCCGAGAGCTCCACGGCGCCGTCGCGCGTCTCGACCACGAGCGTGACGTCCCCGCGTACCGCGAATCGGACGGAGTCCCCCTCCGGAAGCGCCACAGCGAAGGGCGGGATGGCAGTGAGCGACGCCCCGTGGGCCTCGGTCAGCGCCTCGATCACGCCGCCGAGGCCGCGGCCGTCAGCCACGAGGCTTCGGATGCGGGCAGCCAGCGACGCCGGAGTCCCGGGGTCGAGCACGACGAATCCGAGCGGGGTGACGACGACGGGCGCCTGACCCGGTCCGTAGCGAAGCGACATCACATACCTCCTCCGGCGAGCGCGCGCGGGCGCGTATCGCCGTCGATCTCGTCGGCGTCGATGGACGGCGGCGTCGTGTCATGGTCGTCGGCCTTCGCCGCGCGCGAGCGGACGGCCACAGCATCCACCACCAGCGCGGTGATGTTGTCTCGCCCCCCTCGGCGAACCGCCTCGCTCACGAGTCGGCTCGCGGCATGCTGCGGGTCCGCCTCCTCGAGCAGAATGTCCCGGATGCCGCCGGCATCGAGCTCGCTGGGCAGGCCATCGGAGCACACCAGGATGCGGTCGCCCCGCTCGGCGGGGATCAGCCAGTAGTCTGGCTCGCCATCACTGCCGGCGCCGATGGCGCGGGTGATGACATTCCGGCGCATGTCCTGCGCAGCATCGGCAGCGTCGAGGTGGCCGCTGTCGATGAGCTCCTGCACCACCGAGTGGTCTACGCTGACCTGTTCGAACACCCCTCGGCTCAGGCGGTAGGTCCGCGAATCCCCGAGGTTGAGGGCGAGCCAATACCCCTCGCCGTCGACGTCCGCGATGACAACGCCGCTCAAGGTCGTGCCGGCACCGGCACCCGCGCCGAGCGGCAGCGCCTCGACGCGGTACCGTGCCCGCAGGAACGCGGCGTGGACTTCGTCCACCGTGAGGCTCGCCCGTCCTGCCAGGCCGCGCGAACTCCTCGATCACGGTGGCGCTGGCGATCTCGCCGGCTCGGTGGCCGCCCATGCCGTCGGCGACGAGGATAGAGCGGCGAGACGGCGAGGAAGGAGTCCTCGTTGATGGCCCGGCGGAGGCCCGCGTCTGTCGCCGCGCCGTGGACGGCTGCCACCGTCGCGGAAGCCGCCGTCATGAACCGGACGCCACAGCGGCGCTGCGATCGCCGAACTCGAGTCGATCGCCGACCCGGAGCGGGGTCCGGGTTCCCGCGGCCAGCGCGTGACGGCCGCCGTCGCGGACGAGGATCGTGCCGTTCGTGGAGTGCCGGTCGACCACCCAGACACCGGCCGGGTCGCTGCCGATCTCGAAGTGGGTCTTCGACAGCGAGAGGGTCTCATCGCGCACCGCGACGCTGACCTTGCCATCCTCGGGTGCGGGATTGCGACCATAGACGGTGGGTCCGTAGACCGCCATGCGCGAGCCGTCGTCCCACGTCAGCACCGCGAGGACCGGCGCCTCGGGATACAGCGCCGCACGCTGCGCGGGAGGCGGCACCGGTGCGGCGGCGCGCGTCGCATCCACGTCGTCGATCGGTGCAGCGGCCGTGGGGGCGGCAGCGGCCGACGCCGCCGGGACGACGCGTACGGGCGCGGGCGCCGGCTCGGACGGCGCGGGAACGGCGGCGACGGGCGCCACCGTCCGGTGGGCCTCAGCGGGCTTCGCGGATCTGGCGACGTCGATCGGGTCCTGCGTGATGCCGGGAACGTGCGAGATCATGCCGGTCGCCGGCGCGGCCGGCGCGCGCGAGGCCCGGTCGATCGCGGGGGCGCTCGTGATGCGCGGCGGCGGAGGCGGGACGACCGGCATCAACAGGGCTGGTGCAGTCGGAGCCATCGCGATCGGGCTGGTGGGGGGTGCGGGCGCCGGCGCGACGGCAGCGGCCGCGGTCGCCTGGCGGTCGCCGACGATCGCGCCCGTGGCCTTGTCGTGCCAGCCCTGCCGCTTCCCGCTCTGGTCGAACAGCGGCGTGAAGTACCCGACGACGATCGAGGTGGCGAGAGCCCACACGATGTTGCGCAGCAGTGCGTGGCCGAATCCGATGGCGGCACCGGAGTCGGCGCCGTACAGGCGGATGCGCAGCGTCCGCTGGCCGATCGAGCCGCGGCCGCCCTGCATCGCGGTGTAGACGAGCGCCCAGGCGAGTGCGGCGAGCGCGATGACCGCCCAGACCCCCACGAGCATCAACGCCAGGCCCGTCTCGTCCCACCCCGTGCCGACACCGGCGATGATCGCGGCGGCGACGCCGATGAGCACGGCGACGATGCCGTACGCGATGGCGATGTCGATCGCGTAAGCGGCCACTCGGCGGCCGATCGTCGCAGGGACGACTGCAGCAGGGGGTCGAGAGGTCATGCGGTCTCCTCGGGAGAGGGCGGAGCGCGGGAGGTGGTGCGGGGCGCTGCTGCGCGCGGCCGGATGGTGCGGCGCGGCGGATCTTTCGCTCGGGGAGCGCGAAGCGGGTGCCCGCGAGGAGCGACCGGAGGCTGAGGCGCGCGGTGATGCGTCCCCACGGCGAGCGTCCGCTGCCCATGCCGCCCACGATCTCGTCGATCTGACGCCAGAACTCCTCGACGTCTGCCGGCGTCGGTTCGGCGGGACCGAAGACCTCTGCGTCGGCTCGGCGGGCGAGCGTCGCGACCTTCGGCTCGGCGAACGCCGCCCCGAGAACGCGCGCGTCCTCGGCTCGCGTCCCGCCGGGACGGACCGGCGTGCCGTGGTCGGCGGCGCGGTCGACGAGTTCGTCCCAGCCACCGCTGATCCGGTCGGCTGCGCGTTCGGCGTCTCGACGTCGGCGGCGTCTGGCCGCCTTCAGTCCGCCGATGATGAGGAACGGAGCCGCAAGCAGCAGGACGAGCCCGAGCACGCCGGCGCCGACGGCGAGGATCACGCCGAGTGCCAGGGCGCCGGCATCCTCCTCATCCTCGGAATCGCGGTCGTCAGGAACCGTGGGCGGCAGATCGACGGGCTCCTGCGCGGGCGGCGGCGGCTGCAGCACCTGGGGCTTCGGGTCGGCCCGGGGCTTCGTGGTCTGGTCGTTCGGAAGCTGATCCTCGGGAGGCGTGGGATCGAACGGCACCCATCCCGCGCCCTCGAACGCAACCTCGACCCACGCGTGCAGCGTGTCGCCGTTGGCGGTGAACACGCCGGCGCCGGCCTGGTCCTCGTCGGGGTAGAAGCCCATCACGACGCGGGCGGGGATGCCGAGCTGCCCGGCGAGCAGGGCCATCGCCGCCGCGTACTGCTCGTCGTCGCCGACCATCTGGTCGGAGCCGAGAAGCGTCGAGACGCGCTCCGCACCGTGGCCCGCGCGTGAGATCACCTCGCCTGCCAGGCCATGGCTGAAGAACCCGTCCTGCGAGAGCATGGACTCCAGCGCCCGCACCCGCTCGATCGGGCGTCACGGCGTCGGCGACCGCCTGTGAGGCCAGATCCGCGAGGCCCTCGGGCACACCGTGCTGCTTCGGAATCCGCACCTGCGCGAACGGCGACTCGGCGAGACTCTCGTCGCTGCGCTCGGGAGGAAGGATCGACGTCAGCGTGTAGGCGTCGCCCTCGCCGAGCTTCGCCGTGACGACGCCGGTTCCGGTCGATTCGTTGTAGTACGCCGAGCGGCGCAGGTCGTCTGCCCTGTCGCCGTCGAACGTCACGCTCGTGACGTCGCCGGCGTCCGGCATCCAGACCGTCTGCAGCGAGCCGATCTCGACGCGGAGGGTCACCGGGGTGCCGCTCGCGTCGGCCGACATGTTCGACCGGACCGGCGTGAAGGCGCTCGAGGTGCCTGCGCCCTCATCCGAGACGTTGTAGACCGTGCCGTCGTAGGCGTCCATGGTCGCGAGTCGCACGCGCGCGCCCTCGGGCAGTCCCGAGACGGTGAACAGCGCATCGTCGGGGTGGTCGCGCACGTAGGCGCGGAAGGACTGCAGCGGGCTCGGCGTACTCGCGCACGTCGAACGGCGGGATCACGACGTCGCGCAGCACGTATCGTGGCGCGGACGGCGCGGCGAAGCCCGCCGCGGCGACTCCCACGACGGCCGCGACGGCGACGACCGCGCCGCCGGCGACGACGCGCCGCACGGCCGCAGCGCGGCTCGCGGTCGCTCCGGCACCCAGAGGCCACAGCATCCTTCGTCGGAGCCCACTCCTGCCGGATCGCGAGCCACACGATGCTGACGGCGCCGAAGACGACGCCCTGCACGATCGGCGCTGCCGGCTCCGAGGTGCCGAGCGCGACCCCGATGACGAGGAAGGCGCCGGCCGGGATCAGCGCCCACGCCGGACGCGACGCCCGCAGGGCAAGACTCGCGGTGGCGACGGCCGCCACGAGCGAGAGAAGGAACGGAACGACCAGATGACCATCGGATGCCGCGACCGGCGCGACTGTCGTGAGCAGCTGCTTCCACGAGGTGACGGTGCCTGCCGCCAGCTGGACGATGGTGTCGAGCGTCGGGACGACTCCGGCGACCGTGGTGGCCGGAAGCGCGAGCGCTCCGCCGAGAAGGAAGTATGCGGCGGCCGCGAGGCCCGCGAGAACGAGCACACCCCAGCGGAAGCGCGCGCCGAGCGCGGCGATCACGAGGCCCGCAGCGGCCCCGCCGCACGCGGCGACGAGATACGCGGGTCCGTCGAAGGTCGGCGCGAAGCCCACGATGGGCACCGCGAGGAGGAGGCGCCGCTGCGCCGAGATCGAGGATCCACCGGCGCGCGGGGATGCTGACGGCGGTCACGCGAGGACCTTCCGCAGCGCGCCGGGCAGCTGGTCGAGCGCCCCCACGGTGACGACGTCGGCGTCGGCGATGCGCCGCAGCGACGGCGCCGCGCCGGATTCGGCGACCACCGCGAGCGTGCGCGCGCCGTAGGGAAGCCGCGCGCATGCCACGCGCAGACGTGCCGCGTCGACGGTGCTGCCGCACACGAGCACCACCACGCTGGCGAGCGGGAGCGTCGCCGAAACGACGCCGGCCAGCCCCACGAGATCGCCTTCGCGACTGCGCGACGGCTCGAGGCCGGAGAGCGAGTCGAGGAACCGCTTGCCCGAGGCGGCGGGGAGCGACCGCCCCTGCACCCGCACCTCGACGCGCTGCGAGTCGCGCAGCGCGCGCAGCCCGAGCGAACCCGCGACCGAGATCGCGAGCTCGAACTCCTCCGGGGTCCGGTAGTCCCCCGGATGCCGCGAGAGGCCGATCACGAAGTGCGATCGGCGAGTCTCCTCGTACTGCCGGACCATGACCGAGCCCGTGCGAGCGGTCGACTTCCAGTGCACGTGGCGCAGGTCGTCGCCCGGCTGGTATTCGCGCAGGGCGTGGAACGACACGTCGTCGGGTGAGAGATCCGTCGCGGGGAGGCCCTCGAGGTCGCGGAGGAACCCGAGCGACTGCCCCTCGAACAGGACTGTGCGCGGATGGACGAAGAGGTCGATCGGCTCGTCGCGCCGGTGCACCCGCTCGAACAGGCCGAGCGGATCACCGCGCACGACGCTGACAGGACCGACCTTCACGATGCCGCGCCGGTGAGTGGGGATGGCGAAGAGCTCCTCGGCCGACGCGCCGGCGGCGAGGCGGCCGACCGAGAACACGCCGCGACCACCGCCGACCGGGAGCACCACGCGCGACGGCAGGATCGCGCGGCGGCCGCTGTTGGCGAGCGTCAGCGCTCCGATGGCGCGCTCGCCGACCACGACATGCGTGCGGTTGAGATCGAGTGCGACGTCGTACGCCGTCCGGCCGATGAGGAAGAGGGCGCAGAGAGCGAGCGTGGCGCCGATCACGATGGCCGCGACGACCAGCTCCCACCAGCCGAGCGTCTGTCCGGCGACCCACAGCGTGACGGCGACGGCGACCAGCACCCAGGTGGCCGGGCGTGCGATCCGGAGGATCTCGCGGGCGCGCCGAAGAGCGAGGGATGCGATCTCCCCCGCCGCCTCGCGGCGCGTGGCCACCTGCGGCCCGCCGCCGAGCGCCTCCGTCGTCATCAGGCCGCGGACCTCGCCTGCGGTGCCCCGACGTCGTCGAGCACGCGCGCGAGCACGGTCTCGGCGGTGGTGCCCGAGAACTCGGCCTCGGGGTCGAGGACGAGCCGGTGCGTCCACACCGGAGCCGCGAGCGCCTTGATGTCGTCGGGAGTGACGAAGTGGCGGCCCTGGGCGGCGGCGAAGACCTTCGCGATCCGGATCATGGCGAGCGAGCCGCGCACCGAGACGCCCACGCGCGTCGCCGGGTCGGTGCGGGTCGCCTCGGCGAGCTGGGCCGTGTAGCGGAGCACCGCGGCCTCGACGTAGACGCTCGCCGCGAGGTCCGCCATGTCGGCGACCGCTCCGGTCGTGATGAGGGCGGGAAGGTGGGCCGAGGGGTTGCGGTCGGCGGCGCCGGCCAGGATCCTCTCGGCGACGGCGAGATCGGGGTAGCCGATCGAGGTCTTGATGAGGAACCGGTCGAGCTGGGCCTCGGGCAGCTTGTATGTGCCGGCCTGCTCGATCGGGTTCTGCGTCGCGATGACGAGGAACGGTCGCCCGACGTCGTGGGTGACGCCGTCCACCGTGATGCGCGACTCCTCCATGACCTCGAGCAGGGCCGACTGCGTCTTCGGCGAGGCGCGGTTGATCTCGTCCGCAAGGACGATCGAGGCGAAGACCGGGCCGCGGTGGAACTCGAAGCGGTGGCTCGCCTGGTCGTAGATCGTCACGCCGGTCACGTCGGACGGCAGCAGATCCGGGGTGAACTGGATGCGGCTGCTGGTGCCCTGCACGGTCGCGGCGAGCGCCTTGGCGAGGCTCGTCTTGCCGGTGCCCGGTGCGTCCTCGAGGAGAACGTGACCCTCGGCCAGCATGGCCGAGAGGACGAGGGCGACGACATCCCGCTTGCCCATCAGAGCCTGGTCGACGTTGTCGACAAGGCGGGCGAAGGTGCCCTGGAACCAGGCGGCTTGTTCAGGCGTCATGTTCATGTGGTGGGTTCCTGCTCAGTTTGGGGAGGGGTGGGATGCGGGTGTGCGGGCCGTTGCGGCTAGTCCCAGCGAGTGGGTGTGGACGTGCCCCAGCCGACGATCTCCACGGCGAGCGCATACGAGCTGTTGTAGCCGCCGTGGTAGCAGGTGAGCTGGACGGTGCCGTCCCGGGGGATCGACCTGGTTGCGCCGTTGGTGAATCGCTCGCCGTTCTGCAGGCAGTACACCGTGTAGCTGCCCGCCGGGAAGTTCGACGTGGTCAGCGTCAGGTAATAGCAGACGTCGGGACTGCACTCGCCCGAGTTGGCACCGCGCCCCGTCGTGGCGGTCGCCGGCGGGGGATCGTCGGTCCGAGCCGAGGCGGACGCGACATTCGACCACTGACCTTCGGAGTCCTGTGCGCGCACCCGGATGCTGTGCGTCTGGCTGTAGCCGTTGCCGACCGTCCTCGACCCGTTGTCGACGGCCACGTTCTGCCAGCCGCCGCCGTCCACGTCGATCTGCATCACCGTGATCGGCCGCCCGTTCGCGGCGGGAACGGACCAGTTCAGGCGCACCGATTGGCCGAGGTTCGTCGCCGATGCTCCCGGGGTGTTCACGGGGCCATAGGGCCGCACGGTCGCCGAGGCGGCCGACGGGTTCCCGTCGTACCTCACGCCGTCGAGGCTCGTGTAGGCCCGCACCTGGATGGTGTACGCGCCGTTGTTGGCCACACCGCTGGTGATCGTGTTCGAGGTGCCGGTCCAGCTGCCCGTCCAAGGGCCGCCGCTGACCGAGTACTGGTAGCGGATCTCGCCCGCGGTCGCGCCGTTGCCGGCCGCGGCGGAATAGTCGACCCTCACCGAGTTGTTGCCCGGCGCCACGGCGGTGATCGTCGGTGCCCCTGGGGCGACGAACGCGCGGCGCGGCGCCGAGGGCGCACTGTACGCACCCCAGCCCGCCTTGTTGTGGGCGCGCACGTCGAACGTGTAATCGGTCGTGTCGGTGGGGACAGTCACGGCCTGGGTCACCGTGCCGCCGGAGACCGAGATCGTGTTGACGACGCCTCCGCCCCGGAGGACCCGCAGCTCGTAGACATCGATCGTGTCGCCGTTGTTCGCGGGTGGAGCCCACGTCACCTGCAGCTGCGCCTGCGCGCCGACCGGGGAGTTGCGCGCCGTCGTGGGCGCGGCGGCCGCGGCGGGCGGAGCAGCGGGCACCATCGTCGCCGAGTAGACGCTCCAACTCGACGGATCGGGCGCGCGGTTGAAGGCCTGAACGCGCACCTGATAGGCGACTCCGTTCTCGAGACCCTCCCAGCGGTAGGAGTTGCCCGTGAGCTGGGTCTTCTGGGCGACGCCGGATGGCGGCGCCGGCGAGATCTCCAGCGTGTAGTGCTCGACCGGCGAGCCGGGCGTCGAGGGGGTCACCCACGTCACGTCAAGGCTCTTGTCACCGAACGCGAGCGTCGGCGGCTGCGGGGTGTCGGGGCTGGCGTCGGGCCGCGCCACCTCCGACGGGAGCGAGGGATCGGAGTCAGCGACCCGGTTGGTGGCGATCACCGTGAACGTGTACTCGACATTGTTCGTGAGCCCGTCGAGCGTGCAGGTGGTCGCCGCGCACTGCTTGGCGTATCCGCCGACGGGAGAGCTGACCGTGTAGCCGGTGATCTCGGCGCCATTGTCCGCCGGCGGCGTCCACGAGAGCACCACGGTGCGGTCCTGCACGCTCGACACCGTCGGCTTGCCCGGCGCATCGGGACGGCCCTGCACCGTCAGACGGATGCGGCCCTCGACCTCGCGATCGACATCCTCGGTGGCGTCCTGCACGCGGTAGCGCACCACCATCGTGCCGAAGAAAGTCTTGTCGGGTGTGACCTCGATGGCGCTGCCCGAGATCCTCGCCTCGCCGTCGCCGGTCTCGACCGAGTACGAGAGGATCTTCAGCGCGGTGTCGGGGAACGGGTTGAAGTCGTTGCCGAGGACGGGAACGGTCACGGTCTTGCCCTGGTGGGCTTCGGGGACGATGTCATCGTTCGCCGTCGGCATCGGCCGCGTCGACGCCGAGACCGTCACGACGACACTGCCGTCGACGGCATCGGTCACTCCGTCGGTCACCCGGACCTTGAGGGTCGCCGCGGTGCCCTTGGGAGTGTTCTGATCAGCGCGCACCTCAAGGGACGTGCCGTCGATCGTCGCCGTGACTCCCGCCGGCGCGCTGCCGACGAGGGTGTACCGCATGGAGTCGAGATCTTCAGGATCGGGATCGGTCGTGAGCGCCAGCAGGTCGAGCCCGACGGCATCCTCACCGGGTGCGACGTCGACCTGGCCGTCGACGAACGACGGCTGCTGGTTCTCGGGCGGAAGCACCGTGACCGGAATCGTCAGCGTGGCCTTGCGGCCCTCCGGATCATCGGGGCCGGTGCCGTCGGTGACCTCGAACGTGATCGCGTCCTGCCCGAAGTAGTCGGGGGCGGACGTGTACGTCAGCATCCGCTGGTCTTTGACGAGGGATCCGCCGTTCGAGTGGACAGCGCTGACCTTCGCGACTTCCGTGATCACGACTTCGCCGCCGTCGGCCGCGCGGACGTGATCCGCGAGCGCGATGTCGATGGACTCGCCGCTGTGCACTTCGACGGGCGTCGTGGAGTACAGCGACGGCGGGAGCGTCGCGAGCCCCGGGACCCGGATGAAGGCCGAGGCGGACTGGTCGTCCTGATCGGTGATCGTGTAGCTGATCAGCTGGTCGCCTTCAGTGACGGTCAGTCGCACGGTCCCGTCGGCGCGCACTCGGGCATCCCCGCCGCTGACGCTGACCGTGAGCGCGCTGAGCGTCCCGTCGGGATCCTCGTCGTTGGCCAGCACCTCCACATCGACCGTCTCGTCCTCGATGTCGGCGGCGCGCACGACGTCGTCGCGGGCGATCGGACGCTTCAGCGGAACGTCGCCTGCGACGCTGACCTGCAGGACCGCGGTCGCACGCGCGCCGCGGCTGTCGCGGATCGAGTACTGCAGAGACGTCTCGATCGGCTCGGCGGGTGAGGTGACGACGACACGATTGCCCTCGACCTTCGCCTCGAGACCCGAGACGTCGGGGAGCACGAGAGAGTCCTTGGTCAGGGTGATCGCGTCGCCGTCGGGGTCGGAGTCGTTCACGAGCACGGGGACCGCGACCTCACGGCCCGGCCGCATGACGACGGAGTCCTTGACGGCGTAGGGGGCCTGGTTCACCGCTTCGGCGCCGGCGATTCCGATGCGGATCGGCGCTGTCGCATCCTTGCCCAGGCGGTCGCGCACGCGGTAGGTGAACGAGTCCACGCCGACCGAGTCGTCGAACGCCTCGTACACGAGGTAGTCCGCTCCGGTCTCGGTGATGCGCCCCTTCGACGGCGCCGAAGCGATGCCCACGAGCGCAACCGAGTCCCCGTCGGGATCGATGCCGTCGAGCGGGACGGTGATACGGACGGTCGAACCACTCAGCACTCGCGATGTCAGGTCGCGAGGACGCGGCGCCGTGTTCGTCTCGGCGTCGACCGGCAGCACCTGGATCGTGACGTACCCGGCATCTCGCTGCCCTGTGCTGTCGACGGCTTCGTAGGTGGCGTACACCGTGCCCGGATCATCGCTCGCGCGGAATCGGAGGGTGTCCTGCGAGATGAACATCTCGCCCTGCTCCGGCTCCACCAGCGGCGGCACCAGGTCGGGCGCGACGTGGATCGTGTCGCCGTTCGGGTGGTAGTCGTTCTCCAGCACGGGAATCGTCACGACGTCTCCGGCGCGGACGACGGCGGTGTCGTCGTTGGCCACCGGCGGGCGCAGCTGGGACGGGGCGGGCACCGGAATGACGACGACCTCACCCTGCGCCGTCTGCGTGCCGTTGGAGATGCGGTACGTGATGCGCACCTGCTCGCCGAGGGCGGACTGGTCGCTGATGCGGAGCGTCTCGTGGCCCAGGACAGCCACCGCGATGCCGGTGGAGGGATCGGCGGTGACCGATTGCACGACGAGGATGCCGCCTGCCGGATCGGTGTCGTTCGCGAGCACGTTGATGAGCACCTCGCCGCCGCTCGGAAGCAGCGCGACGTCGCGCACCGCGATCGGCGGCAGATCGGTGTCGTCCACGGGCCTCACGTCGATGCGCACCAAGCCGGGCACGGCGTTGGGTCCCGCGGCGACGAGGTACTGCACGTAGTAGGTGCCCTGCACGTCGGATGTGAACGAGAACGTCTTGTTCGCGAAGTCCGGCGTGATGATCGCGCCAGGGACTTCGTCGACGCGCGTGAGACGCAGCGCTTCGCTGCCGGATGCGGTGTCGTTGGTGAGCGGCGCGACGGTGACCTGCTGGCCGACACGCGCGACGACATGATCGGCGTTCGTGACCGGAACGGTGGAGCCGACCGGCCTCACCTCGAGGCGAAGGATGCCTTCGGTGAACTTGTCGCCGTCGGAGACGATGATCGGCACGTCCTTGCGCCCGAGGGTGCCCGCGATCGCGCGGTAGGTGATGCGTCCGTCCGAGGTGAAGTCGGCCTCGTCACCGGGTGCCGCGACGACACCCTGCAGGAAGGCGTCGTCGCCGTCCGGGTCGAGCCAGTCCGGCAGCACGTTGTACGTCACGGTGCCGCCGTTCTCGACGGCGACGGTGGTCACCCGCTTCTGGGCCGGCGCGGCGTTGACGTCCCAGCCGCGCACGGTGAGGGCCACGCGTGCTGCTGCCGTGCCGCCGCGACCATCCTCGATCTGGTACTCGAAGGTCTCAGCGCCTGAGGCATCCTCGGGGATCGCGATCTGCAGGGCGCCGCCGTTGTTGATCGGCTGGACCTGTCCGAGAGAGGGGTCGTCGCCGACGACGGATGCCACGAGAACGTCACCGTCGGCATCGCTGTCGTTGTCGAGCACGGGCAGCACGGTCGTGCGGCCTGGACGCACTCCCAGGTCGTCATCTGCGGCGATCGGCGCCGTGTTCAGCTCGGTCCGCTCCGGAAGGGTGGTCTCCACCGTCTCCTCGGTGGTCTCCTCGTCTTCCTCGGAGTCGCCTTCGGGGGGCGTGATGTCGTTCCAGTTGTCGACGCGCTGCATGCTCTCGCTCGCCATCCACGCGGCGCCGCCGACGATGTCGTTGAGCACCACGACGTCGCGGTTCTGGCGGAACTTCAGCACAGCCTTCGCGTCGACCCCGTCGATGTCGGTCTCGAGATCGTCATCCGATCCCACGCAGTCGCGCACGAACCTCGCCGATCCCGACCACGCCGCGTAGGTGCAGCCGGCGAGCATCACCGGCGCCGCTGGAGTGCCCTCGGGCGCCTGCCTCGGCGATGACAGCCTCCGACCCGTCGAATGGCACGGTGATGAGACGGTCGGGCGTTGCGATGGCGACTCCGGATGCCGCTCCCGACGGCTGCTGCAGGACGCCATCGCCCACCGCGGCGGCGTCGGTGCGCAGGCCGTCCGACGAGATCACGGTGTCGCCCGCGAGCACGATGGCGGTCTGGCCGACCGCCGTGATCGTGGTCTTCGCACCGCTCGGGATCTCACCGAGCGCCTTCGTGGCCGGATCAGTGGGAGCACCCTCGGCGTCTGTGCCGATCGTGACGATCGTGCCGTCGTCGGGTGAGACGGCGAACACGGTGCCATCGGGCGAGACTGTCACGTCGGCCGCCTTGCCGAGCTCGTACGTGGGGTCGGTGGCCGCGGCGGTGAACGAGCCGAGCGCCGCGGCCGGCAGAACCCACAGCGAACCCGTCGCCTGCTCGAGGATCGCGAGGGCCGGACCGCCGAGCACCACCTTCGCGCCGGACGGCACGTCTGCCGACTCGCTCAGCGCCACCATCGCCGGATCGACCACCGTGATCGTGGAGTCCGCGTTGTCGGCGACGACGACCGTGGCACCGGACTGGAGCACGTCGTAGTCGTCCGTCGTGGTCCGGAGCCCGCCGTCGAGCACCTGGGACTCGTGGTTGAAGTGACCGACCATCAGGCTCGACTGCTTCGTCACCCAGACGCCGCCGTCGTGCAGATCGACCTCAGTCGTCGGGCGTCCCTGGTAGACGAAAGCCAGCGTGGTGAGCGCCAGAACGCCGGCGGTCACCGCACCGGTCGAAGCCACGGCCCGGGGGCGTGCTCGCAGCCACGCGAAAGCCCTCATCGGTCCTCGGCCCTCCAAAGGCGTTCTGGATCGAGCGTGGCGTCGGGTCCCGGCGTCCTACCGGGCGCTCACTCCGAAATAGTGTGCTTCTTCCACCCTAACCGCGGTTCGGACCGTCCTCTGACCACCGGCAACCGCGTGCGGCGTCAGCCCGCGACGTAATCGCGGAGGTGCTGCGCCGTCAGCGTCTGAGAGCCCGCGATGAGATCGGCGGGTGTGCCCTCGAAGACGATCGCGCCGCCGTCGTGCCCGGCTCCGGGCCCGATGTCGATGATCCAGTCGGCGTGGGCCATGACCGCCTGATGGTGCTCGATCACGATGACGCTGTTGCCGGCCTCGACCAGGCGATCCAGCATCCCGAGCATGTTGTCGACGTCTGCGAGGTGCAGGCCGGTGGTCGGCTCGTCGAGCACGTAGATCGCGCCCTTCTTCGCCATGGAGATCGCGAGCTTCAGTCGCTGACGCTCGCCGCCCGACAGCGTGTTCAGCGCCTGGCCGAGCGTGATGTAGCCGAGGCCGACGTCGATCATGCGCAGCAGTGTCGTGTGCGCGGGACCTTTGGTGAAGAAATCGGATGCCTCGGCCGCCGACATCGACGAGCACCTCGTTGATGTTCTTGCCGTCGAGCAGGTACTCCAGCGCCTCGTCGCTGAAGCCGGTGCCCTCGCACAGCTCGCACAGCGTCTCGACGGTCTGGGTGAAGCCGAGCGTCGTGATGATGACGCCCAGCCCCTTGCAGGCAGGACATGCCCCCTCGGAGTTCGCGCTGAACAGCGACGGCTTGACGCCGTTCGCCTTCGCGAACGCCGAGCGGATCGCATCGAGGATGCCGGTGTAGGTCGCCGGGCTGCTGCGGCGCGACCCCTTGATCGGCGCCTGATCCACCACGACGACGTCATCGAATGACGGGACGTTCCCGTGGATCAGCGAGGATTTGCCCGACCCCGCGACCCCCGTCACCACGGTCAGGATGCCGAGCGGGATGTCGACATCGACGTTCTTCAGGTTGTGCTGGGTCGCTCCCCGGATCTCGAGGTGGCCCTTCGCCGCGCGCGTCGAGTCCTTGAGCCTGGCCCTGTCGTCGAGGTGGCGGCCGGTGATGGTGCCCGAGGTCCGCAGCCCCGCGACATCCCCGGTGTACTGGACCTCGCCGCCCGCACGACCGGCACCCGGCCCGAGGTCGACGATGTGGTCGGCGATCTCGATGACCTCGGGCTTGTGCTCGACGACGAGCACGGTGTTGCCCTTGTCGCGCAGGAGCTTCAGGAGGGTGTTCATCCGATCGATGTCGTGAGGGTGCAGGCCCGCGGTCGGCTCGTCGAAGACGTAGCTGATGTCGGTGAGGGCGGATCCCAGGTGGCGGATCATCTTCGTCCGCTGCGCCTCGCCGCCCGACAGCGTGCCGGAGGAGCGGTCGAGCGAGAGGTAGCCGAGGCCGATGTCGACGAACGAGTCGATCGTCGCGCGGAGGCTCTTCATGAGCGGCGCCGACCTCGGGGTCGTCGATCGTCGCGAGCCAGTCGGCGAGATCGCTGATCTGCATGGCCGCGGCATCCGCGATGTTGACGCCCCGGATCTTGGACGATCGCGCGCCCTCGTTGAGGCGAGAGCCGCCGCAGTCGGGGCACGCCGTGAACTTCACCGCGCGGTCGACGAAGGCCCGGATGTGCGGCTGCAGCGAGTCCCGGTCCTTCTGCAGCATCGACTTCGTCAGCTTGGGGATGAGCCCCTCGTAGGTCATGTTGATGGTCTGGATCTTGACCTTCGTCGGCTCCTTGTAGAGGAAGTCCTGCATCTCCTGGTCGGTGTAGTCCTTGATCGGCTTGTTCGGGTCGACGAAGCCCGACTCGGTGAATCCCTTCACCATCCAGCCGTCGACGTTGTAGCCGGGGATCGTGAGCGCACCGTCGGCCAGCGACTTGGAGCGGTCGAAGAGCTCGTCGAGGTCGACGTCGCTCGCCTCGCCCGAGACCCTCGCAGCGCGGGCACATGCCTCCGGTGATCTCGAAGGACCGGCGCTCCTTGACCGTCTTCCCGCCCTTCTCGAACGTCACGGCGCCGGCGCCTGATACCGAGGGGATGTTGAACGAGAAGGCCTGCGGCGACCCGACGTGCGGCTGCCCGATGCGGCTGAACAGGATCCGGAGCATGGCATGCGCGTCGGTGGCCGTGCCGACCGTGGAGCGCGAGTTGGCGCCCATCCGCTCCTGGTCGACGATGATCGCGGGGCTGACGTTGTGGAGCGCGTCGACGTCGGGCCGGTTCAGCTGTCCCATGAACTGCTGCACGAACGTCGGATACGTCTCGTTGATGAGCCGCTGCGACTCGTTCGCGATCGTGGCGAAGACCAGCGAGGACTTGCCCGAGCCGCTCACGCCGGTGAACACCGTGAGGCGGCGCTTCGGGATGTCGACGCTGACGTTCTTGAGGTTGTTCTCGCGCGCGCCGACCACGCGGATCATCTCGTGCGAGTCGGCGATGTGGGCGGTGCTCGGTGGCTCAGTGCATGGGGTCCTCTCGATGGGCGACCCTCCATTGTGCCCACGACCGAGGACAGCGCGCTTCCTCAATCCTGCTCGACCCGCCTCCCCACGTTCGAGGCGACGACGATCCACCACGCGGGGAACGCGACCATCGCGAGTGCGACCGGCACCCCACCGGCGACGAAGAGCACCATCCGGGTGGCGGACTCCGCGGGCAGCAAGAACCCAGCACCGACCAGCGCGCCACCCGCGACGAATGCAAGGAGGACGACGATGCTGAACGGGAGGACCCACTGCGGCAGCGCGGCAGCGCTCACCGCTGCCGCGGCGGCCGGCCACAGCCAGATGAAACCGACGAGTGTCATCGGCGTCGCGACCGCGAACTGCACGTTGAGTCCGACCTTGCCGGCCAGCATGAGCGCCGTCACGATCGCGCCGGCCGCGACGAGCACGCAGAGAACCACGGTCAGCGTCCACAGCAGCATCCCGGCTCGAACGCGTATGACGAGCAGCACCGATGCGGCGATCCACGGCGCTGCGCCGAGCACATAGAGCCAGTCGTTTACGGGGCCGAACCATGCCCAGCGCGATTGCCCCGACCCGAACGGCGCCGCCAGCGCGAAGAACAGAATCAGCGCGAGCAGCCCGGCGGCGCTCACGAAGCCCTGAAGCCCGGAGAAGATCCGCAGCTCCTCGGTCATCTCGGCTCCTCTCTCATCACTCGGCGGCGTTGTCCGCGCGTCCGCCATGCTCGAAGGGGTGGTGATCCCCCGATAGGCGAGATGCGTGACCATCCCGAGGGCGGCATGCTCCAGGTTGTGGCAGTGGTCCATCCAGATGCCCGGATTGTCCGCGTACAGCGCCACCTCCCACACCTCGCCAGGACCGACGTCGAAGGTATCGAGCCACAGGGGCTGAGTGGGCGCCCGGCCGTCGACCGACAGCACTCGCACCGAGTGACCGTGCGGGTGCATGGGATGTGTCTCGAAACTGCGGTTCACGAGCCGCATGCGGACCGTGTCGCCGACGTCGACCACGGTCGGCTCGATGTACGGATACACCCGGCCGTCCACCGTATACGCGTAGTTCGGCATCCCTTGCACGATGCGCGGGAGCCTGTCCAGGATCAGCGTCCGCTCCACGTCGAATCCCTCGCCGCCGAGAGACTCGTCGATCGCCGCCGCGGCGGGGGACTGCGGAGCGCCCGTGCCGCGCGGACCGGCGATGAGATCCGCGAGCGGATCGAACGCGATCGAGGGGATCCCGAGTGCGGGGATGTCGTCACCCGCGCGCGGCACCAGCCCGATCCCCCCGCTTCGGTCGCTCGCGACGCCGACTCGAACCGGCGACGCAGGCATCTCGAGCACGACATCGATTCGACCTCCAGCCGCAACGACGAGGGATCGATCGCGGAGGAAGTCGGATGCCGCATCCATGCCGTCAAGGGCCACAACGCGGAACGAAGCGCCCTGAACTGCGAACGTCTGCGGTGTCTGGTCCGTGTTGATCAGGCGCAGCCGCACCGAGTCTCCGGGTGCTACGACCCGCTCCTCGAGGACGTCGCTCGTGCCGAGCACCACCGTGCTCGAGAAGGTATGGACAGGAAGTGTCAGGTCGACGTCCTCGGTCTGACCGGTCTCGGGCTGAACCACGAGCGTGCCATACAGTCCTCGCACGACACCCTGCGATCCGCGCTGGTGCGTGTGGTACCAGTACGTTCCGGCCTGTGTCATGGGGATGTCGGCATGGAAGTCCTCCCGTGGTCCCACCGCGTCCTGGGTCACTCCGGCGACGCCGTCGAAGGCGTTCGCCACGGGGTAGCCGTGCCAGTGAACGGTGGCCCCAGCGTCGACGTCGACGTTTGCGAGGTCGACGGAAAGTGTGTCACCGACCCGCGCGACGATGGCCGGGCCGGCGAGTGCGCCGAAGGTCCATGCCTCGATGCTTCTTCCGGAAGGGAGGTCCACATCCTGGTGCTGAGCACGCAGGGCGACCACGATGGTCTCTCCGAGGTGGGCAGGCGTGTATCGCGACGTCGTCAGATCGGTGACCGAGCGACCGTCGGGGCCCAGGGCCTCGACGCCTTCGGAGCCGTGCGGGTGAGCCGCTGCCGGGCCGAAGCCTCCGGTCTGCAGAGCCGCCGCGCCCGACATCGTCACGAAAGCGACGACGCCGACGCCGACGATCACCGCGACCGCTGCCGCACCGGCAGCGAAGGCGGGCCGCCTGGATTCCCGCGCGCGCCCCGTCCGGACGAGGAACGCCACCGTCCCGGTGCCCACCACGGCGGCGAGCACGACCACCGCGGCTGCCGCCCCCACGGGGGCGCCGATGGCGACGGTCAGGACGATCTCGGCTACTGACGCACTGGCCGCCGCCGCGAAGGCACCCGCCGTGAGTCCATCACGCCGAGCGGACATGACCGCGCCGCGGTGCGGCATCCACCAGAGGATGCTGCGAGAATCGATGCCGCCGCGGCTGATCGGCAGCCCGACGACCGCCTTCTCCTGGGCGAATCCGAAATCGGTCTCGGCGAGAAGCCACACCACGACCGAGCGCGCCATCAATGCGGCGAGCCCGCCCGTAACGAGGAGGCTCGTGGTCCTGGCCGGAGACTCGGCGCCCGGACGATGGCCTGAGCCCGCCAGAGCAAGTCCCCAGCACGCAGCGCCGGCGGCGGCGAGCAGGAGATATCCGAGGCCGACCAGAATCACAGCCATCGGATACCTCCGCTGAAGCGGCGGGTCAGGCGATGGGCGCCGTCGCCGGTGCGCGCGCCTCTTCAGGGGCGGGCGCGGCTGACGATCGCGTGATCGGCCCCATCCGCTTGACCCGGAAGAACACCCAGACCGTGAGCAGCAGGAGCAGGGTTCCACCGAGGCCATGCAGCGCAAGGATGAACGAGGTTCCCCCCGGCGTCGACGCGTTGGGCGGAGGGGTCGCGCCCAGCGCGCCGGCGATGATGAAGTAGCCGGTCTGCAGGGCGAGGAGCAGGAGGCCCAGGAAAGTGAGCCCGATGTTCTTGCGGCCGATCCGGGCGATGAAGCCGAAGACGATCCAGAGGATGAGCAGGATCGGGAGGATGAACCGCCCGTTCATCCCGTGGAAGCGGAACATCTCGTCCTCCGGCTCGGAGAAGACCCCGAGGGCCGCGAGATAGAGCTGGGCGATGAGCGACACTGTCAGCAGAGCGTTGATGGTGAGGAATGCCTTGCGCATGGGAGCCTCCTTCTCGGCCGCACGGTGCGGCGTGACCCGATAGCTGTGCAGAGGAGTACTCAGTCGATATCCGTGATACCGGCTGAGTCGTCGTGGGGTGGAGCGGCCACCCGCAGGCTGTCGAGCAGACCGCGTTCGATCAGGCTGACGGAGTCGTATGCCGCCAGCGCGGTTCTCACGGCCGAGACGCGGGCTCGCATGTCCGCGTCTTCGAGGACGTGGTCGGCGCCGCGGGCGATCGACCGGGTGGACGGGTTCTCGGTGCGCAGGTCCACCGCCAGACCGCGGTAGGCGAGCCGGGCGTTGATGTCGCCCTTGCCTTCGCGTGTGCCCGCAACCAGCAGCGGAACACCGTGGCTCAACGCGAGGAGCACCCCGCCCAGTCCGCCGTTCGTGACGTAGAGCGCCGTGTGGGGGAAGAGCAGGTCGAAATCGACGAAATCCTCGACCACCACGTTGTCGCCCTGATACCGAGAACGCAGGTCGTCGGTCCCCACTCCGCCGGTCACCACCACGAGGAGACGGTCGCCGCCCGCGAACGCCTCGATCGCCGGGATCATGAGCTTCTGCGGATCGTGGTTGTCGACTGTGCCCTGCGAGACCACCACCACCTGTCCCGACCGCTCCGCTATACGCGGGTCGAGCGGTGTGGTTGCTGCCGCGCGGTGCGGAAGGAGCGCACCAACCCACTCGGCGTTGGGCGGGACGTACGCACCCGGATAGTCGAGTTCGGGGATTCCGACGTTGAAGACGCGACGCGCGACATCCGGCTGCTGCGTGCAGTCGAAGTAGTCCTCGACCGTCACCGGTGGCAGACCCTCCTCCGCCAGGTACCCGTTGAAGGTCTCGACGCCCTTGCGACTTCCCGAGACGAGCATCGCGCGGGCAACCCGGTTGGCGATGCGGCCGACGAATGTCCTCGGCGGGCGCAGGCCGAAGAACGGCGTGACCGCGTGCTTTCCACGGAGAGTAGGTGCGGCGATCGACCCCATCACGAACACCGGGACATCAAGCCGCTTCGCGACGAGATATCCGGCATAGAACGCACCGTCGATCAGCAGTGCGTCGAAGGGGAAGAGCTCCCGTGCCGCCCGGATGTCGCGGAACTGTGCCCGGGCAGGCCGGGCGAAGAAGTGATCCGCGTCGAACTCGATCGCTTTCGGACCCTTGAGCTTCTGCCGTTCCGGGAAGAGGGCGTTCACGTTGTCGGCTGTGACCTCGACGGCCTCGTCGTAGGGGATGACCTCGAGGCCCAGCTTCTGCGCCCGCGCGCCGTAGTCGGGACCCGCATACCACCTCACGTCGTGGCCCCGTTCAGCAAGGCGGACGGCAGGTCCCGTGAGCGGGTTGAAATGACCCGCTGCCGGGACCGTCGCGATGAGAATCCGCATGTCGGCCTCCCAGACCTGATGGTGCGGCGGAGGAAATCTCGATGTAGTACGTCACTATAGTGCGCCACTAGTGGGTATGTCTAGTAGAATTTCGTGTGACCGACGCGACGCCCGATGAAACCGCAGCCCGCAGCAGCCGCCCTCCGGGCGCCGGCGCCGCCCATCGAGAGGTTCGCCGGCAGAAGGCCTTGGAGACGCGATGGCGCATCATGGATGCCGCGCTGGCCGAATTCACCGAGCGCGGCTATCACGACACCACGATGGCTGCGATCGCGGAGCGAGCCGGCGTTGCGGTTCAGACCGTCTATCTCGGGTTCCGCACGAAGAGCGGACTCCTCGAAGAGCTCGTCGGGAACGCGGTGCTGGGCCGCACCCGCGAAGGAGTCATCGGGCGGCCCGACCAGACCGAGTCGTTCCAGCGCGCCCTGAGCGAGCCCGATGGCGTCGAAGCCCTCGGGCTGTGGGTCGACTCAGCCCTTCCGGTCTACGAGCGCACCTCCGCGATCGGTGACGCCGGCCGCTCGGCGTACCTGTCCGACCCTGAGATCGCCGATTGGTGGGGGCGCAGCGAGGCGCTGCGACTCGAAGCCTGCCTTGCAGATGGTGCAGGCGCTCGAAGACCACGGCGCTCTGCGACCCGGGTTGACGTCTGGAGGACGCCGCGGACATCCTCGCCACGACGCTCAGCCCGCAGTCCTACCTCGCGTTCACCGTCGACCGCGGATGGACCGTCGATCGTCTCGGGACTTGGCTCAAGGACGCGCTTCCCCGGCTGCTGCTCGACATCCCCTCCTGACTCGAGGCGTTTTCTCCTCGCTCCGATCCCCGTCCCGTCCGTTCCGAAAGTCGGGTCCGTCACACGACCCGCGGGGCACCGGCATCCGTCGCCGGCGGGTCGTCGTCACGGACCCGACTTTCGGAACATGGGGGAGGCGAGCGGATGCGTGCGGCGTGTCGCGAGCGGATCGCTCCCGAGCGACGAGCTCGCGGACCGCCGGTGCGACCTCCTCACCGAAGCTCTGGAGCAGCCTCGGGTCGTCGCCGGCGAGGATGAACGTGCTGATGCCGTCCTCCACCGCGAGCACGGCCAGGCGCTCGGCGAACTCGCGCGGATCGGCCGAGAGCAGCCCGACGTTGAGGAGCCGGCGGATCTCGCGCGGGATCGCGGCCCGCCGACTCGGCCGCCTCGTCGATCGCGGCGTTGCCGCGACCGAGGTCGCCGGGCTTCATGTAGCCGTATGACGGGAGCCAGCCGTCACCCTTGCGTCCGGTCAGCGAGAGCATGCGGGGCTTGTAGGCGCCGATCCAGATCGGGATGTCGTGGGCCGGCCGCGGCCCGCGCTTGGCGCCATGCACGCGATGATGCTCGACCGTCCGTGAACGCGCCGCGGCGCTCGCTCGTGTCCCACAGCTCGCGGATCACGTCGATCGCCTCTTCGAGCGCAGTGACGGCCTGGCCGGGCGTGAGACGGCCGCCGCCCATCGCCGCGATCGCATCCCAGAACCCGCCCGCGCCGAGCGCAAGGTCGAAACGACCGCCCGAGAGCAGGTCGAGGCTCGCCGCTGAGCGGGCGACGACCGCCGGGGGCCGGAGTGGGATGTTCAGCACGTTGGGGGCGATCCGGATGCTGTCGGTCCGCGCCGCGACGAAGGACATGAGCGTCCACGTGTCGAGGAATGCGGGCTGGTAGGGGTGGTCCTGGAAGGTCACCAGGTCGAGTCCCGAAGCCTCCGCCGCCTGCGAGAGTACGACGGGTGTTTCGGGGTTCGCGGAGCTCGGGGTGATGAAGGCTCCGAATTCGAGCGGGTGTCCGTAATCCACGGTCGTTCCAACGGATACGCGGGCCGCCGCGTCATCCCATGGTGAGGACGATGTGACCGGCCTTGCCCCGCTCGACGTGGGCATGCGCGTCGGCGACACGCTCGAGCGGGTAGCGCGCCTCGATGACAGGCTTCAGCACCCCGGCCGCCACAAGCGCTGCGGTCTCGCGCAGGTCTTCGCGCACAGCATCCCGTCCGCGCAGCCCGGTGAAGGCGATCACCCCGCGCTGCCCTCTCGACTTCCGCGTGCGAAGGGTGTGCCACAGGATCGGGAGCGTCGGCACGGTGCCGCAGTACCGACCGGTCGGCGTCAGGAGCGGCCGCGCGCGCCGATAGCCCAGGTTGCCGAACACGTCGAACACGACGTCGAAGGTCCGTCCCTGCTCGTGGAGCATCGTCACGACGTCGCCCGCCCGGTAGTCGAGCACCTCGTGCGCGCCGAGCTCGCGGACGACATCCGCACGCCCGGCGCTGCACACCGCCGTGACGGTCGCTCCTCGATGCACGGCGAGCTGAACCGCGGCGGTGCCCACTGCACCGGATGCGCCGTTGATGAGGATCGACTGGCCCGCGACGAGTTCGGCCGTGTCATCGAGGAACGAGAGCGCGGTCGGATCGATCAGCGCCGCCGCATCGACCGCATCGAGCCCTGCGGGCATGGGCTCGAGCACACCGTCCGCGCGGACGACGACGTATTCGGCGTGCGCGCGCATGCCCGTGCCGGTGATGCCCCAGACGGCATCGCCGACGTGGAATCCGTCGACGCCCTCGCCTGTCCCGGCGACGACGCCCGAGAATTCCGAGCCGAGGACGCGCAGGCGCGGGCGGATACGGACCTGCGAAGAGTCTCGCGGCGAACGGCGTACCCGAGCGCATCGCGACCTCAGTGGCACCGACGACGGATGCAGTGACGCGGACGAGCACCTCTCCCGCGCCGGGGATGGGGGTGTCCAGATCCTGGACAGTGACCACGGATGGACCGCCGTACCGGCGGTAGACGGCTGCGCGCATGAGACGACCTCCAATGTCAAAAAACTTTGACACGTTGAGGTTATGCCCTCAGGCGGGCGGTGTCAAGAATTCTTTACAGAGCGCTCGAGCGCCAGCATCCGATCACGTGGTCGTCGACCATTCCCGCGGACTGCATCAGCGCGTACATCGTGGTGGGGCCGACGAAGCGGAAGCCCCGCTTGCGCAGCGCCTTGCTCATCGCCTCGGACTCCGGTGTCACCGCGGGAATGTCAGCGAAGGATGCGGGCCGCGGCCGGGCTCGCGGTGCGAACGACCACATCAAGGCGTCGAGCTCGCCGTCATCCATGTCGACGACCAGGCGCGCATTCGAGATCGTGGCCACGATCTTGGCGCGGTTGCGGATGATGCCAGCGTCGGCCATCAGCCGTGCGATGTCGTCTTCGCCGAACGCCGCAATGGCGGCCGGGTCGAACCCGGCGAAGACCTCGCGGAACCGCGGCCGCTTGCGCAGGATGGTGATCCACGACAGGCCCGCCTGGAACCCTTCGAGGCTCAGCTTCTCGAACAGCGCGCGGTCGCCGTGGAGCGGGACGCCCCACTCCTCGTCGTGATAGCGCCGATACTCTTCGTCGTCGCCGATCCACGCGCATCGAGCTACTCCGTCGGGTCCGAGGCGCACGCTCACCCCGCCACCCTACGTCGGCGTGCCGACAGCCGTGGGCGCTACTTCTTGACGCGACCTTCTCGGAGACCGGCGCCTCGCCCGACGCGGCGAGCGCGGCGTAGTACTCGCGGGCCTCGGTCTGCCGCTCGAGCTCGGCACCCGACGCGATCGGCGCGCGCACGTGCTCGGGAGCGAACCCGTAGGCGTCGACGAGGTCCTGCGCGTGCGGGCGCAGGCGCGCGGCGAGGCGGTCGATGTAGCGCGAGACGGATGCCGCGCGCTGCGCCGACAGGCGCCCGTGCACGAGGTACCAGGCGAGGTGCTTCTCGATGAGGTGCAGACCGAAGAGGTCGCGCAGCCACGTCAGCACCGCGCTTCGTCCCCTCATCCCCGATGCGGTTTATGCCGTCGGTGAAGGCCTCCCACTGCAGCAGTTCGCCGTGTGCGCGTGCGGCCTCGATGAGCTCGGCCTGGTGCGCGTTGAAGAGCGCAGCGGCTTCGGCGGGCGAGAGCCGGGATGCCGGGCGCAGGGCGGCTGCGACATCCGCCACCATCCGCTCCACGCGACCGGCGAGCAGCTCGTGCTGCTGATCGGCGCGCAGTCCCAGCTCCACCGAGCGCGCGGTCGAGCCGAAGTCTGCGACCGACTGGCCGAGCTGTCGCAGCCCGGCGCCGTGGAACATCTTGCCCGCCGTCTGGGCGACGGCGTAGCGGGCGAGCGCCGCGGCATCCTTGCCCTTGAACTGACGGGCGTAGTCCGCAAGCAGCCGCTTGCCGACGAGCTGGAGGAGGACGTTGTTGTCGCCCTCGAAGGTGACATACACGTCGAGGTCCTGATGCAGACCGACCATGCGGTTCTCCGCGAGGAACCCGGCGCCGCCACAGGCCTCGCGGGCCTCCTGGATCGTGTCGAGCGCGTTCCACGTCGACAGCGGCTTCAGCGCGGCGGCGAGAGTCTCGAGGTCTTCCCGCTCTTCCGGCGTATCGGAGCGCCCGGAGAAGACACCGTCGTACTTGGTCAGCAGCTCGTCGTGAGCGAAGAACTGCGCGTAGTTCTGCGCGAGACGGGGCAGGAGCCGGCGCTGGTGCTTGCCGTAGTCGAGGAGCATCACCTCGGCGCTGCCCGTGCCGGAGTCGAACTGACGACGCTGATTCGCGTAGGTCAGTGCGATGTACAGAGCGAGAGCCGTGCCGGTGGTCGCCGCGCCGTCGAGCGACACGCGGCCCTGTACGAGGGCGCCGAGCATGGTGAAGAACCGGCGCCCGGGGCTGTGGATGTCGCTCGAGTAGGTGCCGTCGGCGGCGACGTCACCGTAGCGGTTGAGGAGGTTCGTCCGGGGCACGCGCACGTGGTCGAAGTGCAGCCGGCCGTTGTCGATGCCGTTGAGCCCACCCTTCACGCCGTCGTCCTCGCCGCCGATGCCGGGGAGGAACTCGCCGTCCTCGTCGCGGAGCGGAACGAAGAAGCAGTGCACGCCGTAGTTGACGCCGCCCGTGATCAGCTGCGCGAACACCGTCGCCGCCTTGCCGTGGAGCGCCGCGTTGCCGAGGTAGTCCTTCCATGCGCCGCGGAACGGCGTGTGGATGACGAACTCCTCGGCCTCGACGTCGTAGGTCGCGGTGGTGCCGATGGCCGCGACATCCGATCCGTGCCCGGTCTCGGTCATCGCGAAGGCGCCCGGCAGGCTCATGTCGGCCACGGCGCGGAGCCACTTGTCGTGGTGCTCCTTGGTGCCGAGCTGGTAGATCGCCGAGCCGAAGAGCCCCCACTGGACACCGGACTTGATCTGCAGGCTCGGATCGGCCAGGACGAGCTCCTGGAATCCGGCGAGGTTCGCGCCGTTGTCGTTCCGCCCGCCGTACTCCTCCGGCAGCGCGCGGCGCGAGCCGCCGTGCTGGACGAGCAGATGCAGCTGGCTCAGCACGCGCTCGCGCTGCTGCTCCATGGGCATGCCCTCGATCCGCCAGAACGCGGGATCCTTGATCATCTCGCGGGCCTCGCGGCGAGTGTCGGCCCAGGTGCCGAGCAGCAGATCGGTCACCGCGGCGACATCGATGCGGGGCTCGGATGCCTCGGCCGCCGTGTGCGGCGCGGTAGGCGCTCCGCCGGCGGGCGTGTGCTTGCTCGTGGCGGGCTTGGGGGAGCGGACGGCGGCGTCGGCCATATGCGTCACCTCTCGGACGTGGGAGACAGGGAAGTCACACCGACGGTAGGACTCCCACAACACCGGTACAAAGCGGTTGGCGAATGCCTACAAGCCCAGTGACCCCCGTGGCGACCGCTGATTGTTCGCACGCGCACAGGAGGGGTGACGATGGAACCCCGACAGGAGGACGCCGTGCAGCGTGACGCTCGAACGATGGGGGCCGGATGATCTGGCCGTGCTGCAGCGCGCCAACACCCCCGAGATGACCCGCTTCCTCGGCGGCCCCGAGAGCGATGACGCCCTCGCCGAGCGGCATGCGGACTACCTCGCGCTGTGGGAGTCCGGACAGGTGCGGATGTTCCGGGTCGCCGTCGACGGCGCGGTCGCGGGGTACGCGGGGTGGTGGGAGGAGGAGCACGAGAACGAGCCGGTCTACGAGATCGGCTGCGTGATCGAACCGGGATGGCAGGGACGCGGCGTCGCCTCGGCGGCGCTCACCGAGGTGGTGCGGCTGGCGGCGGAGACCGGGGATCGCGACGTGATCGTCGGCTATGCCAACGCCGACAACGCCGCCTCGAACGCGCTCTGCGCCCGCGTCGGATTCACCCTCACGGGCACCGGCGCATTCCCCTCCGAGGACGGCGCGGACCCGATGCCGGTCAACATCTGGATGATCGACCGAACGGCAGTGCGATGAGAGTCACCATCGAGCGGTGGGATGCTGCCGACTTCGGCGTGCTGGAGCGCGCGAACACTCCCGAGATGACGCAGCACCTCGGCGGCCCCGAGACCGCCGAGCAGCTGATCGAGCGGCATGAGCGCTATCTCCGGCTCAATGAGTCGGGCGAGGCGCACATGTTCCGGATCGATGCCGACGGTGTGGCGGTCGGAGGCATCGGCTACTGGAAGGTCGACCACGACGGAGTCCCGGCGTGGGAGACGGGCTGGAGTGTCGAGCCGGCATGGCAGGGTCGGGGCATCGCGCGCCAGGCGCTGCGCGAGGTGACCCACCGGGTCGCGGCCGACGGCACGCGCGACCTGCTCGTCGCCTATCCGGGCGTCGACAATCTCGCGTCCAACGCGCTGTGCCGGCGCGCCGGCTTCGAGCATGCGCGGCTCCGCGACCGCAACCATGGCGCGGCGGCGAGCTGACCTTCAACGCGTGGGTGCTCGATGTGTCGCCCCTCGACCTGACTGGCCGCGAGCCTGTCGTCGACGAGCGATTCGAGGGGCCGGACCTCGACCGCGCGCGCTGGTGGCCGCACTACACGCCGCATTGGGCATCGCGCGACGCGACCGCCGCCCGCTGGCAGTTCGCCGCGGGAGGGCTCGAGCTTCGGATCGAGGCCGGACACCGCGCCGTGGGCGCCCGACCTCGACGGCGACATCCGGGTCTCGCATCTGCAGACCGGCCAGTTCTCGGGGCCTGTCGGCACCGGGATCGGCCAGCACCGGTTCCGGCCCGGACTCGTCGTCCGCGAGGAGCAGCCCGAGCGGCGGCTGTGGCTTGTGCGCCACGGCGTGATCGAGGCGCGGCTGGCCGCCATCCGGCATCCCGATGTCATGGTCGCCTTCTGGCCGATCGGATTCGAGGACAGCCCCGATGACTGCGGCGAGCTGTGCATCGCCGAGATCTTCGGCAGCGACCTCGACGACGACGGCGGATGGGTCGGCGTCGGCGTGAAGCCGCAGAACGACCCGCGGCTGCACGAGGACTTCGAGAAGATCCGCGTCGACGGCGACCTCACCGAGCCGCACGACTACGCCGTCGAGTGGACGCCGCAGCGCGTGCGGTTCTTCATCGACGGACGATGGGTCAAGACCGTGGTGCAGTCGCTCGACTACCCGGTGCAGCTCATGCTCGACGTCTACGAGTTCCCGCGAGCGGACGGCGCGCGCGACCTCGCCGCTCTCCCCCACGTCCTCCGCGTGGAGCGCGTGCGGTCGTTTGCTCCTCGCTGACGCTCGGCCCGCGGGGGACTCAGAAGAGGCCGACGATCCGGCCGTCCTCGTCGACATCGATCGACGCGGCGGCAGGCACGACCGGGAGTCCCGGCATCGTCATCACGTCACCGCAGATCATCACGACGAACCCGGCACCGGCAGCGAGGCGCACCTCGCGGATGTCGACGACGTGGCCGGTCGGAGCGCCGCGCAGCTTCGGATCGGTCGAGAACGAGTACTGGGTCTTGGCGACGCAGACCGGGTAGCTGCCGTAGCCCTCCTCCTGCAGCCGCTGGATCTGCGCGCGGACGGCGGTGCTGGCGGTGATGTCGGATGCCCCGTAGATGCGCGTCGCGATCGCCTTCATCTTCCGCCAGAGCGTCGCGTCGTCGGGGTAGGTGAATCGCAGCTCGGACGGCTCGTCGCACAGCCGGACGACCTCTCGCGCGAGATCCTCGGCGCCCGCACCACCTTCGGCGAAGTGACGGGCGACGACGGCGCGAGCACCGGCCGCCTCCGCGGCCTGCACGAGCGCGGCTACCTCGGCGTCGGTGTCTTCGGCGCGGTGGTTGATCGCCACGACGGCCGGCAGTCCGAGGGTGTCGCGCACGATCGAGAGGTGACGGACGAGGTTGACCGACCCGCTCTCGACCGCAGCGACGTTCTCCGCCGGGAGGTCCGCGACATCCACCCCGCCGTGGTACTTCATCGCCCGCACCGTCGCGACGATGACGGCGGCCGAGGGCCGCAGCCCGGATGACCGGCAGAGGATGTCGGCGAACTTCTCCGCGCCGAGGTCGGAGCCGAATCCCGCCTCGGTGACGACGTAGTCGGCGAGCTTCATCGCGGCCCGGGTCGCGACGACCGAGTTGCAGCCGTGCGCGATGTTCGCGAAGGGCCCGCCGTGGATGAACGCCGGAGTGTGCTCGAGCGTCTGCACCAGATTCGGCGCGAAGGCGTCGCGCAGGATCGCCGTCATCGCCCCGTGGGCGTCCAGATCGCGCGCTCGCACCGGGCGATGGTCCCGTGTGTGGCCGATGATCATCTCGCCCAGGCGCTCGCGGAGGTCGGCCAGGCTCGTCGCGAGACAGAACACCGCCATCACCTCGCTGGCGACGACGATGTCGAAGCCAGATTCTCGCGGGTACCCGTTATCGCGCCCGAGGCCGACGACGACATGGCGCAGCGCGCGGTCGTTCACGTCGAGGACGCGCCGCCAGGTGATTCGGCGGACGTCGATCCCGAGTGCGTTGCCGCGATGGATGTGGTTGTCGATGAGTGCCGCGAGGAGATTCGTGGCGACGGAGATCGCCGCGAAGTCCCCGGTGAAGTGGAGGTTGATGTCCTCCATCGGCACGACCTGCGCGTAGCCGCCGCCGGCTGCGCCGCCCTTCATGCCGAACACCGGGCCGAGCGCCGGTTCGCGGAGGCAGATCATCGCGCGGCGGCCGATCCGGTTGAGCGCGTCGCCGAGCCCGACGGTGGTCGTCGTCTTGCCCTCGCCGGCCGGTGTGGGCGAGACGGCCGTCACGAGCACGAGCTTGCCGTCCGGTCGGTCCTCGAGGTCGGCGAGCCACGGCAGCGCGACCTTCGCCTTGTAGGGCCCGTATGGATAGAGGTGGTCACCCGGAATGCCGAGGGACTCGGCGACCTGCTGGATCGGCAGCATCCGCGCAGCCTGGGCGATCTCGATGTTGCTCTGGTGCATGCTCCCCCTCAGCCCGACCCCGTCGTCTGCCGGGGTCAGCCTATAGCCGGGATCGGGCGCAGCCGCAGAGCCCGAGCGGGACGTCAACCTGCGGCGATGACCTCGAGCACGGCTTCGCCGTAGGCCTCGCGCTTCTTCGCTCCGATGCCGGTGACTCCGTCGAGGTCACCGAGCGACGCGGGCCGATGCTCGGCGAGCGCGCGGAGCGTGGCGTCGCCGAAGACGATGTAGGCCGGCACGCCGAGTTCGCGCGACACACCTGCGCGCCACTCGCGCAGCGCCTCGAAGAGCGGCCGGTCGCCGGCATCCAGTGAATCGGATGCTGCGGTCTTGCGGACGCGTGCCGTTGCGCCGGTGCGCCCGAGCACGTCGCGCCGAAGCGGCACCGGCGTCTCACCGCGGAGCACCGCGGCCGCCGGCTCGCCCAGTGCGAGCGTGCCGTACTCGCCACGGGCGATGAGGATGCCGCGCGCCAGCAGCTGGCGGATCACGCTGCGCCAGTCCTGCTCGCTGAGGTCGGCGCCGAGACCGAACGTCGACAGCCCGTCGTGCCCCTGCTGGCGCACCCGCTCGGTCGAGCTGCCGCGCAGGATGTCGATGAGATGGCCCGCGCCGAACGCCTGATTGCGCTCTCGCTGCAGCCGGACGATCGTCGACAGCAGCTTCTGCGCGGGGACGAGTCCGTCCCACGTGTCGGGCGCCTCGATGCAGGTGTCGCAGTTGCCACAGGCTCCGGATGCTTCACCGAAGTAGCCGAGGAGGTTCTGCCGGCGGCATCCGACCGTCTCGCAGAGGGCGAGCATCGCATCGAGGTGCTGGCCGAGCCTGGTCTTGTAGGAGCGGTCGCCCGGTGACTGGTCGATGAGCCGTCGCTGCTGCACCACGTCGCCGAGGCCGTAGGCCATCCACGCGACAGCGGGATCGCCGTCGCGCCCGGAGCGACCGGTCTCCTGGTAGTACCCCTCGACGGACTTCGGCAGGTCGATGTGAGCGACGAAGCGCACGTCAGGCTTGTCGATGCCCATGCCGAATGCGATGGTCGCAACCATCACGACGCCGTCTTCGCGGAGGAACCGGGACTGGTTCGCGGCGCGGATCTCGGAGGGAAGGCCTGCGTGGTACGGCAGCGCGTCGATGCCCTGCGCGGCGAGGAACTCGGCCGTCTGCTCGACGGACTTGCGGCTCAGCGCATAGACGATGCCCGCCGAGTCGGCGGGCTGCGAGCGGATGAACGCGAGCAGCTGGCGGCGCGGGTCGACCTTCGGCTCGATCCGGTACTGGATGTTGGGACGGTCGAAGCTCGCCACGAAGTGCCGGGCGTCGGGCAGTCGCAGTCGCTCGGTGATCTCGCGATGCGTGGCGTCGGTGGCTGTCGCCGTGAGCGCGACCCGAGGCACGCCGGGGAACTGCGTGGCGAGGTCGCCGAGCGCCAGGTAGTCGGGGCGGAAGTCGTGACCCCACTGCGACACGCAATGGGCTTCGTCGATCGCGATGACGCTGAGCGTGCCCCGCTGCAGCAGAGCGCGGGTCGCTGCGCTGGAGAGCCGCTCGGGAGCCACGTAGATCAGGTCGAGCTCCCCGGCGAGATACGCCCGCTCGACGGCGGCGCGCTCGCCGGGGAGCTGAGTCGAGTTGAGGTAGGCGGCGCGGACGCCGTTGGCGACGAGCGCGTCGACCTGATCGTGCATGAGCGCGATCAGCGGGCTCACGACCAGACCCGTGCCGGGGCGCACGAGAGCCGGGATCTGGTAGACGAGGCTCTTGCCGCCGCCCGTCGGCATGAGCACCACGGCGTCGCCGCCCGAGACGAGCTGCTCGATCGCATCCGCCTGGTTGCCACGGAACTGCTCGTACCCGAACACGGTGTGCAGCGCCTCGGCTGCGGTTGCGAAGCGGGATGCCGCCACCCCCGTCGTCGCGCGCTGCGCGGTCCGCTGTGCCTGTCGAAGCGCGGTCCCCGTCGCTGATCCGCCGGCCGCTGCCGGGTGCCCGTCGAAGAACGGCGGCTCCTCGTACTCCGACGGCGGAGCGAGCTCATCGGGGTCCCACACGAGGTCGGCGTACGGGTCGCCCTGCGGGATGCTCACCCGGTCCAGCGTAGCCGCGCGGGCCGACACCGCCGTCGTTGCACGCATCGCTTCCACCCCCGTACGCTCGTGCCATGCAGTGCCTCTGACCGCGACTCCGCAACCCCGACTCCGGCCCGTCGTCGTCAGCGACGGCGACTCGAAAGGCACCGCATGTCCACCTCCTCCCCTTCGACCGCGCTCCCGCTCCACGGGCAGACGGCGCTCGTGACGGGCGTCTCGCGCCGGCGCGGCATCGGCTTCGCGGTCGCGACCGAGCTCGCCCGGCGCGGAGCGAGCGTCTTCATCCACCACTTCCGGCCGCATGATCTCGACCTGCCCTGGGGCGGCGATGACCTCGATGCGGTGCGCGCCGGACTCTCGGAGGCACTCGCACCGGATGCCTCGCACGGCGACATCAGTGCAGATCTGCGCGACCCCGACGCGATCCCCGCTGTCATCGAGGCGGCCCTGGGGCTCACCGGACGGCTCGACATCCTCGTGTGCAACCACGCCCAGAGCGGCGACGACGGTTCGATTCTCGACATGACGGCAGAGCGCCTGGACGGCTTCTGGGCAACCAACACCCGCTCGACCCTTCTGCTGACGCAGGCCTTCGCACGTCTTCGGGCGGACGGCACCGAAGGGACACGCCCTGGCGAGCGTGCAGTTCGCGCGCGAGCCCTTCACCGGACCGCAGGGCAGGGTGTTCTGGATGACGTCGGGGCAGATCCACGGTCCGATGCGCGGCGAGGTGGCCTACGCGACCAGCAAGGCCGCGCTCGCCGGTGTCACGAAGACGGTCGCGGCCGAGCTGCTCGACCGCGGCATCATCCTGAACACGATCGATCCGGGACCGGTGAACACGGGATACCTCGACCCGGAGACGACGGACAGGCCGCTCGCCGAGATCGAGGAGTTCGTACGGAGCACCCCGTTCGGTCGCTTCGGGCGTCCGAGCGATCCCGCGAACCTCATCGGATGGCTCGCCACCGATGAAGGCGCGTGGATCGTGGGGCAGGTGCTCAGCTCCGACGGAGGATTCGCCATCGCGCTGAGCGACTGGCGGTGAGCATCCGTCGAGATCCGCGCTACAGCCGCAGCACCTCGGTGATGCGCACGACCGCGGTGCCGGCCTCCTCCGAGGCGGCGAGGTCCACCTCGCCGCGGATGCGCCAGTCGTGGTGACCTTCCGGATCGTCGATGGTCTGCTCGACCTTCCAGAGTACCGGATGCAGCGGCATCCGACTCGTCGATCTCGACGAGGCGCGGCGAGCGCGCCGGACCGCCGGTCAGCATCTCGTCGTGCTCGTCGAAGTACGCGTCGAGGGCGGCCGACCAGTCCACATCCGGGTCGAGGGCAGCGAGCTCGTCGTCCTTCTGCAGCGCGGCCAGCCGCACGCGGCGGAACAGCTCGTTGCGCACCAGCACGAGGAACGCGCGCCGGTTGGTGAGCACCGATGGCGGGGCGGGAGGGACGACCGGCTCGGAGGGGTCGACCGAGGGGTTGACGAGCGACTCCCACTCGTCGACGAGGCTCGAGTCGACCTGGCGCACGAGCTCGCCGAGCCATGCGACGAGGTCGAGCAGGTCGGGTGTCTGCGCCTCGACCGGCACGGTCTGGCGGATCGCCCGGTACGCGTCGCTGAGGTAGCGCAGCACCAGCCCCTCGCTGCGCGCGAGCTGGTAGAACGAGATCAGCTCGCCGAACGACAGGGCGCGCTCGAACATGTCGCGGACGACCGACTTCGGCGAGAGCTCGAAGTCCCGCACCCACGGCTGGCTCGACGCGAAGACCTCGAAGGACTGCGCCAGCAGCTCCTCGAGCGGCTTGGGATACGTGATCTCCTCGAGCGCCTCCATGCGCTCCTCGTACTCGAGTCCGTCGCGCTTCATCGCCGCCACGGCCTCGCCGCGGGCGAGGAACTGCTGCTGCGACAGCACCGGACGCGGATCGTCGAGCGTCGCCTCGATGACGCTGACGACGTCGAGCGCGTAGTGGCCGGTGCCGGCCGCATCCGGGGCATCGCCGGGATCGAGCAGGCCGATCGCCGCGAGCGCGAACGGCGAGAGCGGCTGGTTGAGGGCGAAGTTCGGCTGCAGGTCGACGGTGAGCCGGATGCCGCCGCCGGCCACGTCGTGGACGACCACCTGCGCCGCCACGAGCGTCCGGAAGATGCCGAGCGCGCGACGCGCGAGCTCGTACTGCCGCGCCCTCGGCTCGTGGTTGTCGAAGACGAGTGAGCGCACGTTCCCGAACACATCGCCGCCGCGCGCGATGACGTTGATCAGCATCGCCGCCGTGAGCTGCAGCTGCGGCACGAGCGGCTCGGGCTCTGCATCGACGAGTCGCTCGAACGAGGCCTCGCCCCAGTTCACGAATCCCTGCGGCGCCTTCTTGCGGACGATCTTGCGCAGCTTCTTCGGGTCGTCGCCCGGCCTTGGCGACCATCGCCGCGTTCTCGATCTCGTGATCGGGCGCCATCACCACGACGGTTCCGGCCGTGTCGAATCCGGCACGGCCGGCGCGACCCGCGACCTGGTGGAACTCGCGCGCGCTGAGCTGCCGCATCCGCTGTCCGTCGTACTTCGCGAGCGCGGTGATCATCACCGTGCGGATCGGGACGTTGATGCCGACGCCGAGCGTGTCGGTGCCGCAGATGACGCGCAGGAGACCGCGCTGCGCGAGCGTCTCGACGAGGCGGCGATAGCGCGGCAGCATCCCGGCGTGGTGCACGCCGATTCCGGCGCGCACGTAGCGCGACAGCATCCGGCCGAACGCCGTCGTGAAGCGGAACCCGCCGATCGCCTCGGCGATGGCATCCCGCTGCTCCCGGCTGACGATGCGGATGCTGGACAGGGCCTGCGCGCGCTCCATGGCCGCCGCCTGCGAGAAGTGGACGATGTAGACCGGCGCCTGGCCGGTCTGCAGCAGCTCCTCGACGGTCTCGTGCACGGGAGTGCGCGCATAGGAGAAGTGCAGCGGCACCGGGCGCTCGACACCGGTGATGCGGGCAGTCGGGCGACCGGTGCGACGAGAGAGGTCGTCGGCGATGGCGGTGACGTCGCCGAGTGTCGCCGACATCAGCACGAACTGCGCGCGCGGCAGCAGGAGGAGCGGCACCTGCCACGCCCACCCGCGGTCGGGATCGCCGTAGTAGTGGAACTCGTCCATCACCACCTGGTCGGCTGCGGCATCCGCTCCTTTTCGCAGGGCGATGTTCGCCAGGATCTCGGCGGTGCAGCAGATGATCGGCGCATCCGGGTTCACCGACGAGTCGCCCGTGACCATGCCGACGCTGGCGGCGCCGAAGATGTCGACCAGGGCGAAGAACTTCTCGCTCACGAGCGCCTTGATCGGCGCGGTGTAGTACGTTCGCCCGCCGCGGGCGAGGCACGCGGCATGCGCGGCGACGGCGACGAGGGACTTGCCGGTGCCGGTCGGCGTCGACAGGATCACGTTCGACCCCGACACGATCTCGATGATCGCCTCGTCCTGGGCGGGATAGAGCGTGAGACCCTGGTCCGGCAGCCCACTCCACGAACCCCAGGTACACGGCGTCGGCGTCGGCGCCGACGGGCACGTGCTCGGCGAGGGTCAAGGGCATCCCATGAGTCTGCCAGGCCGGGTGGCGAGACCCGGCCTGGCAGAGATTGTGAACGGAGTGAGCGGATGCCGCTCCGCCGCCGCTAGGCGGAACACGCGGCCTAGCCGAGCAGTCGTCGCCGCGATGGTCCCCGCGTACGCCTGCTGGCCGGCGACGTTCGGGTGGAACCCGCGGTCCAGCGTCGTCTTGCCGTTGACGAGTCCGCTGATCCAGCGCTCGCCGCTGTCGCACAGCCCGTGACCGTCGAATGCCGCCGTCACGTCGATGTACACGACGAAGAAGTCGGGAAGGCCGCCGTTGTGAGCCGCGAACTCCTGCTGGTACAGCCCGATGCCGCCTTGGACCGCGGAGTTGAGGCCGCCGACCGCGCCGTTCGAGCATGCCCGCCTGCGGCTGCTCGAACTTCATCGGAGTACCGGGTCCTGCCGCACCGACGCTGCACGTTCCGCTGAACGACCCGAACAGCTCCGGGTAGCCGGTCACGACGATCAGCGCGCTCGGGCGCGTTGGCCCGGACGACGCCGATCGCCGCGGCGAGGCCGCTCGGGGACCCCAGCGACGCGGGCCTGCCCGACGCCGCCGAGCACGGCCTGGCAGAGGCCGAGGCGACGCCCAGATTGCTGCAGCGCTCCCAGCACCTGGATCCACGGCAGGTCGTTCACGCCCGCGGTGATCGTCACCAGACTCGGTGTCGCCACCGAGAACGCCCGTGGCCGCGAGGCCTGCGGCCTGCGCTGCCACGACCGAGGTCGAGGCTCCCGAGCATGCTGCCGACACGACCTGACCCCCCAGTGCGGCGGCGAGCACGGATGGATAGGCCTTGTCCGAACGCAGGCAGCCGGGATCGTAATAGGGAAGGAGGCCGTTTCCGGAGGCCACCGAGTCGCCGATCGCGACATAGGCCGCGCCGTCCGGCTCATCGGCCGCGGCGGGCGAGACGCCGGCCCCGAATGTGACGGCGAGCGCTGCGGCAGCGAGCACGGCGATGATGCGACGTTTCATGATTCCCCTTCGAATCCTGTGTACGGATCGATCGGCTCCCCCAAGGAGTCGGCCCTCGGCGCTGATACCTCGGACGAGGCTGACGATAGACCTCGCTGGGCCCGCACCGCCAGAGGCAAGACGCAGACTCGCCGGTGGCGGAATCGCCGGGACCACCCGTACGTTGGGGACAGACGACGGAAGGAACCACGTGAGCGACATCGACGAACACACCGCGACCGTGACGCGAAACGACGCCGAGGGACGCTATGAGATCCATCGTCGGCGACGTCCTCGCCGGGTTCACGGTATTCCGGATCGACTCGCGCGGACGGCTCATCTTCCCCCACACCGAGGTCGATCCGGCGTTCCGCGGTCGGGGCATCGCCCAGCAGCTGGTGGCGGGGGCGATGGCCGATGTCGCCGCGCGCGGCGAGACCGTCATCCCCCACTGCCCTGTCGTGTCGGGCTACCTGCGCAAGAACGAGGTGCCGGGTCTCGACATCATCTGGCCTACGCACCCCCACCCCGAGTGAGAGCGCGGCCATGACCCGGCTCGACACCGACGACGCCGTCGCGACCGAGGCGTCGGCCGAGTGCGACGGCCCGCGTGCGCTGCTCCTCGAGTCGCGCGAGGTGCCGCTCGGCGGCGTCCGCGCGATGGAGGTGCGGCGGTCGCTGCCGCAGCGCGACCTGCCCCTCGTGGGCGCCTGGTGCTTCCTCGACCGCTTCGGCCCGCAGGTGACGCGGATGCGGGTGGAGCCGCATCCGCACATCGGGCTCCAGACGGTGACCTGGCCGTTCGTCGGCGAGGTCCGCCACCGCGACACCATCGGCAGCGACGTGCGTCGTGCGCCGCGGCGCGCTCAACCTCATGACGAGCGGGGCCGGCATCGCCCACTCCGAGTATTCGGTCGGCGAGGATGCCGATCCCTCTCGACGCACTCCAGCTGTGGGTGGCGCTCCCGGAGTCGCGCCGCAACGGACCGCCGGCTTTCGAGCGGCACGAGGATCTGCCCGTGGTGGCCCTGCCTTCGGCGACGGGATCGGCCGGCGAGGCGACGGTCGTGCTCGGCGACTTCGCGGGCGCCCACTCACCCGCGACCGTGTACACGCCGATCGTCGGAGCCGAACTGCGGATCCCCGCCGGATCCCGCGTGCGCGTGCCGCTCAACCCAGCGTGGGAGTACGCCCTGGTCGGCGTCGGCGGCGAGGTGACTGTGGCGACGGATGCCGCATCGAACGTGGCGCTCGACTCCCAGCACCTGCTCTACCTCGGAGTCCATCGCGACGCGGTCGAGGTCACGTGCCGAGTCGGATGCGACGCTGTTCCTTCTGGGCGGTGAGCCCTTCGAGGACGACATCGTCATGTGGTGGAACTTCGTCGGCCGCTCGCACGAGGAGATCGTCGATGCCCGGGAGGCGTGGGAAGCGGCATCCGATCGCTTCGGTCATGTCGTGGGTCACGGAGACGTGCGGATCCCGGCGCCTCCGCTTCCCGCGGTGCGGCTGACCCGGCGCCGGCGACGCGTCTGAGGCCTTCGACATGCGGAAGAGGCTCCCGGGGCGAACCCCGGGAGCCTCTTCACTGCGCAGCCGTTACCTCGCGCCCGAGTCCACCGTCAGGACGGTGTTCACAGCGGAGGTGCCGTACTGGACGACGCCGAGGTAGCGCGTGTTGGGCTTGAGACCCGACCACGTCAGCGTGTAATCGACCGGCGTGCCCTGCGTCACCGTCAGCGGGTTCGGCGTGGCCGTCAGCGCGAGCTTCCTCTCGGAGTTCACGTTGCCGTAGCGCAGATCCCACTGCAGCTGGCCGTCAGCCGGCTTCGCGTACACGTCGACATCCACCCGGTACGTGCCCGGGACGGGGTTGAAGATCGAGACGCGCTCGTCGGCGGCACCGGTCGAGGACTGCCAGACGGCGTCGAGCGCTCCCGTCTTCGTGTCTGCGACGTGGTACACGAACAGGTCGAGGTCGGCGCCGTCCTCCTCGGACTGCACCGAGTCGAGGTCGAATCGCGCGAGCGTCGTGCCGGCCGGCACGTCGACCATGAAGGTCACCGTGCCTTCCGTCGCAGCGCCCGAGTCCTGGTTGCCCGAGTGACCGCCCGCCCTGACCGCCCGGTCGAACAGCTGCTGCATCGGGGTCAGGCCCGTCACGTTCAACGGAAGCGTGCCCGTGATGCCGGGCGTGATGGTCACGTCGGTCGAGCCCTTCAGACCCTTGCCCGAGACCTCGGCCGGCGCATCGGCGGTCACGGGGTAGACCGCGATCGGCGAGCGGACCTGCGTGGTGTCCGACGTCCAGGTGAGGAAACCGGTCGCCCACTTCTCAACGGGCGCGGTCGTCCGTGTGAGGGTGACGGTGAACGACTGCTCCTCGCCCGCTGCGCCGAAGGTCAGCGTGGAGGGCGACACAACCGCCGTCATCCCGGGAACGCTGACCGTGGCGTTGTAGGTCCCTGCAGCGGTCGCAGTGACCGTGCGCGTGACCGTCTGCGGCTTGGCAAGCGAGCCGATCGCGATGGACGCGAGGTTGAGGTCGCTCGGGTCGATCGCGGGTGCGCCGCGTGTCGATCCCGACACCGGTGAGGTACTGGAACCAGTCGGTCGACGTCGTTCTTGTACACGAGTCCCGGCGAGAAGTACTTCGTCGCGTCGACGTGGCCGGCGCCCTGCGCGAACGGATCGGTGCTGGCCGAGCCGTCGCCCTTCACGAGGTCATAGGCCGTCGTCATGAGCGCCGACTTGATCTCGGCAGGCGTCGCGTCCGGGTTCTCACCGAGGTACAGCGCAGCCGAGACCCGCGACGTGCGGCGACGACATCGACGTGCCCGACTTGAACCCGAAGGTCGGGTCGTCTGCGCTGGCGTTGTTCTCGGCAGCGAGGATCGCGACACCGGGGGCCGAGACATCCGGCTTCAGGACGTCACTGCCGTCGGCGAGCATCGGTCCGCGGCTCGAGAAGCCCGCGATCTGCGGCGTGGGTGTCTCGACTCCGGTGACGTTGCCGCTGACGAGCGAGGCCGTGATCCCCGGCGTGCCGTGCACGTCGGCCAGGAGGGCGTCGTGGTGCACGTTGGAGATGTGGACCGTCGGCACCGAGTGGAAGTCGTTGTCGAGGGAGTCCGCGCCACCGGGCACGTTCACCAGGATCATGCCCGCGCCGCCCGCGGCCTTGACTTCCTGCGACTTCTCGACACGAGCGTTCGTGCCGCGATCGCAGACCACGATGTTGCCGGCCGCCTTGGCCGGGTCGAGCGTGCCGAGGAAGCACAGAGCCGCCTCGGTGGGCGCGGCGCCCGCCTTCGCGATGTCACCCGCATACACGACCGGTGCGGTGACCGTCTGGCCGAAGGGCACCGACACGGATGCGCCGGCGGCCTCGAAGTCGCCGACCTGCACGGTTCCCTCGTACGTCGGGATGGTGGATGCCGCAACCGTCGTGTACCACGGCGAAGCGTGGTCGGCGGTCGATGCACCGGGGCCCGAGTTGCCGGCGCTCACCGACACGAAGATGCCCGGCCGCTGCCGCGTAGAGGAACGCGAGGTCGTCCGATGACAGCACGGTGGTCGCCGCGCCGCCGCCGATCGAGTAGTTGATCACGTCGACGCCGTCGTCGGTGGCGGCATCGATGGCAGCCAGCAGGTCGCTGAGCGCGCAGATGTCATCGTCCGTCACGAGGGGGTCGGGCCCGTCGTAGCAGGCCTTGTACATGGCGACCTTCGCTGCCGGCGCGACGCCGGAGATCGCGCCGAAGTCGATGCCTTCGACAGTGGCCGCCACGCCGTTGTTGCCCGCCGCCGTGCTGGCTGTGTGCGAGCCGTGGCCGTCACCGTCACGCGGCGACAGGAAGTCGTACTGGAAGTCGAAACCCGCGGCCTTCGCACCGGCCGAGAAGTACTTGGCGCCGATCAGCTTGGTCGAGTAGTCGTCGAAGTCCCAGTCCTGCGCGGTGACGCGAGTGGACCGGAAGGTGCCGCCGTCGCCCTTGGTGAAGACCACGTCGTCGCCGACGAGTGTACGGCTCTGCGCCGGGCGTCGATGCCCAGTTCAGCACCCGCGAACGAGGGGTTCTCGGGAGCGATGCCCGTGTCGATCGACGCCGACGACCGTACCCGCGCCGGCTTCGCCGATGCCGCCGACCTCTTCCCACACACCGCCTGCGCCGCTCAGACCGAGGAAGTCGGTCGAGGGAACGGCGTCGGGGTGGCGGATCTCATCGGGAACCACTGCCTTGACGCCGGCCGTGTTCTGCAGTTCGGCGGCCTGCTCCGCGGTCAGCGTGGCGCTGAAGCCGTTGAGCGTGACCTGGTAGGTCGCCAGGGGCGTCACGCCGGCGGATGCCGCGACATCCTTCTGCTGCTTCTTGAGGTAGCCCTTGTACTTGGTGGCTTCCGAGGAGTGCGGGTTGAACTTCTTGCCCTTGTCGGGAGTGGTGGGCGCGAGGCCGGGCACTCCGCCGTCATACGTCGTCGTGGGCTCGCCGTCGAGCAGCACGATGTACTGGCCGCCAGGGAGGCCGGTGACGGCCGTGGGGGATTTCACCTCCTCTCCCGGAACTGCGCCAAAACTGGCTGTAGCGGTACCGGCGAACAGGGCGGCGAGTGTGACGACCGCGGCTGTTCTGACGGAGGTTCGACCCATCAGAGGCCTCCAACGTAGGGTGTGCAGGGGGAGAGTCGAGCGTCAACCTCGACGCACAACAGGCACTAACGTAACTCTCGGGTTACTGACAGCGACCGCCCGATCGTGAGAAGTGCATGAGAGAAATCGAGTAGCGAAAGCAAATGGCCAATCGCAGCCGACTTTCTACGAGCGTTCTGCTGACCTGCGCCGCGATCGGTGTAGCCGCCGGTGTGCTCCAGGCGGGCGCTGGAGCGTTGAGTGGGCCGGTCTCTGCGGCGCTGCCGATCCTTTACGGCCTTGTGCTCGGAGTCCACGTGCTCCCCGGTGTGATCGCCCAGGATCTGCTGCGCGCGCCGTGGGTCGCCCTCATCACCCACCTCATCGCCGCCCTCGTCGCGAGCGCCGTCGTCCCGCTCTGGATCGGCCGCTACGTCGGGACGGCGCTGCTGATCGGCGGACTGCAGGAGGCGGTGGCCGCACTCGGGCGCTACCGGCGCTGGGAGCCGTGGCGCTTCTTCCTCTCGTCGGTGATCGTCGGTGCGATCATCGCGATCGCGATCTGGTTCGCCGCGGATGTGACGCGCTTCCCGCTCTGGGGTCAGATCGTCTATGTCGCGCTGTTCCTCCTCGGGCCCGTGCTGTGGACCGCGGTGGGTCTTGCGATCAGCGCGGCTCTGCGGCGGGCGGGAGTTCCCCGCCGCGGTCGGGGCTGAACCTTCTGGGCAAACCGCGCTTCGCGACCTGGTAAGGGTCTACTAAGTTAGGAGACACTTAGTTCCCTCCGCCAGGAAGTCCCGTGACCGCAACAGAGCGCGACCCTGCCGCCGCGCTCGCGGCGGATTCCGGCGACGCTCCGATCCTGCGGGTACGCGGCCTCGCGATCACGCATGACGGCGAGCACACCGCGGCACCGGCATCCGTCTCATTCGACATCGCCGTGGGCGAAGTCGTTCTGCTGCTCGGACCCAGCGGATCGGGCAAGTCGACACTGACCCTCGCTCTGAACGGACTCATCCCCCACGCCTTGCCGGCCGAGGTTCGGGGCACGGTCCAGGTCGGCGGTGACGACACGGCCGACACCACCGTCGCCGAGCTCAGCACGCGGGTGGGCATGGTCTTCCAGGATCCCGATGCACAGCTGGTCACGGGCACGCTGCTCGACGAGGTCGCATTCGGTCCGGAGAATCTGCGGATGCCGGTGGCAGACGTGCTCGCACGCGCCGAGGCGGCGCTGCGCCGCGTGGGCCTGTGGGAGCGGAGGGGCGAGAACCCCGACCGGCTCTCGGGCGGCGGACGGCAGCGCCTCGCCATCGCCTGCGCGCTGGCCATGGGATCGCCCCTGCTGGTGCTGGACGAGCCGACCGCGAACCTCGACCCGCGCGGAATCGAGGAGGTCTACGACGCCCTCGCCGGCCTGGTGGCCGAGGGCGATCGGGCGATCCTCCTCGTCGAGCACAACCTCGATGCGGCGGTCGGCTTCGTCGACCGGGTGGTGGTGCTCGACCAGGAGGGGCGACTCGCATTCGACGGGTCGGTCGATGAGGTGCTGCGCACGCGCGCCGACGAACTCCACGCGATGGGCGTGTGGCTGCCGGTCTCGGCGCTGGCGGCGCTGCGGCTGCGACGGGCGGGGTTCACGCTCGACCCGCTGCCGCTGACGCCGGCGGAGCTTCACGCCGCGCTCGAGGCGCAGCCTCCGGTCGACCCCTCCGCCTCCGGTCGTTCGAGCGGGCGCGGAGCGAGACGAAACGCCGTCCCGCCGAACCGCCGCTCATCGAGGTGCGCGGCCTCAGCCTCCGGCGCGGACGGACGCCCGTCCTTCACGACGATCGACCTCACCGTCGGAGCCGGGGAGTTCGTCGCGGTGGTGGGCGCCAACGGCGCAGGCAAGACGACGCTCATCCAGGCGATCGCGGGCGTCATCCCGCCTCCCCGCGGCACGGTCCGGGTCGGCGATCTCGACGTGGGCCGGAGCGACTCGCGCACCCTGTCGTCGCGGGTCGGCTTCGTCTTCCAGAACCCCGAGCACCAGTTCATCGCCCACACGGTCTTCGACGAGGTGGCCCACGGTCTGCGGCAGCGCCACCTTCCGGACGACGAGGTGCGCGAGCGCACGCAGGCGCTGCTCGAGCGATTCGGCCTGGCCGAGAAGGCGGGCACGCATCCGTTCCTGCTGTCGGGCGGCCAGAAGCGGCGTCTCTCGGTCGGCACTGCGCTCGTCACCGGCGCGCCGGTTCTCGCCCTCGATGAGCCGACTTTCGGCCAGGACCGGGCGCGCGCCGACGAACTGCTCGCGCTGCTGCGCGAGCTCAACGACGAAGGACGAACGATCCTCGTCGTGACGCACGACATGCAGCTCGTCACCGAGTACGCCGCACCGGACCGTCGTGATGGCCGAAGGGCGCATCGTGCGCTCGGGCGCCACAGCCGACGTCTTCGCGGACGACGATCTCATCGAGTCCTCCGGCCTTCGGCCGCCGCCGCTTCGCCAGGCGCTGCGTGGCCTGCTGCAGCATCCGGAACTTGCCGGCATCTCGCGCCTCGCCGACCTGCCCGCGTGACACGCGGGGAGCGGCATCATGACCGCGACCGGGCCGGTCCTCGCCGTGCAGGCGCCGACTGCGCGGTTCGATCCCTACGCCGACCGCGTGCAGGCTTCGGGCATCCGCTTCCTCTACGGGCTCAACCCGCTCGCCAAGCTGGGGGCACCGCTGCCCGCGATGCTGCTGCTCGTCTTCGTGCGGGATGCCGCGACCCCGGCCGCGTTCCTGCTGCTGAGCTATGCGATCCTCCTCGTCGGGGTGAGCTTCACGCGCCGGCTGGTCGGCGTGCTGCTGGCACTGCCACTCGCGGCTGCGGCGATCGGATTCGGCTTCGCGCTCTGGACCGATCCTTCGAAGGTCGACCAGAGCGTCGTGATCTGGCAGGTCGGGTCCTGGACGCTCTACGGCGGAGCACTCGCCGTCGGGCTCGCGACCGGCCTTCGCATCGCGGCCATCGTCGCCCTCGCGCTCATCGCCGGGCTCTCGACGACGGGTCCCGACGTCGTGCGGGCATCGGTGCAGCAGCTGCGGGTGCCGTACCGAATCGGCTACACGGCGCTCGCGGCCTTCCGCTTCGTGCCGCGCTTCGGGCACGAGCTCGAGGTCATCCGGCAGGCGCACCGGGTGCGCGGGGCCCATGGCGGGCGCGGACCGTTCTCGGTCGCCGCCCGGTGGTTCGGCTACATCGTGCCTCTCATGGCAGGCGCGATCCGGCACGCGGAGCGCGTCGCACTGGCGATGGACGCCCGCGCCTTCGGCGCCCACCCCGATCGCACCGAACGCCACATCGTGCCGTTCCGGATGCGCGACGTCGTGTTCATCGCACTGTTCCTCGCGACCTCGGCCGCGATCTTCATCGCCTTGGGGAGACTCCCGTGACTCCTGACCGCCCCGCCCACGCGTGAGCCGGGTCTCCGGAAGCTCTCGGCGTCATGACCGTTCGCACATCTGCGCATTGACCGCAACCCGGTTACGGAGCGCGCCGCCCGTGACGTACTTTGTCGGGATGGTCTACATCCTCATCGGGGGACCGCGAAGCCGACAGCTGGTGGACGAACTGCCCAGCGGGTATCGCCCCGGCAGTGCGGGCGTGAACGGGCCTCGTCTGGTGGTACTCGAGGATGTGGTGCTCCCCGCGGTCTGGGACGCACCTGACGAGCGCTAGATCAACGCCGCTACGACGCCACCGCGATCTCGATCATCGGCTCAGCGGGTTCCGGGGTGATTCCGAGGCCCTTCGGTCCGCTCGCGGCAGCCATCAGCTCCTCCACCCATGCTCGATTGATTCGCGGAGCACGGCTGCCGAAGAATTGGAACTGGATCGCGACGCCGGGGTTGATCCAGAAGCTGCGGTGCCCGCTTCCGTCGCTCATCGCGACATCGAACATGAACGACTCCGAGCGGCGGAGCTTGTTCATGATGACGATGCGCAGGTGAGCCAGTGTTCGGTCGTCGATCTCGAACGAGTTGGCCGCAGTGCCGTAGATGAACTTTCCCACCACGACCTCCTCGGGTGTCGGTCAGAGCCGCACGAGACGTGCGATGAACCGACTGAACCACCCCTGCGGGTGTGGCGGCACACCCCTGAGGGTGAAAAGCTCAAGCATGTCCACGTCATCTCCCCGTCGTCCTGTCACCGTGGCGCTGGTGGACGACTACGACGTGGTCCTGAAGGGTGTGGCACACCTTTTCGATGATTACCGCGATCGTGTCGTCGTTGCCGAGATCGACGCGAATGTGCCCGTGGCCGACGACGTCGACGTCGTGCTCTATGACTCGTTCGCGCAGCCCGAGTCCGACCACGAGCAGATCGCTGAGCTCATCAGAAACCCCCGCGCACGACACGTCGTCGTCTACACGTGGAATCTTCACCCCGAACTGGTCGACAGAGCCCGCCGCCTCGGGGCCCACGGCTACCTGTCGAAGACGCTCCCCGCCGCCGAGCTGGTGGCCGCGATCGAGGCGGTGAACGCGGGCGAGATCGTGATCAGCGAGCATCGCGGCCGGGCAGCGAGCGCCCCAGGACTGGATTGGCCCGGGAGGCTAGAGGGAATCACCGATCGCGAGTCGGAGATTCTCGCTCTGATCACCCAGGGTATGAGCAACGCCGAGGTTGCGCGTCTGACGTATCTCAGCCCCAACACGGTCAAGTCCTACATCCGCTCCGTCTACCGCAAGGTCGGTGCGACCAACCGCGTCGAGGCCGTCCTCTACGGCATCCGTCATGGCTTCGCGCCCGACACCCATCGCATCGATCACTGGCGGGGCGGCCCGTGACCGGGGGACTTCCGCCGAGTCTGGCCTAGCGCTTGCCGGCGAGGTGACGACCGACGATCTCGCGCATGATCTCGTTGGTGCCGCCGTAGATGCGGTGCACGCGCGCGTCGAGGAAGGCGCGGGCGATCGGGTACTCGGTGATGTAGCCGTATCCGCCGTGCAGCTGCACGCAGACGTCGAGCACATCCCACTCGCGCTCGGTCGCCCAGAACTTGACCTTCGCCGCCTCTTCGGCGGTGAGCTTGCCGTCCTTGTACGCCAGCAGCGCCCGGTCGATGTACGCCCAGAGAGCATCGACCGTCGTGGCGACATCCGCCAGCTTGAACCGGGTGTTCTGGAAGTCGATGATCCGCTCGCCGAAGGCCTCGCGGTCCTTCGTGTACTCGAGCGTCCACCTGAACGCGGCCTCGGCGGCCGCCGCTGCCGGCGACACCGATCGAGAGGCGCTCGAGCGGCAGGTTCATCATCAGCTGGATGAAGCCCTGACCCTCCTTGCCGCTGATGAGGTTCTCCTCGGGGACGAACACGTCGCTGAACGACAGCTCGGCGGTGTCGTGGCCCTGGAAGCCCATCTTGTGGAGCTTCTTGCCGTGGTCGAAGCCGTCCATGCCGTTCTCGATGAGCAGCAGGCTGAAGGCATCCGCCTTGTTGCCTTCGCCCGTCTTGACGAAGGTGACGATGACGTCGGCGGTCTTGCCGCTGGAGATGAACGTCTTCGCGCCGTTGACGATGTAGCCGCCCTCGACCCTCTTGGCGGTGGTCTTGATGCCGCGCAGGTCGCTGCCCGCAGCCGGGCTCGCTCATCGCGAGGGCGCCGAGGATCTCGCCGGTCGCCATGCCGGGGAGCCACTTCTCCTTCTGCTCCTGCGTGCCCATGTGCACGAGGTAGGGGATGGCGAGGTCGTCCTGGATGCCGAACGCGCCGGCGAGTGACCCGGCGCCTGCGCGCGATCACCTCTTCGTTGACGATCGCGCGGAAGCGGTAGTCCTGCAGCATCCCGGCGCCGCCGAACTCCTCGGGCACCGAGAGGCCGATGAGACCCGACTCGCCCGCGGCGAGCATCGTCGCGCGATCGATCTCGCCCGCGGCGTCCCAGCGCTCGCGCGCCTCGTTCGTGACGTAGCGCTTGATGAACTCCTTGACGACGTCGCGGAACGCCTCGTGGTCCTCGTCGTAGATGTCGCGTTCCATGTGCGCCTCCTTCTCGTCCTCGAGCGGCCTGCTCGCCGGCATGCGCGGTGCGACGGGCGGCCGGGTCGATCATATCGGGCGCAACACTGGCATACCGCTGGGTATGTGAGATTGGATCCTACGGATCGTGGGACTGCGTACCGTGAGTTTGTGGGATGCCGCAAACGGCCTGCCACCGGCGACTCAGCCGATGTACGCGGGCGCCGCTGGAAGCGCGAAGAAGTCCTCCAGGCTGTGCCAGCCGCCCTCGTGATACGACGCGCGCGAGCTCGTGCCCGATGAAGCGGAGGTGCCACGGCTCGCCGGTGTAGCCCGTCGTCGCGGTATGGCCGTCCTCGTAGCGGACGATCCAGCCGAACTCCCACGAGTGCTCGGCAAGCCACGCCCCCTGCGGGGACGCGGCGAGCGCGTCGAGAGTGCCGCAGCCGCCGTCGCAGGGGACGACATCCGCGGCGAAGCCGGACTGGTGCTCGCTGAAGCCGGGCCGCGCGCTCACCAGATCGGCGTCGGCGACTCCGCGGTCCGCCACCTGGCGGCCGTACGAGGACTGCTGCGTCGAGTACGAGCGGAAGCCGCTGTCGAGCGCGATCTCACCCACGCCGGCGGCGCGGGCGGCGGCGACCATGGCGGTGAGGGCGGATGCCGCATCCGGCCGCAGCGACCCGCCGGCGACGGCGCGGACGTCGTCGGCCAGCACCAGCGTCGCGGGCCGATAGTCGAGGGGCTCGCACGGCCGGGTCTTGTTGACGACGACCCAGACGCGAGCGGGATCCGCCAGCGAGATGCAGGGCGCGTTGCCCTGGACGACCGCCACGCGGAACGCCTCGCCCCCGCCGGCTGCCGTGATCACCCCTTCGTCGTCACCGCTGCCGAGAGCCTCGACGACCTCGGGCAGCGCGCAGATGTCAGCCGTCGGCGGCGGCCTGTTCGACCAGCGGGACCGGAAGCGCGGCGACAGGGCGAACCGGTGCGGGCGCGACGCGCACAACAGCCGTGCCTGATCCGCGACCTCGCTGCTCGCCGCGGGCGGGTCCACCATCATCGCGGTCACCATGGCCGCGGATCCGAGCAGAAGTGCCCCGGTCGCGGCGATTCCGATGCTCACTGCGACGCGAAGAGCGCGGCGTGGGCGTGCATGCCGCACCGGCGCGACGTCCGCGGCTGCGAGCAGCTCCGCCGCGCGCGCCGCGCGGCGCGTGGGCGGCGCGGCCGCCTCGGCCGGCTGGGCCGCTCGTGGGCGGAGTCTCGACGGAGGCGACGACCGGCAGCGGGAGGGTGGATGTGGGAGGTTCGACCGCTCCCGCGCCTGGTTCGGGCGCACCATGAGCGGCCGCGTCGCGCACGGCTCTTGCGGCACGACGGGTCAGGGGGGATTCGGGCGGTCGGGACACCGTCACAGCCCCATTCTGTCCCCGCGCACCCCCTCGTGGCCAGGATCGCGCCAGGCTCTCACTATTGGTTCTACGATGAGAGTGTCACGCTTGACATTCGTATAGAACATCTGTTCCCATGGAGTCATGCGCTGGCAGGGTCAAGAGCTGGGTGTGGCGGATGCCGCGGCCCTGCCCGGCCTCGAGAATCTCAACGGCCTCGTGCGGTCGGTGAGCACGCCTGAGTTCGCCGGTGTGACGTTCCACGAGGTCATGTGCAAGAGCGCGCTGAACCATGTGCCCGGCGCCTCCGCGATGCCGTTCGACTGGACGGTGAACCCCTACCGTGGCTGCACCCATGCGTGCACCTACTGCTTCGCTCGGGGCACCCACGAGTACCTCGACCTCGACGCGGGCCGCGACTTCGATACGCAGATCGTCGTCAAGATCAACGTCGCCGACGTGCTGCAGAAGGAACTCCGCCGCGGGACGTGGCAGCGCGACCCGGTCATGCTCGGCACGAACACCGACCCGTATCAGCGGGCCGAAGGGCGCTACCGGCTCATGCCTGAGATCGTCGGCGCGCTGACCGAATCCGGCACGCCGTTCTCGATCCTCACGAAGGGCACACTGCTGCGGCGGGACCTCCCGCTGCTGCAGGATGCCGCGGCATCCGTGCGTGTATCGCTCGCGATGTCGATCGCGGTGTTCGATGACGCGCTCCAGAGCACGCGTCGAGCCGGGCACACCGTCGGCCGCCGCCAGGCTCGCGACGGTGCGGGCGGCGACCGAGGCCGGCTTCCGGGTCACCGTGTTCCTGATGCCGATCCTGCCGCACCTGACCGACTCGATCCCCGCGATCGACGACGCGCTCAGGCGGATCAAGGATGCCGGGGCGCGATCGCGTCGTCTACGGGGCGCTGCACCTGCGGCCCGGAGCGAAGCAGTGGTTCATGCAGTGGCTGCGGTCAGCGAGCATCCGGAACTCGTCTCGTCGTACCTCGGGCTGTATCCCGGTGCGTCCGCGACGGCGCCGAAGGCCTACCGCTCGTGGCTCGCCAAGCGCGTACGGCCGCTGCATGCGCGTGCACGGCCTCGACGGCCATGCCGAGGATGACGACAGTCGTCCCCGCAGCGCCGCGGTGCCCGGCCTCGCCGCGCGGTCGCAGGTCGTCACGACCTCGAAGGGGCCGCGCAGGCTCAGAGCTCAGGGCGGACCAGCGATGCTGTTCTGAACTGCGGCGCGATGCGCTGTTGCCGACACAATGTGTGCATGGGTCGGTTCCTCGTCACGGCGATGCCGTTCACCGGACACGTCGCGCCGATGTGCGCGGTCGCCGCGGCGCTCGCGGCTCGCGGGCATGATGTGCGCTTCTACACCGGCTCGGCGCTTCCGCTCGAAGGTCGAGGCCACCGGCGCGACCTTCGATCCCTTGGCGCACCGCTCCGGACTTCGACGAGAACGACCTTCGGCGACCTTCCCACGCCTCGTCGGCAAGAAGGGCTTCAGCCAGCTCATGGTCAACATGGAGGATCTCTTCATCGCGACCGCTCCCGCTGCAGGTGGCCGATCTGGGCGATGAATGGGGCCGCCGAGCCGTGGGATGCGATCGTCTCGGACGAGACCTCGGTCGGCGCGGCGCTCTTCGCGGAGCGCGGCGGAGTCGCCCGTGCGACCGTGGCTGTGCTCCCGCTCAACATGCAGTCACCGAGGGTCCGCCGAGCGGGCTGGGCCTCACGCCCGGCCGGAACGTCGTGACCAAGACGAGGGATGCTGCGCTCCGCGCCGCGGTGCCGCTGTTCGCGCGTCCGCTCAAGGCGCCTTTGGCGCGCGCTCGCGCGGCCGTCGGACTTCCGGACTCGTCCGCTCACGTTCGAGGAGACTGGTGTTCTCGCGACAGCTCGTCGTCGCGAGCGGCGCTCCGCTCCTCGACTTCGAGCGCGGCGGGCATCCGGCACTACCTGCACTTCGTCGGACGCCTGACGGTGGATGCGCCTCCCGCCTCGCTGCCGAGCTGGTGGGCCGACCTCGACGGCCGCCCGATCGTGCATGTCACCCAGGGCACGCAGAACATCGACCCCGCTGACCTCATCCGGCCGGCGATCGATGCTCTCGCCGACCGCGATGTCGTCGTCGTGGTCGCGACCGGCGTGCCCGGCCGTGACGCCCTGCCGTTCGCGGTGCCGGCCAACGTCCGGGTCGCCGGCTTCCTGCCCTACGCCGCGCTGCTCCCGCGCGTCGACCTGATGATCACGAACGGCGGCTGGGGCGGCACGCTCGCGGCGCTGAGCCACGGCATCCCGCTCGTCATCGCCGGCGGCGACCTCGACAAGCCCGAGATCGCGGCGCGCGTCGCGTGGGCGGGGGCGGGCGTGAACCTGCGCACCGGAACGCCGTCGGCATCCAAGATCGCCGTCGGCGTCGACCGGATCATGGCGGATCCGTCGTTCCGGGATGCCGCCGCCCGCGTCGCGCGATCAGCTGCGTTCGCTCGGTGGGGCGCCGCGCGCGGCGGAGCTGCTCGAGACGCTGCTCTGACGGCGACGTCGTCGCACTCGCCACAACCCATGTTCCGAAGTCGGGTCCGTCACTCGACACGCCGGGCCGCAGCATCCGTCACCGGGGTGTCGCCGTTGCCGACCCGACTTTCGGGACGTAGACGAGAACGCGCCGGCCCCTCGAAAGGGACCGGCGCGTTCGTGTCAGGCGTCGATCAGGAGGTGATCTCAGCCGCCGTCGGCACGCGACCTGCGAGCTCTTCGATCAGCTCGTCGCCGAGGCGGACCTCGTCGAACGGCGCCTCGATCTCGGCGCGGTCGAGCATCTCGGTCATGCGACGGCGACGCTGACGCGTGATGAGCGTCACGACCGTGCCCGAGCGACCCGCGCGGCCGGTGCGGCCCGAGCGGTGCAGGTAGGTCTTGTACTCGTCCGGCGGGTCGGCCTGGACGACCAGATCGATGTCGTCGACATGGATGCCGCGCGCGGCGACATCGGTCGCCACCAGCACGTTGACCCGGCCGCTGGTCAGCGCTCGAGGTTGCGCGTGCGCTTGGCCTGGTTGAGGTCACCGTGCAGCGCGAGCGCGGGGATGCCGGCGTCGTCGAACTGCTCGGCGAGCATCTCGGCGTAGGCGCGGGTGCGGGCGAAGACGAGCGTCTTGCCGTCGCGGTCGACGAGGCTGCTCGAGGATCTCGGCCTTGTCGCGCTGGTCGATCACGAGGACGCGGTGGTCGATCGTGCTCGACTCCTGGTCTTCGCCGGCGACCTCGTAGACGGCCGGCTCGACGAGGAACTCGTCGACGAGCGCGGCGACCTCGCGGTCGAGCGTCGCCGAGAAGAGCAGCTTCTGGCTGCCGTCGCCCGTGTGGCGGAGGATGCGCTGCACGGGCTCGAGGAATCCGAGCTCGCACATGTGGTCGGCCTCGTCGATGCACCGACGATGCTGACGTCCGACAGGTCGAGCTTGCGCTGCTCGATGAGGTCCTCGATGCGGCCGGGGGTGCCGATGATGATGTCGACGCCCTTCTTGAGCGCGCCCACCTGGCGGGCCTGCGGCACGCCGCCGTAGATCTGGGTGGTGAAGAGGCCGACGCTGCGGGCGATCGGCTGGATCGTGCGGTCGATCTGCAGCGCGAGCTCGCGCGTCGGAGCGAGGATGAGCGCCTTGGGCTTGCGGCCGAACTCGCGGCGCTGACCGGCCTGCGCGCGCAGCACGCTCTCGACGAGCGGTGCGCCGAAGGCGATGGTCTTGCCGGAGCCGGTGCGGCCGCGCGCGAGCACGTCCTTGCCGTCGAGGATCGACGGGATCGTCGCGGCCTGGATCGGGAACGGCGTCGCAGCGCCGAGATCGGCGAGCGTGCGGACGATGTTGTCGCCGAGCCCGAGTGCGCCGAAGGTCACCTCAGAGACGTTCTCGGCCTGGATCGCCTCGGCCTGCAGGCGCTCGTGCACGACGTCGACGTGCTTCTCCTGCGCCGCGGTGCGGTCGGGACGTCGCGTTCCAGTCCGCGCGGTTCGGGCGGCCGGCGGTGTCACGGTTCGGGCGGTCGCTGTTCGAGCGGGCGGGGCGGTCATCGTACGAACGGGCCGGGCGGTCGTTGTACGGACGAGCCGGACGGTCGCTGTGTCGAGCGGGCGGGACGGTCATCGTACGAACGCGCCGGGACGGTCGCTGCGTACGAACGCGGTCGCGGACGAGTCGGCGATCGCTGCGAGCGCGCCGGACGGTCGTCGTACGAACGAGCCGGACGGTCGTCGTACGAACGCGCCGGGCGGTCATCGTACGAACGAGCCGGACGGTCGCTGTACGAACGCGCCGGACGGTCATCGTACGAACGAGCCGGACGGTCGGTGTACGAACGCGCCGGACGGTCGCTGTTCGAACGCGCCGGACGATCGTCGTACGAACGCGCGGGGCGGTCGCCCTGCGCGTGCGTGCGGATGCCGCGGGCCTCGTCGCGGCCGGCGCGCTCCTGCGCGGTCCAGCGCTTCTTGGGCGCCGCGGACTCCTCGGTGGCGCGGTAGCCGCGGTGACCGGGGCTGCGGCTGCCGGCCTTGGCCGGGCGCTGCGCCGCGCGAGCCGCCGTCGGCGGGACGGTGCTTGCGGTCCTGGTAGGAGGTCTTCTTCTCGCCGTAGCGGGGCTCGTAGTTCGGGCGGCCGCCGGCGGGCTTCTTGCTCTTGGGCATGGTGGACGTGTCTTCCTGGGTTGTCTCGATGCGAGAACAGCAATAGAGCGGCATCCCTCACAAAGAGCGGATGCCTCCCGCGCACACGGCGCGGTGCATACCCGGACACTGTCGGCCGGGGGCCATTCACTTGATGGTCGTCGGAGCGGATTCGCTCCCACCATCGGCCCCTGGGACTCACAAACCCATCCGCGCAACATGCGCGGTGTCCCGAGCCGACCTTTCGACCCTAGCGGAGCCACCTGGGAACTCGCCGCCGTGCTGAGCGGCTCCCTGCGGCCATTCACAATGGATGGCATGGCAGAACCCGAGGCGCATCCCATCACCGTCGCGATCGAACGGCGGATCGACCCCGCACGCACCGTCGAGGCGACGAGTTGGATGCAGGCGGGCACCGATCTCGCCACCGGGTTCGCCGGCTTCCTCGGCTCGGGCTGGGTCCGAGCCGGTGAGGGCAGCGACCTCTGGTACATGCTCTACCGGTTCCGCGACATCCCGACCCTGGAGGCATGGGAGCAGTCGCGGCAGCGCGAGTGGTGGCTCGAGTCCGGTCGCGCCTTCGCGGACGAAGTCCGCGTCGAACGCCGAACCGGCATCGAGGGCTGGTTCGACGCTCCCTTCGCCACGCACGTCGAGTCGCGCACCGCGGGCACCACCGCTGCGGCCGCGCCGACGGGACCCGATCCAGCAGCCGATCCCCGCTGCACCGCCACGGTGGAAGCAGGCGGTCACGATCTGGCTCGGGCTTCTTCCCGACGAACCTTCTCGCCTCGTGGCTGCTGGGTTTCATCCCGGGATTCACGGAGTGGCCGCTCGTGCTGCGCGTGCTCTTCGCGACGCTGGCGCTCACGCCGGTGATGACGTATCTGGTGCTCCCCTGGGTGACCCGGATGCTGCGCCCCTGGCTTCAGCGACAGCGGCTGAGTGCCGCTCCGGCGCGCCGCATTTCCGGTCCGCCTTCGACCACTCCGGGCGGACTTACACTGTCGCCATGAGCACGGACTCCCTCGCCTCGCCCTCGTCCGCTTCCCGACAGCGCCCCGCCGTCGCCGACGCTCCGGGTCGAATCCGCGGCGGTCTACCTCGCGCTCATCGCCGGCGCGATCGGCGCGCTCTACGGCCTGGTCATCGCTCTCACCTATCCCGAGCTCCCGCTGCGCGGCGAGTGGTCGTTCGGCATCTTCGCGGCGATCGGATCCAGCGTCATCGCTGCGGCTGCTCTCGGCGATCGGCTACTGGCGCTCCCGGCACCGCCCGGGCCAGGAATGGCGACGCTCGCTCGCCCCCTGGAAGTTCACGGTCAACACGATCTCGGTGGTCATCGTGCACACCGCGCTCGCGTTCCTCGGCGACCTACGTCGTGTTCCTCGTGCTCGGGCTCGGCTTCGTCGGGCTTCCGGTGGTCACGTTCTGGGCCGTCGTGCTCATGGCGGTGACGCTCGGGATGACGGCGTACATCGTCTTCCTCTCGGTCTCGCGGATGACCACGCAGCGCATGTCGTCGCTGCTCATGACGTTCATCGTGCTGGGCACCCTCACGGCGATGGTGACCACGCCCGACAAGGAGTGGTGGACGGTGCACTTCAGCCACCTCGGCACGTTCGACGACCTGTCGAGCTGGATCTTCAACGGCACGCTCATCGCCGGCGGCCTGCTCGTCACGACGTTCGCCGTCTACATCGCCAACGACATGCAGACGCTCGTCGACGCCGGGCGCCTCTCGAATCACGCCTCGCCGCGCACCGTCTCGACGCTGTTCGTCGTCATGGGCATCATGCTCGCGTGCGTCGGAATCTTCCCGGTCGACGTCAACATGACGCTCCACAATCTGTCGGCCTCGGGCATGGCCGATCATGTTCATGGTGCTGCTCATCGGCGGACCGAGGCTCCTCCGCGGGATGCCGCGCACCTACTTCGTGTCGGCGTGGTCGTTCCTCGGCGCGCTGGTCGCGTCGATCGTGCCTTCATCATCGAGTACTTCTCGCTCACCGCGTTCGAGATCATCGTGTTCGCGCTGATCTTCGGATGGATCGCGGTGTTCATCCGCTTCCTCGGCGTCGCCGGCCAGAAGGACTGACCGGCGAGCGATCAGTTCTGGTCGCGCTGCTCGTCGGACCCTTCGGAGGGCTCGGCGACGGGCTCCTCGGATGCTTCCTCGGGCGCGGCGACGGGCTCAGGGACCGATTCTTCGGACGCGTCCTCGGGCGCTTCGGCCTCTTCGACGGACTCAGGGACCGACTCTTCGTCGGGCTCAGGGACCGAATCCTCGGATGCTTCCCCCACGGACTCCGGCACGAACGCCTCGACCGTCTCGTCGTCCTCGGGCTCGGAGCATCCGTCGCTTCGACAGGCTCGGCGACCGGCTCGCGGCGCGGGCTCGGCGGCCGAGCTCGTCGGGATCGTCGCCGATCGGCACCTCGATGTCGGGGTCCTCTTCGATCAGCGGCACAGCTACGGCACCGGTGGCTCCGGCTTCCAGAGCACGGCGCTCGCGGCGCGTCGAGCGCTGCACCCCCGGTCGCCCCGGCCGCGGCGCCCACGAGAGCCGGCTGCGGCTCCGCAGCTCGGGCCGGCGGCATCCGTCAGCTCGCCCTTTCGGGCAGCACGCCGCTCCTTCGCACCCTCGACGAGGTTGTAGAGGGTCGGCAGCACGAGCAGCGTCAGGACGGTCGACGAGATGAGGCCGCCGATGACGACGATCGCGAGCGGCTGCGAGATGAAGCCGCCGTGACCGGTGATGCCGAGGGCCATGGGCGTCAGGGCGAAGATCGTCGCGAGCGCGGTCATGAGGATCGGGCGAAGACGTCGCGCCGCCGCCCGCCAGGGTCGCGTCGTGGGCGGTCAGCCCCTTCGTGCGGTACTGGTTCACGAGGTCGACGAGGACGATCGCGTTGGTCACCACGATGCCGATCAGCATCAGCACGCCGATGAGCGAGGCGACGCCGAGCGGCACGCCCGTGATGATCTGCAGCAGGATCGCGCCGGTCGCGGCGAACGGCACCGAGACGAGCAGCAGCAGCGGCTGGCGCAGCGACTTGAAGGTCGCCACCATGACGATGTAGACGATCAGGATGGCGGCGAGGAGCGCCAGACCGAGCTGCGAGAACGCGTCCGCCTGCTGCGAGACGACACCGCCGAGCGTCGCATCGGCCGACTGCGGGCAGGTCTGCCTCTTCGAGAGCCGTCGTCACGGCGGCGGTGGCCGCCTGCAGGTTGTCGGTCGACGGCGTCGCGGTGACGGTGGCCGTGCGCTGCCCGCCCTCGGTCGTGATCGAGGTGGGGCCCTCGCTCTCCTCGACGGCCGCGACGTCCGAGAGCGGAATCGGGCCGGTGGCGGACGGAACGGTCAGCTCGCGCAGCTCATCGATGGTCGCCGGCGTCTGCGACGCGGCGAGGTACACGGTGAGGGTGGTGTCGTCGATCTCGACGCTGCCGATGCCCTGCGGCTGCATGGTGTTCGAGACGAGTGCGCCGACGGCGACCTCGGAGAGTCCGAGCTCGGCCGCGGCTTCGCGGTCGACGACGACCGAGATGTAGGGGAGCGATGCCGAGAGGTTGCTCGACACCTGACCGATGCCCTCGGCATCCGAGACCGCGGCGACGACGGCATCCGTCGCCTCTTGCAGCGTCTCCGAGTCGGGCGCCGTGACGTCGATCTCGATGTCGCTCGAGCCGAACCCGCCGCCCGAGGCGGCGACGGTGATCGTGCCGACGTCTTCGAGGTCGGCGACCGCCGCCTGGACGTCCTCGCGGACCTGCACCTGGTCGGCATCCGGATCAGTCGTGATGGAGTACGTGATGCCGCTGCCGCCGCCCGAGAAGGCGTCGCGCAGCGCGGAACCGCTCGAGCCGATCGACACCTGGACGGTCTCGATGCCCTCGATGCCGAGGAGGGCTTCCTCCACCTGCTGCGCCGCGGCGTCCTCTGCCTCGAGGCTGGGCGCCGCGCCGATGTCCTGGGTCACCGTGAAGGTGTTCTGCCCCGAGTCGCCGAGGAAGTTGGTCTTCATGAGCGGCGAGATGGCGATCGTCCCGACGAGGACGAGAGCCGCGAGGCCGAGCGTGACCCACGAGTGCCGCAGCGTCCAGCGCAGGATCGGCAGGTAGCCCTTCTGCAGGCGGCTCGGCGGGGCATCCCACGCCTCGGGGTCGATCTGGTTGCCTTCGGCGTCGAGCAGCGGCTTTCCGGGACGGAGGAACCAGTACGCGAGCACCGGCACGATGGTGAGGGCCACGAGCAGCGAGGCGGCCATGGCGATCGTGATCGTCAGGGCGAACGGACGGAAGAGCTCGCCCGTGATGTCGCCGACGAACGCGATCGGCAGGAACACGGCGACCGTGGTGATGGTCGACGACGTGATCGCGGTCGCGACCTCGCGCACGGCGCGGAGGATCGACGCCTTCTTGTCGGCATCGCCGACGTAGTGGCGCTTTGATGTTCTCGATGACGACGATGGAGTCATCGACCACGCGGCCGATCGCGATCGTGAGAGCGCCGAGGGTCAGGATGTTCAGCGAGAAGCCGAACGCCTGGATCCCGATGAACGTGATGAGCACGCTCGTCGGGATCGAGATGGCCGTCACGAGGGTCGCGCGCACCGACAGCAGGAACACGAGGATGACGACGACGGCGAAGAAGAGGCCGAGGAGGCCCTCGATGGCCAGGCTCTCGATCGACTGCTGGATGTAGGGCGCCTGGTCGAACACCACGGTGAACGTGGCTCCGTTCAGGTCGTCTTCGAGATCGGGGAGGACCGCGAGGACGCCCTTCGACACGTCGACGGTGTTCGCCGACGGGAGCTTCGTCACTGCGATGGTGATCGCCGGCTCGCCGTCGACCCGCGAGATCGTCGTGACCGGGTCCTGGTCCTGCTCGACGGTCGCGACATCCGCGATCGTCACCGCGTCCGGCCTGGACCTGCGCGGCGCGTCGAGGGCACGAGCGGGAGTGCCGCGATCTCGTCGACCGACGTGACCTTCGAGCCGGTCTGGACGGTCAGGGTCTGATCGTTCTCGGTGATGTCGCCACCCGGGAACAGCACGCCGTTCTGGTCGAGCGCATCGCGGATCGCCTGCTGGGTGTAGCCCGCGGCGGCGAGCGCCTCCTGATCGGGCGTGATCGTCACGCGCTGGCCGACGCCGCCGACGATCTGGGCGGCGTTCACGCCTTCGACCTTCTCGAGCTCGGGGACGACGCTCGCCTCGAGCTGAGCCTGAATCGTCTCGGCGTCGTCGTAGCCGGTGACCGCGACCTGGATGACGGGGAAGTCGTCGATGCTCGCCGAGATCACGTTCGGCTCGACCCCGTCGGGCAGCTGGCCCGAGATGCGGTTGATCGCCTGCGTCATCTTCTGCTCGGCGGTCGCGAGGTCGGTGCCGTAGGTGAACGACGCCTGCACGATCGATGCGTTCGTCGTGCTGGTCGCCGTCGACGATTCGAGCCCGGGGACACCCTGGATGGCGTTCTCGATCGGCGTCGAGACGTCGTTGTTCACGACCTCGGGCGACGCACCGGGGTAGGTCGAGACGACGATCAGCGCGGGGAACTCGATCGAGGGGATCAGCTCCTGCTTGAGGCTCGTGAGAGCCAGGCCGCCGAAGACGGCGGCGACGATCGTGATGAGGGCGATGAGCGCGCGGTTCTTGAGGCTCAAGACGGCGAGGTTCGACACAAGTGGCCTTCGCGATGTGATGCAGGAGTGAACGCCAGGCCGACGACCCGGCGGGATGCCGCAGCGCGGCGGATACGTGAATGTATCGAGTTCTCAGTATCCCATGCCGATTCCTGAGTGCCCGCCGCGTGCCTGCGGCCGGAAGCGGACCGATTCAGGCCGGCGAGCGCGGTGCCGGCCAGCATCCCGAGTGCCGCCGCCAGGAGTGCGAGAGCCAGGGTGCCGACGAGGTTCGCGGCGGCGCGGCGCTTGGAGCGATCTGCCATGAGCACGGTCTCGACCGACACCGTGCTGAAGGTGGTGTAACCGCCGAGCAGGCCGGTGCCCAGAACCGTGACGATGGTCGACGGCACGAGCGCTGTCCCGACGCCGAGCAGGAGCCCGAGCGCGAACGAACCGGTGACGTTCACGATGAGGATGCCGAGCGGGAAGGCGTCGTGATGCCGTCGTCGCATCACGACGCGGTCGACGAGGAATCGCAGACCCGCTCCCATGCCGCCCGCGATGCCGACCGCTGCCAGCTCGAGGGCGTTCACTCGGCGTCCTCCGGATCCGCGATCGGTGCGCGGGCGAACCGGCGACCGATGGCGAGTCCCGCGACCGCCGCGACGATTCCGAGGAACAGCGAGCCCACCGCCACGACCAGTGCGATCGATGCCTCCCCGTCCGCGAGCCCCGCGACCTGGACCGCGAACGCGCTGTAGGTGGTGAATCCGCCGAGCAGTCCTGTGCCGAGGAACGCCCGCAGCCGCGGCGAACCGGACCCGAGCACGCCGACCACGACGCCGAGCAGGAGCGAGCCGACGACGTTGATGGCGAGAGTCGTCACCACCGGAGCGAGCGGAGTGCTGTTCGCATCCAAGGGCAGGAGCAGAGCCGCCCGGCACGCGGCACCGAGCGCGCCGCCCAGCACGACCAGCCCCAGAAGTGCGGCAGGATGCGGAGCGACCGCGGGCCCTGTGGAAGACGTCACCCGCTCACGCTACCCGCGCGGGAGCCCGCTATCCGCGGATCAGCCGCTGGATCGCGGACTCCGGCGACACGCCGAGGTCGAGCAGCTCGCCCCGTTCGTAGGCCTTCCACACCCGGGGATCGATGTAGCTCCCGCGAGCGACGGCGGGAGTGTTGCCGAGCGCCTCGGCGGTCGCTGAGACCGCGAGCGCCTCGGCGCGCTTGCGGTCCTTCGCGGTGTCGACCGTGCCGATCTGCGCGAGGGCCTCGGCCGCGAGGATCGTGCCCCGGAGCGTCCGGAAGTCCTTCGCCGTGAAGACGCCGCCGGTCAGCGCCCGCACGTGCGCGTTGACGTCGGCGGGCGTCAGCGGCACGCGCCGTCGTCCGCGCTCATACGACAGCAGGGCGGAGCGCGGGCGTCCCGTCGCCAGCTCCGCCATCACCTCGGCGAGCTCGCCGTCGTCGATCTCGATGAACGCCCGCTTGCCGCTCTTGCCCGGAAACGACAGCGTGATGACGGATGCCGTCGATCGACGGCATCCCGTCTCTGCAGCGTCGTGAGGCCGCGGCTGCCGTGGCGCTCCAGGTATCTGCGCCGAGCCGATGCGGGGCGCCGCTTCGATCGAGCAGGCGGAAGGATGTCGCGAGCACGCGCTCACGATCGAGCCCCTCACGGCGCAGAGCCGTCGTCACGCGACCGCGGGCACGGGGCAGCGCCTCGGCGAGCGCGAGCGCCCGGGCGAACTTGCCGCGATCGCGGCGCGCGCGCCACTGCGGGTGGTAGAGGTACTGCCGCCTGCCGGCCTCATCGACGCCCACGGCCTGGATGTGCCCGTACGGCTCGGCCGAGATCCAGACGTCCTCCCAGGCAGGCGGGATGACGAGCGTCGCGAATGCGCTCGCGATCGGCCTCGCGGGACCGCCGCACCTTGCGCGTCGAGGTATCGGAAGCCGCTTCCGGCGCGCACGCGACGGAAGCCGGGTGAGTCGCCGGGGCGCACCCGGATCAGTCGTGGCACGCCCCGACCGACTCAGTGGTTGCGGAGCATCGAGATGATCTCCGCCTTGCGCTTGCCCGAGTAGCCCCGGATTCCGAGCTCCTTCGCGCGTGCGCGGAGCTTGTCGACGCTCCAGTCCTCGTAGTCGCCGGCCTTGCCTCCGCGGCGGCCGACCTTGCTCGCACCCTCCGTCGGCGACCGCGTTGGAGATGCGCGCCGCCTTCTCTTTGGACGCGCCCTCGTTTCGCAGCTCTTCGTACAGCTCACGGTCCTTCAGGTTCGATCCACGCCCAGCGGGCATCTCCGCATCCTTCCTTCGGGGTCAAAGACCCTTTCCCCCGGTGACGGGCACGACTGCGCCCGAAACGTACGATGCGGCGTCGCTCGCGAGATACACGTATGCGCCGGCGAGCTCGGCGGGCTGCCCGGCGCGTCCGAGCGGAGTGTCCTGGCCGAACGACGCGAGGCGCTCGGCATCCCAGCCCGTCGCCGGGATGAGGGGAGTCCAGATCGGGCCCGGCGCCACGGCGTTGACACGGATTCCCTTGGGCCCGAGCTCTTCGGCGAGCGCCTTCACGAACGCCACCTGCGCGGCCTTCGTCATCGCGTAGTCGACCAGCGACGGCGACGGATTGAACGCCTGGATGGACGACGTCACGATGATGGACGCGCCGGGCTCGAGATGCGGCACGGCGGCGCGCGCGGTGAACACCGGCGCGTACAGATTCGTGCGGAAGACCCGGTCGATCTCGCTCGTCTCGAGGCTCTCGAGTCGACTCGCGATCCTTCTGGTAGGCGGCGTTCAGCACCAGGATGTCGAGCCCGCCGAGTTCGCCGACCGTCTTCTCGACGATGGCGGCACAGAACTCCTCGTCGCGGAGGTCGCCGGCCAGATCGAGCGCCTTGACCCCTGCCTCGCTCACCCAGCGAAGGGTGTCGTCCGCATCCTTCTGCTCTTCCGGCAGGTGAGCGATGGCGACGTCCGCCCCTTCGCGGGCGAAGGCGATGGCGACGGCGCGGCCGATTCCCGAGTCGCCGCCGGTGATCAGCGCGCGACGACCGCTCAGCCGGAGGCTGCCCTCGATACGTCTTCTCGCCGTGGTCGGGCTCGGGCGTCGTCTCGCTGGTGAGACCGGGCTGGTCCTGGCTCTGCGGCGGAAATCCCTCCGACTGATGCAGCGAGCGGGGGTCGTTCGTGACGGCGTTGGTCATGCGGCGAGAGTACGTCGCCGCGATGACCGGGCGGTCAGGGGATTGACATCCCGATGTGCCCTCGATACGGGGATCGAGGCCGGAAATCGGACGTATCACCGCCGATCCCGCGTCGTCAAGCCCCTCCTCGCGCCCGGACCGCGGTGCCAATGTCGAAGTGTGCCCACGAGGCATCCGGTTCGCGCCACTGGGCTGCGAGCCGGCGACAGAAGGAGTCAGCGAATGAACCTCGCCCTCATCATCATCATCGTCATCGCGGTCATCCTCGCAATCGTCGGTGGCCTCATCGAAGGCCTGCAGTTCCTTCTCTGGGTCGCGCTCATCGTTGGCGTCATCGCCCTGATCGTCTTCCTCTTCCGGGTGATCAGCGGCAACCGCACACCTTGACGATCCGTCGGCGGACCAGCAGCCGGGTCCGCCGACGATCCCCCCGGAAGGCACGGATGCCGCGGCCATTGGCCGCGGCATCCGTCTGTGTGCTGGCCGGATCGGCTCAGTCGAGCGGGTTCCGCTGCAGCCAGACGCTGCTCGCCGCCGCCAGCGTGCCATCCGTGCGCCGGCGAGCTTGCCAGCACCGCATCGGTGAGATCGAGCGCGAAGGGCTCTGCGCCGAAGTTCGTGACGACCTCCCATCCGCCGGGCCGCCGGTACCAGAGCACGTCGTCCCGGCCGCTGTCGATCCACTCGAGCGTCTCGCCGCCATGGAGCCGGTCTCTGAGCTCGAGAGCCCGCCGGTAGAGCGACAGCATCGAGTCGGGATCCTGCTCCTGCCGCTCGACGGCGAATCGCGCGAACCACTCCGGCTGCGGCAGATGCGCGCCGTCCGAGCCGAAGCCGAGCGAGTCCCCGGTTGCTCGCCAGGGCAGCGGCACGCGGCATCCGTCTCTCCCCATGTCGGCACCGGCGCTGCGGAAGTACGTCGGATCCTGCCGGTCGGCGTCGTCGAGTTCGGCAACCTCGTGGAGTCCGAGCTCCTCGCCCTGGTAGAGGTATGCCGAACCCGGCAGTCCCAGCATGAAGAGCGCTGCCGCGCGGGCCCGGCGCGTTCCCGCCTCGCGGTCGAGAGCCGGCGATCGCGCCGCCCGACAGCAGCCACTCGTTGCCGTGCTTGCGCGTCGGTCGCCCGTTCGCATCGCGCGCGGGATGCGGGCAGGCCGTAGCGCGTCGCGTGCCGCACCACATCGTGGTTGGACAGCACCCACGTCGACGACGAGCCGGACGTCGTCGCGAGATCGAGGTTGTCGGCGACGATGCTCCGGAACTGCGCGGCATCGAAGTCGGCCTCGAGCAGATCGAAGTTGAACGCCTGGCCGAGACCCTCGGCGCTGGCGTAGCGCGGGCGCCGAGCACGATCCACCCAGGCCTCCGCGACGGCGGTCCGGGGCGGGTCGTACTCGTTGAACACCGCCCGCCACTCGGCGTAGATGTCGTGGACGTCGTCGCGGTCGAGGACCGGATGCCTGCCGTCGATGGGCATGGCATCGAGCTCCGCCTTGCGTCGGCAGCGGGTCGGTCAGATCCTTCGTGAGCATGTGGGCGACGTCGATGCGGAAGCCGTCGACGCCACGGTCCGCCCAGAACCGGAGCGTGCGCACGAAGTCCTCGTCGCACCTCCGGGTTCTCCCAATTGAGATCGGGCTGCTCGATGGCGAAGAAGTGCAGGTACCACTGTCCGTCCGGCGACCTGCTCCCACGCCGAGCCCCCGAAGACCGACTGCCAGTCGGTCGGCGGCTCTTCGCCGTCGGCACCGTTCGCCGTCGCGGAAGATGTAGCGGTCGCGCGCCGGCGAGCCTGCCGGGGCGGCAAGCAGCCTCCTGGAACCACGCGTGCAGATTCGACGTGTGATTCGGGACGATGTCGATCACGACCCGGATCCCCTTGGCGTGCAGCGCCGCCAGCATCTCGTCGAAGTCGGCGAGCGTGCCGAGCCGCGGATCCACGTCGCGGTAGTCCGCGACGTCATAGCCCCCGTCCGCCAGCGCCGACGGGTAGAACGGGCTCAGCCATACGGCGTCGACGCCGAGCGCCGCGAGATAGTCGACCCTCGATGTCACGCCCGGAAGGTCGCCGATGCCGTCGCCGTTGCCGTCCGCGAAGCTGCGCGGATAGATCTGGTAGACGACGGCCTGGCGCCACCAGTCGGGTCCTTCTCTGAACCGAGGGGTCCTGAGGTCGCTCGCGGGAGTGGCGGACGACGGCATGGCGTGGTTCCTCTCTGTAGCGGTTGGTGCGGTCGGGTCAGCCCTTGACGGCGCCTTGCGTGACGCCCTCCATCACCCAGCGCTGGGTGAACAGGTAAACGATGATCGCAGGCGCCATGGCCATGAGGTAGGACGCGAACGACACGTTGTAGTTGTTGCTGAACTGCGACTGGAACAGCGATTCACCACCGGAAGGGTCTGCAGCGCCGGGTCGGCGATGATGAGCGAGGGCATCATGAAGTCGTTCCACGCGTACAGGAACGCGAAGATGCCGATCGTCGCGCTCATCGGCGCGAGCAGCGGAAAGATCATGTGCCAGAACGTCTGCCACGTGGTCGCGCCGTCGATGCGCGCACTCTCCTCCAGCTCGAACGGGATCGAGCGCAGGAACGCCGTGAACAGCAGCACGCTGAAGCTCAGCTGGAACATGGTCGCGAGGATGATCACGCCGACGGGGTTGGCGAGCCCGGCCAGCCCGGTCAGCTGCACCTGCGGCAGGGCGACGCACGGGGAACGGGATGAACATCGCCACGAGCAGGTAGAAGAACGAGCAGCGGAAGAGCTTGCGATCCCAGTTGCGGACGATCGCGATACGAGGCGAACGCCGAGAGCGAAGATCGTCGCCGACGACGGTGCCCGCGGTGACCAGCACCGACATGGCGGCCGCGAGCGGGAAGTTGGTCAGGTCCCACGCGGCGACGAAGCCCTCGACGCTGAACGGCGCGGGCAGCGAGAACGCGTTGCCGTCGACGGCCTGGGCGGTCGTCTTGAACGCCATCGTGACGGTGACGTACAGCGGCAGCAGGACCGTGATCGCGCAGAGGATGAGGATGATGGTGCCGGACCAGTTGACCCGCTCCATGCTGAAGCGGCCTCGGGCCGGTTTGGGAGCGACGCCTTCGAGGACCTCCGTGGCCTCGACCGTTTCGATGACGAGAGCTGGCTGAACAGACATCAGAGGGCGTTCCTTCCGCGCGTGATCGAGAGTTGGATGACGGCGATGACGACGGTGATGACGAAGAAGATCGTCGCGTTCGCCATCTGGTAGGCGTAGTCGCCGCGTGGTGAGGCCCGAGACGACCGTCATCGCGATGCTGTAGGTCGAGGTGCCGGGACCGCCGCCGGTGAGGCCCTTGATGACGTCGTACGCGTTCAGGAAGCCCTTGAAGCCCGAGGATCACGTTGATCACGATGTAGCCGAACATGAGCGGGATCGTGATGCGGGTGAGCTGCTGAACCTTGCTCGCCCCGTCGATGTCGGCCGCTTCGTACACCTCGCCGGGGATCGACAGGATGCCGGCGATGTAGATGAGCAGCGCTCCGGGGATCGCCTGCCATGCCGTGACGATGACGATCGCCAGCCATGCCCAGTCCGGTTTGGCGAGGATGCTCTCCTGGAGCCACGTGATGCCGGAGATGCGTGCCGAACGCCGGCAGCGAGTTCGAGAACAGGAACTTGAAGACGAACGCGATGACGATGGCCGAGATCACCATGGGGATTACGAAGATCGTGCGCAACGGCGTCTTCAGCCGGATCCGCGACGTCAGCGCGACCGCCAGGAGCAGGGCGATGATGTTCACCGCGACAACCGTGACGAGCGAGAATCCGAAGGTGAACAGGTAGCTCTGGACGATCAGCTGGGTCGCTCGACAGGGCGATGTAGTTCGTGAGCCCGATGAACTCCCACTCGCCGAGGCCGATGGAGTTGGTGAAGCTGAAGAAGATGCCGATCACCGCGGGAATTGTGATCGCCAGCGTGAACAGGATCAGGGTAGGAACGAGGAACCAGTAGTAGATGGGCTCGACGGCGGCGACGCGAGCGCGCCTGCCCTGCCCGTCGCGCACCCTGCGTGACCAGGGTCGTCGTTGTCGGCGTGCCGTAGTGGTTGTCATGAGGGACTCCTTCGTTCCCGGATCACTGCTGACGGAAAGCGAGCCGCGCGTAGTCGGCGTCGATGTTGCTGAGGATCCTCTGCGGATCGCTGCCGAGCATGATGGCCTGCACGTAGTTCATGATCGGGATTGCTCGCGGTACGAGCTGCGTGGAACCCTGGTACATCTCCCCCGCGTCGATGTACTCCTGGAGACCGATGATGCGCTCGTCCGTCACGGGCGGCGCGTCCTTGGTCGGCAGGAAGCCCAGTTGCGCCGCGTTGTACTCCTGGATGACCTCCGGCTGGTAGAGGTAGTCGAGGAACGCACGTGCCGCTTCCTGGTTCGCGATGCCTCGGGAATCCAGGCGGCGAGGTCCATGTTGATCGCGGGCCTTGAGGTCGTCGGGGTCGTCGGTGACCGGCAGCGGGAACATCCCGAGTTCGAGATCGGGAGCCGCCTTCGCGATCTCGCCGAACGCCCACGGACCCTGCAGGTACATCGCGGCTTCGCCGTTCGGCCATCGCCGTGTTGCCGTCGCCGTAGCCGCGGCTCGCGGCGTCGGCGTTGACGTACTGCGCCAGTTCGAGCATCTTGTCGACGGGTTCGGCTTGATCCTTCTGGAATGAGACGGCCGAGTTCGGCCCGACGTTCACACCCTCCTCGGCGAGGGCATCGAAGAATTCCAGCGTGTCGAGCGTGCCGCCCACGGTGTAGTCGTACCAGCCCTGCCCGATCGTCCAGCTGTCGGCGAAGGTCGCATAGAACGGAGTGACGCCGGCTGCCTCGAGCGTCTCGCACACGTCGATGAGTTCGTCCCAGGTGGTGGGCACTTCAAGATCGTTCTGCTCGAAGATCTGCTTGTTGTAGATCACCGCAGCGCCCATGATCGAGTACGGAATCGCGCTCGTACGGCCGGGGCAGGTGCCGAACTGATCCATGAACGGGGTCAGGTCCTCCCGGACGCTCTGCGCCGCCGCCGTGTCGGAAAGATCCGACATGGCGCAGCGCTGGATGAAGCGCGCAGTCTCCTGGTTGTAGTTGTTCAGCGCAATGTCGGGCGGATCGCCGCGGACGAACCCCGCCGAGACCGCGTCTATGCCGGAGGTGTCGAGCACGACGGTGACGTCGTCCTGCGAGCTGTTGTACTCCGCGACGAGCTCCCTCATGTAGGGGATCGCCTCGGGCTTGGCGAAGGCGAACCGGATGGTCTCCCGGCCATCGGAGGCGGAGCAGCCGGCGAGCGCCCCGCCCACGAGGATGAGTGCGATGCCCGCTGATAGCGCATGAGAATGAGGCACGTCTTCGTCCCTTCTCGACCCGTCGTTGGGTTCCGGTGAGATTGTTCGGAGAGTAGATTTATGTCGCGAATCAACTCTCTGCCCGCAATAATGCAGTACGCGCACAGGAAGGTCAAGACCCATGTCCGAACCCGCGCCCACCTCGCCATCGGTGCCTTCGCTTCGCAAGGCGAACCTCGACGCGCTCGCGAACCACGCGTGGGACGCCGGGGGGTTCACCGCGAGCGAAGCCATGGCCGCCGTCGGCCTCACCCGCTCCACGACGATCGATGTGCTGGATGAGCTCGTCGAGCACGGGATCCTCCGCGAACTTCCCAATGCCCGTGCCGCCGGGGACTATCAGAAGGGTCGGCCCGCGAGGCGGTTCGAGTTGCGAGCAGACGCCGCGGCGATCGTGGGAGTCGACGCGGGGCGGGCGCACGTCACCGTCACGGTCGCCGACCTCCGCGGCGAGACCATCGTTCGCAGCCACAGCGCCCTCGACGTCGCTCGGGACTCCGCACCGGAGCGGCGGGAGGCCGTCGGCGCGGCCATCGATGCTGCCCTGACGGGCGCAGGAGCGACCGGCACCGCCATCGCCGCCGTCTGCATCGGCGTTCCCGCCCCGGTGGACGCGCACAACACCTCGCCGACGCATCCGGACGGATTCTGGGAGCGCATGAATCCGGGGTTCGCGGCCCACTTCTCGCGGTTGGCGCCGATCGTCCATGTGGAGAACGACGCGTCCCTCGCGGCTTTCGCAGAGGGCGCGTGGGGCGCCGCCGTCGGATGCCGTGACTACGTGTCGCTGCTCGCCGGCGAGCGCCTCGGCGCCGGCGTCGTCGTAGACGGCAGACTCCTGCGCGGCGCACACGGCGGCGCCGGCGAGATGGTCTTCCTCGACGACATCCCCGCCGTCGGGGGCGCCTGGGGCCTGGGGTTCCGTACCGCCGAATGGGCACGCGAGGCCGTCGAGGCGGGAACGGTGGCGGCCGACTCCGGCCTGCTGAGCGTCCCGCTCGAAGCGCTCGACGCCCCCACCGTCTTCGCGCTCGCCCGCGCCGGCGATGCGGATGCACGACGGGTCGTCCAACGGGTCGGTATCGCGCTGGCGACGATTGCCGGCGTCTTCGGCAGCCTTTTCGACTCGTCGCTCGTCGTCGTCTCGGGCGCGGTCTCGGAGGGCATCGAGGTCGTACTCGAGGCCGCTCGCGGCGTGACGCCTGCGCATCTCGACCTGCCGGCGCCCCGGATCGTCGCGTCGCCGCTGGGTGCCGACGTCGTCTCGATCGGGGCGGTGGCTCGCGCGAGGGCCGCCGTGCGCGCCGACGTGCTCTCGCTCACTCGGTCGCGGCGTGCGTGCTCGCTGAACGCGTTCGACCCATCAAGAGAGCGGATGCCGCGACCGCGCCGGTCGCGGCATCCGCTCTTCCAGGGAAGCGGCCTACAGGTTCGCCTCCGCGTACACGCGCAGCGCGTCGCGCACGAACTCGGCGCCGGCCGTGCCGCCCTCGCTCGTCGCGTAGTTCGCGCCGAAGCGCGGATCGGCGACGTACATCTCACCGAGCCCCGATGACGTAGCCCTTGACGTCTCCGCCCGGCGCCGCCGCGGGTGTGCCCGGAATGCCGGTCAGCCACTCGACGTGACGCTTGGCAACCGCCTGCGCCTCGGCGCTGTCGGGTGCGACGCCGCTCTCGGCGGCGGCGATCCAGTCCCGACCCAGGGCTGTCACCTGCTGCTGCCACGCCTTCTTCTCGTCGGCGCTCATGCCGCGCCACCAGCGGTCGCTGTCGGCGTAGGCCTTCTTGCCCCAGCGCTCCTCGACCTCATCCTTGTACTGGGTGTGGTCGAAGCCGTTGAACATGTTCTCTGCCATAAGTCGTTCACCTCCTCTCAAGGCACTGATCGTGGACTCGACCGACGCGATCTGGCGCGTCAGCCGGTCCTGCTCCTGCCGCAGCCACGCGAGGTGACTCTCGAGCGCATGCGCCTCGGACGTCTCGCGGGCGAGAACCTCCGAGATCTGCGGCAGCCCGAGACCCAGATCTCGCAGCAGCAGGATCCGCTGCAGGCGCACCAGAGCGGCCTGGTCGTAGTGCCGGTAGCCGTTGCCGCCGACGCTCGACGGAGCCAGGAGCCCGATGTCGTCGTAGTGCCGCAGCGTCCTGCTCGTCGTGCCGGCGAGCTTCGCGATCTGCTGGATGGACCACTCCATCGGCTGCTCCCTTCTCCTGTGCGGTCGTCCACCACGCTAAACCTTGACGTTGCGTCAAGGTCAAGCGGCATTCAGGCAATTCTCGGGCGGACACGCGATATATCGTGTTACTGTCTCCTCATCGCGATATATCGCGAACCGATTCCTAAACCCTGGAGCTGAAGCAATGACCCTGGAGAAGTGGATCATCCACCCCGGCGAGACTCGAGTGATCGACATCGAAACCGTCCGATCGCTCAAGGTCGGCCTCATCGGCGGACAGATCGACGTCATCGCCCATGACGAACCCGGCGCCCGCATCGAGGTGCACGGCGTCACCATCAAGGATCTCCGCATCGAAGTCACCGGTGATGCCGTCGAGATCGACCACCCGCAGCTGCGCTGGGACAACTTCCTCGAAGTGTTCCGCAACTTCGGAACGAGCGGCCCGAAGGCCGAGATCAGCGTCGCGGTCCCCCGTTCCGTCGCTCTCAACCTCGGCGTCGTGAGCGCGAGCGCGCTGGTGTCGGGCATCCAGCACGACGCACGACTCAACACCGTCTCGGGCGACATCATCGTCGACGGACTGACCGGCGACCTCACCGTCAACGCCGTCTCGGGCGACGTGCAGATCCGCGAGCTCGTCGGCGCACTCGGCGCCAACAGCGTCTCAGGTGACGTCGCGGCCACCGGTTCCCTCCGCAAGGCGACCATCGACACCGTCTCGGGCTCGATGCTCGTCGACTCGACCGGAGACCTCTACTCGGTCAACCTCAACACCGTGAGCGGACGCGCAACAGTGCGCCTCGACGAGGGCTATCCCGCCAACTTCGTCGTCCGCAGCGTCAGCGGCAAGGCCCAGCTCGACGGCGTCGTGCGATCCGGCAGGGGCAATGGGCCCATGACGAACTTCTCGGGATCCGTCCGGTGAGCTCGCGGGCGCCTTCGCCGACATCCGCATCAACTCCGTCTCGGGCGACATCACCGTCCTCCGTCGCGCCGGCTGCGGCGCAGGATGCCGCATCCGCCGTCATCGTCCGGCTCGACCCCCGACTCCGATGGCGAGGAGTGGTGATGAGCCCCGTCTTCTCACATGGCGACCTGCGCCTGTACCTGCTGAACCTCCTCGATGAGGGGCCGCGGCACGGCTACGACATCATGCAGGCGCTGTCTGACCGCACCGGCGGCACCTACACGCCGAGCGCCGGCACCGTCTATCCCCGCCTCGCGAAGCTCGAGGAGGAGGGTCTGGTCACCAAGACCGTGGACGGACGCAAGACCGTCTACGAGATCACCGACGCCGGCCGCGCCGAAGTCGCGGCCCGAGCAGGCGACCTCGAGGGCATCGAGGCGAGCCTCACCGACTCGGTGCGACTGATCGCCGACGAGGTGCGCGGCAGCGTCCGCGAGGCGATGCGGAGCCTGCGCGCAGACCTCGCAGCCGCGACCCGCGAGGAGCGCGCGAGCGCCCCCTACACCGCGCCGAGCGATGACCCTCGCGTGAGCAGTCGCGAGCAGGTGCACCGAGCGGATGCCGCAGTCAGCGAGTTCCGCGCCAAGATCCGCGCCGACCTGCGCTCGCACGTGGCTCGCGGCGGCGAGCTCGCGGCTTCGGCGATCGATGAACTCGTCACCGAGCTCGACCGCGTCTCGCGCGATCTCATCCGCACGCTGCGCGGCTGAGTTCCGCGGTACGGCGAAAGGGCAGGTCTCCGCATCGCGGGACCTGCCCTTTCGCACGGGGCTTCGTCAGGCGGGCCAGATCTCCTCGTCGTCCGGCACGGGATCCCCGAGCGGCACGACGAGGATCGGCCGGTGCTGGCGGTGCGCGAGCCGCGCCGCGACCGAGCCTGTGAAGAACTCGCGGATCGATTCGCCGAGTCCGCGCTTGCGCGTGCCGACGACGAGCAGCCGCGCATCGACCGTCTCGGCGAGATGCTTGAGCGCCAGCGCCGGGTCGCCGACGAGCTGCCGAACGCTCCAGTCGACGGTGTAGCCGTCGAGGATTGCGGCGGCCTGCGACTGCACGACTGCGAGCTCGCCCTCGCCGACCGCGATGTTCATGTCGATCGGGGCCGAATGGACATATCCGTCGGGGTCTTCGTACGTCACGAACCGGGTGACGTCCACGTGGACGACCAGCAGCGGAGCACCGAGGAGACGCGCATACCGCGCCCCCTCTTTGAGGACCCTGGCCGGCAGGTCGGGCACCACCCCGACGATCACGGCGCCGCGCGCGGCATCCGCGCCGTTCTCCTGCCCAGCAACCTCAGATGCCTCATCCGACATGCGCCATCAACCCTTCTGCACCGGTGTGAAACGACTGCGGGGAGCCGCCGGGGTGCGAAGGCTCCGTGTTATCCTGAATGCTACTCTTACCGGCCTTGAGCCGGTCTCGTGAACGCGCTGGGCCCTGCGAACGGCCCGCGTCTCAGAAATTGAGGGGGTCTCGCATGGGGCGTGGCCGTCAGAAGGCGAAAAACACCAAAATCGCCCGGGAACTCAAGTCCTACAGTCCGAGTGTGAACTACTCGGCGCTGGAGAAGGAGCTTGGGCACCCAGATGACCCGTACGTCGACAAGTGGGCCGACCAGTACGCCGACGAATACGAGGACGAGAAGGCCTAGTCTCAGGCCGCCTCGCCCCTCTCGTCTTTCGCCGCAGCCTTGCGCGCGCGGCGCGCTCTCCACCATGCCCAGAATCGGTCGAGCATCCGCTTGAGCCAGCCGGCGATGCGCTTGGCCCAGTGGAACTCGGTGCCGAGGATGGCGAGGCCGAGGAACACGACCAGCCAGCCCGGACCGGGCAGCGGCACGAGCAGAAGCCCGAGAATCGCCAGCCCGCCGCCGAAGATCCCGACCGCGCTCCGGTAGGCCATGTCGAGCCGTCGATGCGTCGATACCCACGCGCGCATGCGTTGCAGCATCCGGCGAATCGGCCGGTCGGAGCGCTCGGCGTCGGCGATGTCGGCGCGGACGGCGGTCTCGAGGGGACTATCGCGGGTGGCGGGATGCTGCTCGGACGTCATGCCGCGAAGCTAACACGATATATCGCGAACTGCCTGGGAATCACCATGTCCCCATGGCGACGTTCCCAGTCGTCCTCGATCGTGCGACGGCGTGCCGCGACCGCGCCGGCCGGGATGGCTGCGGCGACCACTACGGCGAGGATGATGAGCGGCCACGTCCAGGAATCTGTGGCGCCATGCAGCAGGCCGATCCCGAACGGGAACAGCGCGACGATCGCGTACCCCACGCTCTGGACGAAGCTGCTCAGGGCGACCGCGGCTTCGTGCGGTCCGGACCCGGAGGCCGAGCAGCACGAGCGTGAGCGGGAACAGCAGGGGCGCGATACCGAGCAGGGCGACCCACAGCCAGGGAGCCGTCTGCGGGAGCGAACAGCAGTCCGGCGATGCCCGGCGAGGCCCGTCACGACCGCCACCGCGAAGAGCGCACGCGTCGCGTTGTAGCGGACGACCAGCACCGGCACGAGGAGCGATGCCGGAAGGCCCATGGCAGCGAACAGCGACAGCAGCGCCCCCGCGGCCGCGGGCGACACGCCTGCCGTGTCGACCAGCAGTGTCGGCAGCCATGCGAAGGACGTGTACGCCAGAGTGCCCGAGACCGTGAACCCGACCATGAGCGCCCACGCGAGCGGCAGCCGCCACATGCGTCCGAACACCTGCGGGCTCGCGGACTCGATGTCCTCGTCCGGTCCCGCTGCGCGCTGGCGGACGAGCAGCGCGATCCACGGGATCATGGCGACGACCGCGAACACCGCCCACAGTCCCAGCGAGAGACGCCAGCCGGCAGCATCCGCCACCGGCACGGCGACGAGCGGTGGCGTGAAGGTAGCGACCGCCATCGTCGTGGAGTAGATCGTCGTCATGAGCCCGATGCGGTCGGGGAAGTACTTCTTGACGAGCGGCGGGAGCAGGATGTTGCCGACGCCGACCGCGGCGAAGATGAGCGCGGTCGACAGCAGCAGCGTGATCGAGTCGGTTGCGAGGCCGCGCCAGCCGAGGCCGGCGACGACGACGACCATTGCGGTCAGCGCCAGTCGTTCGAGACCGAACCGGCGCTCGAGCTGCGGGGTCAGGATGCCGAAGACGGCGTAGCAGACGGGCGGGGCGGTGCCGATGAGGCCGATGACGGCGGGCGGCACGGCGAAGTCCGCCTCGATGAAGGCGAGCACCGGCGACAGCGAGGCGACCGCCGAGCGCAGCGAGAACGCGAAGAGGACGATGCCGACGAGGGCGAGAGCCCTCCCCTGCCAGAGAGGTCGGGAGGGGGCGGAGCTCACCGACCCAGCCTAGGCCGCGCGCGCGACCGCTGCTCTCAGGACCTTCGGCCTTGCGAGTCCGCCCTCGCGAGCGCTGGGATGAGGCAACGGAGGGAGGTCGTGATGGAGCGACCGGCGTTCACCATCGGCATTGAAGAGGAATACCTGCTCGTCGACCGGGATTCCGGAGAGCTGGGGGTCGCGCCGGAAGGCTTCATCGAGGCTTGCCGCGTCGACCTGCAGGAGCAGGTGAGCCCCGAGTACAAGAGGTGCCAGGTCGAGATCGGCACCCGCGTCTGCACGACCGTGGCCGAGGCCCGAGACGATCTGCGCAGGCTCCGTGCGACGATCTCGCATCACGCCGCCCGCAACGGACTCGCCCCCATCGCGGCATCCTGTCATCCCTTCTCGGACTGGAAGCACCAGCACCACACCGACAGGGAGCGCTACCACGGTCTGGAGCGAGACCTGGCCGGGGTCGCCCGGCGACTGCTCATCTGCGGATGCCATGTGCACGTCGGCATCGACGACAACGCCCTGCGCGCCGATCTGCATGCGCCAGATACCGTATTTTCTGCCCCACCTGCTCGCGCTTTCCACCTCCTCGCCGTTCTGGCAGGGGGAGGATACCGGGCTGGCGTCCTATCGCATCTCTGTCTTCGACAACCTTCCCCGGACGGGCCTCCCGCCGGACTACCAGAGCTGGGCTGAACTGCAGCGATCGGTGGGCGTGCTGGTCGATCTCGGCATCATCGAAGACTCGTCGAAGATCTGGTGGGACGTCCGGCCCTCGCACCGCTATCCGACGCTCGAGACGCGGATCATGGACGTCTCGCCGCGCGCGGAGGACGCCTTGACGCTGGCCGCCGTCACGCAGTGCCTGCTGCGGATGCTGTGGCGACTGCGGATCCGCAACCAGCGCTGGCGCATCTACGACCGATTCCTGATCGGCGAGAACCGGTGGCGTGCCCAGCGCTACGGCGTCACGCAGGGGCTCATCGACTTCGGGGCGAACGAGATCGTGCCGTTCCCGCAGCTCATGACCGAGCTCCTCGAGATGATCGCCGAGGATGCGGAGGCGCTCGACTGCCGCGCCGCGGTGGAGCGAGTGCTCACCATAGCGACGGAGGGCACCTCCGCGCAGCGCCAGCGAGCGGTCGCCGCCGAGGCGGTTGCGGCAGGCGCCGATCAGGATCGGGCCATGCGGGCTGTCGTCCACCACCTCGTGGATGAGTTCCACCACGACCTGTGACAGGCGACGCTAACTCTCCTGCGAGCCCTCGACCCAGGCCAGGTACTCCTCCGACACCGTGCCGGTGATGTACCGGCCGTCGAAGCAGCTCATGTCGAGGTCTTCGACGTCGGAGCCCTCCAGGATCGCGGCCTTCAGGTCCTCGACCTCCTGGTAGACCATGTAGTCGGCGCCGAGCTCTTCGGCGATCTGGGGGATCGTCCGGCCGTGGGCGACGAGCTCATGACGCGACGGCATGTTGATGCCGTAGACGTGGGGATAACGCACTGGCGGCGCGGCGCTCGCGAATGTGACCGACTTGGCACCGGCATCCCGAGCCATCTGGATGATCTCTTTCGAAGTCGTCCCGCGGACGATCGAATCGTCGATCAGCAGCACGTTCTTGCCCTTGAACTCGCTCGACATCGCGTTGAGCTTCTGGCGCACGCTCTTCTTGCGCACCGCCTGGCCCGGCATGATGAATGTCCGGCCGACGTAGCGGTTCTTGTAGAAGCCCTCGCGGTATTCGAGGCCGAGCTTGCGCGCGACCTGCATCGCCGCCGGTCGCGACGAGTCGGGGATCGGCATGACGACGTCGATCGCGCCCTTGGGCGTGTACTTGGCGATGGTGTCCGCGAGGCGCTCGCCCAGACGCAGCCGGGCCTCGTACACCGAGATGCCGTTCATGATGGAGTCCGGACGGGCGAGGTAGACGTACTCGAACGAGCACGGCACGAGCTTCGGATCCGTCGCGCACTGCATCGTGTGCAGGTGCCCGTCGAGGTCGACGAAGACGGCCTCGCCGGGGTCGACGTCACGGACGACCTCGAACTCACCGTTCTCGAGGACGAGCGACTCCGAGGTGACGACCCACTCGTAGCTCCCGTCCTCGTTCTTGCGCGTGCCGAGGATGAGCGGACGGATGCCGAAGGGATCGCGGAAGGCGAGAAGTCCATAGCCGGCGATCAGCGCGATCGCGGCATACGAGCCCTCGACCCGCTCATGCACGCGGGAGACCGCGTGGAAGACCTGTGCCGGTTCGAGCTCGACGCCCGAGATGGAGGCCTGCAGCTCGTTGGCGAGCACGTTCACCAGCAGTTCGGTATCGGAACTCGTGTTGAGGTGGCGGCGATCCTTGTGGAAGAGCTCGTCGGTGAGCTCGCGGGTGTTCGTGAGGTTGCCGTTGTGCACCAGCACGATGCCGTACGGCGCATTCACGTAGAAGGGCTGCGCCTCTTCCTCGCTCGACGCCGTGCCCTTGGTCGCGTAGCGGACGTGCCCGAGACCGATGTTCCCGAGGAGCCCGCGCATGTCGCGCGTGCGGAATGCCTCCCGCACCTGGCCCTTCGCCTTGAACAGGTGGAACACGCCGCTGCGCTCAGCGGTCGCGATGCCGGTGGAGTCCTGGCCGCGGTGCTGCAGCAGGAGCAGGGAGTCGTAGATCTCCTGGTTGACGGACCCGCGGCCCACCATCCCGACGATTCCGCACATGGGGGGTTACTTCGCTCCGTTCACGGCTGTGCCGTCTGAGTAGGTGCCGACGAGCCGCACGGCTCCGCCGTCGACGCCTTTCGCGCCCTGCTCGAAGTGGCCGGACGGGCGCGCTCCGTCATGGACGACGCCCACCTGCCACGCGGCGATCCCCTCGTGTGCGAGAGCGGATGCTGCATCCGCCGCCTTCTCGGCAGCGACGACGGCCAGGAATCCGATGCCGAGATTCCACGTGCCCTCCGTCGCCTCGAGGTCGAGGTCGCCGAGATCGGCCAGGATCCGGAACACCGGCGGCGGCGACCAGGTCGTGCGGTCGACCTCCACCCACAGCTCGCGCGGCAGCACGCGCGCGAGGTTTGCGGCGATGCCGCCACCCGTCACGTGGCTGAGCGCGTGCACGCCGCCGTTCTGGGTGATGAGCCGCAGGAGAGGCTGGGTGTAGAGCCGGGTGGGCTCGAGCAGGGCCTCGCCCCACGTCGTCCCGAGGTCCGGCGCGTTGTCGCCGTACTGGATGCCGCCTCGCGCGACGATGTGGCGGACGAGCGAGTAGCCGTTGGAGTGCAGGCCGCTCGAGGCGAGCGCGAGGACCACGTCGCCCGCGCGCACGCGATCGGCGCCGAGGATGCGGTCCGCTTCGACGACTCCGGTCGCGGCGCCCGCAACGTCGTACTCTCGGGGGCCGAGAAGACCTGGGTGCTCGGCGGTCTCGCCGCCGACGAGGGCGGTTCCGGTCTCGGCGCAGCCGGCCGCGATGCCGCGGACGATGTCGGCGATGCGCTCGGGGAAGACCTTGCCGCACGCGATGTAGTCGGTCATGAAGAGCGGCTTCGCGCCGACCACGACGATGTCGTCGACGACCATGCCGACCAGGTCGAGGCCGATCGTGTCGTGCTTGTCGATGGCCTGGGCGATCGCGACCTTCGTGCCGACGCCGTCCGTGCTGGTCGCGAGGAGCGGCTTGGCGTAGGCGCGAAGCGCTGATGCGTCGAAGAGGCCGGCGAAGCCGCCGACGCCGCCCATCACCTCAGGACCGTGCGTGCGCCGGACCGCGGACTTCATCAGCTCCACGGCGAGGTCGCCCGCGGCCGTGTCGACCCCGGCAGCGGTATAGGGATTCACGGGGGCATCGCGAGAGGGAGAAGCCACGGCTCCAGCCTACCGGCGGCATCCCCGACCCGACGCCGCGGGTCGGATGGGGGTGGCCCGCTCTAGAATGGTGCGCATGGGCAGCAGGGGCGCTCCGGAGTGGCTGATCCGCGAGGACGCGGGCCAGCCGGTTCTCCTTGCCCTCTATCTGCGGCAGGTGCTCGGCATCCGCTCGCCCGACGAGCTCCCGCATCTCCGCGGCATCCCGCCGCGCGCGAACGACCGCTGCCGAAGAGGCTCAGGCTCTGCTCGAACGGCAGTGGCGCGAGTACTGGGCGATGACGGTCGAGCCGCAGGCCCACCCGTCGCCCGTTCCGCTCGAACTCGTCGACGGGTTCGAGACGATGCTCGCGCTGCCGACCGATGGCGCCGACGTGCTGCGGTCCGCGATCATCCCCCACGCGACCGAGGCTCTGGCGTTCGCGCAGTCCGCCCACGCCCGCTATCGGAAGGACGCGGGGAGCGGCACCGCGTACCGCGCCTACGCGAGCGCGATCGCCGAGCACGAGCGCCACGTCGGCCGCCGGGCCCACTCCTTCGAGCTCAACGTGCAGGTGCTGCCGCTGACCCAGCGGGGCGTGTGGTGGATCGGATCCCTCACGGTCGCGGTCACCGACGGACTGCGGGGCGACGTGGCGGCCTTCGACTCGGCGATCCACCCGATCATCGCCGAGCTGGCCTAGCCGCGAGAGCTCAGTCCTCGTCGCGGACCGAGAGGTGGTCCACGATGACGTCCTTCGTGCGGCGAGCCGAGCGGCGGTCGAAGATCAGCGCGACGATGGCCGCGAGCGCGAGTCCGACGGGGATGCAGACGAGCAGCATGAAGCCGAACACCTGGCCCTGCGAGTAGACCAGGCCGGTGTTCGGGCTCACCTCGCCGGTGCCGTTGAACGTGAAGGTCAGGATCATCGCGGCGATGAGGCCGAGGACCGCGCCGACGGCGAGGAACACCGAGAACTTGGGCGCCCGGCGCATGCGCATCCGCTCGACGTGGTCTTCGATGTGCTCCGTCATGCCTCTATTGTCCCACCGTGCCGCGCGGACGGGGACCCTGCTGGACAAGCTCGGCGATCGGTGCGTCAGGGACGAAGGGGCAGCAGGTCCGACACGTCTGCGCGGATGCCCGATGCCAGGATGCGGCCCGCGGATGCAGCATCCGCCCACTCTTCGTCGCCGAGGGCGAGTGCGATCCAGGTCGCGGCGTCGGTCTCGACCACATTCGGCGGGGTGCCTCGGGTGTGGCGCGGACCCTCGACCACCTGCACGGCGCCGAAGGGCGGCACCCGCACCTCGACGCTGTGACCCGGCGCCTTCTCGGCGAGCAGCTGAAGCAGATACCGGACCGCTGTCGGCGAGATCGGTGCGAGCCGGGGTGGCGGATGCGGCGGCGGCCGCCCGTACGGCCGCCAGGGCCGCACGGCCCTCGTCGGTCGTGATCTTGCGGGGCATGCTCCCACGCTACGCGTGTCACAACTCAGTCTGCGAAAGTCGCGGCAGGCGCTGCACGCGCGGAGACTCGCGCCGGCTGCAGGTGGGCCATCCCGGCGAGACTGAGTTGTGGACCGCGGCGGGGCGCGAAACCGCTGGGTAGGCTGGCCGGGTGAAGATCCTGGTCCTCGGCTCGGGCGCGCGAGAGCACGCCATCATCCTCGCCCTGCGCTCCGAGTCGGAGCCGCACGAGATCTTCGCAGCGCCCGGCAACGCCGGAATCGGCCAGGATGCGACGCTCGTCGACCTCGACCAGAACGATCCCGCCGCGGTCACCGAATTCGCCAACGACAACGCCGTCGACCTCGTCGTGATCGGCCCTGAGGCTCCGCTCGTCGCAGGGGTCGCCGACTCCCTCCGCACCCGCGGCATCCCGGTGTTCGGACCGGGGAAGGCGGCAGCGCAGCTCGAGGGCTCGAAGGCCTTCGCGAAGCGGATCATGGATGCCGCCGGCGTTCCGACCGGTCGCGCGCTGCGCGCCGCCACCCGCGCCGAACTCGAGTCCGCTCTCGACGAGCTGGGCGCCCCTTACGTCGTCAAGGCCGATGGGCTCGCCGCCGGCAAGGGCGTGATCGTCACCGAGGACCGTGATGCGGCCCTCGCCCACGCCGACGCGTACCTGCCGACTCGGGCCGGTGCTCGTGGAGGAGTTCCTCACCGGCCCGGAGGTCTCGCTCTTCTTCCTGAGCGACGGCGACCATGTGCTGCCCCTGAGCCCGGCGCAGGATTACAAACGTCTCCTCGATGGCGATGAAGGTCCGAACACCGGCGGCATGGGCGCGTACTCGCCCCTCCCCTGGCTCAGCGCGCAGTTCGGCGGCGAGGAGGAGTTCGTCGAACTCGTCACGCGCGAAGTGGCCGAGCCCGTCATCCGTCAGCTCGACGCCGAGGGCACCCCGTTCATCGGCCTCCTCTACGCCGGACTCATCCTCACCGACGGCGGGATCAAGGTGATCGAGTTCAACGCCCGCTTCGGAGACCCCGAGACACAGGTCGTGCTGCCTCGGCTGGTCGACCCGCTGTCCGAGCTGCTGCTCGCGGCGGCATCCGGTCATCTCGAAGACCTTCCCCGACCGGCATTCGCCGAAGCCGTCGCCGTGACCGTGGTCCTCGCGAGCGAGGGCTACCCGCAGTCACCGGTCACCGGCCGGCAGATCTCGGGGCTGGATGCTGCGGCCGCCGTCGACGGCGTGCACATCGCCCACGCGGCGACCGCGCAGGACGACGGCGGGCTCGTCGCCACCGGAGGTCGCGTTCTCAACGTCGTCGGCCTCGGCACGACCTTCGGTGAGGCCCGTGACCGCACGTACCGGGCGCTCGCCGAGATCACGCTCGAGGGCGGGCAGCACCGCACCGACATCGCCGCGCGCGTCGTGGAGCACTGATGCCGGCGAAGATCGGGGTCGTCGGCGGCGGAATTGTCGGCATCGCGCTTGCCCGGGCCCTGTCCGCGAGAGGCGACGAGGTCGCCGTGCTCGAGAAGGAGCCGCGGCTCGCGCAGCATCAGACCGGTCACAACTCGGGTGTGGTCCATGCCGGCCTCTACTACAAGCCCGGCTCGCTCAAGGCGATGCTCTGCGGGGCGGGGAGGGTGTCGATCAGAGAATTCTGCGAAGAGAAGGGGCTCCCCTACCGCGAGGTGGGCAAGCTCGTGGTCGCAGTCGACGACTCCGAGCTCGCAGCCCTCGCCGAGATCGAGCGGCGCTCAATCCAGAACAGCGTCCCCGACCTGACCCGGATCGACGACGTGTCGCAGCTGCGTGAGATCGAGCCGCACGTCGCTGGCGTCGCCGCTGTCCACTCGCCACATACCGCGGTCGTCGACTACGCCACGATCACGGAGGCGATGGCCCAGGATGTGCGGTCCACAGGCGGATCGATCCGCCTCGGGCACGAAGTCACCGGCATCCGCCGCGAAGGACACAAGGTGCGAGTTACAACCCCGGTGTCTGACGACGTCTTCGATCGGCTCATCGTGTGCGCAGGGCTTCAGTCCGATCTCCTCGCAAGGTTCGTCGGCGCCGATCCGTCGCCGAAGATCCTGCCATTCCGTGGCGAATACTGGGAGCTCGCACCGGACAGAGCCGACCTCGTGAACGGCATGATCTACCCCGTGCCCGATCCGAGGTTCCCTTTTCTCGGTGTGCATTTCACACGAGGGGTATATGACAGCGTTCACGTGGGGCCGAACGCGGTACCTGCGCTCGCACGCGAGGGTTACAAATGGCTTTCAATCTCGCCGAAGGACACCTGGGAGTCGCTTTCGTGGCCCGGCGCGTGGCCGCTCGCGAAGCGGCACTGGCGGATGGGCGCGGATGAGATCTCCGGGTCCCTGATCAAGCCCCTGTATTTCAGGAAGGCACAGCGCTTCATCCCCGAGCTGAGAATGTCGGATCTTGCACGCAAACACGGCGCTGGAGTGCGCGCGCAGGCGTGGGGACGCGCGGGCGAACTCTTCGACGATTTCGCCGTGGACCAGGTGGGCCCAGTCACCCTGTTGCGCAACGCCCCCTCGCCCGCCGCCACCTCCTCGATCGCGATCGCCGACTACGTCATCGGGCAGTACCTCGCCGAGAGGAAGACCTGAGCGGCGAAGACCCCAGGGGCGGGATGCCGCAGCAGGCCTCGCCGCTGGTCAGACGGCCGCCTCTTCGGCCCGCCACTCCGAAGTCGCCATCGGGGTCGGGCGACGGAGGAACAGCACGGCAACGACGCCGATCAGCATGACCGCGGCCGGGAGCAGGATGGCCTGCGACATGGCGGTCGAGAAGGGCTCGGCGATGGAGGGCGGCAGCTCTCCGCCGCTGAAGCTGCCGGCGGCATCCGCCGCGCCGGGGATGTTGGCCTCGAGCCGGCTCTGCATGAACACCGCGATCGCGGCCGAGCCGAGCACCGAGCCGATCGTCCGGGTCGTGTTGTAGATGCCCGCGCCGGCGCCGGCCTGCCGAGGAGGGAGGTTGCGGGTCGCCGTGGTGGCCAGCGGTCCCCACATGCCGGCGTTGCCGACGCCCATGATGAACGACGGGATGAGGAACATCCAGATCGGCGTGTCGAGGTTCATCATGAACGAATAGATCACCAGCGATCCGGCGACCAGGAGCAGGCCGGGCACGAGCAGGACGCGGGGATCGGTGTGGTCCAGCCAGCGACCGGCGAGAGGAGACAGCACGCCGGCGGCGACCGCCATCGGCACCAGCAGCAGCGCTGCCTCGGTCGGGGTCAGGCCGCGGCCGAGCTGGATGAAGAACATCAGCGGCAGCGACATGCTCGTCACCGTGAAGCCGACGGTCGAGATGCCGATGTTCGCCACCGAGAAGTTGCGGTCCCGGAAGAGCTCGACCGGCACGAGCGGCTCGCTCTTGGTCTTGGTCTGCTGCCAGATGAACAGGCCCAGCACGATCACGCCCGTGATGATCAGCCCCCACACCGTGATGGGTCCCCAGATCACGCCCCAGTCGTAGGTCTCGCCCTCCTGCAGCCCGAAGACGATGAGGAACAAGCGCGGTGGCACTGAGGAAGACGCCGACCAGGTCGAACTTGTGCGGGTGGGTCTCGAGCTTCGGCACCAGGATCCACGCCAGTACGAAGCCGATGATTCCGACCGGGATGTTGATGAAGAAGATCCACTCCCACCCGAGGCCGTCGACCAGGAGGCCGCCGGCGAGCGGCCCGACGAGCATCGCCACACCGGAGGTCGCCCCCCAGAGGCCCATGGCCGCGCCGCGCTTGTTCGGCGGGAACGTGCGCGTGATGACCGCCATCGTCTGCGGCGTCATGAGGGCGGCGCCGAGTCCCTGCACGGCGCGGAACGCGATGAGCGCACCGAGCGTGGGGGACAGGCCGCACGCGAGCGAGGCGAGCGTGAAGACGGCGAGCCCGATGAGATAGATGTTCTTCGGACCGAACCGGTCGCCGAGGCGCCCGGTGATCAGCAGCGGCACGGCGTACGCCAGCAGGTAGGCCGACGTGACCCACACGACGTTGTCGAGGTTGTTGCTGTCCGGGTCGAGCGCGGCCTTGATGGCGGGGTTCGCCACCGAGACGATCGTGGTGTCGACGAGGATCATGAAGAACCCGATGACGAGCGCCCACAGGGCGGGCCACGGGCTTCGCGCAGGCGGCGGGGCGGCGGAGCGGGATGCCGCGCTCCGGGTCGTCTGTTCGGTCATAGTCGTGCGGCCTTTCGCTGGTCGAGATAGCGCTGGCTGGGCTCGTGGCTCCCCCACGGGAACTCCTCGGCCTCCATGCGCTGAATCAGGTGATCGAGCCATTCGAGGTCCGCTGTGAGCAGCGAGTCCTCCCGTTCGAGCTCGAGAAGGTATTGGGTCGGCACGCCCTTGGCGATGGCGGCGCCGAGTCCGGTGGCGATGTGGGCCTGCGCGGCAGCCCGCGCGTCGCGGTGAGTGCGCAGGAGCGAGATGACCTCTGGGCGTTCCAGGTTGTGCGCCTCGGCGAGCGCGATGCGGAACTCGGCGGGATGATCGACGCGCGGAAGCTCCCGACGCACCCATTCGGTGACCGCTCGACGACCCGCATCCGTCACTGCGTACGTCGTCCGCTCGGGCCGGTTGCCTTCGCGATCCACGCCGACCTCGGCGACGAGCTCGGCCTTCTCGAGACGGCCGACCGTGTGGTACATCGTGCCGTTCGTGATCGCCACGAGCCGATCGTCGCGGCGGAACCGCATGCAGGCGGATCATCTCGTACGGGTGCATGTCGCCTTCGCCGAGCAGCGCGAGCACCATCACCCCGAGGGGCGTCAGTCGGTCCACGGCATCCTGCATCGATTACTCCGGTTCGATTAGTCCACATGGACTATACCCCCGGTGACATGATCCGCCTACCCTGAGTAGATGCCCACCGATCCCGCAGCCATGCAGCGGGCACACGCCATCCTCGACCCGATCGCCGCCGACTATCTCGAGCGTCCGGACGTCGACATCGGCGTGATGTTCGGCAGCGAGGGCCTGCGCATCCGCGGCAAGGTGTTCGCCTTCGTGAGCTTCCAGGGCGCCCTCGCGCTCAAGCTCCCCGCCGACCGCGTCGACGAACTCGACGGCGCCGACGGAATCGCGCGCATGGTCATGCGCGACCGGCCGATGCGCGAGTGGCTGACGGTGCCCGTCGACGAGAGCGACCGGTGGCGCTCCGCTCATCGGCGAGGCCTACGCGTTCGTCGACTCGATCACGCCCTGAGCGCGGACCCTGCGTCCGGGATAATGGGCAGGTGACCACCCCTCTCGAACTGCCCGGCTGGCGACACGTCTACTCGGGCAAGGTGCGGGACCTCTACGTGCCGGACGCTTCGACAGACTCCGCGATCGCAGCAGAGCGGATGCTGGTGGTCGCCAGCGACCGGGTCAGCGCGTTCGATCACGTGCTGTCGCCCGGCATCCCCGGCAAGGGCGTGCTGCTCACGACCCTCAGCCTGTGGTGGTTCGACCAGCTCGCGGGCGCCGACGGCGGGCGAAGCATCCCGAATCATCTGGCGGCCTCGCACACGCTCTCAGCGGGCGAGGACGGCGAGGCGAACACCGCCGACGATGTCACACCGCTGATCCCGGCGGTGGTGACCGGGCGCGCGATGGTCGTCAAGAGCCTCGAGATGATGCCGGTCGAGTGCGTCGTCCGCGGGTATCTGACCGGATCGGGATGGGCCGAGTACGTCGCCAGCGGCACGGTGTGCGGCATCCGGCTGCCCGCCGGCCTCGAGAACGGCGACCGTCTCCCCGCGCCGATCTTCACCCCGGCCTACAAGGCGCCGGCGGGCGAGCACGACGAGAACATCTCGTTCGACCAGACCGTGGCGCTGGTCGGCGAGGATCGCGCGGAGGAGCTTCGCGACCTCTCGCTCGAGATCTACGAGCGCGCCGCGCGCACGGCGGAGGACCGCGGCCTGATCCTCGCCGACACCAAGTTCGAGTTCGGCGTCGACGACCGCGGCGTGTGATGACGCTCGCCGACGAGGTGCTCACGAGCGACTCGTCCCGGTACTGGGATGCCGCGACCTGGGCCTCCGGCACGACTCCGCGAGGAGCGCATGGCGAGCTTCGACAAGCAGATCGTGCGCGACTGGCTCGCGGCGAACTGGGACAGGACGGGGACCCGCCCGAGCTGCCCGACGAGATCGCCGAGCAGACCGCCGACGCGCTACCGCGAGCTGCTGGAGCGCCTGACCGGCTGACGCTCGCCCGCTCCTCGACGGGAATGCGAGCGGATGCCGGGGGTTGTCTATTCGTATGAATGAACAGCTCGTGGCATCCGGCGACAAGCTCGCGGCCGACACCGTCGATGGGCGCCGTCACGCTCCTCGTCGGCGATCTCGACGCCATGACGCGGTACTACCGCGACGTCGTGACGCTGCAGGTGATCTCGGCCGACGGCGACACCGTGACGCTCGGCCGCGCCGGCCGCCCCATCGTCGTGCTGACCCACGAGCCGGCGCTGCGGCACGCGGCGCCCGGGCTCGGCGGGCCTCTTCCACACCGCGATCCTGTTCGAGACGCAGGCCGCTCTCGCCGCCGCGCTCTACAGCGTCGCGAGCCATGCGCCCGGAACCTTCACCGGCTCGGCCGACCACCTCGTCAGCCAGGCGTTCTACTTCACCGACCCTGAGGGCAACGGCATCGAGCTGTACTGGGACCGTGAGCGCACCGCGTGGTCGTGGACCCACGGCCAGGTCGAGATGGCGACGCTCTACCTCGACCCCAACGCGTTCCTGCGAGGAGCACCTCACCGAAGAGGCGGCACTCGGGCGCGACCGGCGGCGGACGCGGCATCCGTCGGTCATGTCCATCTCTCGGTGGGGGATGTCGCGACCGCGCGCTCCTTCTATGTCGACGCGCTCGGTTTCGATGAGACCGCGGGCCTCGGCAATCAGGCCGTGTTCGTCAGCGCCGGCGGATACCACCACCACATGGCGATGAACGTCTGGAACTCGCGCGGCGCCGGACCCCGGATGCCGGCGCTCGGCCTCGGCCGCGTCGATCTCGCGCTTCCCGATGCCGATGCACTCGGCGCGCTCGGCGAGCGCCTGCGCCACCACGGCTTCGAGGTGCGCGACGACGGTCGCGCGCTGCCTTCGACGACCCGTGGAGCAACCTCCTGGTCGCATCGCGTCGGCCTGACGCTCGCGTCAGACGCTGTCGCGGACGACCAGCTCCGTCTCGAGGATCGTGACGTGACGCGGGTGGCGCCCGGCGAGAAGGTCGAGCAGCACGCTCGCCATCCGCTCACCCTGCGCGAAGGAGGGCTGGCGCATCGTGGTGAGCTGCGGGGTGCACGGTTGTGGCGACCGGAGAGTCGTCGAAGCCGATCGATCGCCATGTCTTCCGGAACGCGGATGCCCTCGCGTGCGAGCACGGCAAGCGCACCGCGCGCCATGAGGTCGCTCGCGACGAAGATCGCGTCGGGACGCTCGACGCTTTCGAGGATGCGCCGCATCGCCGCCGCGCCGCCGTCGGCAGTGAAGTCTGCCGTCCTCGATGGCATCCCTCGGCGCAGGCCGTGCGCAGCGAGCGCCTCGCGATAGCCGCTGCAGCCGGTCGACGCCGGCAGGCATCGTCAGGGGTCCGGTGATCGTCGCGATGCGGTGGTGGCCGCGCTCGATGAGATAGGTCGGTCGCATCCTTGCCGCCGCGCACGTTGTCGACGTCGACGTAGTAGTCGCGCTCGCGCTCGCGCACCGGGCGCCCGCCGTAGACGACCGGCACGGAGCTCGGCGATGCGGTCGATGAACGTGTCGCTCGTGTGGTGCGACACGACGATCGCGCCGTCCACGGCGCCGCTGCGGACGTAGCTCGTGGTCTTGTCGCCGGGGTCGTCGCTCGCGATGAAGAGGTTGAGGACGTAGTCCGAGCGGCTCAGTCGGGCGTTGATGCCCGAGACGATCGCGGCGAAGAACGGGTCGCCGAAGAACCGGGTGGTGTCTTCGGGCACGATGAGCGCGATCGCGTGCGTCTGCCTGCTGGCGAGGGAGCGAGCGGCACGGTTCGGCACGTAGTTGAGGTCGGCGATCGCGCGCCGCACCGACTCGAGCGCCTCGGGGCTCACGGCCGTCGAGCCGTTCACGACGCGCGAGACCGTCGATCGTGAGACTCCCGCGGCCGCGGCGACCTCCTCGATCGTCACGGTTCCCCGCATCGCATCCGTGCTCATGCCCGTGTCCTCCCCCGCCGCTATGAAGCGACCGTCGCCGGCGTCAGGTCGAGTGCGCGCTCTCCGATGATCCGACTGTATTCCCGCCCGCTGTCCTTGACGGTGCGCAGCTGGGTGTCGTAGTCGACTCGGACGATGCCGAATCGCTTCTCGTAGCCCCATGCCCACTCGAAGTTGTCGAGCAGCGACCAGTAGAAGTAGCCGCGCACGTCGACGCCGGCGTCGATCGCGTCGAGGATCGCGCCGAGGTGCTCGCGGACGAAGTCGGCGCGCTCGTCGATCGTGGACCCGCACCTCACCGTCCTCGACGACGCGCTCGTCATCGTAGGCGGCGCCGTTCTCGGTGACGAAGAGCGAGACGCCGGCCGGGCTTCGGCATACTCCTCCGACACGCGGATGAGCAGGCGCGTGAGCCCCTCGGGCTGCACCTCCCAGTTCATCGGCGTGCGCGGGCAGGCCGCGGTCGTGCCAGTGGATGCCGTCCGTCGACGGGAACGGCGATGCGCCGGGCCGGTCGGTGGGGGCATCGCCCGCCCTCGGCGGCACCTCGGGCGCGTGGCCGCCGACGAGCTCGCCGTGGTAGTAGTTCACGCCCAGCGTGTCGATCGCCGTCGAGATCGCCTCGAGGTCGCCGGGGCGGATCGCCTCTTCGAGCGCGGCGGTGGCCGCGGCATCCACCGCCCTGAAGTCCTCGATGATGTCGGCCGGATACTCACCGCGGAAGATCGGGTCGAGGAACCAGCGGTTGAACTGGCCGTCGATGCGGCGGGCGGCGTCCAGATCGGCGCGCGTCGTTCTCGTCGACGGCGTCGGCGACCGTGAGGTTCAGCGTGATGCCGAGGTTCAGCGACGCGTCGCGGGCGCGCAGCTCACGCACCGCCTGGCCGTGGCCGAGCAGCAGGTGGTGCGACGCGAGCATCCCCTCGGCGGCGCTGTAATGGCCCGGCGCGTGGAGCCCGGCCGTATAGGAGAGGAACGACGAGCACCAGGGCTCGTTGAGCGTCGTCCAGACATTCACCCGGTCGCCGAGCGCGTCGTGCATGTCGAGCGCGTACTCGGTGAACAGGTCCGCGGTGTCGCGGTTCGTCCAGCCGCCCTTGTCCTGCAGCGCCTGAGGCAGGTCCCAGTGGTACAGGGTGAGCCAGGGCAGGATGCCGGCATCCAGCAGCTCGTCTGTCAGACGCTTGTAGAAGTCGATGCCCTGCGGGTTGACCGGCACCGCCGTCGGGACGCACGCGTGACCACGACGTCGAGAAGCGGTACGTCTGCAGCCCCATCGACTTCATGAGCGCCACGTCGTCGCGGTAGAGGTGGTAGTGATCGCAGGCGACGTCGCCGTTGTCGGCGTTGATGACGGCTCCCGGCACGCGGCAGAAGGCGTCCCAGATCGAGTCGCGGCGTCCGTCCTCGAGCGGCGGCGCCCTCGATCTGGAAGGCGGCGGTGGCGGCTCCGAACAGGAAGTTCGTCGGGAATGCGCGCGCCGGGGTCGCGGTCATGCGGGCGGAGTCCTCTCTGATCTCAGTGGTCATTCGTGTCGCCCTAGCCCTTGACCGCGCCGGCCATGATGCCGCTGACCAGCTGCTTGCCGGCGAAGGCGAACAGGATGAGCAGCGGGATCGTCGCCAGCAGCACGCCGGCGAGCACGATGGAGTAGTCGACGAAGTAGTTGGACTGGAGCAGCGAGAGCGCCACCGGGAGGGTCGGGGTCGCGACGGTCGAGCACGATGAAGGGCCAGAAGAAGTTGTTCCACGCGCCGACGAAGGTGAAGAGGAACAGCATCGCTGCCGCAGGACGGGCCGCGGTCGCGCCGACGGTCCAGAAGGTGCGGATCATCGACGCGCCGTCGACGCGCGCGGCCTCGATGAGCTCGTCGGGCACGGTCTGCTGCAGGTACTGGGTCATCCAGAACACACCGAACGCGCTCGTGAGCGCGGGAATGATGATCGCGCCGATCGAGCCCGTCCAGCCGAGGTCGGCGAAGAGGATGTACAGCGGCACGACACCCAGCTGCATCGGCACGGCCATGGTCGCGACGACGAAGATGAGCAGCCACTTGCTGCCGGGGAAGCGGAGCTTCGCGAAGGCCCACCCGGCGAGGGTCGAGATGATGACGACGGATGCCGCGATCAGCGTCGAGCTGTAGATCGAGTTCCACAGCGCGGGCCAGAAGTTCACCGCCGGGTCGTTCACCACGGACATGGCGTTGGCCAGGAAGTTCCCGCCGGGGATCCACGACATGTTCGGGTCGTTGATCGTCGACGCGTCGCCCGAGCCGATCAGGAACGACCAGTAGTAGGGGAACACGGCCGAGATGATGACGACGGCGAGGCCCGCGTACACCCAGAAGCCGGCACGGTAGCCGCGGATCTTGGTGGTGCGGTTGCCGCGTCCGCGACGCAGCCCTGCCGTGGCGATGGGCTGCTCGACCATTGCGATCGGAGGTGTGGTGCTCATCGGCCCTGTCCCTTCATGTTCCGCCGCTTGCGGCGCGGGGCGGTCGACGCCTCGGCCGCCCTCGTCCCGGACGAGGCGGCGAGTGACCATCAGGTTGATGAGGCCGACGACGAGGATGATGAGGAACAGGATCCAGGCGAGCGCTGCCGCTCGGCCGAAGTTCCAGTCGCCGCCAGCCGATGTTGTAGAGGAAGAGCGTGACGGTGAGCCACTGCTGCGCCGCGCCGCCCTCGCCGGTGTTGTCGTACTGACTCGGCTCGTCGAAGATCTGCAGGCCGCCGATGGTCGAGGTGATGATGACGAAGATCAGAGTCGGGCGCAGCGACGGGAGCGTGATGCTCCAGAACTGCCGGAATGCGCCGGCGCCGTCGACCGTCGCCGCTTCGTAGTAGTCGCGGGGAACCGCCTGCATGGCGGCCAGCAGGATCAGCGCGTTGTAGCCGGTCCATCGGAAGTTGACCATCGTGGCGATCGCGACGTGGCTCCAGAACGGATCCTTGTGCCACGGGATCGGCTTCAGGCCGAGGTCGGTGAGGATGTTGTTCACGAGACCGTGGTTGTCGCCGAACATGTTGCTGAAGATCAGCGCCACCGCGACCGGGGCCATGACGTAGGGCAGCAGCACGCTGGTGCGCCAGAAGGTCTTCGCCCGGATGTTGCGATCGAGCATCGCCGCGATGAAGATGGCGAGGATGAGCTGCGGGACGGTCGAGAGCAGGAAGATGCTGAAGGTGTTGCGCAGCGCCGTCCAGAACTGCGGGTTCTCGAGGATCCAGATGTACTGGCCGAACCCGATGAACTCACCGGAGTTGCGGACGAGGTCCCACTCCATGAACGAGATGACGGCGGTGTAGGCGATCGGGAAGAGACCGACGATCGCGAACATGATGAAGAACGGCGAGATGTAGAGGAACGGAGAGACCTTGAGATCCCAGCGGCTCACCTTCTGACTGAAGGAGAGCACGCGGACTCGGTTCTCCTTCGCTGGCGGCGGCGGCGCCGAGGGCGCCTCAGGGCGCGTGTCTGTTGCGGTCACGAGCTGCTCCATCGTCGGTCGAGAGTGTTACGGGTGCGTGCAGGTTGCGCGAGCAACCTGCACGCACCCGTTCTATCGGAGAGGCGGCTGGCCTAGAAGGCCTCGACCTCGGCGACCCACGTGTTCCACGAGGTCTCCTGGTCTTCGAGACCGTCGAACACTCGCGTCACAGCGTTCTGCAGCGCGTCGTGGTACTTGAAGTAGCTCGCGTCCTTGTAAGGAGCGACCGTGACGGCCGCGGCGCGGTTCGAGAGGATCTCACCGGTCGGAGCGTCCTGGAAGTACTCGTTGGTCGCGCTGGCGAGCTCTTCGCTGTCGAGAGCCTCGAGCTGGCTCGGGAAGGTGCCCGCGTTCGCGAACGCCTTCATCTGCTGCTCCGGAGCGGTGAGCCAGTCGGCGAGCGCAAGCGCCGCCTCGACGTTGGCGCCGTTGGCCGGGACGGTCAGGTACGAGCCGCCCCAGTTGCCGCCGCCGTTCGGGAAGACATCGGCGATGTCCCAGCCGGTGGTGTCGGGCGCGTTGCCCGAGATCACGCCGAGCATCCAGCCCGGGCACAGCATCGCGGCGAATTCGCCGTTCGCGAGTGCCGCGAACCAGTCGTCGGACCACTGTCCGGCATACGCCGCGTTGGGCACGGCGCGCTCGGTGACGAGCTCGTAGGCAGCCTTGATCTCGGGGTTCTCCGTCGCGATGACGGTGCCGTCGGGCTCGGTGTAGGTGAACTCGATCTGGTTCACGATGCCCTGGAGCACCGAGTTGGCCGAGTCGACCATCGGCTTGCCGGTCGCAGCCTTGTAGTCGTCGGCGACGTCGAGGAAGTTCTCCCAGTCGCCGTCGAACAGAGCGGCGACGCCCTCGCGGTCGGCAGCGAGGCCGGCGGCCTCGAACAGGTCGCTGCGGTAGCAGATGCCCTGCGGGCCGATGTCGGTTCCGAAGCCGACGAGGCGGCCATCGCCGTCCGTGGCGGCCGCTTCCTTCCAGTCGAGCCAGCGGCCCTTCACGGAGTCGGGCGCCTCGGCGAGAAGGTCGGAGTACTGCATCGCCTCGGCGAACCAGTCGATCTCCACGGCCTCGACATCGGCGAGGCCCTCCTTGCCGAGCTTGGCGAAGTAGTTGGTGCGGGCGTCGCCGGACTCGGCGGCACGGGTGTGCTCGACCGTGATGTTCGGGTTCGCGTCCATGTACTCCTGAAGGAGCTCATCGGTGTAGCCGAAGTCGTTGAATGTGGCAACGGTGAGCGTGATGGGCTCATCGGGGTCGGCGGACGGCGTGTCGCCGGCACCGCCCGCGCAGCCGGCGAGCACGATAGCGGTAGCCGAGAAGGCTGCGACCGCTACGGCGCTCCTGCGGAAGGCACGTGAGTTCACTGTCACTCCTTTGTGTGTGTCAGATCGGGATGGTGTGTTGCAGGGTGGGTGATCTCGGGGCAGATGACCAGAGACCGGTGCAGTCTGTGGGAGCGTTCCCACCGGACGTGCACTCAAGCTATGGGATCGCTCCCACGAATGTCAAGGGAGCGCTCCCACGACTTCGGTCACGGTTGCATCACAACGCGAATCCGGGAGCGATGCGGGAGCGGATCCGGCCCGGGCCTGCACGCCGACGGGCTCTGCGCGGCGGCCGTAGACTGGGACCGACCCTTTCCCGCGACATCCGGAGCTCTCTCATGCCCACCATCGTCGTCGACGTCATGCCCAAGGCCGAGCTGCTGGACCCGCAGGGGAAGGCCGTCGCCGGCGCTTTCTCGCGTCTGGGCGTCGAGGACTTCACCTCCGTCCGCATCGGCAAGCGCTTCGAGCTGACCGTGGCGGGCGAGGTCACCGATGAGCTCCTCGCCGAAGCGCAGCGCATCGCGGACGAGATCCTCTCCAATTCCGTCATCGAAGACGTCGTCGGCATCGAGGTCGTGGAGTGAGCACCCGCGTCGGGGTCATCACCTTCCCCGGCTCCCTCGACGACCGCGACGCGCAGCGCGCGATCCGCATCGCCGGAGGCGAGCCGGTCGCACTCTGGCACGGCTCGCACGACCTCGACGGCGTCGATGCCCTCATCCTCCCCGGTGGATTCAGCTACGGCGACTACCTCCGTGCCGGGGCGATCGCCGCGCTCGCGCCGATCATGGCTGAAGTGAAGGATGCTGCCGCCGCCGGAATGCCGATCCTGGGCATCTGCAACGGATTCCAGATGCTCGTCGAAGCGCACCTGCTGCCCGGCGGTCTGATCCGCAACGCGCACCAGCAGTTCGTGCGTCGTGACCAGCGGCTCCGAGTCGAGAACACTTCTACGGCGTGGACCGCAGAGTTCGCGGAGGGCCAGGAGATCGTCATTCCCCTGAAGAACGCCGACGGCGGATACATCGCGTCGGAGTCGGAGCTCGACCGCCTCGAAGGCGAGGGTCTCGTCGCGTTCCGCTACGTGGGCGTCAACCCCAACGGATCGCTCCGCGACATCGCCGGCATCGCCAACGAACGGGGAAACGTCGTGGGGCTCATGCCTCATCCGGAGCATGCGGTCGAGCCCGGATTCGGTCCGGACACCTCGGATGCGATGCGCTCGGGCATCGACGGTCTGCCGTTCTTCACGTCGGCGATCGCCGCTGTGGTCGCCGCCGCGGCCTGACGCCGCGTTCAGACGGTTCCGGCCGGCGGCCACACCCCGATGATGATCGCCATGATGAGGATCGTCACGATCTCGTGCGCGATGTTCAACACGGTCAGTGAGCTCGGCCTGCCTTCGAACGCGTCGTGTGTGATGAAGCGCGCGGCCGTGAAGCCGGCCCAGAGGATGACCCCCGTGCCGACGGCGTTCAGCAGGTAGCCGCCTCCGTAGAAGCTCCATGAGAGATAGGTCGCGCCGGCGAGCACCCACGCTGTGATGAAGCTGACGATCAGCGTCACGATGATGGGCACGACGGCAGATCCGCCCGCGGTCCATGTCGACCTTGGCGAGCTTTGCCCAGCGGGTGCCGAAGACCTTCATCGAGTACCAGATCGCGCCGACGGCCATGCTTGACGCGGTCGCGATCAGCACCGCCCAGTAGTTGATCTCGGGGACCATCGTCGCCTCCTCCGTGCGGCTCGCACCGCTCGCGGTGAGCGTATCGCCGCCATCGGTGCCGCTGCCCCGCAGCGCGCCGGTAACGTGGAAAGGGTGACCCGAGGCATCCCACCGCTGATCGTGACCGTTCCGACGGAGCGGCTCGCCGCCGACGTGCGTGAGCGCCTCGGCACATCTGCCGCCGAGCAGGTCGAGATCCTCGTCTGGACCATGCAGGACGCGGCTCCCCACGCGCATCTCGACATCGTCGTGCCCCCCTACATGTCGATGGCGAAGGTGCTGAGCCACCTCGCGGACACAGAGATCGGGCTGGTCCAGGGCCAGTCGATCGGCTACGAGGGCGTCGCGGATCTCCTCCCCGAAGGACTCGTCTTCGCCAACGCGGCATCGGTGCATGAGACGTCGACCGCAGAGCTGGCCGTCGCCCTGACGCTCGCCTCGCAGCGACGGCTGCCCGCGTTCGTCCGCGCCCAGGACCAGGGCAGATGGGCGCCGGAGTTCGCCGAGAGCCTGGCCGACCGTCGCGTGCTGCTGCTCGGCTACGGCGGCGTCGGCAAGGCGATCGCCGCGCGACTCGCACCCTTCGAGGTGGAGCTCACGGTCGTCGCGCGGAGCGCACGGGTTGAGGACGGGATGCCGGTGCATGCCATCGGCGGACTTCCGGCGCTGCTCGCGGACGCCGAGATCGTGATCGTCAGCCTGCCGGGTGGCGACGAGACGCGACATATCGTCGATGACACGTTCCTGGCGGCGCTGCCTGACGGCGCACTCGTCGTGAATGTCGGACGCGGCGGCCTGATCGACACCGAGGCGCTCGTCGCGCACGTGGGCCGCGGCCGGATCCGCGCAGCACTCGACGTCACGGATCCCGAGCCGCTGCCCGAGGATCACCCGCTGTGGTCGCTGCCCGGCGTGCTCATCGCGCCCCATGTCGGCGGGGCATCGACGGCAATGCAGCCGCGCATCGCGCGCCTCGTGGCCCGGCAGATCGAGCGGATGCTGGCGGGTGAGCCTCCGCTCAACGTGGTGATCGGCGGCTGAGCCCGCACTCCCGACGCTCGATGAAAGTTGCATGAGAGTCGACGCCCTTTGCTGACGAGCTGCAGGGGCGGCCATAGCGTCGAATCGGAGTCGCATCCGATTCGACCGGCAATTCGACGTGCAAGGGAGCATCATGGACGATCTCACTCATCAGGACGAAGAAGACGCTCGCGTTCTCGGACGCAGGCTCGGCCTCAGCCGGCGGCAGATGCTCGCCGCGACAGCCGGCATGGCGGCGGCGGCCGCACTCGGCATGGGCACCGGTCACGCGCACGCCGCCGGGCCGGTTGCTGCCGGTCAGGGGGCCGGCAACGGCGTGCTCGTCCCGCCGGGCAAGCGCGGCATCATCCTCTACACGGTGCGTGACGCGATCAGCCGCAACCCCCTCACGAGCGACCTTCCTTCCGGCTTCAAGGAGGTGCTCGCAGAACTCTCTCGGATCGGCTACAAGCAGATCGAGTTCGCGGGCTACACCCAGAACGCGAACTCCGAGGGCGGCCCGAACCTGGGCACGCCCACCGGGGCGGCGTTGATGCGCACCTGGCTGGACGCCAACGGGCTCGAGGCAGAGGGCAACCACGGCAGCATTCCCGGCACCATCACGGATGCCAACCTCGCGGCGTTCGACCTTCAGTGCGAGATCGCGAACATCCTGGGCTTCGGGCATATCGGCACCGGCAACGACCCGACCGGCAGCGCGTACCTCGCCGATTGGCAGGCAGCCGCCGAACGCTGGAACATCCTCGGCGCCCGCGCAGCGACCCACGGGCTGAAGCTCTATACGCACAATCACGCCGAGGCGTACAGCTTCCTGCTCGACAGCGGGCCCCTCGACGCGACGGGACGACCAACCCGCAGCTCGGGCATCCGCCGGCTGGAGTGGTTCCTGCAGAACACCGACCCGAACTACGTCTACCTCGAGATGGACGTCTACTGGGCGCACGTGGCGCAGTACCGGTTCCAGAGCTACACAGCGCCTGATGGCACGGTGGTCCCCGACCAGTTCGACCCGGCTGGACTCGTAGCCGAGCAGACGATGCGCTATCCGCTGTTCCACGCGAAGGACGGCACGCTCGCTCCCGGAACGACGAACGGCTACAACTTCGCACCATTCGGCACGGGAGACATCGACTACACGACGTTCTTCCAGCGCATCGGGGCGAAGGGCTACCACAACCCGATGTACGAGCAGGACAACGCTCCCTCGGGCGCCGTGCCTGCCCAGTCGCTGCAGCTCGCAGCCCTCTCGTACCAGGGACTGGCCGCACTCCGCGGCTGACTCAGAGGGGGCGGCGTCAGGCGGTGAAGACCGCGTGCACGTCGCCCACGACCTCGCGCCCGCCGAGCGCTTCGAGCTCCATCAGCACCGTCGTCCCGACGACGCTGATGCCGAGAGCGCGCGCGAGCGCGTGAGCGGCGACGAGTGTGCCGCCTGTGGCGAGCACGTCGTCGACGAGAAGCATCCGAGTCCCTGGCGCGACATCGTCGTGCGCCTCGATCGTGGCCGTGCCGTACTCGAGCGCGTATGAGACGGATGCCGCGGGCCGAGGCAGCTTGCCTGCCTTTCGAATCGGCACGAGCCCGGTGTCCGAGGCGATCGCCATGGCTCCGGCGAGCAGGAAGCCGCGGGCCTCGATCCCGGCGACCACGTCGAATTCGCCGGCGAACGGCTCGATCATCGCCTCGATCACCGCACGCAGCGCGGCAGCATCCGAGAGCAGCGGCGTGATGTCCCGGAACAGCACGCCCGGCTCCGGATGATCCGGGATGGTGCGGATGAGAGACTCGGCGCGGGCAAGGGAGGACACCGGCCCACCATAGCCCGCCGTTTTCCCCGAGCGTCTTCCTGGGCGGGGAATGTAAGCGCTTGCAGTACGATGGCGGGATGACTTCGCCCGACCTCGCCGAGCGCACCGACACGACCACCTCCCGCATCGCCGCGGAGTGGTGGCGCACCGCCGTGATCTACCAGATCTATCCCCGCTCCTTCGCCGACAGCTCCGGCGACGGCATCGGCGACCTCCCCGGCATCACCTCGCACCTCGACGACCTCGCCGACCTCGGCGTCGACGCGATCTGGCTGAGCCCCTTCCAGCGCTCACCGCAGAAGGATGCGGGCTACGACGTGTCGGACTACTGCGATGTCGATCCCCTCTTCGGCACCCTGGCCGACTTCGACGTCATGCTCGAAGAGGCGCACCGTCGCAGCATCCGGCTGATCGTCGATCTCGTGCCCAACCACTCATCCGACCAGCACGTCTGGTTCCAGGAGGCGCTCGTGGCCGCGCCGGGAAGTCCCGAGCGTGCTCGCTACCTCTTCCGCGACGGCAAGGGCAAGGCGGGCGAGCTGCCCCCGAACAATTGGGAATCGGTCTTCGGCGGTCCGGCGTGGACACGCGTCATCGAGGCTGACGGGAAGCCCGGCCAGTGGTACCTGCACCTGTTCGACTCCTCGCAGCCCGACTTCGACTGGTCGAACGAGGAGGTGCGCGAGGAGTTCCGCCGCATCCTGCGCTTCTGGCTCGACCGGGGCGTCGACGGCTTCCGCGTCGATGTCGCCCACGGACTCGTGAAGCAGGACGGCCTGCCCGACTACGTCCCGCCGACCGACGCAGGCTCGATGGGCGGTGGCGAATCGGGTGTCCCCTACTGGGGCCGTGACGGCGTGCACGAGATCTACCGCGACTGGCACAGCCTCGTCGCCGAATACGACGGCGACCGCGCGCTGTGCGCCGAGGCGTGGCTCCCCACTCCGGAGCAGACCGCGCTCTGGGTGCGTCCCGACGAGATGCACCAGGCCTTCAACTTCGCCTACCTCGAGACCGAGTGGGATGCCGCGGCGCTCCGTGACGTCATCGCCGAGTCGATCGCGGCCTACGCCGCCGTCGGCGCTCCGAGCACCTGGGTGCTGTCGAACCATGACGTCGTCCGACACGCCTCGCGCCTCGCGCTGACCGCCGAGAACCCGCAGGGTCACGGCATCGGGCCGGACTCGCCCGGCAAGCCGATCCCCGAGGTCGGCCTGCGCCGTGCGCGCGCGGCCACCACGCTCATGCTCGCCCTGCCTGGTTCGTCCTACCTCTACCAGGGTGAGGAGCTGGGTCTTCCCGAGGTGATCGACCTCGCGGACGATGTGCGGCAGGACCCCACCTGGTTCCGCACGAACGGCGAGCGCTACGGTCGCGATGGCTGCCGAGTGCCGCTGCCGTGGAGCGCCACCGACCCGGCATACGGGTTCAGCCCTACCGGTGCGGCTTGGCTGCCCCAGCCCGGCGAGTGGGCACAGCTCGCCCGCGACGCCCAGGTCGACGACCCGTCCTCGACGCTTTCGCTCTATCGCGGACTGCTCGCGCAGCGCCGCCTGCATGGCCTCGGAGCCGGGGCGCTGACCTGGATCGAGGGGATGGGCGAGGACGTCGTGGCATTCCGCAACGGGAATGTGATCGTCGTGGCGAATCTCGGTTCCCGGGGCATCGCGCTCCCGGACGGTATCGTGATCGCGGCGAGCGGCCTCCTGGCCGGTCGCGGACTGCCTGTCGACACCACGGTGTGGCTCGCGGTCGACTGAGCGCAGCCGACCCGCCAGGGCCGGACAAGAGATGAGGGGGTGACGACGTGGTCAGCATCGATGAGGTCGCGAAGCATGCGGGCGTGTCGACGGCCACCGTCTCGCGCGCGCTGAGCGGTCGCGGCCACGTCTCGGACCCCACACGGGCTCGCGTCGAGGCGGCGGCGAAGAGCCTCGGCTACGTCGTCTCCGCGTCTGCATCGAGCCTCGCATCCGGCCGCACCCGCAACATCGGCGTGCTGGTGCCGTTCCTCGATCGCTGGTTCTTCAGCACGGTGCTCAGCGGTATCGCTTCCGCCCTCATGCGCCGCGGATACGACATCACCCTGTACAGCCTTACCGCCGACCGCGGCGAGCGCGAGACCGTCTTCGAGACCTTCCTCCGTCGCCAGCGCGTGGACGGCGTCATCGCCATCTCGCTCGAACTCGGCGACGCCGAGACGGACCGCCTGATCGAGCTCGACCTGCCCGTGATCGCGATCGGAGGCCCGAACCCGCGCCTCTCGACCCTCACCGTCGACGACCTCGGTGTCGCGAGGCTCGCCACCGAGCACCTGATCGCCCTCGGGCACCGCGAGATCGCGCACATCGGCGCGAGCCTCGAGTTCGACATCGACTTCCACATCCCGACGCAGCGACGGCAGGGCTTCGAACTGGCATTGGCGGACGCCGGCATCCCTGCTCGGTCGGCGCTGTACGAGCCAGCCGACTTCACCATCGAGGGCGGGTTCCGCGCGGCGAAGCAGCTGCTCGGGCGACCCGGCGTGCGTCCGACCGCGATCTTCGCAGCATCCGACGAGATGGCCATCGGGGCGCTCCTCGCGGCCCGCGAGCTCGGCTACGGCGTGCCGGAGGACCTCTCGGTCGTCGGCATCGACGGCCACGAGCTCGGCGAATTCTTCCGGCTCACGACGGTCGACCAGTTCCCGCTCGGGCAGGGCGAGCGGGCGGCCGACGCCATCCTCGCGGAGATCGAGGCGAGGGATGCCGACATCCCGCGCCACGAGCCGGGAGCGCTGCCGTACGAACTGATCGTGCGCGGTTCGACCGCGCGGCTCGCCGCACCGGCATCCTGACCCCACCCCCGCCCCGCACGCACGCCGACCGGGGCGCGCTGGGTAGGCTCGACCCCATGACCCTCGACCTCGAAGCGATCTACGTCGATCTGCACCGAAACCCCGAACTGTCCTTCCAGGAGACCCGGACGGCGGGCATCATCACCCGCCACCTCGCCGGCCTCGGCATCGAGTTCGAAGAGGGCATCGGAAAGACCGGCGTCGTCGGGGTCATCGCGAACGGCGAGGGGCCGGTCGTCTGGCTCCGTGCCGACATGGACGCGCTGCCCGTCGCGGAGCGCACCGGCCTCGCGTACGCCAGCACCGCGCGCGGCACCGACCCGTCGGGTCTCGGGGTGCCGGTGATGCACGCCTGCGGTCACGACATGCACGTCACCGCCCTGCTCGGCGCACTCGAGCGCCTCATCGCGACGAAGGATGCGTGGTCGGGCACGATCGTCGCGGTGTTCCAGCCCGCCGAGGAGTACGGCGCCGGCTCGCAGGCGATGATCGCCGACGGCGTCCTCGACCGCTTCCCGAGGCCCGACATCGTCCTCGGCCAGCACGTCACCCCGCTGCCCGCGGGCACGATCGGCGTCCGCTCGGGCACGCAGATGGCGGCATCCGACGGGCTCACGGTCACGCTCCTCGGGCGCGGCGGACACGGCTCACGTCCCCACTCGACCATCGACCCTGTCGTGATGGCCGCAGCGACTGTGATGCGCCTGCAGACGATCGTCTCGCGAGAAGTGGACCCGCGGGATGTCGCGGTCGTCACCGTCGGCTCTATCCATGCCGGGCTGAAGAACAACATCATCCCCGCTGAGGCGAAGCTCGAGCTCAGCCTGCGCTACCCCGACGACGAGGCCCGTGTGCGCGTGCTCGAGAAGGTCGAACGCGTCGTCCGCGCGGAGGCCCTCGCGTCCGGCGCCGAAGAGGACCCGGTCATCGCGATCGACCACACCCTCCCGCCGACCATCAACGATGTCCACGCCACCGCTCGGCTGATCCTCGCCTTCGACGCCGCGTTCGGCGAGGGCACGGTCGTCGACCCCGGCATGTTCACGGGCAGTGAGGATGTCTCCTGGTTCGCGCGCGAGGCGGGCGTCCCCCTCGTCTTCTGGTTCTGGGGCGGAGTCGACCCACAGGCCTACGCCGATGCTGCGGCCGGCGGCACTCTGGAGCGAGACATCCCGACCAACCACTCGCCGTTCTTCGCGCCGGTGCTGCAGCCCACCCTCGACCGGGGCGTCGACGCGCTCGTGGTCGCCGCGAGGGAGTTCCTCGAGCCCGATTCGGAGCACTGACCAGCGGCCCCCGCTCGAGGCGTCGTCAGGGCTGCTTCGTGGTGGGTTTCCCGAACGTACGCAGGACGTGTTCGAGCGTCAGGGTCAGCAGTTCAGCGGTCGTCTCACGTGAGGCCTCACCGCGGAGCCACCGACGGGTCGCGACGCGATTCAGACCGGTCCAGCAGTCGAGCGCATAGCGCAGGCGTGGCGAGTCTTCGGCGATGTCCGCGTGGTAGACGGCGAGGAGGGCGACGGCGCGCTGCACGAGATCTGCCACGACGCGCCTCACGTGCTCGTCGGCGATGTCTTCGCCCGGCGCCATGGCGGCGAGCCAGATCGTGCGGTTGGCCTCCGTCCAGTCGAGCCACCGCGACACCGAATCGGCCACACGGGCGCGGGCGCTACCGCCCTTCGGCGGTCGCAGCTCATGCTCACGGATGCTGCCGATGCGCTCGATCAGCGCAACGTAGACGTCGTTGCGTCCGCCGAAATAGTGGTGCACCAGTCCGCGTGTGACGCCGGCCCCACGCGCGATGTCCTCGATCGAGATGTCATCGTATCCGCGCTCGGCGAACAGGACGGCGGCGACGTCGAGGATCTGCTCACGTCGCTTCGCCGGGTCGAGACGCGTATGCCCCGGTGTGGCGGTCATAACGCGAGTATATGAGTTGACGTTTCGCCAATAAGTTTGTTAGCCTATTGCCAATAGCGCGGCGGGGTCACCCCCGGAGCCCCTTTCGATGAATCAGAAGGCAACGACTGATCCGTCGATTCTCGCCGCCTACCTGCGACGCCGCCGAGGCGCGACGTCGACGGCACAAAGCGCCCTCGCGATGACTGGCTGGGGAGACAGGCGTCGTCAAGGGAGGAGTCCGTGGAGGATCAGCGCCAACGACTGATCCGCGCGGAATCCGCAACAGCCCGTTCCACCTCGGTGGGACGGGCTGTCGCCGTTCCCGGGAAGTGCCATCGGGTGCCCGGGGTGTCAGCGGATCGACTTCCGCTCGTAGAGGTGACGTGCCCAGAGCCAGCCGACGATCGTGATGCCGGCGCACCACGCCAGGGTGAGCCACCCGTATACGCCCATCGGTGTTCCGAACAGGAGCGCTCGCACCGTCTCGGTGAACGGCGTGAACGGCTGCCACTCGGCGAACCACTGCATCCATGGCGGCATCGACTCGGTCGGCACGAACCCGCTGCCGAGGAGAGGCAGGATCATGATCGGCATCGGGAGGTTGCTCGCGCTCTCGACCCCTCTCGCGTAGACGCCGAAGGCGACGCCGAGCCAGCACATCGCGAAGGCGACCAGTGTCAGCACGCCGAGCGTTCCGAGCCATCCCCACACGCTTGCGGGAGCACGGAAGCCCATCAGCAGGGCGACGCCGATCACGATGATCGTCGCGAGCACGAGCTGCAGCAGATTGCCGATCACGTGGCCGGCGAGCACCGCCGAACGCGAGATGTTCATGGTGCGGAAGCGGGCGATGATCCCCTCCGTCATGTCCTGCGAGACCGAGATGGCGGGACCGGTGGCTCCGGCCGCGACCGAGAGCAGCAGCACGCCCGGTACGACGTACTGCAGGTAGGAGGTCGTGTCGCCCGCGGGGAGTCCCGCGCCCAGCGTGCCCCCGAGCACGTAGACGAACAGCAGCAGGAAGATGACCGGCAGTGCGATCAGATACGCGATGATCGGATACCGCAGCGCATGGACGAGGTTGCGACGCGACATCGTGAGGGAATCGGACAGGGTGTACGCGAGGGCGCTCATCGCGCCACCTCCTCTTCGGTCGGAGCGTCCACTCGTGCGGTCAGGGCGAAGAACACATCGTCGAGGTCCGGGGTGTGGATGCTGAGTGTGCGCGCCTCGAGGCCGTCGCCGTCGAGGCGCTCCATGATCGAGCGGAGCGAGCGGAAGCCGCCGTCGCTCGGGACGTCGATCGCGAGCGCTGCGTCATCTCGCGTGGCATCGTCGAAGGCGGCGGATGCCGCATCCAGCGTCCTGACGTCGTCGAACTCGAGGCGGACGCGGCCCCCCGGAACGAGTCGCTTCAGTTCCGCCGGCGAACCGTCGGCCACGATCCCGCCCCCGTTCAGCACCGCGATGCGGTCGGCGAGCTCATCGGCCTCATCGAGGTACTGCGTGGTGAGGAGGATGCTGGTGCCGGCGGCCACGAGCTCGCGCACGATCTGCCACATCTCGGCACGACTGCGGGGATCGAGACCGGTCGTCGGCTCGTCGAGGAACACGATGTCGGGCCGCGAGACCAGCGTCATCGCGAGGTCGAGCCGGCGCCGCATGCCGCCCGAGTAGGTGGCGAGTGGTTTGCGGGCAGCATCCGTCAGTTCGAATCGATCGAGCAGCTCGGCGACCCTGCGCCTGCCTTCGCGGCGCCCGAGGTGGCGGAGGTCCGCCATCAGGCGGAGGTTCTCCTCGCCCGTCATGAGTGCGTCGACCGCCGAGAACTGCCCGGTGACGCCGATGGCGGCGCGCACGGCCTCGGGATTCTGCGCGACGTCGTGGCCCGCGACGCGCGCGGTGCCCGAGTCGGGCCGCAGGAGCGTCGACAGGATGTGGATCATCGTGGTCTTGCCGGCGCCGTTGGGTCCGAGGAGGGCGAACACGCCGCCCCGCTGGATGTCGAGGTCGATGCCGTCGAGCACGACCTGATCGCCGAACGACTTCGTGAGTCCGATCGCCTCTATGGCAGCGGTCATCGTCATGCCTTTCTGTTCTGGGGTTGGCGGAGAGACCGGCGGGTCGCAGACCCGGCGGTGGGAGAGGAGCAGCGGTGTCAGGCGCCGCTCGCGGCTCCGGGGGTAACGCGGTGCACGGTGATGTCGCCGTACCCGGTGCGCGCGTGCAGCTCGAGTGCGTCCTCGCCGTCGGCGGGTCCGGGGTCGGCGGTGAGCTCGTTGCGGACCACTCCGTGACGGCTCGACGCGTCGAGCCATACCGCGGTCCCGCGGCGCACACCGAGGCTGAGCGCGCCATACGACGCCTCGATCCGCGCCGTGCCGCGTGTCAGCTCGCGGATGCGCACCGGCCCGTAGGCGGATCGCACCGAGAGGGCCGGCCCGGGATCGCCGAGCTGGACGACGCCGGTCGAGGTGGCGATGTCCGCGGCGCCGAGAACCGTGCCGACGTCGATGCCGGCATCCGACCCCTTGAGGCGCAGGGCCCCCGTGACGTGCCCGATCCGCGCCCGGCCCGACTTCAGGGTCACGTCGGCGTCGCCCGCGATGTGCTCGACGCGCAGCTCGCCGTGCCCGAGCCCGAGGTCGGCTCGTCCGACCCGCGCGACGGAGGCGTCGCCGTAGTCGAGCGCGACGCGCACCGTGCCGAGGGTCCCCGAGAGATGCATGGAGCCGTACTTCAGCGAAACGGACGCATCGGATGCCTCGGGCACGCGCACCACGACATCGACCGAGTCGCCCGGACCGAACAGATTGAGCCGGAAGGGCCCGACGACGCTCACATCGGTGCCGCGTGGCGGTGACGCGGACCGCCTCGGCGGCGCTGCGGTCTCCCGACCTTCTGCGGGTTCACGGGAGAGACGTCGACCCGGACGTCGTCGCGCGGCTCGGCGACGACCTCGACGCGCCCCATCTGCACTTCGACGCGGATGAAGGCGGGTCCCGAGACGGGGAAGACGGGCATGTCAGCGCACCCACCCTGAGTACTGCGAGGACCGCTGCGGGTGCTCTTCGCGCTTGGGCTCGAGCGCAGCGGTGATCGCACGCACCAGCCAGGTGTTGAGCGAGAGCCCCTCGTTCGCCGCGGCGGCCTCGGCCCGCGCCTTCAGCGCATCCGGCAGCCGGAGCGTGGTGCGCGAGGTCGCGGCATCCTCTCCGTCATCGGAGGCGGAGTCGGCGACCTGCGTCGGGGCCGTCCGCGCGGTCGTCGAGGCGCCGCCCGTCTCGAAGGCTCTCGGCGACGTGACTGCGAACTCGACGTCGCGGCCGCGGAGCCGCACGTCGACGGATCCGGGCGCGAGGTCGCGCGTGATCTCACCAGCGGCATCCGACAGCGCGTCGAGGATCGCGAGGCGGGCGGCGGCATCCAGTGCCGTGGCCAGGCGTCCGGCGATCTCCTCGGTCTCGGGACCGCCCGCGGCGGCCGCGGAGAGGAGCTGGCGCTGCAGCGCCTCGACGTGCGGTGAGATCTGCATGACACCACTATGACACCATCATGGTGTCATAGTCAAGAGGATGGTGCCAGGATGACACCAGGCTGGCGTCAACCGAGCCCGGCGCGCTCCTCGCCGCCCTCGGATCCGCTGACCGGCTTGCTCGACAAGCCGACCGATCCCCCGCCGGAGGCACCGGCGAGCGCGGCGGCGACCGCCACCGACTCGTCGATATCGGGATACGTCGGCCGCAGCTGCACCGCGTGCTGGATCCTCTTCTCGCGCTTGGCCTTGCGCGCCGCCGCCCAGAGGTTCAGCCCCTCGACGAGCACCGCGAAAGCCATCGGCATGTAGATGAGCGCCTTGTCGATGTGCAGCCCGAAGCCCTCGGCGATGAGGAAGACGCCGATCAGCAGGAGGAACGACAGGGCGAGCATCTTCACGGTCGGATGCTTGTTCACGAACGCGAAGATGAAGCGCGAGGCGAAGAGCATGATGCCGAACGACAGCACCACGACCGTGATGATCACGATCATGCTCTCGGTCATCCCGACGGCGGTGATGACCGAGTCGAGCGAGAAGACGATGTCGAGCAGCAGGATCTGCGTGAGCACGGACCCGAACGTGACCGTCGCGACCTTGCCGCCGGCGCCGCCGTGCTCCTCCTCGGCGCCCTCGAGCTTGTGGTGGATCTCGGTCACGGCCTTGTAGACGAGGAAGAGACCGCCCGCGATGAGGATGAGGTCCTTCCATGAGAAGCCGAGGTCGCCGATAGAAGAAGACGTCCTCCTTGAGCGTGATGATCCAGCCGGCGAAGAAGACCAGCACCACGCGGATGACCATCGCGAGCGTGAGGCCGAGGTTGCGGGCTCGCGCCTGCTGCTCCTTCGGAAGCTTCGACGCGAGGATCGAGATGAAGATGACGTTGTCGACGCCGAGGACCACTTCCAGCACGAAGAGCGTGAAGAAGACGGCGACCAGATCGGGAGTGAGCGTGAGAGAGAAGTCCACCTGGCCATCGTAGGGGGACGGCCTCCGGCGCCCACGTAGACTGGTCCGGTCCGGCACCCCCCGATTACTGGAGTTGAGCCGCGTGACCACCCCCTCTCAGACCGCCCTCGCCGACACCGTCGACAACGCCGCCGCCACCCCTGAGAAGGAGCAGCCCTACGCGGCGCTCGGTCTCAAGCCCGACGAGTACGCGAAGATCCGCGAGATCCTCGGCCGTCGTCCGACGAGCGGCGAGCTCGCCATGTACTCGGTCATGTGGTCGGAGCACTGCTCGTACAAGTCCAGCAAGATCTACCTGCGTCAGTTCGGCGAGAAGGTCTCGGACGAGATGAAGACCCGCCTGATGGTGGGTATGGGCCAGAACGCCGGTGTCGTCGACATCGGCGAGGGCTGGGCGGTGACCTTCAAGGTGGAGTCGCACAACCACCCGAGCTACATCGAGCCGTTCCAGGGCGCAGCGACCGGAGTCGGCGGCATCGTCCGCGACATCATCTCGATGGGCGCGCGTCCGGTTGCCGTGATGGACCAGCTCCGCTTCGGCGCCATCGACCACCCCGACACGGCACGCGTCGTCCACGGCGTCGTCTCGGGCATCTCGTTCTACGGCAACTGCCTCGGTCTGCCCAACATCGGCGGCGAGACGGTGTTCGACGCGGTCTATCAGGGCAACCCGCTCGTCAACGCCCTCGCGGTGGGCGTCCTGCGCCACGAGGACCTCAAGCTCGCGAATGCGAGCGGGGCCGGCAACCTCGTCGTGCTCTTCGGCGCCCGCACCGGCGGCGACGGCATCGGCGGGGCATCGATCCTGGCATCCGACACCTTCGCCGATGGCGGACCCACGAAGCGCCCTGCAGTGCAGGTCGGAGACCCCTTCGCCGAGAAGGTGCTCATCGAGTGCTGCCTCGAGCTCTACCAGGGCGAGCTCGTCGAGGCCATCCAGGACCTCGGTGCCGCCGGCATCTCGTGCGCGACCAGTGAGCTCGCCGCGAACGGCGGTTCGGGCATGCGCGTCGATCTCGAGAACGTGCTGCTGCGCGACCCCACACTCACCCCCGAAGAGATCCTCATGAGCGAGAGCCAGGAGCGCATGATGGCGATCGTGGCTCCCGAGAAGCTCGATGCCTTCCTCGAGGTGGTCGGCAAATGGGATGTCGAGACCAGCGTCCTCGGCGAGGTCACCGGCGACGGGCGCCTCCAGATCTTCTGGCACGGCGAGCAGATCGTCGACGTCGACCCCTCGACCGTGGCGGTCGACGGCCCGGTCTATGAGCGGCCCGTCGCCTACCCGTCCTGGATCGACGCGCTCCGTGAGGACTCGGCCTCCGCGCTGACCCGCGAACTCGACCCCGACACGCTCCGTCACCAGTTCACCCAGCTGGTGTCGAGCCCCAATCTCGCCGATACGTCGTGGGTGACGAATCAGTACGACTACTTCGTCATGGGCAACACCGCGCTGTCGTTCCCCGACGACGCCGGCATGGTGCGCGTCGACGAGCACACCGGCCTGGGCTTCGCGATCGCGACGGACTGCAACGGCCGGTTCTGCCAGCTCGATCCCTATGAGGGCGCGAAGCTCGCTCTCGCCGAGGCGTACCGCAATGTCGCCGTCACCGGTGCCGTGCCGACAGCGGTGACCGACTGCCTGAACTTCGGCAGCCCCGAGAATCCCGAGGTGATGTGGCAGTTCTCGCGCGCCGTCGAGGGCCTCTCGGACGGATGCCTCGAACTCGGCATCCCCGTCACCGGCGGCAACGTCTCGTTCTACAACCAGACCGGCGACCAGCCGATCTTCCCGACACCCGTCGTCGGCGTGCTCGGCATCATCGATGACGTCGCGCGCCGCGTCCCCTCCGGCTGGCAGGACCCTGGCGAGAACATCTACCTGCTCGGCGTGACGGCGACGGAGCTGAGCGGCTCGGCGTGGGCCGGAACGGTGCATGGCCACCTCGGCGGCCGCCCGCCCGCGGTCGACCTCGCACACGAGAAGCGCCTCGCCGAACTGCTGCACGCGGCATCGCTGCAGTCGCTGGTCTCCAGCGCGCACGACCTGTCGTCCGGGGGTCTCGCACAGGCTCTCGCCGAAGCCGTGATGCGCTTCGGCGTCGGCGCTCGCGTCTGGCTGACCGAGCTCATGGACCGAGACGGGGTGGATGCGGCATCCGCTCTCTTCTCGGAATCGACGGGTCGCGTCATCGTGACGGTGCCGCGCGAGGATGACGTGAAGTTCCGCGGGCTGTGCGAGGGACGGGGCTACCCCGTGCTGCGCATCGGCGTCACGGACTCGGCGGCCGATGGGGACGCACCCGCGCTCGAGGTGCAGGGCCTGTTCACCGTGCCGCTCACCGAGCTCCGCGACCTGTCGCTCGCGACGCTGCCCGCGGCGTTCGGTCCCACCGTCACCGAGCCCGCCGCCTGAGCCGGCGCCTCCTCCACCCCCGCTTTCCGCGAGGGCGCGGCCCGAGCCTCGCCCTGACTCTAGGATGGTCGCATGGCGGCGAACGACGACGAATACAGCGGCTACAACGAAAGCCGGCAGAAGCGCGTCAAGGTCGTTGCGTGGGTGGTCATCGTCTCGCTCATCGTCGTCGGCGGCGGCGCGACCGTGTTCGCGCTCCTCTTCGGCTGACAGTCGGCTCCGAGCCGGTGTCCAACCACGTCCCGGCGACTAGCATGGCCCTGTGGAGCCCGTCCTCCTCTTCATTGAGAGCTGGTGGTGGATCGCTCCGGCGGCCATCGGCGTCGGAGCGGCCGGTTACGGTGCCGTGACCACGAACCGACGCCGAGCGCGCAGACTCGAACTCGATGCCGCGAGGCACGACGAGCGGCGCACATACCGCGAGCTCCAGGAGGCCAGGGCGGATGCGCGCGCCGCCAAGGGCGAGATGCTCGCCGCGAAAGCCGCACATGGCGCGCCGCTGACCGTGCTCGCGAATGCGCGGCGGCGCTACACGATCGCGCGGGAGGCCGAGCGGGCCTCGTCCCTCAAGCTGCGGGCGAGCCGCGACCGGCTGAAGGCGACCTACCTGCGGTATCGCTCCGCACCTCGCGATGCCCCGCTTCCGATCGAGACGCTCGTCGCCCGCCACGATGCCGTGACGGCGCGCTGGCTCGCGTACGAAACGGATGCGGCGACTGCGCTGTCGTTCCCGCAGATGCTCGACCCGCAGCATCCGTCGACTCTCGCCTTCCTTCGGGCGCAGCGCGATGCGCAGACCCTGCGCGCTGCGGCAACCCAGGGCCGCGTCTCTCCGGAGACCTACCTCGCCTACCGGGACGCGGTGCAGGAGGCGGAGTCGACGTTCGTCATCGCCGAGGCCGACGCGCGCGGCGAGGTGCGCGAGAGCGTCACGGGTGTCGGCTGGGTCTCGCTGGGACCGCTGGCCGAGTGGCTGCCGCGGGCCGCCGACGCGCTGAGCGAGGCGGCGCGGGTGGTCGCCGAGGTGCGCGAGGCGGTTCCGATGCGACGGAACAACGCAGGACCGCGCACGGGCCAGGGCGCCTGACCGCTGTCACACGATCCTCAGCCACTTCCCGGCCGTCGAGCCTGGCGCGGACGGCTAGCATGACAGGGTGGAGCCCTTCTTCACGTTCCTCGGCGGCTACTGGTGGCTGATCTTTCCCGTGATGGGTGTGATGGCCAGCATCGGCAGCGCCTGGGAGCGCGGTGCGCGCCGACGTCACCGGCGGCGCCTCGAGGTGCTGAAGGCGAAGGCCGAACTCAAGTCGGCGCAGGCCGCGGCCCGCGGCCGCACCGGCCCGGTGCCGGTCGCCTCTCCGGCGGCCGCGGCGGCACCCGCTTCGCTTCATGGCCGAGGCAGCACCCCTGGAAGAACCCGGCCGCGGCATCCGCCGGCACACAGCTCGAGCGGCTGTTCGCTGCGCATGACGCCGTGACCAGTCGCTGGCTGGAATACGAACTCGACGTCGCCAAGATCATCGCGTTCCCCGCGATGAGCGATGGGCGCCAGCCCCTCACTGCGGCCTTCCTGCGCGCGAAGCGGATTGCGGACGGGCTGCGGCCCGCGTCGCCGAAGGCGCGACTGACGCGTGAGCAGCTGACGGAGTACCGCAACGCGGTCGCCGACTTCGAGGTGGCCTTCGACGTCGCAGAGCACGACGCGCGGCGGCTCCGCGACTCGAGCTTCACCGAGGTCGAGCGCAAGCGCCTCGACACGGCCAAGCAGCTTCTCACGGTGGCGATCGACCAGGCGGCGACCCCGGCCGAGCGGCAGATCGCCTACCGCCGGGTGCGTGAAGAGCTCGATGGACTCATCCTGCTCTCCGACGGCGCGATCGAGGTGCTCGAGTCGCAGGTGATGCTCGAGATCACGACCGGCGCGGTGCCGCAGACGAGTGCGCCGGCGTCCCCCACCGCGAGGCCGTCATCGTCGCCGCCGCCCGCGAGCCCAGCGCCGCGTCCCGCCTCGGCCGTCTCGCAGCCTCCGCCGGTGCCCACCACAGTGCGCGATCCGAAGGCGCTGCTCCCTGGCCGGTACCCGCACGCACCGACACGACACCGGGTCGTGTCGTGCATCCCAAGCCCCGCTCCTGACCGCTTCGGTCAGGCCTTCGCGTCGGGTGGGGGTGCAGAGACTTCATCCGAATGCGCCTCGATCCACGCGTCGATGCGGGCGTACCAGTCGAACAGCCACGAGGTCTGCTCGTCGAGCCCTTGCGGGATGTCGGAGCGGGGCACGCGCCAGGCGTGCATGGTGATTCGCTTGTCCATGGGCAGTGAGTGCCACATGTCGCCGAGCGTGACGAGTCCCTCGAGCCCGGTGTGCGCGACGAAGACGATGTCGGCTTCGCCGGCAGCGAGCGCCGCGTGCACGCCGCCGGGGTGCGGTGCCATCACGTGCGTGAAGCTCTCGGCGCGCTCGGCCATCTGCTCGTGGCCTGATACCCGGAGGCGATCGATGCGGCCCTGACGACGACGGTCGGTGAAGTTGCCGCCTTCGGGAAAGATGACGAGCGCGTCATCCCCTGTCATCCCGGTGGCGAGATCGCCGATCTGGGCTTCGACGGCCGCACCGCCCCCGGTCCGCTTCGGGCCGAACCCAGCCGGAGCGATGAAGCGCGACGGGACTCTGCTCAGCAGGATGTCGATCCCCGGGATCCCACTGCAGCTTCCGCGCCAGGACGATGCGCGGCATCCGTTGCACGCGATTGAGCAGCATGTGGATCAGGATGAACGAGTCCCCGGGGCCGGCATGCCGGCTCGCGACGATGAGCGGGATGCCGGGGGCGAAGATGCTCGCACGGTCGGCGCCTTCGTCGCCCTCTGCACCGCTTGTCGCGATCGTGAGACGAAGCGAGGATCCGAAGATCCAGAACAGGCTCCGCAGCGCGAAGGCGGCCAGCCGGTAGTGCGCGCGCTGGAACGCGGGGGCGCGGAGCTTCCAGCCGAACCCCGACGCGATCCACAGCACGAAGAGCGCGATCACGAGCAGGGCGTCCCACACCAGGTAGACGAACGCCAACCAGACGACTCTCAGCGTGCGAACGTGCGGAAGGAGCGAGATGACCGCGAGGAAGATGATGAGGGCGAGCGGGGTCACCGCGAGCGCTACCAGGCCGAGCGTCACGACGACAGGTGCGATGACGATCCGTCGCACCCACTTCGGAGGAGGACGCATCAGTCGGCCTCCGCCGGGGGCGCGGGGCGGTCGTCGGAGTGGGCTGCGACCGGCAGGGCACGATCCTGAAGGAACGTCCTGCTCGCCTCGTAGGCCTGATCGATGCGGCGGTGCACGGTCTCCATCCTGCGGTATGCCATCAGCCCATCGTCGCCCTCGAGCGAGCCCCCACTCGGAAGGACGTGCAGGGCCACGCCTTCGGGCAGTGTCGCCAGGTCTCTCGCGAAGCGGTGCCGGCGAGCGATCTCGAATGCGACCCGTGCGGCGCCGACCGCGCTCGTGGGCGCGACCAGCGGAGTCTCGACGCGCCCGACCTGCAGCACGAAGATCGTGCGGGCGCCCGCGGCGAGTGCCAGGTCGATGGGGATGGAGTTCACCACGCCGCCATCGATGAAGTGCTCGTCGCCGATGCGGGTGGCTGGGAGGAGGCCTGGCACCGACGCCGACGCGAGCACCGCGGGGATCAGCGGTCCGGAGTCGAACACGTGCTCGGCGGCGCGCTCGATGCTCGCGGCCACCACGCGCAGCGGCACCGCGAGATCCTCGAACCGGGTGTCCGCACCGAGCGATCGCTCCAGGATCCTCCGCAGCGGTGCCGGTGAGTTGAGGTGCGTCCGCGTCTTGACGAGCCGGGACAGCTGGGCCACGAGCGAGTCGCCGTAGACGGCATTCGCCTCGGGGGAAGTCCACGCGTGCAGCAGGGTGTCGACCACCCCCAGCGTCGGGTCGGCCGCGATCTGCGCGCCGTTGATGGCGCCGATCGAGGTGCCGGCGACGACGTCGGGGCGGATGCCGGCCTCGAGGAGAGCCCTGATCATCCCGATCTCGACCGCGCCCCGGATGCCGCCGCCGCCGAGCACGAATGCGATGGGTGACTCCATGCCGCGCCCCCGTCCGCTCTTCGCTGAGTACATCTTGGGGCGCTCGGCACCCCGGCGCCACCCGAGGGTTGACATGGTGGTGAGTTTGTTGCATGGTTAGTTGGTCAAGTAAGTAACCAAGCAGGCGGGATCACCGTGATCGAAGAAGGCAGGGCGCTCTTCCTGCAGATCGCCGAGAGCGTCGAGGACTCGATCATCGATCGGAGCCTGGCCGAAGAGAGCCAGGCGCCGTCGACGAACGAGCTTGCCGCGTTCTATCGGATCAACCCCGCCACGGCAGCCAAGGGAGTGAACATGCTCGTCGACAAGGGCGTGCTCTACAAGAGGCGCGGCATCGGCATGTTCGTCGCTCCGGGCGCCAGGGAGCGGCTCCTCAGCGAGCGCCGCGAGCTGTTCGCCGACCGCTACCTCGACCCGCTGCTCGCCGAGGCCCGCAAGCTCGGCCTCGGCCCCGACGACCTCGGCCGACTTATCCACGACCGCGCACTCGCGCGCGACGCATCCGACACGGAAGGAACCGCACGATGAGCGACGTGATCGAGGTGACTGATCTCACCAAGCGCTACCGCGACACGCTCGCGGTGGACCGGGTGAGTTTCACCATCGAGAAGGACACCATCTATGGACTGCTCGGCCGCAACGGAGCGGGCAAGACCACGGTGATGTCGATGCTGACCGCGCAGAACTTCGCGACGAGCGGGGTTGTGCGGATCTTCGGCCAGAACCCCTACGAGAACGCGAAGGTCCTCCAGCGCATGTGCTTCGTCCGCGAGAGCCAGAAGTATCCCGATGACGCCCTGCCCAAGCACGCCTTCGGCACCGCACGGCTGTTCTTCCCGAACTGGGATCAGGCCCTCGCCGATCGACTGATCGACGACCTCCAGCTGCCCATGAAGCGCCGAATCAAGAAGCTCTCGCGCGGGCAGCTGTCGGCCGTGGGCGTGATCATCGGCATCGCGTCGCGCGCCGAGATCACGTTCTTCGATGAGCCGTATCTCGGGCTCGACGCCGTCGCGCGGCAGATCTTCTACGACCGGCTGCTGGAGGACTACACCGAGCACCCGCGCACCGTCATCCTCTCGAGCCATCTCATCGACGAGGTGTCGAACCTCATCGAGAAGGTGCTGGTCATCGACCGCGGCCGGATCATCATGGACGAGGACACGGATGCCGTCCGCGATCGAGCCGCGAACATCGTGGGCGATGCCGCAGCGGTCGAGGCGTTCGTCGCGGGGCGCGAAGTGATCCATCGCGAGAGCCTCGGGCACGTGACGTCGGTCACCGTCCTCGGTGCCCTGACCGCCGCCGACCGCGAGCGCCTCGGCGCGGCGGGGCTCGACGTGGCGCCGGTGTCGCTGCAGCAGCTCATCGTCCGAACGACCCAGCACGTGACGGCGCGGGCCGTGCGGCGTCGACGACGATCAGCCACCGATGAAGGAGCACTCCGATGAACCGCACGCTGAGTGTCGTCCGCATGCAGCTGATCAACAAGCAGACCTACATCTGGATCCCGCTGATCATCCTCGGCGGCGCATTCATCCTCACGCTGGCGATCTGGGGATCCTGATAGCTCCGGCGTCGACGGAGCCGAAATACGGCGGTGGAGCCCAGGCGCCGCTCTGGTACTTCCTCGATCGTCGGCACCCAGGCGCTCACCCTGACCTTCCCGTTCTCGCAGGCGATGAGCGTGACCAGGCGCGAGTTCTACCTCGGCACACTGCTGACGGCCGCGATCACCTCCTCGATCCTGGCGGGGATCGCCGTCGTGGGCGGCCTCATCGAGTTCGCGACGGACGGGTGGGGGATCAACGGCTGGTTCTTCGCGCTCCCCTGGATCTGGGCGAGCGGTGCGGGCGGGGCATTCCTCTTCAACTTCGTGGTCGCGATGCTCTTCTTCATCGTCGGCTTCTGGGCCGCCACGATCTACAAGCGCTTCGGCGGGACGTGGCTCACGATCGTGCTGGTGGGCGTCGGTGCCCTCCTCGTGCTGGGGATGTGGGTCGTCGGGCGACTCGACGCGTGGGGCGCACTCTTCGAGTGGTTCGCCACGCAGGGCGTCGTCGGTCTCTCGCTGTGGGGTCTCGTCCTTGGCGCGGTGCTTGCCGCATCCGCGTTCCTCACCCTCCGCCGAGCGGTTCCGTAGCGGCGGGCCGTAGTCCTTCCGATTCTTCTTCTGAACTGGGGAAAACGGGCTGGGAATGTCGGTGGCCCTCGGCAGAATTGGGGGTATGGAAGCACTGCTCGAGACCCTCCGCGAGGTGGTCGAGCGCACCCGCGCCGGCGTCGCGGAGGGTCTCGGCGGCGGGGCGATCCGGGGTGCGTCCGACAGTGAGCTGCTCGATGTGATGGTGCTCGCCGGTGAGCTCGGCCGGCTCCAGGAGGCGATCCTGATCGAGGCCACCGGCGAGGTCGCCCGCCGCTCCGAGACCCCGGAGCGGGACCTGCGGCTGACCACCCGGATGGGCTGCCACGATGTCAGCGAACTCGTGCAGCGACTCACCCGGCTGGCGCCCGGCATCCGCCGCCCGGCTGCAGCGCGCCGCGAAGGCGGTGGCGGTCCCGGAGTCGATCCTGGGTGAGCCGCTGCCGCCGGTGCTTCCCGCGATGCGCGCGGCGCTGATCGACGGGGAGGTCGGGCTCGACGGGCTCCTCGCCGTCGCGGGACCGCTCGCCGGGCTCGGCGACCGGGTCGGCCGTGACCTGGTCCTCACCGCCGACGCGGTGCTCGCCGCCGAAGCCCGCGGCGAGGGCCCGGACGGTGCCCCGCCGGCGTGCGCCGACCTGCTGCGGCTGCAGGCGCAGGTGTGGGCGACCGTGCTGGACCAGGACGGCGCCGAACCCCGCGAGACCACGCAGCTGCGCCGCCGCACCGCGATGCTCGGCACGCCCCGGCGAGGACGGGCTCGTCCCGATCCGGGGGCTGCTGCTGCCCGAGGTCGCCGCGCAGTACCAGCGCATCATCGACGCGGTCTGCTCACCCCGCGTCGACGCGGACGGACCCGTGCAGTTCCGCCCCACCACCGACTACGAGCCCAGAGTGCCGACCGAGACCCGCACCCGCGCCCAACAGCAGCACGACGCCCTCGCCACCGCCCTGTTCGTCGCCGCGTCCAGCGAACTGCTGCCCACCATCGGCGGCGCCGCCCCCACCCTCGTCGTCTCCGCCCGCGCCGACGACGTCATCACCGGCACCGGCTGGGCGAGCGTCGAAGGCTGCGACGAGCCCGTCGGCATCGCCGCCGCCGGCACGCCGGCTGCGCCGGGATCGTGCAACGGGTGCTGTTCGACGACACCGGCCGGATCACCCGGCTCGGCACCGAAGAACGGGTCTTCAACCGCCGGCAACGCCGCGCCATCGCGCTCCGCGACGGCGGCTGCCTCATCCCCGGCTGCGGCGTCCCACGCCGCCTGGTGTGAGATCCACCATGTCGTCGAATACGCCAACGGCGGCAAGACCCACACCGACAACGGCGTCATGCTCTGCTGGTTCCATCACCGGTTCCTCGACCTGCACGGCTGGGAGATCCGGATCAACCGCGGCGTCCCCGAAGTCCGCGCACCACAATGGTTCGACCCCACCCGACAATGGCGAACCGTCACCAAATCCACACCACGACTGCACGACCTCGTCGACGTCCAGTACTGACGGCCATCGCGGGTTCGCACGCGCCATCAGCTAGACCCCGTCGGCCGCCTCGGTGTGGTGGCGGATGACCTCGGCCACGACGAACGTGAACCACTTCTGCGCGAACTCGGGATCGAGGTCGGCGTCGACGGCGAGAGCACGCAGCCGCGCGAGCTGCTGCTCTTCGCGGGCCGGATCGGATGGCGGCATCCCATGCTTCGCCTTCAGGTGGCCGACCTGCTTGGTCGCCCGGAACCGCTCGGCGAGGAGGTACACGAGCGCTGCATCGATATTGTCGATGGTGCCGCGAAAACGGCGGAGCGTCTCGATCGGATCCTCGTCGGTCATGGCGTCCTCCTCGTGTCTCGACGATACCGTGCGGCGAGCGCACCGCCCCTAGAGTGTGACCATGACCGACACGTCGAGCTCTCCCTACGGCCGTGCCACAGACGACCCCACGCCCATCGCCGCCGATCCAGCCGCCGGTACGGATGCCGCCACCGACGAGAACTTCGACATCGTGCGCACCGCGGACGACGTGGGCGCGATCATGAATCAGCAGGAGACGCCGGATGCCGCGCGGCAGCGGTGGGCGAACCTCAACCACCCGTTCGCCGTGGGCTTCACGATCACGCTCGGCGGCCTGTCGGCGGCGCTCCTGCTGCTGACGGATCTCGAACATCTCGACCATCGTGATCTACGTCGTCTTCGCCCTCTTCGCCGCCCTCGGGCCTCGACCCGGTCGTCAAGTTCTTCGAGCGACACGGCATCAAGCGCCCGTGGGGCATCGTGATCGTCTACTTCACCTTCGCGGTGGTGCTGGTCGCGATCCTGTGGCTCGTCATCCCCACCCTCGTGGACCAGATCGGCCTGTTCATCAAGGACTTCCCCGAGACGGTGACGAACTTCGAGAACTCCGACTTCTACGCGTGGATCGAGAGCACCTTCGGCACGTCGGTCGGGCAGCTCCTCGATGAGGCGGAGAAGTGGCTGACGAACCCCGCCAACATCGCGGCGATCGGCGGCGGCGCCCTGAAGATCGGGGTGACGATCGCGACCACGATCTCGGGTCTGCTCATCATCCTGGTGCTGAGCCTGTACTTCCTCGCGTCGATCCCGGTGATGAAGGTGTCATTCGCCCGCCTCGCGCCCGCACGCAACCGGCCGAAGGTCCTCGACCTGACGAACCAGATCACGGACTCCATCGGCGGCTACCTCGTCGGCATGGTGATCCTGGCCTTCTGCAACTCGATCGTCGCCACCACCCTGCACTTCGTCCTGGGCCTCGCCTTCCCCGTCCTGATGGGTGTCGTGGCGTTCCTCATCACTCTCATCCCGCTCATCGGATCGGTGCTGTACTGGATCGTCGCGTCGACCCTCGCCCTGTTTACGAACCCCGTGTCAGCACTCATCTTCGCCATCATCTACCTCATCTACATCCAGCTCGAGGCGTATGTCCTCACGCCCCGCGTGATGAACCGCGCAGTCTCGGTGCCCGGCGCGCTCGTCGTCATCGGCGCGCTCGTCGGCGGTACCCTGCTGGGCCTCCTCGGCGCACTTGTCGCCATCCCGATCACCGCGTCGATCCTGCTGATCATCAAACAGATCGCTATTCCACGGCAGGACGCGAAGATCTAGCGGCCGAGAGGCAGCAGGCAGGTCGGGGACGGCGCCTCGGCGCGGTGGCGCACGCGGCCCGGCACTCCGGTGCGCAGGTCGAGTGTGAGTGACGCGACCTCGTCGGACAGCTGACCCGCGACGAGGACGATGTCTCGCACGATGACATGGTGCCGCGGCCAGTTCACGCCCGATTCGACGACCGCCACCGGAGACAGCGACTCGCCGGCGCCGCGCACGCGCAGTGTCGCGATCGTGTTGCTGCCGCGCACGCCCGCGTAGAGGAACTCGCCGTCACGGGACGCCGCGAGCTCCGCCGCGGTGTCGCCCGGCAAGGTGCCCGCACCGAGTGGCGTGCCGCCGACGAGGCGCCATGCTCCGGTGACGTCGGGTGCGAGCACGAAGACCTCGCACGACAGTTCGGCCACGACGTACAGGTGTCCGCTCGGGTGCATGACCATGTGACGCGGTCCGCTGCCGAACGGAAGGACGACCTGCTGCACCTGCTGGAGAGCCGATCCGGTTGTCCGCCAGAACCGAACGACGTCGAGCCCCATGTCGGTGGTCGCGATCAGCCCGCCATGGAGGAACACGGCTTGGTGCGCACGTGAGGGACGAAGATCGGATGCCGTATCCACGGCGTCTCGGGGATCCTCGTCGTAGGACGGGACGAGGTGCGCGAACTCGGCTCCGGCGGCGGCGCGGAGCGCGCGCGCCGCGGCCGCGAGATCGATGTCGCCCCCTGCCGACGTGAAGGCTGCGGGCGCCTCCGTTGCGCTGCCGTAAGGGTCGGATGCCGGTGCGCCGACGACCGGCGATGACGGCCGCCCAGCAGCATCCAGCGTCAGCTTCACGACTCGACCGTCGCCCCAGCTGCTGGCGATGAGCGAACCGCCGTCGGCCGCGACGGCGACGTGGCAAGTCGCCTCACCCGTGGGCACGCTCTGGCCGAGCGGTGTGTACGAGAACTCGCCGGTGCGCCGGAACGCCTGGACGGCGCCCTTCGCCTCGAGCGCCGCGTAGACGACTTCACGGCGCGGGTGCGCTGCGACCCACGATGGCGAGTCGGCCGAGGCGACATCCGCCGCGAAGGTCAGCGCACCGCCGGCGGAGCCGTCATCCGCGGCGCCGGCGAGCAGCATCCCGATTCCAGACGCACTGCCGTCACTGTCGGCGGTGTATCCGCCGAGGAGAAACTGCATCAGTCGACGAGATCGTGGCGGACGATGGCGGCATCGCGCGCGGGACCGACGCCGATCACCGAGATGCGCGTGCCGCTCATCTCCTCGAGCGCGAGGACGTAGTCCTGCGCTGCAAGGGGGAGATCCTCGAAGTCACGAGCACCCGAGATGTCTTCCTTCCACCCCGGGAAGTACTCGAGGATCGGCCTCGCGTGGTGGAAATCGGACTGGTTGACCGGCACCTCGTCGAAGCGCGTGCCGTCGACGTCGTAGGCGACGCAGACAGGAATCTCGTCGAGACCTGTGAGGATGTCGAGCTTCGTGAGGACCAGGTCGGTGATGCCGTTGATGCGCGTCGCGTAGCGCGTGATCGGCGCGTCGTACCAGCCCACGCGACGCGGGCGCCCGGTCGTGGTGCCGAACTCGAAGCCGCGCGAGCGCAGCCACTCGCCCTGCTCGTCGAAGAGCTCGGTGGGGAACGGACCCGACCCGACGCGGGTCGTATAGGCCTTCACGATCCCGACGATGCGATCGAGGCGGTTCGGCCCCACTCCGGCGCCGGTCGACGCCCCGCCCGCGGTCGCGGACGACGACGTCACGAACGGGTAGGTGCCGTGGTCCACATCGAGCATGGTCGCCTGGCCACCCTCGAACACGACGACGTCACCTCGGTCGAGTGCCTGGTTCAGGAGCAGACCGGTGTCGTCCACCATCGGGCGCAGCCGGTCGGCGTACGACAGCAGGTCGTCGACGATCTCGTCACCCGTGATCGCGCGGCGGTTGAATACCTTCACGAGGAGATGGTTCTTCTGGTCGAGGGCGCCCTCGACCTTCTGACGCAGGATGTTCTCGTCGAAGAGGTCCTGCACCCGGATGCCGACGCGGTTGATCTTGTCGGCGTATGCCGGGCCGATGCCGCGACCGGTCGTGCCGATCTGGCGCTTGCCGAGGAAGCGCTCGGTCACCTTGTCGAGAGTGCGGTGGTACTGCGTGATGAGGTGCGCGTTGGCGCTGACCTTGAGCCGTGACGTGTCCACGCCGCGGGCGTGCAGCGCCTCGAGCTCCGCGAAGAGGACTTCGAGGTCGATCACGACGCCGTTTCCGATCACGGCGTTGACACCAGGCGAGAGGATGCCCGAGGGGAGCAGGTGCAGCGCATACTTCTCGTCGCCGATGACGACGGTGTGGCCGGCGTTGTTGCCGCCGTTGAACTTCACGACCCAGTCGGTGCGCTCACCGAGGAGGTCGGTCGCCTTGCCCTTGCCCTCGTCCCCCCACTGCACTCCGATGATGACGATGCCTGGCATGGGCTACTCCCCCGTTATCTGACGGTTACACCCCATCCTATCGGGGAGGTCGGCTGAGCCTCGGGGCGGTGTGAGGATGGATGACGCGAAGCGGGAGCAATCCGCCTCTGCACGGCTCCTCGATAGGGTGGCGACATGACGCAAGCCTCGCCGATGAGTCGGATCTGGCCCTTCGTGAGGATCGCCGGCGCGGCGCTCATCCTTGTCGCCGCCGCCGCCCAGCTGCAGCGCACCATCGAGAATGCGCTGGCGGCGGTACCACCCGCGACGGGGGATGTCGGCACCGTCGTCGCGAACTTCCTGAGCTTCTTCACCATCGAGTCGAATCTCGCCTCCGCCGTCGTGCTGATCATCGCGGCGATCTGGACATGGACGCGGGGGAAGGATGCTGCGCAGGACTCGCCGGGGATCGCCGTTGCGCTCGCGTGCGTGACGACCTACATGATCGTGACGGGCATCGTCTACAACACGCTCCTCCGAGGCGTCGAGCTGCCGCAGGGCGTGACCGTGTGGTGGTCGAATGAGATCCTCCACGTGATCGCGCCCCTGCTGCTGCTCGCCGACCTGTTCTTCGCCCCCAAACGGCGGGGCCTGAGCTGGTCGACCGTCTGGATCATCGTGATCTACCCGATCGTGTGGGTGGTGTACACGCTGCTGCGCGGGCCGCTCATCACCGCCCCGGCGACGGGTGCATCGTTCTGGTATCCATACCCGTTCCTCGACCCCAGCCTGCAGGGCGGCTACTCAGGCGTGGCCGTCTATGTCGTGGTGATCGCGGCGGCGGTCGTGGGTGTGGGATTCCTCGTCATACTGGTGGGCCGTCGTCGCGCGGCCAGCCGCGACCGTGACGCGGCGCTCACCGCGCAGGGAGCCTGACGGCCGATCGGGGCGCCCGGAGGGCCTCACTAGACTTGAGTTCATGTCTAAAGTCCTCCAGTCACTGCCCGTCGGCGAGCGCGTCGGCATCGCTTTCTCGGGGGGCCTCGACACCTCGGTCGCGGTGGCGTGGATGCGCGACAAAGGCGCCGTGCCGTGCACCTATACGGGCGATCTCGGTCAGCCCGACGAAGACGACATCGACGCGATTCCGGGCAGGGCGCTCGAGTACGGCGCCGAGCTCTCGCGTCTGATCGACTGCAAGACGGCGCTCGTCGAAGAAGGCTTCGGGGCGCTTGCCTGCGGCGCCTTCCACATCCGCTCCGGTGGACGCACCTACTTCAATACGACCCCCATCGGCCGTGCCGTCACCGGCACCCTCCTCGTACGGGCGATGAAGGAGGACGGGGTCGACATCTGGGGCGACGGCTCCACCTACAAGGGCAACGACATCGAGCGGTTCTATCGCTACGGCCTGCTCGCCAACCCGTCGCTGCGCATCTACAAGCCGTGGCTCGACGCCGACTTCGTGACCGAGCTCGGCGGGCGCCAGGAGATGAGCGAGTGGCTCATCTCGCACGGCTTCCCGTACCGGGATTCGGCCGAGAAGGCGTACTCGACGGACGCCAACATCTGGGGCGCCACCCACGAGGCGAAGACCCTCGAGCACCTAGACGTGTCGCTCGAGACCGTCGAGCCCATCATGGGTGTCCGGTTCTGGGACCCCGCCGTCGAGATCGCCACGGAAGACGTCACGGTCATGTTCGACGCCGGCCGGCCGGTGGCGCTGAACGGCGTGGAGTTCGCCGACTCGGTCGCGCTGGTACTGGAGGCGAACGCCATCGGCGGGCGTCACGGCCTCGGCATGAGCGACCAGATCGAGAACCGGATCATCGAGGCGAAGAGCCGCGGCATCTACGAGGCGCCGGGCATGGCCCTCCTCTTCATCGCGTACGAGCGCCTCGTCAACGGCATCCTGAACGAAGACACCCTCGCCACCTATCATGAGCAGGGTCGTCGCCTCGGGCGCCTGATGTACGAGGGCCGCTGGCTCGAACCGCAGTCGCTCATGCTGCGAGAGTCGATCCAGAAGTGGGTCGGCTCGACGATCACGGGCACGGTCACCCTGCGCCTTCGCCGCGGCGAGGACTATACGGTCCTCGACACCACGGGTCCGTGGCTGTCCTACGCGCCCGAGAAGCTCTCGATGGAACGCGTCGGCGATGCGGCCTTCGGTCCCACGGACCGCATCGGCCAGTTGACCATGCGCAACCTCGACATCGCCGACTCCCGCAGCCGGCTCGAGCAGTACGCCGCCCAGGGCATCATCGGCGGTGCGGCCGCCGACCTCGTGGGCAGGGTCACCGCCGGCGAGGCGGATGAGATCACCGAGAACGCGACGAACGTGGATGCCGCGACCGAAGCGCTCGACGACGCCATCGAGGCGGCATCCGAGTCGGCGATGTTCGACGCCGGCACCGACTGACCTGAGTCTCATCCGCACCGGACGGAATCGACCGGTGTCAGGTGCCGCCCCTGCGCCGGGTTACGATGCCTGACGGTGCCCGCGACCCGAAAGCGTGACACCGAGATTCGCGGTGCACGACACTGCGTCTGCCCTGCCATGTGAAAGACCTTCAATGTCGAAGCCCCCCACCTCGCCCATCAGCACGATCGACGGTGACGAACCCCGACGAGAGCATTCGGTCGGCCGCGCCATCGGCGCCGCTCTCTACAGCCTCATCGCCGCCGTCGTCGTCATCGCACTGATCGCAGTGGGATTCGTCACCTGGACGATCCAGCGCTCGTTCCCGCAGCTTGACGGCGCCATCGCCGTCGAGGGCCTCCGCGATGACGTGACCGTGCAGCGCGATGTGCTCGGAATCCCCACCATCACCGCCGGCAACACCGATGACCTGTTCTATGCGCAGGGGTACGTGCACGCACAGGACCGCTTCTGGGAGATGGACTTCCGGAGGCACGTGACGGCCGGCCGTGTCTCGGAGCTGTTCGGAGAGTCGCAGCTCGCGACCGACAAGTTCCTCCGGACGCTCGGCTGGCATGAGACCGCCGAGCAGGAGGTCGAGGCGCTCGATCCGACCGTCCGCGGCTACTACGACGCGTATGCCGAGGGCGTGAACGCCTACCTCGCCGACAATGACGGCGTCGAGGCATCCTTCGAATACGCGGTCCTCGGGCTGCAGAATCCGGGATACGAGATCGAGCCGTGGACCCCCGCGGACTCCGTGGCATGGCTCAAGGCGATGGCGTGGGACCTGCGCTCCAACATCGAGATCGAGACCGAGCGCGCCATCGCGGCGGCGGACTTCAGCTCACCGGAGCTGGCTCAGCTCTATCCGGCCTACCCCTACGACCGCAATCCCGTGATCGTGCCGACCATTTCGAGCGTCCCCTCAGTGGGAACGATCGGCTACACGGCTGAATCAGCCGCCGATCACGCCGTCACGAGCGCCTCGATCCAGTGGTCCGAAGTCGACGGCGTGATCGAGGCGGTGAGCGCGCTCGTCGGCGACGTGGGTGAGGGCATCGGGTCGAACTCCTGGGTCGTGTCGGGAGACCTCACCGAAAGCGGGATGCCGCTCCTCGCGAACGATCCCCACCTCGGCGCATCGCTGCCGAGTGTCTGGCATCAGGTCGGCCTGAAGTGCCGGGTGATCACGCCGGACTGCTCCTTCGAGGTCTCCGGCTTCGGATTCTCCGGCGTCCCGGGCGTGATCATCGGCCACAATGCCCGCATCGCGTGGGGATTCACGAACCTCACCACCGATGTCACCGACCTCTACCTCGAGAAGGTCGACGGCGACGAGTACTGGCGCGACGGGCTTCTCGTGCCGCTTGAAGAGCGCACCGAGACGATCAAGGTCGCGGGCGGCGAGGACGTTCAGCTCGACATCCGCTCCACCCGGCACGGACCGATCATCTCGGGCCTCGCGGATGACTTCACGGCGATCGCCGAGCAGCCCTACACCGGCACGGATGACGTCGTCACCGAGCCGGTCGCCTCGACGCAGGGCGAGTACGCCGTCGCGCTCGAGTGGACCGCGCTCGAGCCCGGCACGACGGCGGCATCCATCTTCGCCCTCAACGTCGCTCAGGACTTCGACGACTTCCGCGCGGCGGCGCAGAAATTCGACGTGCCGGCGCAGAACCTCATCTACGCCGACGTCGATGGGAACATCGGCTACCAGACGCCCGGAAAGCTGCCGATCCGCGGTGCGGGCGATGGATCGATGCCCCAGCCGGGCTGGGACTCGGCGTACGACTGGCAGGGCTTCATCCCCTTCGAGTCGCTTCCGGTGGTGCTGAACCCGGATGCGGGTTACATCGTCACCGCGAACAACGCGATCGTGACCGCGGACTATCCGTACCCACTCACCCGGGACTGGGACTACGGCTGGCGAGCGGCGCGAATCGTCGATCTCCTCGACCGGAAGATCGCCGAAGGCCCCCTCACCGAGCACGACATGCGCGACATCCAGGCCGACAACGGCTTCTACATGGGGATGCGACTCAGTGCCGCCTACGCCGACCTGTCGACCGGTCAAGAGGGCCCGGATGCCGCGCTCGACCTGCTGCGATCGTGGGATGCCCAGAGCGACCCCGACTCGGATGCCGCGGCCTACGCCAACGTGCTGTGGGACGAGCTCGTCCAGGACCTCTTCGTTCGCGGCCGGGAGACCCCCGCACCGACGATCGGGCAAGGACGGCTGTTCCTCGTCGTCGAGAACCTGCTCTCGGACCCGCGATCGACATGGTGGACGAACGAGGAGCTGGGCGTGGCGAGCCAGGAGGAGATGCTCGAGTACGCAGCGTCCGCTGCGTACGACCGGCTCGTCGAACTCCAGGGCGACAACGAGTCGAAGTGGAACTGGGGCTCGCTGCACGCGCTCTCCCTGGTGAGCGACACCTTCGGGGCGTCGGGCATCGCCCCGATCGAGTGGCTCTTCAATCGCGGCCCATTCCCGGTGGGTGGCGGATCATCCGTCGCCAACGCGACCGGGTGGGACATCGGCGTGAGCTTCGAGACCATCACGGTCCCCTCGATGCGCATGATCGTCGATCTCTCGGACTTCGATGACTCGCGATGGAATCACCTCACCGGCACGAGCGGCCACGCCTTCCACGCCAACTACATCGATCAGACCGACACCTGGCTGAAGGCCGAGACGACGCCGTGGGCGTTCTCGCGGAAGGCTGTGGATGCCGCGGCGACGGACACCCTGGTCCTGACACCCGCCGGTTGATGCGCTACCCTCCGGCGGCGGGGGGAGTCCGACGCGACTCCGCGAGCTCGTCGACGAACAGCCCGGTCTCGTCGATCGTCCCGTTGCGGTAGGCCTGGCGACCGACCATATGGGCGGAGAGCGGAGCGGTCGCGAGCTGCATCAGCACGACCGGCACCAGGAACGCGACGACCGGCCATGATCGCAGCGACAGCGCGATCGCCAGGCAGATGAGGATGAGCCCCAGCACCTGCGGCTTGGTCGCCGCGTGGAGCCGGGTCGGAACGTCCCGGAAGCGCAGCAGCCCGATCGCCGCGGTGAGGCAGAGGAGTGCGCCGATCAGGATCAGGATCAGCGCGGCGGTGTCGATGAAGGCGCTCATTGCTCCGTGGTGTCCCTTCGTGCGACGAATCGGGCTATCGAGATCGAGCCGAAGACCCCGACCGCGGCGATGATGAGCAGGATCGGGAGCGAGCGCGTGTGCTGATTGATCGCCATGTCCGCACCGAGGACGCACATCACCTCGGTGAGCAGGACGTCTGAGGCGACCGCCCGGTCGAGGATCGACGGTCCGATGATGATCCGCCAGACGGTGAGCAGCGCGGCCACCGCGAAGACGACGTAGATGACCATGAGCAGCGGACTCATCTGCCACCTCCAGCCGCGTGGGCCGCGGCATCCGATCTCACTCGCTCCACCTGAGCGCGAGAGCCGACCGCCAGCACGATGCGGCGCTCCCAGCCCCAGACGCTGGCGCGCTGACGCTCTACGTCGCGAGCGCTCCGCACCCCGATCACGTGCAGGTACAGGATGCGGCGATCGCGGTCTGCGTCCACGATGAGGGATCCCGGAATGAGGGATGCCGCAACGGCGGTGTGGGTCATGATGAGGTCGTCGTCGGTCCGGAGCGGCACCGCGACGATCGCCGTGCCGGGCTGCCTCCGCCACTCCAGCACCTGCCACGCCACCGTGAGCGAGCCGCGCACGAGCGCGACGAGGAACTCGAGGATGAAGACGACGCCGTACCAGAGGTTCACCCGGCCGGAGAGTTCGACCGGCGGCAGCCGGAAGACGCGGGTGACGACGACCGCCGCGACGAGGCCGGTGAGGAACGCGGTCCAGGTGAACTGGCCCCACAGCAGCATCCACAGTGCGATCAGCCAGACGAAGAAGGGGAGCTGTCGCCAGAGCTGGACGAACACGCCCCGCTTGTCGCGGTGGCGCTCGGATGCGGCGTCGCGGACCGTGGTCACGGCTGCACTCCCTTCTCGGTTCCGCCGGTGCTCACGTCATGCTCCTCCTGGAGCTGCACGAGCGTGACCGGCTCGAGCAGCGAGGCGCCGATGCGCGTGCACACGTCGTAGAGGGGACCCGCGAAGATCGTCAGGGCGACGGTGAGGCTGACCATTCCCGCGGTCGATGCGGTCATGATCTTGGGGATCACGCGGCGTTCGGTCTCCACTCCGGCTGCCGGTGCGGCGCCGAGATACGAGATGCGGGCCTCGGTCTCGGCCGAGTCGTCCTCCTCACGCCAGAACGAGAGGTTCCACGCGCGCATCAGCGCGTAGAGGGTGAGGAGACTCGTGACGATGCCGCCCACGATGAGCACCATCATGATCGGCGTGCCGACCTCGGCGGCGGCGTCGAAGAGCGCGAACTTTCCGATGAAGCCCGAGAACGGCGGGAGTCCGCCGAGGTTCACGGCCGGAATGAAGTAGAGGACCGCGATCACGGGCGCTGCGCGCATCAGTCCTTTGACACGCAGGATCGACGTGCTTCCGGCGCGGCGCTCGACGAGCCCGACGGCAAGGAACAGCGTCGTCTGCACCACGATGTGGTGGACCATGTAATAGATCGTCGCGCCGATCGACGCCGGCGTCGCTATCGCAATCCCGAAGATCATGTAGCCGATATGGCTCACGAGCGTGAAGGACAGGATGCGCTTCAGCTCCGCCTGAGCGACCGCGCCCAGGACGCCGACGATCATCGTGGCGAGGGCGACGATCATCAGCAGGAAGTTGACGTCGTTCTCGAGGAAGAGCTCGGTCTCGGTGCGGATGATGGCGTACACGCCGACCTTGGTCAGCAGGCCCGCGAACACCGCGGTGACCGGCGCCGGCGCGGTCGGGTACGAGTCGGGCAGCCAGAACGAAAGCGGGAAGACCGCCGCCTTGATGCTGAAGGCGAGCAGCAGCATCAGATGGAGCACCAGCTGCGTCTCCTGCGGAAGCTCGCCCATGCGCTCGGAGATCTGCACCATGTTCACGGTTCCGAGCGCGCCGTAGATCATCGCGATAGCGGCCAGGAAGAGGATCGACGAGACCAGCGACACCACGATGTAGACGACGCCGGTGCGGATCCGCGACTCGGTCCCGCCGAGCGTGATCAGCACGTACGAAGCGACGAGCAGGATCTCGAATCCCACGTAGAGGTTGAAGAGGTCACCGGCGATGAAGGCGTTGAAGATGCCGGCCGCCAGGATCAGATACGACGGGTGGAAGATCGAGACCGGCGTGTCGTCATCGCCGTCCGCCGCGCCCTGGCCCACCGAGAACAGAAGGACCGCCAGCAGGACGATGCTCGACACGACGACGAGCAGTGCCGCGAGCCGGTCGACATAGAGCACGATGCCGAAGGGGATCGGCCAGCCGCCGACCGACACCGCGATGGCCTGGTCCGACGTGTCGACGACCACAAGCAGGATCGCGGCGATGACGCACACGGCGGTGAGCGTCACGATCGAGACGCCCACCTGCGTGCGGCGATGACGGCCCGCGATGAGCGCGATCGCCGCGCCGAGGAGCGGCAGCGTCACGAGCAGGGGCACGAGCGCGGGGGCGATCTCGGTCACGCGTCCCCCCCGTCCTTGGGCGGACGTTCCTGGCGCACATCGACCGGTGCGTCATCCCGGATCCCTGCGAAGTCCCGGCTGCCGATGATCGTGATCGGTGCCGTGTCGGTGCCGACGAAGTCCGTCGTGGCGTCGTCGTCTTCGTCCTCGATCTCGGTCTCGTCGTCCATCGCGACCTCGGCGGGGCTGCCGCGCTCGCGGATGGCGAGGTCTGCCTCATCGTCCTCGAAGGTGTCGGCCTGGCCGAGCTGCCAGGAACGATAGATGAGCGCGAGCAGGAAGGCCGAGATGGCGAACGTGATGACGATCGCCGTGAGGGTGAGCGCCTGCGGAAGCGGGTCGGACATCTCGTCCTTGGTTCCGGCACCGAAGAACGGTGCGATCCCGGGCCGGCCCATGACGATCAGGAGCAGAAGATTCGTCGCGTTGCCGAGCAGCAGGAAGCCGATGAGCACGCGTGTCAGGCTGCGTTCGAGCATGGCGTAGACGCCGCATGCGAACAGCACCGCCATCACGATGATCAGGACGAGCGAGACATCCATCAGCCGGTCACCGCCTGCCGGTCGTTCGACTCGTCGCGCAGCTCCTGCGCCTGGCGGTCGACCTCGGCGCCGAGGCTGCGCAGGACGTCGAGGACGAGACCGATCACGACCAGGTAGACGCCGACGTCGAACAGCGTCGATGTGACGAACTCCACATGCCCCAGCACCGGGACGTCGGCCTCGAAGAAGAAGCTGGTGAGCGGCGCGGCGCCGAAGAACAGGGGGACGACCGCACACGCGATCGCGATCGACATGCCGGCGCCCAGAAGCCTGCCGGCATCGGTGGGAGCCGCCGCCCCCAGCTCATAGCGGCCGCCGGCGACGTAGCGCATCACGAGCGCCATGCCCGCGACGAGACCGCCCGCGAATCCGCCGCCGGGCAGATTGTGACCGGCGAAGAGCAGGTAGAGCGAGACGATGATGATCGAGTGGAACAGGATCCGCACGATCACCTCGAGGATGATCGAGCGGTTCTCCGGTCGCACCCGCTGACCGCCCACGAGCCAGGCGGTGCGACGGATGCCGGGGGCCTCGTGCCGCTCCTTGACACCGTCGTCCGTCTCGACGAGCGGTCGCCAGCTCCCCGCCACCGCCGGCGGCAGCGGCGCTGTGAAGCGGGAGAGCGTATCGGCGCGGTGCGTGACGAAGACGAGGGATGCCACACCCGTCGCCGCGAGGATCAGCACCGACAGCTCGCCCATGGTGTCCCAGCCGCGGAGGTCGACGAGCGCGACGTTCACGACGTTCCTGCCGTGGCCGAGTTCGTACGCCAGTTCGGGGAACCGATCCGAGATCGGCACGGTCGTGCGGGCCGAAGTCGCGACGAGCGCGACGAGCGCCATCGTCACGCCGACGCCTGCGGCGAGGACGGCACGCGCCAGCGGCCACACCGAGGCATTGTGCTCGCCGAGCCGCGCCGGGATGCGGCGGAGCACGAGTGCGAAGGCCACGAGCGTCACCGTCTCGACGAGGATCTGTGTCACCGCCAGATCCGGGGCGCCGCTCGTCGCGAAGAGCAGCACCATGCCGAGTCCCGTCACCGAGACGAGCACGACACCGGTGTAGCGCTTGCGCGCGCGCACCGCGACGAGTCCCGCGACGATCATGATCGGGGCGACGACGAGCTGCACCGGGGTGTGGAACGCATCGAGCTGCGCCTGCCACTCCGGGCCGGCGAGAAGGGCGGTCCCCTCGGCGGCCACGAAGACGACGAAGATCGTCCCGACGTACACCGGGAGGGACCCTCGCTGCGTGAAGCTCGTGGTCACGACGGATAGTCGGGCTATGCCCCTGAGCGCAGCGTTGTAGCCGTCGGCGGCCGTGAACGGCAGGACGCGTCGACTCCATGACCGACGAGCGGTGACCGCGAAGACGAGGAACCCGATCGCGATGGTGCCGAGCGAGATCCACAGCGCCGGCTCCAGCCCGTGCCAGAGGGCGAGATGTGCGGGATGCAGGGGCGGCGCCACACCCGGTGTCGCCGTGGGAGCTTGGTCCGCATACGGCGCGAAGGCGGTGTCGAGGAGCGACGCGGCGAAGCCGGCGACGATCGTGAGCGCCGACAGCACCACCGGGGCGCCGAGGAATCCGAAGGGCGGGTCGGGCCACTCGGTGCGAGCGCGGGGCCGGCCCTCCGCGTCCTTCTTCGTCCAGAAGGCACCCCAGACGAACCGGATGCCGTATGCCGCCGTGAGAATAGATCCGAGGATGACGCCGACGAGAGCGGCGATTCCCCACGGCGATCCGCCGGCTGCCTCATGAAGGAGCGCCGTGACCACGCCCTCCTTGGCCACGAAGCCGATCGTCGGAGGTATTCCGATCATCGAGGCGACGGCGACGATCGAGAACGTCGCCATGACGGGCGCCTGCCGCCCGACGCCGCTCAGCTCGCCGATGTCTCGGGTGGAGAGCTGTCGATCGATCACGCCGACGACGAGGAACAGCGCCGACTTGAACAGGGCGTGGCTGAGGAGAAGGGCGAGTCCGGCCAGCGCCAGGTCGCGGATGCCGAATCCGAGGACCACGGCGAGGAATCCGAGCTGGCTCACGGTTCCGAACGCGAGCACGCGTTTGAGGTCGGTCTCGCGGAGCGCCTGGAATCCGCCGAGGAGCATCGTGAACACGCCGAGGCCGATCACGATGGGACGCCACGTCGGTGCGACCGCGAACACGGGTGCGAGGCGGGCGATCAGATAGATCCCGGCCTTCACCATCGCCGCGGCGTGGAGGTACGCACTTACCGGTGTCGGCGCCGCCATGGCGCCAGGCAGCCAGAAGTGGAAGGGGAAGATCGCGGACTTGCTCAGCGCCCCGACGAGAAGGAGCACAAGAGCGGCGTCGACGATCGGACCCGTCGGGGCGTCGGCGAGGATCGTCGAGATGCTCGACGTGCCGGCATCCACGACGAGCAGCACCACGCCGATCAGCATCACGAGGCCGCCGAGCGTCGTCACCAGGAGCGCCTGGAGCGCAGCACGGCGACTCGCGGCGCGGCGGTTGTAGTAGCCGATGAGGAGGTATGAGAGCACGCTCGTGAGCTCCCAGAACATGACGAGCATCACGAGGTCGTCGGTGAGGACCAGCCCGTACATGGCGCCAGCGAAGGCCAGGAGCACGGCGGCGAACTGTCCGAGCCCATCGGGCTTGCCGCGGAAGTACCAGCGGCAGTAGAGCATGACGAGGGCGCCGACCCCGGTGACGATGAGCGCCATGAGCCACGACAGCGTGTCCATGCGCATCGACAGCTGAATGCCCAGCGGGGGGATCCAGTCGAATGTCTCGAACGGAATGTCTCCGGCGATGACGGCCTGCGTCTTCATGGCGGCCTGCACGAACGCGGCGATCGGCAGCAGAGCGGCGACGTAGAACGCCCGAGCTCCGATGCGTGCGATCAGCCACGGCATCAGCATCGGACCGATCGTGAACGCACCGAGAAGGAGGAGCATGCGCTGCCTCCTCTTGGTCGTCGGCCAAGGGCTCTGCGCGCGAGGCTCGGGCGATCAGGGTGTCGCTGTCAGTCTATCGGCGGCGAGGATCCGCCCCCGCCGCGGTCAGCGACCGGGCGCCGGTGCGGCCGTGGTGTTGCCGATGCGGAAGACGCAGGTGAAGCTGATGGATGCCGCAGCCGCGCCGTCGAGCATGGCGGCGACCGCCTGGCCCGCCGCGCGGCCCTTCTCGGTGGCCGGCTGCACGAGGGTCGTGAGCTCGTACGGCGCGAGTCCGTCCACGACGATCCCGTCGAATCCGGTCACACTCACATCCTCCGGGACACGAAGTCCTGCTTCCTCGGCGGCCCGGATGACGCCTGCGGCCAGCAGGTCGCTCTGGGCGATGACGGCCGTCGGCCGCTTCGCCGGATCGGCGAAGATGGCCCGGCCGGCGGCGTGACCCTCGGCGATGAAACTGCCCGCCGCAGCATACGCGGGGGCATCCGGATAGATCTCGCGGGCGCCCGCGAGGCGCTCGCGCGTCACGTCGGTGATGATCGCCTCGTCACTCTCAAGCCACCCGCGCTCCCATCCGGCGCGGATCGGCAGCGTCACGATCGCCACGCTGCCGTGACCGAGCGCCCGAAGGTGGCTCGCGGCCTGACGCTGCGCTTCGCGATTGTCGAGACCGATGCGGGGAACGCCGCTGCCCGCATCCCCCTCGATGACGACGACCGGGATGCCGCGTGCCTTGACGGTGGCGAGTGACTCGCGAAGCAGCCCGCTGCAGCCGACCAGCACTGCCGCATCGAGCGGCGCAGAGGTGAGCGACGGAGCGGCGAGCGACTGCAGCTCGCCCGAGGGATCCTGGTCCCTGAGCAGCAGCAGTCCCGCGCCGAGCGGGGCGACGGCGTCCGCCAGCCCGTCCATCATCTGCGTCTTGACCGGATCGAGGAACGCCGTTCCGAGGTGCTCCTCGAAGACGACGCCGACGATGCCGGACCGCCCGCGGCGCAGCGAAGCGGCACGCGGATCGGGACCGGTGTAGCCGAGGGCCGCGGCCGCTTCGAGCACGCGCTGCTTCGTCGCATCCGACACGGGGGTCTTCCCGCTGAACACGACAGACGCAGTCGACGGCGACACGCCCGCTTCGCGTGCGACGTCAGTGATGGTGGCCCGGCGCGTGTTCATGACGCAATGATGCTACCTCGGCGTCATCCCGTGCGTCGAATCGATTCGACAGGCGCCGAGGCGGTGGTTAGAGTTGCCGCATGGAACTCCAGCTCACGCGGTCGCAATTGGTGCGCTGGCGCACCGCCGTCTTCGCGATCTTCCTGGCGAGCGGCCTGTCGATCGCGACGTGGGCATCTCGGGTTCCGGCCATCAAGACCACGCTCGAGGTCGACAACATCCAGATCGGCCTGCTGCTTCTCGGAGCCGGCGCCTCCTCGATCATCGGCGTGTTCATGGCGCCCGTCATCCTGGCGCGCATCGGCGCCAGGCGGGGCATGTTCTACTCGATGATCTGCTTCGCAGCGGGCGTCGCGGTCATCGGCGTCGGCACCGATCTCGCGCACTCCTATGGGCTCGTCTTCGCCGGGCTCGTCATGTTCGGCTTCGGCAACGGCTCGCTCGACGTGATGATGAACGTCGAAGGCGCTGCGATCGAGAAGCAGTTCGACAAGACGATCATGCCGCTGTTCCACGCGTTCTTCAGCTTCGGCACCGTGATCGGCGCGGGCCTCGGATTCCTGGCGGTCGCCTGGGGTCTGAACGTCTTCGCGCACACGAGCTTCATGACGATCGTGATCCTCGCCATCGCGTTCTTCAGCATCGCGAACGTCCCTGCTCGTGAGATCACGATGGATCCGGTCGACGAGGCGGATCGCAAGGGATGGCGCGAGCGCCTGCACCTCGCGATGTCTGCATGGCGCGAGCCCCGGACCTACGCTCTCGGGCTGATCATCCTCGGCATGGCATTCGCCGAGGGTGGCGCGAACGACTGGCTGGCGCTCGGCGTCGCCGAGGATCACGGCGCGGGCGAGGCGCTCGGCGCCGCCGCGCTCGCGGTCTTCTCGGTCAGCATGACCGTGGTGCGGATGATCGGCGGACCGCTCGTCGACCGATTCGGCCGCGTGATCACTCTTCGCGTGCTCGCTGCGACTGCGGCCGTCGGCCTGCTGCTGTTCATCCTCGCTCCCAGCGTTCCCCTCGTCTTCCTGGGGGCGGCGCTGTGGGGCGCCGGAGTCTCGCTCGGATTCCCGATCGGGATGTCGGCCGCAGCCGATGACGCGGCCAGGGCAGCGGCGCGAGTGAGCGCGGCCGCGACGATCGGCTACGTCGCGTTCCTGTGCGGGCCCCCGATCCTCGGGCTCATCAGCGAGCGGATCGGGCTGCTCAACACGCTCTTCATCCTGGTCGGGCTGGTCGTGGCATCCGGCTTCGCGTCCGGTGCGGCGAAGCCGATCGCCGGATCTACCGTCGGCGCCGGACACCACAGCGAGCGGCCGCACTGATGCCTCGGTCGTCGTAGGCTCATCGGGTGCGTCTCGTCATCGCCCGCTGCTCGGTGGACTACACCGGTCGCCTCAACGCCCACCTTCCGTTGGCGACCCGGCTTCTGGTTCACAAGGGCGACGGCAGCCTCCTGGTCCACTCGGACGGCGGCTCGTACAAGCCGCTCAACTGGATGAGCCCGCCCTGCCGACTCGATGTCGAAACCCCGGATGAATCGGATGCCGCGGACGGCGTCGTGGCGTGGTGGCGCGTGACGCACGGCAAGACGGGCGACGCCCTGCTGGTTCGGATCCACGAGATCCTCCACGATTCCGCGCACGAACTCGGCGTGGACCCCGGACTCGTCAAGGACGGCGTCGAGTCGGATCTGCAGCGGCTCCTCGCCGAGCAGGTCGGCGTGATCGGCGACGGACTCACTCTCGTGCGCCGCGAGTTCCCGACCGCGATCGGCCCGGTGGACCTGCTGCTGAGGGATCCTGCCGGTGGCACGATCGCGGTCGAGGTGAAGCGCCGGGGCGACATCGACGGCGTCGAGCAGCTCACGCGCTATCTCGAACTCCTCGGCCGCGACCCGCACCTCGCGCCGGTGAGCGGGGTTTTCGCGGCTCAGGAGATAAAGCCTCAGGCTCGCGTGCTGGCGGCCGATCGCGGCATCCGCTGCGTGACGCTCGACTACGAGGGGATGAAGGGCGTCGAGTCGGGCGCTCCGCGCCTGTTCTGACGTTTCGTCTGCGCGCAGACTGGCCGCGTTTGCTGAGTTCAGAATTCAGACGTTCTCTGGCCGCGTCGTTGAACTTCCCGCTCACAGGATCCCCGTGAACTTCCGGCTCACACAGCCGTGGTCGCTCGCGGCTCCAGACGTGTGAGCCGGAAGTTCATCCGACACGTGTGAGCCGGAAGTTCAATTCGCGCCAGAGAAACCAACGAAAGTCGAATCACCCCTTCTCCGCGAGACACACCCGGGCGTGGCCGCCGCTCGCACGCGCGACGCCGCACCGCGTGCCCGCCCATAGGCTGGTTCCCATGCCGTTGCGATCGCCGTGGACCTGCCTCCTCTGGGATGTGGACGGGACGATCGTGGATGCCTCCGACGGCATCCTCCGACGACTGACGATCACGCTCGATCATTTCGGCCGACGGCCGCCCACCCGCGCCGAGCTGGTGCACTGGATCGGCCCGCCGATGTACGACTCGTTCCAGGCGAACGTCGGCATGACTCCGGCCGAAGCCGCGGATGCCGTCGCCTTCTACCGCACGCTCGGCAAGGCCGACGGCTACACGACAGGGGCGAAGCTCTTCGACGGTGTCGGCGAGCTGATCCGGGATGCCGCAGGCGCCGGCATCCCGCAGGCCACCGCCAGCTCCAAGCCCGAGATCCAGGTCGACGCGCTCATGGATCACTTCGACCTGTCGCCCTTCTTCTGGGCAATCGTCGGTGCGACACCGGACGAGCGAACGCTCAGCGCCAAATCGGACATCGTGGCCGAGGCCCTCCGGCGGCTCGACTCCGCAGGCGTGGACACGAGCCGGCCCGTGCTCATCGGCGACCGTCACCACGACGTCGAGGGTGGCGCGGCGCATGGCGTTCCCGTGATCTTCGTCCGCTGGGGATTCAGCTGGCCGCATGAGTCCGCGGGCGCGCAGGCCGCGGTCGACAACGTCGCTCAACTCCGCGGTCTCCTTCTCGTGGAGGATCCGCGTGACTGAGATCGGCGACACCTTCCTCCGCTGGGCGGTGCCCGCCCTCGTCGTCTTCGGCATCACGGCGATCACGATCGCCGTGATCGTGTGGGCGATCCGCGCAGCCCGCCGCTCGCCGCGGGCACGCGCCGCGGCAGAGATCCACCGCGGAGAGGCGGGCGTCGCGCTCGTCCGCCTCGACGACGCCGTCGACGAGCTCGATCTGGAAGTCGGTCTGTCGGGAGCCCTCTACGGTGGCGGTGCACCGGCGTCGCTGCGACGGGCACGCATGACCGCCCAGCACGTGCGCGACGCCGCATTCGAGGAATACCGCGCGATCTCGGCGACCGGGGTATCGCCCGACGAGATCCGAAAGACTTCGGCGCGCATCACGCGACGCGCCGAAGACGCACTGGCGGGGATCTCCCGCGCCCGGGCTGAGCACGCGGCCTGGATGCGCGCGAACGTCTCGGCTGTCGACCAGGTCGCGGCCGCGCAGTCGCGGCTCGAGACTCTGAAGGCAGCGATGGGCGAACCCGCGGCCCTGGTCGCCGACCTGTCGGCCCGCTTTGCCGAGGAGGAGTGGCGGGAGGCGTCTCGCGCGGCATCCGCGGCGGTCAGCGAGGCCGAAGAGGCGCGGGGGCATCTCGCGGCGGCGGCGGCGTTGGTGACCGACCCGACACAGAGTGCCCTGACCGAACTCGCTGCCGCCGAGCGGTCGTTGCGCAGAGCCGAGAACGACGCGCGCATCCTCGAGGAGAGCCACCGCCTCGTGACTCAGGCCGCGCAGGCGGTGCCGGGTGAATTCGAGTCCGCACGCGGCGCGCTGCGCCAGGCGATGACGACGCGAGAGAGCCTGCCGCCTGAGGGCGCCGAGCGACTCGGTGCCGAGCTCCGCGCGATCGACGCCGAGTTGACTGCTCTCGAGACGGATGCTGCGCGCCGGCCGACTCGCACCATCGACCGCATCGCGCGCATGCGCGACCGCCTCGACTTCGCTCTCGGCGACGCGCGATCGGCTCAGCAGAGACTGCGCGGCGCGCGCACCGCCCTCCCGGGAACGATCGCGGCCGCTCGGAACGCGATCGCGCAGGCCGAAGCATCCGTCGCCCACACAAGCGCCGGCGCGGACGCACGCATGCGTCTCGTCTCGGCGCAGCGCGAACTGGCCGGTGCCCGCCAAGCGCCCGATCCGGTTGCCGCGCTGGATGCTGCACGGCGCGCGATGCGAGACGCCGAGGACGCGCGCGCCCTCGCCGAATACGCCAGGCTGGCGGGGCACTGATCTCGAACTCGTGCGTCGATGACCAGTGTTCGGCGTGGTGCGGAAGGTACGCACCACGCCGCAGTTCTGAGCGTGCGGCGCAGAGCCGCAGCGACTCAGACCGGCCGGATGTTCTCAGCCTGGAGGCCCTTCGGGCCCTGCGCGATCTCGAACTCGACGCGCTGGTTCTCCTCGAGCGAGCGGTATCCGCCCGCCTGGATCGCGGTGTAGTGCGCGAACACGTCCGCGCCGCCTTCATCGGGAGCGATGAAACCGAACCCCTTCTCCGAGTTGAACCACTTGACCGTACCCTGCGTGCTCATGAATTGCCGTTCTTCGGTGATGCCGGCGCCCTGCGCACCGGTATTGCCTCCACGGTAACGAAGCGCGGCGACACCGAAAGAGCGCGGCGACAGATGGTGACACAAATGTTGCAGAGCGTCAGGTCGCGCCGGCCCATCGGACGCCCGGGCTGAGCGGTGCTCGAAGCCCGGGCGTCGACGGATCCCCCCGGATAGGCCACGCCAGGCGTGACAACACGTATTGTACCGATATATCGGCTGAAGGCCAGAGGGATCGGTCGGCGCCGGATCCACCCGACCAGCGCCTCGGAATGGCCGTCGATGCGACCCCGGCGACAGGAGTGAACCGGCCATCGTAGACTGATCGCGACCATGACCGTTCCCTTCACGCCGCTCGACCCCCGCGGGTCGGTCCTCGGCGACGAGGTCTACGCGCGACTCGGCGAGGCCATCCTCGACGGCACCCTCGCACCCGGCGAGCGCTTGCGTGACCATGAGCTCGCCGAGCGTCTCGGCGTGTCCCGTACGCCGGTGCGTGAGGCTCTGCAGAGGCTGGAGCGCACGGGACTCGTCGAGGTTGCGCCCAATCGCTACACCCGGGTCACTGTCCCCAATGACAAGGTCCAGGCCGATGTCTTCGAGTTCGTCGTCTACCTCATGGGCAATGCCGTTCGCATGGCCGTGATGAGGTGCTCCGACGACGCGCTTGCCGATGCCCTCATCGATGCGGATGCCATGGTTGCGGCATCCCGTGCCGACGATCACGCAGCGCTCGCGCACGCCAGCCATACATTCTTCGCCAAGATGACGTTCGCCAGCGATAACGTAGCGATCGTGCGTGTCATGCGGGAAGCCGAGATCGCGATCCGGCGCAGCCTGCCCGGCTGGCACCCGTTCATCGAGTGCCCCATCGACCGCACCACGGCTTACGAGTCGTTCCGGGATGCCGTCGCCGAACGCGACGGCATCCGAGCCGAGTCCACTCTGCGGACCATCCACGGCTTCTCCTGATCGTCGCCGATCGCTACGGTGGGGCCGTGGGCCACATCGAGCTTCGGGACGTCGACGACGACGATCTCGACGCGATCTTCGAGATGATGCGCGACCCCGAAGCCGTCGCCATGGCGGCCTTCACATCCGACGACCCGGACGACCGCGACAGGTTCGACACCTGGATCGCTCGCGAACTGGGCGCCGCGGAGGTTTCGTTCTTCGTGGTGACTGAGAACGGCGGTTTCGCCGGAACGACAGCGGCATTCACGGTCGGTGCCGATCGGGAGGTGAGCTTCTGGCTGCCGCGCCATGCATGGGGGCGCGGCGTCGCGACGGCGGCGCTGCGCCTGCTCGTCTCGCATGAGCCCGAGCGCCCCCTCTTCGCGCGGGCGGCAGCGCACAACGCGGCATCCATCGCCGTGCTGAAGAAAGTCGGATTCACCGAGGTTTCACGCGATGTCGCCTTTGCACCGGGGCTCGCACGCGAGACCGAGGAGATCGTCTTCGCACTGGTCCCCGCTCTCGACGGCGTCTGACGGGCATCCGCAAACGGCTCTAAGAGGTTCCGGCACCGCGGTCGTAGCGGCATGCGCCGTGATCCTCGTGCAGGTCGTCTTCTCACTGGTAGGGCTGTGGGCGCCGCCCGATCTCTACGATCAGGGGATCTACCTGTCGAGTGCCCGGTTCGTCGCTGATGGTCTGGTGCCGTTCAGGGACTTCCTGTCCCCCTACGGTCCCGGACTGTCGTACGCGAACGCGACGCTGATCTGGGCGCAGGTGGACTACTTGCCGGCGCATCGCCTGCTGTGGGCGCTCGGCCACCTCGTGCTCAGCGTGCTGCTGCTTCGGCTGGCTGCCCGCCGCGGGTTACTGCCCATCGGGGTGGCCGTTCTCGCGGCACTGCTGCTGTTGCCGGTGGCCCCCACGTATCTGGTCCCGGGCATCTGCGTGCTGCTGGCCGTGGAGTGGCTGGACCGTGAGGTCCCTCGGATCGGCGGCGCACTTCTCGTGCTCGGGGTGGCCGCGTGGTTCCGCTGGGACTTCCTCGCGGTGCTCGGCCTGGCTGGTCTGCTGTTGCTGCTCACCACGGCTGGCCGGCGGCTGACCGTGATCGCATGGGGTGCCGCGGCCACGGTGGTAGCCCTCGCCCCCTATGCACTGCTTGCGTCACTGGGCGGGCTTGGCGGGATGAGGCAGGCGGTGGAGTATGCGCTGTTCTCGTTCGCGGAGTTCCGAGGGCTGCCGTACCCGTGGTCGGCGCCGGTGGGTTTGGTACGTGCCCTGTTCGAGCTCGAGCCTGGCTCGCTGCTGAACCACGCGGTCGAGATTCTGGGCTACCTGCTCGCCCCGATGGCTGTCGTCGTGGCGCTCGTGGCCGTGATCCGCGCAGGCAACACCCGCCAGGTGCTCACGCAGCCCGCAGTGCTGGTTGCACTGAGCTGGGGAGCGGTGTCGCTGTACTCGCTGCGGGTCCGGGCGGACGCGTTCCACGCCTCACCGCTGATCCTCGCCCTCGGCGTGGTTCTCCTGATGCTGGTGCCGCCCGGACTCAAGTGGGTGCGCGTCGACGTCAGTCGCCGTGGTGGCGGTCGTCGCGCTTCTGCTTGTGCCACACACGCGATTGCTCTACGCGTATAACGTCTCTTATCGCCCGGGCCTGGATGCGGCTCTCGCGGAGGCACGCGAACATGTGCGGCCGGGAGACCGCCTGTTCGTGTCCAACGTGGACAACTCCACCGCCTTCATCAACGCGCCGTTTCTGTACTGGGCGCTGGAGGCGAGGCCGGCAAGTCGCGTCACGCACTTCGACCCGGGATACGCCGATCAGGATGACGTGCAGCGGGAGATTGTGGAGGAGTTGTGTGCTGCCCGCCCCCTGGTGGTCCAGTGGTATGCGCCGGTGGACGAGGAGACGAGTGGCAGCGACGTGCTCGACGAGCTCCTGGCTGACGCCTACCGGCCGGTGCTGGACGACGGTGAGTTCGTCGTGCTCGAGCCGAACGGCGACGGCTGCTAGGCCAGCCAGGCCGCGAAGGCGACGGTGCCGCCCGAGGCCTCACATTCCACGGTCTACGGCACGCTCACGCAGGTTCGCAGCAGCACCTCACGAATGAAACGAGAATGGCCCCCGAAAGAAGGGGGCCATTCTCGTTTCGTGCGCGAGGGGGGAGTTGAACCCCCACGCCCTTTCGGGCACTGGCACCTGAAGCCAGCGCGTCTGCCTATTCCGCCACTCGCGCGAGTCATGGCATCCGGGGATGCCTCGAACTCAACCTCCCGAGGATATCACGCAGACTCGGCGCTCCCGAATCACACCGGACCCCGTCCACACCGTCGGCAGGCGATCCATCGCCAATACAGCGTGTACGTCTAGCATGTACCAACCGGCACCCCCCGTCCGAGGAGCCCCGTGGGACTACTTGACAGTTTCGAGAAAGGTCTGGAGCGCGCAGTCAACAGCGCGTTCGCCAAGACCTTCCGCAGTGGCATCCAGCCAGTGGAGATCGCCTCCGCGCTGCGCAGCGAGCTCGACAAGAAAGCGGCGGTGGTGAGCCGCGACCGCATTCTCGCGCCCAACACCTTCACCGTCACGCTCTCACCTGCCGATGACGAGAAGATGGCGGCGCTCGGCGGCGCTCTCGGCGAGGAGCTCGACACCCTCGTCCAGACGCACGCGAAGGCGCAGGGGTACTCCTTCGCCGGACCCGTCTCGATCACGCTCCAGCGTGACGACCAGATGTCGACGGGAACACTGCGCGTCGAATCCACGACCGCCCAGGGCCGAGTCGCCTGGCGTGGCGTGGTCGATGTCGAGGGAAGACGACACGCGCTCGTCAAGGCGCGAACGGTCATCGGGCGCGGCAGCGATGCCGACATCACGATCTCCGACGCCGGCACGAGCCGGAAGCACGTCGAGATCCTGTGGGACGGCGAGCGTGCGATGGTGCGCGACATGAACTCCACCAACGGCACCACCCTCAACGGCCGCAAGGTGGTCGAGGCGGCCCTGCCGCCGGACTCGACCGTGACGATCGGCCGCACAGACATCGTCTTCCGGGTGGTGGCCCAGGCCGCGCCGCCCAAACCCCCGATGCCCGTCGATGACGCCACTCGCGCTTTCGACGTCCGCGACGGGGGCCGGCCGGCATGAGCGAACTGACTCTTCTCCTGCTGCGCATCGGATTCCTGATGCTGCTCTGGTTCTTCGTCTTCGCGGTGGTCTATTCGCTCCGCGCGGATCTCTTCGGTGTGAAGGCGCGACGGATGCCGGAGCCGGCGCCGGCTGCCGCCGTGGCCCCCGCCGCAGCATCCCGCCCCGCCGGCGCCTCCGCGCCCGTCGCGGCGGCCGCTTCGCCCGCCAAGGGCGGTGCGGCGACGACGCAATCCGTCTCGCGGATCGTGATCACCAGCGGACCGAAGGCAGGCCTCGAGCTGCCCCTCGGCAAGGAGCCCTTGACCATCGGGCGATCGAGTGAGTCCGGGCTCGTCATCAGAGACGACTACACGTCCAGCCACCACGCCCGCCTGGTGCTGTGGGGCGAGCAGTGGATGATCCAGGACCTCGACTCCACGAACGGAACGTGGCACGACGGCGGCCGGGTGGCAGCTCCTGTCCCGGTGACCATCGGGGCCCCGATCAAGGTCGGCGCCACGACCTTCGAGCTGCGGAAGTAGCGGGCGGAACACCCACGTATGGTCTTCCAAGGCTCGAGCGCCGCCATCTCGCACACCGGCAAGGTGCGCTCCAACAACCAGGACTCCGGGTATTCCGGTTCGAACCTCTTCGCCGTCGCCGACGGAATGGGGGGACATGCGGGCGGGGATGTCGCATCCAGCCTCGCGATCGCGCAGCTCGAACGAACCGATCGGCCGTTCGAGTCCACATCCGCAGCGGAGCGCGCACTCCGCGACGCGATCGCGGACGCCGCGACTGAGTTGATCGACACCGTGCAGTACCGGCCGGAGCTCGCCGGCATGGGGACGACCGTGAGCGCGCTGCGTCATGGTCGACGACTACGCCGTCATCGCGCACATCGGCGACTCGCGGATCTACCTCTACCGCGACGGCGCCCTCACTCAGATCACGACGGACCACACTTTCGTCCAGCGACTGGTCGACTCCGGGCGCATCACTCCCGAAGAGGCTCGGTACCACCCGAGACGGTCAGTGCTCATGCGGGTACTCGGCGACATGGACCCCGACCCGGAGCTCGACACCTTCATCATGCCGACCCAGCCAGGCGATCGGTGGCTGCTGTGCTCGGACGGGCTCTCGGGTGTCGTCGACGATCAGCACACGGCCAAGGCGCTCGGTCTGGGCCTCGCACCCGGGCGGACCGCAGACAACCTGCTGAAGCAGGCGCTTGATGGCGGCGCGCCCGACAACGTCACCATCGTCCTCGTCGACGTCGGCGGACAGCATCCGATCTTCTCGGGAACACCGACGATCGTCGGATCCGTCTCGAACCCGGTCGGCATCGAAGTCCCCGCGGCGCGACCCGGCCGCACGAGCTGGCTCCACCCGAACCGCCAGGCCGCCAACGAGCCGACGCACTTCGAGCCCGCGGCCGAGTTCCTCGAAGAGCTCATCGAGGAGGATCGGCGCCGGGTGCGCCGGCGCCGCATCGGCTGGATCGTCGGCCTCGGCCTCGTTCTCGGGCTCATCGCAGCGGCTCTCTACGGCGGGTATCAGTGGACGCAGACCCGCTACTTCGTCGGCGGCGATGAAGACACCGTCGTCATCTTCCGCGGCATCCAGCAGGACATCGGCCCGATCTCGATGTCGACGCCGTACGAAGACACCGGCATCTCCCTCGACTCGCTGTCGGACTTCGCCAGGACGACCGTGCAGCAGACCATTCCGGCGACGTCGCTGGATGACGCGCGCCGGATCGTCAACTCCATCAGCGAGACGGCGGGGGGTGGGTGATGACCGCGACTCCTCCGACCGGAACGGACATCGTCTCTGCTGACACCGCCGTGGTGCGCGCCCTCCGCCGCATCCGTGTGCCGCAGACCCAGCGCAACCGGGAACTGTTCCTGCTCGTCTTCGCGTGCGCCATCAACGCGGGTGCGGTGGCGCTCGTGCAGCTCGGCGCACTGGGCGGAATCGACTGGACCTTCCTCGTGTACTGCGGCGGCCTCACCGCCCTCGTGGTCGCGCTCCACATCGTGCTGCGCCTGACCGCCCGGGCCGCCGATCCGTTCGTCGTCCCCATCGCCACCCTCCTCACCGGCCTCGGGCTCGCGATGATCTACCGGATCGACATCTCGCTCGAGGACCACGGCTGGGAGGCGGCCTCGACCCGGCAGCTCGCCTGGGCCGCGATCGCCCTGGTCGGCGCGATCGCCGTCGTCGTGCTGCTGCGGAACTACCGCGTGCTCTTCCGCTACACGTACGTCTCAGGCCTCACGGGCATCGTCCTGCTTCTGCTGCCGATCATCCCCGGGCTCGGCACTGACGCCAACGCGGACGTCTGGGTGTCGCTCGGCTTCTTCTCGTTCCAGCCCGGTGAGATCGCCAAGATCCTGCTGGCGATCTTCTTCGCCGGATATCTCGTCCGCACGCGCGAGAGCCTCACGTCGGTCGGCACCCGCTTCATGGGCCTGACGTGGCCGCGAGCGCGAGAGCTCGGACCCCTGCTTGTGATCTGGCTGGTCTCGCTCGGCATCATCGTGGTGCAGCGAGACCTCGGCACCGGCCTGCTCATCTTCGGCATGTTCGTCGCCATGCTGTACGTCGCGACCGGCAAGACGAGCTGGGTCCTGATCGGTGTCGTGCTGGCCGCGGCAGGCGCGTTCCTCGCCTCGCGGGTGCTCCCGTATGTGGGTGGCCGATTCGCGAACTGGCTGGATGCCTTCAACCCGGCCATCATCGAACGCCAAGGCGGCAGCTACCAGCTCGTGCAGGGGATCTTCGGTCTCGCGCAGGGCGGACTCGTCGGCACCGGACTCGGGCAGGGCCGCCCCTACATCACGCCGCTGTCGCAGAGCGACTACATCCTGCCGAGTCTCGGCGAGGAGCTCGGCCTCATCGGCGTCTTCGCGATCCTGTGCCTGTACATGGTGTTCGCGAGCCGCGGCATCCGGATCGGTCTTGCCGGCCAAGACGACTTCGGCAAGCTGCTGGCCACGGGGCTCTCGTTCACCATCGCGCTGCAGGTGTTCATCATGGTCGGCGGCGTCACTCGAGTGATCCCGCTGACCGGCCTGACCACCCCGTTCCTCGCCGCCGGCGGATCGTCGCTGGTCGCGAACTGGATCATCGTCGCGCTTCTGCTTCGCATCTCGGATGCTGTGCGCAGCCGTCCTCGGGTGGTGATCGGGTGACGAAAGAGCTGAGAAGGCTCAGCATCCTCATGCTGGTGATGTTCCTCGCGCTGTTCGCCTCGACCAGCTGGATCCAGGTCGTGAACGCGGACGCGCTCGCGCAGGATCCGAACAACACACGCGCGCGCTATGACTCCTACGAGGTGCAGCGCGGGTCGATCATCGTCAGCGGCTCGGCGATCGCGTCGTCCGTCCCCACCGACGACGTCTTCAGCTGGCAGCGGATCTACACCGACGCCCCGATGTGGGGGCATGTCACGGGCTGGATCAACCCCGCGCTCGGCTCGACGAATCCGGGCATCGAGCAGGCGATGAACCAGGCGCTGAGCGGAACCGCAGGATCGCAGTTCCTCTCGCGCGTCGAACGGATCTTCACAGGGCAGCCACCGCGTGGATCGAATGTCGTGCTGACACTGGATGCGGCCGTCCAGCGCGCGGCGTTCGAGGCCCTCGGCGACCTGCAGGGCGCGGTGATCGCGCTCGACCCGTCAACGGGAAAAGTGCTCGCCATGGTGTCGAGCCCCGACTTCGACACGAACCTGCTCGCCGCCCACGACTCGAGCGCCGTGAACGCGTACCACGACCAGCTGGTCGAGGACCCCGCAGACCCGTTGTCCGATCGCAGCATCGGCGGCGACCTCAACCCGCCCGGCTCCACGTTCAAACTCGTCGTCGCGTCGGCCGCACTCGCCTCCGGCGAGTACACGCCGGAGTCGACGCTGCCGAACCCCGCGTTCTACCAGCTGCCGCAGTCGAGCAACATCGTGTCGAACGCTTCCGGCGGGACGTGCGGTCCGGGCGACCAGGTGACCATCGCCGACGCGCTTCGTCTCAGCTGCAACATCCCGTTCGCTGAACTCGCGGTGGAGCTCGGCGACACGGCGATCCGCGAAGAGGCCGAGAAGTACGGCTTCAACTCGTCGTTCGAGCTCCCGCTCGTGTCGACGCCCTCGAGTTATCCCCGCGCCCTAGACGACCCGCAGACCGCGCTCTCCGGGTTCGGCCAAGGGCAGGTGACGGCCACGCCGCTGCAGATGGCGATGGTCTCGGCCGGCATCGCAAATGAAGGAATCGTCATGAACCCGAGGATGGTGGAGCGAGTGATCGGCCCCGACCTGACCGTGCAGCAGATCTACGAAGACAGCGAGTACGGGCGGGCGCTCGAACAGGATCTCGCCGCCGAGATGGTGGCGATGATGGTCGCCAATGTCAGTGATGGCGCGGCGTCGGGTGCAAGAATAGACGGGGTCGACGTGGCCGGTAAGACCGGAACCGCGGAGAACGGGTCCGATCAGCCATACACGCTGTGGTTCACCGGGTTCGCTCCTGCAATCAACCCGCAGGTGGCCGTCGCCGTCGTCATCGAAGATGGCGGCGGGCTAGGCCAATCGGGCACCGGCAACACCCTCGCGGCGCCCATCGCGAAGAAGGTCATGGAGGCGGTGCTGGGGAGATGAGACCGACGCAAGGTGTGACCTTCGGCGGCCGCTATGAGCTCGACTCGCGGATCGCGATCGGCGGCATGGGCGAGGTATGGGAGGCGACCGACCACGTCATCGGCCGTACCGTCGCCATCAAGATCCTCAAAGACGAGTACATGGGCGACCCCGGCTTCCTCGAGCGCTTCCGCGCCGAGGCCCGGCACGCCGCACTCGTCAACCACGAGGGCATCGCAAGCGTCTTCGACTACGGCGAGGAGGCCGGCAGCGCCTTCCTCGTGATGGAGCTCGTCCCCGGCGAGGCCCTCTCGACGATCCTCGAGCGGGATGGCTCACTGTCGACCGACAAGACGCTCGACATCGTCGCCCAGACCTCCCTCGCGCTTCAGGCCGCGCACGCCGCCGGGCTCGTCCACCGCGACATCAAGCCGGGCAACCTGCTGATCACGCCCGACGGCCGCGTCAAGATCACCGACTTCGGCATCGCCCGGATCGCCGACCAGGTGCCGCTGACGGCCACCGGTCAGGTGATGGGTACCGTGCAGTACCTCTCGCCCGAGCAGGCGTCGGGCCACCCGGCATCCCCGGCGACCGACACGTATTCCCTCGGGATCGTCGCGTACGAGTGCCTCGCCGGCAAGCGGCCCTTCACCGGCGAGTCCCAGGTCGCGATCGCGATGGCGCAGATCAACGAGCAGCCGCCGCCGCTTCCGCCGACGATCGCGTCGCCCGTGCAGAACCTCGTGCTCGCGATGATCGCCAAGAAGCCCGAAGACCGGCCCGCCTCGACAGCGGCGGTCGCCCGTGCCGCCACGGCGCTTCGGCGAGGGGATGTCGCCGCGGCAGCGGCCGCGGTCCCGGCGATCGCCACCGGCGTCGGCGTGTCCGATGATGCGACCCAGCTCCTCACCCCGGGCGCCGACACCTCGGCTGCGACCAGTCTTCTCCCGGCTGCGGGTGCGGCCGGAGTCGAAGAGGGCGAGAAGAAGAAGCGCAGTCCCTGGACCTGGCCGCTCATCGCCCTCATCATCCTGCTCCTCCTCGTCCTCGGCGGCACGATCTGGGCGCTCATCGCGAACCAGGAAGACCCGGATCCCGGGCCGACGTCGCCGTCAGCGACTCCTTCCGTGACGCCATCCGTGACGCCCACGCCCAGCGCGACAACCGTGAACGTCGTCGCCTCGCAGTTCGAGGGTCTCGACTGCACCGCGGCTTCGGCGGCCCTCGACGAACTCGAGCTGGGCGCGAACTGCGTGGCAGGCGACGCAGCTCCCGACGCTGCCAGCGAGAACAGGATCTACCGCGTGAACCCGACGGGCAACGTCCCCAAGGGCACGGTCGTGGAGCTGACGTACTACTCGAGCCAGGTGGCGCTCCCGGACCCCGGCGCGCCGACCCTCCCAGGTTCGGTCGATGTGGGCGGCACGGCACAGGTGGGCTGGCCCGGCTACAGCTGCCCGTCCGGGACGGGCAGCGTGAGCTCCTACAACCTCACGGCCACCAACGGCGTCTTCCCCTCGACCGGGCAGTCGACCGCGGCGTTCGGCCCCAACGATCGCAGCGGCCAGATCACGGTCACGGGGACGGAAGGCCAGTCACTCCTCGTCACGTACACCGTGACCTGCACGGGTGGCAGCGCGGGCGAGCGAACCTCTGCGTCGTCCGGCGAGGCAGCAGCATCCATCCAGGCGGCGAACGTTCCGACCCCGGAACCGACGCCCTGACAATCGGATCGCGTGCGCTCGGCTAGTCTGGCTGTTGTTCCACGCAGGGAGTTTTCGTGACAGCTGAGCCGCGCGTGCTTTCGGGGCGCTATCGCGTCGACGAGCCCATCGGACGCGGAGGCATGGCGAGCGTCTACCGCGGGTACGACCTCACGCTCGGTCGCGATGTTGCGATCAAGGTGCTCGACCGCGAGCTCGCCGGCGACAATGCGTTCCGCACGCGCTTCCGCCTCGAGGCCCAGGCCGCCTCGCGCATGGCGCATCCGACGATCGTCCGGGTCTACGACGCGGGCGAGGACTCCGAGACCGCACCCGACGGCACCAATCGCGCCGTCCCGTTCATCGTCATGGAGCTCGTCCGCGGCCGGCTTCTCAAAGACATCATCTCGGCCGGCCCGGTTCCGGTGACAGACGCCGTTCGGTACGTCGACGGCATCCTCGAGGCCCTCGAGTATTCGCACCGCGCCGGGGTCGTGCATCGCGACATCAAACCCGGCAACGTCATGGTGACGGATGCCGGCCAGGTCAAGGTGATGGACTTCGGCATCGCCCGGGCGATCTCGGACGGCTCGGCGACGGTCGCCGAGACGACGGCGATCCTCGGCACTGCCGCGTACTTCTCGCCCGAGCAGGCGAAGGGCGAGCCTGTCGATGCGCGGGCCGATCTCTACTCGACCGGGGTCGTCCTGTACGAGCTGCTTGCGGGCCGGCCCCCGTTCCGCGGCGAGTCACCCGTCGCGGTCGCGTACCAGCACGTCAGCGAGGCGCCGCTCGCGCCATCCGAGATCAACGACTCGGTGCCGCGCTCGCTCGACGCGGTCGCCCTCCGCGCGCTCGCCAAGGATCCCTTCCAGCGGTATCAGGATGCCGCCTCGTTCCGTGAGGCACTGGATGCGACGGTCGACGGCCGCTCGCCGTCGAAGCGCCAGGTCGGCGCGCTCACCAGCGAGCTCTACGGGCCGAATCCGAAGCAGGCGGCGGAGACGGCGCGGTCGCTCCGGCAACTCAGCACCGACACGACCATGAAGCGCACGCAGGCAGGGCCCGCCGGTGGCCTGGATCTGGGCCGGCGTCGCCCTGCTCGCCGTGCTGCTCATCTCGGTGCTGTTCTGGGTGCTCTCGATCCGCCCGGACGGCGACCTTCCCACGAACACCCGCATCGTGCCCGACGTCACCGGCATGACTTACGATCGCGCCAACGAGGAGCTCGCAGGCGCGGACCTCCTCTCGATCCGGATCGACGAGTCCGACGCCGACGTCGCGATCGGCAATGTCATCCGCACCGATCCGGCGAGCGGTGCCTCGGTGAGCCCCGAGTATGAGGTGCGCGTCTACGTCTCCAAGGGTCAGGAGCTGGCCGCCATGCCCGTCGTCGAAGGACTGGGACAGGATGCCGCTGCCGCCGCCCTGGAGGCGGTCGGTCTGACGCTCGGCACGATCACCCCGCAGAACGACCCGGAACTGGCGGCGGGCACGGTGATATCGGCCGACCAGGCCGCGGGTGCGCAGGTCGCCGTCGGAACGCCCGTCAACCTCGTCGTCGCGTCCGGCCGGGTCACGATCATCGACGTCACGGGGTACACCATCGACGCCGCAACGCGCGAGCTCGAAGACCAGGGCCTCACGGTCACGACGCAGGAGGACACCACGTGTCAGGCGGCGTCGCCGCCTACCGTGGCGTCGCAGTCCCTCGCCCCGGGCGACGTGCCGATCCACTCGACGATCACGCTGAACTTCTGCTCCGGACCCTGACGCCCGCCGGTGTCAGCGACGCGGATGCAGCGCTGCGCCGCGGGCAGCGGCATCCGTGAACCCCACCGTCTCGAGCCAGTTGCCCAGCAGGCGATGCCCACCTTCGGTGAGGACGCTCTCGGGGTGGAACTGGACTCCGACCACCGGGGCAGAGCGGTGCGCGACACCCATGATCACGCCTCGTTCCGTCCGGCTCGTCACCACGAGCTCAGCCGGCAGCGTCTCGGGCACGATCGCGAGCGAGTGGTACCTGGTCGCCGTGAACGGATTCGGCAAGCCCGCATAGAGCGGGCTGCCGTCGTGCTGCACGAGCGAGGTGATGCCGTGCATCAGCTCCGGCGCCTCCGAGACGGTCGCACCGAACGCCTCGCCGATGGCCTGGTGCCCGAGGCACACGCCCAGGAGCGGGATGCCGGCATCCGCCGCTGCGCGGACCACCGCGATCGACGCACCCGCATCCGCCGGCGCACCCGGACCCGGCGAGACGAGCACGCCTCGATACGACGCGATCTCGCGTGCCGCGTCCGCGATCGCATCGGCCTCTACGAGGTCGGCTCCGGCGCCGAGCTCGTGGAGATAGCCGACGAGGGTGTGGACGAAGCTGTCGTGGTTGTCGACCACGAGGATGGGCGCCCCACTCATCGCAGCACCGGCCGGAACGTCACTGGACCGTGACCTCTTGCGGGTTCACGAACTGGCTCACCCACGGGAAGCCGTAGAAGATCAGACCGTAGAGCACCGCGGCAGCCGCCACCATGAGGATGAGCGCCCGAACCCACCAGGGGCCGGGGAGAACGCGCCAGAGTGCGCCGTACATCAGGCGACGGCCTCGGTGAGGGATGCCGGCTCCCCCGCGGATCGTGGCGTGTTCGCTCGGCGCTGTAGATGATGTCGCCGACCGAATGGGGGGACTTCCTCGACCGCCGCGCGTTCGGCGAGTGCTTCATCCACAGGTGGATTCTAGTCAGCGCGGGCTGTGGCCCCGCTGGCAGTTAGACTTGGCGCATGGCACGACCCGGCAAGGACGACGAATCGCTCGTAGAGCGCGCAGAAGGCGAAGCCGCACCCAACCCGGTGTGGTTCAAGCCGATCATGATCGGCTTGATGCTGGTCGGACTCGTGTGGGTGCTCGTCTTCTATCTGAGCGGCATGCAGTACCCGATCCCCGGCATCGGCCCGTGGAACCTCGCGATCGGCTTCGGGATCGCCTTCGTCGGCTTCCTGATGACCACGCGCTGGCGCTAGCAGAGCTCATCAACGGCCCCGGGTGACCGGGGCTTTCTTCTGTGCCGAGTTCTCAACAGAACCGCTGACAGCTGTGAATTACACAGGTGTGATTCATCCCCACCTGTGGATGGACCTGTGGATAACTCGACGCGATCTACGTCAGAACCAGAAGATCGCCGGGATCAGCAGCAGGGCGACCAGGCCGACGCCGACTGCGCTCAGCAGCCAGATCTGCGTCCGCCGCTGCTGAGACGACCTGGTCCTCGTGAAGATGAACGCCACGAGCGCGCCCACGACCAGGCCACCGACATGCGCCTGCCACGAGACGTTCGATCCGGGTAGGAACCCGATCACGAGGTTGATGCCGAGGATGATCGCGATCGTCGCGACGTTCGCGCCGATGTGCCGGCCGATCACAAGCAGCGCGCCGAACAGGCCGAAGATCGCGCCGGATGCGCCGACGACCGGCGTGCCGAACGAGAGCAGCGTCACCGCCACGGAGCCGCCCAGTGCGCTGAGCAGATAAAGGGTCAGCAGCCGCGCTCGGCCGAGCAGGGGCTCGAGGCTCCGTCCGATCATCCAGAGCGCGAGCATGTTCAGGCCGAGATGCCACAGTCCCGAGTGCACGAGGCTGCCGGTGATGAGACGCCACGGCTCGAAGACGCCCGAGAGCTCGGGATACAGGGCAGGCGCGAAGAAGAGGAGTGCTGTCTCGATGGTCCGCCCGACTCCCGGGATCAGCGTCAGCAGGTAGCTGAATGTCGTGATGCCGATCAGCGAGTACGTGACGATCGGACGCGAATCCGTCCGTGTGATCGCCTGCGGGCGCGACCACCGACGCTCCGCCTTCTGCTGCGCGGGCGACTGCGCCTTCTGCTGATCCCGCAGGCACTCCGGGCAGATCACGCCGACGGGCGCCTGCGTCTGGCACTCAGGGCAGACCGTCCGCCCGCACCGCTGGCAGAGCACGAAGCTCTGGCGGTCCGGATGCCGGTAGCAGAAGTTGTCGCGGTTGCGCTGGAAGGCGTCGGTGGTCACGAGCGGGCGGGCCCGCTAGACCGCGGCGATATCGATCGACTCGATGACCACCGGCTTGACGGGACGGTCGCCCGCAGCCGTCGGCACCGCGGCGATCGTGTCGACGACGGCCTTGGACTCGTCATCCGCCACCTCGCCGAAGATCGTGTGCTTGCCCTGCAGCCACTCCGGGCCGCGTCCACCCTGTCCCGGGACGGTGATGAAGAACTGCGATCCGTTGGTCCCCTCGGCCTGACCCGTGATCGCATTGCGACGGAGACCGGCATTGGCCATGGCGAGCTTGTAGGGAGCGGTGAAGGTGAGCTCGCTGTTGATCTCGTCGTTGAAGTTGTACCCGGGTCCGCCGGTGCCCTGACCGAGCGGGTCGCCGCCCTGGATCATGAAGCCCGAGATGATGCGGTGGAAGATGACGTCCTTGTAGAGAGGTCCGTCGCCCGGCTTGCCGGTCGCGGGATCGGTCCACGAACCGGAGCCGTCGGAGAGACCGACGAAGTTCTGAACGGTGCGCGGAGCGTGGTCTCCGTAGAGGTTGACGACGATGTCGCCGTAGTTCGTGTGAAGGGTGGCGACAGCGGTGTGAATCGACATGGCTACATTCTTTCAGAGTTCTGTGCAACCCCTCCCGTCCCGGGCGAGGTCTGGCAGTATGGGGAGAACCACATCCCCGGTCGATTGGGAGGGCCCCGTGAGCCTCAGCCGCAAGCGCAAGAAGGAACTCCGTAAGCTCCAGACACAGGCGAACAGCCTGTGGGAAGCCCAGCAGGTGCTCGTCGGCGAAGCCGCGACGGTCGCTCGTGAAGCCAGCCGCCAACTCGGAAACTACAGTCGTGAACAGGTCGTGCCGCAGTTCCAGGAGAAGTACGACCGCTACGCCGGTCAATACGTCGACAAGGGCGTCAAGGTTTCCAGGAAGGTTCTGAACGACACGGTCGTCCCCGCGGCCGGCGCTGTCGTCGGCTCCGCACTGTCGGTGTGGGATTCCGCCAATGACACGCGCGCCAAGCTCGCCTCCGGACGCGGCATCGAGTTGTCGAAGATGTTCTCGAAGGCGGCCCCGGTCCCGGTGAAGTCCGGACCCGGTGCGGGCGGGGTGATTGCGATCATCCTCGGCGTCGCCGCCGCGCTCGGGATCCTCTACGCCGCATGGCAGACGCTGCGCGCCGACGACGAGCTGTGGGTCGCGGACGACCCGCTGCGCGCGCCGGATGCCTGATCCTCTCGATCGGGTCAGAGAAGCGGCATCCGCTCGGGGTGTGAAGATCGAGCTCCGGGAGCGCCCGGTTGCGAACAGCCTCGTCGAGGCGGCCGAGATCCTGGGAATCCCGCCGGCGGGGATCGTGAAGACGCTGGTCGTGAAACGCAGCGACGACACGTACCTGTTCGCGCTGGTCCCAGGTGATCGCGCGATCTCGTGGCCGAAACTGCGTGCGGTCGTCGGCGTGAACAAGCTTCAACTGCCCGATCCGCAGCATGCCTTCGCCGCCACCGGGTACGAGCGGGGCACGATCGTTCCGATCGGCAGCTCGCGGGACTGGCCGATCTACGCCGACGAGCGTATCGCGGGCGAGCGCATCGCGATGGGAGCCGGCGCACACGGCTATAGCCTGTTCGTCGACGCCGACGATCTCATCGGCGCGTATGGCGCAACCGTTGCCGACATCTCGCAGCCGATCGACTGACCACGTCAGGCCTGAAGACCGGCCATCTCGAGACCGATGTCGACGAGCTTGACCCGCTGAAGTCCCGGCACGCTCGAGAGCGGGAACCACTCCGCTCGGTCGGTCGAGCCGTCGAGTTCGTTCTGCAGGTGGCCGCCGGTGATCCGCGCGCGGTAGACGATCCGCAGGGCGTGCAGCGGGGCGGTGGCTCCTTCGGTGATCCGCCGTCCCGCTGGGATCACTCTCGAATGGATGCCGAGAAGCTCGATGATGGCCACCTTGTAGCCCGTCTCTTCGCGAACCTCCCGCCGAGCCGCGCGCTCCGGCTCTTCGCCGGGTTCGAGACCGCCGCCGGGGAGCGTCCAGGCGGCTCGGCGACCTTCATTCCAATGGGCCAGCAGCATTCGATCGTCCGCGTCGACGATGATCGCGTATGCGGCGACGCGGAGGTCCATGCCGCCTAGCGTATGGCCGGCGGCCAGGCTCGTGGCGGAATGATGAGTCGGAGAGATGTTCAGGTTTGGAGCGCCGGAACTTCGGCCGTCTCGGTCTCACGCGCCAGGGCACGCCGCTCGCGGAAGCGGCCGATGGCGATGATGACCGCGCCGATGGCGAGCAGCGCGAACAGAAGCACCCCGATGTAGGTGAACGCACCTGTCCATCCGGTGGCGCCGTTCGGATCCAGGAACGGATACGGGTACCAGTACGCGGGTGCACCCGAAGGGTCGGCCGTGAGTCCGCCGCGCAGCATCGTGTAGACGATCCACACCAGCGGATAGCCCACCAGCACCGCGAGCGTCCACCACGGCAGCCCGCGTCGCCGTGTGGCGAAGAGCAGGTCGACGAGGAGGTAGAGCGGCAGCACCACGTGCAGCGTCTCGGTGGCGTAGGAGTCGAGGAACGCGATCCCGGAGGGATCAGTGAGCGCCGCGCCGGAGGCAGGGCCGCGCAGCAGGACGTTGAATACCACGCCGAGCAGGATCATCGGGCCGGTGACCACGGCGATGCCGAGGGCGATCCCGAACGGCTCCCGGGTCGAGTCGCGATGCTGGAAAGTCCACACCGCCGCGACAGTGAGTGCTGTGGCGGTCAGGATCGTTGTGATGATCGTGAACAGACTGAAGTAATTGGCAAGGACGAGCCCCAGATCCTGTCCCTGCCGTGTGGCGCGATCGACGTTCACGATGAATCCCGCCACAACGCCGGTGACCCCGACGACCGCCGCCGCGAGCCGCAACCATGACCAATGCATCCCGAATTCCCCTTCCCCAGCCGAACGGGCGCGTTCGACATACTGAGGCTGTTTTAGTGCCCCGAGTGCCGCGCGTGGGGATTGCTGTGAGCAGGGCGAGGAAGAGAAGGGTGGACAGGCGTTTGTTTGTTGACTCCCTACAGACTGTCCCCCGATCGGGGGACGAATCTTGGAGGACACCCGTACTGCGTAGAACACGAGAAGCGCCGGACCTGGGCGGCCGGCGCTTCTCGTTTCTCTGTGGAGCCTAGGAGATTCGAACTCCTGACATCCTGCTTGCAAAGCAGGCGCTCTACCAACTGAGCTAAGGCCCCGGGGCTGTGGTGTGGGGCTACCAGGACTTGAACCTGGGACCTCTTCATTATCAGTGAAGCGCTCTAACCGCCTGAGCTATAGCCCCGCTCGCTGAGGCGCTGTGCGCCGTCAACCTCCAAGACTTTACCCGACGCCGGCCGTTTTCACGAATCCAGCCGCCGAGTGATCAGTTCGAGGTGAAGCCGACCAGCAGGCCGCCCGTCACCTTGACGGCGAGGTTGTAGATGCCCGCGACGACTGCGCCCATCACGGTCACGACGACGAGGTTCAGGATGGCGACGATCGCCGAGAAGGCGAGCACCTGCGGGAAGCTGATGAACTGCGAGAGCAGGAAGCTGCCGTCCGAGAAGCTGCCGACGAACTCGTCCGCCTGGTCGATCAGACCTGTCGTCTGGACCACGAGGAAGACCATCACGAATGCGACCACGGTCACGATCGCGATCGCGATCGCGGCGAGGAACGACAGCTTCACAGCCGACCAGAAATCGATGTAGACCAGGCGAAGTCGGACCTGTTTGGCGCTCGTCTTGTGGCTGGACTTCTTTGCGAGCTTGTCGGCTACGGTGCTCATGCGTCAGTACTCTCTTCGGGGATCTCGGAGGCGTCGGATGCTTCGACGGGCTCAGCATCCGGAATTGTGTCGGAAGCCGACTCGAGGTCGGCTGCCTCGGTGTCGGCCAGGCCACGCTCGCCATTCCGTGCGATCGCGATGATGCGGTCATCCTCGGCGGCGCGGGCGAACACGACGCCCATGGTGTCGCGGCCCTTGGCGGGGACCTCGGCCACGGCAGAGCGTACCACCTTGCCGCTGGACAGAACCACCAAGACCTCGTCGTCCTCGCTGACGATCAGACCGCCTGCGAGGTCGCCCCGATCCTCGCTGAGACGAGCCACCTTGATTCCCAGCCCGCCCCGGCTCTGGCCGCGATACTGCGACACCGCGGTGCGCTTGGCGTACCCGCCCTCGGTCACCACGAACACGAATCCGTCGTCCGCCGCGAGGGAGGCGGAGAGCAGACTGTCCGAGGCGCGGAACGACATTCCCTTGACGCCTTCCGTCGATCGGCCCATCGGTCGCAGGGCGTCGTCGGTCGCTGTGAACCGCAGCGACATCCCGCGGCGGCTGATGAGCAGGATGTCGTCACCCTCGTCGACCAGGAGCGCGCTGACCACCTCGTCGTCCTCGCGGAGCTTGATCGCGATCACTCCGCCCTGGCGGTTGGTGTCGTACTCCGTGAGTCGCGTCTTCTTCACGAGGCCGCCGCGAGTGGCGAGCACGAGATAGGTGGCGACGTTGTAGTCCCGGATGTCGAGGATCTGCGCGATCTCCTCGTCGGGCAGGAGGGCGAGCAGGTTGGCGACGTGCTGACCCTTGGCGTCACGCCCGGCCTCGGGCACTTCGTAGGCCTTGGTGCGGTAGACGCGGCCGCGTGTCGTGAAGAAGAGGAGCCAATGGTGGGTCGTGGTGACGAAGAAGTGCTCGACGACATCGTCGGCGCGCAGCTGCGCCCCCTTCACGCCTCGACCGCCGCGGTGCTGCTGCCGGTAGTTGTCGCTCCGGGTGCGCTTGATGTAGCCGTCGCGGGTGACGGTGAGCACCATCTCCTCTTCGGGAATGAGGTCTTCGATCGACATGTCGCCGTCGAATCCGTGCAGGATCTCGGTGCGACGCTCGTCGCCGAACCGGTCGACGATCGAGGTCAGCTCATCGCGGATGATCCCGCGCTGCAGCGATTCATCGGCGAGGATCGCCTGGAACTCCGCGATCTGCGTCTCGAGCTCGGCCGCCTCGTCGATGATCTTCTGGCGCTCCAGCGCTGCCAGGCGTCGCAGCTGCATCTGCAGGATCGCGTCGGCCTGGACATCGTCGATCTCGAGCAGCGCCTTCAGCCCCACACGCGCCTCATCCACGGTCGGCGACCGACGGATGAGGGCGATGACCTCGTCGAGCGCATCGAGCGCCTTGAGGTATGCCCGCAGGATGTGCATGCGTTCCTCGGCCTTGCGGAGCCGGTAGCGCGTGCGCCGGACGATGACCTCGATCTGGTGGTCGATCCAGTGCGTGATGAAGCCGTCGATCGGCAGGGTGCGGGGCACGCCGTCGACGATCGCCAGCATGTTCGCGCCGAAGTTCTCCTGCAGCTGGGTGTGCTTGTACAGGTTGTTCAGCACGACCTTGGCGACGGCATCGCGCTTCAGCACGATGACCAGCCGCTGGCCGGTGCGATCCGACGTCTCGTCGCGGATGTCGGCGATGCCTGTGATCTTGCCCTCGCGTGCGAGGTCGCTGATCTTCACCGCGACGTTGTCGGGGTTGACCTGGTAGGGCAGTTCGGTGATCACGAGGCAGTTGCGGCCCTGGATCTCTTCGACGTTGACCACCGCGCGCATCGTGATCGAGCCGCGACCGGTGCGGTACGCGTCCTTGATGCCGCGGGTTCCGAGGATCTGCGCACGCGTCGGGAAGTCAGGACCCGGGATGCGCTCCATGAGCGCTTCGACCAGCTCCTCGCGAGAGGCGTCGGGGTTTTCGAGCGACCACAGTGCGCCGGCCGACACCTCGCGAAGGTTGTGGGGCGGGATGTTGGTGGCCATGCCGACCGCGATGCCGACGGAGCCGTTGACGAGCAGGTTCGGGAAGCGCGCCGGAAGGACCGTGGGCTCCTGGGTCTGCCCGTCGTAGTTGTCCTGGAAGTCGACGGTGTCTTCTTCGATGTCGCGCACCATTTCGAGTGCGAGCTGGGCCATCTTCGTCTCGGTGTAGCGCGGAGCGGCAGCACCCTGGTTTCCCGGGGAGCCGAAGTTGCCCTGACCCTGCGCCAGCGGGTAGCGCAGCGACCACGGCTGGACCAGTCGCACGAGCGCATCGTAGATCGGGGCGTCGCCGTGCGGGTGGTAGTGACCCATGACCTCGCCGACGACCCGGGCGCACTTCGAGAACGACTTGTCGGGGCGGAACCCGCCGTCGTACATGCCGTAGATGACGCGGCGGTGCACGGGCTTGAGCCCATCGCGCACGTCGGGCAGCGCGCGGCCGACGATCACGCTCATCGCGTAGTCGAGATAGCTTCGCTGCATCTCGGACTGCAGGTCGACCTGGTCGATCTTGCCGTGGTCGTGGGCGGGCGTCAGGTCGGGGCGCTCTTCGTCAGTCATTCGGGTATCTCCGTGTCAATCGTTCCGTCTCGCCCAGCGACGAGCCGAAACGCATCGGGTGTCTAGATGTCGAGGAAGCGGACGTCTTTGGCGTTGCGCTGGATGAACCCGCGGCGCGACTCGACGTCCTCACCCATGAGGATGGTGAAGATCTCGTCGGCGGCGGCCGCATCCTCGATCGTCACCTGCTTGAGCGTTCGGGTGGAGCGGTCCATCGTCGTCTCCCACAGCTCCTTCGGGTTCATCTCGCCGAGACCCTTGTAGCGCTGGATGCCGTTGTCCTTCGGGATCCGCTTGCCCGACGCGACGCCGTCGGCGAGGAGCGCATCGCGCTCCCTATCGCTGAAGACGTATTCGTGGGGTGCATTGGACCACTTGAGGCGGTAGAGCGGCGGCTGCGCGAGATACACGAAGCCTGCTTCGATCAGCCCTCGCATGTAGCGGAAGAGCATCGTCAGCAGCAGCGTCGTGATGTGCTGACCGTCGACATCGGCATCCGCCATCAGGACGATCTTGTGGTACCGCGCCTTCTCGATGTCGAAGTCCTCGCCGATGCCGGTGCCGAACGCCTGGATCATGGCCTGCACTTCGCGGTTGCCGAGAGCACGGTCGAGGCGCGCGCGCTCGACGTTGAGGATCTTGCCGCGCAACGCAAGGATCGCCTGGGTGTGCGGATCGCGGCCCTGTACCGCCGAGCCGCCGGCGGAGTCGCCCTCGACGAGGAAGATCTCACTGATCGACGGGTCCTTCGAGGTGCAGTCCTTCAGCTTGTCGGGCATCGCAGCCGACTCGAACACGCTCTTGCGACGCGCCGTCTCGCGCGCCTTGCGAGCGGCGAGGCGCGCGGTCGCGGCATCGATCGCCTTGCGGATGACGTTCTTCGCCTGCACCGGATTGCGATCGAACCAGTCACCGAGCCGGTCGCCCACGACCTTCTGGACGAACGCCTTCGCCTCGGTGTTGCCGAGCTTGGTCTTGGTCTGGCCCTCGAACTGCGGCTCGGAGAGCTTGATCGAGATGACAGCGGTCAGACCTTCACGCACGTCGTCGCCGGAGAGGTTCTCGTCGCGCTCCTTCAAGAGGTTGTTCGCGCGCGCGTACTTGTTCACGAGCGTGGTGAGCGCAGCCCGGAAGCCCTCTTCATGGGTTCCGCCCTCGTGCGTGTTGATCGTGTTGGCGTATGTGAAGACGTTCTCGGTGTAGCTCGTGGTCCACTGCATGGCGACCTCGAGCGCGATCTTGCGCTCGGTGTCTTCCGACTCGAAGTCGATGACCTCGTCGTTGACGTGATCGGCCTTGCGCACTCGGTTGAGGTACTCGACATAGTCGACGAGCCCCCGTTCGTAGAGGAAGCTGTCGTGACGCTGCTGCAGGACGACCTGGCCGGGCTCGACCTCTTCCTCGTACGCCGAACCCGGACGCTCGTCCACGAGGTCGATGCGGAGGCCCTTGTTCAGGAACGCCATCTGCTGGAAGCGGGTGCGGAGGGTCTCGTACTCGAAGTCGACGGTCTCGAAGATCTGGTCGTCGGGCCAGAACGTGATCGTCGTGCCGGTCTCGTCGCTCTCTTCGCCGCGCTCGAGTGGTGCCTGCGGCACCCCGCCGTCGCGATAGGTCTGACGCCACACGTATCCCTGGCGCTTGACCTCGACATCGAGCCGGCTCGACAGCGCATTGACGACGGAGGAGCCGACGCCGTGCAGACCACCCGACACCGCGTATCCGCCGCCGCCGAACTTGCCACCGGCGTGGAGGACGGTGAGGACCACCTCGACGGTCGACTTGCCTTCCGTCTTGTGGGTGTCCACCGGGATGCCGCGGCCGTTGTCGACGCACCGGACGGCGCCGTCGGGAAGGATCGTGACGATGATCGTGTCGCAGTAGCCGGCCATCGCCTCGTCGACCGAGTTGTCGACGATCTCCTGGACGAGGTGGTGGAGTCCGCGGGGACCGGTCGAGCCGATGTACATGCCAGGGCGCTTGCGGACCGCTTCGAGTCCTTCGAGAACCTGGATCTCGTCGGCCCCGTAGTCGTTGTGGATCCTTTCGGCGGGTTGCTTCGCGGGTTCCTCGGGAACGCTTTCGGGGGTCACGGACGTCATAGGTTCAAGCGCTCCAGATCTGTCAGCGGGGACACTGGCAGTCTACCAAGGATGACACCCATTCGAACGTTCTGCGCCTCTCTGCGGCGCTGAAATCGGTCCGGATGATGTCTGGGGTGCCTCAGCCGTAGGTATCGCGCGGGCCCCGCCCTGGAATCGTTCTGGGGCCCCATTTCCAAGAGGGAACGTCCGGCCCTAAGAAGCGGATGACCTGGACCCCCGCATCCGGGAACCGCCGGACGATCTCCGAGAGGATGTGTGCGCGCATCAGCTGGAGCTGTTTCGCCCAGGCCGTCGAATCCGCCTGGACCGTCAGCGTCCCCTCCGAGAAGGCGACCGGGCGGGTATGCGCGGCGGTGTTCTCGCCAGCCACCTCGGCCCACGCGCGGACGACGTCCTCACGGGCGAGCTGGGTGTCCCATCCGGCCTCGCGGGTGAGGTCCGAGAGCACGTCGGCGACCCCGCGAGGGTCGCGTCCTGGGGTGAATGGCACGTTCTCGTCGTCCTCGTAGCGTCGCCGGCGCTTGCGAAACGATCGCGCCGACGGCTCGAGACCGCGCAGCCGCAGGTATGTCGCGACGGTTTCAGGAATGCGCGCACTCTCTTCCGCGGGGATCCGGGATGCCGGAGCTTCCGCGCGACCGCTGGGATCAGACATCCGCCGCCTCCAGAATGGTTCCCGCCTCCACCCGCACGGTGCGAGCGCGCAGCGCAGCCGGTACATCCTCTTCGACCGCCGCCGTCACGATCACCTGCTCGAATCCGCCGACGAGTTCAGCCAGCCGCGACCGGCGACCGGCATCGAGCTCGGCGAAGACGTCGTCGAGGATCAGGACCGGATCGCCCAGCCGTGATTCGGCGCGCAGAAGCTCCGCGGATGCAAGCCGCAGCGCAAGCGCGATCGACCACGACTCGCCGTGCGAGGCGTATCCCTTGACCGGAAGTCCCCGCACCCGGAGCACCAGATCGTCCCGGTGCGGACCGACGAGCGTCAACCCTCGCTCGAGTTCCGCGGTGCGTCGCGCCGCGAGCGCGGTGCGGAAGAGATCCGCGGTGCGGCTCGAAGCGGCATCCGCGGGCGACATGCCGGCACCCTCCTCGGGGTCGCCGCCCCGGACCGAGAGAGCCCACTCGATCTCAGGCGCGTGATCCGCCCCGGCGATCGCCGCGTACGCGCTCGCGATGGGCTCGGAGAGCTCGACTGCGAGGGCGAGCCGCGCCTCGATCACCTCGGTGCCGAGGCTGACGAGCTTGTCGTCCCAGACGTCCAGGGTCGAGAGGGGTTCGCCACGGATGCCTCGCGCTCTGGCGGACTTCAGGAGAGCCGTCCGTTGTTTGAGCACGCGGTCGTAGTCGGCGAGCACACCGGCGAGCCGCGGCGTTCGCTGCACGAGCAGCTGGTCGGCGAAGCGCCGCCGGGACGCTGGGTCACCCCGCACGATCTGGAGGTCTTCCGGTGCGAAGAGCACGACCTGCGCGTGCCGGGGCAGCTCGGTCGGCTTCACCGGAGCGCCGTTGACGCGAGCCTTGTTGGTCCCGGCGCGATTCAACTGGACTTCGAGAAGCACACGGCGATCGCCGTGGGCGAGGCGCGCGCGGATGACGGCGTACTCGGCGCCGTCGCGCACCATCGGCGCGTCCATCGAGACTCTGTGAGACCCGAGGGTCGCGAAGAACGCGATCGCCTCGGCGAGGTTCGTCTTGCCCTGACCGTTCCTGCCTACGAACACGTTCGGGCCTGGGCCGAGCGTCACGTCGGCGACCGCATAGTTGCGGAAGTCGACGAGACTCAGCTGCTCCACGATCACCTGCTCACCCTAATCCGGTCATCTGACGCCGGCCGGGTCGCGCCTGTCAGCGGAGGAGGAGGTTGGGCTGCAGCAGGTACTTGAACGACTCGGTGCCCGCCCTGTCGACAGATGTCTGCGGCGTGATGAGCACCGGGCTCAGCTTGTTGGCGTTGTCGCTCGACGTGAACGTGATGCGCGCGAACTCACTGCGTACGGCGCCGAGCGACTCGAGCAGGTACTGCGGATTGAGGCCCAGCGTCACATCGTCGCCGATGAGGTGGGCATCGACGGACTCGGATGCTCGCGCCTGCTCGGTTCCCGACGCATCCATCGACACACTGTCGGTCGTGAAGGTGAACCGCAGCGGCGCGGAGCGGTCGAGGACGAGCGACACACGGCGCACGGCCTCGGAGAGTTCCGCGGTGTTCACGACAGCGTGGTGCTCGGTCTGCTCGGGGAACAGTCGCCGGACCGGTGGGAAATTGCCCTTGATCAGAAGTGAGGTGACCGTCTTGTTCGCGGCGGTGAATGCGATGATCTCGCGATCGCCCGACCCCGAGAACGCGATCGAGATGTCGCCGCCATGCGCGAAGGTCTTGCCGACCTCGGTGAGGGTGCGGGCGGGAACGAGTGCGGTGGTCGGCTCGTCGCCGGTCGCGGAGCCGCCGTCCCAAGGGATCTCGCGCAGCGCGACGCGGTATCGGTCGGTGGCGACGAGACTCAGGGTCGTCCCCGTCACCTCGAGCTGCACACCGGTGAGCACCGGCGTCACATCGTCGCGCGACGCGGCGAAGGCGACCTGCGCGATCGCGGTGGCGAAGTCCTCGGCGGGAACCAGTCCTGAGTCGCCCGTAACCTCGGGAATCGCCGGGTACTCCTGCACCGGCATGGAAGCCAGCGTGAAGCGAGCGGATCCGCAGCTGAGAACGATGCCGCCATCGTCATCGACCTCTACCTGGATGGGCGCATTGGGGAGCCGGCTGGCGATCTCGGAGAGGAGGCGGCCGTGGACCAGGATCGTGCCCGGCTCATCGACGGTGGCCTCGATCGTCGTCCGAGCGGATGCCTCGTAGTCGAAGGCCGCGAGCGAGAGCCCGGATTCGGATGCCTCGATCAGCACACCGGCGAGGATCGGCTGCGGATTGCGCTGTGGCAGCAGCTTGACGACGAACGATACGGCTTCGCTGAACACATCGCGATTGACGTGGAACTTCACGGACGCTCCCTCGACATCGGGCTGGGCCTTCTCATGCTAGTGCCAGGCTCTGCCGATGCTAGTGGCGTGGCACTCTCCACCGACAAGGTGATCGGATCCGTTTCCAGTAGATAGTTCTCTGTCATGGTGTTAACCGCTGTGGAAACTGTGGATAACGGGATGCTTCCCATGCGGGCCGCTGGAACTACAGCCGTGTGAGTTGTGGAACGGCTGCGGAGGACTTGCAAGAACTCGGCCGGCGCATGCGAGCCGTTTCGTTCGTCATCCACAGGTGACCAGCATCCGCCCACAGTGCTTGCGGGTCTCCGCAAAGTTATCCACAGGTTTTCCACATGTGAAGAACGGGAATGATGGCCCTGTCGACGAGGACTGTCAAGCACTTCTTGCGGCATACTTCCGCAAGATCGGCTCAGCGTCCGTTCCGTCCGAGCTGCGCGGTGATCTCCGAGACCTGGTTGTATATCGAGCGGCGCTCTTTCATCAGATCGCTGATCTTCTTGTACGCGTACATGACCGTGGTGTGGTCGCGGTTGCCGAAGAGCTGGCCGATCTTGGGTAGCGAGAGGCTCGTCCGCTCGCGGCACAGATACATGGCGATCTGCCGGGCCGTCGCCACCGACTGCGAGCGGCTCGATCCGTACAGGTCATCGACGGTGAGCTTGAAGTAGGCGGCGGTGGCGGTGATGATGTCGGTCGGCGAGATGACGTTCGCGTCATCCTGGTCGACGATGTCTCGCAGCACGGTCTGGGCGAGGGACATGTCCAGTGTGGAACGGTTGAGGCTCGCGAATGCCGAGACGCGGATGAGTGCGCCTTCGAGCTCGCGGATGTTCGAGGACACCACGGTCGCGATGTACTCCAGCACTTCGTCCGGAATGTGCAGCCGTTCGCTCTGCGCCTTCTTGCGGAGGATCGCGATGCGCGTTTCGAGGTCGGGCGCCTGCACGTCTGTGATGAGGCCCCACTCGAACCGGCTGCGCATCCGGTCTTCGAAGCCGGTGAGGTGCTTGGGCGGCACATCGCTCGTGATGACGACCTGCTTGTCGTGATCGTGGAGCGTGTTGAACGTGTGGAAGAAGGCCTCCTGGGTCTCCGCGCGACCCTGCAGGAACTGGATGTCGTCGATGAGGAGGATGTCGACATCCCGGTATCTGGCCTGGAACGCCGATCCGCGGTTGTTGGCGATGGAGTTGATGAAGTCGTTCGTGAACTCTTCGCTCGAGACGTAGCGGACGCGGATGCCCGAATAGAGGCTCATCGCGTAGTCGCCGATGGCGTGGAGCAGGTGCGTCTTGCCGAGTCCGGAATCACCGTAGATGAACAGCGGGTTGTAGGCCTTGGCGGGTGCTTCGGCGACGGCGACCGCCGCGGCATGCGAGAAGCGGTTGGACTGTCCGATGACGAAGTTGTCGAACGTGTACTTCGGGTTCAGCCTCGTGTCGCTGCGCGTGATGGGGGATGGCGCCTCCGACATCTCTTCCCGAGGCTGGCGCATCATCGGTGCCGGCGCTGTCGCCGTGGACTGCACCGCGATGGGTGCGGTGAGGTGCGCATCCGCGAGATCGGGGTTCACTACGACACGGAATGTCGTCGCGCTGGATTGAGGCTCCTGATCGACTCGCGACAGGGCCTCCATGATCGGCGCCCGCATCCGCTTGGTGAACTGCGCGGCGGTCAGATCGTTCGGAACATCGAGGTACAGGGTTCCGCCCATCACGCCCTGCGGAACGGCGAGGTTCAGGAATCCCTGGAGCTGCGGGGTGACGCGCTCGTCATCGGTGAGTTCGCCGAGCACCGCCGACCAGACAGGAACATCTGGAACTTCGTGCGGTGACATGGCCCCCCCGGGTGTTGATGAGTCCAGTGGCTGCCGCGGAATTGCCTCGCTGAACCTGTGGATAACTGCCGGAGCCACGCTAGTCAGCGGCAGTCCCTGGAGCAAACTCCACTGTAGATCCGGCCCGCGTGTCTTTGCCAGGGCTGGGCTTGGATTGGGGATAATGGCCGACTCGCGCGCTCAGTTTGAGTTATCGGGCCTTACGACTTAGTCTTAATCGGTTGACTTATGCCCTCGAGGCAGTCCCCTTGTACCAGCGTCCCCGGTCTGAGCGTCCCGGTGACACCTTAGATCCGGAAGTGATCCCATGACCAAGCGCACCTTCCAGCCCAACAACCGTCGCCGCGCCAAGAAGCACGGTTTCCGTGCCCGCATGCGCACCCGCGCCGGCCGTGGCATCCTCTCAGCTCGTCGCGCCAAGGGGCGCACCGAGCTCTCGGCCTGACCCTGAGCGGTGCTGGCGAGGCCGAACCGACTCACCCGCGGAGCGGAGTACAAGGCCGTCGTCCGTCGGGGTGGCCGTTGCGCCGCTGCGCATACGGTGACCTACGTCAACCCCTCCGCTGAGCAGGGCCCACCTCGTTTCGGTTTCATCGTCAGCCGTCAAGTCGGCTCCGCCGTCGTGCGCAACACGGTTCGCCGACGGCTCAAGGCTGTCTGCGCCGAGTCTCTGGACTCCGTCCGGTCCGGCAATGACATTGTGATCCGCGCTCTGCCGAGTGCTGCCACGGCATCGTTCGGCGATCTTCGAGACGAAGTCGTCCGGTGCCTGTCGCGGAGAGCGGCATGAGCGTCCTGCCGGCGTACGCGCTGGGCGATGCGCAGTTCCATGCCCCCGACGCCGCCCGCAGCATCCCACTGCTCCCCCGCAATACCGTGCTCGCGCTGCTGCACGGTTACCGCGCCACGATCTCTCCGACCTATGGGGATGTCTGCAAGTACTTCCCGTCCTGTTCGGCCTACGCCGTCGGCGCGGTCCAGCAGCACGGCGCCATCAAGGGCTCGGCTCTCACGGCTGCCCGCCTCGCACGTTGTCACCCCTGGGCGGAAGGCGGCGTCGATGACGTCCCGGCCCACCCACGCTTCCGGTATGGACTGACCCGCCACGGGTTCGTCGTGCCGGTCTCCTCCGGAAAGGACTGATCCTCCGCATGGATCTCTTGCTCGCCGCCACGACCCCCGCCCCCGAGTCCAGTGGTGGTTTCGACCTTCTCGGAACCATCCTCTGGCCGCTCAAGTGGGCAGTCGAGGCCGTGCTGGTCGCATGGCACTGGTTCTTCACCGCGATCGGACTGCCGGCCGCCGATGGCATCACATGGGTGCTCTCGATCATCGGCCTGGTCATCGTCGTCCGCTCGGCTCTGATTCCGCTGTTCGTCAAGCAGATCAAGAGCCAGCGCAAGATGATGGAAATTGCCCCTGAACTGCGAAAAGTTCAGGAGAAGTACAAGGGCAAGAAGGATCAGCTCTCGCGCGAGGCGATGAGCCGCGAGACGATGGCGCTGTACAAGAAGCACGGCACGACTCCCGTGTCGAGCTGCCTCCCACTGCTCGTGCAGATGCCGATCTTCTTCGCCCTCTTCAGTGTGCTGAACGATGTGAGCAAGCATGCCAAGGAAGGCATCGGCGGCGTCGGCCTGCTCAATGCCGAGCTGACGGAGGAGTTCTACAACGCCAAGCTGTTCGGTGTCGCGTCCCTGCACGAGACTTTGATCGACGCGGTCAATACCGGCAACACCGCCGCGATCGCGATCCTTGCGACTCTCGTGGTACTGATGATCGCCTCGCAGTTCTTCACTCAGCTGCAGATCATCTCCAAGAACCTCTCCCCCGAGGCCAAGACCGGCCAGGCGTACCAGATGCAGAAGATCATGCTCTGGGTGCTGCCGTTCGCCTTCGTATTCTCGGGCGTCTTCTTCCCGCTCGGTGTCGTCATCTACTGGTTCGTGTCGAACCTGTGGACGATGGGTCAGCAGTTCCTCGTCATCCGTGAGATGCCGACGCCTGGTTCCGAGGCGGCGAAGGAGCGCGAAGAGCGGCTTGCCCGCAAGGGAAAGGCGATCGACGCCTCCGGCAAGGTCATCCCGATGGAGAAGTACCAGGCTGAGCAGCAGCGGCTTTTCGAAGAGGCGGAGCGTGCGAAGGCGGCGGCCCCCAAGCGTCAGCAGCCCGTTGGCAAGCAGCGCGCCAAGAAGCAGGGCCAGAAGCCCCAGCCGAAACCTGCCGATCCAGCGACCGGCGCCGCGGACGCGGCATCCTGAGTCGACCCTTCTTCCTTCTTTAGCCTTTCGATCATTCTGAGGATCACATGACCACCACTCCTGACTCCGCGCCCGTCGAGACGGAATACGCCGAGCGCACCACGGCGACCGTCGAACAGCTCGAGCAGGAAGGCGACATCGCCGCCGACTTCCTCGAGGCGCTCCTCGACATCGCCGATATCGACGGCGACCTCGCCCTCGACGTCCGCTCCGGCCGTGCGTACGTGTCCGTCGAGGCACCGGAGGGCGGTTCCGTGTCGCTCATCGCGGACACTGATACGGTCCAGGCCCTGCAGGAGATCACGCGCATCGCGGTGCAGAACCGCACGGGTCGCTTCTCCCGGCTCATCCTGGACGTGGGCGGATCCCGCGACACGCGTCAGCGCGAGCTGGCGAAGCTGGTCGACCGGGCGATCGAACGTCTGGAGGACGGCGCAACGCAGGCGTCACTTCCCGCGATGTCGAGCTACGAGCGCAAGCTCGTGCACGACATCGTGTCGGACCGTGGCTTCATCTCTGAGTCGTACGGCGAGGGCGCGGACCGGCACACCGTCATCAGCCGCGGCTGACACTGCCGTTTCACGTGAAACATTCGTGTTGAGTCTGTCGAGAGATCGATGATCGAGATCGAGCCGGAACCCGCTGCCGCTGAGCGGATCTTCGGTGGCCGAATCGATCTCGCGCGCCAGTTCACACGGGCGCTCGGTGAGCACGGTGAGGAGCGCGGCCTGATAGGCCCGCTCGAGCCGCCGCGGCTGTGGAGCCGGCACGTGCTCAACAGCGCGGTGATCGCGCCTCTCTTCAACGGTCGTGTCGGCGATGTCGGTTCAGGCGCGGGTCTTCCGGGTCTGGTGCTCGCCATCGCTCGGCCCGACGTCGAGTGGGTGTTGATCGAGCCGATGGAGCGCCGCGTCGCTTGGCTTGCGGAGCAGGTCGACTCGCTCGGACTCGACAACGTCGATATCGTCCGCGCGCGTGCGGAGGACTGGCGCGGCGGACCGACACTGGATGCTGTCACCGCACGTGCCGTCAGTGCTCTACGCACGCTCGTTCCACTGACCGCTCCTCTGGTGCGCGACGGCGGAGAGCTCGTCCTCCTCAAGGGCGCGAGTGCGGGGACCGAGATCGACGCGGCCGAGAAGCAGCTCCGGAGGTTCCGGGTGACCAACGCCCGGGTTGAGGTCGTTGGCGAGGGCCTGCTGGACGAGCCGACTCGAGTGATCCGCGCGACCGTCCGCTGATCCCGTCGTCCTCTGGTCTCGATACGCGGCTGCACCACTGCTCGACGACCAGGCGACCTCGTCCCTCGTCGCCGCCGATCGAGTAGCCGCGCGCGTATCGAGATCCGCTCGCTTGAGAGCACGTGTGCCCGCTCATCGACCAGAGCGTGCAGGGGCGCGCGTATCGGGATCGGATCGTTGTCGGCGTCTCTATGCGCGGCTGCACCGCTCTCGACCACCGGCTCGTGGGTCAATAGTCCGCATCGCATGATGTTTCACGTGAAACATCGCCGATTGGTCTCCTCCAGAGTGGGCCGGTTCGAGCCATGCATCCACAGACTTCGCCACACGTCCGATCGCGTTCCGCGAGACATCACCATGATCAGCGTGGCCTACAAGGACATCCTCGAACGCTCCGATCGAACTCTCTACGTCGGCAGCACCAGGAATCGCGAGGCCCGGCTGTGGCAGCACCAGATGGGTGAAGGGGCGATCTATGGGCAGACTCGCCTGCCGGTCCGACTCCTACTTCGAGAAGTACGAACGTGGATGCGGCGTTCCGGCGCGAGAAGTAGGTTCAGGGGTGGAGTCGGGCGAAGGGGCTGGCTCTCGTTCATGGCAAGGTCGATCTTGCCGGGTCTGAGCAAGAAGAAGTTCGGGTAGTCGAAGCTGGGACATCGCGGCTTCAGCCTTGCTGTCCGGCGTCCCAGGGGTTCAGTCCCGCCACAAGCCCACAGTGCAGGACGTGATCGCTGGGGGCGTCTTTGGTCACGTCGACATCGCTGAAATACCCATTGGGTCTCGGTACGGCGGCTTCGCCGCCCACTCGACCAGCGGAGCGGTCACCATCCCAGGCCGATGTTTCACGTGAAACATGTCACGCATCAGCGCCAGGGTCTCGATATAGGGCCGCTTCGCGGCCTACTCGACCGGCGGTGCGAGCGAACGTTTCACGTGAAACATAGCTGGGGTGGTGTGGGGCCGGCCACGCCCCGCGGGAGGGGATGGGGGACGAGCGGGATAGAGTGGACAGCGTTGTTCGATGGCACGCGTAAGGGAGAGTGTTTCACGTGAAACAGCCCGACGAGGCGGACGCCACAGCATCCTTCTCGTTCGACGACACCCCTCTCGCCCGAGAAATCGCCGATCTTTCCGCGCGCCGTCGCATCCTCGAGAACACCGAGGTCCAGTTGACCGGCAGGACTCGTGTGCTGACCGTCTCGAACCAGAAGGGCGGCGTCGGCAAGACGACCACCGCCGTCAACATCGCGGCGAGTCTTGTCTCCGTCGGCGCCCGGGTTCTGGTCATCGACCTCGACCCGCAGGGGAATGCATCGACGGCGCTCGGTGTGCCGCACTCCGCCGACATCCCGAGCATCTACGACGTCATCATCGACGAGTTCCCGCTCGCCGAGATCGTGCAGACCAGTCCGGAGTCGCCGAATCTGCTTTGCGCGCCGAGCACGATCCATCTCGCAGGCGCCGAGATCGAACTCGTGTCGCAGGTCGCACGAGAGCACCGCCTGCGTGAAGCCCTCGAGGCGTACCTGGACGGTCTCGAAGAGCGCCTCGACTTCGTCCTCATCGACTGCCCGCCGTCGTTGGGGCTGCTCACGATCAATGCCTTCACGGCGGCGAGCGAGCTTCTCATCCCGATCCAGTGCGAGTACTACGCCCTCGAGGGCCTCAGCCAGCTCCTCGGCACGGTGCGGATGATCCAGAAGCACCTCAACCCCAAGCTGCGACTCTCCACCATCCTCCTGACCATGTACGACGGCCGCACGCGACTCGCACAGCAGGTCGCCGAGGAGGTCCGCGAGCACTTCGCAAAGGAAGTCCTCACGACGGTCATCCCGCGTTCTGTGCGGGTCTCCGAGGCGCCGAGCTTCGGGCAGACGGTCATCGCTTACGATGGGCAATCGGCTGGAGCCATCGCGTACCGCGAGGCAGCCGTCGAGATCATCCGGCGCGATGTCGCAGCCGGCAACGAAGGAGAATCCTCATGGCCAAGCGCACAGGGCTAGGGCGGGGGATCGGAGCACTGATTCCGACGAGCGAGGCCGAGGACCGCCCCACGGACGTCTTCTTCCCTCGTGCCGTGACGATCGACGACGACGACGTCGCGACCGAGGTCGAGTCGTCCGAGGAGCTCATCGCCGTCCCCGGCGCGAGGCTCGCGAACATCGACCCGCGGCTCATCGTGCCGAACCCCCGGCAGCCGCGGACGCACTTCGACGCCGAGGATCTCGCCGAGCTCGTCCACAGCGTCCGCGAGTTCGGCGTGCTGCAGCCCGTCGTCGTACGCGCGACGGACGAAGGCACGTATGAACTCATCATGGGCGAGCGCCGCACCCGCGCGGCGCGCGAGGCGGGACTCCACTCGATTCCCGCGGTGATCCGTGACACCGCCGACGAGCACCTGCTGCGAGACGCGCTCCTCGAAAACCTGCACCGCTCGGAATTGAACCCCCTCGAAGAGGCCTCGGCGTACCAGCAGCTGCTCGAAGACTTCGGGATCACGCAGGAGGAGCTTGCCACGCGCATCGGCCGCTCCCGTCCGCAGATCAGCAACACGATCCGCCTGCTCAAGCTCCCCATGCCCGTGCAGCAGCGCGTCGCTGCGGGTGTGCTGAGCGCCGGTCACGCCCGCGCGATCCTGTCGCTCACAGACGCCGAGGCGATGCAGCGGCTCGCCGACAAGATCGTCAACGAGGATCTGTCGGTGCGGGCCGCAGAGGCGGCCGCGAAGGCTCCGGATGCTGGTCGCCAGCGCACCCCGAAGCCTCAGGCCGGCGCGCGTCGCGCGCACCTCGATGAGGTCGCTGACCGCCTGGGCGATCGCCTGAACACCCGTGTCCGCATCGCACTGACGGCCAAGAAAGGCCAGATCAGCATAGATTTCGCCAGCATTCAGGATCTAAATCGGATCCTCGATGAGCTGGGCGAATCCGGGTACGGCGCGGCGTAGCTCATCCACCCACGAGAGCTTCAGCGCGGCGGGTCAGCACGATGGCCTCGGCCTCGTTACCCGGAAGCGCCGCCGCCGCCAGGAAGGCCGCCGCGGCGGCATCCCGTTGCCCCGTCCGCTCCAGCAGCTCGGCGCGGACGGCGTGCAGCGGCCGGAAGTCCGTCAGCTCGTCGGTGAGACTCTCGACGATCTCGAGAGCCGCGACCGGGTCGCCGGCCATCGAGACGGCTACAGCGCGATTGAGTCGCACCACTGGCGAGGGAGCGAGGGACTCGAGCGCGTCATACAGCGCCATGATGCGAGTCCAGTCGGTGTCGCCGAACGACGGCGCGATCGCATGGGACTCGGCGATGGCTGCCTGCAGTCCGTAGTATCCGAACCCTCGGCCCGCGGTATCCGCTCGCTCCAGTGCGGCGCGACCGCGCGCGATGGCCGAACGATCCCAGCGACGTCGATCCTGCTCGCCGAGCGTCAACGGCAGCCCCTCCAGGTCGACGCGGGCGGCGAAGCGAGACGACTGGAACTCCATCAGCGCGATGAGCGCGTGCACTTCGGGCTCGGAGGGCATCAGGGCGGACAGCTGTCGCGCCAGACGCACCGCCTCTCGCGCCACCTCCGGCCGGACGGGCCGGTCTCCGCCGGCGGCGGCGTAGCCCTCGGTGAAAAGGAGGTAGATCACCTGCAGCACGCTGGAGAGGCGTTCCGGGCGCTCGGCTCGGTCGGGAACCTCGAAGGGCACCGACGCGGCGGCCAGCGAGCGCTTCGCGCGGACGATGCGCTGCTGGACGGTGGCGACCGTCATGAGCAGCGCGCGGGCGATCTGCTCCGTCGTGAGGCCGGCGACTGTGCGCAGCGTCAGGGCGAGGCGCGCCTGGGCAGGGAGGAGCGGGTGGCAGGCGACGAACACCAGCCGCAGCACGTCGTCGTCGATCCGGTCGGGGTCTGCGAGCTCAGGAACGGAGTCGAGCGACTCCTCGTCATGGACGTCCACAGCGAGCAGGGGTTCGCGCGCGGCGAGGCGCTCGCGCCGGCGCCAGCCGTCGATCGCGCGGCGTTTGGCGACTGCGAGGAGCCAGGCACCCGGATTGTCGGGGAGACCCGTCTCAGGCCATCGGGCGAGCGCCTCCACCAGCGCCTCCTGGGCGAGATCCTCTGCCCACGAGAAGTCGCCGGTGTGCCGGGTGAGCGCCGAAACGATCCGCGCCGACTCGCCGCGCCACACGGCCTCGACCGTACGGCGGGCGTGGTCTTCGGCATCGGTCACCTTGCCAGCGTAGGCGTGCGACGGGTCGCGTGCGGCCCGGCTCGACGTACCCTGGAAGGGTGCCGAAGGACGATCAGACACCACGCCGCCGAGCCAGTTTGGAGCTGCTGCGCGCAGAGGCGGCCGATGAGCTCTCGGTGGTGATCGCGGAGCGGCTGCGCAGTGGCGAGGACCCCTGGGACTTCATGGAGGACCTCCCCACCGTCGATGAGCTGGTGGTCTTCACCCTCCGTGCCGAGAACATCTCGGAGAACGGTGGCTCGCGGCCCAACGCCGCGCGGCACTACCGTGTGCTGCGCCAGATCGCCCTCGAGTATCCCCCGCTCACCCGCGCCGTCTGGCGCCTGCTCGGAGACGCGAACACGCACCGCCGCTGGGATGCGACGGTGCGTGCCGAGGCCTGAGCTCACGCGTTGGCGGCGCGCCACTCCTGTTCCTTGGCGAGCCACTCGTTGTCGGCCGGCAGATCCATCTCGGCGAGCTCGTTGACTCGACGGACCTCGAGCGCCACCCCAGGACCGAGCGGGCACTTCCGTGCCCACAGTTCGGCCTCCTCGCGGTCCGCGACCTCGAGGATCCAGAAACCGGTGAAGACCTCGCGCGCCTCGGCGAACGGTCCATCGGTGACCACCGGAGGCGTCGACGAGAAGTCGACCCGGAAACCCTCGTCCGCGTCGCTGAGACCTTCGGCCGACAGGAAGACACCGGCCTTCTGAAGCTCTTCGTTATAGGCGCCCATCGCCGCGACGATCTGCTCGAAATCGAGCTCTTCGGCCGCCTGTGCTGCCGCACCCGGCTCCACCTGCATGATCAGCATGTAACGCATGTTGTGCTCCTTCGTTCTTCGAGCCGCGGCCCGTGAGAGCCGCTCCGGCCCTTCTCACCCTGTGCGTCGAACGAGGGGGCCCTGAATCGACATCCTTGCCCAAGAAACTTCGAAGATCTATGGATGCCGCATCCGGCATGCAACAGAAAACCGCCACCACCTGGGATTCACTCCCGGGCGGTGGCGGCTTCGCGGTGCGGTCGACTAGGCGAGGTACTTCTGGAGGTCCTGCTCGAGAGCGAACTTCGGCTTCGCGCCGATGATCGTGGTCTGGACCTCACCCTGGTGGAAGACCTTCATCGCGGGGATGGACGTGATCTGGTACTTCATGGCGAGGTCGGGGTTCTCATCCACGTTGAGCTTGAGGATCGTGATCTTGTCCGGGTGCTCCGACTGGATCTGGTCGAGGATGGGCGAGACCATGCGGCACGGTCCGCACCACTCGGCCCAGAAGTCCACCAGGACGGGGCCTTCGGCCTGCAGTACGTCCTGGTTCCAGCTGGCGGATGTCGTCGCCTTGGCAGTCATATGGTTGCTCCTTCTCGGGGAAGTCTTCTCGGTTGTTCGAACACAGCGCGCGTTCGGATTGTTCCGTCGCGCAATTCGGCGCGCGGGCGGCTCAGGCGGCGTCGGCGCCAGCGAGGTTCTCGATCTGGTCCCCCTGCACGTCCGGCGCACCGGCCTCACCGAGCGCGGCGAGGAAGTGCTCGACGTCGAGGGCGGCGACCGTGCCGCTGCCCGCGGCGGTGACGGCCTGACGATAGGTCGGGTCGATCACGTCGCCGGCGGCGAAGACGCCGGGCGCAGAGGTGCGGGACGAGCGTCCGTCGACCCAGATCGTCCCCTCGGGTGTGAGGTCGAGCTTGCCGTGGACGAGGTGCGTACGGGGATCGTTGCCGATCGCGACGAACACGCCGTCGAGGGCCAGGTCGCTGCGGGTGCCGTCGACGGTCGACTCGAGCACGACGCCGGTCACGGCATCCTCGCCGAGCACGTCGACGACCTCGCTGTTCCAGACGAACTCGATCTTCTCGTTCGCGAACGCCCGCTCCTGCATGATCTTGGAGGCCCGGAGTTCGTCGCGGCGGTGGATCACGTAGACCTTCGACGCGAACTTGGTGAGGAACGTCGCCTCCTCCATCGCCGAGTCTCCGCCGCCGACGACGGCGATGACGCGGTCGCGGAAGAAGAAGCCGTCGCAGGTCGCGCAGTACGAGACGCCGCGACCCGAGAGCCGCTCCTCGCCCTCGATGCCGATCTTGCGGTGCGCCGAGCCGGTCGCGTAGATGATGGTGCTGGCCTCGTGCTCGGCACCGCTCCCCAGCACGACCTTCTTCACAGCTCCGTCGACATCGAGCGAGACGACGTCGTCGTACAGGACCTCGGCGCCGAAACGCTCCGCCTGCTCCTGCATCTTCGTCATGAGGTCGGGACCCTGGATGCCATCGGGGAAGCCCGGGAAGTTCTCGACGTCCGTCGTGGTCATGAGATCGCCGCCCGCTTCGACCGAGCTTGCGACGACGAGCGGCTGGAGGTTCGCACGTGCCGCGTAGATCGCTGCGGTGTACCCTGCCGGACCCGATCCGATGATGATGACGTGACGCACTGCGCCCCTTTCGTCGTTCCGACTGCCTCAACCAATGCTAACCGCGTGACATTCCACGCTCGCTGGGAGAGGTCGGCGTGTGACGCTACTTTCCGCCCGGCAGAAGCCGGCGCGCGAGCGCGAGGGCAGGGGTCAATTCGGGCGCGCGCAGCAGCGCGAGGAAGCCGGCGTAGACGAGCAGCACCACCGCGCCGATGATGGCGGTGCCGAGAGCGCCGAGGAACTTGTCCGCGACGGTCCAGCCCTCCGTGCCGCCCAGCAGCAGGAAGGTGAGCCAGCCGGCGCCCGCCGCCGGGACGGCCGCCAGCACGAACCGGCCGAGCGACAGCATCCAGGACCCGATGCGAAGGCCACCGAGACGTCGCTGCAGCAGCCAGGTCGCGATGATCACCTGGATGAGGCTCGAGATCGACTGCCCGAGCGCCACACCGGCGGCGAGGAGGTGCGCGGGCAGCGTCGCGGCAGCCAGCAGCGCGGTGGCGACGACGAGCACGCACTGCAGGAGCGTGAAGAAGAAGGGCGTCCGCGTGTCGTCATAGGCATAGAAGGTGCGCTGCACGACGAAGAGGACCGCGAGCGGCACGAGGCTGACCAGGAATGCCAGCAGAACCTGGGCCGCCGCGACGGCTTCGTCGGCGCTGCCGGTGAAGATCCGCGACGCGGGAATGGAAGCGACGGCGAGAGCGGCGGTCGCGACCACGACGAAGACGCCGAGGGTGCGGATGCTGCGCCCGATGTCGGAGCGGACTTCGTCGTCGCGGCCGGCGGCGGCATGCTCGCTGAGCTGCGTGAAGTAGGGCGTCCCGATGGACAGCACGATGATCGAGTACGGAAGCATGAAGAGCAGCCACGCGTTCTGCGACACGAAGATGCCGGCATCGCCCTCGGGGATGTCCGAGAGCACCCGGGACTGCACGAGCCCGGCGAGCTGCCCGGCGAGGACCATGAGGAACGTCCAGCCGGCGAGGCGGCCGATCTGGCCGAGGCCGACGCCCTTCCAACGGAAGTCGGGACGGACGTGAAGTCCGGTCCGGCCCCAGAAGAGGAACAGGATGCCGGCCTGCACCACGATGCCGAGGGTCGCGGTACCCGCAACCAGTGCGATCATCTCCGGGGTCCACTCGGTCTCCTGACCGCCGGCCCCGAAGAGCCAGATGAAGACGAGGAATCCGGCGATGGACACCAGGTTGTTCACGATCGGCGCCCACGTGAAGGGACCGAAGACGCGGCGGGCGTTGAGTGACTCGCCGACGAGGGCATAGAGACCGTAGAACAGGATCTGCGGCAGGCACCAGTACGCGAAGGCGGTCGCGAGAGCCTGCTGCTCGGGCGGGAACCCCGGTGCGAACAGCTGCACGAGCCACGGTGCCGCGACGGTCGCGATGACCGCGGTCGCGAGGAGCACGACGGTGCCGAGGGTGAACAGCTTCGAGACGAAGGCCCGCCCGCCGTCATCGTGGGCCGCGGCCTTGACGATCTGCGGCACGACGACGGCGCTCAGCAGGCCGGTCGCGATGATCGCGTAGATGTTGTTCGGCAGCTGGTTCGCGATGGCGAACGCGTTGCCGGCTTCGGTCGTCGCGCCGACCGCCGACGCGAGGACGACGGCGCGCAGGAACCCCGAGAGGCGGGAGACGAGCGTTCCCGCGCCGATCAGGACGCTCGCGCGTCCGATGCCGCTCACTCGCTGCGCTCCGGATCGGCGACCGCTGGCGCTTCGGCGTCCGGTGCGCCTTCGTCCGCGCCACGCCTTCGCCGGGCCCGGATCCGCAGAACGGTCCGGACAACTCCGAGCACGAGAAGGCCGCCGACGACGATCGCGAGCGCGGCGATGCCGACGGTCTCCCACTCGGCGCGCACGTTGACGTCGACGTCCACCGAATCGCCGATCGCGACGCTCGCGCGACTGCGCAGCTGGAGCGTCAGCGTCACCTCGCCGTTGCCGACGCGCGCCTGCACCGGCACCTCGACGCGCGTGTTGCTCGATGCCCCGGCCACGAGCGGCGTCGCGCGCTGCACGGCGAGCCGCAAGTCATCGGGCGTCGTGTACAGGACGAGGTTCACCGGATAGGGCAGGTCGTTGCGCACCCAGAACCGCAGGTCCGCGTCCGAGCCGAAGAGGTTCACAGTGCTCGTCGGCAGGAGGTCGACCGAATCGAGCGTGGTGACCGTGTCGGCGCGATGGTCGGCCACCGCCGCCCCCCAGGTCTCGGGGTCGGGGATCCAGCCGACCCCGAGCAGCTGCAGGATCTCGGCACGCTCGGGTCCCGTGATGAGACTCATGTCGTCGAGGATCGTCGCGAACCTCGTGAGCGTCGTCTCTCCCTCGAACAGAGCGGATGCTGTCGCCACGCGTGCCGGGTCGGCTGCGGCATCCATCAACTCGACGTCCTCCGCATCCGCGGCGGCGATGCGGCCGAGGGTGAGCGGGGCGACGCCGGGCGCCTGTGCGGCGGTCGCGATCGCGCTGCGCAGGCCAACGCGTGACCGATCGAGGTCGCGGTCGAGTGCGACGAGCAGCGGCGCACCTTCGGTTTCGGCGGTCGCGAACGCGAGGTAGGCCGTCGCCGCAGTGAGGGGGGCGCCGCGCAGCGTCGTCTCGTCGAGGACGGAGGCCTCGTTCAGTGCGCGCGACACGTCGCTGTCGTACACGAGCAGGTCGGCTTCGCCGGCGTGGGCGTGGGCCGGGACTGTGGCCCCCGATGCGCCGTCGACCGTGAACGCCGACGGGACGATCGTGAGGGACTTCTGGTCGTCGATCGTCAGGCCGCCGAGCGTGGCGACGGTGGCGGGTCCCGCCGTTCCCGACGCCGGCCAGAACACCCCGGCGCGTCCGCCCCCGATGTCGAGCAGCGCCGCCTGGTCCGGGAACACCGGTGCGTCGGGATCGACCTCGGCCGTCGGAGTCGCACCGGGCGTCACCTGCGGCGTGGGGGTCGCCTCGGGGATGAAGTCGCTCGGATTCATGTAGGCCGAGAGAGACAGCGGGCCGACGGGACGCGAGAGACCGGCCTCGATCTGAACCGCGACATCTGCGTCTCCGAACTGAAGCGCGAATCTCGACTGCTGCAGAGCCTCGAGCCGGGCGAGCCACAGCAGCGCGGATTCGGGAGCCGAGGTCCCCAGCACCCGGATGGCGGCGGGGATCGCGGGGTCCACGGCGAGGATCGCCGAGGTTCCCTCCACCGCGTTGAGCTGGTTCGTCAGAGAGCCCGTCGGGGAAGTGAGCGCGATGAGCTCTTCCGCGGTGAGAAGTCCCTCGGAGAGCCCCGGCACCGTGATGGGCACGACGACGCCGATCCCGACCGGGGGAGCCGAGTCATCCGGAACGATCATCGCGCTGGTCGATGAGGTCGGCCCCTCAGGGCCGGAGTACGTCGCCCGCAGTGGGTACACGCCCGGCTCGAGGCTCTGCAGTGCCGGGTTGTCGGCCTCCACACCGATCCCAGAGACCTGCGCCGTCCCGGGGAGGACCTGGTCGAGGGCGCCGGTGGCGACATCCTCGGTGCGAACGCCATCGGTGTCGCCGCCGAGCCAGGCGGTCAGCGCCGCGCGGTCGCGCAGCGGCGTGGCACCGAGCGCCAGCGTGACCGGGATCGGGGCGAGCGCCTGGGCGGTCCCGTTCTCGAGCGTGACCGAAACCGAGAGCCGGTCGCCGGGACGGACGATCCCGCTGCCGACCGGTGACAGCGTGAAGGCTGTGGTTCCGGCCGGGATCTGTGGTTCGGGTGTCGGCGTGGGGCTGACCGCGACGGCGGCCGCCGGACCGAGCACCGGCAGCAGGGCGATGGCGATCACACCGAGAGCCGCGACGGCGCGCGTGGGGAGGGAACGCCGACGGGCGCGCTCACGCGAGGGGGTCACGGTCATGCTTCTGGTTCGCTCCTGTGCGATGTCCGGACCGCACGATCGAAAGAGATTCTACGGTTCGAGCCTCCGAGGCCTCCGAACGCGAGCGGCGCGGGGGCGGCCGCGATTGAATGGAGCTGTGATCCCCGTCCCCGATCCCGTGCTGTGCGGTGCGCTCGCCGCCGACCTGCGCGACGCCGGCTTCACCTCGGACTCGGTGCGCAGCGCGTGGGGCGATGCCGCCGACGACGCCATCGTGCGGGGGCTGCGGTCGCCGGCGATCCGGGCGCTGGGTGCCCGCGATGACGCTCTCGCGGTTCTCGCCCGACTGCTGATCCTCGCGATGCCGCAGTCGATGGATGCCGTCTCGCGGGCGCTGCCCCGCACCGGCGCCTCAGGGCTGATGGGCTTGGGGCTCGCAGCATCCGTCGACGACGACATGCACCCGCTCGCCCTCATCCGCCCCCAGTCGTTCGTCGATGCCGGCGGGGCCGGGGAATGGTGGATCGCGAGCGATCTCGATGAGGCAGCGCTCGGCGGACCGCTTCCCGAGGATCATGTGCTCGGGGTCGGCGGGGCATCCCTCACACTCGCTTCGCTGCAGCTGCCCACGCCGGCTCGACGTGGGCTCGACATCGGGACGGGATGCGGCATCCAGGCGCTGCGCGCGCGGCGCGGCGTGGGGCACATGGTCGCGACGGACATCTCCCGGAGGGCGCTCGCCTTCACGCAGCTGAACGCTCTGCTGAACGGCGTGGACGGGATCGAGGCGCGGTTCGGCAGCCTGTTCGACCCTGTCGAGGGCGAGGAGTTCGACCGCGTCGTGTCGAACCCGCCATTCGTGATCACGCCCCGGGTGGCGGGTGTCCCGTCCTACGAATACCGCGACGGCGGACTCGTGGGCGATGACCTGGTTTCGGAGTTCGTACGGGGGGTCGGCGCGCACCTCGCTCCGGGCGGCGTCGCGCAGCTGCTCGGCAATTGGGAGACTCGCGCCGGCACCACGGGCCTCGACCGCGTCCGCGAATGGGTCGAGGCCTCGCCGGTGCCCCTCGACGCATGGGTGGTCGAACGCGAGATCCTCGATCCCCTCTCATATGCGGAACTCTGGGTGCGGGACGGCGGCACGATCGCCGGCACTCCGGCGTTCGCCGGGCTCGTGGACGCATGGATCGATGACTTCGACGCGAGGAAGGTGACGGAGGTGGGCTTCGGCTACATCCTGCTTCGTCGTCCGGTCGCGGGGCGTCCTGCGCTGGCGCGGTACGAGTCTCTCCCGCACGCCCTCGCCGGCGACGGTCTGGGGGCGCACCTCGCCGACGCCCTCGACGCCCACGACAGGCTCGCGGTTCTCGACGACACGGCCCTCGCGGCATCCATACTCGTGGGCGCACCCGATGTCACAGAGGCGCGCCATCACCTGCCGGGGCAGGAGGACCCGACGGTGATCGAGTTGCGACAAGGCGGCGCATTCGGCCGCGCGCTCGCGGTCGATCCGGGTCTCGCGGCCCTCGTCGGAGCGTGCGACGGAGACCTCGCGGTCGGGCCGCTGATCGACGCGATCGCCCAACTGCTCGACGTGGATGCCGGCGAGCTGCGGGCGGACCTCCTTCCTCGAGTTCGAGAACTCGTGTTCACGGGGTTCCTCCGGTTCGCGTGACACGCTGTCCGGAAAGTGAGGCGGAACACGGCTCGCTAGGCTCGAAGGCATGCTGAATATGGCCGAGGGAGTGGCGCGCCTCGACGCGCTCGCGACCTCGCCGGTCGTCGCCACGCTAGCCGGGGCGTTCGCCGCCGCCGGCCATGATCTCGCCATCGTCGGCGGCCCCGTGCGCGATGCGCTCCTCGGTCGCGCGACCAACGACCTCGACTTCACGACCGATGCCCTGCCCGATGCGATCATGCGGATCGTCAAGCCGATCAGCACCGCGCAGTGGGATATCGGCCGCGCCTTCGGCACGATCGGCGCGAAGATCGCGGGCGAGCAGGTCGAGATCACGACCTATCGCGCCGACAGCTATGACGGAGTGACGCGGAAGCCGACCGTGGAGTTCGGCGACACGCTGGAGGGCGACCTCGCCCGCCGCGACTTCACGGTCAACTCCATGGCCCTTCGGGTGCCCGGTCGCACTCTCGTGGACCCGACCGGCGGCGTGGAGGACCTCATCGCAGCCCGCCTGCGCACTCCCGCCGACCCCGCGATCAGCTTCGGCGACGACCCGCTCCGGATGCTTCGCGCAGCGCGCTTCTCGGCGCAGCTCGCATTCGACGTCGACCCCGGCACGATGGCGGCGATGGCCGAGCTCAAAGCCACCCTCGAAATCGTCAGCCCCGAACGCATCCAGGCCGAACTCGTGCGGCTTCTGCAGACCGATGACCCGGTTCGCGGCATCCGTCTGCTCGTCGACACCGGGCTGATGGCCGAGTTCCTCCCCGAGGTGCCCGCGCTGCGGCTCGAGATGGATGAGCACCACCACCACAAGGACGTGTACGAGCACTCGCTCACCGTCCTCCGGCAGGCCATCGAACTCGAGAAGGCTCGGCATCCGGATGCTGCGCCCGACGTGCCACTGCGGCTGGCCGCACTGCTGCATGACATCGGCAAGCCCGCTACGCGCAAGCTCGAGCCCGGCGGCGGGGTCACCTTCTACCACCACGACCTCAAGGGTGCCCGTCTCGCCCGCAAGCGCCTGCAGGCGCTGCGGTTCGACTCCGACACCACGGGGATCGTGACCCGCCTCATCGAACTGCACCTGCGCTTCTTCGGCTATGCCGAGGGCGCGTGGACCGACTCGGCCGTGCGGCGCTATGTGAGGGATGCCGCGGCCGAGCTCGAACGGCTCCACATCCTCACCCGTGCCGATGTGACCACCCGCAACGCGAAGAAGGCGGGCCGCCTGGCGCGCGCCTATGACGACATCGAGCGCCGCATCTCCGAGCTCTCGGCGCAGGAGGAGCTCGACGCGATGCGCCCCGAGCTCGACGGCAACCGCATCCAGGAAGTCCTCGGAATCGGACCCGGCCGCGACGTCGGCGAGGCTTACAGGTTCCTGCTCGATCTGCGCCTCGATGAAGGCGTCCTGGGCGAGGAAGAGGCCGAGCGGCGACTTCTCACCTGGTGGGCCGGACGTTCCTGACGGCACTCGGTGTCATCCGGGCCGAGTTTCGGTCTGGTTACGAATCGTTCACCGGATTGCTCTCTGGCAGATGCGGGGTGAAGATAGCGGAGGACCGCGCTACCTGACGCGGTCGACTCTTCCACAGCAGAGGTAGCACTATGTCACTGCACCACAGCGCGCGCGGCCGTCTCGGCCTCGCCATCGGGGCCTTCGGAGCCTCGGCCCTTCTCCTCGCCGGCTGCGCCGGTGGCGGCGGAACCGACAACGACGGCGGCGACGCCTCGGGTGAACCGCTCATCGTCGGCACCACCGACAAGGTCACTTTCCTCGACCCGGCCGGCTCGTACGACAACGGATCACTCACGGTGCAGACCCAGGTGTTCCCGTACCTGGTCAACACCGATTTCAACAGCACGGAGGTCGTCCCCGACCTCGCCGAGACCGCCGAGTTCACCTCGCCGACCGAGTACACGGTCACGCTGCCCGAGGGCCTCAAGTGGGCGAACGGCAATGACCTCACGTCCTCCGACGTGAAGTTCTCGTTCGACCGCAACATCGCGATCGCAGACCCCAACGGCGCGTCGAGCCTGCTCTACAACCTCGACAGCGTCGATACCCCCGACGAACAGACGGTGGTCTTCAACCTGAAGGTCGAGAATGACCAAATCTTCCCCTACATCCTGACGAGCTTCCCCGGCGCGATCGTGGACGAGGAGACCTTCTCCGCCGACGCCGTCACTCCCGATGCGGACATCGTCGCGGCGAACGCGTTCGGCGGGCCGTACGCGATCTCGGAGTATGACTTCAACACGACGGTGGAGTTCACGCCAAACCCCGAGTACAAGGGCCTGCTCGAGGCGCCCGCGAACAGCGGCGTGATCCTCAGCTACTTCGCCGACCCGACGAACCTCAAGCTCGCCATTCAGGAAGGCGACATCGACGTGGCGTACCGCACGATGTCGGCCACCGACGTCGAGGACCTCCGCGGCGACGACAGCCTGACGGTCACCGACGGCCCTGGCGGCTCGATTCGGTACATCGTGTTCAACTTCGACACGCAGCCGTACGGCGCGAAGACGCCTGAAGCGGACCCGACCAAGGCGCAGGCGGTCCGGCAGGCCGTCGCCCACCTGTCGATCGCCAGGCGATCGCCACGCAGGTCTACAAGGACACCTTCCAGCCGCTGTACTCGTTCGTTCCCGAGGGCTTCGCCGGCGCCACCACGGTGCTGAAGGACCTCTATGGCGACGGTAACGGCGGACCGGATGCCGAGAAGGCGAAGGCGACCCTCGAGGCTGCCGGCGTGGAGGTTCCTGTCCAGCTGAGCCTGCAGTACAACTCGGACGACCACTACGGCCCGTCGTCGGGTGACGAGTACGCGATGGTCAAGGACCAGCTCGAAAAGGACGGCCTCTTCGCGGTGGACCTGAAGTCCACCGAGTGGACTCAGTACTCGAAGGATCGCACGGCCGACGTGTACCCCGCTTACCAGCTCGGCTGGTACCCGGACTACTCCGACGCCGACAGCTATCTGACTCCGTTCTTCCTCACGAACAACTTCTTGGGAAACCACTTCAGCGACACTCAGACGGAGGAGATGATCCTCAAGCAGGCGGTAACGCCCGATGTCGCCGAGCGCACTCAGCTCATCGAGGACATCCAGGCCCGCGTCGGCGAGCTGCTCTCGACGGTGCCGCTGCTGCAGGGCAACGAGCTCGCGGTGTCGGGTGAGGGCGTGGACGGGGTCGTGCTCGACGCCTCGTTCAAGTTCCGCTTCGCACCTCTCACCAAGTAAGCCAGGCACGAAGAGGGTGGGAAGACTCGCTCGGCGGGTCTTCCCACCCTTTCGTCTGCCCCACCCGAAGATAGGCTCCCTGCTATGACGACCGAAGCTGTGGTCCCGGTCGACCAGCCACCGCCCGCGCTCGCTCGCCGCCGAGCCCGAAAGGGCGGAACGCTCGGGCGGTACCTCATCGTCCGTGCGCTGCTGGTCATCCCGACGGTCTTCATCCTCGTCACGATGGTCTTCTTCTTCATGCGCTCCATCGGCGACCCGATCACGGCCGCGCTCGGCGGCAGACTCCCCGCCGACCAGCTGCAGGAGAGGATCCACCAAGCGGGATATGACCGCCCGCTTATGGTGCAGTACGTCGAGTACCTCGGACAGGTCCTGAGGGGCGACTTCGGCACCACGATCACCGATGGTCAGCCGGTTGTCGACGTGCTGCTCAAGTACGGAGCCGCGACGCTCGAGCTCGCGCTCTACGCGCTCCTGGTCGCGTTCATCGTCGGCATCCCGTTCGGGATGATCGCCGCCGCCCGTCGAGACCGCTGGCAGGATGCCGGTCTCCGAGTGGGCGCGATCCTCTTCTACGCGACACCCGTGTTCTTCGCGGGTCTCGTGCTGAAGCTCATCTTCTCGGTCTGGCTCGGCTGGCTTCCGGCGAGCGGTCGCGCGAGTGTCCGCACCGAACTCGCCCTGAATCGCGGTCGTAACACCGGGATCTACACGATCGACGCGCTCTTCTCCGGGAATCCCGCGTACCTCGCCGACGTGCTCCTCCACGCGATCCTTCCGGCGATCGCACTGGGACTGCTGACCGCCGGTATCTTCCTGCGTCTCGTGCGGACGAATGTGATCGGCACGCTCTCGATGCCCTACGTCGATGCGGCGCGGTCGAGGGGGGTGAGCGGCTACCGGCTCGTGCGCAAGCACGCCTACAAGCCGGCCCTCATTCCGATCATCACGGTGATCGGACTGCAGATCGCTTTGCTGCTCGGCGGAGCGGTCCTGACCGAGACCACATTCGAATGGCAGGGTCTCGGCTATCAGTTGACCGAATACCTCACCGCCCGCGACTTCGTCGCCGTGCAGGGAATCGTGGCTCTGCTCGCGGTGATCGTCGCACTCACCAACTTCATCGTCGACATCATCGCGGCGCTGATCGATCCGAGGGTGCGTTACTGATGGCCGGCAAGCGAAGCGCTCGCGCGTTCTTCGGGCGGCTGCCCGTCGTCCACCAGCTGCGGCAGAGCATCGGCCTGCAGCGGGGCATGCTCGTCGCGGGCCTGGTGATCACGGCCGTCTTCATCCTCGTTGCGATCTTCGCCCAGTACATCGCGCCGTACTGGTTCAACCAGCTGCGCGGTCCGGACGGTGAACTCTTCGGGTCGCAGCAGCCGCCTAACCCGGTGAACCTTCTCGGGACGACCGTCGGCGGCTACGACGTGCTGTCGCGCACGATCTGGGGTGCGCAGACGGCCCTCCTCGTCATCATCATCGCGGTGCTGCTCTCGGTTTTCGCAGGCGTGATCCTCGGCCTGATCTCGGGCTACCTCGGGGGCTGGCTCGACCGAGTGCTGGTGGTGATCGCCGATGCGATCTACGCCTTCCCGACGCTGCTGCTCGCCATCGTCGCGGCGATCGCGATCAGCGGCGGCCAGTCCGGTCTCTGGGGCGGTCTGTTCGCGGCGGGCATCTCGATCACCGTCGTCTTCATCCCCCAGTACTTCCGAGTCGTCCGCTCCGAGGTCGTCCGGGTGAAGTCGGAGGCCTTCGTCGAAGCGGCCATGGTGATGGGCGCGTCGACCTGGCGCATCATGTTCCGTCACGTGTTCCGCAACTCGACCCGCACGCTGCCCCTGATCATGACGCTCAACGCTTCCGAGGCGGTACTGACGCTCGCCGGCCTCGGCTTCCTCGGGTTCGGCATCGAGCCGACCGCCGCCGCCGAATGGGGCTACGACCTCCGCAAGTCGATGAGTGATGTCACGAGCGGCATATGGTGGACGGCGATCCCCCCCGGCATCGCGATCGTGATCGCCGTGCTCGGCGTGACGCTTGTCGGCGAAAGCCTCAACGACCTCGCTGACCCCCGGCTGAGGGCCCGCCGTCGCGCTGTCGGGGGCACGCCCGCCGATGCGGTCGCCGCGAGCCAGCCGGTCTCCCGCGAAGAGATGGGCGAGGTGATCTGATGGCCGTGAGATCGACCTGGCAGTTGACATCCGCGGACTCGATGTGACGTTCGCCACCGACGGGGGCGACGTCCGAGCCGTGCGCGATGTGTCGCTCGAGGTGCGACGTGGCGAGGTGCTCGCGATCGTGGGCGAGTCCGGCAGCGGCAAGACGGTCACCGCACGAACGATCCTGGGCCTCCTTCCCGAGACCGCCACAGCCCATGGCGCGGTCGTGCTGGATGGCACGAACGTGGTCGGACTCGATGAGACGCAGCTGCGCGCGCTGCGCGGCCCCGCAGCGGCGATGATCTTCCAGGAGCCTTCGACGGCGCTGAACCCGGTGTACACCGTCGGATGGCAGATCGCAGAAGGCCTGCGCGCTCACGGCAAATACAGCAAATCGGAGGCGCGCTCTCGCGCCGTCGAGATGCTCGACCGGGTGGGCATCCCAGAGCCGTCGCGGCGCGTCGACGACTACCCGCACCAGTTCTCCGGCGGCCAGAAGCAGCGCATCATCATCGCGATGGCTCTCGCGCTCGACCCGACCGTGATCGTCGCAGACGAGCCGACGACCGCGCTCGACGTGACCGTGCAGGCAGAGATCCTCGAGCTGCTCCGCGCGCTGCGCGACGAGGACGGCACCGCGATCGTGCTCATCACCCACAACATGGGCGTCGTCGCGGACCTCGCCGATCGCGTGGCCGTGATGCTCGAAGGCGAGATCGTCGAGACCGCGACGGTGCATGACCTCTTCGCCTCGCCGCAGCACGAATACACCAAGAGACTTCTCGCCGCTGTCCCGCGCCTCGAGATCGTCGATCGACCGCTCGTCGCGGATCAGGATCCAGCGACACATGTCGTTGTCGCCGATGAGCTCGTCATCGAGTATCCGGGACGGATGGGGCGACCGACCTTCCGCGCCGTGGATCGGGTGAGCTTCACGATTGCGCCCGGCGAGGTGCTGGGCCTCGTCGGCGAAAGCGGATCCGGCAAGACCACGATCGGCCGCGCGATCGCCGGTCTCACGCCCGTGGCCGACGGCTCGCTGCGAGTGCTCGGGACGGAGATGCTCGGCGTGCGGGAGCGGGAGTTCCGGCCGCGTCGCAAGGAGCTGGGCTTCGTGTTCCAGGACCCGGCGACGAGCTTCAACCCCCTGTTGACGATCGCCGAGTGCGTCGCCGAGCCGCTGATCGTGCATGGCATCGCCCGTGACCTCACGCAGGTCCGCCCGAAGGTCGACGAGCTGCTCGAGGCGGTCCAGCTGCCGAAGGCATTCGGCGAGCGATTCCCCCACGAGCTCTCCGGCGGCCAGCGGCAGCGCGCGTCCCTCGCGCGAGCCCTCGCCCTCGATCCGAAGCTGCTCATCGCGGACGAGCCGACGAGCGCCCTCGACGTGTCCGTGCAGGCTAAGGTTCTGGAGCTGTTCGGAGAGCTGCAGGCTCGGTTCGGGTTCGCCACGCTCTTCATCACGCACGACCTGGCCGTCGTCGACATGCTCGCGCACAAGATCGTGGTACTGCACCGTGGCGTGATCGCCGAGGAGGGACCGACCGCGCAGGTGCTCGGCAATCCTCAGGACCCTTACACGAAGCGGCTGATCGCGTCGCTGCCCGTCCCCGACCCCGAGGAGCAGGCCGCACGCCGCGCGGTGTGGGACGCGACGAAGGACCTCTGACCGGTTCTCGACGCCGGCCGCGTCAGCGGAAGAAGACGCCGAGGAGTCCGGTCTGCGACAGCAGCCAGAACCCCAGGATCGCGGCCATGATGACGATCGCCTTCCACGGCACACCGCGCTGCAGACGACGACCCGGCAGCGCCACCCCTGGCGGTGGCCGAAGCGCGGCGAGGGAAGCCGCCGGCGCGCGCCCGGCCGCCGATTCGATGGATGCCGGAGCGACAGCATCCGTCATCGGCAGCGCTTCAGCCGGCAGCCTCTCGTCTCGCCACCGCGCCCACTGCGCGAACTTGTCGACGAGCGCGGCCACGTGGGCACGGCGTCGCTCACCCGTTCACCTCGTCCGCGTCCCAGCCGAGGTCGGCTCCTTCGCGGATCGGCAGCGCCTCGAGCCGCGGATCGGCGCACAGTACGCGGATGAGCTCGGGCGTTCCGCCGACGATGGTGGAGTCGTAGTCCACCTCGGTGACGAGGACCCAGGCGTGATCGTCGGGCCAGATGAGGCTCGGACTCTCGGCGCTGGGGACGAAGCCCTGGTCCTCGAGCGCGGGGTCGCGCCACGGCATGCGCAGCACCCATTCCGAGTCGGCGAGCTCCGAGACGCCGCCACGGAACAGCACGTGATCGCGGTTCGGCAGGCTCAGCCGGGCGCCCTTCGAGATCTCATCCGACAGGATGCCCGGCTGCCAGGTCGGCTTGCGGAACACGTCGTTCAGCGTGTCGCGTGCGGCATGCCCGAGGAATTCCTCGTGCCGGGGATCCGGGCCGCCCGAACCGTCGGAGATGGCGTAGAGAACGCGGGACGGCCCGTAGCCCATTGCGCCGACGACTCCGCCCCATCCGTCCCACACCGCGACGAAGCCGGCGTCGGGCGTCGTCGTGTGTGCGACGAGAATCTCGGCGACCGCGGTAACGAGGTCGGCCTCGAGCAGCCCGGGCTGCGGATCGGCGTAGCGCCAGCCTGCAGCATCCCTCGGGCCGTCCTCGCCTTCGACGGGACGCGGGCCGACGATCCGCTGCCACTGCGCGAGCGCGTGCATCGTGGTGCCGAACGCGCGCGCGGTCTCGGCCCACGAGACTCGCTCTTCGTCGATCTCGGGGCGCGCGGCCATGAAGGCGCTCCACTCCCGCTCGTGACGCGCGTAGGGCAGCGGCGGCCATGCCTGCCCGACGGGTCGGTCCCTCGTCGCGGGGTGGAAGATCCGCGCGTACGCTGCGAAGCCGCGCGGCACCACGCCGTGCATCGTCGCCGCCCACCCGGGTCCATCGCCGAGCCGAGCCCTGATCCAGTCGCCGGCCGCGACCTCCGCCGTCCACTCCATTCGCTCACGCTACCGGCCGATGCGCGCGAGCAGCTTCGCCGCGACGGCGTCCGGTTCGGGCATGCCGGCGATCTCGTCGGCGAGCGCGGCGCACTCCGCGCGATGAGGTCCGTCGGCAAGGAGGTCTGCCGTGTGGGCGGCGACGGCATCCACCGTCACCTCATCGCGTCGGAGCGCTCGCCCGGGGCCGATCTCGGCGACCTGCCGAGCGTTGTGCGGCTGGTCCGCGAACTGTGGGAGCAGGAGTTGAGGGACGCCCGCCGCCGCGCACGCGCACAGCGTTCCCGTCCCGGCGTGGTGGATCGCGACGGAGGCGCGCTCGAGCACGGCGGGCTGATCCACCCACGCGCGCACGGTCACGTTCGCGGGCAGATCGGCCAGCGCCCCGGGCACGGCGTCCGGGCCGGCGGCCACGAGCACATCGACGTCGAGGGATGCCGCGCCGACGACGGCTGCGCGCAGAGCGTCGACCCGGGTGTGGGCGACGGTCCCCAGCGTCACGTAGACGAGTGGCCGGTCGCGACCGAGCGCGCCGAGCAGTCCATCGTCTCGGCCAGGGATCGAGAAGGCGACCGGCTTCAGGTCGAGCGCTTCCCGCGGCACGGGTGGCTCCCGGGTGCGCCACCGCGGCGGGAACGAGTCGAGGTACGTCAGCGGCACCGTCTCGGGGTGCGCTGCCAGTGCGACGTCGGCCTGCTCCCAGGGCGGGGGCGCGCCATCGAAGGGATCGAGGGCACGCCCGGCGAGCGCCGGGAGGGCGCCGAGCAGCGGAATCCAGTTGCCGATCGCGAGAGAAACGGCGGGGATGCCGAGCTCGTCGGCGACCACGGAGGCACCGGCGTCGGTCGCCTCGTAGATCACGAGATCAGGCCGCCACCCACGCCAGGACTCGCGAAGGCGCGGTATCGCGAGCGCGGGGTTCACTCGACCGAAGAACACCGCCGGCCAGCGACGTTCGGGATCATCGCGGAGCGCCGGAAAGGCCGCGACCGCCCGGGCGGTCAGATCGTCGAGGCCTACGTCGGGGTCGAATCCCGGCTGCGCGGGAAGCGGCAGCAGCCTCAGCACCGGACCCGCTGACGCGACGCGCACGTCCGCACCCTGCCGTTGGAACGCCTGGGCAAGCGGCACCAGGGGAAGGAGGTGCCCGTAAGCCGGGAGCGCTGCGAAAGCGACGCGCGTCATGGCGAGCATTGTCCTCCGTGGCGACTCCCTCCACCACGGGCAGGGGCGCCACCCATGTCATAACTCCTCCTGCCGCCCGCGGGGTCCCGCGCGCTGCCGCGCGATTCCGGGGCGCCGACGGCTGGAGCGCGAAGGTCAGGCGGAGTTGTGACACACCACGCCCACCAGCCACGGCATGATCGACACAGACTCTCGAGGAGGAGTACGCACATGGAGCCGAGGAACCCCGACGATCTCGACGCGCTGCGCGCGGCATCCGATGTCCTGGGAATCGATGCGCTGCTGACGGACGACGAGCGCGCGGTTCGCGATCGCGTCCGCGCCTACGTCGACGCGCGCATCCGGCCCGGCATCGCCGACTGGTTCGATCGAGGTGTGTTCCCGACCGAGCTGGCACCCGAGCTCGGCGAACTGGGCGTGCTGGGCATGACCCTCGACGGGTACGGATGCGCCGGCCGGAGCGCCGTGGAGTACGGCCTCGCGGCGCTCGAGCTCGAGGCCGGCGACTCCGGCATCCGCACGTTCGTGTCGGTGCAGGGCTCACTCGCGATGGGCTCGATCCATCGCTGGGGCAGCGAGGAGCAGAAGCAGGAGTGGCTGCCGCGAATGGCGCGCGGCGAGGTCATCGGCTGCTTCGGCTTGACTGAGCCGGATGCCGGCTCCGACCCCGGCGGCATGAAGACGTTCGCGCGTCGCGACGGCGGCGACTGGGTCCTTACGGGGTCGAAGCGCTGGATCGGGCTCGCCACCATCGCGCAGCTCGCCGTGGTGTGGGCGCAGACCGAGGACGGCGTGCGCGGATTCCTCGTGCCCACGGGCGCCAACGGGTTCGAGGCACGCCGCTCGAGCCCAAGGGCTCTCTGCGCGCATCGGTCCAGTGCGAGCTGCGGTTCGACGACATCCGGCTGCCGGAGAGCGCCATGCTGCCAGGCGCTCGCGGTCTGCGCGGGCCGTTCTCCGCGCTGAACGAGGCGCGCTACGGGATCATCTGGGGCGCGCTCGGCGCGGCGCGTGACAGCTACGAGGCGGCGCTCCGGCACGCCCTGCGGCGCGAGCAGTTCGATCGGCCGATCGCGTCGTTTCAGCTGACGCAGCAGAAGCTCGTCAACATGGTGCTCGAGCTGCAGAAGGGCGCCCTCCTCGCGCTGCACACGGGCCGAATGAAGGATGCCGGCACCCTCACCCCGACGCAGATCTCGGTCGGCAAGCTCAACAACGTCCGCGAGGCGATCGCCATCGCACGTGAGGCGCGCACGATCCTCGGCGGCGACGGCGTCCTCCTCGAGAACTCGCCGATCCGGCACGCGGCGAACCTCGAGTCGGTCCGCACGTACGAGGGCACGGACGAGGTGCACACCCTCATCCTCGGTCAGCACGTGACCGGCATCAGCGCCTTCCGCTGACGCGGGCGTCGCCGCCGCGCCGCCCGCGCCGCCCGCTGCAGCCCGAGACACCGCACATCGGACGAGACACCGCAGAATCGGCGGTGTCTCGTCACGGATGCGGTGTCTCGGCGAGATTCTCCGCCACCGGACCCGTAGCGGAGCGCGAGCAGCGCCAGCACCGCCGATTCGGCCGCTCACGGGGCATCCGTTACACTAAGAAGGTTGTCCGGTGGCGGCCCAGTCCGCGTAAGCCCGTGACGACGTGCACACACCCTCCTGCTGCCGGGAAATGCCTGGCAGCCGTTCTAGTCCGAAGGAGGTGGGTTAGTGACGCACCAGTACGAACTCATGGTCATTCTGAACCCTGAGATCGATGAGCGCACGGTCGCCCCGAGTCTCGACAAGTTCCTGAAGGTCATCACGAATGATGGTGGCTCGATCGACAAGGTCGACATCTGGGGCAAGCGCCGTCTCGCCTACGAGATCCAGAAGAAGACCGAGGGCATCTACGCCGTCGTCAACTTCACCGCGACGAGCGCTGCCACGCAGGAGCTCGACCGTCAGCTGAACCTGAGCGAGCAGATCATGCGCACCAAGGTTCTCCGCGCTGAGGAAGCCATCGCGATGGTTGCCGCCGAAGCCGAGCGCTCCGCTGAGAAGGCTGCCCGCAAGGCCGCCCGCCCCGCGAAGCCCGCCAAGCAGGACGCGTAACGACCGTGGCCGGCGAGACGATCATCACCGTCGTGGGAAACCTCACGGCTGATCCCGAACTGCGCTACACGCAGAACGGACTCCCCGTCGCGAACTTCACGATCGCGTCGACGCCGCGCAACTTCGACCGTCAGGCCAACGAGTGGAAGGACGGCGAAGCGCTGTTCCTCCGCGCGAGCGTGTGGCGCGAGTTCGCCGAGCACGTCGCGGGCTCGCTGACGAAGGGCTCCCGCGTCATCGCGACCGGTCGCCTGAAGCAGCGTTCCTATGAGACGCGCGAGGGCGAGAAGCGCACCGCCATCGAGCTCGAGGTCGACGAGATCGGCCCCTCGCTCCGCTACGCCACCGCTCAGGTGACGCGCGCGGCCGGCGGCGGCGGTCAGTCCCGTGGGCAGATCCCGGCGGACGAGCCGTGGTCGACCCCCGGCTCCCAGGCTCCCGCAGCTGCAGCGGGTGCCTCCGGCGACGCGTGGGCCGCTCCTGGCGCCTACGGCGACGACACACCGTTCTAATACACAAACTCCGGATGCCGGTATCCCGGCGTGCGCGCTGAGTCGCGGCATCCGACAACAACCCAAAGGAAACACCATGGCTGGAAAGGCAACCGGCGATCGCCGGAAGCCGCGGAAGGGCGCGAAGAACGCTGCCCCCGCGAAGGCGATTCGTGTCGGCGTCATCGACTACAAGGACGTCGCCACCCTTCGCAAGTTCATCTCGGAGCGCGGGAAGATCCGCGCCCGTCGTATCACCGGTGTCTCGGTGCAGGAGCAGCGTCTTATCGCCAAGGCGATCAAGAACGCGCGCGAAATGGCGCTCCTGCCTTACGCCGGCGCTGGCCGCTAAGGAGCACCCATGTCGAAGCTGATTCTCACGAACGAGGTCGCCGGGCTGGGCTCCGCCGGTGACGTGGTCGAGGTCAAGGACGGGTTCGCCCGCAACTACCTCATCCCCCAGGGTTTCGCCGTTCGGTGGACCCGTGGCGGCGAGAAGCAGGTCGCGTCGATTCGCGCGGCCCGCGAGACGCGTGCCATCCACGACCACGACGAGGCCATCGCACTCAAGGACGCCCTCGAGTCGAACAAGGTCAAGCTCGCCGTCAAGGCGGGCGCTGAAGGTCGCCTCTTCGGCTCGGTCAAGACCGAGCACGTGGCCGACGCGGTCAAGGCCGCCGGTCTCGGCGACCTGGACAAGCGCAAGATCCACATCACCTCCCCGATCAAGTCGGTGGGCGAGCACGAGGCGACCGTTCGCCTCCGCGACGACCTCACCGCCGTGATCACCCTTCAGGTGGTTGCTGCGAAGTAATTCTGCAGCACACCGGATGCCGCGAGCCGGCTCTCCTCGGAGAGTCACGCTCGCGGCATCCGCGTTTCTGCGCGCGCGCCGCACTGCGTCCGCGTGATTGCGCCGGCATCATACGCCGGCTTGGCGCGGAGCCCGTCCGGCAGCACGCGGCGACGTTGGAGCGGTTGCAGGGGCCCGCCACTTTGTACACAGGTCGTGCCCCGCGAGGCAAACCTTCAAGGGTGACTTCAAACACATCCCCGTCCACAACCTGTGGGAAAGAAAACCCCAGATCGCGGGTAAAGAAATGTGGTCGAGGCGACTGTCCGGGCGATTCTCCACAGGCTTTGTGCACAGGCTCACCGGCGTTTCCCGCATATCGTCCACAGACTTATCCACAGGGTGTGTTGCAGAAGCGAACCCCCTCTCTAGCGTGGGGTGCGGCCCAGGGGAAGCCGCCGCGTCGTCGATGGAGACGTATGTCGGGGGATCATGCTCTGCTGAAGGAACGAGGCCGGATGCTGCGGCGTCCAGCCTCCAGGTCGTTCGCGTTCGCGTGTTCGGTCTCCGGAAGGCCTTACTTCGCACGCTCAGCAACCAGGAGGACATGGCAGTGTCGATCGCCGATATCTCCGACGAGCGAATGGGCGGACCCCGCGAGCACGAGCGAACCCCGCCGCACGATTTCCTCGCGGAGCAGAGCACCCTCGGCGGGATGATGCTCTCGAAGGACGCGGTCGCCGATGTCATCGAGTCACTGCGCGGTGCCGACTTCTACATCCCCAAGCACGAGCTCATCTTCGAAGCCGTCCTGACGCTCTATTCGCACGGCGAGCCGACCGATGTCGTCGCGGTCACCGACGAGCTGATCAAGACCGGCGAGCTGCAGCGCGCGGGCGGTGCCGACTACCTCCACACGCTCACGTCGATCGTGCCGACGGCGGCCAACGCCGGCTATTACGCGTCGATCGTCGCCGAGCGGGCGCTGCTGCGCCGACTCGTCGAGGCGGGCACGCGCATCGTGCAGATGGGGTACTCCGGTCAGGGCGAGGCCCTCGATCTGGTGAACAACGCCCAGGCCGAGATCTACGGCGTGACCGGCGCGGATGCCGCCGAGGACTACGTTCCGCTCGAGACGGCCGTCAGCGCGGCGATCGACGAGATCGAAGCGGCGCGCGGCCGAGACGGCCAGATGACCGGCATCCCGACGGGGTTCTCGGGGCTCGACCAGCTCACCAACGGACTCCACCCCGGTCAGATGATCATCATCGCCGCGCGACCCGCTATGGGTAAGTCGACGCTCGCTCTCGACTTCGCGCGCACCGCGGCGATCACGCACAACTTCCCCACGATCTTCTTCTCGCTCGAGATGGGTCGGAGCGAGATCGCGATGCGCCTGATGAGCGCCGAAGGTTCGGTGCCGCTGCAGAACATGCGCAAGGGAACGCTCGACTCGCGCGACTGGACGACCATAGCCTCCACGCGCGGCCGCATCAACGACGCGCCCCTCTACATCGACGACTCGCCGAACATGACGCTGGTCGAGATCCGCGCCAAGTGCCGCCGCCTCAAGCAGCGCGAGGGCCTGAAGATGGTCGTCATCGACTACCTCCAGCTCATGACCAGCGGCAAGCGCGTGGAGTCCCGCCAGCAGGAGGTCTCCGAGTTCTCCCGTGCACTCAAGCTGCTCGCGAAGGAGCTGCAGGTTCCCGTCATCGCGCTCTCACAGCTGAACCGTGGTCCCGAGCAGCGCGCCGACAAGAAGCCCGCTCTGTCCGACCTGCGCGAATCGGGCTCGATCGAGCAGGACGCCGACATGGTGGTGCTGCTGCATCGCGAGTCGGCCTACGAGAAGGACAGCCCGCGCGCCGGCGAGGCAGATCTCATCGTCGCGAAGCACCGCAACGGCCCGACCGACACGATCACGGTGGCGTTCCAGGGCCACTTCTCGCGGTTCACCGACATGGCTGTGGGACTCTGACGTCGTCGTTCCGTTAGGGGTTGCTGACGCACCCGCTAGCTATGCGAGCCGTGACATCGATCGTTGATACTGGCAGGATGACGGCATGGCACGCACGTTGCGGGCCGCGACCCTCGGCATCGACTTCGCCGCGGTGGTCCGAGAGGTGGGGCCGGTGAGGTAGGCGTGATGACTTCGCACGTGGTCAAGCCGCTCACTCCCGAGACCTTCCCGGCGTGGCTGGCGCTCGCGCAGAAGCACAACGGGGTCTGGGGCGGGTGCTACTGCTCGTATTTCCACAGCGACACCGAGCGCACCGTCAAAGACGACTACGACAGGGCGACGTTCAAGCAGCGACTCGTCGAGGAGGGCGTTGCGCACGCTGCGCTCGTGTTCGACGGCGACGACGCGATCGCGTGGTGCGAGTACGGCAGTCCGATCGAGCTGCCGAACATCTATCACCGCAAGCAGTACGACGCGGGCGAGGCGAAGCCGGCACCGTGGCGCATCACCTGCTTCTTCGTCGACCGCGACCACCGACGTTCGGGAGTCGCGCGGGAGGCGCTCGATGGCGCGCTCGAGTTGATCGCCCAGGCCGGCGGAGGTGAGGTGGTCTCATTCCCCAACGAGCTCGCCCCCGACAAGAAGACGTCGTCCTCGTTCCTCCACAACGGCACGAGGGCCATGTTCGAGAAGGCGGGATTCACGTTCGAGCGTCACATCGGCAAGAGCAAGACCGTGATGCGCATCACGGTTCCACCGGCCGGCGGCTGACGCCCGCGTCACGGTTCGTCGCTGGAAGCCTTCGGCTCGAAGAGCTCGATCGGGTTCCCCGACGGATCCTCGATCACGATCTGGCGGCCGCCTGCGCCCCCGACGATCCCGGTTCGGATCGGTACACCCGCATTGGTGAGCTCGGCCAGGGTGGCGTCGAGATCGGAGACGACGAACTGGAATCTGTTCCACCCTCCGGGGCTGGGCGTCTTCCCGGTGTCGTCAGGCTGTCCGGCGCTGCCCGCGCCGGGCCTGTTGAGTAAGAGCCGCAGCTCCGAGTGATCGAGCATCGCGAAGTCTCCGGGCACATGCATCCCGACCTCGAATCCGAGCTTGCGTGTGTAGAACTCGACCGCGGCGTCGACATCGTCGACGATGTAGCGAACGTTTGTCATGCTGATCCTCCTCGCCATCGAACGTTACGCCGCTCCACTCGCCACAGGCGCGTGTAGCGCGGACGCTCCGATTCGGCAACCCCCTCGAATCCCGCGAGCCCGTCCACGATTGTGGGAGGCGACCCAAAGGAGGTGCGTGATGGACACGGACCGGAACGACGAGCTGCCGGAGAATGCACCAGCTGCTGACGGGACGCAGGGGCGGGATCAGGGCCTCGTGACGACGAAGGACCATGACACCATCCGTCGCTGGGCGGAGGACCGCCACGCGACACCTGCGACCGCGCGGGACCCCGAAGACGAGGCCGGGATCGGCGTGCTGCGCTTGGACTTCGGGGATGGCGTCGAGATCGAGGAGCTGACGCAGATCGATTGGGCCAAATGGTTCGCCGCCTTCGACGAGCGCGGCCTCACCTTCGCCTACGACGAGGGGACGCGGCCCGACGGATCGCGGACGAACTACTTCCATCTCGAAGGCGCCGACGACCGCGCCTGATCGCCGACGCCCGAGGCTGACCTCCGCGTCCCCGCGACGTGGGATGGCTTCGCAGAGCCGATTGATCATCTCTCCTAGGCTTCGTTCATGCCGTCGGACGTCGAAGCTGCCTACTCGGACCGAGCTGCTGAGTACGTGGAGAAGATCGGCTCGACATACGGTCGTCACCGCCTACCGCTGGCCTCCCGATGCCCTTGCGAACGAGTTGCACGCCGCGGGCTTCGAAGTCATCGAGACCCACACCAGAACCGGACGTCACCCCAAGCCCCGACCCCACGGAGCGACTCTCGCCCAACTCCGTCTACCGGACTGACGCTCAACTCGACCGAGGGGCCGTCAGTGAACTCCCTGTCCCGTTGAGGACCGCCCACCGAGCGTGCGCCGGCGGCGCAGGGATCCGCTGGCGTTCCCGAATCTGCGGCGTCGATAGAGTGCGTCCCATGGCAACGAACGTGACGTTATACATCGGTCCGGAGACGGCGTACCGCAAGTACCGGTTCACAGACGTGGACGTGTGGGAAGCCGTTCGTTCTCAGATCATCTCCGCGATGAACGAAGGCAAGGGCACGATCGAAGTCGCATGGAAGGGCGACACCATCGTCTACGTGTACAGCCCGTACCTCATGGTGACGTGGGTGGAGAAGGCTGCCTCCTAGAGCAACTGCGCACTGCGCTCGCCCGGCGCGCTTGTGTGCATCTCGGCGTCACCGTATCGGGGGCGAATCCGCATCCCTTCCATCTGCGGCAGAGCGCCATCAGTATGGTTCTGTCGGCATCGAGCGATGAGGAGTTCAAGATGAGCGTTTACCGAGTGATCGACGTGATCGGCACGAGTTCGTCGTCCTGGGAGGAGGCGGCCCGAGAAGCCATCACCACAGCCGCGGGATCGTTGCACGATCTCCGTATCGGCGAGGTGACGAAACAGGATGTCGTTGTCGGCGACGACGGGACATTGTTGTTCCGTTCCCGGATCCAGCTCTCGTTCAAGTACGTATCCGAGTAGGCCTATCTCCGGTGAGCCCGGACGGGTGTCACACCGTCCGGGCGCGTCTGCACGCGGACCGGCTTCGATGCCGGCAGCTGGTCGGCTACCATTCCGGCATGACGAACGCGGCTCCGATCGAGGACGTCCCGATCGGCGGAGAGGTCATTCGCCTGGGGCAGTTCCTGAAGTTCGCCGGGTTGCTCGACTCTGGTGGAAACGTGAAAGAGGCCATCATCGACGGCTACGTGCTGGTGAACGGCGAGGTTGATCGCCGCCGTGGGCGGCAGCTGCAGCTCGGCGACGTCGTCAGCTTCGAGGGGCGCCGGGTCCGCGTCTGTCCGTGAGGGTGCGGATGCGAACCGAGACACAAGCACCGACGAACCCTCGATGGAACCGGATGCACGCGTCAGCCAGTCTGCGTCTGCTCGATCTTGCGGTCTCCAGAATCGAACAGCCATCCAGATAGATCGGCAAGGCCGATCATCAACGCGAGCGGGATGCCGACGGCACTGACAGCGAGGAATAGCGCCGCGTTCCACGGGCTGTGGTTCACGAACACAGATAATGGAAGCATGTCCTCCTCTGTCGAACGCCGTTCCAACCCGACTGCCTGGGCCGCGTTCTGGTTCGCTCTGGCCGGTCTCGTGCTCATGCCCATCCCACTGTTCATCGGACTGATACTGGGCGGTGCCCTTTCCATCGTCGCCGCAGTCCTCGCCGTCATCGCCCTCTTCAAGGGACTCGCGCGCAACGGCAAAGGCATCGCTCCCGTTGTGTTCGCCGCGATCTTCATCGCACTCACCTGGGGCGGCATCTCGATCGGCGGCGGCACCATCTGGTAGGTCGGCCGACCGTCACCGACCGACTTGCGGGCTGAGTGGCTAGGTGGTTCAGCATCTCCGCAAACTCGCCGTGACGGCTGGATGTCCGGGGGTCTCGTTACCGTCACCACCGTGGAAGTATGTGATGCGCTCGCCGGGCTGGATCCGGCACAGCTGAAGGCCGTCGAGCACGGCGATGGGCCGCTTGTGGTCGCGGCGGGTGCCGGCACCGGGAAGACGCGCGTGCTCACCGCACGGGTTGCGCGGCTGCTCGAGGCGGGGGTCGTACCGGAACGGATGCTGCTCCTGACGTTCACCCGGCGCGCGGCGTCCGCGATGCTCTCCCGCGCTGCGGCGATGTGCGGCGACCCACAGGCTGCGCAGCGCATCGCCGGCGGCACGTTCCATGCCGTCGCGCACCGCATCGTGGCCGAGCACGCGCAGCATCTGGGGCTGGAGGACGTGACGGTCATCGATCCCGACGACGTCATCGACCTGATCGACCTGCTGCGCGGGGAGCACGGGCTCGACGGCACCGAGGTACGGCTGCCCACGACACGCACCATCGCCGACATCGCCTCCCGCGCGATCAACACCGCGACCCCGGCGCGCGCCGTCATCGAAGCCCAGTTTCCCTGGGCGCTCGAGCAGGCCGACGCGATCGCCGGCCTGCTGCGGCATTACCGCGACCGCAAGCGCGAGCGCGGCCTGCTTGACCTGGATGATCTCCTCATCGCCTGGCGGGCGCTGGTCGCTGATCCCGATGTCGGAGCGCGGCTGCGGGCGCGCTGGGACTGGGTGCTCGTCGACGAGTACCAGGACGTCAACCAGCTTCAGGTCGACATCGTGCGCGGGCTCAGTCCCGACGGCCGCGGGCTCACGGTCGTCGGCGACGACGCACAGGCGATCTACGCCTTCCGGGGGGCGAGCGCCGGGCACCTGCTCGAGCTCATCGAGGCGTACCCCGACGCCACGCTCGTGCGCCTCGAACGCAACTTCCGTTCCACGCAGCCGATCCTCGACCTCGCGAACCACGTGCGCCCCGGCGAACTGAGGCTGCGGCTCGTCGCCGACCGTCCGCAGCCGGGCACCCGGCCGACGCTGGTCACCTGCCGCAACGCCGACGACGAGGCCCGCACGATCGCGGACCGCATCCTCGCCGCGCACGTCGATGGCACGCCGCTGCGTTCGCAGGCCGTGCTGATGCGCACCGGATCCCACAGCGCGCAGCTCGAAGTCGAGCTCAAGGTGCGAGGGATCCCGTTCCACAAGTTCGGCGGGATCGGCTACCTGGAGACGTCGCATGTGCGCGACCTGCTGGCGAGCTTCCGAGTGGTGCTCAATCCGGCAGATGAGGTGTCCTGGTACCGCCTGCTCACCCGGCACCGCGCGATCGGCAAAGCGAGTGCGCGCGGCCTCGCCAGGATCCTCGCGGACGGTGGCGTCGATCGCACCGCCGACGCGGTCGCGGCGGCACCGGCGAAGGCGCGCACCGGACTCGCGTCGACCCTGTCGCTGCTCGGCGCCGTCGACTCCACGACCGCCGTGCCGGAGCTGGTCGAAGCATGCCGCGGCGCGGTGGATCCGCTGCTGCGCGCGCACTACCCGGATTGGCACCGTCGGGTGACCGAAGTCGACGGCATCGCGCAGGCCGCCGCTCACCAGAGCGATCTCCGAACGTTCGTGAGCGAGCAGGCGATCGACCCGGTGAACGTAGCCGGCGACTGGGCGAAGCAGCCACATCTCGACGAGGATTGGCTGACCCTGTCCACGATCCACTCCGCGAAGGGCCTGGAATGGGACACGGTGCACCTCCTGCGCGCGAATGACGGCGCGATGCCCTCGGACATGGCACTCACCTCGCCCGCCGGCCTCGCCGAGGAGGAGCGTCTCTTCTACGTCGCGCTCACCCGCGCACGCGACGCCCTCGACCTGTACGTGCCCTCGCAGCTGCCCACGCATCCCACCGCGTTCCTGGCCAAGCACGTCGCCGCCAAGCCCAGCAGGTTCCTGACCGAGTCCGCACGCGCTCTCATGGAGTCGGTCGGCACCGCCGCCGTCACCCCCGAGCCTGCGATCAAGCCCGCCTTCGCGGCGTCGCGCGTCCGCACGGACGCGTTCGACGAACTGTTCGCCTGAAGGCTGCCCATCGGCGCGCGGGTGCCGTTCGATGGACGACCCCTCAGGGCGACGGGCTCGCGGGCCCAGCTGGCTGACCCGGACTCGGATCTGTCCGCCCGCGGTCACGGCGCCGGGTCGCGCTCATCGGGTACTGAGCCAGATACCGTTGATGGATGTTCTGGAGGACGTACGGCTCGGTCATCGGATGGATGTTCGGTGTCGGCATCGTGGTGGGCGGACTGTTTCTCCTGGTCGTCTTCGGATGGCTCGTCCCGCCTGACCGTGGCGAAGAGTCCGTCATCGTGGCGCTTCCCGCGTACGGCGGGTTCTTCGGCGCGCTGACTGCAGCATCCGCGAGCCTGATCTACGGAATCTGCCTAGCGCTGTGGACTCAGCGAAGCCCTCGCTCGATCGCGTCTCGCGCGTGGGTCGGCGGGCTCTCGTCAGCTGCCGGTGCGCTGGGTTTCTGGCTGATCTTCGGACTCGCGCTGAGCGGACCGTACGGACTGGCTGTCTGGGGTGCAATGTTCGGCGGTGTATCCGCTGTCCTTGCCATGACGGTTGCAGGACTTCTCACCGCTCGCGCGGCGCGGCGCGCAGACGGCGATGCGACGAGTGCATCCGAGATCGCGCTTTCGTCTGGGCACGTCACGTAACAGCGGCGTCGCGGTTGTATATGCCCGTGCGAGGGCGAGGACGCTGCGAGCATCGCGACCGTTGGGCGGGCGGCACCTGGCCGACGGCCTCAGTCCGCGCCCGAGGTCTCCCGGCTGCGAGTTGCTACTTCGAGGGTGAGGCGCGGGAGTTCGTCGCGGTTGACGACCACGGTGACGAGGGTGTCATCGACCGGGGTTCCGATGGCGAACACGTGCGGATCCGTGTCGATGCGTACGGCCGGTCTATCCATGCCGTCGATCGTGACAACAATCCCGCCGACTAGCAGTACCCCGCCGAGGGCGCCAATGATGAGCGGCAAGACCACCGGGGGCGGAGCGATGCTGGTCGAAGCTGGACTCCGACGCCAAAGCGTGGCTCATTGGCGCAGAGGGCTTTTGGTCAACGGCGCAGCCGATAACGCAGGTGAAGCACCCGGTTGCCCTGGACTACTACGTCTGGGTTCTCCAGCAGGTGCTGCGAGTCGACGGAGCCGAAGTAGCGCTTGCCGGACCCGAGCACGACGGGTGCGACGTCCATGCGCACCTCGTCGACCAAACCTGCGGCGAGCACCTGGCCGCCTACGTCGCCGGCAGCGACCTCGACAGTGCGGTCACCCGCGAGCTCCTGTGCCTTGGTCATGGCCGCCTCGATGCCGTGGATGAAGTGAAACGGGGCGTTGGGGTCCCAGCCCTGGGGCGCCGGTCGGTGTGTCACGACGACCACGTGGTCGATCCCGCTCGGAGGCTTTCCGTCCCAGCCGTCCGTGATGTCGAAGCTGTGGCGGCCGGCGATTGTCACCCCGACCTGGTCCCAGTACGGCCGGATGTGGTCGTAGGACGCTTGTGACACGTTCAGTACGCCGCTGTCGTCCAACGGCACGTCACCGCTGACCAACCATTCGAACAGTGGACCGGGATCGTCGTTCTCCGCCGCAATGAAGCCATCCACCGAGACCGACGCATTCATTACCACTTTGCCCATGGACTACTCCTCTGTTCGGAGTCCCCAGTCTCGTGTCTCGTGAGTTGGCGCTCTTGTAAGAAATCAATCGGCTGGCAGCGGCCAGCCATCCAGCTCGTGATCGGGATGTTCGCGGAGGAAGCGTTGCCGGACTTCGACATACCGGGTCGGCGTGAGCCCCGTGAACTCACGGAACTCGTGGACGAAGTGGGCCTGGTCGAAGTAGCCTGCGGCAGCGGCAACGTCACCCCAGTCGATCGGTGCGGCCACGTCGAGCGCCAACACGGTGGTGGTGAACCGGTAGCTGCGCGCCAGCCGCTTCGGCGTGACGCCGATGACCTCCTTGAACCGCTTCGCCAAGTACGTGCTGCTGGCGCGGGCTGCCACGCCGAGGTCGCTGATCGGCACCGCTCCGCCGGTCTCCGCGATGGCGCTGCTCAGGTGGCGGACGATGTCCAGGCCGTTGACCGCACGCAGCCGTCGCACCAGTTCCTCCTCGAGCAACATCAGCATTTCGTGCGGTGCGTCCGCCGAGGTCAGTCGCTGTCGCAACTCGGCGACAGCGAGCCGGCCCCAGATCTGCTCCACCGTCGCCGGGCGGTCGCACAACTCGCTCGCAGGCATCGGAAGAAACGGTGCCAGCCCCCACGGCCGGAAGTGGACCCCCACGGACCGCGTCGGGGTTGGGTAACCGAACTCCCACGCACGGGTGGGCGTGGTGACCGCGCAGCCGTCGGTGTATTCCACGGCCTCTACGTCGGTGCCGGCGCGGATGAGAAACGGCGCCCCGAGGTTGACGATGAGCAAAGGCGCGGGCGCCGCCGGCAGGAGGAACCGGGAGTACGGCGGGGCGCCCTCCAGGTAATAGAGGTCGTCGATCAGCCCGTCGAGCGGCGGACCGGGCACCCTGGACACATACTCCACGCTGACATCATCGCGGACGGCCCGTCTGCATCGCGCGCCGCCGTGACGATGCCGTCATCACGGCGCTGGTGGTTGTGCACGGCAGCGTGCAGTTCGTGTGGGTCGAAGCCTGGGGGAGGTGCGACATCCTGGTCGACGCGACGATCCCTGCCGGGATGACGTCCGAACGTCCTTCGCGTTGACGTTCGATTCGGAGCCGTGCGGGCCGGCGTCCACTGCGGGGTAGGAACAGCTCGACGCAGAGCGTCGACGGCCTCCCACCTCCGCCGACCCGGCGGGGCCATCGGGAATGTCTCGGAGATAGTGTCGTATCCGAGCGTCGCCGTTCGTGGATTAGATGTGGGACCCCTCCGGGTCGCCGCGACCGAGGAGCCACGACATGGCTCTGGTCCCGATGAGAGGAGACGACATGCCGAAGTATCTGATCGCATTCAACGATGAGTGGGTGCCCCTGCACACCGCCGACGAACTGCGCAGCAAGAGCGAGGCCTCAGAAGCCCTGCTCGAGGAGATGAAGGCGGCGGGCGTCTTCCTGTACGCGGACGGGGGGATCGATGCCTCGACCGCGCTGTTCAGTGTCGTGAGCAAGGACGGGAAGCCGGTCTTCACCGATGGACCGTTCGTCGAGACGAAGGAGCATCTCGGCGGGTTCACCGTCGTAGAGGTGGCGGACGATGAGGCTGCGCGCTACTGGGCAGGACGGTTGGCCGTCTCACTCGACTGGCCTCAGGAGGTGCACCGGTTCCCCTCGGATCTCGTGGACATCATCGAACGGCACTCGTCCGAGAGTTCGTGACATGGCGCCAAACATGTTGTCCATGTTCGAGCCAGTGGAGCGCACCGAGTTCGGCAGGGGCGAAGTGCGTCCCGCTCGGTCCGCAGCATCCACGCCGGCCCCGCGGGAGTCGTGACCGACTCCCCCGTTGAGGAGGCGATCGCCCGTGCCCACCATGACGAGTGGGCGCGAGTGGTAGCCGGTCTCGCCCGCCGCTTCGGCGATCTCGACCTCGCCGAGGACGCAGCAGCCGAGGCATTCGTCGCCGCGGTGGAGCGGTGGCCGCGCGACGGCGTTCCACCCAACCCCGGCGCCTGGCTCACCACAACCGCGACGCGCAAGGCGATCGACCGGCTACGACGCGAGTCGCGGCGCGACGACAAACACCAGGCAGCCCAGATGGTGTCCGACGACACTCCTCCCGAGCCGACCGGCCCGGTCGAGGACGACCGGCTCCGACTGGTCTTCACCTGCTGCCATCCCGCCCTCGCGATGGAGGCCCGAGTCGCGCTGACCTTGCGTCTGCTCGGCGGACTCAGGGTCGCCGAGATCGCGCACGCCTTCCTGGTGCCGGAGACCACGATGGCGCAGCGGATCACCCGCGCGAAAGCGAAGATCAAGGCAGCGCACGTTCCCTACCGGGTGCCGTCGACCACCGACATCCGGGAACGGCTCGCCGGGGTGCTCGCGGTGATCTACCTCATCTTCAACGAGGGATATCTCGCCACCGCCGGGGACGACCCTGTACGCAGCGACCTGACCGACGAGGCGATCCGCCTCGGCCGCCTCCTGCGCACGCTCCTTCCCGATGAGGGCGAGGTGACCGGCCTCCTCGCACTGATGCTCCTCGCTGATGCACGACGCACCGCGCGCGTGTCACACGCCGGTGAGCTGGTGACCCTGGACGAGCAGGACCGCGGCGCGTGGAACCGAACCCTGGTGATCGAGGGTCACGCCCTGGTCCGCGAACGGATCGCGGCGGTCGCTGCGGGCGCGGAGCCACCCGGGCCATATCAGCTCCTGGCCGCGATCAACGCGGTTCACACCGATGCGCCGTCCGCACGCGATACCGACTGGTCGCAGATCGTCGCTCTCTATGACCGCCTGATCCGGCTCGACCCCTCCCCGATCGTGCGACTCAACCGCGCGATCGCGATCGCCGAACTGGACGGCCCGGACGTCGCGCTCGCCGAGATCGACCGACTCGGCGAGACCCTCGATGGGTACCACGCCTACCACGCCGCGCGCGCCGACCTCCTGCGGCGCGTTGGGCGAAGCGACGAATCGCGGACGGCATACGACAGGGCCATCCAACTCGCCGGCAACCCCGCCGAGCGGGCATACCTCGCCCGCCGCCGCGACCAACTCGTGTAGTGACCGGCGTCCGCCTCTCGGGCAGACGAATTGTATGGTCGAGCTGTGCAGACCCTGACCACGGATCGGCTTGCTCGATCACGCATTCACTGCGGGCATGCCGCGAGCTGACCCATCGGATGCGCGAGGATTGAGCTTGTGGCATCGGTTGCGGTGATCGGGGCAGGGGCTGTCGGCGGTGTCGTCGCTGCTCGTCTGATGCAGTCGTCGGCGAATACGGTGACGGTCGCCGCGCGCAGTCCCGTCGAGTCGCTGCAGATCACTTACCGAGACTCGTCGATTCAGGTGTCGCCCCGGGTGCTGTTGGAGCCCACGGAGGGAAGTCATCAAGATTGGGTTCTCGTCACGACGAAGGCATACGACGCTCCTGGAGCGGCGGCGTGGTTCCCAACGATGGTCGGACCGCACACGACGGTTGCCATCCTGCAGAACGGTGTCGAGCACCGGGAGCGATTCGCTCCCTACGCTCCACAGAATCAGATTCTGCCTGTCGTAGTAGACCTCGCGGCGGAACGCGTCGCGCCGGGAGTCGTGACGCAGAATGGGCCGCCGCGGCTCACGGTGCGCATCGGCCCCATGGGCCGCGGACTGGCTGCGCTGTTCGAGGGGACAGGCATCTCGGTGGTGGAGGTGGAGGACTTCGTGACAGCCGCGTGGCGGAAGCTCTGCCTGAACGTCACCGGAGCCGTCTCCGCACTCGCACTCACTGCTGACATCCCAGGCAACGACCCTGATGTCGCCGACCTCCTCACCGGCGTAGTTCACGAGGCGATGCGGGTCGGCAATGCCGCCGGCGCCAGCCTGGACCCCGCGCTCGTCGGTGAGATCGTGGGCCGGTTCCAGAACGGAACGCCGCAAGGCGTCAACTCGATGCTGGCCGATCGGCTGGCCGGCCGGCCGATGGAGATCGACGCACGTAATGGAGCGGTCGTCCGAACCGGCGCCGCGCGTGGAATTCCCACCCCCATCAACCAAGCGCTCGTAGGTCTGCTGAGGGCCGTCGCGCCACACAGCCCCAGCACCGACGGCACACTCACCGGAGCGCTGCCATCGATCAGTCGCAGCTCTGGCAGGTCGACGTGAGTCTCGGGGATGGACCCCTTTGCGGGTCCGACTGCTGGGCCCGCCGCACCCGATCTCCTGCGGTGGTGCTGCGACCGGGTGCACTACGTGTAGCGTCAGCCAGATAGGGTCACCGTGGCTCTCAAAGGAGCACGACCATGGGTGAGAAGTCCACACGGAAAGAAGGCGGCAAGACTGCGCCCGCCAAGACCCTCAAAGAGAAGCGCACCGCGAAGGCAGACAAACGGGCGGCGAGCAATCGGGCAGAGAACACCGACGCTGTCTCCAGAGTCAAGAACCGTTAGCACGCCAGCAGGAAAAGACGAAGCCCCCGCGCGACTCGGTCGGCGGGGGCTCGCTTTGGTATTTCAACGATCGTGGCTGCTCATAATCTGTCCTTCCCTAGGGAACAATCCGAATCTAGCCAGCGCGTGAAGCTTTGGCAACGCCATTCCACCTGCCCCACCGCGATGAGGAGGGCACCGATCTGCATCGGAGGCGTGCGCGATCCTCTAGCCCCCGGCGCGCGCAACCGCCCGCCAGTGCACCTCGCGCATGTGGGCGTCGAACGGTGCCACCGGCGCGATCACGACGACATCCGGCGCGATATCCGTGACCGGCAGCGGTGTGACCGGGCCCGCCGGCAATCCCCACGACGCCCGCCACTCGGCCAGTTGGGCGGCTGACGCGGCAGCGACGACGCGTCCCAGTCCCGCCCATCCGTGGGCGGCCGCGCACATCGGGCAGTGCTCGCCCGACGTATAGACCGTCGATGTGGCGCGCTGATCGGAAGTGAGGTGTGCGATCGCCCACCTCACGAGCGCGAATTCAGGATGCGCGGTCGGGTCGGCATCCGAGCGCTCGCGGTTCATCGCCTCGGCCAGCACTGCTCCGTCTGCGTCGACGAGAACGGATCCGAACGGATCGTCGCCGTTCTCGAGCGCGCGCGTCGCGAGGTCGACGCATCGCCGCAGGTGACCCTCGTCGATGCTGGAGATCTCGGCACTCATCTCATAGGCCTTTCGATCAGTTCGCGCGATGGGAGTGCCGGTGGTGGCTGTCGGGATAGTGCTCGTGCGTGTGCGTCAGTTCGGCGTGCGCATGGGGATGCCGGTGCCGGGTGCCCGCTGCCACCGGATCCGGGTGTTGGTGATCGTGGTGCTCATCGGGATGGGTGTGCCAGTGATCGTGCTCGAGAGGTTCGTGCGTGTGCGGGTGCTCGTGCCGCTCGCTCAGGTGCAGCCAGACTCCCAGCGCCATCAATGCTGCGGCGATGAGGAGCGGGATCGTCACAGGGTCACCCATGGTGATCGCGAGGAGGGCGCCGAAGAACGGAGCGATGGAGTAGTACGCGCCGGCGCGGGCGGTGCCGATGTGGCGCAGCGCGACGATGAACAGCACGAGGCTGATGCCGTAGGCGAACAGTCCGGTCAGCATCGCAGCCCCGGCGTTGAGGAGCGGTGGGAGGGATGCTCCGAGTGCGAACGCGAGCGCCAGGTTCACCGGACCCGCGACGAGCCCCTTGACGGCGGCGAGCCAGGTCGCGTCGTGCAGGGCGACCTTGCGGGTGAGGTTGTTGTCGATGCCCCACGCGAGGCACGCGCCAAGGATCGCCAGAGTCGGCCAGATCCCGGCGAAGTCCGCCTGACCCGGCCACGAAAGCACCACGGCACCCGCGACGATCGAGGCCATGCCGAGCGCGATCCGCCGGTCGAAGTTCTCCTTGAACACGAACCAGGCAAGCAGTGCCGTGGCCACGCCTTCCGCGTTCAGCAGCAGAGATGCGCCGGATGCCGGCATCCCGAGCAGACCGAACATCAGCAGCACTGGACCCATCACGCCGCCGAAGAGCACGGCTCCAGCCAGCGGCAGCAACTCGCGCCGCTCGAGGCGGACCCGCGGTGAACGGCGGATCACGCGGTAGGTGCCGAGACCGATCCCCGAGCCGAGATAGAGCAGGCCCGCCAGCATCCACGGGCTCACGTCAGCCAGCAGCAGCTTCGCGACCGGCGTGCCCGCGCCGAACAGCACCGCCGCCAGCAGCGCGGCCTGCACACCCGGGTTCCGGAGCGAAGTCAGCATCACACCAGGCTACGCGGCACAACGCTGCCGCCCGCAGCGGCCAGACCGCGAAACACCAGCGGGTACAGCAGCTCGATGCTCAGTCGTCGTCAGTGAAGGGTTTCACCCCGTTTCAGCATCTCGACGTACGCGGCAACGCGTGTGGCTCGCGAAGCCGGCCGCTTGAGATTGGCCACGCGGAAGGCCATCGCGAACCGGTTCTGCGCCGACTGGGACGCGAAGGCTTTGGCGATCTCCGGATCCGCGTTCAGGGCTTCCTGCAGCTCCACCGGCAATTCGCCGTCGCGTTGCCGATACGCGCTGTCCCATCGCCCGTCCGCCTTGGCGCGGTCGATCTCGAGCTGGCCCTGGGGCCGCATCCGACCTTCCTCGATCAGCCGGGTCACGTGACCGATGTTGACCTTCGACCATATGCTTCGCGGTCGTCGTGGCGTGAAGGTCTGCAGGTAGTAGTCGGCATCAAGGGATTGCGACTGTCCATCGATCCACCCGAAGCACAGCGCGACATCGAGCGCCTCCGCGTACGTGATCCCGGGTTGGGTCGTCGCCTTCTTCCGCAGTCGCAGTCGGACGCCCCCCGGGTCCGGGTCCGAGTCCAACCACACTTCCCAGTCCGCGACCGTTTCCACGTGCAGCACGGGCTTGTTCACGCGGTCGGCCATGACGGGAGGATAGCTCCCCTCCCGTAGCCGGTGCGACCGATTCTGGTCTTGTTTTCGTCGGGCCCGTTCGGGAGTATTCGCACATGAGTGACAAGTCCGATTCCGAGCAGATCGACGACATCATCGCGCAGCAGAGTGGCTGGAAGCGCGACCTACTGATCGCGCTTCGAGGTGCAATCAGAGCGGCCGACCCGGCCGCCATCGAGGTGGTCAAGTACAAGAAGCCCTCCAAACCGGAAGGAGTCCCGTTCTGGTCGCACGACGGAGACGTCTGCTACGTCGAGGTGCTCAAGAGCGCAGTGAGGCTGACGTTCTCCAAGGGTGCCCGCATGGAGAGCAGCGATCTCTTCAACACCCGACTGGACAGCAAAGTCGTCCGGGCCATCGACTACTCCGAGGGAAGCCGTGTGGACACCGCTGCGGTCAAGGCGCTCGTGGCGGAGGCTGTGGAACTCAACGTCGCCGCCAAGTGACAGCCCCGCGCGCGATCGGTGTGGAACCCCGCGGACCTCGGTTTCTCAACGATCTCGATTCGTGAGTCACCCGGCCATACTGCCACCCCGCGTCATGAGCGTTGACCGGTCGGTGGCTCCCGGCCAGGATGATCTGATGATCGATCAGCAGAGGATCTGGGACGAACACACCGCCCGCAACTACGACACGCCTGGAGAAGGCATGTTCGCGGAGCACGTTCTCAGGCCGACCGTCGATTTGCTTGTCGAGCTCGCCGGCAACGGCAAGGCCGTCGAATTCGCCGTGGGCACAGGCCGTGTCGCCATCCCCCTTCAGGAGGCCGGGATTGCTGTGACGGGGATTGAGCTTTCCGAAGCCATGCTCGCGAGACTGCGGGAGAAGATCGGCCCAGAGGAGCTGCCCGTGGTCGAGGGTGACATGACGACGGCGAGCGCCGGTGAGGGGTTCGCACTCGCGTATCTCGTGTTCAACACCATCTCGAACCTCCTCACTCAGCACGAGCAGGTCGAGTGCTTCCGCAACGCGGCTCGCCACCTCCGGCCCGGTGGGCGCTTCGTCATCGAGTTGTGGGTGCCGCAGCTGCAGTCACTGGCGCCTGGGCACAAGGGAACCCTTGAGATCAGCGAACCGGGCTACCTGCTGGTCGACACGTACGACACCCTCCGTCAGCTCGTCGTCTCGCATCACGTGCGTTTCACGCCGGAGCTCACCGGCGGTCGCGAAGCGCAGATCGGCAGGTCGCCGCACCGCTACATCTGGCCCGCCGAGCTGGATCTCATGGCTCGCCTCGGCGGGTTCGAGCTCGAGTCCCGCTGGGCCGACTGGGATCGAAGCGCGTTCACCGCAGAGTCCGGCAGTCACGTATCCGTCTACCGCCTCGTCGACCCGATCCTGAACGGCCCTGCTTCAGATCGCACAGCCCATGGCGAAACGAGCGTTACGCGAGAGCCTTCGACTTCAAGGCGTCGAACTCGGCCTGCGTGATGGCACCCGAGTCCAGCAGCGACTTCGCCGAAGCGATCTGATCGGTCGCTGACGCGGGAGAGGGCTGGGCCACGGACTGGATGTACTCGGCCTGTGCCGCTTGCATTGCCGCCGCCTGTTCCAGCTGACGCTTCTGCATCCCTCCGCCGCGCGCGATCAGATAGACGAAGATTCCCAGCCACGGAATGAGGATGACGAAGATCACCCAGATCGTCTTCGCGCCCCCTCCCAGGTCGCTGCTTCGGAAGATGTCGCCGAACACCCAGAACAGGCACATGAACCAGGCGAAGAACAGGAAGAACTCGAAGAGGGCGAGCAGGAACGACCCGTTGTCGTTGAACATGTTGATTCCCTTCGGCTGGAACGTGCCAGACGCTCTGGTTTCCAGTGTTCACAGCAATGCAGCGTGATTCTCGGAGGCTATCAGCGTCGAGTTCGTTCTCCCGGCGGCCAGCCACGACACCCCGGTCGTGTTCGCCGGTCACCGCCAAGGCGGCGAGGAAAATCGCGCATCCGGCCCCTAAGCCTGCCGAGGCGACCTACTCTCTCGTCATGACATCATCGCCATCTGCGATCGCCACGACCGGTCAGCTGCGCGCGTCGGGGCACACCTACCGGCCGCTGCGCGTCGAACTGCGCGAGAACCTCCTCTCGGCGCTCGCCGACGGGCGCGACCCATGGCCCGGCATCCACGGATTCGACGCCACGGTGATTCCTCAGCTCGAGCGTGCTCTCCTCGCCGGTCACGACGTGGTCCTGCTCGGCGAGCGCGGTCAGGGCAAGACCCGGCTGCTGCGCAGCCTCGCGGGGCTGCTCGACGAGTGGTCGCCTGCCATCGACGGATCCGAGTTGGGCGAGCATCCGTTCCACCCGGTCACACCGGCATCCGTTCGGCGGGCGTCCGAGCTGGGTGACGAGCTCCCGGTCGTGTGGCGCCATCGTTCCGATCGGTATGTCGAGAAGCTCGCGACCCCCGATACATCGGTCGCCGACCTGATCGGCGACGTCGATCCGATCAAAGTCGCCGAGGGCCGCTCCCTCGGCGACCCCGAGACCATCCACTTCGGGCTGATCCCTCGCAGCCACCGCGGAATCGTCGCGATCAACGAGTTGCCCGATCTCGCCGAGCGCATCCAGGTGTCGTTGCTGAACGTGATGGAGGAGCGCGACATCCAGATCCGCGGCTACGTGCTGCGCCTCAACCTCGACGTGCTGGTCGTCGCCACCGCCAATCCTGAGGATTACACCAACCGCGGCCGCATCATCACGCCGCTGCAGGACCGCTTCGGCGCGGAGATCCGCACCCACTACCCGCAGACGATCGAGGAAGAGGTCGCGGTCATCCGCCAGGAGGCGGAGCTCGTCGCCGTCGTCCCGCCGCACCTGCTCGAGGTGCTGGCACGGTTCACGCGAAATCTTCGAGAATCGGATGCCGTCGACCAGCGTTCGGGAGTGTCGGCGCGTTTCGCCATCGCCGGGGCGGAGACGATCGCCGCCGCCGCGTTGCACCGCGCGACACGTCAGCACGAGGAAGTCGGGGTGGCGCGACCCGTCGACCTCGAAACCGCCGTCGACGTCCTGGGCGGCAAGATCGAGTTCGAGACCGGCGAGGAGGGGCGCGAGCGCGCGATCCTCGAACATCTGCTGCGCACAGCCGTCGCCGAGACCGCCCGCACGCATCTGCGGGGCATCGACGCGCGAGTGCTGGTGGACGCACTGCATGACGGTGCGACGGTCATGACGGGCGAGCAGGTCCCCGCCGCCGACGTCCTCGCGGCGATGCCGGTGCTCGGCGAGTCCGACCTGTACGACGAGGTCGCTGAGCGGCTCGGGGCGCAGACGCCCGGAGAGCGCGCCGGCGCACTGGAGCTGCTCCTCGAGGCCCTCTACCTGGAGCGGCGGATCAGCAAGGACAGCGCCGATGGGGAGACCGTGTATGGCTGAGACACGAGCCCGGTCCGCGGGCTTCGCGAAGAGTCCCTGATGGTCCGCGGATTCCACCGCGCACCCGCGCACACCAACCGCTACGGTCCGTACACCGGGGGGCCCGATCCGCTCGCCCCACCGGTTCCGCTGCAAGAGGCGCTGGAGACGATCGGTCGCGACGTCATGTCCGGCACCTCGGCGGAGCGCGCGATGCGCGAGTACCTGCGCCGCGGCACCCGCGATCAACAGGGTCTCGACGAGCTGGCGCGACGAGTGCGCGAGAGGCGGGCGGAGCTGGTACGCCGTCACCGGCTCGACGGCACGCTGGAGGAGGTGCGGCGGCTCCTCGACCACGCCGTGCTCGAGGAGCGCAAGCATCTCGTCCGCGATGTCGACATGGATGACGATGGCCGGGCATTCGCCGAGATGCGGCTCGAGAACCTCCCCGCCGGCACGGCCGCCGCCGTGAACGACCTGTCGGACTACGAGTGGCAGAGTCCCGCGGCGCGTGCCGACTACGAGCGCATCAAAGAGCTGCTCGGCCGTGAACTGCTCGACCAGCGGTTCGCCGGGATGAAGAACGCCCTCGAGAGTGCGACGGATGCTGACCGCCAGGCCGTCCGCGACATGCTCAACGACCTCAACACCCTCCTGGAGAAGCGCCGGTTCGGGGAGGACACGCCCGGGGACTTCGACGAGTTCATGCGCAGGCACGGCGACCAGTTCCCCGAGAATCCGCAGAGTCTCGACGAGCTGCTGGATGCCCTCGCCGAGCGCTCGGCTGCGGCTCAGCGGATGCTCAACTCGATGACTCCCGAGCAGCGCGAGGAGCTGATGGATCTCGCCGCCCAGGCGTTCGGATCGCCGGACCTCATGCAGTCGTTGTCACGGCTCGACGACAATCTCCGTTCGCTCCGGCCCGGCGAGGACTGGGGCGGCTCGGCATCCTTCTCAGGCGATGAGGGGGTCGGTCTCGGCGAGGCGACCGGAATCATGCAGGATCTCTCCGACCTCGACTCGCTGTCCGACCAGTTGAGCCAGTCCTATCCTGGCGCTCGGATGGACGACATCGACGTCGATGCGCTCGCGCGCCTGGTCGGTGACGATGCCGCCGTCAGCGCCAGAGCCCTGCGCGACCTCGAGCAGGAGCTGAAGGACACCGGGATGCTGCACCGTGCGTCCGACGGGGCACTGCGGCTCACGCCGCGGGCGATGCGGCAGCTCGGCCGTGCGCTGCTGCGCGACATCGCCACCCGTCAATCCGGCCGCACCGGCCGCCGCGAGACGCGTCACGCCGGCGCGGCGGGCGACCGCACCGGCTCCACCCGGGAATGGGCGTTCGGCGATACCGAGCCGTGGGACATCCCGCGCACGGTGTCCAACGCCGTGCTGCGAACGGCTGCGGACGGTGGCGACGTGTCTGCCGGCGTGCGACTCGAGACGCGCGACGTCGAGGTGGTCGAAACGGAGGAACGCACGCAGGCCGCCGTCGCGCTCCTCGTCGACACGTCCTTCTCGATGGAGATGGACGGACGATGGGTGCCGATGAAGCGCACAGCCCTCGCCTTGCACCACCTCATCACCAGCCGGTTTCGCGGCGACAGCCTGCAGCTGATCGCGTTCGCCCGGTATGCCGAGGTGATCGACATCGAGCAGCTCACGGCGAAGGATTCGGTGTGGGACAAGGGCACGAACCTGCATCACGCCCTGCTGCTCGCCCAACGGCACTTCCGCCGCCACCCCACCGCGCAGCCCGTGCTGCTGATCGTGACCGACGGCGAGCCGACGTCTCACCTCGAGCCGGACGGTCGTGTGCTCTTCGCCTACCCGCCCGATCCGCGCACGGTGGCCGTCACGGTGCGCGAGCTCGACACGGTGCACCGACTGGGCGCACAGACGACCATCTTCCGCTTGGGGGACGACCCCGGCCTCGCGCGGTTCATCGATGCGCTCGCCCGCCGCGCCGGTGGCCATGTGGTGGCACCGGAGCTCGACGACCTCGGGCGAGCGGTGGTCGAGAGCTACCTCGGCTCGCGCCCCACGGGGCGAGGATCGCCTGAGGACTTCGGTGAGATGCTGCGCGGCAGATTCTGGTGGTGACGGTCGGCGTCAGACCCGATGGAGCTCGCCGCGGACGATCGAGTTGCCGGAGTGGGCCGGGTCCCCGTCGAGGGGTTCGACTGAGATGTCGACGAGGGTGTAATCGGCAAGATCGATGCCGGCGGGAATGGTGAACATGCCGCTCGTGCTCTCGAGCACGCCCAGGCTGATGAGCGCTGTCGCATCGCTGCGGATGAGCCAGACCTCACGGTAGTCGCCCTCTTCTGAAGGGCTGTCCAGAGTGACGTTGAGGCGCAGTGTTCCATCGCGCGCCTGCTCGACCTCGGCGGTGCCCGTCGCGCCGGCATGGTCCGGGAACGCGATCAGTGTGGCCGCTGCGATCTCGGTGGGGCGAAGCGCGGCGATCGTGCCCCACACGCCGACACCGACGGCTGCGAAAAGCACCAGACACGCGGCCAGAATCCACCGCCCGCGCATCCGGCGTCTGGTCCGCACGGGCACGGCCGAACCGGCGGCGGGTGAAGGCGCAGCATCCGGTCGCGATGCGGTGAGGTCGAGTTCGTCGGCGATTCGTGCCCAGACCCGGTCGGGCGGAGTCTCCAGCTCGGTGTCCGTGAGGCTGGCGCGTCCCACCGCGGCGGCATGGCGCATCTCCGCGAGCTCCTGGGCGCAGATACGGCACTCGGTGAGGTGAGCGCGATCGGCGGGTGTGTCCACCCGTTCGTTCAGCGCGAGCAGGGCGAGAAGGTCGGGGTCAAGGTGTGACACGAGTGACCTCCAATCTGCTGCGCATTCGGGTGAGACTGCGTCGGATGTGGCTTTTCACCGTTCCCAGCGGCATCTCGAGTCGGCGGGCGATCTGCTCGTGAGTGAGGTCGTCATAGAACGCGAGACGCATCACCGCTTGCGCATCGGGTTCCAGATGACTGAGCTCGTCGGCGATCAGAATCGACTCTGCGATGTCGGGTGGGTCGCGGACCAGATCATCAGGCCGGGTGTTGCGCTGCAGCTCGGCCTGGATCGCTCGCACCTTCGCGCGCGACTCGTGCATGTCGGCGATGCGGCGGCGGGCGATCGCGACCAGCCACGTCGACAGCCTCGCTCGCTGTGCGTCGTAACTGCTGCGTGAAGTCCAGGCCGACACGAAAGTGCGCTGCGTGACATCCTCGGCATCCGATCTGTCGCCGAGCGAACGGAGAGCCAGGGTGAACACGACCGGCGACCAACGGCGGTAGACGTCAGCCAAGGCTTCCTCCTCGCCCGCGACGAACCGGGCGTTGAGCAGTGCCTCAGCATCGGCATCCGAGTCCATCCGGCCCTCGATTCGCTCCAGTCGTCGTATCTGCGGGCGATGCCGCCACGATAGCGCGCATTCACTCGCGCGGCGCTGCCGGACAGCCGGACCCGCGTCGTGAGGTTATTCCGCGGATCGCGCCCCGGTGGATGCAGACGGTCTGAGATTTGCACTGCCTGCATCCCGGGCTTCCCGTTCCGGCTCGATGGAAGAACCTGCGATAGTGACCAGATGCACGATCGAGGCACGGATTTCTTCGTCGATCTCGAGTCGGCGGTGTGGGACGCGCTGGTCAGCGGGGACGCGGATGCTGATCGCGCGCTGCTTTCGGATGACTTCGTCGGGGTGTTTCCGACAGGCTTCGCGAACCGGGCTGACCATGCCGACGAGCTGGCCGATGGGCCCAGCATCGCTTCCTACGCCATCACGGATGCGAGATTGATCGACGTGTCCGCGGACGCCGCATTGCTCTGCTATCGCGCCGATTACCGCCTTCCCGGCCACAGCACCGCACAGGTGATGTTCATCAGCTCGCTATGGGTTCGGCGCGAAGGTCGCTGGTGGAACACCTTCAGTCAGGACACGCCAGCCGCATCCGCAGAGGTCGACTAGGTTCGGCGCGCGGCGCCCGTCAGGCGATGCGAGTGCCGATGACGGTGGATGCGGGAAAGGGTCCGGACCGCGCGGTTCCGGTCATTCCATTGCCGATGACGCGCAACGTGAAGTCGAGCGACATCGGCACAGGCGCGACAAGGTCGAGCCTGAATGTGACCGCGTCCCCCACCGCAGCGCCGTTCCGAATGGGAAGCGGTCCGGTGGCACCGACGGCCGTACCTGTCAGGGTGGTTCCGTCGCTGGCCAAGGTGAGATCGTAGCGTCGGGCGCCTGCAAGTGTCGCGACCTGGATCGTCCACCTGCCATCGATATCAGCCATACCGCCTCATTCGTAGGTGTCGGTCCAGGACGCGATGTCCACGCCGTGGTTGTCGGGCGACGCGAGCGACCACCAGGAGGGGGCGTACGAATCGTCGGCGAGCCTCCCACCGGCGGCGAGGGCGGCATCCACCCGCGCCCGAGCCTGGTCGGCCGGCACGAAGACATCGAAATGCGTCCGGCCTCTCGCCGGAGAGTCGCCGGAGATCGGATTGAAGGCGAGTTGCGGGCCGCACCGCAGCGGATCGATCGCATCCGTGTCGCCGAGCGCGTCATAGCCCAATGCGGCCATGAAGAACGGTCGAACGTCGGCCTTCGAGTGCTGGGCGACATAGATGCCGATCGTCTGCGCGAGCGACGGGTCGGGCGTCAGCTGCAACTCGGCGGCTGCTTCGGAAACGGCGGAAGCGAAGTCCGTGGCGGCCGCGGGGATGCCCTCCGGGCTCCGGTTCGGGATGCGCACCACGACTCCCTCTGGACGCACGTCCACGTCGGGCAGTATGCCGAATCGCTCGGCGGCGGCGACGACCGGGGCGATGAGGCCCGCCGCGTCCGAGAGGGAGGTTGCGGTGAAGACGGTGTGCGGCCCGTTGCCTGTGACACGCCAGTCGGAGACGCCCGGCGCTCGGTGGAACTCAGCCGCGGATATCCATTCCGATTCGCTCGTCGACTCGCCCATGAGGGGACCTCCTTCGTTCGCTGTCAAAGCCCCAGCCGCTGACCAGCGAGGAACCCGCGCGGAATCCACGGTACTCGCCCTCGATTGCCGTAGACGGGCGACGATCGTCGCTGTAAAATCAATCTCATTCGATTTTAGAATCCCGTGGTTCTCATGATGACTTGAGCCGCGGGCCAACATGATCAGAGGAGATCAGCCATGTCCGAGCAGAGCCTGTACGAACGGCTCGGCGGTGCATTCGCCATCGCTGCCGTCGTCGACCACTTCAGCGAAGCGGTCGTGCGCAACCCGGTCGTCGGTCAGCAATCGCAGAACCCGGCCCTTCGTGAGTGGCACACCCAGAACCTGGGGCGCCTCCCCGGCCTGAAGTTCATGCGCACACTCTGGGTGTGCAACGTCTCGGGCGGGCCATTCCAGTACACACCGACAGTGCCGGGGAGCACAGTCCTCGGTCTCGAAGAGGCGCATCGCCGGCTTCGCATCTCGCCCGACGAGTTCGACGAGGTTGCCGCCGAACTCGGTCGCACGCTGGATGCCGTTGGCGTACCGGTGCAGGAGAAGGGCGAGGTGCTGGCGGCGTTCGCCGCCCACAAGGATGAGGTCACCGAGGGGTACGTGGGCTGAACCAGCGTCGCGGCTCGTCATTCCCAGGTGTGCACCGGCTCGTTCGTGTGCATCGCCTGGCGGTACTCGAGCAGGGTGGCTCGCAATGCGTCGTAGCGTTCCATGCCGCCTCGACGATGCATCCTGTCGGTGAACCACCCGGCGCCCGTGACACCGGTGAGGCAGCGCCCTTCGATGATGCCGAGCAGGCGATCGCGGACGGGTGTCTCAACTCCCCACGCCTCGAGTCCCTGGTGCGCCAGCGGAAGCAGGCGGCGCAGCACAAGCTCGGTGGCGGGCACCTGGCCGACGCCGGGCCAATAGAGCTCGGACTCGATGCCCTCGCGGGCGGCCGTGTGGAAGTTCTCCTCGGCAGCGGTGAACGACAGTTGGGACCAGAGCGGTCGGTCGTTCTCGGCGATCGCGCGCACGAGCCCGAAGTACAGCGCAGCGTTGGCCACGGTGTCGACGACGGTGGGGCCGGCAGCGAGCAGTCGGTTCTCGACGCGCAGGTGAGGGACCTCACCGGCGGCATCGTAGATCGGGCGATTCCACCGGTAGATCGTGCCGTTGTGCAGCCGCAGCTCCGCGAGTGCGGGAATGCCGCCGGCGTCGAGCACGGCCATCGGGTCATCGTCGTGGACGATCGGCAGCAGAGCAGGGAAGTATCGGACGTTCTCCTCGAAGAGGTCGAACACCGAGGTGATCCAGCGCTCGCCGAACCACACACGGGGCCGCACTCCCTGTATCTTGAGCTCCTCGCTGCGGGTGTCGGTGGCTTGTTCGAAGAGCGGGATCCGCGTCTCGCGCCACAGCTCCCGGCCCAGCAGGTAGGGCGAGTTGGCAGACACGGCCAACTGCACGCCGGCGATTGCCTGCGAGGCGTTCCAGTACGCCGCGAACGCCTCCGGTGAGGTCTGCACGTGCAGCTGCGTGCTGGTGCATGCGGCCTCAGGCAGGATCGAATCCGCGGTGGTGAACAGCCGTTCCGGCCCGTCGATGGAGATCGAGATGTCCTCGCCGCGGGCGCCCAGGATCTGCTCGCTCAGCAGCCGGTACCGCGGGTTGGCGCTGATGCTGTCGGGCCGCAGGTGGCCCTCGGCGAGGGTGGGCAGGATGCCGATCATCACGAGGTGCGCGCCGATGGCCGACGACCGCGCCTCGGCGTCGTTGAGACTGCGCCGCAAGCCCTCCTCGAACGTGGTGAGACCGCCCTCGCGCAACCGGGCGGGCGGCACATTGATCTCGATATTGAACTGACCGAGCTCGGTCTGGAACGCGGCATCCGCGATCGCCTCGAGCGCCTCTGCGTTCCGCATCGCCGGGTCTCCGGCCTCGTCGACGAGATTCAACTCGACTTCCAGACCCGTCAGCGGGTCATCCGTGTCGAAGTGCGCCTCACGCAGCATCCGCGCGAACACGTCAAGGTTGCGCCGGACCTTCTCGCGATGACGCGTGCGATCGGCCCGGGTGAACTCCTGTGCCGGGACGTCCTCCCCCATGACGAAACTCTAGCCAGGAACTCTCGTCAACGGACCCACCATGGACACGCCACCCTACGACGAGGGTTTCCGACGGAGGCCGGGCGGCCTGTACGCTGTGGCTCGGGTGAGGGGTCCAGTCACCTGGCGCACGCCGTTCCCCCCGACGCGCGTGAGCCGTGCGGTCCCTCCGATCCGCTGCCACCCGCGGCCGGAGGGACTGCCACCCACCCGTGTGGACTTGCGCATGGTCTCGCAACGCAACAGGTTGTGGTAACTCGAGCGGTAATCGCCCCGATGGGTGGACAATCGTGCCATGGCAGGCCATGTGTGGACGCAGAGCGCCCGTCTCGAGGCCGCCGCGGTGCGGGTCGAGACACGGCTGCACCGCAATGGCGTACTCGAGGGGCGACGCTTCGCTGTGCGCACGGAGGCGCGCGCGATCGTGGTGGCGACCCTTGCGTTCGGCGTTGGACTCGCAGGCGGAGCAGTCGGTTTCTGGGGCCGTACGGTGCCCGTCTGGGAGGGTGCGTCGGTCGGTGCGGGCGGCATCGCGGTCGCCGCATCCATCACCCTCGCCACGGCATCGGTGAGTTATCGCCTCGCGGCGCGCGACCCGGGGCAGGCGTGGCTGAACGACGTCACGCGGTCACGGCGCGCGTGGATGACTTCAGCGGTGGCGATCTCGCTCGCCGCCGTGTTCGGCATGGTCCAGTGGCTGCTGTTCCATGCAGCGTCGCTGATCTGGCCAGGAACCGCCGTCGACACGCTGACGGCGACGATGATCGTCGCTCTTGTCGGGGGAGCCTCCGGCTACACGGCTTTCACGCTCGCTGCACATGTCACCGCGACCCGGCTCGTCCTGCTGCTGTTCGCCGTCGTCGCGACCGGGTTCACAGTGAGCATCGGGACGACGCGCGATGACGCCTGGTACCAGCTCCACTTCAGCGAACTCGGCGGCCAAGGCGGCGTCACGGCGGCGGTCTTCAACGCCACGCTGATCATGGCGGGTGGTGTGACAGCACTGCTGGCGCTCTACCTGCTGACGAGCCTCGAGCGATGGGCCCACACCGAGCCGCGGGTGACCCGCGCCCGAATGCTCATCGTGTACGTGGTGTTCCTCGTACTCGCGGCGTGCTTCATCGGCGCTGCCCTCGTGCCGGTCAGCATCAGCCAGGTGGGCCACAACCTCTCGGCCATCGGGATGGCCGTGATCTTCGGAGTCCTGCTGCTCGGCCTCCGATGGGTGCTGCCTTGCCTGCCGCGGGCGATGATGGCTCTCGCGCTCGGGGTCGCGGGCGGCATCCTCTTGTCTGCGACCCTCTTCTGGGTCGGGTACTACACCCTCGCCACCCACGAGATGGTCTGCGCCGGTCTCGTGGTGGGGTGGCTGCTGCTGTTCACGCGTACTCTCGCCGCGGCCGAGCGGGCGGACGCTGCCGCGGCCGGCGACACAGCCGACTCGGCGGTCGACTGATGTCGGAGCCCCTGAAGGGCAATCCGGCGCCGGCACCGGATTTGTGCCGCACACTGGATGCATGTGGAGGTTCATCAAGGCGATCAAGGACCGCGAGCACCGTGTCGCGCCGACGACATGGGTCGTCGCGATCGGCGCAGTCGTCTACACGTTCGCTCCGATCGATCTGATCCCCGAGCTCATACTCGGACCGCTGGGATTCGCGGACGACATCGGCATCTGGAGCATTTTCGCAGTGCTCTTCGTGCGCGAACAGCGGCGCTGGCAGGCCAGCCTCGGCGAAGGGCGCACGCGCTGAGTCAGCCGGCCGGATTCTGGGTGAGCGTCAGGGCTGCAGGACAACCTTGATGCACCCGTCCTCCTTCTTCTGAAACGTCTCGTACAACGCGGGCGCATCGGTCAGTGGTGCGTGGTGGGTGACGAGGTCCATCACCCCGAACGGGTCCGCGGGATCCTCGACGAGGGGCAGCAGGTCGTCGATCCATCGCTTCACGTTGCACTGCCCCATGCGCAGCGCGATCTGCTTGTCGAACATCGTCTTCATCGGCAGGATGTCGGCTTCGCCGGCGTAGACACCGCTGATCGACACGGTCCCGCCCCGGCGCACGACGTCGATCGACGCGTACAGCGATGCGAGGCGATCGACCCCCGCAGAGTCCATGAGCTTCCGGGCGAGCACATCAGGCAGCAGGCCGATCGCGTTGTGCGCGAGCTTGATGCCCGGATTGCCGTGCGCCTCCAGTCCGACCGCGTCGACGACCGCATCCGCCCCTCGGCCCTCGGTCGCATCCCGCAGTTCATCCACGACGTCGTCTGTCAGGTCGTACGCGGTGACACCATGGCGTTCCGCCATGGCGCGCCGGTCAGCCTCGGGATCCACTGCGAGCACCCGGTATCCGCGGTGCACGCCGACGCGGGCAGCGAACTGCCCGACCGGGCCGAGGCCCATCACGACCAGCGTTCCACCGTCGGGAACGTCCGCGTATTCGACGCCCTGCCACGCGGTGGGCAGGATGTCGCTGAGGAAGAGGTACCTGTCGTCCGGCAGGTCGGTGCCGACCTTGATGTGGTTGTAGTCCGCGAGCGGAACGCGGAGGAATTCAGCCTGGCCGCCCGGCACCTGCCCGTAGAGCTTCGTATAGCCGAACAGAGACGCGCCGGTCCCGTACTCCCGCACCTGCGTGGTCTCGCATTGGGACTGCAGCCCCCGGTGGCACATGAAGCAGCTGCCGCAGGCGATGTTGAACGGGATGACGACGCGGTCGTCGACGGCCAGCTGACTGACCTCGCTGCCGACCTCGACGACGACCCCCATCGGCTCATGCCCGAGGATGTCGCCGGCATCCATGTAGGGTCCGAACAACTCGTAGAGGTGCAGGTCCGAGCCGCAGATCGCCGTCGACGTGATCTTCACGATGGCATCGGTCGGATGCTGGATGATCGGATCGGATACCTCTTCGACGGTCACCCTCCGTCGTCCCTGCCATGTCAGTGCTCTCATGGTCGATGAACGTACGACGCGAGACTATCGTCCGCATCGGGGTTGCATCGTGGCACGCTACCCACTACGCGCCGCTCGGATTCACCCAGCATCTTCCTGGCGAGCAGCGCGAAATCCTGAATCACTGCCCCTTGCGAAGCGTCCAGACATGCTCGCTGGGGAAGTCCCGCGCCCATTGTGCCGAGATACCTGATCGCGACCCCGTGGCGTCGGTAGGAGCCTGGATCTCGATCAGGTCGAGAATCTCGAATCCGGTCGCACGAAAGAGCTTGATCCACTCCGAGAATGTGAGGACGAACTCGATACCGCCAGGGTCATCGACGGCATCTCGCCAGTCGAGGCGATGGCTGCCGAAATAGGGCCTCTCGAGTCGGCGGGTGATCGGGTACGACCCGTCGACCGGCGAGGCCAGGCTTACGAGAATGTGATTCCCGAGGAACACCAGCCTCCCTCCCGGGCGCAGCAGGCGGTGGGCTTCGGGTATCCAGCGATAGGGGTCGGCCCAGATAGCTGCTCCGTACTCGCTGATCGCGAAGTCGAACGACTCGTCAGGCTTGGGGACCGCCTCCGCATTGCCGTGGATGAGTTCGAGCGCGACACCGTGCTGCGCCGAAAGCCGTTGGGCGGTGCGGAGCTGCTCGGCTGAGTTGTCGATTCCGGTGACGGAAGCACCCCTTCGTGCCATCCACCCCGACACGTAGGCCGTCCCACATCCGAGTTCGATCGCCTGCATTCCGGTCATATCGTCGGGCAGGAGGTGAAGGTCGCTCTCCGGGATGCCCCACTCGCCCCACGTGGGCTCGGCCAGCTTCCAGGCGCGCTCACCTCCCGCGACCCATTCATGAGCCATGCCGTCCCAGTACTCACGATTGACAGCGACATGTTCAGGGAGTTCGCCCATGCCGGGACACTATCGTGCGCTCCGCACCGACCGGTGGTCGGATCGACTCGGCTGGGTAGCATGCAACCCATGGCCATCAAACTGGAGAACGTCGGCATCGCCGTGCGAGACCTCGACGCGACTATCGCCTTCTTCACAGACCTCGGTCTCACGGTCATCGGCCGTGACACGGTCAGTGGCGAGTGGACCGACACGGCCGTCGGCCTCGACGGCAACCACGCCAACATCGCGATGCTGCAGACGCCGGACGGTCACGGGCAGCTCGAGCTCTTCGAGTACATCCATCCCGAAGCGATCGAGACAGAGCCCACCCGTCCCAACGAAATCGGCATGCACCGCGTCGCCTTCTCGGTCGACAGCATCGACGAGGCCCTTGAGATCGCCGCGAGGCACGGCTGCCATCCGCTCCGCGGCGTGGCCACGTATCGAGATGTGTACAAGCTCACGTACCTCCGGGGTCCGAGCGGCATCCTCGTGATGCTCGCCGAGGAGCTGCAGAAGAACTGACCAACTGGCGGGCGGGAGGATGATGGATCCATGACCGCTCCTCACCGTCCCGGACTGCGGGTCACGGCGGGCATCACGATCCCCGAGGCCGAGCTGTCGTGGCGGTTCTCGCGGTCATCCGGTCCGGGCGGGCAAGGTGTGAACACCGCGGACTCCCGCGTAGAACTGATGTGGGATGCTGCCGGCTCGAGTGTCCTCTCGCCCGTCCAGCGCGAACGACTCCTCGAGCGACTGAGCGGGCGCCTTGTGGATGGAGTGCTGACGATCGCGGCATCCGAGCAGCGAGCACAATTGCGCAACAGGGATGCTGCGCGCGCTCGACTTGCCGTCGTGGTCGCCGATGCCCTGCGGCCGCCCGCACCGACGCGCCGCCCGACGACGGTGAGTCGCGGCGCGAAGGAGCGGCGCCTGAAGGCGAAGCAGCGCCGCACCGATATCAAACAGCTGCGTCGGCCACCCACCGACTGACTCGAGGCGCCTGCTCTCCCGACGCGCACCCGATCACGACATCCTGCTGGCCGGAGGGACTCCCGTGTCAGCGGGCTCGAGGAGCGATCGCGCAAGGAGCGTCGACCCCGCAACGGCTGACGGCATCGTCACGACCGCGCCGAGTGGCACGAGAAAGCAGAGCTGGGTGGCGACGCCGAAGCCCAGCACACGGGCGCGATGGCGTCGCATCAGCTGTCGGCGCGCGGACCGGCTGATCCCGCGCGCCGTGAGAGCGCGCGCCGTGAGCTCATCCGCGAGCAGCCAACCGGTGAACGTCACGGCGAAGATCGTGCCGAGGACTCCACCCACCACCGGGATGAGGCCGATGAGGGCGGCCGCGACAGCGATGCCGAGTGCCCGTGCGAGGAGCGCGATTGTATCCCCGAACGATCGCCAGAACCCGTAGTCGGCATCGATGCCGGAACTTCCCAGATCCGATTCGACGGTTCGCCATATGCGCTCGTAGAAAGGCTCGCCGATGAGCAGCGTGAGCGCCGTGAACGAGACTGCGACCAGGACGAGGGCGGCGCCCAGCAGCGCGGTTCCGACCGCGACGCGGATGACGGTCGCCCACAGCCCCGGCCATCCCTCCGCGAACGGGGTGACCGCCTCGGTGATGCCGGGAAGGGAGGCGCCGAGCGCGATCAGGCCGGTGAGGAACAGCGCGGCGATGATCGCCGCAGGAAGCAGGCCGAGCACCATCATTCCCGGGCGGCGGGGCCAGTAGGCGAATCCGCGGCCCAACAGTGCGATTCCTCGGGCGAACTCGCGCATTTGGACTCAGTTTACGGCGGTTGTCGCTGCGATCGTCTTCGGTGTGCTCGGTGCGCTGTGCGTGCTGGATCGGACCACCACCGACGGCATCAGGAGTAGACGAGGCGGCTAGCGCCGTTTCGCGACGTACACCGTGTTCGACGACGTTCCGCCGGTGAGCCGGTTGTCGAACTCCACGACGTGAGCCGTGCTGTCGTCGAACACCGAGGAGAGCGTCGCCATGAAGTCTGCGTCGGGAGGATCGTCCGACCACAGCGCGAAGACGCCCCGGTCGGCCAGGTGGCGAGCCAGGGATTCGAGGCCGCTTGCGGTGTAGAGGTCGGCGTGACTCGGATCGAGGGTATGGCGCGGCGAGTGATCGACGTCGAGCAGGATGGCGTCGTACCGCGTGTCCGAATCCTCCGGTGACCGGCGCACGACGGCGAAGAAGTCATCGTGAACCAGCGTCGTCCGCGCATCCCTCACCAGCCGGGCAGAGACCGGGAGCAGTTCCCTCTCGTGCCAGCCGATCACCGCGGGGAGTGCGTCGATCACCTCCAGCCTTCCGAGGCGATCGTCGTGAAGCGCTGTCACGGCCGTGTATCCGAGACCCAGGCCTCCCACGAGCACCTGGAGGTCGGCGCCTTCCGCGGCAGCGAGTCCCAGCGTTGCGAGTTCCTCCTCGGCGACGGTGAACAGGCTCGACATGAGGTACTCGTCGTTCAGCTTCACCTCGTAGATCAGCTCGCCCGTCGCCGGGTCGGCACGGCGGCGGAGGGTCAGCTCGCCCATCCGAGTCTGCTGCCAGTCGAGTTCCTCGAATCGGGCGATCATGCTGACTCTCGTTCTCTCGGCGTGGACCGGCGCGTCGTCAGTTGACGCGGCGGTAGCGGATGTGAGTGGCGAGCGGCGAGTGCAGCACCTCGACCGGCTCGAACCCGAAGGACTCGACGCCGTCGAAGATCCGCTCACCGGACCCGAGCAGGACGGGGGCGATGTCGAGCGTGAGTTCGTCGATCACGCCGGCGGCGAGCGCCTGCCGGACGGTGGATGCGCCGCCGGCGATATCTACGCCGGCGCCGCCGGCCGTGTCACCCGCCTGTGCGTAGGCGGCGTCGAAGCCGTCGGTGACGAAGAAGAAGGTCGTTCCGCCCTCCATCTCGATCGGCTCGTGGGCGTGATGGGTGAGCACGAACACGGGTGCGTGGTAGGGCGGCTCGGGCCCCCACCACCCGCGCCAGTCCTCGCCCCACTCGCCGCGGATCGGCCCGAACATGTTGCGGCCCATCACGTAGGCGCCCCGCGGGCGCATCAGCCACCCGGCCGCGATCGCATCGGCTGCGTTGGCGCGTTCGTCGCCGATGTGCCAGGTGTGGACCTCGATTCCGCGCCTGCCGAGCGGGTTCTCGCGACTCTGGTCCGGGCCGGCGACGAAACCGTCGAGCGAGATCGACATGTGGCACGTGGTATCCGGCATCCGCGGTCCTTTCGAGGGTGATCGTGATGGGCGGTTCGCTTAGTCTGTCGCAGTGAGCCACACATTGGACGAAGGGCCGTTCTTTCACGGTACGAAGGCTGATCTCCGAAACGGCGACCTCCTCACCGCGGGCTTCCAGTCGAACTACCGTCCGGAAGTGACGATGAACCACATCTACTTCACTGCGCTTCCCGACGGCGCCGGCCTCGCTGCCGAACTCGCGGCCGGTGAGGGTGCACCGCGTGTCTATGTCGTCGAACCGACAGGGGTGTTCGAGAACGACCCGAACGTGACCGACAAGAAGTTTCCGGGCAATCCCACTCGCTCATACCGCAGCAGTGCTCCGCTCAAGGTCGTCGGCGAAGTCACCGACTGGACCCGGCAGACCCCGGAGGCGCTGCAGGCGTGGCGAGAACGGCTGGCGGCACTGCGCGCGGACGAGCGCGGCGAGATCATCAACTGACGACGATCGGCGACATCTCGATACGTCTCAGACCGATGACTTCTGCCACAGCAGGCGCGGCTCGAGATCGAGGTACCCCGCGTAGCGGGCCGCGGCATCCTGGATCGCTCGAATCGCGTCGGACTCGAGCGGTGCCAGCGGTCGAACCTCGAAAGTGACGGTACGCGCAGTGATCGCACGCTTCATCGCGGCGACCACCTGGCCGTCGACGAGCGCCATGCCGATCGCGGTCTCGCGGCCCCGCGAGAGCAGTCCATCGGCATCCAGCACCCAACGAGAGTCCTGGTAACCGCGGTACATCTCGTCGAGCACCTGCAGCAGGTGACCCTTCGGGGCTGCGGTCGCCGGGCGTCCGCCCGGCGCGTGCCAGTAAGTGCGATCGCCATGTTCGAACGACTCCAGCCGGTCCGCCGCTCCGGCAATTCCCCGGCGCACGTCGGTGAGCGTGAGAGTCGCCCAGTAAGCCAGGTCGCGGGCCGTGGCCGGCCCGTGGGAGGTGAAGTAACGCAGCGCGAGCTCGACGACCGCCTCTTCGCGTTCCAGCCGGCGCGGTGAGACGACCCGGCCGCCGAACAGGGCATACGTGTGCTCGGCGCCGCGCGGTACACCGCTGCAGATGACGGCGTGAAGCTCAAGGTGTGCTGCGAGCAGCATCAGCTGCATCCCGCTGAGCTGGTGACCACGCTGTGCGAGGGACTCGGCGAGCTCGGCGCGCGTTCGGTCTGGTTCCTCCGTCAGGATCTCGACCACGGCATCCGAGACGGCGGGCAGGCGGTCGGTCAGCGGGGCGAGCTGCTGATCCACAGTGGGCAGCACTCGGGTGCGAGTGAGCTCGATCAGCCACAGCGCGTCCTCCGCGTGCACGTAATGCCATGTCGGCCGCAGGACGTGCGTCCGCACCACGCGCCCACTCGCCAGCAGCCCGGCGAGGTCCTCCCGCCGCGGATCGCGGGTGCGGGTGGCCACGGCCCATGCCGATTGCGACGGGTTCTCGGCCTGCACGGCGAGGAGTGACCGCACCACGTCTTCGGCTCTGTCGGCGGGAGCGGCCAGATGCTGGGAGTGCAGTCTCCAGCGGGCGATGTCACGGTCGGTGAGCACACCACGAGCGTATGCCGACTTCCCACGCGCTGCCGGGACCGGCTACTCCTCGGCTTTCCAGAGGATGTGACGTATCGGTCCGTCCTTGGATCTCGACTCGACGAACTCGTACGACTCTCGGATGATCCGCTCGAGCACCGGCAGGTCGACATCGCTGAGCCGCCTGATGTGGAGGCAGTACCCAGTCTTGGAATGCTTTCCCAACTTCGCCAGAAGGGGCGAGTGGCGTGCCGTGCCGTCCATCAGGTAGATGGTCAGCTTGCCCTTTCTGGGGTAGAAGCCGATCGTGTGACCGTCGCCTTCGCGGCCACTGTCGTACTTGTAGTGGTAGGTGCCGAACCCGATCGTCCCGACATTCCACAGGGTCGGCTCGTGCCCGCTGATCCGCTGCATCATCTCGACCAGCGTCCGGCTGTCATGGACAGTCTGCTCATCATCGAGCGATGCGACATACCGCTCGACCGGGCGGTCGTCATTCTCTGTCACTGCGCGTCTGCTCTCCCATGGAGATCCCATCTCCCCGCTGCGCGCGCCTGCAGCGTCAGCAACCGGTCCAAGCGCCGGAAATCCTGGGCGAGGATGCGGTGCCATCCCCACACCGGGAGCCAGCCGACCTGCCAGCGCAAGGAGTCGCTCAGGTCGCCCTCGTAATCAGCGCGGATGCGAGTGCCCTGGTCCGACTCCACGCACGCATACTCGACGCGAGCGTTCCAGGGGGCCGATGACAGCCAGACCACGCGTCGGTTCTCGTCGAGAAGGTCGAGCCGGTCGATGAAGTGAATCCGGAAGGGGCCGATGCGGTCCGTCGCCATCCACCTGGTCCCGACGCAGGGCGGCCCGGCATCGATCTGCTTCCGGAACTCGGCGGCCGGCGCGAAGTGGCGCCACTGCGTGGGATCTGACAGGTACGGGAACACCGCCTCGACGCGATGGCTGACCGTCGCCTCGACGAGGATGCGGCGTGCCCAGCGGCGCTCGGTCACGCGTACGCGCAACCCGATGGTCGTCGATGGTCGATCGAGGTCTCGCCCCCCAGGAGCGTAGTTCTCCACGGTCGATAGAGTAGCGGCCCGTCGCCGGCGGGCACAGCGGGGCCAGCCGCCATTCGGGGTAGGGCCAGCCCCGGGGTGTAGGTGGTCGCCCGAGGTGTAGCATGCGGCTGTTCGCCGCGAGGGGTTTCATTCGTCGATGACGTGTGGCGAGGATCGGGGGTCCGAAATGGCAACGAAACTGCCGTCGTCCGGCTCTCTGCCTGAGGGGCAGTCCCCAGGCTGCGATACGTCTGGCCTGATCCTCGTGCATCGCATCTTCCGCTGGCTCTACAGCGAGCTGCCGGTGCTCGTCCGGGAGGTCGAGGCCGGCGACGTCGACAGGGCCGAAGTCATCGGGACGTACGCGAATCTCTACTTCTTCGCGCTGCACCTGCACCACGACACTGAGGACACCCTGCTCTGGGATCGGTTGACCAGACGTGCTCCCGCGTGCGTGGCGCATGTCGATCAGATGAAGGCGCAGCATGAAGTGGTGGCCTCGCAGCTCGACGGCATCGAGCCGCAGCTCGCCCCGTGGGTCGCAACCGCGGATCCGGCACTTCGCGATGCGTTCGCCGGTGATATCGAAGTCCTCCGCGACACCCTGTTCGCCCACCTCGGTCAAGAGGAGGACGACATCCTGCCGGTCGCCGGGACGGTCCTCTCACAGCGGGAGTGGGACGAGCTGGAGGTGCACACACGCGCCACCCTCACGGCGCGTCGGAAGGAATTCTCGCGTGACGTGCTGTCATTGCAGCTCGGCCTGCTGCTGGCAAGCGTTCCCGAGGCCGAGCGCGACGAGTGGTTCCGGGCGAATGTTCCGGCACCGGTACGACTGCTCTATCTGCTGCTGATGAAGAGAAGGTACGACCGCGCGATGCAGGAGCTCTACCCTGACCGCCCAGTGCCCGCAATGACGTGACGACTCCCCAGTGATAGGAGCATCCTGGGGGCATGACCGGATCACAAGCAGTGGTGCGCATGTGGGCAGGCGTCGTGCGCACCGAGGACAGGGACACGTACGTCGACTACGTCGAACGCACCGGGCTGGCTGCGTATCGCGAGACGACCGGCAATCTCGACGCCTGGCTGCTCACGCGAGACCTCGGCGGCGGTCGCACCGAGATCACCACGGTCTCGAGGTGGGAGTCGCTCGAAGCGATCGCTCGATTCGCGGGCGCGGAGCTCGAGCGCGCCGTGTTCTATCCCGAAGACGATCAGTACCTCCTCGAACGGGACGAGAGGGTGCGCCACTACGAGCAGCGGACATAGGAGAACGCTTATGACGATCGCAGCGATCGATCTGGCACCGGACGAGGACTTCGAGGGCTACCTGCACGGCTCGCAGGTAAGCATCATCCGGGAGTACAGCTCTCGGCCCGGATCGGGGCCCAGACTGCACCGGCACCCTTATACCGAGACCTTCGTCATCCATGCCGGCCGCGCGCTCTTCACGGTCGGCGCCGAGCAGCTGGTCGGCGTCGGCGGACAGATCCTCGTGGTGCCGGAACTGGTCGCGCATCGCTTCGAGGTGCTCGACGGCGGCACCTACGAGGCGACGCACATCCACGCCAGCGACCGCTTCATCACCGAATGGCTCGAGTAGCTCAGGACTCGGCTGCGGTGTCAGACCGCGGGCGTGAGGCGGAGCGTCGAGGCCGCGGCTTCGGGCGTCACAATCGACTGCGCGGCAGCCGCAGCGTACTTGGTACGATATGCCGCGTCGATGACGTCGGCATCCGCATCTCCCTTTACCGCGACGGTCACTTCGGCGGAACGGCCCGGCAGCCGGATCCAGGCGCGCTCCGTTCCCACGGCGTGGCCGTACCATCCGGTGCTGCGTCGCTGCCACGTGCGGACGAAGACCTCGTCGTCCGCGACGACGACCCAGATCGGCGTCCACCGTCCGCGATCCCCGTTGACGCGTGGTGCAGCGATCTCCAGTTCGCGTGAACGGTCGAGATAGCGCAAGTCCTCGGGCGTCCACGTCCCGCGCGGTGCGTTCCCGGTCATGTCGGTCATTCTCGGCCGGTCGCGTCCGGTCCGCCACCGCGGCCGGATTCGGCATACGCTGTCGATGTCGCCGACCGAAGGATACGTCGTGTCCACCACAAACGACGAGCACCGCTCTCAGAAGCACATTCCCGGTCCGACTGAGCCGTCCGTCCCTGAACTCGAGGTCGACGAGAACATCGCGCCTCGCCCTGAGGAAGAGATCGCTGACGTCCTGCGGGCGAAACCAGACGTGGAGGATCACAGCCGGCGAAATGTCGAGGCCACCCCCGACGAGGCTCACGGAGGCTGACGGCGTGCGTCTCGAGCTGCTGTACCGCATCCGCTTCACCTACCCCGAGGGCTGGGACGTCGGCCTGGAGGGCGGCTGGGAGCAGCATTTCTACCTTGCTGACGGCTCCTGCGAGGGGGAGATCAACGGTCGGCTGCGCGGGGCGAACTTCCCGTTGCGGCGCACCGAGAGCGGACCCTTCCGGCCCGACATGCGCGGCGTCATCGAGACCGACGACGATGCGGTCGTGCTGTTCGAGTGCCTCGGGTATGGTCGCGCATATCCCGTGGGGAGGCGGCAGATCGTCGGCTCCGTGCTTCACGTGAGCGACCACCCGCGCTACCGAAGGCTGAACGACGTCGTGTGCGTGTGCGTCGGCGAGGTGCGATCCTCCACCGACAGCCGGGAGGCCGGTCCCGAGCTCGTGCTGGACGTGGCCGAGCTCATCTGGGAGCCGATCGCGCCGTAGCCGTCGCGCACCGGTCGATTGGTTCAGCCGATCGGGATGAGGCGGGCCCGATGTTGCACACGCCTGGCTGGTGGACGGCCGTCTTGATCATGGTGACATTCTGGCTCACCGTAGCATCGCGGGCGTGTCAGCTGAAGCCTTCGAGACCCATTACGCGGTTCGTCGCAACGCCTGCCAGGATGGCGGCGTGCAAGCGCCCAACGACCGCCCCGATCTCTCGCGGCTCATTCCCCTGATCATCGGCGCATCCGCCGCGATCGTTGCGATCATCATCCTGTGGGTGGTGACTTCCGTCCGCCGCGACCAGCCATTTCCCGTCGACCTCTGGTGGCACGAGCTGATGGTGGCGAACCGGACGGACGCTGGGCTCGTGCTGGCGTGGATTCCCGGTCACCTGGGCGGCCCGGTCCTCGCTGCCGTCACCGGGCTGGTGGTCGTCGGGACATTCCTGATACTTCGCTGGTGGTGGGCCGCGATCACGGTCGCCGCGACGCTGGTGCTGTGCATCGCAATCGCCGCTCCGCTCGCCCGGCTCGTGGCTCGGATCCGCCCGGAAGACTCGCTGGCTGAAGTCGTTCCCACCTCGTTCCCCTCGGGGCACGTGGCGTTCGCTGCCGCCCTCTTCACCGTCCTGGGGCTGCTGTTGCGGCATTGGATCTGGTGGGCAGTCGGAGCAGTGTGGGTTCTCTGGATGGCGTGGTCCCGCACCTACCTGGCAGCGCACTGGCTGACCGACGTCATCGGCGGCGTCTTCCTGGGAGTGGCCGTGGGGATCCTGGGCTGGGCGGTTGTCGAGACGATTCGCCGCCGCCGCGTCGCACGCGCCTGACGATCGCACGGGTCCGCCGCGTCAGCCGCGTTCTGGCCCGGATGCCGCGGCGCGGGCGGCCTCGAGCCGCTCGAACGGACCCGGGCCGGCGTGCGCCTTCGGCGGGGCATCCAGATGACGGACCCGCAGCTCGTCCATGAGCTCTTCGACGAATGCCGGACCCTCGTCGCGCATGAGCTGCTGGCAGGCCCGCAGCTCGCCGCTGCCGGTACGCCAGTCGAGGCCCCAGTTGCCCAGGGCGGAGATGATCGGCACGGTCTGGATCCCCGCTTCCGTGAGACTGAAGCGTGCGCGCTGCCCCCGGACTGTGATGGCGCCGCGGGCGAGGAGTCCCGCGTCGAGGAGCCGCTTGAGGCGATCGGCGAGGATGTTCGAGGCGATGCCCTCGATCGACCCGGTGAGCAGTGCGCGAAAGTAGCGGCGGTCGCTGAAGATGATGTCGCGCAGAACGAGGAGCGTCCAGCGATCCCCGAGCACCTCGACGGCGGCAGTGATCGGACTCTCGGACCGTGATTCCACGACTCCTCCTTGACAGCTTCCCGCTGCTCACTATAGTGGTTGCAAATCGCAATCACTATTGAATCGAGGGCCAGATGGGCCGCTTCGTGTATTCGATGAACGTGTCGCTGGATCTGCGCATCGAGCAGGTTCCTGGGGACAACGGCTCGGGCGAGTGGATCCGTATCGGCGAAGAGCTGCACCGCGAGTTCAATGTCCGGACCGAGGCGCTCGCGATGATCGTCCACGGGCGGCTCTACTACGAGACCATGGAGGAGTACTGGCCACACGCGCACGAGGACGCATCGGCTCCGGACTTCATCCGCGAATACGGTGAGATCTGGACCGCGAAGCCCAAGGTGCTCGTCTCGCGCACCCGCCGCACCGCAGATCACAACACGCGGGTCATCGGTGGAGACGACGCGATCGGCCAGCTCGCCGCGCTCCGCGCCGAGACCGACGGCACGATCGGCGTCGGGGGTGCGACGCTGGCGACGCAGCTGCTTCGAGCGGGGCTCCTCGACGAGTTGCTGCTGGCGACGCATCCCGCCATCCTCGGTTTCGGCAGGCCGCTGTTCGACGACTACGAGATGCCGATCGAACTCGACCTGCTCGAGCAGCAGTCCTTCGAGCGGGGCGTCACGATGCACCACTACGCCATCCGTGACGTCAGGGACGCGAGCTGATGCTCAAGCTGGTGGCGGACGGGGTGCTGGTTCACGAGAGCGAGTGCATCCAGAGCAATGCCGTCATCGTGCAGGGCGACGCCGGCGTGCTGCTCATCGACCCGGGCATAACGAGCGAAGAGATGGCGACCATCGCGAACGATCTTCGCGAGATGGGCCGGTCCGTCGCTGCGGGCTTCTCGACGCACGCCGATTGGGACCACGTTCTCTGGCACCCCGCGCTCGGCGATGCGCCCCGCTACGGGACCGCTCGCTGCGCGGCATCCATCCGGGAGGTGCTGTCGCAGGCGGATTGGATGGACCAGGTGGCTGAAGGGCTGCCGCCCGAGTTCGCCGACGACATCCCGATGGACCTGCTCGGTCTCATCACCGGTCTTCCCGCCGAAGCCGCACAGGTTCCTTGGAGTGGGCCCGACGTCCGGATCATCGAGCATCGGGCGCATGCCGTTGGCCACGCCGCGCTGCTGATCGAGGAGCGCCGCGTTCTCGTCGCCGGCGACATGCTCTCCGATGTACTGATTCCGATGCTCGATCTGCAGGCTGCGAATCCGATCGCGGACTACCTCGCGGCACTGGACCTCTTCGAGCGCGTGGCGGACCAAGTCGATGTGGTCATCCCTGGGCATGGGTCCGTCGGCGGCGGGGACCAGCTTCGCGAGCGGATCTACCAGGATCGTGCCTACGTGCAGGCGTTGCGCGATGGTGATGTGTCCCGCGACCCCCGGATCGGCCCCACAGCGAAGCCCGGATGGGAGTGGGTGGTCTATGTGCACGAAGGGCAGCTGGAACGTCTCGCCCAAGGAGCCGAGCGCGACGAGAAGTCCTGATCGCTGCCGCGCGTCATGCCTGCGGTACACTTGAAGGGATAGGCGAACTCTCATTCGTCTCGCCCCGGCCGCGTGGTAACGGTCGGGGCTTTTTCTCACCCGTCTTCATCTCGCGGCGTCGCCCTTCGCGAGTGCGATCAGCGCGTGCTGCGGCGGCGCGCGGCAATCACGATTGCAACCGCGATCAGCGCCAACCCGACGATGAGGACGATCGGGCCGATGGTGGCCCACAGCGGGGAGCCGCTCATCGCCGAGCCGCCGAGCACGTTGAGGCCCTGCAGGGTCCACACCAGCCCGACCGCGCTGAGGATCACGCCGGGAACGACATAGGGCCAGATTCGCTTCACAGTCCGACCCTACTTGCGTGGAATCGGTCGACACAGGGTGCGCCACCGTTGAATCGCGGCGGTCACTCCCTCACAAGGGACCAGCGGTCGGCGGTGGCTGCCGCCGTGTGCCCGGGCTCCACCGCGAGGAAGTCGCTATGCTCGCCGGCATGACCGTCCAACACGTGCCGCTATCGGAGGTCGCGGAGTCCACGCGTATCGCGCTGTATCGATGCCTCGCCGAGACGGGCAGCGCACCGACCCGCGAGGAGCTCGCCGATCGCGTGGGCGTGACGATCGACGAGATCCACATCGCGATGCCCGAGCTCGCCGACGCCCACCACGTGGTGCTCGAGGGGGGCGAGGTGGTTCTCGCCCATCCGTTCGCCACGCGATCGTTCCGCTTCTCGGTCATGGGTCCTCGCACGCTGTGGTGGGGCGGATGCGCGTGGGATGCGTTCGCGATCCCGAATCTCGTCCCGGATGCGTCGTCTGTTCTGGTCGCGACGACGTGCCCTTACTGCCGGACGCCGCACGCCTGGACGGTCACGAACGCGGGGCCGCCCGCGGGCACCCAGGTGGCGCACTTTCTCGTGCCGACGAGCCGGATCTGGCCAGATGCCGCCAACGCCTGCGCACATCAGCAGATCTTCTGCAATGAGGCATGCGTCGACGCGTGGCTGGAGCGCACCGGCAATGAGCGCGGGTACGTCATGTCGTTGACAACGCTCTGGAACCTCGCATCGCACTGGTATGACGGACGGCTCGATACTCCGTATGAACGCCGCGAGCCTGTTGAGGCGGCGGACTACTTCCGCAGCGTGGGTCTCCGGGGGCCGTTCTGGGGCCTCCCCGAAGACTGAACCGCCCGGTCGCCGATCAGGCGTCGGGCCAGCCGCACACTCCGCAGACGCCGGCGGCCGAGACCTCGATGAAGCAGTTCGGGCACATCGCCCGCTGCTTCTCGACCACAGGCGCGCTCCGCCGGGTCGACGGCGCACGCTCGCCGCGGGGCGCTCTGCCCGGGCGCTGCGCATCGACGGGCGCCACGCGGCGCTCCAGCTGGGGAAGGTGCTCGCGGCAGTAGAAGCGCACGTACCCGTCGTGATGGTGGGGATGCCGCTGCTTCAGCGCCCACAGCTCAGTGCGAGGCCGCAGGTCACCGCACACGGAGCAGCGGGCAGGGTCACCGGGAACGAGATCGGCGACGATCATCGGGGTGTCGAATGCGATGGCGTCGCGCCAGTCGGACGTGCCTGCGAACTTCACGCGGTGTTCCTCCTGCGCGGTGACGGGGTCTCAATTCTCTCACCCGTCACCGGTCAACCTCGCCGAGAGGTTGTGCTACAGGCCATCTGAGCGGAGGAGCGCGAGCACGGCCGCCACGCGGCGGTGGACTCCTGTCTCGGGAAGCCGGAGCTTGGCGAAGATCGCCGAGACATGCTTCTCCACTGTCGATGCCGAAAGGTAGAGCGACTGCTCGATGGCGGTGTTCGTCTTGCCCTGGGCCATCTCGCGCAGCACCTCGAGCTCGCGTGGTGACAGTTCTGTCAGAGGGCCCGTCGCTTCCGCGGTTCGGCGGCGCACGAGCGTGTCCACGATCTGGGGATCGATGACCGAGCCGCCGGCGCGGACCTCGCGGAGAGCGTGCACCAGATCTTCGAGATCCCCGATGCGGTCCTTCAGCAGGTAGCCGAGCCCGGCAGAGCCGTCCGCGAACAGAGCGAGTGCGTAACTCTCGTCCGCATGCTGGGAGAGCACGACCACCCCCGTGTCCGGATGCGCGGCACGGATGGCGCGCGCGGCCTGAATGCCCTCCATGTGGTGGCCCGGGGGCATCCGGATGTCGGTGAGCACCGCGTCCGGCGAGACCCGACGCACCGCGTCCAGCAGTTCCGTCGCGTTTCCAGTGGAGGCCACCACGTCGACCTCGCCGGAGTCCTCGAGCAGCCGTCGCACGCCCTCGCGGACGAGGTAGTTGTCCTCGGCGATGACGATCCGCAGTCGCGGGGTCTCATCCAACGCGCTCCGCCTCTCGCTCGACGGGAAGGTCCACGAGCACCGTTGTGCCCGACGGCTGGTTCGGTGATACGCGGACAGTGCCGCGAAGCGCGGCGACGCGGTCGCGGATGTTCGCGAGGCCGCCGCTGGACGCCGCCGTCGATGCGTCGGGGCGGATGCCGCACCCATCGTCCGAGATCGCGATTCGCAGGCGCTCGCCGTCCCGCGCGAGACCGACCGAAGCATGGGTCGCGTTCGCGTGCTTCGCCGTGTTCGCAAGGGCTTCGCGCACGACGTAGTAGGCGGTGGTCTCCACGTCGTCGGCGAACCGCTCGAAGCGCAGACCCTCCCCGGCCTCGACCGTCAGCGGGATCGGGAATCTGGCGACGCCCGACTCGACCGCGGCGACGAGGCCGTTGTCGCTCAGCACAGGAGGATGGATACCGCGCGCGAGCTCCCGCAGCTCGGTCAGCGTCTCGCGCTCCTGATCCTGCAGCTCGACGAGATCGGCCGCCGTGAGCTCGCCCCGCTGCAGCCGGTTGCGCGCGAGACGCAGGCCGGCGATCTGCGCCACCACGTTCTGCTGGATGCCGTCGTGCAGATCCCGCTCCAGGCGCTTTCGCTCGTCGTCCTGCGCGGCGACCAGGCGTTCGCGCGACGCGGTCAGCTCATCGAGCTGCGCGGCGAGCTGCGCGGTCAGGCGCACATTGGCGACGGATGCCGCAGCCTGGCCCGCGACGGTCCGGAGCAGGGACTGCTCGGCCTCGGTGTAGTCTCCGCGGCGGCGAGGCCCGAGATCGATCCGGCCGAGGATCTCGTCCGCGCTCACGAGGTCGCACGATGCGATCGCGTCGCCCGTCGGCTCACCGGCGACACCTGCCGGTGCTGGGGCGAACGTGCCGTCGGGGCCGGCGATGCTGATCCGCACCCACGCTGCGTTGAGCCCCTCGCGCACGGCGCCGGCCAGCCGCGTGAGCAGTTCGCCGGGGTCCACCGCCTGCTCGAGCCGCGCTCCCAGCTCGCTGAGCATCGTCAGCTGCCGCTCGCGGTCGCCGAACACGACGCGGTGGATCCACCGTTCCAGCCATCCCCGAACCGGCAGGAGGCAGACGGCGAGGATCGTCGTGGTCAGCACCGCGCCCACAAGAGTCAGACGGTCGCCCAGGAGCAGGGCGGGCGTCGCGACCCCGATCCCGTAGAACACCGTGATGAACAGACTCGAAGAGCGGGCGACAAGGCGCCCGCGCTGCGCGGGCGCGATGTCGAACGCGCCGTAGCGCAGGATGCCGTGGACGCCGGCGAGCGGCAGCGCGATGAGGGTCGCGAAGACTCCGACACTGAAGATCCACACGTCAGGGAACTTCGTCCATGCGCCGAAGGCGAGTACCAGGGCGGTGACGACCCAGGCCATGACGCGTGTTCGCGCACGGACTTCCGGACCCCCGAACAGCGCACGGTAGTACAGCAGCCCCAGCCCGACGCCCATGGCGATCCAGGGCTCGTACGCGACGGCGTTCACGAGCGGAGCGGCCCAGCCGAGCCAGGGCACGTAGAACGCGTTCACGATACCGGCCGCACTGACCCCGATGAACTGCGGCGTCACGACGGTCGGAGTCGTGATCAGCACCAGCGGACCGACCGCCACGGGCAGCCAGATGAACCACACCGCGATCCGCTGCCACCGGCGTTCCGGGATCCCGGTGGGAAAGGTCGCCGCGAGGCTGATCATGCCGGCGGTCGCCACGGCATCCGCGGAGAGTCCGACCATGTTCAGCAGCGGGAACCACGATTCCTGCATCAGCTCGGCGTTGCGCTGCACGAAGGTCTCGTACGTCGAGCCGACCGCCATCGCGGTTGCTGCCACAGCGAGGAACACGGCCGATCGTGACGAGGTCACGGTGAGCAGCCACATGCCGAAAAGGAACATCGGGAGGACGCCGAGCAGCGGCCAGGCGAGCCCGTGATCGGCATCCCCCTCGAGGAATCCGCGGACGATGACGACGTAGGCCAGCGACGCAACACCGATCGGCGCCAGCGTCAGGAGCAAGCCCAGCCTGCGATCCACGATCTCATGATCCCGCTCCCGGGGGATTCGCGGCAGGGGGTGGCCCCCAGTTCGCCTGGGGGCCACCACCCATCGCGGGGGCGGTGCACCCCCGCCGGTGTTTCCGGCTGCCCCCGTTCCGGCAGCGCCGGTCTGCGACGACAGTGAGGGAGCGGATGCCGCGTCGCGGCGTCCGAGCAGAACGGAGGACATCATGCGCAGGACGTATTCGGTCATCGCCTGGATCATCGCGGGCTGTGTCGTCGTGCAGGCCGCTGCCATCGCTTTCGGCTTCGGGGGGATGGTCAGCTTCGTCCAGGACGGGGGCGTCGTCGACAAGGCACTCGTCGAGAGCCGTCAGGCAGGGGCCTTCGTAGGCGAGCTCGGTTTCCCGGTGCACGCGCTCGTCGGCGGGGTGGTCATCCCGCTCGCGGCGATCGCGCTGCTCGTCGTCTCGTTCTTCGTGAAGGTGCGCGGCGCGAAGATGTGGGCGGGAATCACTCTGGGGCTGGTCGCCGTGCAGATGACGCTCGGCTACGCGATTCCCGATCTGCCATACGCGGGTCTCTTCCACGGCGCGAACGCGATGGCCCTGCTGCTCGTCTCGGTGCTGGCCGCGCTGCGCGTGGGGCGGGGGCAGCGAGTCGGCGCCCTGGAACCGGCATCCGATGGCATCGCGGTTTGAGGTCGTCCGGCGTGTCACGCTCGGGGTGGCGGTGACGACAGCGCTCGCCGCCGCCGGCCTCGCGTGGCAGTCGACACTGCTCGGCGAGTACTCGGTGATGGACATGGGCGGCGATCGCTCGGCGAGCACGCGGCGCATGGACGGCACGAGGGCGCTGCGCGATGTCGCCGTCACCTCCCTGACCGTCGACCCCGGCCGAGCGGCCGATGTGCAGGTGGAGCTCGTCGCCCGGCAGGGAACGATCGACATTCCCGGCGGACGGAGCGTTGACGGCTACACCGTGAACGGCTCCTCACCCGGACCCGTGATCCGCGCACAGCAGGGCGAGCTGATCGAGGTGACCTTCGTCAACGAGTCGGTCTCCGACGGCGCGACGCTGCACTGGCATGGCATCGACGTGCCGAACGCCGCCGACGGTGTGGCGGGAATCACCCAGGACGCCGTTCCGCCCGGCGGACGCCACGTCTATCGATTCGAGGCGACCGATGCAGGGACGTACTGGTACCACTCGCACCAGGTCTCGCATGAGCAGGTCGAGGGCGGCCTGCTCGGTGCGATCGTGATCGAGCCGGCCGAGCCCGTCCCCGATCCCGCGGATGCGGATGTGACCGCTCTGCTCCACATCTACGGCGGTCAGCACACGCTCAATGGTCGAGTGGAGGATGCTCGAGTCGATGCCGCGCCGGGCTCCATCACGCGCGTGCGAGTGATCAACACCGACCAGGGAACAGCCGCGGTGTGGTCCTCCGCACCGCTGCGAATTCTCGCGACCGACGGGCACGAAGTGAACGAGCCCACCGCTGTCGAAGGGCAGCGGATGCTGATCCCCGCAGGCGGACGAATGGATGTCGCGGTGCAGACTCCCTCGCACGGTGCCGTGCGCCTCCACGTGGGCGGTTCCCGCAGCGTGCTCATCGGCGACCCCGCAGCGTCGGCACCCCGAACGCCGCAGCCGTCGACGACCCTTGATCTGCTCGGCTACGCAGCGGCGGCCCCGCTCTCATTCGACGCGACGGAGCCCGATCGCACGTTCGACTACATCATCGGCCGCCGGATCGGCATCATCGACGGCCGCCCCGGCAACTTCTGGACCATCAATGGACGTCTCTTTCCCGACATCCCGATGTTCCACGTCCGCGAGGGCGACATCGTGGTCATGCGCGTACGCAACGACACTGGGGAGGTGCATCCGATGCACCTCCACGGACACCACGTCGTCGTGCTGTCCCGTGATGGGCAGGAGGCATCCGGCAGCCCGTGGTGGGTCGACTCGCTGGACGTGCACCCCGGTGAGTCCTATGAGATCGCGTTCCTGGCGGACAATCCGGGGATCTGGAGCGATCACTGCCATACCCTCCCCCATGCCGTCGACGGTCTCGTCGCCCATGTCATGTACGAGGGCGTGTCGACGCCGTTCACGATCAACGGTGACGCGCGGAACCAGCCCGAGTGATGGCCCCACTCGCACGACTTAGACTGGAGGCATCCCTTTCGTCCATCAGGAATCTTCGTGACGTCAGCCCCTCCCGCCCGCACCTTCGAGGTGAGGCACCTTCAGATCGCGCGTGCCGCGTTCGCCGCGCTCGCGGCGGTCATGGTCACGTTCTCTCCCGACCACTCCGCGCCGCTCGGCATGGCGGTCTTCAGCGGCTTCGCGATCACGACGGGGATCGTGTTCCTGATCGCCGGACGGTGGGTCTATCCCGAGGGCAGGCGCTGGGCGCCGGTGCTCCTCGGCGTCGTCGCGGTGATCGCGGGCATGATCGGCGGACTCCCGCTCTTCCGTACCGTCACCGGCTTCTTCGTCACCGTGATCGCCTGGGCGATCGTGAGCGGAGCGGTCGAAGCGATCGCCGGATGGCGGGGCATTCGCGGTGTCAAGCGGCCCGAGACGCTGGAGCGTCGCGAAGTCGCGCCCGGCGTCGCCGACCCGCGCCCGATCGTGCAGCCGGGGCCGGTGTCGGAATCGCGCGACGGCATCGTCATCGGCGTGATCACGCTGATCCTCGGACTTGCGCTGCTGTTCGTCCCGTCGCAGTACGCGCTGCAGTACACGATCGAAGAGGCGAGCGAGACCTTCACCCTCACGGGCATCACGATCGGCGTCGGGATCTTCGGCGCCTACACCGCGATCGTCGCCGTCTACCTGGCGATCGCCGGGTTCTCGCCCCGCAAGACCACCGCCGACGCGACCGAGGTGCCGGTCAGCGCCCCGGCCGACCAGAAGGATTCCGCGTGAGCGACGATCGTCCCACCCGCCGTGACCTGATGAAGCCCGTGCAGCTGCTCGGCCTCGCCTTCGGGGCCGCGCTCTTCGCCGGCGTCGTCACGCTGGTCTCGATGGGCTTCTTCCAGGGGGCAGCGACCGGCGAGGAGCGTCAAGCCGCCCTGGTGCTCGCCCTCATCATCGCCGGCGTCTCGTTCATCGCCGTGCTGGTGATCGTCGCGCTGCTGCTGCTCGCCGTCGACCCGGCGCAGGTCACGAAGACGATCGACCGCCCCGTGCTGCGCGATGACCAGGACGGCGATCCGGATGCCACCGAGCCGGGTGCCCCGAAGTCCTGACGGACGCGTCAGAGGTCGTCGACCAGCTCCGAAGCCAGACCCGTGTACGTCGCAGGCGTGAGTGCGAGAAGACGCTGCTTCGCAGCATCCCCGATATCGAGACCACGAACGAATTCTGCGAGCTCCGGACCGCCGACCCGGCGGCCGCGCGTGAGGTCCTTCAGGAGCGCGTAGGGATCGGTGATCTTCGAGCGGCCGGCCGCGATCTCGGCGCGCACCACGGTCTGGATCGCCTCGGCGAGCACCTCCCAGTTCGCGTCGAGGTCGGCCAGCAGGACGTCCTCGGCGAGTGAGATCTCGCGCAGCCCGCGCTGCAGGTTGTCGAGTGCGAGCAGCGAGTGGCCGAACGCGACGCCGATGTTGCGCTGGGTGGTCGAGTCGGTGAGGTCGCGCTGCAGGCGCGAGGTGACGAGCGTCTGCGACAGGGTCGCGAACAGCCCCGCCGCGATCTCGAGATTCGCCTCGGCGTTCTCGAAGCGGATCGGATTGATCTTGTGGGGCATCGTGGATGAACCGGTGGCCCCGGCGACAGGGATCTGCGAGAAGTAGCCGAGCGAGATGTACGTCCAGATATCCGTCGCGAGGTTGTGCAGGATGCCGCCGGCATGCCGCGCCCGGTCGTAGAGCTCGACCTGCCAGTCGTGGGACTCGATCTGCGTCGTCAGGATGTTGAAGTCGAGCCCGAGCCCCTCGATGAACGACCGCGAGAGGGCGGGCCAATCCACCTCGGGAGCGGCGGCGAGATGCGCAGACCAGGTGCCGGTCGCGCCCGAGAACTTCGCGAGGTAGTCGCCGGCCTCGATCTGCGCGGCGACCCGCTCGAGGCGCCACGCGAACACCGCGATCTCCTTGCCCATCGTCGACGGCGTCGCGGGCTGACCGTGTGTCCGAGAGAGCATCGCCGCGTCACGGTGCGCGACGGCGATCTCGCCGAGCGCCGCGATGATCTTGCGGAGCTTCGGCAGCCAGACGTCTTCCACCGCGCGCTTGACTGTCAGCGCGTACGACGTCGAGTTGACGTCCTCGCTGGTGCACGCGAAGTGGGTCAGCTCGGCGATCGCGTCGAGCCCGAGGGCCGACAGGCGATCGCGGACCAGGTACTCGACGGCCTTCACGTCGTGACGGGTGACGGCCTCCTTCTCGGCGAGCCAGTCGATCTCGGCCTGGCCGAACTCGAGGTACAGCGCGCGGAGGCGCGCCTTTTCGTCCTCGCCGAGGGGGGATGTCTCGAACAGCGAGCGGTCGGTGAGTGCGATCAGCCACTCGACCTCGACCTCGACGCGGGCGCGGTTGAGGCCCGCTTCCGAGAGGAAGTCGGCGAGCGGTGCGACAGCGGCGCGGTAGCGCCCGTCCAGCGGGCTCAGCGGCTGAGGGGGGAGAGAGGTCACGGGGCTCCCGTCGGTGAAAGCGACGAACGCCGGCGTCCCGGCGTCACATCGCCGGGCGGATAGCGGGTTCGAGCTGCCGGAAGAGCGACCGGCTCGCACTCTCGATCATACCGAGCACTTCATCGAACATTCCGGGGCCGGCATAGTACGGGTCCGGCACGTCGAGCGTGTGGGCGGATGGGTCGAAGGTGAGCAGCAGGGCGATCTTGTCCGCGTCGGACTGGCTGCGCGCCCACCCTCGGAGGATCCGCTCGTGGCTGCGGTCGAGCGCGATCACGAGGTCGCTGTGGGCGAAGTCATCGTGCGTGAACTGGCGCGCGCGGTGTTTCGTGCCGTCGTAGCCGCGGCGCTCGAGGGCCTCGATCGTCCGTTGGTCGGCAGGTTCGCCGACGTGCCAGTCGCCCGTGCCGGAACTCGTGGAGACGACGCGCGGACCGAGGGATGCGGCATCCGCGAACTCCCGGAACACGACCTGGGCCATCGGCGACCGGCAGATGTTGCCGGTGCACACGAACACGACCCGGAAGGGCGCGGGTCGGTCACCTGCCGTCATGCGCTCCATTCTCTCCTGCCTCGGCGCCCGACCCAAGAGGTTCGGAGCCCGATCGTCCTCCGACGTGCTCATTCCTCCCCAGCCTGCGAGACTTCCGCGCCCATCCCCAACTCGCGGTGTTGCGCCCGGCCAGGCCTCCGAACCGACGATCGTGGGGTGATGCCGCCCGACGCCGCCTGCCTGACAATGCCCTCGCCGTCCGCGCTGGCGGCGTTCGATATCGCGGCGCTGCGGCTGCACCGGGTGTCCGAGCGGCTGAGTGGTGCCGCAGCCACGGCGCGCAGGCTCGCGGCCGCCACGGACTGGCAGACATCCTCCGCACGGGACTTCTTCGCGCTCGCCGAGCGCCTCGCGGAGGATGTCGCCGCGCTCGAGCCACTCGCCGACTCGGTGCGCGCCGAGATCCTCCGCGCACGCGCTCGCGTCGCGGTCGAGACGTCATGGGAGTGCCGATGAGCGGTGAGCTCGACATCCGTGGCGGCGGTGCGATCGCGGTCGACACCGAGACGCTCCGCACCACTGCGAGCGGTTTCCTCGCGCTGGCCACCGAGCTCGCCGAGCTGGCGAGGCTGGTCGGGTCGGCTCAGATGACCCTCTTCACCGAGCGCGCGGGGTGGGATGCCTCGCACTCCGCGTTCATGCTCCACCGACGTCTGACGACGACCGAGGACGAGACGGAGGGGGTGGCCGCGAAGCTGCGCGCGGCGGCCGCGCTGTACGAGATGGCGGAACTCAACGCCGCGCACGCGGCGGCGGTGCTTTCCGGAGACACCGAGACCGCCGCATCCATCGATGCTCGCCGGGCACAGCTCGGCGAGCTCTACCCCATGGCGGTGTGGGAGGCGTGGGGCACGCAGGCGGAGTACTGGCTGATGTGGCCGTCCGAGCTCGTCCGCCAGGCCAGCGAGACGTGGGAGCCCTTCGGAACCACGGCGGGGGTCATCGGCGGGATCCTCCCCTTCGCACTCGCCCGCACGGCCACCGCCTTCGGCAAGGGGGTGGTCGCGCGGGATGCCCGTCTCGTCGGGTCGCCGACGGATGTGCGCGTGTGGCCGGTCGCGCCACCCGTTCAGTCGGCCGGTGGCTCGCTGGCGCCGGCGACCCTGGCAGCGGCTGCCGCCCGCATCCCGTCGGCAGGGACCGGGGAGGCGCGCGTGCGGGTCGAGAAGTACACGATGGGTGATGGCTCGCGGCAGTTCGCCGTGTATGTGGCCGGCACGAAGCTGACGACCGACCGAGCCGAGCCCTTCACGGTCGCGGCCGCGGTCGAACTCGAGCTCGGCAACCGGACCGCGTCGTACGACGCCGTTCTCGCTGCGCTAGAGGACGCCGGTGCGGAGCCGGGGGATGTCGTCCACGCATTCGGGCACTCTCAGGGGGCCACGATCACCGGGCACCTGGCGCTGGAAGGAGGCTTCGACACGCGCACGCTCGTGTCGCTGGGGTCGCCCATCGAAGCGGATGTCGGGCCTGAGACGCTCAGCGTGGCGCTCCGGCACACCGACGACCCGATCGGGATGCTGGCGCCGGGCGGCGGGCACGACCATACCGTCGGGGCTCCCGGCAGCTTCGTCGCCCACCGGGTCGCCGATGCGGACGCCGGGCTGGATGACATCCTGCTGCCGGCCCACGACGCGGCAGCCTACGTCGACACGGCGAAGTTGCTGGATGCATCCTCCGACCCGCGGATGGGCGCGGTGCGCGAGCTGTTCGACGAGCTGGGCGGGGCTGCCTCCGTCGAGGTCACCGAGTACGGTGCGGCGGCGGAATGAGGATCCGTGCGCCGGTCAGTCCTTCTCCTGGGGTCGCAGGATGATGCCGAACAGCCAGTTGATGAGCGAGATGATGATCGCCGCGACCAGTCCCCACCAGAAGTCCTCGACCCGCAGGCCCCAGCTCCAGAAGCTCGTCAGCCACGCCGTCAGCCACAGCAGGAAGGCGTTGATGACGAGACCGATGAGGCCGAGGGTCAGGATGTAGAGGGGGAACGCCAGCACCTTGATGACGGTGCCGATCAGGGTGTTGACGAGCGCGAAGATCGCCGCGACGAGCAGCAGCGTGAGCACGAGCTGGAGCGTCTCGCCCGGCGGGAACGGGATGACGGTGACCATGAGCGCCGGGATCAGGGTGACGACCCAGATCGCGAACGCGTTGACGACGACACGGATGAGGAAGCGCATAGTGCGCACAGTCTGGCATGGCGCGGGGACGGAGGGCGAGAGGCTGAGGGCGGACTGCGACAGCCGATGCAGAACCGCTGCGGCATACGTCGCGCCATAGACTCGGCAGGGTGAACGACGCCGCAGATATCCCCATCCGCGTCCGACCCGAGATCGCCGCCCTCCCTCCGTACAAGCAGGGGAAGCAGGCCGGCGCCGACGCGTTCAAGCTGTCGAGCAACGAGAACCCCTTCGATCCGCTGCCCGGCGTCCTCGGCGCCGTGCAGGCGGCCGCGGCACTCAACCGGTATCCGGATGCCTCAGCCGCCCGTCTCCGCGAGCGCCTCGCCGATCGCTTCGGCGTCGACGCGTCCGCCGTGCACATCGGCGCCGGCAGTGTCTCGATCCTCGCGCAGCTGGTGCTCGCGACGTCGGGACCGGGCGACGAGGTCGTGTACGCCTGGCGATCGTTCGAGGCATACCCCTGGCTCGCCGTCGTCGCGGGAGCGACGGCCGTGCAGGTTCCGCTGACCTCCGACGCACGCCACGACCTGCCCGCGATGGCGGCCGCGATCACCGATCGCACCCGCGCGGTCATCGTGTGCAGCCCCAACAACCCCACGGGTCCGATCGTCACCCAGGAGGAGTTCGACGAGTTCGTCGAGGCCGTCCCCGCCGACGTGCTCGTCATCCTCGACGAGGCGTACGCCGAGTTCGTGACCGACCCTGACGCTGTGAACGGCCTGCGGCAGCGGGGTGGGCCGTCCCGGCCCAACGTCGTCGTGCTGCGCACGTTCTCCAAGGCGTTCGGCCTGGCAGGGCTGCGCGTCGGCTACGCCGTCGGCCACCCGCGCGTCCTCGACGCGGCGCGAAGCGCCAGCATCCCGCTGTCGGTGACGGCGCTCGCCGAAGAGGCCGCCCTTGCGAGCCTCGACGCCGAGGGGGAGCTGATCGGGCGCGTTCGCGAGATCGCCGAGCGGCGCGACCGTCTCGCGGCGGGCCTCCGGGAGAGCGGATGGCGCGTTCCGGCCGCCCAGGGCAACTTCGTCTGGCTGCCCTCGGGCGCCGAGACGATGGCGCTCGCTGAGGCGTTCGACGGGGCCGGCCTCATCGTCCGGCCGTTCGCCGGCGACGGCATCCGGATCTCTGTCGGCGAGGAGGATTCTGTCGAGAAGGTCCTACGGATCGCGGCATCCGTTGTGCAGGACCTGCCAGAAGGCCACTCGGGCCGAGGGCTAGCGTAGAACGGTGACTCCGCCTGTGAGCTCTGACGACCCGGGCACCGTCCGCATCATCGCGGCCGATGGCTCCTTCGCCCCTACGGCCGCGGCCGAGCCGTATCTCGCGCTCGTCGACGGCCTCGCAGATGCCGACCTCGAGGGCTTCTACCGTGACATGGTGGTCATCCGCGCGTTCGACGTGCAGGCGACCAACCTCCAGCGGCAGGGACAGCTGGCGCTGTGGCCGCCGAGCTTCGGGCAGGAGGCCGCTCAGGTCGGCTCGGCCCGTGCTGCCCGCCCGCAGGATCACCTGTTCCCCTCCTACCGGGAGCACGTCGTCGCGCGCATCCGGGGCGTCGACCCGATCGACATCATCCGCGTGATGCGCGGACTCACGCACGGCGGCTGGAATCCCTTCGATCCCAAGAACGGCAACGTGCACATCTACACTCTCGTGCTCGGGTCGCAGACGCTGCACGCCACGGGACTCGCCATGGGCATGGTCTTCGACGGCCGTTCCGGCACCGGCGACCCCGAGCGCGACGAGGCGGTCGTCGTCTACTACGGCGATGGCGCCTCCAGCCAGGGCGATGTCCACGAGGCGATGGTCTTCGCCGCGAGCTACCGCACGCCCGCAGGTCTTCTTCCTGCAGAACAACCAGTGGGCGATCTCGGTCCCGGTCTCGACGCAGTCGCCGTCCCCGCTGCACAAGCGCGGCGAGGGTTACGGAATGCCGTCGATCCCGGTCGACGGGAATGACGTCCTCGCGAGCTGGGCCGTCACCCGCGTCGCACTCGATGAAGCCCGAGCCGGACTCGGCCCTCGGGCGATCGAGGCGATGACGTACCGGATGGGTGCGCACACGACGAGCGACGACCCCACCAAGTACCGCACCTCCGATGAGGAGGAGTCGTGGCGTCGCCGCGACCCGATCGCGCGCATGAAGACGTTCCTGCTCGGAAGAGGTGCGTCCGAGGAGTTCTTCGCGGATGTCGACGCCGAGTGCGCGGCCGTGGCGGAGGACATCAGGGTCCGGACGGGTGAGCTCGGGGGCCTCGAGCCGCAGGCCATGTTCGAGAACGTGTATTCGGAGCAGCATTCGCTCGTCGAGGAGCAGCGGCGCTGGTTCGCCGACTACGAGGCATCCTTCGAGGAGACCTCATGACCGAGACCGAGACGGTGACCGAGACGACCGTGACGACGATGCCGTTCAGCCGCGCGCTGAACGCGGGGCTTCGCGCCGCGCTCGCGGGCAGCGACCGGGTGCTGCTGATGGGCGAGGACATCGGGCCGCTCGGCGGCGTCTTCCGCGTCACCGAGGGACTGCAGGCTGAGTTCGGCGATCGCCGGGTGCTCGACACCCCGCTCGCCGAGTCGGGCATCGTGGGAACGGCGATCGGGCTCGCGATGGCGGGCTTCCGTCCGGTCTGCGAGATCCAGTTCGACGGATTCGTCTTCCCCGCATTCGATCAGATCACCACGCAGCTCGCGAAGCAGACGTTCCGGCACGAGGGCGCGCTTCAGCTTCCCGTCGTGATCCGCATCCCCTACGGCGGGCACATCGGCGCGGTCGAGCACCACCAGGAGAGCCCCGAGGCCTACTTCGCGCACACTCCCGGTCTGCGGGTCGTGAGCCCCTCCACGCCGAACGACGCCTACTGGATGATCCAGGATGCGATCGCTTCGAACGACCCCGTGATCTTCCTCGAGCCCAAGGCCAAGTACTGGATGAAGGGCGAGGTCGACACCTCCGCCCGGGCCCTGCCGCTCCACGCCAGCCGGATCGTCCGCCGCGGGACGGATGTCACGCTCGTGGGTCACGGCGCGATGGTGTCGACGCTCCTGCAGGCCGCGGCGCTCGCCGAATCCGAGGGCACCAGCTGCGAGGTCGTCGACGTGCGCTCGCTGTCACCCGTCGACTACGGCCCCATCCTCGACTCGGTGCGGCGCACCGGCCGCATGGTCTACGCGCAGGAGGCGCCTGGCTTCGTGAGCATCGGCTCCGAGATCGCGGCGACCGTCATGGAGCGCGCCTTTTATGCGCTCGAGGCGCCGGTCCTGCGCGTGTCGGGCTTCGACACGCCCTTCCCGCCGGCCAAGCTCGAGGGCGCCTTCCTGCCCGACGCCGACCGCATCCTCGAGGCCGTCGACCGGTCCCTCGCGTACTGAGATGTCGACCCTTCCGCGTCACCCCTACTCCTCCCTCGGGCCGCGAGAGTACAGCTGGCGGACGAGACCGTGGGCGGTTCCCTATGTCTCGGCGACCCGTTGTACTCTCGCGGTCAGGGTGAGCCTCGAATGGAGACCACGATGAGCACACAGACGTTCCTCCTCCCCGACGTCGGCGAAGGTCTCACCGAGGCCGAGATCGTGTCGTGGCGCGTTGCCCCCGGCGACGCGGTCGGCGTCAATGATGTGCTGGTCGAGATCGAGACCGCGAAGTCGCTCGTCGAGCTGCCCTCGCCGTTCGCCGGCACCGTGGGCGAACTGCTCGTCGCCGAGGGCGACACCGTCGATGTCGGAGCGCCGATCATCACGATCGCCTCCTCGGTCGCACCGCCTGCGGTCATCGGTCAGAGTGAGCACGGCGAACCCGCCGAGGCGCATTCCGAGGGCGAAGGCGCGGTCCTCGTGGGCTACGGCACCGGCGGGCACGTGCAGTCGCGGCGCCGCAAGCCCGTCGCCACCGCGCAGGAGCGGGTCGAAGCATCCGTCGGCATCATCGCCAAGCCCCCGATCCGCAAGCTGGCGCGCGATCTCGGGGTCGACCTCGCGGATGTGACGCCCAGCGGGCCCGCCGGTGAGGTCACCCGCGAAGACGTCTTGAAGCACGCGTCGCAGGCGTCGGTGTTCCGCAACATCGAGACGCCGGAGTGGGGTGACGTCAGGGAGGAGACCATCCCCGTGGCGGCCCCCGAGCCGGAGGTTCCGGTCGACGAGGCCCGCGAGGAGACGATCGCGGTGAGAGGCGTGCGCAAGGCCGTCGCCTCGGGCATGGTGCAGAGCGCCTACTCTGCTCCGCACGTCTCGGTGTGGACCGATGTCGACGCGTCGCGGACGATGGAGCTGGTCCGGCGCCTCAAGGCCTCACCCGACTTCGCGGACATCAAGGTGTCGCCGCTGCTCATCATGGCGCGCGCCGTCATCTGGGCGGCGCGGCGGACGCCGATGGTGAATGCCGCGTGGGTCGACGGCGACGACGGCGCGCAGATCAAGGTGCGCCGCTACGTCAACCTGGGCATCGCCGCAGCCACTCCGCGCGGCCTCCTGGTGCCGAACATCAAGGATGCGCAGAACCTCAACATGCGCGACCTGGCCCGCGCGCTCGAGAAGCTCACCCTGACCGCTCGCGAGGGCAAGACCACGCCCGCGGATCAGCACGGGGGGACGATCACGATCACCAATATCGGCGTCTTCGGCATGGATGCGGGCACGCCCATCATCAACCCGGGTGAGGCCGGGATCGTTGCGCTCGGCACCATCCGGCAGAAGCCGTGGGTCGTCGACGGCGAGGTGCGCCCGCGCTGGGTGACGACGGTCGCCGGCTCGTTCGACCACCGCGTCGTCGACGGTGACGGGATGTCGCGCTTCATCGCCGACGTCGCGTCGATCCTCGAGGAGCCCGCGCTCCTGCTCGACTGACTACTCCGTTCGGGATGCTGCGCCCCGCGCACCGGAATCGATCACCCCGAAGCGATGGCGCGGAGCATCCGCAGTCTCGTGCGCACCGCCCGTCGCATCCCGCTCCGCCGGTCGTTCCGCCCCAGTGCGGCGAACCAGACGGGCTTCGCTTGACGCTCACGGGACGGTCGGCTAGTCCCTGCCGGATGCCGCGAGGACCTCCGCTGCAGCATCCCAGAATGCCGTCCGCACGGCGTGCGTCGCCGAGTGGACTTCGACCGGGACGTCCCGATCCATCGCGGGCATCCCGGGCGGCAGGGCGACGTTGTGGCTGGCGCCCTCGCCCGGCAGTGCGATCGTCTGCGCGTCGCCGCGCCGCTCGACGATGTCGTCCATGAACAAGCACGACGGCCACAGCTCGTCTTCGCCTCCGCAAGCCAGTACGACGGGCCCGTCGATCGCGGCCACATCGACCGCAGCGGCGGTGGGCGGTGGCATGTCATTCATGCATTCCGTGCTCAGTGCCGTCCCGTCGAGCGTCCACGCGGGGATGGCGAAGTCGGGGAATCCGCACACGAGATAGCCGGACCCGACGGGGGCGAAGGCGCCCGCAACCAGTTCGGGATGCCGCGCGGCGAGCCAGAGCGCGAGTTCACCACCGCGTGAGATGCCGAAAGTGAAGAGCGCGTCAGTGTCGACCTCTTCCTGACCATGCAGCCATTCCAGCGCGACCAGAACAGGGTCGACGGGAACGTTCTGGAGGGTCGTCGGCTGACCTGGTTCATCGAAGTACGCCACAGCCAGGGCCGGATATCCGAGGCTCGCGATCCAGTGCGCAGTCATCTTCGCCGACTCCAGGCCGCCCTCCGAGCCACCGAGCACGAGGGCAGCGGGTCGCGGCTCAGCCGTATCGCCCGCCGGCAGGACGTAAGAGCCGATGAAACCGGCATCCGTCACGGAGCGCTCCTCCACACCCGGCGCCGTCCCCGGTCGAGCCACCGTCACTTCGGCGATGGCGGCACCCGAAGAGTCGACGACGACGAGGTCGACGTCGTACGGCTCGTCGAAGGCCGACAACGAACGCCAGTAGACGCTCGACAGCGACCAGAACGGGCCCATCGAGTCCGCCGTCGACCAGGAACCGCTCGTCGGCGCCATCGCGGACAGGTCGATGACCCCGTTCGGATCTGCGATGAAGTCGGCCGCGGAGTCGAAGATCGCTCCATCGACGTCCGCGGCGGCGGTGAGCGTGACCTCCGCTCCCGGCTCGAGGCCGGTCACGCGGAGTTCGAGTGGAGCGAACGACCCGGCGGCCTCTGCGACGTCGATTCTCGGCTCAGCCGCGCTGGTGCATCCGGTGAGCAGGAGGACGGATGCGGCCAGCGCACCGAAAAGGATGCGGCGGCGCAAGGTCATGTCGCCATCCAACACCAGCGCTGACGCGCCTCCCGTTCATATGACACCGGCGGGTGCCCATCGGTTTGAGAACGATTATCAATAACGATAGGGTGGACGCATGGCCGTTCGACGCATCCCCCTCGCCCTCGTGATGGCTGCGGCATCCGCTCTGGCGCTTGCGGGATGCGCGAGCAGCGGAGCCGCCGGCGGCGACGACGACGGGCGCATCGCCGTGGCGGCATCGACCAGCGTCTACGCGCAGATCGCCGAGCACATCGGCGGTGACCTCGTCGACGTGACCTCGATCGTGTCGTCCGCGAGCCAGGACCCGCACTCGTTCGAGCCGAGTGCGCAAGACCAGCTCGTCGTGAGGCAGGCGGACCTCGTCATCGAGAACGGCGGCGGTTACGACTCGTTCGTCGACTCCCTGCTCGAGGCGAGCGGCTCGACCGCCCCGGTGCTGACGGCGGTCGAGTTCTCGTCGGCATGGCCGGGCGGCGCCGCGACGGACTCCGACGGCGATCACCACGAACACGAGCACGTCGAGGGGTTCAATGAGCACGTCTGGTACGACGTCGAGGCGATGGGCTCCCTCGCGCACGGGATCGCCTCGAAGCTCGAGGTCTTGAGCCCCGATGACGCCGACGTGTTCGCTGCGAACCTCGACGCTTTCCTGGCAGGGATCGCGGCACTTCAGGATGATCTGCGGGCCATCGAAACGGATCACGCCGACGCCGAGATCTTCGTCACCGAGCCCGTGCCGTTGTACCTCACAGACGCCGCGGGGCTCGTGAACATCGCGCCCGAGGACTTCACCGAGTCCGTCGAGGAGGGGCAGGATGTGGCGCCCGCGACGCTCCTCGAAGCGCTGAAGCTCATCCGGTCGGGCGAGGTGCGCGCTGTGATCGCGAACTCGCAGACCGGCGGTGCGGAGACATCGCAGGTGATCGACGAAGCGGAGGCACTCGCGATCCCGGTGGTGGAGTTCGCCGAGACGCTCCCTCAGGGACAGACTTACCTGTCGTGGATGCAGGCGAACATCGCGGCTCTCGCCGAGGCGCTGGCGCAATGACCGCGCCTCCGCTCCAGATCACGGGTGCCGCGCTGCGTCGCGGCGACCGTGAACTGTGGAGTGGACTCGATCTCACCGTCGCGCCGGGCGAGCTCGTCGCGGTGCTCGGACCCAGCGGCTCGGGCAAGACGACCCTGCTGCGTGCGATCCTCGGCCTGGAGCCGCTCAGTGCCGGGAGCGTCCGTGCGCTCGGCACTGAGGTGAGCACCCGAGGCAACCGGCGGGTCGGCTACGTGCCGCAGCAGCGCCCGCTCCCGCCCGAGACCGCCGCTGCGTGGCCGCGACCTCGTGGCGCTCGGCGTCGACGGGCACCGCTTCGGCCTGCCGTTCCCGCGACGCGGCGAGCGGGCGCGGATCGAGCGCCTCATCGACGCCGTCGGCGCTCGTGATTTCGCGGACGACCCGGTCGGGCTCCTCTCCGGCGGCGAGCAGCAGCGCCTGCGCGTCGGTCAGGCGCTCGCGGATGACCCCCGGCTGCTGCTGTGCGACGAGCCGCTGACCAGCCTCGACCTCGCGAACCAGCAGGCGGTCGTGGGCCTGATCGACCGGCATCGGCGCGAGACCGGCGCGGCCGTGCTGCTGGTGACGCACGACATCAACCCGGTGCTCGGCAAGGTGGACCGGATCCTCTATCTCGCCAACGGGCGGTTCATGCTCGGCCGCCCGGACGAGGTGCTCGACTCGCGGGTGCTCACCGACCTCTACGGCGCTCCGGTGTTCGTCCTGCGGGCGGGCAACCGGCTGGTGGTCGTCGGCGCCCCGGATGCCGAGGAGTCGCATCACCATCACGCGCACGACCACGACGAGGCCGGCGAATGAACTGGGCTGACATCGGGGATGCGCTGTTCGGCGGCCTTCCGGTGTACGGCGAGCTCCTCGGGCTGGTGTGGAACGCCGTGGTGGCGGGCGCCGTCCTCGGGCTCGTCGGTGGCCTCGTCGGCGTGTTCGTGATGCAACGGGATATGGCGTTCGCCGTCCACGGCATCGCGGAGCTCTCTTTCGCGGGCGCCGCCGCCGCCCTGCTCATCGGAGCCGACGTCGTCACCGGATCGATCGTGGGATCCCTCATCGCGGCCGCGATCATCGGCTGGCTCGGCGCGCGCGCCCGCGACCGCAACTCGATCATCGGCGTTCTCATGCCGTTCGGGCTGGGCCTCGGCATCCTGTTCCTGTCGCTCTACGACGGCCGCAGCGCCAACCGCTTCAGTCTGCTGACGGGCCAGATCGTCTCGGTGCAGACCGGTCAGCTCGGGTGGCTCATCGCCATCGGCGCCGCCGCGCTCGTGGGGCTGCTCGTGATCTGGCGACCCGCTGCGCTTCGACTCGCTCGACCCGCAGTCCGCGGCCGCCCGCGGCGTTCCGACGACGGCGGTGTCACTCGGCTTCATGCTGCTCCTCGGGCTCGTCGTGGCGGTGAGCGTCCACATCATCGGCGCGCTTCTCGTCATGGCGCTGCTCGTCACTCCCGCCGCCGCCGCGATGCGCATCGCCTCGGGACCTCTGTCGGTCCCGCTCCTCGCGACCGCGTTCGGATTCGTCTCGGCCGTCGGCGGCATCCTGCTGGCGATCGCCGGAACACTGCCGGTCAGCCCGTACATCACGACGATCTCGTTCGCGATCTACGTCGTGTGCCGCATCGTCGGCTCGCGCCGCGGCCGGGTCACGAGGGCCGCATGAGCGAGAGTCGCATGGCGGATGCCGGCTGCCCCGCCGCCGCGGACGCCGGGACCGCCCGCAGGGCCCGCCGGTAGAATTCGACCCATGGCCGTCCAGCGGAACACCTGGCAGCGGGAGCGCGTGCGCGAAGCGCTCGCCGACGCTCGCGGGTTCGTCAGCGCACAGACGCTGCACGCGACCCTCCGCGACGACAACACCGGCATCGGACTCGCCACCGTCTACCGGGCGCTCGCCGGCCTCGCCGCCCAGGGCGACGCCGACTCGCTGCAGAGCCCCGAGGGCGAGAACCTCTTCCGCGCCTGCACCTCGCCGGGGCATCACCACCACCTGATCTGCCGCTCCTGCGGACTCACCGTCGAGATCGAGGCGACCGACGTCGAGCAGTGGGCGCAGCGCACGGCCGCGAAGCACGGCTTCACGCAGGCCGAGCACGTGGTCGACATCTTCGGGCTCTGCGCCGCCTGCGCGGCCGCCCGTGCCGGCGAGCGTGTCGTCGACTGATCCGGCGACCTCGCGCAGCGCCCGCCGCCGGCGGCGGCGTGGCCGGACCGCTGCCTGGGTCGCGGTCATCGTCGCGTCTGTCATGGCGGTGGGCATAGCCGTCGTCGCGATCGTCATCGCCCAGGCGCCGCCCGGTGCCGTGGATGCCGACGCCGACCCCGAAGAGGTCAGGGTTCACATCCTGCAGCGCTCTGCCGACGGCGATGACATCATCTTCCGCACCGATCTCACCGGCGAGAACGCGGTGCCGGTGTATCAGCACGCTCATATCGAGGACTTCCGGGCGACAGCATCCCACCTCGTGATCTCGGTCCGGACCGAGGACGACGACGCAGCGCTGATCATGACCGACCTCGGCGGCGAGATCGCGCTCGAGCTGCCGCTTCCCGGCGACGGCCAGGTCGCCCAGCTGCAGAGCGCCGACGCGCGGGAACTCGTCGGCTACACCTTCTCGGATGCCGCCCTCGACGACTCGGGCGGCCGGGAGAGTCTGCTCTTCACGGCCGCGCTGACGGATGCTGCGGCGGAGCCGACACGCGGTCACGGTCGACGGCGCCGACCCGCGCGTCGCGGAATGGCGGTTCGTGCCCGACACCGACAGCATCCTGGTGCTGTCGTTCGACGAGTCGCTGCTGCTCACCGACGCGGACGGCGGCGAGACGCCACTTGGGAGGCGATCACGATCGACGGCATCGCCCGCCGATCGTCGGATGCCGTCATCGAGCGCCATGGCAGATGAGCGTCCTCGACCTGGCCGACGCAGCGAAGCGCCGCTGGTCGAGGCCGACGAGGACCTCGGCGTCGCTGCGCAGCGGTCACGCCGCTGCCGGATGGCTCCACGGTGCGCACTTCAGCGCTGCTCGACGCCTCGGGTCTGCCGACCGAAGGCACGACGGTGTCGCTCGTCGCGTCGACGGCGCGACGCGCGTGCTCTTCGAGGCGCCGCCGACGGATGCCGTGCTGCAGACCTGCGTCTCGCCCGGCACGCGCTATCTCGCGGTGCTCGTCGCGCCGGACGCGATCTCCAACCCGTACGACACGTATCAGCTGCCGCTTCCGGAGCGGCTCGAGACGCGGGTCTTCGAACTCGCCGACGGGGCCGAGGTCGTTGCCCTCGCCGGGTCGTCGATCTCGTGGTGCCAGGTGCCGCCGTCATGAGCGGCGCCGCAGGCGCTCCGCCCCGCGACGCGCGCCGACCTCGCGGGACTGCCGGTCGATGTCGCGCCGCGCCTCCTCGGCGCGCATCTCACCACGACGGTCGGCGGAGCGTCGGTCACCGTGCGGCTCACCGAGGTCGAGGCGTACCACGGTCGCGGCACCGGCGCCGTGCCCGATCCCGGGTCCCACGCGCGGATGGGACCGACGGCGCGCAACGCCACGATGTGGGGCGAGCCCGGCCACCTCTACGTGTACCTCAGCCACGGCATCCACTCCTGCGTCAACGTGGTGTGCGGGCCCGAGGGAGTGGCCGGCGGAATCCTGCTGCGGGCCGGCGAGATCATCGAGGGGCAGGATGCCGCGGCCCGGCGCCGTCCGGCGGCCCGCGCTGCGCGCGACCTGGCGCGCGGACCCGGCCGTCTCGGCGATGCGGTGGGCCTGCGGCATCCGGTTCACGACGGCATCGACGCGATCACCGGGGCCGTGCATCACGGAGCGACCGCGCGGCTGTTCCTGACCTCTGAGCCGCTCGCCGGCTCGCCGACCGGGCCGCGCGTGGGCGTCGCCGGAATCGCGGGGACGGATGCCTTCCCCTGGCGATTCTGGATCGCGGGCGACCCGACGGTCTCGCCCTTCCGCTGGGGCGGGCGCCGCCGCCGCGCCCCGACGCAGGCCGTCAGCGCAGGCTCGTCACCGCTGTGAATGCGGTGCGGAGCGCGCGCATGCGGCGCTCGTAGCGAGCGCCGAGGTAGATGAGGAGCGCGCCGCCGATCCCGAGCCAGACCCACCACTCGACCGCGGCGTAGAGATCCGAGATCCACGGCCAGAGCTGTGCGACCGCGTGGACGAGGAGCACCACCGAGCCCAGCACGAGCGGAGCCTGCAGACGCCAGACGGCTCCCGCCACGACGAGTCCCACGGCCACGATGCCGAGTGAGACCACCCGCGACAGCGCGGTGGCGCCGGGCTCCTCCACCACGGACGGGTCCGTGAAGTCGTAGACGAGCGACGGGAGGGTGAGCAGCGCCAGCCCGGGGCCGAGTGTCCGCCACGTGCGTGATTCGGGATCCCGGCGGAGCGCGCGCGCGCCGAGCACGAGCAGGCCGACCGCCACCGGGACCGTCACGAGCTCGAACGGGCGGACGGCGAAGGCGATCAGCGCCACCAGGCCGAAGAGCCCGGCCAGCACTGCGGCGGTCACCGGGAGCGCAAGGCCCATGCGCGGCGCAGCATGACTCCGACGACGCCCACCGCAGTGAGCGCGATCATCGTGAGCACGGTCCGCAGCTCGTCCGGCTCGGAGGTGCCGAGCAGGACCAGCTCGGCCGCGGCGAAGAGCGCGAGAGCGAGCGAGAACGCGACGCTCACGATGAGCGTGACGATCCGCGAGGCCGAGGATCGCAGCGCCGCGATCCCGATCGCGACGACGATGCCGACAGCCGCGGTCGCCCACAGGTCGGGTTCGAGTCCGCCGTCACCGGCGACCAGGGCGAATCGGGTGCCCACGGCGATGAGGGCGGCGATGAGGCGCGGCGACTGCGAGGACCGCGCCGACCCCTGCCCATCGCGGCCAGCGAAGGAGGGCGGCACCGCCGACGCCGATCACGCCCGCGAGTCGCGGTCAGCGTCGTCCGAACGAGCCCGCCGTCCGCCGCGAACGCGACAGCGCGACGACGACCAGCAGCACCGCCCCCGGCGAGCCAGGTCGACGCACGCGGAGCGACCGCATCCTCGGCCTGCCAGACCATGAGGACCGCGACCGCGATCACACCGGCGCCCGCCACGATCGCCGCGTACTCGCCCGACTGGACGGAGGGGTGAAGCAGAGCGCGCAGCCCCATCGCCAGCGCACCCGCGGACGAGGATGATCGCCGATGGCGTCTTGAGGCCCCGCGATCGGCGAGCGGCACGACGACGCATTCCGTGGCGGCGAGCAGCGTCGCGACGATGACGAGCCAGGTGCGCACGTCATCCGGTCCGGCGATGACGCTCGGGCCGACCGCCACGACCAGACCCGCGAGCCACGCGATCCGCTCGGTGCCCGGCCACGGCATTCCAGCCCGGGCGAGCCGCCACATCGCGAGGGCAGCGCCGCCCATGAGCGCGCCGGCGAGCGGCAGGCTGACGAGCTCGACAGCATCGACGTCGGCGAAGGCAAGCGCCCCGCCCGCTGCGATGGTCGCACCGCCCATCGCCGTCCACCGTGTCGCGGTGCCGAACGGGAGTCGGTTCAGCGCGGCGGCCGCGATGTGGATCAGGATCATGCCGCCGAGCGTGATGGCGACCACCAGCGCCTCGTCGAGCGAGGGGATGACGGCCAGCGCCGCGCCCGCCAGCGCGATCGGCGGCACCAGACCCGCGAACCACGTCTCGGGGGAGAACACGCCCGGAGCCGGATCCGAATCCGCGATAGGCGCTCGGCGCACCGGCGCACTGCGCATGAATCCGGCAGCGGAGAAGTACGCCACACCCACCAGGAGCACGAGCCAGCCCGGCTCTGCCGGCACGGGACAGGGCACGGCCGATGGCGACGATCGCCAGCGCGGCCATGGCGACGACCGCCCCCGCGAGAGCGGGTATCCGAACCCGTCGCGCCGGCGTCCACGCGAGGACCAGGGTCACGAGGGCCGCGGCGATCACGACGACGGTTCCGCGGAGGGGCGACGATCCGGCGAAGGCCGCGAACTCCGGGGCACCGGTGAAGGCGACGACGGCGGGCACCACGAGCCCGAGCGTCAGTCCGGCGACGACGGCGATCGTCGCCTCGGCCTGTCGGCGGAGCCACACCAGGACGGCCGCGAAGAGGAGCAGTCCGATGGCCGGGGGCAGGACGTAGACCTCGATCTGGAAGAACTGCGGGCTGTCGAGCAGCCAGGACCACAGCGCAAGCGTCGCGGCGGCGAACGCCGCCCACGCGAGGAGCCGGCGCGGTGCTTCCGCGAGCGTGAACCCCGCGGCTCGGGTCTCGGGAACGCCGCTCGACTCCGCGCCGGCCGCTCCGGCCCAGCCCCAGCCGCGGGTCACGGATGCCCCCGCGAACCCGAGCGCGACGACGGCGAACATCGCCCAGCGGAAGTCGGCCGTGGCCGCTCCGACGATGACCGCGGCGAAGCCCGTCCCCAGCGCACCGATGTCGGCGAGGCGACGTGCGAGCGTGCGATAGGCGGGCGGTGAGGTGTCGGCAGCGACGCCGACCGTGGGGTCCGCCTTCGGAGCGCCGGCGTCCGCGATCCCGTACGCACCCGAGGGCAGGACAGCGCCGAGCCAGACGACGAGAGCTGCCGCCGAAGCAGCAGTCAGGGCCGCCCAGCCGTTCTCGGTCACGCCGGCTGTCTCGTATGCCGCGATCGCGAGGCATCCTGCGGCGGGCGCGACCAGCGCCGCAGCGCCGAGGGACGGCAGCGCAGCGATGCGCGTCCGGGCCAGGGCGACTGCGGCGAAGATCAGCAGGAGCAGCGTGGTGCGAACGATCCCGAGCACCGGCTCGCCGATGGCGGCCGAGACCGTGCCCTCTCCGGCGGGTTCGAGTGGCAGCGCCACGAGCGAGATCACGAAGAGGCCGTACGCCGCCGCCGCGAGGCCGGTCCGGCTTGCCGCATCCAGCCGGAGGGATGCGGCGGCGGCGATCGCCGCGAGCGACACCCACTGCACGAGCACCAGACCCGGCGCGCGCATCCCACTCGACGCCGGATGCGGCGGCGATCGCAGACGGGGCGATGAAGGCCGCGACGGTGAGCACCGCGACGGGGGTCAATGCGAGCACGACTGCGGCCGTCGCGTTCGGCCGGCCGATCACTCGCGCGGCGATCGGCACCGCGACCGCCACGAGCACGCCGACGGCCCACAGCCACGGGGACGCGAGACCGGCGAGGAAGGCGGTCAGCGCTCCGATGCCGGCCACGGTGCCCCAGGCCGCGGGGCTCGCGCCGCGGCCGAGGGCCACGAGACCCACGGCGCTGATGACGATGGCGACGCTCACGATCACGATCGGGATGCCGATGCCGAATGCCCCGAGGAGCAGACAGGACGCTGGCGGCGATCGGCCGCACATCGCGGAGCACCGGGCGATCGAGTGTGGGGGCGAGGAACAGCAGCGCGGCGACCAGGACCAGCGCGATCGCCGACAGCACGGCGACATCCATCGCCGAGTCGGCGGGTGGCGAGAAGACCGCTGTCTCCCACACCGTCCACGCATCCGTCACCGTCCGCGCGACGCGGTCGACGGCCACCGCCGCCGAGCGCGATGATGCTGACGCTGCCGACCACGGCCGCCGCGATCCGCGGCGCGAGGAGCATCTGCCGGTGCGAGTGCCAGCGATCGAGCGCGACGGCGACGAGGACCGCGACGACCGGCCCGACGAGCGCAGGGAAGACGGGCAGGTCGCTGTGGAGCGCCATCTGCCATCCCAGCGACCCCAGGAACGCTGCCGCGAGTGCGCCCGTGGCATGTCCCATGATCGTCGCGCGCCGGAAGCGGCTCGACGTCCTCCCGCGGTCGCAGCAGAACGGTGTACGCCGCGCCGACGACGATCACCACGCCCGCCGCCACGAGCTGGACGGCCATCGACTCGAGGCCGAGAAGGAGGGATGTCGCGGCGCCGCCCACCAGGGCGGCCACGCCGATGACGGCAAGCGCGGTCCGCTCCGGGATCGACTCGGCGCGGGACCTCGCAGCCGACCACGGCGCGGGCAGGGCGTGAGCGAGTCCGCCCACCGCGGTGCCGAGGAGTCCCGCGGTGACCGCACCGGCCGGCTCGAGCGGTACGAGACCCGCGATCAGAAGTCCGAGACCCGTCGGGAGCGCGAGCGTGGCGGCGAGGTCGGGTCCGCGCAGCCGGGAGATGACCGCCCACAGGCGGCAGACAGCGCCGACGGCGAGCGTCGCGATGCCCGCGTAGACGACAGCATCCATTGCCTGCGCGCCGAACAGATCATTGGCCTGCACCGCCCAGGCGTCGAGGCCCAGCAGTATCACGCCGAGAGCGCCGAACGCCTCGGCGGTGGCCCTGAGTGACCATCGACGCAGCAGCGAGGCGACGACCATCGTCGCGAGGGTGATGCCGCCGATGATGAGCGCCCGCATCCGGATGTCGGCGACGTTCCAGGCGAGCACGAGGAAGAAGATCGCCGCAACGCCCACCAGCGAGACGCCGAGGATGAGGAGCAGCACCGGCACCGTGAGCCGGCGCCGCGGAGGCTTCGGAGAGAGACGGATGCCGCGGGGGGCGGTCGCCAGGCGGGGCGGCGCTCGGTCGCGACGGCTCGGGCGCGACCACCGGAGACGCGACGGCGGGCGCGTGCGCAGCTGCGCTTCGGTCGGTGCCGGGTACGCGAGCCACTCGCCGAGGGCTCGACCGCCTCTGCGCCTGCCGGTGCGGGGCCGCCCTCCCACCACGCCCGTGCTGCCGCAGGGACCGCGGTCACGGGCGGCGTCACCGTCACCGGCTCCGGGGCCTCGACCGCCACGGCGGCGGCGCCGGCACGATGCTGTGCACCAGCCGGATCGCCCCGATGAGCTGCTGCCGCTTGGCCTCGAGCTCGAGCATGCTGCGCCCGAGTTCGAGAATGCGCTCTGCCCGGGGATCCGCGAGCACGAGCCCGCAGTTCGTGCAGGTGGTGGCGGTCAGAGTCTCGAAACAGCTCGGACACAGCCGCGTGTCGACGAGCGCGTAGGGTGAACCCGGCCACATTGCCGTTTCTTCGTCTGTGTCAGACATCAGCACTCCTCAGGAGTCGCGGTGACTCATGATTCCACTCCCCGGATGCCGCATGACGCATATGTGGATAACCACTCTTCCGCGCCGGGGCACGGCGCACGGCAAGGGGCGGAGATCCGCCGTGCTAGACTGACTCTTTGTCTGCGCGCACTCCAGCACGCAGTTCGTATCCCAAAACCTCTCAGACCTTCATCGGTCCGATGAGGCGCGGGGTGCAGACAAGGGATCTTGGGTGGGGCCGTCCGGCCTCACGGTACTAAGGAGAAATCACTATGGCAGCAGTGTGCCAGGTGACTGGAGCAGTTCCCGGCTTCGGTCACAGCATCTCGCACTCGCACCGCCGGACGAAGCGCCGCTTCGACCCGAACGTGCAGAAGAAGACCTACTTCGTTCCGTCGCTGGGTCGCAGCATCAAGCTCAACGTCTCGGCGAAGGGCATCAAGGTCATTGACGCACGCGGCATCGAGTCCGTCGTCAAGGACCTCCTCGCGAAGGGTGTGAAGCTCTAATGGCGAAGAAGGCTCAGGACGTACGTCCGATCATCAAGCTGCGTTCGACCGCCGGCACGGGGTACACCTACGTGACGCGCAAGAACCGTCGCAACAACCCCGACCGCATCGTGCTCAAGAAGTACGACCCGGTCATCCGCAAGCACGTCGAATTCCGAGAGGAGCGCTGATCCATGGCTAAGAAGAGCAAGATCGCGCGCAACCAGCAGCGCCAGGTGGTCGTCGACCGCTACGCCGCAAAGCGCGCCGAACTCAAGAAGGCGCTCGTCTCGCCGACCTCGACCGACGAGCAGCGCGAAGCCGCCCGCGTCGGCCTGCAGAAGCTGCCCCGCAACGCTTCGCCGGTGCGCCTGCGCAGCCGCGACGTCATCGATGGCCGCCCCCGCGGTGTCCTCACGAAGTTCGGCATCTCGCGTGTCCGCTTCCGTGACATGGCACACCGTGGCGAGCTGCCTGGCGTGACCAAGTCGAGCTGGTAGAACACATCGGTCGCTGAGCTCGTCGAAGCGCCGACAAGGCCCGGAGTCCTCACGGACTCCGGGCCTTTCGCTGTCCGCACGCGCGAGAGCTCAAGACACCGCATTCGCGACGAGACACCGTCGATTGCGCGGTGTTTCGCTCGCCGATGACCTGAGGCGCTCGCGTGGAGCTGCGGGATGCCGCTTGATCCGTTCTTCGACGAGCGCCTGCGCGTGCACCGGAAGTACATGTTCGATCAGGCACTGGGTACGATGCGGGCGCGACTCGCGACCCTGGGCCGTTTCTGGCGGACGCCCGCGGTGCCGGTGCCGGCCGCCCCGACTGCGGCAACGCCCGACACGCCGACGGCAGACGAGCGCATCCGCTTCGCTCGGGCCGCGCGCCCGCGCCCGCGCCCGCCATCGCAAAGCGGCGCTGGCGTGGGATCGCAGCGAGCTGACCGCCATCGGCACACCCGGGCCCGAGGTCCGCACCGTCGAGCACAGCATCCCCGTCGAGGGTCATCCTGCGGTCCGGGTGCGCATCTACTACCCCGACCATGCCGCGGGCGAACCCGTGCCCGCCGTGCTGGCATTCTTCGGAGGCGCATTCCGCATCGGCGGGATCGACTACCCGACGACGGATGCCGCCAATCGGCGACGCGCGGTCGACGCCCAGATCGCCATCGCGGCGGTCGACTACGTCCTCGCTCCCGAGCATCGGTACCCCGTCCAGATCGAGCAGGGGTACGCGGCGCTCGAGTGGCTGTTCCGGCGAGCGGGAGACCTCGGCATCGACCCCGACTGCGTGGGCGTATTGGGCACGTCGGCCGGTGGCAACATCGCCGCCGCCCTGACTCTGATGAACCGTGACCGTGCGGGCTTCCCGCTTCGACTGCAGGTGCTCGAGGTTCCCGTCGTCGACCTCACCGGCAGCCACCTCGACCTGCGTGCGACGAGTGCCCTCGGCATCCCTCGCCCTCTTGCGGTTCGCGAACTGCGCTCGGTGGCGAGAACCTACCTGTCGAGCCCGGCGCACGCACTCGAGCCCTACGCCTCGCCCCTGCGCGCTGCGTCGCACGAGGGCCTTCCGCCGGCGGTGATCCTCACGGCCGAGTACGACCCCCTGCGCGGAGACGGCGATGCGTATGCGTACGCGCTGCGGCGCGCCGGCGTGGACGCGAGTGCGGTGCGCTACCAGGGGGTGACGCACGATGTTCCCGTGCCGCACCCGAGTGCTGCCCGCGTCGAGGCGCTGGCACGACGATGTGGTCACCGCCCTGCGCCGCCTGCACGCTGACGACGTGGAGAAGCCCGGAGTCTGACGACCCCGGGCTTCCGGATCCCACCGCTGGCACCCTGGCCGAGACACCACTCGACCGCCGAGACACCAGCATCCGCATGGTGTCTCGGCGGCGAAGTGGTTCCTCGCCGATGGGGCGGCGGGACCGCTCCTACTTCCCCGCGTCCGACTCGGCCCCGATGGCCGCGTGGGTGGTCGCCCACTCCAGGGCGTAGTCCGCGATCTCCTCCCAGCCGTCCTGGCTGACGAGGCGGTGAGTGCGTCCCGGGTACGTCTTGTAGTCGACGATCGCGGGGCTCCCCGTCTTCTTGTACTTCTTCACGATCGCCTCGCCGATGGCCGGCGGCACGACGTGGTCGATCTCACCGGTGATGATGAGGAGCGGTGCGCGGTCGGTGCGGTCGTAGTCGACGTGGGTCACGCCGCCCTTCTCGTTGAGAACGGAGAGGACGCCCTCGAAGAACACCCGGTTGTAGGAGTTCACGGCGAACTCCTCCCAGAGCTTGTCGGACTCGCTGCGGGGCAGGTCGTTGCCGAAGGTGAAGTGGAAGTGACGCTTCGAGAGCGGCTTGGCGCCGTTCTTGCCGAAGGGGTTCGCGAGGATCGGGGTGCCGGTCCACAGTGTCGAGAGCGGAAGCGTCGTGACGCCCGCCGTCTGGCCGGGGGCGACGCCGACGTACGCGACACCGAGGCCGCGGTCGGCGAGCATCTGGGTGATCACACCGCCGAACGAGTGGCCGATGATGATCGGCTTCTCGGGCAGCTCGCGGATGATGCGCTCGTAGTTGTCGGCGATCTGCTTCAGGCCGATCCCCTTCAGTGCCTCGGGGTTGCTCCGGATGTCTTCGACGCTGCGGTCGTCGATTCCGGGCCAGCCCGGGACGATGACCTGGTGGCCGGCGGCGCGGAAGCGGTCGGCCCAGGTGTCCCAGCTCTTGGGGGTCATCCAGAGTCCGTGGATGAGGACGATGGGGGTCTTGGTCGAGGTGTTCATGTCGGTCTCCTTGTAAGTGATGCGGTGGGGTTGTGTTGAGTTTCAGCTTCCGGATCCTGCTCATCCCGGCTGGTGTAATCTGATAGTAGACCGAACGTTCTATCTACGCAAGACTATTCCCAAAGAATCTTTTCCGAGGCCCAAGTGGCACGATGGAGATCGAGGAGCACCACTCATGAGCACCATCACCCGCCCCTCCCCCGCGAAGAAGCGACTGCTGGATGCTGCGACAGACCTCTTCTACCGCGAGGGCATCCACGCCGTCGGTGTCGACCGGATCATCGAGGCGGCCGGCGTCACGCGCGCGACGATGTACAAGCAGTTCGACGGGAAAGAGGGGCTCGTCCTCGCATACCTTCACGGTGAGGACGAACAGCTGCGCGCCCTGCTCGCCGATGCCGGAAGCGTGTCAGACGATCCCGACGTCCTCCTCGACCTCGTGATCGGCGGCATCGAGGCCGATATCCGCGAGCGGCACACCAGAGGCTGCCCGTTCATCAACGCCGCAGCGGAGTATCCCGACGACGGGCCGGTGCGCGAGCTCATCGCCGATCACCGTGAATGGTTCCGGGGAACGCTCGAGCAGCTGGCCACCGCGGCGGGGCTGTCCGAGCCGGCGGAGGTCGCGGCATCCCTCGTTCTGCTTCGCGACGCGGCCCTCGTCGGCGGCTACCTCGACGGGCACGATCGGGTGGCGCCGGCCTTCGCCCGCACCGCTCGAGGCGTGATCGCCGCCCACCGCAGCTGAACCCGCAGGCCCACGGGACAGGTGCCACAGCGGCCACACGAGTCACACCAGACACCCGACACGCCGAGCCGAAACTCGAAAAACCGCAGAAATTCGCGGATTCGGCCGCGAAGTCGGGTACATTCGAGGCGGTCGATCCGACCAGCCGGGGGGCGTCAGTCGCCCGGTCCGTGCAATGAAAGGGCGGCGATCGAGCCCCCTTTGGAGGACAATCCCCATGGCCGACAAGTCCATCACCAAGACCGAACTCGTCGCGAGCATCGCCAGCGCGACCGGACAGAGCCAGTCCGCCGTGTCGGGCGTGCTCGACTCCCTCTTCGCCACTGTCTCCGAGGCCGTTGCCAAGGGCAGCAAGGTCTCGATCCCGGGCTGGCTCTCGTTCGAGCGCGTCGAGACCTCCGCTCGCACCGGCCGCAACCCGCAGACCGGCGCCGAGATCAAGATCCCTGCCGGCCAGCGCGTCAAGGTGACCGCCGGCTCGAAGCTGAAGGCCGCCGTCAAGTAACCGACGACCACTCAAGAGGGGGGATGCCGCTGCTGCGGCGTCCCCCTTCTGCTGTGTCTGGGCGGAACGCCGCGACACATAGGGTTAAGGGGTGTCTCCGCGCGCGCTGCGGGCCGCCGGGCCTGCGATCCTCGTCGTGACCGCGCTGGCGGTCATGGCATGGGCGCTCGCCTACGGCGGCGGAGCGGCGCCGCTCGCGATCGGCGATCCGGGACCGTTCGTCCGCTGGGGACTCCCGACGGCCAAGCTCGTCGTCAACCTCTCCGCCGCCGGCATGGCCGGCGTGCTGGTCACCGCGCTCTACACGCTGAAAGCGGGTGAGCGCGAGTTCGATCTCGCGCTGGATGCGGCATCCGTCTCGGCGGCGATCTTCACGGTCGCGGCAGCAGTAACCGGCTTCCTCACCTTCGTAGACGCCTTCAATCCGGTCATCAGCGCCGGGCCCGAGTTCGGCGCGCAGCTCGGGCGCTTCCTCGTGGAGACCGAGGTCGGCCGCACCTGGCTGATCACGACGATCGCCGGAGCCGCCCTCACGGTGCTGACCTTCGCCGTCCGCTCGTGGACGGCGACGTTCTTCGTCGCGATCCTCGCGCTCGCCGCGCTCGTCCCGATGGGCACGCAGGGTCATTCCGGCGCCGAGCGTGATCACCACGAGGCGATGACGGCGCTCATCCTGCACATCATCGCCGCGGCGATCTGGCTCGGCGGGCTGATCCTCATGGTGCTGGTGCGCCCGGTGCTGGGTCGCAAGGGCTCCGCGACCGCGCTCGGCCGGTACTCCAGTGTCGCGCTCGTCGCCTTCATCGTCGTCGCCGTCTCCGGAACCATCCGCGCCATGATCGGGCTGCGGAGCTGGGAGGCGCTGCTGTCGCCTTACGGCCTGATCCTGAGCGTCAAGATCGCAGCCCTCATCGCGCTCGGCCTGTTCGGGGCCTGGTACCGGCGGCGCCTGATCGGCAGTTTGCAGGAGGATGCGGCATCCCGCCGCTTCTGGGGTCTCGTCGCGTTCGAGCTCGCCCTCATGGGCGCCGCGGCGGGTGCCGCTGCGGCTCTCGCCCGGACGCCGCCTCCGGTCGCGACGACGGCACCGACCGTGCCCACGCCCGCTGAGCGGCTCACAGGAGCGCCGCTGCCTCCCGAGCTCATGCCGCTCGACTGGCTCACGGCGTGGAACCTCGACCTGCTTTGGGCGATGGGTGCCGGTTTCGCCGCCTTCTTCTATCTCGCAGGCGTCTGGCGCATGCGCCGGCGAGGCGACGCATGGCCGCTCTACCGCACGCTCCTCTGGCTAGCCGGCCTGGCGCTGCTGGTCTGGGTCACCAGCGGCGTGGTCAACGTCTATCAGGACTACCTCTTCAGCATGCACATGGCCGGGCACATGCTGCTGACCATGGCGATCCCGATGCTGCTGGTCGCCGGTGCCCCGGTAACCCTCGCCGCCCGGACGATCGAGCGGCGCGAGGACGGCACTCGCGGCGGGCGTGAGTGGATCCTGTGGGCGGTCCAGTCGCCGGTCTCCGCCGTCCTCACGAACCCCTTCGTGGCGGCGGGCCTGTTCATCGGCTCGCTCTGGGTCTTCTATTACACGGATCTCTTCCGGTGGTCGCTGTACGACCACCTCGGCCACGAGTGGATGATCGCGCACTTCCTGATCACCGGATACCTCTTCGTGCTGACGCTCATCGGAATCGACCCGGTCCCGTACCGCCTGCCCTATCCCGGCAGGCTGCTGCTGCTCATCGGCATCATGGCGATGCACGCGTTCTTCGGCATCGCCATCATGATGCAGTCGGGCCTCATGGTGGCGGAGTGGTTCGGGTCGATGGGCCGCACGTGGGGCGGGACTCCGCTCGAGGACCAGTACGCCGGCGGCGGCATCGCGTGGTCGATCGGAGAGATCCCGACGCTGATCCTCGCCATCACGGTCGCGATCCAGTGGAGCCGCAGCGACGACCGCGACCAGCGCCGGCGTGATCGCCACGCCGATCGGACCGGAGACGCCGAACTCGAGGCGTACAACCAGCGCCTCGCCGCACTCGCCGAGCGGGACGCGCGCACGCGCGGCTGAGGCGAGCTCCGCGGCTCGCCGTCACTGCTGAGGCGGCTCTTCGGGGGTGTCGTCCCACTTCGTGCCTTCGAGATCGCCGCGGACGGTGCCGGTCAGCTCGTCCACCGCGGCTCCCACCGTCGAGAAGAAGCGGTCTGGCGTGAAGCGGTCCGTCATTCCGTACTGCTTCAGCACGTCCTTCACGGGACCCTTCATCTCGGCGAAGAGCAGCCGGGTGCCGTGGGCCGCGAGGTATTCGTCGAGCTCGACGAGTTCGTCGATCGCCGTCGTGTCGATGTCGGTGATGGGCTCGGCCGCGAGGATCACGGAGTGCACTCCCGGACCCGCCGCCCTCACGCTCCAGCGCACCCAGTCGTCGAAGGTCGCACCGTTGGCGAAGAACAGCGGTGCGTCGAACCGCACGATGACGATGCCGGGGATGCGAGCCCCCTCCGGGTTGCGCGACAGGTCGTGGTAGCCCCGCCGTCCCGGGACCCGGCCGAGCTCGGCCCGGTACGGCCGCCATGACCGGATGATGAACGCGAGCATCGAGAGCATGATCGTCACGACGATGCCCTGCAGGACCCCGAAGACGACGACGCCGAGGAACGCCGCGAGCGAGAGCGAGGCGTCCACCTTGTCCATGCGCCAGAGGCGCCGGAGCCCCCGCACGTCGATGAGGCCGACGGCGGCGCTGATGACGATCGCTGCCAACGTCGCGGACGGCAGAAACTCGGTGAGACCCGGAACGAGGAGGATGAAGGCGATGATGACGGCCGCACCCACCACGCCCGTGAGCTGCGTGCGTGCGCCCGCCTGCTCGGCGACGGGAGTGCGCGACGACGACGCCGAGACGGGAAAGCCGCCCAGCAGCCCGCCCGCGATGTTCGCGAGCCCGATGCCCGACATCTCCTGGCTGCCGTCCACAGCCTCGCCCCGGCGCGCCGCGAAGGTGCGTGACAGCACCGCGCTGTCGGTGAACGCCACGAGGGCGATGCCGGCCGCCGGCAGCGCGAGCGCAGCGACATCCGCCCATTCGAGTCCGCCGAGGGCGGGGGCCGGAAGGCCCTGGGGCAGCGCGCCCACCACGGGCAGTTCGTCGGCGAGACCGAGGATCCCGGTCACCGCCATCGCCAGGACGACCACGACCAGCACTCCCGGTACCGGCGAGCGCACCCACTTGAGCGCGAAGATGATGATCAGCGAGCCCACCCCGAACGCGGCGGCAAGCGGCTGGACGTCGCCCACTCTGATGCCGGCGAAGCTCGCGACGACCTCCTGCCAGAGCGACTCCGCATCGATCGAGAATCCGAGGAGCTTCGGGATCTGGGAGATGATCACGATCAGCGCGATCGCGTTGAGGTAGCCGACGCGGATCGGCTTCGACAGCAGGTCGGTCACGAAGCCGAGCCGGAGGATGCCGCCGAGCAGCAGAATCCCGCCGACCATCAGCGCCAGCAGGCCCGCCAGTGCGACCGCGCGCTCGTCGTCGCCGAACGCGAGCGGAAGGATCGCCGCCGCGATGATGGGGGCGAGCGACGAGTCCGGGCCGAGCACCAGGATGCGGGATGGACCGAAGATCGCATACGCGATCAGGGGCACGATGGTGGCGTAGAGTCCCGCCTCGGGCGGAAGCCCCGCAACCTCGGCGTAGCCCATGCCTGCCGGGATGAGCAGCGCCGTCACGACCAGGCCGGCGCGGACATCCGGCCACAGCCAGGCGCGCTTGTAGGTCCGTGCCGCGCCGATGCCGGGCAGCCACCGATCGATACCGCTCATGGTCACCTCGAGTCTCTTCGCTCCACATCATGGCGGAACGAGGGACTCGAGCGCGCCTCAGTGGGCGCGGCATCCGATCACTCGGTGTCAGGACCGCCGACCGTGATCGTCGCGCTCCCGTCGGGGAGGATCGTGATGCTGCCGTTCACGAGGAACGGGATGTCGTGGGTCACGTGGCGCACCGAGCCGTCGAAGAGCGAGCGGATGTCGACGTCGATCCGGGCAAGCGCCTCGGCCGGCGGGATCTTCCATCCCGCGCCGTCCTGCACGACCTCGACGGTCGGCTGCTGCGCGATCGACCACTGCGGCACCGAGGCGAGGCGATCCTCGACGCGGAAGCCGAACGGGCAGGCGGTCGGCTGCAGCACCTCCTGGGTGGCGCACGCGGTCAGGAACTCCTCGACCCGCTGCTGGACGACCTCGATGAACTCGTCGGTCGGCTTCGCCTGCACCTCGACGGGGATGTCTGTGAACGGGCTGTCCGAGAGCACCGCGACGCCGCGAGTCGCCGAGACGGGCGTGTCGACCGAGACGGAGTAGATGCCCGGCGAGAAGACGAGGAGCGGAACCGGGGCGCCGGGGTCGGCGTCGACGCCTTCGGGCGAGACCTGTCGCTTGTCGATGGAGAACCCGTTGACGTCGAACGTCATCGAGCCGCCGACGACCAGGTCCATCACCGCCAGCGGGCTCGTCGCGAAGCGCCACGTCGGGGCGACGCCGATGGTGCCGTCGCGCTCGATCTCGAACGTCGTCCGCCCGGGGTAGTCGCCCGCCCGGTACTGGACCGTGACCCGTGTGAGGTCGCCCTCGGTCACCTCCGACACCGGCTCGATGTCGGTCAGCGTCGCCAGCGCGGCGCGGCGCAGGAGTGCCTGGGATGCGGTCGCCGGGAGCCCGGCCGCCTCCAGCGCCGCCGAGTCGACGGCGACGCCCGGCACGGCGAGTGCCTCTGCGGCCTGGCCGCCCGCCAGCATCGCGAGGTACCGCTCGACGAACGCCGTCGGGCTGTAGAACTCCCGCGAGATGGTCGCGACGGCGGCTCCCACAGCGCCGATCAGCAGGACGCCGACGACAGCGAGCACCGTCAGATCGAAGGCGAGCCGGCGTCCGCTTCGCTTCGGTGCGGGGGCGCCGTCGAGCGGATCCGTCGCCGGGCGCTCCGGCGCACCGGACGTCGCCGACGCGCGCCCAGCAGCCGTGTCCACCGCCCCTTGGTCCACGGCCCCAGTCTAGGGAGCCCAACCAGGGAGGCTGCCGAGTATGACCCGCCGCGGCGTGGCCTGTGGACGGGGCCCCCGGCGGCATCCCGAGGTCGTTAGCATGATTCGGTGACCGTGCTCGCTCTCTCCGCCGAGCAGGAGGCGCTGTTCCGGCTGATCGAAGACACGCGCGAACACGTCTTCGTGACCGGGCGCGCGGGCACCGGCAAGTCGACGCTGCTGCAGCACCTCGCGTGGAACACCTCCAAGCAGATCGCCGTGTGCGCGCCGACGGGCGTGGCTGCCCTGAACGTCGAGGGCCAGACGATCCACTCGCTGTTCCGGCTGCCGATCGGGCTCATCGCGAACGGCCAGATCGACCAGTCGGATGCTGCGCGCAAGATCCTGAACGCGATCGACACGCTCGTGATCGACGAGATCTCGATGGTCAACGCCGACCTGATGGATGCCATCGATCGATCGCTGCGTCAGGCGCGCGGGCGGAAGGCGGAGCCGTTCGGCGGCGCGCAGGTCGTCATGTTCGGCGACCCGTACCAGCTCGCTCCGGTGCCGCCGCGCGGCGACGAGGCTCGCTACATCGCGGACCACTACCGCTCCTTCTGGTTCTTCGACGCCAAGGTGTGGGTCGGCGAATCCGCTCGGGACGGCCTGATCGACATCGGCTCGTACGGCTCCGAGCTGCACATCCGCGAGCTGGTCGACATCCACCGCCAGGCGGACCCGGCGTTCAAGGCGATGCTGAACGCCGTCCGCCATGGCCGCGTGACGGCCGACATCGCGCAGATCCTCAACGACACGGGCGCTCGCACTCCTCCGGATCCGGCTGACGGAGAGCATCCGATCATCACGCTCGCGACGCGCAACGACATCGTCAACAACATCAACCGGCGGCACCTTCAGGAGCTGATCGGTCGTGAGCAGACCGCCACGGCCGAGGTCAACGGCGACTTCGGCAGGGGTGACGCCTCCTATCCGGCGGACGTGGAGCTCAAGCTCAAGGTCGGTGCGCAGGTCATGTTCCTGCGCAACGACACCGGGTCGTTCGGCGAGCCGCCGCGCTGGGTCAACGGGACGATCGGGACGGTGACCCGCATCGCGGGCGGCACCGTTCGAGTGGATGTCGACGGCGAGGAGTTCGACGTGGAGCCGGCCGTCTGGGAGAGGTTCCGCTACGCCTACGACGCCGGCTCGAAGTCGCTGACGCGTGAGATCGTGGCCGAGTTCACGCAGTTCCCGCTGCGCCTCGCGTGGGCGGTGACGATCCACAAGTCGCAGGGGAAGACCTACGACCGGGCCGTCATCGACCTCGGCTCGGGCGCTTTCGCGCCGGGGCAGACCTACGTCGCGCTGTCGCGGCTCACGTCGCTCGACGGTCTGTACCTGTCGCGGCCGCTGCGCCCGAGCGACATCCGCGTCGACGCCGATGTGCAGAGGTTCATGGCCAGCGTGGGTCGGTGACCCTCCGGTCGTTGAGCGAGGAGGGAAGCGACGAGACGAAATGCTTCAGGCGACCTGGGACGCCTTGGCGCGGGCGAGGTCGTCGAAGAGCTCGGTGTTGAAGCGGTAGGCGAGGAGCACCTCGTCGATCACGCGCTCCTGCTCCGCAGCATCCCAGGGCGCAGCATCCAATTGGTCTCGGTAGACCTCTTTGAAGGCCTTCGGGTCGGCGATGTCCTGGAACAGGTAGAACCCGATGCCGTTGGTCTCGAAGCCGAATCGGCGGGCCATGAGCCTCCCGATGAACTGGCCGCCCGAGAGGTCCCCGAGGTAGCGGGTGTAGTGATGGGCGACGAAGCCGCCGGGCCAGGTCGCGCCGACCGTGTTGATGCGGTCGACGTACCGCTGGGTCGTGGGCAGCGGCGTGATCTGGTCGCGCCAGTCGGGACCGATGAGGAACTCCAGGTCGGCTTCGAGCGCCGGGATGCGCGTCAGCTTGTCGCTGAGGAAGACGGCGGCGACCGGGTCGCGGCGCATCTGCTCGGCCGCGCGCTCCAGCGCCTCGTAGATGAACCAGTGCTGGACGACGAGGGCGATGTAGTCGTCCCGCGTCCCCTCGCCCGTCATGAGGTCGGCCATGAACCCGGCGTGTTCGCTGGTCGAGTGCGCTCCGCTCGAGCGCTCGCGCAGCGCCGCGGAGAACGGGATCGGTTCGGGCATAGCGCCATTGTAGGAGACTTAGGGCGCCCTAACCTACGGCTCGTCTCGCGCGGTTACGCGTGCGGTCGCGGCTCGACACCGAGGCGTCGGCAGGCCTCGTCGTAGAGCGCGACGATCTCGCGCCGCACCTCGGGACGCTCGGTGATCGCGCCGCCGGGCCACGGCACCGCCACCTCGATCGTTCCGCCATTCGCGAGCTCGGCCTCCCAGCGGCCACCGTCGCCGTCGAAGTCCGTCATCCGCGCCGCGACGATGTCCTTCTCGGGACCGAATGCCCGCGCGATCAGCAGATTGTCCTCGCCGTGGTCGCCGTTCATGTGGCCGAGGACTCCGCTGCGCGCGGCATCGTCGAATACGTGGATCATCTCCCTACCATACGGATCGCCGGAGCGTGCACGACACCTGCGTGTGTTTGAATGCTATAGCACGATCATCGGGGGGTGAGATGCCTGCACGACCCATTCGACGGCGGACCGCTGCCGCGATGATCGCCGCGCTCGGACTCGTGCTCAGTCTCGCCGGCTGCTCCGTCGATCAGCATGTCGTCCTCGACTCCCCCGCTCAGGTGCGAGGCGCCGCTTCCGGACGAGACCGTCCAGCAGCTGGAGGATGCCGTCGCCTTCGCGATGGCCGCGACCGGGTCGTCCGGTGCGATCGTCGGCGTCTGGGCGCCGTGGAGCGGCAGCTGGGTCGAGGGGATCGGCACGCAGCGGATCGGCGGTGGAGCATCCATCGCCGCCGACATGCAGTTCCGTGCAGGCAAGATCACGCGGGCGATGACATGCGACGTCCTGTATGCCGTCGCCAAGGAGGGCAAGGTCAGCCTCGACGACAGCATCTCCACGTACGTGTCGGGTGCTCCCGAGGCGTCGAGGGTCACCCTCGGGCAGCTCTGCGACGGGACTTCGGGGATCGGGTCGTATGCGTCCCAGCTGATGCCGCTCTGGCTCTCGAACCCGACCCGCTCATGGAACCCCCGCGAACTCGCGGGCTACGGTCTGGGCCAGAAGCGCACGACCGAGCCTGGCGCCGTCTACGTCGATTCGGACGCCGGATACGTCCTGCTGGGACTCGCGCTCGAGCGCGCGACGCGCCAGTCGCGCCGCGAGTCTCATCCAGCAGTACGTCACCGACCCGCTCGATCTTGCGGGCACCTACCTTCCCGGCGCCGGGGAGCCCGACTCCGCCGGATGGCTGAGCGGCCACCATTCGCTCCCGGTCGAAGGGGGACTCGACTGCGCCGACCCGCTCGACATCACCGATCTCTCCGCAAGCGTCGGCTTCACCGACGCCGGCATCGTCTCGACGATCGCCGATCTCGGCCGGTACGGGCAGGCGCTCGCGACCGGGTCGCTGCCCACCGCGGATGCGGACCGCTTCGACCACCCGCTCGCCGCGCACGCAGGTGCCCCGGCGTGGTACACCGCCGACGGCGGTGCCCTCATCGCCGGCTCGCTCATCGGGCAGGGCGGGGTCATCCCGGGCTACCTGTCCGCCGTCTTCTCCGATCCCGCGACAGGTCTCACCGTGGCGATCGTGCTGAACAACTCCGCTGCGGGTGCGGGCGTCGCGCTGCACCTCGCCTGGCAGCTCGCGGCGATCGCATCGAAGGCGCCTGCTGCGGCGGGCGAGGCCGTTCCCGAGGCGGGGCTGCCGTGGACGCGCCCAGCAGAATCACGACGCCATCGCGGCGGCGGCGATCTGCCCGCTCCCGACCGAGTGATCGGTCCTCCGTGACGCCCCGACTGGGGACGACTCCCGCCATCCTGCTCGTCATCGCGGGCCTCGCCTGTCAGGAGGTCGGCGCATCGCTTGGCGGTCCTCCTGTTCCCGACCGTCGGTCCGCTCGGAATGGTCATGCTGCGCCTCGTCTTCTCGGCGGTGCTGCTGCTCGCTGATCGCCCGACCCGGCATCCGGGGGCACACTCGGCAGCGCGTGGGTGGCGGTCGTCGCGTTCGGCGTGGTCCTCGCGGTGATGAACGGGCTCTTCTATCTCGCGCTCGAGCGTCTGCCGCTCGGGGTAACGGTGACCATCGAGGTCCTCGGACCCCTGGTGCTGTCGATCATCGCGAGCCGGCGGGCATCGGCATGGCTCTGGGCGCTGCTCGCGCTCGCCGGCGTCTTCGCGCTGGGCGGCGGCGGGTGGGGCGATCTCGATCCGCTGGGCGTGCTCTTCGCCCTCGGCGCAGCCGCGAGCTGGGCGTTCTACATCCTGTCGTCGGCGCGGGTCGGCCGGGCGTTCCCGCGGCTGGACGGCCTCGCCCTCGCGATGACCGCGGGCGCCCTGCTGTCGCTCCCGTTCGGAATAGCGGATGCCGGTGGCGCGCTCCTTCGCCTCGACATCCTCGCGCTCGGGGCGGCGGTCGCGATCCTCTCGTCGATGATCCCGTACGCGTTCGAGCTGATCGCACTGCGGCGCCTGCCCGCGGCATCGTTCGCGATTCTGATGAGTCTCGCGCCTGCGACCGCGGCTCTCGCCGGATTCGTCTTCCTCGGGCAGGTGCTGTCATGGCTCGAGATCGGCGGCATCGGCCTGGTGATCGCGGCGAGCATCGGCGCGGTGCGTTCGTCGGGGCGCGCAGCACGTGAGGCGGCCGAGCCGCTCGCCTGACCGGCTGACCCGGCCGTTTGCGTTCGCAAACGGGAGAGCTTTGGAGGGGATGACGGGAATCGTCCCTCCGCCCACTCCACTCGCCGCTTCGCGGCGGGCGGAGCCTCGGGGCGGTGGGGCCCGCCCGAACGAGATCGGTTCCTACGGCATCCGCACGAAAGCTCCGCCGCCCGGCCTTCGGCCGAGCGGCGGAGCTTTGGAGGGGATGACGGGAATCGTCCCTCCGCCCACTCCACTCGCCGCTTCGCGGCGGGCGGAGCCTCGGGGCGGTGGGGCCCGCCCGAACGAGATCGGTTCCTACGGCATCCGCACGAAAGCCCCGCCGCCCCGCCTTCGGCGGCGCGTCGGAGCTTTGGAGGGGATGACGGGAATCGAACCCGCGCTATCAGCTTGGGAAGCTGAAGTTCTGCCATTGAACTACATCCCCGGAACCGGGTATCCGGCCTGGAAAGAATAACAGAGCGGATGCTGTCGGCCGAAGCAGCGGCATCCCTGCCCGCATCGGCTCAGAGTGCCGACTCGATGATCCGCGCCGTGGCGGCGGCGCCGTCGGCGTCCGCGTAGGCGACCTGCACCTCATCAGCTGCCGCACGGATCGCCGGGTCGGAGAGCACCCGGCGCACGGCGTCGAGAAAGGCCGGCGATGCGACCCGCTTCGGTGAGACGGCGATCGCGTTGCCTCGCTGCTCGCACATCTTCACGTGCCAGGTCTGCTCGGGCTGCAGCCCCATGCCGACGAACGGGATGCCGGTGGCGCACGCCGTCTGGACGGTGCCCTGTCCACCGTGGATCACGGCGGCGTCGACGAGACCGCCGAGGCGGTGAGCGGGCAGGAGCTCTGTCACGTGGACATTCGCAGGGAGCTCATCGCCGGGCGCGAGGTAGTGCCCGATCGGCGCGACGACGTTCACGGGCAGCGACCCCAGCGCGGCGGCCGCGGCGAGCGCGAGTCTGCGGTCGGCCGACGAGCCGAGCCCCAGATAGACGAGAGGCTCCTCCGCCGCAGCCAGTTCGGCCACGATGTCGGGCAGTGGGCTGTCGATGTGCGCGAAGATCGGCCCGACGCGCCGGAACCCGTTCGGCAGCTCGAAGCCTTCGAGCTCCCAAGGCATCTCGGTCACGAGGTTCTCGTCGGCCGTGAGCAGAGACACCACGGTCCGCAGCGGTGGCGCGCCGTTCGCCTTCGCGACCTTCGACAGCGCACGCGGTGCGAGCGGCGCTCGAGTGTAGATCCAGCGGAATGCAGACGTGGCCAGGCGATCGGCGAAGCGAGCGAAGCGCCCACGCCCACCGACCAGGAAGAGATGCCTGGCCTGCCTCACCTGCGGCTCGGTCAGCGCGAACGGGACGGGGTAGTAGAGCGGGACGCCCTCGGCTCGCGCCGAGATGAACGAGGTGAGGTTGGACCCGGTCACGACGGCGGCTGCGCCGTGCTCGCGGATGATCCGTCGCTCGAGGTCCACGCGGGCGGTGACCAGCTCTTCTGTCAGCGGACTGCGGAACGTCTTTCCCTGGTCGAACGCGATCAGCTGCTCACGCTCCTTCGCCGTGAAGGCGGGGGCGCATGCCAGATACTCGAACCCGGCGTCGCGGATGAGCGAGACGTAGTCGTCCTCGTAGCCCATGAACAGGATTCGGCGGGCGGGGCTCATCGCACGCGCGACCTCGATCATCCGAGTCGTCTCGGCCAGATTGAACGTCACCGGGCAGAAGAGCACTGTCGCCACACGTCGAGAGTACGGCCCGCCTGACCGCTCTATGGACAGCGAGGTGCCGCAGGATCAGAATGACGCCATGACCCCCGCCACCGGCTCGATACGCACGCCGGACCAGCGCCTGCGGGTGTTCGTCAGTTCGACGCTCAAGGAGCTCGCCCCGGAACGCAGGGTCGTGCGTGCGGCGATCGAGGGACTGCTCCTGGCTCCGGTGATGTTCGAGCTCGGAGCGAGGCCGCATCCGCCTCGTGACCTGTATCGGGCGTACCTCGAGCAGAGCGACGTCTTCGTCGGGCTCTATGGCGAGCGGTACGGCTGGATCGCGCCGGGTGAGGAGATCTCGGGGCTCGAAGACGAATACCGACTGGCACCGCCCCAGATGCCGAAGCTCGTGTACATCAAGGAGGGCTCGGACCAGGAGGAGCGGCTTCAGGCGCTGCTGGATCGCATCAGAGACGACGACGGCACGTCCTACGCGTACTTCACTCACGTCGAAGAGCTCGCAGAGCTCATCCGAGCAGACCTCGCGACACTCCTCGCGGAGCGGTTCGCGGTGAGCGCTGTCGCCCAGGCGCCGGGGACGGTCGGCGACCAGGCCGTCGCGCTGCCGTCCGCGTTCACGCCGCTGGTCGGCCGCGACCGGGAGCTGCGTGCCGTCGTCGACCTGCTCGAGAGCGATGCCCGGCTGATCACGCTGACAGGGTCGGGTGGCATCGGCAAGAGCCGGCTGGCGATAGAGGCGGCGGCTCAGGTGCGCGACCGCTTTCCCGGCGGCGTCGTGTTCGTCGACCTGGCTCCGGTCTCCGATCCGGCACTGGTGCTGGGCGCCATCGCCGAGGCGCTGGGCGTCCGAGACGGAATGGGCCGGATCGAGGACCTGCTGCGCACTGCGCTGCGAGACCGCCGCCTCCTGCTGCTGGTGGACAACTTCGAGCAGGTCATCGACGGAGCACCCGTTCTCCGGTCGCTGCTGCAGGATGCGCCGCTTGCGACCGCACTCGTGACCAGCCGCATTCTGCTCCGCGTGTCGGGCGAGCACGGGATGGAGATCGGGCCACTCATCCTGCCCGACCTCGAGCGCGAACCCGACCTCGAGGTCGATCGCGCGAATCCGTCCGTCGATCTCTTCGTCTCGAGCGTGAGGGCCGCGAAGCCCGACTTCCAGCTCACACCGCAGAACGTGGTGGCCATTCGGAAGATCTGCGTGGCCCTGGACGGCGTGCCACTCGCGATCGAGCTCGCCGCCGCGCATGCGAGAGTGCTCGCACCCGCTGACCTCCTCGACCGGTTGCACCGCAGACTGGCGGTACTGGCGGGTGGCGGACGCGATCTGCCCGAGCGCCAGCGCACGATGCGGGCCGCCATCGACTGGTCGGTCAAGCTACTGCCGCCGGGTGCACGCGAGCTTCTCATCCGGCTGGGGGTCTTCGCCGGCTCGTTCTCGCTGGAGGCCGTTGAGGCGATCGCGGCGGACCTCGACGGCGGGCAGGTGCTCTCGGACCTCGGCACACTCGTCGACGGCAGCCTCGTGCGGCAGCAGGACCGAGGAGACCGGGCACGATTCACGATGCTCTCGACCGTGCACGAGTACATCCAGTCCGAGCTCGACGCCCGTCCGGATGCCCCCGCCGTGCGCGACCGGCACGCCCAGTGGGTGGTGGCCTTCGCCGATCACGCCGGGTCCATGCTGAAGGGGCCGGATCAAGGCCCTTTCATCGAGCAGCTCGCGGATGACATCGAGAACGTGCGTGCCGGCATCCGGCATCTGCTGAACACCGGGCAATGGGATCTCGCCGCGCGCTGCGTGTGGTCCTTGTACGTGTACTGGTGGCTCGCGGGACATGCCGAGGTGGGTACCTGGATGGAGGAGGTGCTCGACGCGGGGGGACCGATCGAAGCCCGCAGCCGGGCGATCGCGCTCTACTTCCGGGGAACCATCGGCTACTGGCGAGGAACGGATGCCGTCGATGTCCAAGGCCTCATCGAGGGCGCCGAGCTCTTCCACCAGGCGGGCGATCCCACTGGCGAGGCCCTCACCCTGGGCGTCATGGCGCTTTCGCTCCCGACCGCATCGGGTGTCGAGCGTGCGGAGCAGCTGTTGGCGACCGCGACCGCTCTCGTACGCGAGGCGGCAGACGGATGGGGCGAGGCGATCATGCGCATCGGCCTCGTGCGGCTGGCTGTCGCGACCGGGCGGTTCGATCTCGCGCTGGCAAGGACCGCGCCGGCCGTGACGATCGCCGAGCGCGTGGGTGATTCGTTCAGCCTCGGCATCACGCTGTATTACCAGGGGTGGGCGCGGCTGACACTCGGGGATGCCGCATCAGCCGCTGACGACTTCGACCGTGCCCTGGCGGTGACGTCCCGGATCGGTCACCATGAGGGCACGGCGTACGCGCTCGAGGGACTCTCGGCGGTCGCCGCGTCGGAGGGCGACCCGGAGCGCGCGGGATTCCTTCTCGGCGCGGCCCAGACGCTTCGCGAGCGGACCGGGCTCGCGAACCAGCCGACGTTCCACCGGCCCTTCATCGAGGCGGTCCAGTCGGGTCCGGACGGCGCGGCGTTCGAGGAGGCACGACTGCGCGGGCGAACCGGTGTCGTCTCCCCCGAGTCGACCGCAGAGGCGCTGGGCGCGGCGGGACTCGACGGGCGAAAGACGGCCGTCGATGATGCCGTCAGCCGGGCTCGAAGGTCGCTTCAGGGCGCGAGGACCTGACCAGAGAGCCGGGGAGATGGCGGTTGGATGCTGCGCCGCTAGGCTGATCGCGTGCTGCTCTCCGATCGTGACATCCGTGCCGAGATCGACGCGAAGCGCATCGGACTCGAGCCGTGGGAGCCCGAGATGGTGCAGCCCTCCAGCGTCGACGTGCGCCTCGATCGGTACTTCCGGCTCTTCGACAACCACAAGTACCCCTTCATCGACCCGGCACTCGACCAGCCTGATCTCACCCATCTCATCGACGTCGCACCGGACGAGCCGTTCATCCTCCACCCGGGCGAGTTCGCGCTCGGGTCGACCTTCGAGCTCGTGAGCCTCCCCGACGACGTCGCGGCACGTCTCGAGGGCAAGTCCTCGCTCGGACGCCTCGGGCTGCTCACCCACTCGACCGCCGGGTTCATCGACCCCGGCTTCTCGGGCCACGTGACGCTGGAGCTCTCGAACGTCGCGACGCTGCCGATCACGCTGTGGCCGGGAATGAAGATCGGGCAGCTGTGCTTCTTCCGGCTGTCGTCTCCCGCCGAGAACCCCTACGGCTCAGGCCAGTACGGCAACCGGTATCAGGGACAGCGCGGGCCGACGGCATCCCGTTCGCATCAGAACTTCCACCGCACGGATGTCGGATCCAGCGACCTGGGTTCGCGCGGCGCCTGATCACGGCGTCAGCTGCGAGGCTGAGTTCGAACACGCATCCCCGACCTGTGTTCCTCACCGTCGCAGAGCCGCGGTGCGCCTCCGCGACCTCGCGGACGATCGCGAGACCCAGCCCCGCTCCGGCGTCGGGTCGGCGCGCAGCCGTGCCGCGCCAGCCGGTCTCGAACACGTGCGCCAGGTCTTCGTCGGGGATGCCGCCGCAGCCGTCCGCCACGGCGACCACCGCGCGTCCGTCCGTCACGGCGACGGTGGTGTCGACCGCACCCCCCGGCGGCGTGTGGCGGATGCCGTTGACCACCAGGTTCGCGATGGCGCGCCGCAGTTCGGGTGAGGCGACGGTTGTCCGGAGTCCGGTCGGTGCGCCGCCCGTGAGGGTGACGCCTGCGGCATCGGCGATCGGACGAAGGCCGGCGACGGTGTCGGATACGAGATCGCCGAGGTCGACATCCGTGCGATCGAGCGCGACGGATGGCGCCTGCAGCCGCGAAAGCGTCAGGAGGTCGTCGACCATCGCACTCATGCGGAGCGCATCGCGCCGGATGGACGCGGCAGCGGAGACCGGATCAGCCAGAACGCCGTCCTGAACGGCCTCGGCCGTGGCACGGATGCCCGCGAGCGGTGTGCGCAGGTCGTGCGACACCCAGGCGACGAGGTCACGGCGCTGCGCCTCCACCCGGCGTTCGGTCTCCGCCACCGCCGCGGCGCGCGCCGCGGCGCGGGCGGTCGACTGTATCCGTGCGGCGATGACGACGCCCACAGCGACGGCCGCCGGCACCGTGGCGAGGATGACAAGGAGCAGGCCAGTCAGGTCGGTGGACGAGAGGAGCATCGACGCCGCGCCCGCGAGCACGCCGGCCGCCACCGACAGCACGACGACGAGGGGTGCCGCGATAGCGGCGACGGTCATCTTGACGCGGGCGATCGCGAGCACCACGACCGCGCCGGCGACTCCGACCGCCGCGGCGACAGCTGCCGAGATCAGCAGTGCGTCCAGGTGGATGGTCATGGCGAGGCATCCCATCGGTAACCGACACCGAAGACGGTGACGAGCCGTCGAGGCTCAGACGGGACGGGCTCGATCTTCTCGCGCAGCCTGCTGACGTGCACGGTCACCGTCGAGGCGTCGCCGTAATCCCACCCCCACACGTCCCGCATGAGATCCTCTCGGCGAACCGCGCTCCCCGGATGCGCAAGAAACCAGGACAGCAGGTCGAACTCTCGGACGGTGAGGCTGAGCTCCCGTCCGCTGAGGTGAACGCGACGTCCGCGGCGGTCGAGCTCGAGGTCGCCGTCGGTCGATGTATCGGGCACGTCCGGTGGGTCGCTCGGGTCGGGGACGGCGGCGCCCGCGCGTCGGAGCACCGACTGCACGCGCAACACCAGCTCGCGCGGGCTGAAGGGCTTCGTCATGTAGTCGTCGGCGCCCACCTCGAGGCCGCGGATGCGATCGTCCTCCTCGCCGAGGGCGGTGAGCATCACGATCGGCATGCCGGGCGCGCTTCTGCGGAGGCGCCGGCAGACTTCGAGTCCGTCGATGCCAGGGAGCATCAGGTCGAGCACCACGATGTCGGGTGAGCTCGATGCGGCGATGGTCAGCGCATCGATCCCGTCTGACGCGCGGAGCACCGTCATGTCGGCGCGCTCGAGATACGCGGCGACCACGTCGCCCACGGTCTCGTCGTCGTCAACGACCAGAGCGGTGCTCATGGGACTCAGAATAGGCGCGCCCGGCCCGCGCGGGGAGGAAGTTCGAGGGCGTCGGAACGGCACGTAAGGACACCGTAAGAACCCCGTGATCCCCTCGTCATGGAGTGCGTCACCCCCGGTCGCTTGACTGGTCGAGGACCGGCCGCCTGGCCGGAATGGAGGGTGATTCTGATGTCTCGTTACGAATTCTCACGTGGCCGCGCACGGCTGACCGCGATCGCGGTCGGCGTCGCAGCGGTAGGGCTCTCGCTGTCGACGGGTGGCGCCGCATTCGCCGCGGGCTCGGGCGGCGTGACCGATGAGGGCGTGATCTACGTCGACCACACGCTGTGGCGGACGGTCGCCGCCCCGAACGACCTGTCGCACACCCGCGCACCCGCTCAGTCGTGGGATCTGCTCTACAACTTCGGCGGGCTGCAGCAGAGCGTTGGCGAAGTCGCACCCGGCGACCCCGGCTTCAACGGCGGCCGCTGGCAGGTCCATGCGGTATCGGCGCCGAACGGCTACGCCGCTGCTCTCGAATCCGGGGACCTGGATGGCAATGGCGTGCTGGATGCCGCGGATGAGGTTGTCGCAGCCCTCAACGCAGGAGACCTCGTCGACAACGGCGTCGTCAAGCAGTTCGTCTGCACGCTCAACCGCGTCCCGTAGGTCGATGGGGGGTCGGTCCGCGCTCTCGTTGCGTCCAGCGAGCGCGGGCCGGCAGCATCCGCGTTGGAGCGATGTCGTGCCGACGGGGTCAGATCCCGACGACGAAGGCGAGCGACGTGTCGCCGCACGCGAGGACCGTCTGGCCGCCCGGCAGGACGACCGAAACGCCCGTCGGATTCGCGTCCCGCAGCGGCGCAAGCGCGTCGGACAGTCCATCGATCCGGAGCATCGAACCGGGTTCGCGCCGCGATTCGGTGGCGGTGACCACTCGGCCGGAGGCGTTCACGACGGCGCACGGCGCACCAGCGCCGCGGATGACCTGGCGGAGCTCCTGCTCGAGCCGCGCCGCGTACGCGTCGGTGCCGACCACGCCGACCATCTCCCCGGCGATGCGCACCGGCGTCGTGATCGTGATCGTGTAGTCATCGGTGCAGACGTAGTCGACGTACGGCCCGGTCAGATGCCGAGTGCCGGTGCGCGCGGGCACCCGCCACCACTCCAGACCCGTATAGTCGCGGAAGTTCTCACTCTCGGGATCGCTCTCGGCCTCGAGGCGCCGGACTCCGCCGGGATTGCGGGATCCCGCGCCGGCGAGCCACCATGCGAGGTGCCACTGCGCGTCGGTGAGGTACCCAGGCGCGGCGACGAATCCCGCGCCGGTGATGAGCCCGGGTCCCTCGAGGGCCGGATGCACCAGGGCGCTGATGATCGGGTCCACAACCGCGGCTGTCGGCTCCACGAGCCGATCGAGTTCCGCCTCTAGGACGTCGCGCCAGTCGTCGATCGTCGCGAAGACCGGATCGATCGTCTCGGCGATGTAGGCGGCGATAGCCTGCGGAGTCATCAGGGCCGTAGTGGTCATCCGGCGACCTCCTCGATCGTCTGCGAGTTGTCCAGGGTGAAGTGGTCTGTGCTCTGCCCGGATGCTTCCAGGCGAAGCTTCTCGTCGATGAGCCATTCGAACGCCGCGTCGATCTGAGCGAGTGCTGCTCGACGCGCCGCCGCGGGGGCGACATCGCGGATCGCGCGGATGATTGCGGCGCGGTGGCCGGCGCTCTGGTCACGGTACTCCTGCTCGCGCATGCACAGCCAGAGGAGCGGGCCGCCTTCTGCCTGCAGTCGAAGCTCCTCGTGCACGAGGCGCGGAGACTGGCTGACGGCTGCCACTTCGAGGTGGAACCGGCCGACCGCTCGCCGAGCGCCTCCGGCGGTGGAGAGATCGGCGCGATCGGCGATCGCCTGCAGCGTCTCGACATCGTCGTCGCTGGCACGATCCGCCGCGACCTCGGCGGCGGTTCCGGCGATGGCGGCGGTGTGGAGTGCGAGATCTCGAAGCTCGATGCGGCTCAGTTCTCGAAGGCGTGCGTCGATCAGGCGCCGTGCGGCGTCACGGTCATACGTGACGAAGCTGCCGCCGTCGCGGCCGCGCCTGGTGAGGACCAGGCCCTTGTCGCGCATGCCCTCGAGCGCCTCGCGCGCCGTCACGACGGCGACGCCGAGGCTCTTCGCGAGCTCCGACTCGCTCGGCAGGCGCTCGCCGTCGCGCAGCACCCCCGCGACGATCGCGTCGGTGAGGCGCTGCTCCACGAGTTCTGCTCGCCCCGTCGCATCCAGCGGCGAGAACACCACGGCGTGCGTGGCATCCCGATTTCGGGTGGCGTGGGGCATGCGACTCCAGCGAACCGGGGCCGTCAGGGGGAGATCGTTCGCAACCCGCGTGTTCGTGACACGACGGTAACACGACCGCCCCCTTTTAGACATCTGGATCCATATGATTTAATTGCCTCCGACATCAAGGGAGACGTCATGACCGACCAGCCTGCAATCCGGCTGACCGGGCTCACCAAGGAGTTCGGGAACGTGACCGCCGTGGATCACGTCGATCTGGAGATCGCCTCAGGGGAGTTCTTCTCGATGCTCGGGCCGTCCGGCTCCGGCAAGACCACCGTGCTGCGCCTGATCGCCGGCTTCGAGCAGCCCACGGGCGGCACCATCGAGCTGTTCGGACAGGACGTCACGAAGAAGGCGCCGTTCGACCGTGACGTGAACACGGTCTTCCAGGACTACGCCCTCTTTCCGCACATGAACGTGCTCGACAACGTCGCCTACGGACTTCGCGTGCGCGGCATGAAGCGCGCCGAGCGACGCGATCGTGCGATGAAGGCCCTTGCCTCGGTCCGCCTCGAGCAGTTCGCCGACCGCAAGCCGGCCCAGCTCTCCGGCGGGCAGCGCCAGCGCGTCGCCCTCGCCCGTGCGACTGTGGTGCAGCCGAAGGCGCTGCTGCTCGACGAGCCCCTGGGGGCGCTGGATCTCAAGCTGCGCCAGCAGATGCAGGTCGAGCTCAAGCAGATCCAGCGCGATCTCGGCATCACGTTCATCTTCGTGACCCACGATCAGGAAGAGGCCCTGACACTGTCCGACCGCATCGCGGTGTTCAACGCGGGCGGAATCGAACAGCTCGGCACGCCGCGAGAACTGTACGAGCAGCCGGCATCGCGCTTCGTCGCCGACTTCGTCGGCACCTCCAATCTGTTCGACCACGAGCGTTCGCAGTCGCTCCTTGGTCGACAGGGCGAGCATTCGGTGCGGCCCGAGAAGCTCACGGTCTCGCCCGCTCCGCTCGAAGCGGACGGCGTGCGATCGGCACCGGGCACGGTCGTCGAATCCATCTACGTCGGCAGCGGCATCCGGAGCGTCATCGATCTCGATGGCGGCGCACGGGTGACCGTGCTGCAGCCGAATGTGCGCGGCAGGTCGGCGGACGACGAGCGCGGGCAGCGAGTGTTCGTCAGCTGGCACGACTCCGACGTCATCTCGCTCTACCCGCCGGCCGGCGGCGGATAGCCGGACCTATGACCCCCCTTGAGAACAGCACACCCGAAAGAACCAGGAGAGAACAATGAGAGGCACCACAACCATGCGGCGAGGATCACTCGTCGCCGCGCTCGCGATCGGATCAGTCGCGATCCTCACCGCCTGCGGCACGAGCTCGGGCGGCGGCGGCGGCGAAGCCGCTGAAGAGGTCGGCGACATGGAGTCGTCCGTCTCGATCCTCGCGTGGCCCGGCTATGTCGAGGACGGGTCCAACGATCCCGAAGTCGACTGGGTCACGCCCTTCGAGGAGGAGACCGGCTGCGACGTCGTCTCGAAGAGCTACGGCACGTCGGACGAAGCGGTCAACCTGATGAAGACGGGCGAGTACGACGTGGTTGCGGCGTCCGGTGACGCCACCCTGCGCCTCATCGCCGGTGGCGATGTCGCGCCGGTCAACACCGACCTGATCCCCAACTACGAGGGCATCTACGACTTCCTCAAGGACCAGGAGTGGAACTCGGTCGACGGCCAGTCCTACGGCGTGCCGCATGGCTACGGCGCGAACCTCCTGCTCTTCAACACGGACGAGGTGACACCGGCTCCCACCTCGTGGGATGTCGTGTTCGACAAGGCGGGCGACTACTCCGGCAAGGTGACCGCGTACGACTCGCCGATCTACATCGCGGATGCCGCGGTGTACCTCATGGCCCACCAGCCCGACCTCGGGATCGAGAATCCGTACGCCCTGGATGAGACGCAGTTCCAGGCGGCGGTCGATCTGCTCAAGGAGCAGCGCCCCCATGTCAGCGAGTACTGGTCGGACTACCTCAAGGAGATCAGCGCGTTCGAGACCGGTGACTCCGTCGTCGGGACGACGTGGCAGGTCATCGAGAACGTCCTCGAGGGAGGGGGCGCCGCCACAGACGTCGTGCTGCCCGACGAGGGTGCGACCGGGTGGTCGGACACGTGGATGATCGCATCCGAGGCGAAGAGCCCGAACTGCGCGTACGCGTGGCTGAACTACATCGCGAGCCCGGAGGCCAACGCGCAGGCGACCGAGTACTTCGGTGAGGCGCCGTCGAATCAGGCCGCGTGCGAGTTCCGGAGCGAGGGCTCCTGCGAGGCGTACCACGCCGGTGACGAGGAGTACGCGTCGCAGATCTGGTACTGGACGACGCCCATCGCGGACTGCGTCGACGGCCGCACGGACGTCGAGTGCGTCGACTACGCCAAGTGGACCGAAGCCTGGTCCGAGATCAAGGGCTGATAGACCTCGCCGATGAGTCGGGTGGCGGTGGGGGTCCGCCGCCACCCGACTCTCTCCCCGAACCACAGGATTCGACATGACGACCGACGTCTCCACCGCTCCCCCAGCCTCCGGCCCTGCGCCGACGGCGGCGGGTGTGCCGACGCCACGACGCGGAATAGCGCGTCGCGCGTCGTCGTTCCTCACGACCCACCCGCGCGCGCGACTGGCGCTGCTGCTGACCGCTCCGCTGTTCTGGCTGGGCGTGGTCTATATCGTCGCGCTCGTGCTGCTGCTCATCACGGCGTTCTGGAGCGTGGACAGCTTCACCGGCGAGATCCAGACGGAGTTCACGCTCGACAACATCATCACGGTGGTGACGGGTTCGCTGTATCAGACCGTGACGCTCCGCACCCTCGGAGTGGCGCTGCTCGTCACCCTCATCGACGTCGCTCTGGCGCTGCCCATCGCGTTCTACATGGCCAAGGTCGCATCCCCGCGGGTCCAGCGCATCCTCGTCATCGCCGTCCTCACCCCGCTGTGGGCCAGCTATCTGGTCAAGGCGTACGCGTGGCGCTCCGTGCTGTCGCAGGACGGCATCCTGGAATGGATGCTGGCGCCCTTCGGTCTGCACACACCGGGCTATGGCCTCACGGCGACGGTCATCACGCTCTCGTACCTCTGGCTGCCGTACGTCATCCTGCCGATCTTCGCAGGACTCGAACGCGTCCCGGACTCGCTGCTCGAGGCATCCGCTGATCTCGGCGGAAAGACGTGGCGCACGCTCGCCCTCGTCGTCTGGCCACTGACACTGCCTGCGATCATCGCCGGCACGATCTTCAGCTTCGCGCTGTCGCTGGGTGACTACATCACCGTCAACATCGTGGGCGGTGCGAACCAGATGCTCGGCAACCTGGTCTACACGAATGTCGGAGCGGCCAACAACCTGCCGCTCGCCGCGGCGATCGCGCTGATCCCGATCGTGATCATCTTCGGCTACCTGGCCCTCGTGCGGCGCACCGGCGCCCTGAACAACCTCTAGGACACGCGATGCGACTCGGAAAGCCCGCGCGAGTGATTCTGGCCGTCGTCACCGGCCTGATCCTCGTGGCTGTCTATGTGCCGCTCTTCGTGGTGCTCATCAACTCGTTCTCGACCTCGACATCGCTGACGTGGCCGCCGCCGGGATTCACGCTGGAGTGGTGGGGACGCGCCTTCCAAAGCGCCGGCGCCATGGAGGCCGTCCTCACCAGCCTGCAGGTCGCCGCCCTCGCGACCATCATCTCGCTCATACTGGGGACGCTCATCTCGATCGCCCTGCAGCGGTTCTCGTTCTTCGGGCGCGAGGCCATCAGCCTGCTGATCATCCTGCCGATCGCCCTGCCCGGCATCATCACCGGCATCGCCCTCAACAACTTCTTCCGCACGATCATGGGCGTGCCGCTGTCGATCTGGACGGTCATCATCGCGCACGCGACCTTCTGCATCGTGACCGTGTTCAACAACGTGATCGCAAGACTTCGGCGCACCGGCACGAATCTCGAAGAGGCGTCGTCCGACCTCGGCGCCGGGGTGTGGACCACCTTCCGGCTGGTGACGTTCCCGCAGCTGCGCTCGGCCCTGCTGGCCGGAGGCCTCCTGGCATTCGCGCTCAGCTTCGACGAGATCATCGTGACCACGTTCACCGCGGGATCCGGCGTCACGACGCTGCCGATTTTCATCCTGAACAACATGTTCCGGCCGAATCAGGCGCCCATCGTGAGCGTGATCGCGGTCGTGCTCGTGCTGGTGTCGATCGTGCCGATCTACATCGCACAGCGACTGTCGGGGTCGGAGCAGCAGCGGCGCTGAGCCCTCGCTACGCCTTCGATCGCACCCGCAGGTGCGTGAGACCGCCGTCGACATCCAGCGCGGTGCCCGTGGTCGAACCCGAGAGCGGACCGGCGAGGTAGAGGATCGCGCCCGCGACCTCCTCGGGCGTCACCATCCGACCGGTCGCCTGACGCGCGTCGAGTGCGGCACGCTCCTTCACCGGGTCCGGGAAGCCCTGCAGCATCCGGTCGACGAACGGTGTCGAGACGGTGCCCGGGTTCACGCAGTTGATCCGCACGCCCTCTCGGACGTGGTCGGTCGCCATCGCGAAGGTCAGCGCCATGACGGCGCCCTTCGACGCCGAGTAGACGGCGCGCTCGGGGAGGCCGTTCAGGGCCGCGACCGAGCAGAGGTTGACGATCACCGCGTGTCCGGAGCGTCTCAGCCACGGCAGCGCTGCCGCGCTCACCCGCGCGGTGCCCGCGACGTTGATGTCGAGGACGCGGCTCCAATCCGCGTCGGTCGCCTCCTCGACCGTCCCGACCGAACTGATGCCCGCGCTGTTGACGACGATGTCGACTCCCCCGAACGCGTCCGCGACGGACGCGACGGCGGCGTCGACGGATGCGCGATCGGTGACATCCGCGCGGAACCCGGTGAGGCCCTCGGGGAGGTCATCGGGGTTGAGATCCAACACGGCGACCTGAGCGCCACGGCGTGCGAGAGCGGATGCTGTGGCCAGCCCGATTCCGGAGGCTCCGCCCGTCACGATCGCGACAAGTCCGTCGAACTCCCCCGCGCTCATGCCTGCACCAATGCCTGGCGCGAACGGCCGAGGCCGTCGATCTCGAGTTCCACGACGTCCCCCGCCCGCAGGTACGGCTGGCCGGGGATCCCGAGAGCGACACCGGCGGGAGTGCCGGTGTTGATGAGGTCTCCCGGGTGCAGCACCATGAACTGCGACAGGTACCAGACGACGTGAGCGACGGAGAAGATCTGCGCGGAGGTCGAGCCGTTCTGACGGAGTTCGCCGTTCACCCAGAGACGCAGTCCCAGGTCCTGTGGATCGTCGATATCGGCGGCCGGCACGAGATGCGGGCCGAGCGGATTGAACGTCTCGCAGCTCTTCCCCTTGTCCCACTGTCCGCCGCGTTCGAGCTGGAACTCGCGCTCGGACACGTCGTGCGAGAGCACATAGCCGGCGACGTGCGAGAGGGCCGACTCGGGCGAGTCGACATAGCGGGCCTCGGTGCCGATGACGACGCCGAGCTCGACCTCCCAGTCGGTCTTGACAGACCGGCGCGGGATCAGCACGTCGTCGAATGGCCCGACGATCGTGGCCGGATCCTTCATGAACACGACGGGCTCACCGGGAACGGCGGCACCCGTCTCGGCGGCGTGGTCGTGGTAGTTCAGTCCGATGCAGACGATCTTTCCCGGCCGGGCGATCGGCGGGCCGACACGCAGGGCGGTGGCGTTCTCAAGCTCGGGGAGCTGCGCGGCCGCCACGGCGGAACGCGCGCGGGCGACGCCGTCCGTCGACAGGAAGCCGGCATCGATGTCTGCCGTGAGAGAGCGGAGATCGTAGATGCGGCCGTCATGGCGGATGACGGGGATCTCGCGGCCGGGATCGCCGAGTCGTCCGAGGGTCATGGGGTGGTCTCCTTCATCGGTGGTGGGCTGGTGTCGATCATCGGCCCAGCCACCCGCCGTCGACGGGGAGGACGATGCCCGAGACATAGTCGGAGGCGCGGGACGCGAGGAAGACCGTGGCCCCCGCGAGGTCGGCCGCAGCGCCCCAGCGGCCCGCCGGGATCCGGTCGAGGATCGCTGTAGAGCGTGCGGCGTCGGCGCGCAGCGCCTCGGTGTTGTCGGTCGCGATGTATCCGGGTGCGATGGCGTTGACGTTCACGCCGCGAGGTGCCCACTCGTTGGCGAGCGCCTTGGTGAGGCCCGCGATGCCGGACTTGGCCGCAGTGTAGCCGGGGACGTTGATGCCGCCCTGGAAGCTCAGCAGCGAGGCGGTGAAGATGACCTTGCCGCTCCCTCGCGCTAGCATCTGTCGCGCGACGGCCTGTGTGAGCCGGAACTGGCTGGACAGATTCACCTGGATGACGCGGTCCCACAGGTCGAGCGGATGCTCGGCGGCGGGTGCGCGCGCGATGGTGCCCGCGTTGTTGACGAGGATGTCCACCGTGCGATCGGCAAGCGTCGCCGCGAGAGCGTCGACGGCGTGCGGGTCGGCGAAGTCGCACGCGATTGCTTCGAACGAGCGCCCCGCGTCGGTGACGGCACGCTCGACATCGCTGCCCGAGGAGGCGAGCGAGGCGCTCACGCCGATGATGTCGGCGCCCGCGTCCGCGAGAGCGGTGGCCATCGCGAAGCCGATGCCGCGGCTCGCACCGGTCACGACGGCGGTCCTGCCCGTGAGCGAGAAGAGGTCGCTCATGCCTGAGCTCCGACATCCACGAGGATCTTCATCGCTCGCGCTGCCTCCAGGTCGGCGAACGCCTCCTGCGTCGCGCTCAAGGGGACGATTCGCGTGATCAGCAGGTCGGAGGGGATCACCCCGTCGGCGACGAGCTCGACGGCGGTCTCGAAGTCCCGTCTCTGGTACACGCGTGCCCCCAGGATGCTCAGCTCTCGCCAGAACACGCGCTGCAGGTCGATCTCGCGTGGTGTCGGATGGATCGCGACCACCACGATCGTGCCGCGCACCTTCGCGAGACTCGTCGCACCCAGCACCGCGGCGGCCGCGCCGGACACTTCGAAGACGACGTCGGCTCCTGCTCCGCCGGACCACTCGGTCACCCATGCCACCTGGTCGACGGCCCGCGGATCGAGCGTCGTGAAGCCGAGGCCGTCGATCTGCGCGCGGCGCTTGTCGTCGAGTTCGATGACGACCACGTCGCCGCCGAAGTGACGGGCGACGGTCGCGATCAGCACTCCGATCGGGCCGCCGCCGATGACAACGGTCTTCTGGCCGGGAGTCAGCTGCGCGCGCCGGACGTCGTGCACCGCGACGGCGACGGGCTCGACGAGCGCGGCGTGGTCCAGTCGCATGCCGGCCGGAAGGGCGACGAGAGTGTCGGCGGGCACGTTCCACATGCCCTGCAGGGACCCGGGAGAGTCGATGCCGATGAAGTCGAGGTTCTGGCAGATATGGGTGTTGCCGGCGAGGCACGCGGGGCAGGTGCCGTCCCACGCGAGCGGCATGACTGTGACCCCATCGCCGACCCGCCAGCCCGTCACACCTTCGCCGAGTGCGGCGATCGTCCCGCTCATCTCGTGGCCGAACACGAGTGGCGTCTGAACCCGAGCGTCCATGCTGCCGTGGAGGATGTGCAGGTCGGTGCCGCATAGGCCGGTATAGGCGACGGCGATCTGCACCTGGCCGGGAGCCGGAGCCGATGCGTCCGCTTCGGAGATCCGGATGGTGTGGTCACCCACGTAGCTCGCTGTCAGCACCGACAAGCTCCTTAAAGGTCAGATGAATCTACTGTACCACTCTGTACCATGAGGAGCAGACTAACGCCTTGCGGCTCATTGGGTGCCGAAACTAGCCTGGAAGACGGCATGTGGCCCCCGGTTCAGGCCCCATGCTCACTTGAGACATCCGACGAAAGAACACCATGCGATCTCGCAAAACGCGCCACGGTCTCCCGCTGACAGAGCTCGGATTGGGGGCCGCGCAACTCGGCAACCTGTATCGGGTCACCACGGACAGCGAAGCATCAGCCACGATCGACGCGGCCTGGCACTCCGGCATCCGGTACTTCGATACCGCACCGCACTACGGAGTGGGGCTGTCGGAACGGCGGCTGGGCGAGGGCCTGCGCGGGCACCCGCGAGAGGAGTACATCATCTCCACGAAGGTGGGACGGCTCCTGGTGCCGAGCCCTGCGACGGCCGGCGACCGAGATGCGCACGGGTTCGATGTGCCGGCTGACCCCCAGCGGGTGTGGGACTTCAGCCGGGACGGCATCCTCCGCTCCGTCGAGGACTCTCTGGTCCGGCTGGGCCTCGACCGCGTGGACGTCCTCTATCTGCACGACCCCGACGATCATTTCGAGCAGGCGTCGACGGAGGGCATCGGCGCGCTGATCGAGCTTCGCGAGCAGGGTGTCGTCACCGAGGTCGGCGCCGGCATGAACCACGCCGCGCCTCTCGCTGAGCTGATCCGCCGCGCGGATGTCGACCTCGTCATGTGCGCCGGTAGATTCACGCTCATCGACGACGAAGCCCTGACCGACCTGCTGCCTCTCGCGGTCGAGCGCGGCGTCGGCGTCGTCGCCGCAGCCGTCTACAACTCCGGCCTGCTGAGCACGCCGCGCCCTGCGGCGGGGGCGAGCTTCGACTACCAGCCTGCGCCGGAGGAGCTCATCGCCCGCGTCGATCGCATCGCGGATGTGTGCGAGCGGCATGGGGTGACCGTGCCTGACGCCGCGATCGCGTACGTGCTGAGGCACCCGGCGGTCGTCAGCGTCGTCCTCGGCGCACGGGGAATGACGCAGGTTCACTCGAATGTGCAGCGCGCCGCGACGCCCATCCCGGACGCGCTGTGGAGTGAGCTCGAGGACGAGGGTCTCGTCGCGAATCCGGTCGGCTGAGGCCTGCGGACCCTTCTAGCCCACGGCGGGATCCCGGTCGGTGTAGGCGGCGCTGAACTCCTCGACGCCCAGTAGGTGCACCGACATCCGGAGCCGCGCGCGTTCCGGATCGCGCCGGACCAGTTCCTCGAGGATCGCGCGGTGCTCGGCCTGCGTCTCTCGCACCGACCCGCGATGCGAGATCGCCCGCCAGAGCCTTGCGCGGAACGTGCGCCCGACGAGGGTCTCGATGATCGCCGCCAGCGGCGGGTTGCCGCTCGCACGGGCGATGACGCGGTGGAACTCGGCATCCGCCTCGATGAACGCCTCGAGATCCATGTCGGGCTCATCTTCCAGGATGCCGTCCACCCCGCGCAGCACCCCGTCCAGATGCTCGAGCTCCTCCTCGGTGAGCCGCGAGGCCGCGAGAGACACGCTCTCCGCCTCGAGCACGCGGCGAACGGCGAGCAGGTCTGCCGCATGCGCGGGCTGCTGGAGGTCTGCGAGGAAGCCGAGCGGCACGAGCAGCGTCCGTGGGTCGAGTGCTGTGACGTAGGTGCCGTCGCCTTGACGCGTCTCGAGCACGCCCAGGGTTGCGAGCGCCCTCACCCCCTCTCGGAGGGAGCCCCGCGAAACGCCCAGCTGTGCCGCGAGTTCCTTCTCAACGGGCAGGCGAGAACCGGCGCGGAGATCGCCACGCGTCAGCATGTCCTTGATTCCCTGGATGACGACGTCGGTCTGCGAACGCGCTCCGGTGCCCACGTCGTCGGTCATGGGAGCCAGTGTAGGGTTTGACCCGCCGTCTCGACTCACGCCGCCGTATGGCCCGGCGTGCTCGAGCGGCTCACCGCCGGCAACATCCACAACTACTCGATCTACCGTCACGGCGACCTTCTATTCTCGTATTTCGAGTACACCGGTGACGACTACGAGTCCGACATGGCCGCCATCGCCGCCGATTCCGAGACGCAGCGGTGGTGGTCGGTGCAGGAGCCCCTGCAGCGACCGCTCGACGATCGTGCCCCGGGGGAATGGTGGAAGGAGCTCCCCGAGGTCTTCCACCACGAGTGAGCGGGGTCAGTGCGCCGTGCGCACCCCGATCAGATCCTGCACGAGAACCGCCGCGGCCCTCGCACCCTGGCCCGCCGCGACGATGAGCTGCTGCGGACCCGGGGCGGCAGCATCCCCTGCCGCGTAGATCCCCTCGCGGGACGTCCGTCCTGATCCGTCGACGACGAGGTGGCCGTCTTCGTCGCGGTCGACATCGACGCCCGAGAGGAACTCGAGCGCCGAGTGCCAATGCGGCCGCACGAACCCGCCGTCGATCTCGATGCGGGTGCCGTCTGCCAGACGCACGGCCGAGACCGCACCGCGGTCTCCTTCGAGGTCGTCGATCGGGCGTCGCTCGACCACGATCCCGGATGCTGCCAGCTCCGCCTCCTCGACGGTGTCGACGACATCCGCTCCATTGGTGAACACCGTGAGCCGATCCGTCCAGCGTGCGATCAGCCGGGCGCGAGTCGCGAGGTCGGGCGTGTCGCCGATCAGCGCGAGCGGCCGATCCTGCAGCTCGAAAGCGTCGCACGCCGCACAGCTGAAGATCGTCATGCCGTAGAAGGCGCGAAGGCTCGGGATCGACGGCAGCGTCTCGCGGAGCCCGGTCGACACCAGCACGGAGCGCGCCGCGACCGCCGGGGGCGTTCCTGGCTTGCGACCCTGAAGAGCGACGATGAAGCGCATGCCGTTCTCGGAATCCGTGGGAAGGAGCGCGCCGGCAACGGTCCGGTCGAGCACGCGCACATCCGGGTAGGCCTCGAGCTCCGCGCGCGCGAGGTTGCGCAGCTCCAGTGGCGAGACGCCGTCGCGGGTGAGGAAGCCGTGGGATCGCAGTGTTGCGGCGTTGCGGGGTCTGCCGGCGTCGACCACGATGACCGATGCACGTGCCCGACCCAGGTTCAGTGCCGCCGACAGCCCGGCAGGACCGCCGCCGATGATCACGACGTCGACTTCGACGGAAGCATCCGGACTGTATGCCGTCTCAGTCATGTGCCACCCCCTGGTAGGGAAGTGCCGCGATGACCGGGTGATCCATCGCGAAGACGCCCGTCTTGGCTGCGCCGCCGGGGGAGCCGATGTCGCTGAAGAAGTCGACGTTCGCGGTGTAGTAGTCCTGCCATTCCTCAGGCAGGTCGTCCTCGTAGTAGATCGCCTCGACGGGGCACACCGGCTCGCAGGCGCCGCAGTCGACGCACTCGTCCGGATGGATGTAGAGCGAGCGCTCGCCTTCGTAGATGCAGTCCACCGGGCACTCGTCGATGCACGCCCGGTCCTTGACGTCGACGCAGGGGAGCGCGATGACGTACGTCACGACCGGATGAGGGCGTCGGACCGCGAGATCTGCACCTGCTCGTCACGCGGCACGACCTTGACGCGCTCGCGAGTGTGCAGGTGGCTCGCACCGAGGTCCCGCTCATGCGCGTCGAGCGCCAGCCATCCGTCCCACGTCGTGTAGGCGACCTCGCGCTCGTCGAGGAGATCCAGGATGTCTTCCGCTGCGGGCGGCGCGGAGAGCACGCCGGCCAGGGCGTCGGCGACGACGTGCGCGATCGTCTCCATCGCGTCGGACTTGGTGTGGCCGATGAGGCCGACGGGACCGCGTTTGATCCAGCCGGTCGCGTACAACCCTGCGATCGGCGCCGCAGACTCGTCGATGACTCGGCCCTCAGCGTTCGGGATCACCCCGCGCTGCACGTCGAAGGGTGCATCCACGACCGGAGTGCCGTAGTAGCCGACAGCCCGGTAGACCTGCTGCACCGAGATCTCGCGCAGCTCACCGGTGCCGCGCACGCGGCCGTCGCCGTCCGGCTCGGTGCGTTCGAAGCGCAGACCCTCGACGCGGTCCGACCCGAGCACCTCGACGGGTGCGTGGTAGAAGTGCAGGTGCAGGCGCCGGGACGCCCCGCTCGACTCGCGGGTCCGCCAGCTGTTGAGGATGCGGAGCATGACCTTGAGCTGGTTGTTCGGCGCCGCAGTGGGGTCGGCTCCTCCGAAGTCCTCATCGTGGACGATGATGTCGACGTCCGGAATCTCGCCGAGCTCGCGCAGCTCGATCGGGGTGAACTTGATGTCGGCAGGGCCGCGGCGCCCGAACACGTGGACATCCGTGACGGCGGACGCCTCGAGGCCGGCGAGCACGTTGTCTGCGATCTCGGTCGGGCGGAGGTCCACGGCGTGCTTGGCCAGCACGCGGGCGACGTCGAGCGCGACGTTGCCGTTCCCGATGACGGCGACCTCGCGGGCGTCGAGCGGCCATTCGGTCGGGACGTCGGGATGACCGTCGTACCAGGCCACGAAGTCCGCGGCTCCGTACGAGCCGGGGAGCTGGATGCCGGGGATGTCGAGGGCGACGTCGCGGATCGCACCGGTCGCGAGGATCACGGCGTCGTAGCGCTCCTGGAGCTCATCGAGGGAGATGTCACGGCCGACCTCGACATTGCCGATGAAACGGATCGCACCTGCGCCCAGCATCTCGTGGAGTGACGTCACGATCCCCTTGATGCGCGGGTGATCGGGAGCGACGCCGTAGCGGATCAGGCCGTACGGCGCCGGGAGCGACTCGAAGAGGTCGATCGCGACGGAGCCCCCGATATCCCTCACCGAATTGGACAGGATGTTGCCGGCGTAGATTCCGGCGGGACCGGCGCCTACGATCGCGACGCGGAGGTTCAAGGTCGTGTACGTCAAGAGACGGCCTTTCGGGGTCAGGGCGCGGCGGGGGCCGCAACGGGATCGAAGGATTCCACCTCGGCGCGCGAAAGCGCGTCGGGCGAGTAGGGGCTCAGGCGCACGACGTCGCCGACGACGACGACCGCGGGGGAGCGGACGCCGCGCAGCGCCGCCTGCGCGGCGATGGTGGCAAGTGTTCCGACGGTCACGCGCTGGCCCTGGCCGAAGCCGTCCTCGACGATCGCGACCGGGCAGTCCCCACCGCGCTCGCCGCGCGCGAGGGTGAGGGCGGAGTTCGCGAGAGTGCCGACTCCCATCAGCAGCACCACGGTGTGGTCGCGACCACCGCCGAGCGCCTTGATCTGGTCGTGGCCGGTGGCGACGGTGAACGCCGTGGCGACGCCACGGTGCGTCAGGGGGATTCCGGCGACCGCGGGCACCGAGATCGCGCTGGTGATCCCTGGCACGACCTCGACCTCGACTCCGGCGTCCTGACACGCAGCGAGCTCCTCGCCGCCGCGGCCGAAGACGTAGGGGTCGCCGCCCTTGAGTCGCACCACGGTCTTGCCGTCGCGTGCCAGCTGGACGAGCAGTGCGTTGATCGCATCCTGCGGCACTGCGTGGTGCCCGGGGAGCTTGCCGACATCGACGATCTCGGCGCGCAACTCGACGCCGTCGGCGGCGAGACCGTCCAGCACGCCGCGGGCGCCGAGCCGGTCGGCGACGATGACGTCCGCCTCCTCCAGGACGCGCAATCCCTTCACCGTGAGGAGGCCGGCGTCACCGGGGCCCGCGCCGACGAGCCAGACCTTTCCTGCAACGGAACGCTCTGTCATCGCGCGCCTCCTGTGATGAGAAGACCGCGGCGCTTCAGCATCCGGCGCTCGACGGGACCGAACCCGACGAGCTCGATCAGCACGCCGATCGCCAGGATCAGGATGATGGTCCCGAGCACCCCGGCGAGGTCGGCGAGCTCGCGGGACTGCTGCAGCATCGACCCGAGGCCGAACCCGATCGACCCGGCGATGATCTCCGCGGCCATGAGCGACCGCCATGAGAACGCCCAGCCCTGTTTGAGTCCCGCGACATAGCCGGGAAGCGCTGCGGGAAGGATCACGGCGGTCGCCAGCTGCCAGCGCGAGGCGCCGAGCACGGTGCCCACGCGCCGAAGCTGCGGCGGCACCTGGTCGATGCCTGCGATCAGCCCGTTGATGATCGAGGGGACCGCGCCCATCAGGATGACGAAGTAGACCGTCGCGTCCGACAGCCCGAACCAGATGATCGCGGCGGGCACCCATGCCACCGAGGGGAGCACCTGCAGACCCGAGATGATCGGCCCCACGGCGCGGCGAAGGGGCCGCACCTCAGCGAGCAGCAGGCCGATCGGGGTGCCGATGATGATGGCGATGATGAAGCCGATCACGCCGCGTTCGAGGCTCGTGATCACTGCCTGCTGCAGCCGACCGCTCTCCCACGCGTCACCGAGCGCGAGAGCCACGTCCACCGGGCCGGGCACGATGTCGGGACGCGGTGACGCGATCCAGACGTAGAGCTGCCACACCACGAGCAGGAGGATGACGAACAGCACCGGCGGTACGACGCTGGAGGCGAAGCGGCGCCAGCGTCCTTGCGCGTGCTCGGCGTCGGTCTGCAGGCGGTCGAGTCCCGCTTCGAGGCTCCGCAGGTCATCGGGGCGAGCGGATGCCGCGCCCTGCTCGAGCTGCGGAGAGTGTGATGTCACGAGGCATTGCGGCGGATCTCCTTCCGCAGCTGGTCGGTGATCTCGATCGAGAGCGCGGCGACCTCGGGCGACTCGATCCGACGCCCGGCGGTCTGCGCGATGCGCCACTCGCCCGCGATGCGCCCGGGGCGGCTGGAGAGCAGGATCACGCGCTCGCCGAGGCGAGCCGCCTCCCGCACGTTGTGGGTCACGAACACGATGGTCCGGCCGGTCGCCCGCCAGACGCGTTCCAGCTCCTCGTGGAGCAGGTCGCGCGTGATGGCGTCGAGCGCGGCGAACGGCTCGTCCATGAGCAGCACGGGGCGGTCCTGGGCGAGGGCGCGCGCGAGCGCCACGCGCTGCCGCATGCCGCCGGAGAGTTCGTGCGGACGCTTCTCGGCAGCATCCGTCAGATTGACCGCATCCAGGAGCGACAGCGCCTTCGCTCGCCGCTCGGAGCGCGGGACACCCCGAAGCCGGAGTGCCAGCTCGACGTTGCGCCGAGCCGTCAGCCACGGCATGAGCGCCGATTCCTGGAACATCACGGAGGCGCCCGCGGCCGGCGTCTCGATGTGACCGGCGGTGGGGCGGTCGAGTCCCGCGATCAGATTGAGGAGCGTCGACTTGCCACAGCCGGACGCGCCCAGCAGGCATACGAATTCGCCCGGAGCGATGTCGAGGGTGATGTCGTCGAGCACGAGCGGCCCGTCGCCGAAGCGCTTGCCGACGTGCTGGATGCGCACCGCCGGTTCGACGGCGGGCGCGGGCTGCCTGACCGGTGTGACGCTGTCGAAGCTCGGACCGAGCAGATTCGGCACGCGGGCGCCCGGCGCCGCGCCGTCGAGATCCGACGGCGCGACTCCGGACGCCCTGCGAGCCGAGGAGGTCATGGCTATTCCTCTCCGAGTCCGGCCGCCGAGACGGCGTCGGCACCGGATGCCTTGAGCAGCCCGTTGAGGAGTCGCAGGTCGAACAGCCCGTCGATCGAGCCTTCCTTCTGCGTGCCCGCGGCCAGACCGTTCGCGACGAGGGTCTCGAAGGTGTCGGCGTGAGGATCGACCGAGAACGTGACGTGCTCGAGCGCCCTCGCGATCACCGGATCCGCGAGCGGCTTGCCCGTCTCGGCCTCGAGTGCACTGTTGATCACCGTGGGAGCGTCGTCGGGATTGTCGGCGATCCACTGCACGGCGGCGATGTGGCCCTCGAGCAGGTCCTCCACGACGCCGGGGTGCGCTTCGAGGAACTCGGCGCGGACGAGCAGCACGGTGGTGGGGAACTCGCCGTCCTCCCACAGGTCGGCCTCGTCGACGAGGACGTGCGCCCCCGCGTCGAGGACCAGCCGCGAAACCCACGGCTCCGGCAGCCACGCGCCGTCGACATCGCCCTGTTCGAACAGCGTCAGCGTCTGGGCGTTCTCGGTCGGCGTGATGCTCACGTCACCCCCGCCCTGCGTGTCGGTCTCGAATCCCTCGCCGGCCAGCCAGCTGCGCAGCGCCACGTCCTGCGTGTTGCCGAGTTGAGGCGTCGCGAGCGTCGTGCCTGCCAGATCCGCAGGTGTGTCGATGCCGTCGCGAACCACGAGCGCGGCACCACCCGTCGCTGCTCCGGCGATGATGCGCGCCGATGCACCGGCGGACTGGATGAACGTGTTGATCGACGGGTTCGGTCCGATGTAGGTCGCGTCGATCGCGCCGGCCGACAGAGCCTCGATGGCAGCGGGGCCGGCGTTGAAGACGGATGTCGTCACATCGACGTCGCCCAGCGCATCCTCGAAGATCCCCTCTTCGAGCCCCACGAGAGCGGGTGCGTGCGTGACGTTGGCGAAGTAGCCGAGGCGCAGCTCGGTGACCTCTTCCTCAGGTGGAGTGCTTCCCGCGGCGGCGGCGCAGCCCGCCATCATGACGGCAACAAGTCCAAGAGTGGTGATCGTCGTCGCAGTGCGGATGGTGTTCACGGTTCGCCTCCTTCGAGTGGGAATTTGAGTGGGGAGTGGTGGATGTGCGCGACGTGATCAGTCGCGCACGATGCCGGCGGCCAGGGTGGCGCCGTCGGACGGATGGATGACGAGGAACGAGCCCCCGTGGCGGTTGGCGCTGTACGCCTCGAGCGGAAGGTCGGCCGCCAGGCGCAGCCGGACCCGGCCGATGTCGTTCGTCTGCAGAGTCGCGGCCGGTTCGTGGACGAGTGAGTCGAGGTCGTAGCGCGACTCGATCTGGGCGATGATCGCCTGCACGGTCGCGGTGCCGTGCTTGACGAGGACACGCGCCCCCGAGGTCAGGGGCCGGGCATCGAGCTGGAACAGCTCTGCGTCGAGGTCACGTCGACCCGCCGGAAGCGTGCCGGCTGCGACGACGAGCGCGCCGCGCGCGGCATCCACATCGTCCGCGAGCTGCAGCGACACGGATTGGGGTGCGACCGCCTCATCGACCTCGGCACCCGCCACCTGGATGCCGGTCACCGTCGTCGTGATCCCGGTGGGGAAGACCTCCACTCGGTCTCCGACGCGCACCGCTCCCGACGACACCCGCCCGGCGACCGCCCGATAGTCGCGCAGCCGCTCGACCGCCGTCTCATCCGCCGCGAGCTCGGGGGAGAGTCCGCCCTGCGGACGCAGCACGAGCTGGACCGGAAGGCGGAAGGGCTCGCGGTTGTCGAGCAGCGACGAAGGAGCGTTGGCGACGCGTCCTGCGCAGGAAGCGACTCCAGCAGCTCGAGCAGCGCCGGACCCTGGTACCAGGGAGTACGCGCGGAGCGGTCGACGATGTTGTCGCCCTCCAGGGCCGAGACCGGGATGACGTGCACGTCCTCGATGCCGAGTTCGGCGGTGACGTCGCGCACCTGCTCGGCGACCCCGCGGAATGCGTCCTCGGAGAAGTCCGAGCAGGTCGATCTTGTTGACGGCCACGACGACGTGCGGCACGCGGAGCAGCGCGACGACGGCGAGGTGACGGCGCGTCTGCTCGAGCACGCCCTTGCGGCCGTCGATCAGCACCACGACGGCGTCTGCCGTTGTCGCGCCGGTCACCATGTTGCGCGTGTACTGCACGTGCCCGGGGCAGTCGGCGAGGATGAACGACCTCGTGCCGGTGGAGAAGTAGCGGTAGGCGACGTCGATCGTGATGCCCTGCTCGCGCTCGGCGCGCAGGCCGTCGGTGAGCAGTGCGAAGTCGAAGTCGCCGTGCGCGAAGCCGCGCTCCGCGGAGGTGCGGGCGACCTGCTCGAGCTGGTCGGCGAGGATCGCCTTCGAGTCGTGCAGCAGGCGGCCGACGAGGGTCGACTTCCCGTCGTCGACAGAGCCCGGCGGTGGCGAACCGGAACAGGGTCCCGCTCGCCGTTCACGAACGGCTCTTGCCGCTCCAGCGTCCCGCGGGCCGACGAAAACCGTTCGTAAACGGCGGGGGCGGTGGGCGTGGAGGTCATCAGAAGTACCCGTCCTTCTTGCGGTCTTCCATGGCCGCCTCCGAGATGCGGTCGTCGGCGCGCGTCGCGCCCCGCTCGGTCAGGGTCGAGCGGCCGACCTCGCTGACGATCGACGCCAGGTCGGCGGCATCCGATTCGACCGCACCGGTGCAGCTCATGTCGCCGACCGTGCGGTAGCGGACGAAGCGGCGCTCGATCGCTTCGTCGGGCTGCGGGGGCGAGTACTCGCCGACGGCGCGCCACATGCCGTCGCGCGCATACACCTCGCGCTCGTGAGCGAAGTACAGCGGTGGCAGCGGGATCGACTCGCGTTCGATGTAGCGCCAGACGTCGAGTTCGGTCCAGTTCGAGATCGGGAAGGCGCGCACGTGCTGGCCCGGGGTGTGGCGGCCGTTGTACAGGCTCCACAGCTCGGGGCGCTGGTTGCGCGGATCCCACTGCCCGAACTCGTCGCGCAGCGAGATGATGCGCTCCTTGGCGCGTGCCTTGTCCTCATCGCGACGAGCGCCGCCGAACACCGCATCGTGGCGGCCCGCGGCGATCGCGTCGAGAAGCGGCAGCGTCTGGAGCGGGTTGCGCGTCCCGTCGGGGCGCTCCTGCAGCCGTCCGTCGTCGATGTAGTCCTGCACGCGCGCGACTTCCAGGCGGATGCCGAGCCGGGCGACGGTCTCGTCGCGGAAGGCCAGCACCTCGGGGAAGTTGTGTCCGGTGTCGACATGGAGCACCGGGAAGGGCACCCGCCCGGGGCGAACGCCTTGGTCGCGAGGTGCAGCACGACGACGGAGTCCTTGCCGCCGGAGAACAGCAGCACGGGGCGCTCGAACTCGGCGACCACCTCGCGGATGATGTGGATGGCCTCGGCCTCGAGCAGGTCGAGGGTCGAGAGGGCGCGGGGCGTTTCCGGTGGCGGTGGCAGAGTCATCTCGTGCAGCCCGCATTCCGTCTTCGACAGGCCGGCCCAGCGGCCCGATCGGGGGTCTTCGCCGGCAGCGACCGGCTTGGTGCACGGCTCGCAGCCGATCGAGGGGTAGCCGTTCGAGACGAGGAGGTTCACCGGCACCTGGTGGTCGCCGGCGTAGTCGAGGAGGTCGTCGAAGGTCCAGGACGCCACCGGGTTCACCTTCACGAGACCGTTGCGCGCATCCCACGTGACGAGCGGCGTGTTCGTCCGTGTCGGCGCCTCCTCGCGGCGGACGCCCGTGAACCACACCTCGTAGCCGCTCAGCGCGTCCTTCAAGGGAGCGACCTTGCGGCGCTCGCAGCACAGCGCGGGATCGCGGTCGTGCAGCTTGGCGCCGAACTCGGCGTCCTGCTGCGCCACGGTCTGCTCGGGGAGCACGTCGACGATCCGGACGTCCAGCACGCGTCCGACCTCGTCCCGTGTGAAGCGGGTCTCGGCGAAGTGATACCCGGTGTCGAGGAAGAGCACGTCGACGCCCGGCAGCTGCTCGGCGACCAGGTGGGGGAGCGCGGCGTCCGCCATCGAGCAGGCGACGGCCGCAGCATCCGCCCCGAAGTTGGCGGCGACCCACGCGACGACCTCAGCCGGGGATGCCTCGTGAGCGGTCAGGCTGCCGAGCTCGAGGTTGCCCTCGCTCGGCGAGGGCTTCGAGCTCCTCGGCGGAGCGCTTCGACGGCGATCCGGGGTGCGAGCGAGACGGTCACTGCAGTGCCTCCTCTTCGGCGCGATGCGCCCACTGGGCGAAGGTCTCGTCGGCGTCGGCATCCCGGTCGATCAGGAACCGCTTGACGACTCGCTCGACGTAGTCCGCGATGCCGTCGGCGCTGACCTTGAGGCCGCGAACGGTGCGGCCGAGGCCGGCCTCGTCGCGATCGGCGTTGACGAGCCCGCCGCCGAGGTGAACCTGATAGCCCGGCACCTGCTCGCCGTCGATGGTGACGAGCTGCCCCTTGAGGCCGATGTCGGCGGTCTGGATGCGCGCGCACGAGTTCGGGCATCCGTTGACATGAAGACTGATCGGATGCGGCAGTCCGAACTGCTCGAGCCGCTCCTCGAGATCGAGCACGGCGGCCGTCGCATACGCCTTCGTCTCGACGATCGCGAGCTTGCAGAACTCGATCCCCGTGCACGCGATCGTGCCGCGACGGATGAGGCTCGGCCGCGCCGAGAGTCCGAGTGCGTCGAGTCCCGCGATGAGCGACTCGACGCGGTCCTCGGGGATGTCGAGGATGACGAGCTTCTGGTGGGGCGTGGTGCGCAGCCTCGTCGAGCCGTGCGCCTCGACGAGATCGGCGAGCTGGGCGAGCGTCGGGCCCGAGACACGACCGACGATCGGCGTGGCGCCGACGTAGAAGCGGCCGTCCTTCTGCTTGTGCACGCCGACGTGGTCGCCCTGCGCGAGCGGCTTCGGCGCGGCGGGGCCGTCCGGCAGCGCGAAGCCCAGGTACTCGTCCTGCAGCACCTGGCGGAACTTCTCGGTGCCCCACTCCGCGAGCAGGAACTTCAGGCGGGCCTTGTTGCGAAGCCGCCGGTAGCCGTAGTCGCGGAAGATCTGCGCGACGCCGTGCCAAGCATCCGCAACCTGATCCGGCGCCACGAAGACGCCGAGTCGCTCGCCGAGGCGGGGAGCGGTCGAAAGGCCGCCGCCGACCCAGAGGTCGTAGCCGACGCCTCGCTCGGGATGGTCTACCGCGACGAATGCGACGTCGTTGATCTCATGGACGACGTCCTGGCTGGGGTGGCCGGTGATCGCCGACTTGAACTTGCGGGGGAGGTTCGCGAGCGACTCGTCGCCGATGAAGCGGGACGTGATCTCGTCGATCTGCGGGGTCGGGTCGATGAGCTCGTCGGCGGCGATGCCCGCGACCGGCGAGCCGAGGATGACGCGCGGCACGTCGCCGCACGCCTCGGTGGTGCCGAGGCCGACGCTCTCGAGGCGGCGCCAGATCTCGGGCACGGCCTCGACCTGGATCCAGTGCAGCTGGATGTTCTGGCGGTCCGTGAGATCCGCGGTGCCGCGGCCGAATTCGTTCGAGATGCCGCGCGATGACGCGCAGCTGCTCGGTCGTGAGCTGGCCGCCGTCGATGCGCACCCGGAGCATGAAGTACTCGTCCTCGAGCTCATGCGGCTCGAGCGTCGCGGTGCGACCGCCGTCGATTCCGGGCTTGCGCTGGGTGTAGAGGCCCCACACGCGGAAGCGACCGTGCAGGTCGGTGGGGTCGATCGACGCGAACCCGCCCTTGGAGTAGATGTTCTCGATGCGCTCGCGGACGGCGAGGCCGTTGTCGACCTGCTTCCACTCCTCGTTGCCGTTGAGCGGAGCCTTGCCGTCGATCTTCCATTGTCCGTTGGGCCTCGACGATGGCCGCGGCGGGCGGGCCGGTGCATGCTCGGCGCGTCCCGCAGTGGGGCGCGGCTCGGTGTCGCTGATGGTCACAGTGGCCTCCGGATGTCCCGGGCGTCCCCGGCGCGGACTCAGGTCGAGCCCACAACGCGAGAGTAGAAGTCGCTCGCGCGGCGGCCTATCCGAGTGTCAAGGGGCGTTAACCGGCGTAACCCGGCGTCACACAGTTGCGGATCGCACTGCGCGCCTCACGAGGGCGGCGCGGTAGCGATCGATCACGAGGTCGACGAGGGATGCTGCCGGCTCGTCGTCGTCGAGCAGCGGCCGTGCGACGGGCGCACCGTCGGCGAGGCGAACCGCGAGGTCGTGGAAGTACCCCGGGGCGAGCAGGTAGTTCGCGACGGCCACTCGAGCGCGGGACTCCCGAGCCGATGCGCGACGGCGACGCCGAGTCGCGGCGCCGCTGCCGCGAGGAAGCCGACCGTCACATCGCGCGAGAGCCGCTCCGCCAGCATCCGCCCCATCTCCCTGCAGTCCTCGTTCGCACGGTCGTCGCTCGATCCGGCGACCGCGAGCACGACGGCATCCGCTTCGCCGAGGCCTGCGGCGTCCAGTCGCTCGACGAGAACGTCGACGAGGCGAGAGTCGGGCCCGAGAGCGGAGGCGATCGCGACTCCGCCTCGTCCGGCAGACTGCTTCCGCAGGTCGACACGCACGTGATAGCCGGCCGAGAGCAGGAGGGGAACGATGACCACCGGCTCCTCGGCGGGCAGTGCACCGAGGGATGCGGCGACATCCGGCTGCTGCACGTCGACGTGGCCGAGCCGCACCGTGACGCCAGGGAGCCGTTCCGCGACGGCATCGACCAGCCGCTGGATGGCCGCCTGACCTTCGGGCGACGCAGTGCCGTGCGAGATCGCGAGGAGCGCGGAAGTCGTCATCCTCCTATCGTGCCGAATCCCGACGACTGGCGTGTGCGCGATGTGTCAGGAGCTCGTCGACAGGCGCCGGGACCTGCAGCTGGAGCGCGCGGTCGACTCCGGCGAGACCACTCGTCACGAGACCGACGACGCCGTCGAGCACCGGGTCGGATCCGAGGATGCGGGAGTGCCCGAACCCCTTCGTCGTGATGAGACGTGCACGTTCGCGATGCGTCTCGAACAGTCGCCCCGACCACTCCGCGGGAAGCTGACGATCGTCGTCGTCGTGCGCGATGAGAAGCTCCATGCCCGCGGGGAGTGGGTGGGCGATCGCGTCGTATCGGCGTTCGAGCGAGGACGGGCTCTCGCCGAGCCTGCGGCGGAAGGCCGCCTCGAAATCCGCGCGCGTGGGGTCGTCCAGCGCCATCGTCCCGGCGAACTCCCCGAGAAACGCCGCCGGTGTGCCCGCACCCGCGATGGTCGCAACCGATGCCGTGGTGATCCCATCGCGCGCCGCGGTGAGCGCGGCGAGACCGCCGAACGAGTGCCCGACGATCGTGCGGAACCGGCCGTGCTTCACCTGCAGCTCCTCGATCGCGGCCAGCCAGTCCCGGATGTCGGTGCGCCGGCCGGGCGAGTCGCCATGGGCGGGTGCGTCGAACGAGACGACGTGGAAACCCTCCGTGCACGAGCTCGCGCACGAGGGGCGCGAACTGCGACGCGCGTCCCCGCCAGCCGTGCACCAGCAGGACCGTGTCGTCCCCGTGACCCCATCGGTAGGTGACCAGTTCGTGGTCCCGGACCACGATGGTGCCCCGCCGCGCGCCTTCGTGCGTGGGACGGTCATCGGGCCGGACGGGCATCGGGCGACCCGTGGCGGAGAAAGCCGCCAGCGCGGCTCGCCCGCCGAGACGAGGGGATAACGCGGATGCGGCGTGGATCGCGCGACGGGCGGTGGCGTAAGGGTCGGACATGAGGAACCTCCAAAGAATACGAACGATCGTGCGTAGACTACATGAACGATCGTTCGTACACTAGAGCAATGACCACCGTCACCGAAGACCGCAGACGCGCGCGCGGCAACGCCTCTCGCCAGGCCGTTCTCGTGCACGCGACCGACATCGCGTCTGTCGAGGGACTCGATGGGGTGACGATCGGACGGCTCGCTGAAGCATCCGGTCACAGCAAGAGCAGCATCGCGACTCTCTTCGGCGGCAAGGAAGCCCTTCAACTGGCGGCAGTGAACGCGGCGGCTGACGTCTTCCGGGAGCGTGTCGTCGAACCCGCGCGCGCGCAGCCTCGTGGTGTGCGCCGTCTCGCGACCCTGTTGCGCAACGCCCTCGACTACTCACGCGAGCGGGTCTTCACCGGCGGATGCTTCTTCGCGGCCACCGCGGCGGATGTCGACTCCAAGCCCGGGCCCGTACGCGACGCGGTGCACGGGTGGCTGCGGGATTGGTACGGCTACCTCGAGGCGCAGCTGCGGCACGCTGTCACGGCGGGGGAGCTGACGCTGGATGACGCCGCCGTCGAGCAGCTGGCATTCGAGCTCATCTCGCTCGACAACGAGGCGAATGCGCGTTCGCTCATCGTCCGGAGCGATCGCCCGTACATCCTCGCGGCGCGCGCGATCCGCGAGCGATTGCTCGCCGCCGGCGCGGACCCCGCAGACCTCGAGGCGCTCGAAGAGGCCTGAGACCGACCGGCGAACGACCACCGCCCCTCCTCGCGATCGGCGAGAAGGGGCGGTCCGGATGCGGGGACGCGGGGTGCTACACCTCGCGACCGCGGGCGAAGCCGGCGTCGAAGCCGCGCTCGTAGCGCGTGCTCGCCGCCCTGGCTGTGACGACCCTCCGTGGCGGCCGTAGCCGCGTGTGTCCGTGCTCGCCGTGGTGTCCGTGCTCGCCGTGACGTCCGTGCGGGTGGCCGCAGTGCTCGTCATCCGGGCATCGCGTTCGGGCCGCCACCCGGGCCGAAGCCGGGGCGGAACCCCTTGTGAAGGTTCGGGCCGAAGTCGTGGTGGATGTCGTGATGGAATCCGCCGGCGCCGAAGCCCGGTCCGAACCCGCGACCGAAGCCGCGGCCGAAACCGCGCCCGAAGCCGGGCCATGGCATGCGCGCGTTCTCGTCCCAGCCGAGCTCGCGCGCGATCGCCTCGAGCGAGGCGACCATCGTCGCGTAGTCCTCGGGTGAGACGGCGCCGGCGACGCGCGACCGGATGCCGTCCACGATGGTGCCGAGCCGCTCTTTGGCAGCCCGCCCCTCGGCGGTCAGGGTCCATGTGCCGTCACCGGTCTCTTCGACCCAGCCGCGCTGCTCGAGCCCGCGCAGGCGCTTGCCCTTGCGGGCCAGGCGCTCGGCGAAACCGGGCGCGTCCGCGTCGCCGGCGACGACGTTCAGCAGCATCCAATCACGTCGCGTGACGCCCTCGGCGTCGAACGCCGTGGCGAACTCCTGGGCGATGCGCGCGTCGACCGCGCGCAGCCAGTAGCCGAGGGGGCGGGTGTCGCCACGCCTCTGAATCGTTGGTGTTCTCTGTGTTCTCACTGTCCATGGGGAAGTCCTCTCAGGAGTGCGGCGCAAGAGGCCGCTCGATGCCGAGTTCGGCGATACATGTCTAAGTGCATGTATATGTAGTGTGACATGCGATAGCGACGTATGTCAAGTGGCATGTAAATTCGTCTCGTGACCTTCGACAGTTCCGCGGATCCCGCCGACGCCATCGCGGCTGCGCTCTCGCGGCTGCGCGGGCGACGGATGCCGCGGCCGCCGTGGGAGCCCGGACCGCAGGGATTCGGCCCCCGGCACGCCCACGGCGAGGGTCCGTGGGGGCACGGCGGACCGCACCACGGTCACAATCACGGTCACGGTGGACCGCCGCCCTGGTTCGGCGGCGGCCGCATCGGGGCCCCGGCGCGCCTGCGTCTGCTCGACGCGCTGGCCGCAGCATCCGGCCCCCTGACCGTGAGCGAGATCGGCGAAGCCGTCGGCGTCGACCAGCCCCGTGCGTCGAGGCTCGTGCAGCAGGTCGTGGAACTCGGACTCGTCCGCCGCGAGGCGGATCCTGACGACGCGCGTCGCACCCGGGTCGTGCTGACCGATCAGGGTGCCGCGATCGTGCGCGGCTTCCGGGGCGAGCGGCGTGAGGCGATCGACATCGCCCTCGAGCCGTTCACCGACGCCGAGCGCATGGAGCTCGCCCGTCTGCTCAGCAAGCTCGCAGACGGCTGGCCGCGCTGATCACACCCGGCGACGAGCCGGCAGTGCCTAGAAGCTCGTGACGAGATCGCCGAGCACAGCTTCGAGCTTCAGCGGGTCCGTGGCGTCGTAGTAGTGCGCGCCTGTCGCGCTCGAGATCGACTGCAGCGTGGCGACGTCGGCATCCGCCCCGTAAGCGAGGGTGAAGATCAGCACCGGAGTGCCGTGGTGCATCGCCTGCAGGTTCGCAAGCATCTGCTCCGCGCCGATCGTCGGGGCGTTGGGCGTGTCGTTCTCGCCGTCGCTCAGCAGCACGATGGCCGTGATGCGATCGGGCGACCACGACTGCGCCTGCTGCGCCGCGAACGTGTCGACGGCCTGGTAGAGCGGTGTGTCACCCATCGACTGCAGGCCGCCGAGCGCACCGAGGAAGGCGTCGCGGCTGCCGCCGATGTCGGCGATCGGCGACACGTTCCCAGGCACCATGGCGCCGTCGGTGGCCTGCGCGAAGGCGGCGAGGCCCACGTTGTCACCCGCGGTGAAGTGGTCGAGCGCCTGGGCGATCGCGGCCTTGGCGGCGGTGAGCTTGGTGGCGCTCGCCGAGATCGGCTCGTCCATCGAGCCCGAGACGTCCATGAGGAACAGCACCTGGGCGCGCTTGCGAACCTCGGGGAAGGCCTGGTTGACGGCCGCGACGACATCCTGCTCGGGAAGCGGCAGCACGCCATCGGGATCGGCGACGAGCTTGGCGACGTCGGCGACGGCGTCATCCAGCATCCCGTTCAGGTCGCGGTAGCCCGACGAGCGGACGATCTCCTGACCCTGCGCGGTGCCCGCATAGCGGATGAAGTCCGCCGCGGCATCCGCCTCGTTCTGGTCGACCCAGTCCCCGGTCAGCACGACGGCGGGGTTGTCCGCGCCATAGAAGCCGTCGGTCGGATAGATCGGGACGAGCTTCTCCTCGGGGGGAGTTCCCTCGACGCGGGTGACGCCGTCACGGCTCGTGATGCCTCGGTTGTAGTCCCACACCGACTTCTCGTCGACGATGACGGCCGAGAGGAAGTCGGCCGCGGAGCCCTTCTCGTCGGCCTGACGCGCGTGCCACAGGAAGTGCTCGGGCGTCGCCATGTAGTGGCTCGTGGCGAGCTCGTGCTCGCGGACGGTGTCCTGCACGGCCGGGTCGGCGACCTCGGCCGCGGACAGGGCCTCGATGTCGCCGGCTGCCGTGCCGAAGGATGCGAACATCGCCGCCTCGCCGGAGGTCGCGACCATCGGGCTCGTCTTGCCGAGCTTGAACGAGCCCCATTCGGCGTGGCCGAGGTCGCTCCACAGGTTGGCATCGGAGGCGGATTCGAAGACATCGCCCCAGGTCGGGGGCTTGGCCGCCCAGCCGATCGTGTCTGCGAGGGACTCGGGCATGGCGAGCACGATGTTGGAGGATCCGACGCTCTGGCCGTTGTCCGGAACCGACGCGGCGCCGTTCGCGCGCGCCAGCGCGGGCCACGTGTACGAGTCGGGAAGCCACACCGTCGGACGCTGCTCAGGGGCCAGATTCGGGAAGCCCGCTGCGGCCGCCTCGGCGACGATGCCGGACTTGTCCCTGACGGGGGCGATGATGACGCACATCCCGTTGACGTCGCGGAACTGGCCGTTGTAGCCCGCGGCCAGGTTTGCCACCATCTCGGCGTTCTCGAACGACGACATGACGTTGACCGTGGTGCACGGCTCGGCGCCGCCCGTCGCTGCCGGCTCGTCTTCGGGGAACACGATGGGCTCGGGCTCGGCCTCGGCGGTCGGCGATGCCCCAGCAGAGGGCTCCTCGGCGCTCGCCAGACTCGAGACGATGAGCGTGCCGACAGTGCCGATCGCGGCGATGAGCGTCACGATGCTCGCGACGCTCATCCAGATCACGAAGCGCCGCTGGCGGGCGCGGCGCTGGCGACGGCGCTCTTCGATGGCACTGGGCTGCGGCGCGCTCATGCGTCAGCCGCCTGGCAGGCGCGGGCAGGGGTCGCCGCAGGGGTGCGGCGCGTAAGTGTGCGGGTCGCGGGGGCACAGAGGTCGAGCGTGGGCTCAGGCATGGCGAGGATCCTCAGGTGTGGGGGGTACCTGACGCGGGTTGGGAAACCCGCAAGCATACATCAGCGGGGGGACCCGCGATTCCCACAGACTAGCCCGCGATCCTGAGTAACCGCCAAGCGCGATTTCAGCGGAGGGCGGTGTTGACCATTCCGATGATGACCGCGGTCCACCAGCCCACCTGCGATATCGTCGCGCTCCAGATGCACCACAGCTGCACTCGTCGGGGAACCCTCGCGAAAGACACGGATGCCGGCAACCGGGCCAGATCGGCCGTCAGGCGTGTCATCGCGACGCCGTTCATCGCGACCACCAGCACGGCGATCATCTTGATCACGGTGAGCGGATCCTCGAGGTTCGGTTCGAGGAATGCGCCGCTGGCGAAGAGCCCGAGGATGCCGATCCAGGCGAGCGCCGACACCGAGCGCTCGGCGTGCCGGACGTCTGCGAGCGTGCGTCTGCCGATCATCCAGAGCGCTCCGTTGAACTCCAGGAACACTGCGGCGCCGAGCCCGATGATGATCGATGCGAGGTGGGCGAAGAGCATCGTGGCGTGCACCCAGTACGGCGGCGTGAGCGAAGCGCCCAGCCACAGGGACAGGTACAGAGCGAAGACCACGCCCCAGTAAGCGAGAGCGCGCCGATGCCGAGCCGTCCGACGGCGCTCGGAGAGGGGCATGATCACGCGGGGACTTGGGCCTTTCACTCGCAGCGGTCGGTGCTGACCCCCGGAGCGAGGTTAGCCGAAGTACGCGGCGTCGCGGTGTCGATGCCGTGTCGGGCAGATCACAGCCGGGTGTGGCGCGGCAGCTTCACGAAAAGTAGCAGGACCAGGCCGAGCACAAGCACGATGGTGATGCCGATGATGCCCCAGTAGGTGGCGCCGAACCAGCCGATGAAGGCCGCCCAGAGCAGGGGTGACAGGAAGCTCATCACGCGCCCAGTGGTCGCGTAGAGGCCGAAGATCTCGCCCTGCATCCCGAGCGGTGTCACCCTCGCCAGGAGTGATCGGCTGGATGCCTGGGCGGGCCCGACAGCAGCCGAGAGGATGATGCCGCCGATCCAGAAGATCGTCTTGCCCTGCTCGCGGAAGAAGAACACGAACAGGCAGGCCACGATGAGGATCGACAGCGCGGTGATGATGACGGCTCGCGCGCCGAAGCGGTCGTCCAGCCGGCCGGCGATGATCGTCGAGACGCCGGCGACGAGATTCAGGGCGATGCCGAAGATGATGACCTCGTTGGCGCTGAAGCCGAACGCGACGGCGGCGAGCACGCCGCCGAAGGCGAAGACGCCGGCGAGGCCATCTCGGTACACCGCGCTGGCGATGAGGAACCAGAAGGTCGGGCGATGGGTCTTGAAGAGTGCGACGATGTCGCGCACGAGTCGGCCGTAGCTCGCGAAGAAGCCGATCTTCTCGCGGTCCGTCCGAGCCTTCGCCTCGGGCACGTTCAGCACGAAGGGGATCGCGAAGACGACGGTCCACGCGGCGCAGCCGACTGCGATCAGGCGATACGCGAGCCCGTCCGACGTGTCGAGCCCGAACCACTCGACCGCGTTCAGCGCGACGACGAGCACGAGCGCCAGGATGCCGCCGATGTAGCCGAGTCCCCAGCCCAGGCCGCTGACGCGGCCCACGGTGCGAGGGGTCGAGACCTCGACGAGCATCGCGTTGTAGTTCACGCCGGCGATCTCGGAGGTGACGGCGCCCAGTGCGATCGCGACGGCGCCGAACCAGAAGAACGCCGGGTCGGCGAAGGCGAAGAAGAGCGCGAACTGGATGAGGGCCAGCACGGCGGTGGCGCCGACCACCCAGCGCTTCTTGTTGCCCGCGACATCGGCGCGCTGACCGAGCACCGGCGCGAGCACGAGGATGAGGATGCCGGCGAGGAAGGTGGCCCAGCCATACCATTCGGCCAGGTTCGCGAGGCCGCCGCAGTACTCGGTCGCCGCGTCCGCGGCGCGGTTGCAGACCAGGCCGCCGTCGGCGTTCTGCGCAGCCACATCCTCCGGCAGGAAGTTCGCCGAGACGAGGTAGAGCGGCACGAAGACGAAGGTCAGCAGCACCGAGTTGAACGGCTGTGTCGCCCAGTCCCACATCGCCCACGACACGACCTGCTTGCGCGGGACCACCTTGTCGGGATCCGGCTGCACGCTCATGGCGGCGGTCGAGAGGTTCGGTGAGGCCACGTGGGGGGCGGCGGGGTCGGGATCGCTCATGTCGGTCACGCTAGGGTCCTTCGGTGAACGGCGAGTGGCGCCGCGCCCGTGCCGCGACTCTGCGGCGCGCTCAGGCTATGCGAGCTCAGGCCTCGCCCGCCACTCGCGCTCGAGGATCGCGTATGACCCGGTGTCGGTCCACTCGTCCTTCAGCCACATGTGCTCGATGTGATGGGCCTCTTTCCGCATCCCGAGACGCTCGCACACCCTGACGGATGCCGCATTCCGCGGATCGAGCTCGGCGATGACCCGGTGCAGTCCGAGCTCGCCGAATGCGAGGTCGAGCAGCATCACGGCCGCCTCGCGCGCATAGCCGAGCCCCTGGAAGCGCGGGGCGACGAGCCAGCCGATCTCGGCCGTGCGGTCGTCGACGCTCTTCAGCTCGAAGTACATCGTCCCGATGAACGCGCCTTCGTTCTCGCCGCGCCCGCGGATCGCAGGCTGAAGGTAGTCGCCGGGCTTCTCGAGCCGGGTGTGCGAGGCGTCGCGCTCGAGGGCAGCCGCGACCTGCTCGCGCGTCCGCGCCTCGTAGAGGAGGTAGCGGCACACCTCCGGATCTGACTGGATCTCGTGAAGCGCGTCGAAGTCGTCCGGTCGCAGCAGATCGAGGCGCACCCGATCGCCTCGAGCGGGTGGAAGTCCCACGGGCGTGCGCCAGCGAGCCGGGGGTTTGGGGCGGAGCCCATTGGGAAGGCCCATGGACCCATCATCACCGAGAGGCAGGGGTCGGTGCCATGATTGCCGTATGCCAGCGCATGTGGAACGGACCGTGCTGCCGGGGATCGGCGTGCGGCTCGACATCAACACCGAGGCGGGGCGGCGACTGTCGGTGATCAACTTCCGCGACGGGAGTCGCGAGATCGCGATCGCCGACGAGGATGATCCGGACCGCGCTGAGGAGACTCTCGCACTGACCGATGACGAGGCCATCGCACTGTCGGAGGTGCTCGGCGGCTCGCTGATCCTGACTCAGCTCGCGGGCCTGCGTGAGCAGGTCGCCGGGCTGTATATGGAGCAGATACCGGTGCGCGCCGACTCGCCTTATGTCGGACGGCCGCTCGGCGACACGAAGGCCCGGACTCTCACCCGCTGCTCGATCGTGGCGATCGTCAGTGAGGACGGTGTGCTCCCGTCTCCCTCTCCCGCCGACATGATCGGCGCCGGAGACTCCCTGATCGTCGTCGGCACACGCGAGGGACTGGACAAGCTCGTTCGCATCGTCAACGGCGGCTGATCCCGATGGACGACGGCGCGCTCGTCCTCATCGAGATAGGCGCGCTCCTGTTCGGCGTCTCGCTCCTCGCGCGGCTTGCCGGACGACTCGGGATGTCGCCGATCCCCCTCATCCTGCTCGGTGGGCTGGCCTTCGGCGAAGGCGGACTGCTTCCCATCACCCAGGGTGAGGAGTTCATCGAGACCGGTGCGGAGATCGGCGTGATCCTGCTGCTCCTCATGCTCGGCCTGGAGTACGGCGCGGACGAACTGCTCGGCAGTCTCCGGAAGTCCCGCGCCGCCGGACTTCTCGACATGCTGCTCAACGCGGTGCCGGGTGCGCTGATGGCACTCATCCTCGGCTGGGGTCCTGTCGCCGCCGTGGCACTCGCCGGGATCACCTGGGTATCGTCGTCCGGCGTCATCGCGAAGCTGCTCCACGATCTCGGCCGCCTCACGAACCGCGAGACGCCTGTCATCCTCTCGGTGCTCGTCATCGAGGATCTGGCGATGGCGTTCTACCTGCCGATCCTCACCGCCCTGTTGGTGCGGATGGACCTGGGTGTCGGGACGGTGAGCGTCCTGATCGCGCTGGCGGCGGTCTTCGTCATCCTGTTCGTCGCCCTTCGGCACGGTGCGCTCGTGTCGCGGCTGGTCTGGTCGAAGAACGCCGAGGTGCTCCTCCTCTCGGTGCTGGGCCTCACGATCCTCGTCGCCGGCGTCGCGGCACAGGTCAACGCGTCGGCCGCTGTGGGCGCGTTCCTCGTCGGCATCGCGATCTCGGGCCCTGTCGCTGAGCGCGCCGGGCGCCTGCTCTCGCCACTCCGAGACCTGTTCGCCGCCGTCTTCTTCCTGTTCTTCGGCCTCTCGACGGATCCGCGCGAGCTGGTCTCGATGCTGATCCCCGCGGCCATCCTCGCGATCGTGACGATGGCGACCAAGGTGCTCACCGGCTATCTCACCGCCCGCAAGGCGGGCATCGGGGAGCCCGGTCGGTGGCGCGCCGGTTTCGCGCTCACGCCGCGCGGAGAGTTCTCGATCGTCATCGCCGGCGTCGCGGCCGCATCCCCCGGCATCCCCGGCTCGCTCGCTGCGCTCGCAACCGGCTACGTGCTGATCACGATCATCGTCGGGCCGATCCTGGCCCGCGTTCCCGATCTGCCCGCCTTCAGCCGCTGGACTCGGCGGATTCAGGCCGACCGCCGTGCACGAACGGCGACGTGAGCCGAGCACGCCGAAGGCTCGAGCAGCGACCCGCTAAGGTGCGACCGGAACCATCCAGCCCAGGATCGGTGTGGATTGCAGGACGACCAGCACGGTGAAGACGGCGAGGAGTCCAAGGCTCCAGCCGACCAGCTTGCGGAACAGGTCGCCCTCGTTGCCCGCCATCGAGGCGGCCGCCGCGGCAACGGCGAGGTTCTGCGGCGAGATCATCTTGCCGAGCACGCCTGCAGAAGAGTTGGTCGCCGCCATCAGAATCGGATTGAGGCCGACCTGCTCTGCTGTGGTCGCCTGCAGCAGGCCGAAGAGCGCGTTGGACGAGGTGTCTGAGCCGGTGATCGCCACGCCGAGCCAGCCGATGGCGGGTGAAAGTATCGCGAAGAAGGCGCCTGTCGCTGCGAGTGCCGAGCCCAGGCTCTGGGTCTGGCCGGAGTAGTTCATCACGTAGGCCAGTGCGAGCACCGCGGTGACGGTGATGATCGTGAAGCGCAGCTGGTGGAGGGTGTACCCGTACGCTGCGACGACGTCGCGGAAGCGAATGCGGTACGCGATGGCCACGATGATTCCCGACAGCAGCAACAGGGTGCCTCCGGTGCCCAGCAGATTGAGTGCGAAGTGGGTGGCGACAGGGTTGCCGGCCGCGTCCGCGATCCGGAGTCCCGGCCAGGGGAATTCGAGAGTGGTCACGCGGGCGACGAAGGCCTTCACAAACGGGATCTGCGCGACGGAGAACACGGCGATGATCACGACGTAGGGCAGCACCGCGTTCCAGGTCAGGTTCGCCCTGCCGCGCGCGGACGTGTCGACGGCGACGTGTGACGTCGGGAGGGTCTCCGCGTTGGACGCACCGCCCGCACCACCGGCCGAGGAGACGACCGCCGACTGGTGCTCGAAGGCCACGGTGCTCCGAGGCTTCCAGACCCGGAGCGTCAGGAGCACTGCGGCCAGAGTGACCACAGATGCCACGACGTCGGTGATCTCGACCGCGATGAAGTTCGACGTCACGAACTGCGAGAGGGCGAACGCGAGACCTGCCACGACCGCGACGGGCCATGTCTCGCGGACCCCGCGCCTGCCGTCCACGATGAACACGAGGATCAGCGGCACGAACATCGCGAGGAACGGGGTCTGGCGCCCGGCCATCTGCGCAAGGAGATGGAGGTCGATGCCTGTGACGCCGGACAGCGCGAGGATCGGCGCCGCCATGGCTCCGAACGCGACGGGCGCGGTGTTCGCCAGCAGTGAGACGATGGCGGCCTTCACCGGCTTCATCCCGGCGGCGATCAGCATCGCGATCGAAATCGCGACGGGTGCCCCGAAGCCGGCGAGCGATTCCAGCAGCGCTCCGAAGCAGAACGCGATCAGTATCGCGAGGATCCGCTGGTCGTCGCTGATCGAGCGGATGCGCTCGCCCAGCACCGTGAACCACCCGGTGATCACCGTGAGCCGATACACCCAGAGGGCGTTGACCAGGATCCACAGGATCGGCACGATGCCGTACAGCGCCCCTTCGGCCGCCGCGCTGAGCGTCTGCAGCGGCGGCATGCGCCAGACCAGCACGGCGAGAGTCAGCGACATGACGAGGCCGATCAATGACGCCTTCCATGCCTTGACCCGGAAGACCCCGATGAGGACGAAGAGGGTCGCGAGGGGAATCACCGCGACGACGGCGGACGCTGCGAGGGATCCGAAGACGGGATCCAGGATCTGATCGAACATGGGCCCAGAGTGGCAGACGGATGGCACCGCCACCTCGCGGGACATACTTGAGTCGACTCGACTCAAGTTCATTTGACAGGTCCGAGAGGCCCGCGGTAACGTTGAGCCATCGCGACTCAACATCGCGGACAGACTTCCCATCAACCCATGGGCGCAGCATCCGCTCGCCCACAACAAGGAGAGATACACATGGCACGTGCTGTAGGAATCGACCTCGGGACCACGAACTCCGTCGTGAGCGTGCTCGAGGGCGGCGAGCCCAAGGTCATCGCGAACGCCGAAGGCTTCCGGACCACCCCGTCGGTCGTCGCGTTCACCAAGGACGGCGAGGTGCTCGTCGGCGAGACCGCGAAGCGCCAGGCCGTCACCAACGTCGACCGGACCGTGTCGAGCGTGAAGCGCCACATGGGCACCGACTGGACCTTCGAGGTCGACGGCAAGAAGTGGACTCCCCAGGAGATCTCGTCGCGCATCCTGCAGAAGCTCAAGCGCGACGCCGAGCAGTACCTCGGCGACACGGTGACGGATGCCGTCATCACGGTCCCCGCGTACTTCAACGACGCCGAGCGCCAGGCCACCAAGGAGGCCGGCGAGATCTCGGGTCTCAACGTGCTCCGCATCATCAACGAGCCCACCGCGGCCGCGCTCGCATACGGACTCGACAAGGGCAAGGAGGACGAGCTCATCCTCGTCTTCGACCTCGGTGGCGGAACGTTCGACGTCTCTCTGCTCGAGGTCGGCAAGGACGACGACTTCTCGACGATCCAGGTCCGCGCGACCGCCGGCGACAACCGCCTCGGCGGCGACGACTGGGACCAGCGCCTCGTCGACTACTTCATCAAGCAGTTCAAGGACACGACGGGCGTGGACGTGTCGGGTGACAAGATCGCCCTGCAGCGCCTCAAGGAGGCTGCCGAGCAGGCGAAGAAGGAGCTCTCGAGCTCGACGTCGACGAGCGTCAACCTCCCCTACCTGTCGCTGACCGACTCCGGTCCGGTGTCGCTGTCCGAGACGATCACCCGCGCCAAGTTCGAGGACCTCACCAAGGACCTGCTGGACCGCACCAAGAAGCCCTTCGAGGACGTCATCCGCGAAGCCGGCATCAAGCTCGCCGAGATCGACCACGTCGTGCTCGTCGGCGGTTCCACCCGCATGCCCGCCGTCTCGGAGCTCGTGAAGCAGGAGACGGGCAAGGAGCCCAACAAGGGCGTGAACCCCGATGAGGTCGTCGCCGTCGGCGCCGCTCTCCAGGCGGGCGTCCTCCGGGGTGAGCGCAAGGACGTGCTGCTGATCGACGTCACCCCGCTGAGCCTCGGCATCGAGACCAAGGGCGGGATCATGACCAAGCTCATCGAGCGCAACACGGCCATCCCGACCAAGCGGAGCGAGACCTTCACGACCGCCGACGACAACCAGCCGTCGGTCGCCATCCAGGTCTTCCAGGGCGAGCGCGAGTTCACTCGCGACAACAAGCCGCTCGGCACCTTCGAGCTGACCGGCATCGCGCCGGCTCCCCGCGGCATCCCGCAGGTCGAGGTCACGTTCGACATCGACGCGAACGGCATCGTGCACGTGTCCGCCAAGGACAAGGGCACCGGCAAGGAGCAGTCGATGACGATCACGGGCGGCTCCTCGCTGCCCAAGGAGGACATCGAGCGCATGGTGCGCGAGGCCGAGGAGAACGCGGCCGACGACAAGAAGCGCCGCGAGTCCGCCGAGACCCGCAACCAGGCCGAGACCCTCGCGTACTCGATCGACAAGCTGATCAAGGAAAACGACGACAAGCTGCCCGAGAACGTCAAGACCGAGGTCCAGGCGGATGTCGATGCTCTGAAGACCGCGCTCGCGGGCGAGGATGACGACGCCGTGAAGACCGCGTTCGACAAGCTGACCCAGAGCCAGGGCAAGCTCGGCGAGGCCATCTACGCCTCGAGCCAGGCATCCCAGTCGACCTCCGAGAACGCGTCCGAGGGCGCGTCCGAGGGCTCCGCGCAGCCGGCATCCGATGAGGACGTCGTGGACGCCGAGGTCGTCGACGACGAAGACGAGAAGAAGGACTGATGACAGGCAAGGGCTTCGAAGACCCGTTTGAAGACGACGACGCCGTCTCGCCGGATGCGGGTACGGACGCGTGGGACTCGCAATCCGAGGGCGACGAGGATGCGAAGGACGCGGAGGACGACTTCACGGTCGACGACATCCTCGGCGCCGCGCAGAACGCCGACGCGGCGGCCGAGGACGCCGTCCTCGCAGACCTCGAGTCGCAGCTGCTCAACGACCTCAAGCGTCTGCAGGCCGAGTACGCGAACTACAGGCGCCGCACCGAGGAGCAGCGCGAGGTCGAGATCGAGCGGGCCACGGGCGCCGTGGCCAAGGGGCTGCTGCCGGTGCTCGACGATCTCGACCGTGCCGAGAAGCACGGTGATCTCGAAGAGGGCAGCCCGTTCGCGGCCATCGCCGAGAAGCTGCGCGCCGTGGCGGAGCGCATGGGTCTCACGACCTACGGCGCCGCCGGCGAGGTCTTCGACCCCCAGCAGCACGAGGCGATCTTCCAGGCTCCCACCCCCGGCGTCGAGACCCCCACGGTCCTCGAGGTCGTCGAGACCGGCTATCGGCTCGGCTCCGTCGAACTGCGTCCTGCGAAGGTCGTCGTCGCGGTGCCGGTCGACTAGCCCCGAGAAGGAGCACCCATGGCGAGTCAGGACTGGTTCGACAAGGACTTCTACAAGATCCTCGGGGTTTCCAAGGACGTCAGCGATGCCGAGCTGAAGAAGACGTATCGCAAGCTCGCGCGGACGTACCACCCTGACTCGAACCAAGGTGACGCCGCCGCGGAGGCGAAGTTCAAGGAGATCAGCGAGGCGTACTCGGTGCTCTCCGACCAGGAGCAGCGCAAGGAGTACGACAACATCCGCGCCATGGGCTCGGGCGCCCGCTTCACCGCGGGCGGCCAGAGCGCAGGCGGATTCGAGGACGTGTTCTCGATGTTCGGTCAGGGTCGCGGCGGACGTGCGCAGTCGGCGGAGGATCTCGACGACATCTTCACGATGTTCAACCAGCAGCAGGGCGGCCGGTTCGGCTCGGGCCGGTTCGGTCAGTCGAGCGGCGGCTTCCGCGGCTACGGCGGACCCTCGCGTGGGGCTGATGTGACGGCCAGGACGACGGTCGACTTCATCACCGCCACCAAGGGCGAGACCATCACCCTGCAGGGCGAGGACGGCAAGCCCTTCAAGGTCAAGATCCCGGCAGGGGTATCGGATGGCCAGAAGATCAGGTTGCGCGGCCGAGGCCGGCCCTCACCGGATGGGGGCGAGACCGGCGATGTCGTCGTGCAGGTCACCGTCCGCCCGCATCCGGTCTTCGTCCGCGAGGGTCTCAACCTGCGCGTGACGATTCCCGTCACGTTCACCGAGGCAGCGCTCGGTGCGACGATCGAGGTGCCGACCCTCGGAGGCGACCCGGTCAAGCTTCGGGTGGCCCCCGGCACGCCCTCCGGGCGCGTGCTGCGCGTCAAGGGCAGGGGAGTGCAGACCGAGAAGGGCACCGGCGACCTCCTCGCCGAGGTGCAGGTCGCTGTTCCCTCGCACCTCGATGACGCGGCGCGGGAAGCGCTGCAGCGGTATCACGAGCTCGAGCCGAAGGAGAATCCGCGCGCCGACCTCATGTCCAAGGCGCGGGGCTGACCCTTCGACAGGCTCAGGGACCGGAGAATACGAGCGGAGGTGACTGGACATGCCTGAGAACCGAGAGATCGATGCGGATGCTCCGATCTTCGCGATCGCCGTAGCGGCGGAGCTTTCGGGAATGCACCCGCAGACGCTCCGTCAGTACGACCGCCTCGGTCTCGTCGTGCCCGCGCGCACGCAGGGCGGATCCCGCCGCTACTCGCTCCGCCACGTCGAGCAGCTGCGTGAAGTGGCCCGCATGTCAGGCGAAGGGATCGGGCTGCCCGCGATCGCCCGCATCCTGGAGCTGGAGGATCGAGTGCGCGAGCTGCACCTCCGCGTTCGCGACCTCGAGGATCGCATGCGCTCCGAGCTCGATCGACGCCCGGGCGCCCGCGTTTTCGCGGCGGGCTCGACGGGAGCCGTCGTCACCCTGCGGCACGGTACGCGCACACGGCGAGCCACCGAGCTGGTGGTGTGGCGCCCGCGGCGCTCGCTGGGTCCCGTCGGCGCCGAGACGCAGGAACCCGACGAGGAATCCCAGGGCGGTTCCAGCGAAGACTGATCTCACCGGGGTGATTTCTCTCCCGATGACTACACGTCGCGCTCCTGCTGTGGTTCAGTGAGCGCATGACTGAAGCCAAGCCGGCGGCCGGAAAGCTCAACACGCGACTGGCCCTCCTCCTCGCGATGGCGATGTTCGTGCTGGTGTTCGACACGTCCCTGATGAATGTGTCGATCTCGGCCGTCGTGCACGACCTCGGCACGACAGCGAGTGGCGTGCAGGGCGCCATCGCCCTCGAAGCACTGGTCTCGGCGGCCTTCATCCTCATCGGGGGGAAGACCGGCGATCTCATCGGCCGTAAGCGCGCGTACGTCCTGGGGCTCCTCGGGTACGCGATCGGAGCGATCGCGATGGTGTTCGCTCAGGACCTCACCGCGATCATCATCTTCTGGGCGGTCATCGGGGGAATCGGCGCCTCGCTGCTCCTCCCGGCCATGCAGTCGCTGATCCACGGCAACTTCGAGGGCGCCAACCAGAAGCGCGTCTACGCGCTCGTGGGCGCATCGGCCGCCATAGCCGCGGCCGTCGGGCCGCTCCTCGGCGGATTCATCACGACGGTCTGGTCATGGCGCGTGGGGTTCGCGCTGGAGGTCGTCGTCATCGCGGTGGTGCTCTCGGGCATCGCACTCGTCAAAGACGTGAAGTACACCGGCTCGCGCGTGGTCGACTGGGGCGGTGCCGCGCTGTCAGTGGTCGGCATGGGAGGCATCGTCCTCGGCATCCTGGTGTGGCAGGAGGGCGGCGAGTACGTCGCGCTGCTGATCGGCCTCGGCATCCTTGCGATGCTCGGATTCGCCTGGTGGCTCGTCAGCCGCAAGAAGCGTGCCAAGGCGACGCTCATCGATCCTGTGCTGTTCCGCTCCAAGGTCTTCCAGTCGGGCGTGAGCGGGCAGCTGCTGCAGCAGATCGCGCTCGGCGGGACGATGATCGTGCTGCCGCTGTACTTGCAGATGGTGCTCGAGTACAACGCCCTCGAGGCCGGGCTGTCGATCGCGCCGCTCTCCCTCAGCATGTTCGTCATGGCCATCCTTGCCGGCCGCAGGGCCAAGGGCGCGTCCCGCGAACATCATCCTGACGGGGTTCATCCTGCTCGTCGTGGGGCTCGGGATACTCGTTCCGATCGTCCCGCTCGCGACATCCGGCTGGTGGCTGACCATCCCGCTCATCGTTGCGGGCGCCGGGCTCGGGCTGCTGGTCTCGCAGCTCAACAACTACACGCTCTCGCCGATCTCGAACGAGCGGGTCAGCGAGGCGGCGGGTGTGAACTCCGCGGCCGGTTCGTTCGGTCTGTCGTTCGGACTCGCCTTCGCCGGGGCGATCATGCTCGCGACGCTCGCGTTCACGTTCACCGCGATGACCGATGCGAGCACGGTGCTGCCGCCCGAGGACAAGGCGCAGATCTCCGCTGTGCTCGAGGAGGACGCCCAGCTGATGTCGACCACGCAGTTGGACGAGCAGCTCGCGGGCGAACCGCAGGAGATCCAGGACGAGGTCATCGCCATCAACGAGCGGGCGCGCCCGATCGCCCTGCAGGTGGCGCTGTTCATCCCGATCCTCGCGGGACTCGTGGGCATCGGAAACGCGTTCCGGATGCGGCGGCTGCCCGACCCGGAGCCCTCCGACTCCGCCGACTCCGTGATCGGGGGCTGAGTCACCGGTCTGGCGGATGTCGGGTGCCCGGGTGGACGATGGTGCCATGCCGGTGACACTCGACGAGGTGCGCGGAGTCGCGCTCGGCCTGCCCGGCGCTCAAGAGAGCGTCGACGGACACCGGGGCGCGGCGACGTGGAGCACAGGCAACGGAGCGTTCGTGTGGGAGCGGGGGCCGAGCAAGACCGACCTCACGAAGCTCGCCGAACTCGGCCGCGAATGGCCCTCCGGGCCGGTCGTGGGAGTGCGGACGGACGGCCTCGACGGCAAGGAGGCGCTGCTCGGGTCCTTCCCCGAGATCTTCTTCACCATCCCCCACTTCGACGGCTATCCCGCGGTGCTGGTGCGACTGGACGCGATCGACGCCGATCAGCTGCGCGAGGTCGTCACCGACGCGTGGCTGCTCAAGGTGCCGAGGCGCATAGCGAAGGAGTGGCTCGCCGAGCACGGCGAGGAGTGAGCGTCTGCGCCTGCGGCGTGTCGCGGCATCCCACCGCTACTCTCATGCCGTGACCACCGATCTCTCCACAAGTCCCCGCCACGACACCCGGCTCCGCGCAGCAGCCCTCGACCTCGATGCCTCGAGCGAGCGCGGTCTCGAATCGCTCTCGCTCGGCGTCGGCGCCGTGGCATTCGTCCTGGTCGCGCTCGTCGCGCTGGTGGCGTTCCAGTTCGAGCCCGCTCCGATCTCGGGGCCGGGCTCGGTCGGGCAGTTCGCGGCGATCTCGTCGGCCGTCGTGGCGATCGTCGCGTTCATCGCCGGCCGCTACCTCATGCGCACCCGCGCGCCCGGCCGTCGCCTCGGCGTGCTCGATGTCGTGGACGTCGCCGCGCTCTCGTTCGCTCACGCGATCATCGCCCTGCTGAGCTGGACCCTGCTCGCGGTCATCCTGGAGCAGTCGTTCCTCGGTGCGGAGGTCTTCGCCCTTCCGCTGCTCATCATCTCGGGCGCCGCCGCCGCGCTGACGGCGTACGCCACGTTCTTCTCGGCGACGCACATGGACCTGCAGCTGCTCGGCATCCTGCTGGCCGTCTTCCTGGCCGAGGGCGTCATCGCGAGCATGCTGACGGCGAGCGATCCGGAGTGGTGGAAGAACAACCTCAGCGCTCTCGGGATGACGGACGACATCTCGGCGCTCGCGTTCAACCTGACGCTCATCCTGGCCGGCATCATCGTGACGACCCTCGCGCGCTATGCGACCCGGGGCATCCCGACCCCGAATCCGCGGGGTGTCGGCAGGGTCAGGGTCAGCCTGATCGTCGTCGGCATCTTCCTGGCGCTCGTCGGAGTCTTCCCGGTCGACCAGTACTGGGCGCTCCACACCGGCGTCGCATCCGGGATGGTGGTCGCCTACGGCATCCTCTCGGTTCGGCTCTCGCATTGGATTCCCGGGATGCCGCGCGCCTTCGTCCTGCTCGGCTGGCTGTTCCTCGCGGTGACGGTCCTGCTGGCGGCGCTGTTCTTCGTCGGCTACTACACGCTCACCGCGGTGGAGCTCGTCGCCGGTCTGCTCGTCTTCACGTGGATCATCCTCTTCATCCGGAACGCCCACGCGCTGCAGCAGGACTCCGGACGGTAGGCACGTGCAGTCGTGACGGGTTGCGGGCGCGCCCCCACGGGGGACCGCGGCCCCGCGGATAATCTGACGGCGTGAGACCGTCCCAACCTCCGGCCGCGCCGAACCCCCCTGCGCTGTCACCGACGCTGCGCGTGCTGATCGGCCTGGCTGCGGCGGTGATCGCGCTCGCGGGATTGGCCTTCGCACGCGATCTCGTCGGACCGCTGGTGCTCGGCGCGGTGATGGTGATCATCTGCCACCCGGTCCGCCATCCGCTCGAGCGAGCGGGCTGGCCGCGCTGGGCGGCGACCACCGCAGTGATCGTCGTCGCGTACCTCATCCTCGCGTTCCTCGCGTTCCTCCTGGCGTTCGCCGGGGTCCAGTTCGCGCGGCTCGTCAGGGACTACGCCGATGAGCTGCAGTCGACCGGGCAGTCGGTCGTCTCCTGGCTCCAATCTGTCGGGCTGGAGCAAGAGGGGGCGGATGCTGCCGCATCCGTCCTCGAACCCGCGAACATCCTCTCCTTCGCCACGTCGCTCGGTGGCACCGTGCTGGGCGTCCTGACGGCGTTCTTCTTCGTGCTCGCGTACGTGATCTTCATGGCCGCGGACGGAGCCCGCTACACGCGCGCTGAGCAGGCCTTCGGCACGGGCGTCCTTCCTCGCGTTCACCGGTTCGTGGCGTTCAACTCCAGCGTGCGCCGTTACTACGTGGTGAACGCGAGCTTCGGCGCGGTCGTAGCGATCGTCGACGGCCTCGCACTCTGGGCCCTGGACGTGCCGGCTCCGGCGGTGTGGGCGATCCTCGCGTTCGTCACGAACTTCATCCCGAACATCGGCTTCGTGATCGGACTCATCCCTCCGGCGCTGCTCGCCCTCGTCGTCGGCGGGTGGCCGCTCATGCTCGCTGTGATCGCGGTCTACTGCGTGGTCAACGTCACCCTGCAGGTGCTCATCCAGCCCAAGTTCGTCAGCGACGCAGTGAACCTGAGTCTGACGCTGAGCTTCTTCTCGGTCATCTTCTGGACCTTCATCATCGGACCGCTCGGCGCCATCCTCTCGATCCCCCTCACGCTGCTCGTCCGCGCCCTCGTCCTCGAGGGCGACCCCGACAAGCGCTGGCTGCGCTGGCTGTCAGGCGACACCGCGGCGGCGCGGCCGGGCGGAGGCGGCCCGTGACGGAGGAGCAGTGGCGGAAGGTGACCTACTGGCCCCTCGTCATCGCCTCGCTGCTGTTCATCGTCGCCTATTCGTGGCAGGTCATCGCCGACCTGCGCGGACCTGCGGAGACGATCGCGCGTGGCTTCATCCTGGTGACCTGGGCCGTCTTCGTCGTCGACTACCTGGTGCGATTCTGGCTCGCATCGCCGAAGCGGGGATGGTTCCGCCACCACATCTTCGACTTCCTCGTGGTCGTGCTGCCCGCCCTCAAACCGCTGCCGCTGCTGCAGGCTTTCACCCGCGCGCCGCGGAAGAGCTCCGCAGGCGCCGCGCTTCGCATTCGCATCGCGATCTATGGCGCCGGCGCCGCGGTGGTGCTGATCTGGGTCGCCTCCCTCGCCATGCTCGACGCCGAGCGCGGCAAGCCGGGTGCGAACATCGACACGTTCGCCGATGCGGTCTGGTTCTCGTGCGTGACGATCACGACGGTCGGCTACGGCGACTACTACCCTGTGACCGCGTTCGGCCGGATCGTCGCGGTCGGACTCATGGCCGTCGGCGTCGCCCTCGTCGGTGTCGTGACCGCCACGTTCGCGTCGTGGGTGCTGGAGATAGCCGCCGCGCGCAGCAGCGATGCGGACGAGCCGGCGACCCGGGGGCAGGTGCGCGATCTGTCGAAGCGTCTCATCGAGCTGAATGCCAAGCTCGACGACCCACCTCGTTCCTAAGTCACCCCCCGCGGATGAGGTCGGCCCGTGCACACCGGGTTAGCGTCCGAAGACGGGCTCTCCGAGAGGACTGACATGACTCCTGATCGCCACGCGCGCACGATGCTCCCCATCCCGGATCGGCCGGCTACGGGGCTCACCACGTACGACGCCAAGGATCCGGCCACCAGATTCCCCGCGATCGAGCCGCTGCTTCCTCCCCAGGGCGCGCCGAACGTGATCATCGTGCTCGTCGACGATGTGGGCTTCGGGGCGTCGAGCGCGTTCGGCGGACCCTGCGAGACGCCGAACGCCGAGAAGCTCGCCGCGGGCGGACTGAAGTTCAACCGGTTCCACACCACCGCACTCTGCGCCCCGACGCGGCAGGCGCTGCTGACCGGGCGCAACCATCACTCGGTCGGGATGGGGAGCATCACCGAGACTGCGACATCGGCTCCCGGGCAGAGTTCGCTGCGGCCGAACACCAAGGCTCCGCTCGCGATGACGCTCAAGCTCAACGGGTACTCGACGGCGCAGTTCGGCAAGTGTCACGAGGTGCCGGTGTGGCAGTCCTCGCCTATCGGGCCGTTCGACGCATGGCCGTCCGCCGGTGGCGGATTCGAGACGTTCTATGGCTTCATCGGAGGCGAGAACAACCAGTGGGATCCTGCGCTCTACGAGGGAACGACGCCCGTCGAGCCGCCCGCCACGCCCGAAGAGGGCTACCACCTGACAGAGGATCTCGCCGATCGCGCGATCGGGTGGATCCGCACGCAGAAGGCGCTGGCTCCGGCCCGGCCGTTCTTCGTGTACTTCGCGCCCGGCGCGACCCACGCGCCGCACCACGTACCCACGGAATGGGCCGACAAGTACAAGGGGAAGTTCGCCGACGGCTGGGACGCGCAGCGTGAGCGCACCTTCGCCCAGCAGAAGGCGCTCGGTGTGATCCCGGCGGATGCCGAGCTCACGCCTCGCCACGACGAGATCCCCGCATGGGACGACATGCCGGCCGAGCTCAAGCCGGTGCTCGAGCGTCAGATGGAGGTGTACGCCGGGTTCATGGAGCACACCGACCATCACATCGGACGGGTGATCGATGCCGTCGAAGACCTCGGCATCCTCGAGAACACGCTCGTCTACTACATCATCGGAGACAACGGAGCGTCAGCCGAGGGCACCGTCAACGGGGCCTTCAACGAGATGGCGAACTTCAACGGCATGGCCGCGCTCGAGACGCCGGAGTTCATGATGTCGAAGATCGACGAGCTCGGCACACCAAGCTCCTACAATCACTATGCGGTGGGCTGGGCGTGGGCGATGGACACCCCGTTCCAGTGGACCAAGCAGGTGGCATCCCATTGGGGTGGAACCCGCAACGGCACGATCGTCCACTGGCCCGCCGGCATCTCAGAGAGGGGCGGACTGCGATCGCAGTTCACGCACGTCATCGACATCGCCCCGACGATCCTCGAGGCGGCCGGGCTGCCCGAGCCGATGATGGTCAACGGCGTGCAGCAATCCCCGATCGAGGGAACGAGCATGGTCTACGCCTTCACCGACGCGGATGCCGCTGAGCGCCACGATCTGCAGTACTTCGAGATGTTCGGCAATCGCGGCGTGTACCACAAGGGCTGGAGCGCAGTCACGAAGCACCGCACGCCGTGGGTGATGGTGGGTGGGGTGCTGCCGGCATTCGATGACGATGTGTGGGAACTCTACGACGGCGCCGGCGGCGACTTCAGTCAGGCGCGGGATCTCGCCGCAGACGATCCGGCCCGCCTCCACGCGCTGCAGCGCCTGTGGCTCATCGAGGCCGTGAAGTACAACGTGCTGCCGCTCGACGACCGCACCGCCGACCGGCTCAACCCCGAGACCGCCGGCCGCCCGACATTGGTCCACGGCAACTCTCAGCTCCTCTTTCCCGGAATGGGACGGCTCTCCGAGAACAGCGTCGTCAGCATCAAGAACAAGTCGTTCTCGGTGACGGCGGAGGTCACGGTTCCGGCGGGCGGGGCGAACGGCGTGATCGTGGCGCAGGGCGGCCGGTTCGGAGGCTGGACCCTCTACCTGAAGGAGGGGACTGCGGCGTTCGCTTACAACGTGCTCGGCATCCATGAGTTCATCACGCGAGCCGATACTCCGCTGGATGGAGGCACTCACCAGCTTCGAATGGAGTTCGCCTACGACGGCGGCGGGCTCGCAAAGGGCGGCGACGTCACGCTCTACTACGACGGTGATGCCGTGGGCACCGGCCGCGTCGGCGCCACGCAGCCCATGGTCTTCTCGGCGGACGAGACGACGGATGTCGGATATGAATCGGGCACCGCCGTCAGCAGCGACTACACCCCACAGACGAGCCGCTTCACGGGCAAGATCGCGTGGGTGCAGCTCGACGCGGGCGTCGACGACCACGACCATTTCATCGACCCGGACGAACGGCTTCGCGTCGCAATGGCACGCCAGTAGCCCCGGGAGGTGGCGATAGGCTCGGGCATGTCAGCCGCCGACCGACCGGGCAACGGGAGCACCGATGACAGACGGACGCAACGCCCCGCAGGAACGTCCTGTCGGGCGCCTGCACCTTGTGAGGCGCCACTTCGCCACCGATGAGGGCGTCTACGGCGTCATCCTCGTCGCCGGCATGATCGTCGCGAGCGCGTCGGGCGACGCGACCGCGTGGGCCGTGTTCCTCTCCGTCGTCGGCACGGTCATCATCTTCTGGGCGGCCCATGTGTACGCCGGGACGGTCGCGCACCATGGGTTCGAGGGCGGGCGTATCGTCGGCATCCGCGAATCGCTGCGCGGCGCGCTTCGGCGGTCGTGGGGGCTCTTGGTCTCCGCACTCATCCCGTCCAGCATCCTGCTGCTGGGCGTCGCCGAGATCGTGCCGGACGACGCCGCCGTCTGGATCGCCCTCTGGGTGTGTGTGGCGGTGCTTGCGGTGCTGGGCTACATCGCCTTCGCGCGGCGTCGAGCCCGCTGGCACATCCGCATCCTCGGTGCGCTGGCCACCGCGGGTTTCGGCATCCTCATGATCCTGCTCAAGTCCGGGATCCACTGACCGCTGTGCGAAGGCACGTCGTCTCATCGGGCGGTGAATTCCTTACGTCGCAGAGGACGCGAAAGAGCCCGAACCGGATGCCGGCTCGGGCCCTTCTCGAATGCGAGGTCAGCTCAGGAGCTTTGCCTTCGCGGCCGAGAATTCCTCGTCCGAAAGGATTCCCTGCGCGTGGAGGGCGCCGAGCTGGTTCAGCTGGGCCATGAGGTCCGAGCCTCCGCCTGCGGGTGCGGCCGGTGCGGGGGGCGGTGCCGCTGCCGCCTGGGCGTTGGCGACCGCCTGAGCAGCCGCGGCGTCCATGGCGGCCTGCTGCTGCTGAGCGTCGTACGCCTGCGCCTGAGCCGCCTGGTTGGCCTTGTCGGCCTGGTGTCCAGCGACCGCGCCCGAGACGGCGGTCGCGGTGCCCGCCACCACTGCGGTGCGGGCCGCCATCCCGACGAGTCCGGGGCGACCTCTTCTTCTCATCATGATTGCTCTCCTTCAGTCCGCGTACTCGGACAGATATGCGTTGACGAGCGGGGCGGGGATGGTCTGGCGTGCCAGAACCGCTCCTCCCGCGTCGAAGAGGGCCCCGGCGAACGCCTTCGCCCACAGCAGCTCGACCACGAGGATCGCGGCAGAGGTTCCGGGGGCGACGTCGGCCGCCAGGTCTGCGATGTCCTCTTCGCTGGCGAGGCCGGCCAGGTCGAGCGCCGGCACGCCGCCGTCGTCGATCGTGTCCGACAGCTCGAGAACCTCGAGGTCGCCCTCGGGACCACGCCTCACGAAGACGAGGTCGAGGACATTGACCGTGCCCGAGACGACGAGGTCGTCGATGGCCCGGAGGACGCCGGGTCCTGGTCTGTCGCCATCGAACCCGATCGCATAGAACTCGATCGGGCCGTAATCGAACGTGGTCATTGATACCTCCGGATGCGGCTGCCGTAGGACCCGAGGATCCGTGCGGCCAGATGGATAGTGAACCCAGCCTCGTCTCGCTCGGCGGGCGCGTCAATCATCCCGCAGGGGTGATTTGGTTTCCGCGCCCACCAAGAAGCAGCCTCCCCGCCGGATGGCGGGGAGGCTGCCTGTTCAGTGCGTGAGGATCAGGCCAGGGCCTTGGCCTTGATGGCGTCGAACTCCGCCTGCGTGATCGCCCCGGAGTCCAGGAGCGACTTCGCCTTGGCGATGTCGTCCACTCCGCTGGCGGGAGCCGCCGTTCCGGCCGTCTGACGGATGTACTCGGCCTGCGCCTTCTGCATCTCGCTCGCCTGCTCCATGGACCGCTTGGTCATGCCGTTGCCGCGTGCGATCAGGTAGACCAGCGCCGTGATGAACGGCAGGAAGATGAGGAAGATGATCCAGATCGCCTTGAGCCAGCCGTTGAGCTTGGAGTCGCGGAACAGGTCGCCGATGATCGAGAACAGCACCATCAGGTACGCGAAGAACACGAAGACCCAGAACAACCACAAAAGGAAGTCCCAGAAGCCGCCGGTCATGAACATGTCTTTCCAATCGTTCAGGGTGGGCCGGGTAGCCCACCGCTCACTCTGACGCTAATTACTGGTTCCGGGGCGGTGCGTCACCCGCCACGGGTGAGAATCTAGGGCGTATCGGCGCCTACGGGGTTGACCGACACCACTTCGATGTGAAGCCCGTCGAACATGTCGAGCAGTCCGAACAGCATCGCCTGGTCGGGCACGGGCCCGACGATGCGGGTCAGTCCCCGCTCCGCCGGCTCCACCTGGAAGCCGTCGAGCGCCGCCACCAGATCCGCACCGAGCCTGCCGCGCACCACGACCTCCATGACGTGAGCGTGCATGCACGACCTCCTCGAACCGCGATCGTCTCCCGCGGTTCACGCAATCGTCTGACACCGCCGCGCGGCCGCCGTCATCCCTGTGGGATGATTCTCATGCCCACGCGAACCTCGCACGCAGAAGGCGGTGGCAGGATGCCGGTTGCCCGCATCGTTCCTCCCCACGCTGTAGACAGGCCTGAGCTCCTGGCCCGCCTCGACGTCGGAATGAATGCGCCCCTCACGCTGATCGTCGCGCCCGCCGGATCGGGGAAGAGCGTGCTGCTGACGCAGTGGGCGGCGACTCTGCGCGATGCGCGGGTGGCCTGGCTCGACGTGAGCGCTCCTGACAGCGACGCCGTGCACTTCGCGCGCCGGCTGCTGGCCGAGCTCGCGTCCCTCGATCCGATCCTGGCCGATCTCGGCGCCCCCCTGGGGACCGCCGGCGGCGGACTCGGAGAAGGCCTCATCGAAGCTCTGGCAGGGGCATTCGCAGAGGTGCCCGGAAAAGTCGTCGTCATCCTCGACGATCTGCACCGACTGTCGAACACCGAGGTCGTCACCGACCTGTGGCGGCTGGTGGACCTGCTGCCGCCGAACACGCATTTCGTCTTCTCCTCACGGGTCGACCTCAAGCTCGGCTGGAGTCGTCACCGGCTGCAGCACGGACTGGTCGAGCTTCGGCAGGCCCAGCTCGCGTTCGATCCTGAGAGCGCTGGTCTGGTGCTCGAGCGGATCCTGCACCGGCCCGTCGCCCCGGCGGTGGCGGCGTCGATCGTCGAGCGAACCGAGGGGTGGGCCGCGGGCATCCAGCTGACCGGGCTCAGCCTGAGGTTCCGCAGCGACGCGGACGACCTCGTCGACGCTCTCGCGGAGAGCGATCGCCTGGCCATCGACTACCTGAGCGAAGAGGTGCTCGACGCGCAGACGCCGCAGCGCCGCAGCGCCCTGCTGCGACTCTCCGCACTGGACGAGATCAGTCCCGGCCTGGTCGAGAACGTCGCGGGCGTCGAAGACGGTGTGACGTTCCTCCGCGAGCTGCAGGACGACTCGATGTTCGTGGTCGCGGTGGCCGGCAAGCCGGATCGCTATCGGTTCCATCACCTCTTCCGTGATCTGCTGCGTTACCGACTCCGTGCGTCCGACGCGCGCGCGGAGTCGCGGCTCCTCACCGCCGCGGCGAAGTGGCACTCGGCGCAGGGCGACATCGCAACCGCGATCGAGTGCCTTCTCGGGGCGAAGCGCTGGAATCGTGCGCTCGACCTGATCCTCAGCCAGGGCCGGGATGTCTACGAGCACGGTGAGACCGCGACCGTCGCGCGGTGGCTCTCGCTCGTTCCTGCGGATGTCCGCTCAGCCCGAGTCGACGCCGAGCTGCTGTACGGGATCCTCGAGGGGATGTCCGGGCGGGCTGCAAGGGCCGAGGAGATCCTGCGAGGGGTTCTCGCCGCGCCGGGCTCGCTGGGCGTCGAGCTGGCGGCGCGGGCGTATCTCGCTGCCTGCGTCCAGTTCCGCCCGCATCCCGAGATCTACCTCGAAGAGGGACTCAGGATGCTGAGCCTCGCGGACGACGCCGACGCCGTGGCGATGCCGGACCTGATCCGCATGACGGACCTGCCGCTGCTCTCGGCCCTCGCCATCGGCTCGGTCGGGCGTGCGCACTTCTACCTCGGGAACGCGGGCGAGGCGCGCGACTGGCTGGAGCGCGGCCTCGAGGCTCCAGGCGGGTCGTACGGCCCGTATCGCGTCCATATGCTCGGGAGCCTCGCCCTCGTGGACGCGTGGGAGGGTCGGCTCGTGCGCGCGGCCGAACTCGCCGACGAGGCGCTCGAGCTGGCACGTGAACTGCAGCTGCTCAACCACCCGGCTCCCGCCGACGCCTATCTCGCCCGCGCTCTCGTCGCGATCCAGCGCGGCGAGCCCGAAGCCGGCGCATTCGCGCTCCACGAGGGTCATGTCCGCGCGTCCTCCAACGGCCGCGTTCAGCTGCTGTGGATCGCCCACGCCGAGTCGAGCCTGGTCGATCCGGAGGGGACGGATGCCGCGGCCGTGCCGCCGACCGGCACGCCGCCGCCGCCCCTGCGTGCGCAACGCGCTGCGCGCGCTGGCTCGACAGCGAGTGCGGCAGATGGGCGGTCCCGCGCCCGCCGGCGCCGAGATCGACTGGTCCGCGCTCCTTTTCGAAGACATCGCCGGCCTCCTGGCTTCGAAGGACGCCGGCTCGGCACGCCTGAGACTCGACGCCGCCGTCCTGTCCGAGAACCCCAGCCCGTTGCAGCTGGTCGAGCGCGACATCCTGCTGGCGTGGCTCAGCGACGCTCGAAGGCCGTCAGGGGGAGTCGCGACGGCTGCTGGCGGCCGCGCTCCAGGAGGCCGAGCGCGAAGACCTCGTCTATCCGTTCCTCAGGGCCGGCTCGTACGTCGAGGAGCTCCTTCGAGCCCTGCCCGGCCAGCCCACCGGCTTCCGGCGAGCGGTGCTCGACCACTTCGCCCCGACGCCGCGACCCGACGCGGAGCAGCTCGTCGAGCCGCTCACCGCGCGCGAGCTCGAGCTGCTCGCGTACCTTCCCAGCCGCCTCACGAACTCCGAGCTCGCCGCACGCTGCTTCGTCTCGGTGAACACGGTCAAGACCCACATGGCGCACATCTACCGGAAGCTGGATGCCTCGGGCCGGGATGCCGCGATCGCACGCGCTCGCGAGCTCGGCCTGCTCGACTCCGCCGATATCGCCCGCGTGGGGTGACCCGCCGCCCGGCTCAGTCCGGATACAGTGCGGCCCATGAGCAACTCGTCAGATGAGGTCGCGCCGGGCGATCCGGAACCGACTCCTCAGACTCCGACGGCAGCGCCCGCGGCCGCGCTCGGCGAAGTGCTCATGGGCGATGTGACACCGGCTCCGCCCGATGCCGCGCGAGGCTCGCCGCGGCATCGTCGCAGCCATCCAGAGCCCGCTCACCGTCGGATTCATCGCGACCATCGGCGTGCTCGGCGGCATCGTGCTCGGATCGGCGATCGCCTCGATCACGACGATCCTGATCTACATCGTGCTCGCGCTGTTCATCGCGCTCGGGCTCGACCCGGTCGTGCGGATGCTCGAACGCCGTGGCATGAAGCGCGGTGCCGGGATCGGGATCGTGTTCGGCGTGTTCGTCCTGCTCGCCGTCGCCTTCCTGGTCTTCGTGCTGCCCCCTGTCGTGCAGCAGATCGCGCAGTTCATCGAGTCGATCCCGGAGGCGATCGCCGACACGCTCGAGAGCGAGTGGTTCCTGACGCTGCCGCCCGATCTGCAGCTCGCGGTCACGGGTGCGCTCGAACAGGCAGCGGGGGGCCTCCATGAGCCGGAGACGATCGCCGCGATCGGCGGCGGTGTGCTGAAGCTCGGAATCGGCATCGCGAACGCCATCACGGCCGGCTTCATCATCACGGCACTGACCCTCTACTTCCTCTCTTCGCTCGACTCGATGAAGCAGGCGCTGTACTCGCTGGCACCCGCGTACGACCGCCCGACCCTGTCGCGGATGACCGAGCGGGTGACGGCATCGGTGGGCAGCTCGCTCCTCGGCTCGGTCACACTGTCCGCGATCAACGCCGCTGTCGTGTTCTTCCTCCACCTGGTCATCGGACTGCCGTTCCCCGCGCTCATGGCCGTGATCGCGTTCGTGATCACCCTCATCCCGCTGTTCGGCTCGGTGATCTTCCTGATCTTCGCGTCGATCGTCGCGCTCTTCTCGAGCCCGGGCCAGGCGCTGTGGTTCCTCATCGGATACCTCATCTACATCCAGATCGAGTCGTACGTCGTGAGCCCGCGCGTCATGAATCGCGCGATCTCGATCCCGGCCGCGCTCGTCCTCATCGGGGCGCTCGTCGGCGGCACGCTGGCGGGCGTGATCGGCGTGCTGGTCGCTCTGCCGATCATGGCGTCGATCCTGCTGATCATCCGCGAGGTGGTCGTCCCGAAGCAGAACGTCAAGGTCGCACCTCCGAGGCGCCCCGGCGCCTGAGTCGTTCCGCCCTGAGCGTACGGACGCTCGCTTGGTAGATGAGTGTCGGTGGAGTCTGCGACCCTGGATGTCGGCGTTCTCTCGATGCGCCGTCACGGCCGGCGCCTGAGCGCCGCCCCTCGCAACACTCCTCATCACTTTCGGAGACCCCGTGCTCGGCAAACTCCTGTTCCGCTATCTGAAGACGTATCGCTGGCTGCTGCTCGGCGTGCTCGTCTTCCAATTCGCCTCGGCGATGGCCTCGCTGTATCTTCCGCGTCTGAACGCGAACATCATCGACGAGGGCGTCTCCAAGGGCGACACCGCCTACATCTGGTCGACCGGCACGCTGATGCTGGGCATCTCGCTCGCCCAGATCATCACCTCGATCATCGCCACGTACTTCGCTGCGCGCGCCGCGATGGCCGCCGGTCGCGACATCCGCCGTGATGTCTACGGCAAGGTGAGCGGCTTCTCGGAGCGCGAGGTCTCGAAGTTCGGCCCCGGCTCGCTCATCACCCGCAACACCAACGACGTGCAGCAGGTGCAGATGCTGGCGATGATGGGCGCGACGATGCTGGTCACCGCGCCGCTTCTCGCCATCGGCGGCGTCATCATGGCGCTGCAGCAGGATGTCGGTCTGAGCTGGCTGATCGCGGTGTCGGTGCCGCTCCTGCTCGTCATCGTCGCGATCATCATCAGCCGCATGGTTCCGCTGTTCCGCACCTTCCAGACCAAGCTCGACGCGGTGAACCGCATCATGCGCGAGCAGCTGATCGGCGTGCGGGTCGTCCGCGCGTTCGTGCGGGAGGACATCGAGGAAGACCGCTTCCGCGGGGCGAACACCGACATCATGGTCGTCGGCCGCAAGGTCGGATCGCTCTTCGTGCTGATGTTCCCGCTCGCGATGCTCATCCTGAACGTCACCGTCGTCGGCGTGATCTGGTTCGGCGGCATCCAGGTGGATGCCGGCAACGTCGAGATCGGCACGCTGTTCGCCTTCATGCAGTACGTCGGTCAGATCCTGATGGGCGTTCTGATGGCGACCTTCATGACGATCATGATCCCGCGCGCCGCCGTGTCGGCGGAGCGGATCGGCGAGGTGCTCGCCAGCGAGTCCACGCTGACGCGCCCCGAGAACGCCGTGAGCGAGTTCGCCGAGCGCGGTGCGCTGAGCTTCGACGTCGGTCGAGTTCACCTATCCGGGCGCCGAGTCGCCGGTGCTCCGCGACATCACCTTCTCGGCCGCGCCCGGCGAGACCGTCGCCGTCGTCGGCTCGACGGGTTCGGGCAAGACGACGCTCGTCTCGCTGATCCCGCGACTGTTCGACGTGACCGGCGGCGCCGTGCGCGTCGGCGGCGTCGACGTGCGGGAGGCCGACCTCGATCACCTCTGGAAGGGCATCGGGCTCGTGCCCGCAGCGTCCCTTCCTCTTCACCGGAACCGTCGCCTCGAACCTGCGCTTCGGGCGTGAGGAGGCGACCGACGAGGAGCTCTGGAAGGCGCTCGAGATCGCGCAGGGCCGGGACTTCGTCGAGGAGATGGAGGGGCAGCTCGAGGCGCGGATCTCGCAGGGCGGCACCAACGTCTCCGGCGGTCAGCGCCAGCGCCTGGCCATCGCGCGGGCGATCGTGCACCAGCCCGACATCCTCGTCTTCGACGACTCGTTCTCGGCGCTCGACCTGACCACTGACGCGCGGCTGCGGCAGGCGCTGTGGCGCGAGCTGCCCGGTGTCACCAAGATCGTGGTCGCCCAGCGGGTGTCGACCATCACGGAAGCGGACCGGATCGTCGTGCTCGAGGACGGGCAGATGGTCGGCGTCGGAACACACGAGGAACTGCTTGAGTACCAGCGAGACCTACAGAGAGATCGTCGAGTCGCAGCTGGGGGTGGAGGCATGAGCGCCCCCGACCTGCTGACAGAGGAAGAGCGTCTCGAGCTCGAGCTCGCCGAGCAGGCGCGCCTGAACTCGGGCGACTGGGACAGCGTCGCTCCCGGCAAGGCGGCGAACTTCGGCAAGAGCTTCGGCCGCCTGATCGGCCTGCTCAGGCCCCACGCCGTTCGCCTTCATCTTCGTGTCGATCATGGGATCGATCGGCGTCCTGCTCGCGGTGATCGCCCCGAAGATCCTCGGCGAGGCCACCAACATCATCTTCGAGGGCTTCGCCTCGAACGCCCTGGCGGCGCAGTTCCCCGCGGGCACCTCGCAGGAGGTCGTCGTCTCGAGCCTCGAGAGCGCCGGCCAGACCGACCTCGCCAACATGATCGGCGCCATGGACGACTTCGTCGTCGGCGCGGGTGTCGACTTCGATGCCCTCCGCATGGTGATCGTCGCGGTGCTCGCGATCTACGTCGCGTCGTCGCTGCTCAACTGGATGCAGGGCTATGTGATCAACGTCATCATGGTCCGCACCATGTGGCGCCTGCGCGAGTCGGTCGAGGCGAAGATCAACCGGCTGCCGCTGTCGTACTTCGACAAGGTGCAGCGCGGCGAGCTGATCTCACGCGTCACCAACGACATCGACAACATCACGCAGACGATGCAGCAGTCGCTGTCGACCGTCGTCACTTCGGTGCTCACCGTCATCGGCGTGCTCATCATGATGTTCTCGATCTCGTGGCAGCTCGCGCTCGTCGCGCTCGTGTCGCTCCCGCTGATGGCGGTGATCTTCGGCGTCATCGGACCCCGTTCGCAGAAGGCGTTCGGCATCCAGTGGCGCAAGGTCGGGCGCCTCAACGCCCGCGTCGAGGAGTCGTTCTCGGGCCACGCGCTCGTCAAGGTCTTCGGCCGCGAGGCGGACTCGGCCGCGAAGTTCCAGGTCGAGAACGAGGAGCTCTACGAGGCGAGCTTCAAGGCGCAGTTCCTCTCCGGCATGATCATGCCGGGCATGATGTTCATCGGGAACCTGACCTACGTCGGCATCGCCGTGCTCGGCGGGCTCATGGTCGCGAGCGGCCAGCTGCGTCTCGGCGACGTGCAGGCGTTCATCCAGTACTCGCAGCAGTTCACGCAGCCCCTGTCGGAGCTGGGTGGCATGGCCGCGGTCGTGCAGTCGGGCACCGCATCCGCCGAGCGCGTCTTCGAGCTGCTCGACGCCGACGAGCAGGAGCCGGACTCGCCGGACGCCCCGGAGCCGGTGGACGGCGAAGGCGTCATCGAGTTCGAGAACGTGCGCTTCTCGTACACGCCGGAGCGTCCGCTCATCACCGACCTCTCGTTCCGCGTCGAGCCCGGCCAGACGGTCGCGATCGTCGGGCCCACGGGTGCAGGCAAGACGACGCTCGTGAACCTCATCATGCGGTTCTACGAGCTCGACGGCGGCCGCATCCTGCTCGACGGCCAGGACATCGCCGAGCTCACCCGCGACGACGTGCGCTCGCGCACCGGCATGGTGCTGCAGGACCCGTGGCTGTTCGCGGGCACGATCCGTGACAACATCCGCTACGGCCGCGAGTCGGCGACCGACGACGAGATCCTCGCGGCCGCGAAGGCCACCCGCGTCGACCGCTTCGTGCACTCGCTGCCGGACGGCTACGACACGGTCCTCGACGAGGACGCCTCGAACGTCTCGGCGGGCGAGAAGCAGCTCATCACGATCGCTCGCGCGTTCGTCGCCCAGCCGTCGGTGCTGATCCTCGACGAGGCGACGTCATCGGTCGACACCCGCACCGAGCTGCTCCTGCAGCACGCGATGGCGGCGCTCCGCGAGGGACGCACGTCGTTCGTGATCGCGCACCGCCTGTCGACGATCCGCGACGCCGACCTCATCCTCGTGATGGAGCACGGCGACATCGTCGAGAAGGGCAGCCACGACGAGCTCATCGCGCAGCACGGCGCGTACTGGCGGCTCTACCAGTCGCAGTTCGAGCAGGCCGCGACCGACCTCGACGCCGAGGCCGCCCTCATCGAACGCGAAGCGGTCACGGTCGGCGCCGTCGGCCAGGACACGGACGAGGCGTAACCCCGAGACACTCTGTTTGCGACGAGACACCGTGCATTGCGCGGTGTCTCGTCGCGAATTCGGTGTCTGGTCGCAGGCCGTGCCTCGGGCACCTGCGGAAGTTCAGCTGAGCAGCTTCGCCTTCGCCTGCGCGAACTCGTCCGCGGTGAGGATGCCCGCCTGCTGAAGGGCCGCGAGCTTCTGCAGCTCGGCGACGATATCCGTCCCGGCGGCAGCGGGCGGCGCCGTCGCCGCCACATACGCCTGCTGGGCAGCCTGCTGCGCCTGGGCGTTCGCGACGGCCTGCGCCGCCGCGGCGTTCATGGCCGCCTGCTGCTGTGACGCCTCGTACTGCTGCGCGTTGTACTGCTGCTCGGCTTTCGCCTGCTGGTGGCCGCTCACCGCACCGCTCACGGCGGTTGCGGTTCCCGCCACGACGGCCGTGCGCGCCGCGAGACCGATCAGGCCGGGGCGTCCCATTCTCCGCATCATGATGTGGTTGCCTCTCGTTGCCCGTCAGAAGCTTGCGATGCCCTTCCCGATGAGGGTCACGCCGATCACGAGGAGAACCACTGCCATGATGGCGGCATTCTCCCTCGCGAGCCAGACTCTGAGGGCGTCGAGCGGTGCGCGGAGCTTCTCGGCGGCGATCAGATACCCGACGACGGGCACCAGAACTGTGGATGCCGCGATCAGCGTGTACACGGCGATGACGCCGATCGTCTCGCCGACGCTCAGCGCAGCATCCCCGATGTCGACACCGGCGGCGGCGGCCATCAACAGGTTCTTGGGATTGACGGCTGAGAGCAGGAAGCCGAGGCCGAGCGCGAGAGGGAAGCTGACCTTGTCGATCGCCTGCATCCACTTCGGAAGCACCGGCTCTGCGCCGGCCTTCGGTCGCTTGCGCCACTGGCCGATGGCGAGCACGAGCAGGCCGATCCCGAGGAGAAGCTGGATGGTGGCCTGGATCGGCTTGGAGGAGTCCGCATCAGACTCAGGGAGCACCGATGACAGAAGCGTGAAGACGCGTCACCGCGACGACGATGCCCAGCACCCAGCCGAGCAGGAACCCGACGCTCGTCACCCGCGCCTTCGGCGACAGCAGCATCAGGATCGCCGCGATTATCGGGATCGGGCTGATCGCCACACCCAGCGCGAGGGGAAGAATCTCTCCGATGACGGGGACCATGGCCGCTCCTTCTCAGTTGCTGCTCTTGGTGATGTTGAGTGCATCGGCGTCGGCGGCATCCTCGGCACGTGGGCCCGAGAGACGCTGCCACAGCTTCTCGCGCCAGCCGATGTGCGGGGTCAGCGACTCGATCGCCGCCCGGTTCGTGGCGTACACGGTCTCGTCGCCGATGATCCCGAACTGCTCGAGGCGCGGTCGCGCGCCCGAGCGCACCCGGCTGAACGAGAGGATGACCGACTCGCCGTCGAGCCAGTCACGCAGACCGGCGAAGGATTCGGATGCAGTCACATCCACGTCCGTGACGGCTTCCATGTCGATCACGACGTGGTGCACGGCGTCCGCTCCGCCGGCCGCGGTCACCGCGGTCTTGACCGCCTGGGCGAAGATGTCGCCGTTCGCGAAGAAGAGCGGGGCCGCCATCCGGATCACGATGATGCCCGGCGCGGTGACCGATCCGCTCGGCGCCTTCTCGAGAAGCGAGTCCGCCGAGTTGTCGTTGAGTGCGAGCACGTCGATGGCGGGGTTCGCGGCGCGCTTCGCGAGATTCACGAGCGCCAGCACGAACGCCACGACGATGCCGGCGATCGAGCCGATGAACAGGGTCACGACGAAGCAGACGGCGGCGACGGCGAACTCGAACCGGTCGAGCTTCCACAGTGCCCTGAACTCGCGGATGCCGAGGAGCGGCAGGATCGCGACGCCCACGATCGCCCCGATGGCGGGGGACGGGATGTCGGCGAGCAGCGCGGTGCCGAAGAGGAGCAGCAGCAGCGTTCCGGCTGCGAGGACCAGCGACGGCAGCTGCGTCCGCGATCCCGCCTGGTCCATGGCCGCGGTCCGGGAGGTCGAGGACCCCGCCGCGAAGCTGCCGCTCGCCCCCGCCGCCACGTTCGCGACGCCGAAGGCGAAGAGGTCGCGGTTGGGGTCGGTGCGGTAGTGGTTCTTCTCGCCGTACGAGCGAGAGACGAGCAGTCCCTCGGCGGTCGTGACCATCGTGAGGGCGATGGCGGAGGGAATGAGCGCGAGCCACATGGTCCAGTCGAGGAGCGGCCAGGTCAGTGCGGGCGGCCCTGCGGGGACCTCGCCCACCACTGCCACTCCCGCCTGGTCCGCGCTCGTGAGCACGACCACGACGGTGGCGCCGATGAGCACGATGAGTGCCCAGGGGACGACGGGCAGCAGTCGCCTGCCGATGAGCAGCACGGCCACGGAGGCGACGGAAATGAGGAGCGACCAGACGTTGAGGGTCGGGAGACCGCCGATCAGCCCGACCACCTTCTCGACGAACTCACCGCCGGATTCATGCTCACCCCGAGCATCTTGGCGATCTGCGATACCAGGATGTCGAGCGCCAGGCCCCCGACGAATCCGACCAGGATCGGCTTCGAGAGGAAGTTGGCGAGGAATCCGAGTTTGAAGACGGCGAGGAGGAAGAACAGGATGCCGCAGATGATCGCCTGCGCGAGAGCGAGGGTCGCGTAGTCAGCCGAGCCGGCGACGGCGAGTCCGCCGATCGACGATGCCACCAGGGCGGCGGCTGCGGCATCGGGGGAGACCACGAGCTGGCGAGACGAGACGACCAGCGCATAGAGGACGGTCGGCAGGACGAGCGCATAGAGGCCCGCGGTCGGCGGAAGCCCCGCGATCTGGGCGTAGCCGATGTTCAGCGGGATCGCGATCGCGATGAGCGTCACGCCCGCCAGGAGCTCGCGGCCCACGTTCTTGCGCGTGAGCCCGGCGAGAGGTCGTTGCACGTGCGCCTCCGGAGGTTGTGCATCGAGGCTAGCGCGGCCTGCGTACCAGCGGGCTGGGCACGGCGCGGCGGTCAGACGGCGTTCACCCGATCGCGCCACTCGAGCAGCGGGCGCAGCGACGACAGGTCGTAGTCGGGGCCGTCGATGGCGGGGATGAGGAGCCTGAAGCCCAGCGCGTGCAGCCGCGTCGCGGCATCCGCACCCTCGAGCAGCGGCCCGAACCCGCGGATGGTGAACCCGGTCGACAGCTCGATGTCCGCGGGGTCGCGGTCCTCCTCGGCGCATCGCTCGTGGAGCACTCCGATCTTGCGGGGGAGGTCCTCGAGCTTGGTGAAGGTGTGCCAGATGTCGGCATGCTTCGCAACCAGACGCAGCGTCTTGCGCTCGCCCTGCCCGCCGATGAGGATCGGGATCCGGCGCGTCGGCGCGGGGTTCAGGCGATCCCAGCGAGCGCGGATGCGCGGGAGGTCGTCGGCGAGGGCGTCGAGACGGCTGCCGACCGTTCCGAACTCATATCCGTACCCCTCGTAATCGGGCTCCGCCCAGCCCGACCCGGTCCCGAAGATGAGACGGCCGACGCCCGTGCTGTGGGCGCTGATGTGGTCGACGGTCCGGGCCATGTCGGCCTGCAGATCCGGGTTGCGGTACGAGCTGCAGTTGACGAGCGGACCGAACTGGACGCGCTCGGTGCGCTCGGCGATGGCCGCGAGGAGTGTCCACGCCTCGTAGTGCTCGCCGTCCAGCGGCTCCGTGAGCGGATAGAAGTGGTCCCAGTTGAAGACGGCGTCGACACCGAGGTCCTCGGCGCGCAGTACCGCGTCGCGGTACTGCGCCATCGAGGAGTGCTGCGGGGCGAGCTGCACGCCGATGCGCACGGGGCGGTGGTCGGCGGGATGGACGCTGTCTGTCACGCGGGGTCGATCCTCAGAACGGCCGGCGACTCGCCGAGCGCGAGGTCGTCGACGATGCGGACAGTGCGGGCGATGTCGTCGACGGCCCCGAGCACGATCCCGAACCTCTCACGATCCGCGCACACGGCGGTGACGACGACGAAGTGGGTGCCGGTGTCCCACGTGTAGGTCGCGAACGGCGGCGTGCGCGGGTCGGCGGGGAGCGGCATGGAGAGCTTCTCGCCGACGCCCAGGTGGGTGCTTCGGAACGCCTCGGTGTCGTCGTACTCCATCGGCATCATCGCCCGCGAGGTGCGCAGCTGCGGGGTCGCCTCCTGCACCTGCGCCATGACGACGAGCAGGTCGGGCTCCGACTTCCAGACCCACACGAGCACGCGTCCGGCCGCCCGCTTCATGAGGAAGGGCGCGGCCTGACTCATGCTCCAGGCGAGGAACCCGCTGCCCGGCTGTTCGGTCTTGCCGACCGCGCGATTGACCTGGGTGAGCAGCATCCGGATCGCCGCCTTGCGGTGGCGACGGCCGGTGAATCCGAGCGAGTCGGTGACCGGAACCCACAGGGTCGGATCGGCGTCGGCCTGCAGTCGGGGCATGCATCCAGCGTACGGGGGCGTGCCCGATCCCGGGCGCCACGAACCCCTCGGGTACAGTGGAAGCCGCGCGCACCACCCGTTCGCGCGCGCTCCCCCGCCGCACAGACAGGCCATCCCACCCCGTGACCGATCCCGCGACGCCCGCCGACTCTTCCGCCGACGGCGCGAGTCCGCGCGCGCTCACGATCCTCATCGGCGCGGACACCTTCACGCCGCACGTCAACGGCGCAGCCCGGTTCGCCGAGCGCCTCGCCGCCGGACTGGTCGCACGCGGTCACGACGTGCATGTCCTCGCACCCGCGAAGACCCGCGCCCCGCACGGGACGTTCACCGAGGTGATCGAGGGTCAGCCGATGACGGTGCACCGGGTCCCCTCCCACCGCTACTGGCCGCACGACTGGCTGACCTTCGTCTTCCCGTGGATGACCAAGCACTACTCGCGCAAGGCGCTCGATCCGGTGAAGCCCGATGTCGTGCACATCCAGTCGCACATCAACCTCGGACGCGGCCTTGCCCGCGAGACCCACAAGCGCGGCATCCCGCTCATCGCGACCAACCACGTGATGGCCGAGAACGTGGTCGACTTCACGACGCTGCCCGCATTCCTCAACAAGTTCGTGCTGAAGATCGCGTGGGATGACGCGATGCGCACGTTCAACATGACCGAGGCGGTCACGACGCCGACCCGCAAGGCGGCGGACTTCCTCGAGGCGACGATCGACATCAAGAACGTGATCCCGATCAGCTGCGGAATCGAGGCCGGCAACTACACGCCCGACTACAGCCCCCGCGACGCGAACCGGATCGTCTTCGTCGGGCGCCTCACCACCGAGAAGCAGATCGACGTCGTCCTGCGGGCGATGACGAAGCTCGACCCGGCGCTCGACGTGACGTTCGACATCATCGGCAACGGCGACCAGCGCCGCAACCTCGAGCACCTCACCAAGGAGCTCAGGCTCACCGACCGCGTGACGTTCCACGGTCTCACCAGCGACGAGGAGCTGCGCGCCACGCTGACCCGCGCGAGCCTCTTCGTCATCGCGTCGGTCGCCGAGCTGCAGTCGATCGCGACGATGGAGGCGATGGCGTCCGGTCTGCCGATCGTCGCCGCGAACGCCGTCGCGCTGCCGCACCTCGTGCACGACGGCGAGAACGGCTACCTGTTCGAGCCCGGCAGCGTCGACGATCTCGCCGCGAAGCTGACGACGGTGCTCACCCAGACGCCTGAGGAGCGGCTGCGCATGCAGCAGGCATCCCGCGAGGGCGTCAAGGTGCACGACATGCAGCGCACCCTCGACACCTTCGAAGCGCTCTACCGCGGCGAGCAGATCCCCGAGTAGGCGCCGTGCACGTCGTGATGTTCGGCGATCAGCACCTCGAGTCCCTCGGCGGTGCTCAGGTCTCGATGCGGCTGCAGCGCCGGTTCCTCGAGAAGGCCGGTCACACCGTCACGGTCGTCGCGCCGCGCATGCACGGGCCGCGGGCGAACGCGGCGGGATCCGGACGCCGCGTACCTCGATCTGCCGTCGATCCCGATCACTCCTGACCGCGAGTACGCGTTCACGTGGCCCGGCCGGCGCACCGATCGCTTCCTCGACGAGGCGATGAAGGATCGTCCGCCCGTGGATGTCGTCCACGTGCAGGCCGACTTCTGGGGCGCGTTCATCGGGCACCGATTCGCTGCGCGGCACCGCCTGCCCGTGGTGCACACGATGCACAACCGCGTGGATGTCGGCATCCGGGCCACCGCGCCGTTCCCGGGGTTCGTGCTGCGGGTGCTCAACGCGTGGCAGCGCCGCGCGCTGGGCGGAGCCGCCGAACCGAAGCCAGCCGGCCACGACGGCTGGTCGTATCTGCGGCGGTTCGCGGGACGATCGGATGCCGTCACGGCGCCGTCGTCGCACTTCGCACGTCGCCTCGAAGAGCACGGGGTCGTGCCGGCTCAGGGGCCTGCCCGCCGTCGATGTGGTCTGGAACGGCATCGACGACGACGTGCTGCGCGACGTCCTCGCCACGGCGTCCGCGGAGCGCGCTCCCGGCCCGCCGCGGTTCGTGTGGATCGGCCGCATGAGTCCCGAGAAGCGCCTGCTGCCGTTCCTCGAGGCGCTCGCGGAGTCGGGTGTGCGCGCCGAGGTCGAGGTGATCGGCGGCGGGGGAGAGCTGCGCGCGGCACGCAGGATCGTCGAGAAGCGGCGGCCCGCCGCATCCGTTCGCTTCGCGGGCAGGATGCCGTATGCCGACGCGCTCCGCAGGATCCAGGCCGCGGATGCCGTCGTGCAGACCTCGATCGGCTTCGAGACGCAGGGCATGACGGTTTTCGAGGCTGCGTCGCTCGGCACCCCGTCGGTCGTGAGCGACCCCGACATCGCGGCCGAACTGGGTGCGGGCCGGTGGGATGTCGCCGACGGCTCGGTTGCCGCGCTCGCCGAGGCGCTGCGCCGCGCGGCCGCCGACATCGAGGCCGGCACCGCGCCGGTGCCGGACCCGTCGGTGCGCGACCGATTCCGCCAGTCGTCGCGGACCGCCGCGATGCTCGAGGTCTACCGCCGCGTCACCGGCCTGAGCCCCTGCCGGTGCGCGAGACTGCGCATCCGCACCGAAACACGCCGGTGCCACCGTGCAGATGTGAAGTCTCGCGCAGGGCCGGAGGGATCAGGAGAGACGCGACCAGTCGGTCGGCGTCCGGCGGTAGCCGTCGTTGCGGACGGTGGCGATCGTCGAGGCGATCGCGACAGTGGAGAGGACTGCGAGAAGAATCACCATGAACATGGCAGAAACGCTACGCTTGCGGCTCGGACTGCCACTAGTGGCAGAATGGCCACTGATCGCATGAAAACTGCCACCATCGGAGGAACCATGAAGACAGTCGCCGTGATCGTCCAGGACGGCTTCGCACCCTTCGAGTTCGGCGTCGCGTGCGAGGCCTTCGGACTCGACCGGTCGGATGACGGCATCCCGAATTTCGACTTCCGCATCGTCGCTCCGACTCCCGGCGTCGTGCAGTCCAAGCTCGGCTTCTCGATCAACGTCGAGCACGATCTGTCGTTCGCCTACGAGGCCGATCTCGTGGTCGTCTCGCCGACGCCCCGCGAGTACTGGGCGAACACCGACGAGCGCGTGCTCGACGTCGTCCGCGACGCCGTCGCCCGCGACGCGTGGGTGCTGAGCGTCTGCAGCGGGTCGTTCATCCTCGCGGCGGCGGGCGTGCTCGACGGTCGCAAGGCGACGACGCACTGGATGTACGCCGACACGATGGCGAAGATGTACCCGCAGATCGACGTCGATCCCGACGTGCTCTACGTGCAGGACGGCCGCATCATCACGAGCGCCGGCACCGCCGCGGGCCTCGACGCGTGCCTGCACCTGCTGCGCCAGGAGCTCGGCGCCGAGATGACGAACCGGATCGCGCGTCGCATGGTCGTGCCCGCCGCAGCGCGACGGCGGGCAGGCGCAGTTCATCGACAAGCCGCTCCCGCAGGTCGCCTCGCTCTCGCTCGCCCCGGTGACCGACTGGATGCTGGACAACCTGCGCCACGAGCTCACCGTCGATCAGCTCGCGGCCAAGGCGCACATGTCTCCGCGCACGTTCGCGCGCCGCTTCAAGGCCGACTTCGGTGCGACGCCGGCGGCGTGGCTCGCGCGCCAGCGGATCATCCACGCGCAGCGACTCCTCGAGAAGACCGACCTCGGCCTCGACCGCATCGCGTACGAGAGCGGCTTCGGCTCCGCCGCGGTGCTGCGTCAGAACTTCGCCCGCGTGCTCGGCACGACCCCGACCGCCTACCGCGCACGCTTCTGCTGCACGCGGGAGGCGATGGAGGCGGCCGGCGTCGAGGCGTCCGTGCTCGAGCCCGTCGCCTGAGCCCTCCGCCGCGAGCGACGGCTGTACGAGCGTGGAAGCACCACCTCCGGCGACCAGCCGTCTCGCGGTCGGGCGTGAGTTGGCCAGCCGATCGGCGTTGCCGCGGCATCCGATCCTGCTAAACTTGAGTCCAGGACGACTCAACTTTGAGTCCGCAGATTTCAGGAGACGCATGAACGCCACGCAGAACCCCGGACAGGAGGATGCGCGCAGCGCCCTCGAGCAGTTCGGGATCAACCTCACCGACCGCGCCCGCCAGGGCAAGCTCGACCCGGTCATCGGTCGCGACAGCGAGATCCGCCGCGTCAGCCAGGTGCTGACCCGCCGCACCAAGAACAACCCCGTGCTCATCGGCGAGCCCGGCGTCGGCAAGACCGCCGTCGTCGAGGGCCTCGCGCAGCGCATCGTCGCGGGCGACGTCGCCGACTCGCTCAAGGACAAGGAACTCGTCACGATCGACATCTCCGCGCTCGTCGCGGGCGCGATGTACCGCGGCCAGTTCGAGGAGCGGCTGAAGAGCGTGCTGAAGGAGATCACCGACTCCGACGGCCGCATCATCACGTTCATCGACGAGCTGCACGTGCTGATGGGCGCGGGCGGCGGCGAAGGGTCGGTCGCGGCATCCAACATGCTGAAGCCGATGCTCGCGCGCGGTGAGCTGCGCATGATCGGCGCCACCACGCTCAACGAGTACCGCGAGTTCATCGAGAAGGATGCCGCGCTCGAGCGCCGCTTCCAGCAGGTCTATGTCGGCGAGCCGAGCGTCGAAGACACCGTCGCGATCCTGCGCGGTCTCAAGGAGCGCTACGAGGCGCACCACAAGGTCGCGATCGCGGATGCCGCACTCGTCGCCGCCGCATCCCTCTCGCACCGCTACATCCCGAGCCGGCAGCTGCCCGACAAGGCGATCGACCTCATCGACGAGGCCGCGTCGCGGCTGCGCATGGAGATCGACTCGGCGCCGCTCGAGATCGACGAGCTGCGCCGTCACGTCGACCGGCTGAAGCTCGAAGAGCTCGCGCTCAAGCGCGAGAAGGACGACGCCTCGAAGGAGCGCCTTGCGCAGCTGCGCGAGACGCTCGAGCGCCGAAGAGGCGAAGCTCGGCGAGCTGCAGACCCGGTGGGAGCGCGAGCGCGCGTCGCTGAACCGGGTCGGCGACCTCAAGACGCAAGCTCGACGCCGCCCGCGTCGAGGCCGAGCGCGCGCAGCGCGAGGGCAACCTCGAGAAGGCGTCCCGGCTGCTGTACGCCGAGATCCCGTCGCTCGAGCGCCAGCTCGCTCGAGGCAGAGCGCGAGGAGCCCGCGGGCGACCGCATGGTCAACGACCAGGTCACCGACGAAGACATCGCCGCCGTCATCGCGGCCTGGACCGGCATCCCGGTCGGAAGGCTGCTGCAGGGCGAGACCGAGAAGCTGCTTCACCTCGAGACGCGAGCTCGGCCGGCGGCTCATCGGGCAGAAGGAGGCCGTGAAGGCGGTCTCGGACGCCGTGCGCCGCTCGCGCGCGGGCATCAGCGACCCGAACCGGCCGACGGGATCGTTCCTCTTCCTCGGCCCGACCGGCGTCGGCAAGACCGAGCTGGCGAAGGCGCTCGCCGAGTTCCTCTTCGACGACGAGCACGCCATGGTGCGCATCGACATGTCGGAGTACGGCGAGAAGCACACCGTCTCGCGGCTGGTCGGCGCCCCTCCGGGCTACATCGGCTACGAGCAGGGCGGGCAGCTCACCGAGGCGGTGCGCCGCCGCCCCTACAGCGTCGTCCTGCTCGACGAGGTCGAGAAGGCGCACCCCGAGGTCTTCGACGTGCTGCTGCAGGTCATGGACGACGGCCGCCTCACCGACGGCCAGGGTCGCACCGTCGACTTCAAGAACGTGATCATGATCCTCACGTCGAACCTCGGCTCGCCGATCCTCATCGACCCGACGCTGTCGACCGAGCAGAAGCGCGAGCAGGTGCAGGTGCTGGTGCGCCAGGCGTTCAAGCCCGAGTTCATCAACCGCCTCGACGACATCGTGATGTTCCAGGCCCTCACCGAGGACGATCTGGCGCAGATCGTGGAGCTCGCCGTCGACGCCCTGCAGCGCCGGCTCAAGGATCGTCGTCTCACGCTCGCGGTGACGCCCGACGCGCGCGCGTGGCTCGCCGAGCGCGGCTACGACCCGGTGTTCGGCGCGCGGCCGCTGCGGCGGCTCATCCAGTCCGAGATCCAGGACCGGCTCGCGATGGCGATCCTCTCGGGCGGCGTGCACGACGGCGATGTGGTGCGGGTGGATGTCGCGGCCGACGGCTCGGCGCTGGTCCTGACCAGCGACGGGCCGGCAGAGGCATCCGATTCGTCCGCCGACGACGATGACGAGGTCATCGAGGCGATCCTCGAGGACTGATCCACGACGCTACGGTCGGAGCATGCAGCTCGCACGCTCCGGCCGTTTCGTCTTCGTCGCGCAATGCGTGGGCCGCATTCGTCGAACCGCGGATCGTCGCGCGCGCCTTGCGCTGAGCGTGCGCGACATGTCTCGCGACTCGAGCTCGCAGGCATCGTGCGATGGCCCTCGAGTGCGATGTCCCCAGTCTCGGCCGGAGCCGAGTCGCCGACAGTCCGGCGCCAGACGTCGGGACATCACACTCGTCGAGAGCGGCTCAAGCGCTGAGCGGGTCACGGATGTCCTTCTTCGCGACCATCCGGGCGCTGTGGGGTTCGACGCATCCGGGACCGACGCTCGTCGTCTCGGCGCTCGCGCTCGCTCTCGGGATCGCGGTCGGTCTCGAGCCGTGGCGGCTCATCCTGCTGACCCTCGCGGTCTTCTGCGGCCAGCTCTCGATCGGCCTCTCGAACGACGCGATCGACGCCCCTCGCGACCGCGCCGTCGGCCGCACCGACAAGCCCATCGCGCGCGGCGACGTGAGCGAGCGCGTCGCGTGGGGCGCGGCGCTCGGCGCGCTCGCCGCGGCACTGCTCCTCTCAGCACCGCTCGGGTGGGGGATGCTGGCAGCCCACGCCCTCTTCCTCGCTTCGGCGTGGTCGTACAACGCGGGTCTCAAGTCGACGCCGTTCTCGATCGTGCCGTTCCTCGTGAGCTTCGGGATCTTCCCGTCGCTCGCGACGCTGTCGCTTCCCGATCCTCGCGTCACTGCCCTGTGGGGCTGGATCGCGGGTGCCGCGCTCGGGGCGGCCGTGCACCTGACGAACGTCCTGCCCGATCTCGACGACGATCGGCGCACCGGCGTGCGCGGCCTCCCGCATCGCATCGGAGCTCGCGCCTCGGCGGTCGTCGCCGCGGCCGGAATCATCGTCGGTGCCGTCGCGGTCCTCGTCGGGTCGTCCGCCGGCGACCTCGCGGCGGCGTCGACCCTGTCGTGGGTCTTCTTCTCCGCGGTCGTCGTCGTGGCGCTGGCGACGGCCGTGCTCGCGCTGGTGCGTCCGCCGACGCGAGCGCTCTTCCGCCTCGTCATGCTCGCGGCACTCCTGCTCGTGGTGCAGCTCGTCGCGACGGGCGGCGCCGTCGCCGCCTGACGCGTACTTGAGCCGGGATCACCAGGCGCAGGCGATCACGCGTCGCGGTCGAACCCCATCGCGTAGGCGTGGGCGAGCAGCCGAGCGCCCGGCGGCAGCAGCGCGACCCGCAGGCCGGCGCGCCGCACGGCATGCGCGGCCGGGCCGAGCGGCCGGCCGAGCGACGTGTTCAGCGTCGCGAGCGCAGCGGCGGTGCGCGCGGATGCGACGCGGCGCCGCTCCCACCGCGCCAGCTCCGCGTCTGGCGGCGCGCCGGTCCGCACCCACGACGCGAGCAGAGGCGCGAGGGTCGCAGCATCCAGCAGGCCCAGGTTCATCCCCTGCCCGCCGATCGGACTGACCTCGTGTGCGGTGTCGCCGATCGCGAACAGCCCGCCGCGACGCAGTGCCGGAGCGACCGCCCGCCGCACCTCGAACGCTGTCGCGACCGTCACCTGTTCCGCCGCCGCATGCTCGCCTCGCGCTGTGAGCGCCGAACGCAGGCGCTCCGCGCGGGCGCCTTCGGCGGCATCCTCGGAATCCGCATCCCACGCGACGAACCGCCGCCGTCCACCGGGAAGCGGGAAGGACTCCAGCACCCCGCTCCGGTCGATGTTCACGACCGCGAGGTCTCGGTCGCGGTCGGATGCGACATCCGCCATCAGATAGCGGTCGGCATACGGACGCACCCGCAGGCCGCCGGCTCGATAGACCAGCCTCCGGGCGCGCCAGCCCCCCGCGACCACGACGATCGGCGCCGCCATCGGCTCGCCGCCTTCGATCGACACCCGGATGCTGCCATCCCGCGGCGTCACGTCGGTCACGGTCGTACCCCGCAGCGGCTCCGGCGCGCCGACCGCGAGCGCCTCTTCCGTCGCGGCCTGGGGGAGTGCGGCGACGAACGGATACCGCCGGTTCAGCCGGTCGAATCGCACGATCCCGAGGGCGCGGCCGCCGGACCGCGCCTCGCCCGCGGTGCACCCGGACGGCCGACGGCGAGAAGACGTTCGGTGGCTCCGGATGCCTCGAGGGCGGCGAGCACGGGAGCGTGCACACCGATCGCGCGGGTGCCGTCGCCGGCTCCGGCACGCCGCTCGAGCAACGCGACGTCGACGTTGCGCCGGGAGAGCTCGGCCGCGAGGAGCGTCCCGACGGGACCCGCTCCCACGACGATGACGTCAGCCACCCGCGCGACCCAGGGCGAGCACGCGGAACGGCGACGCCGGCTTCGACCCGCCAGTTCTCGCCCAGCGCGCCCGCCAGTTCGTCCACGAGGTAGCTCCGGCGGATGGAGCGCAGTCCGTCGGTCCGCAGGAACGTTCCGGGCGCGAGCGGTGTGACCCCCACGGTGTACAGCGCGTAGGCGAGGCGGCTGCGCCGGATGTCGGAGTGGAGCACGATGCCGTCGCTCAGTGCGAGCGTGTCGTCCGCGAACACGCGCAGCTCGCCGGGTGCCAGGTGGTGCATGACGTGGTTCGACAGCACCACGTCGAACCTCGCTCCCCCCGCGCGCAGGCCCGCGGCATCCGTGCAGTCGAAAGGTCACACGCGGAGTAGTCCGCTCTTCAGCCACCGCGATCGCGCGCGGATCCGGGTCGGCACCGATCCACTCCACGTCGAAGCCGTCCCGAGCGGCAAGGCCGGCGAGCCGGACGAGCAGGTCGCCGCCTCCCGCTCCGAGGTCGAGGACGCGCGCCGGGCGGCCGAGCGAGGCGAGGTACGGGCGCAGCCGCGAGCGGTAGACGCCGCCCCAGCCGCTCCACAGCCGGTTGACCGTGTCGAAGCGGCGAAGCGTCGCCTCGAGTCGCTGTGGGTCGCAGTCGGGGTCGTCCATGAGCTCGGCGACCTCGGCGTCGCGGACGGCCAGGTTCACGCAGGCTCCACCGAGGTGCGGGTGAGGAGGGCCGACTCCACGGTGAGGCCGGGTCCGAAGGCGAGTGCGGCGACGACGGCGCCGTCGGCCGAGGCCGTCCTCGTGAAGGAGGTCCCGCAGGATGAAGAGGATCGTCGCGCTCGACATGTTGCCCTGGCGGCGCAGCACCGAGCGGGATGCCTCGAGGGCGGCAGGCTCGAGGCCGAGCCCGACTCCACGCGGTCGAGCACGCTTCGACCCCCGGGATGGACCGCCCATACGTCGGGGGTGTCATCGCCGAGGAACGCTCCGACGGCCTGGCGGATCTCGCGTCCGATGATGCGGGGGACCTCGGCGGTAAGCACCATGTCGAAGCCCTCGTCGCCGATGGTCCACACCATGTCCGACTCGCCCTCGCTCGTGAGGACCGTGCCGAAGCGCTCCAGCTCCAGCCGCGGCCCTGACGCGTGCGGGGTCGCGCGGAGACGATGGCCGCGGCGGCGCCGTCGGCGAAGACGGATGCCGCGACGATCTGCTGCGGATCCTCCGACGAGCGGATGTGAAGCGTGCAGAGCTCGGCCGCCGCGACGAGAACGACGGCGTCGGGCTGCGCGGCGCAGATCCGCGCTGCCGCGCGAAGGCCCGGGAGCGCGGCCGCGCAGCCCATGAAGCCGATGTGGTACCGCTCGACGTCCGTGGGCAGACCGAGATCCTTCACGAGCCGGTAGTCGGGCCCGGGTGCGAACATCCCCGTGCACGAGACGGTGACGACGTGCGTCACCTCACCGGGCGCGACGCCGGCCTCAGCGAGCGCCTGGGCTGCCGGCCTCGGCGAAGAGGGCGGGGGCGAGGGCTGATGTAGGCGTCGTTGCGCGTGCCCGTGGAGGGAGCGAGCACGATGCCGCCGGAGCCGCCGAACAGCGTCGCGTCGCCGGCGTCCGGCTCGACGCCGGCGCTGAATGACGCGAGGTCGGTCAGGACCGTGTTGCGGAAGTCGATCGCCGACGCGTCGAAGGCGGCGTGGATGAGCCGCTGCGCGATCCGGCTGAGGCCCGGCTGGCTCGCGAACACGTCGCGCGCAGCCGTCTGGGGCACGCGAGCGGGTGGCACCGCGGTGCCGATCGACAGGATGCTCGCGGCCATGGTCCACCTTAGGCACGAGCCGGCCGCGATCGAGGGCCGCTTGCGGCATCCATCTCGCTGTGCAGCGTCCTTACGGATCGCTCGCGTTGCCGGATCTCCGTCCTCGGCGCGGGCGTGGTCCGCGTGCGCGTCGGGCAGGTCGCGCATCGTCCAGAACGGGCCGATGACGACGAACAGGCACGAGAACAGCTGCCCGAACGCGGCGATCCACAGCGCAGGGACGACCCCGAGCCAGGTGCCGATCACGCCGGCGAGCAGCGCCGAGATCGGCATGACGCCCCACACGACGAAGCGCACCGACGCGTTCATGCGGCCGAGCAGACGCGGCGGGGTGATCCGCTGGCGGAAGGTCACCTGAGTGATGTTGTAGAGCAGGATCATGAAGCTGCCCAGGAAGAAGTTCACGACCAGGAGGGGGAATGCCAGGGCCGGCACCAGCGAGATCGCGGGTATGAAGAAGGGCACGAGGCAGAAGCCGATCGAGCTGAGCGGAATGGCGCGCGCCTCTCCGATGCGCGCCACGATGCGCGGCGTCGCGATCGCACCGAGCAGGCCGCCGGCCGCCGAGAACGAGAAGACGATGCCGAACATGGCAGGCGTCAGTCCGAGTTCGCGCAGCACGAAGATCGGCAGCAGGGTCATCATGATCGTGTTGAAGAAGTTCGCGACACCGGTCGTGCCGACGATGCGGCGCAGCAGCGGGTTGCCGAACACCCAGCGCAGACCCTCGCCGATCTCCTTCAGCAGGGGCGCGTGGTCCTCGGGCGCGCGCAGCTTCTCATGGTCCTTCGTGAACAGCAGCGCGATGAAGGATGCGACGTAGGTCAGGGCATCGATGAGGATCGCGAGCGGCGCGGTGAGCACTCCGATGAGCCAGCCCGCGGCCGCCGGTCCGGCGAGGCCGGCGAGCTGCTCCGTGGACTGGAGCTTGCCGTTCGCCTCGGCGATCTGGTCGGTGCGCACCAGCGACGGGATGAAGCTCTGGTTCGACACGTCGAAGAACACCGTGGCGACGCCCATGACCAGCGCGACGACGTACATGTGCCAGATCTGCAGGTGGCCGAAGATCGCGAGCAGCGGAAGGGAGGCCAGGGCGGCCGCACGCACCGCATCCGCCCAGATCATCACGTGGCGCTTGCGCATCCGGTCGATCCACGCGCCGGCGGGAAGCCCGACGACGAGGAAGGCGGCGAACTGCGCCGCGCCGAGCACGCCGACCTCCCACTCGGTGGCGTTCAGGAGCAGCACCGCAAGCACCGGCAGCGCCAGTTCGGTGATCTGCCCGCCGAACTGACTCAGCGCCTGCCCGCTCCACAGCGTCATGAAGTTCCGGTCGCGCCAGAGCGAGCCCTTCGGGCGGGGGCCGCGGTCGTCGCGGCGCCGGCGTTCTCGCGGTCGGCCTCGGCGGCATCTTCGGCGCGTGAGGGGGAGCGGGGACCCTCGGCGCGCGCCTCGGCGACCACTCCGTCGTCGTAGGCGGTCTCGGTCGCCGCGTCGTCTGATTGGGACATGTCAATCAGTCTGCGCCACTGATTGAGGATTGTCAATCAGTGGGCTAACCTGGCCCCATGACCCAGCCCGGCGAGGAGCGGATCGAGCTTCGACGCGGCGATCCCGAGGCAGAGGCGCGCATGCGCGCGCTCAGCTCACCGCTGCGGCTGCGGGTGCTGCGGCTGTGCGCGTTCGAGTCGCGCACCAACAAGGAGCTCGCCGAGCTGCTCGACGTCAATCCCGGCACGATGCTCCATCACGTGCGCACGCTTGTGCAGACCGGTTACCTCGCCGCCGAGCCCGAGCGCTCCGGCGCGCAGGGAGCGCGAGAGATCCCCTATCGCGCGACGGGGCTCTCGTGGCGCACGTCCATGCCCGCGGGGTCCCGTGTGCTGGTCGAGACCTTCCTTCAGCAGATCGAGGGGCTCGGCGACGAAGAGCTCGACACCACCTGGCTCGGCCTCAAGCTCAACGACGCGCACAAGGCCGAGCTCGCGGAGCGGCTCTACGCGCCTTCTCAACGAGTTCAAAGAGCGAGGGCCGGATGCCGATGGCGAGACCTACTCGCTGTTCACGGCCTTCCACCCCGACGACAACCCGCCTGCTCCGGCGCCCTGAACGCCGCTCCCTCACGCCGAAACGACTGCTGGTCGCCGAGGCGATGGGAATCACCCACCGTCTCGGCGACCAGCTGTACTCTCGCGGCAACGGGACCCCAAACACGCCGAACGGCCGGGTCAGCCGGCCAGCGCCTCGCGCAGCTTCACCCGGCCGCCCATGCGCAGCAGCGAGTTCTCGTAGATGCGGGCGCCGACGAGGATCGCCCCGACGCAGGTCGCGATGAGGATCGCGAGCGAGAGGAGCGGCTCCCACCACTGCGCCTCGCCGAGGAACAGCCGCATCGGCATCCCGACCGGCGCCGAGAACGGCACGTACGACATGATCGCGAGCACCGTCGGGTTGTCGTTGAAGAAGATCACGAGGAAGTACGGCGCCATGATCAGCATCGTCAGCGGCATCGTGGTCGAGCCGATGTCCTCCTGACGCGACACCATCGCCGCGGCGGCCGCGAACAGCGCCGCGAGCAGCACGAACCCGAACAGGAAGAAGATCGCGAACCATGCGATCGGCCCGCCGAGTCCCTGCAGGATCGCTCCCTGGCCGGTCACCGTGAGACCCGACGATCGCGATCCCCGCCAGCACCAGGATCTGCCCCATCGCGAGCACCGTGTTGCCGATCACCTTGCCGGCCAGCAGCGACCGCACCGGGATCGCCGAGATGAGCAGCTCCACGACGCGCGTCTGCTTCTCTTCGACGACGCTCTGCGCGATCGTCCCGCCGAACAGCGACGCCGCGAGCAGGAACACCACGCCGAAGCCGATGGCGACGAGGTAGCGCAGGCCATCGTCCGTGGTCGTCGGGGTTCAGCAGCTTCGACCGGCGGCAGCACGGCGAACTTGAGCATCAGCTGCGTCGGCGCGCCGTCGTCGGCGATGATCGCGAAGCCGAGCGGCGATGCCAGTGTCGCCGACGATCGCGGCGTCGACGTCGCCCGACTCGACGAGAGCCTCCGCCTCGGCGCGGTCCGCGGCATCCGTCACTTCGAGACCGGGGACGTCCTGCACATACTGCTGGGCGTCCGCGGTCACCGCGACCGGCGTGCCGCTCGTCGATCCGGCCTGGATGCCGCCCCACACCACGAGCGCGAGCGCTCCGAGGAAGAGGATGATCGTCGAGATCAGGAACGCCTTGCTGCGGATCTTCGAGGCGATCTCGCGCTCGGCGACGAGCCAGACGCTCTGCGCCGTGCTCGGCGCCTGCGTGACGTGCGTGCTCACTGGATGACCTCCCTGAAGATCTGGGCGAGAGTCGGATGCTGCGGCGCGAAGCTCGCGACATCTCCCTGTGCGACGGCCTGGCGCAGCACTCGCTGCGCCGTCTCATCGTCGTCGACGTCGAAGACCGCGTAGCCGCCGTCGAAGTCCAGCACCTGCGACGCCCGGCTCGGTGCGGAGCCAGCCGGCGTCTCCCGCCGAGACGAGCTCGAAGCGGCGCGTGGAGTGCTGCGCGCGAAGCGACTCGCGCGCGCCGGCGGCGCGGATCGTGCCGCCCGCGATGATCACGAGGTCGTCGCACAGCCGCTCGACGACATCGAGCTGGTGCGACGAGAAGAGCACCGCGGCACCCTCCGACGGCGCGCCGCTGCAGCACGCCGGCCACGACGTCCACGGCGAGCGGGTCGAGGCCCGAGAACGGCTCGTCGAGGATCAGCACCTCGGGGTCGTGCACGAGTGCGGCGGCGATCTGCGCGCGCTGCTGGTTTCCGAGCGAGAGGGTCTCGACGTTGTCGGCGAGGCGCTCGCCGAGCCCGAGCTGCTCGAGCAGCGCGGTCGCGCGGGTCTCGGCATCCGCTCTCGAGAACCCGTGGAGCCGCGCGAGGTAGACGATCTGCTCGAGGACCTTCATCTTCGGGTAGAGCCCGCGTTCCTCGGGCATGTACCCGAATCGCCGGCGATCGGATGCCGTCACCTCGGCGCCGTCGAGCGTCACCGTTCCGGCATCCTTCGCCAGCACGCCGAGGATGATGCGCATCGTCGTGGTCTTGCCGGCGCCGTTTCCGCCGACGAATCCGGTGAGGCGCCCTGGCGCACGTCGAATGACACATCGTCGAGCGCGGGTCTCGTCCCGTAGCTCTTGGTGATCCCGGTCAGTTGCAGCATCGCGTCTCCTTCAGATGGGCTCGATACCACCGTACGGATGCCGGTCGCGCAGCGGCATCCCCCGTGAGACGGGTCTCGCGCATCCGTCCAGGCGGATGACACATGAAGGAATTTTCCATGCGGCGGAATAGATCCGGCAGCGCAGCTCCTTGCACGTGAATGGAACGTCCACGGTGGTCCCCGCCGGGGACCTTTTTCTTTGGAGGAGCATTCTCATGTCCGATCGCACCATCGGCTACATCGTCGGCAGCATCTCGTCGACGTCGATCAACCGCCGCCTCGCGAAGGCGCTCGAGCGTCTCGCCCCCGAGGGCACGACCCTCGTCGAGATCCCGATCAAGGACCTGCCGTTCTACTCGGTGGACCACGACGCCGACTACCCGCAGGTGGCGCGTGACTTCAAGCAGGCCATCGAGGACGTCGACGGCGTCATCATCGTGACGCCCGAGTACAGCCGTTCGATCCCCGGCGTGCTGAAGAACGCGCTGGACTGGGCGGCCCGTCCGTGGGGTCAGGGCTCGTTCGACGGCAAGCCGACCGCCGTCATCGGCACCTCGGGCGGCCCGATCGCGACCGCCGCCGCGCAGCAGCACCTGAAGGCGATCCTCAGCCACTACAACGCTCCGACTCTCGGCCAGCCCGAGGGCTACGTGCAGTCGCGTCCCGGCCTGTTCGGCGAGGACGGCGAGGTCACGAGCGACGACACCGCCGCGTTCCTCGTGGCGTTCCTCGACGCGTTCGAGTCGCTCGTCGACCGCTACGCTCCGGTGCCCGTCGCGGCCTGATCGCTGTTCCGCCCGCGTCGGCTCGCGATCGGCACGCCGATGCCGCGAGCGGAGCGCAGGCGGCGGCGCGTCCGAGACGGTCGTGAGCGGCTACGTCAGACCGTGGCGGTGGGCGTAGACGACCGCGGCGACGCGGTCGCGCGCGCCGAGCTTCTGCAGCACGTTCGAGACGTGGGTCTTCACCGTCGCCTCGCCGATGTAGAGCCGCTGCGCGATCTCGGCGTTGCTCAACGCCTCGGCAACCAAGCGCAGCACCTCGGTCTCGCGCTCGGTGAGCTCGGGCGTCGGCGCCGCGTCGAACGGCTCGCCCGAACCGGAACCGTCCCGGTCGCGGGAGCGCCATCCACGAACCGGGCGATCACGCGCCGCGTGACCTCGGGGGCGAGGAGCGCATCGCCCGCGGCCGCGACCCTGCACGGCGGCGATGAGCTCCTCGGGGCCGGCGTTCTTGAGCAGGAAGCCGCTTGCACCGGCCGCCGAGCGCCTGGAACAGGTAGTCGTCGCGGTCGAAGGTCGTGACGATCACGACCGCCGCGTGCAGCGCAGAGTCGGCGACGATCAGCCGCGTCGCCTCGAGACCGTCCATGTCGGGCATCTGCACGTCCATGCAGATGACGTCCGGGCGCAGAGCGGATGCCGCGGCCACCGCCTCGGCACCGTCGGCCGCCTCGCCGACCACCGTGATGTCGTCCGCGGTTCGAGGATCATCCGGAAGCCCGCGCGCATCACCGCGTGATCGTCGACGAGGAGCACGCGCAGCGCCCGCCGGTTCACGCCGTGACCCGCGCGGCCAGCGGCACGCGCATCCGCACCAGGAAACCGCCGCGCGCAGCGTGGACCGACCTCGATCGTTCCGCCCGAGGCGGCGGCGCGCTCGCGCATGCCCACGATCCCGAGCCCCGGCCTGATCACGGTCGCGCACCCTGCCCTCGTTCGGCGACCTCGAGCTCGAGGTCGTCCGGCGCGTAGCGCAGCCGCACGTCGGCTGCGGCATCCGGACCGCCGTGGCGTCTCGCGTTCGTCAGAGCCTCCTGAGCGACGCGGTAGACGTTGACCTGGACGAGGTCGGGCAGCTCGACCGGGCTCGCCCACGACCGTCAGCCGTCGTCGGCATCCCGCTCTCGCGGGCGTGCTCGACCAGCTCGGCAAGGCCCGACAGGCGAACGGTCGATGCGCTCGGAGAGTCGCCGACCGGTGTCCGGAGGGTCTCGAGCAGGTGGTGCAGTTCGTCCAGCGCCGACCGCGCCTCGCCCTCGATCCCGAGGAGGGCCGCGCGAGCGGCATCCGGATCGCGTTCCATCACCGATCGAGCGGCACCGGCCTGAACGCCCATCGCGGAGACGTGGTGGGCGACGACGTCGTGCAGCTCGCGCGCGATGCGCACCCGGTCGAGAGCCACCGCCTGCGCGGCGGTCACCTCCCGCTCGCGCTCAAGCTCGAGCGTCCGCCGGCGGAGCGCCTCGCGCTCGAGCGCCGCCGCGTACGCGCGATCGCCCATGTAGTACGCGCCGCCGAAGAAGGCCGCGTTGACGAGGAACTGCATGAGCATGAACGCGACGAAGGGCGAGAACATGCCGGCCCGCGAGAGACCCTCCTCGGTGTCGGCGGTCGCCGCCTGGAACGTCGTCACGAGCAGCCACGCGAACATCCCGATGATGATCGCGACCCGCACGACGGCGGCCCGGCGGCGATCGTTGACCCACGCACCGACGGTGTACATGCCGATGAACAGCACGATGTTACCGACGTACATCTCGGGGATGTGGAACGTCATGGCGACGAAGAACGCCAGCGCACCGGCGATGGCGACGACCTCGGGATAGCGCCGGCGCACCGCGAGGGGCGCCGTGAGGGCGACCGCGTACAGCAGCGCCCACTCGAGGCCCGGCGATGTCGTCGCCGTAGATGCCGGCGACCGAGCCCAGTGCCGCGCTCAGGATCGCGCCGAGCATCAGGCCGGCGGCGAGCCATACGTCGGAGCGCAGCTGCGCCGGAGTGGGCGGCGGGCGCAGCCCTCGCGGCGCGGCGGATTCGGACATCTCTCCACGGTACGGGGGAGGCTGCGCCGCGGCATCCCCCGTAGGACGGAGAGCGCGGACGCGCGGGTTCACTTGCTATTGACAAGCATGCTTGTTTTTTGCAAGCATGGGGCACCGGCGGACCGATCAGGCCACGCCCCGTCCAGAACCCATGGCAAGGAGCACGAAATGACCAGCATCTTCGTCAACATCCCGACGAGCGACCTCGAGCGCGCCAAGGCGTTCTACACGTCGCTCGGCGCCGACGATCAATCCGCTCTTCACCGACGAGAACGCCGCGTGCATCGTGTGGGACGAGAACGTCTACTTCATGGTGCTCACCAACGAGTACTTCACGACCTTCACCGACAAGCAGGTCGTCGACCCCAAGACCCACGCGCAGGCGCTGATCGCGCTGAGCCGCGACTCCCGCGAGGACGTCGACAAGGTCGCTCGCGGCCGGCCTCAGCAACGGCGGCAGCGAGCCGCGAAGCCCGCGCAGGACTACGGCTTCATGTACAGCCGCGACCTGGAGGACCCGGACGGCAACATCCTCGAGTTCCTCTACATGGATCCCCAGGCCGCCGAGCAGGGACCCGAGGTCTACATGGCGGAGCAGGGCCAGGCCTGAGTGGCCTCCCGCAGCTACGGACAGTACTGCGGGGTCACCACGGCCGTCGAGCTGGTCGGCGAGCGGTGGGCGATGCTCATCGTCCGCGACCTGCTCGTCGGCCCTCGCCGTTACACCGACCTCAAGCAGGGACTGCCCAAGATCCCGACGAACATCCTCTCCACGCGGCTGAAGGAGCTGCAGGAGGGCGGTGTCGTGCGGCGCGTCCCGCTCGATGAACTGCGGCCTCGTCTACGAGCTCACCGACTACGGGCGCCAGCTCGAGCCGATCGTGCTCGCGCTCGGGCGGTGGGGTTTCGCGCAGCTGGGCGAGCCGGGTCTCGACGACGTCGTCACGGCGGATTCGCTGACGTGACGCTGCGCACGGCTTTCCGATCGGATGCTGCGGCACTGCTGCCCCCGGCCGACTACGAGGTGCAGGTGGGCGATGTGACGCTGCGCGTACAGGTGGCAGGGCGACGAGCTGCGCATCGCGCAGCTCGCCCCTCCAGCGCCGCCTGTCGGGGGCGCGGCTGCCCGCGGGCGAGCCGGATGTCGTGTTCATGGCGGGTCCCGGCATCCGTCACATCATCTCGGGGGAGCTCGCCCCGAGCGAGGCGATCGACCAGGATGTGGTCACCATCGTCGCCGGCGATGCGACCCTGCTGGAGCGGTTCGCCGCAACGTTCTGCGATTCGACCGCTGGAAAGGACCCTGTCATGACCGGACGCATCACCATCGACCTGTTCACGACGCTCGACATGGTCGCGCAGGCCCCGGGCGGACCTGAAGAAGACACCGAAGGCGGATTCCCGCTACGGCGGCTGGCAGGCACCGCTGTTCGACGACAGTCGTCGGACAGGAGATCGGCGAGGGGATCGCGAGCCTCGACGCGCTCGTCCTCGGCCGCAAGACCTACGACATCTTCGCGGCGTACTGGCCGCACCACAACGACGGCGTCGACGGCGCGATCGGGCGGCAGCTCAACCGCGTCCCGAAGTATGTCGCTTCGCGCGGCACGCTCGCCCTCGAGTGGGACAGGCTCGTCGCAGCTGGGGCCGGATGCCGCGGCCGAGCGTCGCAGCGCTCCGCGAACGCCACGAGGACATCCACATCATCGGCAGCATCGACTTCGTGCAGACCCTTCTCGCGGCCGAGGCGTATGACGAGCTGAAGCTGTTCGTGTACCCGATCGTGCTCGGGCAGGGCAAGAAGGTGTTCCCGGACGGCGCGGCGCCGGCCAACCTCCGCCTGCTCGCCCCGGCGATCACCGGGGGCACGGGCGCCGTTCTGCTGCGCTACGGGCCGGCGGGAAAGCCCACGACGGGCGACATGTCGAGCGACGACCGCGGAGCTTAGCGCGCCGGCCGGAGGGCAGTGTAAGTCCTCCGGCGAGCGGCGCAAGCCCTTCCTTTCGGGTTGGCGTCCATGTTTGGATCGCCGCACCGACCAGAAGGGGGTCATGAAGATGCGCCAAAAAGCGCTTGCCGCAGCCATCGCGGCTCTCACCTTGCTCACGCTGTCCGCTGTGCCCGCGAACGCGGTCACCGACGGAGTTCCCGATGGGGAGGATCATCCATACGTCGGATTGATGGTCGCCATCGACGAGGACGGCAATCCCCTCTGGAGGTGCAGCGGAACGCTCATCTCGCCGACCGTCTTCATCACCGCGGGGCACTGCACCGATGAGCCGGCCGTGACCGCCGAGGTCTGGTTCCAGAGCGACCTCGAGCCCGTGCCTGCGGACTTCGGCTACCCGACGGACGGCGAGGTTTCGGGCACGGTGTACACACACCCGGAGTACGATCCCGACGCCTTCTACCTGCACGATCTAGGGGTCGTCGTCCTCGACAGGAAGGTGCGCCTGGACGAGTACGCGACGCTGCCGACGCTCGATCAGCTGGACACCCTTGCGGCGACCAGCGGCAAGAACAGCGTCACCTTCACCTCGGTCGGCTACGGGCTGCAGCAGTCATTCCCCGACGCAACCGCGTGGAAGGAAAGCGCCTTGAAGACCCGCATGGTGTCGTACCCGAAGCTGGTCCAGATCAACACCGGCTTCACCGGTGACGGCTCTCTGCTGCTCTCCAACAATGCGAACACCGGCGGGACATGCTTCGGCGACTCCGGCGGGCCGAACTTCCTCGGCGACACGAACGTGCTCGTGGGTGTCACGTCGTTCGGCTTGAACAGCACCTGTGCCGGCACGGGCGGCGTCTATCGCATCGACCGTGCGGACGATCTGGAGTGGATCGAGACGTTCCTGTGAGCTGACGCGATCGTCGATCAGGAAGGCCGGTCCGGTTCGCCGGGCCGGCCTTTCCGCGACTCGGTGTCAGCCGAAGATCATGGGCATGTCGTCATCGGCGGGGACGCCGAAGTCGAGGTCGACGACGACGGGCACGTGGTCGCTCGGCAGCTCGCCCTTGCGCTCGTTGCGGTGGATCTCCGCGCCCGCGACGGCATCAGCGAGAGCGGGCGACCCGAGGATGAAGTCGATCCGCATCCCCTCGTTCTTCGGGAAGCGCAGCCGCTTGTAGTCCCAGTACGTGAAGCCGGTCGGCACGAGGGGCCGCACGACATCGGCCAGGCCCGAAGTCTCCAGCGCGGCGAAGGCCTGCCGCTCGAGCGGCGACACGTGGGTCGAGAAACCGGGGACGACCGCAGGATCGCCGTTGTCGGCATCCGTCGGGGCGATGTTGAAGTCTCCGACCAGCGCGAGCGGCAGGTCCGGGTTGCTGCGCGAGCGCGGCCACGACGTACTCGTTCAGTGCCGCGAGCCAGTCGAGCTTGTAGTCGTAGTGCGGGTCGCCGAGCGCGCGGCCGTTCGGCACGTAGAGGCTCCACACCCGAACGCCGTCGACGGTGGCGCCGATGGCACGCGCCTCGAGCGGGGCTGCGATGAGACCCGGGTTCCTTGTCGAATCCCGGCATGCCGGGGAACGCGGTCTCGACGTCGGTGATCGGCAGGCGACTCGCGATCGCGACGCCGTTCCACTGCGAGAAGCCGTGCGCCTCGACGTGGTAGCCCGCCTCTTCGAAGCGCTCGAACGGGAACTGCTCGGCCTTGCACTTGATCTCCTGCATGGCCAGCACGTCGATGCTCTCACGCACCGCGAAGTCGACGATCCGGTCGACGCGGGCACGGATCGAGTTGACGTTCCAGGTGGCAAGACGCATGGCGTCAAGCCTACGGCGGGGCGCGGACTCGGTCAGGTCAGAGGGCGGCGCGGATGTCCGGCATCCGCGCGATCATCGCGTCGACGGCACGGCGGGTGTTCTCGGGCTCGCCACGGGTCTGCAGTGACAGCATCCCGGGGTCACCACGCTCGATGCCTGCCTGGATGCGGTCGACCGAGCGCATCAGCCGCGGGGCGACGGCATCGAGGACCTCGCTGGGCTCGAAGTCGCCATACGCCGCCGACGCGATCCGCACCCGGCGCGCGACGTCCGCGGCCGGCGCAGGATCGTAGAGCGGCGCGGCCGTCCAGCACAGGAATGCGAGGTCGTCGATCGGGTGCCCCGGTCCCGCCTGATCCCAATCGATGACGCCCGCGAACCGCCCGTCGCGGATGACCCAGTTGTAGGTTCCGGGATCGTTGTGGCAGATGATCTCACCCGGCGCGAGTTCGCCAGCCGTCTGTCGCCATTCGCGAGGGCCCGGCTCCCAGCCGCGGACGACGTCGTGGAATCGACGAAGCCAGGCAGCAGCATCCGCGATCATCTCGTCGCTCGGCTCACGCACGCCCGGATCGAGCGCCTCGCCGTCGAGGAACGACAGGACCTCGCGTCCGTCGGCGTCGAAGCCGTGAACCGTCGGCACGCCGTCGAGTCCCGGCTGCCGAGACGAACGCGAGCAGCTCGTGCACGGCGGGGGTCCACGGCCCGGTCGGACGGTGCACGACGGGCCCGAGAACGGGGTCGTCGAGGTACCACGCTCCGCCGGATCCTCCTGGAAGGTGAGTGTGCTCGGGCATACCCACGACCGTAGCGGGGCGATCCGTAGACTCGGACGCATGACTGCCGCCTCCACGCCCGAACTCGAGACCGACCGCCTCAACCTCATCGGCCTCATCAAGGCCGAGGCGGTGTTCCACGGCGACTTCACGCTGTCGAGCGGCAAGAAGGCGACCTACTACGTCGACATGCGCAAGCTCACGCTCGACCACCGTGCGGCGCCGGCGATCGGTCGCATCATGCTCGATCTGATCCGCGACGTCGATGGCATCGTCGCCGTCGGCGGTCTCACCCTCGGCGCCGACCCGATCGCGAACGCCGTCATGCACGAGTCCGCCCGCACCGACGAGCCGCTCGACGCCTTCGTCGTGCGCAAGGAGCCCAAGGACCACGGCCGCGGCCGCCAGGTCGAGGGGGCGGATGTCTCCGGCAAGCGGGTCGTCGTGGTCGAAGACACCTCGACCACCGGGTCAGTCGGCGCTGAAGGCGGTCGAGGCGCTTCGCCGCGAGGGCGCCGAGCCCGTCGCCGTCGCCGTGATCGTCGACCGGAAGACCGGAGCGCAGGCCGCGGTCGAGGCGGCGGGCCTGCAGTGGCTGGCGGCGATCGACCTCGACGACCTCGGCCTCGCCCCGCAGTAGGGGTGCGAGTGTCCTCAGGTTCGGGGCGTGTTTCGTCCGTTGGGGCGTGATCGGTCCGCCCCAACGCACGGGATGCGCCCCAAACCCCGTGGAAGGACGCAGGACGCGTCAGTCGTCCTTGTCGCGCCGGTTCATGCGCATGTACTGCCACACGAACACGATCAGCGTGCCGACGAGCACGATCGCGGTGGCGGCGAAGAGCAGGTTCTGCTCGAACTCGCTCATGCGGGCCGCTTTCCTGCGGCGGCATCCGCCACGATCTTCGCGATGCGAGCCGCCCTCGTCTCGGGCCGTCTCGCGGCATCGACGGCGGCGATCCCGAACTTGCGGCTCGACGGCGGGAACGCGTTCCACTTCTCGCGTGCCTCGGCGTGAGCGTCGAGAGCGGCCGCCAGGTCGTCGGGCTCGCGCATGGCCTCGGCGTTGTCGAGGATCGTCCACGACCCGTTCGCCTTCGCGACTTCCACGGCCCGGATGCCGGCCTCGGCCATCAGTCCGTCACGCTCGAGGATCTCGAGGCGAGCCTTGTTCGTCGCCGCCCATCCACTCGATGACCGGCGCGGCGCGAACCACAGACCTCCGGTCTGCTCGTCGAACGATCGCACCGGGCCGTCGATCCACCCGAAGCAGAGCGCCTGGAGGATCGCATCCTCGTACTCGATGAGGGCGAGCCCCGATCCCGGCCGCGGCCGCACCAGCCAGGCGCCCTTCGATGTGGCATGGTTCGCTTCCAGCCAGGCCGCCAAGCGTCGGCATCCTGAGCCACGACCTTCTCACCCTCGTCCAGCGCACCCATCCGTCAGAGGCCTTCGACGATGTCGGTCTCGGGCAGGTCCGTCTCGATCGGCTCGAGCGAGAGGAGGTCGGCGACCGACTCCAGGATCTCGTCGGGCCGGAACGGAAAGCGCTCGATCTCGGCCAGGTCGCTGATGCCGGTGAGCACCAGCACGGTGTGGAGGCCGGCCTCGATGCCGGCGACGACGTCCGTGTCCATGCGGTCGCCGATCATGCCGGTGTTCTCGGAGTGCGCGCCGATCCGATTGAGGGCCGATCGGAACATCATCGGGTTCGGCTTGCCGACGACGTAGGGCTCCTTGCCGATCGCCTTCGTGATGAGCGCCGAGATCGCGCCGGTCGCCGGCAGCACTCCGTCGACGGATGGGCCGGTCGCATCGGGGTTCGTGGCGATGAACCGTGCGCCGGCGCCGATGAACCGGATGGCCTTCGTGATCGCCTCGAACGAGTAGTTGCGGGTTTCGCCGACGACGACGTAGTCGGGGTCGGTCTCGGTCATGATGAAGCCGGCTTCGTGGAGGGCCGTCGTGAGGCCCGCCTCGCCGATCACGAACGCCGTGCCGCCGGGCATCTGGCTCCGCAGGAAGTCGGCCGTGGCGAGCGCCGAGGTCCAGATCGAGTCCTCGGGAACGATCAGCCCGGATGCCCGCAGCCGCGCGCTCAGATCCCGCGGCGTGAAGATCGAGTTGTTCGTGAGCACGAGGAACGGCGTTCCCTCGTCCCGCCACTGCTGAAGCAGCTCGGACGCGCCTGGGATCGGGTGATTCTCATGGACGAGCACCCCGTCCATGTCGGTCAGCCAGCATTCGATGTCGGCTCTGGTCCGCATGTCCACAGCCTATCCAGGCGCGCGACCGGCCGGGCGTAGGGTCGGAGTCGTGCCACGAGCCGAACACCGCTGGGATCCCCAGCACCTCGCCGACCTGACCGGTCGCTCCTACCTCGTCACCGGGTCCAACGCGGGACTCGGCTACTTCGCATCCGAGCAGCTCGTCCGCGCGGGCGCGCGGGTGTTCATGACCGGTCGCAACCCGAACCGGCTGGCGGCGGCGCGTGCCGCGGTCCATCGGCGGGTTCCGGATGCTGCATCCGCCGCCATCGAGACGCTCCTGCTCGATACCACCAACCTCGGGTCCGTGCGCGCGGCGGCGGCAACGGTGCGCGGGCGGGGGGATCTCGACGGCGTGCTGCTCAACGCCGGGATCGTGCATCCGCCGAAGACCCGCGAGACGACCGTCGACGGGCACGAGGTCGTCTTCGCGACGAACGTGCTCGGACACTTCGCGCTCGCCGGTGAGATGCTGACGACGCTCGCCGAGTCCTCCGGACGCATGGTCTGGGTCGGCAGCATGTCGACGGCGCTCACGCCCTACGATCCCGTGGACCCCCAGCTCGTCACCGGGTACTCCGGCTGGCGAGCATACGTGCAGTCGAAGATCGCGACGACCGCGCTCGGCTTCGAAGCCGACCGCCGGCTGCGCGCGGCGGAGGTGCCGGTCAAGAGCGTGGTCGCCCACCCCGGCTACTCGACGAGCGGCCGCACCCCGGGCATCGTCGGCGTGAACTCCCCGACCAAGCTCACGCGCTTCGCCGACAACCTGCAGGCCGCGATTTCGCAGTCGAAGGAGCGCGGCGCATGGTCGCTCGTGCGTGCACTCGTCGACCCGGATGTCGAAGGCGGCGAGTTCTGGGGCCCGAGGACGGGATCCCGCGGCGAGCCCCGGCAGCAGAAGTCGGCGAAGATCACCCGCGATCTCGAGGTCGCGGAGCGGCTGTGGCTCGCGTGTGAAGCTGCCACGGGTGTGCGGTGGCCGCTCGCCAAGGCGGCGAAGGTCGCACCGGACTGAACGTCACTGCAGGCATCAGGCGCTGAGCCAGACCGCCTCGGCGGCAGACGCCGGCAGAGGCACGTCGGCGTCCCCGATGCGGAGCGTGTCAGCATCCGTCACCGTCACGGTCGCACCCACGGCGACACCTGCCGCTTCTACGGCCCGCAGCAGCGCCGGGTCGCGGTCGCTCACCCGCAGGACACGGCCGCTGTGCCCCGCAGCGGCGGCAGCGAGCAGCACGAAGGGCTCGCGATGGACGTGGCCCGAAGCATCCGGAATCGCATCGCCGTGCGGGTCGTGCCGTGGCCGGCCGAGCCGCTCGTCGATGCCCTCGAGGAGCCTGTCGCTGATGGCATGCTCGAGGACCTCGGCCTCGTCGTGCACCTCGTCCCACGCGTACCCGAACTCGCCGCACCAGCCATGTCTCGATGAGACGGTGACGGCGGATGATGGCTGCCGCGCGCTTCTCGCCCTCGTCGGTCAGCGCGATCGGGCCGTATGGGCGGTGCGTGACGAGTCCCTGCGCGGCGAGCTTCTGCACCATCTCGGTCACGCTCGACGGCGCGAGACCCAGCTCGGCCGCCAGCTGCGACGGCGTGATGCGATCGTCCTGCCACTCGGTGTGGTGGTAGATCGTCTTCAGGTAGTCGTCGATCGCGGGCGAAGGCACGATTCAGGGTACCGGCGGGCGTCAGGCGCCGGTCAGCACCAGCCACAGCAGGATCGCGTTGAGGGCGATGAGGAAGACGGATGCCGCGATCCCCGCCGCGGTCGTCCAGATGCGATTGCGGTAGTGGCCGAGCACCTCGCGCTTCGCCGTGAGGGCCACGAGCGGGATGAGCGCGAACGGGATGCCGAACGACAGCACGACCTGGCTGAGGACGAGGGCGAGGGTCGGATCAACTCCCACTCCGAGGATGATGAGCGCCGGGATCAGCGTCACGAGCCGGCGAGCGATGAGCGGCACGCGGATGTGCAGCAGCCCGTGCATGATCTCGGCGCCCGCGTAGGCGCCGACCGACGTCGAAGCGAGGCCGCTCGCGAGCAGTCCCACAGCGAAGAGCGTCGCGACGAGGGGTCCGAGCCCGACCTGGAGCGCCGCATACGCGCCCTCGAGGGTGTCGGTGCCCGGCACGCCGGCGAGGTTGGCAGCCGCCAGCAGCAGGATGCAGAGGTTCACCGTTCCGGCGATGAGCATCGCGATCGAGACATCCCACTTCGTGGCACGCAGCAGACGTGCGGTCGGGATGCCGCGCAGCTCCTCGAGCGGGATCTCGATGCGGATCGGTGCGGGGCCGTCGTCGGCGGTGGATGCAGCATCCGTCGCCGCCGTCGGCTTCGGCGGTGCGAACCGGTCGCGCGCGAGGGCGCTGTGCGCGTAGATCGCGTGCGGCATGATCGTCGCGCCGAGGATGGATGCCGCGAGCAGCACCGATCCGGCGTCTTCGAAGCGGGGGACCAGGCCGCCCACGATCGCCGCGGGATCGGGAGGACCGATGAACACCCCGAACGTGAAGCCGATGGCGATGATCGCCACCATCCCGATGACCACGAACTCGAAGCTGCGGGCGCCGCGCCGTGACTGGATGACGAGCAGCACGAGCGAGACGGTTCCGGTGATGAGTCCGCCCCACAGCAGCGGGATGCCGAACAGCAGGTTCAGCGCGACGGCCCCGCCGATCACCTCGGCGATGTCGGTGGCCATCGCGACGAGCTCGGCCTGCAGCCAGTACGCCCGGCGCCCCCATCGGTTGCCGATTCGTCGTCCGAGGGTCTCGGGGAGGCTCCGACCCGTCACGATCCCGAGCTTCGCGGAGAGGTACTGGATGAGCCATGCCATCACGTTGCCGAGCACCACGACCCACACCAGCAGATAGCCGTAGCGCGCGCCCGCAGTCATGTTGCTCGCGACGTTGCCGGGATCGAGGTAGGCGACGCCGGCGACGAGCGCCGGTCCGATCAGCCACGCCAGACGGCGCGTCGAGGTCGGCGTCGGCGTCGGCGTGGGGGGAGCAGCGAGGTTGGCGGCATTGCCAGTTTTCGGCATACCGAAATCGTAGGGCATATTTCGGCCCACCGAAATATCGCGCGGGGCCGAATTCAGGTGAGTCGCCCACATCAGGACGCTTGCGACGCCGATCGTCCTGAATTCGGCTGATCGCCTGAACTGGGCACGCCCGGCGCGGGTAGCCTGGCGCGGTGACCGACGCAGCGCCCGACGGCTCAGCCGAGCCGACCCTCCCGTACGGCGTCGGGCCGTGGCCGGGGGGCCCGGACGCGTGGCCGGAGGATCCCCGCTACGACCCTGAGCTTCTGGCGGAGGGCGACGCGCGCAACGTGGTCGACGAGTACCGCTACTGGACGATGGACGCGATCGTCGCGGACCTCGACGGGCGACGGCATCCCTTCCACGTCGCGATCGAGAACTGGCAGCACGACATGAACATCGGCTCGATCGTCCGCAGTGCGAACGCGTTCCTCGCCGCCGAGGTCCATATCGTCGGCCGCCGCCGCTGGAACCGCCGCGGCGCGATGGTGACGGACCGCTATCAGCACGTGCACCATCACGAGGATGTGGCTGCTTTCAAGGAGTGGGCGGATGCCGCATCCCTCCCCATCATCGCGATCGACAACGTCGCGGGATCGGTGCCGCTCGACCGCGCCGAGCTGCCCGAGCGCTGCGTGCTGCTGTTCGGGCAGGAGGGGCCGGGCCTCTCGCCCGAGGCGGTGGCCGCGGCATCCGGAGTCATCGAGATCACCCAGTACGGCTCGACCCGTTCGATCAACGCGAGCGCCGCCGGCGCGGTCGTCATGTACGAGTGGTGCCGCCGCTGGGCGTGACGCCGCTCGCGGTCAGGCGTGTCCGGGCAGTACGGAACGTCGGGCATGGGCAGATCGCGCGGCCGCGACGGGATGCTGCGCCCGTGGCGTCAGCACGAAACGTGCGAGGTCCGACACGACTCCCGCTGCACGCCGCCGCGACGGCATGAAGCGGAGGAAGAACACCAGCCGCAGCAGCCACGCGACCGCTCCTGTGAACGGGATGCCGTAGAGCTCGGCGATGCTCTTCCCGATCCCGAATGAGGCGGCGCGCCCCAGTCCGCGGTATCCGAACCGCTGCGCGCGGCGCCCGCGCAGTTCGCGCGCGATCGCGCGCCCGATGTGGTCGCCGCCCTTGATGGCCCAGAGGGCGTTGGCCGGCACGGGTGCGTGCGTCAGCGGGTGCGCGACCCGCGCCGCATCACCTGCTGCCCACACGCCCGGGATGACCGCGAGCGTCGGGTGCGTGCGCAGCCGGCCCCGGTCGTCCCGCCGATGGTCGAGACCGGGGACATGCGCCGGGCGCTGTCCGGTCGCAGCCACAACGGTGCTTGCACGCCAGCACTGCGCCATCCGACAGCCGGACACCGGACGATGTCACCTCCACCGCTCGGCGGCCGAGGAGGACCGTGACGCCGAGTCGGGACAACTCCGCCTCGGCCCGCGCGACCAGCCGAGGCTGGTCGTCCCATTCGCGCATCAGGGATGGGGCAGAGTGCACCAGGGTCACCGGATGGCCCCGATCCGTGATCGCGGCGGCGAGCTCGACACCGGCGACACCGCCACCCGCGATCACGACGGGCGATCCAGGCACAGCAGCGAGGTGGTCGGCGAGCACGCCGATCTGGTCGGGGCCGCGCAGGCTGAAGCCGAAGTCTCGCAGGCCCGGGACGCCCGTCGTCGGCTCCTTGGCGCCCGTTCCGACGACGAGATGGTCGTACGACATCGTCTTCGACATCGGCCGCATCGTCGCCGAGGCAGTACGAGATCCGGCGGGCTTCGGCGTCGATGGCGACGGCTCGGCCGACGATGATCCGTGCGAGCGGCATCACCTCTCCGAGCGGTGTTGCGAGGCGGTCTCGGTCGACCATTCCCGCGAGGAGTTCACCGGTGAAACCGTGGAATCGGTGTGCGCGATCGGCAGAGATCACGACGATCTCGACGTCGCCGCGCCGCACCGCGCGCCCGAGGCGCGTCACGAGATTCGCATAGGCGTGGAGCGTGACGTAGCCGCCACCCAGCAGCACGATCCGCTTCATGCGATCAGCGCCGCACGAAAGTCGAGGGTGACCGGTCGGCCGAAGCTTGTGGGCTCAGAGGCCCGGAATCCCAGATGGCGACAGTGCGCGCGCTCTCTCGCGGATGGCGTCGACCTGGTCGAGCGTCGGATTGCCGAGCGAGAAGTGACCGGTGTGACCGGTCAGCGCGAGGATGGCCGTCTCGGCGAAGCACGCGTAGGAGCGGCCGTCCGGCAGTCCGATGTTCCCGCCCGTGAGCCGAAGGCTGGGGATGGACACGATGCCGCCGTCGACGACGAGCACGTCCGGTCGCGCCACCGCGAGGCCGGGCGAGGTGTTCCGCGGCTGCGTCGCGTCGATCACCACGGCGCCCGGCGCCAGGTGCTCCGGGCCGAGCAGAGCATCCGCCGACGCGGTCAGCAGCACGACCAGGTCGGCGTCGCGGACAGCATCGATCGTGCAGGCGACCGTCGCATCGATGTCCGCCGCGATGCCGGCGGCGAGTGCGTCGAGGCGCGGTGCGGTCCTCGCGATGAGAGTGAGTCGCGCACCGGCGGGGTCGCGGGCGAGGAGCTTCGTGACCGCGGTGCCGACGCTCCCACTCGCGCCGACGATGGCGACGCGCGGCTGCGCGGTGCGCTCCGACACCAGCGGCAGCAGCATCCGGATCTGATCCTCGACGATCGCGGCGGTGAATGCATTGCCGTTGGTCACCGCGATGTCCTGGCGCTCGCGAAGCGTGGCACCGCCGGCGGTGACCGTGGCGGTGAGCGCTCCGAGGCCCACGACGTCCGCGCCGAGCGCGACCGCGCGATCGACCGCGCGGTTCACGCGGCGCCTGCCGCCTTCGACGTCGGACAGCAGGTGCCGGGCGCCGAACGGCACGAGAACCACGTGGCCGACGGGCTCGCCGCCGATGTGCACGCGTGCCATCGTCACCGCCGGAAGCGGCAGGCGCCGCAGCGCGGCGTCGTATACGGCCTCGGGCACGAGGCCCAGGGGGCGCCAGGCGCGCGCAAGGTCCTCGCGAAGACGTGCGCGGGGATGGACGGTGAACGCGAAGGTTCCGGAACCGGACACGGGCACACTCCTCACGACATCGCCGAATGCGGCGCCATGCGACCTAGGAGCGGCTGGATGCCGTCGTGATACCGCGACCCGTGAGGTTCGTGGCGTCAGACCTCGACGGTCATCCACGCGTGGCCGCGCACGCGCCACCCGAGGGTGGCGAGCCGGGCGAGCATGTAGACCCCGAAGAACGCGACGGCGAGCCACGCGAGGCCGGCCGCTCCCGCGGGCTGCAGCACCGCGACGAGCACGAGCGCCGGGACGAACGGCACGAGGTTGAGCACGCCGACGATCGCGAGGTACTTCGCGTCTCCGGCGCCGATGAGCACGCCATCGAGGACGAACACCACGCCGCACACCGGCTGCGCCACGGCCAGCACGAGCAGCGCCGGCTGCACGAGGGCGGCGATCGCGGCATCCCCCGTGAAGACGAGTCCGATGACGCCCGACAGCGCGCCGATGCCCACGCCGACGATCACCCCGAACCAGATGCCCCATGCGACCGTGCGACCGAGCACGCGTCGCACGAACGGCTCGTCGCCCGCGCCCAGGCCCTTGCCGATGAGAGCCTGAGCGGCGATCGCGAGCGCATCGAGGGCGAAGGCGGCCGTCGAGAAGATCGTGAACGCGACCTGCCAGCCGGCGAGCTCTTCCGTGCCGAGGCCGGTGGCGACCGCGACGGTCGCGAGCAGGGCGATCCGCAGCGACACCGTGCGCAGGAACAGCCATCCGCCGGATCGGGCGGATCCGCTGACCCCTTCACGCTGAGGACGAATGGATGCCGCGTGCCGGCGCGCGAGCCGGCCGATCACGACGACGTACGCCGCGACCATTCCCCACTGGGCCACGACGGTCCCCGCCGCGGAGCCGGCGATTCCCCAGCCGAGGCCGTAGATGAAGAGCCAGTTGAGCAGCGCGTTGGCGCCGAACCCGAGCGCGGCGATCCACAGCGGAGTGACCGTGTCCTGCATCCCGCGCAGCAGACCGGTCGCGGCGAACACGATCAGCATCGCCGGGAGTCCCCACATCGAGATGCCGAGGTAGATCTCGGCCTCGGCGGCGACTTCCGGTGTCGCGCCGAACAGGCCCACCAGGAACGGGGTCGTGAGGTAGCCGACGACGGCGAGGGCGGCGCCGATCCCGAGCGCGAGCCACAGCCCGTCGATGCCGACCGACACGGCCTTGGTGAGGTCACCGGCACCGAACCTGCGCGCCACCGCGGGAGTCGTCGAATAGGCGAGGAACACCATCAGCCCGACGATCGTCTGCAGCACCGCCGAGGCGATCCCGAGGCCGGCGAGGGGCGTCACGCCGAGGTGGCCGACCAGCGCCGAGTCGACGATCAGGAAGAGCGGCTCGGCGACGAGAGCGCCCAGCGCGGGCACCGCGAGACGCAGGATGTCGCGGTTCAGCGTCCCGCTCGTGCTCGTCACCCCTCGAGCCTAAAGTCGCGCGCGGATCACAATGCCATCACGACCCCGGATCGGGGGCCGCGGCGCCTGCGCAGACCGCGCGGGAGCATATCCTGGACGAATGACCGATGCCTCCCGTTCGGGCCTCACGCTCGACGAGCTCAGCGCCGACATCCGCCCGCAGGACGACCTCTTCCGCCACGTCAACGGCGCCTGGATCGACCGGACCGAGATCCCCGAAGACAAGGCGCGCTGGGGCGCCTTCCATCTCATCGCCGAGCAGGCCGAGAAGGACGTCCACGCGATCGTCGAGGAGTCTCAGGGTGCGGAGCCCGGCACCGAGGCGCGCAAGATCGGCGACCTCTACACGAGCTTCATGGACACCGACCGGATCACCGAGCTCGGCGGCGCTCCGCTTGCCGAGCAGCTCGCCCGCGTCGACGCGGTCGACAGCATCCCCTCGTTCCTGCGCACCGTCGGCGAGCTCGAGCGCGACGGAGTCGCGGGGCTCGTCCACCTGTACATCGAGCCCGACCCCGGCAACCCGCAGCGCTACGTGCCGTTCATGATCCAGGGCGGCCTGTCGCTCCCGGACGAGAGCTACTACCGCCTCGAGAACTTCCAGGAGACGCGCATCGCGTTCCGCGCGCACGTGCAGAAGATGCTCGAGCTTGCGGGCGTCGCCGACGCGGCAGCATCCGCCGACCGGATCGTGACGCTCGAGACCGAGCTCGCGACGCACCACTGGGACAACGTCAAGAGCCGCGACGCGGTCGCCACCTACAACCTGAAGCCCTGGGCCGACGTGCAGTCCCTCGTCGGCGTCGACCTCGACCCGTGGCTCGAGGGCATCGCGCCGGATCACCGGGATGCCTTCGCCGAGGTGAACGTCTACCAGCCGAGCTTCGTCGAAGGCCTCGGCACCCTCCTCACCGAGGAGCGGCTCGAGGACTGGAAGGCGTGGCTGCGCTTCTCGATCGTGCATGCGAGCGCCCCCTTCCTCTCGGACGAGTTCGTCGCCGAGAACTTCGCGTTCTACGGCACGCAGCTGACCGGCGTGCCGGTCAACCGCGAGCGGTGGAAGCGCGGCGTCGGCCTCGCCGAGGCTGCCCTCGGTGAGGCGATCGGGCGCGTGTACGTCGAGCGGCACTACCCGCCGACCGCGAAGGCGGCGATGGACGAGCTCGTCGCGAACCTCATCGAGGCGTACCGGCAGTCGATCACCGAGCTCGAGTGGATGAGCCCCGAGACCCGCGAGCGCGCGCTCGCGAAGCTCGACGCCTTCACGCCGAAGATCGGCTACCCGGTGAAGTGGCGCGACTACTCGACGCTCGAGATCGACGCCGGCGACCTGATCGGCAACGTTCGCCGCGCGCACATCCACGAGCACGACCGCCAGCTCGGCAAGGTCGGCCAGCCGATCGACCGCGACGAGTGGTACATGACGCCGCAGACGGTCAACGCCTACTACAACCCGCTGATGAACGAGATCGTCTTCCCTGCGGCGATCCTGCAGTACCCGTTCTTCGACGCGGAGCGCGATGCGGCGGCCAACTACGGCGGCATCGGCGCGGTGATCGGCCACGAGATCGGACACGGCTTCGACGACCAGGGGAGCCGCTTCGACGGCGACGGGTCGCTGCGCGACTGGTGGACGGATGACGACCGCACCGCGTTCGAGGAGCGCACGTCGAACCTCATCGCGCAGTACGACGAGCTCACTCCGCTCGGCCTCGACGGCGACCACAACGTCAACGGCGCGCTCACCGTCGGCGAGAACATCGGCGACCTCGGCGGGCTCGGCATCGCTCTCAAGGCGTACGCGCTGCACGTGAACGCGGAATCGGTCGATGAGGTCGTGGTGGGGCCCGAGATCGACGGGTACACCGGCGTCCAGCGGCTGCTCCTCAGCTGGGCGCAGATCTGGCAGCAGAAGGGGCGGGATGCTGAGACCATCCGCCTCCTCACGATCGACCCGCACTCGCCCAACGAGTTCCGCTGCAACCAGATCGTCCGCAACATCGACGCGTTCTACGACGCGTTCGACGTCTCGGAGTCCGACGCCCTCTGGCTCGACGCAGACAAGCGCGTCACCATCTGGTGAGTGCGCGGGTCCCCGAAGACCCGCGCCCCACCCGCGCTCGCGCGCAACGCGGCCGATTTCCGGCCGCGCACAACTGAACACGGATCGTCCAGCACCCACAACAGAACAGTCCGCACACGCATGCACCTCACACGCGCCGACAGGCGCGCATTCACCACATTCTCGAATCCACTGGAAGGAAGCCCGCTCGTGGGCATGCCCCCTGAGCCCAACCGGGCAGCAGAGTCGCAACGGGGGTCGCGACGAAACAGCAACCGCCGCCTTCCGAAGCGGGCGGCGGCGAGCCGCCGTTCGTTCACCTCGACTCTGAAGTCGCTCGACGACCTCGCCACCTCCGGCGCGAAGATCTCGGTGAACATCACCGATCTCGACCGCGGGCACGTCGGTGCTGTCAGGCGACGACTTCGTGACGCTTCCGGTGGCGGGGCTCGGGATCGTTCCCTTGCTGATCGAGGTCGCAGCGGGTTTCGAGTCGGGGCGGCTCGATCCGCTCGAGATCATCGAGCGCTCCTCGGTCGAGCCGGTCACGGTCGCAGGCGTATGGCAGCACCTCAAGGCGCCCGCCCTCCCGCTCTCCGACCTCGCCGTGCTGACCGCGTCGACGGGCGACGCGCTCGCCGCGAACGCCCTTCTGGCGCGCGTCGGCCTGCCGGCGGTCAGAGCGCGGATCGAGGACCTCGGGCTCGAGCGCACGGCGCTGCTCGACCGGCTGCGAGATGTGCGAGGACCCGACGACGCCCCGCACTACGCCCTCGGATCGGCCCGCGAGCTCGCGCAGGTGTTCGCCGCCCTCGTGAACTCGCAGGCGGTCTCCGTCGGCGTGAGCGCGCAGGTGGCGGAGTGGCTGAGCCTCAACCACGACCTGTCGCTCGTCGCCTCGGCCACCGGCCTCGACCCGTTCTCGCACGAGAACGACGAGCACGGTCTCCTCTTCATCAACAAGACGGGCCGGGATGCCGGCATCCGCGTCGAAGCGGGAGTGCTCGCGGGTCCGCGTGCCGGCGTGTCGTACGCGCTGATCGTGTGCTTCGACGACCTGTCGATCATGCACCGGATGCGGGCGCACGAGGCGTTCCGCACGCTCGGCATGGACCTGATGGAGTACGTGTTCTGACGTGCCACGCGCCCTCTGGCCGCGAGACCACACCTGATGGACGAGACCCTGGGCGGCCCCCATGCGCTCGGCGAACAGATGTCGTCTCGCGGAGCGGTGGTGTCACGCGCGGCGCGTCAGAAGACGATCGTGTGGTTGCCGTGACGGATGACGCGATCCTGCGCGTGCCACAGCACCGCCCGTGAGAGCACCTGACGTTCGACGTCGGCACCCCGGCGGGTCAGTTCCGCCACCGAGTCCGCGTGGGTCACGCGGATGGTGTCCTGCTCGATGATCGGACCCTCGTCCAGGTCGCTCGTCACGTAATGGGAGGTCGCTCCGATGAGCTTCACCCCGCGCTCCTTCGCCTTGCGGTACGGCTCCGCGCCGATGAAGGCGGGCAGGAAGGAGTGGTGGATGTTGATGACCGGCACGCCGAGCTCGTCGAGGAAGCCGGGGGAGAGGATCTGCATGTACCGGGCGAGCACGACGAAGTCGACGTTGCCGGCCAGGAGCTTCAGGATCTCGGCCTCGGACGCCGATTTGTCGGGACCCGGCGTCGACGGCACGTGGAAGAACGGCACCCCGAACGAGCGGACGTCCTCGGCGGCATCCGTGTGGTTCGAGATCACCATCGGGATCGTGACGGGGAGGTCGCCGCGACGATGCCGCCACAGCAGGTCGAGCAGGCAGTGGTCCTGCTTCGACGCGAGGATCGCCATCCGCTTGGGCGCGGACTGGTCCGTGATCGTCCACTCCAGCTCGAAGCCCTCGCCGAGCGTGCGGGCCAGGTCGGCCTCGATGGCGGGGAGTGCGGCCGCGAGATCCTTCCGATGGAAGAGCACGCGCTGGAAGTACGCGCCGCCGACAGGATCGTCGGAGTACTGGTCGAACGCGACGATGTTCCCCTGGTTGCGCGTGATGAGCGCCGAGACCGCCGCGACGATTCCCGGGCGGTCGCTGCCGTGCACGATCAGGCAGGCATGGTCCGGAAGCAGGTGCGGGCTGTGGGCAGACATCCCTCGATTCTGCCGTGCCGTGACGGATGCCGCAGCCGGCGGGGGAGCTACGGCGCGCTCGCGGCGCGGATGAGGTCGCCGTTCCGGGTGCGCTCGAGGTACTGCGCCACCGCGTCGCGGCTCTTGGTGAGGCAGGCGACGCGGTCCTCGAGCGTCACGAGCTCCTCCGCCAGCTCTTCCGCGAGGGCGCGGGTGCACTCGGGCGGGGTGGCCAGCTCGCACTGTCGCTCGATGTCGAGCACGACCCTGGCCATCCGCGTCGAGAGTCCCGCCTGGATGAGACCCCGCACTCGCGTCGCGCGCTCCACGTCGCTGTCGTCGTACGAGCGGTAGCCGTTGGGGGTCCGATCCGCCTCGATGAGTCCCTGCTGCTCGTAGTAGCGCAGCATCCGGGTCGGGATCCCGGTGCGCTCGGAGAGGTCACCGATCTTCATCCGTAAGCCTTTCGCGTCCTGAGCTTGACATTGACATTAATGTCAAAGTTTACCCTCGAACCATGACGACGACAACCGCCCCCATCGCCACGAACAAGGGTGGAACCCGCTTCCCGCTGCGTTCCCTCATGATCCTCAGCCTCGGCGTCTTCGTGACCGTCACCGCGGAGTCGCTTCCGGCAGGCCTGATGCCCGAGATGGCAGCGGGCTTCGGTGTCGAGCCGGCGCAGATCGGCCTGCTGATCTCGGTGTGGGCCGCGACGGTGATCCTCACGAGCATCCCGCTCGCACGCGCATCCGCAGCATTCGACCGACGGCTGGTCGTCGGCGGCTCGCTCGCGGCCTTCGCGCTGGCCAACCTCGCGCTCGCGCTGGCGCCGGACTATGGATTCGCGATGGGATCTCGGGTCGTGGCGGCACTCGCGCACGGCGTCTTCTGGGCGGTGGTGATCGTCTACGCCAGCGCGCTGCTCGCGCCGGCGCACCTCGGTCGCGGTCTCGCGATCGTCACCGCCGGCGGCACCGCTGCGACGGTCGCCGGTCTGCCGCTCGGCACCCTGATCGCGCAGGTGCTGGGATGGCGCGCGGGGTTCGTCGTCCTGGCGGTGGGCTCGCTCGCGATCGCCGCTGTCGTCATGCTCCGGATGCCGCAATTCAGCCCGGCACGCCCGAGGGCGTCGACCGGCGCGAGCCGTGGGGTGTGGCGGGATCCGTCGCTCCCCGCGATCGCCGCGTTCGGAATCGCATCCATCCTGATCGCCCTCGCGCAGTTCGCCTCGTTCACCTACATCCGCCCGTACCTCGAGCAGTCCGCGTCGATCGGCGCCGACTGGGCGGCCGGGCTCCTGTTCATCTACGGCGCAGCCGGCATGGTGGGTGTCGTCGCGGCGGGCGTCCTCGCCGACCGGTTCCCCAAGAGCGCCCTCACCGCGACGCTGCTCGTGTTCGCCACCGCGTTCGCGGTCCTCACGGTCGGCGCCGGAAGCCTCGTCGCGGTCATCGCCGGGCTCGTGGCCTGGGGCTTCGCGATCGGCGCGGTCTTCCCGCTCATCCAGACCGCGCTCATGCGCTCCGCCACCGACCGAACCAGAACGCTCGCGAGCGCCGGCATCGTCGTCCTGTTCAACGTGGGGATCGCGATGGGGCCGTGGATCGGAGGGATGCTGGGTGGGGCGACCACCCCGACGACGAACACGGCCGTATCGGCAGCCGCCATGCTGGTCGCTGCCGCGATGGGGACGCTCGGGGTCGTGCTGGCGGCGCGCAGGGGGTGAAGGTCGAGCTGCCTGGTTAGACGGTCGATTCGGCATCGTCAACCCCCTGGGGGTTCCGAGACGGTGCACCTAGCGTGGTGAATCCAATCGGCAATGCCTTGGAGGAATCATGGTCAAGCCCAGCACGATGACCGCTGAGATCGACGTAGACGCCCCGATCCAGGCGGTCTACAACCAGTGGACGCAGTTCGAGTCGTTCCCGCACTTCCTGCACGCCGTCAAGGAGGTCACTCAGACCGATGACGCGCGCACGCACTGGGTGGTGAGCGTCGGCGGCGTTCGGCGCGAGTTCGACGCGGAGATCACCGAGCAGGTGCCGGACGAGCTCATCGCATGGGCCAGCATCGACGGCAAGAGCCACAGCGGCAGCGTCCGCTTCTCGCCGGCGGGCGGTGCGATCACCCACGTCGCTCTCGAGATGATGTGGCTCCCCGAGACCTTCGTGGAGAAGATCGGCGCTTCCTTGAATCTCGACGAGCGTCAGGCCCAGATGGACCTCGAACGCTTCAAGTCCTTCATCGAGGAGCGCGGACGCGAGACCGGAGGATGGCGCGGCGAGATCCACGACGGCGTGCCCGAGTCGGAGGCATCGACTCAGGATGCCTGGGCGACGGGCACCGCGGCAGGTTCCACCGTGACACCCGGCGCCACGACGGACGACGACTCGACGGACTTCGACTCGAGGGACTACGACTCGGTGCCGCGCTCCGATGCGCGCGACGACGACCTTCCGCCCTCGCCGGACCGCATGTGACCTGACGCACCCACGAGAGCCGCGGTGACGGATGCTTCGCCGCAGCGCCGCACGCATTGCAGTGTGCTGAGCGCCGCGAGCGTCGACTCCGCGCCGCGGTTCTCGTTGCGTCCGGTGGGCGTCAGCCCGTCGTAGCCTGCTCCGGTCTCGGGGTCGAACATCACGGCGCCGACGTCGTTCTCGCCTTCGAACCACCCCCACGCCGAGCGGACGGCGTCGACCCATCGCGCATCACCCGTGACCTCGAATGCCCGCGTGCACGCTTCCGCGATCGCAGCGACCTCGATCGGCTGCTGGTCGAAGGCCGGTGGCACGTCGCCCGGGCCGCGGCCGCGCGCCGGGGTGACCGAGAGGTGGCCGTGGCGCGACTCGATGTCGAGCAGCAGCTCGAGCAGGCCGAGGCCGCGGCTGACAAGAGCGTCGTCGTCGAGGACGGCGCCTGCGGCGATGAATGCCTCGGGAATCGAAGCGTTCGCGTAGCGCAGCCGGTCCTCAGGCCAGTCCCAGGCTCGGCTTCGCGACCTCGTGAGCAGATCTACGGCGTGGGACAGCAGCACCGCCGCGCCCTCATCCTGCGGGTCGCTGTCGAGAATCGCAGCCGCACCGAGAGCCGCGAAGCACATCGAGCGGAGGTACGGCGATCGAACGCGCGCCCCGCGCGCGAACGCGGCCCTGGCTCCCACGCGCAGTGCGGGGTCGGAAGCCTCCGTCGCCGCGATCCCGAGCGCGTGGATCGCGCGCCCCCACCAGTCGCCGTCGCTGAGCCGGTCGGTCCACCGGCCGGCTGCATCCATTCGATTGCGAGCTCGGCCGTCGAGGCCGACGGCGCTGTCCACGAAGGTGAAGTACGTCTCCGCGAGTCGTGCCGCGATGCGTGATCTCGAGTCTTCGCGGACGACGACGATGAGCGCGCGCGCGACGTCGTCGAGGCAGTACCCGTGCTCGCGTCTGGGCCGGTCGAACTTCGCGTGCTCGAACACCCCGTGCTCGTCGGACATCGCCGCGAGGTGGGCGAGCGGCGTATCGGTGCCGATCACGCCGCCTGGAAGGCGCGCAGCCGGCCGGCCAGCGCTGCGTAGCGTGTCGCGACCTGCGGCCATGACAGGCCCGCCCCCTCCCGTGGTCTCGAGTCGGGCAGTCCGCTCGACGCCGTCTCGGTACGGAGGATCGACTCGAGTGCGTCGGCCATGCCCGCCAGATCGTCGTGCGGCACGACGATGCCCGCGCCGTCGCGCAGCAGCTCGATGGCATGCGGGAAGGCGGTCGCAACGACCGGAACACCCGCGGCGACAGCCTCGACGAGCACGCCCGACGTCGCCTGCTCGTGCGAGTCGTAAGGAAGCAGCACCGCGTCGGCCGAGCCGAGCAGCGCGCCGAGTGCCTCGTCCGTCATGTACTGGTCGACGAACTCGACGGTCCGCCGCACTCCGAGAGCGCGGGCGAGCCCGGCGAGAGACTCACGATAGGCCTCGCCACTGTGGGCGCGGACCTTCGGATGCGTTTCACCGGCGATGACGTACTCGGCCGTGAAGCCGCGCATGTTCATCAGCGCCACAGCACGGATGCCTCGCTCCAGTCCCTTGCTGGGAGAGAGCAGCCCCCAGGTGAGGATCCTGGGAACCGAGCCACGATGGTGCAGAGTCGGATCTGCCGTCTGGACGACTCCGTGGGGGATGACCGATACACGCCTGGCGTCGACGTCGTACCTCGCGACGAGCGTCTCGAGCGCATGATCCGTCATCACCACGACTGCGGAGGCGAGTTCGGCGACTCTCTCGAGGACGCGCTTCTGGTTGGCGGTGGGGGACGGCAGGACCGTGTGCAGCACGACGATCGAGGGCACCTCGAGCGCCTCGAGAAGCCCGATCACATCCTCTCCATCGTCGCCGCCGAAGATGCCGTACTCGTGCTGGACGATCGCGACGTCGCAGTCGCTGAGGGCACGTGCGGCGGAGCGATGAGCAGCAGGATCGTCGGTGGGCACGACCGCGACGACCCGGCCGGCGTCGTCGGGCACCAGGCCCGCGCCCTCGCCGGGGTCGAGCATGCGCACGATCGAGGCGGGCGCATCACGCGGTCCCGTCAGCGCCCTGGCGAGTGAATGCGTGAACGACGCGAGGCCGCAGCGCGTGGGCGGGTAGGTGGAGACGAAGCCGAAACGCGTCATCGTCGGATCTCCCTTCGCAGTGCCCGGTTGGGCGGGGTCAGGCGAGGGGAGGACGCCGTGGCCAGCACGGAGTCATAGAGGTCGAGATACGAGTCGATCATCGGATCGAGCCCGAAGCGCTGGCGCGCGCGATCCCGCACGGCGGCGCGATCGAGCGCGAGCGCCGGCTCGACAGACCGCACCGCTCGGGACACTCCGTCGAGAGGGTGGACCAGCAGCCCCGTCACGCCGTGGTCGACGACCTCGGGCATCGACCCGCGCCGGTAGGCGATGACCGGAGTCCCGCAGGCCATCGCCTCCACGACCGACAGGCCGAACGGCTCGTCGAAGTGCACCGGATGCAGGAGTGCGCCGGCGGAGCCGAGCACGGCCGGGCGCTCCGCGGCGCTGACCGAGCCCAGGTAGACAACGCGGTTGTCGTCGATCCGCGGCGCGATGCGCTCACGGAAGTACTCCTCGTCCTGGATGATTCCGGCGATGACGAGGGGCCGGTCGGCGCGCGCGGCGATCTCGATCGCATCCTCGACACCCTTGTCGGGGTGGATGCGGCTGAAGGCGAGAAGGCTGTCGCCACCGGGCCCGGCGGGGAACGAGTCGACGTCGATGCCGTGCGGGATGGTCGCCGCGTACTTCAGCCCGGGCGCCCGATCGGCGTCCGAGATCGAGACGAGCGCGGAGCGCGTGCGCTCGTATGCGGGCACGATGCCGGCTCCCGAGAAGCCGTGGACGGTGGTGACGAGCGGCGCGCGCCATTGCCTGTCGAGCGCGAGAGGCAGCCAGTCGAGATGGTTGTGGACGAGGTCGAACTCGCCCGACAGCTCCAGAGCATGCGCGACGTGCAGCGCCTCCCAGACGCGGCCGTCCATGCTCGGGTCCTCGGCATAGCCGTGCGGCGCGACCGACTCGAGCCTCGCCCCGGTCACCGAGTCCGCGGTGGCGAACAGTGTGACATCGACTCCTCGGGCGACGAGCCCTTCGGTGAGCAGCGAGGCGACCTGCTCCCACGGCCCGTAGTGGGTCGGCGGTGTGCGCCATGCGATGGGAGCGAGCATGGCGATCCGCGCGGACGCGCTCGCGTCACGGTGGGTCGCTAGGGAGGATTGTGTTGTCGTGGTCATGGCTATCCGGGGAGAGGGATGCCAGAGTACGATCCCGGCCCGGACAGGTGGCGGGGCTTGACAAATCGCGCCTTCGCCGTCTCGACCCGGGCCGCTCGGCGGGTGTCACCAGGCCCGGGTCATTCCGGCAGCGACGGATGCCGCTCCTCAGGTGCACGACGAGCCGGGATGAACAGCGCGAGGACGAGGGCGGCCAGCGCCCCTGCGCCGGCGAGCACGTAGGTGAGATGGAACCCGGCTGCGCTGGGGATCTGGACGCCGCCCTCCACCGTCGACGACGATGCCAGCACCGCCGCCATCACGGCGGCCGCCGTGCTGGTGCCGAGGGAGCGGAAGAGCGCGTTGAGCCCGTTCGAGGCACCGGTCTCGCTCTGCGGGACAGAGCGCATGATGAGCATCGGCATCGCGGCGAATCCGAAGCCGATCCCGACTCCGATGAGGATGTTGGACACGAAGATGTGCCACACCTCGCTGCCGGCGATGAGCACGAACGCGTACGCGGCGACGAGGGCGATCGCGCCCATGATGAGCAGCATCCGCGGCCCGACGACTCGAGACAGGCGACCCGAGACCGGCGAGAGCACCATCATCACGAGCCCTGCCGGCATCACGACGAGGCTCGCGGCGATCAGCGACAGACCGAACCCTGCCCCGGTCTCGACCGGCAGCTCGAGGATCTGCGGGAACACGACGTTCGACGCGAACAGCGCGAACCCCATGCCGATCGACGCCAGGTTGGTGAGGAGCACCGCGCGTCGTCCGGCCACTCGGAGGTCGAGCAGCGGCTCGGCGATGCGCAGCTCGAACCATCCCCACACGAGCAGCACCGCGATCCCGCCGAGCCCGAGGCCGAGTGTGGGCAGCGAGAGCCAGCCCCATTCGTTGCCGCGGGAGATGGCGATCAGGATGCCGGTGAGCCCCGCCGCGAGACCCACCGCCCCGACGAAGTCGAAGCTGCCGGGAGTGCGCAGGACGCTCACCGGCACGATCCACAGCACGAGCCCGAAGCAGACGGCGCCGAGGCCGGCCGCGACCCAGAAGAGGATGTGCCAGTCGGCGAACTCCGTCACGAACGCGCTGAGCGGCAGCCCGAGCGCCCCGCCGACGCCGAGCGTCGCGCTGATCAGGGCGATGGCGCTGTTGACTCCGTTGGTGTGCAGGACGTCGCGCAGGATCGCGATGCCGAGCGGCACCACGCCGACCACAGCCCCCTGCAGCGCCCGTCCCACGATGATCCCGGCCAGGCTCGTCGACAGCGCGGCGATGACGGACCCCACGATGAGCAGCGCGAGCAGCAGCAGGACGATCCGGCGCTTGCCGTACATGTCACCGAGCCGCCCGGCGATGGGAGTGAAGATCGCTGCGACGAGGAGGGTCACGGTCACCACCCACGCGGTGTCTTCCCGGCTCGCACCGAGGAGCTCGGGCAGCTCGGCCTGGATCGGCACGACGAGAGTGAACATGAATGACGAGGCGAGACCCGTGAAGGCGAGCACCGCGACGATGGCTCCGTGTCGCGGCATCCGGGTGAGACGTCTTCTGGCGTCCTCATCCGATCCCATCGCTTCAGGCTATCGGCGCGCGGAGCGGGTGAGGACGGGCGGGCGATGCGCGCTCGCGAGGCATCCCGGTGCCACACTGTGTGCATGGCCGACTCCGCCGAGACCCCGTCGGGGATCGACATCCATCCGCTCGAGTCCGTCGACGCGGTCTTCGCCGCCTCGAGAGTCCTCGCGGAGGTGTGGGGCGGCGATCGTTCGGGAATGCCGCCGAACCTGCTGCGGGCCATCGCCCACTCCGGCAACTATGCCGTCGGCCTCTACGAGGGTGACCGGATGGTCGGAGCATCCGTCGCCTTCTTCGCCGCGCCGGCGGAGCGGTCGATGCACTCGCACATCACCGGCGTGCTTCCCGGCCGTCAGAGCCAGGGACTCGGTCGCGTGCTCAAGCAGCACCAGCGCGAGTGGGCGCTCGCGCGCGACGTCGGCCACATCACCTGGACCTTCGACCCGCTCGTCGCCCGGAACGCCCACTTCAACCTTCGCGTGCTGGGGACGCGGGTCACCGAGTACCTCGTCAACCACTACGGACCGATGGACGACGGCGTCAACCGCGGCGACGAGACCGATCGCATCATGGTGTCGTGGGCGCTCGCCGCGCCGCCCGTGCCGACCCCCGCGGATGATCGGGTGGTCGCCGCGGTTGCCGTGCCCCACGACATCGAGGCGATGCGACGGGATTCACCCGCGGATGCCGCGACGTGGCGTCATCGCGTCCGCGACGAGATGCTGGCCCACCTCGCCGATGGCCTCGTGATCGGCGGGTTCGACGACGATCGCGGCTACCTCCTCGTCCGTCCGTAACGCGCGGCGAAGGGATCCTGCCGCCGACACTCGGGGGACTGCCGATATCCCGGAGCACCCCGGCTGCGGCATCCGCTCGGTTCTATGCTGGCGCCCATGCCCCAGTACCGCGCGCACTTCGACTTCGACATCCGCTTCGCGAACGGCGGTGAGCTGTCCGGCACGGGCTTCCGCCTGGACCTTCCCTCAGCGGACCTCTCGATCCGAAGAGATCGGCCTGCTTCTCGTCCGCCACCTCGGGCTGGCGCTCGTCGACGACGTCGAGCTCCGGGGCCTGCGGATCGTCGAGGAGCCGCACCGCGGCAGTCGTGACGTGATGGATGCCGCGCCCGCCGGTGCTCCGACCCGGGTCGTCGACCTCAGTCACCCGATCCGCGCCGGGCTCGTCACCTACCCTGGCCTGCCGGCGCCGACGATCACGCCGCACCTCACGCGGGAGGACTCCCGCGCGCGCTACGCGCCCGGCACCGAGTTCGCGATGGACGTCATCACGATGATCGGCAACACCGGCACCTACCTCGATTCGCCGTTCCACCGCTACGCCGGGGGGACCGATCTCGCCGGACTCCGGCTCGAGACGCTCGTCGGACTGCGCACCGAGGTCTTCCACCTCGAAGACGCCTGGTCCGCGCGACAGCCGCGGCATCCGGGCCGCGACCCTCGCCGATCGCGACGTGCGCGGTGCCGCCGTGCTGCTGCACACCGGCTGGGACCGCTGGTTCGGCCAGCCGGAGTACGGCACGGGCGCGCCGTTCCTCACGGGTGACGGTGCTCAGTTCCTGATCGACGCCGGCGTCGCGCTCGTCGGGATCGACTCGGTCAACATCGACGACACCGAGTCGGGCGGCGAGCGCCCTGCGCACTCGCTGCTGCTCGGCGCCGGGGTGCACGTGGTCGAGCACCTCACGAATCTCGGGGCTCTTCCCCCGCGGGGCGCGCGGTTCACGGCGGCGCCGCCGGCGGTCGAGGGCTTCGGCACGTTCCCGGTGCGCGCGTTCGCCGAGATCCCGGCCTGATCGACACCTGAGTCGGCATGCCGTCGCGTCGACGTATCTGACGGGCGCGCCGGCGCGCTCCTCCACTGCAGAAGCAGCTCGAGGAGGACGTCATGCGCGAGCACATCGGAGACCCTGCGGGTCGGCGCACTGCAGGAGGCACTGCACGTCGGCGCGAGCCATCGCGTGTGCCTGTGGACCGCACGCAGGAGGCGCTGCATGTCGCCACGTACCGGATCCAGCCCAGGTCGCGCGCTCGACCTCACCCGATGCGCACGATCGCACGCCGCCCGACTCGCCCACGACGCGCCCTCGAGCAGCGGCCTCCGGGCGCGGGCCGGGCGTAGCCTGAGCCCATGCCCATCGCCCGACCCTCGGCATCCGTGATTCTCGACGGCTTCGAGCTGCGGGTGCTGCGGATCCCGCTGGTGTCGCCGTTCACGACATCGTTCGGCACCGAGACCGTGCGCGAGGTCATCGTCGTGCGCGCGCTCACCGACGACGGGGAGGGATGGGGCGAGATCGTCACCGGCGAGGCGCCGCTCTACTCGAGCGAGTACACGCAGGGCGCGTGGGACGTCGCGGTCCGCTGGCTGATCCCTGCCCTGCTCGACCGGCGCCGAGTCGCCCCCGAGGACATCGCCGGAATGCTCGAGCCCTGCAAGGGACATCGAATGGCGAAAGCCGGCATCGAGCTCGCTGTGCTCGACGCCGCACTCCGCGCCGAGGGGCGCTCGCTTCGGGAGTACCTGGGCGCCCTCCGCGACCGGATCCCGTCGGGGGTCTCGGTGGGCATCCAGCGCGACAGCCGGACGCTCGTCGACGTGGTCGCGGGCTATGTCGACGAGGGCTACCTGCGCATCAAGCTCAAGATCAAGCCCGGCCATGACATCGCCGAGACGGCGGCCGTGCGCGAGGCGTTCGGCGGGATCCCGTTGCAGGTCGATGCGAACTCCGCGTACACGCTCGACGATGTCGGCACGCTCGCCGAGCTCGACCGTTTCGACCTGCTGCTCGTCGAGCAGCCGCTGCAGGAGGACGACCTCGTCGACCATGCGACGCTCGCCTGGCACCTGCGCACGCCCGATCTGTCTCGACGAGTCGATCGTCTCGCTGAAGGCGGCGACCGATGCGCTTGGCGCTGGGCGCGGCATCCGTCATCAACATCAAGGCGGGCCGGGTCGGCGGCTACCTCGAGGCCGTTCGGATCCACGATCTGTGCCGGGACGCGGGGGTGCCGGTGTGGTGCGGCGGCATGCTCGAGACCGGAATCGGCCGCGCCGCGAATGCGGCTCTCGCCGCGCTGCCCGGCTTCACACTGCCGGGCGACGTCTCGGCATCGAGCAGGTTCTACCACCGCGATATCGTCACCGAGCCGGCCGTCCTCGAGGAGGGGCACGTCCGCGTGCCGACAGGCCCCGGAATCGGCGTCGAGATCGATCACGGCGCGCTCGAGGACTTCACGGTTCGGCGAGAGATCGTCAGGAGATAGGGATGCTGCGGCAGCGGGTGATGTGCGCGCTCGCCGTCGTCGCGATCGCGGCCTCGGCGTCGAGCGGCTGCGCGGTCGCGTCGCCCGACGCCGAGCCGTCCTCGAGCGCGCTGCCCGACGGCGTCACCGTGGCGCTCCTCCAGCTGCGGTCGGATGTCGCCGCCCGCCAGGCTCAGGTCGAGGTCCACAACGGCGGCGAGCGAGCCGATCGAGATCGGCGACATCGCGGTGACCGATCCGCGGTTCACCGAAGCAGCGACGCGGATGATCGAGAAGACGTCGACGGTGCAGCCGGGCGGCACGGTCAACATCCGCATCCAGCTGCCCGAGATGTCGTGCGAGGGCTCGGAGGCCGCCTCGACCGTGGAGCTGACCTTCATCGACGACGACTCCGAGGTCGTGCGAACCGCGCCGCTGCCCGACCGGCTCGGCTTCCTCCCGCCGCTCTACGAGCGGGAGTGCCGCGCGCAGGCACTCGCGGACGCCGCGACTGTGACGTTCGCGTCGTTCACGCCGTCGCCCCCGGAGGTGCCGGCGGAGCTCGCGCTCGAGATCGCGCCCACCGGCGGGGGCGGAGTGCGGATCGCCGAGATCCAGTCCACGAACCTGCTCACATTCGCCGGCCACCCCGTCGGCAGCTTCCCGATCGACCTGACCGTCGCACCGGGCGACACCGCCGCGTCGGTCATCGCCCTGCCGCTCGTGCCGTTGCGGTGCGACCCGCACGCGGTGCTGGAAGACAAGCGCGGCACGGTGTTCAACCTCGAGATCGAGCTCGACGGTCAGCCGGGCCTCGTGCAGATCGCCGCCGACGAGGACATGCGCGGCCGGATCCTCACCTGGGTCGCGGAGTGGTGCGAGTTCGACAAGGGGTGAGGTCGGTGCCGGGCGACGCGGAACCATAGGCTGGTCGCCATGGTTCAGAGCAGCGTCGCTCCACAGGATCCCGCGGCGGCGCGGGGCATCTCGCGCCGCACCCAGTCCGAGATCTACCGGGCGGGGATCAGCGGGACGAAGCCGAAGGTGCCGGTCGATGCGGAGGCGCTCGAAGCGGGCGCCCGCAAGACCCTGAGTGCCGAGGCGTTCGCGTACATCGCGGGCGGCGCCGGCGCCGAGCGGACCATGGCCGCCAACCGCGCCGCATTCGACCGGTGGCAGGTCTGGCCACGCCCCCTTCGCGACGTCTCGACGCGCGACCTCTCGATCGACTTCCTCGGTCGCCGTCGCCCCACGCCGTTCCTCCTCGCGCCGCTCGGCGTGATGGAGATGGCGCACGCCGACGCCGATCTGGCGGTCGCGCGAGCTGCGGCATCCCTCGGCGTCCCCTACACGCTCTCGAACCAGGCCTCGTTTCCCATGGAGGAGGTGCGGGATGCCGCTCCCGGCGGCTCGCGCCTGTTCCAGCTGTACTGGTCGGCGTCGGACGAGCTCAACGCGTCGCTGCTGCGCCGAGCAGAGGCATCCGGCTGTGAAGCCATCGTGGTGACGCTCGACACCCACCTGCTCGGCTGGCGCACGCGGGACCTCGACCTCGCGTACCTGCCGTTCACGCGCGGCATGGGGATCGCGCAGTACACGAGCGACCCGGTGTTCCAGCAGCTCGTGAGGGAGCGGGTGCGCGCGTCGGCAGGCTCGGCGACCGGTCGACGCCGCCGCCCGCCCGTGAAGATCACGCCGAAGGCGGTGGCCGCCGGCGTGAAGATCGCGCGCAAGGGAGCGCCGCTCACCGGAGCCGGCCTCCGAGAGAGCCTCCGCTCGCCGCTGCCGCGCGCGGCGGTCGAGACGTTCCTCGACGTGTTCTCGACGCCCGCGCTCACGTGGGACGACCTCGCGAGGGCACGCGAGTGGACGAGCCTGCCGATCATCCTCAAGGGCATCGTGCATCCCGATGACGCGGCCCGGGCCCTCGACGCCGGCGTCGACGGAGTCTGGGTGTCGAACCACGGCGGAAGGCAGATCGATCAGTCCGTCCCGACGCTCGCGGTGCTGCCGGACGTCGTCGAGCGGGTCGGTGGCCGCGTCCCGGTGATCTTCGACTCGGGCATCCGGCAGGGAGCCGACGCGTTCATCGCCCTCGCGCTCGGAGCGACCGCCGTCGCGATCGGGCGCCCTTATGCGTATGGTCTGGGCGTCGCGGGCGAGGCCGGCGTGCGCGAGGTCGTCCGCAACCTCCTGGCCGAGCTCGACATCACGCTGGGACTCGCGGGATGCACGTCGATCGATGATCTCGGAAGCGACGCACTGCGCCCCGCCTGAGCATCCGTCATGCACAGTGTCCTGCGCGGACTTACTCTGTACCCATGGGATCCCGCCCGCGAAATCGCGCCCTCCGACGTCATGCCCGCACCGCAGCCGGCAGGCGCGGCATCGGCTTGAGCGCGGCACTGCTCGTCGCTGCACTCGCGGTGGCCGGCTGCACGGCATCGGAGCCCGATCAGGCCGACTCCGGCGAGGGCGACTTCGCCGATGACGGGTGCACCCACATCGCTGTGGCGACGTCGTCCGAGAAGGTCAACATGCTCGACGCTCTCGCGGCTGCGTTCAAGGATTCGCCCGAGGCGGCGGCACTCGACGAGTGCGCCACCGTGCGGCCGGTCAACGTCTCGTCGGGTGATGCCACGCGCTACCTGACGGCCGGCGGCGACTGGCCGAACGACAACCCGGAGCTCTGGCCGACGCTCTGGTCGCCGGCCTCGACGGTGTGGACCGAGCGGGTCGCGGCGGCGGCATCGCCCGCGCTCGTCGGCGAGCCGGAGTCCTTCACGCGCACCCCGGTCGTCTTCGGGATGCCGGAGGCCATGGCCCGCGCGCTCGGCTGGCCGGACGAACCGATCAGCATCACCGACATCGAGCAGCTGTGCTCGAACCCCGAGGGCTGGGGGAGCGTCGGCAAGCCGGTGTGGGGGTCGTTCAAGATCTCGAAGACGAACCCGAACACGTCGACCACGGGTCTTTCGGCGATCCTCATGCAGTCCTACGAGGCGTCGGGAAAGACCGACGGGCTCACGGCCGAGGATGTCGCCGCGGCATCCGACTTCTCCCGCACCTTCGAGGAGTGCGTCATCCACTACGGCGACACGACCGGCAAGGTGCTGACGACGCTGTACGACGAGACCCAGAACGGGGCGGGCGGATCCGGCTATGTGTCGGCGGTCGCGCTCGAGGAGACCAGTCTCCTCAACTACAACCAGGGCAACCCCGATTCGCACACCGTTCAGCCGGGCGAGAAGCTGACGCCGCCGAAGGAGAAGCTCGTCGCGGTGTACCCCGAAGGCGGATCGCTGTGGTCCGACAACCCGGTCACGGTTCTCGGCGCGCCGTGGGTGACCGCAGTGCAGCGGGAGGCGGGCGAGGCGTTCGCCGCGTTCCTGCAGACGAAGGCGGCGCAGTCCATCCTCCCGGAGTACGGATTCCGGCCGCTGGACGAGTCCGTGCCGCTCGGAGAGCTCTTCACCGAGGAGTACGGCGTCGATCCCGAGAAGCCGGCGGTGACGCTCCCGCGCCCCGCGGTCGACGTGGTGTCGGCCGCGATCGATCAGTGGACTCAGATCCGCAAGCCGTCGTCGGTCCTCGAGGTGATCGACATCTCGGGCTCGATGGACGAGGCGATCGGCGACGGCCGGTCCAAGCTCGACGGCGCGATCGAGGGTGCGCAGGCGACCCTCGGCCACTTCCGGACGACCGACCAGGTGGGCGTCTGGGCCTTCACGACGGGACTCGAGTCCGCCGCGGGCGAGAACGTCGTCGTGCTGCGCGATGTCGAACCGCTCGGCGCCGACCGTGAGTCGCTGGGCTCGTCGATCGAAGACCTGCGCTTCTCGGACCGCCAGGGCACGCCGCTGTACGACGCGATCGCGCTCGCCTATGACGAGATGAGCGAGCGCGCCGAGCCCGGGCGCATCAACGCGATCGTCGTGCTCTCGGACGGCCAGGACACCGACTCGACGATCTCGCTCGACTCGCTCCTCGCCAAGATCGGCACGGCCACGCGCGAGGGCGGCGATGACGCTCCGGTCCGCATCTTCCCGATCGCGTACGGCGAGGGCGCCGACACGTCCGCGCTGCAGCGGATCGCCGAGGCGACCGGCGGTCAGTGGTTCGACGCGTCCGACGCCGCGAAGATCGACCTCGTGTTCGCGTCCGTCATCAACAACTTCTGACCGGGCGGGCGACCGATGCTGATCGTTCTCGCGGATGCCGGGGGCTACGTCGACGACGCCGTCGGCGGGACTCGACGAGGGCTCCGTCTACGTGTCGCCCGAGGTGGACGACGCGGCGGCGCTCGACCGTCCGCGATCGCAGGCGCAGGTCGGCGATGCGTCGGTGGGCGTCGCGGTGCTTCTCGGACAACGCCGCGCTCGAGGCATCCGGACCTGAGATCGTCGCCGAGCTGGCGGCCGCGCACCCTGACTACGACACGATCATCGTCGCCGTCGGCGACGACCTCTCGGCGGGCTCGCGCGTGCTCGAGCCGGGCGAGGCGATGCAGATCGCGAACGAGGCCGAGTCGTCCGCCGGACTCGCTCGAGGACGCGCTCACCGAGACCGTGCAGGGCGTCCTCGCGGCATCCGACTCGCCGCCGGTGAATCAAGGCGGCGGGTCTGAGGGGCTCGTGATCGGGCTCGCGATCGGCGCCGCCGCGATCGTCGCCGCGATCGTGGGCGGCATCGCTTTCGTGCGCTCTCGTCGCCGCGGATCCGACGACGACGAGCTGCCGCTGCCGGACGCGGTGCGCGCACAGGTGCAGACCCTTCGCTCACTGAGCGTGGAGTACGCCAAGGCCGGAGCCGCGGGGCATCCGATCGCCGGCCAGACCGCACAGGACATCGCGGTCATCGCCGACAACGTCACCTCGCTCTTCGAGCGGCTGGGCGGCAAGGCGTCGCGGGATCAGCGACGACTCGCCGAGATCGAGTACGGCGACAAGCTCGGCAAGCTGATCGTCGCGCTCGACCGCCGCTATCTGCTCGACATCCTCACGCACCCGCATCTGTGGGACGACCCGGACGAGCGGATCAGCGAAGTGCGGGATGCGGTGGTCGGCGTCTCGGAGCAGCTCGTCGAGAACATCAAGCAGGTCAACGCCCAGCGGGCGCTGCACTTCCAGGTGTCGCTCGACACCCTGATCGGGCGGCCGCAAGGAGCTGCGGGACTGGGATCGCGAGTTCGACCGCGCGGCGGACGACGACCAGCCTCCACCTGCGTGACCCGGACCGCTACTCTGGCCGCGTGACCAATCCGCCTTATCCTCCGCCTCCGCCCTACGGCGGCCCGCAGCCGGTTCAGCCGATGAGCCCGGACGACGAGAAGCTGTGGGCCATGCTCATCCAGCTCGGCGGGCTGTTCTTCGGCTTCCTCGCCCCGCTGATCGGCTACCTCGTGCTGAAGGACCGCGGCCCGTTCGTTCGTGCATGGGCCGCCACAGCGCTGAACTTCCAGCTCACACTGCTCATCGCGTACATCGCGGGAGCGATCCTCACTGTTCGTCCTGATCGGATTCTTCATCCTCATCGCCGCGGGCATCGTCAGCCTCGTGTTCGCGATCGTCGCCGCCGTGAAGGCGTACCGGGGCGAGTGGTGGCAGTACCCGCTCACGATCCGCTTCGTGCAGTGAGCAGATCGGGACGCTCAGGTCGGCGGGAATCGGCTCGATAGACTTGACGGATGCCGTCTTGCGACGGCCTTCCGCGATTTCCGCGCCCCTCTTCCCACCCCGACCATTGGAGCCACCGTGGCCGAGCAGTCCCGCCTCGACAAAGTGATCGCCCTCGCCCGCCACCGCGGGTTCGTCTTCCAGGCGGGCGAGATCTACGGCGGATCCCGCTCGGCGTGGGACTACGGCCCACTCGGTACGGAGCTCAAGGAGAACATCCGCCGCCAGTGGTGGCAGACGTTCGTCCGCGGCCGCGGCGACATGGTGGGGCTCGACTCGTCGATCATCCTCCCCAAGCGCGTGTGGGAGGCATCCGGCCATGTCGCGACCTTCACCGACCCGCTGGTCGAGTGCCTGCAGTGCCACAAGCGGTTCCGCGCCGACAACCTCATCGAGGACTTCGAGGCTCGCAAGGGTCGCGCGGCCGAGAACGGACTCGCTGACGTCCCCTGCCCGAACTGCGGCACCAAGGGCCAGTACACCGAGCCGAAGGCGTTCTCGGGACTCGTGAAGACCTACCTCGGCGTCGTCGACGACGAGTCGGGCCTGCACTTCCTTCGCCCCGAGACGGCACAGGGCATCTTCGTGAACTTCTCCAACGTGCTGACGGCCTCGCGCAAGAAGCCGCCGTTCGGCATCGGCCAGGTCGGCAAGGCGTTCCGCAACGAGATCACCCCCGGAAACTTCATCTTCCGCACTCGCGAGTTCGAGCAGATGGAGATCGAGTTCTTCACGCCCCCGGCCGAGGCGGACGAGTGGTTCGCGCACTGGGTCGAGGCGTGCTGGGACTGGTTCATCGACCTCGGCATCGATCCGGCGAACATCCGCCGGTTCGACGTCCCCGAAGAGGAGCGCGCCCACTACTCCGCCGGAACGATCGACGTCGAGTACAGGTTCGGCTTCCCGGGCAAGGAGTGGGGCGAGCTCATGGGCATCGCCAACCGCACCGACTACGACCTCGGCAGCCACACCGAGGCCTCGGGCCAGAGCCTCACGTACTTCGACCAGGCCTCGGGCGAGAAGTACATCCCGTACGTCATCGAGCCGTCGTTCGGCCTCACCCGCGCGATGATGGCGTTCCTCGTGGACGCCTACCGCGAGGAGGAGGTGCCCAACGCCAAGGGCGGCACCGACAGCCGCACGGTGCTCAAGCTCGACCCGCGCCTCGCTCCGATCAAGGTCGCCGTGCTGCCGCTCTCGCGCAACGAGAACCTGTCGCCCCTCGCCCGCGAGGTCGCGACCGAGCTCCGCGGTCAGTGGAACGTCGACTTCGACGACGCCGGCGCGATCGGCCGCCGCTACCGCCGTCAGGACGAGGTCGGCACGCCGTTCTGCGTCACGGTCGACTTCGACTCGCTCGACGATCGCGCCGTGACCGTGCGCGACCGCGACACGATGGGCCAGGAGCGCGTGCCGCTCGAGGGTCTGCGGGCGTATCTCGCGGAGCGGCTTCAGGGCGCCTGACGCTCAGCGACCGCCCTCGCGGGCGCGCTGCGTGTAGACGCCGGCGGTGACGTTCCGGTACGAGGCTGCGACGATCTCCTCGAGCACTCCGAGGTCGACGTCGTCGAGGTTCTTGAGGTACAGGCAGACGAGCCCGGTCGTGTGACTGCCGAGGCGCTCGAGCGCCTCGGCGTGCGTGGCGACGCCGTCGGGGAAGTAGACCACGGTCGCCGCCTTGCGGGGTGCGAACCCGGCCGCTCCGGCGTCGCCTTCGCGGCCGGACGCGTAGCGGTAGTGGTACTGCCCGAATCCGATGGCCGTGCCCCACAGCACGGGCTCGTGGCCCGTGACCCGGCGCATCAGAGTGACGAGGGTGCCGGCATCCCGTCGCCTGACCGCGGGCGTGACGCGCGCGATGAACGCGTCGACATCGCCCCCGGTCGGCTCCATCACTCGCCCTTCGCGGCGGACTTCATCGCGCGCTTGTGCTCCCGCACCTTGGCGAGCGACTCGGACGAGGTGATGTCGGCGACGGAGCGGAACGAGCCCTCTTCTCCATAGGCTCCGGATGCCTCGCGCCAGCCGTCACCCGTGAAGCCGTACTGCTTGCCCAGAAGGGCGAGGAAGATCTTCGCCTTCTGCTCGCCGAAGCCGGGGAGCCCCTTGAGCCGCTTCAGCACCTCGGCGCCGGACGGCGAACCCTGCGTCCAGATCGCGGCGGCATCCCCGCCCCAGTCCTGGTCGACGGCGGCGCACAGCGCCTGGACGCGCGCGGCCATCGATCCGGGGAAGCGGTGGACGGCGGGCGTCGTCTTGAACATCTCGACGAGCCCGTCGGGGTCGTAGCCGGCGATGACCGCGGCATCCACCGATCCCGTCCGCTGCTGGATCTTGAGCGGTCCGGCGAACGCCGTCTCCATCGGCACCTGCTGGTCGAGGAGCATCCCGATGAGGAGGGCGAGCGGGTCGTCGGTCAGCAGGCGGTCGGCGGCGGCATCGCCCGTGATGTGAAGCGTCATGGCGATCAGTCTCGCACCACACCTCCGACGGATCCATGCCGGGAATGCCCGCAGAGACCAGATGGGAGGATGGAGCGATGGCCGAGAACCTGGAACCGTTCGAGCAGCTCATAGAGCACGCTCAGCGGACGCACGTCGTGGTGGTCGGCGGCGGCATCGGGGGCTGGTCGCGGCGCTCGAGTGCGCGAAGGTCGGGATGCGGGTCACCGTCGTGGAGGCATCCGATCGCCTCGGCGGGCTCGTCCGGTCCGCTGACGTCGCGGGACTCACCGTCGACGTCGGGGCCGAGAGCTTCGCGACGAAGGGCGGACATGTCCGCGCGCTCGTCGAGGAAGTCGGGCTCGGCGACGCGATCGTCACGCCGAACCCGGGCGGTGCCTGGCTCGCAGGCCTCCCGGGGGGCGACGCCGCGCCTCTGCCGAAGGGCGGCCTGCTCGGAATCCCCGAGAACCCGTTCGCCGACGACGTGCGACGGATCATCGGCTGGAGCGGCGCCTGGCGCGCGTACGTCGACCGGCTCCGGCCCGTGATGACGATCGGCAAGGAGCAGAGTCTCGGCGCGCTCGTGCGCACCCGCATGGGCGACCTCGTGCTGCAGCGCCTGGTGGCGCCCGTCACGTCCGGTGTCTACTCCGCCGATCCCGACGACATCGACATCGAACTCGCGGCGCCGGGCATGAACTCCGCCCTCACCCGCGCCGGCTCGCTCTCCGGCGCCGTGTCGCTGCTGCGCGGTGACCGCACCGCGGCGCCCGGCAGCGCGGTCGAGGGCATCGACGGCGGGATGTCGCGGCTGATCGACGCGCTCGAGAAGCGCCTGACCGAACTCGGACGCCGAGATACGTCTCGCGTCTCCGGCGGAGTCGTTGTCCGCTGTCACCGCGGGCGACGGGACGCCGCCGGGCAGCGGGCTGGATCATCCGCGCCGCAGGGGAGGAGCTGCACGCCGACAAGGTGGTGCTCGCGACGTCCGAGTCCGCCGCACGCAGACTGCTCGCAGCCTCGATCGGCCCCACCGATGCCGATCGTCCCGCACCTCGAGTGCACGTCGTGACCCTCGTGCTCGACGCGCCCGCTCTCGACGCAGCCCCGCGCGGCTCTGGAGTCCTCACGGTGCCCGGGAGCCACCGCGCCAAGGCGCTGACCCACGCCACCGCGAAGTGGACCTGGCTGTCCGATGCGGCGACGGCGAGCCACCCGCATCGCCACGTCGTGCGCGTGTCCTTCGGGAGCCAGTCCGAGCCACCCGCGACGGAGGGCCTCGATCTCGGCGCGTGCGACCGAACTCGCGCTCGCCGAGGCGTCGGCACTGCTCGGGGTTCCGCTCGACGCCGGAGCCGGTCGTCGGCAGCGACATCGCCCGATACGAGCAGACGCTCCCCGGAGCCGCGATCGGCCAGCGGGATGCTGCCGCGACGGTGCGCAAGCGCCTCGAGGCCATGGGCGACATCGTCGCGGTGGGCGCCTGGCTCAGCGGCACCGGACTCGCGCAGGTCGTGCCGGATGCCCGCGCGCAGGCCGAGATCCTCCGCCGCGCGGTGCTCTTCGGTACCCCGCCCGCGTCATCCTGACCCGCGATCGACGCGGGGAAGCGGCATCCGTCACCGCTTTGTCAAGGGTGGATGCCGGAATCGGCATACGGGGCTACCCTGGGACCAGGACACAGCTTCACGAGCGTGAGGAGACCCCATGAGGGGCAAGGCAGGACTCGTCATCGGACTCGCCGTCGGGTACGTTCTCGGAACCCGTGCAGGACGCGAGCGCTATGAGCAGATCAAGGAGCAGTGGCTCAAGGTCTGGAATCTGGACCCTGTGCAGGAACAGGTCGGCAAGGTGAAGGAGTTCGCCAAGTCGACCGCCATGGCCCTGCCGAGCACGCTGTGGGACTCGGCCGTCAAGGTCGGCAAGGCGGCGTCCTCCAAGGGCACCCCGGGCCAGAAGCTCGATGCCGCCATCAAGGTGGGCAAGGACCAGGCGGACGATGTCGCGGCGGCAGCCGAGACATCCGCCGCCGCTGTGAAGGATGCCGCTGACGACGTCTTCGACGCCGGCAGCGCGTCGGCACCGAAGCCCAACGAGGCGTGACGTGACCACGCCGCGCGGATTTCGCGACCGCGCCGACGACAGTCTGCTCACACTGCTCGGGGACGTCCCCGAGCTGATCCGCAACCTCGTCATCGCGGAGGTCGATGCCGCGAAGGCATGGCTGAAGCGCACAGCGAAGGACGCGGGCATCGGCAGCGGCTGGATCGTCGGCGCACTCTTCGTCCTCTTCTGGTCGATCCCCGTGTTCGGCACTTTCGTCATCGCGGGGCTCTCCTCGTGGTGGCCCGTCTGGGTGTCGGCGCTCGTCGTATTCGTCGTCATGCTCCTCGTCACGGCGGTGCTCGGCCTTCTCGGATACCTGCGGTTCCGGAAGCTCTCGAAAGCCCAGAATCCGGTTCAGATCGATCGCCCAGGACGTGAAGGAGATTCGCGATGAGCTCTGAGGTCTCCCGCAACGCGGCCGCGCCCGTGCCGGTGCCGCACACCGCCATCCCGCTCGGCATCAGCGATCCCGTCGAGAAGGCGCGCACAGAGCTCAAGGCCGCGCTCGCGGCCATCGAGGAGAAGGCGAATGTCCCGCGACGGGTCTCGCGCGTCATCGACGACAACCTCGAGATGGCTCGCAGCTTCTCGCGCAAGAATCCCGCCCTCGCCGGCGTGGCCGTGATCGTGGGTGCCGCCGCCGTGGGTGCGATCATATGGGGCTTGGTGCGCGCCTACACGCGCTGACCGCGGTCCGGCCGGCGGGGAGTTCTCCACAGGGGCTCTCCGACCGGACACCCGCGCGCACTGCGGGGTATGCTCTCAGGGAGGCAGTGCAATGGTGCGGATGCTGCCGATCGCGCGAACCCGATTCGAACGCGCGTCGGCTGCTCGAACGTCAGGGGCGGCCGACTCAGCCCCACGAGAGTCGAACCCCATGAACACAGCCCCCCGGCACACACCCGCCAAACCCCTCGCGGGGTGGCGTGTCCTCGTGCCCCGCGGTGGACCGTGGGGCGACGGCGTGGCGGCGAGCCTCCGCCGCCAAGGCGCCATCCCGGTGATCGCGCCGCTCATCAACTTCGCGCCGACGAACGACCAGGCGACCCTCGAGCAGGCGCTGGACGAACTCGCCGCCGGCTCCTTCGACTGGCTGACCGTGACCAGCGCGACGACCGTCGACGTCCTCTACGCCTACCGCGCGATCATCCCGGCGGCGACCAAGATCGCCGCGGTCGGCGAGACGACCGCCGCGGCCCTTCAGGCCGTCGGCTACCGTGTCGACCTCGTGCCGGAGCGCGACAACTCGGCTGCCGGGATGGCCGAGCAGATGATCGCCCTCGAACCGGAGGCGCGCGACATCCTGACCCTCCGCAGCGAGATCGCGAAGCCGGTGCTCACCCGTATGCTCTCCGAGGCCGGTCACCGCGTCCGCAGCGTGGTCGCGTACCGGACGGTCGGCGTCCCGGTCACCGACCGCATCGCCGAGGATGTGCGGTCGGGTCGGATCAACGCGATCCTCGTGACGAGCGGATCCGTGGCCGAGCAGGTCCATGCCCAGTTCCCCGAAGTGCCTCCGACGACGCTGATCGCCGCGATCGGTCCGCGCACCGCCAAAGATGCCCGCCGGGCGGGGCTGTCGGTCGACGTGATCGCCGACACCCAGACGGTCGACGCGCTCATCGACGCCGTCGCCAAGTTCCCGCTGCCGCACGCGGCAGACGAATTCGCTCCGTGACGGAGGCCCTCCCGCGGGTCGTCGTCCTCGCCGGCGGCGTCGGTGGATCGCGGTTCACGCTCGGCGTCCGCGGGGCGCTGCGCGCACGCGGCATCCTCGACACCGATGCCGCGCTCACGGTGGTGGTGAACACGGGCGACGACCTCTGGCTCTCGGGCGTGCGACTGCAGCCCGACGTCGACTCGATCGTCTACGCGCTAGCCGGGGTCAATGACGCGGAGCGCGGCTGGGGCCGCGACGGCGACACGGAGCGCGTCAACCACGAGCTTCTGGCGTGGGGTTCGGGCTGGCCCTGGTTCACCCTCGGCGACCTCGACCTCGGCACGCACCTGGCACGCACCGGCTGGCTTCGCGAAGGCCTCACACCGGCGCAGGTGATCGAGCGGATGTCGCAGCGCTGGCCGCTCGGAGCGCGCCTGCTGCCCATGACCGACGCCGAGGTCGACACGATCGTCGTGCTGAAGGACGGGTCGCGGCTGCACTTCCAGGAGTGGTGGACGCGCCACCGCGCGACGCTCGAGCCGGCGCGATTCGAGAATCCCGGGCTCGAGGCGGCGAGCGCCCGCACCGGGCGTCACGGAGGCGATCGCCGACGCGGATGTCGTGCTGATCGCACCGTCCAACCCGGTGGTCTCGATCGGTCCGATCCTCGATGTGCCCGGGATCCGTGAAGCGCTGGCGGCGACATCCGCTCCGGTCGTGGGCGTCTCGCCCATCATCGGCGGACGCGTCGTGCGCGGAATGGCGGACGTGTGCCTCGCCGCGATCGGCGTGGCGACGACGACGGCCGCCGTCGCGGCGCACTACGGCGCGCGTGCCGACGGCGGGCTGCTCGACACCTGGCTTCTCGCCGAGGAGGATGCGGCTTCTGCGCCCCAGATCGCGGGACTCGGCATCCGATCGATCGTCACGCCGCTGTGGATGAAGGACGAATCGCTCTCGACGGCCCTGGCCGAGGCGGCGCTCGCCGGCTCAGGGCAGTGACGTGCCCGAACTGACCTGGCTCGCGTGGGCGCTGCTCGGCGTGGCGGCGATCATCGTCGGCTTGTCGAAGACGGCCGTGCCGGGCTCGGGCACCGTCGCCGTCGCGCTCTTCGCCGCGGTGCTTCCCGCGAAGCAGTCCACCGGGACGCTGCTGGTGCTGCTCATCGTCGCCGACCTGTTCGCGGTCGTCACGTATCGGCGGCACACCAACTGGCGGGCGCTGCTGCGGCTCGCACCCGCGGTCGTCGCCGGGCTTCTCGTCGGGGTGGTCTTCCTGGCGTTCGCCGATGACGCCGCGGTGAAGCGGATCATCGGCGTCATCCTGCTCGCCGTCATCGCCATCACGCTGCTGCGCCGGCGCTTCGTCGCGCCCGTGACGGACGACCGGCCCCACCGGGTGGCCGCTGCGACCTATGGGACGCTGGGGGGATTCACGACCATGGTCGCGAACGCGGCGGGTCCCGTCATGTCGATGTACTTCCTGGCGTCGCGGTTCCCCGTCAAGGAGTTCCTGGGCACGGCGGCGTGGTTCTTCGCGATCGTGAACCTCGCGAAGGTCCCGTTCTCGGTCGGGCTGGGTTTGATCACGCCGCCTGGCCTGCTCCTCGACCTCGTGCTCGTGCCCGCGGTCGTCGTGGGCGCGCTGGTCGGCCGCTGGCTCGCCGGTCGGCTCGATCAGGTCGTCTTCGAGCGACTGGTCATCGGATTCACCGTCGTCGGGGCCGTGTACCTGCTGTTCTGAGGGCGTGGTGCCGGGTGGGCCGTTCAGCGCACCGACGAGCCGAGCAGCGCCGCGGTGCGCGCTCCGAGGCCGAGCCGCGCCGCCGCGGCGAGCTGCGTCGCATCGTCGACGTCGCGGCGCAGGGTCGAGGCATCCGGAATCTGGAGGGGCACGCACCCCAGCGCGACGTGGCGCGCGAACGAGCCGTCACCGAACGACGTCTCCCACGCCACACCCGGCCGCGCAGTGACCAGCGTCGAGCCGGTGCCCTCCGCGTCGGCGACCACGCCGCGGTCGACGGATGCCGCGGCCTCGAGGGCCGCGGCAAGATCGGCCGGGCGCAGCGACGGCAGGTCGCCGAGCAGCGCCGCGCGCGGCATCCCCTCGACCGTCTCGGCGCCGACGGCGACCGCCTCGTTCAGCCCGACGGCGTCTCCCTCGGAGACGAATCGGAGGCCCGGAATGTCGAACGCCTGGACCACGAGCCCGCCGTCATCCGTCACCACGACTACGCGAGCGACCGATTCGCACGCGGCGACCGCCGCGATCGTGTCGAGGGCGATCGCGCGCGCGAGCGCGACGCGGTCGACGCCGTCCACCTCGAGTCGTGACTTTCCGCGCACCGACGGCTTGACCGGGATGACGACGGCCCAGCCGGCGTCCGTCACGCGCCGTACCGCGCCCGCAGCCGCGGCAGGATCTCCTCGCCGTATCGGCGGAGGAAGGCCGCCTGGTCGTGCCCGGGATCGTGGAAGACCAGGTGGCGGAACCCGAGGTCGATGTACCAGCCGATCCGCTCGACGTGCTCGTCGGGATCGTCCGAGACGATGAAGCGAGATGCGGCCCGCTCGATGGGCAGCTCCTCGCCCAGGCGCTGCATCTCGATCGGGTCGTCGACGCCCATCTTCTCCTCGGGGGAGAGCGCGAGCGGAGCCCAGAAGCGCGTCTTCTCGCGCGCGGCGTCCTTGGAGTCCTCGAGCGAGACCTTGATCTCGATGAGCGTGTCGATCTCGTCGGCCGAACGCCCGGCCTTGGCCAGCCCGTCGTGCAGCGCGGGCAGCAGGGTCTCGGTGTAGAGCTCCTGCTTCTTGCCGCTCGTCGTGATGAAGCCGTCGGCGATCCGGCCGGCGAGCCGAGTCGCCGCCGGGCCCGCCGCGCCGATGTAGATCGGCACGGGGTGGTCGTCGTGCTTGTCGTAGATCGTGATGTTGCGGGCGGTGTAGTAGTTGCCCTCGTAGTTCACGCGATCTTCTCGCCACAGCAGGCGGATGAGCTCGATCGCCTCCTTGAGGCGCTGGAACCGCTCCGGCGGGTCGGGCCACTGGATGCCGAGGTTCGCCTCGTTGAGCGCCTCGCCGGTGCCGACGCCGAGGATGACGCGGCGCGGATACATCACGCCGAGCGTCGCGAAGTCCTGCGCGACGACCGTCGGGTTGTAGCGGAACGTCGGCGTGAGCACCGACGTTCCGATCAGCACCTTCGAGGTGCGCGCGCCGAGCGCGCCGAGCCACGGGCACCGATGCCGGCGCGTGCCCGCCCTCGTGCAGCCAGGGCTGCAGGTGGTCCGAGATGAAGACCGAGTCGAACCCCACCTCCTCGGCGAGGATCGCGAAGTCGAGCAGCTCGGTCGGCCCGAACTGCTCCGCCGAGGCCTTGTAGCCGAAACGCAGGGGGACGGTCATGGTGATCCTCTCCGGGCGCCCTCCACGGGCGCGTAGCCGAACTCCGATCCGTCGGCGCGAGCGAGGCGCGCCCGGAAGGCCTCGACGGTGCCCGGCCACAGCAGCGTGAGCCTGCCGGACCGGTCGTCCACGTACCAGTTGCGGCACCCGCCGGTCATCCAGGGGGTGGATGCCGCAGCCGCCGCGATCTCGTCGGTGTAGGCCGACTCCGCCGCCGGGTCGACCCGCAGCGCGCCGCCGGTGCCGTCCCGATGCTCGAGGCTCCGCACGGCGTAGGCGACCTGCTCCTCGATCATGAGAACCGAGGACGAGTGGCCGAGCGCTGCATTGGGACCGTCGAGCACGAACAGGTTCGGGAAGCCGCTCACCACCGTCGAGCCGAACGAGGTCATCCCCCCCGACCAGTGCGCGGCCAGCGTGCCGTGCTCGCCGTGGACGAGTTCGGCGTAGGGCTGGCGGGTCGAGGCGAAGCCGGTCGCCAGCACGAGTGCGTCGACCTCATACCGTGCGCCGCTCGCCGCCGACCACCGTCGATCCTTCGACGGCGACGAGGGCCGAAGCCTCGAGCGTCACGTCGCCCGCGGCGAGCGCGGGGTAGAAGTCGTCCGACAGCAGCACCCGCTTGCACCCGAAGGCGTAGTCCGGCGTGAGGGCCGCGCGCAGCGCGAGCTCTGACACCTGCGCCTCGAGGTGCGCGAGCGCGGTCGCCTGTGCTTCACGGGATGCCGCGGCATCCCCCGATCGCGACGCGAACCGCGCCTCGCCCTCGGCGTAGAGGGCCGGCACGCAGCCGCGCCAGTTCGTCGGGATGGGCGGCGAAGGCCGCGCGCTCGGCGTCGGAGTAGGGCCGCGCCGCCGCGCGGGCACGATCCACGCCGGCGTGCGCTGGAACAGTGTCACCTGCGCGGTGCGGGCGAGCTGCGGGCACGAGCTGGATCGCGCTGGCACCCGTGCCGACCACCGCGACGCGCGCCCCCGCGAGGTCAGCCGTGTGATCCCACCGTGGACGAATGGAAGAGCGCGCCCGGTGAACGTCTCGAGGCCCGCGATGTCGGGGATCGATGGCTCGGTCAGTCGCCCGCAGGCGAGGACGAGCGCGTCGGCGACGACGGTGCCGGTCGTCGTCTCGATTCGCCACACCTCGTCGCCGGCATCCCAGGATGCCGCCTGCATCGCCGTGCCGAGCCGGAGGTGGCTCGCGAGGCGCTCGGTCTCGACGATCCGCTCGAGGTAGGCGCGGATCTCGTCGCCGCGAGCGTAGGTGCCCGACCAGTCAGGATTCGGATGGTCGGCGAACCCGTAGAGGTGCGACGGGCACATCGCACGCGACGCCCGGGTAGGTGTTGTCGCGCCAGGTGCCGCCGACGGACGCCGCCCGCTCGAGGACGACGAAGTCGCGGCCGGCTGCGGCGCAGCGCCATCGCCATGCCGAGTCCGGCGAAGCCGGCGCCGACGATCGCGACCTCGATCCGCTGCTCGCCGCCGGTCCCTGAGCCGGTCGAAGGGCCGGTCATCTCAGCGCCGCCTTGCGGTCGGCGGGCGGCTCGCGATAGTCCGTGGTGCGCTGGCGGAACGGCCGGAACAGCCGCGCGGCGATGGCCGCGGCATCCGTCACCGGCAGTTCGAGTCCGTACTCGATGCCGGCCTCGGGCTTGACGCGCCCATCGAGGAGCGTGCCGCCCAGATCGTCGCCGCCGGCGCGCAGCAGTTCGGCCGCGACGGAGCGGCCGACGCGCGTCCAGGGGATCTGAATGTGCGGGATGCTGCCGCTCAGCGCCAGCCGAGAGACGGCGACCATCGCGCGGTGCTCGTCGAGAGCGCTTCGGCCGGTCACGAGAGGGACGCCGCCGGACGGCCCGGGAAGCGGGATCGGCACGAACTCGGTGAATCCCCCGCCGGTCGCTGAGCCGTTGACGCGTCTGGATCTCGCGCAGCCGGCGCAGGTGCGCCACGCGCTCGGCGGCGGTTTCGACGTGGCCGTAGAAGATCACCGAGGTCGAGCGGAATCCTGCGCGATGAGCGGCGGTGATCCCCTCGATCCAGGCGTCGATCTCGAGATCGCCGGGAGCCACCAGGGCGCGGACGCGCTCGCTCAGCACCTTGACGCCGGTGCCGGGCACGGTGTCGACGCCCGCGTCGCGCAGCGCCGTCAGCGCGCCGTCGAGCCCGAGGCCGCCGCGATCGGCGAGGTCTCGCACGTCCTGCGGCCGGTAGGCGTGCAGGTGCATGCCCGGGGTCGCGGCCTTCACGGCGCGGGCGATGGCGAGATACGCCTCGGGCTCTTCGTCCGCGGACAGCAAGCCCTGCACGCAGAGCTCGGTCGCGCCGAGATCCCACGCATCCGCCGCGATCGCGCCGACATCCTCGAGCGTGAACTGCGTCGGGTCGTCAGTCGGCGGTCGCGCGGAATCCGCTCGAGGTGAGGTTGCGGTTGACGACGAGGCTGACCGCCTCGCCGACCGTGTAGCGACGGACGTCGTCCGCTGTCGCGGTGAGAGCGTCGAGGTCTGCGCCGGTCGCTTCGAGCAGCGTCACCCATTCCGCGTCGTCGAGGGCGAGCGGGTCGGATGCCGCTGCTTCGGCGAGGCGGCGGACGCTCGTTCGCACGGGCGATGCGCCGCGTCGGCTCCTCTGAGCGACGCCGGTCAAGCGTCGAGCGACCGAGGGTCCCGCCGTTGCGCGGCGAGCCCGGTCGCCGGATCCGCGAGCGCGGCCACCGCGCACGTGCAGCGCCGGGTCGATCCACGTCTCGGCCGTCACGGACGAACTCCGGATGCGCCGTGAGACGCTCGCGCAGCTCGAAGCCGAGGTCCGCGGTGCGCGCCGCGAGGTCGTCGAGATGCGGCCACGGGCGCTCCGGGTTGACGTGGTCCGCCGTGAGCGGCGACACCCCGCCCCAGTCGTCGGCACCGGCACGCACGAGCAGGTCGAACTCGGCAGGATCGGAGAGGTTCGGCGGCACCTGGATCCGCATCCGCGAGCCCATCACGAGCCGCGCGACGGCGACCGCGGCGACGTATTCGAGGAGCGCCGCATCCGGCACCCCCTGCATCGCGGTCCTCGGCTTCGCGCGGAAGTTCTGGACGATCACCTCCTGCACGTGCCCATGCCGTTCGTGGGCCTCGCGCAGGGCGACGAGCGACTCGGCCCGATCGCGCAGACGTCTCGCCGATGCCGACCAGGATGCCGGTGGTGAACGGCACGCGCTCCCGCCCGGCGTCCTCGATCACGGCGAGCCGGACGGCGGGGTCCTTGTCCGGCGAGCCGTAGTGCACCTGACCCGGCTCCTCGAAGAGCGCTCGGGACGTCGTCTCGAGCATCATCCCCATCGACGGGGCGGTGGGGCGCAGCATCCGCATCTCTGCCGCGGTCATGACGCCCGGGTTGAGGTGCGCGAGCATCCCGGTCTCGGCGGTGATGAGCCGTGCGATGTGCGCCGACGTAGTCGAGGGTCGAGGCGAAGCCGTGCTCGTCGAGCCACGCCCGGGCCTCGGGCCAGCGATCCTCGGGGCGATCGCCGAGCGTGAGGAGCGCCTCCTTGCAGCCGAGCGCCTGTCCCTGCCGCACGACGGCGAGCACCTGCTCCGGGCGACATGAACGCCGGCTTGTGGAGCTTCAGCAGCTGCGCCGGAGTGTCGACGAAGACGCAGTAGTGGCAGCGGTCCCGGCAGAGGGTCGTGAGCGGGACGAAGACCTTCCGCGAATAGGTGATGACGCCAGGGCGACCGGATGCTGCGAGTCCGGCGTCGCGCGACGCCGCGGCGAGCTCGAGGAGCCGGTCGAAATCGGCGCCCGAAGCGCCGAGCAGCACCTCGGCGTCGGCCGCGTCCAGCGGGGTGCCGGCGGCCGCGCGATCGAGGGCGTCGTCGACGCGGGGGAGCGCCTCCGCGGCCCGCGGCGGAGCCGGCTCGAGCAGGGTCACCGAACCAGTCTCGCACCGTGTGCGGCCGCGGGCGTCGCCGATCGTTGCTGTCCTGTAAGCAAATCGGCCGCGGCACGCACGGCGAGCGCTGGCAGACTAGACGCATGGTGACCCTGCTGCTCGACTCGACTCAGCTCGAGGTCGTGCTTTCGGGCGCCGAGCGCGCGATGGCATTCCGCAAAGGGAATGTCGCCATCGAGCGGTCGACCATCGCCAAAGTGCAGCTCACCGATGACGCATGGACGTGGCTGCGCGGCATCCCGAGCCCCGGCACCCACCTTCGGGGGATCGTCGCGATGGGCACCTGGAAGTCCGCCGGCGCCGAGGATTTCGCCATCATCCGCCGCCACCGGCCGAGCGTCGTCATCGACCTCGAAGGTCATCCCGAGTTCCAGCGGGTCATCCTCACCACCCGCCATGGCCTCGCGCTCGTGCAGGCGCTGCGCCTCGACGTCGCAGACGAGGCGGCGGATGTCGTCGACATCGCCGCCGAGACCGGCTCGATCCCCGTCGCGCCCGCCCCCGCGAAGAAGCCGCGGCCGCGGAGGACGCCTTCGCCGTCCCCCGCGCCCGCGGCCTGATCCGTACTAGCCGACCCTGGCCAGGGCTGCGTTGCCGAACAGCCACTCGTCGGTCCAGAACGCCGACTCCACTTCGGTGAGTGTCAGTGCCGTCTCATCCACGGTGAAGTCCGCTGTGAAGAACACTCCGCCGGTTCCGCAGTCACCGCCCCCGTGGTACTCGATCTCGACGTGGTCGTCGTCGACGGTGTACTCACCGGTGCAGCCGAATGACCGTCCGTCATCGTCGGCGATGAGCCTCCAGTCACCGTCGCTGAACACGAGTGTGAACTGAGCCGACGCGTTCCGCGCTTCCGCGGCCGGGAATCCGGCGGCGAGGAGCTGCTCCTCGGTGTACTCGGCCGTCTGGAAAGAGCCGTTCAGCACCGACGGATCGGTCGTCCCCGCATTCGACAGCTCGACCGACGGCGGAGGCCCATCGCATCCCGCTGCGATCTCGACCACCGCGGGGTCGTTCTCCTCGGCAAGGGCGAGCACGGCGCTCATCAACGGTGCAGCCTTCTCGTCGCTGCTGATTCCGGACCACACCGGCGCGACCGCGTCCCGCATGGCACTCAGCCCAACTGCTCCGGCCAGCGCGAATCGCGCACCATCCACGCATGAGGTCGTCATCGCCGCCGTGTCGAGATCGGCGAGCTCGCCGGTCCGTGCCACGACATCCGCCGCCGCTTGGCGGAGGATCTCGGCGACCGGCCCATCCGCGGCATCCGAGTTCGGGCTGGCGATCAGCGCTGAGGTTCGCGGCCACAGCCCGGCGTCGATCGTCGCGTACGGCAGGTCCACCTCGCGCCCGAGATCCTGCATGATGACCGAATTCTCGAGCGCCTGGATGGTGCCGTCGCCGAGGCCGGCGTCGCGCTCATCGAAGGACACATCGACCGGATTCGCACCGAGGGCGAGGAACGAATCGGCGTTCTGCGCCGAGTGGAAGGACGCCACCGTGACACCGTCCCAATCGGCGAGCCCCGTGATCGCCGACTCCGCGCCCAACGGGTACCGGATCGACCCTGGAACGAGGGCGATGCTCTGCACGCCGAGCGTGTCGACGTCCTTCACCGCGGCAGCGGCCTCGTCGCTCTCGAGAGCCGCCTGCTGGAGCGTGTAATCGCCGATCAGGAAGGGGGCGGTGAGCGCACGAAGCGAATCGACGCCGAGTTCGGCGAACACGCGGGTGCCCACCCACCCGAGGTCGGCCTCACCGTCGGCGATCGCCTTCACGAGGGCTTCTTCGTTGTCCGACTCCCTGCCGCAGCAGGCCTGGGTGACCTCGATCGTGATCGCGCCGTTCGAGCGCTCAGCGACAGCGTCGGCGAACCACGCAACGGCTGGATCCAGATCCGGCCCGCCGTCGACATGGAAGAGGGTCAGAGTCTGCGGCTCGACGGACTGGGCCGCGGGAGCGGTGCAGCCGGCGAGCGCTGTGACGCAGACAGCGATGGCGACGAGCCCGGTCGCCGCGAGTGCGGTGTTACGCATGGCATCCTCCTTGATCGGATGCCTCGAAGGTAGGAAGGATCCGTGGGCCGCCATCGCGGAAGCCCGCCGATCTGCGCGGGGCAGACCGCGGACTTTCGCGGGGTGACGTCGTGGCTGGCCACGAGAGGACCACCCGTCGGTCACTCGACCTTCACCCAGTCGTGACTTCCCCACAGCACCTCGCTGAACGTCTGCAGGCTCTGCCCTGAGCCGCCGGGGCCGACCTCGGTGAAACGGAGCGCTGAACCGTCGTAGGCCCATCGCGCACTGAAGAGCTCCTGGCCGGCCGCGTCGCCGCAGTCGGGGTCTCCGGTCCCCAGCACCACCGATAGTCGCCCGTCGGCCACGGAATAGGTCGAACCGGGACATTCGATACCCTCCACCCGGCCGTCGCGGAACGTGAGTGTCCAGATCGAGGCATGATTCTGCGCCAGGTCGAGGGACACGCCGCGATCGGTGAAGTCCTTCACCGATGAGCTCGGCCCGGAACGTGCCCTGCGGGAACGCCGCCGTCTCCTCGGGGTCGCCGACCGCGGCCCGCGGCGGAAGAGCCGCAGCCGGCGGGGCGCATTCGGCCGCCACCTCGGCGGGCGGGAACTCGGCCTTCAGCTGCTCGATCCGCCGGACGACACCGCTCGTCGCCGGCGCGGAGCGCAGCGCATCGCCGACCGATCGCACCGCCTCTTCGAGCTCTCGGACGGCTTCCCGCCCGGCATGCACCGCTGTGCCGCCGGCCTCGCAGTACGCCGCCCCCGCGGCCACATCGTCCGCGAGTGTGGCCATGGCCTCCTCGCGAGTCGCGATCGCGGCATCCTGCACCGCTTGTCGCTGGTCGTCCGACAGCGTGTCCCACCACCCGCTCGACGCCACGATCGTCGTGAACTTCGCGAGGTAGCTGATGTCTGCCGTGAAGGTCCCCATGTCGGGGAGCGTGCTCGCGAGGGCGAACGTGGAATCAGCGCCGTCGATGTCGCCTGATGCGACCGCTTCGCCGAATCCGCCGACGATCTCGACGGCCTCGGCACCCCAGGCGCGCAGCACATCGCCGGACGCGGAGTCGCTCATACGAAGCCGATGCCCGTCGAAGTCCGCGGGGGACCGGATCGCACGTCCGAACCCGACCGGATGACGCAGCGCCTCGGGCATCACCGCGAGCGGGATGGCGCCGAGCGAGGGAAGGTCTGCCAGGGCCTCGTCTCCGAACCGCCGGGCCACTTCGCGCATGAGCCCCACGGAGTCGATGAGGAACGGCACCTTGAGAGCCTCGACGGATTTCGAGCCTCGATCGATCCAGGCGAAGTCGGGGACGATCGCAAGCTCGGCCTCATCGTCCTGGACCTGACGGGCCACTTCGGAGTAGGTCTCGCCCTCGTGGCCGTTGATGGCGCTCGGGTCGGCAGCATCCTTGCCGAGGAACGACCTCCAGCGGATGTCGACGATCACGGATCCGCCAGAGCGCTCTTCGATTTCGCGTGCGAAGGTCTCCACGGCCGTGCTCGAGGGGAGTCCCTGCGGATCGCCCGTGGCGATGTGCACGTGGATCGGCTCCGCGCCGCCGCCGGACTTCGACGCATCGAAGCCACCGCATCCGGTCAGGACGAGCACGCCGACGACGGTGACGGCGGCGAGCGGGCGAACACGGGCGGACATCTGCGGCTCCTCGGCAACAGTATGCGTCCTGAGCGCGCGTGGCTCTCGTGGCTGGCACGGAGACACGCGCGGTCGCTCGATGCCATCATGAGTGCGTGAGCGCCGTCGCGGCCGCCCGCACGGGACTCGTCGCCGTGGGGGTGCTGGTGGGAATCGTCTCCGCCAGCCGGGCGTACGACGTCGAACAGCCATGGCTGTGGGGCTCCGATCTCGCCGTCACCGTCGCGTACTGCATCGTCGCGGCGCTGGCGCTGCCGGCGACAAGCCGGCTGGCGATCCTCGCCGCCGGGGTCGCGGTCACCTGGGCGATCGTGGCCTGGCTGCCTTTCGCGCTGTTCTGGCATCGAGGAGTGCTGATTCACCTCCTCGTCATGCTGCTGGCGGCGTCACCGGGCCTGTGGCCGCGGCGGCGGTGGGATCTGGTTGTCGTCGTGACCGGCTATGTGGTGTCCGTGACGCCGTTCGTGTGGCGAGTGGATGCTGCTGCGATCGTGCTCTCAGTCGCCCTGTGGCAGCAGCCCTCGCGCTGACCGCGCGGAGCTCCGGTGCCGCCGCCAGGCTGGCGTCTGCAGCGCTCATGGTGTTCGCACTTCTGGTCGCGGCGAGCGCCGCCGCTCGCCTCGGTGCTGTGGGGCTCGAGGTGCTGGAGGCCCGTGCCGTGGCGTACGCCCTGGGGATGGTCGCGGTGGCCGTCATGGTGGGCGTCGCGGTGCGACCGCGATCTCTCGGACGTGCCGCCGACGCGGCCATCGAGCTGGGCGCGCGTGCGGACGACGCCGTGCGCGATCGCCTGGCGTCCGCGCTGGGCGATAGGAGCCTGCTCGTGGGCTGGTGGATGCCGGAGCGGGGGGTGTTCGAGACCGCGGCCGGCCTCGAGGTGACGCCCCCCGTCGACGGCGTGGACCGAGCCGAGGTGATCGTCGAGGTCGACGGTCGGCCGCTGGCACGCGTCGTCGGTGCGGCCGCACGCCTGGAAGAAGCCGGGGTGCGTGAAGCGATTCGCAGGGCGGCGCACTCGCGACCGAGAACGAGCGACTCACCGCCCGGCTGCGTGAGGCGGCGCACGATGTGGAGCGGTCCCGGGCTCGCCTGATCCAGGCGGGCGATGCCGAGCAGCGCATGCTGGCCCGCGAACTCGCAGATGACATCGGAGAGCCGCTCAAGGCCGTCCGGGCGGCGCTGCTTCGCTCGGGTGATGCCTCGGCATCGCCGCCGACAGCCGGGCGGTCGACCTCGCCGACCGCGCCTTGGGTGAACTCTCGACATCTCGCACGGGCTCCACCCAGCTGCTCTCGACGGTGGGCTGGCGGAGGCGCTCGAGGTCCTCACCCGACGCATGCCCATCCCGATCGCGCTGCAGGTCGACGATGGCATCGAGGACGCCGTCGCGCAGGTCGTCTACTACATCTGCGCCGAAGCGGTCACGAACGCAGTGCGCCACGCGGCCTGCGGCTCGATCAGCGTCAGCGTGACCCTCGAGGACGGACTCGTCGCCGTCATCGTCGAGGACAACGGGAGAGGTGGCGCGACGGTTCGTCCAGATCGGGCCTCGCAGGGTTGGCCACACGGGTGGCCGTCGGCGGCGGAACGCTCGAACTCGCCTCGCCACCCGGGGTGGCACCAGTGTCCGCGTGACGCTGCCGGTGGAGCGCGACGCAGTGTCGTCGAAGTGTCCCGATGATGAGTGCGCTGCGCTGGACCTTCACCGCCCTCGCCGGGGGCGTCGTCATCGCCGCAGGCGTGCTCATCGCTCAGGATGCAGTCCGGCGCGGCGTCGGTGATCCCACCCTGTGGACGACCTCCTTCGCAGGCGCCCTGTGGCTCGTGGCGGCCGCACTCGTGCCGCGAGCGCACTCGCCCGGAACACGACGCGGTCGGTGCTGCTGGCCGTCATCGCGGTCGCATGGGTCGCGCCGATGTTCGCCTGGTGGGCGGACGGTGGGAGCGCACTGGTGGTCGCCGTCGCGCCTGCGGTGGCCACCCTGGCAGTGCCGGCGCTGTGGCACCTCCTGCTCGAAGCCACCGCCGCGCGGTCGACGGCGCGCATCATCGCCGTCGTTGCCGTCTGGTCGGCGACCGCTGGGCGGCCGCCGTGCTCGCGCTGCTGCGTCGATCCGTTCCTCGACGCGAGATGCCGGGGTGTGTGCTCACCGAATCCCTTGCTCATGGTCGCCATCCCGAAGCTGGTGACATCCGCGCACGTCGTCCTCGCCGTCCTCGCCGTCGTCATTGGGCTCGCGGCGATCACGTGGTCGGCCCTGTACCTGGCCCGGAAGCGAATTGGCTGCCGCTGCACCGCTCCCTCACTGCTCATCATCGCGCTGACGGCGCTCGGGCGTCGCGCGCACCTGCAACGGTGTCTCACCTTCCCTGTTGCCGAAGCCTGCCTGGCTGCAGGACTCGCCCTCATCGCTGTCGCCGCGCTGTGGGCGAGCATCGCGGCGCTCAGCCGTCGTGCAGCGTCTGCGGCGCCTCGCTGACGATCTCGTCGCCGGACAGGGTCGCAGACCCGAGACCTCCGCGATCGTCTGGCCGAAGTCCTTATGACGCGAGTGTCGACGTGCTCTATCCGCTCGATGACGGGCGATGGGTGGATGCGACGGGAACGGATCGTTCGCTGCCCGACACCGCCCGGGTGACACCGGTGCGCCGGCAGGGTGCCACCGTCGCGTTGGTCATCGGTCGCGCGGACGGGCGCGACCTCGAGTCGATCGGAGCGGCAGCGAGTCTCGCGATCGACAACGAGCGACTCAGGCAGGCATCTCGGCGAGGCTTGCCGAGCTGCGCGCGTCGCGCCTGCACATCGTGAAGCCGGCGATGACGAACGGCGCCGCATCGAACGGAATCTCCATAACGGGATGCAGCAGAGTCTGCTGGTGCTGCAGTACGAACTGCGCTGGCGGCATCGCAGGAGCATAACCCCGACCGACATGCAGAGCTTGCTCGCCTTCGCGTCGAGACTCACCGCATCACCGAGCGCCTCCGCGCCCTCGCGCGAGGCGTCTTTCCGGCGGCGCTCGACGACCTCGGGGTGGCAGCGGCGCTGCAGCGCCTCGCCGACGACGCCCCGTTCCCACTCGAGCTGTCGGGCGACGCCGAGCCACGCCCTCCTCGTCCGATCGAACGGACCCTCTACCTGGTCGCGGACGAAGCCCTCGCAGGCGGTGTCGCTGGGCCCGGTGTGCTCACGATCGCCGTCGAGCGCGCGCCCGACTCGGTCACCGTGCTCACCGCGAACTCCCGCGCCGGAGCGTCCTCCACCCTGCGGGACCGCATCGAGGCGCTCGGCGGACGAGTCGACACTCGCGATGGCGGAATCGAGGTGATGCTGCCATGCGCGTCGTCGTAGCCGATGACTCGCTGCTCACCCGCGAGGGGATTGTGCGGATGCTCATCGAAGCCGGGGTCGATGTCGTCGCACAGGCCGCGGACGGCCGGGAGCTGCTGGCGAAGATCGACGAGACGACACCGGATGTGGCCGTCATAGACATAAAGATGCCTCCGACGTTCACCGACGAAGGGCTGGTGGCGGCAGCATCCGTTCGCGAGCGATATCCCGAAGCTCGGTGTCCTCGTCCTCTCGCAGTACCTCGAAACGGGCTATGCGATGCGGCTCATCGAATCGGTGCCCGAGAGCACCGGCTACCTTCTCAAGGATCGCATCGCCGACATCGCCGTGCTCGTCGATGCGCTCCGACGGATCCGGGACGGCGAGACGGTCATCGACCCGACGATCGTCACCCGCCTGCTCGGGCGACGCCGCGAGCGCGACCCGCTCGAAGCGCTGACCGCCCGTGAGCGCGATGTGCTCGCGCTCGTCGCCGAAGGGCTCTCGAACCGGGCGATCGCGGAGCGCCTGCACATCGCGGAACGCACGGTCGAGACGCACGTCACGGCGATCTTCCTGAAGCTGCGACCTGCCGGACGAGCCGTCGGCCCACCGTCGGTGCGCGCGGTCATGAGTAACTGCGCGGAGCGTCAGCTGACGTCGCGACGCCAGCTGAGCAGGTGCCCGAGGATGACCAGCACGACCGCGTAGCCGAGCAGCACGAGTCCGCCCACCCACCACTCCAGCGGCTCGGAGCCACCGCTGCCCGTCGCGACGCTCATGTTGAAGACGCTGGCGCCGACGAGCGCATCGCTGGCGGCGCCGGGCAGGAACCGCGTGATGTCCGAGAGACCGTCGACGAAGGCTGCCGCGGCGCGACCGACCGGCTCGAGGAACTGGGTGAACACGAGAACGCCCGACGATGGCGCCGACCTGGTTGCGCACCAGCGCTCCGACGCCGACCCCGATCAGCACCCACAGGACGAAGGCGAGGAGCATCCGGCCGAACAGCGCCCAGGTCTCGGACGAGCCGAGCTGCGTGTCGATCCCGTATGCGGCGAGGAAGCCGGCCGCCGGGGCGACCGACGAGACGATGCCCACCACGCCGAACAGCGCGCCCATGACGATGCCGACGAGGAGCTTCGCCCAGAGGACGAGACCGCGCTTCGGCGTCGCGAGGAATGTCGGAGTGAGGGTCTTGTGCCGGAACTCCGTCGTCACCATCAGTGTGCCGATGAGGAGGGGGAAGACGTAGCCGACGGCCGTCGCCGGTGCTGTACAGGGTCGCCGGGAGACCGTCCTCGGGCAGCTGCGGGGCATTGCCGGGGAGGGCGCCGGTCGCCGAGGCGGTGAAGACGAAACCGAGGACGGCGGCGGTGAACCCGACGTAGGCGACCAGCACGATCGCCAGCACCCACCAGATCGACGTCGTGAACTGCTTCGTGGTCTCGGAGCGCGTCACTGCGGTCAGGCTCATCGGGACTCACCTCCCTCGGTGTGATCCTGCTGCTCTTCTTCGACCCAGTCGGGGGAGAGGTCCGAAAGCGCGCCGAACTCGCTCGTGTCCGCGGAAGCCTCGTCGGGCTCGGGTTCGGGTTCCGGCTCGGGTTCCGGTTCAGGTTCGGGTCGGGTTCCGGTTCGGGTTCGCGGTTCGGGTTCCGGCTCGGGCTCCGGTTCAGGTTCCAGTTCGGGCTCGGGCTCCGGTTCAGGTTCCGGCTCGGAATCCGACTCCGCCTCCCGAGCGGACTCCGTCTCGGGTTCGGGCTGGGCGTGCCACTGCGTGTCGGGCTCCGGCTCCGATTCCGGCTCGGGGGACAGTTCGTCACCGGATTCCGTCTCCGGATCATCGGCCGGTTCCGACGCGACCGGTTCGACCCCTGCCGCAGCCTCCTCGTCGAGTCGCGCGCTCTCGGCGGCTGCGGCGGCGGCCGCCTGCTCCGCATCGAACGACGCGAAGAATGCGTCGGCCTCGATGTCCGACTCCGTCTTGACGTATTCCTCCCACGGCCGATCGGACTCCGAGAGATCCGCGGCCTCGACGATGTCATCATCCGCCGTCTCGAACGAATCGACCTCCTGGTCGTCGACCAGCATGCCCTCGACCGCGCTCGCCGTGACCACCTCGTCGGCGAGACCCGTTGCCTCCGCCTCGGCGACCGCCTCACCATCGGCGTCGAATTCCGCGCCGGTCGCGGCGGGTGCCTCCGCCTCGCCGCCGGCAGGGGGCTCGACCTCGGGCACGACCTGCTCGTCCCGGGCTTCGGCCGCCGCCTCACCCTGGTCAGCCGTCTCGTCGTCGCGCACGATGTCGATCACGCCCGTACTCGCCACTGCGAAGGCGGCTGCCGCCGGGGGTGGTTCGGCAGCCACCGGAGCGAGCGGCGGGACCACGGCACCCTCGTCGGGCGAAGCATCCGTCTGCTCTTCGATAGCTTCGACGGCCGGCGCGGCCTCCACTTCCGGCAGCGGGAGCGCCTCGGCCGCGACGATGCCTGCAGCCGCCGCGGCACCGGAGGCGGGATGCACCCGCGTGCCATTGACGAGATCGAGGAAGACCTCCTCGAGCGCGGGACCGCGCCGGTGCAGCGACGAGAGCGCGATTCCGGCTGCGGCCGCGATCCGGCCGACCTCAGCAGGTTCGAGGCCACGTACCGTGAGCCCCGACCGGAGCACCTCGAACGAGACGTCGGCGTTCTGCAGCGCGGCGACGAGGGCGGGGCGGTCGGACGCGTCCACCACCGTCGCGTACTCGGATGGGTCGACCAGTTCGTCGAGCCCGCCCTGGAAGACGAGCCGGCCCTGTGAGATGACCAGGAGCGAGTCGACCGTCTGCTGCACCTCGGCGAGCAGGTGCGACGAAGTCAGGACCGTGCGCCCCTCGCGCGCGAGCTGGCGCAGGAAGCCTCGCATCCACTTGATGCCCTCGGGGTCGAGGCCGTTGGCCGGCTCGTCGAGCACGAGGATGCCAGGGTCGCCGAGAAGTGCGTATGCGAGCCCGAGACGCTGGCGCATGCCGAGCGAGAAGCCCCCGACCTTGCGGCCGCCGGAGTCCGCCAGCCCGACGAGACCGAGCACGTCATCGACGCGTGAGCGCGGGATCCGGGCTGCCTGCGCGTAGACGGCGAGGTGGTTGGCCGCCGTGCGACCCGGGTGGAAGCTGGATGCCTCCAGCACGGCACCGACCGTCTGAAGAGGCCAATCCAGCTGCGCATACCGCCGACCGCCGATCGTCGCAGTGCCGGCGGTCGGCTCCGACCAAGCCCAGCAGGACTCGAAGGGTGGTCGTCTTGCCCGCCCCATTCGGGCCGAGAAAGCCAGTCACCTGCCCTGGCTCGACTCGCGCTGTCAGATCGGAGACTGCGGTGATGGTGCCGAACCGCTTCGTCACCCCGGAGAATTCCAGCGCCAGTCCCTCGGGCATGCAGAACCCTCTCGTCGTCGTAAAGCGATCCCCTCTCCATATCTTTGCGGAAAGTGGGCCGGAAATGCGGAAAACTCCGCTGTGGTTCTCGCCGTGGCGCACCCCGCCGACCAGCGGCCGGGGCTGCAGCGGTAACGTTGCGAGGGTGAGCGATCCTTCGGAGCCCCGCGTCCTCGTCCGCGCCTACGGTGGGCTCGGTCACCTCACGCTCAATCGGCCGCGCGCCATCAACGCCCTCGACCTCGGCATGATCGGCGAGCTGGCGGCCGCCCTCGACGCGTGGGAGCACGACACGGACGTCGATCTCGTGGTGCTCGACGGCGCCGGTGATCGAGGTCTGTGCGCCGGCGGAGACGTCCGCGGGCTTGCCGAGCGCGTAGTCGCCGGTCGCGCCGACGACACCGCGCTGTTCTTCCGCGACGAGTACGCGCTGAACGCGCGGATCGCCGAGTATCCGAAGCCGATCGTGGCGATCGCCGACGGCATCACGATGGGCGGCGGGATCGGTCTCGCGGGTCACGCTGCGATCCGCATCGTCACGGAGCGGTCGAAGCTCGCGATGCCCGAGACCCGCATCGGCTTCACCCCCGATGTCGGCGGGTCCTGGCTCCTCGCCCATGCGCCGGGGCGCCTCGGCGAGTACCTGGGACTCACCGGCGGCGTGATGGACGGCTCGGACGCGATCTATGCGGGCTTCGCCGACCACTTCGTGCCCTCGGACAACCTCGAGGCCCTGCGCGACGCGTTCGAGACGCGCGCCGATCCATCGAGCCCGACCGAGCTCGTGCTGCTCTTCGACGAGACGCCCGAACCTTCGAGGCTGGAGCGGGCGCGCGCCTGGATCGACGACGCGTTCGCGGCCGACACCGTCGCCGAGATCGTCGATCGGCTGCGGGCGCGGCCGGAGCCCGAGGCATCCGCCACCGCCGATCTGCTCGGCGAGCTGTCGCCCACCGGTCTTGCCGTCACGCTGGCGTCGGTGCGCCGCGCTCGCGAGCTGGCGGGCCTGCGCGATGCGCTCGGGCAGGAGTACGGGCTCGTGATGTGGTTCGCGACGACGCAGCCCGACCTGGCGGAGGGCATCCGCGCGCAGGTGATCGACAAGGACCGGACTCCGCGATGGCAGCCCGCGACGATCGCCGACCTCGCACCGGATGCTGCGGCATCCGCTCTCTCGTTCGAGCCGGCGACACCGCTCTGGGGATGACGGGAGCGCGGCGGCAATGGCACAAAGGGAGCCGACGCGTCGCACCCGCTACTCGATCGGCATCGCGGTCGACTGGTTCTTCTTCGTGTTCGCCGGCCTCGCCGCCGTCTGGCTCGCATATCTGAGCTTCACCGAGACCTTCCAGGTCGGCTGGTGGGGCATCCTGTTCGGGATCGCGTTCTGGGTGCTGCTCGCCTACCTCGTGCTGCCGCGCCTGCACCGGATCCTCACCGCGATCTACGTGCCGGACTACTTCATCGGACGCGCGCGCACCAGTGACGGTCTGCTGGGCGATCCCGTGAATCTGGCGCTCCTCGGCGAGGCGGATCAGATCCAGCGGGCGATGGCGGCTGCCGGCTGGACCAGAGCGGATGCTGTGACCATGGCATCTTCGTGGCACATCATCTCGTCCACGCTGACGCGACGCAGCTACCACGAGGCACCGGTCAGTCCGCTGTTCCTCTTCGGGCGGCAGCAGGACTTCGCGTACCAGCAGGAGGTCGACGGCAACCCCGCCCAGCGCCATCACGTGCGCTTCTGGCGGTGTCCGGATGACTGGCTGCTCCCGGGCGGCCGCCGGGTCGACTGGGTGGCGGCCGGAACGTTCGACACCCGCGTCGGGCTCTCGCTGTTCACCCTGCAGGTCACCCACAAGATCGATGCCGACACCGACGTCGAGCGGGATCACATCGTGGCGACGCTGACTGCGGCAGATCCGAAGATCACCGTCGACGTGATCGAGGACTTCTCGACCGGCTATCACGCGCGAAACGGCGGCGGCGACTCGATCAACACCGACGGCGACCTGCCGATCATCGACGTGACGGCTGTCGCGGAGGTGACGCGATGACGGCTCCGGTGCCGAGCAAGCGGCCGGCGTTCGAGCCCGCCGCCCGGCTGCTGCGTCCGACCGGGTACGACCCCGACATGCGCCGGCCCGCCTCCACAGTCGCCGGTGTCGTGCTGGTGCTCCTCCGGGTTGCGGTCGGAGTCTTCGTGCTGGTCGCGCTCGCTGCGGGGTGGGATTCGCTCGTCGCCAGCGCTGAAGTCACGATCGAGGGATTCGAACCGACGCCCGACGGACAGCGGTATGCGCTGTGGGTCGTGCTGGCCCTGGGCGCCGTCGTGCTCGCGGTGGACGACGCTGCTCGCCATCCTCATCTACCGCGGTCACAACTGGCCCCGCGTGATCGTCATGCTGATCGCGGTCTTCTCGATCTGCTCGGCGTTCACCGCCTGGTGGGCACTGGGCGAGGAGATCAGGCTCGAGGGGACCTTCGTGTCGCTCAGTCTCGACATACTCCTGCTGCTCGCGCTGTCGAGCCGCAGCGCGGCCGCCTACGCGCGGCGCAACGAACGGCGCTGACCTTGTTTCATATGGCATAGCCTGAATCCCGCCGCGGCCGCGGCAAGCCACCGATCCGGGGAGAGCGCGTGTTCGACAGTCCGCTGTCCGCCTCGGCGTACGAGGTGCTCGGCGTCGAGCCGACGGCCGACGAGGATGCGCTCCGCAAGGCCTTCCGGCTGCGGCTGCGGCAGACGCACCCCGACACCGGCGGCGATGCGGTGGTCTTCGTCCAGGTGCAGCGGGCGTGGGAGCTCGTCGGCACCCCCGGTGCGCGCGCGGCCTATGACCGCGGCCACGGCTTCGGCGGGAAGCATGCGACCGGTGCATCGGCAGGCTCCGCAGCCGGATGGCGCGCTCCCGCGCCGCGCGACGCCGACACCCGCCCTCGTGCGCGTTCCTTCGGACAGCCGGGTGGATGGCGGCGCGAGCGCTACCTGACGCTCATGCGGGAGTGGGCGGGACGCGGCGTCACGCTCGAGGATCCCTACGACCCGGCCCTCGTGCGCTCCGCGCCGCATCACCTGCGGCGCCTTCTCGCCGACGCGCTCGCCGAGGAGGCCACGGCCCGCATCGTGGCCGACCTCGGCATGGGCTACACGGTGTGGCACGACGTCGTGGCGTCGGGACGCGGCGCGGATCCCGACGCCAAGATCGACCACATCGTCCTCGGGCCGAGTGGGCTCTACGGCATCCTGTCCGAGGACTTCGGAGGTCCGGTGCGCATCCGCCGCGGCGAACTCGTGGGTGACGGCGTCGCCGGAGGGCCGATCGCGGAGCTCCTCTCGCGGATGCGGATCATCGCGCGTGCCGCCGGCGTCCGCTTCGGAGGCGCGATCGTGGTTCTCCCCGATGAGGATGTGCTCGATCCGATCGCCGAGCTCGGCAAGGTGCGCGGGACGCCGGTCGCCGTGGTCTCGCGCAGCGCGCTGTCGACTGTGCTGCGCCGTGGCGTCAGCGGCGTCCGCGCGGTCGGCGGAAACGAGGTCTTCGACGTCCGGACGCGCCTGCAGCAGGCCGTCCGCTTCGCGTGAGTCGGCCTTACTCCGCGGCGGGGGCGTCGGACCAGACGGCAAGCTCGTTGCCCGCAGGATCTTCGAAGTGGAAGCGACGCCCGCCTGGGAATCCGTAGATGTCGTGGATCAGCCGGCCGCCGGCCGCAGTCACCTCTTCGCGACTGCGCTCGAGGTCGGTGACGTAGACGACGGCCAGCGGCATCCGCTGCCGCCGGCCGTCGGCGACTGCGTTGAATCCGGCGGTGACACCGCTGTCGGAGGTGTCGAGGTACTCGCCGTAGTCGGTGAACGTCCACGCGAAGGCCTCTTCATAGAAGGCGCGAGTCGCCTTCAGCGTGGCCGCATCCACCGCAGGGAATTCGACGAGGTCGATCTGATTGTGTGTCGGCATGGCGCAGGTCTACCACGGTGCGCCGACACCGCGCTCGACCGGCGTCAGTCCGTCAGGCCGAACAGCTCGAGCGGGTGGGTGAGTCGCCACCACGCGCTCGGCTCTTCGATGTCGTCTGCGAGTCGCAGCTCCACCGTCGAGTCGTTGAGCGGGCCGTCGACCGAGAGCGAGCCGACGATGTCTCCGCTGTCTCGACTGTCGTCGAGGGAGTAGGTGGTCGAGACCGTCCCGGCGCCGCCGTTCCACAGGATCACCGACGCATCGCCCGTTGTGACGATGTCGACGGAGTCGCCCCACTCCGTCTCGACGATCCCCGCCGTGGTTCCTGCCGTGACGGAGGGACGCGGCTGCAGCTCCGCCTCGAGCTGCGCGTAGAGCGCGCGGGATGCCGCGAGACGCGCCTCGTCGTCCGGCTGGCCGAGGACGGATGCGTACAGCCGCACGGTGGTGTCGCCGATCGGCACGTCCTTCGCCGACAGCAGGTTCCACGCGTCGAGGCGTGCCGGTCTTGAGGCCGACGACGCCCGGGTCGACGAGCAGGCCGTTGGTGTTCTGGACGAGGCCAGCGCCGGGGAGCTCCACCGACTGCTTGGCGACGATCTCGGCGATCACCGGGTTCGCGAGTGCCTTCTGCGCCAGAGGGATGAGTGCTGCTGCGCTCGCGGCGTTGTCGCGAGTCCATTCCCGTCGGCTCGACGACCGTCACGCCGGGCACGCCGTGCGCGGCGAGCCAGGAGTTCGCCGCGCTCGCGATAGACGGCGTCGGAGGGCCAGAGGTTGCTCGCCAGACGGTCGGCGTAGTTGTTCGCCGACCCGATGAGCATGCCCTCGAGCAGCTGATACTGGGTGAGGCTGCCGCCGACGGGCACGTCGAGCGCCGATTCGCCCTCGCGAGCGGTAGCCCCAGTAGGCATTGCTGTCGCTGCGGCTGAAGCGGTAGGCGGGTCCCGCCTCGCCGACCGCGAGCGGCATCTCGTCGAGGACGACGAGGGCTGTCACGAGCTTGGTGATGCTCGCGATCGCCTCGGGGCTGGGCGCGGACTCGACGACGCCCGGGCATGCCGGCGACCGAGACCGCGGCGGTGCCGACGCCGGGCCAGGCGGGAGTCGTCGCGGGGGCGGCGACCGGCTGGACCTGGATGGCGGTGACCGTCGGCTCGACGGCGTGCAGGGGCCAGAGCAGGGTGGTGGCGGCGTAGGCGCCCACCAGGCCCGCGGTGATCAGCGTGGGGACGATCACGCCAGCCCGAAGCGGCGAGCGGCGGGGTGCGCGGGCGAGCAGGTCGGCGTCGACCGGAATGTAGGGGCTCGCGGCTGTGGAGAGGTCCGCCGCGGGGGCCGGCGGCACGTCCGAGCGTCGTCTCGTCCACCCACGACAGCGCGAGTCCGCGCGACGCGGGTGCCCCCTTGCGAGGGGGTGCAGAGGCGGCCGCGGTCGACCGTCAGCGGCAGGGTCGGCTCGAGCGCGCCCGCCGCGCTTCCGAAGATCTCGAGGGGCGCAGCATCCGGCTCAGTGCGGGAGTGTCAGCAGCGACTCGGCCGACTCGATCCCGCCGCCGGAATCGGATGGCCCGTTCGCGCGCGCGCGCATCTCGCGGCGCGTGCGCGCGGGAGGGTCATCCAAGTTCACCCGCTAAAGGTACAACGACCTCAGCGGCGGTATACTCATCGGCACAACCACGGGAGTCCGGTGAGCCGGGCTGAGAGGAAGCGATCCACGCTTCGACCGTCGAACCTGATCTGGGTAATGCCAGCGCAGGGAGGAGCACATCATGGGCGTTTCCACGTCTGAAAACACATCCGCATCCGTCCAGGCGGCCCCCGTTCCGGCGAGCTTTCGCTGGCGGGTCGTCGACATCGTCGTCGCCAGCGTGATCGGCGTCGCATCGGGCCTGATCTTCCTGCTGTGGAACATCGCGTACCGCGGTCCGAGTGCGATCCTCGAGCCCCTGCTGCCCGGCCTGCAGGGTCTCCTCGACGGGCCATGGCTGTTCGCCGGCGTGCTCGGAGCCCTCATCATCCGCAAGCCGGGCGCCGCCGTCTACACCGAGCTCGTCGCCGCCGCGGTCTCGGCGCTCACGCTCATCGGGAACACCTGGGGAGCGTTCCTCACGCTCGAGGCCGGGCTCATCCAGGGCCTCGGCGCCGAGCTGGTCTTCCTGCTGTTCTTCTACCGCCGCTGGTCGCTGCCCGTCGCGATCCTCGCCGGAGTCGGGCGCCGCGCTCGCCGGCGGGATCAACAACCTCCTGCTCTGGTACGCCGGCGCCGACATCCAGTTCGTCATCGTCTACCTCATCAGCACGTCGATCTCGGGCGCGGTGATCGCCGGCGCCCTGTCGTGGCTGCTCGCGCGCGGGCTCGCGCGCACCGGGGCCCTCGACCGGTTCGCCTCGGGGCGCGAAGCCCGCGCCCGCGTCTAGCGAGTGGTCCAGGTGCCGGCCGGGGCGGCGCCCCGCCCCGCCGCCGTCGAGGCGCGGGGGTGGGGCTGGCGGCATGCCTCACGCAAGGCGTGGGCGGTCCGGGATGCATCGTTCCGCATCGAGCCCGGAGAGCGCGTGCTGCTGCTCGGCGCCTCGGGGTCGGGCAAGTCGACGCTGCTGCACGGCCTCGCCGGTGTGCTCGGCGGAGCGGACGAGGGCGAGCAGGCGGGATCGCTCCTCATCGACGGCATCCCCGCCGCGGCGGGTCGCGGCAGGGCAGGACTCGTCCTGCAGGACCCGGACGCCCAGGTGATCCTCGCCCGGGTCGGGGACGACGTCGCCTTCGGCTGCGAGAACCTCGGCATCCCGCGCCAGGAGATCTGGCCGCGCGTGCGCGCGGCGCTCGCCGCGGTCGGCCTCGACGTGCCGCTCGACCGGCCCGACCAAGGCGCTCTCGGGCGGGCAGAAGCAGCGGCTCGCCCTCGCGGGACTGCTCGCGATGCGGCCGGGCCTCGTGCTGCTCGACGAGCCGACGGCGAACCTCGATCCCGCCGGGCGTCGGCGAGGTGAGGGATGCGGTGACTGCGCTCCTCGACACGCATCCCGCGACCCTCGTCGTCGTCGAGCACCGGGTCGAGGTGTGGCTGCCGGTCGTCTCGCGCGTCATCGTGCTCGGCGACGGCGGCGTGGTCGCCGACGGGCCGCCGGACGCGGTGCTCGGGCGCGAGGGGGCCGCCCTCGCTGCGCGCGGCGTCTGGGTTCCCGGCATCCCTCCCGTCCATCCACCGGCACCGGCGCACGCGGCAGGCGTCACGCTGCTGTCGGCCGAGCGGCTTGCCGTGGAGCGCGTGGCCGGGCATCCCGTGGCATCCGGGATCGACGCTCGGGGTGCGCGCCGGCGCCGCCCTCGCGATCACCGGGCCCAACGGCGCGGGCAAGTCGACACTCGGCCTCACGCTCGCGGGGCTGCTGCCCCCGGCATCCGGAACCCTCACCGCCGCCCGCGATCTCGGCGGGCGATGCCGGACCGTCGCCGATCCGCTGGCGCTCGCGGCAGCTGCTCACCCGGATCGGCACCGTGTTCCAGGACCCGGAGCACCAGCTGCTCGCGAAGACCGTGCGCGAGGAGCTCGAGGTCGGCCCGCGGGCGCTGGGGCTCGCCGACGCCGAGATCGCGGAGCGGGTCGACGAGCTGCTCGAGCGGCTGCGGCTGGCTCCGCTCGCGTCGCGCGAACCCCTACACGCTGTCGGGGGGAGAGAAGCGCCGGCTGACGGTCGCCGCCGCGCTCGCGACCGCGCCGCGCGTGCTCGTGCTCGACGAGCCGACGTTCGGGCAGGATGCCCGCACGTGGGCCGAGCTCGTCGCGCTCCTCGCGGAACTGCGCGACGAGGGCTCGGCGATCGTCGCGATCACGCACGACCTCGATGTGGTCGAGGCGCTGCACGCCGAGCGGTTCGAGCTGCCGGTGGCTGGACTGTCACGGTGCCAGTGCCCGTCGAAGGGCACCCGGAGCGCGAGCGATGACCCTCCTCGACACGCACGCGCGCACCGGCCGGATGTCGCGGGTCAACCCGGTCGCCAAGCTCGGCGCCTCGGCGCTCATCACCATCCCGCTCGTGCTGACGCTCGACGTCGTGTCGGCGACGGTCGCCCTCGTGCTCGAGCTGCTGCTGATGCCGTTCGCCGGCCTCGGCTGGCGCGAGTTCTGGGCGCGCACCTGGATCGTCTGGGCGCTCGCCCCGCTCACCGGGCTCACGATCGCGCTCTACGGGCGCACCAGCGGCGAGGTGTACGTCGACTGGCTCTTCGTCCGGGTGAGCGAGGGGTCGCTCGTGCTGGCGCTCGCGACGACGATCAGGGTGCTCGCGATCGCGCTGCCCTCGGTCGTGCTGTTCGCGATCGGTCGACCCGACCGACCTCGCCGACGGTCTCGGCCAGGTGCTGAGGCTCCCCGCGCGGTTCGTGCTCGGTGCGCTCGCCGGACTGCGCATGGTCGGGCTGTTCCTCGACGACTGGCGTGCGCTCGAGCTCGCCCGCCGGGCGCGGGGCGTCGCCGACCGCGGGCGCGTCCGGCGCTTCCTCGGCATGGCGTTCGCGCTCCTGGTGCTGTCGATCCGCCGCGGGTCGAAGCTCGCGACGGCGATGGAGGCGCGCGGATTCGGCGCGCCCGGTGCGCGCACGTGGGCGCGAGAGTCGCCGTTCGGCGCCGCGGAGTGGACGCTCATGGGCGGCGGGCCTCGCGATCGCCCTGGTCGCGACCGCCGCGGCCGTCGCCGCGGGCACCTGGAACTTCATCCTCGGCCCGGCGTGACAGCATCCCGTCCGATCGCCATCCGGAGCGAACGGATCTCGGACCGCCCCAGTTCAGGCGAGTTGCCGAGTTCAGGACGAATCAGCGCCGATCGTCCTGATTTCGGCGCTTCGCCTGAATTCGGTGCGAGCGCCGGAGCGGGCGCGGAGCGGCTGCAGCCGCCGGCCACGAGGGACTGGTACGCGGGCTGCATCGCGGGGAAGTAGTCGTCCCACGCCACGGTGGCAGCATCCCGCCCCTGCTGGACGGCGACGAGACGGTCGAGGTAGTACTCCCAGCCCGGCCCGATCGAGCCGACGTCCTCTTCCGGGTTCAGCCGCTGCCCGAAGATGAGCATCGTCGACTCGCCCTTCGCGACGAGCTCGAACCAGAGGTGCCACGAGCCGGATTCCGCCGAGGTGTCGCCCGCGAAGCGCCGGGGCGGGTCGCACTCGAGGATCGTGTACTCCTCGGGCGGCGCCTCCGCGTCTTCGGCGGTCATGAAGAACACGACGTGCCCGCTCTTCGGGTCGCCCTCCCACCGCCCGATCCACCGCTCGAGACGCGCGGACTCGGTGAGCTCGCGCCACAGGTCGGCGGCAGGCATCGGGAAGACGCGGGTGAGCACGAGATTCGGCGTGGCCGCCGATGTCGGTGACGGTGCCGGTGATGTCGGTTCGATCGGTCATGTCGCGTTCCACAGCTCCCGGTAGTAGGAGAGGCGCTCGCGGTCCGGTTCGACACCGTACGCCTCGATGAGCGCGTCCTCCCATCCAGGTCCATAGTTCCACTCGGTGCTCATCGATGCCACGGCGATGTCGGCCCAGCGGTCGCCGACGCCGAGCAGGCCGAGATCGACATGCGCGATCCACCGGCCGTCGTCGCCGATGAGGGTGTTGGGGCAGCAGGCGTCCGCATGGCACACGACGAGCCGGTCGATCGGGGGCGGCTCGCGCAGGGCGTCGGGCACGCGGATGCCTCGCCCGCGCGGCGTTCGCGATGCGCGACGGCACGCTCCAATCGAACGGGCAGTCCGCCACCGGCAGCGCGTCGTGCAGCGCCCGGAGGCCTTCGCCGACGGCGCGGACCGCGACGGCCGGCTCGGCCAGCCACCGCGGCGCGACGGCGCTCTCGCCGGGGAGCGCCCGCGTCACGATCCACTCGTGCGTGTCGTCGAGCGCCGACCTCGAGCACGTGCGGGACCCGCGTGTAGCGCCCCGCCCACTCGAGGCGCAGCGCTTCGTCGGCGAGCGTCGACTCCGCGTTGCGCGGACCGAACTTGATGTAGCGCTCGTCGTCGGTGCGGAACGTCAGCCCGCCGTAGTCGTTCCGCCAGACCGGCGTGAGGCGGACTCCGCCGGCCAGAGCCCAGGACGTGCTCGGGCACCGCGAGGTCCTCCACCGGTATCGACACGTCACGCCTCGAGAGCGTCGCGCAGCACGAGCGCATGGTTGCGAAGCGGATCGTGGGACGCGAACACGAGGGTCACGACCGGATGCTGTGCCATCTCGTCGCGGAGGACGGCCAGCGCAGCGGCCGACGGCCCGGCGAGCTCCGCCCGGTAGGCGTCGGCATAGTCGTCCCAGGCTTCGGCGTCCGCGGCGTGCCAGGCCTTCCGAAGGTCGGCCGAGGGCGCGGCATCCTTCGCCCAGCTGTCGATGGCCGCCCGCTCCTTCGTGAGGCCCCGAGGCCACAGCCGATCGACCAGCACTCGCCAGCCGTCGCCGGGGGAGGGATCGTCGTAGACCCGCTTGAGGCGGAGTTCCATGGCCCCATCCAACACCCGACGCAGCGGCGGGTGTGTCACAACTCCGCACTGACGCTTGCCGGCAGCGGGGAACTTCGGCGGAAATCCGGGGAGGTCCACGCACGGCCCGAGCGTCTAGCCTGAGTTGTGGCACACTTCCGCCCCCGGGAGACCAGCGGGTGACACTGAGTGCCGCGTAGGGTGGGATGCAATACCGCGGCCCGCGCCCAGCACCGCCCGCGCCCGGTTCGAAGGAGAACACATGGACCTCACGGATGCCTCGGCCCTCGTCACCGGGGGCGCCAGCGGGCTCGGCCTCGCCACCGCCCGACGTCTCGCGGCGGCCGGTGCCGCGGTCACGATCGTCGACCTTCCCGGCTCCGCAGGCGCGGACATCGCGACCGAGCTCGGCGGAACCTTCGCCGCGGCGGATGTGACGGACCCGGACCAGGTCGCCGCCGCCGTCCAGTCCGCCGCCGCGGCGGGCCCACTCCGGGTGGTCGTGAACTGCGCGGGCATCGCCCCTCCGGCCAAGGTCCTCGACCGCGACGGGGTCCCGACGCCGCTCGCCGGCTTCGAGAAGATCATCCGGGTCAACCTCATCGGCACCTACAACGTCATCGCACAGGCATCCGCCGTGATGGCCGTCACCGAAGCGACAGCAGACGGAGATCGCGGCGTCATCGTCAACACCGCGAGCGTCGCCGCGTTCGACGGCCAGGTCGGACAGCCCGCCTACTCCGCCAGCAAGGGCGGCGTGCACGCGATGACACTCCCGATCGCCCGCGAGCTCGCCCGCTACGGCATCCGGGTCTGCACCATCGCCCCCGGGATCATGGAGACTCCGATGCTGATGGGCCTGCCGCAGGCCGCGCAGGACTCGCTCGGCCAGCAGGTTCCCTACCCGCAGCGCCTCGGACGCCCCGACGAGTACGCGCGGCTGGTGATGGCGATCGTCGACAACGGCTACCTCAACGGCGAGACGATCCGGCTGGACGGCTCGATCCGCATGGCACCGAGATAGACCGCCAGACCCAGACCCGCACCGAAAGGACTCGCGATGAGCAGCGATTCGATCCTCGTCCACGTCGAGGGCGGCCTCGCCCGCGTGACGTTCAACCGTCCGGCGTTCCTCAACGCCATGGACTTCGAGATGGGACGCCGCTGGCGCGATGTCGCCCACGAGGTCACCGGCGACGCTTCGGTGGGCGCGGTGATCCTGGATGCCGCGGGCCCGGCCTTCTGCGCCGGCGGGGACGTCTTCGCGATGGCGACGTCGGGCGCGGCGGGCAGCGACGTCACCGGCGCCGCGCACGTCATCCATGACGGCATCCGCACCTTCGCGCTGTCGGACAAGCCGATCGTGGCTGCGGTGCAGGGCGCGGTCGCCGGCGGAGGCCTCGGCCTCATGCTGAGCGCCGACTACATCGTCGCAGCCGACTCGGCGAAGTTCGTGAGCAAGTACGCGAACATCGGCCTCACGCCCGACCTCGGCGTCTCGACGCTGCTTCCCGCGGCGATCGGCCAGCGGCGCGCGCTGCAGCTCCTGCTGCAGGACCGCACGCTCTCGGCCGCGGAGGCCCTCGACTGGGGACTCGTCGCCGAAGTGGTGCCTCGCGAGGAGGTCGCCGCGCGCGCCGAGGCGGTCGCGGCGTTCTGGCTCGAGAACTCGACCGCCGCGTACGGCCAGGCGAAGCGCCTGGTCCGAGTCGGCGCCGAGCGGTCGTTCACCGAGAACCTCGACGACGAGGCGGCCTCGATCGGCGCCCGCTTCGACACGGACGACGCGAAGGCCCGCGTCGCGGCCTTCGCCGCAGCATCCGCCAAATCCGCCCGCTGACACCTGCCAGGAGATCCCGATGACCGAGAAGAAGCTCGCCGGCAAGACCATCCTCATGTCGGGCGGCAGCCGCGGCATCGGCCTCGCCATCGCACTGCGCGCTGCGCGCGACGGCGCGAACATCGCGCTGCTCGCCAAGACCGACACCCCGCACCCCAAGCTCGAGGGCACCGTCCACTCCGCCGCCGAGCAGATCCGCGCCGCCGGCGGGCAGGCGCTTCCGATCGTCGGCGACGTGCGCAACGACGATGACGTGACCGAGGCGGTGCTCAAGACCGAGGGCGAGTTCGGCGGGATCGACATCGTCATCAACAACGCGAGCGTCATCGACCTCTCGCGCTCGCTCGACCTTCAGGCGAAGAAGTACGACCTGATGCAGGACGTCAACGTGCGCGGGACCTTCATGCTCAGCCGCGCGGCGCGTTCCGATCCTGAAGGATGCCGAGAACCCGCACATCCTCTCGCTCTCCCCGCCGCTGAACCTCAACCCGAAGTGGCTGGGCGCGCACACCGGCTACACCCTCGCGAAGTACGGCATGACGATGACGACGCTCGGACTCGCGGCCGAGTTCGCGAAGGCGGGCATCGCCGCCAACACGCTCTGGCCGGCGACCACGATCGCGACCGCCGCTGTGCAGTTCGCCCTCGGCGGCGACGCGATGATGAGGGTCAGCCGCACCCCCGAGATCTATGCGGACGCCGCATACGAGGTGGTCACGAAGCCGGCGCGCGAGTACACCGGCCAGACGCTGATCGTCGAGGACGTGCTGCGCGACGCCGGCGTCACCGACTTCTCGGGCTACGCCGCTACGCCCGGCACTCCCGACGACCAGCTGTTCCCCGACATCTTCCTGGACTGAGCGGGGGCGACTCGGCGTAGCGTGTCGGCATGACGGTGACACAGCTGTTCCCGATCCTGCTCACCCGAGACCTCCCGCGCCTCGTCGCCTTCTATGAGCGGACGCTGCACGGATTCGTGGCCTACCGCTTCGGCAGTGCCGACGAGGACGACTACGTATCGCTCACGCTGGGTGAGGCATCCCTCGGCATCGGAAGGGATCCGAAGACGCCGGATGCCGCATCCGGCGATCGGGTCGCCCTCTGGTTCTACGTCGATGACGTCGACGCCGCGTTCAGCCACTGGATGAGGGCCGGGGGCGACGTCGTCCAGGAGCCGCAGGACATGCCGTGGGGCGAGCGCGTCGCTCAGGTCCGCGATCCCGACGGCAACCTCGTGAATCTCGGCGCTCAGGCGGGCTGACCCGCCCGGCTCAGTGCTCGTTGCCGGTCAGCAGCAGGATGCCGCCGAGTCCGATCATGAGTCCGCCGCCGGTCGCGGTGAGCGCCTCGATCCGCTTCGGCGACTTGCCGAACCAGCCGCGGGCGCCCGCGGCGGCGAGGGCCCACACGGCGTCCGAGAGGAGCGCGATCACGAAGAAGATGAGGCCGAGCTGCATCATCTGCAGCGGCACCGAGCCGGCGCCGAGGTCGACGAACTGGGGCAGCACGGCCACGAAGAACGCGATCGTCTTGGGGTTGGTGACCCCGACGATGAAGCCCTCGCCGAGCTGACGCCAGGCCGAGCGCGGCGCGGCGCCCGAGATCGCCGCGTCGGCCGAACGCCGCCGGTGCCGGATCGCCTGAATGCCGAGGAACATCAGGTAGAGCGCGCCGGCCACCTTGACGATCGTGAAGAGCACGACCGACCGCGCCACGATGCCGCCGACGCCGAGCGCCACGAGGCCGACGACCGGCAGCAGTCCGAGGGCGTTGCCGAGGACGCTGAGGAGTCCGCCTATGCGGCCGAGCGCCAGCGCGCGGCCGATGGTGAAGAGCACGCTCGGCCCGGGAATCACGATCAGGACGAGCGCCGCGACCGTGAAGGCGAGGAGATTCTCGAGCGGGACCACATCGAAACGATAGTCGCGGATGCCGCGCCCCGCGTCTCACTCGGAGTCGAATGAGCCCAGGACGACGTCGACGGCGCCGCTCTCGAGCCACCAGAATCGGATGCTCTCGTCCGCCTCGAGCGGCTCGGACAGTTCTCCGGGCGGAATGTCGGAGCCTGCGAGTGAGACGTGCAGCAGCCCGGCCCGCTGTCCCGCCTCGTAGCGCGCAGCGTGCGTTGGTCACGTCCGCGCGCTGGATCAGGATGCAGTGCTTATCGTCCGGCTCCACCGGCGCCGCCCGCCACCCACAGATCCCAGCCGTAGTACTCGCCGAGGTAGGTGGTCCACTCCAGCGGCGGCGTCTCGTCGAACGTCGGGGCAGGCGCATCCGACGGCACTTCGATGGACCCGCCGAAGGAGGCGTCGAGGCGGATGCTGATGAGCCTCCCGGAGTTCTCGTCTGCCGTGAAGACGTACTGCGCGTCGGCGGTAGGAGTCGGGGACGCGGCCGGAGTCGGCGACGCGGCCGGGAGGGGCTCCGCTCGCGGCTGCGCGATCACGACTGCGGCCGCGATCGCCGCCGCTGCGGCGATGCCGGCGATGATCGTGACGCGCGGCGCTCTCCGGCGGCGCTCTGGCGCGACCGGGGTGTCCGCGTCGCCCGGGGCCGGATCGCGGGATTCCGCAGGCAACTCGTTCGCCGGGGCCGGGGCAGGGGCCGCATCCGCGGTCGCGAGGTCGGGGCCCCCCGTCCGCGGCTGCGCCAGCTCCTCCAGCTCGATGAGCCGCGCGAGCGCCGCCGGGTCGTCGTGGATGTCGGGGTTCGGGCCGAAGGCGCGCCGACGGAGGCCTTCGAGTTCGACGCGGGATGCGGCATCCATCGACTCACCCCCTCCTCACGGTAGCCTGGCCCGCCTCCGGCGGCGAGGGGTCATCCGGTCATCGCACTCCGAATGTCACCGTGAACGATGTGCCGTCCGCGAGATCGACACGGTACGTGTACTTGCTGCCGCTCTCGAGCATCGCGGTCGGTATCTGTCCGGCCCACGCAGCCGGGCCCTTCGCGTAGGTGAACGATCCGGCGGGCACATACCAGGCCTCATTGATCGTGGCCGAGGTCGGCAGGTCGGAGGACGAAACCACGGTCACGCCCGTCACGAATCCGTTCGAGCCGACTGCCTTGCCCTTCGGATCGCAGGCATGGAAGACGACGGGAACCCCCGAGCCGTGACGAAAGACACTCGAACCGTCGGCGTCGATCGCGACCAGCGGCGAGCGGTCGGGACGCTTCGCGCAATCGGCCGGAACGGCCGTCCTCACGGCGTAGACGACCATCGCGGTGACGCTGTTGCCGGCGACATCGCTCGCGCGACAGGTGGCCTGCTTCACGCCTGCGGTCGACGTGGCAGCAGCGTCGCAGGATTGCGCCGCTATTCCGGACTCGGCGTCCTGCGCGTTCGGGGCGAGCACCATCGTGCTGCCGATCGTCACCTCGTGCGGTGTCGCGGTCGGTGTCACCCGCGGCGCGGTGCGATCGATTCGCACCGTGAAGCTCACCGATGCGGTGCGCCCCAGCGCGTCGGTCATCGTCGCGGTCACGATCTGCCCATCCGGGCCGGTGCTTCGGGTGAGCGACGCGGGCCGGGGACACGTGGTCACCTCCACCGAGGACGTGCAGGTGTAGGTGAGCCGCACCGGCTGGCGACTCCACGTCCCCTCGGTGTACGCCGAGGGCCCGGACCTCGCCGCGACGGTGATGACCGGACCCGCGCCGGCGGGAGGGGTGACCGTATAGCTCACCGTCGACGTCGCGACGTTGCCCGCGACGTCTACGGCGGTGCAGGCGGAGACCTTCGTGCCCGCGGATGCCGTGTCTGCCGGCTCGCAGCCGGCCGTCGCGACACCGGACCCCGCGTCGGTGGCGTGGGGGGAGAGGACGACAGCATCGTCGATCGCCACCGTCGACGGTTCGGCTGTCGGGGCGAGCAGCGGAAGCGTCCGATCCAGCTTCACGAGGATGCTTGCCGATGCCCTGCGCCCGAGCGAGTCCGTCATCGTCTCCTGGATGAGCAGCCCGGCGGCGAGGGTGTCGGCACTGATGGTGCGCGTCTCAGGACAGACGGTGACCGTGGCCCCGATGACTGTCTGGCACGCGAACTCGAGCTCAACGGAGCTTCGGCTCCACGATCCGGGGGCGTAATCACCGTCGTCATTGGTCGCGATGATCTCAATGGATGGCGGCATGGGCAGCTGCAGCGACGCCGACGCGGCATGACCGGATATGGTGCCGTCGTCCGGCGTCACCATGACGCCGATGACGTCGCCGGGCGATGCGATTCCGGCCAGTGCCAGCGTGGCGCCGTCCCCGCCGACCGGCGCGCCGTTGCGGGTCCAGGTGTAGGAGAGTTCGACGGGATCCCCGTCCGGGTCGGAGCCTTCGGCATGCGCCGTCAGCACGGACGTCGGGTCGACGACCTCCGTGTCGGACGAGATCGTGACAGCCGCCGTGGGGGCGGTGTTGGGCATCGGGACGCTCACGGCGAACGTGATCGAGGAGCAGGCGTCGGCTCGGCAGACCGTGAGGGTCACGTCGAATTCTCCTGGCGTCGGGAACACCTGTTCGATCATCGCCCTCGTCGTGCCATCTTCCCCCGTGACGATCGGCGCGATCGAGGACTCGACGACCGTGGAATCCCCGCTAGCGGTCACCGATACCCGGCCGGTGAGACGTTCGCCGGCCGCGACTTCCTTGACCTCGATCCCGCGCTGGAGCGACGTGCCGAGCGTCACGACGGCAGGCCCCTCGGCGTCTCCGATGATCGGTGCGGGGGCAGCCTCCTTGTCGAGGTGGCCGCGGTTGGTCTCGACGACGACGTTCCCCGCGGCATCCGCGACCTGGAGGATCCACCGGTACGGTCCGAGATCGGGTGGAATCGTCGCATTGCCCTGACCGTCGGCGAAGGCGACGGCCAGGGCCTGCCACACCGTGGCCCCCTCGGGCTGCACCAGCAGGATGCCGCGGGTAGGCGCCGAGCCGGTCCCCTCCACCGCGAACGAGAACTCCCCGTCCGACGCGTCGATCGCCGACACCGCAGGCGGTGCGGTGTCGGCCGCGTCTGCCGGCCCATACACCACGTCCAGGGCGATGTGGCCGAACCGCTCGAGCGACCCGCTGTTCGCGACGGAGCCGCGGGGCGCCTCGACGCGCCCCGGCGTCACGACGAGGAAGTCGGCGGGACCATCGGGCGTCGCCTGCCTTGTCACGGTCGCGAAGCTGGACGGGAACGCGAGATCCGCGCGATTCGCCGTCGTGTCGTCCGTGCCGACACTGACCTCGACGATCGCCGGCGTGACGCCGGTCTCGACCTCGGAGGTGAGCGCCGTGATGAGCGCGCCGCGCGGGGTGAGCCCGGGTTCGGCGCGCAGCTGCGAGACGATCTTCGGCAGCACGGGCTGCCCTGAGATGACCGCCGGGTCCTGCTGGTCGGCGACGAGATAGGAGACTGGTGCGCCCGAGGCGTCCTGAACCGTGCGCTTCTGGAAGGAGGGGTCGAGGGTGAGCGCGGCCGTGGAGAGACCGTCGGCGGTCCGAAGCTCGTCGAGCTCCTGAGGGATCTGCGGGACGGGAGCACCCTTCACCGTCGAGGCGTCCGCGAACGTGTACATCGGCAGACCGTAGTAGACCGCCTCCATCAGGATCTTCTCGTCGTAGCCCGAGTAGAGACCCAGCCCGGCCAGATACGACTGCTTCGCATAGAGGAGCGCCTCCGACGCCGAGACCTTTCCGTCTGCGGTCTCGACGCCGATCCAGTTCGCGTAGAGGGTGAGCAACCGCTCCGAGAGCGCGGTGGTCACGTTGTTCGCGAGCCCGTAGCCCGTGTTGCCGACGTAGCCCGCCGCGTTCGAGAACACGTCGACCCAGTCCAGCGCGTCGGCACCGTAGTAGGCGGCGGGAAGATTGTTTCCCGCGTGACAGCCGATGAGGAAGATGAGGGCACCGTCGAGACGGTCCGCCGACTCCACGCCCTCGGCTGTCAAGAGGTCGCCCTCTTGGAATCGGCCGCTCGGGGCATCCTTGATTCCCGGGAGCATGAGCGTTTCATCGGCATGCGCGTTGATCGACACGACCTTCGGCCCCTCACCCTCCGTGGGGAACAGCGCTTCAGACATGTCGGCGGCGTCCCAGAGGCCATCCGGGTCGTCCTCACCCAGGGTCTTGGCCGGCGATCGCCACGCAAGCGCCGCGTTGACCTCTTCGGGCAGTTCGCTCCAGGCGCCATAGCCCCCGGTCAGGGTCGAGTCGGCGTCAAGGACACCAGGAGCCGGCACCAGTCCGTCCGCGTCGAGGAAACGCCGCACCACATCCTGCACGCCGTCGGGTCCCTCGACAAGGCGCCCCAGGGCGGCGGTCGGCACGTAGAGGTAACCGCCGAGCGACTCGTACGCCTGCGCCAGCCCGTACGGGTCGTCGGTCAGGATCATGGATGCCGCCGCCGCCGCCGAAAGCGGGGTCGCACACGTGTCGAGCGAGCCCCCGGAGACCTCCGCGGGACACTCACCTCCTGCCGCGGGCGCGGTCAGCCGCAAGTCACCTGCGTGGCTGTTCTCGGTGAACTGGCTCGTGTGCTGAGCGACCGGCGCCATCGGGATGATCTCGTCGCCGCCCACGAGGACGATCGACCGGATCCGGTCACGGTGCTCCGCGAGCTGCGCCGCGACGTAGTGGTTGATCGCCGTCGTCAGCGCCTCGCGCGACGCCAGGGAGCAGGGGTTCTTATCGAGCTCCAGGCGAGCGGCGGCGACGGTCTCCGAGGCATCCACGGACAGGACAGCCCCCTGCACCGTCGAATCGCCGACCTGTCCTGCATCCGTGAGCCCTGTGAGTGCAGTCCGCGCCACGTCCGAGGCGCCCGGCCCGAATGTCGCGTCGTATCGCTGCGTGTCGATGAGGTAGATCGTGTTGGTCACATCGGTGACGGGGTCGCTTACGGGAACCGGGGCCGGATCGTTCTCGAACACCGGCGCATACGGCGCACACACCGTCTCGACGGGCTCATCGAGATACTGGACGCGCAAGGAGTACATGGTGGAGCTCGGCTCGCCGTTGCCGCTTGCGACCCGCACCAGAAGCTTCTCGCCCGCCGCCGCGTCCGTTGACGCGGCCTCGACCGACGCGGTGCCTGAACCGCGCTGCACCGCCTGGTCGACGAGGGTCTGTCCCTCGATGGTCGTCGCAGCGTCGGCCCCCGCCGGCGAGGGCTCACCCGTGGTGTTCGACTCGGTGACGGCTGTGCCGGTCACAGGTCCGGCGTTCGCCACCCCCAGGGCCGCCGAGGCCGCGCCCGCTCTGCTGTAGAGCGAAAGCGAGATCTGGCCGTCGCTCGCGTTTGTAGAGAGCACCAGGCGCTTTCCCGGCGCGGGTGCGTCGACGACGTAGTAGTCCTCATCGAGGGCCGGTCCGTGGATCGGCGCACCGTTCTCATCGCTGTCGATCCACTCCGGCGAGATCCATTCGTAGTACAGCATGCCCGGGCGAAGCACCACGCCTTCGTTCCCTGTCTCCCAGCCCGTCGCGGCGGACCAGGTGTGCGATGGATCATCCCAGCGTCTCAGCAGCGGGTCGCCGTCGAGATGGCTCTCCGCCCGCTGGTCGCCCGATGTCAGGGCCGCGGTCGCCAGCAGATCGCCGTTCCGCGTCGACGCGGAGTACCAGGTGACGAGCTCGAACACCGTGCCTGCTCGGGTGTCGGCCATCGGAATGGTGATCAGGGCGCCGTCCACCGCCGCGGGTCCGGCGTACGGCTCTGCGCCGCTCCAGGAGACGCCGGGGCCGGAGCCTCGGGCCGTCAGATCACCCGGCAGCGTTCCCGACGGCATGGTGACCGTCGCGGTCGGTGCGGCGAAGAAGGTCGGTTCGCCGGGGCCGACGTCGAACGAGAAGCGGAACGGCGAGTCGGTCGCGCACCGCGAGCCGCCGACGCAATCGAACGGCGCATATCCCGTCGCGTCCCGTGGGTCGATCGACGACGGTGAGATCTGCTCCCAGGGGTAGCTCTCAGCGTCGAGGAGCGAGAACACCACGTCGCCGAATGCGAGCGTGGGAGCCAGCTTCGCGAGGTCGCCGAAGGTCGCCGTGCTCAGCAGGGGTACGGAAGGCGTGGCGAGCGTCCCGGTCACTGCGGCGACGCCGAACAGCGCGAGACGGGCGGTGTCGTCGAGGGTCGAGAGCTCGATCGCGCCGACGGGAGTGCCGGGAAGCAGTTCAGGGTCGATCAAGAGCAGCCCAAGGAGCGTCTCGTCGATGACGGAGTCCGCGAGCCCGCTCAGCGAGAGCTGCTCGATGCCTGTCGTGGCGATGTCGAGTCCTGCGGCGTCGAGTTCGGCGAGCACCGTCATTTCGTCGATCTCGACGCCCAGGCCCTGCGCGGCGACGCGCGCCCGCCAGCGCTCCGCATTGGAGCCTGAGCCGGGAATCTCGAAGGCGACGACAGGTGCGTTGCCAAGGGCATAGGAGGCGAGGCTCAGCGCGTCGAGGCCCGTGCCGTCGATGTCGACATCGTTGAGAGTGAGGGAGAGGATGAGCTGCCCTGCAGCAGTGTCGGGGTTCGCCCTCGCCCAGGCGAGCACCTCATCGAGGGTGACGGTCTGGACGAGGTCGCCCGCGAACGGCGTGCCGGCGAGCACCTGATCCCAGCCACCCGGGAGGTCGAGTCGGTGGACCGGCAGCCGGTGGACGGGCAGCCGGTAAATGGGCAGCCGGTGGACGGGCGAGTCGTCGATGAGCAGGCGGTGGACGGGGAGCCGGTGGACGGGCAGCCGGTGGACCGGGAGCCGGTGGACCGGGAGCCGGTGGACGGGCGAGTCGGCGAGCGTCGCGGCGTAATTGCGCAAGGTGGCGAGGGGTATGTTGGCGATCGGCATCTCGGTCACGAAGGTCGGTGTCACCAGTGCGCCCTGCACGCTCGTGACCGACAGGCCTTCGGTCGTGTGACGGTCGACGGCGTGGATGCCCGCGGGCTCGGGCGATTGGAGCGCGACCGTGCGGCCTGTCGCAGAGAGGGTGGCATGCGCGCCCGGCGCGACGTCGTACCACTGCCCGACGATGCCGCCACACGGAACGTTCTCATTCCCGCTCGCATCCGACCACCGCACGGTCTCCACGCGGACGACGGCTTCTGCCAGCGGCGGCGAAGGCACGCCATTTTCGCCGGAGCCCGGCACGGTGGTCGTCCATGCCACTGTGCTGCCATCAGCTGAGACGACAGGATCGGCTACCCAACCTGAGGCGATGTCGGTGCCGACTGTGCCCATGCCCACGGAGAAGGTCTCGGTGCTGGCGGTCGACGACACCACGACGACCTCGTCCTCCGAGCCCAGCGCACAGGCGCCTTTCATGACGGAGGCGAACACGGTGCCGGTGGCGTCGACGGACGCCCGACCGACGACGCCCGAGTGTACCCCCCGGACGCCGCCGACCTCGAGCGCGCCGCTCGCGAGCGTCACGGCGTAGAGCGAGTCCAGCTCGCTTGCGTAGGGAGTGCCCGGGATCCAGCCGGACAGGACACCGACGACGGACCCGCTGCCGCTGATCACGGCGTCGTGCGTTCCCCTCTCGACCTGATCGTTCGGGAAGAGCTTCACCAGCACGAGGTCGCCGATCGTGCCGTCGCCGTTGGCGTCGAGGTCGACGACGAACGAGTCGGCCACCCCGTTCGTGTCGGCGCCAGGAGCGCCCAGGTTGTCGGCCTCTGACGTGAAGACGAGGCGACGGCCGTCGTCGCTGAGGTCTGGCCACGAAGAGGAGCCATTGGGCTCATCGCCGCCCTGGATCCGGATCGTCCGGTTCTGCAGGGTGTCGCGCACATAGATGTAGGTGTGCCCGCCTCCGCTCGCGAGCTCTACGAGGTTCGTCGCAGCGCTCGTGAACGCGACATACCGTCCGTCGGCGCTTGCGACGGCCTGGTCGCTGGGGCCGTTCGCGCGCGCGATTCCGGCGGAACCATCCGGAGCGCTCACGAGCACGGCGGGGCCGGAGAACGGGTCGGCCGAGTCCTGGATCGCCGTCTTGAGGAAGACATCGGGATGGTTGTTGACGTCCCGGTCGATGAGGTCGTCCGCGCTCGATGTGAAGACGACGTGCTGCGCGTTCGCTGTCAGGAACGCGTTCTCGGATTCGCCTCCGTGTCCGGCGGTCACGTCGAACGTCTCGGCTCCGGCGGGAAGCGGTGCCGCGAGAGCGGCGGGGTCCGGGGCGATCGTCACGAGACCGGCGACGAGGAGGGCAGCGATCGCCGTGGCGGCCGTGAAGCGGAGCGGGGACACAGCAATCATCGGGAAGGCTCCGTAGGAGTAGAGATGGTGCGGGAACTCACGACGGCGACCCGAGCCCGTTTGGCGCAGCACAGGACGCGGTGGAGGAGGTGCGGGCTCAGTGCCGCTGCCGCGACGAGCGCAGTCACGCTTCCCTCTCCCCAGCGAGTTCCCCTACGACGCTCTCCAGTGAGTCGCAGACCAACGGGGTGCTGCGTGGGGGCCCCTCACCAGGGGAAGCGCCGTACCGAGAAATATCGCACGTTCTGCGGGGGAAAGCCATCCATTCATCTGACGCAATCCGTGATCGACGCCGTCAGCGCCGACGGCGTCAACCTGCGAACGGAAAGGCGAGCACCACGAGCGCGATGCCGGCGCCGGCGAGCCCCATCGACCAGCGGATGCAGCGGTACTTCCGCTGCACGACGGCGGAGAGCACGAGCAGCTGCTGGTAGGTGCGCTCGGGGGGCAGCAGGCCGCGCTCGGCGAGCGCTTCGGCGACCGCCGCCGGCGAGGCGAGGCCGCGTACCTGGCCCCAGTACGTGATGGCACCAGGGCCGGCACCCTTGCTGAGCCGAGGCCATACCGCCATCGCTGCGGCGACCACCGAGCCGCTCGCGGCCAAGGCTCCCGTGACCCACAGCGCGACACCGACCGGATTGAGAGAGGAGAGGCTCCAATCTCCGCCGAGGATCCCGCTCAGGACGATGCTGAACGCGATGCCGAGGCTTCCGATCAGCAGGGATGCCTTCTGGTCGGCCCGATCGATCTCGCTGGCGACCTCGCCGAGCATCTCTGTGGCGAGGGCATGGGTGCGTTCATCTGGCAGAGAAGCATCGGTCATCAACGCACCCCGAACGTGACGGTGAACGAGGAGCCGTCCGCGAGATCGACACGGTAGGTGTACTTCCTGCCGCTGGTCAGCTTGTTCGTCGGGATGAAGCCCTGCCATTGGCCCGAGGACGTGGCGTACTTGAACGTTCCCACGTACACGTAAGACAACTCGTTCACCCCGGCGGAGGGGGCGAGGGGCGCCGTCGAGACGAGCGTGAATCCCTTGACGAACTTCTTCGTGCCGATCGGGTTCCCGTTCGCGTCGCAGGCCGTGAAGACCACCGGCACACCGGAGGGCCGCATGAATACGCTCGAGCCGTCGGCGTTGAGCGGCGGCAAAGCGGTGCGGTCGAGCAGATCGTCGCACCGGTTGGCCGGCGGCGCGGTCACGGTGTAGGCGACAGCTCGCGCTGTTCTCGTTGCCGACGTTGTCGGTCGCTGTGCAGGTGACCTCGAAGGCGCCGACGTTCGACGTGTCGACAGTTCCGCACTGGGCCGATTCGATGCCCGAGCCCAGGTCCGTGGCGTTGGCAGTGGCTGTGACGTTGTCGCTTCCCTGTACCACCGAGGCCGATGGCGACACCGTCGGGGCGAGTGTCGGCTTCGTCGTGTCGACCTGTACGGACAGCGAGACGGTGTCGGTGTTCCCCGCGCCGTCTTCTGCGACCCCGATGATCAGCTCGGCGCCCGTCCCCGTGTCATCGACAATGCGCGGCACGGGGCACGACACCGGCGCGACCCCGCCCGTGCATGTGAAGGTCACGGTGACCGGTTGACCGCTCCAGGTTCCCGGGACGTAGGGCACGCCGCTGACCGCGGCGGTCGCCGTGATGTCCAGCGCCACCGGGAGCACGAGCACCTCAGCGGAAGACGCATGCCCGCTGCTCGTGCCATCGAACGGCGTGACTTCGACCTTGATCACATCGCCCGGGGCGGCACCGATATCGGCGAGAGCGAGCGTCGGAGTCTGCGATGCCGACGACAGTTCCGTTGCGCCTCCAGACGATGCTCGGCACAACCGCGTCGCCGTCCTCGTCGGTCGGTCTCGATCACAGCCGCGAGCACCGTCGAGGGGCGAACTCCCTCATTCGGAACCAGCGTGACGGACGAGGTCGGCAGGTGGTTTCCGGACTCCACGGTCACGTCGAAGGACGCGTGCGAACACGCCGCGTCGCGGCACACCGTGACGATCACGGTGTACTGCCCGGGAGTCGGCAACGGCTGGTTCACGAGGGCGCGGGTGATGAACCCGTCGGTCGCCACCCCCGCTGTGGTGTCGTCGGGCACCGTCTCGATGGTCACCGGCGATCCCGCCACCACCGTCGAGGTGCCCTTGAGGGTTACGGTGGCGGATCCCGTCAACTGCTCTCCGAGCTGTGCATCAGTGACCTCGATCGCGCGCCGCAAGGGCTCGCCGGCCGTGATCGTCGCGGCCTCACCGGAGTCCGCGAGCATGGGTGCGGGGGCTCCCGCCACGCCGATGTGACCGCGGTTCGTCTCAACGGCGACGTTCCCGCCCTCGTCGAACACTTGGAGGATCCAGCGGAAGGGTCGCGGCGGCGCGGGCTCTGCGCCTTCATCCACAGGTTCGGCGGGGATCTGGATGGCGTTGTCGCCCGTCGTGATCGCGGTCGATATGCTCGTCCACTTCTCGTCGCCCTCGCGCTGGATGAGCAGCACGGCGCCGACAGCGTTCGATCCCGTGCCATCGACCTTGAACTTGATGTCGCCCGGTCCCGCGGTGAGCGCGGAGATGACCGGGGGAGTGGTGTCTCCCGGGACAGGGTTGTCGTCCTCGCTGAACAGCACCCGGAGCGCGAGATCCTTGAACGTCTCGAAAGTTCCGGTCAGGGGTGTTCCTCCGAGCGGCGCCTCGACCCGACCGGGCGTGACGACCAGCAGGTTGGCGGGACCGGTCGGGGTGTTCTGCCGGGTGATCGTCGCGAAATTCGACGGGAACGCCATATCGGTGCGGTTCGCGGCGGTCTCCGCGATGCCGATGTCCGGCTGCGCGATGGCGGGCGTCACACCGGGATCGAGCTGCGAGGTGAGTGACGTGATCAGCACACCCTTCGGGACGCCGAGATCTGAAGGCAGCTGCGACACGAGCTTGGGGAGCACCGGCTGGCCGGGGATGACGGCTGGGGCCTGACCGTTCGCGGTGAGGAACGAGCTTGTGTTGCCGGCCGCATCCGTCACCGTCTGCTTGGCGAAGGAGGGTGAGAACGACAGCGCGGCTGACGACAGGCCGTCGGCCATCGGCGGGGCGGCGCTGAGCTCGGGGATGGTCGGCAGCGGCGCGCTCTTGGTCGTCGTGGCGTCGGCGAACGTGTACATCGGCAGGCCGTAGTACACGGCCTCCATGAGCACCTTCTCGTCGTAACCGGAGTAGAGCCCGAGGCCGCCGAGGTAGGACTGCTTCGCGTACATCAGGGCGCTGGCGGCCGAGACCTTCCTGCCATCGACTTCGACACCGATCCAGTCGGCGTAGAGACCGAGGAGGCGCTCGCTCAGCGCCGTCGTGACGTTGTTCGCGAGGCCGTAGCCGGTATTGCCGACGTAGCCGCCTGCGCTCGCGAAGACATCCACCCAGTCGACCGCGTCGTCGCCGTAGTACGCGGCGGGGAGGTTGTTGCCGGCGTGACACCCGATGAGGAAGACGAGCGCTCCGTCCAGATCGCCTGCCGCTGCCGCTTCCGGTGCGGTGAAGAGGTCGTCGTCGTCGAAGACTCCGGTCTCAGCACCCCGGATGCCCGGGAGCATCCGCGTCTCGTCGGCGTGCGTGTTGATCGACACGATCTTGGGTGCTTCGCCGGATGCGGGGAAGAGGGCGTCCGACATGTCGGCCTGATCCCACAGACCGTCGGGGTCCGACTCTCCGAGTTTGGGATTCGCCGCTGAGCGCCAGCTCAGGGCGGCGGTCACCTGATCGGGCAGCTCGCTCCATGCGCCGTAGCCGCCGGTGACGCTCGAATCGGCATCCAGCACCCCGTTGACGTCGGGGTCGGTGAATCGGGCGATGGCCTGCCCGATCTGAGCCGGTGTCCCGGCCAGCCGGCCGAGAGCGACAGATGGCACGTAGAGGTACCCGCCGAGCGACTCATACGCGGCAGCCAGACCGTAGGGGTCATCGGTGAGGATGTAGCCTCCGGTGGCGGCGGCCGAGAGGGGGGTCTCACACGGGTCGGCGACCGATTCTCCGACCTCGGGACACGGGTCGTCCGCAGCGCCACCCGGGGGCGAGTCGAGCCGGAGCTCGCCGGAGTGGCTGGCTTCGTTGAACTGCGCGGTGTGCTGGGCGACGGGGGCCATCGGGATCATGTCGTCGCCGCCGACGACGACGATCGACGAGATCTGCTCGCGGTGACCGGTGAGCTTCTCGGTGACGAACGTGTTGATCGCCGCAGTCAGCGTGCGCCGTGCCTCCATCGAGCACGGGTTCGCATCGACGATGTCCCGCATGTCGCGCACGGCCTGGGACTCGTCGACAGAGATGACGGCACCCTGCACGGTGGTGTCGCCGACCTGCCCGGTGCCGGTGAGCGACGTGAGTGAGGTGCGAAGGTCGGTGAGCGCCTGGGGGCCGTACGTGTCGAGGTAGCGCTGCGAATCGACGAGGTACACGGTGTTCGTCGTGTCGCCGATCCCGTCGCTGACGCCGACCGGCACCGTCTCGCGCGGCTCGTGCCACACCGTCGGACTGCACACCGTCACGGGCGCTTCCTCCACGTAGCGCACGCGGAGCGAGTACATGGCCGAACTCGCCAGGCCGTTTCCGCTCGTGACCCGCACGAGCAGCTGCTCTCCCGACGCGGCATCCGTCGAGGCCGCCTCCACCTCTGTCGCCCCGTCGCCGCGCTGGACCGCCTGATCGATCAGATTCTGCCCGGCGACGGGCGCGCCGGCGTCGGCGCCGGACTCGGCGGGCGAGCCGGCCGCGCTGCTCTGCTCGGGAACGAGCGTTCCTGGCACGCCGCCTGCGCTGGCAACGCCCAGGCTGGCTGCCGAAGAACCAGGAGTCTTCGCGCTGTACAGCGACAGCGAGAGCTGTCCGTCGCCGGCGTTCGTCGACACGACCAGGCGCTTGCCCGCGGGCGGCGCCTCGACCAGGTAGAAGTCCTCATCGTCGGCAGGCCCAGGGATGTCGCGCTGAAGCTCTTCGTCGTAGTGCAGTCCCTCGGGCGAGATCCACTCGTAGTAGAGGCTGCCTTCGCGCAGGACCGTCCCCTGCCCCGTCAGGCCCAGCCATGCACCGTCGGCGGTCCGGTTGTGGGAGGGCTCATCCCATGCCCACAGCTCGAGTTCGCCGAACAGCCCGGCCGCCGCGGTCTGGGATCCGGTCGTGAGCCGAGCGGACGCGTGCGCGTCTCCGACAGTCATCCTGGCCGAGAACCACGCATCCACTTCGAACACGGTTCCCGGTTGCGTGTCGGCCATAGGCACGGTCACGCGGCGTCCCGAGGTGCTGTACGGGCCGACGTATTCGTAGAACGAATTCCAGCTGACGCCCGGCCCGGATCCGCTCGTGAACAGCTGAGTGGACACCGTGCCTTCGGGCAGGTCGATCTCGGCCGTCGGCGCGGGGAAAGTGGTGTTCCCGCCCGGACCGACGTCGAAGCTGAAGCGGAAGGGAGCGTTGTATGTGCAGCGCCCATTGGGTCCACCGCAGCCGCCCACCGTCGAGGACGCGGCTGCGACACTGGCATCGATGGCACTCGGGTCGATCTGCTCCCAGGGGTAGCTCTCGGCGTCGAGCACCGAGAAGAGCACGTCGCCGAACGTCACCGAGGGTCCGGCCTTGACCAGGTCGGCGAAGGTCGCCGTTGCGAGCAGGGGCCTCGACGGCTCCGCCAGGTTGCCGCTCACGTCGGTCCGGCCGAACAGAGCCATCTGACCGGCGTCTGTCAGAGACGAGACCTCGATGGCACCCAGAGGCGTGCCCGGGAGCAGGAGGGGGTCGATGTCCATCCAGTCCAGCATGGTCCGGTCGATCGTGGCCTGTGGCAGCTCGCTGAGCACGACCCTCTCGATGCCCGTGGATGCGATGTCGAGACCTGCCGCGTCGAGATCGGCGAGGACGGTTCCGATCTGCTCCGCGGTGTCGGCCTCGACGGTGACGCCGAGGCCCTGCTGATCGGCGAGCGCCTGCCAGCGATCGATGAACGGCTCCTCGCCGATCGGAATGTCGGCGACCGCCGCGTTTCCCATCACGTACGAGGCGAGGCTCAGCGCGTCGAGGCCGCTGCCGTCGATGCCGATGTCTTCCAGTGTGAGCGAATAGATCAGCTCCGCCGCCGCGCGTTCGGCCTCCGACGCCGACGAGCCGGGAGCAAGCATCGCAGCCGCCCACGTGAGTACAGCGTCGAGCGTCACGGTCTCGAAGAGGTCGTCCGCGAAGGGGGTGTTCTCGAGGATCTGCGGCCATCCGCCGGGAATGTCCAGCCGGTGCACGGGAAGCCGGTGCACGGGAAGCTGGTAGATGGGCAGGCGGTGGACGGGAGAGTCCTCGACCAGAAGCCGATGCACGGGCAGGCGGTGGACGGGCAGCCGGTGCACCGGCAGCCGGTGCACGGGTAGGCGATGGACCGGCGCATTCGCCAGGGCGGCGGCGTAGTTGCGGAGGGCTGCGACGGACAGCGCCGCGATCGGCACTTCGGTGACGAAGCTGGGGGTCAGGACCAGGCCCTGAGTGCTCGAGACCGTGATGCCCTCGTGAGCGTGGGTGTCGAGCGCGTAGATGTGCGCCGGTTCGGGCGACTGGTACGCGATCGTCCGAGCCGTCGCGGACAGCGAGGGGTGGGAGCCGGTCACGACATCGAACCACTCGTTCTGGCCGCTGACACCGCTGCACTCCAGCGGGGACTGGGCCGTGCCCGCATCCCACCACGGGACCTCCTGCATGCGCACCATCGCATCCGCCAGTGGCGGACTCGGCACCCCGCCATTGCCGAAGTCGAAGTCGGGGACGGTCGTGGTCCAGACGACGCGACTGCCGTCCGGTGAGATCTGCGGGTCGGCGACCCACCCGGAGCGGGTGTCGGCCAGCGCCTGACCGAGGGCGACCGAGTGCGGGTTGGAGGCCGGGATCATTGTCGCGACCACCGCGTCGAAACCGTCGCACGCGCTGTCGCGGACGTACGCGAATGCCTTTCCGGTCGCGTCGATCGAGGGCGGGCTGACCACATCGTTCGAGATGCGGGCCGCTCTCGTGTAGTCGAAAGTCGTCGTGTGCAGCGCGTCGATCGTCCACTGGATGGGGACTCCCAATGTGGGGTCGTGGCGCGAGAGGTACGCGATCACCCAGCCGTTGCCGCTGATCACCGCATCGTGCGTGCCCACCTGGAGCTGGAGGTTCGGAAAGAGCTTGCTGACCGAGTAGTCGCCGATCGTGTCGTTGCCGTCGACGTTGAGGTCGACCTGGTACGAGTCGCTCGCTCCGTTGGTGTCCAGGCCACCGAAGTTGCTCGCGTTCGACGTGAAGACCAGGTATCGCCCGTCGTCGCTGAGGTCGGGGCTGTACGAGTTCCCGTTCGGCTCGTCGATGCCCTGGATGCGGATGGTCGTGTTCGCGACGGTGTCCCGCACATAGATATGCCGGCGCCCGAGGGTGCTCGGAGCGTCGACGAGGTTCGTCGCCGCGCTCGTGAACGCCACGATGCGCCCATCCATGCTGGCCACGGCCTCGTCGCTCCACGCGTTCGCGCGAACCGGGCCAACGGCGCCGTCAGGCGCGCTGACGAGGATCGGCTCTCCGGAGAAGGGGTCACTCGACCCGGTTTCGGCGACCGAAAGGAAGATGTCCGGCTGGTCGTTGGTGTCACCCGGCACCCGATCGGCAGCACTGGAGGTGTACACAACGTGCTGTGCGTCGGCCGTCATGAAGGCGTTCTCCGACTCGCCGCCCGTGCTCTGCGAGACATCGAACGTCTCGGGGGTGCCAGGCAGGGGAGAGGCGGATGCCGGCGCCACCGTGGCGGGAAAAGCCACCACGGCTCCCGTGATCACGAGGGTGACGGCTGCGAGCGCGGCGAGCGCGGCGCGCGAGCGCTGTGGGTGTTTCATCGGTGGCCCTCCAAAGAGGCGAGGATGCCGGCTTCGTCGGCGAGGAGGGAATCGATGTCGACGACACCGAGCCCGGTCAGGATCTCTACAGCGCGCTGACGGCTGGCGTCATCTGCATCGAGGATCGCGAGGAGTGAGAGGGACAGCGCCTGCTCGAAGGGTGTCGAGCCGGGTGCCTCGATAGACGCCACCACGTGAACGCGCGCGGACTCGTCATCGCCGGACATGCGCGCGACGCGAGCGTGGTGGCGATGCAGGCGACTGAGGGCGGGTCCGGTGACCTCCCTGCCTTCCAGCGTCGCGATCAGTTCGTCAGCCTCCGCGAACTGTCCGTCCGCGAGGCATGCCTCGGCCAGGCGCACCGTCGCCTCGGTGGCGGCTGACGCTTCTTCGAGAGCCGCGTAACCGTCAGCCGAGTTCGTAAAACTCTCGCGAGCGGCGCGGTAATCGCGCGCCCGCATCTGCGCCCGCCCGGTGAGGATCCACACGTAGGCGACCAGGTAGGGATTGTCCGAGGCTTCGAAGACGCGTCGCGCTCCGTTGAGGAGGGGTCGGGCCTCGTCGACCCGTCCCTGGTCGATGAAGATCTCAGCGGCGTTGGCGGACTCGATCGCCGCCCCGACGACGTCGCCGGCGCGCTCTGCGGCGACGCGCGACTGGCCGTAGAGCGCGGCGGCCATCGCTCCACTCGCCGCGGTAGTACGCTCGCACCCCGAGAAGGCTCAGCACCTTGGATCTTCGAGAGCTCGTCTCCCGCCTGGTCGTACATGCTCGAGCGCCTGCGGCAGGTAGATCATCGCCGCGTCGCCTTCGAGTTCGCTCGCGGCGATGTCGTGGTAGCGGTAGGCGTCAGCCAGCACGCGCTTCGCCGTCGGCGAATCGGCCCGGTCCTCGATCAGAGCGGATCGCCTCCACCGCGAGCCCGCGGGCGTCCGCCCATCGGCCCTGACGCAGACGCAGTCCGGCCTCGGTGACCGCGATGGCCGCGAGGACGGCTCTGCCGTCCTCGCCTGAGCCGGCGATCGACCGCCGAGCCGTCCGCAGTGCGCGGACGGCTTCGTCGCCGCGGCCGAGGATGTTGAGGGCGTACGCGCGGTTGTGGTCCAGCCGCGCGCGGGTCGACGGCGTCCGTGATGAGCTTCCGGGCCGCCGAGAAGGCCTGCGAGACCCTCGGCCGCCCACCCGCCGGCCACGCTCACGCGTCCCGAGCGACTCGAGCAGTCGAGGCACGTCGTCGGTCGACCCCGCCGATCGCCGCGCGGCCTCGACGGCGATTCGGTACGCGCGCACGGCCTCTTCGAGCGCGAAGGAGCTCTCGGCGACGGCGGCGGCGCGAGCGGCAGACTCGCAGCGCGGCGTCCCAGTCCCCGGCGGCTTCGTAGTGCAGCGCCAGCATCGTGTCTCGCGAGGCACCGCCCAGGCCGGGGTCGGCCGCGATGGCAGCGGCGGCCGCGCGGTGGAGCTCCCGACGAGCCTGGAAGGTGAGCTGAGCGTAAGCGACATCGCGGAAGAGCTCGCTGACCGGAAGACGATGGCGTCGGCGCCCGAGCTCGAGGAACGACGACAGCGCCGCCGGAGAGCAGCGGCATGCCGACGCACTTCATATACAGCCCGAGCGGGATCCGCGCGCCGAGCACGGCCGCGCGACGCAGAGTGGCATCGGTCGGCCTCGGTGAGCGCGTCGATGCGCTCGCCGATCAGCTGCTCGATGCCGAGCGCGTCGGCGTCGGCTGCCAGCCCCGCCGCGAGCTCGATGACGTACAGCGGATTGCCCCCGGCTCGCCGCAGCAGCGGGCGGAGGTCGGCGGGCAGCATCCGCCGCCCGGCCACTGCCTCGATGAGGTCGGCGGCGTCGTCGTCCGGCAGTCCGTCGAGCTCGATGCGGTCACCCGGGAGCTCCAGTCCGCCGGCCTCGTCGCGCCGCGCGAGGAAGATGGCGTGAGTGGAATCCTGCTCGATCAGGTCCGTGAGCACCGCAGCCGAGGCGGGGTCGACCCACTGCGCATCGTCGATGAGAATGCAGCCGGGACCCGCGAGATGAGCTCGCGAGATGAGCTGCACCAGCACGGCGGTCGTGCGCTCGGCGCGGAATGAGTCGTCGAGCGCGTCGACTTCGGCGCTCGGCGCGGCGTCTGCGCGCGACGGCGGGTGCGATCAGTGGCAGCCACGGCGACAGCTCAGGCGCGCGATCGGCGATCGCCGCCGCGAGTGCGACCCCCGCCTCGGCCGGCGACGCCGCAGTCGGAATGCCGAGCAGCGGTCTCGTGCAGGGATTGCAGCGTTCGATACGGCGTCGACGCTCCGTAGCGGTCGCCGTGCGCGTGGAGCACGGGCAGCGGCGTCTCGTCGAGCGCGTGCGTCGAGGAGCCGCGTCTTGCCGATGCCCGCCGGGCCCGACCACGACGATCGCCTGCCCCGACCTCATCGGCCGCGGCGGTCAATCGCGCCGCGAAGACGCTCCAGCTCGTCGCGGCGACCTACGAACGAGGTCTGCCGCGCATCGAGCGTGGATCACGCCGCCGTGCCCCGTGACGGCGGCGACGGGGATCTCCTGCGTCTTGCCCTTGACCGTGATCGTGCCGCCGTCGTCGGTCTCGAACGGACGGCCGGTGCGCTCCACGGCCGTGCGCGTCGACCAGCACGGTGCCCGGTTCGGCGCGCGATGTCAGGCGCGCGGCGAGGTTCGTCGGGTCGCCCATCACCGTGTACGTCTGGCGGAACATCGCCCCGACGAACCCGCAGAACACGCGCCCGGAGGTGACCCCGGCGCGCAGCGAGTAGTCCTGCGCCGAGCTGACGATGCGCAGCGCCGCGGTGAGCAGCCGGCCCTCCGGGTCTTCGACGGTCGTGGGCGCGCCGGCCGTGAGGAAGTAGCGATAACCGCCCGGCGCGGGGTCGACGTCGAGGAGCGTCACGCCGGTGTCCGCGGCGGCTTCCTCCACGAGTCGCGTGAGGCGGTTCATCCGCTCGAGGTCCTCGTCGCCCGGCTCGTCGGGCACACCCGGAGACCTGGATGAACCCGATCGCCGCCCACCGGTGGTCGGGCTCGGAGCCGAGCAGATCGGGGCGCTGGGCGAAGGTCCGCGGGAGGAAGCGCTCCGCCGCCTCGGTCCGGCCGACCGAGAGCGCCATGAGCGTCGACGTGGCGACCGACCCCGCGCGCAGCAGTCGGTGCGCTCCGGGAGTGTCGGCATCGGCGGCGACCTGCTTCGCCGGCAATGCGGCCGCGGTCTCGTCGCTCACCAGGATGCGTCCCGCGGCGGCGGCATCCTGCAGCTGGAGGACCCGCGACGTGTCTCGGCCGGTGAGCACGGCGCTCACGTTCTCGTCGCCGGTGAGCAGCACGTCGAACGTTCCGGAGTGGACGCCCACCGACATCCGCAGCTTCGCCCGCGCGGTCGGGCAGATGGATGTCGCCGATCGCGGTGAGGACGCGGTTCATGTTCCATGCGGCGTGCACCGCGTGACGGGCGTGCTCGGGCGCCGGTGAAGAGGATGAAGAGGGCGTCGCCGGCGAACTTGATCACGTCGCCGCCGTCGTCGGTGACGGGCAGCAGCACGGTGAAGATGCGCGAGAGCGTCGCGATGAGCTGCTCGGTGCCCTCGCGACCCGCGGCGGCGAGCTGCTCGGAGAGGGTGGTGAAGCCCGAGATGTCGACGACGACCGCAGTGCCTTCGATGCGCAGGTGCGGATCGGCGTCGTCGGCGACGCCGTGGAGGAGGCGCGGACTCAGCGCCGACGCCGCGACGACCCCACTCACTGTCCCCTCCCCAGAGAGGCTTTCGGGCGGGAGCCTTGGGCACGCGTGGAGATGCTGCGGGGAGGCTCACCGGCGGAAAGTCACCGTAGGGTGCAAATATCCCACGAAACCGCCGCGATGACACCTGATTCTGCACAGGAGTCGGTTCGCCGCTGCGCACGAGGCCGGATCCCGCCAGGCTTCCGCGCAGGCGGGTCCCGTACCCTGAACACATGACCCCGCCTCCCGAGACCCCCCGCGTCCGCCAGGTGCGCCCGGCGACCGAGGGCTGGTCGCAGAAGAAGGATGCCGAGGGCCGGCCCCTGCTGCAGTTCGCGAGCCCGAAGCGCGGCAAGCCGCCGGTGCACCTCGCCGACCTCACTCCCGACGAGCGCGTCGCGAAGGTCAAGGAGCTCGGACTCCCCGGCTTCCGGGCGAAGCAGCTCGAGAAGCACTACTTCACCCACTGGACCCACAACCCGGCCGACATGACCGACCTTCCCGCGGAGGGTCGCGAGGACTTCGTCCACGGCATGCTGCCGCCGCTCCTCACCGAGGTGCGCCGCCTCGAGACCGACCGCGGCGACACGATCAAGTTCCTCTGGAAGCTGCACGACGGCGCCCTCGTCGAGTCGGTGCTCATGCGCTACCCGGGACGCATCACGCTGTGCGTGTCGTCGCAGGCCGGATGCGGCATGAACTGCCCGTTCTGCGCGACCGGCCAGGCGGGGCTCACCCGCAACATGTCGGCCGCCGAGATCATCGAGCAGATCGTGCGCGCGAACCGGCTCATCGCCGAAGGCGGCCTCGGCGGCAAGAAGCGCCGACGACCACAGCCTCGGAGCGCGTCTCCAACATCGTCTTCATGGGGATGGGCGAGCCCCTCGCCAACTACGCCCGCGTGATGCAGGCCGTTCGGGTCATGACCGACAAGCAGCACGGGCTCGGCATGAGCGCCCGCGGCATCACCGTCTCGACGGTGGGACTCGTGCCCGCGATCACCAAGCTCGCGAACGAGGACATCCCGGTGACCTTCGCGCTCTCGCTGCACGCGCCGGACGATCTGCTCCGCGATGAGCTCATCCCGGTGAACTCCCGCTGGAAGGTCGATGAGGCGCTCGACGCCGCTCGCGGCTACTTCGACAAGACCGGGCGACGCGTCTCGATCGAGTACGCGCTCATCAAGGACATGAACGACCACGCCTGGCGCGCCGACCTGCTGGCCGAGAAGCTCAACCAGCGCGGCCGCGGCTGGGTGCACGTGAACCCGATTCCGCTGAACCCCACGCCCGGCTCCATCTGGACGGCGTCCGAGGTGCCGGTGCAGAACGAGTTCGTGCGGCGGCTCAACGAGGCCGGCATCCCGACGACCCTCCGCGACACCCGCGGCAAGGAGATCGACGGCGCCTGCGGCCAGCTGGTCGCGACCGAGGACGACCAGGCCGTCGCCGCCGTCACGCCGCTCGAGGACTGACCGCCCGGCCCTTCACCTCCGCGAGCCCCGCTAGCGTTGAGGGATGGTGAATTATCGGTATCTCGGCAACAGCGGTCTCAAGGTCTCGGAGATCACGTACGGCAACTGGGTGACGCACGGCTCGCAGGTGGACGATTCGGCGGCGATCGCCACCGTGCATGCGGCACTGGATGCCGGCATCACGACGTTCGACACCGCCGACGTCTATGCGAACACCGCCGCCGAGACGGTCCTCGGCAAGGCTCTCTCCGGACAGCGTCGCGAGTCGCTCGAGATCTTCACGAAGGTCTACTGGCCCACCGGGCCCAAGGGCCCGAACGACACGGGCCTCTCGCGCAAGCACATCTTCGAGGCGATCAACGGCTCGCTGCAGCGGCTCGGCACCGACTACGTCGACCTCTACCAGGCGCACCGCTACGACTATGAGACTCCCATCGAGGAGACCTTCCAGGCCTTCGCCGACGTCGTCCGCCAGGGCAAGGCGCTCTACATCGGCGTCTCGGAATGGACGGCCGAGCAGCTTCGCGAGGGCCACGCGCTCGCGAAGAGCTACGGCATCCAGCTCATCTCGAACCAGCCCCAGTACTCCATGCTGTGGCGAGTGATCGAGGAAAAGGTGGTGCCGGCCTCGGAGGAGCTCGGAATCTCGCAGATCGTCTGGTCGCCGATGGCGCAGGGCGTGCTCTCGGGCAAGTACCTCCCGGGTCAGCCGGTGCCCGAGGGCTCGCGCGCAACCGACGAGAAGAGCGGCGCGAACTTCATCCAGCGGTTCCTGCGCGACGACGTGCTCGAGGCCGTGCAGCGGCTGAAGCCCGTCGCCGATCAGGCCGGCCTCAGCATGCCGCAGCTCGCGATCGCGTGGGTGCTGCAGAACCCGAATGTCGCGGCGGCGCTGGTCGGAGCATCCCGCCCCGAGCAGCTGGCGGACACTGTGAAGGCCTCGGGCGTGAAGCTCGACGCCGACACGATGAGCGCGATCGACGAGGCGCTGGCGGTGTCGCCAACACCGACGCCGAAGACACCTACACGGTGTCGCCGAAGGAGCGTGTCGTCTGACGGTGCACCAGCGCCGGCATCCTCCTCTACCGGCTCACTCCCGAGCCGGAGGTCTTGATCGCCCACATGGGCGGGCCCTACTGGGCGGCGAAGGATGCCGGTGCGTGGTCGATCCCGAAGGGCGAGTTCGACGAGGGTGACGAGGCGGCCCTGGATGCCGCGCTCCGCGAGTTCGCGGAAGAGCTGGGCGTCGCCGCGCCCGACGGCCCGTACGCCGAGCTCGGCACCTTCGCATACTCGTCCGGAAAGCGGGTCACGGTGTTCGTCGCGGACGGATCCGGCTTCGAGCCCCCGAGCGACGGATTCGGAGAGTTCGAGCTGGAGTGGCCGCCGCGGTCGGGTCGGACGGCATCGTTCCCCGAGGTCGATCGTGTGGAGTGGATGTCTCCGGATGCTGCGCGGGAACGTCTCGTGAAGGGCCAGCGTCCCGCACTCGACGTGCTCGAGGAGCATCTCGCCGCGGCATCCTGACCCCCTTGTCGTACGCCCTCATCAGAATGAAACTGACAGGAGCAGGTTCGACGAGAGGACACGAAATGGCTCACGGCGACATCACCCACATCGACATCCCGGTCAGCGATCTCGCTGCAGGCTCGAAGTTCTACTCCACGCTGTTCGGATGGCAGATCGCGGAGCAGCCCGGGTTCGAGGGCTACCCGATGTGGCAGGCACCCAACCAGATCAGCGGCGGCGGTCTCGCGCCGCGCGACGAAGGATTCACCCAGCCCCGGTCATACGTGGAGGTCGACTCGATCGATGAGACCCTCGCGGCGGCAGAGGAGGCCGGCGGCACGGTTGCGATGGAGAAGCAGCAGATCAGCCCGACGAGCTGGTGGGCGGTCATCGTCGACCCCGACGGCAACCACATCGGGCTCTACGAGGGCACGACCGACACGTCCGGGAACTGACCGGCCATCCTTTCAGCGGATGCCGCGCGCACGCTCGGCGCGCCACTCGTCGGCGAGCGACGGCATCCTCTCGGCGAGGAAGCGCAGGAAATCGGCGACCTCGTGCGCCCGTGCGACCGAGATCGGCGCGTCGGCGTTCTCGTCGGCGATCCGGTCCATCGCCGCGGCGAGCCCCGCATACAGCGGCGCGTTCGCCGTGATCATGCCCGACCAGGCGTCATCCGTGAGGTCGTAGCGGTCGCGACGGTCGCCCGGCCGCGAGACGCGGTGAATGAGCCGCATCGACGCGAGGAAGCGCACTGCGCCGGACACCGCCGCGGCCGATACGCCGAGCCGCTCGCTGAGTTCGGCGGCGGTGTACCCCTCATCGGGTGAGCCGACCAGAGCCATCATCACGCGCGCGGGCATGCGGGCCATGCCCGCGGCCGCCAGCATCGCCGCAGCCTGCTCGGCCGCCTCCACCCCCGGGTGCTCACCCGCCATGGCGTTCCTATCCGCCCGCCGCGAGTTCGCGGCGTCGCATGAGGGTGAGCGACCCGATCGCCCCGGCGCCGACGGCGGCGAGCAGCCACCACAGACCCCTCACGTCCAGCTCGTCGCCCTCGATGAGCGGCGCGACACCCACGGGCGAGAGGTTGGTCAGCCACTCCGGGAATCCGAACAGCGGGCCGAAGAGGCCGAGCATCATGCCGAGGAGGACGAGCGTCCACCCGACCGCGATCGTCGCCCGGGGAACGAGCACGAAGACCAGCGCGGTCAGGACGGCGAAGACGGATGCCGCGACCACCTGTCCGCCCCGCGACCACTGCTCATCGCGCATCAGCATCCAGTCGCCGTCCTGCCCGGCGATGCCCGATCGCCGCGCCCGCCGCGCCCCCGAGGGCGACCAGGACGATGGCCGCGAATGCGACGACCAGGTAGTCCGCGAGCCAGCGCACCCGGTGGACCGGGGTCGCGAGCACGATCTCCGCGGTGCCGTGCGCCTCTTCCTGCCGTGCGCGGCAGATCGTCTGGACGGCGGCGCAGGCGGCGAGCACGCCGAGCATCGTGAAGAACACCGATGACCGTGCCCTGCTCGATGTTGCCCTCGCCCGAGATCTGCTCGATGATCGCCTCGACCGCGGGGTTCTCTGCCGCCGACCTCCTCGACGACCGAGGCGAGCGAGGTGGAGAGAAGTCCGACGATCAGCCCCCCGATCGTCCAGCCGGCCACAGCGCCCCTCGTCAGTCGCCACACGAGCGCCGTCGGAGTCGACAGCGAAGCGGATGCCGCCGCCCGCCCGCGGCGCTCGGCGAGGAAGCTCTCGCCGAGGTCGCGCGCGCCCTGAAGGACCAGCGCCGTCGCGATGAGCACGATGGCGACGCCTGCGCTGAGCGCGAGCGGCCACAGTGCATCCTCGTCGAACGCGCGGGTGTTCTCCGCCCAGCCGAAGGGCGAGAGCCAGGCGAGCCACGAACTCTCGATGCGCTGCAGGTCATCGCTCGGCGTGCCGAGCGCGTTGCCGATGCCGCATGCGAGGAACGCTGCGAGGAGCACCCACACCGAGAGGGAGTTCGCCCCGCGCGACGTTCGCAGGAGCTGGCCCGCGACCAGGCCGACACCGAGGAAGACCAGCCCCGTCGCGCCGGCTGCGGCGCCCACCACGATCGATCCAGTGAGGGGAAGGCCGGTGGCGGCGAGTGCCGCGGTGCTGAGCGCCGCAAGCAGGACGTTCGCGAGCACACCATGGGCGATCGTCGCGACGAGCGGCGTCGTGCGGGACGCGGAAGTCGCCGCGACGAGCTCGGCGCGGCCGGCCTCTTCATCGCCGCGCGTATGCCGCACAGCCAGGAACGTGCTCATGAAAGCCGCCAGGATGCACAGCCACGGGAACGATGAGGAAGGCCATGAACGCGCCCTCGCCGGCGCCGGAGGGAAGCCCGCGGAAGAGCAGGATGACCGGATTCGCGACCGCCGCGGCCAGCAGCGAGGATCGGTCCTGTTCGGAGCCGTACGACTCGGCGACGCCGACGTAGGCGAGGTAGGCGAGCAGCGCTGTGCCGATGACCCACATCGCGACCTGCAGCCAGTCCCGCCGGACCCGCTGGCCCAGCAGCGCGAGGAAGCTGCTCATCGCCGCGCCGCGCGGCGGTTCGCGCGGGTGCTCTCGGTGGTGTCGTCCCCGTTGCCGTTCTCGAAGGCGTCGAGATCGTCGCCGTAGTGACGGAGGAACAGCTCTTCGAGCGACGGCGGCTCGACGTGGAGCCCCTGCACCTCGCGCCGTGCGAGTTCAGGAAGGATGCCTGGCACGGCGTCCTAGTCCACGGTGAAGCGCACGCGTCCGTCCTCGACCACCAGGTCATGCGCGCCGGGGAAGGCCGCTGCATCCGGCTGCGCAGCGAACGACACCTCGGTGCGCGTGAGGTGCCGGAGCTCGGAGAGCGTGCCCGATTCGACGACTCTGCCCGCACGGATGATCGAGACCCGGTCGCACAGCTGCTCGACCTCCGACAGGATGTGGCTCGACAGCAGCACCGTGGCGCCGGCATCCCGGATCCGGGCGATCTCGCGCCGGAACATCGACCTCCATGAGCGGGTCGAGTCCGCTGGTCGGCTCGTCGAAGATGTAGAGGTCCGCCGGCACGGCCAGCGCGGCGATCAGCGCGACCTTCTGGCGGTTGCCCTTCGAGTAGGCCCGGCCCTTCTTGCGGGGATCGAACTGGAACGCGTCCATGAGGCGCTCCCGCTGCGCGCGGTAGGCGGCGTCGCGGTGAGACGCACCGCGGAGGCGCGCCAGCAGGTCGATCGCCTCACCCCCGGAGAGGTTCGGCCACACGCTGACGTCGCCGGGGATGTATGCGACCCGGCGATGGATGGCCGACGGCGTCGCGCCAGGGGTTCAGCCCGAAGACGGATGCCTCGCCTGAGGTGGCCCGGGCGAGTCCGAGCAGGACGCGGATGGTGGTCGACTTGCCCGCCCCGTTCGGGCCGAGGAAGCCGTGGATCTGCCCCTCGTCAACGACGAGGTCGAGGCCGTCCAGGGCGTGGAGTGCGGCCGTAGTGCTTGGCGAGATCCTGCGTGCGGATGACGGTGGTCATGCGCGTGAGCGTACGCCCGATTTCACAAATTTGTGAATATTAGTGTCGCTCGACGCGCATGACCGCCATCCGGCGTCATCAGCCGATGAACTCGATGACATCGGCGCAGAAGTCACGATCCATGGTCTCGAAACGGCCTCGCGGGTCGAAATCGAGCTCCTCGATGAAGTCGCCGTTCTCGTCCACGCGGATAGTGACGAACGTTCGGCCGACGTCCTTGAACAGCTTGTCGCCGTCGTTGTCGTAGTACTGCGTCGGCCCGACGAACAGGATCTCGATCGTCGTGGTGCCATCGTCGTTACTGGTCACCTTCATGTCCTTGTCCTGGCCCTGCCATACCGAACGGAAGGTCATGTCATTCTCGGTGTTCGTCCAGCTGGACTCGACGCGCAGGGTGCTCGCGCCGTAGAACTCCCCACGCCTCTCCACGCCGCGGAACGTCCCGTGTGCGTCCTCGACGTACAGGACGTCGAACGGCACGTCCGGGCACCAGGGCGGATCGGTGTGGAACTCCTGCTCGATGTGCTCGACATGGTCGGTCCAGTGCTCGATCTCGGCTGGTGCCGCCGTCGCCGGCGTCGCCAGAGCGAGAAGGACAGCTGATGCCGCGGCGATTGCCGCCACGGCGCGCGTGTGCTTCATTTCTCCCCACTTTCCTGCCCGCGCCATTGCGGGCTCCCAGCGCGCACGATACGCCTGTGCATCGGGGTCCGCCAGACCCCCTCCGTGCGCTACCGTCGGGCCATGGCTGCCGGTGTCGTCACGACCACCTCTCGCGAGTTCCGGGCGATCCTCGAGGGGCGCTCCGAGGCGGTGCAGCAGATCGCGCTCGCGGCGCGCGAGCTCATCCGCGAGCTGCTTCCCGAGGTCGTCGAGGTGGTGTGGGCCGCGCAGCGCAGTTCGGGCTACGGGACCGGCCCCAAGAAGAACTCCGAGCAGTTCTGCTGGATCCTCGCGCACGACGCGCACGTCGCCCTCGCGTTCCCCTTCGGGGTGGAACTCGACGATCCTGCCGGCCTCCTCGGCGGCACCGGGGCACGCGTGCGCAACGTTCGGCTCGACAGCGTCGACGACGTTCGCCGTCCGGAGCTCAGGACGCTCATCGTGCAGGCCGTCGGCGCATCGGATGCCGCCACCACCCGCCGAGGTGACGCTCCAAGACTGACGGTCGCTGCCGCTTCGACGACCTCATCGCAGCGTGTTGTATACGCAAACCCTGAAATGACAGGCTACTTGCGAACAATCATCTGCCTGTGTATACAATGACGTCCGTGAGTGCGATCGATGACGTGCGAGTGAGAGCGAGTGATCGCGCCTACTCGACACTGCTCGACGAGATCCAGCGCGGCACGCTGCCACCAGGCGCCGTGCTCGGCGAAGTCGAGCAGGCGGCACGGCTTGGCGTCAGTCGCACGCCGCTGCGCGAGGCGCTCGGCCGCCTCGCCGCCGACGGCCTGGTCGCTCAGCAGTCACCGCGTGTCACCGTGGTCACGGATGTCGACGCCGGCGGCATCCGGGAGCTCTTCGAGGTTCGCCGCGCGCTGGAAGAGACCGCCGCCCGGCTCGCGGCGGAACGAGGGGATGCCGCGGCCTTCGCCCAGCTCGCCGACGAGTTCGCGCACGCGAGCCTCGATGGCCCTTCCGGACTCGATGCGTACTACGCACTCATCTCGCGCTTCGACGAGGCGCTGGATGCATCGGTCGCGAACGACTACCTCACTGCTGCGCTCCGCAACGTCCGCACCCACCTGGTGCGGGTCCGGCGGCTCGCGCGCGACAACCCCGAACGGCTCGCCGCATCCGCCGCCGAGCACCGCCTCATCGCCTCCGCCATCGCCGCACGCGACGCCGATCTATCCGCCCACGCGACCCACGTGCACCTGCACAACGCACTCACCAGCATCCTCGCGTCCGTGGAGGGCGCGCACGCAGACAAAGGAGCAGCATGACCGTCATCCACCACCTCCGTGTCCACCGCAGTGACGAGAACCTCGCGCGCGAAGGACAGCTCGCCTGGCGCATCGCCGAGGTCGCGGTCGACCAGGTCGACGTCGAGCCCGAGGTCGTCGACATGATCATCAACCGCGTCATCGACAACGCGGCGGTGGCTGCGGCATCCCTGACCCGCGCCCCCGTGAGTGCAGCGCGCCAGCAGGCGCTCGACCACGCCGTATCGATCGGCGGCGACGGCGCCACGGTGTTCGGCTGCGCGCTCGAGCGCCGCACGAGTCCCGAGTGGGCTGCGTGGGCGAACGGTGTCGCCGTGCGCGAACTGGACTACCACGACACGTTCCTCGCCGCCGACTACTCGCACCCCGGCGACAACATCCCGCCGATCCTCGCGGTCGCTCAGCACGTCGGTGCCGACGGGCACGCGCTGGTGCGCGGTCTCGCCACCGGCTACGAGATCCAGATCGACCTGGTGCGGGCGATCTGCCTGCACAAGCACAAGATCGACCACGTGGCGCACCTCGGCCCGTCGGCTGCGGCCGGCATCGGCACACTCCTCGGCCTCGACACCGAGACGATCTATCAGGCGGTCGCTCAGGCGCTCCACACGACGACCGCCACGCGCCAGTCCCGCAAGGGCGAGATCTCGACCTGGAAGGCGCACGCTCCCGCGTTCGCCGGGAAGATGGCAGTCGAGGCCGTCGACCGCGCGATGCGCGGCGAGACCTCGCCGAGCCCGATCTACGAGGGCGAGGACGGCTTCGTCGCATGGATGCTGGACGGACCGGACGCGTCCTACGAGGTGCCGCTCCCGGCTGCGGGCGAGGCGAAGCGCGGCATCCTGGACTCCTACACGAAGGAGCACTCCGCGGAGTACCAGGCGCAGGCGTGGATCGACCTCGCGCGCCGTCTCGGCGCCGAGAACGAGGAGCTGCGCGACCCGTCGAACGTCGAGTCGATCGTGCTGCACACGAGCCACCACACCCACTACGTCATCGGCTCGGGCGCGAACGACCCGCAGAAGTACGACCCTGCGGCGTCGCGCGAGACGCTCGACCACTCGATCCCGTACATCTTCGCGGTGGCATTGCAGGATGGCGGCTGGCACCACGTCGACTCGTACGCACCCGACCGCGCCGCCCGCGCCGACACCGTCGAGCTGTGGCACAAGATCACGACCGCCGAAGACGAGGAGTGGACGCGCCGCTACCACTCGGACGACCCGAACGAGAAGGCGTTCGGCGGGCGCGTCGAGATCACCCTGACCAGCGGCGAGAAGGTCATCGACGAGATCGCCGTCGCCGACGCGCACCCGCTCGGCGCGCGTCCGTTCGCGCGTGAGGACTACATCCGCAAGTTCCGCCTCCTCGCCGAGCCGGTGCTGTCGGCGGACGAGATCGAGCGGTTCCTCGACCTCGCCCAGCGTCTCCCCGAACTGTCGCCCGAAGAGGTGCAGGCGCTCACGATCGTCGCCGAGCTCGGCGTGCTGGCAGGAGCACCCGCGCCCAAGGGACTGTTCTGATGCTGTACAGCCAGACACCGGCGGCCGAGAAGCGCCGGCTGTTCCGCGAGCGCCTCGCATCGGGTGAGCTGCTGCGATTCCCCGGGGCGTTCAACCCGCTGTCGGCGCGGCTCATCGAGCGCAAGGGATTCGAGGGTGTCTACATCTCGGGCGCGGTGCTCGCGGCGGATCTCGGTCTTCCCGACATCGGTCTCACGACGCTCACCGAGGTCTCCGGTCGCGGCCAGCAGATCGCGCGCATGACCGAGCTCCCGGCGATCATCGACGCCGACACCGGATTCGGCGAGCCGATGAACGTCGCTCGCACGATCCAGACCCTCGAGGACGCGGGCCTTGCCGGCACGCACATCGAGGATCAGGTGAACCCGAAGCGCTGCGGCCACCTCGACGGCAAGCAGGTGGTCGATACCGACACCGCGATCAAGCGGATCCGAGCCGCGGTCGACGCCCGCCGCGACCCGAACTTCCTGATCATGGCTCGCACCGACATCCGTGCCGTCGAAGGAATGGATGCCGCCATCGACAGAGCCAAGGCACTGGTGGATGCCGGTGCCGACGCGATCTTCCCCGAGGCCATGCGCGATCTCGGCGAGTTCGAGGCGATGCGGGCGGCGCTGGACGTGCCGATCCTCGCCAACATGACGGAGTTCGGCAAGAGCGACCTGTTCTCGAGCCGCCAGCTCGAGAGCGCAGGCGTGAACATCGTGATCTGGCCGGTCTCGCTGCTGCGGATCGCGATGGGCGCGGCGGGCCGTGCGCTGGATACGCTGAACGATGAAGGTCATCTCACGTCGAAGCTCGGCGAGATGCAGCATCGCGCCGACCTCTACGACCTCATCGACTACGAGGACTACAACCACTTCGACACCTCGGTGTTCAACTTCACCATCGCCCGCTAGAGGAGCAGAGCATGACCGACACGATCGAGATCAAGAAGGGCCTGGCCGGGGTCGTCGTCGACTACACGGCGGTCAGCAAGGTGAACCCCGAGACGAACAGCCTGCTGTACCGCGGCTACCCGGTGCAGGAGCTCGCCGCCACGCAGCCGTTCGAGTCGGTCGCGTACCTGCTGTGGCACGGCGAGCTGCCGCACGGACGTGCAGCTGGCACAGCTCCGTGCGCTCGAGCGGTCCTACCGCCACCTCCCCGCGGACGTCCGCGCCGCGATCGAGCTCGTCCCGCTCGACGCGCATCCGATGGACGAGGTGCGCACCGCGGTCAGCCTCATCGGCGCTCGCGACCTCGCGGGCACCGGCTCGGTGCTCGATGTCAGCGGCAACATCGAGGAGAACCTCGCGCGCAGCATCCGACTCTTCGCCGTCCTCCCCGCGATCGTGGCCTACGGCCAGCGACGCCGGCGCGGACTGCAGCCGGTGGCGCCGCGCGACGACCTCGACTACTCGGCGAACTTCCTCTGGATGACCTTCGGCGAGGAGGCCGACCCCGTCGTCGTCGACGCCTTCAACCGCTCGATGATCCTCTACGGCGAGCACTCCTTCAACGCGTCGACGTTCACCGCACGCGTGATCACGTCGACGCTGAGCGACCTGTACTCCGCCGTCGTCGGCGCCATCGGCGCGCTGAAGGGACCGCTGCACGGCGGTGCGAACGAGGCCGTGCTGCACATCTTCGACGAGATCGGCACCGCCGAGAACGTCGGGCCGTGGCTCGACCAGGCGCTCGCCGAGAAGCGCAAGATCATGGGCTTCGGGCACCGCGTCTACAAGCGCGGCGACTCGCGGGTTCCGACGATGAAGGCCGCGCTCGACACGCTCGTCGAGCACTACGACCGTCCGGACGTGGCTGCGCTCTACGACACCCTCGAGTCCGAGTTCGTCGCGCGCAAGGGCATCTACCCGAACCTCGACTACCCGTCGGGACCGGCGTACAACCTCATCGGGTTCGACACGCTGACGTTCACGCCGCTGTTCGTGGCCGCCCGCGTCACCGGCTGGACCGCGCACATCATGGAGCAGCTGGCCTCGAACGCCCTCATCCGCCCGCTCTCGGCGTACAACGGCCCGGACGAGCGCCACATCGAGGGCTATGAAGCGGATGCTGCGACCGCTGGCGACCGTCGAACGCCCGGAGGAGTCGGGCCGAGTGAGCCTCTGGGCCGGTGACGTCGCCGGCATCGATCTCAACGCGATGGCGTCCGGGACTCTCATCGAGAGCCTCGGCATCGAGATCGTCGAGCTGCGCGACGATGCCCTGGTCGCCCGGATGCCGGTCGACCACCGCACGGTTCAGCCCGCGGGCGTGCTCCACGGCGGCGCGTCGGTCGCGCTCGCCGAGACGCTCGCCTCGTGGGCGGGCTACCTCTCGGTCGACCGTGACCACTTCCACGTCGTCGGGCAGGAGATCAACGCGAACCACATCCGGCCGGTGTTCTCGGGCTGGGTCACCGCCACCGCGACGCCTGCGGCGCTCGGCCGCCGATCGCAGGTGTGGGAGATCCGGATCGTCGACGATGCCGGCAAGCTCGCCTGCATCTCGCGATGCACGCTGGCCGTGATCGAGCAGCGGAGCACCTATGCCACCGCCGACACGAGGAAGTCATCATGACCAGGAACGCCGTCATCGTCGACGTCGTGCGCACGCCGTCCGGTCGGGGCAAGCCCGGAGGAGCGCTGAGCGGAGTCCACCCCGTCGACCTCGCCGCAGGAGTCCTGCGCTCGGTGCTGGCGCGCAACGGTCTCGAGTCGACGCAGGTCGACGACGTCCTCATGGGGTGCGTGAGCCAGATCGGCGACCAGGCGATGAACATCGCGCGCCAGTCCGTGCTCGCCGCCGGGTTCGACCCGACGGTTCCCGCCGCGACGATCGACCGGCAGTGCGGCTCCAGCCAGCAGGCGGCGCACTTCGCGGCGCAGGGGATCATGGCGGGCGCCTACGACATCGTCATCGCCGCCGGCGTCGAGTCCATGAGCCGCGTTCCGCTCGGTTCGTCGCGCACCGGAGGGTCGCCCTCGCGCGGCATCGCCGAGCGCTATCCCGAGGGACTCGTCAACCAGGGCGTCTCGGCCGAGCTGATCGCCCACAAGTGGGGCTTCTCGCGCGAGGAGCTCGACGCCTTCTCGGCCGAGTCGCATCGCCGGGCAGCGGATGCCGCCGCGCAGGGCAGATTCGACTCGCAGCTGCTGCCGGTCACGACCGAGCACGGAATCGTCGACGCCGACGAGACCGTCCGGGCCGGCACCACGACGGAGGGACTCGCGCGGCCTCAACCCTGCCTTCCGCACCGACGAGCTCGCCGCTCGCTTCCCTGAGCTCGAGTGGAACATCACGCCCGGCAATTCCTCACCGCTGACGGATGCTGCATCCGCCGCCCTCATCATGAGCGAGGAGAAGGCGGCCGAGCTGGGGCTCACCCCGCGGGCGCGCTTCCACTCGTTCGCGGTGGTCGGCGACGACCCGCTGTTCATGCTGACGGGCCCGATCCCCGCGACTCGTCGGATCCTGGAGCGCAGCGGACTCTCGATCGACGACCTCGACGCCTACGAGGTGAACGAGGCGTTCGCATCGGTGCCGCTGGCGTGGGCGAAGGAGCTCGGCGCCGATCCGGCGAAGCTCAACCCCTGGGGCGGCGCGATCGCGCTCGGGCACGCCGTGGGCGCCTCGGGCACGCGGCTGCTCGGCACCCTCGTGGCGCACCTCGAGTCGACCGGCGGCCGTTACGGGCTGCAGACCATGTGCGAGGGCGGCGGCATGGCCAACGCGACGATCATCGAACGCCTCTGACGCTCGCGCGCTGCGTCTCGGCGCTGCGCCCTCGCTCAAGGATCGGCAACGCGGCGCCGACCTGCACGCGAAACACCGTGATCGCGACGAAACACCGTACGATCCACGGTGTCTCGTCGCGGATGCAGTGTCTCGCGACGGTGACGGGCGCCGCAACTGCAAGCGCTTGCGGATATGCAGACGCCGGCGACTCGCGAGCTCGCATGATGAGTGGTTTCTCATAATGTAAGCGCTTGCATTCCGCCTCGGGTTGTTGCTAACGTCGGCCGCACAACTGCACCACCGGCACGTCGTCGTGCCACCTGCCCCCAGGAGCCCCAGTGTCGAAGCCGACATCCGCACGTGCCCGCCGATCCGTCGCGATCGCCACTTCCGCAGCACTGATCGCTCACCGGGGGAATCGTCCTCGCGGCGCCCGCCTCCGGCGCCGAGCGCACCTTCGCGCTCGTCGGCGACCTCCAGAGCGAGCTGGGATGCCCCGGCGACTGGCAGGCCGACTGCAATGCCACCGACCTCGCGCCGACGGGCGATGCCGGCGTCTATGCGGCGGAGTTCGACGTGCCCGCCGGCTCGTGGGAGTACAAGGTCGCTGTCAACGACGCGTGGGACCGAGTCCTATGGTCCCGACGGAGGGGGGAACTTCCCGCTCACCGTGGCCGGCCCCTCGACGCTCCGCTTCCTGTTCGACGACACCACTCACCGCGTCGGCGTCGAGGTCGTGTCGGTCCGCGGCGGATACACCGCCGACGACGATGCGCTCGTCGCAGACCCGGTCCGGCAGGCGGGCAGCCAGGAGCAGTTCTACTTCGTCATGACCGACCGCTTCGCCAACGGCGACGCGTCGAACGACACGGCCGGCATCGCCGGCGATCGCCTCACTCATGGCTTCGACCCCACCGACAAGGGCTTCTACAACGGCGGCGACATCGCCGGCCTCCACGATCGTCTCGACTACATCGAGGGCCTCGGCACCTCCGCGATCTGGCTCACCCCGAGCTTCAAGAACCGGCCTGTCCAGGGCACGGGGGCGAATGCCAGTGCCGGCTACCACGGCTACTGGGTGACCGACTTCACGCAGATCGATCCCCACCTCGGCACCAACGCCGAGCTGAAGGCGTTCATCGACGACGCCCACCTCCGCGGCATCGACGTCTACTTCGACATCATCACCAACCACACGGCCGACGTCGTCTCGTACCAGGAGGGCACGTACTCGTACGTCGACAAGGCCACGAGCCCCTACACGGACGCCGGCGGCAGCCCCTTCGACCCGGCCCAGTACGCGGGCACCGACACCTTCCCCGCGCTCGACTCCGAGCTCATTCCCGTACACCCCGGTGGTCGCCGATGCGGACAAGGATCTCAAGTTTCCCGCGTGGCTGAACGACCCGACGCTGTACCACAACCGTGGCAACTCGACCTGGGCGGGCGAGTCGGTCACGTACGGCGACTTCGACGGGCTCGACGACCTCATGACCGAGCACCCCACCGTGGTGGACGGCTTCGTGGACGTCTACCAGGACTGGATCGATCTCGGCATCGACGGGTTCCGCATCGACACCGCCAAGCACGTGAACTTCGAGTTCTGGGAGGACTGGTCGACCCAGGTCCTCGACTACGCCCACGCCAAGGGCAAGCTCGACTTCTTCATGTTCGGCGAGGTCTACGACGCCGATCCGGTGAAGCTCTCGCCGTACGTGCGCGACACCGACATGAACTCGGTCCTCGACTTCACCTTCCAGTCGGCGGCGCAGAGCTTCGCCTCGGGTGGCAGCGCGAAGACGCTTCAGGCCCTCTTCGCAGGCGACGACCACTACACGACGCCCGACACCTCGGCGACGGCGCTGCCGACGTTCCTCGGCAACCACGACATGGGCCGCATCGGGTACTTCCTGCGCGACTCCGGCGCGGTCCTCGAGCGGGATGAGCTGGCACACGACCTGCTGTTCCTCAGCCGCGGACAGCCCGTCGTCTACTACGGCGACGAGCAGGGCTTCGCGGGGGTCGGCGACGGCAAGGACAAGAACTCCCGCCAGACGCTCTTCGCGAGCCAGGTGGCCGAGTACCAGAACCAGACGCTCGTCACCGGCGAGACGATGGGTGCCGCCGATCACTACGCGACCGACGCTCCGGTCTACCAGCACATCGCCGCGCTCTCGCAGCTGCGCGAAGACCACCCGGCGCTCGTGACGGGTGCCCAGATCGAGCGGTACGCCACGACCGGACCCGGCGTCTACGCGTTCTCACGCGTCGACCGTGCCGAGAAGGTCGAGTATCTCGTCGCGGTCAACAACGCGACCACGGCCAAGAGCGTCGACCTCGACACCTTGACGGCGTCCGCATCATTCCACGCCGGTCTATGGCGACGGCGCTGCGGTGACGACCGACGCGTCCGCCGCGGCATCCATCACCGTCCCAGCCCTTTCCGCCGTCGTGTGGCGTGCCGACAAGACGGTCTCGGCGCCCGCGGCAGCCGCTCCGATCACCGTCACGGCCCCTGCGCCGGGCGCCGGCCTGGCCGGCTCCGTCGCCGTCTCGGCCGATGTCGACGACTCGACCTGGCAGGAGACGAGCTTCGCGTGGCGCACCGTCGGCTCGGACGAGTGGACCGCTCTCGGCACCGCCGAAGACACCGATCCGCGCGTGTTCCACGACATCCGCGACCTCGCGAACGGCACGCTGTCGAATACCGCGCGGTGTCGACGGATGCTGCGGGCCACCGTTCAGCGGCATCCACGTACGCATCGGTCGGCGATGCCGTCTCGCTGGACGTCGCCCGAGGTTCCGGAGGAACCTGAGGAGCCCGCCGAGCCGGAGCCCCAGGAGGCGACGCCCTACACGTTCGTCAGCGTTCCCGGCAGCTTCAACTCCGAAGCCGGATGCCCCGGTGACTGGCAGCCCGAGTGCGACGCCGTCCAGATGACGAAGACCAACGGGATCTGGAAGCTCACGCTCGACAACCTCGCGCCCGGCACGTACGAGTACAAGATCGCCACCGAGAAGAAATGGGACGAGAACTACGGAGCGGGCGGAGTCGCTGAACGGCGGCAACATCTCGCTCACCCATGACGGCGGTCCGATCACGTTCTACTTCGATCCGCGGACGAAGAACATCCGATCGACCGATGACGGCCCCATCATCACGCTGCCCGGATCGTTCCAGAGCGAGCTCGGATGCCCCGGAGACTGGGCGCCGGACTGCCTCGCCAGCATGATGTTCGACCGCAACGCCGACGGCGTCTTCCAGTTCACGACCGACGACCTGCCCACCGGCTCGTACGAGGTGAAGGTCGCCCACGGCCTGAAGTGGGACGAGAACTACGGTGCCGGCGGAGCGCCCGGCGGTGGCAACATCACCTTCACGGCGAGCACCGGCAAGGTCGTGACCTTCCGGTACGACCCTCGCGACCCACGTCCTCACCGTCAAGGCGAGCGATCCGCCGCTTGCGGGCACCGGCGAGCTGCGTGCGCACTGGATCGACGCCGAGACGATCGCGTGGCCGGCCGACCTCGGCACCGCCGCCGCGGATGCCTCATGGCAGCTGCACGGCTCGGACGAGGCATCCCTCGCCCTCGCTGCCGACGGCGAGATCACCGGTGGCGACGCGATCGACCTCACGCGCATCGCGGGCGGTCTCACCGCCGAGCAGAAGGAGCGCTTCCCGGCGCTCGCCGGCTTCACCGCGCTCCACGTCGACGGCACCGATCGGGATGCTGCCGCCGCCCTGCTCAAGGGCCAGCTCATGGTGTCGCAGCGCGACGCCGGCGGCGTGCTCAAGGCCTACACCGGCGTTCAGATCCCCGGCGCGCTCGACGATCTCTACGCGCGGCCGTCGCGGACACCGAGCTGGGAGTGACGTTCACGAAGAGCGGCCCCACCTTCCGGCTCTGGGCCCCGACCGCGCAGAGCGCGACCCTTCTCACCTGGGATGCCGGCGCAGACGGCGACGCGGTGCGTCACGAGGCGACGTGGGATGCGGCATCCGGTGCCTGGACAGTCAAGGGGGCGACCGCGCTCAAGGGCGACGAATACCTCTGGGAGGTCGTCGTCTACGCGCCGACGACCGGCGAGATCGTCACCAACCAGGTCACCGACCCGTACTCGGTCGCGCTCACCACGAACTCGGAGCGCTCGGTCGCGATCGACCTCGACGACAAGGACTGGCGTCCGAAGGCGTGGGAGAAGACGAAGGCGCCGGTGATCGACCGCCCGGTCGACCGCGCGATCTACGAGCTGCACATCCGCGACTTCTCGATCACCGACGAGTCGGTGCCCGAGGCGGAGCGCGGGACCTACCGGGCCTTCACGCGCGACAGCGCCGGCACGAAGCAGCTGCGACAGCTCGCCGACGCCGGGATCAACACCGTCCACCTCCTGCCCTCGTTCGACCTCGCCACCATCGAGGAGCGCCGGGCCGAGCAGGCCGTTCCGGACTGCGACCTCGCGTCGTTCGGCCCCGGCAGCACCGAGCAGCAGGCGTGCATCGAGGCAGTCGTCGACTCCGACGGCTACAACTGGGGCTACGACCCGTACCACTACTCGGCACCCGAGGGCTCGTACGCCGTCGACCCCGAAGGCGGCGCGCGCGTGCACGAGTTCCGCGAGATGGTCGGCGCCCTGCACGGCATCGGCCTCCAGGTCGTGCTCGACGAGGTCTACAACCACACCGCTCAGGCGGGACAGGGCGAGAAGTCGGTGCTCGACCAGATCGTGCCCGGCTACTACCAGCGCCTCAACCTGGCGGGCAGGCGTCGAGACCTCGACCTGCTGCCAGAACGTGGCGACGGAGCACGAGGTCGCCCAGAAGCTCATGGTCGACTCCGTCGTCACCTGGGCGCGCGACTACAAGGTCGACGGCTTCCGCTTCGACCTGATGGGCCACCACTCGAAGCAGAACATGCTCGAGATCCGCGCCGCTCTCGACGAGCTCACGCTCAAGAAGGACGGCGTCGACGGCAAGGCGATCTACCTCTACGGCGAGGGCTGGAACTTCGGCGAGGTCGCGAACAACGCCCTCTTCGTGCAGGCCACGCAGGGTCAGCTCGGCGGAACCGGCATCGGCACCTTCACCGACCGCCTGCGCGACGCCGTGCACGGCGGCAGCCCGGTCGCGGGCGAGACGTTCCAGCAGCAGGGCTTCGGCACCGGCCTCGGCACCGATCCCAACGGCGCGCCGATCAACGGCACGACCGAGCAGGCGCTGGCCGACCTCGCTCACCAGACGGATCTGGTCAAGCTCGGGCTCGCGGGCAACCTCCGCGACTACACGCTGACCGATCACACCGGCGCGGTGAAGGCGGGCGACGAGCTCGACTACCGCGGATCGCCGGCCGGCTACGCCGACCAGCCCGACGAGATCATCACGTACGTCGACGCGCACGACAACGAGACGCTCTACGACCTGTCGGTGCTGAAGCTTCCGGTCGACACGTCGATGGCCGACCGCGTGCGCATGAACACGCTCTCGCTCGCGACGACGACGTTCTCGCAGACCCCGTCGTTCTGGCACGCCGGCACCGAGCTGCTGCGGTCGAAGTCACTGGATCGCAACAGCTACAACTCGGGCGACTGGTTCAACCGCATCGACTGGACCGGTCAGGAGTCGACCTTCGGCTCGGGCCTGCCCCGCAAGGCCGACAACGGGGACAAGTGGCCGACCATGAAGCCGCTCCTCGAGAACCCTGCGCTGAAGCCCGCCGCTTCCGACATCGCGGCGGCCGAGGCATCCGCTCTCGACCTGCTGCGCGTGCGCGAACAGGTCGGGCTCCTGCGCCTCGGCTCGGCGGACCTCATCGGCCAGAAGGTCAGCTTCCCGAACAGCGGGGCGGATGCCACGCCCGGCGTGATCGTCATGCTCATCGACGATCTGCTCGGCGCCGATGTCGATCCCTCGCTCGAGGGCGCGCTCGTGGTCTTCAACGCCTCGCCGGATGCGACCACGCAGCCGATCAGCGGCCTGACGGGCCGCGGGTTCGCGCTCTCGAAGGCGCAGGCGGAGGGCTCCGACGCCGTCGTCAAGACGACGACGTGGGATGCCGCGACAGGCACGGTCACCGTGCCTGCCCGATCGGTCGCCGTGCTGGTCGACAAGCAGGACGTGCGCACGCCGCCGCACGGCCGGTTCTGAGCCGAGTCCGGGATCGCGGGGAACGAATTGTCGATCCCTGCGTGCGCCGGACGACGCCCATGGTGAGGGTGGTGCATGACCGCCCCGCCACGGAAGGATCAAACCATGAAGTTCATGATGTTCGTCGTCAGCGACGCCCAGCCCGACAGCCACAGCGACGAGTCCGACATCGACCTGTGGGTCGACCCGCTGGACTGCGAGCGGCAAGCGCGTCATCGGCGAGATCCTCGCACCGCCCGCAGAGTCGACGGTCGTGCGCGTGCGCGGGCGGCAAGGTGCTGACGACCCGCGGTCCGTTCGCCGAGACGAGCGAGGTCATCCTCGGCTTCGACATCCTCGAGGTGGACGACCTCGAGGAGGCGGTCGAGATCGCGTCGCGGCATCCGATGGCCCGCAACGGCCAGATCGAGCTGCGCGCCTTCGCCCCCTGGAACTGACCGCAGTCCCGACACGAAAGAGTCCCCCTGCCGCACCGGCACGGGGACTCTTTCGGCGAGCGCCCAGCGGTGGACAATTGGACAATACCTGGACGTCCTACTAAAATGCAGGAGTACCAGATGAAGCTGCTCGACTTCGACCTCACGAGGGATCGGTCGCACCACTCGAGCGGGAGAACCCATGACGATGACCCTGACGCCCACCACCTCCGACGAGCGCGCCGCGATCCTCGAGGCCGTCCGCGACTTCGCCCAGTCCGAACTCGCGCCGCACGCGCTCGAGTGGGATGAGCAGCAAGCACTTCCCGCGTGAGGCGCTCGGCCGTGCCGGCGAGCTCGGCCTCGGCGGCATCTACGTGCGGGAGGACGTCGGGCGGCTCCGGCCTCAGCCGCTCCGACAGCGCAGCCATCATCGAGGAGCTCGCGATCGCGGATCCCGCCATCGCGGCCTACATCTCGATCCACAACATGGTCGCGTGGATGATCGACACGTACGGCACCGACGAGCAGCGCCACGCCTGGCTCCCCAAGCTCACCGCGATGACCGACTTCGGCGGCTACTGCCTCACCGAGCCCGGTGCCGGCTCCGACGCGGCGGCGCTCGCGACCAGCGCCATCCGCGACGGAGACGACTACGTCCTCACGGGCGTCAAGCAGTTCATCTCAGGCGGTGGCGAGGCATCCGTCTATGTCGTCATGGCTCGCACCGGCGACCCGGCGCTCGCGGGATCTCCGCCTTCCTCGTCCCTGGCGACGCGCCCGGGCCTCTCGTTCGGCGCCAACGAGAAGAAGATGGGGTGGAACGCCCAGCCGACGCGCCAGGTCATCCTCGATGAGGTGCGGGTGCCGGCATCCGCTCTGCTCGGTGTACTGGGCCAGGGATTCAAGATCGCGATGTCGGGTCTCAACGGCGGTCGGGTGAACATCGCCGCGTGCTCGCTCGGCGGAGCGCAGTTCGCTCTCGACCGCGCGCTCCGCTACGTCCACGAGCGCTACACGTTCGGCGAGCCGCTCGCCGAGAAGCAGGCCGTCGTCTTCACCCTCGCCGACATGGCGACCGAGCTGCGCGCGGCACGCGCGCTGGTGCGGGATGCCGCGCTCGCCCTCGACGAGAAGGCACCGGATGCTGCGATGCAGTGCGCGATGGCCAAGCGCTTCGCGACCGACGCCGGCTTCCGCATCGCCAACGAGGCACTGCAGCTGCACGGCGGATACGGCTACCTTCACGAGTACGGGATCGAGAAGGTCGTGCGCGACCTGCGCGTGCACCAGATCCTCGAGGGCACGAACGAGATCATGCGCGTCATCATCGGCCGCGAGCTGCTGGAGGCTGCGCGATGAGTTCGCATTCGAAAGGATCTGGCGCGATGAAGGTCGCATTCCTGGGCCTCGGCCACATGGGTCTGCCGATGGCGAAGAACCTCGCCGCCGCAGGGCACGAGGTCGTCGGCTTCGACGTCTTCCCCGCCGCCGTCGAGGCGGCCGGCGCGGCCGGTCTCGGCGTCGCCGATTCGGGCACGGATGCCGCGCGCGGCGTCGATGTCGTCATCACGATGTTCCAGAGCGGGACGCAGGTGATCGACGCCTACCGCGGTGCGAACGGCGGCGAGGGCCTCCTCGCCGTCGCAGCACCCGGGACGCTCTTCATCGACTCGTCCACGATCGCCGTCGACGAGGCGCGCGCGGCGCACGCGCTCGCCGAAGCGGCGGGCCACCGCTCGATCGACGCACCCGTCTCGGGCGGCGTCGTCGGCGCCGAGAACGCGACCCTCGCGTTCATGGTCGGCGGATCCGACGAGGACTTCGAGGCGGCGCGGCCGCTTCTCGAGGCGATGGGTCGCCGGGTGGTCCACTGCGGCGGCGCGGGGCTCGGCCAGGCGGCGAAGGTCTGCAACAACATGATCCTCGCGGTGTCGCAGATCGCGGTCGCCGAGGCGTTCGTCCTGGGGGAGCGACTGGGGCTCACGCACCAGGCGCTCTTCGACGTGGCATCCAATGCCTCGGGTCAGTGCTGGGCGCTGACGACGAACTGCCCCGTGCCGGGACCCGTGCCCACGAGCCCGGCCAATCGCGACTACCAGCCGGGCTTCGCGGGGGCGCTCATGTCGAAGGACCTGGGCCTCGCCGAGCAGGCGATCGATCTGACAGGCGTCGACGCGCGGATGGGCCGTCTCGCGCGCGAGATCTACAAGGAGTTCGCGGCCGGGCCCGGGGGCGGGCAGGATTTCTCCGGGGTCATCAACACGATCCGCGCGGAGAGCGCGGGCTGAGGGCCCTCCGAAACGAGGAGATCTCGCGAAACGAGGATGATCCGGCCGAGTCCTCCTCGTCCGGCGATATCTCCTGTTCTGACACTTTTGAAGCGAAAGCGGGAACGCAATGACGCCCTACGAGACGATCCTGGTCGAGACGCGCGGTCGCGTCGGCTGGATCACCCTCAACCGGCCCGAGGCGCTGAATGCCCTGAACTCGCAGGTGATGTGGGACATCGTCGCCGCGGCATCCGCCTTCGATGCCGACGAGGGCATCGGCGCGATCGTCGTCACCGGATCCGAGCGCGCGTTCGCGGCGGGCGCCGACATCAAGGAGATGGAGTCCAAGACCGGGCTCGAGATGCTCATGGGCGACCACTTCGGCGGCTGGGCGCAGTTCGCCGCCGTGCGGACGCCCGTCATCGCCGCCGTCTCGGGCTACGCGCTCGGCGGCGGGTGCGAGCTGGCGATGATGTGCGACATCATCCTCGCCGCCGACACCGCGAAGTTCGGCCAGCCCGAGATCAACCTGGGCGTGATGCCCGGGATGGGCGGCTCGCAGCGCCTCATCCGCGCCATCGGGTACTACAAGGCGGCCGAACTGCTGCTGACGGGACGGATGATGGATGCCGCCGAGGCGGAGCGCGCCGGGCTCGTCTCGCGCGTGGTGCCCGCCGCGGACCTCCTCGACGAGGCCGGGAAGATGGCCGAGACGATCGCGTCGAAGTCGCTGCCGTCGCGTGTACGCCGCGAAGGCGGCGCTGGATGCTGCGATGGAGACCTCGCTCGCCGAGGGACTCCGCTTCGAGCGGCACGTGTTCGCCTCGCTGTTCGACACCGCCGACCAGAAAGAGGGCATGGCGGCGTTCCGCGAGAAGCGCTCCCCGGACTTCACGAACCGGTGAGCTCCGCCGCAGCCCGGCCCCCGTGCCGCGGCCCTCATGTTCGCGAGACAGCATCGGCGCGCCGAGACCGCAGTCCGCGGCCGCTGTCTCGGCGTCCCACTGCAGTCTCGGTGTCGGGGGGCGGCAGCGAGGCCGGCTCAGAGCGGGTCGGGCATCGGCCGCGGGTCCGTGAAGTCCCCGGCATCCTTGCGGAACCGCGCCAGGATTCGCACGAGCTCGACCATGTCGTCCTCGGCGAGCGCCGCGTCGGCGAACACCTCGGTGTTGAGCGCGTCGGTCGCTCGCTCGACGAGCGTCGCGGCCTGCTTCGGTGAGCACGAGCATCGCGGCGCGTCCGTCTATCCGGATGCGGCTCGCGCACCACGAACCCATCCCGCACGAGCCGGTCGACGGTGTTCGTGACGCTGGTGGGATGCACCTGCAGCCGGGCGATGGCGCTCGCCATCGGCATCCGTCCCTGGCGTGTGAAGCCGAGCAGCCGGAGCATCTCGTACCGGGCGAACGACAGGCCGAAGGGCTTGAGCGCGGCGTCGATGCGCGACATGAGCAGCTGCTGGGCGCGGATGATCGATGTGACGACCGACATGCCGGCAGCGGCATCCGTCCAGCCGTGCGCCGTCCACTGGCGTTTGGCCTCGGCGATGGGATCGACGGGAAGCGGTCCGGACCTCGGCATGGTCGACCTCCCTTCCGGCTGTTTCAACGGTAGCCGGTCGCCCCGCATAGCCGCCCGTGGCACGGCGTCACGCACGGGAACACGCGGCAATCGGCGACCGGCGAGTCGCCCATAGACTCGATCCGACGAAGGAGTGGTGCGTGATGAAGATCGTCGTCCTGGTCAAGGAAGTCCCGGATACGTACGGGGATCGCAAGCTGTCGTTGGAGACGGGTCTTGCGGATCGCGGTGCGTCGGAGACGGTGCTGGATGAGATCGGCGAGCGTGCTCTCGAGGTGGCGCTGTCGTATGCGGACAAGAATCCGGATGCCGAGGTCGTGGTGCTGTCGATGGCTCCGGCGGGGTCGGCGGCGACGGTGCGGAAGGGTCTGGCGATGGGTGCCGGCTCGGCGGTGCATGTCGCCGACGAGGGTCTGGTGGGTGCGGATCTGGGTCTGACGGCGGAGGTGCTCGCGGCCGCGGTGCGGCGGACCGGGTTCGATCTGGTGATCGCGGGGAACCTGTCGACGGATGGCTCGGGCGGGGTGCTGCCGGCGATGCTGGCCGAGCTGCTGGATGTGCCGTCGGCGACGTTCTTGAACTCGGTGGAGATCGGCGACGGGCAGGTGTCGGGGGAGCGCGGGTCGGATGGCGCGACGATGCGGGTGACGCGCTGCGCTGCCCGCGGTGATCTCGATCACGGAGCGGCTGCCGGATGCGCGGTTCCCGAACTTCAAGGGCATCATGGCGGCGAAGAAGAAGCCGTTCGAGACGCTCACCCTGGAGGATCTCGGGGTGGAGCCGGAGTCGCACGAGTGGTCCCGGTCGATCGTGATCGGGCTTTCCGAGAAGCCGCCGCGCACGGCGGGCGTGAAGATCACCGATGAGGGCGACGCGGGCGAGCAGCTCGCGGAGTTCCTGATCCAGAACCGGCTCGCGTAGGGGGACTGACATGGCTGATTTCGCTGATGATTCGATCCTGGTGCTGCTGGACGTGACCCCGTCGGGCCAGCTCGCGAAGTCCGCCGCGGGGCTGCTGGGCGCGGCCGCGTCGGTCGGGACTCCCGGTGGCGCTGGTGGTGGCCGACGGACTCCGCGGCGGAGGCGGCTCGCCGGCGATGCCGCGGCGCTCGGCGCCGCTGTCGTGCTGACCGCCGACGGCGATTCGTCGCTGCTCGGGGTGCCGGTGGTGGATGCCCTCGCGGCCGCCGCGAACCTGGTGCGCCCCGACGCGATCCTGATCTCGAACTCGATCGAGGGCCGCGATGTCGCCGGCCGGTACGCGGCACGCACCCGGTCGGGGCTCGCCGTCGACGCGGTCGGGGTGTCCCGCGATGCGGAGGGCGTGGTCGCGCAGCACTCCGTGTACGGCGGGGCGTACAACGTGGATTCCGCGGTGACGTGGGGTGCGCCGGTGATCACGGTGCGGCAGGGCGCGGTCGACGCGCGCGCCGCGTCGGTGGCGTCCCCGGTGATCGAGAAGCTCGAGGTGCAGGCGTCCGGCCGGAAGGCGGCATCCGTCGACTCGGTCGATGAGGCGGTCGTGGAATCGTCCCGGCCGGAGCTGCGCGGCGCCGCGAAGGTCGTCTCCGGTGGCCGCGGGCTGGGGTCGGAGGAGAAGTTCGCGCTGGTCGAGCAGCTCGCCGACGCGCTCGGCGCCGCGGTGGGCGCGTCTCGCGCCGCGGTCGATGCCGGGTATGTGCCGTACGCCGTCGCAGGTGGGGCAGACCGGGGTGTCGGTCGTCGCCGCAGCTGTATGTCGCGCTCGGGATCTCCGGCGCGATCCAGCACAAGGCGGGGATGCAGACCGCGAAGACGATCGTCGCGATCAACAAGGACGCGGATGCCCCGATCTTCGAGATCGCCGACTTCGGCGTCGTCGGCGACCTGTTCACCGTGGTGCCGCAGCTGATCGCCGCGCTCGAGGCGAAGAAGGCGTAACCGGGCATGGCGACCTTCGGCACGGCGCTCCGCCGCGGACTCCCGCGCCGGGCCGGCGGCGACCCCTGGCCGCCCTCCGACGCCGCCGCATCCGCGGTCGTTGAGCGAGCGGAGCGAGACGAAACGCCGCCGCGGCGCTGCGCGCCCCGGTCGTTGAGCGAGCGGCGCCAGACGATGCGCGCGCGGTGCGGCGTCGCTGCGCCACGTCGCGGTGGCCGCTGCGGCTCCGCAGCGAGCGGAGCCAGACGAACACGCCTTCGGCTGCGCAGGACGTCGCCGCCGGCTCGGGAGTGGCGTTGCGCCGCGGTCTGCCCCGGACGCCCGGCGGGGAGCCGTGGCCGCCGCGGCATCCGCCGTCGCCGACGACTGCGAGGCGCAGCAGCTGCGGCCTCGGCGCCCGCGACCCCGCAGAACGCGACACCCGAGCGAGTGGTCGCGGCGGCGACCGGCGTTCAGGTGGCAGAAGCCGCCGCGCTCCGCGCCCGCGACGCCCGCAGAATGCGACACTCCAGCCGACGGTCGGCGGCCGACGCCGGGGCCGTCGCTGCGTCGCGGCCTGCCTCGCACGCCGGGAGGGGAGGCGTGGCCGCCCGCCGACGCCGCGCGACCCGCGGCGGCCGCAGCCGCTGCCGGACCGTCGACGTGTCCGCAGCCGCCTTCGACAGACTCGGGCGACCGCCCTGAACGCAGCGACAACGGCACCCGCGACGACCGCGCTCGTGCCAGCCGTCGATCTCTCCACGCCGCTGCCGTTCACGCGGACCGTGTTCCCGGGCAAGAACGCCTTCACCCACGCCCCACCGGAGCCGGAGCCGCAGCGGATCGGCCCGCTCACCCGGCTGCAGTGGGCGGGTGCGGTGATCGTCGGCGGTGGCGGGCTGCTGTTCGCCGCGGGGATGGCGGTGCTCTTCGTGCGGTGGCTGCTCTGAGCCTCGAGCCGATGCAGGACTTCCTGGTCGCCTACCCGGGGGAGTACGAGCTGCCCGCCGGGGCGCCGGTGGGGATGCCGCCGTGGCTGGGCTGGCAGCACTTCTTCAACGTGTTCCTGATCGTGCTGATCATCCGGTCCGGGTTGCAGGTGCGGACCGAGAAACGCCCCACCGCGTTCTGGTCACCGCGCAGCAACGGCCGCCGCAAGATCAGCCTGAACCTGTGGTTCCACCAGTCCCTCGACATCCTCTGGATCGTCAACGGCGTCATCTTCGTGGTGCTGCTGTTCGCCACCGGACAGTGGATGAAGATCGTCCCGACGTCGTGGGCGGTGTTCCCCAACGCCCTCAGCGCGGGGCTGCAGTACGTGTCGCTGGACTGGCCGACCGAGAACGGCTGGGTCAACTACAACAGCCTGCAGCAGCTCGCCTACTTCGCCACGGTGTTCCTCGCCGCCCCGCTCGCGATCGCCACCGGCGTGCGCATGTCGGGGATCTGGCCGAAGAACGCCAAGACCCTCAGCCGGGTCTACCCGGTGGAGTGGGCCCGCGCGATCCACTTCCCGGTGATGCTCTACTTCGTGCTGTTCATCTTCGTCCACGTCGTGCTGGTGTTCGCGACCGGGGCGCTGCGCAACCTGAACCACATGTACGCGTCGCAGGATGCCGTCAACTGGGTCGGATTCTGGATCTTCGCCGCATCCCTCGTCGTCATCGCCGCCGGCTGGATCGCCGCCCGCCCCCTCGTCCTCGCCCCCATCGCCCGCCTCTTCGGCAAAGTCAGCGGGCGCTGAGACCACGCGCCGCGCGCGAGAAGCGGACGCGGGACGTGGGCGCGGCGGGAGCCGGCAGGCGCGCGCCGACGGTCTGGGGGATAACCCGAAGGGAAGACTCCGGCTGGCTCAGGGGCGGTGTGAGCCGCCGCGGCCTACCGTGAGGGTATGAACTCCGAAACCACCCCGTCCGCGCCGTCCACGGCATCCCCGCCACGAGTGGCCGGCGCGATCGCCCAGCTCGCCGCGCTCGGCGTCATCGGGCCCGTGATCTTCTCGCTCCTCTTCGGATTGATCGGCCTCGGGATCGGCCTCATTCCAGTCCTCGGCATCGGCCTTCTCTTCCTCGTCGCGTTCGTCTACGCGATCTTCGGGCTCGGCTGGTTCGAGACCGCGCGCGTCGACGGCCTCTACGACTTCGGGCTCGCGCATCGCCGGCTTCGCTCCAGCGGCCGCCCCGGATTCGGCGGATACCTCCGCACGCTGGGGCTGCAGGCCATCGATCCCGGAAGCTGGCGCGCCGTCGCGAACCTCGCCATCGCGACCGTCCTCGGCTGGATCGTCGTCTTCCTCGCCGGCATCGCGGCGTCGGGCATCGTGCTGGCCTTCGCCCCGCTCTTCGCGCAGGAGAGCGCGGTCACGCTGGCCCGCACCGACATCGCCGTTCCGCTCGCATGGGCGGTTCCCGTGGGCGTGTTCACCGCGCTCGTGGCGGTCGCCGGCGTGGTCGGGCTCGGCATCCTGCACGGCGTGCTGACGCGGGCGATCATGGTCCCGTCCCGCGAGGCGCAGCTCGCCGAAGAGGCGCGGACATCGAACGTCCAGCGCGAGGGAGCCGTGCGCGCCGCCGACGTCGAGCGCACCCGCATCGAGCGCGACCTCCACGACGGCGTGCAGCCGCGGCTGGTTTCGGTCGGGATGACCCTCGGCCTCGCGCAGCAGAAGATCGACACCGATCCGGATGCTGCGCGCGCCCTGGTCGCGGAAGCCCACATGTCGACCAAGGCGGCGATCACCGAGCTGCGACAGCTCGCGCGCGGCATCCACACCGCCGTCCTGGATGATCGGGGCCTCGACGCCGCACTCTCGGCGCTGGCGGGTCGTTCGGTCATCCCGGTGCACCTCGACGTCCGCATGGAGGGGCGCTGCAGCCGGGATGCGGAGGCCGCCGCGTACTTCGCGATCGCCGAAGCACTCACCAACGCCGCGAAGCACTCGCGTGGCACCGACGTCCGCGTGGTCGTCCGGCGGCGGGAAGAGGGCACGCTCTGGGCGCGCGTCGAAGACAACGGCGTCGGCGGCGCCAGGGTGATCGCCGGCGGCGGCCTCGACGGAATCGTCAATCGCGTCGTCGCTGCGGGCGGCCAGGCACGCATCGACAGCCCAGCCGGCGGGCCGACATCGGTGGAGGTGAGCATCCCATGCGGATCCTGATCTGCGAGGACTCGGCACTGCTGCGCGAAGGCCTCGTGCGCGTGCTCGAGGACGCCGGACATGTGGTCGTCGCGGCTCTCGCCGACGCATCGCGCCTCGACGAGCACCGTCGCGGAGGCGAAGCCGGAGCTCTGCATCATCGACGTGCGGCTGCCGCCGAGCTGGACAGACGAAGGGATCCGGGCGGCGCTCTCGCTGCGGGCCGCCCGGCCCGAGCTCGCCGTCCTGGTGCTGTCGCAGTACGTCGAGGAGCGCTACGCAGCCGAGCTGATCGCCGCGAGCGGCGGGTCGCTCGGGTACCTGCTGAAGGACCGTGTCGCCGACGTCGCGGACTTCCTCGAGCGCGATCGACCGGATCGCGGCGGGCGCCACGGTGCTCGACCCGGAAGTCGTCGCGCAGCTGCTCAGCCGCCGCACCAAGGACACGCGGATGCAGCGACTCACCGATCGTGAGGCATCCGTCCTCGCTCTCATCGCGGAGGGCCGATCCAACCAGGCCATCGCACAGACGCTGCACGTGAGCGAGGGCAGCGTCGAGAAGTACATCACCGCCGTATTCCAGAAGCTCGGCCTCGAGCCTGACGAATCCGGCAACCGCCGAGTGCTCGCCGCACTCGCCCATATCGAGCACGGCGGAAATCCGCCGCAGACAGGAGCAGTCCGATGAGCACCACCATCACTCCGCCCCCGGCGCAGCCCACGCAGGATCAGCCGAGCCCGCAGGGTCCCGGCGCATCCGGGTCGTCCCGCGTCGTCGCGATCCTCCTCTTCGTCGTGGGCGGCGTCATCCTGCTCGGGGCGATCATCTCCTCCGCGCTCGGTACGTGGGCGGCGGCATCCATCAACACGTCATCGCGCACTCTCGCGGTCGACGGCGTCACCGACCTCGACGTCCAGGTCGACGCCGGCAGCATCCGGATCGAGTTCGCCGATGTCGAGGATGCCGAACTCGACGTCCGCAGCGCCTGGGGCATCGATCGCTGGACCCTGGACCGCGACGGCGACGAGCTCGTGGTCGCCTCGCCGAGCGGCTGGGTGAACGGCTGGTTCGGCGGTTGGCTGGGCGGCAACGGAAATGCGGTGCTCCGGCTGCCGCAGGCTCTCGAGGGGATCGATGCCGATCTCGGCCTGGCCGCCGGCGACCTCACCGTCGACGGCGAGTTCGGACAGCTCGACCTGCAGGTCGACGCCGGACGTGCTGACATCTCGGGCTCCGCAGCGCATCGTGGATGCTCAGCTGAGCGCCGGCCACGCCGAGATGGATCTCGCCGACGTCGACGAGGCGGCGATCACCGTCAGCGCCGGCTCGCTGGACGCTGTCCTCTCCGGACAGGAGCCCCGCGAGATCGTCGCCGAGGTGAATGCGGGATCTCTGCACCTGACCGTGCCCGAGGGCGAGTACGAGGTCAGCTCGGATGTCGCCGCCGGCGACTTCGACAACGGCATCGGCAGCGTGCCGGGCGCATCGAACACGATCCGGATCTCGGTCTCCGCGGGCGAGGCGGTCCTCCGCGCGCAGTGAGCCCTCGTCCAGCCCGATTGCGAACGATCTTCGCCGCTCCGTCGATGTGACGAGCGGCGAAAATCGTTCGTGAACGGCCGGGGCGGACTGAGGCACGGATGCCGCGCCCGCGGCGAATCCGTCGGCGTAGGCCTCGTCCGCCCCGCGGCGGAACATGTCGCGCTCGAGAGGCCGCACGATGGAGCGGGCGCCGGGAAGGTCGAGACCGCCGACGAGGTCGGCACGACCGCGCACCACGGCCACCGGGAGCCTGCGCCGCCTTGCCCTTCACGAGGTCGCCGGCCGCCGCGAGCTCGTCGGCGACGCACGGCATCGTCACGACGAGCGGGCGCCCCTCGGCGTCGGTCTGGCCGCGCAGATCCTCGAACACGTGCACGCCGCCGGCGCCGATGGCGGAGTCGGTCTGGCCCTCGCGCCACGCGCGACCGAGGGTGTCCGAGATGATGACGCCCACCTCGACGCCGAGGCGGGTGCGCAGCCCCGACGCGAGCGCCCGTGCCGAGGCATCCGGATCCACCGGCAGCAGCAGCACGGTGCCCTCGGGAGTGTTCGACGCGTCGACCCCCGCCGCGGCCGAGACGATGCCGAGCCGGTTCTGCACGATGCGGGTGGTGCCGCCGTTCGGCATCGGCCGGGTGGCGACGACCCGGACGGTCTCGGCTGTGATCGCGTCCTCGCGGTCGTCGGCCGCGATCATGCGGCCTTCGGCCTTCGAGACGATCTTCGACGTCACCACGAGGATGTCGCCGTCGGCGAGGACGCCGCCTGCGGCATCCGCGATCAGCGACACCAGATCCGCCCCGGCAGTGATCTCGGGGATGCCGGTCAGGGCCCAGGCCTGGAGCACGTCAGGACGGGTCAGCGGACGAACCGCACCTCGGTGAGCGTCTCACCCAGGAACGGCTCGGTGTGCGAGTCGCCGTCGAGCTCGAACCCGTTGCGGACGTAGAACCGGTGCGCGCGCGGGTTGTCGTCGGCCACCCAGAGGTAGACCGGCTCGTCGCCTTCGATGACGGCGTCGAACAGTCGCTGGCCGATGCCGGTGCCGTGCCAGGCGTCGAGGAGGTAGATGAAGTAGAGCTCGCGGAAACGCGGTGCGTCCTTGTCGCGAGCGGGGCCGGATCCGGCGAATCCGACGATCTCGCCATCGACGAGCGCGGCGAACATCTTGAACTCGGGACCCTGGACCGCCCAGTGCGTCCAGAGCTCGGCCATGCGCCGGGGCGAGATCTTCTCCAGCGCGGCCTTGCTGATCAGGTGGTCGTAGGTCTCGTGCCAGCACGTCGCGTGGACGCGTCCGAGGGCCTCTGCGTCGACGTCCCGTACCGGACGGACGACGATGTCGGTCTGCAGTTCGGCTTCCATGGCCAGACTCTACGCTCGCACCGTCGCGAGGCGAAATCGACCGGGATCAGCCTGTGGACAGTCGGCCCAGGACCGGACGGATGCCGCGCCCAGCGCTATCGACAAGCCACAACTGATTCGCGGACATCGTTGACGGTGGCTACCATCGCCTCTCGTGAACGTGATCTGGCGGACCATCCTCATCACCTTTCTGGCGCGCCGGCGCGTGCGGCGCGAGGGTCGCATCGATCCGACCGCCGTGGGGATCATCCGGCTGACGACCCTCCCGACCGATCTCGACGTGCTCCGGCACATGAACAACGGCCGCTACCTGTCGCTGTTCGACCTCGGCCGATGGGACCTCCTGATCCGGACAGGCATGGCGGATGCGATGCGCCGGCACGCCTGGTACGCCGTGGTGTCGAGCGAGACGATCACGTTCCGCAAGTCGCTCAATCCCTGGCAGCGGTTCGACGTGGAGTCGCGGCTGCTCGGCCACGACGACAAGGCGATCTACCTGGAGCACCGCGCGGTGGTCGATGGCGAGGTGTACGCCCGCGCCATCATCCGGGCGCGGATGATGCGGCGGTCGGGGGGCACGCTTCCGCACGACGAGCTGTTCAGCGCGCTCGGGCGGCCGGAGGGGATTCCGGACGTCGAGCAGTGGGTGCACGACTGGGCGGCGGCATCCGCTCTGCCTTCGACCCGTGCCGAGGCGCCGAGCGTCTGGCCGTAGGCGCTGAATCCCGCGGCACTTCCGCGGAGGCCTAGCCGAGGAGTGCCTCCGCCGCAAGGGCTTTGCGGGGTGGGTGTCGATGCGGTTACGTGCGGAGTGTGCACCGGCTGCGAACCCGTCGCCGGCGCGCACCGGAAGGAGTGATCACATGGATACCACTGTGCTGATCTGGATCATCATCGGAATCATCGTCGTGGCGCTGATCGTCATCGGCGCCGTGTACTTCATGCGCAACCGCACCCAGCAGCGTGAGCGCGCCGCGCACGAGAAGGCCGAGAAGCTTCGCGCAGAGGCGCGCGCAGTCGGAGCTCGCGGCCCGCGAGGGCGAGGCGCGAGCCGCGCAGGCGAAGGCGGATGCCGCATCCGCCGCCGCGGCGGCTCAGCAGGCGCAGGCGAGGGCCGCGCAGGCCGACGTCGACGCGAACCGGCTCGCCGACAGCGTCGGCGAGCACGAGGCCGAGGCCACCGAAGCTGCGCGCCGAGCAGGCAGCAGACGCTGCGCAAGGCGGACGAGGTCGACCCGTACGTCACGGCAGACGACGCCGGCCGCACCGCGGCCGACGCGCACCGACAGGACAGCGGACGCAGGTCGAGCGGACGTCGACCGTGACGGCCGCGCCGACGTGCACGAGAGCCCGCGCATGGATGCGGACCGGGACGGCGTCGCCGACGTCGACGAGGACCAGCCTGCGGTCGACAAGGACGGCCAGCCGATCACCCGTCCGCCGGCATCCCGGCCCGTGCCGACCGTGACCCAGACCGACGCCACTGCCGGCGGCGAGCCGCAGACCCGGCGCGACCGCGTCTAGGTCACCTGAGTCGCTCCCGTCTGCCCGGCGAGACACCCGACTGCCCGACGTCGGGGTCTCGCCGGGCGGGCGGCCTTTAGGCTGGTGGCATGGTGACCGACCCTTATCAGGGGGACACCGACCTCACAGCATCCGGCGACGACCTCGCCGCGCGTGCTGTGGCGCTGGCGCAGCGGTGGATCGCCGAGAGCGCCGAGGTCGACGTGGACCCCGCTGCCGAGCGACTGGCCGGCGTTCTCAAAGACCCGAACGGGCTGCCCTTCACGATCGGCTTCGTCGACGGCGTGATGCGCCCCGAGAGCCTGACGGCGGCGGCGGCCAATCTGAGCCGTGTCGCTCCGCTGGTGCCCGGGTTCCTCCCGTGGTACCTGCGCGGTGCCGTCAGGCTCGGCGGAGCGGTTGCGCCGGTGCTGCCGTCGCCCGTCGTGCCCATCGCCCGTCGGGTGCTGCGCGAGATGGTCGGCCACCTCGTCGTCGACGCGCGGCCGGACAAGCTCGGCCCCGCGATCGCGGCGATCCGCGAGAGCGGCGCGAAGCTCAACCTCAACCTGCTCGGCGAGGCCGTGCTCGGCGAGGACGAGGCGCTGCGGCGGCTCGAAGGGCATCCACGAGCTGATCCGCCGCCCGGACGTCGACTACGTGTCGGTCAAGGTGTCGGCGATCGCCAGCCACATCTCGATGTGGGCGTTCGACGAGGTGGTCGACAAGGTCGTCGAGCGCCTGATGCCGCTCTATCTCACGGCCGCGACGGATCGCACCTTCATCAACCTCGACATGGAGGAGTACCGCGACCTCGATCTGACGATCGCGGTGTTCACCCGCATCCTGGAAGACCCGCGTCTCCGGGACCTCGAGGCCGGCATCGTGCTGCAGGCGTATCTGCCGGATGCCCTGCCGGCCCTCCAGCAGCTCACCGCGTGGGCGCAGCAGCACATCGCCGCAGGCGGAGCTCGCATCAAGGTTCGGCTCGTCAAGGGCGCGAACCTCGCGATGGAGCGAGTGGATGCTGCCATGCACGGCTGGCCGCTCGCCACCTACGGCGCCAAGGTCGACTCCGATGCCAGCTACGTGCGATGCCTCGACTTCGCACTCCGCCCGGAGAACACGGCGGCGGTGCGCATCGGCGTCGCCGGCCACAACCTCTTCGACGTCGCCTACGCCTGGCTGCTGGCAGGCGAGACCGGCGTGCGGGACGACGTCGAGTTCGAGATGCTGCTCGGCATGGCCCAGGGCCAGGTCGCGGCGATCGCCCGCGAGGTCGGACACGTCCTCCTCTACGTGCCGGTGGTCCGCCCCGACGAGTTCGACGTCGCGATCAGCTATCTGGTCCGCCGGCTCGAAGAGAACGCGTCGAGCGACAACTTCCTCTCGGCGGCGTTCGACCTCGCGGACGACCCGGCCATGTTCGAGCGCGAGCGCGACCGGTTCCTCGCATCGCTCGAGCGCGCCGCCGACCCGTCGCTCCCGGTCGGACCGAACCGCACGCAGGACCGCAGGACCGCTCCACCCGAAGTCGCCGCGCACGCGGACGCGCGTGCATCGCGGCGCCGGACCGGCCGAGGACGACGGGCTGACGCAGGCGGTCATCGGCATCGCACGATCGGCGGCCACCGACCCCGACGACACCTCGCCGATCGCCCCCGCGGCCGCGGAGGAGCAGCTCTTCGGCGGAGAGCCCTTCGTCGAGACGGCGGTCTACGCGCCGCGCGAGTCCGGCGCGCATGCCTCCGGTGCTCCGGGTTTCCGCAACGCACCCGACACCGACCCGGCGCTTCCCGCGAACCGGGCCTGGGCGCGCGAGATCCTCGGCCGCATCGAGACCTCGACCGCGGGCGACGCGGTCATCGCGGCAGCGCGTGTGGACGACTCGCGGACACTCGAGGACGATCGTCCGCCGGGTGAGGGATGCGGCGGCCGGCGTGGGGTGTCGAAGCCCGCGGCCGAGCGTTCGGCCGTGCTCCTCGAGGCCGCACGGGTGCTCGAGCAGCGCCGCGGCGAGCTCATCGAGGTCGCGGCATCCGAGACCGGCAAGGTGTTCGCCGAGGCGGATGTCGAGGTCAGCGAGGCCGTGGACTTCGCGAGCTATTACGCCGCGACCGCGCGCGAGCTCGACCGGGTCAGCGGCGCGGTGTTCGAGCCCGCGCGGCTGACGGTCGTCACCCCGCCCTGGAACTTCCCGATCGCGATCCCCGCGGGCGGCGTGCTCGCGGCGCTCGCCGCGGGATCGGGCGTCGTCTTCAAGCCCGCGCCCCAGGCTCGCCGCTGCGCCGCCGTCGTCGCCGACGCGCTCTGGCAGGCCGGTGTGCCGCGCGAGGTGCTGGCCCTCGTCGACATCGACGAGGGATCCCTCGGACAGACGCCTCGTGTCGCATCCGGACGTCGATCGCGTCATCCTCACCGGGTCATGGGAGACGGCGGCCCTGTTCCGCTCCTGGCGCCCGGAGCTGCCCCTGCTCGCCGAGACGAGCGGCAAGAACGCGATGATCGTCATGCCCTCCGCCGACCTCGATCTCGCCGCGGGCGACGTGATCAAGAGCGCGTTCGGGCATGCCGGTCAGAAGTGCTCGGCCGCGTCGCTCGCGATCCTCGTCGGGCCCGGTCGGGTCACTCGCGCCGATTCGCCCGTCAGCTGAAGGATGCTGCGGCATCGCTGCGCATCGGACCGCCGACCGACGCGCTCGCCGAGGTCGGTCCCGTCATCGAGGAGCCGCACGGCAAGCTCGAGTGGGCGCTGTCGACCCTGGAGGAGGACGAGCGATGGCTCGTCGAGCCGCGGCCGCCTCGACCGCGGGCCGGAGTATGCCGGCCGGTTCTGGAGTCCCGGCATCCGCACCGGAGTGCGGCTCGGGTCGCGATTCCATCTCGAGGAGTTCTTCGGCCCGGTTCTCGGCATCATGCACGCGCACTCGCTCGCGCACGCCATCGAGCTCCAGAACGCGGTCGCCTACGGACTGACCGCGGGTCTCTACACGCAGAACCCCGACGACCTGGCAGTGTGGCTCGACCGCGTCGAGGCCGGCAACCTCTACGTCAACCGCGGGATCACCGGCGCCATCGTGCAGCGCCAGCCCTTCGGCGGCTGGAAGCGCTCGTCCGTGGGCGCCGGCACCAAGGCGGGCGGGCCGAACTACCTCGTCGGTCTCGGCTCGTGGCGCGCGACTGCGGGTGCCTCCGGCTCCGCGACGCTGCATCTGCGCGGCCTCGACTCCCGCATCTCGTCGGTCATCGAGGCGGCGCAGCCGTCGCTGGACTACGACTCGTTCGAGTGGCTGCGCCGTGGTGCGCTGTCGGACGCCATCGCGTGGGATCGCGAGTTCGGTCAGGTGAAGGATGTCTCGGGCCTCGGCGTCGAGCGCAACCTCTTCCGGTACCGCCCGATCTCGGAGGTCGCCATCCGCGCCACCGCGGATGCGACGTGGCAGTCGCTGCTGCGCGTGGCGATCGCCGGCATCCGGGCCGGGTCGTCGCTGACGGTCAGCGCAGCCGTCGGGACTCCCGGCGGCGGCGCGCCGATCGCTCAGCGACCAGGGGATCGGCGTGTTCGTCGAGACGCGACGAGCAGTGGATCCAGCGCATCGTGGGCAAGCCGGATGTCGTCGCGGAAGCAGCGGGCGAAGCATCCGCTCCTCGTCCGCCGCGGACGCGCCTGGTCGGCTCCCGCGAAGCCGTCGCCGCGCTGCACGGATGCGCTCGCGGAAGCGGTCGAGGGCGATCCCGACCTCGCCGTCTACGACAACGAGGTCACGACGGCGGGGCGCCTCGAGCTGCTGCCGTTCCTTCACGAGCAGTCGATCACCATCACGGCGCACAGATTCGGAAATCCGGACCCCTGGTCGGAAGCCGTCATCTGAGCTCGGACTCGCATCGGCCGATCAGCCGAGCGGATCCGCGGCGAGATCGCGCACGTGGTAGAACTCCTGGTCCCAGAGCAGGTACACGAGCCACGCCGGCAGGTAGTACGCCGACTGCAGGCAGTTCGCCTGCGACGCGCGGATCGCCCAGCCCTCGTGTTCCTTAGAGTAAAGAATTATTGACATGCAGTGCGCGTCCGGCGCTACCGTCGAGATGTCAAATATTCCTTACATGAGGAGGCTCTGGTGGTCTACCAGGAGCGCAACGTCTGGTCGACGCTGATCGTCAGCGTGATCGTGATCATCGTCTACGTCGTGATCGTGCTGCAGCAGGCGGACGGGGGGCCCGTCACCGACGTCGACTGGGTGCCGATCATGCTGTGGACGATCGTCGGGAGCATCGTCGCAGCGATCGTGCTCAGCATCGTGTGGGGGATCCTCGCCGGGATGCGCGACCCGGAGGGAGTGGGCAAGTCCGACCAGCGCGATCGCGACATCGCCCGCATGGGCGGCCGCGTGGGCCAGGCGTTCATGGTGGCCGCGGGGCTCGGCGTGATCGTCCTGTGCGCCTTCGAGGTCGACTGGTTCTGGATCGCGAACACGATGTACTTCGGCTTCGCGATCTCGACGATCGTCGGAAGCATCGCCAGTGTCATCGCGTATCGGCGTGGCCTCGCCTGATGGTCAAGCCCACGAAGGTCACCAACTCCATCCGGCCATTGCGCGAACAGCCGGCCTCACCCAGGCCGAGCTCGCGAACCGGATCGGCGTGACACGTCAGACGCTCATCGCGATCGAGCAGGGCAGGTACTCGCCGACGCTCGAGCTCGCGTTCCAGATCTCACGGGTGTTCGGCGTCGGCCTCGACGAGGTGTTCCAGTACCCGGAAGAGTGACGGTGATCCGTCCGGGAGCGCAGTGCCTGACGGTCCGCTCGCGATGACCGTGAGAGAATGGATGCGGCGTGCCCGAGTCGCCGGCTTCTCACAGCCCCGTCGGGCCCCAGGACAGCGTCCGCCGCCCCTTCCTGAAGGAGCCCAATGTCCACGCAGCACACCGCGCCCACGCCGATCGCCGGATCCGCCGCCGAGACCGCGACGCCGACCGGCCGCATCCAGCAGCACCGCACCTATCTGATGTGCCGGCCCGAGCACTTCACCGTCAGCTACACGATCAACCCGTGGATGGAGCCGGCGAACCCGACCGACACCGCCCTCGCGTGAGGCAGTGGCAGGCGCTCTACGACACGTACATCGCGCTCGGTCACGACGTGCACCTGATCGACCCGATCGAGGGTCTGCCCGACATGGTCTACACCGCCAACGGCGGATTCATCATCGACGGCGTCGCCTACGGCGCGAAGTTCCGCTTCCAGGAGCGCGTGCCCGAGGGCCCGGCGTTCATGGAGTGGTTCCGCGACAACGGCTTCGACGTCGTCGACCCGGCCGAGGTCAACGAGGGCGAGGGCGACTTCCTGCTCGTCGGCGACACGATCCTCGCCGGCACCGGCTTCCGCTCGACGGGTGACAGCCACCAGGAGCTGCGCGACGTGTTCGGCAAGGAGGTCGTGAGCCTCACGCTCGTCGACCCGCGCTTCTACCACCTCGACACCGCCATCTCGGTGCTCGACCCCGTGGAGGGCCCGGACGGCGTCGAGCGCGCCAACATCGCCTACCTTCCCGGCGCATTCGACGAGGACGGTCAGCGGATCCTCGCCGAGCGCTACCCCGACGCCATCCGCGTCGCCGACGAGGACGGCGCCGTCTTCGGCCTCAACTCGGCGAGCGACGGCCTGAACGTCATCATCTCGCCGCGCGCCAAGGGCTTCGAGGCGCAGCTCCGCGAGCGCGGCTACAACCCGGTGCTCGTCGACCTGTCGGAGCTCCTCCTCGGCGGCGGCGGCATCAAGTGCTGCACGCTCGAGCTGCGAGGAGCCTCGCGATGACGCTTCTCGATCGACACCGACGTGACCGGTTCGGTCATCGCGGCCGAAGGCGAGCACGTCGCCCACAACTACCACCCGCTTCCGGTCGTCGTCTCGCGCGGCGAGGGCTCCTGGGTCACCGACGTCGAAGGCAAGCGGTACCTCGACCTGCTCTCCGCCTACTCCGCCCTGAACTTCGGCCACGGGCATCCGGCCATCGTCGCGGCGGCGCAGGAGCAGCTCACCCGCCTCACGCTCACCAGCCGGGCGTACCACAACGACCGGCTCGGCCCCTTCGCGGCAGCGCTCGCCGAGCTCTGCGGCAAGGACATGGTCCTGCCGATGAACACCGGCGCCGAGGCCGTCGAGACCGGCATCAAGGTCGCGCGGGCGTGGGGCTACCGCGTGAAGGGCATCGCACCGGATGCCGCGACCATCGTCGTCGCGCACGGCAACTTCCACGGGCGCACGACCACCATCGTCGGCTTCAGCGACGACCCGCGACGCGCACAGCGACTTCGGACCCTTCACGCCCGGATTCGTGCCGGTGCCGTTCGGCGACGCCGCCGCCCTCGAGGCCGCGATCACCCCGCAGACGGCCGCCGTGCTGATCGAGCCGATCCAGGGCGAGGCGGGCATCATCCTCCCGCCCGAGGGATACCTGCGGGCCGTCCGCGAGATCTGCACGCGCCACAACGTCCTGTTCATCGCCGATGAGATCCAGTCCGGCCTCGGTCGCGTCGGCGAGACGTTCGCGTGCGATCGCGAAGGCGTCGTGCCGGACGTGTATCTGCTCGGCAAGGCGCTGGGCGGCGGCATCCTGCCCCTGTCGGCGGTCGTCGCGAACAGCGATGTGCTCGGCGTGATCCGCCCGGGCGAGCACGGCTCGACGTTCGGCGGCAACCCGCTCGCCGCCGCCGTCGGGCTGCGCGTCGTCGAGATGCTGCAGACCGGCGAGTTCCAGCGCCGCGCCGCCGCGCTCGGCGAGCACCTCGAGGCGAAGCTCGCCGACCTCATCGGCCACGGCGTCACGAGCGTCCGCGTCGCGGGTCTCTGGGCGGGCGTCGACATCGACCCCGCGGCGGGCACCGGCCGCGAGGTGGCCGAGCGGCTGATCGCCCGCGGCGTGCTCGTGAAGGACACGCACGGTCAGACCATCCGCATCGCGCCGCCCCTCGTCATCCGGGCGACCGAGATCGACTGGGCTGTCGAGCAGCTGAGAGTCGTCCTCGCCGGCTGAGTGCCGTCGTCAGCTGACTTCGAGGTTGAGCTGCTGCCATCCCGTCGCGCCATCGGGCGCCGGGAAGGAGTCGACCTCGGTCTGCGTCTCGCCTTCGGCGTTGGTCGCGCGGCAGCGGATCTTGTGGGATCCCGGCTTCGCCGTCCAGGGGAGCTCCACTGCACCCAGGTGTCATCCGAGATCGCCGTCGCGAGCGTCGCCTCCTGCCAGGCGCCGTCGTCGATCTGCACCTCGACCTTCGACACGCCGACGTGCTGCTGCCATGCGACGCCGGCGATCACCGTCTCGCCCGCGCTCAGGCCCTGGTTCGCGCCGCGGCACGTCGATGCGCGACTGCAGCTTGATCGGGCCCCGCTCGGACCAGCCGCGGTCGGTCCAGTACGCGCGCGCCTGGTCGAAGCGCGTGACCTCGAGCTCGACGACCCACTTCGTCGCCGACACGTACCCGTACAGACCCGGGACGACCATCCGCACCGGGAACCCGTGCTCGGCGGGCAGCGGCTCGCCGTTCATGCCGACGGCGAGGATCGCATTGCGGTCGTCGGTGAGCACTTCGAGGGGGGTGGATGCCGTGAACCCGTCGATCGAACGCGAGAGCACCATGTCGGCATCCTTCGTCGGCTTCGCCCGCGCCAGCAGTTCGCGGATCGGATAGCCGAGCCACACCGCATTGCCGATGAGGTCGCCGCCGACCGGGTTCGAGACGCACGTGAGCGTCGTGACGCTCTCTTCGAGCGGCAGCGCGAGCAGCTCGTCCCACGTGATCGTCACCTCGTCCTCGACGAGCCCGTGGATGCGCAGGCTCCAGTCCGCCGGATCGACCTGCGGCACGATGAGCGCGGTGTCGATCCGGTAGAAGTACTCGTTCGGCGTGATGATCGGCGCCAGCCCGGTGATGCCCGAGCTCGGCGCCGGCGGGGATCGGCGGAGCCGTCGACCGCCGGAGCGGGGAGCTTGATCGCCTGGCGCACGGTGGTCACGGCCTGGGAGCCGGCGCGGGCGAGGGAGCCGCCGACGGCGGCGAGCACGCCGATCGCGGCGGCACCTGCCGTCCACACGAGGAAGCTGCGCCTCTCGAACGCGGGCTGAGGATCGTCGGATGCCGCATCGGCGTCCGGCGCGGATGCGGGCTCCGCCGCGGGGATGCGCTTCATGAGCAGCCACAGGGCGAATGCGGCCACGATGCCGGCCACGGTCGAGGGGATCCAGTCGAGTGTGCCGGCGCCCGCCCTCGTCATCGCCGCGACGATCCCCGACGGCGCCGAAGGCGAGCATCACCACGCCTGCCCCACGGCGGTCGCCACAGCTCGAGCAGTCCGGCGCCGGCGGCGACGAGGATGAGCACGATCGCGATGCCGACGAGGAGCGCGAGCTTGTCGTTCGTGCCGAACAGCGCGATCGCGGCATCCTTCGCCCACGACGGCGCGAGGTCGATGAGCGCCGATCCGATCGCGGCGAAAGGGCTCGCCTGCGGGGCGATGAGCGCCGCCGTCAGCTCGCCGAGGCCGGCGCCGAGCACGGCGGATGCCACTCCCGCCGCGGCGGCGGCGAGGCGGCGAGTTCCCGGGCGCGCGGCCACGAGCACGAGCCTACGCTCGCGGCGGCCACCGGGTCGGCCGGCCTCGTCGGCGAGTCCGGGGGTCAGCCCCCCATCGAGTGGGTGGCTGGCCGTGTTCCCGGCGCGCTGCGCCCTCCCTAGCGTCACAGGTGACCGGCCGCCTCGGCCGGACGCACGACGGGAGTCGATCATGAACACCTCGCAGAACGCCGTCGCCGCACCCCGCTCCGCGGCGGGCGCGTCACCCGGCCCGACGCGGCTGCGCTGGCACGGACCGCTCGTCGCCCTCGCCGCGACGATGGCGGTCACCGGGGTCATCAGCGTCGTCGGACTGCTCCTCGACGACCGGGAGCTCGTGGGCTCGCCGATCTGGGCGAAGCCGTTCAAGTTCTCGGTGTCGGTCCTCATCTACGCCGTGACGTGGGCGTGGCTCATCGGGCAGCTGCGTCGCTTCCGCCGGACGGCGTGGTGGGCGGGCACCGTCATCTCGGTGACGCCTCTTCATCGAGATGGCGGCGGTCTTCAGCCAGACGATCCGCGGGGAGCGGAGCCACTTCAACCAGCAGACGCCCTACGACGAGTTCGTCTGGTCGGTCATGGGCGCCACCATCGCGGTGCTCTGGCTCGCGACCCTCGTGGCGGCGATCCTGCTGTGGTTCTCTCCCTATGCCGACCGCGCGCGGACGCTCGCCGTGCGCCTGGGCGCGATCATCTGCCTCGGCGGTCTCGCTCTCGGCTTCCTGATGACGCTGCCGACCGAAGCGCAGCTCGTTGCGGGCGGCGACATCGTCGGCGCGCACACCGTGGGAGCGGTGGACGGCGGAGCCGGCATCCCGATCCTGAACTGGAGCACCGAGCACGGCGACCTTCGCATCCCGCACTTCATCGGGATGCATGCGCTGCAGCTGATCCCGCTCGCGCTGATCCTCGTCGAGTTCGCCTCACGTCGCATCCGGATCCTGCGGGATGTGCGGGTGCGCGTCGGACTCGTCTGGACCACTGCGTCGGTCTACGTCGCCGTCGTCGCGCTCGTCACGTGGCAGGCGCTGCGGGGCCAGTCGATCGTGCAGCCCGACGGCTGGACGCTGCTCGCGGCCGGCGCGATCGCGATCGTCGGCGCGGCCGGAGTCGCGCTCAGCCTCGCGCGTGGTCGCTCGGAAACACCCGCGCAACACGCCCCCCAGTAGTCTGAGTGAATGGGTGATCTGTTCGATGGCTACGGCTCCACGCTGGCGCCGCGCAAGACGGCATCCGGGATCCCCGCCTTCGACGAGATGTTCGGCAGCCCGGCGCATCCGGGCGCGCCGGCCGAGTCCCGGGATGCGTACCGCGAGCTGTATCAGGCGCTCGCGCAGATGACGCAGGACGAGCTGCGCGGGCGCACCGAGTCGCTCGCGAGCTCATACCTGGCGCAGGGCGTCACGTTCGACTTCGCCGGCGAGGAGCGGCCGTTCCCGCTCGACGCGGTGCCCCGCGTGATCAACTTCGAGGAGTGGTCCCGCATCGAGTCGGGGGTCAAGCAGCGCGTCCTCGCGCTCGAGGCCTTCCTCGACGACGCCTACGGACACCAGCACTGCGTGCGCGACGAGGTGCTTCCGGCCGCGCTCATCTCGTCGTCCCAGTACTTCTACCGTCAGGCCGCCGGCATCCACAGCGCCAACGGCGTTCGCATCCAGGTCTCGGGCATCGACCTCATCCGCGACGAGAACGGCGAGATGCGCGTGCTCGAAGACAACGTGCGCGTGCCGTCGGGCGTCAGCTACGTCATCTCGAACCGCCGCGTCATGGCGCAGACGCTGCCTGAGCTCTTCGTCTCGATGCAGGTGCGTCCGGTCGGCGACTACCCGAACAAGCTCCTCGCCGCGCTGCGCGCTTCCGCCCCGCCCGGCGTCGAGGATCCGAACGTCGTCGTCCTCACTCCGGGCGTCTACAACTCGGCGTACTTCGAGCACACGCTCCTCGCCCGCCTCATGGGCGTCGAGCTCGTCGAGGGCCGCGACCTGCTCTGCGTCGGCGGCAAGGTGTTCATGCGCACCACGCGCGGACCCAAGCGCGTCGACGTCATCTACCGCCGTGTCGACGACGAGTTCCTCGATCCGCTGCAGTTCCGCGCCGACTCGATGCTCGGCGCCCCCGGCCTCATGCTCGCCGCGCGCCTCGGCAACGTCACCATCGCGAACGCGGTCGGCAACGGCGTCGCCGACGACAAGCTGCTCTACACGTACGTGCCCGACCTCATCCGCTACTACCTCGCCGAGGAGCCCATCCTCAAGAACGTCGACACCTGGCGCCTCGAAGACCCGGGCGCACTCGAAGAGGTGCTCGACCGGCTCGACGAGCTGGTGGTCAAGCCGGTGGACGGCTCGGGCGGCAAGGGGCTGGTCGTCGGTCCGGATGCCTCGCCCGCCGAGCTCGACAAGCTCAGGCAGCGGCTGCTCGCCGACCCGCGTGGGTGGATCGCCCAGCCGGTCGTGATGCTGTCGACGATTCCGACGCTCGTCGAGGACGGGATGCGGCCGCGCCACGCGGACCTCCGTCCCTTCGCGGTGAACGACGGCGAGGATGTGTGGGTTCTTCCGGGCGGGCTGACCCGCGTGGCGCTTCCGGAGGGCCAGCTCGTCGTGAACTCGAGCCAGGGCGGCGGATCGAAGGACACCTGGGTGATCGGCGGCTCGGCACCCGCCCACGTCGAGTACGGCCAGGGCAGCGGGCTCGCGGGCCTGGTCGCGGACCAGGCCGCGACGATCACCGCGTCGATCCCGATCATCTACGACGATCAGGCCGAGCCGACGCACTCGCCGCAGGACCGCCCGCGCTCGCGCGTCGAGCAGCAGGAACAGCAGCAGCAGGGCCGCGAGGACGGTGAAGCACCATGCTGAGCCGCATCGCTGAATCGCTGTTCTGGATCGGGCGCTACATCGAGCGCAGCGACGGCACCGCGCGCATCCTCGACGTCCACCTGCAGCTGCTGCTCGAAGACCCCTGGATCGACGAGGACACCGCCTGCCGCTCGCTGCTCAGCGTCATGGGCTCGTTTCCTCCGCAGGGCCTCGATGTCGTCCGTCGAGAAGACGTGCTCGCCCGCCTGGCGGTCGACCGAATGAACCCCGCCAGCATCGCCTACGCCCTCACAGCCGCGCGTGAGAATGCGCGCCGAGCACGCGAGATCGTCTCCTCCGAGCTGTGGGAGACGCTCAATACGACAAGCGCACGGATGCCGCGGCGACTGCAGACCGAGAAGGTCCACGAGTTCTTCCAGTGGGTGCGCGAGCGCTCGGCGCTCGCGGTCGGGATCGTCGACTCGTCCACGAGTCGCGACGAGGCCTGGCAGTTCTTCACGCTGGGCCGCAGCATCGAGCGCGCCGACATGACGGCGCGGCTGCTGGCGACGCGATCGCTGACCGAGGCATCCGGCCCGTCCTGGACGACCATCCTGCGATCGTGCGGTGCCTACGAGGCGTACCTGCGGACGTATCGCGGGATGCCGAGCGCCCGCAACGCCGCCGAGTTCCTGCTGCTCGACCGGCTCTTCCCGCGCTCGATCATCTACTCGATCCAGCGCGCCGAGGACTGCATGAGCGCGATCGACCCTCGCGCCGACCGGGTCGGCCACTCCAACACCGTCCTGCGGGCGCTCGGGCAGATCCGCAACGATCTCGAGTACCGGCCGGTCAGCGAGATCCTCGGCGAGCTGCCGCTGCACATGCACCGCGTGCAGAGGGTCACGCGCGAGGCATCCGAGGCGATCAAGGCGCGGTTCTTCCCTGCCCAGGCCGAGCCCAGCTGGATCGGAGAGATCTCATGAAGCGGCTGCGCATCGAGCATCAGACCGGATTCAGCTATCACGGCGACGTCTCGGCGTCGTACAACGAGGCGCGTATGCTGCCGGGGTCGACCGACAGCCAGTTCGTGCTCAACTCGTCGCTCGAGATCGAGCCGTCCACCTCGGTGAACCAGTACGTCGACTACTTCGGGACGCGCGTCGCGGCGTTCGATGTGCTCTCGCCGCACGGCGCGCTGACGATCACGGCGCGGTCACTCGTCGAGGTGCGCCCGCGACCGCTCGAGCACGCCGACCTGACGTGGCACGAGCTCAGCCGCGAGGCGGGACGCTCGATCGAGACCGTGGAGCAGCTGACGCAGACGGGCCGGACGCGCCCGCATCCCGAGGTGGCCGAGCTCGCCCGCTCGATCGCCGAGCAGCACGATCACCCCGGCCGCGCAGCGCACGCGATCTCGATCGCGATCGGCGATGCGGTGGAGTACATGCACGGGATAACGGGTGTGCACTCCACGGCGCATGAGGCGTGGGAGGCCCGCAAGGGCGTCTGCCAGGACATCGCCCACATCACGCTGGGCGCGCTGCGCGAGGTCGGCATCCCGGCACGCTACGTGTCGGGCTACCTCCACCCTCGCCCGAGCGCCCCGGTAGGGGAACCAGTGACCGGCGAATCGCACGCCTGGGTGGAATGGTTCGCCGGTGAGTGGCAGGGCTTCGATCCCACGAACAACATCGAGATCGGCGACCGGCACGTGCTCGTCGGCCGCGGCCGCGACTACGGCGACGTGCCTCCGCTCCGCGGCGTGTACGCGGGTCCGTTCAAGAGCCACCTGCACGTGAAGGTGACGATCACCCGCGAGACGTGAACCTCACGCGGGTGGCGCGTCCGGGTCGAGCGTCTTGAGCGTGTCCTCCTCGACCGGGTTGTCGGCCTCGAGCTGCTCCTCGGTCGTCTCGTCTCCGCCGGTCGGAGCATCCTGCGGGGCGGGCTGGTCTTCCGCGCGGCGATCGTCCATACGACCACGGTAGGCGCACCCGCCTCGTGCCGTAAGGGGGACGCGCGGGGCCTCAGTCCGGATGCGGGGCGGCGGTGGAGCGGCGCACTTCCAGCCGGGGCTGGAAGACGACGTCATGCTCCGGCGTCAGACCGCCGAGGAGCGCCCGCATGCGAGCCCACGCGAGCGTGCCCAGAACCTCGTGGGGGACCGACACGGTCGTCAGTGAGGGAGACATGAACCGCGCGAACGGGATGTCGTCGAATCCGGTCACCGAGACGTCCTCAGGCACCCGGATGCCGCGCTCGATCAGTCCGTGGACGAGGCCGACCGCGACGAGGTCGTTGAAGCCCAGCGCAGCCGTCGCGCCGGACGCGGCGACGCCGTCGACGGCACGCAGACCGCTCTCGCTGTTGGCACCACCGGGCACCCGCACGACGCTCAGGTCGGTGACGGTCTGCGCGAAGTCGGCCAGCCCGCGGAGGCGATTCTCGTTCGCGACGCCCTCGGGCCCCTCGACATAGGCCACCCGGCGGTGTCCGAGGCCATACAGGTGCCGAATCAGGCTCTCGAAGCCGCTCCGCGAGTCGACTGACAGCGTGGGCGCGGTCACGGCGGGGCTGGAACGGTGCATCAGCACGACGGGGCCCAGAGCGTCAGCGGATCGAGCCAGATCGTCCTCCGACATTCGCGGCGCACAGAGCACGATCGCGTCGCAGCGGCGCCGGACGTCGCCCGCGAGGAGCGGCTCGTCTTCGGCGGATTCAGCGGAGTCCGCGATGAGCACGCGATACCCATCCGCCCCGGCGGCCTTGCTGAGGCCGGTGAGGGCAGCCTGGAAGGACGGGTTGGCCAGATCCGGCACGAGGAACGCGATCGCGTTGGTCTGCCCGAGCGCGAAGCTTCGGGCCAGATGGTTCGGCGAGTAGTCGAGCTCTCGCGCCGAGGCACGCACCCGCTCGGCGATCACAGGCTCACCGAGGAAACGACCGTTCATGACCCTCGAGACGGTCGCGGGCGAAACGCCGGCATGCTGGGCGACGTCCGCGATGGTCGTCGCGCGTGAGCGTTTCACCACCGCATCCCTCCTCGCCGTCGGGTGACTGTGCGCACCTTACCGCCACGCGTTCCCAGCGTAGCCTGAAACCGCTTTCTAGCGGGTTTCCCACGATCTCTCGTCTTCATATCGCCCACGCGTGCAATTCTCGAGAAAGCGATTTCTTGCTACGCTGGGGCCCGGAACCACCTCGGGCATCCTCGCCCCGACCGACTTCACCGTTGAAGGGCTCACATGAACGACTTGGATCTCCTCACCGTACGAGGGGCCGATCTCGTCGACGGGGAAGGCGCGCCGGTCCGTCTGGCGGGCGTGGGCCTGGGCGGCTGGATGAACATGGAGAACTTCATCACGGGCTACCCCGGCAACGAGGGCGCGATTCGCCGGCTGCTGCTGGACCGCATGGGCAGGGACGCTTTCGACGCATTCTTCGAGGCCTTCTACCGGGACTTCTTCGACGAAGCGGATGCTGCCCACCTCGCATCCCTCGGAATCAACAGTGTCCGCATCCCGTTCAACTACCGCCACTTCGAGGACGACTCGGCTCCGTTCGTGCTGAAAGAGGAGGGATTCGCCCGGCTCGATCGCGTCGTGAGCCTCCTCGGTCGCCACGGCATCTATTCGATCCTCGACCTGCATGCGCTGCCGGGCCGGCAGAATCAGCACTGGCACAGCGACAACCCGACGCACGTCGCCGAGTTCTGGAACCACCCCCACTTCCAGGACCGCGTGATCAATCTCTGGGAAGCGCTGGCGGATCGCTACAAGGACCGGCCCGAGGTCGCCGGGTTCAACCCGATCAACGAGCCGAGCGACCCGAGCGGCGAGGTGCTGCCCGCGTTCTACGAGCGGCTCGAGCAGGCGATCCGCGCCGTGGACGACCGGCACATCCTCTTCCTCGACGGCAACCGCTACTCGACCGACTTCTCGTTCCTCGATGCACGGGCCGAGCCCATGGCCAACACCGTGTACACGGCGCACGACTACGCGCTGCCGGGGATCACGAGTGCGACCGCCTACCCCGGAGTCACCCGGGGAGAGTACTTCGATCGGTCCGTCGTCGAGCAGACCTTCCTGCGCCGTACCGAGTACATGCGCCGTACTGGAACCCCCATCTGGATCGGCGAGTTCGGCCCCGTCTACTCGCAGGACCGGTCGCAGGACGCGTGGCGGCTCCAGCTGCTGCGTGACCAGCTCGAGATCTACCGCGACCACGGCGCGAGCTGGGCGTTGTGGACGTACAAGGACATCGGCCTCCAGGGGCTGGTGCATGCCGCGCCCGGCAGCGCATACCTCGATCTCGTCGGCGACCTCGTCGAGAAGAAGGGCCGCCTCGGCGTCGACTCGTGGGGCGGATCGGATGCGAAGCATCCGCGAGGTCATCGATCCGATCGACGCGCTCTTCGACCGGGAGTTCCCGGGCTACGCCCCCTACCCCTGGGGCCGCCAGCCGCACATCGCGGTCCTCGTCCGGCACATCCTGATGGCCGAGCCTCTCGCCGAGCAGTTCGCGGACCGGTTCCGCGGCGTCGATGCCGGCCGCGCGCGCGAGCTCGCGGCATCCTTCCGCTTCGACGAGAGCATCGAGCGCGCGGGACTGTCGGCCGTGCTGCGCGAGCACCTCGTCGAGCGTAGGCGCGCGGCGGGGTGAACCCGCGTGCCGTCCGTTCGCCCGTCGCGAGGTCGACCCGCTCATTCGGGCCCACGGCGAGGTCGTGTGCCCGCGATGAGGTCTCGAGGCGTCCCGTGACCTCGCGCGCGGCCAGGCCGACGACCGCGATCGGCTCGCCCGCGGCATCCGTCACCACGCGCCAGCCGCGCGGGAACGACAGATGCCGCTCGCCGTCTCGGAGCACGACCGTGCGCTCGTCGTCGCCGATGAGTTCGAATCGGGCACCGTCCACGACACGCGAGTACGCGATCGCCTCCGCCGAGGCGCCGTGCTCCAGCCGGGTCGGAGACATACCGCTGAACCAGAGTTCGCCGTCGGGACGGGGGAGGATCCCGAAATGACGCTCCACGGCGTCGACGAACCACAGGATCGCCGGCGAGTACTGCTCGGTGAAGCCGGGCTCGCCGCTCCAGGGGTCGAGGCACTGCGGGAACCGGTCGCCGATCGCGAGCGCGGTGAGCACGGGCTGTGCGGTGAGAGCGAGTTCGGCGACCCGGCCGTGGTGCTCGAACGGGTGAGGAGCGCGGATGAGGCTGAGGAAGTTGACCGGACCGCCCCACGAGTTGCGGCCGGCGTTCGCGTCGAAGCGCGGATCGTCGAGGGCGAGCGAGGTGAACCCGTAGTGCGCGAGGAACTTGCCGGTGTGCATCAGGTAGCGGCCCAGCACCGCCGCGAAGAACTCGTCGTCCCCGACCTCGCACTCCATGACACGCAGCAGCACGTCGGACTGCACGCGACGCAGGTCGCCTTGGGCGTCACGGTCGTAGAACATGGCATCGTCGGCATCGAAGCACTGCACGAAGAGGGCTTCGACGGATGCCGCATGCTTGACCCGCCACGGATCGCCGTCGAGTCCGAGCTCATCCGCGATGCGCCCGAGGTAGGCGCGCTGCGCGGCGATGTTGGCTGTCAGGTCCGGCGCGACGAGCGGGAGAAGCGGGTTCAGGAGATCCGCGAACCGGGCGTCTTTCAGCGGACGGTCGGGCATGAACCAGAACCGCGGCGAGAGGTCGTGTCCGGTGTCGAACGTGCCGAAGGCCTCGACTCCGCCCGTGGCGCGGCTGTCCCGATAGGTCGCCAGCCACGCGTCGTAGCGGACCATCGCGTCATACATCCGGCGCAGGTAGACGGCATCCCGGTCCGTCAGCAGGTAGTGGTTCCACACGGTCCGCGCGAACGGTGTGACGAGCTGGATCTGCGTGAATCCCGGGCCGGAATCCGTGACCTTGTAGGGGATCATGCCGTCCTCGCGCTGGAAGTGCGCGAACTGCTCCTGAGTGCTCCGTGCGACCTCGGGGGCGAAGCGCGTGAGCACTTCGGCGCTGATGGACGCGGTTCCCTCGATCCACGTGCCGGGGTACACCCCGCCTTCGACGAGCACCGGTGCGGCGATGCCGTCGTCGAGCACCCGGACGCAGCCGTCCAGCTCGAGCATCGCCTGGCGCCAGCGCCCCTCCAGCGGACCGCCGACGGCGGCGAACCCGATACCCGCGGCGGCGAGCCCGTCGCGGATCGGCCCGGCGGGCAGCCCATCCAGCGCGGTGCCCGCCCGCAGTCGCGTGAGCGCATCATCGGCAGCCGGCATCAGTGTCCTCCGTGGTCATTCTCGCGTTACGGCGTGAGGAAACGCCACGTGGGCGGCTCCGGAAGGGAGCCGCCCACGTGGTCGGGGGAATCAGTCGCTCGCGAGCGACGCCGACAACTCGTCCACCCACTGCTTGGCGCCGTCCTCGACACTGGTCTTCCCGAACAGGATGTCGGATTCGATGCGCTGCGACAGCTCGTTGAGGATCGCACCGCCCGCGGGCTGCGGGGGAGCGACGACACCGACTTCGAGCACCTTCTTGACGTACTCCGCGCCCTGGGCGTCGGCGGGTGAGAGCAGGGGCTCCACCACGGCGAGCGTGTCGGGGTTGAACGGCAGGCCGCGGTTGGCCAGGATGATCTCGGCCGCGTCGGGCTGGTTGAGCAGCCAGTCCACGAGGAGCGCAGCAGCCTCCGGGTGCTTCGACCCGGATGCGATCGCCCAGAACTGCGACGGAAGCACCGAGATACCCGAGACATCGGTCGAGGTCGGCGGCGTGACGATCTGCACATCGCCGCCCGCGCCTGCCGCATAGGCGCTGATCTGGTTGCTGTAGGCGAACGCCATGCCCGCCTTGCCGGTGCCGAAGAGCGTCAGATCGGGCGTGACGTTCCAGTGCTCGACGATGACGCTCGGGTCGGGAAGCCCACCGCCCTCGACGAGTTCCTGCTCCATCTCATACCACTGCTGGATGGTCTCGGCGTCGACCGCGAGGTTGCCGTCCCAGTCGTAGATGCCGGTGTCGGTGTACTGCGCCGCATAGGTGCCGAGGATGTCCTGGACACGCAGGTCGAGTCCGATGATCCCGTCGCCGGCGTTCGCGGTGATGTCGTTGGCCGCATCGACGAAGTCCTCCCACGTCCAGTCGCCCGTGGGAACGTCCACGCCGGCAGCCTCGAAGATCGTCGGGTTGATGAGCACCCCGATGGCATTGCCACCGGTCGGCAGACCATAGAGCGTGTCGTCCACGACCGCGTTGGTGAGCGTGAAGTCGGCGTACTGGTCCGTCGGGAGGTACTCGCTGACGGTCGCCAGATCGAGGAGCGCGCCCGCTGCGCCGTACTCCTGAGGCTTGGCGCCGCCGAGGGCGAAGACATCCGGAGCGGTGCCCGAGGCGAAGTCGGTGGCGAGGCGGTTGAAGAGATCATCGGGGGCTCCGACTGGCTCCTCCACCACCGTGATGTTCGGATACTCCTCCTCGAACAGGTCGATGGCGTCCGCCATGATGGCGGCCCGCTCATCGTTGCCCCACCATGCGATGTGAAGTTCGACCTCCTCATTCGGGTCGAACGCACTTGTCGGCGTGGCCTCCTGGCCGCCACCGCCGGCGCAGCCGGCGAGAGCGAGCGTGGCCACAAGGGTCGTGCCAAGGGCGGCCCGGGCCGCGATGGTACGTGCTGAACGCGTCATTGCGCCTCTCTTCATCGTGTGAACGCGATTTCATGAGAAACCGCTTTCACGGAAAGTATCAGGGGACGACTGCGGTGTCAATCGCCCATCCACCGCCGTTACCCGGTTGTGAGATCACGGCTCGCATCCCATGCGGCGAACCGCGCAGCGGAAGTGGTTTGACGTATCACGCACCCTGGGCAATACTTGACCAACCACGTGAAAGCGGTTTCTCGACTTTCGCAGACAAGGAGGTCTCCGTGAGCAGCATCGGCGAATTGCGCACGATCGCGCTTCAATCGCGCGGCGCAGCCAAGAAGACCGGCAGGATGCGGCATCCCGACAACAAAGCCGGCTATCTCTTCCTGGCACCGTGGATCGTCGGTCTGGTGGTCTTCACCATCGGGCCCATGATCGCGTCGCTGTATCTGGCGTTCACCGATTACAACCTGCTGCAGCCCCCCGTGTGGACGGGGCTCGACAACATCCAGGAGATGATGGGCGACGCGCGGCTGTGGAACTCGCTGCGCGTCACGCTCACGTACGTGATCGTCTCGGTGCCGCTCCAGCTCGCGCTCGCGCTCGCGGTGGCGATGCTGCTCGACCGGGGGATGCGCGGTCTCGCCTTCTACCGCTCGGTCTTCTATCTGCCGAGCCTGCTCGGCGGCTCGGTCGCCATCGCCATCCTGTGGCGCGAGATCTTCGGCAAAGACGGCATCGTCAACTCGTTCCTCGCGATCTTCGGCATCGAGGGTCCTGGCTGGATCTCTCACCCCGACTACGCGCTCTGGACGATCATCCTCCTGCACGTCTGGACCTTCGGCTCGCCCATGGTCATCTTCCTGGCCGGGCTCCGTCAGATTCCCGAGATGTACTACGAGGCCGCACAGATGGACGGTGCCGGCCGGGTCCGCCGCTTCTTCGCGATCACGTTCCCGCTCCTGACGCCGATCATCTTCTTCAACCTGGTGCTGCAGATCATCTTCGCGTTCCAGTCCTTCACGCAGGCCTACATCGTCTCGGGGGGAACCGGCGGGCCGTCCGACTCGACGATGTTCTTCACGCTGTACCTCTACAAAGAGGCCTTCACCGAACTGCACATGGGTTACGCGTCGGCGATGGCGTGGTTCCTGCTGCTCGTCATCGCGGCCTTCACCGCCTTCAACTTCTGGCTCTCACGGTTCTGGGTCTTCTATGACGACTGAGACCCCGCGACCTGCTCCCATACGCCTCGACGAAGAGACACTCCCATGACCGCACTTCACGATGCACCGTCGATCACCCCGGTCGACACCGACCTGCGAACCCTGCGCAAAGGCAGGCGGCGCCCGAGCGATCAAGCCAAGTCCGTCCTCAAGCACATCGGGCTCATCATCCTGTCGATCGTGATGATCTACCCGCTGATCTGGCTGGTGGTGTCATCGCTCAAGCCGAACGACAAGATCTTCACCGACATCGGGCTGTTCGGAAACGAGTTCACGCTCGACAACTACGTCTACGGCTGGACATCGCAGCAGCTGCCGTTCAGCGTGTTCCTCGCGAACTCGACGATCCTCGTGATCGGCGCGATCATCGGCAACCTCATGTCGTGCTCGCTCGCGGCATACGCGTTCGCACGGCTGCGGTTCCGCGGACGCAATCTCTTCTTCGTGATCATGCTGGGGACGATCATGCTGCCGTTCCACGTCGTGCTGGTCCCGCAGTTCATCATCTTCAAGGAACTCGGCTGGCTCGAGACGTTCCTGCCGCTGATCGTTCCGAAGTTCTTCGCCCTCGATGCGTTCTTCGTCTTCCTGATGGTGCAGTTCATCCGCGGCATCCCGAAGGAGATCTTCGAGGCGGCGCGCATCGATGGCGCCGGGCACGGCAGGATCTTCGCCCAGGTGACCCTGCCCCTCATGGTGCCCGCGCTCGCGACCACCGCGATCTTCACCTTCATCTGGACATGGAGCGACTTCTTCGGGCCGCTCATCTATCTGCGCACACGAGAGCACTTCCCGGTGTCCGTGGCACTCAAGGGATTCGTCGACGCGCAGTCGACGTCGAACTACGGTGCGATGTTCGCGATGTCGGTGGTCTCGCTCATCCCGCTCTTCATCGCGTTCCTTGTCGGCCAGCGCTACCTGGTCAAGGGAATCGCGACGACCGGCATCAAATGACAGGGGACACGATGGCATCGCGAACTCGCTACGCGCTGGTGGGGACCGGCAGTCGCGCTCAGATGTACCTCGACGCGATCGCCGGTCCGCATGCCGCTGTCGCGGAGCTGGTCGCGTGGAGCGATACGAACTCCGGGCGCCTCGACTGGTACGACGCGAGGCTGCAGGCGGCCGGCGTCCCGTCACCGACGCGATTCGCTCCGGCCGACCTCGGTCGCGCGGTGCGCGAGCACCGGGTCGAACGCGTGATCGTGACGTCGCCGGATTGGACCCACGATCAGCACGTCGTGGCCGCACTCGACGCGGGCGCCGACGTGATCGTCGAGAAGCCGCTCACGACGACGGAAGAGGGCGTGCGCCGGATCGCGGATGCTGCAGAGCGGACCGGTCGCTCGGTGACGGTCACCTTCAACTACCGGTACTCGCCGCGCAACTCGGCTCTCAAGGATGTGGTCGCGTCGGGTGAGATCGGCGAGGTGACGTCGGTGCACTTCGAGTGGGTGCTCGACACGTCACATGGGGCGGACTACTTCCGCCGGTGGCACCGTGAGAAGCAGTACTCCGGCGGTCTTCTCATCCACAAGGCCTCGCACCACTTCGACCTCGTGAACTGGTGGATCGACGACGTGCCCTCGCGGGTGTTCGCCAGCGGCGGGCTGCGGTTCTACGGCGCGGAGAACGCTCAGCGGCGCGGGCTCGGGCCACGGCCCGAGCGGGGGTCCGACGACTCACCGCTGCGGGATGCGTTCAGCCTGGATCTCCGAGACGACGACACGCTGCGAGCGCTCTATTTCGAGCAGGAGGCCCACGACGGCTATCTGCGCGATCGGGATGTCTTCGGGGAGGGCATTTCGATCGAGGACAATCTCTCGCTCGTGGTGGACTACGCGCGAGGCGCTTCGATGTCGTACTCGCTGAACGCGCACGCGCCGTGGGAGGGCTACACCGTCGCCGTCAACGGAACGCGCGGACGTGCGGAGCTCACGGTCGTGGAGCGCGGTGCGGTGCTGCTCGACCCCAGCGGGCGGCCCGTCGTCGACCCGAGCGCGCGGCCGGAGCAGGTTGCCGACGAGAGCGGCCGGCCCGTGTCGGAGCGGCTCGTGGTGCAGCGTCACTTCGAATCCGCGCGTGATGTGGCGATCCCCGAGGGCGAAGGCGGTCATGGCGGCGGCGACATCCAGCTGCTGGCCGATCTGTTCCGAGGCGTGCAGGATGACCCGCTCCGCCGAAGCGCCACCTGGTTCGACGGCGTCTGCTCTGTGGCGGTCGGTCTCGCCGGCAACCGCTCGCTCGAGACCGGGCAGGCGATGTCGGTCGCCGAACTCGACCTGGGTAGAGCGGCGCGGGCCCTCGTGCAGCCGACGTCGATCGGGACCTGAGTCGTCAGACCGCCGCGATCACCGCGTTGTCGAGCTCGTCGGAATCGACTCCCGGGCGCTCAGCCTGGTTGGTCAGCAGAACCCACGCCACACCGGCGGTCGGATGCACCCAGAACTCCGTGCCCGACCAGCCGCCGTGTCCGTACACGTCTCGATCGATCAGGCCGGGAGCCCGCGTGCGCAGGTTCCAGGTGAAGCCCCAGTCCTGTCCGCGCTCGGCGGGGTAGGGCTCGAGGCGCGGGATGTCGCCCGTCAGCGGGCGGCGCATCATCGCGAGGGTTGCCGGACGCACGATCTCGCCGGAGTCGCGAAGGAGCGCTGAGCCGACGGCGAGGAGGTCCGCGGCGCGTGCGATGACGCCGGCTCCCGGATGGCGGAGGCGAATGAAGCTCTCCTCGTCGAGGCCGGCGGCTGCGGCATCCGGGATCTTGTGCGGGTCGGATGCTTCATCCAGCGTGAAGCCGTCGGCGCCGATCTGCGCGGCCCCAGGCCGACAGCCCGTCCTCCCACGAAGCGCCGGTCGCGTGGGCGATCATCGCGGCGATGCCCTCGAAGGCGACCGACGAGTACCGCGATACGGTGCCCGCGGCGAAGTCGCGGCCGGGTGCGAGGAGCGCCGGGCGCAGTCCCTGCGGTGCATCGAGCGGCGGCTCGATGATGCCGGACGTGTGGCTCGCCAGGTGGCGCAGGCGAACGATGTCGTCGCGGCCGGCGCCGAACTCGGGGACCGCCGAGGCGAGCGGCGTGTCCGGCGTGAGCAAGCCGCGCTCGATCGCGCGGGCGGCCGTCAGCCCGACCAGCGGCTTCGTGATCGAGAAGAGCGGTAGTGGTCGTCGGTGCGGGCGGGCCGGATGCCCGTCGCGCCGAACGCATCGAGCGCGACGATGCCGTCGGCGGTCGCGATGCCGACGACGGCGGTGGGCAGTCGGCCCGCCGCGACGTGCCGGCGCGCCCAGTCGAACGCGGCGCCGTACTCGCTCATGCGCGTGGTTCGAACCGCTCGGGCGGGAAAGCCGCGACGACGGCGGCGCGCAGGGTCTCGAGCGAAGCATCCGCTCCGAACCAGCCGTGCGCGCGAGCCTGCACCAGCACATTGCCGAGCGCTGTCGCCTCGACCGGGCCGGCGAGGACCGGGAGACCCGAGCGGTCGGCCGTCGCCTGGCACAGCAGGCGATTGAGTGCGCCGCCGCCGACGATGTGGACGACGTCGATCTCGCGACCGGTGAGTCGTCCTGCCGTGTGCAGGGCACCGGCGAATGCCTGCGCGATGCTCTCGACGATCGTGCGCGCGAAGGCAGCTCGGGTGGCGGGTACCGGCTTGCCCGCTTCGCTGCAGCACGGCGGCGATGCGCGCCGGCATGTCGCCGGGTGCCGACAGACGCGGATCGTTCGCGTCGAACAGCGGGATGTCGCCGTCGACGGATGCCGCATCCGCCAGCAGCGACGGGAGGTCGATCCTCTCGCCGGCTTCGGCTTCCCAGGCGCGCACCGACTCGCTCAGCAGCCAGAGACCGGTGACGTTGTGGAGGAAGCGCACGCGCCCGTCGACGCCGCCCTCATTCGTGAAGTTGGCCTCGCGCGCCTCGTCGCTGACGACGGGGGAGTCGAGTTCGACGCCGACGAGCCCCCAGGTGCCGCATGAGATGTATGCGGCGTTCGGCGTGCTCAGTGGCACGGCGACGATCGCCGACGCGGTGTCGTGGGAGCCGACGGCGATGACCTCGAGCGGTGCGCCGACCGTGCTCCTCCGCGTCGCCCGTGAGGCGGCCGAGGTCGCGCGCCGGGGTCGACGAACGCGGGAAGAACGGATGCCGGGATGCCGAGTCTCGCCGCGAGGTCGAGGTCCCACTCGCCCGTGCGGACATCGACGAGGCCCGTGGTCGATGCGTTGGTGCGTTCGGCGACGCGGGCTCCGGTGAGGAGGAACGCGACCAGGTCGGGGATCAGCAGCGCGACGTCGGCCTCGGACAGATCCGTCGCTCGGTCGCGTACTGGTAGAGCGTGTTGAACGGCAGGAACTGCAGGCCGTTGCGGCGGTAGAGCTCCTCGAACGGCACGCGAGCATGGACAGACTCGACGCCTCGCGTCGTGCGCTCGTCGCGGTAGTGGAACGGCTCGGCGAGCAGCCGGCCCTCCGCGATGAGGCCGTAGTCCACTGCCCACGAGTCGATTCCGGCGCTCGCGAGTCCTGGCTCCCGCCGGACCGCCTCGCGGAGGCCGTCCAGGATGTGCGCGTACAGGGCCGAGAAGTCCCAGTGCAGGCCGTCGGCGCGCCTCGACGGGACCGTTCGGGAACCGCGCGACCGCCTCGAGCTGACAGCATCCCTTCGCTGACACGGCCGATCATGACGCGACCGCTGGTGGCGCCGAGGTCGATCGCCGCGACGGCGCCGCCGGTCATCGGCCCATCCCGCCCGCGAGCGCCGTCGAGTACGTGCATCCTCGGTGAGATACCCGCTATCGCGCCGAGAAAGTGCGATCTGGCGAGCACCGTGCGATCTCGACGCGAATCCATCCGACCGCCGCTCATCGCAGGAAGGCGGCGGCGACGCCGGAGTCCACGGGGATGTGCAGGCCCGTCGTGCGGGACAGCTCGGGGCCGGTGAGCACGTAGACGGCGTCGGCGACGTTCTCGGGCACGACCTCGCGCTTGAGGATGGTGCGCTGCGCGTAGTACTTGCCGAGGTCCTCTTCCTTGACGCCGTAGGTGGCGGCGCGGTTCGCGCCCCAGCCCGACGCGAAGATGCCGGAGCCGCGGACGACGCCGTCGGGGTTGATGCCGTTGACACGCACGCCGTACTCGCCGAGCTCGACGGCGAGCAGGCGCACCTGGTGCGCCTGGTCGGCCTTCGTCGCCGAGTAGGCGATGTTGTTCGGGTCCGGCGAACACGGAGTTCTTCGACGAGATGTAGATGATGTCGCCGCCGAGTCCCTGCTCGATGAGCGCCTTCGCGGCGGCCTTCGAGACCAGGAACGAGCCCTTGGCCATGACGTCGTGCTGCAGGTCCCAGTCCTTCTCGGTGGTCTCCAGCAGCGGCTTCGACAGCGACAGCCCGGCGTTGTTGACGACGAGGTCGATGCCGCCGAACGCGAGCAGGGTCGCGTCGATCGCGGCCTGCACGCCGTCCGCGTCGGCGACGTTCGCGGCGACGCCGATCGCGACGTCCGTGCCGCCCAGCTCGGCCGCGGCCGCCTGCGCCTTCTCGAGGTCGAGGTCGGCTACGACGACGCATGCGCCTTCGGCGGCGAGACGGGTCGCGATGGCCTTGCCGATGCCGGATGCTGCGCCCGTGACGAACGCGATCCGGCCCTGGTGGGTCTTCGGCTTCGGCATCCGCTGCAGCTTCGCCTCTTCCAGCGCCCAGTACTCGATGCGGAACTTCTCGGCATCCGAGATCGGCGTGTAGGTCGAGATGGCCTCGGCGCCGCGCATCACGTTGATCGCGTTGAGGTAGAACTCGCCGGCGACGCGGGCGGTCTGCTTGTTCGCGCCGTAGCTGAACATCCCGACACCCGGGACCAGCACGATGAGCGGGTCGGCGCCGCGGATCGCGGGGCTCTCCGCCGTCGCGTGCTTGTCGTAGTACGCCGTGTAGTCCTCGCGGTAGGCCTCGTGCAGCTCCTTCAGCCGCGCGATCGCCTTCTCGACGGGCGCGTTCGAGGGCAGGTCGAGCAGCATCGGCTTGACCTTGGTGCGCAGGAAGTGGTCGGGGCAGCTGGTGCCGAGCTCGGCGAGCTTCGGCGCCTTCGCCGACGCGAGGAACTCCAGCACCCGCGGGTCGTCGGTGAAGTGGCCGACCATCGGCTTGTCGTGCGATGCGATGCCGCGGATCGTCGCCGCCAGCGCTGCCGCCTTCACCCGGCGCTCGTCCTCAGGGAGCGCCGCGTACTTCGCGCGCTCCTTGCCGAACGGATCCTTCTTGCCGTGGGAGTCGATGTAGGCCTGGGCGGTCTCGATGATCCACAGCGAGTTCGCCTCGGCCTCCTCCGACGTGTCACCCCACGCGGTGATGCCGTGCCCGCCGAGGATGCAGCCGATCGCCTCGGGGTTGCGCGCCTTGATCGCGGCGATGTCGAGGCCGAGCTGGAAGCCGGGCCGCCGCCACGGCACCCACACCACCTTCTTGCCGAACGCCTTCTTGGTCAGCTTCTCGCCGTCCTTCGCCGTGGCGAACGCGATGCCCGAGTCGGGATGCAGGTGGTCCACGTGCGCCGCATCCACCAGGCCGTGCATCGCGGTGTCGATCGACGGCGCCGCGCCGCCCTTGCCGTGCAGGCAGTAGTCGAACGCGGCGACCATCTCGTCCTCACGGTCGACGCCCGGATACACGTCGACGAGCGCCCGCATCCGATCCAGGCGCAGCACCGCGAGTCCCGGCTCGGTGAGGGTGCCGAGATCGCCGCCTGAGCCCTTCACCCACAGCAGCTCGACCGGCTCGCCTGTGACGGGGTCGGTCTCGGTGCCCTTCGCGGACGTGTTGCCGCCCGCGTAGTTCGTGTTCTTCGGGTCGGCGCCGAGGCGGTTCGACCTCGCGATCAGCTCAGCGGCGGTGGGATTCGTCATGGGTGATCCTTCGGTATGCGGCGACCGGCTCAGCAGTCGCGTTCTGCGGGTTCAGGGAGTGGGGATGCGCGACCGGTGACTGCGGAGGGGACTGGCCGCAGAGGTGCGCATGGCTGCGAGGCGGGTGGCGATCCGGTCGAGAGAAGCGGATGCCGCGTCCTCGTGCGGGCGGTTGAGGTGGCCGTGGTCGTGCCGGGCTCGATGACCACGTCGATCTCGCGGCCGGCTTCGGCGAGGGTGGCGGCGAAGACCTCACCCGACACGCGCAGTTCGTCGACATCGCCGTTGATCATCAGCGTGGCGGGGAACGCCGCGAGATCGGCCGGCGTCGCGAGGCCGGGGATCGCGGCGAGCGGAGCGTCGTCGACCGGGCCGCCGAGGAAGTTCTGGTACATCGCCGCGCACGGCGTCCGGGCCGAAGCGTGTCGGCCTCGGGGCGGGCGTCGAGCGCGGCACGCAGCGTCGGCACTCGGCGCCGGCTGCACCGCGAGCAGGGTCGGATAGGCGAGGACCACGAGGGCGGGCAGGGGAGCGACGCCGTGCTCGATCGAGGCGCAGCGTCGCGCCCGGTCACGAGGTTCGCGCCGGCGCTGGCACCGCCGATCGCGAGTCGCTCGGCGTCGATCCGCAGCCGTGCGGCGTTGTCGACCGCCCACGTCCATGCGGCGATGATGTCGTCGGACGCGGCGGGGTAGTGCGACTCCGGCTCGCGGTGCGCGCGCCCATGGCGTCGGCCCACTCGGAGCGGAAGCGGCGCGAGGCGATAGTCGACCGACAGCACGGTCGTGCCGCGCGCAGCGAGCGATCGGGCCACCGCAGTCCGCTTCGGGCATGTCGAGGTCGCCGCCGGCGAAGCCGCCGCCATGCGCCCAGACGAGGCCGGCGCCGTGCGGCTCGCGGGCGGGGTACACCCGGATGAGCCCGTCGGCCGCTGCGTAGGGATCCGCCATCTGCGCTAGGCCCCCCAGCCGGCCTGGACGCCGCCGACGCGATCGCCTTCGATCTTCTCCTGATACCCGGATGCCGCGTACCCGGCCATCGGGTCGGCGGGAAGGCCGCGCGACTCGCGCCACTCGGCGAGCGCGGGGCGCACATCGGTGTAGAAGGCGTCCATGAGGACCGCGTTCGCGGCGAGCACGTCGCCCGAGACCTGCGCTGCGCGCAGCGCCTCCGCATCGACGAGCAGCGCCCGTGCCGTCATCTCCTGCACGTTGAGCACCGAGCGGATCTGACCCGGGATCTTCTTCTCGACGTTGTGGCACTGGTCGAGCATGAACGCGACGTCGGGGTTGTTGAGGCCCCCGCCGCGGATCACCTCGTAGATGATCCGGAACAGCTGGAACGGATCGGCGGCGCCGACGATCAGGTCGTCGTCGGCGTAGAAGCGGGAGTTGAAGTCGAACGAGCCGAGCTTTCCGAGGCGGAGCAGCTGCATCACGATGAACTCGATGTTGGTGCCGGGGGCGTGGTGGCCGGTGTCGAGGCACACCATCGCGCGGTCGCCGAGAGCGGCGACCTGGGCGTAGGAGGTTCCCCAGTCGGGAACATCGGTGTGGTAGAACGCCGGCTCGAAGAACTTGTACTCGAGCACGAGGCGCTGCTCGCCGCTGAGGCGTGCGTAGATCTCCTGGAGCGACTCCTGAAGCCGGTCCTGGCGTCCGCGCAGATCCGCCTGACCGGGGTAGTTCGACCCCTCGGCGAGCCAGATCTTCAGGTCGCGCGAGCCCGTCGCATCCATGATGTCGATGCAGTCGAGGTGGTGGTCGATCGCCTTCCGGCGCACGCGCCGCGTCTTCGTGGGTGAGTGCGCCGAACTTGTAGTCGTCGTCCTGGAACGTGTTCGAGTTGATCGTTCCGAGAGCGACGCCGAGGTCTTCGGCGTGCGCTGCGCAGGTCGTCGTAGGAGTCGACCTTGTCCCACGGGATGTGAAGCGCCACGCTCGGCGCCAGCTTCGTGACGCGGTTGACCTCCGCGGCATCCGCGATCTTCTCGAACGGGTCGCGGGGGGTGCCGGGCGTCGCGAACACCTTGAAGCGGGTGCCGGAGTTGCCGAACGCCCACGAGGGCAGCTCGATGGCCTGGCCCTCGAGGGTCTGCAGGATCTCGGGAGAGAGAGTGGTCATGATGCGTGGCCTTCTTCGGGTGTCGCGGATGAGGGTTCCTCGCCGACGGCGGCGAGCTGGTCTTCGAGGTGGAACACCTCGGTGAGCGAGGTGGCGGCCTGGTCGGGCCGCCCTTCGAGGCCGACGAAGAAGCGGCCCATCTCGGCTTCCCATCGAGCTGCGACACGGGGATGCTGCGAGGTACGCCTGCGCGGCGACATCGTCATCGCACTCGTAGTAGCCGATGAGCCTGCCCGCCTTCGCCGAGGAACAGCGAGTAGTTGCGGCGACCGGCGGCGGCGATCTCGTCGAGCATCTCCGGCCACACCGGGGAGTGGCGCTCGAGGTACTCGCCGAGCAGCTCGGGCCTGATCTGGAGCTGGAAGCAGATGCGTTGCATGGTTCTCTGGGTCGCGCCCTCGTCATCGAGGGGAGGGTCGAGGAATGAATCGTTTCATTCCGTTATGACCAAGGTACGAGGTGAGCGGCGATCCTGTCAAGTTCGGCGTCGACTCTGTAGAGTGACCGACATCGCCCGAGAGGAGGATCCGCGGTGGCAGTGAGCGTGCGTGACGTCGCGGTCGCGGCATCCGTCTCGGTGGGGACGGTGTCGAACGTGCTCAACCGCCCGTCGAAGGTGGCACCGGCGACCGTCGAGCGCGTGATGCGCGCGATCGAGGACCTCGGCTTCGTGCGCAACGACGCCGCACGACAGCTGCGCGCCGGGCGCAGTCGCAGCATCGGCCTCGTGGTGCTCGACGTCGGCAACCCGTTCTTCGCAGAGGTTGCGCGCGGCGCCGAAGCGCGCGCGGCCGAAGACGGCATGACGGTCCTCCTCGGCAACAGCGACGAGCGAGCCAGATCGCGAGAGTGCGTACCTCGAGCTCTTCCGCGAGCAGCGGGTCAACGGCGTGCTCGTCACTCCCGTCGACCGATGACCTCGAGATGCTGCATCGCCTGCAGCAGCGGCGGCGTGCCCGTGATCCTCGTCGACCGCGAGCTGCCGGGCTCGGACTTCGGCTCCGTCGCCGTCGACGACGTCGAAGGCGGGCATCTCGCCGTCTCCCACCTCACCGCGAACGGCCGACGGCGGATCGCGTTCGTCGGCGGGCCCGCGGAAGATCCGGCAGGTCGCCGACCGGCTCGAGGGCGCCCGGCGTGCCGTGGCGCGAGAGTCCCGGTGCATCGCTCGAGGTCATCGAGATGGATGCGCTCACCGTTCTTCAGGGGCGCGCCGCGGGCGAGGCGATCCTGGCGCGCGATCGAGCCGACCGTCCGGATGCGGTGTTCGCCGCCAACGACCTGCTCGCCGTCGGCGTGCTGCAGGCGCTCGCGCTGCTGGCCGATGTTCGTGTGCCCGGCGACATCGCCTCATCGGCTACGACGACATCGACTTCGCGGCGGCGACGGTCGTGCCACTGAGCTCGATCCGGCAGCCGGCGCACCTCATCGGCTACACGCGCCGTGGATCTGCTGCTGAAGGACCTCGACGATCCAGACGGGTCGCACGAGCGATCGGTGCGGTTCCGTCCCGAGCTCGTGGTGCGGGAGTCGACGGTCGCATGATGCGGAGGGAACCTGGATGACGCGGAACTGGGCGGGAACCTACGAGTACACCGCACCGCGGATCGTGGATGCGACATCGATCGACGACGTGCGGCGGCTGTCGTCGCGAGCTCCTGGACGCGTGCGCGCGCTCGGCACGCGGCACTCGTTCACCGACCTGCCCGACACGACGGGCACGCTGGTCGATGTCACCGGGCTCGAGCCCGGTTTCGCACTCGACGAGCAGGAGCGCACCGTCACGGTCGGCGCCGGCACGCGCTACGGCGAGCTCGCGGTCTGGCTCGAGGAGCGCGGCTGGGCGCTGCGCAACATGGGCTCGCTGCCGCACATCAACGTCGGCGGCGCGATCGCCACGGGCACCCACGGCTCCGGCGACCGGAACCAGGTGCTCTCGGCCTCGGTGCGCGCCATGCGCTACGTCGGCGCTGACGCCGAGGTGCACGAGGTGCGCCGGGGCGACGCCGACTTCGATGCGCTGGTGGTCGGGCTGGGCGCGTACGGCATCACCGTGGCCGTGACCCTCGACATCCAGCCGTCTTTCCGCATGCGGCAGGACATCTACACCGGTGTGTCGTGGGATGCTGCGCTCGGCGACCTACGACGCCGTCACCGGCTGCGGGCTACAGCGTGTCGCTGTTCTCGAAGTGGGATCCCGAGGCGATCGACTACGTCTGGATCAAGACGCGGCTCGACGACGACGACGATGTCGGTGCCCGACACCATCCTCGACGGCGTGCGCGCCGCGGGCGGCGAGTCGCCCCTCGGCGTCGAGGACAACGTCACCGAGCTCGCCGGTGTGCCCGGGCCGTGGATGCTGCGGCTGCCGCACTTCCGCCTCGACGCCCAGCCGTCGTTCGGCGACGAGATCCAGACCGAGTACTTCGTCGACAGGCGCCATGCACCGGACGCGCTCCGAGCGGTGCGCGGCGCTGGGCGACGGCATCCGCCCGCACCTCATCTGGACCGAGCTGCGCACGGCCGCCGCGGATGACCTCTGGCTCAGCATGGCCTACCAGCGCGACGCCGTGATCATCCACTTCACGTGGTACAACCACCCCGACGGGCGTCAGCGAGATGGTGCCGCGGATCGAGGAGGCGCTTGGCTCCGTTCGACGCCCGCCCGCACTGGGGCAAGGTCCACGGATTCGATCGCGCCGCGATCGAGCGCGTGCACCCGCGGCTGGCGGATGCCCGCGCGGTGTTCGAGCGGCTCGATCCCGAGGGCCGGTTCGTGAACGCGCACCTCGAGCGGGTCGGCGTGCGCGAGCAGCGCTGAGCGCGCGGGGTCAGCTCGCGCGTGACCGGGTCTCGCTGAGCCGCTCGTCCGCCGGAAGACGGATCGGGGTGGTCGTCGCGACTTCCTCCGAGAACTCCTCGGGCTCGCGTCGCACCACCGACAGCGGCCGGGTCTCGTCGATCGTGAGGCGGAACCGCCGCTCTTCGTGGCGGTGCAGGCGCCCGGATGTCAGCAGCCACGTGGTGCCGATCAGGAACGCGACGAAGGCTGCCGTCGCACCGACGAGGATCGCCACGCGCGGGCCGAACTCGCCGGCGACCCAGCCGACGATCGGCGCGCCGATCGGCGTGCCGCCCATGAGGATCGCCATGTAGAGAGCGAGCACGCGCCCGCGAAGCGCGGGATCGGTCGTCGTCTGGACGTAGCCGTTGGCGGTGGTGAGCATCGTCACGACGGCGAAGCCGGTGAACATGAGCGTCGCGGCATATGCCCAGTACGTGGGCATGAAGGCAGAGACTGCCTGCCGCGACGGCGAAGAGCAGCGTGCCGCCGATGACGACGCGGATGCGGGCCCGGTCGCGACGCGCCGCCATCAGCGCGCCCGCCAGCGAGCCGATCGCGAGGATGGAGCTGAGCAGGCCGAAGCCGTCCGCATTCTGGCCGAACTCGATCGCCATCGTCGAGGCGTAGATCGGGAAGTTCATGCCGAACGCCCCGACGAGGAAGACCATCGCGAACGTGACGATGAGGTCCGGGCGCTTCGCCACGTAGCGGAACCCGTCGGCGAGACGGCCGGAACCCGGTGCCTTCGAGCGGGGGATGAGCTCGTGGGTGCGGATCAGCAGGAGTGCCGCCAGCATCCCGATGAACGTGAAGGCATTGACGACGAACACCCAGCCGGTGCCGACCGCGACGATCACGATGCCGGCGACCGCCGGGCCGATCATGCGGGCGCCGTTGAACGACGCCGCGTTCAGGGCGACCGCGTTCGAGGCGTTCTCGCGTGTCACGAGGTCCGAGACGAAGGCCTGGCGCGCCGGGATTGTCGAACGCGGCGACCACGCCGAGCGCGAAGGCGAAGCCGTACATGATCGGCAGGGTCATCAGCCCGGCGAAGATCAGGGCTCCGATCGCGAGGCCGAGGAGCAGCAGCATCCCCTGGGTCACCATCAGGAGCTTGCGGCGATCGAAGCGGTCCGCGACCCAGCCGGTGACGCCGACGAGCAGCAGCGGCGGGCCGAACTGGAGCGCCATCGTCACGCCCATCGCGGCGGGGTCGTTGTCGGTCAGTTCGGTGAGCACGACCCAGCTGATCGCCGTCGCCTGCATCCAGGCGCCGATGTTCGAGACGAGCGCGCCGATGAACCAGACGCGATAGTTGAAGACCGAGAACGACCGGAACATGGCGCTCATCGGGCGACCATCCGCTGCATGATCTCGGCGGCTTCCGCGAGCGTCTGGCGCTCCTGGGGAGTGAGGGCGGCGAGAGCCTCCTCGACCCAGGCGTCGCGCCTGCGCGCGGTCTCTTCGACGACGGATCGCCCTTCGTCGGTCAGCGAGATCACGACCTTGCGGCCGTCGGTCTCATCGGCAGACCGCTGCACGTAGCCGGAGTCCTGGAGGCAGTTCACCGTGCGGTTCATGGACGGCGCCGAGACGCGCTCCCGGTCGGCGAGCTCGCCGAGCGTGTGCGGACCGTGGATGGAGAGGCCCGCCAGCACCGCGAACTGCCCGTCGCTCATGGAGTCGACCGCCTTCTGGGTGCGCATGCGCCGCGCGAGGCGGAACGTCGCGATTCGCATCTGGGATGCCGCGGCAGAGAGATCGTCCGGCTGATCGGCGGTGCGCGGGGAGCGTGTCAGCGGTGCTCATACAATTCCTTAGCATAGCTCATTAGTCTTGCTAAGTAAATCCCCGGCCCGAGGCGAACAGCGCCTCACCCGTCGCCATAGACTCATCCGCATGCCCGAGTTCATCGATGCACACGGCATCACGATCGTCTACGACGTCCACCCCGCGAAGACCACACCGCGCGCGGTCGTGCAGTTCGCTCACGGCTACGGTGAGCACGCCGGCCGGTACGAGCGCTCTTCGACGCCCTCACCGCCGCACGGCTACACGGTGTACGCGGACGACCACCGCGGCCACGGCCGCACCGGCATGCGTCAGCACGGCGGCGACGCCGCCAAGCTCGGTCGGCCCGGACCGGGCAGCGTCCGCGCGGCGGCCGATGCCGTCGGGCAGATGACTGAGCACGATCCGCGCTGAGCATCCCGTCGCTGCCGCTGGTGCTCATCGCGCACTCATGGGGATCGTTCATCGCGCAGATGCTCCTCAACGGGCATCCCGACTGGTACGACGCGGTGGTGCTCAGCGGAACGGTGCTGCGCCAGCTCGGCTCGGGAAACCTCGGCGACTTGAACAAGCGGTGGGCGGGCCCGGATGCCACGGGCATGGAATGGCTCAGCCGCGATCCGACGGTGGTGCAGGGCGTTCCTCGACGATCCGCTCACCACGAGGGTGCCGATGGCCAAGAACTTCGGCCTGCGTCGCCCAGCTGCGGATGATGGGGCGCCCAGCCGGAACCTCGGGCACGACATGCCGCTGCTGCTGATGGTCGGACGCGACGACCCGGTCGGCGGGCCGGTCAGCGTGCACAAGCTCGCCGACGCCTACCGCACGCGGTCCGAAGCTGACCGACGTGACCACGCTCGTCTATCCCGACGCCCGCCACGAGATCTTCAACGAGCCCGATGCAGGCCGAGGTGCGCGCCGACCTCCTCGCCTGGCTCGACGAGCGCATTCCCGCGCGCGACTGACCCGCCGACGGCCATCTCGTCTGTCGCCGAGGCCCTTGACTTGAGAGCGCTCCCACGGCAGTCTGGCGACGTACGGACCTGTGGGAGCGCTCCCACGGATCCGGACTCTCACGCCTTCGACGATGTAGGCGTCAGGCCGATGACGACCCCTGGAGAGAGATGAAACCCCCCACCATCCATCGCCGGCTCGCCGCTCTTGCGGTCGCCGGAACCCTTGCACTGACGTTGGCGGCGCTTGCGCCGACCGTCGCCGGCGCAGCCGAAGCGGACGGCGGCCTCGCCGGCTCCGACCTCTACCTCAACCCCTACAGCACGACACTCGAGGCGGCTCAGTCGCTCTCGGGCCAGGCGCGCGCCGACGCGCAGCTTCTCGGCAGCATCCCGTCAGCCGACTGGATCACACAGGGCACGCCCGCCGAGGCGCAGGCGGCGGTGGACGAGATCGTGGATGCCGCATCCGCCCGGCACGAGATGCCTGTGATCGTCGCGTACAACCTGCCCTTCCGCGACTGCGCGCAGTACTCCGCCGGCGGAGCGGCGAACACGGCGGACTACAAGGCGTGGATCGACGGCGTCGCCGCCGGCATCGGCGGGCGCGACGGCGACCGTCATCCTCGAGCCGGACGGGCTCGGGATCATCCCGTGGTACACCACCATCAACGGCGAGCTGGAGTGGTGCCAGCCCGCGGAGATCGCCGATCCGGCGACGGCGGCGCCTGATCGCTTCGAGCAGCTGAACTACGCCGTCGACGCGCTGAAGGCCGGGGCGGGAACGTCGGTCTACCTCGACGGCACCCACAGTGGGTGGCTCGGCGTCGGCGACATCTCCGACCGGCTGATCCAGGCAGGCGTCGAGCGGGCGGACGGCTTCTTCCTGAACGCGTCGAACTACATCCAGACGGAGCGGCTGCAGAAGTACGGCACCTGGATCTCGCAGTGCCTCGATCTCTCGATGAACACCTGGTGGCAGCCCGCCTGGTGCGCGAGCCAGTACTACCCGGCCAACCCGGCAGACTTCTCGACGTGGGGGCTCAGCGACGCCGCATATGCGCAGGCCTACGCGGACACCGGGCTGGACGCAGGATCCCGTCCGCGATGGCGCACTTCGTGCTCGACACGAGCCGCAACGGACAAGGCCCGTGGACCCCGCCCGCCGATGCCTCATATCCCGACCCGCGAGGACTGGTGCAACCCGCCGGACCGCGGCACCGGTGCGCTGCCGACCACCACGGTGGATGACCCGCTCATCGATGCGTACCTTTGGATCAAGGTCCCCGGTGAGTCGGACGGATAGTGCTACCGCGGCACCGACGGACCTCTGGATCCCGAGCGCGGGATCGAGGACCCGGCCGCCGGGCAGTGGTTCGTCGAGCAGGCGCGGGAGCTGATCGCATACTCCAACCCGCCGCTCGCGCCGCTCGACTGCAACGTCAAGGTCACCGCCACGAACACCGGCAAGGGCTTCCTCCTCGACATTCGTCGTCCACAACCAGGGCACCGACAGCGTGGATCCCTGGACGCTGTCGTGGACGTTCGAGGGCGACCAGACGATCACGTCGGTGAGCGGCGGCGAGGCCACGCGAGATCGGCGCCGACGTCACCGTCACGTCGGGCAAGAAGAACGCGAAGCTGACGCCCGGCAAGAAGGCGACCGTCACCGTGAAGGGCACGGGCGCCGCGGCCGGCGCCGTGGCTGTTCTACCTCAACGGCAAGGCGTGCACGTCGGGCTGACACGCGAGCGCTGACGCGCGCTGCGGGGCCGGATGCCGCATCCGGCCCCGCAGCGGCGTTTCGCCCCCGCGGTTGGTCGCTGTCGCGACGATAGGCTGGCGCGGCCGCACGCACTCGTGCGTCCTCAGATCGATAGGACCCCCCGCCTTGATCACCTTCACCTGGCTTCTGCTCATCGCGCTCGTGGGCGGCATCCTCGCCGTCATCGACGGAATCCTGCGCCTGCGCGGCAAGGGAGGCACCGTCGTCGGGCATCGTCGAGCTCATCGCCGGCGGCCTCTTCCTCATCTCCCTCTTCGTTCCGATTCCGTTCGGCTCGGTGGTGCTCGCGGTGATCACCGCGATCGCGCTGATCGTGGCGCTGATCGTTCGGGGCAAGTCGAGCATCGGGCTCACGATCGCCGCCCTCGTGCTGGTCGTCGTCTGGATCGTGCTCGCGAACGGCTGGCTGGTCATCCCCGGCATCAACTGAGCCCGGGTGCTCCGCGCCGTCGCCCTAAGCTGTGACGATGCACGGTGAATACAAGGTCCCCGGCGGAAAGCTCGTCGTCGTCGACCTCGAGGAGCGAGACGGCCGGATCGCGGATTTCCATCTCGCGGGCGACTTCTTCCTCGAGCCCGACACCGCGCTGGACGCCATCGATGCGGCGGTCAACGGGCTGCCCATCGAGGCGGATGTCGTCACCATCGCGGCGGCGGTTCGCGCCGCGCTTCCCGACGGCGCGCAGCTGCTGGGCTTCACCCCGGAATCGGTCGGCACGGCCGTGCGCCGCGCGCTCGTGACGGCACCGGGATGGCGGGACTTCGACTGGGAGGTCGTGCACGAGCCGCCCGTCTCACCCCGCATGAACCTCGCGCTCGACGAGGTGCTGACCGGTCGCGTCGGCGACGGACGCCGCCGCCCGACGCTTCGCCTGTGGGAATGGAACGAGTCGGCCGTCGTCATCGGATCGTTCCAGTCGCTGCGCAACGAAGTCGACCCCGAGGGAGCGGAGCGCCACGGATTCGATGTCGTCCGTCGCATCTCGGGCGGCGGCGCGATGCTGATGGCGGCGAACTCGATCGTGACGTACTCGCTCTACGTGCCGGCATCCCTCGTCGCGGGCATGACGTTCGCCGACTCGTACGCGTTCCTCGACGACTGGGTGCTGCAGGCCCTGCGGTCCCTCGGCATCGAGGCGACGTATCAGCCGCTCAACGACATCGCCTCGCCGCAGGGCAAGATCGGCGGCGCCGCGCAGAAGCGTCTCGCGAACGGGGGAGTGCTGCACCACGCGACCCTCAGCTACGACATGGACGGTCAGATGATGACCGAGGTGCTGCGGATCGGGCGCGAGAAGCTCAGCGACAAGGGCACCGTCTCGGCTGCGAAGCGCGTCGACCCGCTGCGGCGGCAGACCGGGCTTGCCGCGTGAGGCGATCATCGAGCGCTTCATCGAGACGTTCACGAATCTCTACGGAGCCGTCCCCGGACGCATCACCGAAGAGGAATACGCCGAGGCGGAGGCGCTCGTCGAGTCCAAGTTCGCGACCGACGCGTGGCTGCGCCGGGTGCCGTGACGGTCCCACCGCCCGTCGAAGGGTCGGTCGAGATCCATCACGGCGACAACCTCGAGGTGCTGCGCGGCTTCGCGGACGGCGCCTTCACGCTCATCTACCTCGATCCGCCGTTCAACACCGGTCGCACGCGCGAGCGCGCGGTCGAGACCGCGCGTCCCCCGTCCGCACCGTACCGCCTGCCCGACTCCGCGAGACCACATCTGGTGGACGAGACCATGGGTGGTTCCCACGTCCTCGGCGACCAGGTGTCGTCTCGCGGACAGATGGTGCCCGAGACGATCGTCCGGCGGGGGTTCCACGGCCGCGACTACGAGCGGCTGCGCGGCGACCTGCGCGCGTACGACGATCGGTTCGACGACTACTGGGGATTCCTCGAGCCGCGCCTCGAAGAGGCGTGGCGGCTGCTCGCCGACGACGGCACCCTGTACCTCCACCTCGACTACCGCGAGGCGCACTACGCGAAGGTGCTGCTCGACGCCCTGTTCGGGCGCGACCGGTTCCTCAACGAGCTGATCTGGGCGTACGACTACGGCGCGAAGACGCGCAAGCGGTGGCCGACGAAGCACGACACGATCCTCGTCTACGTGAAGGATCCGGGGCGCTACTGGTTCGACTCCGAGGCCGTCGACCGCGAGCCCTACATGGCCCCGGGACTCGTGACGCCGGAGAAGGCCGAGCGCGGCAAGCTCCCCACCGACGTCTGGTGGCACACCATCGTGCCGACGGCCGGTCGCGAGAAGACGGGATACCCGACGCAGAAGCCCGAAGGCATCCTGCGGCGGATCATCCAGGCGTCGAGCCGTCCGGGCGATCGCGTGCTCGACTTCTTCGCCGGCAGCGGGACGACGGGAGCCGTCGCCTCGGCGCTGGGCCGCGACGCGGTGCTCGTCGACGACAACCCCGAGGCGATCGCGGTGATGCAGCGCAGGATGCCGCACGCCTCCGTGACCTTGTCCCGTCCCTAACGGCACAGCGCAGGATGCCGCACGCGACCGTGACCGGGTTGCAGACCTCCTAGCCTGGAGGGATGCGATTCGGAACCTTCATCCCCCAAGGCTGGCGCTTCGACCTCGTCGGCATCGATCCCGCCGACCAGTGGCGCGCCATGTCGACGCTCGCCCAGCAGGCCGACGAAGGCCCATGGGAGTCCCTGTGGGTCTACGACCACTTCCACACGACGCCGGTTCCGTCCGAGGAGGCGACGCACGAGGCGTGGACGCTGATGGCCGCCTTCGCGGCGTCGACCAGCCGCATCCGACTCGGTCAGATGTGCACGTGCATGGCGTACCGCAACCCGGCGTACCTCGCGAAGGTCGCGGCGACCATCGACCTCGTCTCGGGTGGCCGGGTCGAGATGGGCATCGGCGGCGGCTGGTACGAGCACGAGTGGCGCGCGTACGGCTACGGGTTCCCCGCCATCCCGCAGCGACTCGGGATGCTGCGCGAAGGCGTCGAGATCATGCACCAGGCATGGACGACCGGCACGGCCACCCTCGACGGCGACCACTACCAGGTCGACGGCGCCATCGTGCGGCCGCTGCCGCTGCAGGCGGGCGGCATCCCGTTCTGGATCGCGGGCGGCGGCGAGAAGGTCACGCTCAAGATCGCGGCGCGCTACGCGCAGTACACGAACTTCGCCGGCTCGATCGAGGAGTTCGACCGCAAGAGCGACATCCTCCGCGGCCACTGCGACGCACGCGGCCGGGACTTCGCGGAGATCACGCGCTCGTCGAACTTCAACACCATCGTGGGAGCGACCGAGGCGGAGGCAGCCGATCGCCTGGCCGCCGTGAAGGCCCGTGTGCTTCCGTTCGTGGGTGAGAAGCGCGCCGACGACATCGAGCGCGACTTCCTCGGCTCGGACGGATTCGGCTCGGTCGAGCAGGTCGCGGAGCGCCTCGCCCGCCGTGCAGACCACGGCCTCGGCTATGCGATCCACTACTTCCCCGAGGCGGCGTACGATCGCTCCGGCATCGAGCTCTTCGAGAGAGAAGTCATCGGCGCCTTGGCCTGAAGAGATCACCGGTGAGCGCGGTCCAGGTTTCGCAGGTTCCGGATGCTGCGAAGGCGCGAAACCGGGACCGCAGGCGGATGCCCTCAGACGAGCGCGCGGACGCTCGCGTAGCCGTCGCGCATCACATCCGGCTGGGATGGCGGGACCACCGAACACCCGGGTGGTCCCGGCTTCCGCGGACCAGGCCGGCCATCCCGGGCGCGCCGTCGCGGATGAGGCCGACGGCGGAGCCGTGCACCGCGTCGGCGAGCCGGCGGGGCGGGGCATCGCCCGCGATCTCGATGACACCCTCCGCGTCGAGGCAGTCGAACCAGAACGGCACGTCGAGGCAGTGCAGCGCCCAGGTGCGCGTCGGCGACGGCCACGCGAACCGGTAGACCCAGGTCGGCGCGTCGGCACGCGCCTCGGCGACACGCACGACGGCGCGAGCGGAACACCATGTCGGTGACGAACCGACCGAGGACGGCCGCCGTTCCCTTGCGCCGCTGCGGCTGCGTTGGCAGCGAGGTAGGCGCGTCGCACATCCGGGGATGCCCTCAGCTTTGCGAGCGCGAGGCCGACCGGGATGAACCGGAGCTTGCCCTTGGCCGAGTCCGTGACCATCGTGAACTCGTCGTCGGTCGCCCCGAGCACCAGCGGCTTGTCCGCACCGACGCCGGCACGGATCGAATCCATCGTCGGCTGGGTGATCAGGTCGCCGTCCACGGCCGGACCCCACGACAGCCCCTCCTGCAGCAGAACGTGGACCCCGGCGAGCGGGTCCCGCGAGTCCGGTGCGACGGCCTTGTCCTGCAGTTCGCGGATGGTCTCCTCGGTGACAGACGCGAAGCCGTCGCGAGTGGGCGCGACGCCGGCGAGGTGGGCGAGCTTCGCCGACAGCGTCCGGGCGCGCTCGCGGCTGACGTCGGCCATCGCGCCGGAGAGGGCCCACGCCGAATGGAACAGATCCTGGGCAGCCGGCATCCCGAGCAGTGTCAGCACCGCACCGCCGCCGGCGGACTGCCCGGCGATCGTCACCCGCGCCGGGTCGCCACCGAAGGCGGCGATGTTGTCGCGCACCCACTCGAGTGCGGCGATCCAGTCGCGGACGCCGCGGTTCGACGGCGCGCCGGCGATGTGACCGAAGCCGTCGAAGCCGAGCCGGTACGACACGGTGACCGTCACGACGCCGTCGCGGTTGAATGAGCGGCCGTCGTACCAGGGGCTCGCGGGCGAGCCGCCGGTGAACCCACCGCCGTGGATCCACACGAGCACCGGAAGCGCAGCCACAGGCTCCCCAGGCACCGGCGTGAAGACGTTGACGTTCAGCGTCGATTCGCCGGGGATGGACGGCTCAGGGATGAGCGTCATCCCAGGGTCGCCGCGCTGCGCCGTCGCGCCGTACTCCACCGCGTCGCGGATGCCGTCCCACGGCTCGGGCGGCACGGGGGCGGCGAAGCGCAGCTCGCCTACCGGAGCCTTCGCGAACGGGATGCCGAGGAAGGCCGCCGATGCACCCGGAGCGCCTGGCGTTCCGCGCCAGAAGCCCCGGACCCCGCCCGGTGCGATCGTCACGACGGGGGCGTCAACTGTCACGGTCATTCGGGGTTCCTGTCTGAGTTGGGCTGCGTGAGCAGGTCGAAGAGCTACCTCAGCTGCTGCGCAGGAACGCCAGGAGAGCCTCGTTCACCTCGTCGCCGTGAGTCCAGAGCATTCCGTGCGGGGCTCCCTCGAGCTCGACGTAGGTCGCATCCGGCAGCAGCTCCTTGAAGCGTCGCGCCGTGACGTCGATGGGCAGGATGTTGTCGGCGGTCCCGTGCATGATCAAGGCGGGAACGTCGATCTGACGGGATGTCGGCACGGAAGTCCGTCGGCCAGGTCAGCGGTGTCGCGGCGATGGCCGTGTTGCCGGCGTGGTTCGCGACCTGGAGGGTGGCGTCGAACGCCTCCTGCGACATCCGGGAGCCGAGGTTCTCGTCGAGGTTGTAGAACCCGTGGAGGAACCGGGCGACGAAGTCGTAGCGGTCCTTGCGGACGTCGGCGACGAGACCCTCGAAGAATTCCTGCGGGCCGGCACCGCCCGGGTTGTCCTCGGTCACCAGCAGGTACGGCTGCAGCGAAGAGATGAACACCGCCTTCGCGACACGCGCGCTGCCGTAGCGCGAGAGGTAGCGGACGATCTCGCCCGTACCCATCGAGTGAGCCCACCAGCACCGCGTCGTGCAGATCGAGGTCTTCCATCACGGCGTGGAGGTCGGCGGCGAACGTGTCCATGTCGTACCCCGAGCCGGCCTTCGTCGAGGCGCCGTAGCCGCGAAGGTCGTAGGCGATCACCCGGTAGCCGGCATCGAGCAGAGCGGCCTGCTGCTTGCCCCACGACTCGGCGTTCCCCAGGAACCCGTGGATCAGCACGACCGGCTGCCCCGACCCCTGGTCGGTGTAGTAGAGCTCGATGTCGGCCGAGTTCTCGGTCCCGACGGTGATGTACGCCACGATCGCTCCTTCCGGCCGGGGGCGGATGCCGCGGCCCACCATCGACGCTAGGCGGCGGCATCCGTCCCCGCCAGGGGTTGACGCTCGCTCGCCGTCGCCCGATCCACGGCGGGGCCGCAGGGTGGGGTCAGTCGCGGGCGGCGCCGGCAGAGGGGACGACCGTGAAGATGGTCGGGGCGGCGAATCCGGATGCTGCGAACGCGGCGGTCACGGCATCCTTCACCTGCTCCACCCGGTCGTGCGCGACGAGCGCGATCGCGGCGCCGCCGAATCCGCCGCCGGTCATGCGCGCGCCGATGGCACCCGCCGCGAGTGCGGCATCGACGGCCGTGTCGAGCTCGGGCACCGAGATCTCGAAGTCGTCGCGCATCGAGGCGTGCGAGGCGACGAGCAGGTCGCCGATCGCGGTCGGGCCGCTCTCGGCCAGAGTGCGCACGGTGTCGAGCACGCGCTGGTTCTCGGTGACGATGTGGCGGACGCGCCGGAAGGTGACGTCGTCCATGAGCTCGGCCGCGCGGGGCAGGTCCGCGACCGAGACGTCGCGAAGCGCCGTCACGCCCATGATCGCGGCGCCGCGCTCGCACGACGCGCGGCGCTCGCCGTAGCCGCCGGTCGCGTGCGAGTGCTGCACGCCGGTGTCCATGACGAGCAGCTCCAGCCCGGCGGCGGCGAAGCCGAGGTCGACGACCGTCGCCTCGAGCGAGCGGCAGTCGAGGAAGATCGCGGCATCAGCCCGGCCGAGCATCGAGGCCATCTGGTCCATGATCCCGGTCGGGGCGCCGACGGCCTCGTTCTCGGCGGTGCGGCCGACCTGCGCGAGGGCGACGCGGTCGAGCCCGAGCTCCCACACGTCGTTGAGCGCCGATGCGGTGGCGCCTTCGATCGCGGCCGACGACGACAGGCCCGCGCCGACCGGCACGTCGGAGGTGAACGACAGATCGACGCCGGTGACGGATGCCGCATCCCTGCCTGATGCGTGAAGCAGGGCCCAGGCCACGCCGAGCGGATACCGGGCCCATTCGGCGACCTCGTCGCGGCGGGCCGGGAAGAACTCGCCCAGCTCGTCGAGCGGCACCGCCGACCTCGCCGTCGGCGAATGTCGAGGACACGACCACCGCGTCTTCACGCGGTGTCAGCGTGACGCGCGTTCGGTGCTGGATCGCGAACGGCAGCACGAACCCGTCGTTGTAGTCGGTGTGCTCGCCGATGAGATTGACCCGCCCGGGGGCGGACCAGGTGCTGGCGGCGGTCATGCGGACTCCTCGGGAATGGATGCGACCGCTTCGCGCAGTCGCGCGGCGGAGGTCTCGGGTGGGATGTCGCCGATCCAGGCGCCCATGGCGGCCTCGGATCCGGCGAGGAACTTGAGCTTGTCGGCCGCGCGTCGCGGCGAGGTGAGCTGCAGGTGCAGCCGGACCGTGTCGCGGCCGCGGCTCACCGGAGCCTGATGCCACGCGGCGATGTAGGGCGTGGGCGAGTCGTAGACCGCGTCGATGCCGCGCAGCAGCCGCAGGTAGAGCGGTGCCAGCTCATCGCGCTCGGCGTCCGTCGTCTCCGCGAAGTCCGCGACGTGGCGATGCGGCAGCAGGTGGACCTCGAGCGGCCAGCGGGCGGCGAAGGGCACGAAGGCGGTCCAGTGCTCGCCCTCGAGGATGACGCGCTCCGACGCGCGCTCGAACTCGAGGATCCGGGCGAACAGGTCGGGCCCCTCACGGTCGATCGATGCCAGGAGGCTCGCCGTGCGCGGAGTGATGTAGGGGTACGCGTAGATCTGGCCGTGAGGGTGGGGGAGCGTGACCCCGATCGCCTCGCCGCGGTTCTCGAACGGGAAGACCTGCTCGACGCCCGGCAGGGCGGACAGCGCCGCGGTGCGGTCGGCCCACGCCTCGATGACCGTGCGCGCACGGGTGCGGGTCAGCGTGCCGAACGATCCGGAGTGCTCGGGGCTGAAGCACACGACCTCGCATCGGCCCGACCGAGGTGCGGGTGCGACCGAGGCCGGGTGCGTCGAGGTCGTCGATGCCGCGCGGTGCGTCGATGCCCGCCGGAGCGTCGCCGTGGGCCTCGGTCGAGAGCCGGACCGAACGACGGCGACTTGTTCTCGAAGACGGCGACGTCGTAGCGCGAGGGGATCTCCGACGGATTGGTCGGCGTCTGCGGTGCCAGCGGGTCGAGCTCGGCGGGAGGCAGGAACGCGCGGTTCTGCCGCGCGGCGGCGATCGACACCCAGTCGCCGGTGAGCACGTCGCGACGCATCGTGGCGGTCTCGGGCCGCGGGGCCGAGGTCTCGCGCATCGACGGCGCGATCAGCGCCGAGCGTCGTGCCTGGATCGTCGAAGTAGATCAGCTCGCGGCCGTCGGCCAGGCGGGTCGAGCGCTTGACGACGCCTGCACCCAGGTCTTCCACGCTCAACTCAGCAATGTTCACGTCAACATGGTAGCCGTCGTCGCATGGTAACGTCAACATGGACCGAGGCTGCGGAGTTTCGCCCGCCGCTGCCGCACCGCTCGTGGAGGAGATCGGGATGAGTGAGCCACGCCGTGTCTCGATGGCCGATGTCGCCGCACGCGCCGGCGTCTCGGGGCAGACGGTGTCGCGGGTCGTCAACGCCAGTCCCCGTGTCGAGCCGGCGACCCGCGCGCGCGTGGAGGCGGCGATGGCCGACCTCGGCTACCGCCCGCACCGCGCCGCGAGGGCGCTGCGCACCGGGCGCACCCAGACCATCGGGCTCCTCGTGTCGACCCTCGCGACGGTCGGCAACTCGCGCATGCTGCAGGCGGTGGCGGATGCTGCCGCGACGCGCGGCTACGCACTCACCGTCGTGACGCTCGGCGCCGACTCCGCCGTCTCGCACGCCTTCGAGCGCCTGCGCGAGCAGGGTGTGGATGGCGTGGTGGTGCTCAACGAGGCGTCGGCGCTCGCACGCGACGCTCCGCCGCCGCGCGACCTCGAGCTCGTCGTCGTGGATGCGCCGGCCGGGTGCCGAGACGGCGACCCGGGCTTCAGCATCGTGCAGTCCGACCACGCCGGCGGTGCGCGTCTGGCTGTCGGCGCATCTGCTCTCGCTCGGGCATCGCACCGTCCACCTCGTCGCCGGTCCCGAGGCGTCGTTCGCGGCCGCCGAGCGCGAGCGCGGATGGCGCGAGGCGCTCGAGGAGGCCGGTGCCCCTGAAGCCTCGATCATCCGGGGCGACTGGACCGCAGCATCCGGTCACTCAGCCGCCGGCGCGCTCGCGGCCGACGAGTCAGTCACGGCCGTCTTCGCCGCCAACGACCAGATGGCGCTCGGCGTGATCCGCGCGCTTGCCGAGGGCGGCCGGCGCGTACCCGAGGAGGTCAGCGTCGTCGGGTTCGACGACATCGCGGATGCCGCGGACTACCGCCCTCCGCTCACGACCGTCCGGCAGGACTTCGACACGCTCGGCGAGAGGGCCGTCGCCGCGCTCATCGGCGGCATCGAAGACGGACGGCACCGCGTCGAGACGGTTCCCACGACGCTCGTGCTGCGCTGGCGAGCACCGCGCGTCCTCGCGGCGATCGCTCGACGACGCGATGCGCGATGCCGTCAGCCGGCGGCGCGCCGCGCCTCCCAGCCGGTACGGACCATCTCGTCGAGCGAGTAGCGCATCGCCCAATCCAGGTCGCGCGCCGCGAGCTCGCCGGTCGCGACGATCCGGTCGGGGTCGCCGGCGCGGCGCGGTGCGATCTCGGGCGTGAAGTCGATGCCCGTGACGCGGGCCATGGCATCCATGATCTCGCGCACCGAGAGGCCGTTGCGCGAACCGAGGTTGTAGGCCGGCTCGATGGGATCGCCGGACTCGAGCCGCTGCGCGGCGACGACGTGCGCGGCCGCGATGTCGCCGACGTGCACGTAGTCGCGGACGTTCGTTCCGTCGGGGGTGTCGTAGTCGTCGCCGTTGATGCGCGGCGTCCGGCCCTCGATGAGCGCCTCGAAGACGAGGGGGAAGAGGTTGTGCGGGCTCGTGTCGTAGACGGACGCGGTCGGCCGAGCCGACGACGTTGAAGTATCGCAGCGACGTGTGCCGCAGCGGATGCTCCGACTCGGCGGTCGCCGTCGCCTGGTCGCGCAGCAGCCACTCGCCGATGAGCTTCGACTCCCCGTACGGCGAGGCGGGGCGCTTCGGGAGGTCCTCGGTGACGAGTTCGACGTCCGGCGTGCCGTAGACGGCCGCGCTCGACGAGAAGACGATGTTCGCGACATCCGCCGCCTGCATCGCCTCGAGCACGACGCGGGTGCCCTCGACGTTCTGCGCGTAGGTGTGGAGCGGCCGCTTCACCGAGACGCCCGCGTACTTGAAGCCCGCGACGTGGATGACGCCGGTCGCGTCGTGCTCGCGGAGCGTCCGCTCGACGAGGTCGCGGTCGAGGATCGACCCCTCCGCGAACGGAACGCCCTCGGGCACGAACCCGCGGTGCCCGCTCGAGAGATCGTCGAGGACGACGGGCGTGAGCCCTGCGGACGACAGTGCGCGGACGATGTGGGCGCCGATGTAGCCGGCGCCGCCGGTCACGAGCCAGGACATGACACTCCTCGAAGAGGTGAGCGGGGGGACGGCTCCATTCTGCCGCTACTCGCCGCCTGACTCCCGCCCACCGTCCTGCCCACCGCGCCGCGCCGCGCATCAGCGCGCGGTGCGAGGCCGATTCGTACGATCGCTCGTCGTGGCCGAGCGCCGTCGCGACGGCGCGGGTCGGCTGCTCGCACACCCACACGAGAGGGTGGGATGCTGCATCCCGCTCATGCGCGGCACAGCACGTGCACGTCGCTCGTCGACGGCGAGATCGGTGTAGAGCTCGTCGAAGACGGAGATCTCGGAGATGCCCGGCGGTGACGGGATGCTCGCCGTCGACCACGGGGATGACGGCGCGCGAGATCGGCGGATGCCACGAGCGATCGACCTCCCACTCGCCGCCGATGACCTCGCGCCAGCGAGGGTAGTCACGCAGGCTCGCCAGCCCGGTGTGCACGGCGATGAGCCCGATGCCGCGATCGATGGCCGCGTCCGAGGCCGCCGCGCGGCGGCATGATCGGCGTGCGGCTCGCCGTCGCCTCCCCGCCAAGGATCGCCGGCATTCACGACCAGGAGCGAGGCGTCATCCAGCGACCACAGCGCGCGGTCCGGATCATCGATGACGAGCACGTCCCATCCGTCCTCGCCCAGGATCTCGGCGATCCGCGCAGAGGTGTGCGGGAACAGATGCCACGCGTCGGCGTAGCGGCCCGCGCCGCTGGCGATGACGGCGCGGGGCGGAATGTCGGCTCGGCGGTGTCCATGCGTCCATCGTGGCATCGGTAAGCGCTTCATGGCGGGATAGCGCTTTCCGCTCGCAATCGGCGAGAATGGCGGTATGCCACATCGCGTCGTGATCGCGCCCGACTCCTTCAAGGGCACGATCGGCGCGGCCGAGGCCGCGGCCGCGGTCGCGCGAGGGATGGCGCAGCATCCGTCACCATGACGAGGTCACCCTGCTTCCGATGGCCGACGGCGGCGAGGGAACGGTGGATGCCTTCGAGACCGCCGTACCCGGGGCGCGGCGGATGCCGGTGCGCGTGACCGGACCGGAGGGACTGCCCGTCGACGCGGCGTGGCTCCTTCTGCCGCCGACGGATGCCGCTCCCGGCGGCACCGGCGTCGTCGAGCTCGCGAGCACGAGCGGGATCGAGCTGCTCGGCTCGCCGCCGCGCCTGCGTCCGCTCGACGCGCACACCCGCGGCTTCGGCGAGGCCATCGCGGCCGCGCTCGCGCAGGGTGTCGACCGCCTCGTGCTCGGCATCGGGTCGAGCGCCTCGACCGACGGGGGTGTCGGACTGCTGACGGCGCTGGGCGCTCGATTCACGGATGCCGCCGGCGACCCGATCGCGGAGGGCGGCCGGGGTCTCGCCGACCTCATGGCGGTCGACGTATCGAGGCCTGGCGCCGCTCCCGCCAGGCGGTGCGACGGTGCTGAGCGACGTGACGAATCCGCTCCTCGGAGCACGGGGAGCGGCCGCCGTGTTCGGCCCGCAGAAGGGCGCCGACCCGGCCCAGGTCGCAGCGCTCGACGCGGGCCTCGCACGGCTTGCGGCGCTGTTCGGCGTCGACCCGAAGACCCCGGGCGCCGGTGCGGCCGGAGGCAGCGGGTTCGGTCTGCTCGCGTGGGGCGCGCCGCTCGTGCCGGGCTCGGCGGCGGTGGCGGACCTGATCGGACTCCGCGCGGCGGTGGCCGCGGCATCCGTCGTCGTGACGGGCGAGGGGTCGTTCGACGGCCAGTCCGCCGCGGGCAAGGTGCCCGCCCACGTGGCCGCGATCGCCGCCGAATCGGGGCACGGCCGTCGCGCTCGTGGCGGGAAGGATCGCGCCGGAGGCCGACGTGTCCGCGTTCGCAGGGACGGCGTCGCTCACCGAGCTCGCCGGTTCGGCGCGAGGCCGCGATGGCGGATCCCGCGCGATGGCTCGTCGAGGCCGGAGCGGAGCTCGCCCGCGCGCTCGGCTGATTCAGGCCCCGTCGACTGCCGACGCCCGGCTCCAGTGGGGTTTGGGGCGCGTTGCCCGCACGACGCGCCGACTGGCGCGGCGTGTCGGCGAAGAAAGGCGCCCCAAACCCGGAGTGGGGTCAGGGCTGGACCGACGGAACCCGGAGCACCCCGTTGCGGCGGTGCGGCAGCGCGGCGAGCGCGTCGTCGCGCAGCACGGCGGGCAGGAGCCGCTCGGGCGCGTCCTGGAACACGATCGGGCGCAGGAACCGGCGGATCGCCGTGGCTCCGACCGAGGTGTGGAGCGAGGTCGTCGCCGGCCACGGTCCGCCGTGCTGCTGCGACCACGTCACCGCGACGCCGGTCGGCCAGCCCGCGAAGAGCACGCGTCCGGCCTTGCGCTGCAGGATCGCGAGCACGGCGTCGACGTCGTCCTCCGCCTCGCTGTGGAGCGTGGCGGTGAGGCTGCCGGGAACCGCCTCGAGCGCTGTGCGCAGCTCGGCCTCGTCGCCGTAGCGGACGAGCAGCGTCACGGGTCCGAAGCACTCCTCGAGGAGGGTCTCTGGTCGCGCGGCGACGGCGGCGGCATCCGTCGTCAGCACGATCGGCTGCGCGGCGCCCGACTCCGACGCGGCGCCCCTGGCGACGATCGAGACCGACGGATCGGCCTCGAGGTGCTCGATGCCGGCGGGGAAGGCGTCGGTGATGCGGTCGGTGAGGAGCGGACCGCCGGCGACGCCGGCGACGAAGCCCGCGACGAGGTCTTCGAATCCGCCGTCGCGCGGCACGAACACGACGCCGGGCTTGGTGCAGAACTGCCCGACGCCGAGCGTGAACGAGCCGACGAGCCCCTGCGCGAGCGCCTCGCCGCGGGCCTCGAGGGCAGCGCGCGTGATCACGACCGGGTTGACGCTGCCGAGCTCGCCGTAGAACGGGATCGGGTCGGGCCGTCCGCCTGCGAGGTCGAAGAGCGCGCGGCCGCCGGTGAGCGAGCCGGTGAAGCCCGCGGCCTGGATGACCGGATGCTGCACCAGCGCGTTGCCGGCTTCGCGGCCCTCGACGAGGGCGAGCGAGCCGGCGGGTGCGCCGGCCGCCTCGAGCGCCGACGCCACGATCGCGGCGGTGCGCTCCGACAGGCGCGGGTGGCCCGAGTGCGCCTTGACGATCACGGGGTTGCCCGCGGCGAGGGCGGAGGCGGTGTCGCCGCCCGCGACCGAGAACGCGAAGGGGAAGTTCGACGCCGAGAACACCGCGACCGGGCCGACGCCGATCAGCATGCGGCGCAGCTCGGGGCGGGGCGGCGTCGCGGCGGGATCGGCGTCGTCGACCGTGAGCTCGAGGTACGAGCCTTCCTCGACAACAGCGGCGAACAGCCGCAGCTGGCCGGTCGTGCGTCCGACCTCGCCGCGCAGGCGGGTCTCGCCGAGCCGGGTCTCCTCATCCGCGATCGCGACGAGCTCGTCGGCGTGCGCGTCGAGGGCGTCCGCTGCGGCGCGCAGCCACGAGGCGCGTTCGGCGGCCGAAGACGCCCGCCACACGGGTGCGGCCGCCGCCGCCGCCGCCGCGAGCTGCTCGAGTTCTTCGGTGGTGGTCGTCATGGCGTTCGCTCCTTCTGTTCTCCGGTGAGCGAGACTTCGCGTTTGCACGGTGCGACGGCGTGTTTCAGTGCGCGGTGAAGTCTCGCGCAGGTGTCACGGCGGATCCGAGAAGCGGATGCCGAGGCCGACGTGGGGCGTCTCGGTCAAGGTGCCCCGGGTGATCGTGACGGGGGACGGGTCCGCGAGAGCGCCGAGGGCGGCCGAAGCCGGCGTCCTCGACGTCCTCCGCCATGGGCTCCGCCACGCCGGCGACGGCCCGCAGGTGACAGCGCGAGCTGCCCCGAGAGCTCGGGCAGCAGGTGGGGATGCAGCGTCGCGCCGTGCTCGGCGGCGATCGCCGCGATGCCGACGGAACGGCGTGATGCCGCCCACGCGCACGATGTTGGGCTGCACGATCTGCGCGGCACCGGCGCGGAGGAACTCGGCGAATCGGTACGCGGTGTGCAGGTTCTCGCCCACCGCGATGGGAATGCCACTCGACGACGCCAGGCGCTCGGCGAGCTCGGCGTGCCCGAAGAGATCGTCGGCGCGGAGCGGCTCCTCGATCCACGCCGGCGAGACCTCGGCGAGCGACGTCGACCGAGCGGGTCGCCGTGCTCGAGGTCCCAGCGCTGATTCGCGTCGATCATGAGCGCGCGCTCCGGGCCGAGCACCTGCGCGCACCGCGGCGACGCGGTCGAGGTCCTCGCGCAGGTCGGGCCTTGCCGACCTTGACCTTGACGGCGTCGAAGCCCGCGTCCACCCACCGCTGCACCTGGGCGACGAGGTCATCCTGCGGTGTAGTGGAGGTTCACGCCGCTGCCGTACGCGCGCACGCTGTCGCGGGCCGCCGGCCGAGGAAGCCCGAGACGCGACGTGCCGGCCGCGCGGGCCGCGGCATCCCACAGCGCGAGATCGAGGCCCGCGAGCGCGATGGTCGTGATCCCTCCGCCGCCGGCCTCGTGGAGGTGCTGCCACAGCGGCTGCCACTCCTCGCCCGGTTCGGCGGCGCGTCCGACGGCGAACGCGGCGATGTCGTGCTCGATGAGCGCGTGCACGGCTTCGGCGCCGATCTGCGGCGTCCACGAGAAGCCCCAGCCCTCCGCCCCGTCGGAGCGCACGACGTGCGTCGCGATCACGCCGACCGAGGTGACGTCGGCCGCCCACGGCCGGGTGAGCGGCACGCGGATGAGCCTCGCGTCGAGAGACGAGATCGTGGTCACAGCAGCGCGCGCCCCGCGGCGAGGATGCCGGCGAGACGCTCCTCCTGCTCGGGTGTCGGGTCGACGAGCGGCGGGCGCACGCTTCCGACCGGCGAGTCCCGACAGCCGCAGCCCGGCCTTGATCAGCGAGACGCCGAAGCCGGGCGTCTCGTCGCGCAGGCGCACGAGCGGCGAGTAGAAGCCGTCGAGCAGCGCGGCGCGGCGGGTCTCGTCGCCGTCGATGTAGGCGCGGTAGTACGCGTTCGCCACCTCGGGGATCATCGCGAACGCCGCCGAGGAGTACAGCGGGATGCCGATGCCGCGGTAGGCGCCCTGGGTGAGCTCCGCGGTCAGCAGGCCGTTGAAGAACGCGAAGTCGTCGCGGCCCTCTTCGGCGACCGCGCGCACGATCTGCTGCGCGAGGCCGACGTCGCCGACGCCGTCCTTGAAGCCGATGACCTGCGGGTTGCGGGCCAGCCGGCGAACCGTGTCGACCGAGTACTGCGCGGTGCCGCGATGGTAGATGATGACGGGCAGCGGGGATGCCGCAGCGATCGCCTCGACATAGGCGGCGAGCCCCGCCTGAGGGCCGCCGACGAGGTAGGGCGGCAGCACCAGCAGCGCGTCCGCGCCGGCATCCGCCGCAGCCTGCGCGACGGCGGTCGCGTGTCCGAGCGGACCGCCGGTGCCCGCGACGACCGGGACCGTCGCCGGCCACCGTCTCGGTCGCGACGCGCACGACCTGTGCCGGCCTCCGCGGCGGACAGCGCGTGGAACTCGCCCGTGCCGCACGCGGGGAAGACCCCGCCGGGGGAGTGAGCGAGGGTCGTCGAGACGTGCTCGCGCAGGAGGTCGTCGTCGATGCGGCCGTCCGCATCGAACGGCGTCACCGGGAAGAAGAGGATGCCGTCGAAGTCCATGTCGGCGCGTCCTTTCGGGTCTCGTCGGCGGCGAGTTCGTCGCGCCAGCTGTGGTCGGGTCGCCAGCCGAGGATGCGGCGGGCCTTGTCGTTGGAGAACGCGGGCGAGGTGCCGGTGAGGCCGGCGGCGAGCTCGTCGCAGCCCGGGACGAACCGGGGGAGGAGCTCGGCGAGCGGCTCGCGCGCGAGCGCGTCGTCGGCGCCGACGAAGAAGACCTCGGCATTCGGGATCGACGGGAAGCGCCTCGATCAGCACGTCGACGAAGGTCGCGACATCCCGGGCGTCGACGTAGTTGAAGAGGGCGGGTGCCGAGAGCGCCGGATCGTCGAGGCGCTCGCGGACGGTGTGGCCCTGCTGCGTCGGCGCTCCCCGCCACTCCTCGGGCGCGATCACGTAGCAGGGCCGGAACGCGGCGAACCGCGTCGCATCGCCGGTCTGCCGGGCGAGCATCGCGATGGTCTGCTCGGCGAGGAGCTTCGACAGCGCGTATGCGTTCCACGGCTTCGGCGTCGTCTCCTCGTCGAGCGGGAACCGATCCGGCAGCCACCCGGCCGGCGCGCCGTAGCCGAGCACGGTCGGGCTCGAGGCGGTGACGATCCGCGGGATCCCCGCGGCCACGCCCGACGACAGCACGTTGAGGGCGAGGGTCGCGTTGGTGCGCAGGATGACGTCCTCCGGCGCGCTGAAGGGCACCGCGATCGCCGCGAGGTGGACGAGCGCATCGGCGTGGGCATCCGCGATCGCGCGGGACGCGGCATCCGGATCCGTGAGGTCCACGGCGACCTGCGCGACGTCAGCGAGTTCAGGCGCGTCCGAGATCGCCGCGGTCCAGCGACACGAGCTCGTGCCCCATCCCGCGAGGCCCGCGACGAGGCTGCGTCCGAGGCGACCGGCGCCGCCGGTGACGATGATGCGGCTCATACGGCGGCCGTGGCGTCCGCGTGGAGGAATCGGATGCCGAGATCGGCGACCTGCACCGGCAGGCCGGTCTCGAGGGAGCGGTTGCCGGCGATCCCGACCGAGATCGAGCGCACGCCGTCGCGCCAGTCGGCGGGGCGCCCGAGCGGGTCGTCGCCGGGGCCGACGAAGACGTCGGAGAGCAGCAGCGCGTCGCCGCCGCCGTGGCCGCCTTCGCCGTTCACGATCGGCACCTCGTATGCCGCTTCCCAGTGCCGCTGCACGATGAGGCGCTCGCCTTCGGGCCGGAGCGACGCCTCCGATTCCGTCGGGGTGGCGCTGGGGTCGAGCACCGGGTGCAGGCCCTCGTCGGCGAGGAGGGCGCCGCGCTCGACGACCTCGAGCTCGGCGCGGCCCTCGGTGCCGTTGACGGCGACGCGGTATCCCTCCCACGGCGAGTGGGCGTTGAGCGAGTAGCTGAGGGTCGCACCCGAGGCGTAGTCGACGACGAGGGCGAGGTTGTCCTCGATCGTGATGCCTTCGCTAGAAGACGTCGCGATCGCGGAGGTAGCCGTCGTGCTGCTCGGCATCGAGGTAGAGCGCCTTCAGCCGCTCGTCGTCGCGCAGGTCGAGCTCGAACGGGTCGGCATCGTCATGCGTGCCGCGGGCCGGACGGCCCTGGATGCCGCGTGCCGCGGCGTTGTCAGCTCCGTAGAACCGGAGGCCGCCCGAGGCGAAGACGCGACGGGGCTCGCTGCGGATCCACCAGTTGACGAGGTCGAAGTGGTGGCTCGCCTTGTGGATGAGGAGGCCGCCGGAGTTCTTCTTCTCGCGGTGCCAGCGGCGGAAGTAGTCGGCGCCGTGCTTGGTGTCGAGCACCCACGAGAAGTCGATCGAGGTGACCTGCCCGATCGTGCCGTCCTGGATCACCTGGCGCAGCGCGCTGTTGCGCGGCGAGTAGCGGTAGTTGAAGGTGATGACGACCTCGCGGCCGGTGCGCTCGATGGCGTCCTCGATGGCGGCGGCCGACGGGCCGTCGATCGTGAGGGGCTTCTCGACCACGACGTCGGCGCCGGCATCCAGCGACCGGACGATGAGCTCGGCGTGCAGGTCGTCGCGCGCGGCCACGATCGACGCGGTCGATGCGCTCGGCTGCGATCATCTCTTCCAGCCGATCGGGGCTGTAGACGGTGGGGGCCGGCAGGCCCGCCGCGACGATCCGGTCCACGTAGTACTGCGCGCGGACGGGGTTCGGCTCGCAGATCGCGACGAGCTCGGCCCGGTCGGCGTAGGGGCCGGTGATCGCGTCGACGTACATCTGGGCGCGGTGGCCCGCTCCGATGAGGGCGTACCGGCGGTGGCTCATCTCACTCCTTCAGGAAACGTTTTCTCAGTCTAGCACCACGGCCCTGGGAAAGCGCTCGCCCAGTCGCCGCACGATCACGGGTCAGCCCGGCGCGGGGCCGGTGCTCGCGCGCACCACCACCTGCGGCGGTAGGGTCGTGGATCCGACCGGTCCGGCGCCCTCGAGCGACGGCCCGCATCGCCGCCCACGCCCGCGCGCCCAGCTCCGACGCGGGGACGGCGGCCGTCGTGAGCGGCGGCGTCGTGTACGCCGCGAACGGGATGCCGTCGAACCCGACGATCGAGAGATCGGCCGGGATGCGGCATCCGCTCGCCTGCACCGCGCTCATGAGCCCCATCGCGACGAGATCGTTGTAGGCGAGCACCGCCGTGGCGCCCGATGCGAGAACAGCGGATGCCGCGGCGGCGCCGCTGTCGAAGTCGACGCCGCACGGCAGCTCCTGCACCTCGACGTCGGGGTGGTCGGCGCGGAATCCCGCGATCGCGTCGAGGCGCGCGGCGTTCGAGACGCTGCGGGCGACTCCCGCGAGATAGACCAGCCGGCGGTGGCCGAGCTCGTACAGGTGCGCCAGCAGCTCGCCGAGCGCGCCGCGATAGTCCGCGCGGACGGCGGGCACCTCGTCGCCCGCCTCGCGGTTGATGAGCACGACCGGGCCGACGCGTGCGACGAGCCCGCGGAGCTCGTCGGCCGGCATGCGCGGCGCGCAGAGGATCAGGCCGTCCGTGCGGCGCCGGGTCTCGACGGCGAGGAGCCGCTCCTCATCGACGGACTCCGCGGAGTCGGCGATGAGCACGTGGTAGTCGTCGGCGGCCGCCGCGCGGCTGAGCCCGCGCAGGATCGCCTGGAACGTCGGGTTGCCGAGGTCGGGCACGACGACCGCGACCGTCTGCGTCCGTCCGAGCACGAGGCTGCGCGCGAGCGGGCTCGCGGTGTAGTTGAGAGCGGATGCGGCATCCCTCACCCGCTCGGCGAGGGCGGCGTCGACCGTGGTGTTGCCGTTGAGCACGCGCGAGACGGTCGACAGCGACACCCCGGCCACGCGCGGCGACGTCCGAGATGGTGACGCCCTTCGGCGGTCGCTGCATCCTGGCTCCTTCCTGAGCGCGGCTGGCGTCAGCCTAGCTCGGCCCCGCCCGCGGACACGGCTCTCGCGCGATGGGCGCGACGGCGGAGCGCGACGGCGGCGGAGCGCGGGCTCAGCCGCGCGGCGGGGTGCTGCCGCGGACGATGACCTCGAGCGGAAGCGCCGGCTCGGAGGCATCCCACTCCGGCTCGACAGCCGCGCGGAGGGCGCGCAGCCCGAGATCCTCGAGCGGCACGCGAACCGTCGTGAGACCCGGGCGGATGTCGCGGCCCGTCGCGATGTCGTCGAAGCCGGCGACGGCGACATCCGTGCCGACGGCGCGACCGGCATCCCGGATCGCCGTCATCACACCGATCGCGACGACGTCGCTGATGCCGAACACGAGCGTGCCGAAGGGGAGTCCGTCGGCGAGGAGCTTCGTCGTGACGTCATAGCCGGCATCGCGCGTGAAGCCGCCGCGACGCACCTCGACGATCGCGGCCGCCGCCGCGCGTGAAGCCCTCGGTGAATCCGGCGATGCGGTCGTCGGAGGTCCGGATGCCCTCCTCCGCGCGCGACGATGACGGCATCGCGGTAGCCGAGTGCGGCCAGCTCGGCCCCGAGCTGCGCGGACCCGCCGCGGTTGTCGACGGCGACAGATCGAACGTCGACGCCGCCCGGGCCGAGCATGACGACGCGTCCGCCCATGTTCGCGAAGGCGTCGAGCTCGGACTTCAGGCCCGCGGCGTCGGGGCCCTCGGTGCGGGATGCCGCGAGGATGAGGCCGCGCGGACGCTGTCCGCGCAGCGCGCGGACGAGCCGCACCTCGCGCTGCGGGTCGCGCTCGGTGATCGCGATGGTGACGACGAGCCCCGCCTCGTCGGCGCCGCGCGCGACGCCCGAGGCGATCTGGCCGAAGTAGGGGTCGGCGATGTCGGCGACCAGCAGGGCCACGATCGCCGAGGTGCCGCGCGCGGTCGCCTGCGCGGAGAGGTTCGCGGTGTAGCCGAGCTGCGAGCGCCGCCGCCTCGACGCGGGTGCGGTAGCTCTCGGCCACCTTGCGCGTCGAGCCGTTCAGCACGCGCGATGCCGTCGCCAGAGACACGCCGGCCTCGCGCGCCACATCGTGGAGGGTTGCCGCGCCTCGGGAAGACGCCGTGGTCTCGCTCACAGGCAGAGTCTAGAGCCCGTGCGATTCGTCAGCGATGCGCGACAGGCGCTCGCAGATGCGGAGACACCGCTGCGGCGAATCCGGCCGCCGTCCGCTGCACGGCGACGAGCGGGTCGGTGGCCCAGACGTCCGCGTTGAAGATCTCGACCTCGATGTCGCCGTCGTACCCGGTCGCCTCGACCGCGCGCGGTGAGGCGACGCGAAGTCGATCACGCCGTCACCCGGATAGTGGCGGCTGAGCAGCACGTCGGCGGCGAGCGGGCGTCTTCCAGTCGCACACCTGGTACGTCGCGATGCGGCCTTCGCGCCCGGCGCGCGCGATCTGCTCGAGCACCTGCGGGTCCCAGAAGACGTGGAAGGTGTCGACGGTCGCGCCGACGACGGACGCGTCGAAGTCCGCGGCGATGTCGAGCGCCTGCCCGAGGGTCGAGACGACGGCGCGGTCGCTGACATACATCGGATGCAGCGGCTCGATCGCGAGCGTCACACCCGCCGCCGCGGCATCCGGCGCCAGCTCGCCGATCGCATCCCGAACCCGCTCGCGCGCGCCGACGAGATCGCGGGAGCCTTCGGGCAGACCGCCCGCGACGAGCACGAGGATCGCCTTCGAGCCCGGCGCGCCGGCGGCCGCGAGGGTCGCCGTCTCGTCGATCGCACGACGGTTGTCGTCGATCGCCGCGCGGCGGTCGGGCCCCTCGGGGATCGTGAAGAACCCGCCCCGGCAGTGGGTCGAGAATCGCAGACCCGAGTCGGCGAGCATCGTCGCTGCCGTCTCGAGCCCGACGTCGTGGACCGGCTCGCGCCAGAGGCCGATCGCCTGGACGCCCGCCTCCGCGGTCACCCGGAGGGCGGTCGCGAGATCGGCGTGCTTGATGGTGGCCTGGTTGATCGACAGGCGAGGATCGACGAAGGTCATGCGGTCACTCCGTTCAGGCGCAGCATCCCGTGCCACCGCTCGGCGGCGAGCTCGGGCTGCTCGAGGGCGAGCGACGCGTTCGCGAGCTCGACGATGCGGGACAGGTGGGGGAGGCTGCGCGCGGAGTGCAGGCCGCCCACCATCTGGAACGCGGACTGGTGGCCGTTCAGCCACGACAGGAACGCGACGCCGGTCTTGTAGTAGAACGTCGGCGCGGCGAACACCTGCCGGCTGAGCTCCTCGGTCGGGCCGAGGATCTCGAGGTAGCGCGCCGGATCGCCGGCGTCGAGCGCCTGGATCGCGGCCGAGGCGACCGGCGTGATCGCGGCGAATGCGCCGAGCAGCGCGTCGGAGTGCGCTCGCGTGGACGCCGGATCCCGGTCGGGCTGCGTCGCGTCGGGCACGTCCGCACCGCCGATGAGGCCGACGTAGTTGAAGTCGTCCCCGGTGAACATGCGCACGCCCTCGGGCAGGCGCTCGCGCACCGACACCTCGGATGCGGCATCCAGCAGGCTCATCTTGACGCCCGCGACCTTGTCGACGTTCTCTTCGATGACCTCGAGCAGCACCGCGGATGCGTCCTGCCACGACGGGCTGCCGAAGTAGCCCTCGAGCACCGGGTCGAACGCGGTGCCGAGCCAGTGGAGCACGACCGGGACGGTCGCCGAGCCCAGCACCTCGCGGTACACGCGGCGGTAGTCGTCGGCCGATGTCGCCGCACGCGCGAGATGGCGCGACGCCATCAGCACCGGACCGGCGCCCTGCTCCTCGGTGAAGTGCAGCTGCTCCTTGTAGGCGTCGATGACCTCGTCGACGGTGATGCGCTCGTCATCGACGTGGTCCGTGTTCACGCCGACGACGACGGAGCCGCCCTCTTCGCGCGCGACCTGAGCGGACCGCGAGATCAGCTCACGCGTGGCGGCGGCATCCAGCCCCATGTTCCGCTGGGCGGTGTCCATGGCATCGGCGACGCCGAGACCCCAGGAGTAGACCGACCGGCGGAAGTCCAGCGTGGCGTCCCAGTCGACGTCGGCCGGCTGACCCGGCGTGTTCTCGGCCCAGGTCTTCGGCACCACGTGAGCGGCGGCGTACGCGACGCGGCTGCGAAGCGCGCCGGTCGGCTTGGCGTAGCCGGGCGCCGCGTTGAGCTCGGCGGTCGACGTCGTCGCCGTCGGCACCCAGGAGTGTGAGGCTCGCCATGGATCAGTCCAGCGAGAGTGTCGGCAGCTCGACCTTGCGGCCCTCGCGGCTCGACTGCAGACCGGCTTCGGCGAGCAGCACGCCGCGCGCGCCCGAGAGCAGGTCGAACTCGTATTCGGTGCCCTCGACGTACGAGACGAGGAACTCCTCCCACTGCTGGCGGAAGCCGTTCTGGAACACGTCGTTCGTCGGCACCTCGGCCCAGTCGGCGTCGTAGTCGTGGTCGTCGGCGAGGTCGGGGTTCCACACCGGCTTGGGCGTGGCGTTGCGGTGCTGGATCTTCGCGCCGAACAGCCCGACGACGGCCGAGCCGTGCGTGCCGTCGACGTGGAACTCGACGAGCTCGTCGCGGTTCACGCGCACGGTCCACGACGAGTTGATCTGCGCGACGATGTCGCCCTCGAGCTCGAAGATGCCGTATGCGGCATCCTCCGCGGTGGCGTTGTAATGCTCGCCGTTCTCGTCCCAGCGGTCGGAGATGTGGACCGCCGCCTGCGCGTAGACGCTCTTGACCTCGCCGAAGAGGTTCTCGAGCACGTAGTTCCAGTGCGGGAACATGTCGACGATGATGCCGCCGCCGTCTTCGGCGCGGTAGTTCCAGCTGGGGCGCTGCGCGGGCTGCCAGTCGCCCTCGAACACCCAGTAGCCGAACTCGCCGCGCACCGAGAGGATGCGGCCGAAGAAGCCGGAGTCGATCAGGCGCTTGAGCTTCTGCAGGCCGGGCAGGTACAGCTTGTCGTGCACGACGCCGGTCTTGACGCCCGCCGCCGCGGCGAGCTTCGCCAGCTCCAGCGCCTCGTCGACGGTCTCGGCCGTGGGCTTCTCGGTGTAGATGGTCTTGCCTGCCGCGATGGCCTTGCGAAGAGCGGATGCCCGCGCCTTCGTCACGAGGAAGTCGGCGTAGATCTCCCAGCGCGGGTCGGCGAGTGCGGCGTCGAGGTCGGTGGTGTAGTCCTCGATCCCGTGCTTCGCGGCGAGGTCGGCGAGCTTCGCCTCGCTGCGGCCGACGAGCAGCGGCTTGACGGTCACCTTGCGTGCCGTCGGGCAGCTCGAGGCCGCCTTGGTCGCGGATCGCGAGGATCGAGCGCACGAGGTGCTGGCGGTAGCCCATGCGGCCCGAAACGCCGTTCATGATGATGCCGATCTCGCGCACCTGCGGACGGCCGGTGGCCGCCTCGGAAGGGGCTGGGGCAAGGGTCGTGTCAGTCACGGTGTCCTTCTCTCTTTCACGGACGGGGCGACGACGCGGTCGCCACGGGAGTCATCGCGGGTAAACGCTTTCCAACAGTGTGACACGCGAACGGAGGTCGCGCAAGCGCCGCCGCGTGGATGTTCATGCGTCGACCTTCAGGAGCGCGCAGCCGTGCGCCTCCAGCGTCAGCCGCAGAGCGGTGCTCCCCGGAGCGACACTGCGCGCGGCATCCGACTGCACATCGATCGCCTCGGTCTCGACGGTCGCGCCGGTCCAGACATCCGTGACGGGCCCCGGCATCGGTCCCAGCCCGAGGGATCGCGTGTCGAGTGCCACGGCGAGCGGGGTGTCGCCGAGGTTGAATGCAGCGACCCAGCGCACCCCGTCTCCCTCGGCGCCCCAGACCACCAGCGGGTCCTCACGAATGAGTTCGCGGTTGGCGCGGCTCGCGCCGAGGATCGCCAGCGCGTCGGGATTCGTGAAGAGCGCGATGGTGCCGGGATCGCTCGAGGGCAGGTCGCCGCCGATCATGAGCGGTGACCGTGCGATGATCCACAGCGTCATGAGGCTTCGCCGCTCGACCGGGCTCAGCCGGTCATCGCGCGGGTCGCCGCGCTCGGCGCGGATGCCGATGCGCCCGAGGGGCAGCATGTCGCCGTCGGGCCAGCCGTCGGGGCTCGCGAACGGCGCCCAGCGGGCGAATCGCGCGAAGTTGGGGATGACGTCGTCCCACCGATCCCACACGTCGTCGCAGATCCGCCACATCGTGCTGTGGTTGCGCAGGTGCTCGAGGTGGGCGGCAGACAGGTCGCGCCCCGGCGAGAGGCTCAGCGCGATCTCGCGGTCGACGCCCTCGAGCGCCGCGGCATACGCCTCGATGTCGGCGGACTGGTACGGCCAGAGCATGTCGTCCGCCTTGACGAAGTCGATGCCCCACTCGGCGTACAGCTCCGCCGTCGACCGGTAGTACGCGGCCGCCTCGGGCAGCGAGTGATCGAGCCCGAGGTAGTGCGGATTCCACTCGCAGACGTTCGTCGGGTCAGCCACGTCACCGGCCCGCATCTCGGTGCCGAGCACCGCAGTCCCGAGTTCGACAGCCCGCTTGGGGATGCCGCGCATCACGTGGATGCCGAGCTTCAGCCCCATCTTGTGCAGACGGGCGGCGAGCGGACCGAATCCGGCGCCGCCTGCGGCACTCGGGAACCGCGCCGGGTCGGGAAGAAGCCGGCCGTGCTCGTCGAGCGCGAGCTCGGCGTCCTCGGTGTAGCCGTGCGATCGCGCCGCCGGATCCGACCAGTCCGCATCGATGACGATCGTGTCCCAGCCGTGGACGAGCAGGTGGGCAGCCATGAACTCGGCATTCGCGATCACCTCGTCCTCGGTGACGGTCGTGCCGTAGCAGTCCCAGCTGTTCCATCCGAGGGGTGGGGTGGATGCTTTGGCCAGCGTCATCGGTGGAGGGTCCTCTCGGCGGGCTCGGCAGGCTCGGCGGTCCCGCCGGCGGCGCCCACGGGAGCGAATGCGAACACCACGCCCTGCGAGCCGAGCTCGCGCCGGCCGATCGGCTCGCCGGTCTCGGCATCCGTCCCGTCCACGAAGATCTCGACCGGCTCGTCGCCGTGGTTGATGAGCGTGACGAGATCACCTCGGCGCGCGACCTCGACACCTCGCGGCAGATCCGGAATGACGGGAGAGACACCGGATGCCGCCACCACGGCGCCGACGATCGGCATCCACACCCGCAGGGTCGGGCATCGTCGCGACGTACCAGGCCTCGCCGCCCCCATGGCGGTTGCGCGTGAGCGCGGGCCGGCCGGTGGCGAGGCCATCGGCGAAGGTCGAGACGACCTCGGCGGAAAGGGATTCGACGGCCTCCGCGACGAGCGTGCCCCGCGCTTTCGTGTCGCCGACGTGGAACGTGACGGTGTCGCCCGCCGAGCTCCCTCGCGCGCTCTGCGCCCCGACGCCGCTGCCGCCCGTGGAGGCGCCGCCGAGCGCGCCGAAATCCTCGAAGCGCACGCCGAGCGCCGGTCCGAGCTGGGTGAGGAAGCCGCCGGCGCGGAACTGGTCGTGGCCGTCGACGATGTCGGTGAACGGGCCGGCGAGGAGCGTCCCGCCGCCGTCGACGAACGACGTGAGTGCCGCAGCACCCTCGTCGCGCAAGAGGTACAGCGCCGGAGCGAGCGCCAGGCGGTAGCCGTCGTCGACCTTCTCGGGCGCAACGATGTCGACCATGACACCTCTGGCGTGAAGCGCCCCGTACCACTCGAGCAGGACGGCGAGGTAGCCGATCTCGGTCGGGTGATCGCGCTCCTCGATCGCCCACCAGCTCTCCCAGTCGAACACGAGCGCGACCTGTGCGTCGCGGCCTGGGGCGGGCAGGGGTGGCAGTGCGGCAAGTCGGGCGCCGAGCTCGGTCACGCGCCGCCAGGTCTCGGTGTCGGTCCCGGCGTGGGGGAGCATCGCGGAGTGGAACTTCTCGCTGCCCGCGCGCGACTGGCGCCACTGGAAGAACATGATGCCGTCGGCGCCGCGCGCGATCGACTGCGCGGTCTCGGCGACGAGCATTCCCGCGCGCTTGCCGGGATTCGCGGGTCGCCAGTTGACCGCATCCGTCGCCTGCTCCATGAGGATCCATGGCACACCGGGCTTGAGCGAACGGACGAGATCGCGCTGGAACGCGGCATCCCGCACGCGATTCGGATTCGCGGGATCCGGATAGCAGTCGTCGGCGATCACGTCCATGAACGGCGCCCACTTGGCGTAGTCGGCCGGCTTGAACGGGCCCATGAAGTTCGTGGTGATCGGCTGGGTGGCGCCCGCGCCTGAGCAGGATCTCGCGCTCCATGAGGTAGCACTCGAGAAGCATGTCCGAGGTGAAGCGGCGCCAGTCGAGCATCGACGACGGATTGTGGCTGTACGGCGCGAGCCGCGGCGGGAAGATCTCCGAGAAGTCCCCGTACCGCTGCGACCAGAAGCTCGTCCCCCACGCGTCGTTGAGCGCGTCGATCGTCTCGTACCGCTCCCGCAGCCACAGCGCGATAGGCGTCGCGCGCGGCATCCGAGAAGTCCATCCACAGATGGCAGCCGAACTCGTTGCCGACGTGCCACATCACCACCGCGGGATGGTCGACGTACCGTTCGGCGAGCCGGCGCACCAGCTCGCCGGCCAGGCGCCGGTAGGTGGGCGAGGACGGCGCGAAGTGCTGGCGGCTGCCCGGCCAGTACGAGGCGCCGCTCTCGTCAGCCGGGAGCGTCTCGGGATAGACGGCGCTCACCCAGGGCGGCGGAGACGCGGTCGCGGTCGCCAGATTCACGGCGATGCCGCCGGCATGGAGCTTGTCGATCACGCGATCGAGCCAGTCGAAGTCCCACACGTCCTCGGCGGGCTGGATCCGCGACCACGCGAAGATGCCGAGGCTCACGACGTTCACGCCCGCCTCGCGCATCAGGCGGACGTCGTCGTCCCACACGGCCTCCGGCCACTGATCGGGGTTGTAGTCGGCGCCGTAGAGCACGGAAGGAGGCTCCTTGTGTAGAGGGTGGGTCAGCGTGCGCGGCGGCGTTCGGGGATGGCGACGACGGCAAGCGCCGCGCAGCCGAGCGCGGGGACGATCAGCGGTACGAGCATCCAGGTCGCCACTCCGACGAAGACGGCGGTGGCCGCGAGGAAGAGTGCGCCGCGCACGTCGGCACGGACAGATGGTCCCACACTCCAGAGGGCAGCGCGCCAGCCCCGCTCCGGCGACCACGCGCCGGCGGCGGCGAGCAGCGCGACCCCGCCGACGACCAGACCGGCCCAGCCGATGGCCGCGATCGCGACGCCGCCGGGCAGCATCCCCGAGTTCGCGAGGTCGATGTCGAGCAGCAGGATCCCCGTCAGCAGGACGGCGACGAGCCCCACGAGCAGTCCGCCGGGGAGGGCGGACCGCACGTCGCGCCAGAAGAACCGCGCCGGTGAGGCTTCGGCGTGGAGGTACCGGCGGAGGTGACGGATGCCGGCGGCGAGCGCCGCGGGAAGGGTGATCACCGCGATCCCGGCGATCGTGACGAGCACGCCGGTCAGCAGGACCTCGCCGAAGAGCGCGAACGCGCCGGTCGCGCCGGGGAAGCGAGCGGGCGCCCGCTCCTCGAGCGTCGGGCCGCTCCCCGACGCATCGGCGCGCTTCGCTGCGCGCAGCTCTCGACGATCCATGGTCGGGTCAGCCCTTCAGGCCCTGGGTGGCGACGCCGTCGACCAGGAAGCGCTGGAAGACGAGGAAGAACAGCAGCACCGGGAGCAGGGCGATGAAGGACGCCGTGACGGTGGCGCCGTAGTCGCTGGTCGAGCTCTGGTCGTTGTAGAGGCGCAGCGCGATCGGCAGCGGGTAGTTCTCGGGGCTGGTGAGGTAGAGCAGGGGCCCGAGGAAGTCGTTCCACGCCCAGATGAAGGCGAAGATCGAGCAGGTGATCAGGGCGGGCTTGATCAGCGGCAGGATGATGGACCAGAAGATCCGGAAGTGCCCGGCGCCGTCGATGCGGGCCGCTTCGTCCATGTCGCGGGGCATCTGCCGGATGAACTGCACCAGCAGGAAGACGAAGAACGCCTCGGTGGCGAGGAACTTCGGCAGCAGCAGCGGGATGAACGTGTCGATCAGGTCGAGCCGGTTGAAGATGATGTACTGCGGGATGATCAGCACGTGGAACGGCAGCAGCAGGGTGCCGATCATCGCGGCGAAGAGGATGCCGAGGCCCTTGAACTGGATGCGGGCGAACGCGTACGCGGCCAGGGCGCTGGAGAAGACCACGCCGATGACGGAGCCGACGGCGATGATCAGCGAGTTCGCGAAGAACCGCCACATGCGGCACGCCGGCGATGCCCTCGGCGACCTTGGCGTAGTTCTCGAGCGTCGGGTTGTTCGGGATGCAGCCCCGGGTTCGAGCCGAACTCGGAGTTCGGCTTGAACGTGGACAGAAGCAGCCACACCAGCGGGTAGAGCACGACCGCGGTGATGGCCAGCAGCACGACGAACCAGATGACGGTCTGCCAGGTCTTGCGCTTGACCCTGCGGCGCGGGCGTCTGCGGGGTGGCGTCGACCTGGTTCTCGAGGGTGGCGATGGCCTGCTCGCCGAAGCTTGTGGTGCTCATCGGTTGTCTCCGGAGTAGTGCACCCAGGAGCGCTGGGTGCGGAAGAGGATGAAGGCGATGATCGCGACGACGACGAGCAGCACCCACGCGATCGCGGCGGCGTAGCCCATCTGCCCGTCGGAGAAGCCGCGCTTGTAGAGGTAGAGGGTGATGAAGTTCGTCATGCCGGCGGGGCCGCCGGTGCCGTTGGAGATGATGTAGGCCGAGGTGAACACCTGGAACGCGCCGATCAGGCCGAGCAGCAGGTTGAAGAAGATCACCGGCGACAGCATCGGGATGGTGACGGCCCGGAACCGGTGCCAGGCGCCGGCGCCGTCCATCTCGGCGGCTTCGTACAGCTCCTTCGGGATCTGCTTGAGCCCGGCGAGGAAGATCACCATCGTGGCGCCGAACTGCCAGATCGCGAGCAGGATCATCGCAGGCAGCACCAGGTCGGGGTTGCCGACCCAGCCGCCCAGGTTGATCCCGATGAAGCTCGAGCGATGCTGTCGACCGGTCCGTCCTCCGAGAACATCGCGCGCCACACGATCGCGACCGACACCGATCCGCCGATCAGCGACGGGGCGTAGAAGGAGGAGCGGAAGAACCCGGCGCCCTTGTCGCGGTAGTTCAGCAGCATCGCCACGCCGAGCGCCGCGGCCAGGGTGATCGGGGTGCCGACCAGCACGTAGATCAGCGTGATCTGCGCCGACTGCATGAACGACGGGTCATCCGTGAACATCCGGATGTAGTTGTCCAGGCCGATCCACTCCGGCGGCTGGAAGATGTTGTACCGCGTGAAGGAGAGGTACAGCGAGTAGCCCATCGGGATCAGCGTGAGCCCGAAGAACCCGAGCAGCCACGGGATGAGGAAGCCGTATCCCGCCATGGTCTCCCGGCGTGCCCGAGACTTCGCTCCTGGCCGGTCGGCCTGCTCGGGCGTGCCGCGGCGGAAGAGGGATCTGCCGGAGGACTTCTTGCCGGTGACGATGACTCTCGTCGCAGTGGTGCTCACGTCGACTCTCCTCTGAGTGATGTGGCAGGTGGTGTCCCGGGCCCGGGGCGCAGGGCGCCCCGGGCCCGGAATCCGGTTACTGGTTGAGGACGACGTCCATCTCGGAGAAGAACTGCGAGACGGCGTCTTCGACGGTGATGGTGCCGAAGCCCAGCTCGGTTCCGAGCACGCGGAACTTCTCCTCGAGCGTTCCGGCGCCGACGATCGGCACCGGCGGCGCGTCACCCAGGCGGTCGCTGATCGAGGCCTCGTAGTCCGCGATCTGCTGGCTCAGCGGGTCGAGCTCGGCGGCGGCGAGCGCCGTCTCCGAGGCGGGAAGGCCGCGGTTGGTGCCGAAGATCTCACCGGACTGCGGCGAGTTGATCAGGAAGTTCACCAGCGTCGCGGCGGCCTCGGGGTGCTCGGTCTCGGCGTCGATCGCGTGCAGCATCGAGGGCTTCAGGTACAGGTCCTTGGCACCTTCCTCCGTCACCGGAGGAGCGACGAGCCCGAGCTCGGTGTAGCCCTCACCGAGGTTGCCGAGATAGCCCGCCACCGAAGTTGTCCCACGTCAGCTCGCTCGCCGTGTTCGCGGTGTCGAAGCCGCTCAGCGGGAAGACCTCCTCCAGACGCTGCTGCGGGATGACGATCCCGTCGCGTGCATCCGCGCCGGACTCCCAGAACTCGGTGAGGCGCGCCTCGTCGAAGCCGGGCTCGCCCTCGTCGCTGAAGAGGTACGAGCCCTCGGAGCGCAGCTGGATCTCGAAGTTCTGGATGCGACCGGTGTAGTCGGTGCCGCCGTAGAACGCGCCGCCCGAACCGTCGGTGACCTCACCCATCCAGTCGACGTAGTCCTCCCAGCTGCCGCCGGAGAACTCCTCCACCCCGGCCTGCTCGAGCAGCACCGGGTTCGTGTACATGCCCCACGCGTTCGTGGACGTCGGGATGCCGTAGGTGGTGTCGTTCACCACGCCGATGTCCAGGATGTTCTCGGGCAGCGGCTCGGTCTCGATGATGTTGCCGAGGTACGGGTCGAGGTCGAGCAGCAGCCCGTTCTCGGAGTACTGGCGCAGGTACGAGTAGTCGAACTGCATGACATCGGGCAGGCCGCCACCGGCCGCCTCGGTCTGGCGCTTCTCCCAGAACTCCGGGAACGCCGAGGAACGTGCGAGTTCACCGTGATGTTCGGGTACTCCTCGTTGAACGCCGCGATGACCTCGTTGTAGAGCGTCGGCGCGCACATCGTTGCCCCAGAACGCGAGGTCGAGCGTGACCTCCTCGTCGGGGTCGAACGTCGGAGCCGCGTCGGGGGCTTCACCGCCGCCGCCGCCGGCGCATCCGGCGAGAATCAGCGCTGCGCCCGTGGCCAGCGCAAGGGCCGTGCCGGCCCGCTTCTTGCTGAACATCCTTGTCCTCTCTCTGAACGTCTGCGTTCGATGCCGCGTGCGACGTCCGTTGTCATGTGGTGCGGTGTGCACGCGTTCCGCTGCGTTGGTGCTGGGATCGGAAAGCGCTTGCCCGCTACGGTACCCCAGGGAAAAACGTTTCGCAAGGGTCTTGCTGAAGAAATTCAAACGATTCAATAACGACGCGCGCTCGGGCTCACCCGTGGCCCGGACGCAGGTCGATCACCGGGCTCGCGAAGCTCCGGCGGTGGGTCGGATGCGTGGCGAGGTCGACCGGCGTGACGACGGCGCCGTCGGCGGCGGCGGAGGCGTAGATCGCCGCGACGAGCTCGAAGGATCGCGCCGGCGCGTCGGCGGTCTGCGGCAGCGGCTCGCCGGCGAGCAGCGCGTCGAAGACGTCGCGCAGCAGCGGGCCGTGGTCGCTGCGCTCCTCGACGGCGGGGAGCGCCCACTGCGCGGACTCCTCCTCGGGCACGTGCGGGTGCGGGCGTGATCGACCAGTTCTCGTGACCATGGCCGTAGAGGTGATCGACCGTGATCGTCGCCTTCTGCGTGTCGATGCGGATCGAGCTCGTCTCGCGGGGCGAGACCGTGCTCGACACGACCTGTGCGACGGCGCCGCTTTCGAACACGACCGTCGCGGTCGAGGTGTCCTCGGTCTGGGTCTCGCGGTCGAGTCGCCACAGCCGGCCCTCGACCCGCGCCCAATCGCCGAGCAGGAACGCGAGCAGATCGAGCTGATGGATGCCGTGGCCCAGCGTCGTCCCGCCGCCCTCGGTCTCCCACTTTCCGCGCCACGGGACGGCGAAGTAGTCGGCATCGCGGAACCACAGGGTCTGGCACTGGGCGAGCAGCGGCCGGCCGAACGCGCCCGAGTCGAGCAGGCGCTTGACGTGCGCCGCCGCCGTGCCGGTGCGCTGCTGGAACACGACGGCGAGCTGGCGGTCCGCCTGCGCGCGCCGCCTCTCGCATCTCGTCGAGCTCGTCGAGCGAGGGCGCCGGCGGCTTCTCGACGACGACGTGCGCGCCCGGCCGCGAGTGCGGCGATGGCCTGCGCGGGATGCGCGACCGGGGGAGTGCAGACGAGGACGACGTCGGGCTTCTCGGCCGCGAGCAGCGCATCGAGATCGTCGTACACCGCGGCGTCCGCCATAGCTCGCGGCGAACTCGTCCGCCTTCTCGCGGACGTTGTCGGTGACGGCGACCAGCTCGGCGCGCGGGATAGTCGAGGACCGCCGCGGCATGCTTGTTCGCGATGCCGCCGGTGCCGACGATGGCGCATCGCAAGCGGCGCGGAAAGGGGACTGCTCATCTGGACCTGCCTCGGCTCTGGGATGCATCCACTCTAAAACGCTTCGCTGGAAAGCGCTATCCGACCGCTCGACTCGGCAGGGTCCGGAGGGTCAGAGCGCCGGCCAGTCCCACGTCTGCAGGCGACCGCACATTCCGAATCGGCGGTCGCCGGGGGTCGCCTCACCACGAGCGACGGATGCTGCGCCCAGCGCGCCCGGATCGCCCGCGGCGAGCGACGCCAGCTGCGACCGCGTGCGCTCGGTCTCGGCGGCGACGGTGGCGTCCCACCGGCGCTGCCAGTCCGCGACCTTCGGCTGCACGAGCCGGGCGGCGCGGGCGTGAGAAGCTCCTGCCAGGCCTCGACGCCGCGCGTGCGCATCGCCTCCTGCAGTTCGAGGTATCCCGTCATCGCGAGGTCGCGCGCGGGCGCGCGCCGCCTCCGCGAGCTCGTCCGCGGTGGCTCCGCCGCGACCGTCGGCAATGTCGGCGGCGCGGCGCGTAAGCGTCCGGGTCGTCGAGGATGTGTGCCGGGAAAGTGAGCACCGCGTCGCCCGCCTCGGGAAGTCCCGAGTTCTGCATGACGACCAGCGAGGCGCAGATCGCCGTCGTTCACCAGGCGGTGCACCGTGCCGGGCGAGAACCACACGACGCTTCCCGCTTCGAGCGGGTGGACCTCGGGGCCCCCGCGCGAGATCGTGTGCACGGCGCCGGACCCGCCGATCACGACGTAGCCCTCGCTCGACGCGGTGTGCAGGTGGGGCGAGCCACCGCACCTGCCCGTCGGCGGCCTCCCAGTCGTAGACGGCGAGGTCGCTGACCGCGACACCGCCGGGAAACAGCGGCGGGCGCTCATGGCGCGAGCTCCTCGGCGAGCGCGGCTGAGCTCGTCCGCGTCCCAGATCCGGTCGAGGAAGACGTGCCGGTGGGTGAGGCGGACCTCCTCGCCGTGGCCGAGGGTGAACGCCTCGTGGAACGCGGGCGACGGCGCCAGCAGCGGGAAGGGCTCCGAGCGGACGAACCACTCGATCGGCCGGGGCCCCGACGTGGTGCCGGCGTAGGCGATCACCGTCGCCCCGCCGTCGACGTCATCGTGCTGCCCGCTGAAGGCGGCCCACGGCGGCCTCGCGGCCCATCAGCGCGTCGGCATCCTCGGTGCCGATCGGCCGAGAGGACGCGGCCGCCGGTCCAGGCCCTCGGCATCCGGAGGAACAGGCCGGTGTAGCCGGCACGCTCGCGACCCTGGGTGGTCGGGCTGCCGAACTCGAGGTCGGCGCCGCGGATGTTGCGCAGCGTCGTCGCGAAGTCCATGATCCAGATGCCGCGGTCGAGGTCGAGGCCGTGCAGGCGGTGCGTCCGCTCTTCGGCGACCCACTCTTCGCCCGTGGAGGCGATCCAGGTCAGCGTCTCGGTGAACCCGACCTCGTCGCCCCGGTCGCGCACGTCGCTGAAGGACTCGTGCCGCATGCGCCCGGCGTTGTCGCGCATGACGTAGCCCTCGCCGTGCACGTAGGTCGGCCCGCCCCAGAAGTTCTGCCCCGACAGGTGGGTCCACGTCATCTGCAGGCCCTTGTGCCACCGGTGATCCCATGGCCGATAGCCCGTGACGAGCCCGCCATCGAGGGCGCGGAGCGGATGCCAGTAGGGCTTCGGCGACTCGGCGGCGCAGCGGCATCGGGAGCGAACACGTACGTGCCGATCTCGCTGTCGTCGACGGTCGCGGTCACTGCGTCGGACCAGAACGTGAGCTCGAACTCAGACATGGGTGTCATCATTTCAGGCTGCGCCTGCCTGCGTGGCATGCAGCTGCGCGTAGCGGCCATCGAGGGTGGGTAAACGCTTTCTGCGCCATGCCGATATCGTACCGGCGTCGCGCTGACCGGTTTGGCGCGGTGGTCGCGAGAGGACTTCAGGCGCCGAGCACGCTCGACGCGCGGACCACGAGCTCGGGCTCGAACATCACCGAGCCGAGGGGCTCGTCGAGTCGCCCGTGAGCTGGTGCAGCAGGAGCTCGCCCGCGTGCCGGCCCATCTCGCGCGCGGGCTGGCGCACCGACGTCAGCGGGACCGCGGCGACCGACGCGAACTCGATGTCGTCGTAGCCGATGACCGCGATCTCTTCGGGCACGCGCACGCCGTTGCTGATGAGGCCGTACACGATGCCGCACGCGAGGTGGTCGTTCGTGGCGACGATGCCGTCGGGCCTGGACTCGCGGCGGCGCCGCCGCGATGTCGGCCCCGAGGGTCCGGCCGACTTCGGCGGTGGTCCGAGCCGACCAGACCACGTCGAGCGTGGCATCCGGATGGGCGCCACCGCCAGGCGCGTGCCCTGCAGGCGCTCCCGCACCTGGCGGACCTCCTCACGCGCACCGAGGAAGGCGATGCGGCGACGGCCGGTCTGGAGGAGGTGCTCGGCCGCGAGCCGCCCGCCGGCGACATCGTCGAACGACACCGAGGGCAGAGCGCCGGCGTCGTCGACGGCATCGACGAGCACGACGGGGATGCCGCGCGCGCGCAGCCTCTCGATGCGCGGCGCGGCATCGCCGAACGGTGAGACCAGCACGCCCTCGACCTGCACGCGCTCGAACAGCTCCAGGTGCCCGGCCTCCTTCGCGACGTCGTCGTCGCTGTTGCCGACGAGGATGCGGTAGCCCGCCGCGGCGGCGGCCTCCTCGGCGCCGCTGACCATGCGGCGAAGAAGGGATTGGCGATGTTGATGACCGTCATGCCGAGCAGTCCGCTGCGGCCGACGCGCAGCTGCCTCGCCGCATGGAGCGGGACGTAGCCCAGGTCGTCCGCGGCCTTGCGCACGCGCTGGGCGAGCTGCTCGCTGACGATGCCGGGGCGATTGAGCGCGTTCGAGACCGTGCTGATCGAGACGCCGGCGCGCAGCGCCACGTCCCTGATCCCGGCGCGCTTCATGATCCCTCCGTGCCTGCCTCGTCGGTAAGCGATTACCGCGTGTCGCATGCCGCCACGACGCGGTTCGGAGCACGCGGGCGCATGACCGCGCTCCGCGCCGAGAGTCTTCGCACCGGCGAGCTGGCGACGCGGCCGTCCGTTCGCGCCTGGAGCGCTCTGCTCTCGGCCTGCGCCCTGAGCCGGCCCCGACGGTGCAGCGGGCCGGCCGGAGGGTCAGGCGTCGCCGAGCGCGGCGGAGACCACCGCGCGCGCCTCCTCCTGCACCTCGGCGAGGTGCTCCGGGCCGCGGAGCGACTCGGCGTAGAGCTTGTAGACGTCCTCGGTGCCCGACGGCCGCGCCGCGAACCAGGCGTGCTCGGTCGTGACCTTGAGCCCGCCGATCGCGGCGCCGTTGCCCGGCGCGTGCGACAGCTTGGCGGTGATCGGCTCGCCGGCGAGCTCGGTCGCGGTGACAGCATCCGGTGCGAGCTTGCCGAGCGGCCGCCTTCTGCGCCGGGCGTAGCCGGGGCATCGACCCGCTGGTAGGCGGATGCGCCGAACTCGGCCTCGAGCTCGGCGTAGCGCTGCGAGGGCGTCTTGCCGGTGACGGCCAGGATCTCGGCGGCGAGCAGGCACAGCAGGATGCCGTCCTTGTCGGTCGTCCAGACCGTGCCGTCCTTGCGGAGGAACGACGCGCCGGCCGACTCCTCGCCGCCGAAGGCGACCGAGCCGTCGAGCAGACCCGGGCACGAACCACTTGAACCCGACCGGCACCTCGAGAGCGTGCGGCCGAGCGACGCCGACGACCCGGTCGATGATCATCGACGAGACGAGGGTCTTGCCGACCGCGGCATCCGCGCGGCCAGTCCGGGCCGGTGCGAGTACAGGTAGTCGATCGCGACCGCGAGGTAGTGGTTCGGGTTCATGAGCCCGGCATCGGGCGTGACGATGCCGTGGCGGTCCGCGTCGGCATCGTTGCCGGTGAGGATGTCGTACTCGTCGCGTCGCGCGACGAGCGAGGCCATCGCCGACGGCGACGACGGATCCATGCGGATCTTCTCGTCCCAGTCGAGGGTCATGAAGCGCCACGTCGGGTCGACGTCGGGGTTCACCACCGTCAGGTCGAGCCCGTGGACGTCGGCGATGAGCTGCCAGTACTCGACGGACGCCCCGCCCAGCGGGTCGGCGCCGATGCGCACGCCGGCGCTGCGGATCGCCTCGACGTCGATGATGCTGCGAGATCGCGCACGTACGCGTCGCGGAAGTCGTAGTCGCCGATCGCGTCGCCGTCGAGGTCCTTGAACGGCGTGCGCGCGACACGCCGTCGAGGCCCGCCTCGATGAGCGCGTTCGCGCGGTCCGCGATCCAGCCCGTGGCATCGGTGTCGGCCGGGCCGCCGTTCGGCGGGTTGTACTTGAACCCGCCGTCGCGCGGCGGGTTGTGGGACGGCGTCACGACGATGCCGTCCGCGCGGCCCGGGTCCGCAGCATCCCGCCCCCGGTTGTAGGTGAGGATCGCGTGGCTGAGCGCCGGCGTCGGCACCCAGGAGTCGCGGGAGTCGACGCGCACGTCGACGCCGTTCGCGACGAGCACCTCGATGGCGCTGCGCTCGGCGGGGAGCGACAGCCCGTGCGTGTCGCGGCCGAGGAACAGCGGACCGTGCGATGCCCTGCGCGTTGCGGTAGTCGACGATCGCCTGGGTCGTCGCGAGGATGTGCGTCCTCGTTGAAGCTGGACGACAGCGACGAGCCGCGGTGGCCGCTCGTGCCGAAGGCGACGCGCTGCTCCGGCGACCGCGGGATCCGGCTCGCGGTCGTAGTAGGCGTTGATCAGCTCGTCGATGTCGATCAGGTCGGAGGCTTCGGCGGGCTGTCCTGCTCGGCTCATGCGCCTCAGTCTGCACGCTCCGTGCCGCGCGGCGACAGCCGAAGTCGTCATGCGTGCGCGGGCTGCAGCTGCGCCGCCACCTCGTCGGCCCACCGCCGGATCGCATCCCAGTCGCGCGGCATCGCGGAACTCCTCCGGAGTGTTGCGCACCATCGCGTTCTCGACGAATCCCTCGGGATCCGTGGGAAGACGCCCGCCGAACACGATGTGGCCGCGTACGCCGGCGGACTCCGCGAGTTCGAGCACGCGGTGCGGCTCGAGCCACTTCGAGTTCTTCTCGAAGTCCTCTTGGGCCTTCTCGCCGACGGGGCCCGAGCTGAAGATCCAGAACGGGACCTTCGACAGGGCGTCGCGGTGCTTCTTGAGGAAGTGGCGCGCCTCGCTGGCGCCAGCGTCCGGCGTAGACGGCGCTGCCGAGGATGACGGCATCGAAGGCCGCCGAGGCTTGCGACCTCGACATCGACGCAGTCGGCGTCCAGGTTGCGCTCGCGCAGTTCGTCGGCGATCGCCCGCGCGATCTCGCCCGTCGAGCCATGCTTGCTCGCGTATGTCACCAATACTCTTGTCATGGGAGGAGTCTCGCCTCCGAGCCGGACGGCTCGGACAGGGCCGAAGGTCCCGTGGAGCGGCGACTCGGCTCGCCGGCTGGCACGCCGAGCCCGCGGCTAGGCTGAACGCGTGACCACCGAGCCCGAAGCGCCCGCCCGACGCACGTACAGCTATCTGGGACCGGCAGGCACCTTCACCGAGGCGGCGCTCGCGCAGGTGCCCGAGGCGTGGGGTCAGGAGTGGCGGCCGGTGCGCAACGTCGGCGAGGCGCTCGCGGATGTCGTCGAGGGCCGCTCCGGCGCCGCGATGATCGCGATCGAGAACTCGGTCGACGGCGGCGTCTCCACCGCGCAGGACGCCCTCGCCACCATGCCGGGCTCCGGATCGTGGGCGAGTACCTCGTCCCGGTCGAGTTCGTGCTCGTCGCGCGACCCGGCACGAAGCTCGAGGACGTCTCGCTCGTCTCGGCGCATCCGGTCGCCTACGCGCAGTGCCTGCAGTGGCTCACCGCGACGCTCCCCGCGCACGCGCACATCCCCGCGGCGAGCAATGTCGCGAGCGCGATGGGCCTCCTCGACGGATCGAGCGATGCGGATGCCGCGATCGCACCCCCCGGCATCCTCGAGCACCACGACCTCGAGCTGCTCGCATCCGCGATCGGCGACAACCCGAACGCCGTCACCCGGTTCGTGCTGGTCAGCCGCACGGTCGCGCCGCCGCCGCCGACCGGCGCCGACAAGACGTCGCTCATCGCAGAGCTGCCCGACGACCACCCCGGCGCCCTGCTCGAGATGCTCGAGCAGTTCGCGACCCGCGGCATCAACCTCTCGCTCCTCGCGTCGCGCCCGATCGGCGACGAGCTCGGCCGGTACCGGTTCGTCATCGACGCCGACGGGCACATCGAGGACGAGCGGATGGCGGACGCCCTGCTCGGCCTCCGCCGCTTCAGCCCGAAGGTCGTCTTCCTCGGCTCGTACCCCCGCGCCGACCGCGCCGTCGTGCACTACCCCGACCGCTACTCGGACGACGTCTTCGTCGAGGCGCGCGACTGGCTGCGCGGGCTCCTCAGCGGCGAGCCCGACGAGTGACGTGGCGTTCGCGTTCGACCCCGACGACGCGGTGCACGCGCGCGCGCTCGCGCGGCTCGAGAGCGAGCAGGTGGGGTGGTTCGGCACGATCGGCCGCGACGGCTTTCCGCACGCCGTGCCGATCTGGTTCCTGTGGCGGGACGGCCGGGCGCTCATCATGAGCGAGCCGCACACCGCGAAGGTGCGCAACCTCCGCGAGAACGACCGCGTGCAGTTCCACCTCGAGGCCGGCGACGACGGCGAGCAGTGGACGATCCTGCGTGGCACCGCCGCGATCTCGCCCGAGTCGTCGACGGCGTGGCTCGACCGGATCGAGCCGACGAGTACACCGCGAAGTACGACGAGTGGATGCAGCGGCTCGGCCTCACGACCGAGACCATGGCCGAGCGCTACACGGCCCTGATCGAGTTCACGCCGCTGAAGGTCGATCGCTCCAGTAGCGAGCACGCCGCGGGTCTCCTCCGCGACGCGCCACGGGGTTCGGCGCGCTCATCCCGCCCGCGATGCCCGGCGGGACGCGTCAGGACGCGCGAGCTGCCCGCGGCGCGCGAGCAGCTCGAGGGTCTGCGCGCGGCCGGTCGAGGCATCCATCGGCTCGCCCTCGAAAGCGCCCGCGATCGGCGAGATCATCACCTCGTCGACGCCGTACCGCGCGGCGAAGGCGGTGAGGTCCGCGAGGACGGAGGCGCCCGTTCCGACGAACCAGTTCGCGCGCGCCGACGACATGATCGACTCGGCGAGTCCGTCGAACTCGTCGGCGCCGGCGCGCGCCTGCTCGACCGTCTCGAGGGCGATGAGCGGCTTGTTCGCGCGCAGCCGCGCCGTCATCCGCTGGTAGGGGAGCGACCGGGTCTCGGCCTCCTCGGCCGTCGGCGCGGCGATCGCGTTCACCGTGAGGAATGTCCGCGGCGCGGGGTGGGTCTCCGTCGCCTGGAAGCTCGAGCGATAGAGATCGAGCGCGCGCTCGAGTCCCTGACCCGAGAAGTGGTTCGCGAACACGTACGGCAGGCCGAGCGCCGCGGCGAGCTGCGCCGAGTAGTCGCTCGAGCCGAGCAGCCAGACGTCGGGCGTTCCGGTCGGCGGCAGGAGTGGCACGCACGTCGTAGGTGCCGCCGCTCGTGAACCGGACGCTCGCGCCGTCCGCCGAGACGAGCGAGAGGATGTCGCGGATGTGGTCGGGGAATCGCTCGACGTCGCTCGTCGTGCCGCTCTGGCGCAGCAGCTGCGTGATCACCGGATCCGAGCCGGGGGCGCGTCCGATGCCGAGGTCGATGCGGCCCGGTGCGAGCGCCTCGAGGGCGGCGAACTGCTCGGCGACGACCAGCGGCGAGTGGTTCGGCAGCATGACCCCGCCGGAGCCGACGCGGATCCGCTCGGTGCGGGCGGCTGCGGCGGCGATCGAGCACGGGCGGAGTCGTCGACGCGACCGCGGGCATGTTGTGGTGCTCGGCGAACCAGTAGCGACGGAAGCCGAGGCGATCGGCCGTGGCCACGAGATCGAGGGATGCTGCGACCGCCTGTGCGCTGGTCTGCCCGGTGCGAACCGGCACGAGATCGAGGACGGACAGGGCGGGCGCGGAGGAGGTGCTCATCACGGAGGTCAACGGCCCCCAGCATCCGCTCTATTCCGTCCTGACGCCGATCCGACCCGCAATGCAAGAGCTTGCAGGATTCTGCAAGGAAATTGCGTACACTGAGCGCATGTCGAAGCGTCTCGCCGAAGTGGCGCGCAAGGTCGGAGTCAGTGAAGCGACCGTCAGCCGGGTCCTCAATGACAAACCGGGGGTCTCGGATGCCACGCGCCAGGCCGTGCTCACGGCACTCGATGTGCTGGGATACGAGCGGCCCGACCAAGCTGCGCGGCGAGCGAGCGCGGCTGGTCGGGCTCGTGCTGCCCGAACTGCAGAACCCGATCTTCCCGGCGCTCGCCGAGATCATCGGCGGCGGGCTGACCCAGAACGGCTACACGCCGCTGCTGTGCACCCAGAACGCCGGCGGGATCACCGAGTCGGACTACATCGACCTCCTGCTCGGGCAGCAGGTGTCGGGCGTGATCTTCCTCGGCGGGAACTACAGCCAGGCAGATGCGCCGCACGAGCACTACGAGCGGCTGCGACAGGTGAACCTGCCTACGGTGCTCGTCAATGCGCGGATCGACACGGTCGACTTCGCGACGGTGTCGACCGATGACGGCGCAGCCGCGGAGCAGGCCATCCTGCACCTGCATCAGCTGGGGCATCGGCGAATCGGGATGCTGATGGGCCCCCTCGACCACATCCCGTCGCAGCGCAAGCTCGCCGCGGCACGCCCGCTGCTGGAGCGGCTCGGCGCGCCGCTCGACGACGCCATGGTGGTGCGCGGCCTCTACTCCCTGGAGTCGGGTCAGGCAGGAGCCTCGCGTCTCTTCGCGGCGGGAGCGACCGCGATCGTGTGCGCCAGCGACCCGCTCGCGCTCGGCGCGGTGCGGGCGGCCCGCCGCGCCGGCCTTCGGGTCCCGCAGGACGTGAGCGTCGTCGGCTTCGACGACTCCGCGCTGATGAGCTGCACCGAGCCGCCGCTCACGACCGTGCGCCAGCCGATCGAGTCGATGGGCCGCACCGTGATCGACCTGCTGCTGTCGCAGATCGCCGGAACGACCGAGGCGGGCGACGAGCTGCTCTTCGAGCCCGAGCTCGTGCTGCGCTCCTCGACCGGCCCGGTCCCGCCCCGCCTGACCGCCTCGAGGCGCTCGCCGGCGCCCACGCGGCCTCGGCGGACGCGCCGTGGGCGACCCGGCGGGCGATCGAGGGCGCGCCGAGCGCCGGTCCGCTGCGGACGCAAATCGTGATCTTGCGTAATTCTGTTGAAGACTTGCGTCAAAGCTCACGCCGAAGCTACATTCGCACCTGTAAGTCTTTCCCCGATGACGAGGAGCCCCGTGGACAGCGACGTCCTCACTCGCGAGCAGGCCGCAGCGCGCCTCACGACGCCCTCGACGACCGACCCGCTGTGGTGGCGTTCCGCCGTCATCTACCAGGTCTACGTCCGCAGCTTCGCCGACGGAAGCGGCGACGGCACGGGCGACCTCGCCGGCGTCCGCGCGCATCTCGGGCTACCTCAAGGACCTCGGCGTCGACGCCATCTGGTTCAACCCCTGGTACCCGAGCCCGATGGCCGACGGCGGATACGACGTCGCCGACTACCGCGACATCCACCCGCAGTTCGGGACGCTCGCCGAAGCGGAGGCGCTCATCGCTGAGGCGCTCGCCCTCGGCATCCGCACGATCATCGATGTGGTCCCGAACCACATCAGCGACCAGCATCCGTGGTTCCAGGCGGCGCTGGAAGCCGGCCCCGGCAGCCCCGAGCGCGAGCGCTTCTGGTTCCACCCCGGCAAGGGCGAGGACGGCGCCGAGATCCCCACGCACTGGGTCTCGAGCTTCCAGGGATCGACGTGGACCCGCACCACGAACCCCGACGGCACGCCGGGGGAGTGGTACCTCCACATGTTCACTCCCGAGCAGCCCGACCTGAACTGGAACCACCCCGACGTGCAGGCGCGAGCACGAGGACATCCTGAAGTTCTGGTTCGACCGCGGCGTCGCGGGCGTGCGCATCGACTCCGCGGCCCTGCTGATCAAGGATGCCGACCTGCCCGAGGTCGGCGAGAAGCAGGGCCCCGGCCAGCACCCGACCGAGGACCGCGACGAGCTCCACGACGTCTACCGCTCGTGGCGCGCCGTCGCCGACTCGTACCCGGGCACGCGGGTGCTCGTCGGCGAGATCTGGGTGCCCGACATCGACCGGTTCACCGCCTACCTGCGGCCCGACGAGATGCACACGGCGTTCAACTTCGACTTCCTCGCGCGGCCCTGGGGCGCGGCATCCTTCCGCGAATCGATCGAGCAGACCCTCGCCGCGCACGCTCCCGTCGGGCGCGCCGAGCACGTGGGTGCTGAGCAACCACGACGTCACGCGGCCCGTCACGCGCTACGGCCGGGAAGACACCGCGTTCGCGTTCCTCAAGAAGCGCTTCGGGGTGCCGACCGACCCGCAGGTGGGCAGCAACCGCGCCCGCGCCGCGGCGCATGCTCGTCGCCGCGCTGCCGGGAAGCCTCTACATCTATCAGGGCGACGAGCTCGGGCTGCCCGAGGTCGAGGACCTGCCGGTCGAGCTGATCCAGGACCCGATGCACTACCGCTCCGGCGGCATCGACCCGGGACGAGACGGATGCCGCGTGCCGCTGCCCTGGTCCGGTGACCACGCTCCGTTCGGCTTCAGCCCCGAGGGCGTCCGACACCTGGCTGCCCCAGCCCGCGGAGTGGGGATCGCTCACGGTCGAGGCGCAGCACGCGGACCCGGCCTCGACGCTGAACCTCTATCGCGAGGCGCTCCGCCTGCGGCGCGAGCTCCCCGAACTCGGCGACGGTCCCGCTCGAATGGTGGGATGACGCCGTTCCCGGTGCCGCGGATGTGCTCGCGTTCCGCCGCGGCGCGGGCTTCGCGTGCGTCGTCAACACCGGCGACATCGCCGTGCCGCTCCCGGCCGGCGCCTCCGTTCTCCTCTCGAGTGCACCGCTCGAGAGCATCCGCTCCGGTCGGCGACGCCGCCCGGCGCGTCGCCCTTCCGGGCGACTCCACAGCGTGGCTGCGCATCGACGACCCGACGGTCACGGCGGATGCCGCGGCATCCCGTGCAGCGACGGATACCACCCCCACCACGGAGGTCTCCGCGCCGAGAGGCTGACGCGGAGACCTCCACCACGAAAGGAAAGACGATGAAGTCACCAGCAAGGGTCCTGCTCGCCGGTGTCGCCACGTTGGCGACCTTCGGCGCGCTCGTCGGCTGCTCAGCCGGCGGTGAGACCGAAGGGGACAGCGGCAAGACCGAACTGCGCGTCGCCACGTTCCCGCCCGGCGCCGACGCCGCGGCATACGAGGCGTTCGCCGCGCAGGAGGCGCAGTTCGAGGACGAGCACCCCGACATCGACGTCATCGGCGTCGAGTACGAGTGGGAGGGCCCGACCTTCGCCGTGCAGCTCGCCGGCGGCAGCCTGCCCGACGTGTTCACGGTTCCCTTCACCGACGCCAAGACGCTGCTCGAGAACGACCAGCTCATGGACGTCACCGAGGAGATGGACGAGCTCGGCTACACCGACAGCTTCAACCCGATCATCCTCGACGCGGTCACCGGCGACGACGGGCACATCTTCGGATTCCCGCGCCAGGCCTACGCGAACGCCCTGTCGTACAACCGCGAGCTGTTCGAGGCCGCCGGTCTCGATCCCGACAGCCCGCCGACGACGTGGGACGAGGTCCGCGAGTACGCGAAGCAGATCACCGACGCGACCGGCAAGGCCGGCTACTCGCAGATGGCGATCAACAACACCGGCGGCTGGCAGCTGACCACGGGCACCGCCGCCCGCGGCGGGGCCACCCAGATCGACAACGCGGACGGCTCGGCCGAGTCGACGATCGACAACGACGCCACGAAGGCCGTGCTCCAGTTCCTGCACGACCTGAAGTGGGTGGACGACTCGTTCGGCTCCAAGGTCGACCTCGACTGGGGCACGATCAACCAGGAGTTCGCCGCCGGCAACATCGGCATGTACACGACGGGCTCCGACATCTACACCGCGCTCGTCCGTGACTTCGGTCTCGACCCCGACGTCTACGGCATGGCCGTCATCCCGGTCGAAGGCGACGGCGGTCCGCTCGGTGGCGGCGACATCGCGGTCATGAGCCCGACGATCGACGACGAGACCAAGGCCGCAGGCGTCGCAGTGGATCGACTGGTACTACATGCAGAAGCTGCTGAACGAGGATGCTGCTGTCCTCGACGCCAAGACGCTGAGCGAGTCCGACCAGGCCGTCGGAACGCCGCTGCTGCCGGTGCTCAGCCGTGAGCTGTACGAAGAGTCGCTGACCTGGATCGAGCCGTACATCAACGTGCCGCGCGACCAGATGGCGCCCTTCATCGACGGGATCTGGGACCAGACGCCCGGTCGGCGAGCCCAAGAAGAGCACGCAGGACATCTATGCTCTCCTCGACGACGTCGTCCAGACCGTCCTGACCGACGAGAACGCCGACATCGACGCCCTTCTCGCACAGGCTCAGGCCGACGCCCAGGAGAAGCTCGACGGCTAGCAAGAAGGATGCCGCGGGGCCCGGCATGACAGCCGCCCCGCGGCATCCCGCCATTTCTGCATCTCGAACCTCACAGCAAGGCCGAAATGACCACCACGCTCCAGCAGCGGCCCGCCCCGGCGGACGCTCCGCCGCCGGCGATCCCCGCCCGCCGCAAAGTGCGGCGGACACCGCTCACCTGGTACCGGGGAGGCGGGCTCTGGAACCTCCTGTTCCTCCTGCCGATGATCTTCGTGTTCGCCTTCTTCTCGTGGTCGCCGATCGTGCAGTCCGCGATCATGAGCTTCCAGAAGACGAACCTGATCGTGTCGGAGTGGGTGGGCTTCGACAACTACGTCACGGTGCTCACCGATCCCGACCTCGGCCGCGCCGTGATCAACACCATCTACTTCGCCCTCCTCGCGCTGCTGTTCGGCTTCCCGCTGCCGCTGTTCATGGCGGTCCTGATGAGCGAGGTGAAGCGCGGCAAGGGCATCTACTCCGCCCTCGCGTACCTGCCCGTCGTCATCCCGCCGGTGGTCGCGGTGCTGCTCTGGAAGTTCTTCTACAGCGCCGACCCGAACGGCGTCTTCAACACCGTGCTCTCGTGGTTCGGCATCCCGCCCCAGCCCTGGATCCAGTCGACCGTGCAGGCGATGCCGTCGCTCGTGCTCGAGGCGACGTGGGCGGCGGCCGGCGGATCCATCATCATCTACCTCGCGGCGCTGCTCAGCGTGCCGCCCGAGCTCTACGACGCGGCCGAGGTCGACGGCGCGGGCATCTGGCGCAAGGTGTGGCATGTCACGATCCCGCAGCTGCGCGGCATCCTGTTCATCATGCTGATCCTGCAGGTCATCGCGACCGCGCAGGTGTTCCTCGAACCGTTCCTCTTCACCGGCGGCGGGCCCGCCGGCGCGACCAAGACGATCCTGCTCTACATCTACGACAAGGCGTTCCGCAACAGCCTGGGCGGCGACTACGGCGAGGCGACCGCCGTGTCGGTGCTGCTCGCGATCGTCCTCGGCATCCTCTCGTGGCTGTACTTCCGGCTCACCGACCGCTGGAGCACCCAATGAGCACGATCATCACCGCCGAGGGCAAGGAGGGGATGCGCGGCTTCCTGTCGAGGCGCGGCCTCGGGGGCGGGCGCAAGCGCGATTCCATCGACGACCTGGCCGAGCGGACGATCGTCTCGGACTCCGAGCGCCGACGCAGCGGCACCCGATTCGGGATGTCGGTGACCCACGTCTTCCTGGCGGTCACGCTTGTGATCGCCGGCCTCGGGCCGATCCTCTGGCTCGCGAAGTCGGCCGTCACGCCGACGCAGGACACCCTCACGCAGCCGTTCGCGCTGTGGCCGAACGGGATCGACTGGGCGAACCTGTCGACGGCGTGGAACGACATCCACATCGACCAGTACTTCTGGAACACGATCGTCATCGCCGCGGGCGCCTGGCTCACGCAGCTGTTCATCGCGACCACCGCCGGCTACGCGCTCTCGGTGCTGCGCCCGCGCTACGCCCCGATCCTGAACGCGCTCGTGCTGGCGACCCTGTTCATCCCCGGGATCGTGCTGCTCGTGCCGCTGTACCTGACGATCGTGAACCCGCCGCTCCTCGGTGACGTGAGCCTGCTCAACAACTACCTCGCGGTGTGGCTGCCGATGGGCGCGAACGCGTTCAACATCCTGCTGGTGAAGCGATTCTTCGACAACCTGCCGCGCGAGATCTTCGAGGCGGCGAGGACCGACGGCGCGGGTCCGTTCCGGCTGTTCTGGTCGATCGTGCTGCCGATGTCGAAGCCGATCCTCGGCGTGGTGTCGGTCTTCGCGATCATCGCGGCGTGGAAGGACTACCTCTGGCCGATGCTGGTGCTGCCGGATCCGGCGGTCCAGCCGCTGTCGGTGCGCCTGCCCGCGGTGCAGTCCCAGACGGAGCTCGACGTCTTCCTCGCGGCGCTCGCGATCTCGACGCTCATCCCGATCGCGATGTTCCTGCTCTTCCAGTCCGTCTTCCTGCGCTCCGCCGGCCTCGGCGGCGCCGTGAAGGGCTGAGGGAAACGGACGCCAGAGCAGCTACCGTAGACTCCCTTCGCAAGGCGAGGGGACGACAGATGGATGCTGGTTCCGCGCGTGGTGACGATCGCCGGCGAAGGAGTCTCGCCGACGCCCGCCGGATCCTCGCCGATGGCCGGGCTCTCCGATCTGATCCCGCCGGCCGCGCCGGCGGTCGCCCTCGACGACCTCGATGTCCAGATCATCCGCGCGCTCCGCGCGGACGGCCGCAAGTCGCACAGGGCGCTCGCGAAGGAGGTGCCGCTCTCACCGCCGGCCATCGGCGACCGCATCGCGAGGATGGAGCGGCTGGGCGTCATCCGTGGGTACACCGTCGAGCTCGGATGGGCCGCGTCCGGCTACCCCCTGCTCGTTCACATGGCCATCTCGATCGGCGCGGGCTCCGACCTCGCCGCAGTCGTCGACGGACTGAGGCAGATCCGGGAGCTCGCCGCCGCGCACATCGTGACCGGGCAATGGGACGTGCTGGTGCGCTTCCGCATGCGCGATCAGGTAGACCTGCAGAACGTCCTCCTCGGGCAGGTCTGGCAGATCCCCGGAATCCAGCGTGTGGAGACGAACCTCGAACTCGTGAGCGTCGCGGGATCCGAAATCTTCGGGCGGGTCGACTGATCAGCTGTCGGCAATGATGCTTTTCGGATGAAAAGCTTCTCATGCTTAGGCTTTTCACGGGCGCGACATTTCGGAGATACAACGTTGAAACATCCCAGTGGTCAGATGATCCTGGGTCCACATGGGGCCCCTTCGCGCAAGTGAAAGGGACACACATGAGCAACACCAATCATCCGGTGCAGAAGCATCGGCGGTCGCTGCGGTTTCTGGCCGCGGCCTGCATAGCCGCAGCCACGGTCGTCGTGGCGCCGACGATCGCGAGCGCCGTGCCGACCTACAGTGTGGGTTCGCTCGATCTTGCCAACGCGGGAGTGCCGGAGGTGCGCGAGGGCCTCGAGAACGGGCAGTTCACTTCCGTCGACCTGGTGCGGGCGTACCTCGACCGAATCCAGAAGCTGAGCATCGACGGTCCGCACCTCAACGCCGTCCGTTCCGTCAATCCGGATGTCTATGCCGATGCCGCCGCGCTGGACGCTGAGCGGAAGAAGGGCACCGTGCGCGGGCCGCTCCACGGCGTTCCCGTGATCATCAAGGACAACATCGACGCGGCGGGCATGCCGACCACTGCGGGTTCGATCGCGCTGGCTGACAGCTACCCCGCGTCGGACTCACCGCTCGTGACCGAGCTCGAAGCCGCCGGCGCGATCATCCTCGGCAAGGCGAACCTGTCGGAGTTCGCGAACTTCATCACGTCGGGGATGCCGAGCGGCTACAGCTCTCTCGGAGGGCAGGTCCTCAACCCCTATGACGCGAGCCAGACCCCCAGCGGATCGAGCTCCGGCTCGGGTGTGGCAGCGGCGACGGGCCTCGCGACCCTCACCATCGGCACCGAGACATCGGGTTCGATCCTCAGCCCTGCGCAGGCCAACTCGGTCGTCGGTGTCAAGCCGACCGTGGGACTCGTCAGCCGCACCGGCATCATTCCGATCTCAGCCTCGCAGGACACCGCCGGCCCGATGGTGAAGTCGGTGTACGACGCTGCTGCTCTGCTGTCGGCGATGAGCGCCATCGATCCCGAGGATGCGGCCACGGCCGCCAACCCGTTGGCTGAGACCGACTTCACGGAGGCGCTCTCCGACACAGCGCTCCAGGGCGCGCGGCTCGGGTACGTGGCGAACTCCAACGCGCAGTACCTCGCTGCGCTGGACGTGCTGCGGGCACAGGGCGCGGTTCTCGTTCCCGTGACGGTCGGCAACACCAATGCTCCGAGCATCCTCGTACAGGAGTTCAAGCGTGACATGAATGCGTACCTGGACCGGCTGCCCGACGACGCGCCGATCCAGTCGTTCGACGAGATCCGTCAGTACAACATCGATCATCCGCAGGGCCAGAAGTTCGGTCAGGTCTACTTCGACCAGGGCGCGGCGGTCGATCTGGCCGACCCGGCTCAGAACGCCGCATACGTCGCCGCCCGTGATCAGGGCATCGCGGAGACCCGCGCGGCGATCGACTCGGTACTCCAGGCGAACGATCTGGACGCGATCGTGTCGGCCTCGGGTACCACCGGCGTCGGCGCTCGCGCCGGCTATCCGACGGTGAGTGTGCCGGCGGGCTACGCGGTTCCCACCCTGCGGCCGTCGTCCATCGCGTTCCTCGGCACAGCGTGGACGGAGCCCGATCTCCTGGCGCTGGCGTACGACTACGAGCAGGCCTCCCACCTGCGTCAGTCGCCCGAGGTGACGAACCCGTCGCTGTTCCGCTGTGTCACGGTCCAGGACCAGTGGGCGGAGGCCGGCTGCACGACGATCCCCGAGTACAAGCCCGGAACGGGCAACGGCCGGGGCTGACGACCCCCGGTAGGTACGCGGCCCGCGGTGTCCGACAGGACACCGCGGGCCGCTGGCGTCCACGTCCGTCCAAGGCGGCGCGATCGCGTCGCTCGCGCAGTCAGAGACGCTCGACCGCGTGGCCCTTCGGGACCGCGACGAGGAGTCCGCCGGCCACGACGCGGGTGTGGATGCGCAGGGCCTCGCCGAACTCGTCGCCGTCGAGCTGCACGGGCTGCGCCGGGTCCGTGGCGACATCGACGCCCGAACCGCGCGAGTAGCGCACGGCGTTGTCCTTCGTGCGCAGGGCGAGCACCTGCCGGCCGGCCCGGAACCGGCGCAGGAAGCTGTTGTCCCACGCCACGCGGCGCCACACCAGGAGCCACCCGAACGGACCCTTCGGCTGGAAGATGACGATGTCGAGCAGGCCGTCGCTGACGGATGCCTCGGGAATGAGCTCGAGCCCCGCCGGCAGCGACCCGCAGTTCGCGAAGAGGACGCTCTGCACCCGCGCCGAGTGCAGGCGGTGCTCCGCGAGCTGGTACATCACGCGGAACGGCTTGGCACTCGGCAGCGAGCGCGCTGCGCCGTCGACGTAGGCGATCCAGCCGACCTTCTTCTTGAGGTCGCCGCTCGTGTTCGCGATCATCGCGGCGTCGAGTCCCATCCCGCCCATCACGACGAACGCCCGCTCCTCCCTCGAGCCGTCGGGGCGGTGGAACTCGGCGAAGCCGACGTCGATCGGATGCGTGTCGCCGTGGAAGGTCGCGCGCACCATCGCGTGCGGATTGTCGAGAGGGAGGAAGAGGTTGCGCGCCAGGAGATTGCCGGTGCCGCTGGGCACGATCGCGAGGCGGACGCCGCTCCCGCTCATGGCCTCCGCCACCGCGCGCACAGTGCCGTCGCCACCGGCGACGAGCACCGCGTGGACACCTTCCTCCAGCGCCTGCCGGGCCACATCATCGCCCAGGTCGTCGACCGTCGTCTCATAGAAGAGGGGCGCCGCCCAGCCCGGCCTCGAGCGACAGCTTCGACACCGAAGCGCGCAGCGCGGCGGCATCCACCTTTATCGGGTTGTAGACGAGAGCGGCTCTCTGCTGTCCCGCGCCCGTCGCCTCAAGCGTGGGGGGCGCGTCGGGGGCACTCGGCATGGGTACACACTAAGACCCGAGGGCTCAGGATGCCGCGTCCCGGCCGCTGACTAGACTCGACTGGTGATCGATCCCGCAATCCTCCGCGAAAATCCAGAGCTGGTCAGGCGCTCGCAGGAGGCGCGTGGGGAGTCGCCCGAGACGGTGGACGAGGCTGTCGCCGCCGATCGCGACCGCCGCGCCGCCATCACCGCGTTCGAAGAACTCCGCGCCGCGCAGAACGCGCACGGCAAGCGGGTCGCGCAGGCGCCGAAGGATGAGAAGGCCGCGCTCGTCGCCGAGGCGAAGGAGCTGAGCGAGCGGGTCAAGCAGGCCCAGCACGCGGTCGGCGAAGCCGAAGCAGCCTACGACGCAGCATTCGCCAGGCTCGAGAACATCGTGATCGAGGGCGTCCCCGCGGGCGGCGAAGACAACTTCGTGACGCTTCGCACTCACGGCGAGACGCCCGCGTTCGACTTCGAGCCGCGCGATCACCTCGCGCTCGGCGAACTGCTCGGAGCGATCGACATGGAGCGCGGCACCAAGGTGTCGGGCAGCCGGTTCTACTTCCTCACCGGCATCGGCGCGCGACTCGAGATCGCCCTCATGTGCCTCGCGCTCGACCGCGCGCTGCAGGCCGGATTCATCCCGCTCATCCCACCGACGCTGGTGCGTCCTGAGGTGATGCGCGGCACCGGATTCCTCGGCCAGCACTCCGACGAGGTCTACCACCTCGAGGAGGACGACCTGTATCTCGTCGGCACCAGCGAGGTGCCGCTCGCCGGCTACCACATGGACGAGATCCTCGACCTGACGAAGGGCGCCAAGCGCTACGCCGGCTGGTCCACCTGCTATCGCCGCGAGGCGGGGTCGTACGGCAAGGACACGCGAGGCATCATCCGCGTGCACCAGTTCAACAAGCTCGAGATGTTCGTGTACACGCTTCCCGAGGACGCCGAGGCCGAGCACCTGCGCCTCGTCGCGATGCAGGAAGGGATGCTGCAGGACCTGGGTCTCAGCTACCGCGTCATCGACGTGGCGGCGGGAGATCTCGGCTCGAGCGCCGCGCGCAAGTACGACGTCGAGGCCTGGGTCCCGACGCAGGGCGCGTATCGCGAGCTCACCAGTACGAGCAACTGCACGACCTACCAGGCCCGCCGGCTCGACATCCGTCACCGGCTGCCCGCCGATCAGGGCGGCAAGACGCAGCACGTCGCGACCCTCAACGGCACCCTCGCGACCACGCGGTGGATCGTCGCCATTCTCGAGACGCATCAGCGCGCCGACGGATCGGTGGCGGTGCCGGAGGTGCTGCGGCCCTATCTCGGCGGCCTCGAGGTGCTGGAGCCGATCGCGTGACGGATGCCCACCTGCCCGCGACGGGCAGCATCAAGGTCGTAAAACCGAAGAAGGCGGCCAAGCTCGTCGAGCAGGTCGCTCGCGACACCGAGGACCCGACGGTCGTCACCGAGCAGCTGCTCATCGTGCTCGACATCGACGGCACCCTCATCCTCGCCGACGAATCGCTGAGTCCCGGAGTCGTCGAGGCCGTCGAGCACGCGCACCGCACGGGGCACGAGGTGATGATCGCCACCGGTCGCAGCTGGGAGGGCACTCGCGGCATCCTGCGCGTCCTGAAGATCGCGCCCGAGTTCGTGGTCTGCTCGAACGGCGCCGTCGTGCTCCGCCGCCTGGATGCCGACGACCTGCTGTACGAGCGGTTCCACATCGAGACGTTCGACCCGACCGAGGTCCTGACCCAGCTGCGCCAGCACCTGCCCGACGCACGGTATCTCGTCGAGCTGCCCGACGGACGCCGTCTCTACACGGAATACCTCGAGGACTGGAACCTGGTGCATGCGAAGCGCGTCACATTCGACGAGCTCGGAGCTCAGCCGGTGTGCCGCATCGTGGTCGTGGCTCCCGACCAGGGCGAGCAGGACTTCGTCGAACTCGTCTCCCGCATCGGGCTCAGCCAGGTCTCGTACGCCGTCGGCTGGACGGCATGGCTCGACATCGCCCCGCAGGGCGTCGACAAGAGCACCGGGCTCGAGATCGTGCGCCACCGAGCTCGACATCGACCCGGCGCACGTCCTCGTGATCGGCGACGGTCGTAACGACGTCGGCATGTTCCGCTGGGCGCGCGAGAACGGCGGCCGGGCCGTCGCGATGGAGCAGGGACCGCAAGAGGTTCGGGATGCTGCGGGCGAGATCACCGCGTCGGTCGAGGCCGGGGGCGTGGCCGAGGTGCTCCGCAAGCTCTGAACGGGCCGTGCTTGCCGGCATCCCGCCAGCCTTCAGAGTCCTTGCCAGGCGCTCGCTGGAAGAATGGGACGACAGTGCTGTCGGCTAGACTCGACGACTGTTCGACGGATGCCCGTGCATCAGTCGGGAGGGTTGTCCGAGCGGCCGATGGACCTGGTCTTGAAAACCAGTGGGCAGCAATGTCCCGTGGGTTCGAATCCCACACCCTCCGCAATTGAGGGGAACCCGCACCGAGAGGATCCCGTGAGCCAGACGACCAAGCCCGCGAAGCGTGGCCGTCACACCGTTGCACGGCACGGTGAGCTGAAGTCGCCGCATCCGCTCGCGCTGCGTGCTGAAGATCGTCGGCGTCGTGGTGGCCGTCGCGCTCGTCTCGGGACTCGGAGTCGCGGCGTATGCCGTCATCGACATCACGGCGATCCTTCACGGAGGACGCGGTCGCGCTCGAGGGCCAGGATCCGGTTCCGCCCGACATCGGGGCGATCGAGGGCGGTGTCAACCTCTTCCTCGCCGGAACGGATGCGTGCGAGGAGGAGTACGCCGACTACTTCGGCGACCGCTGCACCGGCGCCGATGCCGGTGGCGAGCTCAACGACGTCAACATGCTGGTGCACATCTCGGATGCGCCGCGCCGCGTGACGGTCATCTCGTTCCCCCGCGACCTCATGCTCGCCGATTCCGGCCGTGCACGCGCGAGGACGGCAGCCAGAGTTCGGCGATGAGCAAGCAGCCCATCAACACCGCGTTCTCGGTCGGCGGTCTCTCGTGCGTCGTGAAGGCCGTCTCGCAGCTGAGCGGCGCAGAACATCCCGTTCGCGGCGAAGGTCACATGGGGTGGCGTCATCGAGGTGACCAACGCGGTCGGCGGCGTCGACGTCTGTCTGGCGTCGGGGATCAACGACCCCTACACCGGCATCAACTGGCCCGCCGGCACACGCAACATCCAGGGCATGGAGGCGCTCCAGTTCCTCCGCACGCGCCACGGCGTCGGCGACGGATCGGACCTCGGCCGCATCTCGAACCAGCAGCAGTACATGTCGCGCCTGGCGCGCAAGCTCATGAGCGAGGACGTGCTCTCGAACCCGGCGACGCTCTACAAGCTCGCGACGACCACGGTCGAGAACATCACCCCGAGCCAGAGCCTCACCAACCCGCTCACCCTCGTGCAGATCGCGCTCGCGATGAAGAACGTGCCGTTCGAAGACATCGTCTTCGTGCAGTATCCCGTTCTGGAGCGATCCGGCCGACCCGAACAAGGTCGTGCCGGACGCCAGCGCCGCGCAGGCGCTGTGGGACGCGCTCGCGGCGAACCAGCCCCTGAAGCTCACCGGCGAGGCCGGCTCGAACGAGGGCGTCGTCGTGGTCGAGCCCGACCCGGGCACGGTTCCCGCCGAGACTCCGGCGCCGACGGCCACTCCGACCCCCGGTGAGACGACGGCCCCTGTCGAGCAGGCGGTCGAGCTCCCGTCATCCATCACCGGCTCGACCGCAGCGCAGGAGACCTGCTCCAACGGCAACCAGCGCGGTCGCGGGTAGTGCCGGCCGAGAAGACGCCCTCGACGCAGGGCCGCAGCACGCTGGCGCGTCACGGACAGCTGCGGTCGCGGCATCCGCTCGTCGAGCTGCTCGTCGTGCTGGCAGCGGTCGTCGGCGTCGTCGCCGTCAGCGCGACCGGAGTGGCTGCGTTCACGGTGTGGGATGCGGCCACGGCGCTCACCGACAACGCCGTGGTGCTCGACGAGGACGAGGTCATCCCGCCGTCGCTCGGCGCGATCGAGGGCGGCGTCGACGTGCTCATCGCGGGCACCGACTCGTGCGAGGGACAGGATCTGGCGCTCTTCCCGCGCTGCGCGAACGAACGACTCCCCGGGCGAGCGCAACGACGTCACGATGCTCGTGCACATCACCGACAACCCGCGGCGGGTGACCGTGGTGTCCTTCCCGCGCGACATGCTGGTGGCGATCCCGGCGTGCGATCAGCCCGATGGCGGCCAAGTCTCGCGAGATGTCGTCGGAGAAGATCAACGCGTCGTACTGTCAACGGCGGCCTCGCGTGCACCGCCAAGACCGTCGAGGCGCTCACCGGCGAGAAGCATCGAGTTCGCGGCCGCGATCCGGTGGACCGGCGTCATCAACATGTCGGATGCCATCGGCGGCGTCGATGTCTGCGTGGCGGGCGAGATCAGCGACAAGCACACCGGTCTGCACCTGACCGAGGGTCCTCACACCCTCGTGGGCGCCGAGGCGCTGCAGTTCCTGCGCATCCGCCATGGCATCGGCGATGGATCCGACCTCGGCCGCATCTCGAACCAGCAGCAGTTCATGTCGTCGATGGTGCGCAAGCTCCAGTCCGAGTCGGTGCTCGCGAATCCCGGAACGCTCCTCAACTCTCGCCACCACAGCGATGTCGCAGGTGAGCCAGGGCCAGCTCGTGCTGAGTTCGGGACTCACGAACCCCGTCGCTCATGGTCCAGATCGCCATGGCGGTCAAGGACGTCCCGTACGAGGACATCGTGTTCGTGCAGTACCCGACCGTAGTACGCACCCGGCGAGGGCGCGAGCCGTGTGATGCCGGTGACGGATGCCGCGGACGCGCTCTTCGCCGCGCTCGATGCCAACCAGGCGATCACGCTCACCGGCGAGGCGAGCCAGGGCTACGGCGTCGAGGTGGAGGGCGAGGTCCACGGCGCCGGTCGCCACGCCTTCGGCGACTCCGGATGCTGCCGCCACCCCGGGCGCGACGGATCCCGTCGCGCCGGTCCCCGAAGAGCGGGTCGCGATGCCCGACGACATCGCGGGAACCACGGCCGCGCAGGTCACCTGCACCCGACCGGAGGGCTGAACCGGACGTAGCTTGACCTGACACATGTGTCAGGTCGGATACTGGCGGGTATGACGACCACTCAGCCACGACAGCTCCGCCTGATCATCGACACCGACGATGGGCGCGCGCGCTGATGCGGCACGGCATCGTCATCCTCCCGCAGGAGGACTGGCCCGAGCGCCGGGCGACGCTGGCGCAAGGCCGAGGAGCTACGGCTTCGACCATGCCTGGACGTACGACCACCTGTCGTGGCGGAGCCTCGCCGGGCAGCGCTGGCACGCGGCCGTCCCCACGCTGACCGCGGCCGCGATGATCACCGAGCGGATCGGACTCGGGCTGTTCGTCGCGAGCCCCAACTTCCGGCATCCGGTGCCGTTCGCGAAAGAAGTCGCGACGCTCGACGACATCTCGGGCGGGCGCGTGCTCCTCGGCATCGGATCGGGCGGGACGGGCTTCGACGCGTTCGTGCTCGGGCAGGCGGAGCTCACGCCAGGGGAGCGCCACCGCCGATACCTCGAGTTCGTCGAAGGCCTGGACGTCCTGCTTCGCTTCGAGCAGGCGGATGCCGGCGGCATCTCGTTCGCCGGTGAGTGGTTCACCGCGCACGAGGCGCGGATGGTCGGAGCGCCGAGACGCGACCCCCGCATGCCGCTCCTCCTGGCCGGCAACGGCCCGCGCGCCATCCGCTATGCCGCGCAGCGCGGTGACGGATGGGTGACGACCGGCGGGAACGAGAACGACGATGTCGAGGCGTGGTGGGCGGGAGTCGCTGAGCTGGTCCGCCGCTTCGACGACGCCCTCGACGCGGCCGGGCGCACCGACATCCCGCGCTTCCTTTCGCTCGACGACGAGGGCAGGTACTCGCTCGCGAGTGCTGCCGCGTACGAGGATGCGGTCGGGCGCGCGGAGGCGCTCGGGTTCACGGACGTGGTCGCGCACTGGCCTCGTGCCGGACGGCATCTACGCCGGGCGCGAGTCCGTGCTCGAGGAGATCGCGGATCTGCTCTGACCGCCAGCGCAGTGCAAGTTCGACGGCCGGGGCAGGTTATGATGGCTGGGCGCATCCGCGTGCTCACGCGTTCGGATGCCTGGAGACGTCGCATAGTTCGGCCTAGTGCACCACCCTGCTAAGGTGGAGTCCCCTCACGGGGACCGAGGGTTCAAATCCCTCCGTCTCCGCCACCAAACGCCTGATCAGTGGCTATTTCTTCTTGGCCCGATCGGGATGACTCCAGGCCTTCGCGCTCGCAAAAGTGACCCCCAGGTGACCCCCGGAGGTCACCTGGGGGTCACTTGAAGGGCAGCGGCGCCATCGGTTCTGGCACACATGGGTGCGTGCTGGCGCGTGATTCCGCGGAAGTTGGCCGGCTCAAGGGCTTGGGGTACACCACCCCGCACAGGTGGTGTCCGTCAGACGACTTGAACGGTCCCGATCTGGTTCGTTTGACGCCCCAACTTCGGCGCTCTATCGGGCGGGACATTCGACCTCACCGAGATGATGCTTAGACACGACGTCGCGATGACACTCACCGCAGCGCGACGATGACGGCCAGGATGACGCCGGCCGCCGTCGCATCGGTGTCCTTCCGGATCGACGCGTGCTCTGAGGCCTGGTGGGGGAGCAGGCCTTCTTTGGCCTAAGCCTCCTCGTCTGCGAGCACGACGGTGCCGGACTGTTCGCGGAGAGGCCGGAACAGGGCGCGCTCGAGCGGTGTCTCGTTGGGCTGGTGGAGGGTCAGCAGCAGCTGACCCTCGAGCGTGCGAGCGATCATCCCGTGTCCTCCGTCCTCGGCCCAGATGGGCTTGGTCTGCTGAATCCACGGACCGGTTATGGCTCCGCTGTCGGAGCGCGCGATGCCCATCGCGTAGCCGTGGTCTCCGAAACTCGACCAGAGCATGACGAGGCCGCCGTCAGAGAGGCGGTGAATAAAGGGCCCGTCGGTGACGAACGCATTGACTTCGGCCGGAATGCGCGGATCAGGGATCCGCCGCGCCCATGGCGCGGCAGATCCGCGGAAGAGGGTCTCGGGCTCTCCGCGGGCAGCGGTGAGATCAGCCGTGAGGCGTTGCGCCACGATCTCGCCGTCCATGGCCTGCACCCATTCGTGGCAGTAGACGATCCACGGGTCGCCCCGGTCATCGATGAAGAGTGTCCCGTCCAGGCATTCCCACTCGCTTGGAGTGACGGGGCCGTTGCTCCACGTCGTATACGGGCCGGCGGGGGAGTCGGCGACGAGGATCTGGGTGCCGCGCGCGACACCGTCGGCCTTGAACGTGGCGAACATGAAGAAGCGGCCGTCATAAGCGTGGACTTCGGGTGCCCAGAAGTTGCGGTCGCTCCAGAATCCCGTAGGGGGTCGGAATGCCGGAAGCGGACCGTCCCAGATGCGAAGATCGGTGCTGCGGTAGCAATCGAATCCCGTTGCCGGTGGATTCCAGATGTCGCGGTCCGTGCTGCCGAACAGATAATAGGCGCCCTCGTCGGGAACGGTCAGCAGGAAGGGGTCCCGGATCTGGATGTCAGCGAGCGTGAGCTGATCAGTCGTAGTCATCGGGACTCCAATCGTCCAGCCAGCCCGGGTTCGGGTCCGATAGGACTGCGGTCAAGAGTCGTCATTCGGGTCTCCCTCTGGGGTCGTGTGTGGAGCTGCGGTCGCGGGGCCGGTGGGTCTCGCTGTTCTGCCGTCGGGTCGTCCCGTCGGGGAGGCTCTCAAGCGCTCGGGTGGCACTACGCGTCCGCTGCCGATGCCAATCGCAGGCGCCAGGACCAGCGGTACTCGAGGTCGGTCAGTCGGAATTCCGGTCGCGTATCAGGTCCCAGTTGGGCTGTGCCGACGCCTCGGTGCGCGATGTCGAGCTGCACAATGGTTCGGCGACTCTCCGGCAGCTCCCACCAGTGCTTGAGCCGCCTCGAGCTCCGGGACGGTGTGGCGAGTGACGGTGAGCTGCATGGGGGAATCGTGTGTCGTGGTCACCACTCCGGCTGGGCCGGTGAGACGCACCGACCGCACGTCGCCACGCCCGCCGTTCTCCTGCGGGAGCACGTACGGCACCGCTGCGTCGTCGATGGTTGAGGTCCATCGGCCGAGCAACGCGGAGGCTCGGCGATCGGGATAGTTCTCCCACGGCCCCAGACCCACCCATTGCAGGTCGTCGAAGGTGCCGGCCAATTCGAACTCGACCCCCACGCGGAGCCCGTCCATCGTGCCCTCGGGCAGCTGGACGGTCTCGACGAACTCGAACTCATCGGGCGATACCTGCACGATCCGCTGAGAATGCATCACTTCGTCACCGAAGGCCGTGCGGTAGCGGATGCGGACCAGGACGGCACCGTCCGGCTCGTCGTCGATCGACACGGACTCCTCCGTCAGCTCGAAGAAGCCTGTTCGGACGAAACGCTGATCCAGGAAGAAGGACGTGTCATTGTCGACAAGCGCGCGCCACAGATTCAGTCGCGGGGCGGCCGCCAGCAGAGGATGCGCAAGTCGGCCGTCGGCTCCGGTTGGACGGCCTGATGACGGCCTGACCGCGGAGCTCTTCGCGGCGCGCGGGAGCGTCAGCTGGTGCTGTGCCAGGACGGTTCCGGCCGGAGCCCACGCTGTGTCTTCTGCGGTCAGGACGTCGAGCGTGAGGGCGAGCGCGTCGTGGTCGGCGAGTCTGCCGCGCAGCGCCCGGGGCACCTCGATGGTCGCCGTCTCCCCGGCACCGGCTCGAACGTGCACCGCGAACCGCTCTGTCGGCCCCCCCGTCGATTCGACGGCGAACGCGAATCGGAGCGAGGACAGATCGGCGAACGTCTGGCGGTTCAAAACGGTCACCTTCCCGTCGAGCGCCTCCTGGATCGACGACACGATGCGCACGGGGCTGAAGATCCCTCGGGCCTCGTAGAGCGCGGGCTTGGGCGTGCCATCGGCGAAGACGATGCCGTTCAGCACAATGGGGCCGTCGTTCGGTTCGTCGCCGAAGTCGCCTCCGTACCGGTAGTGACGGTCACGGTCGACGTCGAGCGCGTGATCCTTGAACTCCCAGATGAAACCGCCCTGCACGCCGGGGAGCGACTCGATCGAGCGCCAGTAGTCCGCCAGACCTCCCGTGGAGTTGCCCTGCGAGTACGCGTACTCGCACATGATCAGCGGCCGGTCCGCTTCCGGATGCGCAGAGAAGGCCTCGAGGGCCGAGATGGGCGGGTACATGGGGCAGACGATGTCGGTGGCGGCGCGTCCCCCGTGCCAGTCGACCGAGATGGCCCCCTCGTAGTGCAGAGGGCGGGTGGGATCGTATCCGCGCACCCAGGCGGCCGCGGCGTCGTGGTTCACTCCGTAGCCGGTCTCGTTGCCGAGCGACCAGGCGATGACCGAGGGGTGGTTCTTGTCACGGATCACCATGCGTGACACGCGGTCGACGAAAGCCTCGAGGTAGCGGTGGTCGTTGCAGAGCTGGTTGGCGAACGCATGACCTTCGATGTCGGCTTCGTCGAACACGTAGAGGCCGAGCTCGTCGCAGAGGTCCAGGAACACCGGGTCGTTCGGGTAGTGCGATGTGCGCACGGCGTTGAAGTTGAAGCGCTTGAGCAGCGACAGATCGGCGAGGTAGTCCTCACGACGGAGCACACGACCGGTCTCCGGATCGAAATCGTGCCGGTTGACTCCCTGGATCCAGATCCGGCGACCGTTCACCATCAGGTCCCGCCCGACGATCTCCACGCGACGGAAGCCCGCGCGGATCTCGGTGCGATCTGCGACGACGCCGTTCAGGTCGACGAGCTCGACGAGGAGGCTCTCGAGGTGGGGCGTCTCCGCAGACCACGGCTCGACGGCGAGATCGACCAGTTCGACGATCGCGGCACCTGGGCGTTCAGCGGGGTGCATCGCCGCGTGCGAGGCGGCTGCCGCCGCGGCCGCCTCAGGCGTCAGTGAGGCTTTTGCAGCGTGCAGGCTCATCAAGTCCATGATCCCGTCGGGCATCAGCGGTGCCGGGGGCCGGGTGCGGTTCGCGGAGCTGGGCGGGATGGTCAGCGCCGTCTGGCGCGTGCCGACGGGGCGCTCGACCGCATTCCCGGCGACGCTCACCCGGACGGAGTGCGTCCTCTCGAAGCTCTGGTCCGCGCCGCTGACTGTGGCGACGATCCTGGCCGAGCCGAGGCGGGTGTCGGGGTCGTAGTCCGCGACGACCGTCACGTCCTGGAGCCGCACTCGCGCCAGCCGGTGAAGCTGCACCGAACGGCTCAGGCCCGACTGCCACCACTGATCCTGATCCTCCAGGTAGGTGAACACGGACCACTTCGCGACGCGCAGCTCGATCTCGTTCGTGCCGTCCTGCACTTCGGCGGTGATGTCGAACTCAGCGGCGAGGTGCGAGTCGGTGCTCTCACCCGCCAGCTTCCCGTTCACGCGTACTTGCAGGTACCCCTCCGCCGCGCCTACGTGGAGCACGACACGGTCCTCCCCGATCCCACTGAGCTCGAACGACCGGCGGTAGACGCCGGTCGGGTTCGCGCTCGGAACATTCGGAGGGACCAGATCGAATGGCATCGTGATGTTGGTGTAGTGCGGGCGGTCACTTGCCTCTCGCATCGTCCACAGCTCCGGCACCGTCACCTCGACCCAGGAATCGGTCGGGTCGGCGTCCCAGGACGGAAGGAGCTGGAAGGACCAGGGCCCGTCCAGATCGAGGTCCGGCGTGCGTCGGATGGCCGTCATCGGGAGGCGGCGGTACGACACCACGCCGGCTTCGGGTCCGAGAGGACTGCGGTCAAGAGTTGTCATGATGGTCTTCCTCGATGTTCAGTGCGGGGCGAGCTGCGGGTACTGGGCGGAATCGTCGTGCGGGCGGGAGGATGCAGTGTTTCCTCCCCACCCGCATCCCTTCTCAGACGGAGGTGGATGAACCGACGATCTCCACCTCGGATGTTGCGCGGATGTCATCCGAGGCGAAGCCCACGCTCAGAGTCACTCGTCCTGCCTCGATGACTCGCCGGTTGTCGAGGCCGGTGAAAGCAAGTCGCGCCACCGGTGCCGAGAGCGTGATCGTCTTCTCCTCTCCGACGTCGAGTCCCACGCGTTCGAAGGCGACGAGTTGACGCACGGGGCGTACCACCGATGCGTCCTCGTCCCGGGCGTAGAGCTGAACCACGGTGTCGCCGGGCCGAGACCCGGTATTGCGGACGGTTGACTGTCAGCGCCAGCTGGCCACCAGGCTCCACGGTCGACTCAGATCCTTCCAAGGTCAGGTCGAACTCGGTGTAGGACAGCCCGTGCCCGAACGCGAACAGCGGGCTCTGCGCGGTGAGGTCGTTGTAGCCGTGGCGTGTGCCGGTCGGGTGGTCATAACCGCTGCCGTAGTGATGACCGTGGTAGATCGGGATTTGCCCGATTGAGCGCGGGAAGGAGCTGGGGAGCTTGCCGCTGGGGTTCACGTCGCCGAACAGCGCCCGAGCGATTGCCTCGCCCCCCTCTTCGCCCAGGAGAGGTGCGACGAGCAATGCGCTCGAGTTCTCCGCGACCTCGGTGAGCAACAGGGGCCTTCCGGTGACGACGACGCTCACCACGGGGACCCCGGTTCCGGCCAGGAGCGAGACGAGCTGCTCCTGGTTTCCCGGGAGGCGGGGTTCGCTGGTGGATTGCCCCTCGCCGGCGGTGTTGTTGCCCACCCAACCGGTGCGCTCGCCCAGCGCTGCGATCACGAGATCTGCACCGCCGACGGCGCTGGCCACCGCTGCTTCGTCAAGAGGGGCTGCCCCGGGGTGAGATCACCGAGTTCGATGAAGGAGATGTCAGCGCGCCGGGCTTGAAGCGCCTCGAGCAGCGTAGGGGCGTTCGGATGAAGGCGCGTTGCGGCCTCCTCGAACGTCGGCTCGATTCCCGGCATGCGTGCCTGGAAGATGTCGGTGAAGATCGCCTCCTCGGCAGTGATCCCGGGGATCTCCCCGCTCCGGAGCGCCATCGAGCCGCGCATCATCTCGATGTTCGACACGGACGTGTAGGCGCCGAAGTGGATGCGGAGCTCGTCGGCGGCAGGTCCGACGACCACGATCTTCGCCTGGTCATCAGAGATGGGCAACGCGCCGTCGTTGCTGAGGAGCACAAGGGATTGATCGGCGATGGTTCGGCGGATTTCGGCGGCTTCCTCGCGGTCCACACGAGGAGCGCTGCTCGCCCGACTGAACTCCGGAATGAGCCCGGCTCGCGCTTTCGCCACGAGAGTGCGCTCGACCGCGACGTCGACGACGCGTTCATCCAGGCGTCCGGACTGAACCTCTTCCACGAGCATCGCGTACTCCTCGCCGCCCGGAAGGTCCGCATCAAGCCCGGCTTCGAGCGCTTGACGTGCTGCATCGCCAGGTTTCGGAGCGGTGTGGTACACGGTTCGCAGCATCGCGATCGACGAATAGTCACTGACGACGGGTCCGGAGAACCCGAGTTCTCCGCGCAGAAGGTCGGTCAGCATCCACCGGTTGGCAGCTGCGGGCACACCGTCGACTTCGTTGTACGAGTTCATCATCAGCGCGAGGTCGGCTTCAGCGATAGCTCGGCGGAATGGTTCAGCGTACTCGTCGACGAGTGCTCGACGGCCCAGTTGCGTGATGGCTTGGTTGAGACCCCCCTCAGATGCGCCGTAACCGAGAAAGTGCTTCCCTGTTGCGAGGATCGGCCGCTCGCCGTTGCGGCCCTGGATGCCTTCGACGAAAGCAACTGAGCACTGCGCGACGAGTTCGGGATCCTCGCCATAGGTTTCATGTACGCGGCCCCAGCGCGGATCGCGTGCCAGATCCATGACCGGAGAGAAGACGGCGTGGCCGCCGATCTGCTCGGTCAACGCGGAGCTGACTGCGGCAGCGCGGCGGATGAGCCCGGGATTCCAGGAGGCCGCCTGAGCCCAGGCTGTCGGGAATTGTGGTCCTGAATCGTGCACGACCCCGTTGATCGCCTCGAAGTGCACCATTGCTCCGATCCCGAACGGGGAGGTCTCGCGCACGTGCTCCTGGATCGCGTCGAGTTGTCGGCGCAAATCGTCGGCTTTCTCGGCGAGGAACCAGGCCATTGAGATGTGGCCGACTCCATGCGGTCGGATGACCGCCACGCGCGATGGATCCAGCCCTGGGGTCGGCGAGGCGACGAAAAGTTCAGTCGCGAATAGGCCGCGAAGCTGGGCGACTTTCTGATCCAGGGTCAGCTTTCCCACAAGGCGGGCGGCGTCGAATGAGCTCGTCAACTGTCCTCGCCCTCTTTGGCGGCCAGAGCGTCCCCGATTCGCTCGGCTCCGACGTGGATCGTCGCCGGCTGGCTCAGCGGCAGCTCATACGCCTGCGGGTCGGACATCGGCGACGATGCGTCGTCAGAAGGTTCGCGTGACATAGATCAGAACTCCATTGTTGTGAACCGGTCGAGCTATAGACAGCGTCCCGACGGTGCAACTCCATGTTGTTACGTAACAATGAGCAGTGTAGCAGAGGTTGTTACGTGACACTTTGTTGCCCGGACTTTGACCGAGGGAGCATGAGGCGTGGTCACGCCGAGTCGCGTCGTGGGTCAAGCCGCTACGCCAGATGGCCCGTTCGGTTGGCGGTCAAACGGTCTGTCTCGCGAGCATCGCCAAGGCTTGCTCCCGCATTTCGACTTTGCGGACTTTGCCGGTGACGGTCATGGGGAACGACTCGACCACCTCGACGTACCGCGGGATCTTGTAGTGAGCGAGTTGACCGCCGCAGAAGGCTGCCACTGCGTCGGCGGTCAGCGGCGGTGTTCCAGGCTTCATGATGATCCAGGCCATCAGCTCCTCGCCGAACCGCTCGTCGGGTACGCCGATCACCTGGACATCATTGATCTCCGGGTGTCGGTAGAGGAACTCTTCTATCTCGCGTGGGTAGATGTTCTCGCCACCACGGATCACCATGTCCTTTATCCGCCCGACGACGTTGAGATATCCGTCGGCATCCATCGTTGCGATGTCCCCGGTATGCATCCATCGCGCAGTATCGATGGATTCTGCGGTCTTGTCGGGCTGATCCCAGTACCCGAGCATTACGGAATAGCCGCGTGTGCACAGTTCCCCGGGCACACCGCGGGGCACGACTCGGCCTGCTTCGTCGATCACCTTGACCTCCGTGTGCGGCATGACACGGCCAATGGTCTGCGTGCGCTCGTGAAGACCGTCGTCGAGGGAGGTCATCGTGGACACGGGTGACGTCTCCGTCATGCCGTAACAGATGGCGACGTCTGCCATGTGCATCTCGGACACCACGCGCTCCATCACCTCGGCAGGGCACGGTGAGCCTGCCATGATGCCGGTTCGAAGGGACGACAGGTCGAACTCGTGGAACCGGTCGTGCCCCAGTTCGGCGATGAACATGGTCGGCACTCCGTACAGCGAGGTGCACCGCTTCTGCGGCGACAGCTTCGAGAGTCTTCTCGGCATCGAATGACGGGGCGGGAAGGACCACGCTGGCCCCGTGACTGTGCGCGCCGAGGACTCCCATGACCATCCCGAAGCAGTGATACAGCGGCACCGGTACGCACACCCGGTCCTCTTCCGTGTACGCGACCCCCTCGCCGACGAAGAATCCGTTGTTGAGGATGTTGTGGTGCGTAAGGGTTGCACCCTTCGGGAAGCCGGTCGTTCCCGAGGTGTATTGAATGTTGATGGGGTCATCGAACGACAGGGACTCCGCCCGCTCAGCGAGAAGCGCCCGGTCACCGAGCCTGCCCGTTGCGATGACGGCTTCCCATTCGTCGCTGCCGATGAAGATCACACTGTCGAACGCGGACTCCGCCAGCATCGCAGCGTAGTCGCTGCCCTTGAAGGACCTCGCGCTGACCATGAGCCGCAGATCGGCCTGCCGAATCACATAGCCCACTTCGCTGGATCGGTAGGCAGGATTGATATTGACGAGAATCGCGCCGATCTTCGCCGTCGCGTACTGAGTGAGCACCCACTCCGCGCAGTTGGGCGCCCAGATGCCCACCCGGTCACCCTTCGCGATCCCGAGCTTGATCAAGCCCACCGCCAAGTCGTCCACTCTGCCGCGCAGGTCGGCGAACGTGAACCGGCGCTCGCTCGCCCGATCGACGAGGGCAACGCGGTCGGGAAATCGCTCCGCGATCTCATCGAGCTTCTCACCGATCGTCTGCCCCAAGAGTGGCAGCTGGCTGACGCCAGATGAGTACGAGAAATGTGCATCGTTGCGCATCGAGAAATCTCCTTAGGATCGATGATCGTCAGTACCGATCACCTGATTTGACCGAAGAGGGTGACGGCCTAGGGGGTCAAGCCGCTCCGCCTGGCGACCTCGACCGCCTCGTAGCGAGTAGATGCCTGCAGCTTCGACATGATGACCTTCACGTAGCCCTTGACCGTGAACAACGTCAGCCCAAGCCCGTCTGCGATGCGCTTGTTCGTCATTCCGGCGGCGATGAGAGCGAGCACGTCGCTCTCGCGTTGAGTCAGACGTCCGAGATGGTCCGCGGACTGGTCCTGGCTGCTAAGCCGGTCGGCGATAGCGCGGAGCGCATCACGCAGCTGGGAATCTTCGACCGCTGAGCTGAGAGTGCGTAGTTCCGCGTGTACCTGCCGCATCTGACCGAGCAACCGGTCGATGTCGACCTCGGTCTGCGCGCGCTCTTGCGCTCGGAGCGCGGAGAGGGTGACGAGCTCGTGCTCGAGGGATCGAACCTCTTCCAGCAAGCTGGTGGCGATGCGATCGCCCACGATGTCGTCGTTACGGAATGCGGCGTACATGACGCCTATGGTCTGCCGGCCGACCACCACCGGGGCCGCGACAAGTGAGCGGAGTCCCTCGGAGCGAATGATGTGGTCGTACTCATGGGTGATCCGGCCAGATCGGAAATAGTCCGAGACGGCGATCGGGCGCTGCAATGCGACCGCCCTGCCGCCGAGCCCCGTGTCGTAGCGGAGACTCACGCCGGGTAGTAGCCCGAGGGTGGGGCCGTCGAAGTGTCGAAGAAGCACGTCTCCTGTGCGCACCACGGGGCCGGCGAAGGCGAGGGAGACGCCGGTCTTGGAGCGGACACGTCGAAGCGCCCGCTCGACTACCGGCGCTGACAGCTCGGTGTTGATCGTCATCGATCGTCGCCCCCTATCTGGGTGATCACACTATCGACCGATACGGCGCGCGGCACAACCATGCCCCTCTTCGGAGGGGGGCACCCCCCTCTCCGGAGGGTGCACCGGCAGTGCGGCACAGATGAAACTGGTCTGCGTCATGGTGGACGAACCCACCTTCACAAGGAAGTGGGACGGAGAGCGCATGAGTGATGGGATTGCTGAGGCTGTCGCTGCAGGGGAGCCTCGGGCCAGCGTGGCTCTGTGGAGAAGCGTGCCCGCGCTCGTCGAAGAAGTGGAGCAGCTGCGCGCAGACCACTCATCGCCCGAAGTGAGTGTCGCGGAGGCGCTCTGTGACCGATGGCCGGCCGACGCGACGGCCTTCCTGACCGTCGACGGAGACCTCAACGTCGTGAGGCTGACCTTCGGGGAGCTGGCGGATCGATCGAAGCGGCTTGCGACAGCGCTGCGCGAGATGGGCGTGACCCGGGGCTCACGGGTGGGCGTGCTGATGTCGAAGTCCTGCCAGCTCCCGGTGGTATTGGTCGCGCTGTGGCGTTTGGGCGCCGTGCACGTGCCCCTCTTCACTGCATTCGCGGGGCCGGCGATCGAGGCTCGGGTCAGCCGCGCAGATGCCCAGCTGGTCATCGTTGACGCGGATCAACTGCCGAAAGTCGAAGGCGTCGGCGCGACCGTTCTGCAGGCTGGCGCTCCGATCGACGAATTGATCCGAGGCAGCGAACCGCTTGCATCTTCGGTGGCGGTGGGCGGCGACGGAGTGTTCATCCAGCTGTACACGTCTGGAACGACCGGCACGCCAAAAGCGGTGGGCGTGCCGGCCCGCGCGATTGCAGCGTTCATCGCCTACATGCGGTACGGACTCGACGTGCGCACTGACGACGTGTTCTGGAACATCGCCGATCCCGGCTGGGCGTATGGCCTCTACTACGCGATCGTTGGACCCCTCGCGATCGGTGTGCCCAACATCCTCCTCAACGCCGGGTTCTCCGCGACGCTCACCAAACAGGTGATCGATCACCTCGGGGTGACGAACTTTGCCGGCGCTCCGACGATCTACCGTGCAATGAAGAAGGAGGGCGTGGAAAGTCGCCGGCCGTTGCGCGTTGCGTCGTCGGCGGGCGAGCCACTCACACCAGACGTGACCGGGTGGGCGAAGGGCGCTCTCGGTACCGACGTCTACGATCACTGGGGACAAACCGAACAAGGAATGGCGATCGTGAACGCGTGGGAGCCGCGCGCTCAGGTGAGCATCCGCCCGGGATCCATGGGACCGGCCATGCCCGGTTTCGTGGCAGGGACGGTGGGGCAATCCATCGCGTTGTCCGTTTCGGAGAGCCCGTTGATGTGGTTCACGGGGTACATCAACGAGCCGGATCGGACCGCCGAACGATTCACCGCCGACGGCACGTGGTATCTGACCGGAGACGTCGGGCGCCAGGACGGTTCGCACCTGTACTTCGCGTCACGCGACGATGACGTCATCCTCGCGGCGGGTTATCGGATCGCGCCGTTCGACATCGAGAGCATCCTCACCAGTGACGATGCGGTGGCCGAAGCCGCCGTCATCGGCGCGCCCGACGAAATCCGCGGCGAGGTCGTCGAAGCGTTCGTCGTCCTGAATCACGCGGTCTCGACCGACGGACTCGAGGAGCGCCTGCAGCAGGCGGTCCGCAAGCAATACGGGGCCCACGCCTACCCACGCCGTGTGCACGTCATCGATGCACTCCCGAAGACTCCCAGCGGCAAGGTGCAGCGGTTCATCTTGCGGAACTCGATCCGAGACGAGCAGCAGCAGGACGGCGCGGGCAGTGCGCGTTGACGGGATATCCGCAATCGTCACCGGCGCCGCATCCGGACTCGGTAACGCAACGGCACGCCGTCTTGCGGCGGCGGGGGCACGAGTGTTCGGCCTCGATCTGCCAGCAGGAATCGCGATGGCAGAGCCCGTTGATGGGATCACTTTCGTCGCTTGCGACATCACCGACGCGCAACAGGTAAGCGGAGCGGTGGAGAGGGCAGCCGGAAGCCTTCCGCTCCGAGTCGTCGTGAATTGCGCGGGCATGGCTCCTTCCGCTCGAATCCTCGGCCGCACGGGCATCCATGACCTGGAACTGTTCACCCGGACGGTGCACGTCAACCTCGTCGGCACATTCACCGTGCTCGCCATCGCCGCGAACGCCATCAGCCAGACCGAGCCAGACATCGATGGACAGCGAGGCGCGATCATCAACACCGCGTCGATCGCCGCGTTCGAGGGCCAGATGGGACAGGCGGCGTACGCGGCATCCAAGGGCGGAGTCGCAGCGCTCACTCTCCCAGCGGCACGGGACTTGGCGAGTGTAGGCATCCGGGTGGTCACTATTGCGCCAGGCATCGTTGACACCCCCATGATGGCGTCCTTCAGCGACGAAGTCCGAGTGAACCTTGCGGCAGGGGTGCCGTTCCCGCGCCGGATGGCGCGGCCAGACGAGTTCGCCGAGTTGGTCCGGACGGTGATCGAGCACGACTACCTCAACGGAGAAGTCATCCGGATGGATGGGGCGCTCCGCATGGGGGCTCGGTGAAAGGAACACAGCACGGAACGACCGATCATCAGTACGGCGATCGGCACATCCGCACCACCCATTGACCCCACACGCTCAAGTACAGACTTGGGCGATTCTGCAACGCCCGATAGAGGAGATTCTGCCGAAATGTCAGATGTCACGATGAAGTTCGATATACCGGTTCCGATGCGAGACGGCACAGTTCTGATGGCAGACGTCGGTTGGCCAGCGGGGGACGGTCCGTTCCCGGTGTTAGTGGAGCGCACGCCGTACGACAAGAACTTTCGGTCCACCGCCAACTTCGAGACGATCGATGGCTTGCGCGCCGGCTTCATCATCGTTCGCCAGGACACCCGCGGCAGCGGCAAGTCCGAAGGTGAGTGGATGCCGATGAAATACGAGCGCGAGGACGGATACGACACGATCGCGTGGGCGGCTGCTCTCCCCAAGAGCAACGGCAAAGTCGGCACCTTCGGGGGCAGCTACACGGGTAGCACGCAGTGGAGCAGCGCGATCGCTCACGCCCCTGCACTCCGAGCGATGGCACCGTTGGTCACCTGGAGCGATCCGGAGAACGGATTGATGTTCCGTGGCGGCGCCGTCGAACTCGGGCTGAACACCTGGTGGGGTCTGATGAACGCTCTCCCCCACTTCCTCCACACCTATCCGCCGGAGATCGCGTTCCCGAAGATGGGGCAGGCCCTCGGCCATTTTGCGACGCTGAAGGAGAAGTTCTGGGAGCTGCCTGCGGCAGCGCAACCGTTCTTCGTCGATCTCGGCATGCCCGATGTCGGGGTGGCTCGCGCTCTCGAAGACCGATCGACCATCGACGAATCCCGCGTGGACGGACACTACGAGAAGCTCACCGTGCCATCGCTCAACATTGCGGGCTGGTACGACGTATTCCTGCAGGGATCAGTGGACAACTACGTAGGGATGCGCGCGCACGGTGCCACCACACGCCTCATCGTCGGGCCGTGGTCGCACACCTCACTCGGTTTTGGCGCCACCCTGGGAGAAGTGGGCGAGGTGAACTTCGGTCTCGGGATGCTCGCCCCCGGCGGGGAGCAGATCTCGAAGATCAACTTCGACTGGTACGACCACTGGCTGCGCGACACCCCCGCCACGAGCGCCCACGAATCAGGCGTGCTGATCTTCGTGATGGGAGCCAACGAGTGGCGTGCCGAAGCGGACTGGCCCCTTGCCCGCGCCGTCACCACCCCGCTCTACCTGGATGAGGCGGGCGCCCTCAGTTGGGACGCGCCCGAGTCGACAGAAGCGGCATCCACGTATGTGTATGACCCTGCCGACCCGGTGATGACGCGCGGTGGAAACCTGGTGATGGGTTCGGATTACATTGCCGGTCCCTTCGACCAGAGAGTCGCCGAGGCGCGCGAGGACGTGCTGGTGTTCACCACCGCTCCACTCGACCAGGACGTCGAGATCACCGGCCGGATCAGTGCGACCCTGTTCGCGGCAACCGACGGCCCGTCCACAGACTGGGTGGTCCGACTGTGCGAAGTGGACGCCGAAGGGGTGTCGCGCAACATCGTCGACGGGATCACCCGCGTTCACACGGAGGCAGGTCGGGTCGACGAAGTGACCATCGACCTCTGGTCGACATCGATCCTGATCAAGGCCGGTCACCGTCTGCGCGCCCAGGTCACATCGAGCAACTTCCCCCGCTGGGACCGCAACCTCAATACCGGTGAACCGGAGAACGAGGGAACCACGATCCGCGTCGCCCACCAGCGCATCCTCCACGACGCGGCACATCCCTCACGAATCGACCTCCAGATCATCCCCGCCTGACCTCATCCGCACGGCGATGTCGCGAGCAATCTCGCTCGCGACATCGCCGTCTGCTGCGATTGACGGTCGTGGACTCGGCCGCTCGTGCCGACGGCGACCGGAGCAATCAGGCGGTCTCTCCACGAACCAGAGCGAAGTGGCCATACGCGGGCGGAACCTCAACGCCCGTTTCACCAAGTCGAGCGCGGAGGTCCAGCGCCATCGCATCGACAACCCCGCGTAGATCTGTGTCGATGGTCGTCAGTCGAGGTGACCACATCTGGCCGACGGGGGAGTTGTCGACGCCGACGATGGCGATCGTGGTCGGCACCTCGATGTCGAGTTCCCGTGCTGCGGCGAGAAGGGTGAGCGCCACGTCGTCGTTGTAGCAGGCGACACCAGCGGGCAATGGCCCTTGAAGGATGCGTTCAAGTACGTCCAGACCCGATGAGACTGTCAGCTCCACCCCGACGATTTGGGGGGAGGGTAACCCCTCCACCTCGCAGATGGCTCGAAGGGCGTCGTGGCGATCCGGAACGTACGGATCCCGCTCGTGATCGCTTAGGCCCACGAACCACAGGGCCTGCGGCTCGTGGGTGAGGAGCGCGGACGCCTGCATTGCCGAAATACCGCCGTCCGCAGGGGCTGTGCCGTCGGCGGAGGAGAGCGTTGGAACGACGATGGTCCCGCGTTCCTCCAGCCGCGCGCGCGCCTCCAATGTCAGCACACCAAAGTCCACCACGGCCAGCGGTCGCAGGATCGACACAGCCTCCGATGTGGCACGAGGTGTCTCGCCTGCCAGTCGAATGACGACATTCGCCCCGATCTGCCGCGTGTTCACCATCACTTGGTCAACAGCGTCTTGGAAGTGCGCAGCAAAGCTGACGTTCCAGACGAGGACAACGATGGTATCGCTGCGCCCGCTGACAAGAGACCGTCCCGCCACGGAGGGCTGGTACTCGAGCTCGCGGGCGGCGTCGAGCACTCGTTGACGTGTTTGCTCGGGAAACCGTGCATCGTTCCCGTTGAGGATGTTGCTCACCGTGGACCGCGAGACGCCTGCGCGCCGAGCGACGTCCGTACTTGTCGCGGGTCTGCCCGCTCGCTCCGTCGTACTCATTCGCACATCCTTCCATGCCGTGATCACGGCCCCGGTTACCAAGCCGTTACATCTACTGGAGTCTAGGTCTAGACACAAGTAACACGTGTGCCCTAGAGTCAGTGCCACGCGTTACTGTCACGTGGTACTAACACGTGACACTACGCCGAAATGACCTCGTCGGAAAGAGCCGGCGCGGGAGCCCAGCATTCAGACAAGGGAGTCCACATGAAACTCAGGCACGGACGGAGAGTCGCCGGCGCGGCTGCCGTGGCAATTGTCGCAATCGCGGTCGCCGGTTGCACGGGGGGTGGCGGGGGCGGCAACACCGCCGCTCCGGAGGGTGATCAGACGTTGCGCCTCTCAATCACAGCCCCGCCGTCGAATTTCTCGATCGGCAACTGGTCGGGCGGCGACTCAACGCTGTTCATGTCGGTTTACGACACCGTTCTTCACCGCGAGGTCGATGGCTCGGTGACCCCCGGAATCGCTGAAGAGTGGGAGTACAACGCCGACCTGACCGAGCTGACTCTTCACATCCGCGACGGCATCGAATTCACGAACGGTGAGGCATTGGATGCTCAAGCCGTTGCGGACTCGCTTGAAGCAGCTCGCGCGGGCTCCTCGACGTCGGCCAACCTCGCATCGATTGCGTCCGTTGAGGCGACCGACCAGTCTACCGTCGTCATCACGCTGACCCAGCCTGATGCGGCCATCGTTCCGCTGATGACGTCGACCGCAGGTGGTGTTGGTGCACCCTCGGTACTGACTGCGGAGAGCTCCAAGCTCGAACCGGTCGGATCGGGACCCTATGTTCTTAACCTGGACGAGACGACGGCCGGTTCGGACTACGTGCTCGAAAAGAACGACGAGTTCTGGAATGCAGACGCGTATCCGTTCGAGACCGTGGACATCAAGGTCATCGCAGATCCCACAGCGGCCACGAATGCCTTCAAGGCCGGACAGCTGGACTACGTCGGTCTCATGTCCGAGAACGACGCATCCCAGTACCCAGAGGACAAGTTCACCGTCGGCAACAACAAGCCGGGCGCAATCGCCGTGCTCTGGCTCGTCGACCGTGACGGCACGGTCGTGCCGGCGCTGAAAGACGAACGCGTACGACAAGCGATCAACCTGGCATTCGACCGCGACACAATCGCGGCGAAGCTTGGCTCCGGAAGCATGAGTCCCACGGAGCAGGTCGTCAGTCCCACAGGCGGCGCCTGGAGCGACGACATCAACGAGACCTACTCGTTCGACGTCGACAAGGCCAAGGAGCTCATGGCGGACGCCGGATACGCAGACGGCTTCGATGTCACGATGCCGAGCACTGTTGTGAGCACGCAGTTCGAGCCGGTGATCACCCAGTCCCTTGCCGATATCGGCATCACGGTCACTTGGGAGACGGTGCCCTTCCAGGACTTCTACGCGAAGGTCTTCGGGGGCAACTACGGCATGTTCTTCATGTTCAACGGCTTCTCGGGATCCGACGCGAGCGATGTCAACGCTTCGCTCACGGGGTTGTTCAACCCCTTCCAGTCGACTACCCCGGAACTCCAGGAGCTCTTGCGAGCCGCGAACGCCTCACTGGATGAAGATGCGTTCCGCGACGTCAACGGTTACCTCGTCGACCAGGCATGGTTCGCGCCGGTGGGCTACCTCGAGGGCCTGTACGCGGTGCCCAACACCGTCACGTACACGCCACCCATCGTGGGCAACACGACCGTGCTCCCCTGGGCACCGGCCGAGTAGTCCTCACCGAGCAGCGCGGGGCGCAGTCCGCACCCCGCGCTGCTCACTGGAGCCACTCATGATCTCTTACATTCTCAGGCGTCTCGGCGCTGGACTTGTCCTGATCTTCATCGTCACGGCAATCACGTTCTTCCTCACGTTCGGCGCCGGCATTCCGGTCGCGCAGAACATCCTCGGGCCTTCGGCCTCCGCTGAACAGATCGCAACGTTGAATGCTCAACTCGGCCTTGATCAGCCCATCCTTCAACAGTATTTCGACTGGCTTACAGGTGTTTTCCGGGGTGACCTCGGTACGTCGTACTTCACCAGTGAGCCTGTTGCAGACGCTATGTTGAGCCGCCTCCCCGTAACGATGTCGATCGTCCTCGTCGCGTGCATCATCACCCTCGTCGGCAGCCTCATCCTCGGAGTGGCATCGGCTGCGCGCGGCGGATGGGTGGACAACGTGTTGCAGGGCATCGCAACCTTCTCCTACGTGTTTCCGTCCATCATCCTGGGCATCATCCTGGTCTACGTCTTCGCGATAGCGCTCCAGTGGGTGCCGGCAATCGGCTATGTCCCGATCGAAGAGTCCTTCACAGGGTGGTTCAGTTCGATCATCCTTCCGTCTGTCGTGCTCGCGATCGGCGGCATTGCGTCTCTTTCGGCGCAAGTCCGCGGGTCGATGATCGACGAGCTGAACCGCGATTACGTTCGGTCCTTGCGCAGCCGCGGCTCGTCGGAGATGTCCATCCTGCTCAAGCACACGCTCCGCAATGCCGCAGGGCCGGCCCTCACGACGTTCTCGCTTCTGTTCATCGGCTTGTTCGGTGCCTCGCTCTTCGTCGAGAAGATCTTCGCCTTGCCCGGCTTCGGAACGTATGGCTTCACATCGACCATTCAAGGCGATTTGCCAGCGATGCTCGGTGTCGCACTGTTCAGCGTCGCATTGGTCGTCGTCGTCAACCTCGTCGTCGATCTCGCCACTGGTTGGCTCAACCCGAAGGTACGAGTGTCATGACCGTTTACGACCCCTCTGACGCGATCGTCGTCAACGAACTCAACGACCTCACGCCGCGCCGCCGTGCAGGTGCATTCCGTCGACTGCTGCGCAAACCGCTCGGCGTGGGATCGTTGCTCGTCCTGCTCATCATCGTGATCCTCGGGATCCTTGAACCGGTTCTGAGTACTCACAGTCCGACCTACGCGTCCCTCGACTACATCAACGCGCCGCCCTTCATCACGCCGGGATGGCCACTTGGCGGTGATCAGTTCGGCCGAGATATCTGGGCACGGGTGCTCACCTCCATCAACGTCTCCGTCATCTCGGCGCTGATCGGCGCCGGCGTCGCCCTTATCGTCGGCGTGGTGTTCGGTCTCATCGCGGGGTACGTCGGAAAGCGCACAGACTCCATCACGTCATGGGTCTTCAACCTCTTGATGACCTTCCCAGCCCTCGTCCTCGTCATGGTCCTGTATCCCGTCACGGGCGGAACGTACCAGTCGATGATGTTCCTCTTCGGACTGTTCCTCGCCCCGGGCATCTTCCGGCTCGTCCGCAACCTGGTCGTAGGGGTTCGCAACGAGCTCTACGTTGATGCGGCACGCGTTGCTGGGCTCTCCAATCGACGCATTCTCTCGCGGCATGTGTTCTACGTTGTCCGCGGCCCGGTCATCATCTCGGCGGCATTCCTTGCGAGCACGGCCATCGGCGTGCAGGCAGGTCTTGCCTTCCTCGGGTTCGGATCCCTGCAGACACCGAGCTTCGGATCGATGACGTCCGACGCGTTCACGAACATCTACTCGTACCCCATCCAGATGGTGTGGCCAGCCCTCTTCCTCGCCCTCCTCAGCGGCGGGCTCATCCTGCTCGGAAACGCGTACCGCGATGTGCTGGCAGGCCCGCAGTCCACGGCTGGAAAGAAGCGCACTCTGGAAGAGGCGATCGTCGAGCCGGCGACCAACGCGATCCCGACCACCGATCGAGAGGATGGCGGCCTGCTGAGCGTCCGCAACCTCCGTGTCAAGTACCCGATGCCGGACGGCTCATTCAAGGCTGTCGTGGATGGCGTATCGCTCGACGTTAGGCCTGGCGAGATCGTGGGACTGGTCGGTGAGTCGGGTTCCGGCAAGACGCAGACGGCCTTCTCGATCCTGGGATTGCTGCCCAAGGAGGCGCGGATCACCGCAGACGAGCTCTCTCTCGCGGGGGAGTCACTTCTTGGCAAGTCGGCGGCTCAGATGCGCAAGCTGCGCGGAGGAGTCATCTCCTACGTGCCTCAGGAGCCGATGGCCAATCTCGATCCCTCGTTCACCGTTGGCAGCCAGCTGATGGAGGGTCTGTCGAAGACCATGCCTCGCAAGGAGGCCAAGCAGGCGATCCTCGCGCTGCTCGAGCGAGTCGGCATCCCTGACCCGGCACGCACCTTCGCCTCATACCCTCACCAGATCTCTGGAGGCATGGCCCAACGCGTGCTGATCGCCGGTGCGGTCGTCTCCCGTCCGAAGCTGCTCATCGCGGATGAACCCACGACGGCGCTCGATGTCACCGTTCAGGCTGAGATCCTCGATCTCCTGCGAGAACTGCAGGGAGAACTCGGCATGGGCGTCCTCTTCGTGACTCACAACTTCGGAGTCGTTGCCGATCTCTGCGATCGCGTGATTGTCATGCGCAACGGCGAGATGATCGAGCAAGGCGAGGTGCGCGACATCTTCCACCGACCGACCGAGACCTACACGCAGGAACTCATCGCGGCGATCCTCGACGAGGAGACCGTTCGCAGCGACCCGCCGTCGCCTGTGCTCGCCGGCGGACAGGAGAAGGCACCATGAACGCGCTGCTCGAAGTGACGGACCTCCGGCTCAGCTATCCCGGTCGCGGACTCCGCCGGCACTCGCCCGAAGTTCTGAAGGGTGTCTCGCTGGAGATCGCCCACGGTGAGACGCTTGGCCTGGTGGGTGAGTCGGGCTCGGGTAAGACGACACTCGGTCGCGCGGTTCTGGGGCTCGCTGATCCGACGGGCGGCTCGATCAGGTACGGGGGCCGAGAGATCGCGCATCTGTCCAGCAAGGAGCGTCGTGGCCTCGCGCGCGACATCCAAGTGGTCTTCCAGGATCCGTACACCTCCCTCAATCCAGCCCTCCAGATCGCCGACATTCTCTCTGAACCACTCATCGCGCAGGGAGTGGATGGCAAGTCCGCACGGAAGACCGTGATGGACCTGCTCGATCGAGTCGGAATGCCGGCCAACTCGGCCGAGCGATACCCGCGTGAGTTCAGCGGCGGCCAGCGCCAGCGGGTCGCGATCGCAAGGGCTCTCGCGCTCAAGCCGAAGCTCATCGTGTGCGATGAGCCGGTGTCGGCGCTCGACCTCACCACTCAGGCAAGAGTGATGGAGTTGTTCATCGAGCTCCAACGTGAGATCGGCGTCGCATATCTCTTCATCACCCACGATCTCTCGGTCGTTCGGCACATCAGCCATCGTGTCGCCGTGATGTACCGTGGCGAACTCGTGGAAACGGGCACCGCCGCGCAGGTTACGAGTGATCCGCAGAATGAGTACACCCGTGCTTTGCTGCTCGCCTCACCGACGGCGGACCCCGACAAGCAACGGGAACGACGTCTGGCGAGGGTGGCGCTCAGAACGGCGTGAGATCGGATCACCGCTCCCACTGAGGTGTGCTGTCGTGTCGGCGCCCGCGCAATCACGATTCAAAACTACGGAGTCGCAACGTGAGTGACGGACCCTACGACTACATCATCATCGGCGCCGGTTCGGCGGGCTGCGTGCTTGCCTCCCGACTATCGGAAGATCCGGAAACCCAGGTCTTGGTGCTCGAGGCGGGCGGCGGTGACTCGTTTCCCATGATCGCGATCCCCAAAGGCATTGCGTTCACCCTCAATAACCCCAAATACGCCTGGTACTACCCGACGGAGCCGTTCGGTCCGAAGGGTCAGCGCGAGGTGTGGATCCGCGGCAGAGTTCTCGGCGGCTCGAGCTCGGTGAACGGCATGGTCTACAACCGAGGCGCCCAAGCGGATTACGACGCCCTGGAATCGCTCGGCAACGACGGCTGGGGGTGGGATGAGATGCTGCGCGTCTTCAAGCAGATGGAAAACCACTCTCTCGGCGGCTCCGACATGCGCGGCAGCGGCGGCCCCCTGAACGTCGGCGTCCGGAAAGACACCGAGTCGGTCGACGAGGCTCTGATGACGGCCGCCGGCGGTCTTGGCATTCGCAAAGTCGCAGACCTGAACGCGACGGATGAGGAGCGAATCGGCTACGCACCGGCGACGATACACAACGGGTTGCGCGTCAGCTCTGCGAAGGCGTTCCTGCACCCCGCGCTCAAGCGGCCGAATGTCACCCTGCGGACAGACACCCGCGCGACCAAACTGATTTTCAACGGCGACACCGCAGTCGGCGTCGAAGCCGTCGCCGGCGACCAGTCGGTCCAGTTCCGCACACGCGGCGAGATCATCATCTCCGCCGGATCCATCGCGTCGCCTCAGCTCCTCGAGCTGTCCGGCATCGGGTCCCCCGAGGTGCTCAACGCCGCCGGCGTTGACGTGCGGGTAGCCAGTGCCCGGGTCGGGGAGGGAGTGCGCGAGCACCGCTGCATCCCCCTCCAAGTCCGTCTCAACAAGAACGTCGGCTACAACCGATTGCTGTCCTCGCCGATCCGCCAGGGCGCGAGCGGAGCGCGATGGCTGCTCACTCGCCGCGGCCCGATCGGCACACCGGCATACGACATGCTGTCGTTCTTCAAGACGCGCGACGACCTCGAACGCCCTGATGCTCAGATTCTGCTTACCCCGTACACGATGGGAATCGGCTCGGGCAGCATCGGCGTCGAGAACCGCCCGGGCCTGTCGATTCTCGGATTCACCTCACGCCCCACCAGCGAGGGTTCGATCCACATCACCTCGGACAACCCGCTGGCCCCGCCCCGCATCATCCCGAACTACCTTGCAACAGAGCACGACCGCACCAGCACCGTCGGACTCTTCCGCAGGATGCGTCAGATCGTGCAGCAGTCACCCATCTCCGAGCTTGTGGCCGCCGAGATACAGCCGGGCGCCGTGATCGACGACGACGAGGCCATTCTGAACTCGGCGTTCATCTATGGCGGCACCGGCTACCACGCCTGCGGTGCCGTCGCCATGGGGCCGGACGAGTCCTACCCACTCGACTCGCGGCTGCGCGTGCGCGGGGTCCGAAACCTCCGAGTGGTCGACGTCAGCGTGATGCCCACCATGGTCTCGGGCAACCTGAACGCACCCGCCATGGCTATGGCCTGGCGTGCGGCGGAGATGATCCGCAATGAGCGTTGAACCACAAACTCCGAACGATGAGCCCGGCGCGTGGGTCAGCGGCGCCGCAATGATGGACACGGTCTACGGCGAAGGATTCTCCGCACTCCTCCCACAAGAGGGACAGCATCCGTTCCTCCTCGACACGGTAGAGCATCTCTTCGCAGACATCTGGTCGCGCCCGGGCCTGTCGGTCAGAGACCGACGACTCCTCGTCATCGGCGCGACGGCCGCGCTCGGCCGCTCCGACCTCATCCGCATCCAGGCACTCGGCGCGCTTCGCAACGGCGAACTCGATGCCCCGCAGCTGCACGAGGCGCTGCTGCAACTCGCGTACTACGTCGGCTGGGGCAACGCCTCCGCAGTCGGCGCCGGCTTCGACGCAGCAATGGCCGACTTCGACGCACTCAACCAGAAGCACGACGACCCGGAAGGACACTCATGACCATCGCCGCTCAGACCTCCGACACCGGAACGGGCCCCCTCGCCGGAGAACACCGACTGCTCATCGACGGCGAACTCGTCCAAGCCAGCGACGGTGGCACCATCGACAACGTGAACCCGAGCACAGGTGAGATCGCGGGCACTGCCTCCAGCGCGACCGCGGACGACATGGAACGAGCCATCGCCGCAGCACGGCGTGCCTTCGACGAGGGGACGTGGGCGAACGACCCTGAGTTCCGCAGCCGATGCCTCATGCAGTTGCACGAGGCGATTGTCGAAGAGCGAGAGCACCTGCGCCGCGTCATCATCACCGAGTCCGGCAGCCCCATCTCCCTGACATACGCCGTCCAGCTACAGCAGCCGATCGACGAGTCCAAGTACTGGGCAGAGATGGCGCGCGATTTCGTGTACGAGTACGAACTGGAACCTCACGAGTTCCTTGGCAGGCTCTCTCGACGCATCATGCGTTACGAGGCTACGGGTGTCGTCGCCGCCATCACGCCGTGGAACTACCCGTTCTACTTGAACGTCGCTGAGTCCGTGCCCGCACTCGCGGCCGGCAACGCGGTCATCTTGAAGCCCGCACAGCTCACGCCGTGGAGCGGCCTTGAACTCGGTCGTCTCGTCGCGGAGAAGACGGACATCCCGGCGGGCATCTTCCAGGTGCTCACCACCGCTGACCACGACGTCACCGAGATGCTGACCACCGACCCCGCGTCGACATGGTCACCATCACAGGGTCGACATCCACCGGGCGCCGCGTGCTCGCAGCGGCAGCAGACACCGTCAAGAAGGTGTTCCTCGAACTGGGCGGAAAGTCCGCGCACATCGTTCTCGAGGACGCCGACTTCGCCTCCGTCATCCCGGGTGCTGCCGTCGTGTGCTCCCACGCCGGTCAAGGGTGCACCCTGTCCACTCGCCTTCTCGTGCCCCGAAGTCGCTACGAAGAGGCACAGGCCATCCTGAAAGCCGCATTCGAGCAGGTCCGGGTCGGCGATGTCTGGGACATGGGCACGCTCCAAGGCCCGCAGGTCAGCGCCAAGCAGCGTGACAGCATCCTCAAAGCCGTCGAGGAGGGTGTCGCTGCCGGCGCCCGAGTGCTCATCGGAGGAAAGGCCCTCGCCGGTCGCGAAGGCTTCTACCTCGAGCCGACGGTCCTCGTCGATGTCGCGCCCGATTCGGACGTCGCGCAGGAGGAGATCTTCGGGCCCGTGCTTCGCGTCATCCCGTACGACACGGTCGACGAAGCGGTGGATATCGCCAACTCGACCATCTACGGGCTCGCCGCTGAAGTCAGCGGTGGTACTGAGGAGTCGGCACTTGCGGTTGCGCGACGCATGCGCGCCGGCAGCTTGTCGGTCAATGGGGGAATGTACTTCAGCGTCTCCACCCCTCTCGGCGGGTACAAGCAGAGCGGCCTGGGCCGTCGTAACGGCGAAGAGGGTTTCCGGGAGTACATGGAGCTCAAGGCCATCGGCATTCCCGCACGAGCGACCGAGAAGGAAGGCACACACTCATGAGCAAGAACCAGCCCGCAGCCCTCACCGAAGACAGCACCATCGGTGCGTGGCTGAAGCATCCCGCAGGTGCGCAGGTCATCGCCGCGTTCGCCGATCAGGCGGGTATGGATGCAGCATCGCTCGCGATCCTGAAGAACCTCCCGCTTGCTCGCATGCTCGAGGCAACGGGTTCGCCGGATGCCCGCGGTGTGGCTCAGCAGCTGCTCGCGCAGATCGCGGACGGGAATGACGGTCCGGTCGAGACCTCCGGCTGGGTCGAGACGATCACACCGGGTCGTTTCGCCGGAAAGACGGTCATCGTCACCGGTGCCGCGTCGGGCATCGGCCGGGCTGTTGCATCCCGTGTCGCCCGTGAAGGCGGCGCGGTAGTCGCGGTCGACCTCTCCGAGGAAAGGCTGGCGGAGTTCGCCTCTTCGCTCCCTGATGCGGACATCCGGGCCGTGGCAGCAGACATCACCGACGAGAGTGGGATCGCACGGATCGTCGACGCAGCGGGTGGTCGAATCGATGGACTGGCCAATGTCGCGGGGCTCTCCGACGACTTCAGCGCTATCCACGAGGTGACCGATGCGGTGCTGGAGCGCACTTTCAACGTCAACGTCTTCGGGCTCATCCGCCTTACCCGAGCGGTCATTCCCTTGATGCTCGATGCGGGCCGAGGCGCCGTCGTCAATGTCGCGTCCGAGGCCGCCCTTCGCGGTTCGTCATCCGGTCTGGCCTATACCGCTTCGAAACACGCCGTGCTCGGCGTGACGCGCAGCATGGCGTTCATGTACGAGCCGAACGGGATCCGGGTCAACACCGTGGCCCCCGGCGGCACGCTGACGGGTATGCGACCCGTCATCACGGGCGGGTACGGTCCGGAGCGCGTGCAGAGCTTCTCCCCACCGGTACCGATTGCGTTGCCGGAGAATCTCGCAGCATCCATCACGTTCCTTCTCAGCGATGACAGCGCCAACGTCACCGGTGCCATCCTCACCTCCGATGGCGGCGAGTCAGTCTTCTAGGCCGACCACTGATCCGACTGCCGCGATGGTCCACACCGAGGTTCGTCCATCGCGGCGAGTCTCAGTGCGCCAACATCGCGCGCGATTCGTCACCCGCCTGAGACGTGTCCGCAGGCCTCCTGACCAAACAGGCAAGCGGCACCCCGGCTGAGGCCAGGATCGCGCCGACGAGGAAGGCGTTGTGTACCCCGGCGGCGATGGCGGCTGACCCACCCCCGTCGGTCTGGGTCAACGAGGCGGCGGTCACCGTCATGATCGTGACGAACAGTGCCGTGCCGGCCGCTCCAGCGACCTGCTGAAGGGTGCCCATGATTGCGCTCCCGTGTGAGTACAGGTGTCGCGGCAACGAGCCGAGCGCCGACGTGAACAGCGGGGTGAAAAGGAGGCCGAGACCGAGGCTCAGCGTCACGTGCACAGCGACGATCCACGCGAGTGGGGTAGCGGCATCGAACGTCGTCATGCCCCATAGCGCGCCGGCCACGATGATCATGCCCGGGATGACCAGCGGTGTCGGGCCAAAGCGGTCAAAGAGAGATCCGACCACAGGGGCGATGGCGCCCATGAGGATCCCACCGGGAAGCAGCATGAGTCCGACGGTGAGCGTGTCGACGCCGAGCCCGCTCTGGAGGTAGATCGGAAGGAGCGTGAGCGATCCGAAGAGGGAGGCCATGAGGATCGCGACAAGTCCGACCGAGATGCTGAACGAACGGTACCGGAAGGTTCGCAGATCCAGCAGCGCGGAATCGGTTCGCTGAAGTGTGAGCTGGCGGAGAATGAATGCGATGAGCGCGACCGTGCCTCCGACGAGGGGAATCCACACCGGCACAATCGCATGGCCTGCGGCGGCCTCGCCGATCGAGCTCAGGCCGAAGATCAGCCCGCCGAAGGCGAACGCGGAGAGAATCACGGAGAGCACGTCGAAGCGCACGTCATCCGTCTCGGTGACGTTGCGCACCCAGATCGCGCCAAGGACCAACGCGAGTAGTGCGAGCGGCAGGACGAGCCAGAATATCCATCGCCAATCCAGCGTGGCAAGGATCAACCCAGACACGGTGGGGCCGATCGCGGGCGCCACGGCGATGACGATCGAGATGACGCCCATCATGCGTCCGCGATGCGCGGGGGGCACAAGCGTGAGGACCGTGGTGAACAGCAGCGGCAGCATGACGGCGGTCCCTGAGGCCTGCACGATCCGGCCGGTCAGCAGCACCCCGAAGCCCGGCGCCAGCGCGGCAATGAGGGTTCCGATTGTGAAGAGGGTCATTGCAGACATGTAGACACGCCTCAGAGGGAACCGTTCCAGCAGGTACCCGGTGAGCGGGATGACGATGGCCATCGTGAGCAGGTACGCCGTGGTCAGCCATTGGGCACTCGCGGCGGTGATCTGCAGATCCACCATGAGGTTGGGGAGGGCAACACCCATGATGGTCTCGTTGAGGATGACCACGAACGCCGCCCCCACCAGCAGTGAGATGAGCAGGTTGGTGTGCGGCGCCGGTCGAGGTCCGTCCGCCGATACGGTGGCGCCGGAGATCTTTAGTTCGCTGGTCACGGGCAGTCCGTTCCTGAAGTCAGTGAGAGAAAGTTCACCAGCGACAGCGAGCCGCCGGAGCAGGTGAGTGCGGAAGTCGGTGCCGTCATTGTCGAAGTACTCGATGACCGCTGGCCTGACAAGCGAGCCGAACGCGAGCACCGCGGTTTCGGCGGCAAGATCCGTCGTGACGTCTGGACGACGGCGCGCGAGGGCGATGTCGTCTCGCTCTCCCTCTGCGATGAACCGGACGAAATGCGTGTACAGATGGGGCTCGCGATCGAACACCCTGCCCAGCTCCTCAGCCTCCGCCTTTGTCAAGCTCTGGCGCTCCCAGCGAGCAAGACACAGATCCGCGAGGTCATCGAGAATGTTTCCCTGACCATCGACGAAAGCGTCATCGAGATCGGAGGTATCGGAGCGGACCGCGATCCCCAGTACGGCGTTCTCCTTGGAGGCGTAGTAGTTGAAGAACGTGCGGCGGGACACGCCCACCTCTGAG
>CAVVTB010000011.1:0-24290 GCA_963751055.1 uncultured Actinomycetota bacterium | reverse complement strand
CGTGGTGAAGAACGAGCACTGAGGCCGAGGGCGGTTCGCCAGACGTCCCAGCCCCCGGGACGACCCCTCGATCCAGACTCGCTCGATTCGTAGCATCGGAGTGAACGAAGCCCCGACCGCTGCGCGCTCCGCAGAAACGAGACGACATGCCTGAGACCTTCCGCGTCGCGCTGACGCGCGACTTCCGCTCCGACGACGGCACGATCGGCTGGGGAGACATCGGCATGGCCGAACTCGAGGCCGAGCCGGGCGTCGAGCGGGAATACCTCGACGTCAACGAGACACCGCTGTCGCCCGGCGCTCTCGCCGGCTACGACGGGGTCATGGTGCTCGGCAATGCGCTGGACGCACGGTCGCTGGAAGGCGCCGATCGCCTCAAGGTCGTCGCGAGATTCGGCGTCGGCTACGACACGATCGACCTCGACGCGTCCACCGCCGCCGGCATCCCGGTCACCATCACGCCCGACGGCACGCGCGGGCCGATGGCTCTCGCCGCCGTCACGCTGCTGCTGGCCGTCGCACACAACGTGCGACAGAAGGACCGCATCGTGCGCGAGCGCCGGGACTGGTCGGAGCGCTACGAGTACAACGGGCTGGGGCTTCCGGCAAGACGCTGGGCATCATCGGGTTCCGAAACATCGGCCGCGAGGTCAGCCGTCTGCTCGAACCCCTCGGCATGCGCGTGCTGGCGTTCAACCAGTCCTTCGACACCGCGAAGGCGAGACGCGCTCGGGGCAGGGCGTCTCCATCGAAGAGCTGATGGCCGAGTCCGAGGCGATCGTCGTGACCGCCGCACTCACGCCCGAGACCCGGCACATCGTGAATGCGGAACGGCTCGCCCTGATGAAGCACAACGCTGTGATCGTCAATGTCGCGCGCGGGCCGCTCATCGACCAGAAGGCCCTGGCCGACGTGCTCGCCGCCGGCCGCATCCGCGGGCCGGCCTCGACGTGCTCGAGAAGGAGCCCGCCGACGACGACGATCCGCTTCTGGACTGCGACAACGTCCTCCTCTCGCCGCACGCGACCGGGTGGACCGACCAGCTCGCCTACGGCAACGGCTCAGGGTGCGTGCGCTCGCTCCTCGAGGTCAAGCGGGGCTTCCGACCCTCATGTCGTGGTGAACCCGGCTGCTCTGGAACACGAGCGCTGGACCGGCGTGCCCGACGCTCCGAAGACCGTGTCGTGATGGTGCGCCGCAGGAGCCTCCGCGCCCGAGTGCTGAGCGGTGAGACCGTTGTGGGCACCTTCCTGCTGGCGTTCCCCTCGGTCGCCGTCGCACGGGCGGCCGCGGGCGCCGGTGCCGACTTCGTTCTGATCGACGGCGAGCACACCGGCTTCGGCTGGGAGACGATGACGCCCGTCCTGACCGCGACCCGCGCCGGGGGGTCGACGCCGTTCGTGCGCGTGCCCTCCGCTTCTCGTGAGAACATCGCGCTCGCCCTGGACATGGGGGCGGTAGGGCTCATGGTCCCGATGGTCGGCACTGCCGACGAGGCCGCGGCGATCGCATCGTGGGCGCACTACCCACCGCAGGGCATCCGCGGCACGATGTTCGGCTTGGCTGCGCACGACTTCGGCGAGGTGGAGCCGGTCGCGGCGATGAAGAGGTCGAACTCCGAGACGATCGTCATGGTGCAGATCGAGACCGCCGAGGCGCTCGAGAACGTCGAGGAGATCGCAGCAGTGCCGGGCGTCGACATCCTGTGGGTCGGTCACTTCGACCTCACGACGAGCATGGGCATCCCCACGCAGTTCGATCACCCGCTCTACCTCGCGGCGCTCGAGCGCATCGTCGCCGCCGGCAGGGCAAATGGCAAGCCCGTCGGATTCCTCACGAGCGGTCCGGACGACGCGCGCTCGCTCGTCGAGCGGGGCTTCACGGTGCTCGCGTACGGAAGCGACCTCGGCATCTACCGTCAGGCCCTGCGTTCCGGGCTGGAGGGCATCGCCGACGCGCTGAGCTGATCCGGTGTGGCTCGGCTTCGGCGGCGCCCGCTCAGCTTCGAACCACGCGCGCCCGGAGGCGCTCCACGACGTCGTCGTCGAGACCGGCTTCGCGCAGCACCGCGGCCGCGCCGCCGCGCTCGTCGTCGAGGATGGCGAGCATCTCGACCATCGCGTCGTGCTCGGCGCCCAGCAGCGGGCTGACCGGCCCCCGCCCCTCCGCCGCTGCCCGGAAGAACGCGTCCGACTCACCCATGAGGTGGCCGATCGATGCGCTCACGCGGGCCATGATCCGCGGCACAGCGACGGACGAAAGCGCGTAATCGGTGGCGATGTCCTCCTCATCTGCGCCCAGCACGGAGAGCAGGGCCGCTGCGAAGATGCCGGTCCGGTCCTTGCCCGCCGCGCAGTGGAAGAGCACTCCTCCCGGAGCATCCGCTATCGCACGGATCGCGTCTGCGAGAGTCTCCGCCTCGGCGACGAGCGTCGCAGCGTAGTACTCGCCCACGATGCGTGGCGTCGCGGAGTCCTCGCGCAGGTGCTGGAGGAACTCCTCCGGCTCGGCGCCGCCCCGCAGGAGCGACATCCGTCGGTAGGTCACGTCGTAGCGAGCGAGCGGCCCTCGCCCGGTGTGCTCGGCTTCGGCGGGCGAGCGCAGATCGATGATGGTGCGTATGCCGCGGTCGTACAGCTCCCGCGCCTGCTCGTCGGGAACCGTCGACACGTCGTCGCTGCGGAACAGATGCCCGGGCGCGATCAGCCCGCCCGCCACGGCGATGCCGCCGAGGTCCCGGAGGTTGTTGAGCGGGGTCTCTTCGATCGGCGGGGGGGAAGCGGTCATGCCGGTGTCCTCTCGGAGGTTCGACGCCCAGGAGAGGTCGCGATCCGCGCGTCCAGGAACGCGTCGAACTCGGCGGGATCGAGGGGAAGCACCACAGTGGCGCGTCGCGCCGACGAGAGCGCGGCAGCGGCGATGACCTCGACAGCGTCGCGCGCTCCGCGCGCGGTGGTCAGCGGCTCGCCGTTCTCGGCCCACGCCTTCGCGAAGTCCGAGTAGACCTCGGTGTGCGTGCCGCCTCCGTGCGGCAGAGCGCGCCGCCAGTCCGACACCTCGTAGGCGTCGAAATGCCCGCCGGGCGTGGCCGCGAATTCACGGAAGTCGAGATCGGCTGAGCGGATGTCGAGGCCGCTCTGCGACAGTCGCAGTGAGCCTCGTGAGCCGAAGAATTCGATGCGGTTGCCGTCGAGCCGGGCCGCGCTGGTGACGTGCACGGTGGCAGTGGCGCCGTCTGCCCACTCGAGGAGGACGTCGGCGGTGTCCTCGGTCTCTATCGGCTGCACGAGTGTGCGAAGGCTTGCGGTGACGGCATCCGGTCGCCCGAGGAGGTGCACGAGCACGTCGATGTCGTGCAGACCCTGATTGAGCAGCACTCCACCGCCCTCGCCCTCCCAGGTGCCGCGCCAGGGTGTGTCCAGGTAGTAGCTGGCACGTTTGGGATAGCTCGCGGTGACGACTGCCCGGTGGATGACGCCCAGCTCGCCGGCGCCGATTCTCCGGCGCGCGTCGACGACCTCGGCGCGCAGGCGGTGCTGCTGGACGACCGCCACCTGCCGTCCGGCCGTTTCGGCGGCGGCGATGAGCGCATCGATCTCGCTGACTCGCGCGGCGAGCGGCTTTTCGACGAGCACCGAGAGACCCGCACCCAGGCAGCGCTCGACGAGCTCGGCGTGCAGGGGATGCGGGGCGCAGATCACCGCGGCGTCCGCGTCGAGCGCGAGCAGCTCGTCGAGCGTCTCGGAGACCCTCCACCCGCGCCTGGCGGCCACCTCGGCCGCCCGGGAGGTGTCGGCGTCGAAGACACCCACCACATCCACGCCGGTGGCGAGGATCGCTGGAACGTGCGCCGCCTGGAAGATGTGCGCCCCGGCCGCGATCACCACCACACGCAGGCCTGCGGACCCTGCCGGCGCGGGGGTCTCCTCGTCGAGAACGGCTGCAGCGGTCACGACACGGTCTCGCCGTCGGTCACGATGTCGCCGAGCGCGGCGAAGTGCCCCGGACCGACCTCGACGAGGGCCCGGTCGACCGTGCGCCAGGAGTCGTCACCGTCGTCGACGCCCGCCTCGAACGCCCGCTCGCTTTCATGGATCACCGGAACAGCGTCCAGCAACCGCCGCGTATAGGGGTGCGACGGGCTCCGGTAGACCGCATCCGCGTCACCGATCTCGACGATCCGTCCGCGATACATCACCGCGATTCGGTCGGCCATGACCTTCACGACAGCAAGATCGTGCGAGACGAAGACGAGAGACAGCTCGTTGCGCTCTCGGATGTCGTGGAGGACGTTGAGGACCCGAGCCTGGACGGAGACGTCGAGCGAGGCGACCGGCTCATCGCAGACGATCACGTCCGGGCCGAGGGCCAGGGCACGCGCGATCGAGATGCGCTGGCATTGTCCGCCGGAGAATTCGTGCGGACGGCGGCCTCCGACCATCTGCACGCTCATGCCCACCTGCTCGAGAGCGGCGGCGACGCGCTCGTCGCGCTCGGCCTTCGGCACACCCTGGATCTCGAGCCCCTCACCTACGATGTCGATCACGCGGCGACGCGGGTTGAACGCCGACAGCGGGTCCTGGAAGATCATCTGCAGCCGCCGCCGGGCGGCCCGCATCTCGCGGCTCGAGTAGGTCGACATGTCCTCGCCCCGGAACGTCACGGTGCCCGACTGACCAGGGGGCAGCCGGAGGATCGCGCGTCCGGTCGTGGTCTTGCCGCATCCCGACTCGCCGACGAGCCCCAGAGTCTCGCCCGGTCGCAGGTCGAACGTCACGCCGCGAACGGCGTGGACGCGACCGGATGCCGTCTTGAACGAGCAGTGCAGGTCTTCGACGGTCAGCAGGGCATCCTCTCTGAGCCAGCCCGGGCGGGCCCGTGTCTCGGTGGCCGTGTCGTCGCTCATCGCTGCGCCTCCTCGCCCCACGTGCGCCCGTCGGACTCGGCGATCTCCTCGAACAGCGTCGCCTGCGAAGTCTCGACCTCGCCGCCCTCAGCGACGCCCGCCTGCTGCTCGCCCGACATCACGCCGACCGCTGCGACCTCGTTTCCGAGGATTCCGTCCGGCGGAAGCTCGGTGAAGACGTTGTCGTCGGGCTCGGCGAATTCGATCGGATCCTCCACGGACTCGGAGATCGTGGTCCAGCGCAGCATGTCGCGGGCGTCGGCCTCTTCGTGCGGGAGCAGCGGGTCGTGCACGCTGGGCGGATTCCCGCCCAGCGCAGGCAGCCGCGTGAGCGACTTCATGTCCAGCCGCGGGATCGCGAGCATCAGTGCGCGCGTGTATGGGTGCACCGGCGGAGTGAACAGCTCGGCAGTCGGGCGGCGATCGACGATCCGCCCGCCGTACATGACGATCACGTCGTCGGTTCTGCCCGACACCACGCTGAGATCATGCGAGACGATGATCATGGCCATCTGCCGCTCCGCCTGCAGCTGCTGCAGCAGGTCGAGGATGCCCTTCTGGATCGTCACGTCCAGAGCGGTCGTAGCCTCGTCGGCGATGAGCAGGTCCGGCGAGCACGTGAGCGCCATTGCGATCATCACGCGCTGGCGCATGCCGCCGGAGAACTGATGCGGGTAGTCACGCAGCCGTTTGGACGCGTTCGGGATGCCGACCTGATCCAGCAGGTCCGCGGAGAGCGCGCGGGCCTCGGACTTGGACATCTTCTGGTGGAACCGGACGGCTTCGCCCATCTGCCGCTCGATTGTCCGAACAGGATTCAGTGATGTCATGGGGTTCTGGAACACGACGCCGACGCGCCGACCGAGAAGCCGGCGTCGCGCTTCGGGCTTGAGCGCACTGAGGTTCTGCCCGTCGAAGGTCATCGTGCCGCCGATGCGGGAACCGCCCGGCGTGAGCCCGAGAACCGCCCGCAGGGTCATCGACTTGCCCGAGCCCGACTCGCCCACGATGCCGAGCGTCTGGCCCCGCCGCACCGACATCGACACCCCTCGCAGAATGTGAGCCGTGCCCTGGGGAGTGTCGATGTCGAGGGTGAGGCCCTGTACTCGCAACAGTGCCTCGTCGCTCTTCCAGGCCCCGCCGGTTCGACCAGTGGATTCGGCGCTCACAGCTTTCCCTCCCTGACGTCCGTGCGGCTGGAGAGGTAGTCGCCGACCGTGTTGAACGACAGCACCGTGAGGAACAGCGTGACGACCGGCCAGAAGATCACCAGCGGGAACTGTCGCATGATGTCGGCGCCGGCCGCGATCATGCCGCCCCAGCTGGGCGTCGGCGCCGGGATGCCGTAGCCGAGGAAGCTCAGAGACCCTTCGACGACGATCATGATGGCCATCGCCATCGGAATGATGGCGGCCAGGACCGGCACCAGGTTCGGAAGGATCTCCTTGATCATGATGCGCAGGTCGCCGGCGCCCAAGGCGCGCGCGGCGAGAACGTATTCTCGGTTCGCGCTCGCTATCACGGCCCCCTTCGTCACGCGGATGTAGAGGTCCGCGATGACGACCCCGAGGGCGATGGTGATGCCGAACAGCGAGGCGCCGATGGCCGACACCAGCGCGAGCAGCAGAAGCAGCGGCGGGAGCGCGGACAGCGTGTTGGCGAGGATGTTCGCGACCGTCTCGGCACCGCGCCGGTAGTACCCGCCGATCATTCCGACGATCACGCCGATCGTCAGTCCGATCAGCGTCGAGACCACAGCGATCGTCAGCGATACCCGCGCGCCGTAGATGATGCGGGAGAGGTTGCTGCGGCCGACGCCGTCAGTGCCCAGGAGGCCGCCGATCGTGCCGTCGGGCGGCTGCGCGAACGTGCCGATCTTCTCCTCGTAGCTTGGGAGGCCGGGAATGAAGTCGGCGAACACGGCGGCGAGGATCAGCAGGGTGAGCCAGATCACGGCGAACCACAGCATCCCTCGCCCGACCTTGCGACGGCGGCGAGGCCGCAGTCTGGGGATGAGCGCCATGGAAGTGCCGTCCCGGCGCGGCCGGATGATCGCGTTCAGGCCTTGCGTGCGGGGCCCGTCGGTCGGCGGCCCCGGTGTCAGCTGCGTCGTCATCGCACGCTCACTCTCGGATCGATCCACGCATAGGCGAGGTCCACGACGATGAAGATGAGCACGTACGCCACGACGCAGATCGTGACGATGGCCTGGATCACCGGCATGTCCTTGATGGAGACTGCGTTCACGGCCTCGGCGCCGAGCCCGGGGACGGAGAAGAAGAACTCGACGATCACGGCGCCGCCCAGGAGGCGCCCGAGCGCCAGGCCCATCACGGTGACCAGTGACGTGAGAGACGGACGCATGGCGTGGCGAGCGAGGATGTACGAGCGGGGAAGGCCCTTCGCCCGGGCGACGAGTATGTAATCCTCCCGCAGGGTGCCGGTGAGGTCCGAGCGGATCACGCGGTAGAAGAAGGCGCCCTCGTAGATGCTGAGCGCGAGTGCCGGCAGGAATGCGTATCGGAGGTTGTCGGCCAACGAGTCGGACGGGGGCACCCAGCCGGTCGCCGGGAACCACTTGAGCCAGACCACGAAGATCAGCGAAACGATCACGACGTTGACGAAGGACGGGATGCTCAGCAGGGCCGAGGTGATGAAGTTGAGGGTGCGATCGAGAAGCTTGCCCGACCGCAGAGCCGCGATCATCGCCAGCGGAACCGCCGCGACGAGGGCGAACAAGAGCGCCATCAGTGCGATCTGCGCGGTCACGATCAGTCGACGCATGACCACGTCGGTGACCGGCTCCTGCGTGAACAGCGTGGTGCCGAAGTCACCACGCAGGGCGTTGCCGGCCCACTCCAGGTAGCGCACCATGAATGGCTGGTCGTAGCCGAGCTGCGCGTTGATCGCGTCGACCTGCTCCTGTGTGGCGGCGTCGCCGAGGATGGCCTGACCCGGCGAGCCGGGCATGAGATCCATCAGCGCGGCCGCTCCGAGGGTCACGATGATCAGCACCGGAATCCCGTAGAGGAGTCGCGACCCGATCGCTCGCATGGTGCTTTTCATGTGGTTCTCCGTCGAGGTCGAGTGAAGCAGGAGACCGGTGCCCCGTCCGCCACGACGAACGACGGCACCGGTCTCCTGCTGGTTCTGCTACTCGGCCTGGTATCCGATCCGGTCCGTGTACAGGGCGCCGCGGCCCATTGACTGCAGTCCGACCACGTCCGCGCCGTGGAGGAACGAGCGGTAGTCGATGCCGAAGACCACGATCGGCACCTGGTCCACGTAGACCTCCTGCACCTTCTGCAGCGCCGCGACCCGGTCCTCGTCGGTGGTGGCCTCGCGCGCTTCGCTGATCGCCGCCGTCATGTCAGCGTCGTCGAAGTTCGCGAAGTTGTCGAGACCGCCCACGCCGAACAGGTTGCCGAAGCCGACCTGCGGGCTGTTGAGGTCGAACACGCCGGGGTAGAAGGTGACGTCGAAGTCGTCCTTGTCGTAGGCCGCCGCACGCCACTCCGGAATCGGGATCTGCGTGAGATTGACCGTGACGCCTTCCAGCTCCTGAAGCGTGAGCTGGAACAGCTCACCGGCGCGGACCAGCTCCGGGACGCCGGCGATGAGCAGGTCGATCGTGAAGTCAGTGCCCTCGCCGGTGATCTCGTCGACCAGCGCCTGCGCTTCCTCAACATTCTGCTCGGGCAGCGCCAGCTCCGCGTCGTAGTACGGCGACGTATCGGGGAACAGCGCGGTGCTGCCCTCGGCCGCCGGGTCCTGCGTCAGCGTCTGCACGAGCTCGGTCGGGTTGACCGCCAGCTGCACGGCCTGACGGGCCCGCACGTCGCTGAACAGGTCGGAGGTCGTGTTGAACACGAAGTGACGGATGCCGCCCGAGATGACCGGGAACACCCCGACCGCCGGATTCTCGGCGTCGGCGATCCACTGGAACGGGTAGCCGTTCATGATCTGCGCGTCGCCCTGCACGACCGAGGTCACGCGCTGGGCAGGGTCCGCGACGAGCTGGAATTTCAGCGTGTCGAGATACGGCTTGCCCTCGTCCCAGTAGTCCGGGTTCTTGGCGAACGTCTCACCGACTGCGGCGTCCCACTCCTCGAGTGTGAAAGGTCCCGCTCCGATCGGCTCGGTCAGCGGCGTACCTGCAGCCGGGAACGAGGCCGGCGATGCGATGAATGCGATCGAGTCGGCGATCTGGATGTCGAGCACCGGGTTGGTCTCGTTCGAGGCGATCTCCAGCGTCGTCTCGTCGACGACGGTCGTGGCGAACGTCGAGGCGATGCGGTTCGCGCCGAGGTTGTTGGCCGGATCGGCGAAGCGGTCCCAGTTGTCCTTGACGGCCTGTGCGTCGAACGCCTCACCGTCGGTGAAGGTCAGGCCCTCGCGCAGCTTCAGCGTCCAGGTGTCGCCGCCGTCCTCGGTCGTCAGGCTCTCGGCCAGTCCCGGCTCGACGACGCCATCGGTGTTGACGGTGATGAGTGCGCCGTAGACCGCGTACAGGCGGTCCCACTGGACGCCGGGGAAGCTGCCCGTGGACGAGCCCGGGTCCCAGGTGCTCATCGCTCCGGCGACAAGGATGGTGAGATCGCCGCCCTCAGCGGGAGTCTCGGCGCTCGGAACGGTGGCTGTCGGTGACGCGGTGCCGCCGCCATCGCCGCTGCATGCCGAGAGCGTGAGCGCTGCGGCTGCGGCGACCGCGAGAGCGGAGAGCCGGATTCGGGACATCTTCATTGACGTGCTCACTTTCAGTGTGGGTGACGCGGACTCCGCGCCGTCGGTGCTGGGTGTGAAGTTGTGGTCGGGCGATGCCTGCTGCGTGTTGGCGTCAGCGGGTCTCGACGGGGTCTCCGTGCACGGGGCGCCACAGGTGTCCGTCGCGGCCCTCTCCCTCGAGCTGTGTAGCGAAGCCGATGCCCTCGAACGTCTCCGACGGGTTCACGACGCCGTGCTCTTCGCCCATTCCCGCGGCCAGGATCGCGCCCGGTCGGACCTGGATGTCCTCGCCGCGGTACTTCAGGGTGAAGTGGCCGCGGAAGACGAACCAGTACTCGTCGCCGTCGTGGTAGTGGTAGTCGCACGGCCGCCCCGGGCCGAACGTGAAGATCGCGGTGCGGATGGCCTCGCTCCAGTGACCGGCGACGCGTGCGATCTCGACCTGTCCGCGGTGCCCCTCCGGGCCGGGATTGAGGTTGTTTCGCACCACCGCGCCGCTGGGCGGGACATCGACCCACTGCATCTTCTTGAGGGTCACGCGGCCCCACTCGGATTCGACGACCGCCTCGCCGGCGACGACGATCAACCGCTCCTTCGGCGTTGTGGGCACCACGCGCCGGGCGACCGGGATGTTGTGGGTCGTGTGCAGGCTCGCCTCTGGGTCGGAGACCGGGTCGGGCCATTCGCTGGGAACGGGCTCCTCGCCTTCGGCGACACGGTCCGCGTTGCCAAGTGTGAAGAACTCAACGTCGTCGATGTCGACCCATGCTTCGTTTGCGGGACGGTTCTTCAGCTCTTCGCGACTGGCGTACAGCGGCACCGGCATCCTCCTCGATGGTCGGGAATCGGGCGAGTCCGAATCCGTCCATCGGAGCATAGGACGGGGTTGACCATCGCGTCAACCACATTGTCAACAATCCTGTCCGCATAATCGCTGTGCCGTGGCTACACTATGAGCCGAACGCCGACTCTCGTTCGACGACGCAGGGGAGCACACGTGGACAACCTGGATCAGACCCAGCTGCTCGCCGACCGACTGCGCTCCGATCTGGCGCGCGGCGAGTACCACCCGCGCGAGCGACTCGTCGAGAGCGAGCTCGTCGCCCGCTACGGGTTCGCCCGAGCGACGGTGCGCAGTGCGCTCGTCCAGCTGGCCACCGAGGGCCTCGTGGAGCGCTCGCCGAACCGCGGCGCGAGCGTTCGCAGCCTCTCGATCGACGAGGGCATAGAGCTGGCCGAAGTGCGGCGCGAGCTCGAGGCGCTCTGCGCGCGGGACGCCGCCGAGAAGGCGACCGGCGACGAGCGCGAACGGTTTCGAGCGGGGCTCGACGCGATGAGATACGCAACGGACAGCGGCGACGTGCACAGCTATCGCCAGGCGAGCATCGCTTTCCATGAGAGCGTCATCGCCCTGTCTCGGCATGAGGCGGCGCGGCGTCAGCTCGCGGCCATCCGCAATCACAATCTGCAGCGACACTTCCCGGTGGCATTCCAGACCGGAGCGTTCTCCGACTCCTCGCACGATCACTTCGAAATCGGCGACGCGATCCTGGCCGGAGACCGAGACAAGGCATCCTCCGCCATGCGCCACCATCTCGATCGGATCGTGGCGATGCTGCAGGACTACCGCCTCTCGCACGCACAGCCGCGGGCAACCGCCTGACTACGTGTCGGCCGAAAGGCGGACAAAGTTGTTGACAATCCGGTTGACAAAAGGTCGATCCGAGTTCTAGCGTGAGGACACAGGCCGCCGGGATTGCTCGCGGCCGGACCACCCGCCCGCGAACGACGGAGTTCCCGCCCCATGAGCGACACCGCGCCGACCGACGCCCCCCGCGTGGCCGTCCTGGCCACGCTCGACACCAAGGGGCCGGAGGCGCGCTTCCTCGCCGACGAGCTCTCCGCCCGCGGCGTCCGGCCGCTGTTGGTGGATGTCGCCCTCACCGGCTCATCGCCGGACGACGCGGCGGTGACCCGTGCCCAGCTCGCCCAGCTCGGTGCGACCGACGCCTCGGGCGACGATCGCACGACCGCGATGGAGACGACGGCGGATGCCGCCGCAACAGTGCTCGGAGAGCTCATCGCGGCCGGCGCGATCGACGGGGTCATCGGAATCGGGGGTGGCACCGGCGGCTGGATGTCGCAGCGCGCCTTCGAGGCCCTGCCCTTCGGGTTCCCCAAGGTCGTGGTGACCACGGTCGTGAAAGCTTCGGGCGAGAACGACATCGTCCTGATCCCGAGCGTGGTCGACGTCGCCGGGCTGAACGGCCTGCTCACCACCGTTCTGAGCAACGCGGCCGCAGCTCTCGCGGGAATGGTCGCCCGGGCCGGATCCCACGCCGCCGCGGCACCCCGCCCGACTCTCGCGATGACGATGTTCGGCGTCACGACCGCAGGCGGCGATGTCGCCCGCGCGACCCTCGAAGCGGCCGGCTACGACGTGGTGGTCTTCCACGCGACCGGCGCCGGCGGGCGGACAATGGAGCGGCTCATCGCGGATGGCCGGTTCGTCGGCGTTCTGGACTGGACGATCACGGAGATCACCCAGAACCTGACGGGCGGTCTGTGCGATGCCGGCCCGAACCGCCTGGAAGCTGCGGCGGCCGCCGGGATCCCGCAGGTCATCGTCCCCGGCGCACTCGACGTCATCAATGTGATGCCGCCGATTCCGGCGGAATTCGCAGATCGTGCCTCGCACTGGCACCTGCCCACCGTGCCCCTGGTCCGCGCGAGCGCGGAGGACAGCGCACGTGCCGCCGAGTTCGTCGCGGCGAAGCTCGCGACCGCGACCGGTCCGGCGGCCGTGCTGATCCCGGAGGGCGGATTCTCCTCGCTCGACATCGCCGGCGGCGCGTTCGCAGATGCCACGGCCGACGTCGCGTTCTCCTCGGGCCTCCGCGACGCGCTGCGCTCGGACATCCCGGTGCTGACCAGTCCCCTGCACATCAATGACGCGGCATTCGCCCGCGAGGCGGCTCAGACGCTGCTCGCGATGCTGTCCGCGCGCTCCGAGCCGACAGAGAAGGAATGACATGGCCCGATTCACCAGGACCCAGATCCTCGAGCGGCTGCGCGCCCAGCTCGCGGCCGGCAAGCCGATCGTGGGCGCGGGCAGCAGCTCGGGGCTGATCGCGAAGTCGGCTGCGGCCGGCGGTGCCGACATCATCATCGTCTACAACACCGGGCGCACCCGCCTGATGGGGCTGGCCACCAACCATCTGCTCAACCACGCCAATCCGACCACGCTCGGCATGTACCGCGAAATCGCCAACGTCGTCCGCGACACCCCGATCGTGGGCGGGGCGGAGGCGCAGGATCCGACGTACTGGAACGACGTCGAGCGCCTCGTCAGCGACTATCAGGCGACCGGCTACGACGGACTGATCAACTTTCCCACGTCGTTCGCTCAGCCCGACCGCAACGACGTCGGGCTCGGCCTCCAGCTCGACTTCGACATGGTCCGCGAGGCGCGCGCCAACGACTACTTCACGATCTGCTACGGCTACACGGCCGAGCAGACGCAAGGGCTTGCTGCCGCCGGCGCCGACGTCGTCGTCCCGCACGCGGGATGGACCACCGGCGGCCTCGCCGGCGCCGGGAAGTCGGCGATGACACTCGAGCAGAGCTGCGAGCACGTGCAGAAGCTCATCGAGCTCGCCCGCTCGGAGAACCCCGACATCATCTGCCTCGCGCACGGCGGACCGCTCTCCAGCCCGGAGGACCTGCAGTACCTCTACGACACCACCGACGCCCAGGGCTTCCTCGGTGCATCCAGCGCCGAGCGCATCCCCGTCGAACGCGCCGTTGTGGAGACCGTCCAGCAGTTCAAGTCCTATGCCCCGCGCGTGGCCTGAGCCCGCGCCGCCCGAGAGGAACCCCGAATGAGCAGTGCAGGAGTTGCCGCCCGCGTCTTCACACGAGAAGAGATCGTCGCGCGTCTGAACGCGACCCTCGACCGCAAGGAGCCCATCGTCGCCGCAGGCGCCGGCGTCGGCATCATCGCGAAGTGCGCCGAGATCGGCGGGGCGGATCTGGTGTTCGTCCACGCCAACAGCCGCTCGCGCAACCTCGGAGTGCCGACCTCCATCTACATCGGAAACCCGATCGACATGACCCTCGCGATGTTCCCCGAGATCGACAACGTGGTGGACCACACGCCCGTGATCGCCGGCATCGACGCGACCGACGGCCAGCGCCGGCGGCTCGCGCCCGTCGTCGACGACTACATCGCCCGCGGAATAAACGGGATCACGAACTTCCCCACCGCACTCGCCTACACCGGCACCTGGGGGCGCGCCCGCAACGACGTGGGAATGGGATCCAACCGTGAGCTCGAACTGCTCGCGCTCGCCCGCGAGCGCGAGGTCTTCACCGTCGGCCAGGCCTACGACGTGTCCTTCGCCGGCGAGCTCGCCGGGGCGGGGGCCGACCTCATCGTGGCGCGGTGCGGCCTCACGCAGGGGGGCACGGTCGGGCCACGACCGGACGCCGCGAGCAGCCTGTCGGTGGAGGCCGCCACCGAGCACGCGCAAGCCGTGCTCGAGTCGGCGCGCGCCCAGAACCCGACGTCCTGGTGATAGCCCACGGAGGACCCTTCAACCGACCCGCCACCACGGAGTACCTGTACGCGAACAGCGACGTGCAGGGCATCCTCGGCGAGTCCGCCATCGAGCGGATTCCGGTCGAGCAGTACGTCACGGCCGAGATCGAGATGTTCAAGAGCCCGCTGCTGCGCAACCACGCGCAATACGTCTGAGCCGGAAGGAACCACAGCCATGCCCATCTTCAACCGCGAGACCCTGAAGGCCGCCAACCTGCCCTGGGTCGAGATCGAGGACTTCGAGTTCATCCACCTCGGCCGCACCATGGTGACCAACAACCACAAGGTCACCGCCGACGAGAGCGGCCACGTCGCGTACTGGGGTTACTACCAGGACCGCCCGCTCGCCTCGACACTGCGCATCGACCCGACCACGCCGAAGGACCGCATCACGGTCGTCAGCGGCCAGGTGCAGGTCGAGACCGAGGCCGGCCGGGTGACACTGCACAAGCGCGACTACTTCGACATCCCGGCATCCGGAGCCACGATCACCAACAGCGGCCAGTCGATGGCCGAGCTCGTTCGCGTGATGGGACGCTGGGACCACACGGTGCGCAACGAGATCTGCATGTTCCGCCCGGAGAACCCGTGCGACTACCACTACCACGACGGCGACGAGTACTGGGTGATCTTCCGCGGCCACTTCACCCTCGACTACGCCGGCATGCGCATCCCCGTCGGCCCCGGCGACCTGCTCGCCGCCGGCAAGGGCATTCCTCACGGCGCGCTGGCTCCGGAGGAGACGATGAACGGGATCGTCATGGCCATGCCGCTCGAGGACGCCCAGCGAGACGGACACCTCAACCACAAGAACCAAGGTGAGCCGACCGTCGGCCGCGAGGTTCCCGAGTCGATCTGGGCCGACCTGAGGGCGCGCTCCATCGGCGACGTCGTCATCCCCGACTGAGAGACATCCATGACCACCACGCATTCAGTTCCCCGTGTGACCATCGGCCGCTCCGGGATCACCACCTCGCAGCTGTCACTGGGCACATGGGGAATCGGCAAGGCGGCCGCAGCGGCGACCATCGGCGATGACGCGACGATCATCTCCGTGCTCGAGGCTGCCTTCGACGCCGGGATAACCTACCTCGACTCCGCCGACATGTACGAGAACGAGGACCGCCTCGGCCGCCTTCTCAAAGAGGTGCGCAACAAGCCCGACGACCTGCTGATCGCGACGAAGTACGGCCACGGCAAGCCGTTCACCGCGGATGGGATCCGACGAGCGGTCGAGCAGTCGCTCGGGTCTCTCGACCTGCAGACCATCCCGCTGATGATGCTCCATGACCCGCGCGGCGAAGAGGACATGGCCGAGGTCTTCGGTCCCGGCGGAGCACTGGAGGGACTGCGCGCCCTGCAGGGCGAGGGACTGATCGGCGCAATCGGGGTCGCCACCGGCACTGTTCAGCCCCTCCACGCCGCCGTGGACTCAGACGAGTTCGACGTCATCCAGTTCCCGCGCCTGTACACGCTGGTGAATCGCGCCGCGAAGACTTCGGGACTGCTCGAGAAGGCCCGGAGCAAAGGCATCGGCACCCAGCTGGCCGCCCCGTTCGCCGGCAACATCCTCGCCACCGGAGTGCGCGGCATCGACAAGCCCCTGTACGCGTACTGGCCCGCTCAGCCCGAGGTCATCGAGGCCGTCGGACGAATGCAGGACCGCGCCGACGAGCTCGGCATCACGATCGCGCAGGCCGCGGTGGCGTACGTCGTCACCGAGCCGCTCATCGACGTCGCCGTCATCGGCGTGCGCACGCCCGGCGAAGTGCAGCAGAACGTGGAGTCCCTGTTCACCGGCGTCTCGCGAGACGACCTCGAGTCGATTGCGCACGCGGGCGAGGTCGACGAGAGCCTGATGGGCGGTCCGGACTTCGTCTGGCCCTTCCCGCTCGATCGCGTGCCCGACGAGCTCAAGGACGTCGTGTCGAAGAACGCGGGGCACAAGTGACCGCGCACACGACGACGCTCGGCCGCACCGGCCTGACCACCTCGCGGATCGGCCTCGGTGCGTGGGGGCTGGAGAATCCGACCGGCTCGCATCCTGCGGTGCACGTCCTCGGCCAAGAGGCGGTGGCCGGGATGCTGCGCGAGGCGTTCTCGCTCGGCATCACCCTTCTCGACTCGGCGGAGGTGTACGCCAACGAGGAGGCGCTCGGAAAGGCGCTGCGCTCGCTCGACAACGTGCCGGACGACCTGATCGTCTCGACGAAGTTCGGTCACGGGAAGGGATTCGCCGGCGCGCAGATTCGCGACTCGGTCGAACGGAGTCTGGACGCGTTCGGGATCGAGTCGATTCCGCTGTTCATGCTCCATGACCCGCGCGGCGACGCCGACCTCGACATCATCTACGCCCAGGGCGGCGCCCTGCCCGAGCTGCGCCGTCTTCAGGACGAGGGGCTGGTGGGCAGCGTCGGCATCGCGACCGGCACGCTCGCACCGCTCCTGTCCGCGGTCGAGTCGGACGAGTTCGACGTGATCCAGTTCCCGCGGCTCTACACGCTGCTCAACGACTCGGCGAAGACCTCGGGGCTGCTCGAGAGGGCGCGCGAGAAGAACATCGGCACCATCCTCACGTCCCCCTTCACCGGCAACATCCTGGGCACCGGCGTGCGCGGCGTGGCCGACCCGCTGTACAGCTTCTGGGGCGCACAGCCCGAAGTGGTCGCCGCGGTCGCCCGCATGGAGGATGCCGCCGAGGCAGCCGGGCTCGCCCTGCCGGAGGCGGCGATGGCCTACGCGCTGGCCGAGCCGCTCATCGACGTGGTGGTGATCGGCGTCAAGAACGTCGCCGAGCTTCGCCAGGACGTCGCCGTGCAGGACGCCGACATCGACCCCGAGACGCTGCAGGGCATCGCCGATGCGGGCCGGGTCGACCAGCACCTGCTGGGCGGGCCCGAGTACGTGTGGCCGTTCCCGATGGAGCGCATGCCCGCCGACCTGAAGGCCAAGCTGGGGCTGTAGTGCACGTCGTCGTCGTGGGTGCCGGCTCCGCCGGCTGCGCGGTGGCGGGGCGCCTCGCCGAAGGTGGCGCGTCCGTCACGCTGCTCGAGGCGGGTCCGGACTGGCGCAGCGAATCGTGCCCCGACGAGATCCGCCGCCCCCGGGACGACGTGTTCGCGTGGCGGGTCGATGGCCGCGCGCCGAGCTCGTTCGCCTATCCCGGCGTCGTCGCCCAACGCTTCGACGGCGGTCCGACCGAGCCGTACCTGCGCGGGTGGGGCATGGGCGGCACGTCGTCGCTGAACGGCCTGGTCACTGTGCGACCCCCCGCAGAGGAATTCGAGGACTGGGAAGCGGGCGGCTGCGCGGGATGGGGTTGGAGCGACGTGCTGCCGGTCTTCCGGCGACTCGAAAACGACGTCGACTACGGGTCAGAGCCGTTCCACGGCAGGGGCGGGCCGGTGCCGGTGGTGCGGCGAGAGCGGTCCGAATGGGGCTCGGGAGACCGACTCCTCGCTGACGCGGCGTTCGCCGCGGGTCACGCATGGGAGCCCGACTACCACCGGCCCGGCGCTTTGGGAGTGTCCCGCACCGCCAGCAACATCCACCTCGGCGTGCGCGTCACCGCGTACGACGGCTACGTCGAGCCGTGGCGCGGCGAGGGACGCATCACCGTTCAGGCGGGTGTGACGGCGGCGCGAGTGGTCCTGAGCGGATCCCGCGCGATCGGCGTCGAGACCGTCGACGATGCGGGCGACAGTCACCCTCACGGAGGGCGACCACGTCGTCCTCGCGGGGGGTGCGGCCGCGACCCCTGCGATCCTCCAGCGCTCGGGCATCGGGCGGTCCCTAGTCCTGGAGACCCTCGGCATCCCGCTCGTCGCCGACCTGCCGGTGGGCGACGGTATCCAGGACCATGTGGGGTTCTGGCTGCAGCTCGAGCACCAGGGGGCCCAGCCGGGCGCGAACGGTGCGCGGGGCAACGCGACGCTCCGCTACAGCTCGGAACTCCCGCACTCGCGCCCCGGCGACCTGCTCGTCGTGGCCGCCAACCCCGCCGCATCCGACGCGGCCGAAGTGGCCTTCGGGGTGAAACTCGCGTACTGCCTCAGCCGCGGCTCGTCGCAGATCGTGTCACGCGACCCGAGCGCGGCACCCGACATCCGCATGAACCTGCTGGTCGATGAGGGCGACCGAGCGCTCGCGCGGCACGCGATGCGCTCCTCCGTGCAGATGCTCGCGCCGCATACGAGTGCGGTGCGGGATCGCAACGGTGCGGTGGTGGATGCCGGCTGGAGCGACGCAGATGTCGACGCGTGGCTGCGCGCCTGCGCCCGCGACACCTCTCACCTCACGGGAGGAGCGCGGATGGGAGACGCCGACGAGGAGACCACGGTGGTCGACCCTCGGCCTGCGGGTACTCGGCGTCGACGCCCTCTCGGTCGCCGACCTGTCGGTCTGCCCGATCATCCCGCGTGCGAACACCTACCTGACGGCGGTGATGATCGGCGAGCGCGCGGCCGACTTCGTCCTCGGAGGGTGACGCCGTGTCTCCCCCGGTCGGTGTCCGGTCAGTCCACCCCCGTCGCGGTCGCATCGCGGATGCCCCGGAGCGCATCCAGGACGTTGTCGCGATGCTGATACGCGGCCTCGAGCGCTCCCGCCTCGTCCCCCGCGAGTATCTGCTCGACGACCCGTTCGTACTCGTGCATCGAGTCCACCCGACGGTCGGGCAGCTGGTAGGGATACCAGTTGATGCGCACCTGACTCTGAAGCGACTCGATGATGCGCGAGGCGGTCTGGTGACCACTGATCCGGCGGATGACCCGCGAGATCTCCGAGTTCGCCGCGGCCGTACGCGCGCGGTCGCCGGCCTCGACGGACGAGCGCAGCTCATCCAGCAGTCCGATCAGTTCGGCACGGTCGGCATCCGTCACGCGCGTCGCGGCGCGCCCCGCGCACATCGCCTGCAGCGACAGGCGCACTTCGGTCGATTCGATCGCCTCGTCGATCGAGACGGGTCGCACCCGGGCCCCGCGGTTGGCCTCGCGTTCGACGAGACCGAGCGCTGCAAGCTCGATCAGCGCACCACGGACCGCGTTGCGCGAGGTGTGATACCGGGCGCAGAGTTCCACCTCGATGAGGCGCTCGCGCGGGTGGTAGACGCCCTCCCGGATGTCGTGCGCGATCAGGTCGACGAGCTCGGCTTTTGGCTGAGGCACTTCGGCCACGCTGTTCATCCTCGGCGGACTCCTTCGATACGCCTCCGGCGAGCCGGGCGGCGTGTACCTGGTGACAGTGTAGTGCGGCCGAAGCGGCGCCCCCGGGCGCCCGAACACCACGGGTCGGACCGCTCTCATACCTGATTCATGCGGGATCAGACGTTGATCGCGACGTACTTCTCCTCGAGGAACTCGAGGATGCCTTCCGAGCTGCCTTCGCGGCCGAGCCCGCTCTGCTTGGTGCCCCCGAAGGGGGCGGCGGGATCGCTCAGCACTCCGCGGTTGACCGCGACCATGCCGACGTCGAGCCTCAGCGCGGTGCGCATCGCTTCCTGCTCCGGGCCGAACACGTAGGCGACCAGCCCGAAGTCGGTGTCGTTGGCCATCCGCACCGCATCCTCGACGTCGGTATAGGAGACGACCGCCGTGACCGGCCCGAAGATCTCGGTGCGGGTGATGCTGTCGCCGTGGGTCACTCCGATCAGCAGCGTGGGCTCGATGAACGCTCCTCCGGCGAGAGCGCTGCCTCCGGTGACTACGGTCGCACCCTCCGCGACGGCGGTGCCGACGAGGTCCGCGACTTTGTCCCGCTCCGCCACCGAGACGAGTGCGCCGAGGGTGTTCTGCCGGTCGAGCCCGGCACCGGTGCGCACGCGATCGAGTTCCGCCGTCATCCGGGAGACGAACTCGTCGTGCAGGCTGGCGTGCACGTAGAAGCGGTTGGCGGCGGTGCAGGCCGAGCCGCCGTTGCGCATCTTGGCTGCCAGCGCGCCGGGGATGGTCAGGTCGAGATCGGCGCCGGGCAGCACGAGAACCGGCGCGTTCCCACCCAGCTCCATCGAGGTGCTCACGACGGTGTCGGCACAGGCGTGCAGCAGCTCGCGCCCCACCTCAGTGGAGCCGGTGAATGACAGCTTCCGCACGGCCGGGTGGCTGATCATGCGCGCGACGTTCGGTCCGGTCGGCACCGGTGTCACGAGATTCACCACACCGTCCGGCACGCCGGCCCGGCGCAGCACGTCGACCACGTAGGCCGCCGTGAGCGGCGTCTCGCGCGCGGGCTTGAGGATGGTGGTGCACCCCGCCGCCAGCGCAGGCGCGAGCTTGCGAGTCGCCATCGCGGCGGGGAAGTTCCACGGGGTGATCAGCAGCGCCACCCCGATCGGCTGCCGGGTGACGACGATCCGCTTGTCGCCGGCCGGCGCGAGCCGGTAATCGCCCGGCACGCGGACGGCCTCCTCGGCGAACCAGCGGAAGAACTCCGTCGCATAGCCGGCCTCGGCGATCGCATCGGGCCACGCCTTGCCGTTCTCGCGCACCATGATCTCGGCGAAATGCTCCTTCTCCCCCCGGAGGATCTCGAACGCGCGATAGAGGATCTCGCTCCGCACACGGGGGCTCGTCGCCGCCCACGCGGGGAAGGCGCGCTCGGCCGCCGCGACGGCAGCGTCGCAGTCGGCCTCGGTCGCGATCGCGAACTCCGCGACCGTCGAGCCGTCGGCCGGATCGATCACGTCGAACCGCTTCCCCTCACCGCCGGCGCGCCAGTCGCCGTCGATGAAGAGGTCGGATATGTAGGTGCTCGTGCTCGTCGTCGGAGTCATGGTTTCTCGCTTCGTTCTAGGGATGTCAGGAGATGAGGCTCGCGCGGTCGCCGACGAGAGCGGCATCCACTATGCGGCCGATGAAATCTGCGTCGGCCGGCACGGGGCTGATCGCCACGAGGCGTCCGACCTGCAGCGTCAGGGTGACGATGCGGTCGCGATCGCCCGGAGCCAGCCCGAGGTCGGTCAGCGCGAACGGCAATCCGATCCGGTCGCACAGCCCGGCTACGGCGTCGACGACGCGCTGAGCCGCGGCATCCGATTCGCCCTGGCCGGCTTCGACGACGCCCATGGCGATGCCGAGCGCGACCAGCCGCGGTCCGATCGCGGGCAGGCACGCCTGCAGCACGTACGGCAGCAGCGCGCCGGTGCCCAGGCCGTGCGGGGTCTTGGTCATCGCCCCGATCGGATACTGGATCGCGTGCGACAGGTGGGTGCCGGCCGACCCGAACGCCATCCCGGCCAGCAGGCTGCCGTACGCCATCGCCTCGCGCGCGTCACGGTCGCCGGGGCTCTCGACGGCCGTCGGCAGAGAGCGGAAGATCGCGCCGGCCGCCTCGAGCGAGAGGGGGTCGGTGAGCACGTTGCGGCCGACGAAGACCGGCAGGCGGGCGCCACGGTCCACGTCGAGGGATGCCGCGGTGTACGACTCGACGGCGTGCACGAAGGCGTCGATGCCAGAGTGGGCGGTGACGCCTTTCGGGGCGCCGATCGACAGCTCGGGGTCGACGATGCCCACTCGCGGGACGAGGAAGGGGCTGGAGACACCGACCTTCAGGTCGCGTGCCGGGTCGGACACGACGGCGACCGGGGTGACCTCCGATCCGGTGCCGGCCGTGGTCGGGATCGCCACGAGCGGCACCACCGGGCCGGGAACCGCGTTCTCGCCGTAGTACGCGGAGAGGTTCCCGCCATGGCTCACCAGCAGGGCGATGAGCTTGGCCGCGTCCAGAGCGCTGCCGCCTCCGTAGCCGACGATGACGTCCGGCGCGAAGGAGCGGGCGAGCGCACCGGAGGCCTCGACCACATCGACAGGCAGCTCCGGTGGCACGTCGGTGTGCACCTGCACCTCTAGGCCCCGATCAGCCAGCGCGGCCACGACCGCGTGGAACTCCGCCGTCGTGGCCAGAAACGGGTCTGCGACGACGAAGACGCGACGGCCGAGCGCCGCTACGGCGTCCGGAATCCCCGCTCGCACGCCGTAGCCGAACCGCACCTCGTCGGGCAGTCGCAGCACACCGAGTCGGGCACTCACGGTCGGTCCTCGCTTCCAATCCTGACCGTCCCAACCCCGGTGAGGTCGGTGGCTTCGGCCAGCTCCAGCAGCCGCGACCACACGTCCGTGGACAGTGGGACACCGTTCTGCAGGGACTCATCCCGGTTGGCACGGGCCCGATCACCGGGCACGGTGACGGTGCTGCCGTCGGCGCCGCTCCGGCGGATCAGCCCGAAGTAATCGCCCAGCGAAGCGCGCATGTCGGATCCCGCGAACAGGACAGGGTCGATTGCGATGATCACGTCGCCCTTGCTCACCTCGGCGGCGGTGTCGAGCGTGCCGTGGACGTCGGGGCCGAGGGCGGTGCCGGTCAGCGATCCGACGATCGCGCCGAACGCTAGACCCAGCGCATACCCCTTCGGGCCGCCGAACGGTGAGATGGCTCCTGCAGCAGCGGCGGCCGCATCGGTGGTCTCGTGCCCTGCGGCGTCGACCGCCCAGCCGTCGGGAAGCGTCATGCCCTTGGCGCGATAGTCGAGGATCTTCCCCGCGGACACGGCGCCGGTCGACATGTCCACGGCCAGGTCACCGCCTGACGCCGGCACTCCGATTGCGATGGGATTGGTGCCCAGCAAAGCCCCCACGCCGCCCCACGGATGCACGAGGCCCTCCGTGGAGGACAGCATCAGACCCACCAGCCCGGCGGCGGCGAGCTGCTCGACGTAGGGAGCGAGGATGCCGAGGTGGTGCGTGCGATGCAGTGCGGCGATCGCGACGCCGGTCTCGGGCAGGCGCTCGCGGAGCGCGGCTATCGCCCCGTACGCGACGACGGGTCCGAACCCGCGGGCACCGTCCACGGTCAAGGCCGCGGCCGCGGTCCACTGCGGCACGGGCCGCGAGACGGGGTCGATCAGCCCCTTCTCGATCCGCGCGATGAGGACGTCCAGGCGCCGGAGGCCGTGCGACGGATGACCCGCAGCTCCGCCGCCACCAGGTGATCGGCCTGAATCCGCGCGTGCGCAAGCGTCGCCCCGCGTCCGGTCAGGGCGAGCGCGGCGAGATCGCGGAGCTCCTGCGCATCCACGTGCACCACCGAGGCCTCAGTCGACATATGTTCAACCTTCCTGTGGACATCATTGTCAACAACTCCGTACCATCGGTGCCATGCCCCGTCCCGTCCTGCAGGACACCTCCTCGTCCCTCCGCCGCGCACTCGCGCTGCTCGACGCGTTCAGCGGCGAGCGCCGCGAGCTGTCCGTGCGCCAGCTGGCCGAACGATCCGGTGTCACGCGGTCCACCGCGCATCGACTGGCCAAAGAGCTCGTCGAGTGGGCGGGCTGGAGCGGACGCCGGGCGGCCTGCGCCTCGGAGTGAAGCTCTTCGAGCTCGGCGCGATGGCCCCGAGCCCCACTTCGCTGCGCGAGGCCGCGGTGCCGTACCTGCACACGCTTCACGAGGTCACGCGCTGACAGCCAACCTGGCCGTGCGCGAGCGTGACGAGATCGTGTACCTCGAGAAGATTTCGGCCCGTGACTTCGAGTGCCTCATACCCGCCTCGGCGGCCGCGGCACACTGCATGCCACCGCTTTGGGAAAGGCGATCCTCGCCTTCTCGCAGGACGTCGACTGCGAAGCCCTTGCACCGACGATGACCCGCCTCACGGCGCACACGATCACCGAACCGGCCGCGCTGCACGGGAGTTGATGCGCGTCCGTGGCCAGCGCGTCGCCTACGACGTCGAAGAGTCGAAGGAAGGATTGTTCTGCGTCGCGGCACCGATCATGAGCGGAGCAGGTGCAGTCATCGGAGCAGCTTCGGTGACCGGCGCGACCGCGTTGGCCCACGCGGAGCGCTTCGCCCCGACGGTCATGGCCACGGCAGCAGCGATCTCCCGGACACTTGACCGCGTGTCGCTCTGATCTGCCACCTACGACGCTACCTGTTGACAAAATTGTAGATGATTTGTTGACTGAACCAACGGACGCGCCCGGCTCGCGTGCACCACCGACGGAGGTTGCGAACGCCGGCGCCTCTTGCATACCCGTATCCGAACCAGCACAAACGCACACAGAGA
>CAVVTB010000010.1:0-31523 GCA_963751055.1 uncultured Actinomycetota bacterium | reverse complement strand
GACCGACCTGGTGGCCGTGGACGGCGTCGCCGTGCAGCTCGATCCCGCGAAGCGCTACTACATGCTCAACAAGCCCCGCGGCGTGGTCTCGTCGATGCGCGACGAGCAGGGGCGCCCCGACCTCACGCGTTTCACCGAGGACCTCGAGGAGCGGGTGTTCAACGTGGGGCGCCTCGATGCCGAGACGAGCGGCCTGCTGCTCCTCACGAACGACGGCGACCTCGCGCACGTGCTCGCGCACCCGTCGTTCGGCGTCGAGAAGACCTACATCGCCAAGGTGCGCGGCCGCGTGACGCCGCAGGTGGTGCAGCAGCTGAAGCAGGGCGTGGAGCTCGAGGACGGCCTCATCCGGGCCGACCGAGCCCGCGTGCTGCAGCAGCAGGCGGACGATCGGCACTCGATGGTGGAGTTGACCCTGCACTCGGGCCGCAACCGGATCGTGCGTCGCATGCTCGACGCCGTGGGACATCCGGTGGTCGAGCTCGTGCGACGCAGCTTCGGGCCGCTCAACCTCGGGACCCTCCGCTCGGGCGACATGCGCGAGTTGACTAAGGTGGAACTCGGCCAATTGCTCACGATCTCCCGCGCCGCGGACGCCGCCCGGGGTGGCGGCTCCGGATCGAACGAAGGGGACTCGTGACCGAATCACGCCTGATCGGGCCCGTCCGCGTCGTCGGCGCCGGCCTGCTCGGCACGAGTGTCGCGCTCGGCCTCCGCTCGCGCGGCATCGAGGTGGTCCTCGTCGGATGCGTCGCCGACGCACGTCGCGATCGCCGTCGACCTCGGCGCGGGTCGTGTCGCCGGTCCCGACGACGCTCCCCAGCTCATCGTCGTCGCGGTTCCGCCCGACGTGACGGCCTCGGTCGTCGCGGGTGAGCTCGCCGCCTTCCCCGATGCGATCGTGACCGACGTCGCCAGCGTCAAGGCGGGGATCCTCGAGGCGCTCCGCGACGTCGGCGCCGACGTCTCGCGCTACATCGGCTCCCATCCGCTGGCCGGCCGCGAGCGTGGCGGGCCGCTCGCCGCGCGCGCCGACCTCTTCGCCGGACGGCCGTGGGTCGTCGCGGCGCACGACGCCATCACGTACCGGCGCGCGGGCGCCATCGACGACCTCATCCTCGACCTCGGCGCGACGCTCGTGGAGATGACGCCCGAGGAGCACGACCGCGGCGTCGCGCTCATCTCGCATGTGCCGCAGGTTGTCTCGAGCGTCATGGCGCGCCGCTTCATCGACGCTCCGAACGCGGCGCTGGGCCTCGCGGGCCAGGGAGTCCGCGACGTCACGCGCATCGCCGCCAGCGACCCCGACCTCTGGGTGCAGATCCTCGGCGCGAACGCGACGCCGGTGCGCGACGTGCTGCTCGCGTTCCGCGACGATCTCGACCGGTTCATCGACGCGCTCGCCGAGCCCACCGCGCCCGGCGCCCGTCGCAAGGTGGCCGAGGAGCTCGCGGGCGGGAACACCGGCGTCGAGCGACTGCCCGGCAAGCACGGCACCGACAAGCGCTTCACGACCGTGGTCGTGATGGTCGAGGACCGTCCGGGCGAGCTCGCACGCCTGCTCGCCGAGATCGGCGAGATCGGCGTGAACCTCGAAGACCTCCGCCTCGAGCACTCGCCCGGCCGACAGGTCGGGCTCGCCGAGATCGCCGTGCTGCCCGAGGCGGCAGATCGACTCACCAACGAGCTGGCCGAACGCGGCTGGCGGATAGCAGGCTGAACGTGTCCGTGGTCTTCCCCCTCGTCGTCGCCGTCGACGGCCCCGCCGGCAGCGGCAAGTCGAGCGTCTCGAAGGAGGTCGCCCGTCGGCTCGGGTTCGGCTTCCTCGACACAGGAGCCGCGTACCGTGCGCTGGCGTGGCACGTCGAGGCATCCGGCATCGAAACGGATGACGCGGCATCCGTCGTCTCGTGCCTGCCGAGCTTCGCGTACCGCATCGGCACCGACCCTGCCGGCTACGCCGTGCACGTCGGCGACGTCGATGTGACCACGGCCATCCGCGACCCCGAGATCTCGGCGGTGGTGAGCCGCGTGGCGCGGGTGCCCGAGGTGCGCACCCACCTCATCGAGCTGTTCCGCGCCATCATCGCCGACGAGCCGCGACCGGGCGTCGTCGTCGAGGGCCGCGACATCACGACGGTGGTGGCACCGGATGCACCGGTGCGGATCCTGTTGACCGCCGCGGAGGACGTTAGAATAGCGAGGCGCTCCGCGGAGCTCGTCGGCGATTCGGCGCAGGCCGCGGGCGAGCAGCTCCATCGGCGCGATGAGGCGGACTCCAAGGTCGTGGACTTCATGACCGCCGCCGCGGGCGTGACCACGGTGGATTCCACGGAGCTCGACTTCGAGCAGACCGTCGATGCCGTGATCGGCGTGATCCGGGCTGCGCAGCCCGAGGCGGTGCGGTAGCGCCGCAGCCCGCGAACGGGCGCACCAGACTTCAGAGGAGACACCATGACCGACCAGCGCGACGAGTACGACGACGAGGCGATCGTCGACGACGACCTGGCCGAGCGGCTCGCCGACGTCGACGAGGACCTGGCGGAGCAGCGTGCCGCGGCACTGCGCTCGGGCCTCTCCGACTACGAGCTCGACGAGGACGACCTCGAGGTCCTCGAGATCTCCGAGGAGGGCGAGGAGGGCATCCGCTACCTGCCGGCCCTTCCCGTGATCGCCATCGTGGGTCGCCCGAACGTCGGCAAGTCGGCGCTGGTCAACCGCATCCTCGGCCGCCGTGAGGCCGTCGTCGAGGACACGCCCGGCGTGACCCGCGACCGGGTGGCGTACAAGGGCGACTACCTCGACCGCCGCTTCACCCTCGTCGACACCGGCGGGTGGGAGCCCGACGCCAAGGGCATCGACGCGTCGGTCGCCGCGCAGGCCGAGGTCGCCATCGACCTCTCCGACGTCGTGCTCTTCGTGGTCGACGCCACGGTCGGGGCGACCTCGACCGACGAGCACGTGGTGCGCCTGCTCCGCAAGACGAAGAAGCCCGTCTTCCTCGTCGCCAACAAGGTCGACGACCCCCGGCAGGAGCCCGAGGCCGCCGCGCTGTGGAACCTGGGACTCGGCGAGCCGTACCCCGTCTCCGCCCTGCACGGTCGCGGCGTCGCCGACATGCTCGAGGCGGTGTTCGAGGTCCTGCCGCAGGTCTCGGCCGTCGCGAAGGACGAGTTCGGCGGCCCACGCCGCGTCGCGATCCTCGGGCGCCCGAACGTCGGAAAGTCGAGCCTCCTCAACAAGGCCGCCGGCGAGGAGCGCGTCGTCGTGAACGAGCTCGCCGGCACGACCCGCGATCCCGTCGACGAGCAGATCGAGCTGGGCGGCAAGATCTGGCGGTTCGTGGACACCGCCGGCATCCGTCGTCGCGTGCACCTGCAGCAGGGCGCCGACTTCTACGCGTCGCTGCGCACCCAGGCCGCCCTCGAGAAGGCCGAGGTCGCCGTCGTGCTCCTCGACGTCTCGCAGCCGATCTCCGAGCAGGACGTGCGCATCATCGACCTCGTGCTCGAGTCGGGCCGCGCGCTCGTGCTCGCCTACAACAAGTGGGACCTGCTCGACGACGACCGCCGCCGCTACCTGGAGCGCGAGATCGACCAGGACCTGCACCACGTGGCATGGGCCCCGCGCGTGAACATCTCCGCGCGCACCGGCCGGCACCTCGAGAAGCTCGTGCCCGCGCTCGAGACCGCACTCGAGTCGTGGGACACGCGCATCCCCACCGGCAAGTTCAACGCGTTCCTCACCGAGCTGACGCAGGAGCACCCGCACCCGGTGCGCGGCGGCAAGCAGCCCCGCATCCTGTTCGGCACGCAGGCCGCGAGCCGCCCGCCGACATTCGTGCTGTTCACGACCGGATTCCTCGACCCGGGCTACCGCCGCTTCATCCAGCGGCGCCTGCGCGAGATCTACGGATTCGAGGGTTCGCCCATCGTGATCAACATGCGCGTCCGCGAGCGTCGGCAGCGCTAGGCCGGCCGTGACCAGCGGGCGCCGCCTGGCCGACGTCCGCTTCCGCGCGCTGTCGCGGTTCCACCATGCGGTGCTGGTGGCGACCGGATGGCACGTGGCCGCACGCGTGGCCGGCATGCAGATCGTCGAGCTCCACGTCGTCGGTCGCCGCAGCGGTCGCTCGCGCATGGTCGTGCTGTCGGCGCCGATCGCCGAGCCCTCGAGGATCGTGCTCGTGGCCTCGCGGGGCGGCGACGACCGCCACCCCGAGTGGTACCGCAACCTCGTCGTGCATCCCGAGGTCGAGCTCACGGTCGGCGGGCGGACGCGAGCGATGATCGCGCGCACCGCGGTCGGCGACGAGCGGGCGGAGCTGTGGCGCCGCGTGGTCGGCGCGTACCGCGGATACGAGGCCTACCAGCGCCGCACGAGCCGCGAGATCCCGTTGGTCGTCTGCGAGCCGCGGGAGCCTTCCCGGCCGGACTGAGCCGCAAGCCCGGCCGATGCCGCGTGTCGGTCGCCGCCCGCGGATAGCATGGCGCCATGGGGGACGACGCAGACCTCGACGCCGGAACGGCCGTCGTCACGGCGCTGCGGGCGATCGTCGAACGGATGCGCGAGCTCGAGGTCGACGCGATCGCGGACGAGCCCGATGCGGTGCACCAGCTGCGCACGCATGTGCGCCGCGTGCGGAGCGTGCTGGCGGCGTACGAGCCGGTGTTCGACGCGGCGCCCGCCGTCGTGCTCCGCCGACGGTACGGCGAGCTCGGCGACGAGCTCGGCGTGGTGCGAGACATCGAGGTGCGGGTGCTGGTGGCCGAGCGGGCACTCGACGAGGCGTCCGAGCAGGGACTGCTGTCGGATGCCGCGCAGGCCGGGTCGGCGCGGGCTCGCCTCATCGACGACCGAACGCGAGAACTACCGCCTCGCGCATGCGAGGTTCGTCGAGCGGCAGCGGCTTCCGCGAGCGCTCGCGCGCCGCGACGAGCTCGAGGCGTTCCTCGCCGATCCGCCGCTCACCCCGCTCGCCGCCGACCCGGCCCGGAAGGTGATCGCCGGCGCTGGTCGACGATGAGGCCCACCGCGCCCTGCGGCGAGCCGAACGCGCCCACGGAGCCGACGACACCGAGGCGCTCCACGACCTGCGCAAGGCCGGACGCCGACTGCGCTACGCGGCGGAAGCGGTGTCGACCGAGCCGGTCGAGCTCTTCGACGGGCGGATCCGCTCCCTCGCCGAGGTGGGCGATGACCTGCACGACGTGCTCGGCGACCACCGCGACGAGGTGCTGTTCGCCCAGCACGTGCGACGCGCGGGGGCGCACGTCGCCCACGAGGGCGGCGCAGCCCTCGTGTTCGAGCAACTGGCGGTCGCGGCCGACGAGCGCGCGGCCGCGCACCTGCGTGAGCTTCCCGCCGTGGTGCGGAGGTTGCGGTCGCTCGTGCGAGGCTGAGCGCGTCGCCGCGGTCACCGTCGCCGGTCGCTGCCGCTCCTGGAGCCGCACCTGCATGATCGCCCGGTCGGGCTTCGGGCGGGCGACCTCGGTGAATCCGGCCTGCTCGAACATGCTGACGGTGCCGTGGAAGAGATCGGCGGCGGCCGTCTTCTCGCGCGCGACCGTGTCGACCGCGTAGCCCTCGAGGAGACGTGCGCCGTGCTCGCGCGCGTACTCCACCGCGGCTTCGGCGAGGGCGCGACCGACGCCCTTGCGCCGATGCGCCCGCGGCACGACGAAGCACGAGACGACCCAGACGCCCGGATCGTCGAAGTCGGGATCGGGCGTGCCGCCGACGACGATGCTGCTGCGGCGGAGACGGACGAGGTTCGGGCGCGGCTCGACGGCGCACCAGCCCACCGGGGTGTCGCCGTCGTAGGCGAGGAGCCCCGGCCCGTCGACACCGGCGGCCACCTGCGCCTCGAGGCGATCGTGCAGCCCCTCGTCGCCGACCGACCGCCAGTCGCTGCCGGGGATCTTGTACCACTGGCACCAGCAGTGCGCCGGGTCGCCCTTCGTGCCGAACACCGCTTCGACGTCGCCGAACGCCGCATCGCCGGCGTGAACGATGCGGAGGCGGGCCTGCGCGGGGGAGTCGTCGGGCGGGGGAGCGTTCATACCGTCACGCTAGCGAGGGCGGGCGACATCCGCTCGCTTCGATGGAGGGCTGCCGACCCGGCAGATCGTGAAGTATAGGTAATGATGTAGTACCATCATGGTATGCCGCCCGAGATCACCGTGCTCGACCGCCTGCTCGAGATCGGCGAGCTGTTCCAGAAGGACATGGCGCGCGCCTTCGAGGGCACCCCGCTCACGTCGGCGCGCACCCGCGTGCTGTGGGAGCTGCAGCACACCGGGCCGTCGACGCAGCACGTGCTCGCCGAACGCCTCGAGGTGAGCCCCCGCAACATCACGGGTCTCGTCGACGCGCTCGAGGCCGGCGGCTACGTCACCCGATCGCCGCACCCGAGCGACCGCCGCGCCACGATCGTGTCGCTCACCGCCTCGGCGCAGCGACATGATGGGCGAGATGCAGCGCGAGCACGCCGAGCTCACCGACGACCTGCTCGGCGCCGTCGAACCCGCCGACCGCGCGGCGCTCGAGCGCGGTGTCGACGCGATCGCCGCGCGGCTCCGCGAGCTCGTCGCGGCCGAGGAGGCGCGTCAGGCCGAGCGTGCGGAGGCCGGCGCATGAGCGTCGAGGCACCGGCCCGGCCCGCGGCATCCGGGTGGCGTCGTGCGCTCGACCTGGCGAAGCGCGCCGTGCTCGTCGAGCTGGCCGTCTACGCGAACATCGGCCGATTCGTCGCGCGCCGGCCCGCGATCCCGCGCGGTGCCGTCGGATTCGGCTACCACCGGCCCGTGTTCACGGTGCTCCTGATCTTCATCGTGCTCTCCGCGGTGGAGATCCCGATCGTCGACCTCATCGTGCACCGGTGGCCCGCGGTGCGCATCGCCTTCCTCATCCTCGGCATCTGGGGCGTGACGTGGATGTTCGGGCTGCTCTGCGCCTACCTGATGCGGCCGCACACGGTCGGCCCCGACGGCATCCGCGTGCGCCAGGGCTTCGAGACCGACCTCGCACTCGGCTGGGACGACATCGCCTCGGTCGCGCGCGTGAAGCGCGTCGACGAGCCGAAGTCGCCCCGATTCGAGGAGACGGATGCCTCGCGCACGCTCGTCTACCGCATGCAGGACGAGACCGACATCGAGATCGAACTCGAGCGCCCGACCGTCGTGCGCCTGCCGGGCGTCGGCCCGAAGGGCGGCGAGCAGGTCATCACGGGCGTGCGGATCTGGGTCGACGACCCGGGCGCGTTCATGGACGAGGTGCGCAAGCACCTCTGAGCGCGGCGCTGCCGCGTCAGGCGCGGGCGGGCGCCGGCTCGGACTCGGGCGCCTCGGGCTCGGACTCGGCCCTCGGTGTCGTCGTCGACGGCCCGGGCGGTCGTCTCCTGCTCGGCTGCGTCGGCGGCGGTCTCCGCGGCGTCGGCGGCCTCGAGCTCGTCGAGGTCGTCCTGCTCGTCATCGAGGTCGTCATCGAGGTCATCGGATGCCACGGGCGCGAGCGTCGCGGCATCCGTCGCCGTGCGCTCCGCGAGGATGGCGGCCGAACGGGCGCGGGCGTGCGCCGCGAGCGCGAGCAGCAGGCCGAGGACGCCGGCGACGAGCAGGAGGCCGCCGGTCGTGGTCAGCGACTGCTGCGACAGCAGCTCGGCGGGGTCGGTGCCACCGGCGGTGTAGAACTCGGCCTGGCCCGCCGTGCCGCGCTGCAGCATCCAGTAGCCGAGCACGGCGACGCCGGCGGCGGCGATCCAGAGTCCGAGCAGGGGCAGGTTGAGCGCGAGGCGGCGCGGGTTCGTGTTCGTCACGGGGGTTCCTCCAGGGTTCGACGGTCGCGGGGTGCGCAGCTGGCACCGGCCTGTACGACCGTAGCGGTTCCGACGAGGCTAGGAGCCGAACCTATGCGTGCGGTATGCGCGGACAGTGCGTCCGCCGTGCGTCGCGGACGGCCGGCAGACGGCGGTTCGCGCGCGGCTCGCACGCGGGTTCGCACGTCCGCGACGTGCACGAGCACCCCGTCGGATGCCGCTATGATGGTCAAGTTGTCCTCGACGACAACGGGCTGTGGCGCAGCTTGGTAGCGCACTTGACTGGGGGTCAAGGGGTCGCAGGTTCAAATCCTGTCAGCCCGACCAGAGAAGCCCCGGTAGATCGCAAGATCCGCCGGGGCTTTCTTCATGCCTGGAGGTACCACCCCTCCGAACCCCGCTCGAAGAGCGCCCTCTCGACCGTCACTAGACTCACACCTGATGGATACTCATATCCGCGTCGTCGTCGGCGAGGACGACCCCTTCACGCGAGAGGGCATCGTGCGGATGCTCGAGATCGCCCAGGTGGACGTGGTCGCGGCCGTCGCCGATGCGCGCGAGCTGGTTCGGGTGTCCGATGAGGTTCTGCCCGACGTGGTCCTCACCGACATCCAGATGCCACCGACTCACACCGACGACGGCCTACAGGCAGCCTTGGCGATCCGGGAGCGGCATCCGGAAATCGGCGTTCTCGTGCTCTCGCAGTTCCTGGAGGAGCAATACGCACTCGACCTCGTCGCGGCCGGAGCCGAGCGAACCGGCTACCTCCTGAAGGAGAAGGTGGCGAATGCCGACCTGTTGGTCGACGCGGTCAAGCGCGTCGCGAGTGGCGGGTCTGCGCTCGACCCGGATGTCATCGCCAGGATGATCGGTCGGGTGCGGGCGCACACCGCGCTCGACGACCTGACCCCGAGGGAGCACGATGTGCTGGCCCTGATGGCCGAGGGCTACTCGAATACCGCGATCGCCTCGCAGCTCTTCGTCACGGTGCCCGCGGTGGAACGACATGTCACCGGCATCTTCCTGAAGCTCGGCCTGCAGCAGTCCGACTCCAAGCAGCACCGGCGGGTACTCGCGGTGCTCAGCTATCTCAACGGCTGATCAGCGTCGTGCTGTTGATCGGTGTCGACTTTCGCGGAAATGGGGAACTCCGCTCGTAGGGTGGTTCCGGCTCCTCGCGGGGAGACGATGGAGACGGTGCCGTCGAATGCGGTGACGCGGTCGCACAGACCCACCAGTCCGAGGTTCTCCTCGTGCCCCACTCGTGTCTCGGCGACGCCGCCGATGCCATCATCGGAGATGGTCAGGCTCAATGCGTCGGTCAGCTCGACGAGCACCTCGATGCGCGAGGCAGCCGCGTACTTCAGTGCATTGGTGATGGCCTCGGCGGCGACGTAGTACGCGGCTGACTCGACGCTCTCGTCCAGCCGTAGAGCGAGGTTGCTGGTGACGTCGACCGGTATCGGGCAACGTCTGGCCAGCGCCGTGAGCGCAGCCGTCAGCCCTCGAGAGGTGAGGATCTCCGGGTGGATGCCGGTGGAGAGCGTGCGGAGCTCGTCGATCGCGGTCTGCGCGTCCGCGATCGCGGCGTCCAGCCGTTGGAGCGCGCTGGAGTCATTGCCCGACATGTCGTTTCGTGCGAGCTGCAGGTTGATCAGCAGGCTCACCAGCCGCTGTTGCGCACCGTCGTGAAGGTCGCGCGCCATCGTCCGGTTCGCAGTGGCAACGCTCTCGACGATTCGGCGTCCGGCGGCTCGAGAGAGCTCGGCCCGAAGTTCGGCTGCGTCGCGCTCGCGCGCGGCATGCTCCATCTCGAGCTGCTCGGTGATGTCCGCGAACGAGACGATGACGCCTCGACCCGTCGGCAGATCGATCGGAGCCGCCCACCACGAGATGGGATAGAACGTGCCATCGGGACGGATGAACCAGTCCTCGTCGCAGTGGATCGTTTCGCCGGTCAGTCGGGGGCTGAGCATGGGGCATTCCGAGACCGGGTACGGGGTGCCGTCTCGGTGGAGGTAGTGGGTGAGCTCATGCCCTGACCTGCCCCAGTATTCCTCTTTCGTGTACCCGGTGAGGGTGAGCGCTGCCTCGTTGGAGTAGATGACATCGCCGGTTTCGTCGCCGACCCAGATGGGCTGCGGCACGCGTTCGAGAAACAGCAGCGCGTCGGCTGCAGACGGCTCCATGACGTCCTCCTCAACGAAGCTTCCCGGTCCTGTGCACACAGTACGTCGCGGCTCGCGACGCGCATAGTGGTGCCGGGGCGGCCGCGGAGGACCCGGCGGCCGAGCAGGCCGCCGGGTCCTGCCGTTCGTATCCGGTCAACGGTCGGTGGCGGCCTGCTCGATGAGCTTCGTCACCTCGTGGGGTGCCTCGAGCATCGAGAGGTGATCGGCCTTGAGCTCCTTGACCACGCCTCCGGCCCGTGTCGCCATGTCGAGCTGCAGCGCCACGGGAATGGCGTTGTCCGTGGTTCCCACGAAGAAGTAGCTCTTGATGGTCTTCCACGCTGCCGCGGTCGCGGGTGCGGTCAGGGCGCTGAGGGCCACCGGCCTCTGGCTGGCGGCGAGGACGTCGGCCTGTGCTGCCGGGAGATGCGCGGCCATGACCTTCCGGAACAGGCTCGTCTTGACGTAGGTGTCCACGTCGCCAGGCGCGGCACCGGGGTACTGCACGAAGTCGAAGACGGTGGAAGGGTCGGGCACCGCGAGCAGCGAACCCGGCCGCGTGCCCGTCAACTGGATGACGCTTTCGCCTTCATCGGGCGCGTACGCGTTCACGTACACGAGCGCCTGGACGGTCGGAGTCTCCACTGCCGCTTCGGTGATGACGGCGCCGCCGTAGGAGTGGCCCACGAGCACGACTGGGCCGACGGTGTGCTGAGTGATGAACGCTGCCACGTTGGCCGCGTCGCTCGCCAGTCCGCGGAGCGGGTTCGGCGCGTTCAGCACGGTGTAGCCGTCTTCCTGAAGCTGCTTGGTCACCGGGGCGAAGCTCGATGCGTCCGCCCAGGCACCGTGAACAAGCACGACCGTCGGCTTCGTGGACGGTGCAGTCGTGTCGGAGGTTGCGGAGTCGGCCGCGGATGCGGTCGCCCCCAAGGCCAGCGTGACTGCGGCCACGGCGGCGGCGGCGAGACCGCCGGTCAGGTGGCTGGAGCGGAGTGTTGAATGCGCGGAACATGAGATGTCCTAACTTGGCGCGGCTGCGCCGGTTGATCTGCGGGTGGGGTTCGACGTGCGTTGTCGGTTGACTGCATCGTCGTTGGGTCCCAGCGTTCTCCGACCTGCGTCCTGCGTCTGTCGTGCGCGCACCACAGCGGTTGTGGGGTCATCCCCACGAAATCCCTATGGCTGGTCCAGATGGAAGCCGGTGACTTCGGCCTGGCGCACGAAGGGACGCGACCTCGCATCGGCGACCTGGGTCGTCGCGAACGGCCACGCTCCGCATCGGAGCTGGGCCGCCGGCAGAACGACTGAGCCGAGATCCGAACGGATCACGTCGGGGTCGTTGGTGTCGCCCGTCTCGACGTCGTCGACTCGTGGGGCCGGCCCCACACCTGTTGTGGTGCGCCCTCGACAGACGCAAGAGGCGGGCTGCACGACGCTGGTGAGAGTCCACGAGCAGACCGCCCGCACCGCGCAAGCGGCATCCGAACGCCGATCCGTTCCTCGCGCCTGCTCGGTTCAAGGAGCCTCGAAATGTCTACAACTCTCACCACTCCCGAACCCGGTACCGACCGGCGCCGGCGCACGCTGTCCGCTGGGTGGCTCTTGCCGGTGCGGCCATCACCTTCACCAACGTCTATGTCGCGGCGGGCGCGCTGACACCGCTCCTCGTGGTCTACCTCAAGGAGCAGTGGGCGTTCCCGCCCGTCCTTCTGACCGTGGCCTTCGCGGTGTATGCCGTCGGATTCGTGGCGGAAGCCCCGCGAGCCATCTGACCGAGAAGGTCGAGCCATCTGACCGAGAAGAAGGAGATGTTCCAATGGACGTCACCACCAAGCGCTTCAGGATCGCAGGATGCGCTGTGCCGGCACTGGTAACCTCTCATTCGTGCTTGCCCCCGAAATCGACAGAGCCTAGCCACCGAACGCTCGGTGGCGGCCCCGGAACATCCTGCGCCCTGCTCGCGCTGAGCGGCGCCGTTGTTGTCCGTGCTGCCGTGCAGCCGCCCACGGGTGGCCGGATTTCTGATCGTCTTCGCTCCCGCCATCGCGGTCGAGCGCATCTCACTGTGGGGTAAACATGTCATCCAACAGCGCAGCCATCGTGCTGTCGAATCTTTCGTTCAACTGGCCGGACGGCGTGCCGGTCCTCTCAGGTATCACGGGGAGCTTCACCACGGGCCGTACTGGTCTCGTCGGGGCGAACGGCGCCGGCAAATCCACGCTCCTGCGCCTGATCGGCGGGCGAGATCCTCCCGACATCCGGGACGATCAGTGTGACTGGTGAGGTCGGCTATCTGTCGCAGTCGCTGACGTGGCGCGACTCGACCACGATGGCGGATCTTCTGGGCATTGCCCCGATCGTCGCGGCGATCCGCGCGGTCGAGGGCGGGGACGTCGACGAACGTCACTTCGACACCATCGGCGACGACTGGGACATCGAGGCCCGGGCCGACGAACACCTCCGGCGGGTGGGCTTCTCCGCCAACGATCTCGACCGGAGTGTCAGCCAGCTTTCCGGGGGCGAAGTGATGCTCATCGCGATCACGGGCCTCCGAGTGCGGCGTCTGCCGATCACGCTGCTCGACGAACCCAGCAACAATCTCGATCGAGCCGGCAAGGCGATGCTCGCCGAGTTGCTCAAGACCTGGCCGGGCACGCTCGTCGTCGTCAGCCACGACCTCGATCTCCTCGATCTGGTGGATCAGACAGCCGAGTTGTACGACGGGCGCCTCACGGTCTTCGGCGGTCCATATTCGGAGTGGAGGGAGAACTTGGATCGGCAGCAGGCCGCAGCCGTGCAGGCCATGCAGGCGGCCGAGCACGCCGTGAAGGCCGAACGACGCCAGCGCGACGAAGCCGAGAGCAAGCTCGCGAAGCGCACACGGACGGCGAAGACGGCGAACGAGAACAAGCGGGGGTCCAAGATCCTGATGAACGGGCTCGCCTCGCGCGCGGAGAAGTCGGCGGGCAAACTCCGCTCCGGGCTCGACGACAGGCTCGACGATGCGCGCGTGTCCCGGGAATCAGCCGCTGCTCGCGTGCGACCCGATCAGCGGATCAGCCTCAACCTCCCCGACCCAGACGTGGCGGCGAGCAGGCGGATCGCCGAACTTCATGGCACGAATCGCTCGTTCGCCATCCAGGGCCCGGAACGCATCGCTCTCGCCGGCCTCAACGGGGTCGGCAAGACCACGCTCGTCGAGAATCTCCTCGGCCTGCGTGCGACAGATCCGGGACGAGCATCTGGGACCCTGCACACCGACCGTGTCGGTTACCTCAGTCAACGGTTGGACGGCCTCGATGAGGGTGCTAGCGCGCTTGAGAACATCCGACTGGTCGCATCCGGAGTTGGCGACGCGCAGATCCGCAACCAGCTCGGGCGCCTGCTCATCAAGGGTGACAACGTCAGCCGACCCGCCTCGACGCTCTCCGGCGGCGAACGCTTCCGCGTCTCTCTCGCGCGGCTGCTGTTCGCCGACCCACCGGCCCAGCTGCTCGTACTGGACGAACCGACGAACAACCTGGACATGGCAAGCGTCGACCAGCTCGTCGACGCGCTGAACAGCTACCGGGGAGCGCTCCTCCTCATCAGCCATGACGACCGCTTTCTCGCGCGACTCGGTCTCTCCACGACCGTGACGCTCGACGCTGACGGCCGCCTCCACGAGACGGCGCCCGGGGTCAGCTGATCGGGTCGGCGCGATGCGACCAGGCGCCTCCTCGTCGCGCGTCGATACAGAGCACAGGTCGAGGAAGAGCAGCTGCGTGCGCAGCGCTTGGGCGCTCACGGCACCCCGTTCATCGGACAACGTTCGCCTCTCCAGCCAGAGGCGCGCGTGCTTCGCCCCGTCGTGGCGGCGGACCGGCGGGGCCCAGCGCGACCCCTACCCGTCCAGCGGCTGCGCGCTCTGCTGGTCCTGCAGATAGGCCAGCACTGCCGCGACTCGCTTGTGGACGTGTCGCTCGTCAGACAGGCCGAGCTTGACGAACACCGACGAGACGTATTTCTCGATCGTCGACTCGGACAGGTACAGGTCCTCGGCCACCGACGCGTTGGTGCGACCCTCCGCCATGAGCGCCAGCACATCCCGCTCCCGCTCGGTGAGGTCAGCCAATCGCGACGACGATCGCCCGGAATAGACGAGGGATGCCACGACGTCGGGATCGATGCGCGATCCTCCCGATGCGACCTCCTTGACCGCTTCGAGGAGTGCACGCGGATTGCCGATGCGCTCCTTGAGCAGGTACGCCATCCCGGCGGTACCGTCTCGGAGCAGGTCCATCGCGTAGGTGGCATCGTTGTACTGCGACAGCACGACGATGCCGACGCCGTCATGCCGCTCACGGATGCGATGAGCGGCCTCGATACCCTCCGTGCCATGACCGGGCGGCATCCGGATGTCGGTCACCACCACATCCGGTCGTTCCCGGTCGACCACGAGCTCGAGTTCCGCAGCGTCGCCGACCACGGCGATGACGTCGATCGAACCGTCGCTCACGAGCGCGCGCCGCACGCCCTCCCGTACCAGGTAGTGATCGTCGGCGACGACCACGCGCAACCGCCCGGTCATCGACGGCGCCTTTCGCCGGGAAGCGGGAACTCGGCGATGACGGTCGTCCCTGCGCGGGGCGAGGTGTCGATCTGGAGTCGCACCGCCGACGGCGGCGACGCGGTCGCGGAGGTTCGTCAAGCCTGTGCCCCGTGCCGCTGCGGCGTCGAATCCGTCGCCGTTGTCGCTCACTCGCACGATGAGACGGTCATCGTTCTCGCGCAGTTCGACGTCGAGTCGGTCGGCCCGGCTGTGCTTGAGGGTGTTGGCGAGCGCCTCCGCGATCGTGAAGTACGCGGCGCCCTCCAGTTCGTCGGGAAGGCGCAGCGCGCGCAGCGAGGCATCCGCTCGGATGGCCACGGGAACGGGATGCCGACCCGCGAGCGTCTCGATCGCCACCAGCAGTCCCCGGTCGCTGAGCACCGACGGATGGATGCCCTGCGCGAAGTCGCGAAGGTCCGCGAGCACGCGGCGCAGACCCTCCTGCATCGCCTCGATGTCATCCCCGACCGCGTCGGGGTCGTGCTCGAACTCCTGGCGCGCGTGTCCGGCCAGCCCGATGAGGGCCGTGAGGTCCTGCTGCATGCCGTCATGGATGTTCCGTTCGATGCGACGGCGTTCCTGCTCCTGGGCGTGCACGATTCGCGCACGTGAGGTTCGCAGCAGGGCGGCTTGATGCTCGAGCTCCTCTTTCAGGCGCACGTTGCGCACGGCCATGCCGGCCTGACGGGCGAACGTCTGGAGGATGGCGGCATCCGCCGAGGTGAGGTGTCCCGACAGCTTGGGGCCGCACTCGATGAGCCCGATCCGCTCCCCGTCGACCTCGATCGGCACGGTCAGCACCGGCTGCTGGTCGGGGTTCGGCGGCTCGCCCTCATTTCCTCCGGGCAGGAGCCGGATGCGAACCCAGCGAAGGCCCATGCCATCCTCCAGCGTGCGCGCGCATGCGCGGCAGCAGAGTGTCGAGGTTGTAGGTGCCGGCCAGCGATTCGCCGAGACCCACGACCAGCTGGGTGGCGTCGGTCTTCGCTCCGAACACCCAGCGGTCGGCAAGCCCTTCGAGCCGGGTGCGTACCGGCTGGAAGGCGACGGCCACGATCAGTCCGATGGCGACCGCCCAGCCAACCGGCAGCAGCGTTCCCGCAGCAGCGCTTGCGGTCGCCGCGACGATCACGTAGACGAGGGCGATCGATGTCCACAGCAAGCCGTAGACGATCGAGCGGCGGACGACCCGGTCGACGTTCAAGCCTGACGGCTGCAGAATTCCGAGGGCGGGCGCGACCGTGAAGCAGACGATGACGGCCGCCCAGCACAGCGAGATGATGACGTCGGCGTCGCCGGCGAGCAGGACTGTTGCGACGACCGCAATCGGCAGAAGCGCGACCGGCGCGAGCAGCCACCGCATCGGACGGCGCGTCCGTTCGTCCGCTGCTCGGTACCGCGCGACGAGCAGCACGGCGCCGGCGAGCAGGACCGCCAGCGCCGAGACGTCGAGCACCGCGGTCACCACCTGCACGTCGAGGTTCACGAAGGGGATCTTGAACGGGTTCGCGATCGGCGCGTCGCTCTCGATGGTCAACGGGGTGACCACGGTCGGGCTGCACGTCAGCAGCACAACCGGAATCACCATGATCAGCCAGGTCAGTCGCAGCGTCACTCGTTCGTAGCGACGATGCACTTCACCATCCGGGAACAGTCCGAGCACATGGGCGACGCCGATGACGGGCAGCAGGGAAATCCACTGGAGTACGAGGTTCACCAGTGCGATCGAGGTCGCGGGTGCGTTGGAGGCGAGTTGTATTTCGAGCACCGGGAGGAGAACGTCGCGCGCGGTGATGAGCGATCCGATGGCCAGCCAGAGAGCGAGCGGATGCCACGGCACGCGTATCAGGATGACCGCGGTCACGGCCACCGACGCCGCGTACACGAGCATCCATGGCAGCAGGTAGAGCGGATACCTCGGAAGGCCGACCACCATGACGATCACCCCGCAGATGGTGCTCACCCCGAGGATCGCCCACGCCACGTTGCGGCGCACGACAGCGGCAGCGCTCGCACCCCCGCGCGCCGGGAGACCGGGCGTGTTGCCAGACACCGCACTCATGGCCATAGCACCTCCATGATGGACCCGACCGGGTGCGGCTGTATGGAGAATCTGCTCCAGATGGATTGCGGATTTCCCCCAACGACTCTCGGGCCAGCACGATGCCGACGGGATCTCCGACGCCCGTAGCGTGCTGCGCATTGGAAGGAGACACCATGCGCAAAGTGACGACCAGACGCCAGGATCACACCGTGGCGGTTATGGATGGAGTTGGGGCCTCGAGCGGAGCCGCGCGAGGGCTAGCAGGGGGGCGGCGACGCCTGAACGCCATGGACAGGGTCGGAGCGTTCAGCGGAGCGGCGTACGTTCTGCTCGCCAACTTCGGTAGCGCGCTGATCGGTGAGAGCTCCAGCGGTGCGGAATCGCCCGGACAGCGGATTCTGGATGAGCAGCAGAGATACGCCGAGAACCCGTGGACGAACGTGGCGTTCGCCATGTTGATCCTCGCGCAGATGGCCCTCATGATGTTCGTCGGCTACCTGTGCTCGCGCGTGCGCGACGCCGGGTGGCTCGCGACGACGGCGCTCATCGGAGGGACCGCCGCGCTCATCGCGAATTTCCTCTCCGTGTCAATTGTGATTGCCGTGTTCGTCCTTCGGGACGACATCTCACCGGAGCTGGCCCGGGCCCTGCAAGATGTCGATGGAGCCGGACACCTGGTGCAACTTCTGCCATTGGGAGTGTTCGCGCTCTTCGCATCTGCCGCGGCACTGGTGACCCGAACGCTCGGACGGGTGCTGAGTTGGGCCGGCATCGCAGTCGGCGCCACGAGCATTGTCGTGCTCGCCGCAACCGGGCTTCCTGCGAACGAGGAATTCTTCATCTGGCCGTTCCTGCTGGTCCTGCTGTGGATGGTGGTTATCAGCCTTCGATTCGGTTTCGCCAGGAGCCGGACGGCGACGCCGGCCGCTGTGGCAGCGACTGAAGGCTGAGGGCGGCCCCGCCCCAGGTCGGGAATCGCTCGTCCGGCCAGCCGACCGCCTGGCGGCGATCGTCACCCGTGTCCTCACAAATGGGGACTTACTGACGTCGACCGACGCGGAGGATAGTGGTGAGAAATGCTCATGTTTATGCTCTCGACGAGCAGTTATCTCTGGCGGCCACAGGCCTCCGTGCCTCGAGGCCATCCGGTCGGTTGACCCAAACCTCGCCCGCCGACGTGAGCCCTCTTGGATGGAAAGCACCATGCCGTTTACGGAGATTCCAAAGCAGCAACTGCATGCACCGAGGGCGATCCACAGAGCACTTGCTTCCGGCGTTGTCTCGGCGGCTCTGCTGGTCTCGGTCGCGCTGGGCGGGAGCACGGCGGCAGCTGCGCCGGTGGTGACATGTGGCAGCACCGTGACCACGGACGTGACCTTGACCGCAGACCTCCACTGCCCGTCCGGTGACGGCATCATTCTCGGCTCGAACGTCACCTTGGACCTGGGCGGCCACAGCCTGGTCGGCGGCGGATCCGGCGTGGGGGTGCAGACGGACTTTCTCTCCGAAGGCGGCAACACCATTCGCAACGGCACGATCGAGAATTGGGGAACCGGAATCCTGCTGCAAGCACAGAACCCGGACGGCGTGCCGTACACGGTTTCCGACGTTGTCCTTCTCAATTCGCCGGTCAGCCAAGTCGGGGTCAACACATCGTTGCAATTGACAGGGGTCACAGCGGTGGATTCGAGGATCGACGGCCAACTCGGCGGCGACCTCGCCATTTCGCAATCCAGATTGACACGTTCGGCCGTCAACGTGTTCATCGCGAGCGCGATGATCACGGATTCGACCCTTGTGCAGAGCACCGTCAGCTCGTCAGCCCAAGGCCAGATCATCATCGACTCCTCCACCTTGGACGGGAAGGGGACGAGCTCGCTCGGCTCGGTCAGCGAAACAAGCATCACCATCAGTAACAGCGTCGTCAAGAATTTCGCGGAACCCATCGGCGGGTTCTGGGGCGGTGTCTCGCTCACCGACAACAAGTTCACGGACATGCCGAACGGAGTCCTGGGCGACATCAGCTCGAATATCGGGTCCGATGGCACATCCGACATCTCGGGCAATACATTCACCCGAAGCGGAGTCGTTCTCCGAGGAAACGTACCGATGATCGTCGAGAACAACACCTTCAAGCAGAACGAGATCGGGGTGGTATTCACCCGTTCAGCACCGCTTCCCGGGGACCCGCCGTTCACCGCTGACGGCTCGCGCGCCGTCGGCAACGTCCTGACGAAGAACGCGGGAACGGGAATCCAGACCGACCTGCCCGGCCTCGTGGTCGGCGGCAACACCGCGACGAAGAACGGCGGATACGGAATCTATGCTCCCGGAGCCGTCGACCTCGGCGGAAACATCGCCTTCGGCAACACGCTCGGTCAATGCGTGGGTGTTGTCTGTGCCGGCAAGTGAGTCTTCTCGCCCGACACATTGCCATCACATGCAGCCAAAGTGCGCTGCGCACTGGCGACAAACCCGCAGTCGGGTGGCTTGACTGGCATCAGCGCTCCGTCACGCTCTCCGGTCGTCGACGGGCTGAGGGGAGGGAACCACCATGTCCTTCGAAGCGACCGTGCTCAGGAGCTGGACCGGCTGGATCCGTCGAGCGGACCGCGAGCCCTACCGCGAGTACTTGGAACGCACGGGCCTGCGGGAGTATCGGGATACGCCGGGCAATGTCGGTGCCGTGCTCCTCTACCGCGACGTCGAGGATGACCGCACGGAGGTTCGAACCCTGTCGCTGTGGCGTTCGCGCGAGGACATCGTCGCATTCGCGGGTCAGAACATCGAGGCTGCGGTGTTCTACCCGGAAGACGACCGCTACCTGATCGACCGACAGACGACCGTCGAGCATTTCGACGTGCCCTGGTCGGACCTGCGCACGGAGTAGCCCTCATCCGTCGGGTGTGCTGGGCGTTGAAGTTCCGGTCACACCTGCCGACCAGGTCGCGGGACTACGTCGGCTCAGGGTCGTCGCCGCGAGCCCAGGCGATCGCGATGAGTCGGCGCAGCACGTCGAGATCGATGTCGTCGAGCTTCTTGGCGTAGACGCAGCTGACGCCCTCCGTGTAGGTGCCCAGCTTCGGCAGCAGCGCGGTGGCCTCCGGCAGGTCGTTGAGCCCGTAGAACGTCAGCTGCGCCTTGCGGGGCGAGAACCCGGTCTTGAACCAGGTGCCGCGAGTACGCGGGTTGACCGGCGAGATGTAGCGGAAGCTGCCGTATCCCACCATCGTGGGACCCCACATGACGGGGTCGGTGCCTGTGACCTCGCGGAAGATCTCGGCGAGTCGCAACCCTTCTTCACGGCGGCGGGCCGTTGCCGCCGCGTCGAGGAAGTCGTGCACGTTCGCGCCGGTGGGCACTGTCTTCGGTGTACTCATGCGTTCTCCAGGACATGTGAAGCACTTCCTGTCGGGGGCATCCGGCCGGCCGCACCCGCACTCCGTACGGTACACCGGGGGCCTCGCGGGCGCGCCGTCACGCGCGCCACGGCGTGAGCCGTGGCCACCACCCCGGGACGTTGCGCCGGTAGTCGAGGTACTGCTCGCCGTAGGTGCTGGTGAGGGTCGGCTCCTCGTAGCCCTTCACGAACGCGACGACCGCGGCGAGGACGATCCCGGCGTAGAGCACGAGCGACCAGCTGCCGAACAGCAGCGCCTGGCCGAGGATGATCGCGAGCACCGAGAGGTACATCGGATTGCGCACGAACCGGTAGACCCCCGTCACGACGAGCGTCTCGGTCGGAGCGACCGGAGCGGGCGTTCCGCGGTGCAGGGCGAACAGCGCGAAGGCGTGCAGGAGGAAGGCCACCCCGACGGCGATCGCGATCCAGGCGATCGGCACGACGACCCACGCGGCGCCTCCCCAGTCGTACCACCGCCAGCCGGAGATGAGCCAAGGGATGAGGCCCGCGACGACGCCCGGCGCGAGGAAGAGGAAGACGATCGTCCCGATCCACGCGCGTGCGGCCGACGCTGCCTGGGCCATGCGCGTCAGGCTAGCCCGATTTCCCGGGAGACGAACGACCCGGTGTGGGGCAGCGCTCGGACAGTGCATACCTGAGGAGGACCATGTCGCCGACCTGACGGCTCTCGGCGAGGGGCGCGTGGCGGTCGGGGTTCCACGGGAACGTGCCGTCGCCGATCAACCGAGGAGCCCGCCGGTCGCCGACGAAGAACGGGGCGATCGCCAACTGGAGCTCATCGACGAGGTCGGACGTCAGGAACTGCGTGAACACGGTTCCGCCGCCTTCGACCAGGAGCGTGCGCACGCCCCGGTCGTTCAGTTCGCTGACGACATCGGCCACGGTGACCTCTTCGCCCAACCCGACGACGGTGGCCAGATCACCGAGCCGGTCGCGGATGCCCCGCACCGCGGATCGCGGGCAGTAGACCAGCTTCTTCGTGTCTCCGAGGGTGAAGAACTTCGACTGCGGATCGAGGTCACCGGTTGACGTCACGGTCACCTTCCACGGCGACGGCGACAGGCCTTCGGCTTCGCGTCGACTCCGTCGCTCCTCGCTCCGCACCAGCAGTCTCGGATTGTCGGCGCGCACGGTACGTGCTCCGACCAGGATGGCGTCGCAGTGCGCCCGTACCTCGTCGACCCGATCGAAGTCCGCCGCGTTCGAGAGTGCGAGGCGCGGTGGGGAAGCGGTGTCGAGATACCCGTCGATGGACATGGCGGCGCTGAGAATCACGTACGGCCTGTCGATCACGATCGCCCCTTCGGTTGAGCGCCGGCGAGGACGACCGCAGGCACCGGTGCGGGCGTTCGAACGCGACGAACGGCGGATATCACGGCGAGGACGAGGCCCGGGGCGACGGCGATCATCGCGACGACGCCGAAGAGGGCGGATGCCGCGACGCCCGTGGAGGCGCCGAGGCCGGCGACGGCGAACGCCCAACCGGCGATCCCCTCGCGCGGGCCCCACCCGCCGACGCTCAGCGGGATGGATCCGGCGAGCAGGACGACGAGCGCGATGGCGGCGACGCGGAGCGGCGGCACCGCTGCTCCGACCGCGCCGACCGCGACGCCGAAGGTCACCACGTGGCATGCCACGACCACGATCGAGGCGACGACGACCCGCACGAACGCTCGGGGGGATCCCACCCCGGCCGACAGCTCGGCGAGCTCGCGCCCCAGCGCGTTCCGCGCCCGCACGCCCGCTGCGGTCATGGCGAGCGCTGCGAGGGCGAGCACCGTGAGGCCGATGCCGAGCGCCGACAGCAGGTATCCCTCGAACTCGAGACCGAAGCACGCGAGGACGATGACCGCGAGCGCGATCTGCACCAGCTGCCCCACGGTGCGCTCGATGGCGACGGCGCGAGCGGCCTGCGCGACGTTTCCCGCGTTGCGTCCCTGCGTGAGGGCACGCTGGACGTCACCGACCACACCGCCGGGAAGCACCGTGTTGAGGAACTGCGACCGGTAGTACATTCCGACCGCCTCGGGGAAGCGAAGGCCGACGCCGAGTCGCCCCGCGATGACGCTCCAGCGCCAGGCCGCCGCGGCAGTGGCGGCGGCAGACAGCACGAACGTGGCGGCGATCACCCGGAGATCGATGCTGAGCAGGCCGTGCAGGAACGGCCCGGAGCCGACCTGGGCGACGATCGCGATCAGCACGCCGACGCCCACGAGCACGCGCGTGGTGAGGCGGAGCCACCTCGATGACAGGACCGCGTGCACCCGGGGCGCGCTCGTCGACGCGGACATCACGGCCACGCCAGGAGATCGGTGTGGACGACGGCGGCGGAGAGCGCACCGCGGCGCGAGTTGCGACGAACGCAGCGCGCGGTACGCCGCACCGTCGACCTGAAGGTCGGCGCGCTGCTCGAGCGCCGCATCGAACCATCCGTCGAACCACTGGCCGAGGAGGCGAGGATCGTGATGGTCGAGCCGCCAGAACGTGGCGGCCGGTCGAGTGTTCCAGCCGGCCTCGAGGAACAGGCGTTGCGCGAGGCCGACGCCGGAGGGCCCCACGAGCCGGCGTCCACCCACACGACGTTGCTGGTGTGCGTTGAACGAGGTCTCGAAGACGTCGTCGCGAGGATCCCGGGGGTCGAGGCGGACCTCACCCGTCACGCTCAGGCTCAGCAGCACGGGGCATCCGACGGCGACGCAGGCACGGACGACGGCGCGCAGCTCCTCCGAGGTCAGCACATCGAGCAACGCGGAAGCGGTCACGAGAGCGGCGCCGTCGAGATCGTCGGGATCGAGGTGCGCGAGCTCCCCGGTGCGCGTGTGGACCGAGACCGGCCGTCGCTCACGATCGAGCGGGACGACGCCGCTCGTCGCACGCTCGACGAGGTCCGCGTTCCAGTCGTGCAGGACCCAGGTCTGCGGACCGGGCAGAAGCGGGGCCAGCCATCGCATCATCGAGCCCGTTCCGCTCCCCAGGTCATGGATCACGATCGGACCCGGTGCGAGCCTGTCGGCTGCTGCGAGGGCGAGTTCGCTGGAACGGGCGCGCGCATCCTCCTGCTCGCGAAGCGTCAGCCACTCGCTGCTGACCTCGATGATCTCGCTCATCCGGCGCCCCGCCGCTCGAATCCGGCGACGTCCATCGCCGGACGGACATCGCTCAGCACCGCGGCGACGATCCCCGCGGACTCATCCCACGGTCGCGTCATCGCGCGCGACCGCAATGCCTCCGCCTTGAGCTCGGCACGCCAACCGGGTTCCTCCCGCCACTGCCGCAGGACCGCACGCAACGCCCCCGGATCGTTCGATGGAATGAGGATGCCGGCCTTGCTTCCTGCGATCGCCTCCGGTATTCCGCCGACGCGAGCCGCCACGACCGGGATGCCCCGAGCGAGCGCTTCGGCGACGACCATGCTGTAGCTCTCCGCCCGCGACGGCGCGACGACGAGGTCCGCGGCGCGGTACGCGTCCGCGAGTCGCTGACCGGTGAGCACCCCCATGAGCGCGACCCGCTCCGTGAGCGCGGCGGATCGAATCGCGGCAGCCGTCCGTTTCGCGAAATCGGGGTCGGCATCGAGCGACCCCACGATCGAGCAGGTCCAATCGGGCAGATCGGTCATGCCCGCCAGCGCTTGGACGAGCACATCCTGTCCCTTGTGGGGTGCGACAGCGCCGACGCAGAGCAGGTGGCCGCCCGATGCGGATCCGGTCGCCGCGGGTGCCGCGTCCGTACCCGGACGGGCGACCGTGATCCCATCGGGCTCTGCGAGCGTGCGGGCGATGAGTTCGGAGCGGGTCCACTCGCTGGTCGTGATCACACGTCGCGCGGCGTTCAGGGCCTCGCGCTCTCGTCCGGCCGTTCGCGCGTCGTCCTGGATCCCGGGCAGGGCGCTGGCGACCATGTGCGCCAGCACGACGATCCGAAGACGTGTCGAATGCGCGCGCAGCACCGCCGATGCCGCGACGGCGATCAATCCGTCGATCAGCACGAGGGCGTCGCGCGGGAGAGCGGACATCGCGTGCGCCACGTCCTGTTCTCGGTCTTCTGCAACGAGCACCATCCGGACGTCCAGGCCCCGTGCTCGCAGCGCTTCGCTGATGCGCCGGTCGTAGACGTTGCCACCGCTGACGCGCTCGTCATCGTCGATGCCGTCGGGCACGAGGAACTGCACGGCCGCGTCCGTCATCCCATTCACAACTTCCGCTCGTAACTCGCCCACGCGATGTGAGACTCGTGGAGGGTGACCTCGATCGACGACAGATGGCCGCCGGCCGATCCGAGCCGTCCATCTGCGGCACGCTGGGCGAGGCGGTCGGCGATGACCTGGCACAGTCGTTCGGTCGTGGTGTTCATCCCGGCGAACTCCGGTTCATCGTCCAGATTGCGATATGTCAGCGAACCCGTGATCTGGCTGAGCGCCTCGGCCGCACGTCCGATGTCGATGACCACGCCATCGGCGTCCAGTTCGCTCGCACGGAACGACGCGTCGACGATGAAGGTCGCGCCGTGCAGACGCTGTGCGGGGCCGAAGGCCTCTCCGGAGAAGCTGTGGGCGATCATCATGTGGTCTCGCACGGTCAGGGTGAAGGTCATGCGGCGTCCGTCCAATCGATCGTGTGGCAGAGCCCGGTGCTCCGGCCGGTCGCGAGCCCCGCCATCACCGCAGGAAGGTCACTCCACGGGGAGTGGCCCGTGAGCAGCGTGTCGAACGCCGCGTCCTGCAGGAGCTCGAGCGCGAGCGTCAACCGGTCGCGAGTCGTGCGCGTGCCTCGTCGGCGTCGGGCCACGGCACCCACCTGGCTCGACCGGATGGTCAGGCGCCGCGAGTGGAAGTCGGCACCCAGTCTGAGCGTCACCGGCCGGTCGCCGTACCAGCTGGCCTCGATCACCTCCCCGTCGGTCACGACGGACTCGAGTGCGAGCTGCAGTCCCGCCTCCGACCCGCTCGTGTTGATGACCAGATCGCGGTCTCCCGGGGCGTCGCCCGGTTCGGCGAATCGGACGCCGAGTCGATCGGCGACCTCGCGACGCGACGTGTCCACGTCGACGAGCACCACGTCGAGTTCGGGGATGCCGCGGATCAGTCGTGCGATGCAGCATCCGATCATGCCGGCGCCCACGATCGTGACCCGGTCTCCGATCATGGGGGCGGCATCCCACAGCACGTTCACCGCGGTCTCGACCGCGCCCGCGAGCACCGCACGGCGGGCCGGCACGCCGCGAGGGACGGGGACCACGGCATCAGCAGGCACGACGAAGGCGGATTGGTGGGGGAACAGCGTGAAGACGGTGCGGCCGCGGAGCGCTTCCGGCCCTTCCTCGACGACTCCGACGTTGAGATAGCCGTACTTCACCGGGCCCGGAAAGTCGCCCTCCTGGTAGGGCGCGCGCATCCGCTCGTGCTCGCTGATCGGCACGCGACCCAGAAAGACCGAGGCCTCGGTGCCGCGGCTGATGCCCGTGTAGCTGGTGCGCACGAGAACGTCGCGGTCGCCCGCAGGGGCTATCGGCTGCCGGCGCAGGGCACCGACGCCCGGCTCGTCGATCCAGAATGCCACGGCCTCAAGCAACGGTACGTCTCCTTCGGTGAACCATCCGGCGATGCCCGACGTGTACATGAATGAATATGCTCCGTGAGATGCTCCCTAGCAAGGACACGTGATGGCGATCAAGGCGGTTCAGCTCGCACCGATCGAGTTGACCGTACTCGGTGCGGCGGGCGTGGCGGCGATGCGGGCCGTCGACGGGCTGCCGGCGATCGGCTGGTTGGCCGCGCTGGCGTACCTGACGGCGAGCAACGCCCTCCTGCTGGGCGCGCTGCGACGTCGGCATTCATCGCGTCTGGGCTGGGCGAATATCGTCACGGCGACGAGGTCGGTGTTGGTCGCCATCATCACCGGACTGGTCGCCGCGTCCTTCTTCGCGCCGATCTCGGTGCCGCTCCTGATCGCCCTGGTCGTTCCGGCGCTCGCCCTCGACGCCGTGGACGGGTGGGTGGCGCGTCGTACCGGCACCATAACGGAGCTCGGCGCTCGTTTCGACATGGAAGTGGATGCGTTCCTCCTGCTCGTGCTCAGCGCGTACGTGGCACCGATCCTCGGGCCCTGGGTGCTGGCGATCGGTCTGATGCGCTACGTCTTCGTCGCCGCAGGCTGGATGCTTCCGTGGCTTCGCCCGCAGCTCCCGCCCCGTTACTGGCGCAAGGTCGTGACAGCCGTGCAGGGGATCGCCTTGACGCTTGCGGCATCCGGCCTGGTCCCGGAGCTCGCCGGGGTGATCGTCGGGGTCGCACTGGTCCTGCTCGTCGAATCCTTCGGTCGGGATGTGGTGTGGCTGGCGCTTCGAAGCCGCTCTCGGCGAGCCGTCGTGGGTGCGTCGTGATCGATGCACCCACCGGCCCCACGTGGGGAGGACGCGCGATCACGCCTCCCGCTGCGAGCGGAGCACGAGCAGCGTGGTGATGGCGAGCACCACGGTGCCGATCGACTCGACGACGACCGTCTGCGGGACGAGGGTGAAGCTCCACGTCTCGGTGATGCCGAACAGCCCGACGGTCAGGGCGAGAATGAGAGCCAAGAGGGTCGCGATGACGAACAGCAGACTCAGGATGGTGGCGAGACTCAGGAGCCGTCCGCGGAGGACGAGCATCCCGATCGCCAGCACGAGGCCCGCGATGGCGTTCAGCACGAAGAGCACGCCGAGCAAGCCCCCGACGCCGTCGAAGACGAGGAAGAGATGAATCCCGCCCACCGCGAGAAGGACGATCGCGCTGAGGATTCGCATGACCGTGAGAACGGCCCGGTTGTTTCCAGTCATGTTCAGACCCGCTTCCGATCGAAGCCTCCGGCGGAGACGCTAGCGGAAACACGAGACAGCGGAGGAAAGCGTTCAAACGGGCGGAGGCTCCGGGTGCGCGGGAGCGTCTCGCTGGTGGTCGCGATCCTTCTCCTCGTCGTGGTGCCGCTCGTGCCCGGAGCGCTCGCCGATGGCTCTCCGGCACCGCTCATCGGGCTTCCCGCGGAATCGATCGTCGTGCTGCTCCTGCTCTGCCTGCTTCCTTCGCCGCCCGCACGCTTCGTCGCCGCGGTCGGCTTCGGTGTCATCATCGTCATCGCGCTCGTGCTCGCCGGGATCGACGCCGGCTATGAGGCAGTGCTCGACATCCCCTTCGACCCGTTCGACTGGCAGCAGCTGGGCGACGCGTTCGGGGTCGTCCAGGGTTCCGTCGGCGCTGCCGCCGCGAGCGGGTTGGTCGCGCTCCTCGCGGTCGCCGCCGCCGGGTTGATCGTCGCGGTCTCGTGGGCCGCCCTTCGGGTGGGCGCCGCCGTCAGTCCCGATCGGGCGCACGGAACGATCGTGATGGCGACGGTCACCGCGGCATGGGCCATCGCCGCCGTGACGGGCTCGCATCTGGTGCCGGGTCAGCCGGCCGCGGCGGCCGCCTCTCTCCATGCGATCACCGCGTCAGCCTCCCACGCCGCCGAAGGGCTCGCCGCGCGGGCCGACCTGCGGCAGCAGATCGCGACGGACCCCTACCGTGACACATCCGGTTCCGACCTGCTGACCTCGCTGAAGGGCAAGGACGTCGTCTTCGCCTTCATCGAGAGCTACGGCAAGGTGGCCGTGCAGGGATCCGGCTTCTCGGCGGGTGTGGACCAGGTGCTGCGCGACGGCGAGGCCCGACTCCGCGCTGACGGCTACGCATCCCAGAGCGCCTTCCTCACCTCTCCGACGTTCGGGGGCCTCAGCTGGCTCGCGCACTCGACCTTTCAGACAGGGCTGTGGGTCGACCGGCAGCCGCTCTACAGCGAGGTGATCCGGAGCGATCGATTCACGCTGAGCCAAGCATTCGGAAGAGCCGGATGGCGCACCGTCAGCGTCGTCCCCTCGAACACGGAGCCGTGGTCGTTCGGCACCTCGTTCTACCACTTCGACACCCTCCTCGACGCGAACAACGTCGGCTATCGGGGGCCGTCCTTCGGCTATGCGCGGATCCCGGACCAGTACACCTGGAAGCACTTCGCCGACCGCGAGCTCGCGGGGGACCACCAGCCGGTCATGGCGGAGATCGACCTCGTCTCCTCGCACACGCCGTGGGCGCCGCTCCCGGAGCTCGTGCCGTGGTCCCAGGTCGGCGATGGTTCCGTGTTCGGGCCCCAGCCCGCGCAGGGGCAGTCGGCGACCGACGTCTGGCAGGACCCGGATCGGGTGCGTGAGGCGTACGCCCAGTCCATCCAGTATTCGCTCGGTGCGATGTTCGCGTTCCTGCACGACTCCGACGACCCGAACCTGGTGCTCGTGGTGCTCGGCGACCACCAGCCGGCGACGATCGTGAGCGGGCAGGGCGCCAGCCACGACGTGCCGATCAGCATCATCTCGAAGGACTCGACCGTCTTCGAGTCGATCGAGGGATGGCAGTGGGACGACGGGATGCTGCCGGCGCCCGACTCGCCCGTCTGGCCGATGAGTGCGTTCCGCGATCGATTCCTCGACGCCTTCAGCGCGCCTGCTTTCACGCGATCTCAATGATGCGAGGCCGCCACCTTCGGAGTCCCATTGGGTGGGCGGCATCGCCGTCGCCTGAACCACACCACCACCTGGGGGAAGGACCCATCATGTCCGACGCAGTGAACGACGACACTCCCGTACTCGACCTGCTCGCACGAATGACCGCTGACTCGTTGGAGGCATCGGGGCTCGACGCCGAGACCCTGATCCTCGTGCGGATCGCCGCGCTCGTCGCGGTCGACGCGCCGCCCGTGTCGTACGCGCTCAACCTCGAGGTCGGCGCAGAGGCCGGAATCGACGCCGACGCCATCCGCGACGTCCTCACGGCCATCGCGCCGATCGTCGGCACGGCGCGGGTCGCCTCGGCGACGGGCAACATCGTCAGGGCGCTCGCGGCCGAGATCGAGCTCGAGGACCTCGAGATCGCGCTCCTCGAGGAGGACGACGAGGAGTGAGCGCGAGGCGGGTCGGCGCCGGCACGCGTGCGATGATCGGCGACGCCCGCCCCTGACCGAGCAGCTCCGACATCACGGATGCCGCGGCGTCACGGATGCCGCGGCATCGCCATGTCAGCGCACGAGCGGAGGCCGGTCGCGCGTCCCCCGATGCGCGGCCGGCCTCCCTCACTCGGCGTCCCAGGCGGGTTCGAGTCCGCGTGGACGCCCGCTCGTGTCCGTCGCCGGTTCAGGCGAGCAGCTTCGCCTTCGCGTCGGCGAACTCCTGGTCGCTCAGGATGCCCTGGGCCTTGAGGTCGGCGAGCTGCTGGAGCTGGGCGATGACGTCCGACGCGCCCGCGGCGGGGGCCGCTGCGGGCGGCGGGGCTGCCGCGGCCGCGGCAGCCTGCTGCTGCGCCACCGCATCGGCGGCGGCCTGCTGCATCGCGGCCTGCTGCTGCTGCGCCTCGTACTGCTGCGCCTCGGCCTGCTGCTGGGCGCCGGCCTGCTGCTTGCCGGCGACGGCGCCGCTCACGGCGGTCGCGGTACCCGCGACCACGGCGGTGCGGGCGGCCATGCCGACCAGTCCCGGTCGGCCCATCCTTCTCATCCCTACCATCGGTCTGCTCCTTCCGTGTTCAGTTCTCGGTGATCGCGCCCGCGGCGCGGACTTCCTCGACCACGGCGTTCACCACCGGGGCGGGGATCCGCACGGAGTCGACGACGTAGCCGTCGGCCTCGAGCAGCCGGGAGGCGAGGTGCTTCGCCCACGTGAGCTCGACGACGAGCAGGAGCGCCGACGTGCCGAGCGGAAGTCGTCCGCTCAGCTCCTCGAGGTCCTCATGCGACGCCAGGCCGCTCGCCGCGAGGTCGATCTCGCCCAGCTCGATGCCCGCCTCGTCGAGCTCGACCCAATCGATCACGCCGTCTTCGGAACGGGTGACGTAGACGAGGTCGAGCAGCCGCACAGTGCCGGCATCCGCGAGGTCGAGGATCGCCTCGAGGACGCCCGCCTTCGGTGTATCGCCTTCGAACGCCGCGAGCACGAGCTCGACAGGCCCGAATTCCAGGTCGGTCATGATGATATTCCCCTTCTGCTTCCTTCAGGTTCCAGCGCATCGGTGCACCAGAGCACCGCCTCGGGACCGGACCTCGCCGATCAGCCTCGCCGATCAGCCTCGCGAATCGGCGAGGGCGTCGGCCGTGAGGCCGACGCCCTCGCTCGTTCGATCCGGCCGTACGGGCGAACTACGACGTCTGCAGTGCCTTCGCCTTCAGCGCGTCGAACTCGGCCTGGGAGATCGCGCCGCTGTCGAGGAGTTGCTTGCCCTTCTCGATCTCGGCCGCCGTCGATGTCGATGACGATCGCGGCCACGCTCCGGATGTAGTCGGCGCTCGCGGCCTGCGCTTCGGCTGCCTTCGCCGCGTTGCGCTCCGCCATCCCGCGGCCGCGTGCGATCAGGTAGATGAACGCGGCGAGGAACGGCACGAACACCAGGAAGATGACCCAGAGCGCCTTGCCCCACCCGTTCAGGGTGCTGTCCCGGAAGATGTCGATGAACACCGTGATGAAGATCCAGATGCACGCGATGATCACGTAGAACCAGAAGAGCCAAACGAGGAAGTCCCAGAAAGAACCCATGACCCCGCCTTTCGTGTCGAGTGACCGGTCTCGGCCGGCTTCTGTTCGGAACGCTATGCCGCGGCATCCGGCATCGCATCACGCAGATGGGATGAAGCCGGATGCGTGTTCGCCCCGCCCGGGCACGCGCGCACGGCGCCCCGGGAACGCGCTGGACGCTCGAATCATCCGATCTGCATGATGCGCCGGACGGCGTCGAAGACTGCACTGGACGTAGCATCCGACCGATGTGAGTGAGGGGGGTCACCGTGGACTACACCGACCGGCTCCGGCGACTGGCCATCAACGATGAGCGGCTCGCCGAGGACGACCTCGCCGCCCTGGGCGTCGGCGCGGAGGGACTCGATCCCAGGTCACTGGCGCTCGCCCGGGTGGCCGCACTGGTCGCCATCGGCGGCGCCGAGCCGTCGTTCGGTTCGCAGGCGGATGCCGCGGTGAGCGCCGGCGCGACGCCGTCGGAGATCGTCGACGTGCTCATCGGCATCATCCCGGTGGTCGGGCTGCCCCAGGGTGGTGGCCGCCGCGCCGAAGGTCGCGATGGCGCTCGGCTACGACATCGACGAGGCGCTCGACCAGTCCGCGACCGCCCGACGCGACTAGGCGCCCAGCAGGCCCATCGCCATGGAGCGCTCGACCGCCTCGCTGCGCGTCGACACCCCGAGCTTGCGGTAGATCGAGCCGACCTCGGAGCTCACCGTGTTCCGCGAGATGAAGAGCCGGTCGCCGATCTCGCGGATGGAGAGATGCGTCTGCAGGTAGGGGAGGAGGCGCAGCTCGGCCGGCGTGAGCGGTGGGCCCCCGGTCGGCCCGGGTTGCTCGCCCATCGACAAGACGCCGCGGAAGTCGGACACCTCGTCGGCCAGCGCACCGAGCGCGGGTCGATGCAGCAG
>CAVVTB010000009.1:0-20869 GCA_963751055.1 uncultured Actinomycetota bacterium | reverse complement strand
CACCCGTCCTCACCAGCGTGGAAAGACGTGCGGATCTGCGCCAGCTGACGTCGAGACAGCCCCTGAGCCATCGCAGGGTGGTCACCATCTCGGATGCGATCGACCGCCGCCATCTCGCCAGCCACGCTCGTACGCCGCACTGGGCGGTGCGTTGCCCCTCGCCCGACTCCTGCAGCGCCGGGTGCGTCCGACGCGCGATTGATGCCGACCTCGCCGCCGGTCACCTCATCCGAGTCCGCCGTGGGTGGTTCGCCACTCCGGATGCCCCGCCCGATGTCGTTCGGGCAGTCCGGGTCGGCGGTGCGCTCACCGCGGCATCCGCGGCCCGGCTGCATCACCTCTGGCTGCTGGACGATCCACTGCTCCACGTTCGGGTGCCGGCGACTGCCGCCCGGCTGCGATCGCCATCGGATGCGTCGGCCGCGCTCGACCGCGAGGCCGCACGGAGTCTGCATGCACTATCGGACGGTCGAGCCGAACCCCCTCGAAGGCGACCTTCCCGCCCGCGACGGGTTGGCGCGAAGCCTGGCCGAGATGTTCCGCTGCGCGGGCATCGTGCCCGCCATGGTCGCCCTCGAGTCCGCCCTCAATCGAGGAGCGCTACCGATGCAGGGCTTGGAGTCGATCCGCGGACTCGTGCCGGCGTGGGCTCATCGCCAACTCGACCTGGCATCGCCCGAGAGCGACTCCGGGCTCGAGACGATCACGCGCCTGCTGTTCGTGCGAAGGCACGTCAGGGTGCGAACGCAGGTCTTCCTGGCCGGAGTACGTCGGGTCGATCTGCTCGTCGGCGATCGACTCGTCATCGAGCTCGATGGCCGTGCATTCCACTCCGGCGAGGACTTCGAACGCGACCGCATCCAGGATCTCGAGCTCGCCCTCCGCGGATACCTCGTCGTGCGGCTCTCGTACCGGATGGTGACGTCCGACTGGGATCGCACGCACCGGGCGGTACGCGAACTCGTCGCACGCGGACTGCACCGATGGGGCAGGTCGGCGCGCGAGCGAGAGCCTTTCAGGCCATGCAGGAGATTGGGCGCTCTCCTCGCCGTGAAGCAAAGGTCGGACCCATTCTCCTGCGTTAGGCGATGCAGCGGGGGCAGAGGCGGCGAGCGGATGCCGCGACCGCGGCGTGAGGGGGGAGCGGATGCTGAGGGGAGCGGCGTGCCGGTCGAGCGAGCGGATGCCGCGGGGCCGGCGTGCAGGGGCGTCGAGCGGATGCCGCGGGGCACCGCGTGCAGGGGTGCGAGCGAGCGGATGCCGCGCCGCACGTGCGCGCGGCATCCGCTCGTCGGGTCAGGCGCGGAGCCAGGCCGTCGTGTCGTGCGGGAGGGAGCGGCCGTCGAGGGGGCCGCTCGCGAGCAGCAGCTCGCCGGCGGGGAGCTCGACGGGCTCGCTGCCCGTGTTCGCCACCACGACGACGTCGCCGTTGCGCAGCGCGACGATCGGCTCGGGGAACCCGGGCAGCCACTCCAGCGATCCGGCGCCGAGGTCGTGCTCGCGGCGGAGCCGCAGGGCGTCCTGGTAGAGCGACAGGGTCGAGCCCTCGACGCCGCGCTGGCGGTCACGGGCGAGCTCCGCCCACTGCGCGGGCTGCGGCAGCCACGGGTCGCCGGCGGGACCGAAGCCGTAGTTCGGCGCGTCGGCCTCCCACGGGATCGGCACGCGGCATCCGTCGCGGCCGTAGCGCTCGCCGTCGGTGCGGAACCACGTGGGGTCCTGGCGGGCGTCGTCGGGCAGGTGGATGACCTCGGGCAGGCCGAGCTCCTCGCCCTGGTACAGGTACGACGAGCCGGGCAGCGCGAGCATGAGGGCCGTCGCGGCGCGGGCGCGCTGCACGCCGGGCGCGTACTCGGGCAGGCCCTTCGAGCGGGGGCCGAGGCCGTGGCCCTGCGGGTTGGCCTCGCTGACGGAGAGCCGCGTGGCGTGGCGCACGACGTCGTGGTTGGAGAGCACCCATGTCGACGGTGCGCCCACCGCGCCGAAGGCCGAGATCGAGTCGTCGACGACCTTGCGGAGCGCCGCGGCGTTCCACGGCGTCTCGAGGTAGGCGAAGTTGAACGCCTGGTGCATCTCGTCGGGGCGCACCCACTTCGCGACGCGGGGGAGCGGGTCGACCCAGGCCTCGGCGGCGAGGATGCGCTCGCCGGGGTACTCGTCGAGCAGGGCCCGCCAGTCGCGGTAGATCTCGTGCACGCCGTCCTGGCCCCAGTAGGGGGCGCCGTCGCCGGCCTCGACGCTGATCTCGGGCTCGAGGGGGACACCGGTCGGGTCGGCACCGACGGTTTGACGCGTCGAGGAGCCGCCGACGCGCCGGCCGCAGAGCCGACCGAAACGCCGGCCGCAGAGACGGATGTCACGCCGGCCGTGCCGCCGGCCGCAGACCCGACCCGGCACCCACGAGCTCGCCGACCCGCCGACCTCCGACCGGACCGCACCGATCGACCCGGCCGACTCGACCGCCCCGACCGACTCCACCACCACGCCGCCGGCGCCGCCCATGCTGCCGCCCTCGGCGGGAGGCGTGTAGTCGGGCAGCCCGTCGGCCTTGATCATGCCGTGGGCCACGTCGACCCGGAATCCGTCGACGCCGCGGTCGAGCCAGAAGCGCAGGATGCGGCGGAACTCCTCGCGCACCTCCTCGTTCGTCCAGTCGAAGTCGGGCTGCGAGCTGTCGAAGAGGTGCAGGTACCACTGGCCGGCCGTGCCGTCGGGCTCGACGACGCGCGTCCAGGCCGGGCCGCCGAAGACCGACTCCCAGTTGTTCGGGGGCTCGTCGCCGCCGGGGCCGCGGCCGTCGCGGAACAGGTAGCGGGCACGCTCGGCGCTGCCGGCCGGGGCGGCGAGCGCCGCCTGGAACCATTCGTGCTCGTCTGACGAGTGGTTGGGCACCAGGTCGATGATCACGCGGATGCCGCGGGCGTGCGCCTCGGTGAGCATCACGTCGAAGTCGGCGAGCGTGCCGAACCGCGGGTCGACGTCGCAGTAGTCGGCGACGTCGTAGCCGGCGTCGCGCTGCGGCGACGTGTAGAAGGGGGAGAGCCAGATCGCGTCGATCCCCAGTTCCTGCAGGTCGCCGAGCCGGCTCGTGATGCCGGCGAGGTCGCCCATGCCGTCGCCGTTCGCATCGGCGAACGACCGGGGGTAGATCTGGTAGATCGCGGCGGTGCGCCACCACTCGGAAGTCATGACGGAAACTGTACGTCATCTCGACACATCATGGAAACGCTTGCAGCACCAGCGCGTAACACCATGATCACAAACCGGTATCAATGCTGGGGGTCCGGTTTGGTAATGAACGTCATGCACGGTATACCTGTAATCGCTTGCATATCTGCGAGCACTCCACACGGAAGAACGGCCTTTCGGGCACGGTGCGCGGTTCCGGCTTCGGAACGGGGAACACAGCTCCCTCACCAGGCGAAGGCGCCGACTCCACGCACACTGAGAAGGGCACACCAATGAGGGTGAACACGAAGAGCCTCCTCGCTGCCGGGGCCGTCGCGGTCGTCGCGACGCTCGGTCTCGCGAGCTGCTCGGCCGGCGACAGCGGCTCCGAAGGCGACGCCTCGGCCGCCAGCACGCTGACGGTCTGGGTCGACGCCGAGCGCGTCGACGCGCTGAAGGGCGCGGCCGAGGCCTACACCGAGAAGACCGGTGTCGAGGTCGAGCTCGTCGGCAAGGACAACGCCGACATCAAGGACGACTTCATCCAGCAGGTGCCGACCGGCAAGGGCCCCGACATCACCATGGGCGCGCACGACTGGCTGGGCGAGCTCTCGACGAACGGCGTCGTCGCGCCGATCGAGCTCGGCGACTCCGTCGGCGACTACCTCCCCGTCGCGGTCGACGCGTCGACCTACGAGGGCCAGACCTACATGCTCCCCTACGCGGTCGAGAACATCGCGGTGCTCCGCAACGCCGACCTCGTTCCCGAGGCCGCCACGAGCTTCGACGACATGATCGCCAAGGGCCAGGCCGCCGGCCTCACGCAGCCCTTCGTGGTCGAGCAGGGCGTCGAGGGCAACCCCTACCACCTCTACCCGTTCCAGACCGCGTTCGGCTCGCCCGTCTTCGGCAGCGGCGCCGAGGGCTACGACCCCACCGACCTGCAGCTCGGCAACGCGGGCGGCGAGCTGTTCGCCGCGTGGCTCGGCAGCCAGGGCAAGAACGGCACCGGCGTCTTCAACACCGACATCGACGGCGACATCGCCAAGCAGGCGTTCATCGACGGCACGGCGGCCTTCTGGCTCACCGGCCCGTGGAACGTGGGCGCGGCGATCGACGCCGGCGTCAACGTCGCGATCGACACCGTTCCCAGCCCGACCGCCGAGGTCGCCTCGCCGTTCGCCGGCGTGAAGGGCTTCTTCGTCTCGGCCGAGTCGAAGAACAAGGTCGCCGCGAACGACTTCCTCGTCAACTACATCGGCACGGAGGACGTGCAGCTCGAGCTCTTCGAGGCCGGCAACATCCTCCCGGCGCTCTCGTCCGCGGCTGAGGCCGCGTCGAGCGACCCGATCATCGCGGGCTTCGCCGCCGTCGGCGCCGAGGCCGTGCCGATGCCGGCCATCCCGGCCATGGGCTCGGTGTGGCAGTACTGGGGCATCGCCGAGGCCGACGTCATCAACGGCGCCGACCCCGTCGCGACGTGGCAGAAGCTCACGACCGACGTGCAGGCCGCGATCACCAAGTAACGACTGAATGACTCCGGGTCGGATGCCGCTGCGGCATCCGGCCCGGAGCACTCACGTTCGACGAGAAGAGCGAGCAGGATGAGCACCACGATCGACGAAGACGTCACGGCGGAGACGCCGCAGAAGCCGACGAACAAGCAGCGACGAGCCGCGAACATCGCCGACGCGGCATCCGGCGGGCTGAAGATGCTCCTGCTCAAGATCGTGGCGCTCGGCATCCTCGACGCGATCGCGGTGTACGCCGTGTTCGTGCTCGTGATGAACAGCCAGTGGCTGGTCGCCGGGGTCGTCGCGGTCGTCACGGCGGTCGTCAACTGGATCTACTTCTCGCGTCGCAAGCTCCCGGCGAAGTACCTCACGCCGGGCATCATCTTCCTGGTGCTGTTCCAGGTGTTCGTGCTCGTCTACACCGGCTACATCGCCTTCACGAACTACGGCACCGGGCACAACGGCTCCAAGGAGCAGGCGGTGTCGTCGCTGATGGCGTCGTCGCTGCAGCGCGTCGAGGACTCGCCGGCCTACCCGGTGACGGTCGTCGACCGGGCCGGCACCCTGGGTCTCCTCGTGACCGACCCCGACGGCGACGCCCTCATCGGCACGAACGACATGCCCCTCGACGAGGTCGACGCCGAGTTCGACGGCGACAAGGCCGTGGCGGTCGACGGCTGGACGACGCTCCAGTTCGCCGACGTGATCGCCCGCACCGACGAGATCACCGAGCTCGCCGTGCCGGTCTCCGACGACCCGAACGACGGCGCCCTCCGCACGCCCGACGGCTCGAGCGCCTACCAGTACGTCTCGACGCTCGAGTACGACGAGGCATCCGGCACGATGACGGATGTCACGACGGGCACGGTGTACTCCGATATCGGCACCGGCGCCTTCACCTCCGACGACGGCGAGGAGCTGCTGCCCGGCTGGCAGATCACCGTCGGATTCGACAACTTCGTGCGGGCCGTCACCGACCCGCGCCTCGCGCAGCCGCTCGTCTACGTCACGCTCTGGACGTTCGCGTTCGCGCTCATCTCGGTCGCCTCGACCTTCTTCCTCGGACTGTTCCTCGCGATCGTGTTCAACGACATGCGCATGCGCGGGCGCAGGTACTACCGGGTCCTGATGATCCTGCCGTACGCCATCCCCTCGTTCCTGTCGGCCCTGATCTGGGCGGGCATGATGAACGAGAGCTTCGGGTTCATCAACCAGGTGCTGCTCGGCGGAGCCGAGGTTCCATGGCTCACGGATCCATGGATGGCGAAGGTCTCGGTGCTGCTCGTGAACCTGTGGCTCGGTTTCCCCTACATGTTCCTCGTGTGCATGGGCGCGCTGCAGTCGATCCCCGACGAGCTGCAGGAGGCCGCGACCGTCGACGGAGCGAAGCCCTGGGCGGTGTTCCGGCTGATCAAGCTGCCGCTCCTGCTCGTCACCGTGGCGCCGCTGCTGATCGCGTCGTTCGCGTTCAACTTCAACAACTTCAACGTGATCTACATGCTCACCGACGGCGGACCGCGAGATTCGAACGCGCCGATCCCCGTCGGATTCACCGACATCCTCATCACGATGGTCTACAAGGTGGCCTTCACCGGGCAATCGCGTGACTACGGCCTCGCGAGCGCGTACTCGATCATCATCTTCATCATCGTCGCCGTGATCGCGGTCATCGCCTTCCGCCGCACCAAGACCCTCGAGGAGCTGAACTGATGGCCAAGGAGACGAAGCAGCACCGGTCGTGGGTCGAGGCCCCCGTCGTCGAGGCCGAGATCCTCGCCGCCGGACTCGACGCCCAAGCGAGGGATCGCGCGATCGCGGATGCGGACGCGGGCGGCCCGGGCGGCACCCCGTACGTCCCTCCGCGCAAGCCCTTCAAGTTCGGCCGTTGGTTCGGGGCGACCGGATGGCGCCACATCGTGGGCATCGTGATGGTGGTGTTCTCGCTCTTCCCGATCGTGTTCGTCGTCTCGTCGTCGCTGAACCCGCAGGGCACGCTCACCGGATCGAACGCGCTCTTCTCGGAGATCGGGCTGGAGAGCTACATGCGGATCCTCACCGACCCGCAGGTCCCGTTCACGCAGTGGTTCGCGAACACGCTCATCATCGCCGGCATCACGGCCGTCGGCACGGTGTTCCTGGGTGCGCTCGCCGCGTACTCGTTCTCGCGCATGCGCTTCACGGGGCGCCGGGTCGGGCTCATCTCGATCGTCATCGTGCAGATGTTCCCGCAGATGCTCGCCGTCGTCGCGATCTTCCTGCTGATGAGCGCGATCTCCGACTGGTTCCCGGCGATCGGCCTGAACACGCACATCGGCCTGATCATGGTGTACCTGGGCGGCGCGCTGGGCGTGAACACCTTCCTCATGTACGGCTTCTTCAACACGATCCCCGCGTCGATCGACGAGGCCGCGAAGATCGACGGCGCGGGCCACGCGCGCATCTTCTTCACGATCATCCTGCGCCTCGCGGCCCCGATCCTCGCGGTCGTGGCGCTGCTGTCGTTCATCTTCTCGGTGAACGAGTTCGCCGTGGCATCCGTGATGCTCATCGACACCGAGAAGCAGACGCTCGCGGTGGGCCTCACGAAGCTCGTGTCGAACCCGCGGTACGCCGACTGGAGCGCGTTCTCGGCCGGTGCCGTGTTGGCGATGCTCCCCGTCGTGGCGCTGTTCCTCTGGCTGCAGAAGTACATCGTCGGCGGCCTCACGGCGGGCGCCGTGAAGTAGCCTTCGGAGGTCGCCTCCAGCGGCCTCCGTGCCGGTTCGGTTGAGCCGCGGCGAGGTGATATCCTCGTACGGTTGCCGATTGCGGCACATGCCCCGATAGCTCAGTGGTAGAGCACTTCCATGGTAAGGAAGGGGTCGTCAGTTCAATCCTGACTCGGGGCTCTGGTTCTCTTCGGTCATGCCGATGAGGCCTTCCCGGCGGGGTAGCTCAGGTGGTTAGAGCACACGGCTCATAATCGTGGTGTCGCGGGTTCGAGTCCCGCCCTCGCTACAACAGCAGACTCCGCGGATCTCAGGGCAGCGCCCGATCCGCTCGGCCACCGAGAACGTCGTCCTCGCCACCCTTCGACACGATTGACGCGCGTTCCTCAATTCGCCCGTCTCAGCACTGGCGGGCCGCGGCCGACCGGAGTAGCCTGTGCGCGTTCACATGGGGGATCGGCGCCTGCGGGGGATTGCAGGGTCAATGGGGGTGTCGCTGTGACGCGCACATCGAAGGACGAGCCCGCCCCTGTGCCAGGCGAACCAGAGTCGCCGGGCGGGCGGGCGGCTGAACGACTCCGCGAGTTCGAACAGGCTCGAGGTCTCGGCGACGAGGAGACCCCGCCGAGCGACGACGGCCCAGAGGACGAGGATCGCGACCGGTCGACCACGGCCGAACACGACCGGGACACGTCGACCCCGACCGACGCCGAGGGCGACGCACCGCCCCTGGTCGACGATGATCTGCTCCCGCCTGACGACGACCGGGATCCGGCACCGCCGCGAGGCGCCGACCCGGACGAACGCAACTCCGACTGACCGCACCGTTTTGCGAATGGGGGTCCGCACATGCGCACACCGATCGACCTCGACCTCGATGACGCAGGCACGCCGACGGAGGATGCCGCGAGAGGCTCAGCGGATGGGACACCGCGGCCGCCCCTGGTCGGTCCGCCGAACGGAAAGGCCTGGGAACGGCTCCTGCTGTTCGAGCAGGAGCGCGGCCTCGCCGAACCCGACACCGAACCGCCCGACACCCTCACGGAGGCGGTCCGTGCGCTCGACGACGACCCGATGCAGACCCGCTCGGATCTCACGGTCGACTACGCCGAGGCGCTCGAGGCCACGGAACTGGACACCGAACGGGCCCGGGGCGCGGCGCCCCCGTCGTGGCGACCCCTGGGTCCGACGTTCATGCGGAACGGGCAGACCTACGGATCCGGCGCGGGATCTCGGGTCGACGTCTCCGGTCGGGTCTCCTCGATCGCGGTCGACCCGTCGAACTCCGCCCACCTGCTCGCCGGCGCAGCCGGCGGCGGCGTGTGGGAGAGCCGGGACGGCGGCACCACGTGGATTCCCCGCGGAGACGCCCTCTCGACCCTGACGGTGGGTGCGCTCGCCTTCGACCCGGTGACGCCCACCACCGCCTACCTCGGCAGCGGAGAAGGCGACTTCTACGCGGGGCTGGGGCAGGGCGTCTTCCGCTCGACCAACGGCGGGACGACATGGACGCTCGCCGCCGGCGCTCCCTTCATCGGGGCCGGCTTCCACACGCTCGTCGTCGACCCATCGGACCAGGCGACGCTCTACGCCGCCACGACGATCGGCGTCTACACCTCGTCGGACGGTGGGACGACCTGGACGCGACGGCAGTCCGCGCGCGCGTGGAGCGTGTCAGTGCATCCCAGCGGCGGCGATACCGAGGTGCTGGCGACGACGCAGGCGGGCCTGGTCCGCTCGACCGACCGCGGGGTCACCTGGAACACCGTCGCCCTCACGGGGGTGCCGAACCCGCCGAACTACTCCCGCCTCTCGGTGAGCCACGCACCGTCCAACGGCGGTGTGGCGTGGGCTTGGGGAGCATCCGACCCTCCGATGCCGCTCGGCATGGGGACCCAGCCGACGCCCCGCCTGTGGCGCCGAGCGACGGCGACCGGCGCGTTCACGTCGATCGCGACGGATGCCGCGGTGCGCACCGGGCAGTCCTGGTACGACTGGTACGTCCAGGGCGACCCCACCTCCGACGCATCCGTGTACGTCGGCGAGATCAATCTCTTCCGGGTCGATCGGCAGGGTCGCACCTGGGTGTGGACCAACCTGTCGAGCAAGGTCAACGCCGACAGCATCCACCCCGACCAGCACTGCCTCACCTACGACCCCGCGAACGGCGAGGTGATCTACGCCGGATGCGACGGCGGCGTGTACCGCTCCCGGGATCGCGGCGCCACATGGGGCGACCTCAACGACGGCCTCGCGATCACGGAGATCGAGTACCTCGCGCACGATGTCGGCTCGTCGAGATGGCTGCTGGGCGGCACGCAGGACAACGGGAGCATCCGGTACGTCGCCAACCCCGTCTGGGACCATGTCGCCGACGGCGACGGCGGGGACTGCGGCACCAGTTCGACCGACGCGAACCGCGTCTATCACTCCTTCTTCCGCATGGGGCTCGAACGTTCGAGCGACAAGGGGAACACCTGGACCTGGTCCCCGACCGGCAATCGCGATCCATCCGTGTACGGCCAGCTCTTCTACCCGCCCCTCGAGGCCAACGGCATGACCGTGGCCCAAGCCGGCGCGAGCGTCTTCCTCTCCCGAGACGGCGGGGCATCCTTCACCGAGGTGGCCCTGCCGGGCGCACCGATCGCGTCGGCGATGCACATGCCGTCGGCGGATGCCGTGTACGTCGGTACGACGGGCGGACGCCTCTTCCGCCTCTCGTGGAACGGGACGGCGTGGGGGGCGCCGGTCGAACTGACCTCGCCGCGCGCGGCCTGGATCAGCGACATCTGGGTCGACCCCGGCCTGACCAGTCGGATCTGGGTCACCTCGTCCCGGCTCAACGGCGGGCGCGTGTTCCGCAGCGTCGACTCGGGCGCGACGTGGACCGACCGTTCGGCGGGACTGCCTGCGCTCCCGATCAACGCGGTGGCGGTGCATCCGGGCAATGCGAACCGGGTCTGGGTGGCGGCCGACAAGGGTGTCTTCCAGTCCTTCGACGGCGGCGGTTCCTGGTCGAGCATGTCGACGGGTCTCCCGAACTGCATCATCGCCGACCTGCTCTACCATCCCGACGCCCACGTGCTCCGTGCCGGCACGCGGAACCGCGGCGTGTGGGAGTACGTCGTCGAGAACATCGTCACGCCGATCTGCGGTCGGCAGTGGACGGGCACGATTCCGGGCGGCGCGACGCGGCGGTGGTTCACGTTCCGGTGGCCCGCGACCTGGCATGTGCTGTGGACCGTCATGCCCACGACGGTGAAGAACGGCGCACCCGAACTGGGCTTCGACGTGCAGATCGAACGTGCGGACGCCCGGTACGTGACGTACTGGATCACCGTGCGAAACCTGACGGCACAGCCCGTCGCCTTCGAGGGTCGCTACGCGATCCTCAGCTACAAGTGATCGACGAGGAGACGACCATGTACACGGGAACGCAATGGACCGGGACACTGGCCGCGAACCAGACCGCGAAATGGTTCACGTTCAACTGGCCGGCGGATCGTCACATCGTCTGGTACGTCGTGCCGACATCGCCGAAACTCGGGGCCCCGCAGCTCGACTGGGACACCGAGGTGGAGCGGGCGGATGCGACCCACTGCACGTACTGGATCACCGTGAAGAACCTCACGAACACCGCGGTCACCTTCGAAGGCCGCTACGCCGTGCTGAACTGAGGAGTCGACATGCACATCACGATCGAGATCGACGACGGCAACGAGCAATCCCGGGTCACCCTGACGGGTGCCCCGACCGGAGCCGCGGCCTCGTCGGACGGATCCGAAGCGGCCACGGCCGCACCGCTCGATGCCGGACCGGCACCCGACATCTTCGCCGCGCAGACCGACACGCCACCAGGGGTGACGGACCTCTCGGTCGGGCCGGTCGTGTCCGACGGGTCGGTGGTGGACGCGGGCGCCGCGCCGCCGGAGCTGCCCTGACCCGAGCCCATCCATTGATCGAACGATGAAAGGGAATCGGCGATGGTTCGAATGGTGATCGAGTACATCCTGGCTGCGGTCTTCGTGGTGCTGGCGGTGATCACGCTCACGACGCCACAGTGGATCGAGATCGTCTTCGGTGTCGACCCTGATCGCGGCAGCGGTGCCCTCGAGTGGTTGATCGTGGCTGCCTTCGGTCTCCTGGCAGTGGTGGCGGCGGGTCTGGGAACCCGAGACGCGTTGGTGCGCCGCCGGTCGGCGCACGCGTAGGACACGAACGCCGGAGGTGGTGGCGTCGTCCACTGCCGTCGGCCGGGGTTCACGTGCGACGATCGGGCAATGAAGCAACGGGAACGCCGTCAGGCACGCACGCGCTACGTGGTCATGGGCGTCGTCGGCGCAGTGGTCGCCGCGATCGTCGTCGCGGTGGGCCAGTACGGCATCGCCGCCGCGGCCGGGTGGTCGGCCGCCTGCATCGTGTACCTCGTCTGGATCTGGGCGACCATCGGCCGCATGGATGCCCCGACGACGAAGGATCACGCGTACCGGGAGGATCCCACCCGCACGATGAGCGAGGTCCTGCTGGTGTTGGCCAGCCTCGCGAGCCTCGTCGTCACGGTGTTCGTGCTGGTGCTGACGTCGGGCGAGGGAGGTGTCGAGAGCGACATCCTCGGCGGTGTCGCCATCCTGAGCGTGGTGCTGTCGTGGTTCCTGATCCACACGCTCTACACGCTGCGCTACGCGGTGCTCTTCTACTCCGGGCGCCAGGGCGGCATCGACTTCAACCAGGTCGAACCGCCGGCCTACGGGGACTTCGCGTACCTGGCGTTCACCATCGGCATGACGTTCCAGGTGTCCGACACCAACGTCTCGACGTCCGCCATCCGGATGGCGGCGATCCGGCACGCCCTGCTGGCCTACCTGTTCGGCGCCGTCATCCTCGCGACCCTCGTGAACCTGGTCGCCGGATTCGCATTCTGACCGACGCGGTTTGCCCAGCGCGAATGCGAGGCATAGTATCGCCATGCGCGATATGGGAATGGCGAATTCGATAATCGAACACGCACCGATCGCGCACCACACGACGATGTGAGGAGAGCCCCGTGCAGTTCCACCACCACGGCTACGTCTCCGGCGATCCCCGGGTGCTCCCGGCCGCCGGTGTCGGCATCGACCGCCCAGAGGAACTCCCCGACGAGGTCGACGTGCTCATCGTCGGCTCCGGTCCGGCGGGCATGATCGCCGCGGCGCAGCTGGCGATGTTCCCCGACGTCACGACCCGCATCGTCGACCGCCGTCCCGGGCGGCTCGAGATCGGCCAGGCCGACGGCATCCAGGCCCGCAGCGTCGAGACGTTCCAGGCCTTCGGGTTCGCCGAGCGCATCGTCGCCGAGGCGTACTGGCAGACCGAGATGGTGTTCTGGAAGCCCGATCCCGCCGATCCGTCGCGCATCGTGCGGTCGAAGCGCACCCCCGACGACCCGGCCGGCGTCAGCGAGTTCCCGCACCTCCTCGTCAACCAGGCGCGGGTGCTCGACTACTTCGCGGAGTTCGCGGCGAACGCGCCGACGCGCCTGCAGCCCGACTACGGCTACGAGTTCGAGGGCCTCGAGGTCGCCGACGGCGGCGACCACCCGGTGACGGTGACGCTGGTGCACACCGCGGGCGAGCGCGAGGGCCAGCGGCGCACCGTGCGTGCGAAGTACGTGATGGGGGCGGATGGCGCGCGCAGCAGGGTCCGCGCCGCGATCGGCTGCCACATGGCGGGCGACCAGGCCAACCACGCGTGGGGCGTGATGGACGTGCTGGCCGTCACGGACTTCCCCGACATCCGCACGAAGTGCTCGATCCAGTCGGAGGCGGGCTCCATCCTGCTCATCCCGCGCGAGGGCGGCTACCTGTTCCGCATGTACGTCGACCTCGGCGAGGTCGCCCCCGACGACCACCACCACGTGCGCGAGACCACGATCGAGCAGATCATCGCCAGGGCGAACGAGATCCTGCACCCCTACACGCTCGACGTGAAGAACGTCGCCTGGCACAGCGTGTACGAGGTGGGCCACCGCCTCACCGACCGATTCGACGACGTGCCGACGGATGCCGCAGGCTCGCGCACCCCGCGCGTGTTCATCGCCGGCGACGCCTGCCACACCCACAGCGCCAAGGCGGGCCAGGGCATGAACGTGTCGATCCAGGACGGCTGGAACATCGGCTGGAAGCTCGGCCACGTGCTCGAGGGGCGCGCTCCCGAGAGCCTGCTCGCCACGTATTCCGCCGAGCGGCAGGTGGTGGCCCAGAACCTCATCGACTTCGACAAGCAGTGGTCGACGATGATGGCGAAGAAGCCCGAGGAGTTCGCGTCGCCGTCGGAGCTCGAGGAGTTCTACGCGCAGACCTTCGAGTTCCCCGCCGGATTCATGACCCAGTACACCCCGTCGCTCATCGTCGCCGAGGCGTCGCACCAGGACCTCGCGACCGGGTTCCCGATCGGCAAGCGGTTCAAGTCCGCGCCGGTCGTGCGGGTGTGCGACGCCAATCCGCTGCACCTCGGCCACCAGGCGACGGCCGACGGCCGGTGGCGCATCTACGTGTTCGCCGACGCCGCACGTGCCGGCGAGGCATCCGCCGCCGCGAACTTCGCCGAGTGGCTCGCGAGCTCACCCGACTCGCCGATCGCCGCGACGCCGACCGACGCCGACCGCGACGCGTGGTTCGACGTGAAGGTGATCTACCGGCAGGACCACGTGAACGTCGACATCAACGCGGTGCCCGACGCCTTCAAGCCGCGCACCGGTCCGTTCGAGCTCATCGACCTCGAGAAGGTCTACGCCACCGACCCGGAGCAGGACATCTTCGAAGCTCGGGGCATCGATCAGGCCGGGGCCGTCGTGGTGGTGCGTCCCGACCAGTACGTCGCGCACGTGCTCCCGCTGACGGCGACGGATGAGCTCGCCGCGTTCTTCCGCCCGCTCCTGTCGTCGAAGGCGCCCGTCACGGTGTGATGAAGGCGCGCGCCGCAGCGTGACGCGGGCGGTCAGGCCGCGCCGAGCGCGCTGCGGATCGAGCGCGAGGCGCTCGCGAGCCGCTCGGCGATCTGGCTGTCCGACCGGGCACTCGAGACGTACACGACCGCGAGCGCGGCGGGCTGTCCGCTCGGCAACTGCAGCGGCACGGCCGTCGACCGCAGCCCCGGGATGACCTCGTCGTGACTCGTCGCGTAGCCACGGGTGCGCGCCTCCTCGAGCTCGGCCCGATGCGCGGCATCCACATCTCTCGGCCACTCGGAAACCGGGAGGGCGGCGAGGATCGCCTTGCCCGGGGCACCGACGCCGATCGCGTGTCGCGTGCCCGGGCGCTGGGCCACCGACGCGATCGCGTGCCGCGGCTCGATGCTCGTGAGCGTGACGATCTCGTCGCCGTCGAGCACGGCGAGGAAGCACGTCATCCCGAGCTCGTTCGCGGCGCTCGTGAGCTCGGGCAGGGCCTCGGCCTGGAGGTCGTGCGCGACACCCGCCGCCAGCGCCGCGAGGCGCGCTCCGAGGATGATCCGTCCGCGTGCGTCGCGCACCGTGAGCCGGTGGTGCTCGAGCGTGCGCAGCAGTCGATACGCGACCGAGCGATGCACGCCCAGCCGCTGCGCCAGTTCGTCGATCGAGAGCGGCTCGCGCGCATCCGCCAGGATCTCGAGCACGCGGATGCCGCGTGACAGCGTCTGCGAGTGCGGCGCGGGGGTCGTGCCCTCGGTCTCGGCGGGCATGGTCCCCCTGGGTTCGGATGCGGGCGTGTCGACGTCGATCGAGCACCGCCGGATCGCCGGATGCGATGCGTTCGATTATAGAACGACGCGCCTCGCGCTTGGGCGGCAGGTCAGGGTGAACCGATGCCGCAGGCCGCGAGGATCAGGCCCGCGATCTCCTCGGGGTGGGTCACGATCGCCAAGTGGCCGCCGTCGACCTCGATGGTCGTCGCGCCCATGCGCTGCGCGACGAATCGCTCGAGGTCGGGGGAGGTCGTGCGGTCCTGCTTCGACACCGCGTACCAGCACGGCTTCGCGCGCCAGGCGGCGATGGTGGTCCGCGAGGCGAAGAGCGTGTCGGAGATCCGTCCCTGCACGGCGTACAGCACGCGTGCGCGAAGGGGATCCACCCCTCCGGCGAAGTCCTCGAGGAACGCGCGCTCACCGAGCTGCGCGAATCCGCCGGCATGGATGATGCCGGCGCTCGCCGGCGGCGTCGGGAACCTCGCGGCCAGTGCGCCGTAGTCCTCCCCGGTATCGGGCGCCCGTGCCGCGGCATAGACCAGCGCCGAGACCCTCGGGTCGCCCCCCGCCTGGCTGATGACGGTTCCCGCCCACGAGTGGCCGACCAGTACCGTCGGCCCGTCGTGCAGGTCGAGCGCCCGCCGTGTCGCCGCGACATCGTCGTCGAGCGACGTGAGCGGGTTCTGCACCGAGGTCACCTCGAGTCCGGCGGCCTGCAGGATGGGGATGACCTCAGCCCAGGAGGAGCCGTCGGCGTAGGCCCCGTGCACGAGCACGACGTGCCGAGCCCTGACTGGTGAGGCGTCGGCACTCGAGGTCGGCGATTCGTCTGCTCTGGGCGTGGTGGACGCTGGCGTGACGTCGGCATCGGTCATGGTGTCGTCCCTCCTGATCCGGCCCGCGCGGATGCACGGTTCCCGTCAGTGTCCTGCTCCGGGGGTGGCGGCCGCAATCATGGCTCGCGGGATGACGCGCAGCGCCCCCGCACGCCGGAGCATGCGGGGGCGCCGTGGCGCGGCATCCGGTCAGAGGTGCTGCGGCAGGATGTCGAACGCGATGCGGCCGTCCTCCGAGACCCGTGCGTCGAGGGTCTTGTCGTCGAGTGCCACGGCCGCGTCCTCGCCGAGGAAGACGTGCGCGCCGGCCTGTTCGACCACGGCGTCGCGTTCCTCGGGCGTCGGCACGATCGCCACGGAGAACTCCGTGGCGTCGGGGCTCTCGACGTCGATGCGGAGGCCGGTGCCGTCGGGGGCGCCCCTACGGGAGACGATCTCCCGCACGACGGTGCTGGCGGTGTCGGTCAGTGTGAGCATGTGCTCCTCCTCTGCGATCACGAAGTGCCCAACCCTTCCGAGATACCGGCCCGCTCGCCACCCCTTGCGATCTGCGAGCGGATGCCGCACACTGGGCCACCCTCGGGCGGCCGTCACCCGGCACGGCCGGGCGCCATGACGTCTCCCAGCCCGACGGTCTACCCTGAAGCGTGACTTCCGGCGATGCTCCGGTCGAGGTCGAGGCTCCTGAGGAGCCCGCCACGACCTTCTCCGACCTCGGCCTCGAGGGTGCGGTGCTCAAGGCGCTCGACGACGTCGGATACGAGACGCCGTCGGCGATCCAGGCGGCGACCATCCCGACGCTCCTCGCCGGCCGCGACGTGGTGGGCCTCGCCCAGACCGGCACCGGCAAGACCGCGGCGTTCGCGCTGCCGATCCTCGCGCGCCTCGACGTGTCGCAGAAGAGCCCGCAGGCGCTCGTGCTGGCGCCCACCCGCGAACTCGCGCTGCAGGTCTGCGAGGCGTTCGAGCGCTACGCCGCGCACATCCGCGGCGTGCACATCCTGCCGGTCTACGGCGGGCAGGGCTACGGCGTGCAGCTTTCGGCCCTGCGGCGCGGCGTGCACATCATCGTCGGCACGCCCGGTCGCATCATGGACCACCTCGACAAGGGCACCCTCGACCTGTCGGAGCTCAAGTACCTCGTGCTCGACGAGGCCGACGAGATGCTGAAGATGGGCTTCGCGGAGGACGTCGAGACGATCCTCGCGGACACCCCCGAGGACAAGCAGGTCGCCCTGTTCTCGGCGACCATGCCCGCCGCGATCCGCCGCATGTCGAAGCAGTACCTGCACGATCCCGAAGAGATCACGGTCAAGACGAAGACGCAGACGTCGGCGACCATCGCGCAGCGCTACCTGGTCGTCTCGTACGCGCAGAAGGTCGACGCACTCACCCGCATCCTCGAGGTCGAGAACTTCGAGGGCATGATCGTCTTCGTCCGCACGAAGAACGTCACGGAGGAGCTCGCCGAGAAGCTCCGGGCGCGCGGGTACTCTGCAGCAGCGATCAACGGCGACATCGCGCAGGTGCAGCGCGAGCGCACGGTGAACCAGCTGAAGTCGGGCAAGCTCGACATCCTGGTGGCCACGGATGTCGCGGCGCGCGGCCTCGACGTCGAGCGCATCAGCCACGTGGTGAACTTCGACATCCCGCCCGACAGCGAGCCGTACGTGCACCGCATCGGGCGCACCGGCCGAGCGGGACGCACGGGCGACGCGATCAGCTTCGTGACGCCGCGCGAGCGGGGACTCCTCGCGCGGATCGAGAAGGCCACGCGCCAGCCGCTCGTCGAGATGCGGCTGCCGAGCGTCGACGACGTCAACGTCACGCGGCTCGCCCGCTTCGACGACCGCATCACGGCGGCGCTCGAGCAGGGCGAGCGGGTCGAGGGGTTCCGCGACATCATCGCGCACTACATGCGGCACCACGACGTGCCCGAGGTGGACGTCGCCGCCGCGCTCGCGATCGTCGCGCAGGGGGAGTCGCCGCTCCTCCTCGAGCCCGAGCCCGAGCGTCCGCGGCGGGCGGAGCGCGAGCGGTTCGACCGCGACGACCGCGACCGGGGCGGCCGCGGCGATCGCGGCGACGGCCGTGGTGCGGAGCGCGCGCGGGGTGAGCGCCCCGAGCGGCGTCCCCGTCCTGGAGCCAAGCCCCTGGCGACGTACCGCATCGCCGTCGGCCGACGGCACAAGGTTGAGCCGCGGCAGATCGTGGGCGCGCTCGCGAACGAGGGCGGCCTCAGCCGCGACGACTTCGGGGCGATCCAGATCCGGCCCGAGTTCTCGCTCGTCGAGCTGCCGGCCGACCTGTCGAGCGAGACGCTCGCGCGGCTCGACGGCACGCGCATCTCCGGTCGCCTCATCGAATTGCGCCCCGACACCGGGGGCCCGGGTCGACGCCAGACCCGGCGGGGCATCCGACGAGAAGCCCTACCGGAAGCCCCGCCACAAGGGCTGACCGAGGGTCACCGCTCGGGGTCGGCGGAGGCCGTCCGATCTCATCGGAGGCAGCGGCATCGCTGCGGCCCGCCGGTACATGAGCTTCGAGTACCCGGCCGAGTGCACGGCGAGTGCGAGCGCACTCGCCACCAGCACACCGACACCGGCGATCCACGTGACATGCCAGAAGCCCGAGACGATGCCGGTGAACGCGAAGGCCACCGCGACGCTCTGGGCGACGGTCACGAGCTTCGATCCCGACGCGCGCCGCATGAAGGTCTCCTGATACGTGACCAGCACCAGGCCCGCGAGGAGCGGAATGGCCACGGAGAATGCGACGACGCAGATCCACGCGGAGAGATCGAGTGAGCTCGCCGTGAGGAAGGGCTGCACGAAGACGATGCCGATGCCGATGAGCCCGCCGTACATCAGGTTGTTCTGGCGGATCCACTCCTGCTCGAGCCCGGGCTGTCGCCTCCATGCCGCCCACTGCCGTTCGTCCTCGTCCACGGTCGCCTCCCGTCGTGCCGCCTGGCGTGGCACCGGAGCCTAACAGGCCGCCGCACGCTCCTCGCGGCGCGGCGAGGACGAACGTGCCCGGCGCAGGAGCTGGGATCACCCCGTGTCAAGCGGGACGGGTGAACATGCGTCATCCTCGCCTTCCGCTTATCCTCGTATGGTGCCGTGACCCCCGAACCGGGGTGACGGTGCGCGCATGAATGAGGGCGCGCATGGAATGAGGTGGGACGTGTCGGACGAGCAGCAGGCGGATGAGCCGATGCGTCGACCCCGCGGACGCCACCGCGGGCTCCCGGCCGCGGCCCCCGCCCCCGCGGCCGACGGATGGCGTGCACGCCTCGCCGCCGCCGCGGCGCCGGTCGTGGCATCCGTCGAGCCTCGCCTCGCGGCCGCGGCCGAATGGCTGTTCGAGCGGCGGCTGCATGTGCTGATCGTGGCGGCGTCGGTGGCCACCATCGCGATGATCGGCGGCGCCGTGGCGCTCATCTCGTTCGCCGGCGCCCCGCAGCCCGCCGACGAGGCCGCCACCGTCGTCGAGACCCCCCGGCCCACGTCGACCGACCCGGCTTCGCCGAACACGTACGCGCCGATCCTGCCCACCCCCGGTCCGACCCCGACGATCAAGCCGACCGCGCCCGCAACGCCGTCTCCGTCGCCCGAGGACGAGCCCGAGGTCCCGGCGGACGAGCCGCCGGTCGAGCCGACCACCGAGCCGTCACCGAGGAGCCCGAACGGTCGACCCGATCCTCCCGGACAGACGAACAAGCCCGACAAGCCCAAGCCCTGATCGTGTCCGACCGTCGCGGACGACGATCGAGCCACACCTCATCTTCCGGCTGAACGTTCGGCTTCGTCACATTCCGGATTCATTCGCCGTTCAGATTCGCGTGATCGGCTAGGTTGAGCCCGACGCCCACCGTCGCGCGTCACCACCGAACGATGGGAACCCCAGTGACCATGCGAACGGCCGAGTACCCCAGGCCGGATCACTTCCTCGTCCACATCAGTGACACGCACCTGCTCGCGGGCGGGGGCCGGCTCTACGACCGCGTCGCGAGCGAGCAGCACCTGCGCACGCTGTTCGAGGAGTTCGAGGCATCCGGCGCCAGGCCCGAGGCCATCGTGTTCACCGGCGACCTCGCCGATCAGGGCGAGCCCGACGCGTACGACCGCATCCGTCGCATCGTCGACCCCGTCGCCGACCGCCTCGGGGCGCGGGTCATCTGGGTCATGGGCAACCACGACGACCGCCAGGCGTTCCGTCGCGGCCTGCTCGGCGACCCGGTCGGCGGCTACCGGTCGGTCGATCGCGTCGACGACGTCAACGGCCTGCGGGTCATCACCCTCGACTCGACCGTGCCCGGGCACCACCACGGCGAGGTCGCACCCGCTCAGCTCGACTGGCTCGCCGAGGAGCTCGCGATCCCCGCGCCCCACGGCACGATCCTCGCGATGCACCACCCACCCGTTCCGAGCGTGCTCGACCTCGCGGTCTCGGTGGAGCTGCGCGACCAGGTCGGGCTCGCCGAGGTGGTCGAGGGCAGCGACATCCGCTCGATCATCGCCGGGCACCTGCACTACTCGTCGACCGCGACGTTCGCCGGCGTGCCCGTGTCGGTCGCGTCGGCCAGCTGCTACACGCAGGACCTCAACGTGCCGGTCGGCGGCACCCGCGGCCGCGACGGCGCCCGCGCGTTCAACCTCGTGCACGTGTACCCGACGACCGTGCTGCACTCGGTCGTGCCACTCGGGGCGTTCCCCGCGCTCGACTGGATCGACGCCGACGAGAGCGCGCGCCGCCTCGGCGCCTCGGGCATCGGCATCGCGGATGCCACGACGCCCCCGGTGCCGAAGGAGCCGCCGTTCACCATGCCGATCCCGGTGCTGGCCGGCTGAGCCCCGGTCAGGCGGTGAGGTCGGGCGCGACGGCGATCGCGGTCGCCGTCGCGGGACTCGCGACCTCCGACGGCTTCTCCCACGGCGCG
>CAVVTB010000008.1:0-246871 GCA_963751055.1 uncultured Actinomycetota bacterium | reverse complement strand
GAGAGCCGCGCTTCCACAGATCCGCCGGCCCGCGGACAATCCGCTCGACGTCCGCGATGGACTGGGCCGGTGCCTTCCGCTGACGCCATCTCCCCACAGCCCGCGGTCGTCGACGACATCGTCGAGACCGAGCCGCTCACCCTCCCCGACGCATGGACGCCGCCGCCGCGGCCGCCCATTCCGATCGTCGCATCGACGGTGCCGCTCATCGGAGCAGTCGTCCTGTGGCTCGTCACCGGCTCCATGCTCGCGCTGCTCCTCGCCGGACTCGGTCCGCTCATCGCGGTGGCGACGGTGCTCGACGGCGCTCGCGGTGCCCGTCGCGACCGCCGGCGCGCCGCCACCGAGGCGGTGGCCGCCCGGCATCGGGTCGAGGTCGCGATAGCGCAGCGCCACGATGCGGAGCGGCGCCGACGCTGGGTCCGGCATCCCGACGTCGCATCCTTCTCCGCGCGCGACAGCGAGATCTGGCGAAGCGTCCAGGCGAGGGGCGACACGCTGGTGATCGGTGGCGGTGACGCCAGCTCTGCGCTGCGGGTCACGGGCGGCGGTGATGATCCGGATGCTGCGGCGCTGCGAGCTCGCGCTGCGCGCCTGACGGGTGCGCCCGTCGCCGTGCTCGCGAGCGACGGGATCGCGATCGTCGGGCATTCGGCTGCGGCGCTCGCCGTGCATCGGGCGCTCGCCCTGCAGCTGTGCCTCGCCCTGCCGCCGGGGGAGCTGCGGATCGTCGGCCCGCTGCGCGGTGAGAATGCGTGGGCAGAGCGGCTGCCGCATCGGCGGGCCGCATCGGGGCGGCGCCTGGCCCTCGTCGGACCGGGCGAGACGGTGCCGCACGACGCCGAGATCCTCATCGTTGCGCAGACGCCGGGCGCTCCTCACCCGCCGAGGTGCGGCGTGACCGTCACCGTCGAATCGCCGCTTCGCGCACGGGTCGATCATGCCGGGGAGGTCTCCATCGTGGCGGCGGAGGGCATCGGACTCGAGCAGGCGCTGCAGTTCGCAGAGGAGCTGGCGTCGCGTGCGGAGCGGAGCCTCGGGCTCACCATGGCGCCGGAGCGCCCGATCTCGCTCTCGGAGCTGCTCGCCGAGGCGCCGGCCGCCCATGGCGGGCACCTTGCCGCGGTGATCGGACGCGACGGCGGTGAGCCCGCGATCGTCGATCTGGTCGGCGACGGGCCGCACGCCGTGGTCGCAGGAGTCACCGGCTCCGGGAAGAGCGAGCTGCTGATCACGTGGATCCTCGCTCTCTGCGCGACGCACTCCACGCGCGAGCTCAGCTTCCTGCTCGCCGACTTCAAGGGCGGAACGGCGTTCGACGCGCTCGCGGGCGTGCCGCACGTCACCGGCGTCATCACGGATCTCGACGGATCCGGCGCGCGCCGGGCGATCGAGAGCCTGCGCGCCGAGATCCGGTGGCGTGAGGCGACGATCGCAGGAGTCGGCGCACGCGACATCCTCGATCCGCGAGTCGACCTGCCGCGGCTGGTGGTCGTCGTGGACGAGTTCGCGGCACTTCTCGGCGATCATCCGGAGCTGCATGCCGTCTTCTCCGACGTGGCGGCGCGCGGCCGGGCCCTCGGCGTGCATCTCATCCTCGGCACACAGCGCGCGGCCGGCGTGATTCGCGACAGCCTCCTCGCCAACTGCCCGCTGCGGATAAGCCTCCGTGTGACCGACCCCGCGGACAGTCGCGCCGTCATCGGCACGGAAGAGGCGGCCATGCTGCCCGGGAGCGGCGAAGGGCGAGGGATCGCACTTCTCCGCCGCGCGGGTGACGGGTCGCCGCGTCGGGTCCGCATCGCCCTGTCCGAGCCTCGCGACGTCGCCGACGTCATCGCTGCCGCGGACGGTCCCACGCCCCGGCGGCCATGGCTGCCCGCTCTCCCCACTCGCATCGCGCTCGACGATCTGCGTTCGGCCGCACCGGAGGGCATGCTCATCCTCGGACTCGCCGACGAGCCCGAGCGTCAGCGGCAGCGGGCGGTGGGAGTGCGCCTCGACGATCGGGGGCTCCTCGTCGTCGGCGGGCCGGGTTCGGGCAAGTCGACCGCGCTCGCGGTCATCTCGGCGCAGGCGCCGAGGGCGGTGGTGCGTGTGCCTCCGACGGCGGAGGGGTCATGGGATGCCGTGGCAGACCTGATCGAACGGCCGCCGGCTCCCGGCACCGTCGTCGTCATCGACGACCTCGACACAGTCGCCGCCCGGCTGCCGCACGACCACGCCCATGAGCTCGTCGAACGCCTGGAGCGCGTCTTCCGCGGAGCCGGGGAGTCCGGCGTCCTCGTGGTGGCGTCCGCTCAGCGGCTCACCGGGGCCACTGCGCGACTCGCGGATCTGCTCCCGCGCCGCGCCGTGCTGCCGACGTCATCCCGCGCCGATCACTTCGCCGCGGGCGGCGATCCCGCTCACTTCGCTCCGGACTCACCGGCCGGACGGGGCAGGCTCGACGGCGTCTCCGTGCAGTTCGCACTCGTGCCACCGGCGCCCGCGACGGCCGGGACGGACCCGCGGCCATGGTCACCGCTGTCGCAACTCACCGGATTCGTCTCACGACGCTCGCCCGCCGCGCGCGGTGCCCTCGGCGCATGGGCCGAGCGCGGCATCCGAATCGCCACTCTCGATGAGTACGCGGCCGACCCCAGCATCACCGCCGACGGCCCGGTGACCCTCACCGGGGAGCCGGATGACTGGCAGCGCCACTGGCGCGTCCTCGCCGAGATACGGGCCGATCACGATCTCGTGGTCGACGCGTCGTGCGGTGCCGAACTCCGGCTGCTGACCGGGTCGCGGGCGCTCGCACCGTACTGCGAGCCGGGTCGCGGCCGCGCATGGCTCATGGCGGCGGGAGCCGAACCCGTCCGGATCGTCCTGCCCGGGTCGGATATCCAGCCGGTTCGTACCGGCCACGTCGCTTGACCGCCCCCGGCGCCTGCCATAGCTTCACCTTGTGGCTACATCCCCCTCTCCGATCCAGCTGGAGCACCCCGAAGGAAAGGGTCTCGCTGCCGGCACGCTCGGCTTGTGGGGATCCACCGTCATCGGGCTCGCTTCCACGGCACCTGTCTACTCACTCGTCGCGACGCTCGGCTTCGTCGTCCTCGCCGTGGGAGCGCAGGCGCCGATCGCCTTCGTCATCGCATTCATCCCGATGCTCTTCATCGCGTTCGCGTATCGCGAGCTCAATGCCGCGGTCCCCGACTGCGGCACCACCTTCACGTGGGGCACCAAGGCGTTCGGGCCGTGGGTCGGATGGCTCGGCGGCTGGGGCGTCGCGGTCGCGGGCATGGTCGTGCTCGCGAACCTCGCCCAGATCGCCGGGATCTACTTCTGGGCGCTGATCGACGGCATCGTGCGCACTTCGGAGGACGCCCTTCTCGCCGACAACGTGCCGCTCGTGACCGCGACCGGCGTCGTCTTCATCGCCGCGATGACCTGGGTCAGCTGGCGCGGCGTCGAGATCGGCGAGCGCATCCAGAACGTCCTGCTCGCGATCCAGTACATCGCCCTCGCGATCTTCGTCGTCGCCGCGCTATGGCACTTCTTCGGGGGGACGGCGCCCGACCCCACTCCGTTCGACTGGGCGTGGTTCAACCCGTTCGCGTTCACGGAGTGGAGCGGGTTCGTCGAGGCGATCCTTCTCGCCCTCTTCATCTACTGGGGCTGGGACACGTGTCTCGCGCTCAACGAGGAGACCAAGGACCCCAAGCACATCCCGGGTCGTGCCGCGCTGCTGACCACGGTCATCCTCCTGATCACCTATGTCGGAGTGACCGTCGCCGCGATGATGTACGCGGGGCTCGGCACCGAGGGAACCGGGCTCGGCAACGAGGCCAACGCGGACGACTTCTTCCTGGCGATCAAGGACGGCCTCCTGGGCCCCGTGGGCTGGGTGCTCGTGGTCGCCGTCATGATCTCCGCGATCTCGTCGACGCAGACCACGATCCTTCCGACCGCGCGGGGAACGCTTGCCATGGCCGCGTACAAGGCCCTTCCGAAGCGCTTCGCGACCGTGCACCCGAGGTACAAGACGCCGTCGTTCTCGACTCTGGTGATGGGCGTCGTCGCCATCGTCTACTACGTCGGGATGACGCTCATCAGCGACAACATCCTGCAGGACTCGATCCTGTCGCTGGGACTCGCGATCGCGTTCTATTACGCGATCACGGGCTACGCGTGCGTCTGGTACTTCCGTCGGGAGCTCTTCAACTCGGCCCGCAACTTCTTCTACCGGTTCCTCTTCCCGCTCCTGGGCGCGCTGATGCTCACATATGCGTTCGTGCAGTCGGCGATCGACATGTACGACGTCGACTACGGCTACACCGTGCTCCTCGGCATCGGCGGAACCTTCGTCATGGGGATCGGCGCACTCGCATTCGGCGTGCTGCTCATGTTCCTGTGGTTCTTCTTCCCGCGGGCGAAGCCGTTCTTCCGCGGCGAGAGCCTGAACCGCGAGACGCCGGTGCTGGTCCCGGAGGACCCGTCCGAGTACACGCGGTCGATCGACGGCGGCATCTGAGTCCGCCCCCGGCGTCAGCGCGGATCGCACCGACGCCGGGCCGTGTCGGCGGGCATGGCGCGCGCCTCGGGCGATGGCGTCACCTTTCTGCGATGGCGCTCGATCGCGGCACCGGCGGTGAGTGTCGGCGCCAGTCTCCTGCGTCGACGCCACATGGTCGTACGGGCCGAAGCAGGATGGTGGCGCCAACGCCCCGGGGTGCGCGGCGCGTCAGACCAGCGCGTCCTCGAGAGAGCCTGCCTGCAGGCCGTGCGCCGTCGCGACGCCCGCATTCACCACCGCGCCGCCGAACGTGTTGAGACCGGCGGCGAGTGCGGCATCCGCGCGGAGCGCGTCTTTCCACCCGCGCCGCGCGATCTGCCGGATGTAGGGGAGCGTCGCGTTCGTCAGCGCCGAGGTCGACGTGTTCGGCACGGCGCCCGGCATGTTCGCCACGCAGTAGAAGACGCTGCCGTGCACCGGGAAGGTCGGGTCGGCGTGGGTCGTCGGGCGCGTGTCCTCGAAGCATCCGCCCTGGTCGACGGCGATGTCGACGAGCACGCTGCCGGGGCGCATGCGCGCCACCATGTCGTTCGTCACGAGCTTGGGGGCCTTCGCTCCAGGGATGAGCACCGATCCGATGACGAGATCGGAATCGACGACGGCACGGTCGAGATCGAAGGGGTTGGATGCTGCCGTCTTGACCCGGCCCTGGAAGTGGTCGTCGAGGTATCGCAGTCGCTGCACGTTCGTGTCGAAGACGGTGACGTCGGCGCCCATGCCGACGGCGATCACCGCGGCATTCGCGCCGGCGACACCGCCGCCGATGACGGTGACGCGTGCGGACCGCGTGCCCGGCACGCCGGACATGAGGAGGCCCAGCCCTCCGGCGGAGCGCATCAGGGTCGCCGCGCCGACGGTCGGAGCGAGGCGGCCGGCCACCTCGGACATCGGTGCGAGCAGGGGCAGGCCGCCGCCCGGAAGCTGGACCGTCTCGTAGGCGATCGCGGTCACGCGATCGGCGACGAGCTGATCGGTGAGCGGACGGTCGGCCGCGAGGTGGAGGTACGTGAAGAGCACGAGGTCGTCGCGGAAGTGGCCGTACTCGCTGGCGATCGGCTCCTTGACCTTGAGCAGCAGCTCGGCGCGCGCCCACACCTCGGCGGGATCGTCGAGGAGTGTCGCTCCGGCCGTCTCGTACTCGGCATCCGGCATCGAGGAGCCGAGGCCTGCCCCGCGCTGCACGAAGACCTCGTGGCCTGCCGCGACCAGGTCGTGGACGCCCGCGGGCGTCAATGCCACGCGGTACTCGTTGTTCTTCACTTCGGTGGGGACACTGATCCTCATCGTGTGATCCTTTCCGCTCCGCCTTTGGAGCGCTCGCGCCCCTTGTGGGAGCGCCTCTAAAATGCGGGGCGGATCGCCCCGACATCCTGTCCGCCGCCGGTGACCGACAGCGGAAGCCTGGCCATCGCATCCGACACGTCGGACGCGCGGAGGGCGCCTGTCCGCTCGAGCAGACGGAGGGCGACGGCGGTGGCCGCGCGGCCACTCCCGTCGAGCATCTTGAGCGCGACCGTGGTGCCGTCCGGGGCGACCATCACCATGACGCCCTCAGCACCGCCCTTGGCGAACACGCCGAGCCGCTCGATCACGACGGTGTCGGGCCTGCCGGGCCCGTCGATGGTCCACGGGTTCTCCCGCACGGCCTGCACGAGGACGCCGGCGCTGCGGTGGAGTGCGAAGGGCGAGGTGGTCGACGAGTTTCCGATGCGGTGCACCGCGCGGGCGAGGCCGAAGAGGGTCGTCGCGTAGACGGGTGCGCCGCAGCCGTCGATGGCGGTCACCGCGCTCTTCTCGCCGATCAGGCGCTCGACGACATCGCGGATGTGGAGCTGCAGCGGATGCTCTGGCTCAAGGTATCCGTCGATGCTCCAGCCCGCCGTCACGCATGTGAGGAGCATGGCGGCGTGCTTGCCGGAGCAGTTCATCCGGATCCGTGACGGCTCCGCGTGATCGCGCACCAGTTCGTCGCGCGTCGCCGTGTCGCCTGGCCACGCGGGCGGGCAGCCGAGTGCCTCCTCGCCGAGGGCTGCGGCGTCGAGGATGTCGCGCACGACCGCTACGTGACGGTCGGTGCCGGAATGGCTCGCCGTGGACGAGTCCGAGGCGCTCGCCGTCGAGCGGGGCGCCGGCGGTGAGGCAGGCGAGCGCCTGAAGCGGCTTGAGGCTCGAACGAGGCAGAACGAGCGCCGACGGATCGCCCAGCTGTGCGGCGACCGTGCCGTCCGCGTTGAGGACGATCGCGATGCCCGTGTGGCGGGACTCGACGAATCCGCTCCGTTCGACGACTGCGAGCTCGACGGCGTCGGCTGCGGCGAAGGTCTGCGGCACCGTGCCAGCCTACCGCCGAGCGGACCGGCATCCGTCTGACAGACTGTTGCGCATGTTCGGTGAGCATCGCTATTCCGTCCGCACCACCTGGACGGGGGATCGCGGCACCGGCACCTCCGGCTACCGTGACTACGACCGTGCGGTGACGATCGACATCGACGGCAAGCCGACGCTCCTGGCGTCGTCCGACAAGCCGTTCCGGGGCGATCCGTCCCGCTGGAACCCCGAAGACATGCTGCTCGCCGCCCTCAGCGAGTGCCATCTGCTCTCATACCTGCACGCCTGCGTGAAGGCGGGGGTCGTCGTCGTCGCCTATGAAGACGACGCGGCCGGGGTCATGGTCGAGGACGGACGGGGCGGTGGCGCTTTCCGCGAGGTGGTGCTTCGGCCACGGGTGACGGTGGCGGATGCATCCATGACGGATGCTGCGACCGCTGCCCATGCGCAGGCCCACGAATGGTGCTTCATCGCCAACTCGGTGAACTTTCCCGTGCGGCACGAGCCCGTGGTGCAGGTCGCGGTCGCCTGACGCTCGTCAGCGCCGTTCGTGCGGCAGGACCTGCTTGATGCGCTCGATCGGAGTGTGTGCGGGAGCCTCGTTGTAGGCGTTCGCGAGTTCCTGGCCCGAGAGCCCGTGGATGGCGGCCATGATGTCGTCCGTCGCGAGGCGGCGGGCGCGTCCGGACGTCGCCGCGCCGTGGTGCGAAAGGTGGAGCGGCTCGCCGAATCTCACGGTGATGCGAGGGTTGACCGAGGGGATCTTGGCGCCGACCGGCATCACGGCATCGGTGCCGATGAGCCCGACGGGCACGACGGGCGCTCCCGTCTGCAGGGCGAGGAATGCCACGCCCGTACGGCCCTTGTAGAGGCGTCCGTCGAGCGACCGCGTTCCCTCGGGATACAGCGCGACGGCGCTGCCCTGCTCGAGCAGCACCCGCTGCTGGTTCGAGCGCGTCGAGCGCCGCCTGACCGGCGCCGCGCTGCACCGGCACCGCGCCGATGGCGGTGAAGAATTCGCGGGACACCCAGCCCGATGCGCCGGTGCCTTCGAAGTAGCTCGACTTGGCAAGGAAGTGGACGGGCCGCGGAGCGGCCACCGGAATGGCGATCGAGTCGAGGAACGACAGGTGGTTGCTCGCGAAGATCACCGGCCCGGTCTTCGGAACCTTGCCGCGTCCCTCGATGTGCGGACGGTAGACCAGACGCGCGAGGGGAGTGATGATGAATCGGCCGAGATAGTAGGTCGCGCCCATGCGGCGATGCTCCTGCTCGACCTCGGTCATCAGGTCGTCAGCCTCCGGCGCTGCTCCGTGCGTCGGGTCAGGCACCGCATCGGAAGTCACCCGTCGAGGGTACTCCCGATTCCATTCCGGTATCGGCATGGCTGTTCTCAGCCTGGACAGAGGAAAGATGCGGGAGGATGGAGGCTTCCCCTTCCCCCGTCATCTTGAGGTTCACCGTGCGCATTCGCCCGATCGCCGCTCTGTCCGCCGCCGCACTGTCGGCTCTGCTGCTCGCCGGGTGCTCCTCGGCCGCTCCCGACTCGGAGCCGACGCCCAGCGCAACGGAGACCGCCGCGGCCGACCTCTGCGCATCGGCTGCGCCTTCGGGTTCGATCTCGGACGGCGTCGTCGTCACGGGTGACGCCGGGGTCGGTCGCGACCGCCGAGTTCGAGTCCCCGCTCGAGATCACGAGCGCGGAGCGCACGGTCGTGGTCGAGGGAGACGGCGACCCGATCGAGTCGGGCGACTTCGTCCACTACGGCGCGTCGATCTTCGACGCGTCGACCGGTGAGCTCATCGAGTCCGGCGGCTACGACACCACGATCCTGCCGGTGCAGGTCTCCGTCGGCGTCGGCGCCGACCAGTTCTTCGGCTGCGCGACCGAAGGCTCGCGCATCGTGATGGCGCTTCCCGGCAGCGACCAGGCGGCCGCGTCGGTCTGGGTCCTCGACGTGCTCGACAGGCACACCGCCGCCGCGTGGGGCGAGCCGCAGGAGCCGGTCGCGGGCATGCCGACGGTCGAGCTCGCCGAAGACGGCGAGCCGACTGTCACGATCCCCGAGGGCGACGCCCCCACCGAGGTGCAGCTCGCCACCCTGAAGAAGGGCGACGGAGCCGTCGTCCAGCCCGGCGACACGGTGCTCGTGCACTACGCCGGCGTGAAGTGGTCGGACGGAACGATCTTCGACTCCAGCTGGGAAGCCGGCGCGCCGACGACCTTCGCGACGACCGGTGTCGTCGACGGATTCAAGCAGGCGCTCGAGGGCCAGACCGTGGGCTCTCAGGTGCTCGTCGTGGTCCCTCCGGCGTTCGGCTACGGCGCGTCCGAGGGGCACGAGCTGCAGGACGAGACGCTGGTCTTCGTCGTCGACATCCTCGGAACCCAGTCTGCCGCCGCCCAGTAGCGGCATCCACGCGCCGAAGCCGTCCGTGCTGAGTCGACGACTCGCGCGTGACGGCTTCGGCCGTCCACGGGCATGTCTTCCGTCCTGCGGTTCGGCACCACCTCGGTAGGCTGGCCGGATGCGACGCGTGCTGATCCTCGGCTCCACGGGATCGATCGGCACGCAGGCGCTCGACGTGATCCGCGCGAACCCCGGCCGTTTCGAAGTCGTAGGGCTGGCGGCCGGCTCGCACCGCGCGGCGGTCCTCGCGCAGGCCGCCGAATTCGGGGTCGAGCACACCGCGCTCGGTGCCGACGAGGCCGAGCAGCTGGTACGGGATGTCGAGGCGGACGTGGTGCTCAACGGCATCACCGGGTCGGTCGGACTCGGACCCACCTTGGCGGCCCTCGAGGCGGGCCGGACGCTCGCGCTTGCGAACAAGGAGTCGCTCATCGTCGGCGGCGACCTGGTCACCGCGCTGGCGCGACCGGGCCAGATCGTCCCAGTCGACTCCGAGCACTCCGCCATCGCCCAGGCGCTGCGGTCGGGCGATGAGTCCGAGGTCCGCAGGCTCGTGCTGACGGCATCCGGTGGTCCGTTCCGCGGTCGCGCTCGCGCATCACTGGGGGCGGTGACTCCCGCGGAAGCGCTCGCGCACCCCACCTGGGACATGGGCCGTGTGGTCACGACGAATTCGGCGACTCTCGTCAACAAGGGCCTCGAGGTCATCGAGGCTCACCTTCTCTTCGGCGTCGCGTACGACGACATCGACGTCGTCGTCCACCCGCAGTCGATCGTCCACTCGATGGTGGAGTTCGTCGACGGCTCCACGATCGCGCAGGCGTCGCCGCCCGACATGAGGCTCCCGATCTCGCTCGGACTGGACTGGCCGCACCGGATCGCCGGAGTGGGTCGCCCGATCGACTGGACCGTCGCCACCTCGTGGACCTTCGAGCCGCTCGACGACGAGGCGTTCCCCGCCGTGCAGCTCGCGAAGCGCGTGGGAAGGGCGGGCGGCACCTATCCCGCCGTCTTCAACGCGGCGAACGAGCAGGCGGTCGATGCCTTCCACGAGGGGCGGCTCTCGTTCACGGGGATCGTCGACACCGTCGCCCGGATCGTCGACGCGCACGACGCTCCCGCCGCGCTCACCCGCGAATCGCTCGCGGAAGCCGAGCGATGGGCACGGGATGCTGCGGACCGCGCGATCGCGGCATCCGGCCGCTGACCCGCCCGGTCGATCCGGGGGGAGCGCGATCCGCACGCCGCGCGTCAGTCCTCGGGCGGGTAGGGGACCGGCCAGTGCGGCTCGTTCACGGGCCATCCCGCGGCCTTGAGCGCGCGCCGCGCGAGCTCGCGCGCCGAGTACGGCGTCCGCTGGCCGCGGATGTCGCGGTAATCCTGGTGCCCGGGGCCGGCCCACAGGATCGCGTCGCCGTCTCCGACGAGCCCGACGGCCTCGACGATCGCGCGCTCCGGGGGCGAGACCTCGTGGATGTCGGCATCCGGTCGCGCTCGCCGAGCGCCCTCCACGAGCGTCGCGCGGATCTCGTCCGGATTCTCGAACCGAGGGTGGTGATCCGTCACCACCAGGATGTCGCTGCCGAGGACCCCCGCACGGCCCATGTCGTGCCGCTTGGTCTTGTCGCGGTCGCCGTCGGCGCCGAACAGCATCACGACCTTGCCAGGTGTGACTCGCCGGACCGCGGCGAGGGTCTTCTCGAAGGCATCGGGGGAGTGCCCGAAGTCGACGTAGACGGCGGGCCCACGATCGCCCGAGACGAGTTCGGTCCGCCCGGGCAGGTACGCGTCGATGCGGCCGCCCTCGAGGGCGTCGACAAGCCGATCCCACGCGTAGCCGCCTTCGAGGATCATCACGATCGCGAGGCCCGCGTTGGCCGCCATGTGGCGTCCGATCACGGGGACGACGGTCGTGAGTGACCGGCCGTCGCGCGACGCGAGGCGGAAGGTGGTGCCGGTCGGCCGCTCTTCGAGGATCTCGACGATCCAGTCGGCGCCGGCCGCCATCTCGGGATCCGCGGCGATGGCGGGCGTGCCCACCGTCACCGTCGGCACCTCGCTTCGGGCTACGACTTCGGCGCCGGGTGTGGAATCGAGGCACACCACCGCGCGACGGGCGCGGTCCTGCCGGAACAGCGGAAGCTTCGCCTCGAAGTACTCGCGCATGTCGGCGTAGTCGTCGAGGTGATCGTGGGTGAGGTTGGTGAACCCGGCGACATCGAAGACGATCCCGTCGACGCGACGCCGGCTCAGCGCCTGCGCGCTCACCTCGACGGCCACTGCTTCAACGCCGCGCTCCCGCATCAGGGCGAGGAGGGCATGCATCTCGTACGCCTCGGGTGTCGTCAGACGCGAGACGATGACCTGGCCGGCGATGTGGCGCTCGGCGGTCGACGAGAGGCCCGTCGTGACGCCCAGCTGGCCGAGGATTCCTTCGAGCAGGTGCGAGACGCTCGTCTTGCCGTTGGTCCCGGTCGGTGCGAACAGGATCGGGAGGTGATCGTCGCGACCGGTGCTGTAGACCCAGGCGGAGAGATCGCCGAGCTGCCCGCGTGGGTCGTCGACCACGATGACCGGAAGGCCGCTGGCGGCAGCGAGCTCGAGACCGGCAGCATCCGTCACGACCCCGACGGCGCCCTTCTCGGCTGCGGTCTTCGCATATTCCGCGCCGTGCCGGTTGGCACCGCGGACCGCGACGAAGACGTCGCCCGGGCGGAGATCGGCGGTGGCGAGCGTCAATCCGGTGAGGGTGACACCCGAGGTGTCGCCTCGGACGGCGATCCCGAATCGGGATGCGAGGTCGTCGAGTGTGTGGACGGGGGGCGCGTCCGGGCGGAGCACGGGGGGCAGGTTCGAGGGCGCGTCAATCGGCATGGCGCATCCATCCTCTCATCCGCATCCCCGCCGCACGCATGCCCGGGCAGTGCAGGTCACGGCCAACTCAAAGGCCGGGGCGGGTACGGTGGCGGTGTGGAAGTGATTGCGTTCGTCATCGGTGTCGTGCTCCTGGTCGTGGGGCTCGCCGTGTCGATCGCTCTCCACGAACTCGGCCACCTATGGCCTGCGAAGAAGTTCGGGGTCCGCGTCGGGCAGTACATGATCGGCTTCGGGCCGACGCTGTGGTCGTGGCGTCGCGGCGAGACCCAGTACGGGTTCAAGGCCATCCCGCTCGGCGGCTACATCTCCATGGCGGGCATGTACCCGCCCTCACCGAGGGAGAAGGCGCTCGCCGGGCATCGCAGCGGCCGTGCGGGCGGCGGTTTCTTCGCGACGATGGTGCAGGACGCGCGTTCCGCCAACGACGAGACGCTCTTGAGCGAGGACGACGACCGCGTCTTCTACCGGCTCCCCGTCTGGCAGCGCATCGTCATCATGCTCGGCGGCCCCGTCATGAACCTGCTCTTCGCGATCGTGCTGTTCGCGATCCTGCTGTCCGGCATCGGGATGCAGACGGCGACCACCACCATCCAGTCGATCAGCGAGTGCGTGATCCCTTCGGACGCCGACCGCACCGAGTGCGCGGCGGACGACCCGGTCGCACCGGCCGCCGCGGCAGGCCTGCAGCCCGGCGACGTGATCGTCTCGGTCGACGGCACCGGTGTCGACACGTTCGCCGATGCATCCGCGATCATCCGCCAGTCTCCCGGCGACCAGCTTCTGGTGGTCGTGCTCCGCGACGGCGTCGCCCACAGCGTGACGCTCACGCCGATGGCGATCACGCAGCCCGTGACGGACGAGCTCGGCAAGCCCGTCACGGACGAGGACGGCACGCCTCAGACCGAGGAGGTCGGCTTCGCCGGCATCCGCCAAGAGGTGGAGTATCTCCGCGAACCGATCTGGGCGGGCCCCCAGGCGGCTCTCGAGAGGGTCGGCGCGGTCACGGGCATCATCTGGCAGCTGCCGGTCAAGATCTGGGAGGCCGGCGCGTCGCTGGTCACGGGCGAGGAGCGCGACCCCAACGGGCCGCTCAGCGTCGTCGGCGCCGGCGTGATCGCCGGTGAGGTGGCCGCCGCGGATGCCCCGGTGCTCAACCGGGTCGCGGGGCTGCTCTCGCTGCTCGCATCCCTCAACATCGCCTTGTTCGTCTTCAACATGATTCCGCTGCTGCCTCTCGACGGAGGACACATCGCCGTCGCGCTGTGGGACGGCATCAAGCGGGCGTGGGCGAAGATCTGGGGCCGCCCGCCGCCGAAGCCCGTGGACGCGACCAAGCTCGTGCCGGTGACCTTCGTCGTCGTCATCGCGCTCGTCGTCATGGGCGCTGTGCTGATCCTGGCCGACATCTTCAACCCGATATCGCTGTTCTGAGTATTTGAGGGCGGATGTCGATTCCGGCCTTGTCCGTTCGCTGTGGGGATGAAACGGTTCCCATGACGAAAGGACAACGACCGTGAAGTACGTCATCATGTTCACCTCGACCCCCGAACTCGATGCGACCGTGCCGCCGGAGCGCGCACAGGAGGTCTACGGGCGGATCTTCCAGTGGTACCAGGAGCACGACGCGGTCATCGAGGACTCCGGTGCCGAGCTCATGCCCGCCGACACCGCGACGAGCGTCAAGTCCGCCGCCGGTGGACCTGTCGTCGTCGATGGGCCGTTCTCCGAGGCGAAGGAGGTCATCGGGGGCTTCAGCGTCGTGGACGTGCCCGACCTCGACGCAGCGATCGCTCTCGCGAAGTCGTGGCCGATGCTCGAGCTGGAGGGCACATCCGTCGAGATCCGGCCGATGGTCACGGATTACAGCCAGTTCGAGCAGTGAGCACTCCGGATGCCGCGACCCCGCCTGGCCGGGATTCCGCCCGGGCCGGGGCCGCGGCATCCGATCTTCTGCTCGCCCGCGTCGTCCGTGAGGAGTCGGGTCGGATCGTCGGCGCGCTGACGTCGTCGCTCGGCAGTCTCGACATCGCCGAAGAGGCCGTCGCGGAAGCCGTGGTGGAGGCCCTCCGCGAGTGGCGGGCGCGGGGCGTGCCGCCGAATCCCGGCGCGTGGCTCACTCAGGCGGCGCGGCACAATGCGCTCGATCGGCTGCGCCGCGAGTCCCGCTACCGCGACAAGCTCGCGCTGCTGGCTGAGCCGGTCGAGCAGCCCGTCGCTGCGACGGCTTCCGACGCGGACGAGCGGCTGCCGCTGCTGTTCGGATGCTGCCACCCGGCGCTCTCGCCCGATGCGCAGCTCGCCTTGACCCTGCGAGCGGTGTGCGGCCTCACCACGGCGCAGATCGCGCGGGCGACCTTCAGCCCGGAGCCGACGGTCGCGCAGCGGATCGTCCGGGCGAAGCGGAAGATCGGCGCCGCCGGCATCCCCATCCGCATCCCGGCAGGGGTGGAGCGCGCGGGGCGTCTCGACATCGTGCTGACCGTGGTCTCGGTCATGTACAGCGAAGCGCACCTCGTTGCCGGAGGTGACGCGGTCGCCGATCGCGACCTCGCCGACGACGCCCTGTGGCTCGCCCGAGTCGTCGCGGCGGCTCTGCCGCGGGAGGCCGAGGCGCAGGGGCTGCTCGCGCTCCTCGAGTTCCATCGCGCCCGCGAGTCCGCGCGGGCCGTCGACGGTGAACTCGTGCTGCTCGGCGATCAGGACCGGTCGAGATGGGATGCCGCACTCCTTGCCGATGCGCGGAGGGCGCTCGAGCGGGCTGCGATGCTGCGCCGGCCGGGCAGATGGCAGCTCCACGCGGCGATCGCAGCATGCCACGCGGATGCCGCATCGCCGGACGAGACCGACTGGCTGCAGGTGCTGACGCTGTACGACATGCTGCTCGCGTACGACCGGTCGCCGGTGGTGCGCCTGAACCGCGCAGTGGCGCTCGCCCGGATCGAGGGTCCGCGCGAGGCGCTTGCGGAGGTGGATCCGCTCGTCGACACGCTCGCCCGCTCGCACCTGTGGCACGCGGTCCGGGCTCAGCTGCTGCGCGAGCTCGGCCGCGACGACGAGGCGCTCGCGGAGGACCTGCAGGCGCTCGAGCTGACCGCGAACGAGGCCGAGCGCCGTCTCCTGGCTGCGCGGCTGGCGCGCTGACTGCGTCCCGAAAGTCGGCTCCGCCACACGACATGCCGGTGACCGGCATCCGTCATCGGCGTGTCGGTGTCGCGGACCCGACTTTCGGAACCCCCAGGCCTAGCCCGCCGTGTCAGGCGACGACGGGTGTGAGGGCGTGCGAGACGAGGCGCTCGAGTGTCGTCATGCCGTCTCGCGACAGGATCGACTCCAGGTGGCCCTGCACCGATGCAAAACCCGGTCCGCGCAGCGCGTACACGTCGCCGGATGCGTCGGCCGCGACCTCCGTCTCGCCGATGCGGGTGGTGCCGGGCGTGACACGCGCGGTGAAGGTGTTGTAGAAGCCGATGGATGCCGGCATCCCGAACACGTCCACGGTCTTCTGCAGCCCCTGGTGAGGTGCGCCGAGCGGCGCGAGCTCGATGCCGAGCGAGTCGGCGAGGATCTGGTGGCTGAGGCAGACCGCGAGAAGTGGGCGGCCGGTGTCTCTGCGATGGGCGACGACGTCGCGCATCCGGTGCATCCGAGGGCTGTCCGCTTCGCGAGGGTCCCCGGGACCGGGTCCGCAGACGACGAGATCCGCGCCATCCAGCCGTGCATCCGTGATGGCGCTCCACGGCACGATCTCGACCTCGAGCCCGAGGTGACGAAGCTGGTGCGCGAGCATCGTGGTGAACCGGTCCTCGGCGTCGACCACGACGGCGGTCCGGCCGGCGAGCGGCCCTTCGCCGCCGGCATCCTGCGGGTTCAGCCAGAACGCGGCGAGCCGGGCGTTTCGCGAGGCGAGGAGCGAGGCGATGGCGGGGTCGTCGGCGAGCAGCCGTGGTCGCGGCGCCGGGGCGTCCTCGTCGATCGCCGCGTCGTCGATCGCGGCCTCGGCGATGCGATCGCGCGGCACCGCCCCGATGGCGCCCAGCACGCCCGCGGCCTTGCCGTGGGTCTCGCTGACCTCGCCGTAGGGGTCGGAGTGGCGCACCAGCGTCGCGCCCACCGGCACCCGAAGCCTGCCGCCCTCGAGATACGCCGTGCGGATGAGGATCGGCGCGTCCAGGTCATGCGTCGGCTCGCCGGCCATGATCGCGGCGGGGAGGCGGGGGGTGAACAGCGCGGCGACGCCCGAGTAGTAGCCGCGAGGTGTGCGCTCATGGCGGGTGATCACCGTGCAGGCGTTCTGCATCGGCGAGCCCGTCACGGTCGGTGCGAACATCGTCTCGCGCAGGATGTCGCGCGGGTCGAGACGGCTGCGCCCCCGCAGCACGTACTCGGTGTGCGTGAGGCGCGACATCTCCTTGAGGTGCGGGCCCGTGATGCGGCCGCCGTCGGAGCAGACGGCGCTCATCATCTTCAGCTCCTCGTCGACGACCATGAAGAGCTCTTCGGTCTCCTTCGTCGACTCGAGGAACTCGGTCAGGGTCGCGGCGGTCGCGCCGCCCGCCGGGTGGCGGAATGTCCCCGAGATCGGATTCATCGTGACGAGTCCATCGCGCGCGCTGACGTGCGCTTCGGGGCTCGCGCCGACGGCGACATGGCCCGGAGTGACGATCGCGAACGTCCAATAGGCGCCGCGCTCGTGCTCGAGGAGCGCGCGGAACCAGGTCAAGCCGGCGGTCGCCGGGTCGGCGTCGACGCCTGCGGTGAAGTCGCGCCGGATGACGAAGTTCGCCCCCTCGCCGCGCCCGATCTCGTCGGCGATGACCTGCTCCACGATCGAGGCGTACTCGGGGTCGGCGATGTCGAATCCGGCGTCGGCGAGCGGGATCGGCGCGGTCGGCAGCTGCTCGAGCGCGTCCTCGCGCGGAATCCGCGTGCGCGCGCCGACGATCAGGCACCGCAGTGGGGCCTGGTCGTCGTGGCACTCGAATCCACGCTCGCGCACCTGGCGGAAGGGGACGAGGGCCAGCACCTCGCGCGGCGTGCCCGCGGCATCCAGAAGCGGGATGTCGGCGAGGAGGTCGACGTCGACGATCTCACCGGTCAGGAGCTCGACCGTCGTGTCGTCGCGGGCGATGAGAGCGAACGGGATGCCGCTCGCGGCAAGCTCGCGGAGGGAGGGGCTCGGGGTCATCGCCGGCCTTTCATCGGTCGGGCGGTCGCTGAAACGAGAAAGACCGCCCTCGGGCGGTCTGTGGTCTGGGAACGCGAACACACCGCCGTCAGCGGGCGGGCCACCACGTGGTGGGGTTCGAGGACATGGGCCGAAACTACCACAGCGGATGGGTGCCCGTCAGTCGCCGAGAGCTCGCTCCAGCATCTCGTTGGCGTGTCTCCAGCCGATGGTCTCGTACCCGACGATCATGACGGTCGGTGAGAGTGCGATCACGATGAGCGACAGCCCGAGGGATGCGCCCAGCGACACCGCCACGACCGCGGCAGCGATGAGCACTACGGATCCGAGGAACAGCCAGAAGTGGAACGGGTCGAACTGCATCACGAGAACCGCGTACAGCGCGAAGATCATGACCTCGAAGGCGAGCACCGGCAACCCCACGGCGAGCACGGCGAACGTCGCGTCGACGTGCGCGTGTCCGGCGATCACCTGGGCGGCGACGTGAAGCCCGGCGCCGACGCCGATGATGGAACCGAAGAGGAAGATGTGCCCATAGCCCCACGGAAATGCGCGGAGCGGATGTCGCGCGAGCACCGATCCGGGGGGGATCACGAAGTACACCCACCACAGGGCGAACGCGATCGCGGTGCCGCCGAACGCGATGAGGCCCGCCTCGAGGGTCCACCCGTCCTCCTCGACCACCGCCGAGATCGCGAGGATCGTGCCGAGGATGATCTCACCCAGCGAGATGATGACCAGCAGCCCGTAGCGCTCGGCGATGTGATGCGGATGCCACGGCGTCCTGCCGTACCGCAGCTCGGCGAAGACGGGCCCGGCGAGCTCGAAGAGGATGAGCGTGCACGCGATCGCGATCGCCGTGGAGATCGGCACGTTCAGGAAGATCAGCGCCACCCAGCCGACCTGCGCGATCGAGATGTTGACGGCATAGGCGAGGCACGTGCGGCGCCGCTCGGGGTCGTGCTTCGCGGCGCGCAGCCAGATCGCCACGGTCGCGACTCGCATGATCACGTATCCGGCGACCATGATGCTGTTGTCGAAGTGCTCGCCCTCTTCCAGTGAGTGGAACACCGGCGGCACGCCGAGCGCCACAACCAGGACGCCGATCATGACGACGAGCGTCGCAAGCCGGAAGAAGATGTCCTCGTTGTCATACGCGCTGGCGAGCCAGGAGTAGTTGATCCAGGCCCAGGTGACCGCGAACGTCGTGAAGGCGAAGCCGGTGAGGGCCGTCGAGAGATGACCGAGTTCCAGCGCGTGCGCCGCCTGGGACGAGATCTGGCTGAACGCCACCACGAACGTCAGATCGAAGAGCAGCTCGAGAGGGGTTGCCCCCCGATGGCGTTCCCCAGGGTCGCGCCCCGTCATCCGGGTCAGCTGATGACTCAGGCTCATGCCGTGAAACTACCGTGCGAACGGGCCTGCCTGGCTCTCGGCACGGCTTCACCCGGGCGCGCCAGCGTAGGCTGGGCGCGTGCCAGCAGTCAATCTCGGGATGCCCAAGATCCCCGAAACGCTCGCCCCCCGTCGCAAGAGCCGCCAGATCAAGGTCGGCAAGGTGCTCGTCGGCGGCAACGCGCCAGTCAGCGTCCAGTCGATGTGCACGACCCCGACCACCAACATCAACGCGACGCTGCAGCAGATCGCGGAGCTGACGGCATCCGGATGCGAGATCGTCCGCGTCGCGGTGCCGTCGCAGGACGACGCCGACGTGCTGCACATCATCGCGAAGAAGAGCCAGATCCCGGTCATCGCCGACATCCACTTCCAGCCGAAGTACGTGTTCCAGGCCATCGACGCAGGGTGTGCGGCCGTCCGGGTCAATCCCGGGAACATCCGCAAGTTCGACGATCAGGTCGGCGCCATCGCAAAGGCGGCGACGGATGCCGGTGTCTCGCTGCGCATCGGAGTGAACGCCGGCTCGCTCGACCCCCGGCTCCTGCAGAAGTACGGCAAGGCGACGCCCGAGGCGCTCGCCGAGAGTGCCCGCTGGGAGGCGAGCCTGTTCGAGGAGCACGACTTCCACGACTTCAAGATCTCGGTCAAGCACAACGACCCCGTCATCATGGTGCAGGCCTACCGGCTGCTCGCCCAGATGGGCGACTGGCCGCTCCACCTCGGCGTCACCGAAGCCGGCCCTGCTTTCCAGGGCACGATCAAGAGCGCCACGGCGTTCGGCATCCTGCTGGGCGAGGGCATCGGCGACACCATTCGCGTCTCGCTCTCGGCTCCGCCGGCCGAAGAGGTGAAGGTCGGCCACCAGATCCTGCAGTCGCTGAACCTGCGCGAACGCAAGCTGGAGATCGTCTCATGCCCCTCGTGCGGCCGCGCGCAGGTCGACGTCTACACGCTCGCCGACGACGTGACCGAAGGCCTCAAGGACATGACGGTGCCGCTGCGCGTCGCGGTCATGGGCTGCGTCGTGAACGGCCCGGGCGAAGCCCGCGAGGCAGACCTCGGCGTCGCCTCCGGCAACGGCAAGGGGCAGATCTTCGTGAAGGGCAATGTCATCAAGACGGTGCCCGAGTCCGAGATCGTGGCAACGCTCATCGAAGAGGCGAACCGCCTCGCCGCCGAGATGGGGCCGGCCGCGCCGATCGGCACCGCGCAGGTCGTCACGGCCTGACCCGCAGGGCACATGGCAGGACCTTCGCGACCGGAGTAGCATTCGCGTGGGGGAGTCCTCGCGGTCGTGTGCGGAGGGTACTTCTGCACGAGCGCGGCTCGCAGGAGGTCCATCGTGTACCGAACCAGGATCCGTCGGAACGTCACCCTCGTCGCAGCACTCGCCGCCGCCGGCGTCGCCGCCGCACTGGCCGGCGCTCCACCGGCCGTCGCCGGCCACGGCACCTTCCCGGTGTCGGCGGGCATCTACCGGATCCCGTATGCCGACAACACGACGCTGATCGTCAGCAACGACCATCACAACCACGGCAACCCCGTCCCCGGCAACGGGAACAACAGGATCGACATGGTGGCCGACGCGATGCCGACCACGGTCGTGGCCGCGGCCTCCGGCGTGGTGATGGCCATCGTCGACATCCACGGCAACTCGGGCGGAAACGGAGACGGGCTCGACGTCAACGGGAATTCCGGCCAGGTGCTGCTCGACGGCGTGACGGTGCACTCAGATGCCGCGGAGCACAGCTGCAATGACGCCACCGAGCCCGACACCGACGGTGACGGGAACCTCGACCCGGCCGAGGACCTCGATGGCAACGGGACGTTCAACATCCCCAACAGCACCGTGATCGGGTTCTGCCAGAACTACAACAACTACATCTGGATCGCTCACCCGAACGGCGAGTGGTCGAAGTACACGCACATGCGCACCGGGTCGATCACCGGCGCGCCTGCAAGCCTGTCGGTCGGCGACACTGTGCTCGTCGGCCAGACGCTCGGGATCGAGGCCGACATCGGATCGGCCACCGGCCGCCATCTGCACCACGAGGTCGCCGTTCGCACGAACCCGACCGACACCACGCCGTTCTCGGGGCCCTTCATCCCGCGGTCGATCCCCGGCGGGGGCGACGCGGACCCCACGACCGTCGGGTATTACGCGGGCGGATTCATCCAGGGCACGAACCTCGTCCCGTTCGTCTGCGACATCCCCGGGAACCTCTATGCCGACAGCACGACCAGCCCCGGCAACGATGCCTTCACCGCGAACCCGTGCACCAACACCGCGCCGACCGCGTCGGCCGGGGGGTCCTACTTCGTGGATGAGGGGTCGACCGTGCAGCTTGACGGGACGGGCAGCAGCGATCCCGAGAACGCGATCCTGAGCTACTCCTGGTCGCCGGCGACCAACCTCGATGACCCGACGATCGCGACTCCGACTTATACCGCGATCGACGACACGATCGACGACATCGACCTCACCGTGAGCGACTTCGGCGGCGATGTCACCGCGGCCACGGCTCTCACGGACACCGACACCGCGACGGTCACCGTGCTCAACGTGCCGCCGACGGTGACCGCTGTCGGCGACGAGATCGATGAGGGCGAGACCGCCACGGTGACCGCCACGTTCATCGATCCGGGCGCGCTCGACACCCATACGGCATCCATCGACTGGGGTGATGGAACCGCTCCGCAGGCCGTGACGACGGATCAGCTCGAGGTGGGCGTGGATCACGTCTACGGTGACAACGGCGCCTTCGACGTCACGGTGACGGTGACCGACGACGATCTCGGCGCCGACGACGACACCGTGGTGGTCGACGTTGCGAACCTCGACCCGGAGGTCACCCTCGACGTCTCCGGCCAGATCACCTTCCCCGGCGGCGACTTCTTCGTCGTCGGCGCGGGCGAGGAGCTTGCTCTGTCGGCAGCGGGGACGGATGCGGGCTCCGACGATCTGACCTTCACGTGGAGCAGCGGGGACGTGAACACGTACTTCAACGACCCCACGGAGGCACCAGATCCACCGCTGAGTCCCCACGGCACCTTCCCGTTCGCGGCGGCGGATGAGATCGACGCCGTCTCCCCGGAGCCTGGAGCGCAGCTGCTGACTCTGACGTTGACGGATGACGACGGCGGCAGTGACGTCGCCGACGCCGACGTGATCGTGACCGGGACCGCCGACGATGCGCAGAGCAGCGGCTGGTGGAAGCACCAGTACTCGGGGAGCGGGTCACCTCACATCGATGAGGACACCGCCACGGCCTATCTCGACATCGTCGATGCAGTGTCGAGTGTCTTCTCCGAGCAGGTCTCGGCATCGAGCGCGGCGGATGCGCACGCGGTTCTGTCTCCGACCGGCGGAGATGCTCGTGATCGGGCGACCGCGGACCTGCTGCTGGCCTGGCTGCAGTTCGCGAGCGGCGCGGTGGCGTACGACGCCTCGGTTCCACTCCCGGGCGGAGACTCCACGGACTATCTCGAGCTGATGTTCGCGGCGGAGGAGACGATCCTCGATCCGTTCGCAACTGCTGCCGAGCTGATGCAGGTCGAACATGATCTGGCGAGGGTGGTCCACGCCGACTGACGCGCTCAGTGCAGCGAACCACCCGGGGCGGCGATGTCGACCGGTGTGGCGACCGTGGTGCGGACGGCGATCGACAGGGCACGCGCGATGTCCGAGATCGGCAGCTCCGCCTCGCCGCCAGGCGACTGACCGGTCGCCCACGGCACGTGGATGAAGCCGGCTCGAACGCCCGGACGCGTCGCTGCGACGTGCGTGGCCACGAAGAAGGTGTGGTTGCACACGAAGGTCCCCGCGGTGGTCGACAACGCAGAAGGGATGCCGGCGGTCGTGACATCGCGCACGATCGCCTTGACCGGCAGCGACGAGAAGTGAGCGTCCGGCGCGCCCGCGACGCTCGGTGCATCCAGCGGCGCGGCGCCTTCGTTGTCGGCGATGCGGGCGTCGATGAGATTGACCGCGATGCGTTCGACCGAGATCTCGGCCCGTCCGCCGGCGAGACCGGTCGCGATGACGATGTCGGGGGAGTGCTCGACGATCAGCCGCTGGATGTGCTCGGCCGCCCCGGCGAAGGTCACCGGAAGCACTGCGGTGACGAGCGTCTCGGGGCCGGCCCACTCCGAGGCGACGAGCCGCACGGCGTCACCCGACGGGTTGGCGGTGTCGCCGGCGAACGGCTCGAAGCCGGTGAGGAGGATCGTCGTCACCGGTTCAGCCTACGAGGCGTGCGCTAGCGTGCTGATACCCCGCGAAACGCCGAGCCCGAGGCATCCGATGACCGAACCCGTCCGTTCGACGTCTCGAGCACGCCCGATCACCGCAGGCGTCGTGACGGCGCTGGTCGGCTTCACGAGCTCCTTCGCCGTGGTCCTCACCGGGCTGGACGCCGTCGGCGCGACACCGGCTCAGGCCGCGAGCGGGCTCCTCGCACTGAGCATCACCATGGGTGTCGCCTGCATCCTCCTCGCCTGGCGATACCGGATGCCGGTGACCGTCGCCTGGTCGACGCCGGGCGCCGCGCTGCTGGCCGCCACCGGAGTCGTGGAGGGTGGCTGGCCCGCGGCGGTGGGGGCGTTCCTCGTCGTCGCGGTTCTCATCGTGGTCACGGGGCTGTGGCCCATGCTCGGCGGGCTGATCGCCCGCATCCCGCCCTCGATCGCGCAGGCGATGCTCGCGGGCGTGCTCCTGCCGCTGTGTCTCGCACCCGTCACGGGAATCGTGGTGAACCCGTGGGGGGTCGTGCCTGTGGTGCTCACGTGGCTGGTGTTCATCCGTCTCGCTCCGCGATGGGCGGTCCCGCTCGCGTTCGTCGCCGCCGCGATCGTGGTGGGCGTCTCGCTCGCGCAGGAAGGGGCATCCGTCGATCCGGCGCTCCTCGTCCCGCGCTTGGAGTTCACCATGCCCACGCTCACCATCGGCTCGCTCGTCGGCGTCGCCATCCCGCTGTACATCGTCACCATGGCATCGCAGAACGTGCCGGGAGTCGCCATCATGCGCAGCTTCGGCTACGCCGTGCCGTGGCGTCCGGCGATGCTCGTCACCGGGATCGGCACCGCGCTGAGCGCACCGGCGGGCGGGCATGCCATCAACCTCGCAGCGATCAGCGCTGCGCTCGCGGCCGCGCCCGAGGCCGAGCCGGATCCGCAGCGCCGATGGGTGGCGGGAGTGTCGACGGGGGCGTCGTATCTCGTTCTGGGCGCCGCATCCGCAGCGTTCGCCGCGCTTGTCCTGTTCGCTCCCGAAGCCGTGATTCCGGCCGTCGCGGGGCTCGCACTGTTCTCGGCCTTCGGCTCGGCGGTGCAGCAGGCGATCGACGATCCGGGGGAGCGGCTGCCCGCGGTGGTCACGTTCCTCGTCGCCGCGTCCGGGGTCGCCATCGCCGGCGTCAGCGCCGCATTCTGGGCTCTGACCGCCGGTCTCGTGGTGCGCGTCGTCCTGCACGCGGGTCGGCGAGGCGGATCGCCCGCTGGCTAGACTCACGCCATGGGCAAGGTGTTCGACGGGATCGATGACAGCCTCGCGACCTGGATCAAGGGGCAGCACCTCTTCTTCGTCGCCACAGCGCCACTGTCGGAGGACGGCCACGTGAACGTCTCTCCGCGTGGGCTCGACTCGCTCAGCATCCTGGACTCGCACACTGTGGCGTGGCTGGACCTCACCGGCAGCGGCGCCGAGACCATCGCGCACCTCAACGAGAACGGTCGCATCTGCCTGATGTTCTGCGCGTTCGACGAGCGCCCGCGCATCGTCAGGCTGCACGGCCGCGGCCGCGTCGTGCTTCCGGGCGACCCCTTGTTCGAGCGGGTCGAGCACGAGCATCCGGGTCACATCGGCGCCCGGGCGGTCATCGTCGTCGATGTGGAGCGCGCGGCGGATTCGTGCGGATGGGGCGTACCGCAGATGGACTTCGTCGCCGACCGAGACATCATGCGGCCGTGGGCCGTGAAGAAGGGCCCTGACGGGCTCGATTCCTATCGGGCGGAGAAGAACACGCGGTCGCTCGATGGACTGCCGGCTCTCGTTCCGGCTGGGGCAGGCGACGGTTCGGACTGACGGCCGCCTCGCGGCCCACTCGACCCACCGCTCTAGACTTGACCCTCGTGGTCACCCGTCTCTCTCACTTCTTCCTCCGCACGCTCCGCGAAGATCCCGCCGATGCCGAGGTGACGAGCCATCGCCTGCTGGTCCGCGCCGGATACATCCGCCGCACCGCGCCCGGCATCTTCACATGGCTGCCGTTGGGGCTGAAGGTGAAGGCGAAGATCGAGGGCATCATCCGTGCCGAGATGACGAACGCCGGCGCCTACGAGGTCCACTTCCCGGCGCTCGTGCCCGCCGACCCGTACCGTGAGTCCGGCAGGTGGGAGGCGTACGGCGACGGCATCTTCCGGCTGAAGGACCGCAGGGGCTCGGACTACCTGCTCGCACCGACCCACGAGGAGCTGTTCACCCTCCTCGTCAAGGACCTGTATTCGTCGTACAAGGATCTGCCCCTCGCGATCTACCAGATCCAGGACAAGTATCGCGACGAGGCGCGTCCGCGCGCCGGACTCCTCCGCGGCCGTGAGTTCACGATGAAGGACGCGTACTCGTTCGACTACACCGATGCGGGGCTGGATGCTTCGTACCAGGCGCAGCGCGACGCATACGAGCGCATCTTCCAGCGGCTCGGTCTCGAGTACGTCATCGTGAACGCCGACAACGGCCTCATGGGCGGCGCGCGCAGCGAGGAGTTCCTGCACCCGATCGCCGTCGGCGAAGACACGTTCGTGCGGTCGGGGGGCGGTTACGCCGCGAACGTGGAGGCGTTCACAACCGTCGTGCCGGAGCCGGTGTCGCTCGACGGCGTGGGTGCGCCCGTCATCTTCGACTCACCGAACACGCCGACCATCCAGACGCTCGTCGATCACGCGAACGCCCACCTCGACCCGCCCGCCCCCGGAATCGCCGGACCCGCGACCGAAGGTGCGCCGGAGTGGACCGCGGCGCACACGCTCAAGAACGTCGTCCTGGCCCTCACGCACCTGGACGGCACCCGCGAGGTCGTCGTCGTCGGCATCCCGGGCGACCGCGACGTGGATGACAAGCGCGTCGAGGTCGCCTTCGCCCCGGCCGACGTCGAGGCGGCGACCGAGGCGGACTTCGAGCGCAACCCATTCCTCGTGAAGGGATACATCGGCCCCTGGTCCGAGGCCGGCCCGATCCTGGGCGAGGAGTCGGCCACCGGCATCCGGTACCTGCTCGACCCGCGCGTCGTCGACGGCACCGCCTGGGTCACCGGCGCCAATGTCGACGAGCAGCACGTGCACACGCTCGTGGCCGGCCGCGACTTCACCGGAGACGGCTTCGTCGAGGTATCGACGGTGCGCGCCGGCGACCCGGCGCCGGACGGCTCCGGTCCGGTCGAGCTCGCTCGGGGCATGGAGATCGGCCACGTGTTCCAGCTCGGCCGCTTCTTCGCCGAGACGCTCGGGCTCAAGGTCCTCGACGAGAACGGGAAGCTCGTGACGGTCACGATGGGCTCTTACGGGATCGGCGTGACCCGCATCCTCGCGATCCTCGCCGAGCTCAACAACGACGACAAGGGTCTTGTCTGGCCCGAGTCGATCGCGCCATTCGACGTCCACGTGGTCGCCGCGGGACGGGATGATGTGGTGTTCGACGTCGCCGCGCAGCTGAGTGCCGACCTCGAGGCGTCCGGACTCGACGTCCTCTACGACGACCGGCCGAAGGTCTCGCCCGGCGTGAAGTTCGGCGATGCCGAGCTCGTCGGGGTCCCGTGGATCGTCATCGTGGGGCGGGGCGCTCCCGACGGCGAGGTCGAGCTGTGGGACCGCCGGACCGGCGCCCGCGAGGCGCTCGCGATCGCCGATGCGGTCACCCGGCTCACGACCCGCTGACGCTCAGCGGTGGCGAGAAGTCACATCCGGGCGTAGCGGCCGCGCAGGAAGCAGAAGACGCCGTACGCGATCAGGCCGCCGCCGATCGCGCCGACCAGCAGCGGACCGTAGTCCAGGCTGAGGAGCGCATCGATCGCCGCATCCAGCCCGCCGGCGGCATCCGGTTCGACCTTGACCGCTGCGACGACGAGCAGGATCGCCAGGATGACGAGCGCGATGCCCTTCGCGACGAAGCCGATGACGCCGAGGGTCTTCATGCCGGCGCCGCGCGATCCGGACGGCAGCGACATCCTGTTCTCGAAGCTGCGCCGGATGCCCATCACGATGAACGCGATGCCGCCGATGCCGAACCCGATCCCGATGAGTCCCAGGACGAAGGGACCGCCGGGAATCGACAGCACGCCGCGGCTCGCCACCTCCGCCGACTCATCGGCGTCGGGTCTTGCGCCGAGGGCGATGGATGCCGCGAGCAGGCCGAGCACGATGAAGACGAGAGCCTGGCCCCACTCCGCGGCGCGACGGCCCCACTTGCCCGCAGGTTCCCCGCTCCGCGCGAGGATGCCGTCGAGGAGGTGATACGCGCCCAGCGCGAGGAGCGCGACGGCGAGGGCCCACAGCGCGAGGAAGCCCGCCGGAGCCGCCGCGACCGCCTTGAGCGCTCCGGCCTGGTCCGTCTCGCCGCGGCCTCCGAACGCCACGACGAGCAGCAGCACGCCGATCAGGACGTGGACGAACCCGTTCGCGGCGTAGCCCGCCCTCGCGAGCACGCGGAACCCACGGCTTGATTCCGCCTTGCGGGCGGCGTGCTTCACCTCGGCCTTGGCCCCAGAAGTCATCGATTCAGCGTATGTCGTGGTCGAGGTGCCCTTGACGGGGTTGACACTGTCCGGCTCGGTCCGGCCGGTGCGAGGTTGCGCCGCGCATTCCCGGAGGTCGCACAGGCCGGCATCCGGTAACGTTGTAGGGTTCCGGCGAGTTCGACGCGCCGGTGAGAGCTGAATATGGAGGCCAGTGTGGACATCGATCTCGGACTGCTGCGAACGGTCGAGCGCGAGAAGGAAATCCCCTTCGAGGAGCTCGTGAGGATCATCGAGCAGGCGATCCTGACCGCTTACGCCAAGCACACCTCGCCCACGGGTGAGCTTCCGGAGGGCGCCCGCGCCGAGCTCAACCGCAAGACCGGCCACGTCGCCGTCTTCGTGCCCCTCCTCGATGACGAGGGTGCGGTGATCGGCGAGGAGGAGAGCACCCCCGAGGACTTCGGCCGCATCGCCGCGTTCGCAGCCAAGCAGGTCATCAGCCAGCGTCTGCGCGACATCGCCGACGACGCCGTACTGGGAGAGTTTCGCGGCAAGGAGGGCGACATCGTCGCCGGGATCGTGCAGCAGGGGCCGAATCCGCGCATGGTCCACGTCGATCTCGGCTCGGTCGAGGCGATCCTGCCTCCCGAAGAGCAGGTGGCGGGAGAGCAGTACACGCACGGCTCCCGTCTGCGCGTCTACGTGACGTCGGTCTCGAAGGGCACGAAGGGTCCGCAGATCACCGTGTCGCGCACCCACCCCGGGCTCGTCCGCAAGCTGTTCGCGCTCGAGGTCCCCGAGATCCCCGCCGGACTCGTCGAGATCGTCTCGCTGGCGCGCGAGGCAGGGCACCGCACCAAGATCGCGGTCAAGGCCAACGACCCGACGATCAACGCCAAGGGCGCGTGCATCGGCGAGCTGGGCCGCCGCGTCCGCGCCGTGACCGAGGAGCTCAGCGGCGAGAAGATCGACATCGTCGACTACGACCCCGAGCTCGCGAAGTTCGTCGCGAACGCGCTGTCACCCGCGAAGGTCACATCGAGCTTCATCCTGGATGCCTCGAGCAAGGCCGTTCGCGCACTCGTGCCTGATTACCAGCTCTCGCTCGCGATCGGCAAGGAGGGCCAGAACGCCCGCCTCGCGGCGAAGCTCACGGGCGCGAAGATCGACATCCAGCCGGACTCGATCCTCGAGGAGCGCTGACCGTCGGGCGGCACTCAGCCCTGGGTGTGGGAAGGGGGGCCGGGGCGAAAGCCCCGGGGGTGTAAGATGGAACCCGTACGAACGTGCGTCGGATGCCGTACGCGTGCCCCCCGATCCGCCCTGCTCAGGGTGGTTTCCATTGATTCCGTGCTCGTCCCCGACGAGCGTGCATCGATGCCGGGACGGGGCGCGTGGGTCCACGAGACACATGAGTGCGTGGATGCCGCGATCCGGCGCCGCGCCTTCGTGCGAGCACTCCGTGTGTCAGGCCCCCTTGACACGCAGACCATCGAGAAACGGCTGAACGGCTATGGAATCAAAGTGAACGGCTCGAAATGAGTCCCGTCCGCTACTAACGGTCTGCCCTGTCTGGGTGGGCCCCAGACAGGAGAATTGTGGCAAACGCCAAACCACGCGTGCACGAGATCGCCTCCGAACTCGGAGTCGACAGCAAGGTGGCTCTCGCCAAGCTGAAGGAGCTCGGCGAATTCGTCAAGAGCCCCTCGTCCACCATCGAGCCCCCCGTGGCTCGCAAGCTTCGCGCTGCCCTCGAGGCAGACGGCGCCGCTGCCGGCGCTTCGGCCCCGGCAGCGACTGACAGCAAGCCCGCTGCCGCGGCGCCCGCGCGCCCCGCCGGCCGGCCCGGTCCGGCGCGCCCGGCCGCGACCCCCGCGGCTCCGGCACCCGCTGCCGAGACCACGCCGGCCGCTCCCGCGCCTGACGCGCCCGCCGCTCCGGCGGCCGCTGCCCCCGCAGCACCCGCTCCGGCCGCTCCCGCGGCTCCGGCTGCTCCGGTGGAGGCGCCCGCTGCCGCCGCTGCTTCGGCCACGCCCGCCGAGGGTGCAACCGGTGCGGTGACTCCGCAGCCGCCGCGTCCGGGTGGCGCTCCGCGTCCCGGCAACAATCCCTTCGCATCCGCACAGGGCATGGGTCAGCGCCCGGCAGGGCCGCGTCCCGGCAACAACCCCTTCGCGTCCGCGCAGGGCATGGGTCAGCGTCCGAGCCCGACCCCCGGCAACATCCCGCGTCCCCAGGCTCCGCGCCCCGGCGCCCCGCGTCCCGGCGCTCCTCGCCCGGGTGGTGCAGGTCGTCCCGGCGGTGCCGGCGGTCGTCCAGGTGCTCCGTTCCAGCAGCGTCCGGGCGGCCCGGGTCGTCCCGGCGGCGCCGGTGGCGCCGGTGGATTCCAGCGTCCCGGCGGTGCACCCGGTGCTCCGGCAGCCGGCGGCTTCGCCGGTCGTCCCGGTGGCGGCGGTGGCCGTGGCCGTGGTCCCGGCGGTGGCACCGCAGGTGCCTTCGGCAAGGGCGGCGGAAAGTCCAAGCAGCGCAAGTCGCGTCGGGCGAAGCGTCAAGAGTTCGAGATGCGGGATGCGCCGGTCGTCGGTGGCGTCAACGTCTCGCGCGGCAACGGCGAGATCATCCGCATGCGCCGAGGCGCGTCGATCTCGGACTTCGCCGACAAGATCGAGACGATCACCGGCTACACCGTTCAGCCCGGAACGCTCGTCACCATCCTCTTCAACCTGGGTGAGATGGCCACGGCCACCGAGTCCCTGGACGAGGCGACCTTCGAGGTCCTCGGTGCCGAGCTCGGCTACAAGATCCAGATGGTCTCGCCCGAGGACGAGGACAAGGAGCTCCTCGAGGGCTTCGGACTCGACCTCGACGCCGAGCTCGAGAACGAGAACGAGGAAGACCTCGAGATCCGTCCTCCGGTCGTGACCGTCATGGGCCACGTCGACCACGGTAAGACGCGACTGCTCGACGCCATCCGCCAGACCAACGTGGTCGCGGGCGAGGCCGGCGGCATCACGCAGCACATCGGTGCGTACCAGGTCTGGACCGAGCACGAAGGCATCGATCGCGCGATCACCTTCATCGACACGCCGGGTCACGAGGCGTTCACCGCCATGCGAGCCCGTGGTGCGCAGGTCACCGACCTCGCGATCCTCGTGGTCGCGGCCGATGACGGCATCATGCCGCAGACGGTTGAGGCGCTGAACCACGCTCAAGCGGCGGGCGTCCCGATCGTGGTCGCGGTCAACAAGATCGACAAGCCCGACGCCAACCCCGGCAAGGTGCGCCAGCAGCTCACCGAGTACGGGCTTGTTGCCGAGGAGTACGGCGGCGATGTCCTGTTCATCGACGTCTCGGCGCGCAACAACATCGGCATCCAGGACCTACTCGACGCCGTGCTGCTGACCGCCGACGCGGGTCTCGACCTGACGGCCAACCCGAACAAGGCAGCGCGCGGTGTCGCCATCGAGGCGAAGCTCGACAAGGGCCGCGGCTCGGTCGCGACCGTGCTCATCCAGTCCGGAACGCTCCGGGTCGGAGACGCCATCGTCGCGGGTACCGCCTATGGCCGCGTTCGCGCGATGGTCGACGAGAACGGCGACCAGGTCGCCGAGGCGTACCCGTCGCGTCCGGTGCAGGTGCAGGGTCTGAACTCCGTGCCCCGCGCAGGCGACACGTTCATCGTCACCGAGGAAGACCGCCTGGCTCGCCAGATCGCCGAGAAGCGTGAAGCGGCCGAGCGCAACGCCCAGCTGGCCAAGGCCCGCAAGCGCATCTCGCTCGAGGACTTCACCCGCGCTCTCGAAGAGGGCAAGGTCGAGTCGCTCAACCTCATCATCAAGGGTGACGTGTCGGGTGCCGTCGAGGCGCTCGAGGAGTCGCTCCTCAAGATCGAGGTCGACGAGTCCGTGCAGCTGCGGATCATCCACCGCGGCGTCGGCGCCATCACGGAGTCCGACGTCAACCTCGCGACGATCGACAACGCGATCATCATCGGGTTCAACGTCCGCCCCGACACGAAGGCGCGCGAGCGCGCCTCGCGCGAAGGTGTCGACACGCGCTTCTACTCGGTCATCTACAACGCGATCGATGACGTCGAGCAGTCGCTCAAGGGTCTGCTCAAGCCCGAGTTCGAAGAGAAGCAGTCCGGTGTGGCCGAGATCCGCGAGGTGTTCCGCTCCTCGAAGTTCGGCAACATCGCGGGTGTCATCGTCCGCTCCGGCACCATCACGCGCAACGCGAAGGCGCGCGTCATCCGCGATGGCGTCGTCCTCGCCGATGGCCTCGCCATCGAGTCGCTGCGCCGCTTCAAGGATGACGTCACCGAGGTCCGCACGGACTTCGAGGCCGGCATCGGACTCGGCAAGTACAACGACATCCAGATCGGCGACGAGATCGAGACCACCGAGATGGTGGAGAAGCCTCGCGGCTAGTTCCACTGCGTGAGGGGCGCCCACGGGCGCCCCTCACCTTCGGAAAGGAAGAGCAATGGCCAGCGAACGTCAAGCGCGCCTGGGCGACCGCATCCGAGTGATCCTCGCGGAGCGGCTCGAGAAGGGCCTCCGCGATCCGCGACTCGGATTCGTGACGATCACCGATGTGCGCGTCACGGGTGACCTGCAGCACGCATCGGTCTTCTACACCGTGCTCGGCTCGGCCGAAGAGCGAGAGTCGTCCGCAGAGGCGCTGAAATCGGCGACCGGGATGCTGCGCTCCGAGGTGGGCAAGCATCTCAACGTGCGACTGACCCCCTCGCTCGAGTTCATCCCCGACGCCATCCCCGAGAACTCGGCGCACATCGAGGATCTCCTCCGCGAAGCGCGCGAGCGCGATGAGGCCGTCGCCGGCCTCGCGGTCTCGGCGAATTACGCCGGTGACGCGGACCCGTACGTGAAGCCGCGCGAGTTCGACGACGCCGAAGAGGACGCCGACCTCGACCCCGACCTCGAGGAAGCCGACGCCGAGTAGTCGTTCCCGCGGCGGCGCGATCGCCCGCGGCGAATTCGCCTGATCTCGCGAGATCAGGCCGGATCCCTCGCACATCGGCCTGATTTCGCGAGATCACCTGATCTGGCAACGGGTGCAGCGGCTGCAACCGCGTGAGGCACCGTCGCGGCATCCGCGTGACGGACGCTGTGGACTCAACGAGGCAGGTGAAGCATCCCGTCGGATGCCTCGGCCAGCCCGTCGGCGATGAGTGAGTCGATCGCCCGATCGCGCTGACGCGTGTCAGGCCACTCCGCGATCACGGCGTCGATCCGGAGCGCCGCCGGTGCGGCATCCCGAAGCCTCTTCATCACCGCGCCACGCGCCTGCCGGTCGCTGCCCTCGTAGCGCGCCTGCCGCCGGCGCGCGTCGCCGGTGTCGGGATAGCCCGCAGCGCGCCAGGCGCAGCGATCCGCCAGCGGGCAGGCGCCGCACTGCGGCGCACGCGCCGTGCAGACCGTTGCGCCCAGCTCCATGGTGGCGGCGTTCACGACTGCCGCATCCGTGCGGTCGGCGGGCAGGATCGCCGCCATGGCGTCGAGATCCCCTCGGGCGGGCGACCCCGGCTGCGATCGGCCGTCGATGGCGCGGGCAAGCACGCGGCGGGTGTTCGTATCGACGACCGGATGCCGCTCGCCATACGCGAACACCGCCACGGCGCGCGCGGTGTACTCCCCGACCCCACTGAGTGCGAGGAGCGCATCTACGTCTTTCGGGACGATTCCGGCGTGGCGATCGCGGATCTCGACCGCCGCGCGATGCAGCCACAGTGCACGCCGCGGGTAGCCGAGGTTCGCCCACTGGCGGACGGCTTCGGATGCAGGGTCCGCCGCGAGTGCCGTCGGGGTCGGCCAGCGCGCGAGCCATCCCTCGAGGTGCGGGATGACGCGGGCGACCGGCGTCTGCTGCAGCATGAACTCGCTCACGAGCACGCCCCACGCGTCGAAGCCCGGGCGGCGCCAGGGCAGGTCGCGCGCGTTCTCCCGATACCACGCGATGAGCGGCGTCGCGAGGTCGGGCATGCGGTTCAGCCTATGCGCGGCGGCGGTGCCGCGGAGATCCTCCGAACCTCGGGGGTTGCGCGCCGGCGGCGCCGGAACGACCCGCCACCCGCCCGCCCTAGGCTGGGAGCATGGCCCTCCCCGTCACCCCCGTCAGCACCCTGTGGCGAGAGCTTCGCGACGAGGTGCGCCGGCAGTACCGCGGCGGGCGGGTGCTCCTCGCCGTGGATGGGATCGACGGTTCGGGCAAGACGGTGTTCGCGGACGGGCTCGCACAGGTCTTCGCCGAGGTCGGCACGACGGTCTTCCGATCGTCGATCGACGGCTTCCATCGCCCGCGATCCGAACGATACGCGCGCGGCCGGAGAAGCCCTGAGGGCTTCTACCGCGATTCGTACGACTACGCGACGTTCCGCCGCGTGCTGATCGACCCGTTCCGCGAAGGCGGGCAGACCTCCGCCACGACAGGATTCCAGCTCGAGGCCTTCGACCTCGCCCGCGACTCTCCGCTCGAGTCGACCTGGGTTTCGGCACCCCGGGATGCCGTCCTCATCGTCGACGGGATCTTCCTCCATCGCCCGCTGCTGCGCGACCTGTGGGATTGGTCGGTGTGGCTCGATGTGCCCTACGAGGTCGCCTATGCGCGCATGGCGCTCCGGGACGGATGCGATCCCGACCCGGAAGCGCCCTCGAACTCCCGCTACCGCCTCGGCCAGCAGCTCTACCTCGACGAGGCGGACCCCGTCGCCGCAGCATCCGCCATCATCGACAACGCCGACCTCGCCCACCCTCGCCGCGTGTACGAAAGCGCCCACTGATGGCGGCTGCCGGCATCCTGCTCGTCGACAAGCCAGGCGGGATGACGAGCCACGACGTGGTCGCCCGCGCGCGGCGCGCGCTCGCGACCCGCAAGATCGGTCATGCCGGCACGCTCGACCCCATGGCGACCGGGCTCCTGATCCTCGGCGTCGAGGGCGCGACCCGGCTGCTGACGTTCATCGTCGGGCTCGACAAGACGTACGAGGCCACGATCCGGCTCGGCGTCGCGACCGACACGGACGACGCCGAAGGTGTCGAGACGGCGAGAGCGGATGCTGCGTCAGTCGCCGCGGTCACACCCGAGCTCATCGCACAAGGCGTCGCGGCGCTCACCGGCAGGATCTCACAGGTCCCGAGCACCGTCTCTGCCATCAAGGTCGCCGGGCGGAGGGCATACGACCTCGCGCGCGAAGGCGTGCAGGTGGAGCTCAAGGCCCGCGAGGTCACCGTCTCGAGGTTCGAGATCCTCGACACGCGGCGCGAACCGGGCGCCATCGAACTCGATGTCGTCGTCGACTGCTCGAGCGGCACCTACATCCGCGCACTCGCGAGAGATCTCGGCGAGTCGCTCGGAGTCGGCGGTCACCTCACGGCGCTCCGCAGAACGCGGATCGGCACGTTCGACGTCGCGGGCGCAGCATCCGCCGACGATCTGGCCGCTGCCGAGCCCGCCACCCCGGCAGCCGTCGCGACAGAGGTGCTGGGCCGCCTCGACGTGTCGGCCGAAGAAGCCCGGGACCTGCGTCACGGCAAGCGCCTCACCGGAGCGGCGCCGCGACTGACCCACAACCCGACAGCCGCGGTCGACCCGACGGGCAGCCTCGTCGGCATCGTCGAGCGCCGCGGCGAAGACGTCAAGAGCGTCATGAACATGCCCGAGGAGGCACGCCCGTGATCCTGTGGTTCACGTACGTCGAGGTCATCGTGGCGACTGCCGCCGGCATCCTGTGCATCGTGGCCGGACTCGCCGGGCGACCGCCGGGCGATGTCACCGCCGGGTCGCTCGCGCTGCTCGAACTCCTCCTCCTGGCCCAGATCGTCATCGCGATCATCGCCCCGTTCGCCGGCAATCCGCCGACCGGAAGCCTTCTGGAGTTCTGGGTCTACCTCGTATCGGCGGCCCTGCTGCCGGTCGCGGCGGTGGCGTGGGCCGTGCTCGAGCGCAGCCGGTGGAGCACGGTCATCATGGGCATCGCTTCCCTCGCGGTCGCCGTCATGGTGTGGCGGATGCACGCGATCTGGACGATCCAGGTCGCCTGAACCAGTCCGCCGCGCCACCGGCTCAAGGCGACCGGCTTAGGATTGACAGGTTATGTCGTCGCCTGCCCGCCCCCGCATGACCGGCATCGGCCGGGTCCTCGTCATCGTCTACGCGATCATGGCGCTCGCCGCCACCGGACGCTCGTTCGTGCAGATCGTCCAGCGATTCGACGAGGCCCCGCTCGCGTACACGCTGTCGGCTCTCTCCGCCGTCGTGTACATCCTCGCGACCCTCGCCCTGATCTTCTCGGGCTCCCGCGGCTGGTACCGCGTCGCGTGGGTCGCGATCCTCTTCGAGCTCGTCGGCGTCCTCGTGATCGGCACCCTCAGCCTGGTGATGCCCGAGTTGTTCGCCCACCCCACGGTGTGGTCGGAGTTCGGCCGAGGCTACCTCTTCGTGCCGCTCGTCCTTCCGTTCTTCGGGCTGTGGTGGCTGATGACGCATCGCCCCGCCGAGCCGGCGAGGACGACGGATGCCTCATCCGCCGTGGTGACACCGTGATCGTCTTCCGCGACCCGTCGGAGGTGCCGGCCGGTTTCGGCCCTTCGGTCGTCGCGATCGGCAAGTTCGACGGGGTGCACTCCGGCCACCGCGCGGTGCTCGACAGGGCGAGGGTGGATGCTGCCACCGGCGGAGCCCGAGTCGTCGCGGTCACATTCGACCGCAATCCGCTCGCGCTGCTGCGGCCCGAGATCTGCCCCGAGAACCTCATCGGCGTGCATCAGAAGCTCCAGCTCCTCGGCGAGACGGGCATCGATGCGACGCTCATGCTCCGCTTCGACGAGCAGCTCGCGAACCTGACGGCGCGAGAGTTCGTGGAGCACGTGCTCGTCGGCGCTCTCGGGGTCCGCACGGTGCTCGTCGGACACGACTTCCGGTTCGGCCGAGGGGGTGCCGGCAACCCCGAAACGCTCGCCGAGCTCGGCGCCGAACTGGGATTCGACGTCGACGTCGTCGACGATGTGCGGGCCATCGAACCCGGCAGGCGCGTGTCATCGACGTGGATCCGCGAACTTCTCGGTGCGGGCGATGTCGAGACGGCGTCGAAGCTCCTCGGGCGCCCCCCGTCGGTCTGGGGCGAAGTGGTCCACGGTGCGAAGCGCGGCCGCGAACTCGGCTTCCCGACCGCGAACCTGTCGCAGGACCTCGAGGGATTCGTGCCCGCGGAGGGGATCTACGCCGGGTGGCTCATCGACGAGGGCTCCGCCGACGGCCTGCGCTCCGGCATCCGCTACCCGGCGGCCATCAGCATCGGGACCAACCCGACCTTCGACGACGTGCCGGTGCGCCAGGTAGAGGCGTACGTGCTCGATGAGACCGATCTGGATCTCTACGGTCACAGCGTGGAGGTGCAGTTCGTCACGCGCATCCGCGGAATGGTGGCGTTCGACGGCGTCGAGCCCCTCAAGACCCAGATCGCGGATGACGTCGAGAAGGTGCGTTCCACACTGAGCTGAGGCGCGTTAGAGTACGGATCGTACTCTAACCCCAGGAGCCGCGATGGAACTCGTCCTACCCCTCCGCGACCTCGGCCGCGCCGATCTGGCCGTCGCAGGCGGCAAGGGCGCGAACCTCGGCGAGCTGCTCCGCGGCGGTTTCGCGGTGCCGGACGGCTTCGTCATCACGACGGCCGCGTACGCGGAGGCGGTGCGAGGCATCCCCCTCCCGTCAGTATCAACGGATGCCGCGATCACACGCGACGCCCTGTCGAGCGCGTCCATCCCCGACGGCCTGCGCGACGGCATCCTCGCCGAATATCGGCGACTGGGCGCGGGGGCTGTTGCCGTTCGGTCCAGTGCGACCGCGGAGGATCTGCCCGGCGCGGCGTTCGCGGGCCAGCAGGAGACGTTCCTCAATGTGCGCGGCGATGACGAGCTGCTGGATGCGGTGCGTCGCTGCTGGGCGTCGCTGTGGGCCGATCGCGCCATCGCGTACCGTGCCCAGCGTCAGATCGTCGACGACGTGCAGATCGCCGTGGTCGTGCAGGTTCTGGTCCCCGCCGACATCGCAGGAGTGATGTTCACGGCAGATCCGGTGACGGGGGAGCGCGATCGAACGGTGATCGACGCGAGCCCCGGCCTCGGTGAGGCGGTGGTCTCGGGGCTCGTCACTCCCGATCACACGGAGCTCGATTCGCGCGACCGCGTGACCCTGCACCGTGCCGGTCGGGGCGAGGTGGTGATCCGTCCGGATGAAAGGGGCGGCACCCGAGCGGATGCCGGGACCGCCGACGCCCGGCTCACCGACATCCGGCTCACCTCGGAACAGCAGGTGCAGCTCGCCGTCGCAGGTCGCTCGATCGAGGGACATTTCGGCGTCCCGCAGGACGTCGAGTGGGCCTTCGCGGCCGACCGTCTCTGGATCCTGCAGGCACGCCCACTCACGGCACTGCCGCCGGCGCCCCGCCGAGTGAATCCGCTTCGTCGCATGATGGGCTCGATCGTGGCCGAGCTGCTGCCGATCCGGCCGTACCCGCTCGACATGTCGACGTGGACACTGCGCGGACACGGCCGGATCCTCACGCGCATGGTGGCCGAGTTGCCGGGGCTGCGGCTGAACCTCAACCGGATGCTGCCAGAGACCGAGGGCGTCGTCGACGAGCTGGTGCCGCCGGAGCCTCATCCGACGGCGTCCACCCTCACGGCGCCGATGCGCGTGATCCGTCAGGCGCGCCGGTTCGACACGCGCGACTGGCTGAGTGATCCGAGGTTCGCGATCTTCGATCGAGAGGTGACCGAGCTTCGCTCGCTCGATCCCCGCGCACTGGCGTGGCCGGACCTCATCGGCGTCGCGGATCGCGTGCTCACATCGCTCGACGGGCTGATCACCCTCCGGGTCGACTACCTCCCGCACGCCGGTGTCAGCCTGCTGAAGCTCAGGGTGCGGCTCGCCGTGCTCGGCCTCCTCCGCGAGGCGGGTCCGCTGTCGCGGGGGATCCGCACCCGCACGGCGGACGCGAACGAGGGACTCGCCGGCCTCGCCGGTCTCGTGGCATCCCGCCCGGAGCTGCTGGCGGCGTTCCGTGCGTGCGGCGCGGACGACTTCGAGCGCCGCGTCCGAGCCGACGAGGTGTTCGCGGAGCTTCGGGAGCCCGTCGCCGCGTATCTCGCGGAGTACGGGCACCGAGAGGTCCGCAGCGCCTTCCTCATGTCGGAGCCCACGTGGGGCGAGGTGCCGGCGCTCCTCTACGACGGGATCGGCGCCTTCATCGACAACCCGGGCAGGGCCGCCGACACGGGAGATCAGATCTCCGCAGCGGCGGCGGAACGGGTCCGCGGGCGGCGCCGCGTCCGCATCACCCGCTCGGCCGACGCGATCCTGGCCGCCGCCGAGGCGGCGCGGGCGGGCATCGCGTTCCGCGAGGACACCCACTTCCACGCGCCGCGCGGGCTCCCGGCTCTCCGCGGCGCGATGCTCGAGGCCGGTCGGCGGCTCGCGGAAGCCGGCGTGATCGACGAGCCGCGCGACGTCTTCCACCTGCGGCTCTCCGAGCTCGCGGCGATCACAGATCCGTTGTCGGCGGGCGCGGCGACGCGCACCACCGTCCTCGCACGCAAGAAGCGCAGGGCGAGCTTCGCCGGCGCGCCGCTCATCTCTCCGGCGACGCTCTATCCGCATCGGGATCGCGGGCGTGATTCGCTCGTGGCGGGTACCCCCGCCGGCGGCGGGCGCGCATCCGGGAGGGTGCGAATCGTGCTCGAACCCGCGCGGATTCGCATCGCTTCTCTCCGGCGAGGTGCTCGTCTGCCCGTACACGAACCCGTCCTGGACGCCGCTGTTCGAACGGGCGGTCGCAGTCGTCGTCGATACCGGTGGTCTCGCATCCCACGCAGCGATCGTCGCGCGGGAGTACGGCATCCCGGCGGTCATGGGCACCGGCACGGGCACTCGCGTCCTCCGAGACGGCGACATGGTCACGGTCGATGGCGATGCCGGGATCGTGCGGGCAGGGACCGGCCGGGCGATGACGGTCGATCACCGCCGGGCCCGTCGGCGCCGCGGCGCCGAACTCGAGTCGGCGATCCTCGACGCCACGCTGGCCGAGCTCGGCCGGGTGGGATATGCCGCCGTCAGCATGGATGCCGTGGCCGAGCGTGCGCGGGTGAGCAAGGCGTCGCTGTACCGCCGCTGGCAGGGCAAAGCGGACCTGATCGTGGATGCCGTCTACCGGACGCTTCCCGACGCCGACGATGCCCGCGACACCGGCAGCCTCCGCGGTGATCTCATCGCCGTCTTCGGCGACGCCGCGGTGCAGCTCTCGGGACCGGCAGGGGCGGGGATGCGCGGCATCCTGAGCAACGCGCTGAGCGATCCGGCTGCGGCCGATGAGCTCCGCGCTCGTCGGAAAGGACGGGGGACCGCGGTGCTCCGCGTCGTCATCGCACGTGCGGTGGCGCGCGGTGAGATCGCGGGCGACCACGTCCCGACGCGGGTCCTGGAGGTCGGGCACGCGATGCTGCGGCACGAATTCCTCTTCACCGGGAGCGTGACGGCCGATTTCGTCGAGACGCTCGTGGACGACGTCATGCTGCCGCTGCTGTCGCCGCCCGCATCGCGACGCGGCACGTCCTCACGCCCGTAGACCCCCTGGAGCCCTGCCCCTACGATCGACAGCGTGGATGCCATCGCCCTTGTGACGACGGCCGCGGAGACAGCCGCGGCGAACTCGGTGAACCTGTGGGGCGCGCTCGGGTGCGCCGCCGCGTACTCCGCCGCTCTCCTGGCGACCCTCGATGCGTTCGCCGACCTCATCCTCGCGCGCGACGACTCGCCGGCCGGCCGGCTCACCCCCGCTGTAGGCTTGAAGTTCGGATCGAAGCTCGCGGCCGCCGCGATTGCGGTGATCGCGGCGGCGATCGTGCTTGCACTGGATTCGAACTGGTTCGCCTTCACGTCGCTGACGATCGCCTTCGTGGTCGTCGTCGGGATCGGCGTCATCGTCCTGCTGAGACACCAGCGGACAGCATCCGATGCACCCGCGCGCAAAACGGGCTGACCACTCACTCCGCGAGCAGCGCCCCAGACCTGAGGAGAAGCATGAGCAGAACAGACCTCCAGACGCTGCCGGAGCGCGCCGTCGAGCTGCTCGGCGGCGAGCCCGATGACACGACGCTCCGCCGCTACCTTCACGGGCTCCCTGGGGTGGATGCAGTCGGCCTCGAGCAGCGGGCCGCCGGGCTCGGCACCCGCTCGATCAAGACGACGTCCAAGGCATGGGCGCTCGACAAGATCATCGAGCTCATCGACCTGACCACCCTCGAAGGCGCGGACACCCCGGGCAAGGTGCGTTCGCTCGTCGCGAAGGCGCTGAATCCGGATGCCGGTGACCCGACCTGTCCTCGCGTCGCAGCGGTGTGCGTGTACGGCGACATGGTCCCGCACGCCGTCGAGGCGCTCGGCGCCGCGCATGGCGATCCCGACGACGGTCTCGTATCGGTCGCGGCTGTCGCCACTGCGTTCCCGAGCGGCAGGTCGTCGCTCGAGATCAAACTCGCCGACACCGCCGACGCGGTCGCGGCAGGAGCCGACGAGATCGACATGGTGATCGATCGGGGTGCCTTCCTCGCCGGCCGCTACGGGCTCGTCTTCGATCAGATCGCCCGTGTGAAAGAGGCGTGCCGCCGCACCGACGGCTCCTACGCCTCGCTCAAGGTCATCCTCGAGACGGGCGAGCTGAACACCTACGACAACGTGAAACGCGCGTCGTGGCTCGCCATCCTCGCGGGCGGCGACTTCATCAAGACCTCGACGGGCAAGGTGCAGCCGGCCGCCACCCTTCCCGTGACGCTGCTGATGCTCGAGGTCGTGCGCGACTGGCATCGCACGACAGGCGAGAAGATCGGCGTGAAGCCTGCCGGCGGCATCCGCACCTCGAAGGACGCGATCAAGTACCTCGTCACCGTCGCGGAGACGGTGGGTGAGGAATGGCTGCAGCCTCACCTGTTCCGGTACGGGGCATCGCAGCCTGCTGAACGACGTGCTGATGCAGCGCCAGAAGCTGGCGAGCGGGCACTACTCCGGCGCCGACTACGTGACGATCGACTAGGACCCGAACCATGAGCTTCCTCGAGTACGCACCTGCCCCCGAGTCGCGGGCGATCCTCAACCTCCGCGACGAGTACGGGCTGTTCATCGACGGTGATTTCCGTCCGGGCACGGGGGAGTCGTTCGCGACCATCTCGCCCGCGGACGAGAAGCACATAGCGACGATCGCGTCCGCGAGCGAGGCGGATGTCGATGCCGCCGTCGCCGCCGCGCGTCGCGCGCACGACAAGACGTGGTCGAAGATGAGCGGCCGTGACCGCGGGAAGTACCTCTTCCGCATCGCCCGACTGGTGCAGGAGCGCGCCCGCGAGCTCGCGGTCGCCGAGAGCCTCGACAACGGCAAGCCGATCAAGGAGAGCCGCGACGTCGACGTCCCGCTGGTCGCGGCCTGGTTCTTCTACTACGCGGGCTGGGCGGACAAGCTCGACTACGCCGGCCTCGGCGCAGCCCCCCGCTCACTGGGTGTGGCCGGTCAGGTCATCCCGTGGAACTTCCCGCTGCTCATGCTCGCGTGGAAGATCGCCCCCGCGCTCGCAGCGGGCAACACGGTCGTCATCAAGCCCGCCGAGACCACACCGCTCTCCGCGCTCATCTTCGCCGAGATCCTGCAGCAGGCCGATCTTCCGCCCGGCGTCGTCAACATCGTGACGGGTGCAGGTCCCACGGGCGCGGCGCTGGTGCGGCATCCCGATGTCAATAAGGTGGCTTTCACAGGGTCGACTCCTGTGGGCCGCGCGATCGCGAAGGCCGTTGCCGGCACCGACAAGAAGCTGACCCTCGAGCTGGGCGGCAAGGCCGCGAACATCGTCTTCGAGGACGCGCCCATCGACCAGGCCATCGAGGGGATCGTCAATGGCATCTTCTTCAACCAGGGACACGTCTGCTGTGCAGGCAGCCGGCTGCTCGTGCAGGAGTCGATCCACGACGACGTCGTCGAGCGGCTGAAGACGCGCCTGTCCACCCTCCGGATGGGCGACCCGCTCGACAAGAACACCGACATCGGCGCCATCAACTCGCGCGCCCAGCTGGACCGGGTGCGCGAGCTGAGCCGCATCGGCGAGGAGGAAGGAGCCGAGCGCTGGAGCGCCGACTGCGTCATCCCCGAGAACGGCTTCTGGTTCCCTCCGACGATCTTCACGAACGTGCAGGCGAGCCATCGCATCGCCCGCGATGAGATCTTCGGTCCCGTGCTCTCCGTGCTCACGTTCCGCACGCCCGCCGAGGCGATCGAGAAGGCGAACAACACGCCCTACGGGCTCTCCGCCGGCATCTGGAGCGACAAGGGATCCCGCATCCTGGCCGTCGCCGACCGCCTCCGCGCAGGCGTCGTGTGGGCCAACACGTTCAACCGCTTCGACCCGGCGAGCCCGTTCGGCGGGTACAAGGAGTCGGGCTACGGCCGCGAGGGCGGCCGCCACGGTCTCCTCGCCTACCTGAAGGGGGCCCCGTAATGGCCAAGCGGCTCGCAGTGCCGAAGACGTACAAGCTCTACATCGGCGGCGCCTTCCCGCGTTCCGAGTCCGGGCGCACCTACGAGGTCGTCTCGGCGAAGGGCGACTTCCTCGCCAATGCCGCGCTCGCCTCACGCAAGGATGCGAGGGATGCCGTCTCGGCGGCCCGCGGCGCCGTGAAGGGCTGGTCGGGGGCCACGGCGTACAACCGCGGCCAGGTGCTCTACCGCGTCGCCGAGATCCTCGAGGGCCGCCGCGCCCAGTTCGTCGACGAGATCGTGCTGCAGACCGGCGCATCGGCAGCCGTCGCCGGCGCCGAGGTCGACGAGGCGATCGACCGCTGGGTCTGGTACGCGGGCTGGTGCGACAAGTTCGGCCAGGTCGCCGGCAACGGCAACCCCGTCGCCGGTCCCTACTTCAACATCTCGGTGCCCGAGCCGACCGGCGTCGTCGGGATCATCGCGCCGCAGGACACCGCGCTGGTCGGATTCGTCTCGGCGGTCGCACCCGCTCTCGTATCGGGCAACTCGGTCGTCGTCGTCGCGTCGCAGCGCTACCCGCTCTCGGCCATCAGCCTCGCCGAGGTGCTCGCGACCTCCGACGTGCCGGGCGGTGTCGTCAACGTGCTCACGGGATCGCCGGGTGAACTCGCGCCGTGGCTCGCCTCGCACCCCGAGGTGCACGGGCTCGATCTCGTCGGCGCCGGCGACCTCGACTGGGTCGACCTGCAGGTCGCGGCCGCGGAGACCCTCACGCGGGTGCTCCCGCCCGAGCAGGGCCCGGATGCCGCATCCCCGAGTCTCGAGCGGATCGCCGCGTTCACCGAGACGAAGACGGTGTGGCACACCAAGAGCCTGGTCTAGGGGCCAGCACTCAGTCTCTGGACGACCCCCGGGGGCCACCTCCGATCCGTTCGACGAAGCGCCTCCCTAGCGTGGAATCCATCGAACCAACGGAGGAGGTTCATGATGGGCACCATGAAGCCGATAGAGCGCGGTGAAGCACGACGAGCACTGGCCCTGGGCGCAGTCGTCACGCTCGGGCTGCTCGCCAGTGCGTGTACGGCGACGGATCGATCCGGGGGAGAACTCCCCCCTGCGGACGTCACGCTCGAACTCGCTAGCGTCGTCGACGGCACACCCAACCAGATCAGCGCCTACATCGACGCGGTCGAAGAGCTCTCGGACGGAACCGTGCACATCACGGTGACGCCCGATTGGGGCATCGAGTCCGGGAAGGGCTACGGCGAGCAGGCGACGCTCGACGGCGTCGCGAAAGGTGAGGTCGACATGGCATGGGTCGGCACCCGCGCCTTTGACGATCTCGGCGGCAACGCCTTCCCGGCCTTCCACGCCCCGCTTCTCATCGACAGCTACGATCTGCAGCGCGAGGTGTTCGATGCCGGCATCCCGCAGCAGATGCTGGCGGATCTCGAGATCGACGGCATCCGTCCGCTGGCGGTGCTCCCCGGACCGCTTCGCAAGGTGGTCGGTGTGGAGCATCCGTTCGTCGCGCCGGCAGACTTCGAAGGCGCGACCCTGCCGTACGAAGGATGGGACACGGGCGACGCCGTGTTCGACACGCTCGGCATCGTGGCCGGTTCTCACGCCATGGCGCAGCAGGACATCTCGGGCCTGGACGGCGCCGTCGCACAACTCTCCTCGGTCACAGGCAACAATTACCAGAACGTGGCCTCACACCTGTCGTCGAACCTCAACCTCTACCCCCGTGCGCTCGCGGTGGTGATCGGCACGGACGTCTTCGATGCGCTCGACCCCCGGCAGCAGCGCGCCCTCGAGGAGGCCGCTGAGCAGGCGCTTGCCCCGGCTTTCGAGTACGCCGTTCTCGAGGATGCGGAGTCGGGTCCGATCATCTGCCGATCGTCGATGCAGGTAGACACCCTGACGGACACCCAGCTGAATGACCTCGAGGTCGCCCTCAGCGGAGTCCTCGACGGCATCGCGACGGATCCACACTCGGCGGACGTCTTCGCCGAGATCGTGACGCTGAAGGAGCGCGTAGGAGCGAGTCCGGAAGGCATCGTGTGCACCGACGACGAAGTGGCATCGCCCAGCCACGCACCCGGTGTGCTGGACGGCACGGCATGGACGGTCACGTTCACCATGGATGAACTCGCCGCCGCGGACTTGTACGATCGCGGTGAGCTGCACAAGGGCAACGTCGGAACCTTCACCCTGGAATTCGGGTCGGACGGAACGTTCATCTGGCGCAGCTGGGAAGGCCCCGAGCAGCTTCTGTTCACGCTGAACGAGGGCGTCATCACCATGGACCGCGAGAACGGCGAGCGTTTCGACTGCAGGTGGAGTGTGCTGGACGACAAATTCAGCCTGATGCGCGATGAAGAGATCGGTGTGTGCCCGACCCTGTTCCTGGTCAAGCCGTGGACGCGGATGCCGTGAGTTCGGCGGAGAGCGGGACGACGGCACGAACCGTCGTCCCGCTCTCCGCGCGCACGACGAGCGAGCCGCCCAGCGCTTCGACCCGGTCGCGGATGCCGCGCAGCCCCGTGCCGGGGGAGTCGGACCCCGATGCGATCCCATGCCCGTCATCGGCCACGGTTGCGGTGACGGCGTCATCGTCCCGTGTCACGACCACACTGATGCTCGACGCGCCGGCATGCTTGATGGCGTTGCCGAGTGCCTCGACGGTGACGAAATAGATCGTCGACTCGACGAGGGGCGCGAGCCCCCGCGCCGTCACGGTGGCAGTCGCAGGAACCGGTGAGCGGTCCGCGGCCTCTTGAAGGGCGAGGGCGAGCCCACGCTCCAGGAGAGCCCGGGGCAGCGTGCCGGACGCGAGCCGGAAGAGGTCCTCCGTCGCATCCGCAATGTCGAGAGACAGTCGATCGATGTCCGCGCGCGCCGCGGTCGGGGCGGCCACCCGCGCGTCTCGCAGGTGAGCCTGCGCCGCCATCAGCAGCGGGTGCACGCTCGCCTGCAGCTCGGTCGCGACTCGACGTCGCTCGACGTCCGCGCTTCGAACCAGTCGGAGCCGGGAGTCTTCGAGCAGGCGGACCCGCTCGCGCGCATCGCTCTGTGCTCGCGCGGTGGATTCCGACAGTCGCGCGATGGTCGCGATCGCGGGCGCGAGTCGCGGATCGATCGTGACACGCGGGTCGTGCATCAATGCGGCGGCCGGCAGCCCATCCGGCATCTTCGAACCTGGTCATCGCGTGTCCGGCGCGGGCAGACCCAGTGGGCGGCCTTGGACATCGACATAGTCCTGCAGTTCGGCGAGCCAGATCCCGACACGGACTGTCGGATCGCCCATGAGCCGTCCGATGCGCGATGGCATGGCGCGGGCTTCGCGTCCGACATCGACGATGAGCCGGCGGGCGTCGGATCCGGCATCTTCACCGAGCGTGGTCACCGCAAGGGTCAGGGCAGCCGCGCCCGTGAGAGAGCTGCATAGACGGTCGGCGCCAGCCACGAAGCCGTGACGCTGGACACGCCCAGCCGCAGCAGTGGGCCAGACACCAGCGCTGCGGCGAACAATGCTCCCGCAACGAGTGCCTGCCCCGCCGCACGTGCCTGCGCCGTGGTGTGGGCTCGAACACGCTGCACGACGAGCACCGTGACGAGTCCGATCGCTGCCGCGACGGCGAGGGCCCCGCTGACGCCGCTGGCAGGTGCCATCGCGAGCGCCGCTACCCCGATCGTCGCGACGATCGGGGTCGTGCTTCTGCCGGTGCCCGGGAACGTGAGCACGGCGACGACGAGCGGAACCCGGTGCCAAAGGCTGGTGCCGGGGTACGGGTAGGCCAGGAGCCAGAGGGTCGACGCGAGGCAGATCCAGAGGCCGGTGATCGAGGCGGGTCGACGCCACCACGTGAAGAATCCGGCGGCGACGAGAACCGCGCCCATGGCCAGATCGAGCCACGCCGCGGCGGATGCGGGGTCGGCAACTCCGTCCATCAGGGTCCCCGAAGGTAGGCGATCACGGCGAGCACTCTGCGATGGCTCTCGGATGACTCGTCGAGACCGAGCTTGTCGAAGACGCCGCGGACATGATGCTCGACGGTGCGAGGGCTCAGGAACAGGCGTGCGCCGATCGCCTGGTTCGAACAGCCTTCAGCCATCAGGGTGAGGACCTCGAGCTCCCTCGCGGTGAGCGAGTCCAGCGGCCCGCGCCGCCTCGTGCTCTGCAGGAGGCGGGCGACGATGGTGGGATCGATCACGCATTCGCCCTCGTCGACCCGATGCAGCGCGTCCACCAGCACCTCGACGGCGGACACCCGCTCCTTCAGCAGATAGCCCACACCGCTCGGCACCTCGTTCATCACGCTCAGCGCGTACTCGCTCTCCAGATGGTGCGAGAGGATCAGGATGCCGACATCGGGGTGATCCGCCCTGATCGAGCGGGCAGCCACAATCCCTTCGTCGGTGAACGAGGGCGGCATCCTGATGTCGATCACGGCGACATCTGGACCCTCGCGTGCGACGTCGCGCAACAGGCCCTCCCCGTCGGCAGACGTGGCAACGACATCGATGCCCGAGTCTGCGAGAAGGCGGCTCAGTCCTTCACGCATCAAGGTGGAGTCGTCGGCGATGACGACGCGCATCGTCATGTCAGCTCTCCCGCCAGCACCGGGGCGGGCGCTCCCGCGAACTCGATGCGCAGCTGGGCTGCTCCGTTCGGCAGCCGTATCGCGTGCATGCTCCCTCCTGCACCTGCGACGCGATCACTCAGTCCCTCGAGGTCGGCCGGGCACGCGGCGCAGTCGATTTCGACCACGTGAGTCGGGCCGTCGGCATGTATGCGGACGGTCACCTCGCCGATCGCCGCCGCCGCCCACACGACGGCGTAGGCTGCCGTCTCGGTCAGCGGATCGAGCCTGTTCGCCGAGACATGATCGAGGCGGACCGGCCACGGCACGCTCTCATCGAGTGCATGGACGGCCTCGGTGAGACCTCGTTCTACGAGAAGCGTCGACCACGAGAGACCCGAAACACGACGCAGCTCAGCCACGGCGACTCGAAGGGACTCGGCAGCGTTCCGCATCGCCTCAGCCGCCACGTGGTCCCTCGTGCGGGATCGCAGCAGCTCCACGTCGATCGACAAGGCCACGAGCCGCTGCTGCGCGCCATCGTGGAGATCCCGGTGGAGGCGCCGGCGCTCACGATCCGACGCAGCCGCCAGCCGGAGCCGGGCGTCGCGCAACTCGCGCTCGCGGTACGCGAGAACCGCAAGGCTGCGGTCGTTCTCGATGGCGATCCAGGCGCCGATGGCCGCCTGGTGGAGGCGTTCCGGTTCGTGGCGTCCGCCCACAGGCACCGTCACCAGGGCGACGGGAGCGCCGGCCTTCGCGAGCTCTGTCGTTCTCGCCACTGGCTCCGGATGGAACGGCGAGCCGTCGCGTGTCGACAAGCGTTCCATCCGGCGCCGGGAAGGCCAGTGACAACCCGGGTTCGTCGAGCGCGCGTCGCAGGAGATCCTGCGCTCCTGCCGCCGGGGCTGTCGACAGGTCGGCCACGAGCTCTGCGGCCCGCCTTCGCGTCGTCAACGCTCTGACCCTGCCGGCGAGCATCCCGAGCGCGAGTCCGATCATCGCGATGGCCATGGCCACGAGGAGGAGGACATCGACGCCCTCGATGGATCGGGTCGAGCGTGCAGCCACGCGGCTGAAGTGGCCGACGGCGACCGCCAGGCACGCAGTGGCCGGAAGGGTGATGAGGGCGGCGTAGCCGCGGCCACTCCGAATGAGCAGCACGGTGCGCACTGTCAGGAAGGCGGCGACCACGCCGGCGATCACGGCCGCGACCAGCGCGGTCCCGCGCGAGAGGCCGATCGAGAGGGCGGGGTCGTCGGCGATCACCAAAGGGCTTCCCGCGCACAGCCAGCATCCGTTCGAGGCAGGATCCGCGAAGAGCGCGGGGAGCAGCCCGGTGGCCGTCAGTGCGACGAACACAGCGACGAGCATCGTCCGCGCGCCGGGCGCGTTCGGTGACGATACGACGGCGACGGCGGCGACAAGCGGAACGCAGGCCGCGCCGAGGAAGGCCGCGATGACGACCGTGCCGGGAGCGAAGGCGGCGGCCGGGCCCCACAGCGACACCGCGAAGCACGCCCCCGCCGCGGTGAGCAGCATCCCCGCGATGCGGTCGCTCGTCCACAGCGCGGCCACGCCGATCGTCAGCGCCAGTGCGCAGGCCGACAGCGCCAGCCAGTACGCGACGGGGTTGCCGTCGGCGGCCGTCAGTCCGGGCGCGGTGGACCACAGATGCAGCGCCAGATACCCGAAGCCGAGTCCCGCCGTCGCGAAGAGCGCCCCTGCGACCGCGATGATGACTCGGCGAGGCCGATCGGCGCCACCGGGGAGTGCCGCTCGCAGCTCGTCGACCGAGTCATCGATGGTCACGAGGCCCCCATCCGCGAGATTGCCGCGAGCCTACTCCGACCCGGGCTGCCTGACATGGGGGTCAGCCCGCATCCGGTGATGCGCGAGAACTTGGGGAACCTAAAGTAACGAAGAGGTAACGACGCATGTAGAGTGGTCCAACCACGTCGACGACGACGTGGCGTAAGACCCGGAGGACATGCCCGATGCCCGACGACGCGGCATCCGCTCACCAGCGTGATCGGATCCACGCTCTGCTGATCGTCTGCGTGCTCGCAGTCGCGAGTCTCGTGATCGCGTTCCTCGGCGCGACCCCTGCAAGGGTGAGCGCCAGTGAACTTCTCGGCGACCCTCGGGGCCCTGGTGAGGCGGCCTTCATCGCCAGCCATCGGGGCGGCGGCGCCACTGCGCCGGAGAACACCCTTCCGGCGATCCGCGCGGCGCTCAGTGGCGGGTTCGACTACGTCGAGGTGGATGTCGCGCTCACCGCCGATCGGCAGCCCGTCCTGATGCACGACGCCAAGGTCGACCGAACCACCGACGGTCACGGGCGGCTCGCCTCGCTGACCCTCGCCGAGGTGCGCGCACTCGATGCCGGGTCGTGGTTCGACCCGGAGTTCGCGGGGACGCAGGTCCCGACGTTCGCCGAGTTCCTCGACGTGCTGGGCGCCTCAGGACACCGCGCGATCGTGGAGCTCAAGGGACTGTGGGATGCGGAGGCGGTCGCCGCGGCGATCGGAGAGGTGGCGGCGCGGAACCTCGAGCGCCGCGTTGCGATCGCGAGCTTCGATGCCCGCACCCTCGCGCAGGCATCCGCCGCATCAGAAGTCGTGCCGAGACTGCTCATCCTGAAGAACGTCCCCGACGACGTGGTCCGGGCAGCGGCTGAGGCCGGCGTGCGAGGGATCCTGGTCGACCGCAAAGCCGTGCTCGCGCGCCCTGCGATCGTCCACGACGTGCACGCCGCCGGCGTGCGAATCGTGGTCTACACGCTCAATCGCGACTCGCAGTGGGACGCGGTCACCGCGCTCGGCGTCGATGGCATCGTGACCGACGATCCCGGCACCCTGTCGCGGTGGCAGGCCGCCACCGCGACTCGCGAGGACTGAAGGCGGCGCCCGCGGCGGCGAGTCCCGTGCGAGCCCGGCCGGTCCGGTCGTAGGGTCGGTTCAAGGGACCCCACGCCGGAGGTGTGCGACATGTCACGGGCAGTTCGCCGAGATCTCGTACTGCGCTGTATCGCGCTGCTCGCCGCCGTGGCCTTCGTCGCGACGGCCTGCGCGCCCGAGCCCGATCCCTCGGACACGCCCAGCCCCGGCTCGACGCCCACCCCGACCCTGCCGACGCCGAAGCCGGTGCCGACGCCTATCGAGACGAACCTGCCGGACGCCGGGTTCGCGCTGCCCGAGCAGTGCGAGGACATCTACTCCGACGAGATGCTGGCCGCACTCAACGCGGCGAACCCGCCGCTGAACGACCCGGGCGTCACGATGAACTCGAGCCAGAACGTCGACGCCCTGGAACTCCTCACCTCGGGCATCCCGACCATCAGGTGCTCCTGGGGCCGGCCCAGCGAGTCGGGGCTCGCCACGAACGTCTCCGTCGTCGACGCTGCGCGCACCGCGGCTCTCGTGGATGCTCTGCGCGCCGCTGGTTTCGGCTGCGAGAGCATCTGGGAGGGGACCCACTGCCAGATCGAGGAGCGGACGGTCGACCTCGACGACAACGAGGTCACGCTCGGCGAGTCCCACTTCGTGCGCGGCGACGGCTGGGTGTCGACGGCCTGGATCAACTTCGCACCCGAGGGGTACACCGAAGACGTCGTATCGACGCTCTGGGGCTGAATCGAGCATCCTGCGGCTGATTTCGGCGGGATGCCGCTAGACTGGGCCTCCGGGGAATCCCGTCGTCGACGTCGCAGCTCGCAGAAGCGAGTGCCCGCGGCCGGTGGCGCAGACATCCCGGCCCGCGTTCGTGACGGCGACCAGCCGCCCGCGGGAGCACGCAACTCGCCGGTTTCCCACCGGTCAGAGCCGGAGCACTCCGGCAGACACGCTCAGGAGGAGCATGCCGACTACGGCACCCGCCGCCCGCAACTCGACGGCCCAACGACGCAGGAAGCCTGCGTCCACCCGTCGTGACGACGAGGCGCCCATCATCCCGATCCTCGCGCGCAAGGTGCGCGAGGTCGAAGCCAAGGCCCAGCGCGGCAAGCTGGGCCCCACGAACCGCGTGAAGTTCCAGGTGATCGCGTTCCTCGTGCGCGAGGAGCGCGCGCGCGTCAAGGCCGACACGACGCTGACGGATGCCGCGAGGTCGGAGCTGCTGAAGCGGCTCGACGGCGTGGCGACCATCCTCGCCAAGACCGCGGCCCGCGACACCTCGCTCATCCAGCTTCTCGAGGCCGACCAGGCTGCATCGCCGGTCGCGCGCCGGATGCGGCGCGACTGGCTCCTCGAGTCCGGCGCGGAGCTGGCACCCGACGAGCTGATCATCACCGACACCGCGCCCGCGGCCACCACGGTCGTGCCGGCCGCTCTCGCCGAGCGCCAGGTCGTGCCGCCGACGATCGAGTCGCGTCAGCTGGCGAACCCCTTCATGCCGCCCGACCTGAGCCTTCGCGCGCCGAAGGCCACGCCGCGGCGTCGCCTCGACGGCTGGGAGCTCATGGGCCCGCTCTACAAGGCCTTCGAGATGGGCGCGGGCGGGTCGAGCGCGTCGATGGATCTCCCCGAGGTCCCCGAATACGATCGGCTCTCGCCCAAGGGGCTCGAGGTGATGCCGCACCAGTCGCGCTTCCTCGAAGCCGTGCGGCACGGTCACCGCACCTTCCTCCTCGCCGATGAGCCCGGGCTCGGCAAGACGGCGGAGTCGGTACTGGCTGCATCCGTCGCGGATGCCTACCCGCTGCTCGCCGTCGTGCCGAACGTCGTCAAGATGAACTGGGCCCGCGAGGTCGAGCGCTGGACACCGCAGCGGCGGGCCACCGTCATCCACGGTGACGGCGAGAACGTCGACGCCTTCGCGGACGTGTTCATCGTCAACTACGAGATCCTCGATCGCCACCTTTCGTGGCTCGGGTCGCTCGGGCTCAAGGGCATGGTCGTCGATGAGGCGCACTTCATCAAGAACCTGACCTCGCAGCGGTCGCAGAACGTGCTGGCGCTCGCCGCCCGCATCCGGGAGCAGGTGCGCGACCCGCTGCTGCTCGCGCTCACCGGAACGCCCCTCATCAACGACGTCGAGGACTTCGACGCGATCTGGCGCTATCTCGGCTGGACGACCGGCGAGAAGCCGGGTCCGGTGCTGATGGAGCGCCTCGACGAGACCGGTCTGACACCGGCCGACAAGGCCTTCTACCCCGAGGCGCGCGACGCCGTGATCTCGATGGGGATCGTGCGGCGCAAGAAGAAGGATGTCGCCGCCGACCTCCCCGACAAGCTCATCGCCGATCTGCCCGTGGAACTCGACGACGAATTCGGCCGATCGATCAAGGCGGCCGAGCGCGAGCTCGGCGAACGTCTCGCCGCACGCTACCGCCGGATCATCGAGGCCCGGGGCGCGCGTGGCGCCGTGGGTCCCGGCGAAGTGGATGCCGACATCGTGCGCCTCGTCGCCCAGAACGAGCTCGAGGAGTCGAAGGCGGCGGGCACCGGATCCGAGAACGTCTTCACGATGGTGCGCAAGATCGGCCAGGCGAAGGCGCTCCTCGCGGCGGACTACACGGTGCAGCTGCAGCGCTCCGTCGGCAAGGTCGTCTTCTTCGCGAAGCACATCGACGTGATGGATGCCGCCGAGGCGCACTTCGCCGCCGCCGGCATCCGGACCATCTCGATCCGCGGCGACCAGACCACCCCCGCCCGTCAGATCGCGATCGACGCGTTCAACAACGATCCCGGCGTCGGCGTCGCGGTCTGCTCGCTGACCGCGGCAGGCGTGGGCCTGAACATGCAGGCGGCGTCGAACGTCGTCCTCGCCGAGCTGTCGTGGACGGCCGCTGAGCAGACGCAGGCGATCGACCGCGTGCACCGCATCGGTCAGGACGAGCCGGTCACCGCATGGCGCATCATCGCCGCGCACACGATCGACACCAAGATCGCTGAGCTGATCGACTCGAAGCAGGGCCTCGCGGCCCGCGCGCTCGACGGTGAAGCCGTCGACCCGCAGTCGAGCGATTCCGTCCAGCTGTCGGCGCTGATGCACCTGGTGCGACGGGCGCTCGGCGCGGACTGAGCTTGCGTCCGCTCTCGCCGCGAGAGTACATCTGGTTGCCGAGACGGTGGGAGCGAACCACTGTCTCGGCCATCAGTTGTACTCTCGCGGCGCGGCCGGTGTCCGCGTGTGGCAGGGCTGCGGCATCCGGCACTAATGTCGGGTGAGGCAGCGTCGCCGGCACCGAAGCATCCGACAGCAAGGACCACAGCATGAAGATCGGCATCCTGACCAGCGGTGGCGACTGCCCCGGACTGAACGCGGTCATCCGAGGCGTGGTCCTCAAGGGGACGACGACCTACGACCTGGAGTTCGTCGGGATCCGCGACGGATGGCGGGGTGTCGTCGACGCCGACTTCTTCCCGCTGACGCGCCACGAGATCAAGGGACTCTCCAAGGTCGGCGGCACGATTCTCGGCACGAGTCGCACGAACCCTTACGAGGGTCCTCGCGGCGGCGCCGAGAACATCGCCAAGACCCTGTACGGCCACCGGATCGACGGCATCATCGCCATCGGCGGCGAGGGCACGCTCGCGGCGGCGGAGCGGCTCTACAAGGACGGGATCAACGTCGTCGGAGTGCCGAAGACGATCGACAACGACCTGCGCGCGACGGACTACTCCTTCGGCTTCGACACCGCCGTCAACATCGCGACCGACGCCATGGATCGCCTCCGCACCACGGGCGACTCGCACCAGCGCTGCATGGTCGCCGAGGTGATGGGGCGTCACGTCGGGTGGATCGCCCTCCACGCCGGGATGGCCGCAGGCGCGCACGCGATCTGCATTCCCGAGGTGCCCCAGTCGATCCAGGAGATCACCGCGCTCGTGACCAGGGCGCACGACCGCGGCCGGGCGCCGCTCGTGGTCGTCTCCGAAGGCTTCACGCTGACCGGCATGGACGAGGCGTTCAGCGACAAGGGCCTCGACGCCTTCAACCGCCCGCGGCTCGGCGGCATCAGCGAGGTGCTGGCGCCCGAGATCGAGCGGATCACGGGCATCGAAACCCGCGCAACGGTGCTCGGGCACATCCAGCGCGGTGGCTCGCCTTCCGGCTTCGACCGGGTGCTCGCGACTCGCCTCGGACTTCACACGGCCGACGCCGTCATGGATGGCGCCTGGGGTCAGATGGTCGCCATGCGCGGCACCGACATCGTGCGCGTGCCGTTCGCAGAGGCGCTGGGCGAGCTCAACACCGTGCCCCGCTACCGCTACGACGAGGCCGCGGCCCTCTTCGGCTGACCCGGCCTCGGCCGGTTGCGGCATCCGCGAACCGACGAGGGTTTGGGGCGCATCTCGTCCATTGGGGCGTGTCTTGTGCGCCCCAATGGACGGAGCGCGCCCCAAAACCCCTGGGGCGGAGCCCTCACGTCATCCGGTCGCGTCAGCGGAGGCGGATGCTGCGGCCAGGCGCAGCCCGCGGGGCCGCTCAGCTCGCGGGCAGCTCGCGGTGTCCGCGAGCCCGACGACGTCGAGGAGCCACGCCAGCTCGAACGCCCGCTGCTCCCACGCGTTGTAGCGGCCGCTGACGCCGCCGTGCCCCGCGACCATCTCGCACTTGAGGAGCGCGTCCGCGCCGACCTCGCGCAGGCGCGCGACCCACTTGGCGGGCTCGACGTACAGCACGCGGGTGTCGTTGAGGGATGTGACGGCGAGGATGCGCGGGTACGCGACATCCGACCGCACATTCTCGTACGGCGAGTAGGACTTCATGTAGGCGTACACGTCGGCGTTGTGGAGCGGGTCGCCCCACTCGTCCCACTCGATGACGGTGAGCGGCAGCGACGGGTCGAGGATCGTCGTCAGAGCGTCGACGAACGGCACGTCGGCGAGGATGCCGGCGAACAGCTCCGGAGCGAGGTTGGCGACCGCACCCATCAGCAGCCCGCCCGCCGAGCCGCCTTCTGCGACCATCCGCGAGGCGGTCGTGTAGCCGTTGTCGACTAGGTGGAGGGCGCAGTCCACGAAGTCCGTGAAGGTGTTGCGCTTGTGCAGCATCTTGCCGTCTTCGTACCACTGGCGTCCCATCTCACCGCCGCCGCGCACGTGGGCGACGGCGAAGATCACGCCGCGGTCGAGTTCCGAGAGGCGGGCCACCGAGAAGCCGGGCTCGATCGAGTGCTCGTACGAGCCGTAGCCGTACAAGTGCAGCGCGCGTGGCGCAGCGCCGGCATCGCCGAACGAGCGCTTCCAGACGAGCGAGATCGGGATCTGGGCGCCGTCCTGCGCCGTGGCCCACACCCGTGCCTGCGCGTAGTCGGCCGGCTCGTAGCCGCCGAGCACCGGCTGGCGTTTGCGCAGCAGCAGCTCGCCGGTCGCGATGTCGTAGTCGTACACCGTCCCCGGCGTCACGAACGAGCCGTAGCCGAGTCGCAGCAGCGGGGGAGCCCACTCGGGATTGCCGCCGGTCCCGACGGAGTACAGCGGCTCGTCGAATTCGAGCTCCGAGACGGCGCCGTCCGAGTAGTCGAGCATTCCGAGACGGGGCAGCCCGCCGCGCCGATAGCCGACCACACCCCAGTCGCGGAACGTGGACACGCCGAGCAGTCGCTCACCCTCGCGGTGCGGGATGACCGTCTGCCGCGGTCCTGAGGGGTCGGATGCCGCCACCCGCACCAGCTCGAAATCGAGGGCGCCGTCGTTGTGGAGGATGAACAGCACGTCCTCACCGTCGATCACGGCATGCGACGAGTCGTACTCGACCCCTTCGACTCGCGGCCACACCACGCGCGGCTCGGCACGCAGGTCGCCGGCATCCACAAGCCATTCCTCGCTCGTGATCGACGAGCCGATCCCGATCACGAGGTAGCGGTCGCTGCGGGTGAACCCGGCGCCGACCCAGTACCTCTCGTCCGGCTCGTGGAAGAGCTTCGCATCCTCGGTGACAGCCGTCCCGAGCTCGTGCAGCCAGACCGTGTCGGGTCGCCATGCGTCATCCATGGTCGTGTAGACGATGGACCGGCCGTCCGGAGAGAAGGTGGCGCCCGCGAAGGTGCCGGGGATCTCGTCGGGAAGCTGCTCACCCGAGACGAGGTCGCGCACGCGGACCGTGTACCGTTCGTCCCCCGCCACGTCGACGCCGTAGAGCAAGAGCGTGCCGTCATTCGACACCTCGAAGCTGCCGAGGGAGAAGAACTCGTGACCCTCGGCCTCGACGTTGCCGTCGAGCAGCACCTGCTCTCCAGGCACGGGAACGTCGGGGGAGAGCTCCGGTGGCGTCCAGTCCTCCTGCGAGGCGAGCGGGGCCCGGCAGTGGATGCCGTACTGCTTGCCCTCGATCGTCCGGCCGTAGTACCACCAGCCGCCGTGGCGCGAAGGCACCGAGAGGTCCGTCTCGAGCGTGCGTCCCTTGATCTCGTCGAAGATCTGCGTGCGAAGCCCCTCGAGGTGCGCGGTGCGCGACTCGGTGTAGGCGTTCTCGGCCTCGAGGTGGGCGATGACGGCCGCATCCTCTTTCGCCCGGAACCACTCGTACGGGTCTTCGACGTCGTCCCCGTGATGGCTGCGGATCGTCGGCGTCTGGGTGGCGACGGGTGGGGCGGCGGGAGCGGCGTCGGTGGTCACCGTCCCCACGGTAGTCGACGCACCCGCCACCGGCTCCGGTCAGGGGTTCTTGGTCGGCTCGCCCACATCCTCCACTTTCCGGAGCGGAACTTCATCGGGGATGCCGCGCGAAGCGAGCAGCGAAAGGAGCGCGAGCGCGATCAGCCCGAAGAACGCGATGCGGAGGGCCTCGAGCTGAGATCCGACGTAGACCCTGCGTCAGCTCCTCGCCCTCCTCCTCGCTCAGCCCGGCGTCTTCGGCGATCTGGGGGACGCTCGCCGCCGGCACGATCTCGACACCCTGCTCCGTCGCCTCGCTGACGAGGGTCTGAACCTCGTCGGGGAGGGTGCTCGAGGACACCCCCGCCGCGAACGACGTGGCGAGCGCGCCGATCAGGATCGAGCCGATCAGGGCAGTGCCCAGCGATGATCCGAGGTTCTGGAAGACGCCCTGGAGGCCGCCGACCTCGCTCGTGTCCTTCTCGGTGACGGCCGACATGTTCACGTTCCCGAGCTGCGAAGCGAGCAGGCCCAGGGCCGAGCCGGCCGCGAACATGCCGATGAAGAAGAGCGGTCCCGACAGTTCGGGGTCGACGGCCCCGAGCAGGAGCACGGCGCTTCCGACCAGGATCCACTGTGCAATCAGCACGATCCGGCGCGGTGACCAGCGCGTCGACAGCCTGGTGCCGATGGCCGAGAACAGGATCAGTGATATCGAGAGTGGGAAGATCCGGATGCCGGTCTGCAACGCATCCAGACCCAGCGTCATCTGCAGGTAGACCGGCATCATGAAGAACAGTCCGGCGGTGATGGCATACTGCGCTCCCAGCACGCTCAGGCCGCTGCGCAGACGCCGTATCGACAGTAGGTCCACGTGGACCAGGGGCTCGCGGCCGGACTCGACGAGCTTCCGCTGGCGGCGGAAGAAGAGCACCAGCAGCACGAGCCCCAGGGTGATCAGCCACGCCGTGTACGAGATCCCGAGCAGCGGCGTCAGCTCGACGCCGTTGATCTCGGGGTTGTGGAGCGGCACGATCCATCCCCAGGTCTTGCTCTGCAGCATCCCGAACACGACGCCGATCAAGCCGAGGGCCGACAGGATGACGCTCAGCACGTCGATCCGGATCTTGCGCTTCGCGGTCTTCTCAGCGATCCGGCCGGCGAACAGGATCACGAAGATCATGATGACGACCTCGGCCGCGAACACGACCCGCCAGCTGGCGTAGGTGGTGAGGAAGCCGCCGATGAGAGGGCCGGCGGCCACTGCGGCGCCGGACACGGCGCCGATGACGGCGAACGCGGTAATCCGATCGCGCCCCTCGTAGTTGTCGGCGATGAGCGCCGCGATGGCAGGGATGACGAGAACCGCGCCGAGACCCTCGATGATCGACCACCCAAGGAAGAGCACTCCCATGGTCTGCGCGACCGCGGTCGTCCCGGAGCCGATCGCATAGACGATCGAGCCGATGACGAGGGCGCGCCGACGACCCCAGATGTCACCGAGCTTCGCTCCGAGGAGCATGAGCGCGGCCATCGTGAGCGTGTAGAAGGTGATCGCGCCCTGCATCGCAGTGACGGTGCTGTCGAGGTCTTCGACGACCTGCGAGATCGACACATTCATGACGGTGCTGTCCAGCACCATCACGAATTGGGCGGCACCCAGGATCAGGACGACGAACCACTTCTTCATTTGTGCTCGATTCTCGAGTGCGCGGCGAGGGCAGACTGCGTCCGCTCATTCAATACCCTCGGGGGCCTCTCTCGCACCTTGTCGAGTTGACCAGAGGGCAGGGCGGTGTAAGGATTCTTCGAGGCCGGTTGCCGGCTCATGAACTCACGGTGAACTGTTCGTTCGTCACGCCGATTCCGTCGGCACCACATTCCCGCCACCCCATGGAAAGCGAACGGTGGACGCCGTAACCCTCACCCTCGTTCTGGTCATCGTACTGGCGCTCTTTTTCGACTTCACGAACGGCTTCCACGACACCGCGAACGCGATGGCGACACCCATCGCGACGGGTGCGCTGAAGCCCAAGGTGGCGGTGCTGCTCGCGGCCATATTGAACCTGGTCGGAGCATTCCTCTCCACCGAGGTCGCGAAGACGATCTCGGGCGGAATCATCCGCGAGGACCAGATCTCGTCGGACCTGTTTCCCGCGATCATCTTCGCCGGCCTGATAGGCGCCATCACCTGGAACATGTTCACGTGGCTGCTCGGGCTGCCGTCGTCGTCGTCGCACGCCCTCTTCGGCGGGCTCATCGGAGCGACGATCGTCGGCGTCGGCTACATGGCGATCGACTTCAGCATCGTGATGTCGAAGGTGATCCTGCCGGCGATCATCGCGCCGCTCACCGCGGCGATCATCGCCTTCACGGTGACCAAGATCGCCTATGTGGTCACCAGGCGCTACGACGGCAGGCCGGACGGGCGCGACGGCTTCCGCGTCGGCCAGATCTTCACGTCGTCACTGGTCGCGCTGGCACACGGCACGAACGATGCGCAGAAGACCATGGGTGTCATCACTCTGGCGCTCATCACGGCGGGCTGGCAGTCCTCCAGCGACCCTGACCCCCAGACATGGGTGATCGTCGTCTGCGGTGTGACGATCGCGCTCGGCACGTACATGGGCGGGTGGCGGATCATCCGCACGCTCGGCAAGGGCCTGACCGACGTCAAGCCCGCCCAGGGGTTCGCGGCCGAGTCCTCGACCGCTGCCACGATCCTCTCGTCGAGCGCGCTCGGCTTCGCGCTGTCGACGACTCAGGTCGCATCGGGTTCGGTGATCGGCTCGGGCCTCGGCCGCCGTGGATCGATCGTCCGCTGGCGTACGGTCGGCCGCATCATGGTCGGCTGGCTGCTCACCCTCCCTGCGGCCGGTGCTGTGGGCGCGGGTGCCGCCTTCATCGTCGTCTGGCTCGGCTTCTGGGGGATCGTGCTCGACACCGTCATCGCGGTGCTCATCGTCACGGCGCTCTTCCTCCGGTCCCGCGTCAACGCGGTCACGGCGAGCAACGCCATGAGCGAGGTGGCCGAATCCGGGACCGCGGTGAAGGTCAAGCGCAACCCGCCGCCCACTCGCCGGCAGCGCGCGATCGCCCGTGAGGAAGCGCGTGCGCGTGCGGCTGCCGACGCCGCCGCCAAGCAGGCGGCCAAGAGCGCCCGTGACGCCGCGAAGAAGGGACCGAAGCGATGATCGTCATCGACTGGATCGCCTTCGTGCAGGTCTTCATCGCCGCGATGATCGCCTCGGTGACCGTGGTCACGTTCTATGCCCTCGGCCTGCGGCTGCTCGTGCGCGCCGGGCGCGCGCCCGTGGTCGCGCCCGCCGAGTTCACTGACGCGATCACGGTGATCACCGAGAAGGAAGCGCGTCGCGCCGAGAAGGCGGCCGCCAAGGCCGCCAAGCGCAGCCCGCTGACCGACGGACAGAAGCGCATCGCGCTGTACGCGGCCTACGCGAGCTTCGCCGTCTGCGGCGCGGCGGTGCTCGGCGGCATCCTGCTCATCTTCTTCAATCACTGACGCCGAAACTGGCCAGCAGCCAGACTGACCCGTTTCGGCGTCGTGCCGGTGGGAGCACTCAGTCGTCCTCCGCGAAGACGATCGAGTCGAAGACCGCCTGCGCCTCCTCCACCAGCGCGGCGTCCGTCTTGTCGTCGAACTCGCCGAAGGTCAGGATTGCCCGGTCGCCGTCCAGATCGAGCACTCGGTAGGTCTCGCGCTGGGCCACGGAGGAGTTGTACCACCGGGTGCAGGAGATGGACTCTGAGTGGATGCAGATCTTGGCCTGCGAGCAATCGTCGAGTTCGGCGACCCCCTCTACGGAGAAGTCGAACTCGACGCCGCTGTAGTCGCCCATCGTGATCTCGGTGGGAGCGGTCGTCGCCGTGGATGTCTGAGCCGTGAGGGCATCGGTGAGGGCCTCGACTGAAGGCCCGACCTCGGTGAGCCTGCCAGACCACTCGCAGGCATCCGAAGGGACATGGCTTGCGCGGCCGAACCACACGAAGACGCCTTCGGTGTCGCCGACGTCCTTCCTCAGCACCGCATCGTTGACGTAGGTCCAGCCCTCCGGCACCGTAACTTCGAGCGGGACCGCGAAGGTGTCGAGAAGATAGGTTCCGGCGTCGAGATCGGCGTCCTGCGACGGCATAGGTACGACGTCCCCTGCCGGTGCCGCCGGCGCCGCGGTGGGCGGCTCCGGCGCGGTGCAAGCGGCCAGACCGGTGCACATCACAAGCGCGGCGACCAGGCCGAATGGCCTCCACGAGCCGGCGAGGCGGGCGCTGGAGTGCTGATGTTGTACGGACATGTCGAGTCCTCTCGTGCAGTGGGAGCAGCTTGTTGCTGCAGGACATTGCAGGACGGGTGGGTATCGCGGCGATATCGCCAGCGAGCCATCCGGTATCAGGCCGATATCAGAGACCTTGACGCATGTCGGATTCGGTCCCACAGTGGCGTCATGGATCTGCGCGTTCTGGGGGTGTTGACGCTCGACGGTGGCCGGATCACGCTCACTCACCGTGACCGTCTCGTCCTGGGCGCGCTCGTCGCGCACATCGGCAGGTCGGTGACCGTCGAATCTCTCGCCACGGCGCTGTGGGGGGAGGATCTCCCCGCCTCGTGGTCGAAGGTGATCCCGGGATGCATCATGCGACTGCGCCGAGCCATTGCCCCCGCGACGATCGAGACCACACCGATCGGGTACCAGCTGGCCCTGGATGGCGTGGACCTCGATGCTGCCGACTTCGAACGGCTCGTCGCCCGAGGGTCGCAGCTGCTCGAACTGGACGAGCCGGACCGTGCGGCGCACGCGTTGTCAGAGGCTCTTGCGCTGTGGCGCGGACAGCCGTTCGCCGAGCTGCCTGATTGGGAGCCTGCTCGGATCGCGTCGTATCGACTCGAGGAGATCCGTCTCGGAGCGGAGGAATCGCTCCTCGAGGCCCACCTCCAGTCGGGGGACCTGCTCGATGCGGCAGCCCAGGCGCGTGTGCGGGTCGCCGAGGCGCCGATGCGCGAGCGCCGCTGGGTGATCCTGGGCCTCGCCCAGTATCGGCAGGGCCGCCAGGCTGACGCCCTCGCCACCGCGCGGCGCGGGCGAGAGCTGATCGCCGCGGAGCTCGGCCTCGACCCGTGTGCCGAGCTCGCCGCATTGGAGCAGGCTGTTCTTCACCAGGATCCCTCGCTCATGTCCGTCCAGACCTTCCGAGCCGGGAGTCTCGAGTGTCCGTACTTCGGCCTGCCCGCCCGCCGGTATGGACGACGGGGAACGCTACTTCGGACGAGAGGAGGAGTTCGGCCGCGGGGTGCAGGCACTGGAGCGGCACGGCGTGGTCGTCGTCTCAGGATCGTCTGGAGTCGGCAAGTCGTCGTTCGTCCGGGCGGGGATCGCGGCGTACTTCGCTTCGCGCGGCAGGCGCGTGATGGTGGTGACGCCTGGTGAGCGACCCGTGCAGACGCTCCGGGAGATCGTGGAGCACGATAGCCAGTCGCTGCTGATCGTCGACCAGTGCGAGCAGGCATTCGCGATCGACGACCCGGAAGAGACACGGCAGTTCTTCGACGAACTCGGACGCATGGTGTTCCGCGGTCCGACCGTTTTGACGATTCGCGCAGATCGGCTGGGGGATCTCGCCGACCACTTCGGCTTCGCCGGACTGATTCAATCGCATCTGCTGATGCTGGGACCGCTGTCGTCCGAGGGCCTGCGCGCAGTCATCGAGCAGCCTGCGCGACAGGCCGGGCTCATCCTCGAACCCGGCCTCGTGGAGATCCTCATCCGCGACGCGGACGGGCGGAATCTGCCGCTGCTCTCCCACGCGCTCCGCCAGGTGTGGGAGCGCCGTGAGGGGAGGGTGCTGAGCGTCGACGGCTACCGCGCCTCCGGTGAGATCGAGGGTGCGGTTGCGCAGACCGCGGAAGAAGTGTTCGCAGGATTGTCGGAGGAGGGCGGCCGACACGCGCGCGACATCCTGCTCCGGCTTGTCGAACCTTCGCGCGGCGGGGGAGTCATCTGTCAGCGGGTCGACCGCGCATCCGTCGCGATCGACTCGGCCCATGCAGGCGTCGCAGAGCGACTGGTGGACGCACGCCTCGTCACCAGCGATGAGGGGTCATTCCAGCTGGCACACGAAGCGGTGGCACGGGAGTGGCCTCGCCTGCGGGAGTGGCTGGCGGACGATGTCCAGGGCCAGCAGATCATGCGCCACGTGAGTGCTGCCGCGAATGCGTGGGATGCGATGGGGCGGCCCCACGGCGAGCTCTACCGGGGGGCTCGCCTCAGCGCAACCGCACAATGGCGGGATTCGGCGCGGCCGGTGCTGGCAGCGGTGGAGGCCGCGTTCCTGGATGCCTCCATCGAACGGGAAGCGGCCGATCTGGCCGCGACACAGGGTCAGCTGCGGCGGGAGAAGCGGTCCGTGAGGCGCTTGCGCTGGCTGGCCGGCGCCGCGGCGTCGCTCGCCGTACTCGCGCTCACGGCGGGCACCGTGGCAGCCGTACAGGCCGGTGCGGCTAGAGAGCAGGCTGTCGTCGAGGACGCGCGGCGCGTCGCCGCGCTTGCCGGCGCGGAGCCCGTGTACGAGCGCGCGCTGCTGCTGGCGGTGGAGGCGATCCGACTCTGGGACGCGCCCACAACGCGGCGGGCCATCCTGGACGTCATGGGCCGAAGCCCGCGGATCGTGAACGTGACACGCACGAGCGGTGACGTCGGCGTGCAGCAGATGTCACTCGCGCGCGGTGGCACGACCGCCGTCGTCGTGGACGATGATCAGGACGCGAGGGTCATCGACCTCGACCAGCACGCCCAGCTCGGCGAATACATGCAGGAGGGCAAGGCCGTCCTCGACGCCGTCGAAGCGCCGGATGGCCGGCTCACGCTGAGCGTGATCAATGACCCGTGCGATGGGTGCGACAACCCCGTCCTTCGTGTGCTGGGCCTCGACGGCGCTGATCGCGGCGAGACCACCTTCACGGGATTCGACGAGCTCGTCATCGACATCGAGTTCTCACCGGACCGGAAACTCGCAGCGGTCATCGCACCGCTCCCGTGGGTGGAAGAAGCCGGGAATGTCGCGATCTGGCAGGCAGAGGCTCGTGACGAACCGATGCGGCTCGACCTCCCAGACCCCGGAACGAACCCGGGAGCCCCGAACTGGTCGAACGCTTTCGGGCGAGTGAGGTTCTCACCAGACGGCTCCCACCTCTTTGCGAGTGGCTTCGGCCCGACGGCCGTCTTCGACACGACGACTGGCGCGCTCGTCGGCGAACTCGCGGGCGAAGGCATCCTGGCCGTCAGCCCCGACGGCGAATCCGTCCTCGTCCGGGAAGGTCGTACAGGGGTGCGCATCATCGAACTGAACGATCCGACCGAATACCGCCTGCTCGAGATGCCGGCCGTCGTCATTGACGGTGCGTTCAGCCCCGATGGCAGGCATGTGGTGACGACCGCGGGAGACCAAGCCTGGCTGTGGTCGGCGGCCAGCGGAGCGCTGAAGGAGTCTTTGGACGGGCATGTCGGCGAAGTCACATCCGCCGCGTTCCTCTCGACCGGGGAACTCGTGACGGCAGGCGCCGACGGGGCGCTGATCACGTGGGCTCTGGATGACTGGAGCGCGTCGTTCCGCGATTGGAAAAGGACCGGAAACGAGGTCCTGATCACGCGCGATGACCGAACGCTGGTGTCCGATCTGCCGGACGGGACCTTCGTCGGTATCTCGGCAGATCCCGCCATCTGGTTGGATCGGGCCTGCGACGTGGCCGGGCGCGGCCTCAGCGAGCAGGAGTGGGACGCTGTCTTCGAAGGTCGACCCTACGATCCGGCTTGTGCGAGCGGCTCGTTCTCGGCGACGGAATAGATTCACCCGTCCGATCTGAACACGATCGAGTCGAAGACCTCTTGCGCCTCCTGCACGAGCGCGGGATCAACCACGTCGCTGTACTGCCCGACGGACAGGACAGCGCGTTCACCGCTCAGATCGATCACTCGGTAGGTCTCACGCTCGGCGACGTCGATGTACCATCGTGCGCAATCGCTCGGCTCTTCCGCATAGACGCAGACATGGTGGGCCCGGCAGTTCGAGTCGTCGACGCCGTCCTCTACCCGATAGTCGAACTCGAGGGTGCGGAAGTCTCCCACCATGACCTCGACGGGAGTGGTGGTCGTGGTCGACTTCTGCGCCACGAGCGCGTCTACGAATCCTTCGATCGTCGGCTCGACCTCGGGTATCGGAGGAGCCCAGTCGCAGGCGTCCGGCGGGACGTAGGCGGGGTTCAGGAATGTCACGAAGACTTCCATGGCGGGGGCTTGTCGGATGAGCCTCCAGCCGTCAAGGATCCGCCAGCCCTCCGGAACGGTGACTTCGAACGGAACCGTGAAGCCGGTGACGACATAGGTACCGGCATCGAGGTCGCCGTTCAACGGCAATGGCGTGCTCGCGGGCTGCGCCGTTGGGCCCGCTGCGGGCGGTCCTGCTGCGGGCGGTCCTGCTGCGGTGCATGCGGCAAGAGGCGCGCAGAGCAGCAGCGCAACGACAAGACTGAGCTGCCGCAGCGTGCCGCCGTGGCGAGCGTCTGGTTGCGGACGTGTGGGCACGGCTCAGTCCTCCGCTCTGAACACGATCGAGTCGAAGACCTCTTGCGCCTCCTGCACGAGCGCGGCGTCGGTCACATCGTCGTTCTCGCCGACTGACAGGACGGCACGTTCGCCGTGCAGATCCACCACACGGTACGTCTCGTGCTGCAACACGGTCATGTACCAGCTTGCGCAGTCGTCCGGCGTCTCCGCATAGACGCAGACGTGACCCGCGCGGCAATCCCGATCCTCTATGCCGCTTTCTACGGCGTAGTCGAACTCGAGGGCGCGGTAGTCGCCCACCATGACCTCCGTGGGCACGGTCGTCGTCGTCGATTTCTGAGCCACGAGTGCATCCGTGAATGCTTCGATCGACGGCTCGACCTCAGGGACGGGGATAGACCACGCGCAGCCGTCCGCGGGCACGTAGGCGGGGTTCAGAAAGGTCAGGAAGACCTCCCTCCTGCCGTCGGCCTCTCTGTTGAGTCTCCAGCCGTCCACGACCCTCCAGCCGTCCGGGACCGTGACCTCGAACGGGACGGTGAAGCCGGTCACGACGTAGGTGCCGGCGTCGATATAGCCGTCCAGCGGCAGTGGAGTTGCCGCGGGTTCCGAGGTGGGCGCCGCGGGCGGTCCTGCTGCGGTGCATGCGGCAAGAGACGCGCAGAGCAGCAGCGCCGCCAGGAGGCTGCGCAGCCGCGACGCTCCGCCGAGGTGAGCGCTGGACTGCTGATGTGGAGTGGCCATGACGCGTCCTCTCATTCTTTGGGGGCAGCTTCCTTGCTGCCCGACCATTGCAGGACGTTCCGCTATCAGAACGATATCGGTGGGGCGGGCGGCGATATCAGGCCGATATCAGTGCTCTTGACGTATGTCAGGTTCCGTCCCACAGTGTCGACATGGACCTGCGCGTACTGGGGGCGCTGACGATCGAGGACGGGCGGATCGCGCCGGCACCCCGCGATCGCCTGGTGCTGGGCGCCCTCGCGGTGAGCATGGCCACATCTGTCTCTGTCGAGTCCCTCGCGACCGCCCTCTGGGGGGAGGACCTGCCACCTTCGTGGTCGCGGGTGATCCCAGGCTGCATCATGCGACTTCGTCGCCTGATCGCACCGGCGAGGATAGAGACGACACCGACGGGATACCGGCTCGAACGAGACGGCGTCGATCTCGACGCAACCCGGTTCGAGGGACTCGTCATGCGCGGTTCGCAGCTGCTCGAGCTCGGGGAGCCGGATCGCGCAGCGCATGCGCTTTCGCAGGCGCTCGCGCTGTGGCGCGGGCAGCCCTTCGCGGAGCTGCCGGATTGGGAACCTGCGCAGATCGCGTCATACCGACTCGAAGAGATCCGTCTCGGGGCGGAAGAGTCGCTCTTGGAGGCGCGGCTCCAGTCGGGTGATCTGCTCGACGCGGCCGCGCAGGCTCGCGCGCGGGTGGCGGAAGCACCGATGCGCGAGCGCCGGTGGGTGATCCTCGGCCTGGCACAGTATCGCCAGGGGCGGCAGGCTGACGCGCTGGCGACCGTGCGCCGCGGGCGGGAGCTGCTCGCTGCGGAACTCGGGCTCGACCCATGTGTCGAGCTTGCGGCGCTCGAGAAGGCGATCCTCGGCCAGGACCCGTCGCTCCTGGCTGATCGGGTGTTCCGGGCAGGAAGTCCTGAATGTCCTTACTTCGGCCTGCCTCCGGCCGGGGTGGCGGATGCCGAGTGGTATTTCGGTCGGGAGCAGGAGCTGTCCGGGGCGGTAGCGGCGCTCGAGCGGCGCGGCGTGCTGCTTGTCGGCGGCTCTTCAGGCGTCGGCAAGTCCTCGTTCGTCAGGGCAGGCATCGGCGCGCAGTTCATCGCGCGCGGAGTCCCGGTCGCGATCGTGACTCCCGGCGAGCATCCCCTCCAGGCCCTCGCCGATATCGACCTGCCCGCGGGGCAATCCCTGCTCATCGTCGATCAGTGCGAGCAGGCATTCGCCGCGGACGATCCCGCTGAGATCCGCGGCTTCTTCGACGCCCTCTCACAGAGGGTCTTCCAAGGCATGCTCGTCATCGCGATCCGCGCCGACCGCCTCGGGGACCTCGCCGATCAGCAGGGCTTCGCCGAGATCATCCAGTCGCACCTGCTGATGCTCACCGCGTTCGGTACGGACGGGCTGCGGAGCGTGATCGAAAAGCCTGCAGAGCAGGCCGGACTCATCCTCGAGCCGGGCCTCGTCGAGATCCTCGTCCGCGACGCCGATGGGCGATCCCTTCCCCTGCTGTCTCATGCTCTGCGCCAGGTGTGGTCACGCCGTGAGGGCCGCGTCATGACGGTCGACGGGTATCGGGCATCCGGTGAGATCGAGGGTGCCATTGCCAAGACGGCGGAGGAGGTCCTCGCCGCACTCTCGGCGGAGGGCGGGCGGATGCTGCGGGACATCCTTCTTCGCCTCGTCGAGGCATCAGGGGGCGGTGCGATCCTGTCGCGCCGCGTGCAGCGCACACGGATTGCGATTGACGACGCTCATGCGAAGGTCATCGAGCGCCTGGTCGATGCACGCCTGCTCACGACGGATGAGGACTCCGTTCAGCTCTCGCATGAAGCGCTCACTCGGGAGTGGCCCCGTTTGAAGGAGTGGCTCGCCGATGATGTCGAGGGCCAGCGGATCATGCGACACCTCGGTGCCGCTGCCGCGGCGTGGGACGCGATGGAACGACCCGACACCGAGCTCTATCGCGGCGGTCGGCTGACCGCCGCCCGGAATTGGCGGGATGCGGACCACCCTGCCTTGACGGCGGTCGAGCAGGAGTTCCTCGACGCCTCGCACGCGTCCGAGACCGCACGACTCGAGGCGACTCAGAAGCAGCTCTTCAAGGAGCGCCGCATGGTCCGCCGGCTGACATGGCTCTCAGCCGGCGCTGCCGGCCTCGCGATCATCGCTGTCGTCGCCGGATTGTTCGGCGTATACCAGTCGAATCTCGCCGAGACGCGCAATGCCGTCAGCGAAGCGCGGCGCATGGCGGCGCTCGCGCTCGAGGAGTCCGACCTCGATCGCGCTCTGCTGCTCGCTGTCGAGGCCATCCACCTCTGGGATGATCCCGAGATGAGGGTGAACCTCCTGCGCGTCATCGCGCGGGCGCCTCGAATGGTGAGCATCACCCGGGTTCCTGAGACGGGCGTATCGGTATCGAGCATGTCGCTCGCGCACGACGGGATGCGCGCATCGGTGATCGACAGCGATGACGACATGCGACTGTTCGACCTCGAGGCCCGCTCTCAACTGGGCGAATACGCCCCTTTCGCGAATGCCGTCGTGGCATCGGCCGTCGACCCGGCGTCCGGCGAGGTCGCTTTCAGCGAGGTGGGAAGGTTCTGCAGGGACGCGCTCTGCGACTTCCAGCGGACAGGAGCCATCGATCTCGCCGGCGGCGGGGGTACAGGCGTGACGACCTTCGAGGGCATGCCCAGGATGGCGGCAGACGTGGAGTACTCCGCGGACGGATCACTGTTCACGGCGATCGCGCCGATTCCCGCGTCCCCAGCACCGGCGAACGTCGCTCTCTGGCGAACGAATCCCGAGGGGCGCGTTGCACCCGTGCTCCTCGACCTGGAGTCGCTCGGCACGGCTCCTGCCGGTGTGCCTGATCCCAGCCGGCAGTTCGGCACGGTGAAATTCTCGCCCGACGGCTCCCTGCTGTACGCGAGCGGCTTCGGTCCGACTTTCGTCTTCGACACGGCGACAGGCGAGAAGATCTCGCAGATCGAGGGCGATGGCGTCCTGGCTGTCAGTCCCGACGGGCGGCGGGTCGCGGTTCGGGACGGCGTGCTGTCGGCCCGGATCGTCGACACCCGTGGCGCGGCCGAGCCCACCGTCATCGCCGTGTCCTCGTTCCCGGATGCCGCCGACTTCAGCCCCGACGGAGCCCGACTCGCAATCGCGGACGGCACTCGCGTCATTGTTTCGGACGTCGAAACCGGTGCCACGACCGAGACGCTGCAAGTGGGTTACGGTGACGTCATCGCCGTCGAGTTCCGGCCATCGGGCGAGCTCGTGACCGCGACGACGGGTGGCGCCATCATCACGTGGGACGTCGGAGACTGGTCGTCGGACTTCCGGACGACGAGGTCTGTGCGAGCGCTCGCCCTCGCATCGGAGGATGAGCGGACGCTCAGCTTCGAGCAGGTCGACGGCATGACGGAGGTGGTGGTCGCCGAGCCGGCAGCGTGGGAATTCCGGGCATGTCAGGTCGCCGGCCGCATGCTCTCCGGGCAGGAGTGGATTGAGCTGTTCGGGGACCGGCCCTACACCCCGGCATGCCGCGGATGATCCGGACGCGATCATCACCGACAAGGAAGCCCGCCGCAGCCGAGACTGCGACGGGCGATCGGCGTTGCGTCAGCGGGTGCTGACGTAGATGTCGCCGTCCCTCCCCAGGTAGAGGCGGTGGCCGTCACCGGACAGCGAGGGCCTGGTCTCGGAGCCTGCCGTGTTCACCGCCGTGATGTTGATCGGTGTCGACCAGCCGCCGGCCGTGCCCTTGGCCGACCCCGGGCGAGCAGCGGTGTAGATGTCGAATCCGCTGGCGCCGCCTGGCCGCGTGGAGGCGAAGACGACCTCCTTGCCGTCCCTGCTCACGTTGGGCATGACATCGTCGTAGCCTGCCGTGCTGAGCTCGGCGACGAGTGCGGGGGCGCCGAAGGTCATCTCCCCGATCATCGCGCTCGCGTAGATGTCCTGACTGCCGCCGCCCAACGGCGCGCCGCTGGAGAAGAACAGGAATGTCCCGTCATCCGACTGGGCGAGCGAGGGTCCGTACTCCATCGAGGGCATGTTGGGCCCATGTGGCGCGCACCCCAGGTTGCGCGGGGGAGCCCATTCGTCAGAGCCGGGGACACGCGACGCGATGTAGATGTCGCCTGCGCCGCACGCCGGGTTGCCGTAGGCATCAGGGCCGGGCCGCGTGGAGACGAACAAGAGCGATCCGTCCGCGAGCGGCGTCGGGCAGAAGTCCTGCGCCGGGCTGTTCACGGGCGCGGGCAGCATGCTGGGGGCGCCGAACGACCCTGGTCCGCCGGAGCGCTCGGCGACCCAGATGTCATTGTCGCCGCCATCTCGCATTGAAGCGATCATGAGGCTCTGGCCGTCAGGCGACTCGATCGGACAGCCGTCGGCGACTCCGGCGGCGTTGACCTGTGCGACGGCAGTCGTCGGACTCCAGCGCGGGGCTTCGTCGTCCTGGGCTGCGAACGCGGGGCCCGAAGCCGTCACGATGAGCAGTCCGACGGTCGCGGGAACGAGTATGCGTTCGATGGGTGACATGGCGGCTCCAATCTTGAATCGGTTGCAGCTCCTGCTGCGTTATCACTCGATTCCGGGCCGTTATCAATCCGGTATCAGCGCTGTTGACTACGGCTGATTCAGGGTTCACAGTGAGCACATGCAAGTGGCCGTTCTGGGGCCGGTCAGCGTCGATGGGGGACGGATAGAGCCGTCGCCTCGCGACCGCACCGTGCTGTCCGCGCTCGCCGCCTGCGCCGGTGAGACGGTCAGTCCCGACTCCCTCGCGGCGGCGCTCTGGGGAGACGACCCTCCCGCATCGTGGTCGAAGGTCGTTGCCGGCTGCGTCATGCGCTTGCGCCGCCTTCTGGGTGTGGGGAGCATCGAGACGCACTCCCACGGATACCGGTTCACCTCCCACGGAGTGCAGCTCGACTCGTTGCGTTTCACGCTCCTGGTCGCCAACGGGCACGAATTGGTCGCCCTCGGCGAGCCCGACCGCGCTGCCCACCTCTTCACCGAGGCCCTTGCGCTGTGGCGCGGTCAGGCCTTCTCAGAGGCAGAGGACTGGGAGCCTGCCCGTATCGCCGCAGCGCGGTTGCAAGAACTGCGGCTCGACACCGAAGAGGCCCTCGTCTCGGCGCGTATGGCTACGGCCGACCCGTGGGAGCTGGTAGCAGAAGCGCAGTCGCGCGTCGCCGAAGCACCGTTGCGGGAGCACAGATGGGCCCTTCTCGCGCGGGCGCAGTATCGAAACGGCCAGCAGGGAGAGGCGCTTGCGACGCTGCGGCGTGCGCGTACGGTGATCGCCGGTGAATTGGGGCTCGACCTCGGGCCTGAGCTCATCGCGCTCGAGGCGTCCATCCTGCAACAGGACGCATCACTGCTCACAGGCGACAGTTACTCGGTGGCGAGCGCCGAGTGTCCGTACTTCGGACTGGTGTCGGCGGGGCTCGACGATGCGGACCTGTTCTTCGGTCGTGAGGAGGAGCTCCGCGCATGCCTCGCGGCGCTCGCCGAGCGAGGCGCGCTGGTGGTGGTCGGACCGTCGGGTGCGGGCAAGTCGTCCTTCGCGCTCGCCGGCATCGGCGCAGCCCTCCGTGCCGACGGCCGCGAGGTGCGGGTCGTGACTCCGGGAGCGCATCCGATGACGGCTCTCGACGCCGTCCCGGCGGGCTCAGCACGCTCAGCGCTCATCGTCGACCAGTGCGAGGAAGCGCTGCTGCTCTGCGAGGACTCCGAAGAGCAGGAGCGCTTCTTCACGACGTTGGCGCACCGCGTGTTCGAGGAACTCGTCGTCGTCACCCTCCGCGCCGACCGACTCGGCGACATCGTGCGATTCCCCGAGTTCGCGCATCTGACCCAGGCGAACATGGTGCTCTTGGGTCCTCTCACCACTGACGGCGTTCGTGATGTGATCCAGCGACCGGCGCGCGAGGCGGGTCTGCTGCTGGAGCCGGGGCTCGTCGACCTGCTGCTGCGCGATGTGGACGGCGAACCGGGTGCGCTGCCGCTGCTGTCCTACGCGCTGCGCCAGACCTGGGTCTCGCGGGAGGGCCGAACGCTGACGGTTGAGGCGTACCGGGAGTCGGGAGGAATCCGCGGCGCCGTCGCCCGGTCGGCGGAGCTGCTCTATCAGGACCTGCGACCCGAACAGCGCGGCACGCTCCGGGACGTGATGCTGCGACTCATCGAAGTCACGCCCGATGCGACGCTCGTGCCGCTTCGAGTTCCCCGCGAGGTCATCGCGGGTGACCCGGCGCGCAACACGCTCATAGAACAGCTCCTCGCCGCGCGGCTGCTCACCAGTGACGACGGCGTGGTCGAGATGGCGCATGAGGCGCTCGCCCATGCGTGGCCCCGGTTGAGCGACTGGCTCGACGACGACCTCGACGGCCAGCGCATCCTGCGTCACCTCGGCGGCTCTGCCATCGGGTGGAATTCCATGGGTCGCCTGGAGAGCGAGCTCTATCGTGGTCCGCGGCTCAGCGCGGCGCTCGATTGGCGCCAGAGCGCGCAGCCGGATCTGACCGAGCTCGAGACCGCGTTCCTGGCAGCATCCGAAGCCCGCGAGCGCGACGATCTCGCACAGGCGGAAGATCAGCTCAGGCGTGAAAGACGCACCATCCGTCGGCTCCGCTGGCTCACGGCGGCGGCTGCCACGCTCGCGGTCGTCGCGCTCGTCACCGGCGGGGTCGCCGTTGGACAGCGCGATCGAGCGGACGAGCGTTCGGTGGTCGCCGAAGCGCGACGGGTCGCGGCGCGAGCTCTCGTCGAGCGCCCGTACGATCGGGCTCTGCTGCTCGCGGTCGAGGCCGTGCACCTTTGGGACAGCCCGGAGACACGAGGGAACCTGCTCAACACGATCGGCCGCAGCTCCGCCGCCCAGTCCATGACACGAAGCGACGATGCCGCGCGGATTCTGAACATGGACCTCTCGATGGACGGAAGCGTCGCCGCCGCGATCGACAGCCTGGAGCATGCCACCCTGTACGACCTCGAGAAACGGAGACCGATCGCCGTCCTCGCTCCGGATGACATCGCCTACTTGGATGCCGCGATGAGCCCGGACGGCGCGCGGGTCGTGCTGTCGTGGATCAACTCCGGGTGCTGGACGGGCGATTGCCGCCAAACCGGGATCGAGGTCCGCGACCTGGATTCTCTCGATGATGCGCCGGTGGTGTTGAGAGGCTTCGACAACCCGGCGGCGGACATCGCCTTCTCGCCTGATGGCCTGCACGTGGCAGCCATCGCCCCGACCCCGTGGTTCGAACCGCCCGGAAACGTCGCGGTCTGGCGAGTCGATCAGCCGACCTCGCCCGTGTTGCGACTCGATCTGTCAGAGGTCGGCCTCAACCCGCTCATCACTCCGGATCGTCACGTCTGGGGCTCCGTCGCATTCTCGCCCGACGGTTCGCTGCTGTATGCGAGCGGTTACGGACCGACCTCGGTGTACAGCGTGAGCACCGGCAAGCAGGTCGACCAGATCGCGGGGATGGGGCTGATGTCGCCGTCGCCGTCAGGGCGCCATGCGGTCGTCGCGGCCGCCGACGATGCCGTCGAGATCGTCGAACTCGACTCTCCGACCGGGCGCGTGCTCATCGCAGGACACTCGGGGCCGATCATGGATGCGGCTTTCAACGCGGACGGGACGATCGTCGCGACGGCGGGAAGCGATCAGACGGTGATGGTGTGGGATGCCGCGACCGGTGAGCCGCTACGCACGCTCACCGGACATGTGGGTGTTGTGCACTCGGTCGCGTTCGGCCCCGACGACGAGGTCGTCACGGCGGGAGCGGACGGAGCGATCATGCGATGGTCGCCCCAGAGCAGCACCGGACTGTCTACGCGGATGCTGGATGCCGGCGCGGCCGCGGTCGACGCCACCGGCACGCCGTTCGTCTCGCCAGGCGGAGACCGCCTGCTTCTGCTGGGCGAGGAGTGGGCGAACTCGACCGACGCCGGCACCGGCGTCGTCACGATGCTCGACACGGCCGCACCAGGCTGGGGGACCTTCCTAGCCGGCGGGTCGCGCGCCGCGACCGTCGGATTCGACGGGCTGGTGACGGTGTGGGACCTGGACACGGGCGAGCCGCTCGCGCAGCGTCAAGCGAATGGCGGGAACCAGGGCGCCATTGCGGCGACTTCCGACGGTGATCGCCTCATCGTCGTCAACGAAGTCGGCGACGTACGCGTCTTGGACTCCGAGACGCTGGAACTCGTCGGTGAACCGTGGTCGCTGGGGGTCAACGCCGTCGGGGTGCGCGTCGCAGGCGACACCATCGCGGTGACTGCCCAGGGCTCGGACCCTGGTCAGGGATCGGAAGTCATCTTCACCGACACAGCGGGGACCGTGTTCCACCGCCTGGCGCTTCCGAGCTGGAGCATCCGAGGCAACTTCAGCCAGGACGGCTCACGCTACGCAGCGGGCGGCTTCGACGGGCGCCTGACGGTGATCGATGTGGAGACCGGCGCCGTCAGCCGCGGAGCGGGAGAACCCATCCACGACGGCGCAGTGACCTCGGTGGTCTTCTCGCCCGACGGCACGACGCTGCTGAGCATGGGCTTCGACGGCGAGGTGACGATGTCGAACGCGTCCGACGGAGTACCGTACGCGCGATTCAGCCTCGCTCGGCCGAGCCTCTTCAGCGCCGCGGCCTTCCTCGACAACGGGACCGTGGTGATCGGGCTCTCGGACGGCAGTCTCACGGAGTACTCGATCGATCCGGAGGAGTGGGAGGCGCATGCCTGCGCGGTCGCCGGCCGAGACCTCACGACACAGGAGTGGCGCGACGCCTTCGGCGAGCGTGAGTACCGTGCGACCTGCTCGAGCCGGACCGTCGAGGCACGCACCGAATAGGCTGTGCGCATGGAGCCGGCATCCGTGCAATTCGGACAGTACCCCCGCGCGCGGCGCACCCTCCTGCATGTGAGCGACACCCATCTGCTGGCCGAGAACCGGCCGCTGGGCGGACGCTTCGACACCGCTGCGAACCTGCGGAGGACCCTGCACGCTGTAGAGCGGCTCGGCATCAGTCCGGATGCCATCGTCTTCACCGGCGACCTCACCGACCTGGGGGAGCCCGAGGCCTACCGAGAACTGCGCGCGGCGGTCGAGCCGGTCGCTGAGAGGATCGGTGCGCCGCTCATCTGGGTCGCGGGCAACCACGATGAGCGCCCTGCTCTGCGGAGCGAGCTGCTGGGCCTCGACGCCACGCAGGAGCCGGTGACGGGTGTCTGGGATCTCGGCGGTCTCCGTCTCGTCGCGCTGGATACCAGCGTGCCCGGCTGGCATCACGGAGACATCGACGGCGAGCAGCTCGAGTGGCTGCGCGGCATCCTCGCCTCCCCGGCACCCCTCGGCACGATCCTGGCGATGCACCACCCGCCGCTGCCATCGCACGTTCCGCTGTTCGACATCCTCGAGCTGCGCGACCAGCGCCGGCTGGCGGGCGTCATCGCCGGCACAGACGTGCGCGCGATACTGGCCGGCCACCTCCACTACTCGACGAGCGGAATGTTCGCCGGAATCCCCGTGAGCGTCGCCGCCGCGACCTGCTACACGATGGACCTCGCCCGCCCCGCGGTCGAGGTGAACGGCATGGATGCCGGGCAGTCCTTCCACCTCGTCCATGTGTACGACGACACCATCACACACGCCGTCGTCCCCGTCGTCGAGGCGCCGACGGGCGACTACTTCTCGGCGGAATGGGTCGAGCGGATGTCGGCACTGACGCCGGAGGAGCGGCTCGAGGTCTTCTCACGCAAGCCGCAGACCGACTGAGGCCCCCGTCGCCCTCAGGTACAACATCGGGTGCGGGTTGTACGACCGGTACACCAGCGCTCGCAGGCGCCGCGAGTAGTCTCAGAGCATCCCTTTTCACACCGCTGTGACCCACAAGGACTGCACACATGGCTGTTGACGCAACGACGCGAACCCGCACCGAGACCGACTCCCTGGGATCCATGGAGATTCCGATTGACGCGTATTGGGGCATCCACACCGCCCGCGCTCTCGAGAACTTCCCGATCTCGAAGCGGCCCATCTCGGTGTATCGAGACCTTGTCGCGGCTCTGGCGATGGTCAAGCAGGCATCGGCGCGCGCCAACAAGGAGATCGGCGTCCTCGACGCCGCCAAGGCCGATCTGATCGACCGCGCGTCGCAGCTTGTGATCGAAGGACAGTTCCACGACCAGTTCGTCGTGGGCGTCATCCAGGGCGGGGCCGGCACGTCCACCAACATGAACGCGAACGAGGTCATCACCAACATCGCGCTCGAGCTCGCAGGGCGTGAGAAGGGCGACTACGCCTTCCTGTCTCCCATCGACGACACGAACCGCAGTCAGTCGACCAACGACGTCTATCCGACCGCCGTCAAGGTCGGTCTGAGTCTTGATCTGCTGACACTCCTGGAAGAGCTCGACCTGCTCCGCCGTGCGTTCCTCGCCAAGGCAGTCGAGTTCCACGACGTGCTCAAGATCGGCCGCACTCAGCTGCAGGACGCGGTGCCGATGACCTTGGGGCAGGAGTTCCACGGGTTCGCCACGACCCTCGGCGAGGACTATCACCGCCTCAAGGAGAACGCGTACCTGCTCTACGAGATCAACATGGGTGCGACGGCCATCGGAACCGGCATCACCACTCATCCCGATTACAGCCAGTCGGTGCTGCGGCACCTGCGCGAGATCAGCGGGCTCGACCTCGACCTCGCGCCGGACCTGGTCGAATCGACCAGCGACACGGGCGCGTTCATGTCGTTCATCGCGTCGCTCAAGCGCAACGCGATCAAGATGTCGAAGATCTGCAACGACCTGCGACTGCTCTCATCCGGACCTCAGGCAGGCTTCGGCGAGATCAACCTGCCGGCACGGCAGGCCGGCTCGAGCATCATGCCCGGCAAGGTGAACCCGGTGATCCCGGAGGTCGTGAACCAGATCGCCTTCGCGGTCGCGGGCGCCGATCTCACCGTCACCATGGCAGTCGAGGGCGGTCAGCTGCAGCTGAACGCATTCGAGCCGGTGATCGCGCACTCGATCTTCCAATCGATCACCTGGATGCGGCGCGGAATGCACACGCTTCGCGTCAACTGCGTGGACGGGATCACGGCGAACCGTGAGCGCCTCGGCGCGATGGTCGGAGCATCCGTCGGTGTCGTCACGGCGCTGACGCCGTTCATCGGCTACTCGGCGTCGGCTGCGCTCGCCAAGGCGGCGCTGCTGACCGGTCGCAATGTCGCGGACCTCGTGATCGAGGCCGGCCTGATGTCCCCGGACGAGGTCGCGAAGCAGCTCTCGCCTGCTCGGCTGTCGGGCCTCGAAGCGATCACCGCGGCCATCCCGATCCAGCAGGCACCGGAGGACATCGTCGTCCAGCCCCGGGACCGCTGAGGCCCGCCGCCCCGGGATTGCCTGCCTGTCGTCGCGACCGCTACGTTTCGTGAGAGCCACCATGAGAAGAGGAGCCCTATCGTGAGCGATCCGCAGAACCCCGCCGACCCCACACCGCCTGAGTCGTCGCCGCCCGCCTACACACCGCCCGCGGCCGAACCGCCGCCCGCGTACACCCCGCCTGCAGCCGAACCGGCACCGCCGGCGTACGCGGCGCAGCCCACCGCACCGGCCTATGGGCAGCAGCCCTACGCCGCGGCGCCGCCGCCCGCATACGGAGCGCCCGCAACGGCCACGATCCCCGGTCGGACCATGGGAATCGTCGCGTTCATCCTGTCGTTCTTCGTGCAGCTCGTCGCGCTGATCCTCGGCATCATCGCGCTCGTGCAGAGCAAGAGGGCCGGTCACAAGAACGGCTGGGCGGTCGCAGCCATCATCATCAGCTCGGTGCTGATGGTGCTCGGTGTGATCCTCTTCTTCGCGCTCGTCGTCCCGCTGCTCACGTTCTCCGGCGAGGTCCTTCAGGCCTGTCAGGAAGTGGACTTCTCGGGGACGGTCAACGTCCGAGGCATCGAAGTCGACTGCTCGACCGCCCGCTAGCAATCACGGGTCGCTTCAGTCGAGGATGCGGCAGTGCGTCGTGAGCGCGCCGATGCCGTCGATCCCCACCGTGACGGTCGAGCGGTCGCGGAGGAACACCTGCGGATCACGAGAGTATCCCGCCCCGCCTGGACTGCCTGTGGAGATGAGCGTTCCCGGGAGCAGCGTGACCGATTGCGACAGGTGCGAGATCAGAGTCGCCACCGGCCGCACCATCTGCGCTGTCGAGGCATCCTGCAGCGTCCTGCCGTCGAGGACCGTCCAGATGTGCAGATCCTGCGGGTCGGGCACCTCATCCGCCGTCACGACGAACGGGCCGGTGGGGGTGAAGCCGTCGAACGACTTGCAGCGGGACCACTGCGCCTCGGAGTACTGGATGTCTCGCGCGGTGATGTCGTTGACGACGGTGTAGCCCCACACGTGCGCGAGCGCTTCTTCGGGCGCGACGTCCTTGGCGGGACGGCCGATGATCACGCCGAGTTCGGCCTCGTAGTCGATCGACTCGCTGAGCGATCGGGGCCACGAGGTCGTGGCATCGTGCGCGGTCAGCGAATTCGGCCACAGCGCGAACACCGTGGGGGTGGAGTCGGTCTTCAGCCCGAGCTCGCTCGAGTGCGCGGAGTAGTTCAGGCCGATCGCGAGGATGAGCGGCGGCCTGAGCACGGCGGAGGCGAATGAGAGCCCGTCGAGCGGATGCCGCACCCCACCGGCAGCGACGGCGGCCCGCACTCGCGCGAGCAGCTCGTCGCCGCCCTCGATCAGCTCTTCGAGAACCAGCGGAGCCCCATCGAAGAGATGCTCCACGAGGACGACCTCGTCGCCTTCGACGACCACGAGCCGGGGATCGGCGGATCCCGGAGGGATCACGTGGGCGAAGCGCATCCCTCCAAGCTACCGGGCGAAGCGGGGGCCGGTGTTCCGTGACGTGCACCCTTAGGCTGTGCGCATGACGCTTGATCCGGGCGGCGAGAGGCCGCGGCCGTCGCTCACTCCTCCGGCCTTCCCGTCTCCGCTCGCCCAGCCGCGGGTCGCCCCCGCGGCAGCCATCCCACCGCCGGCCGCGTCGCCCTCGCCGGTCCCGGTTCCGCCCCGCAGATCGGGAACGGCATTGGTCTGGTGGACGGCGGTGCTCGTCATGGTGCTCGTGGCGCTCGTCGGGTACTTCCTGAGCGCCATCGGCCCCGCCGCATCCATCATCGGCATGCTGCTCGCGCTGCTGCCGCTCGCCGGCGTGCTCCTGTCGGTCCGCTTGGTGGACCGCTGGGAGCCCGAGCCGATGCGCCTGCTCGTGTTCGCGGTCGCCTGGGGTGCGATCGCCGCCGTCGGCATCGCGCTCGGCGTCGACCTGCTCATCACGCTGGTCTTCGGCTACGACGACTCGCCCGCCCGCGAGGCCTTCACGGCCGTGGTTCAGGCGCCGATCGTCGAAGAGCTCGCGAAGGGCCTCGGCGTCTTCATCATCTTCCTCAGCGCCCGACGCGCGTTCGACGGGCCGATAGACGGCATCGTGTACGGCGGCCTGGTCGGCGCGGGGTTCGCGTTCACCGAGAACATCCAGTACTTCGCGATCAGCTTCATCGAAGGCGGAGCCCCCGATGTCACGACCACGTTCTTCGTGCGCGGCATCCTGTCTCCCTTCGCCCACGTGATGTTCACGAGCGTGACGGGGTTCGCTCTCGGACTCGCCGCGCGGCGTGGTGCACGCGGCGGCCAGGCGGTCGGTGCATGGGTGCTCGGCATGGTCGGCGCGATCGCGCTGCATGCGTTCTGGAACGGGTCGGCAGTGTTCCTGGACTTCTTCGCGCTCTACATGGCAGCCCAGGTTCCGCTGTTCGTGCTGTTCGTCCTCGGCATCATCGGGCTGCGGCGCGAGGAGGCACGACTCACCCGCAGGCGCCTCGGGGACTACGCGAGCGCCGGCTGGTTCACCACGCAGGAGGTGGACATGCTCGCCACGTCGGCCGGCCGCAAGGCCGCGCTGACGTGGGCGCGCTCGCTGCGGGGCGATCGCACCGCTGTCATGAAGAGGTTCATCCTGGATGCCACGGCGCTCGCCGCGGCACGCCAGCGTGCGATCACCGGCCGCGATCCGTCGGCCGCTGACGACGAGCGGGCACTCCTCACCCGTACGGCCGAGGCCCGTGCAGCGCTGTTCGCGCCGTAGGTCCTTGACAGCGCCGGACGACCTCGGCATCCTGAATTCAGGTCAACTCAGCGCTCGGTAGTCACGCAGGCATCGCCGCGGCACCGAGCGCTGAGTCCTGTTCGGGGCAACGTTGAGTAGGCCGCCGAAGGCGCCCGTATCGAAACCCCTTCGGGCCGATGCTCGACTCGCCCGGGCCGACCACCCGCGTTGACCGGCGGGCCCGCCTCCGGTTGGATGGTGCCATGACTGACGACCGCACCAAGCCCGAGATCGACGCACCCGACGGGCCCGCCCCCACAGACCTTGTCATTCGCGACCTCATCGTCGGCGACGGCACCGAGGCCAAGCCGGGCGACACCGTCACGGTCCACTACGCCGGTGTCGAATACGAGACGGGCGAAGAGTTCGACTCCTCGTGGAACCGCGGTGAGAGCATCCAGTTCCCGCTGCGCGGTCTCATCCAGGGATGGCAGGACGGCATCCCTGGCATGAAGGTGGGCGGCCGGCGTGAGCTCGTGATCCCGCCGCATCTCGCCTACGGCCCCGCCGGCGGCCACTTCCTCGGCGGCAAGACCCTCATCTTCGTCATCGACCTGATCGACGTCGCGTAGACACCCAGATGTGAGCGGGGGCGGATGCTGCAGCATCCGCCCCCGCCGCCTTCTGCCCCTGGGGTCAGCCCGACACCGACACTGTCTTCCCGATCAGCGTCGCTCCCTCGACGAGCTCCGCGTGGACGTGGCCGACTGCTCGGCGAGAGACCTTGTGCAGTCGTATCCGGCCGTCCGTCGAGAGGAATCGATCGAGCGACTCCGCGTCGCTGAGGTGAACCGGCTGCACGATCGTCCAGTCGAGGTCAGAGCCTCGGAGGACGCCCTCCTGGATCTCGGAATCGATCATCTGCGGCTTGATGAGGAGCGCGAAGAGCAGGCGATCCATGATGCCGAGCAGCGTGCGGGTCTCGCCGACGCCGTACGAGGACTGCACGACGACGCGTCGGATGCCCGCGCGTCGTGCCGCCGCCACGATGACCGCGGTGCCGCGGGAGCGGACGTCGTCCGGCGTCTGCTGAGCTCCCCGGATCCGCACTCGCACCATGGGCTCCGAGATGCCCAGAGTGACGATGACGCCGTCCTGACCGGGGAGGACCCGGTCGAGGAATGCCGCATCCGTCGCATCGCCGTCGACCCGCTCCAGGCCCGGCCGCGCGGGGAGAGCACTGGCGTGACGCGCGACGGCGGTGACACGGTGGCCGCGGTCGAGGAGGGCGTCGCAGACGGCACGGCCGGATCCGCCGGTGGCGCCGATCACGATGATGTTCATGGGTTACTCCGTTCGATGAGAGGTGGGGTGCTCGGAGGAGCACGACCCCGACTCTGGCACTTCGCGCCTGGATGATCTATCGTCATTCGTACAGAAATCTTGATTGATCGTCCGGAGGAGTCATGACGACGCCGATGCCGTGGTGGCACGCCGATCCGCTGACCGACGCCCTGTATCAGGTGAGGATGAGAGGCGCGTTCTACTCGTGGACGGAGGCGTCCGACGAGGGCTCGCTCGAGATGCCCCAGTTCCCTGACACGCTGACCTTCCACATCATCGCCCGCGGCACCGCCTATCTCGAGGTGGAGGGCCAGGAGCCGACCCGGCTGGATGCAGGTGAACTGGCTCTCGTTCCCCGGGGGATCGGACACCGCGTATCCACATCGCCACACGCGCCGATCCTGGGTCGCGCGGATCTGCTGCCGCAGACGATGCTCGGGGATGCGTTCTCGATCATGCGCATCGGGCCAGAAGACGCGGACGCCCCGCTCGCTCTCCTGTGCGGAGTGGTCGCCTTCGAGTCGCCGGCCGTGCACGAGATGCTCTCGGTGCTGCCGCCGATCGTCCGGGTCGACTCATCGCGTCATCCGGTGATGACGGCGCTGCTGCCGCTGCTCGCGGGCGAGCTGCGGGATCCCCGCCCCGGGGGCGATGCGGTCGCCACCAGACTCGCGGACGTGCTCGTCGTCGAGACGGTGCGCGCGTGGCTTGCGGACCAGGCCGACTCGGGCGGGGGATGGGTGGCGGCGCTGCGCGATCCGCAGCTCGGCGCTGCGATCGCCGCGGTGCATCGCGAGCCCGGCCGCCCGTGGACGCTGGCCTCGCTGGCAGACCGTGCCACGATGTCGCGTTCCGCCTTCGCGGCACGGTTCGCGACCGTCGTGGGTACGTCGCCGATGGCCTATGTCGCCGCCTCGCGCATGCGGGCGGCCCGCGTGATGCTCACCGACGGCTCCACCGTCGGAACCGTCGCCGCTTCGCTCGGCTATGGCTCCGAAGCGGCCTTCAGCCGCGCCTTCGCGCGCATCACAGGCGAGACCCCCGGACGCGTCCGGCGCGCGGCCGTGGCCGCGTGACGGCATCCGATCATCAGGAAATATCTATTCACGGGAATAGATGACCCCGGCGCGGTCGTTCCACCTCACATGAGCTTGTCGCGCACGCGACGATGAAACGAGACGAGGACGACATGACCGCAACCACCACGATCGACGTTCCGGGCTACAAGTCGGGCACCTGGGTGCTCGACCCTTCGCACAGCGAGGTGACCTTCAGCGTCCGCCACATGATGATCTCCAAGGTGCGCGGCACCTTCGGGATGAAGAGCGCGACACTCATCGCGCCCGAGAACCCGCTCGACGCCAAGGTCGAGGCGAGCGTCGACGTCACCTCCCTCGACACGAAGGATGCGGGCCGCGACGCCCACCTGCGCTCGGCCGAGTTCTTCGACATCGAGAACCACCCGACGATGGAGTTCATCTCGACCGGCGCCCACGTGAAGGACGGGGAGTTCTTCGTCGACGGCGACCTCACCATCCGCGGAGTGACCAAGCCGGTGTCGTTCGAGTTCGAGTTCGGCGGTTTCGGCACCGACCCGTGGGGCAACTACAAGGCCGGGGCCACTGCGAAGACCGTGGTGAACCGCGAGGAGTTCGGCCTGACCTGGAACGCCGCCCTCGAGACCGGCGGCGTGCTCGTCGGCAAGGACGTCACGATCACGCTCGACCTGCAGGGCGCCCTCCAGCAGGACTGATCCCCGATCAGCGGGATGGAGAGGCGGATGCTGCGGCATCCGCCTCTTCGGCGTCTCGGCGCCGCCGCGGCAGGCGCAGCCGATCCTGCGCGAGGAGGATGCCGAGGAACACGACGAGCGCTCCGAGAGGCTCGTTCCAGCTGATCGTCTCGCCGAGGATCAGGGTGCCGAGTGCCACGCCGACGATCGGCGTGATGTAGGTGACGGTGGACGCGCGGGTCGGTCCCCACGCACGGACCGCGTTCTGGTTCCAGATGTAGGCGACGCCGGTGCCGAGGCAGCCGAGGAGCACCACGCTGCCGATGATCCAGGGGTCGAGCGAGACCGGTGAGAGCGCGACGACCGGTGTGAGCAGCAGCATGATGGCTGCGGCGATCCCGATGTTGAGGAACGAGAACACGAGGGCCGTCATGCCGGTGTTCGAGACGAACTTGCGCATGTAGGCGAGGCTGAAGCCGTAGCAGGCGGTGGCGCCCAGGATCGCGAACTGGGCGACCAGGCTCTGGCTGAGGTCGAGACCCTGCCACGGCGCGATGATGACGACGACGCCGAGGATGCCGGCGAGGATCCCCGCGACCTGGACGGCCTTGAGTCGCTCGACGCGGAACAGCAGTCCCGCCATCACCGCCGTCATGATCGGCGTGGTGGCGTTGTAGATGCTCGCCAGTCCCGACGTCACGTGCTGCTGCGCCCACGAGAAGAGGAGGAACGGGATGACGCAGAACGAGAGGGCGAGGACGGTCATGTGGCCCCACACCTTCAGGCTGTGCGGCAGGTGGTCTCGGCGCAGTGCGACGAAGAGCCCGAGCGTGAGCGCGCCGAGGACGAGTCGCGACCATGCGACCTGCCCGGGCGAGATCCCGCCGAGGGCGACCTTCATGAAGAGGAAGCTCGAGCCCCACACGATCCCGGCCAGCACGAACTGGACGGCGACCGAGGCATTCGACGGTCCGCGCGGCACCGCGATGCTGCTCGCCGTAGGCGGGCTTGCGGTGGCGGGGATGTCGGTCGGCACCTGGCGACTCTAACCCCGGGCTCTGACCCGGCGGAGCGATCCGGAATGCCTCGTCCGAAATCCGCCGAAGGGCGACGGTTCCGCTACGGCGCGGTTCAGGGGACGGGATGGTCCGCGTCATAGGCGCGGAAGCGCGGACTCAGCCTCACGAGGAACGCGACGAGCCCGATGATCACGAAACCCCCGAGCAGGGGAGGGAACCACAGCGTGGTCACCGTCGCCAGGACGCCGGCATAGAGCGCGCCGAGGCGGGGCCCGCCCGCCACGACGACGATGAAGACCCCCTGCAGACGGCCGCGGATCGCGTCGGGCACCGCGGCCTGCACCATCGTGTTGCGGAAGATCGAACTGATGTTGTCGGCGCCGCCTGCAACGACGAGCGTCAGGGCCGCTGCGACGATCAGCACCACGTTCGGCGTGTTCGCATCGACGTCGGCGGGTGCGAACCATCCGAGCGCCGCAGCCCCGAGCACGAGCCCGAACGCGGCCATCGAGCCGCCGTAGACGAGGATCGCGCGTTCGATGCCGAGTCCGTGATGACGCACGCGACCGGCCGGCCCCGAGAAGACGCTCGAGATGAAGGCGCCGGCCGCGATCGCAGCCGTGAGCGCGCCGGTCGTGATCGGGCCGCCGCCGAGCAGCACCGCGCCGATCGCGGGGAAGAGGGCGAGAGGCTGTCCGAACGTCATCGCGATGATGTCGAGCACGAACTGCAGCCGGATGTTGGATGCCCGTCTGAGGAAACGCCAGCCGTCGCGCAGCGACTCGAGTCCCGGCCGGACGATCTCGCCCTCCGGCCGGATGCTCGGCAGCGTCCAGAGTCCGAGGAACAGCGACAGCATCAGCACGACGTCGATCGTGTAGGTCCACGCGTAGCCGGTGAAAGCGACGAGGATTCCCGCCAGCGCCGGACCTGCCATCACCATGATCCCGACGGTGATGCCGTTGAGAGCGGATGCCGCCGGCAGCAGGTCGCGGGGGATGAGGCGCGGCACGATCGCCTGGCGCGACGCCATCACGATCGTGTTGGCCGACGAGTTCACGACGGTGAGGACATAGAGCCAGCCGACCGTCTCCCACTGTCCCCACGTGAGAACGGCGAGCAGTGCGGTGGATGCGAACGTGACCGCGGCGGCGATGAGGGCGACGCGCCGCCGGTCGAAGGCGTCGGCCAGCATCCCGCCGTAGAGTCCCGCGACGATCATCGGCAGCAGTCCCGCGACCGCGATCATCGACGACCGCGAAGGTCGATTCGGTCAGCTCGTACATCTGCAGCATGACCGCGACGATCGTGAGCTGGCCGCCGAGGCCGGCGAGCGTGGAGCCGATCCACATGCGCGTGAACGCGGGGCTGGCGGCGAACGGCCGGAGATCGAGGAAGTGATCGCGTCGCAGGCGCGGCATCACGAGGTGATCCGGCGTTGCTGAGGCATCCTTCGAGCCTAGCTCTGCGACGCAGGGCGGTTAGCCGGGGGCGGCCATCGCTGGTAGACTCTTCAGGTTGCCGTTCGATCGGCCGCGGATAAAGAGAGCCCACGCATCAGGCGATGGGCGCCGCGCAATGACCAGAAAGGGGATCCCATCTATGCCACTCGAATCTGACGCTAAGAAGGCGATCATCGAAGAGTACGCGACGCACCCCGGTGACACCGGATCCCCCGAGGTGCAGGTCGCGATGCTGACGCAGCGCATCAAGGACCTTACAGAGCACCTGAAGGAGCACAAGCACGACCACCACTCACGTCGTGGTCTGTTCCTGATGGTCGGTCAGCGCCGTCGTCTGCTCGGCTACCTCCAGGACATCGACATCGCGCGCTACCGCTCGCTGATCGAGCGTCTCGGACTCCGCCGCTAAGTCGCAGCCAGCGTTCAATCGCGCAGAGAACTTCTTACGAAGGCCGTCCCAGGTGTGGGGCGGCCTTCGCTTTGTCGCCAGCGCGCTCCCGCGCCAGAACAGGAGCAATTGCGAATGCAGGTGGATTCCGCCGGCGATCACCTGTGTCCGCCGGAACGCCTGCTTTCGTGCGGGTTCGTCAGGCGGATGCAGCGCGCGCCGCGACGAGATCGGCGTGGTGGATCTCAGCGACGTCGGGGTGCGCGCGCAGGCGGGACTTGAGCGCGTTCTCGCCGTACAGCGCGTGGATCGGGTTGGCCGGATCCTGCGTGACACCGCGGGCCTCGGCGGCGAGCGCGGTCGGGAGCTCGATCAGCGGAAGCCTCTTGTCGAGCGCCGGGTTGAAGAAGAACGGGACCGAGATGCGGTCGTCGGGGATAGCGCGGCGAGATCACCCGGTGCTTCGTCGCGATGAGGTATCCGCCCGTCGCATACTCCAGAAGCTCGCCGATGTTGACGACGAACGCTCCGGGCACCGGGGGAGCGTCGACCCACTCGCCGTCGCGCTCGACCTGCAGGCCGCCCTTGCCGGGCTCGACCCAGAGCAGCGTCAGCACGCCGGAGTCCTTGTGGGCGCCGACCCCCTGCTGCGGAGTCGGGTCCTCCTTGCCGGGGTAGCGGACGATCTTGATGAGCGTCGAGGGCTCGCCGAAGTGCTCGTCGAAGTAGTTCTCGGGGGCACCGAGCGCGAGCGCCCAGGCACGGAGCAGCTTGCGCGCGACCCCGGACAGGTGGTCGTGCCACTCCGAGACGACCTCCCGAAGCTCGGGCTGCGCGTCGGGCCACAGGTTCGGGCCGATCAGCCGCGCGAAGTCGGGAGCCGCCGGGTCGGATACCGCCTCGCGCTCGGGCCCGATGTCGATCTGCTCGCGCCAGTCGACCTTGCCCTGCGTGCGCTCGCCGCCGATGCGGGTGTAGCCGCGGAAGTGGGGGCTCTTCACGTTCTCGATCGCGAGCTTGTCCGCCTCGGGAAGCGCGAAGAAGTCGCGTGCCGCTGTGTGGAGCCGGGCTTCGAGTTCGGGCGACACGCCGGTCCCGGTCAGGTAGAAGAACCCCACGTCGTGCGTAGCGGAGCGCAGGTCGTCACGGAAACGCGCGGCCGCTTCGGGGCTGGCATCGAGCTGAGCGAGATCGAGGATCGGCAGGTTGAGGTCGGCCATGCAGCGACGATAAGCGGATGCTGCGGCATCCCGCACGATTGTTGCCGCCCGTTACCTCCCGGCCGCGGGCGGTCCCGCCCGGCGCCGAGCCGAGCTCGTGCGTCGGGGCGGGACTTCTCGCCTAGTCGGTGCCGCCGCCGGCGAAGAATGCACGGATGTCGCCGACGACGAGCTCCGGAACCTCCAGCGCCGCGTAATGGCCGCCGCGCTCGAACCGGCTCCAGTGGACCACGTTGCTGTTGTCGCGCTCGGCGAAGACTCTGATGGTCTGGAAGTCGTCCGCGAAGACAGCGACTCCGGTCCGCGCCGCGCTCACCCGCGGCTCCGTCTCGGCGAGGGCGTTATCGCGATACGCCCTCGACATCCCTGCCGACGCGTTGGCGAACCAGGTGACGCTCACCTCGGTGAGGATCGAGTCGAGGGACACGAGGCTGGTGCCGTTCCCGAACGAGTTGAACAGCTCCGAGTAGGCGAGCAATCCGACGGGCGAGTCCGACAGCCCCGCTGCGATCGTCTGCGGGCGAGACGCGTTCATCGTGTTGTAGCCGCCGACTGATTGGAACCACTGCATGTGCTCGAGCCCTGCGTAGTCCTGCGGCTCCAGCTTCGAGAACTCCTCCGGGTCGCCGGAGGGGAAGGAGAAGAGCTGGAGCACATGGAGGCCGAGGAAGCCTTCCGGGTCGAGCAGTCCGAGTTCACGAGCGACCAGCGCACCGTTGTCGCTGCCGTGGATGCCGTAGGAGTCGTATCCGAGCCGGCGCATCAGCGTGTCGTAGGCGGATGCGACGCGCGCCGTGGTCCATCCGGGCTCGCGCACCGGCTGGCTGAAGCCGAATCCGGGAGCGTCGGGCACGACGACGTCGAAAGCATCCTCGGCCCGCCCGCCGAATGCGACGGGGTTGACCAGCGGCTCGATCATGTCGAGGTAGTCGACGAAGGATCCGGGGTAGGTGTGGGCGAGGATCAGCGGAGTCGCGCCGGCGTGCGGCGAGCGCACGTGCACGAAGTGGATCGTCTGGCCGTCGATCTCGGTGGTGAACTGCGGGAACGCGTTGATGCGCGCCTCGGTCTCCCGCCAGTCGTAGGCGTCGCGCCAGTGGTCGACGGCGTCGCGGAGGTAGGAGACGGGAGTCCCCGATTCCCAGTCGTCGGCCGGAGACGGCTGTGGCAGCCGGGTGCGCACCAGGCGGGTGTGCAGATCGTCGAGGTCGGCCTGCGGAACGTCGACGCGGAAGGGGCGGATGCTGGTACTCGTGGTCTCTGTCGTGTTCATGCCTCCACGCTATGGTCTATATAGGAATACTTCCTTCCTGTTATCCGGGAGAATCGTGAAACGATGCTCGAGACATCCGCCCGTCTGCTCGCCCTTCTCGGGCTCATGCAGAGCCGCCCCGACTGGACCGGTGCGGAACTCGCCGCGCGACTCGAAGTCTCGCCACGGACGATCCGCAACGACATCGAGCGCCTCCGCGCGCTCGGGTATCCGGTCGACGCCACCCGCGGCCGCGCCGGGTCGTACCGGCTCGGATCGGGCGGCAGGCTGCCGCCGCTGCTCCTCGACGACGACGAGGCGGTCGCGGTGGCGATCGGGCTGCGCGTCGCCACCGGCGTCGCAGGGATCACCGACGCCGGTGCTCGCGCCCTCGCGAAGCTGCTCCAGGTGCTGCCGTCGCGTCTGCGGCCGACCGTGGATGCGTTGGCCGCGACGGTCGACCGAGGCCCCGAGAACATCGGCACCGACGCCCCCGACCCCGAGGTCGAGCCTGCCGTGCTCGCGGCCGCGGCTCAGGCCATCCGCGATGGGGAGTGGCTCCGCTTCGACTACCAGGACGGGCCGCGGCTGGTCGAGCCGTACCGGCTGCTGAGCTGGCAGCGGCGATGGTACCTCGTCGGCCGCGACCCGCAGTCAGGGGAGTGGGGCACGTTCCGCATGGACTGGGTCCTTCCCCGGATGCCGACCCGCCGGCCGTTCGAACCGGTGGCGCTCCCGGGAGGCGACTTCACGTCGTACGTCCTCCGGTCGGTGGCGTCGAGCGGCTGGAAGGTGCACGCGCGGCTGCGGGTCGACGCACCCGCCGACGCGGTGCTCGCCCGAATCAACCCGACCGTGGGCGTCGTCGAGTCCATCGACGAGTCCACGTCGGTGCTCGTCACCGGTGCCGACAGCCTCGACACGATCGCTGCTTACATCGGGATGCTGGGGATGCCGTTCACCGTGGAGTCGCCGGCCGAGCTGCGGCCCCACCTGGCGAGACTCGCCGACGTGTACGCCCGGGCCGCCACGGATGTGCCTACGCCTCCGCTTACGAACGGAGTTCATCGCACCGCGGATGCCCGAGACGGCGAAAACCGTTCGTGAACGGCGCGTTCGGCGCGGCTACGCTCGCGCTGCCAGCACGAAGGGGAGCACGGGGCCGGCGCCGGCCTTTCGCAGCAGGCGGCCCGCGACCGTGAGGGACCAGCGGCTGTCGACGAGGTCATCGACCAGCAGGACCGGCGCGCCTTCGAGAGCAGCGATCGCATCGGCGAGCGCCGGACTCACGACGAAGCTGTCGGCGACCCCGGCCAGCCGATAGGCGCTGTTGCCCCCGGCGCCGCCAGGTCCGGTGCCGGTGAGCTCCAGCGAACCGAGGAGTGGCAGGCGACCGACCTCCGAGATCCTGCGCGCGAGCGACGCCACCAGCACGGGGTGCGCGCGTGAGGGCATGGCGACCACCCCGGCAGGCCGCGTGTCCCATCCCCAGTCCGTGAGCACCTGCACGCACGCCCCGACCATGGCGGGCGAGATCTCGGTGTCGGGCGTTGTCGGCGCCAACAACGCGCGCAGCGGTCCGCCCCAGCCGAGATCCGTCAGGCGGGCGAGCGCCCTGCCCGGCTCGACGCGCTCACCCTGTGGGATGTTGCCGCGCACGTCGAGCCCGAGCCTGCTCATGCCGCTCGGCCACTGAGCGCGCGGTTCGACGAGCACGCCGACCCGGTTCATCGCGGCACCGGCCGTCACGGTCGTCTCGGGGTCGACGGCGGTCGGATACCAGGGCGTCGTGCAGTTGTCGCAGCGACCGCAGGCCCTCGCGGACGGATCGTCGAGCGCCCGCTGGAGGAACTCCATCCGGCACCCCGAGGTCGTCTCGTACTCGATCATGGAACGCTGTTCGCGGGTGCGCGCATCCGCGATCCGCTCGTATCGCTCGGCGTCGTACGTCCACGGCACGCCGGTCGAGAGCCAGCCGCCCTGCACGCGCTCGACCGCGCCGTCGACATCCAGCACTTTGAGGAGCAGTTCGAGCCGGCTGCGGCGGATGTCGACGCGGGCCTCGAGCGCCACGGTCGACAGCGGGCCGCCCTCGTGCGCGAGCTCGTCGAGCACGGCGTTCGCCTTGGCCCTGTCGGGCATAGAGGATGTGGCGAAGTACTGCCAGATCGCTTCGTCCTCGGGCCCGGGGAGAAGGAGCACCTCGGCTCGTTCGGTCGCTCGCCCGGCGCGGCCGACCTGCTGGTAGTAGGCGACCGGGGTCGACGGCGCGCCCATGTGGACGACGAATCCGAGGTCCGGCTTGTCGAATCCCATGCCGAGCGCGCTCGTCGCGACCAGCGCCTTGACCCGGTTCTCCTTCAGCAGGCGCTCCGACTCCTCGCGCTCCGCCGGATCGGTCTGGCCGGTGTAGGCGCGCACCTCATGGCCGGCCTCGCGGAGCAGGCGCGCAGTGTCTTCGGCGGCCGACACCGTGAGCGCATAGATGATGCCGCTGCCCGGCAGATCCCCGATGTGGCTGAGCAGCCATGCCAGGCGGGTCGCGGCATCCGGCAGGCGAAGCACGCCGAGGCGCAACGACTCACGGGCCAGTGGTCCGCGGATCGTGAGCACCCCTACGCCGCCGGCGCCGAGCTGCTCCTCGACGTCGTGCACGACGCGCTCGTTCGCGGTCGCCGTGGTGGCGAGCACCGGCACGCCCGCGGGCATGCTTGCGATCAGGTCGCGCAGGCGACGGTAGTCGGGCCGGAAGTCGTGGCCCCAGTCCGAGATGCAGTGCGCCTCGTCGACGACCAGCAAGCCGACGCGGGCCATCAGCGCGGGCAGCTGCTCATCGCGGAATCTCGGATTGTTCAGTCGTTCAGGGCTGACCAGGAGCACGTCGAGCTCGTCGGCGCGGAGGCGGTCGAGTGTGCCTGCCCACTCGAGCGGATTGGCGGAGTTGATGCTCGCCGCGCGCACCCCGGCACGCTCCGCCGCCGCCACCTGGTCGCGCATGAGCGCCAGGAGCGGCGAGACCAGGATGGTGGGACCCGTTCCGCGGCGGCGCAGCAGCAGGGTCGCGACGAAGTAGACCGCGGACTTGCCCCATCCGGTGCGCTGCACGACGAGCGCCCGCGCCCGGCTCTGCACGAGCGTCTCGATCGCCTCGAGCTGGCCGTCATGGAACGCGGCGTCGGGGGAGTCGACCAGGCGTCGGAGTGCCCCGAGCGCCTCCTCGCGCAGCTCTTCGCTCGTATCGTCGGTCACCCCGTGACCGTACACGGCATCGCCGACGTGCGACGCCTCGCCGAGCTCTGGACGCGCGAGTCAGCCGTTCTGGCGCGGGTCGGCGTGCCCCCGCGCAGCACGCGGCTGCTCGGGCGGGCGCCGCGAGCCGGTCGGGTCGCTCCGGCGGCCCTCTCGGCGCGCGAGCGTCGGATCGGCGAAGAGCCACGTGGGTCGCGGTTCGACGAGCGGCCGGAACACGCGTCTGACGGGCCGCGTCGCAAGGCCGAGTGCGATGAGCACCGAGGCGACGATGACGATCGGGAGCCACAGCCAGGTGGGTTCCAGATCGCGAAGAGCGCCGGACTCCCGGAACGGGTACAGCACGAACGAGTGCAGCAGGTAGACGTACATCGTGTACTGGCCGAAGTGCGTCCACCAATGCGTCCGTCGGGGCAGGAGCGCGAAGAACGCCGCGCTGAGGACGATCGCGATGACCATGAGCGCGAGGCGCACACCGCCCGCCCACCAGTCGGTTCCGCCGAGTGACGAGTAGTTCTCGTCGTAGAACAGCCACTCGCGCAGGTTCATCGCCCGCCAGCTGTCGACGAAGTACCACGCAGCCCATCCGGCGGCGGCGAACGCCGCCACCGCTGCGACCGGCACCCACCAGGCACGCCGGCTGAGAAGCCCGAACCGCTCGACTACGTCGTGCTCGCGGAGCCACCAGCCGAGGGTGAAGAACGGGAGCAGTCCGAGCGTGCGCGCGAGCGAGAACGTCTGGTCGATGTTCGGCAGGTAGCCGGCTCCGATCGAGATCACCACGGTCCACAGCAGCGGCCAGCGGAGGAGCGCGAGGTAGGGCAGAACGAGGCGGAAGATGCCGAGCGCGAGGAGGAACCACAGCGTCCACGACGGCTGTGTCAGATTCGGATTCGCCTGCCCTTCGACGATCCACTTGGTGAGGGTCCACAGCGCCTCGAAGATCACATAGGGCAGCAGGATGTCGGTGATGACGCGCGCCATCTGCAGTCGGCTGGGGGCATCCGACTTGGAGAAGTAGCCGGAGATGATCGCAAAGGCCGGCATATGGAACGCGTACACGAGCAGGTACAGGCCGAGGGCGACGTCGGAGTCGTAGGTGAGGCGCTGCGTCGCGTGCCCGAGCACGACGAGCACGATGCACGCGAAGCGCGCGTTGTCCCAGAACGGCACGCGTCGCCGCGCGCGAGTGCCACCGGGGCTCCCGGTCGTCGGGGCACCGAGAGTGGGGGATGCCGCCGTGGCGGCCTTCGCGGGATCGGTCATGACAGCGAGGCCACCCTATCCCGGGTGTCTCGACGTGGACGAGAGGCACAGTCGCATCGGTGGCCCGGAACCGACCTACGTGTGCGACTTCCGCTGGCGGACGAACTCGCAGGACTTCCGATTCGGTAGTGTCGTCCGAGCCATGACTTCGATCGACGACGCCCTCGAACTCGACCGGGCGATCCCCGACATCGACTGGCACGTATTCCCTGCGGGAACCGTGCACGACGTCTTCACTGCGCCGAGCGGCGGGCTCGCCCGCGTGCGGCTGGGCGAGCCCGAAGCCCCGCGCGTCGTGCTGATCTCGGGCGTCGCGGGTTCGAAAGAGGACTTCATCCTGCTGTTTCCGCTGTTCGCGGCCGCGGGCTATCGCGTCGAGTCCTACGACATCGCCGGCCACTACGGCTCGGTGAATGCCGGCCCGCAGAACCTCGACCCGCCCCGCGAGGAGTATGACTACCGGCTGTTCGTCGACGACCTCATCGCGATCCTCGAGGACGGACGGACTCCCGCGCACGTCCTCGGCTACAGCTTCGCGGGTCTCGTCGCCGAACTCGCGCTCGTCGAGCGGCCCGACCTCTTCGCGAGCCTGACGCTCATGGCCGCGCCGCCGGCGACGGGGCAGGTGTTCCGCGGCGTCAAGCACATCGGGCCGATCTCCGACATGCCGCCGCACCGCGCCGCGGGGCTCATCCTGTGGGGCATCCGCTACAACCTCAACCGCACGCCGCCGCTGCGGATCGCCTTCGTCCGGGAGCGGATGGCGGTGACCGGCCGCCCCGTGATCGACGATGTCGTCGGGACTCATGATGGCCATGCCCGACATCGCCGACGAGGTCGCAGCGATCGACATCCCGAAGTTCATCGCGGTCGGCGAGGCAGGATCTCTGGCCGGAGGAGCAGCACAGGTCGTACGCCGAGCGCATCGGCGCGAGCATCGCGGTGTATCCGACCGGCCACGCGCCGTGCGAGACCGCTCCGCACCAGCTCGTGCGCGACATGCTGGCGCTGTTCGCCGCAGCGCCTGAGGTGTAGCGTCAGGGCTCCGGGGGAGGCTCCTGCCCTGCGCATGGAACGAGGCCGACGATGACCGATGCTGGACTGACGCTCGGCGTGATCGGCACCTCGCGCAAGCCGGATGAGCGGCGGGTTCCGATCCACCCCGGCCACTTCGATCGCCTGCCCGACGAGCTCCGCTCTCGACTGATCGTCGAGCATGGGCTACGGCGAGCGCTTCGGCATCGCGGACGACGAGCTCCGTCCATTCGTCGGGCGCCTCGCGTCTCGCGACGAGGTCATCGCAGCATCCGATGTCGTGCTGCTTCCCAAGCCCCAGGTCGAGGACCTGCGGGACTTCCGCGACGGCCAGGTGCTGTGGGGCTGGCCGCACCTGGTGCAGGACGCGCAGATGACGCAGCTCTCGATCGACAAGCGGCTGACCGTCATCGCGTTCGAGGCGATGAACCACTGGGGCGAGGACGGCGCGTTCGGGCTGCACGTGTTCCACAAGAACAACGAGCTCGCGGGATACTGCTCGGTGCTCCACGCGCTCGAGCTCTGCGGCTCGACGGGAGACTACGGCCGACGGCTGACGGCGGTGGTGATCGGATTCGGCGCGACCGCGCGCGGCGCCGTCACGGCGCTTCGGGCGCACGGCGTCCACGAGGTGCGCGTGCTGACCAACCGGCGGGCGGCATCGGTGGCCGCGCCCATCCACGCGGCGCACATCATCCAGTTCGACCACGACGACGTGCCCTATCTCAGCGAGGTCATCACCGACGACGGCCGTGTGCCGCTCGCGCCGTTCCTCGCCGAGAGCGACATCGTGGTGAACTGCACGCTGCAGGATCCGAACCACCCGCTGCTCTACCTCCGGGAGAGCGATCTCGACGCCTTCCGGCCGGGCAGTCTCATCGTGGACGTCTCGTGCGACGAGGGCATGGGCTTCGAATGGGCGCGGCCGACGTCGTTCGCGGACCCGATGTTCACCGTGGGGGGCACCGATCAACTACTACGGAGTGGACCACAGTCCTTCGTACCTGTGGAACTCCGCGAGCTGGGAGATCAGCGAAGCGCTGCTTCGCTTCGTCCCGATCGTGATGGGCGGACCGCGCGCCTGGGCGCAGAACGAGACGATCCGGCGGGCGACCGAGATCGAGGACGGCGTGATCCTCAATCCCGCGATACTCGAGTTCCAGTCGCGCGATTCGGCATTTCCGCATCAGGTCGGAATATCCTGACGCAAGCCGCGTTGCATGAGATACATTCACATGCATAGAAAACGCGAGGAGCGATCGTGAACGACATCACACCCCAGATGCAGTTCGGCATCTTCACGGTGAGCGACATCACCGAGGACCCGACCACCGGCACCACACCGAGTGAGGCGGAGCGGATCCGCGCCACCCTGACCATCGCCAAGCACGCCGAAGAGGTCGGTCTCGACGTCTTCGCGCTCGGCGAGCACCACAACCCGCCGTTCTGGTCCTCCTCGCCCACCACGACGCTCGCGTACATCGCCGCGCAGACCGAGCGGCTCATCCTCTCGACCGCGACGACGCTCATCACGACGAACGACCCGGTGAAGATCGCCGAGGACTTCGCGATGCTGCAGCACGTCTCGGGCGGCCGCATCGACCTCATGCTCGGCCGCGGCAACACCGGCCCGGTCTACCCGTGGTTCGGCAAGGACATCCGTCAGGGCCTCCCGCTCGCGATCGAGAGCTACAACCTGCTCCACCGGCTGTGGCGCGAGGACGTCGTCGACTGGGAGGGCCAGTTCCGCACCCCGCTGCAGGGCTTCACCTCGACGCCCCGTCCCGCTCGACGGAGTCGCCCCGTTCGTGTGGCACGGCTCGATCCGGACCCCCGAGATCGCCGAGCAGGCCGCGTACTACGGCGACGGCTTCTTCGCGAACAACATCTTCTGGCCGAAGGAGCACTACCAGCGGCTGATCACGCTGTACCGCCAGCGCTACGCCCACTACGGGCACGGCACGCCCGAGCAGGCGATCGTCGGGCTCGGCGGCCAGGTGTTCATGAGCGCGAAGTCGCAGGACGCGGTGAACCAGTTCCGCCCGTACTTCGACAACGCTCCGGTCTACGGTCACGGCCCCTCGCTCGAGGACTTCAGCGAGATGACGCCGCTCACCGTCGGCTCGCCGCAGCAGGTCATCGACCGCTACGCCGGCATGCGCGAGCACTACGGCGACTACCAGCGCCAGCTGTTCCTCATCGACCACGCGGGTCTGCCGCTCAAGACCGTGCTCGAGCAGCTCGACATCCTGGGCGGCGAGGTCGTGCCGGTGCTCCGCAAGGAGCTCGCGCAGAACCGTCCCGCCGAGGTTCCGGATGCTCCGACCCACGCGAGCCTCGTCAAGGCGGCGTATGGCGACCGGGCCCCGCGCCAGTCAGTGCCCGAACGCCAACCGCGGCGACAACCTCGCCGGCGACTCGCCCTACCGCGACACGCCCGTCAAGGCAGGGTCCGCGTTCGGCGACCGCGGCGACCCGGACGGGGGCCTGACATGATCGGTCACGACGGATCGCCGTCATCTCGGCAGGACTGTCGAACCCCTCATCGACCCGGATGCTGGCCGACCGGCTGGCGTCGGCCACGGTGAAGGCCCTTCGACAGGCTGCAGGGCCCGGATGGCGCCGGTATCGACTCCGAGGTCGACGTGTTCGAGCTGCGCGACTACGCGCACGACATCACGAACCACCTGCTGACGGGGTTCGCCCCGCCCGCGCTCGAGTCGATGATCAACGCCGTCGTCTCGGCCGACGCCGTCATCGCCGTCACGCCGATCTTCTCGACGAGCTACTCGGGGCTGTTCAAGTCCTTCATCGACGTGCTCGATCCCGACGCGCTCACCGGCAAGCCGGTGCTGATCGGGGCGAATGCCGGAACGGCGCGCCACTCGCTGGCGATCGACTACGCCATACGGCCGCTGTTCACCTACCTCCACGCCGAGCCGGTGTCGACGGGCGTGTTCGCCGCATCGAGCGACTGGGGCGGGTCGGGTGACCAGGTCGCCCCGCTGGGCGAGCGGGTGGAGCGCGGCGCGCGCGAACTCGCGGAGGCCATCGCGCGGCGTGAGCCGGCAGCATCCGCCGACCCCTTCGATCCCGCGAACTACCTCGGCGAGGGCCGCTCGTTCGGGCACCTCCTCGGAGGTCTCGCGGGCGAGTAGCCGCAGCGGCCGTCGCGTCAGCCGTTCAGCGCAGGTGGTCGCCGAGGAACGCCAGCGTCCGTCTTCCAGGCATCCGCCGCATCGTCCGCGCGGTAGCGTGAGCCGGTGTCGTTGAAGAACGCGTGCGCGGCGTCCGGGTAGACGTGGTCCGTGAAGTCGACACCCGCCGCTGCCATCGTCGCGCGCACCCCCGGCAGCGCGTCCATCAGCGCAGGATCATGCGCGCCGTAGATCGCGAGTACGGGGCACCCGATCTCTGCGATGCGGTCGGGCGCCGGCGCGGTGCCGTAGAAAGGCACCGCCGCGCGAATCCGATCATCGGATGCCGCGAGAGCGAAGCTGTAGGTGCCGCCGAAGCAGAATCCCACCACGGCGATGCGGCCCTCGATACCCGGTTCGGCGGCTGAAGGCGTCGACCGCCTTCCGAAGCTGCCTGACAGCGCGATCCGCGAACTCCGGCACGCGGATGGGCGCCAGCGCCTCGCGGAGCCGCGGTTGCGCGGCGGTGCGCACGGCCTCATCCGGGTCGGACACGAGCCGGTGCAGCTCCGCTCCGAGTTCCGGCGTCACGCCGATGCCGCTCAGCAGGTCGGGCGCCAGCACGAGGTAGCCCTCGGCGGCGAACCGGTCCGCCACATCGGTGATGTGGGGGACGAGGCCCCAGATCTCGTGGATGAGGACGATTCCGCCCCGGGGAGGCCCTTGGGGTTCCGCTCGGTAGGCGCGAACTCCGTCGATTTCGATCGTGGTCACACGCTCACTTTGCCATGTCGCCCACACGGCCAGGCGGTGAGAGGACGATCTGCGAGGAGCCGCCGAGCTCGACCCACGGCTGGCCGGTGACGGCCTCGACGCCGGCGAACACGTCGGCCTCGACCAGTGGGCCGAACTCGATGCCCGCGAGCGCTCCGATCTCGGCGATCGGCACCTGGAACGTCCGGAATGCGCCGAGCGGCGGCACGTCGAGCACGCCTTCTTCCAGCTCGAGCAGCTCCGACTGGTCGAGTACGAATCCGGCGGCCGCGAGCGACCCGTCACCCCGAGCCCACGCCGCGACCTTCCAGAAGCGACGGGGCACCTGGATGCCGCGGTAGGGCGGGTCGTCGACCCCCAGCACCGGCGCTGTGAACACCGATACGCGATGGCCGTTCGCGTCGGCGTAGAGCAGCACGTGGTCCTCGAGCCCGAGCCACAGCTCCTTCGACTGGTTGAATCCCGCCGCCTGCGGCGCCGCGTTCGTGTAGGCGAAGGTCGCCTCAGTGGCCGTGCGCGCGACCGCCTTGGAGCCCCAGCCCGGATCCCTCCGCCGCACCAGGTGGCCTCGGTCGAGATCGTTCGCGACGTACACCCCCGGACCCGTCTGATCGGATGCCGGCACACGCTGATCGAGGTGCCATTCGCCGGTGCGAGGCAGATCCTGCAGCTGTGCGCCGTCGATGTTGACGCCGGTGACCACCGCGAACCGCCGGTCGGTGTCGAGCGTCACGGTGAAGTGGAGGTACGCGAGGTCCACGGTCTCGGCACGGCCGACGGCGATCGGGAGCGGTGCCTGCGCCGTGAGGAAACTCGTGTCGTAGCCGAGGGGGAGGGATGCCGCATCCACGATCGTCACCGCCCCATCATGCCGCGGCTCCCGTGTGTCGCCGTCGATTTCGTACGTGCGCCCGAGGCAGCACAGCCTCATCAGCGCCAGACGTACTCCGTCTCGGGGCGACCCGGTGTGCCGTACCGCGCCGAGCGCTCGACGCGCTTCTCGTCTGCCAGGTGCTCGAGATACCGTCGCGCCGCAACCCGCGACATCCCGAGCTTCTCGCCGGCTTCGGCCGCCGAGATCGCGCCCGCGGCACGGGCGACCGCCGCGACACGGTCGAGCGTGGCGGGTGCGAGACCCTTCGGAAGAGGGGCGGATGCCGCCGGGCGGAGCGCACCGAGCAGTGCGTCTATCTCGGCCTGAGTCGCCTCGCCGGCGGAGTCGGCCGCCCGCTGACGGTAGTCGCGGTACTGCTCGAGGCGCTCGCGGAAGGTCGCGAAGGTGAAGGGCTTCACGAGGTACTGCGCGATGCCGAGGGCGGCGGCGGCACGGACGTTGTCGGCATCCCGCACCGCGGTGATCGCCATGATGTCGACGTCGGCCGCGCGCGAGCGGATGTAGCGTGCGACGTCCAGGCCACTCCCGTCGGGCATCGTCATATCGAGGAGCACGAGGTCGATCACGTCGCCACGCTCGAGCACCGCGGTCACCGCCGCACGGGCGCCCGAGCATTCGCCGACGACCTGGAAGCCCTCGACGCGCTCGACGTACTGAGTGTGGAGTTCTCGCGTCAGCCGTTCGTCATCGACGATGAGCACGCCGATCATGCGGATCCCCTCGCGGGAAGGGTGACGCGGAACGTGGTCGGAGGGCCCGCCAGCTCGACGGTTCCGCCCGACGCATCGACGATCGCACGGACGAGTGCGAGTCCCACGCCGCGACCCTCGGCGCCTGCGGGCTTGGTGCTGAAGCCGTGCTCGAAGACACGGTCGTGGAGCTCCGGGGGCACACCCTCGCCGCTGTCCCGGAACGTCAGCACGATGTCGCCGCCGGACGACTGCGCCATGGCCACTTCCACCCATCGAGGCTCCGGTCCGGCCGCGGCCGCATCGATCCCGTTGTCGATGAGGTTCCCCACGAGCGAGACGGCGTCGACGGGGCCCAGAGCCGTGCGCGGGATGCCCGGCTGCATGTCGGTGCGCCACTGGACGCCCCGTTCCTTCGCCTGCGATGCCTTGCCGAGCAGGAGCGCGGCGACGGTCGGATCGCCGTCGCGGGCGACCACCTGATCGACGAGCTCCTGACTTGATCGCGCCGTCTCGGTGAGGAGCTCCACGGCCTCGTCGCCGCGGCCGAGTTCGATGAGGGCCACCGCGGTGTGCATGCGGTTCCCGTGCTCGTGCGTCTGTGCCCGGAGCGCTTCGCCCAGGGTGCGGACCGACTCGTAAGACGACACCGCGTCCCGCACGGCGCTCGCCGGGAGGTCGCCCGCGATCCGGCGGGTGAGGCGCCTCGCCAGCCATGCGGCCGCCGCGCCGATCGCGGCCAGCACGATCGCGACGCCGATGACGAACGGGAGTCGCTGCCAGACCTGACCCCAGAGGCTGTCCGACCGTCACGCCCGCCGCGACGAGCCCGACGACCTCGGCGCCGTCGAAGATCGGCACGACGCTGCGCACCGACGGACCGAGTGTTCCGGTGAACTCCTCGGTGACGGCTCCTCCGGCGACGGCGCCCGCGATCGTGCCGAGGTAGGTCCCCCCGATCTGGTCGGGGTCGGGGTGCGTGATGCGCGTGCCGTCCGTGCGCATGATCGTCACGAAATCGAGAGGAGTCGAGTCCATGACCTCGACGGCGATCGGCTGCAACGCAAGAGTGGCTTCGGCATCCGCACCTGCCATGGCGTCGACGACGTCGGATCCCGCCGCGATCGTGCGGGCGAGCGAGAGCGTCAGGGTCTCGGCCTCGGCCCGCTCCGCGGCCTGCGCCTCGACCGCCAGGATCACCCCCAGCAGCGCGGCGATCGCGACGACGGCCGCGAGAAAGGCGATGAAGACGCGGGATGCCGCGCTCGGCCCGGTCGCCGCAGCCATGCGCCTCCTCGCGTCTGCCCGGCCGAGACCAATACGACCACAACCGCTTCGTCCCGGCATCCGTGGCCCACAGTACTCGCAGGACGGACGCCGCAGCGGCGACCTGAGAACAGTGAAGTCTCACCCAATCGGAGGCGAAGATGGCTCGTCAGATTCCCCAGACCCAATCGTTCAGACTCCCCGGCTACAACTGGCGGCGGGGCAAGACCGGGTGGGACAAGCACACCTGGCTCTATATCGCGGTGATCCTCGCGGTGGTGCTCGGCGCGACCATCGGACTGCTCTGGCCAGAACTCGGCGTCGCGCTCGAGCCGGTCGGCAAGGGATTCGTCGCACTCATCAAGATGATGATCGCGCCGATCATCTTCTGCACGATCGTCGTGGGCATCGGGTCGATCGCCAAAGCTGCCACCGTCGGCAAGATCGGTGGCCTCGCGCTGCTCTACTTCATGATCATGACGACCTTCGCGCTCGCGATCGGGCTCGTCGTCGGCAACATCATCCACCCGGGCCAGGGGCTCGACATGAGCAGCTCGACCTACGACACGTCCGCGCTCGAGCCGAAGACGACCCAGGAGTTCATCCTCGGGATCATTCCGACGACGTTCTTCTCGGCCTTCACCGGCGAGAGCGTGCTGCAGGTGCTGTTCATCGCGCTCCTGGTCGGATTCGCACTGCAGCAGATGGGCCCGAAGGGCGAGCCGATCATGAACGCGGTGAAGAACCTGCAGGCGCTCGTCTTCCGCATCCTGGGCATGATCCTGTGGCTCGCGCCACTCGGCGCATTCGGGGCGATCGCCGCGGTGGTCGGCAAGACCGGCTGGGCGGCGATCGTGAGCCTCGGCATCCTGATGGTCGCCTTCTACATCACGTGCGCGGTGTTCATCTTCGGGATCCTCGGGACGCTCCTGTATGTCGTCGCGCGGATCAACATCCTGAGCCTGATGAAGTACCTCGCCAGGGAGTACCTGCTGATCGTCGGCACCTCGTCTTCGGAGTCCGCGCTGCCGCGCCTCATCGCGAAGATGGAGCACCTCGGCGTCTCGAAGCCCGTCGTCGGCATCACGGTCCCGACCGGGTACTCGTTCAACCTCGACGGCACGGCCATCTATCTCACGATGGCGTCGCTGTTCATCGCTGCGGGCATGGGCATGCCGATGTCGATCCCCGAGCAGATCGGCCTGCTGGCCTTCATGGTCATCGCCTCGAAGGGCGCGGCAGGAGTGACGGGCGCGGGACTCGCGACACTCGCGGGTGGACTGCAGGCCTATCGTCCCGATCTCGTCAACGGCGTCGGCGTGATCGTCGGCATCGACCGCTTCATGTCGGAGGGACGCGCGGTGACGAACTTCACGGGCAACGCGGTGGCCACCGTGCTCATCGGCACCTGGACGAAGGAGATCGACAGATCACAGGTGCGCCGCGTGCTCGCGGGGGAGGACCCCTTCGACGAGACGACCCTGTCCGGAGACCACGACGGGATGTCGGAGGCAGCGGATGCCGTAGGCACGCAGGGTCTGGAAGAGGCGGCGATCGCGGAGGCGGCCGAGAAAGAGCAGCGAGCCCGAGCGCGCGAGGCGGCGCTCACCCGCTGACAGACAGCAGCCGGGGCCGTTCCTGAGTGGACGGCCCCGGCTGCCATGTTCGGCCCGCGGTCTCGAAGACGGGCCATCAACAGACGCCGTCGCCCGTTCAGCCTTCCATGCCGTTCTCGAACGACTCCATCTCGAGGGCGAGGCGGCGTCTCAGCTCTGCCTGCTCGAGGGGCGTCAGGTCCTCGTCCACGCGGTCGGCGGCGACTTCCGCCTCATCCCGGACCTCTTCCTCACCCGTCGGATCGTTCTTCCTGTCATGTGCCATTGGTCCTGTCCCTCCTGTTGGGTCATCCTCAGGGCTCGATCTCGCCGGCCTCTATCGCCGACTCTCGCTCCTGCGCCGCCAGGTCGTCGATGTCGTCCTCGACCGACTCCATCGCGTCGAGCGTCGCACCTGGCAGCACGAACTCCTCCTCGTCGTCGATCGGCACTTCCCGATCATCGTCAGGGATTCGTTCGCGGAAGTCGCTCATGGCGGCGCTCGGCCCGCGTCAGCCGCTCTTACGGCGGAACTCGCGCTTGGTCACCGCGCCGTGGGTGCCGTGGATCGAGGAGTCGCCGTCCAGATGTGCCTCGCCCTCTCGGCTCTGCGCGTTCTTCTTGTCGAGCGCCTCCTTGAACTTGCGCTTCATGTCCTCGGAGGCGCTGGTCGGCTTGTCATCGGTGCTCATGGGCTCCAGCCTAGGCATCCTGTCGCCGCCCCCGCCACTGGTAGGCTTGATCGGGTTGCCTTGCGGCATCCGCTCAATTACATATGAGCTCAACGGAGCAGGCCGGCAGGAAGCTGGTCCCCTGTGGTGGTCTCCTCGTCTTCGCGCCGAGTGGATTTCTACTGGTGGCCAGCGTCGGTATCACTCGCGGTCATTGCCGCGCGCCCATAACTGCCTGTTCCTGCTCCTTCGCACAAGCTCGTGCGCGAAACGCGCGCGCGAGCCTAAAAAAAGAAGGAGAGACCTCTTGGAAGGTCCTGAAATCACATTCGCCGAAGCAGTCCTCGACAACGGACGTTTCGGCACCCGCACGGTCCGGTTCGAAACCGGCCGTCTCGCGCAGCAGGCGCAGGGCGCCGTTGCCGCGTACCTCGACGAGGAGACGATGCTCCTCTCGGCCACCAGCGCCGGAAAGTCCCCGCGCGAAGGCTTCGACTTCTTCCCGCTGACCGTCGACGTCGAAGAGCGCTCGTACGCGGCAGGAAAGATCCCCGGCTCGTTCTTCCGTCGTGAGGGCCGCCCCTCGACCGAGGCGATCCTCGTCTGCCGTCTGATCGACCGCCCGCTGCGTCCGTCGTTCGTCGACGGACTCCGCAACGAGGTTCAGATCGTCGTCACCGTGCTCTCGATCGTTCCCGGCGAGTTCTACGACGCGCTGGCGATCAACGCCGCGTCGCTGTCGACCCAGATCTCCGGCCTCCCGTTCTCGGGCCCGATCGCCGGCGTTCGCCTCGCGCTCGTCCCCGGACACGGCGAGCACGCCGACCAGTGGGTCGCGTTCCCGAACGCCAAGGTGCTCGAAGAGGCCGTGTTCGACCTCATCGTCGCCGGTCGTGTCGTGACGGATGCTGCGGGAGGCGAAGACGTCGCGATCATGATGGTCGAGGCTGAGGCGACCGAGGGTTCGTGGAACCTCATCAAGGCGGGCGCCGTCAAGCCCAGCGAAGAGGTCGTCGCGCAGGGTCTCGAAGCCTCGAAGCCCTTCCTCAAGCAGCTCGTCCAGGCGCAGGCTCAGCTTGCGAGCACCGCTTCCAAGGAGATCAAGTCCTTCCCGGTCTTCCTGCCTTACAGCCAGGAGACCTACGACTTCGTCGCCGGCCGCGCCTATGACGAGCTCAAGGGCATCTACCAGGTCGCCGACAAGACCGAGCGCAACGACGCCGATGACGCACTCAAGGACCGCGTCAAGGGCGAGCTTCTCGCCGCAGTCGAGTCGGGCGAGCTCCCGGCCGTTGCGACCCTCGAGTTCTCGGCCGCCTACAAGTCGGTGACGAAGAAGATCGTCCGCAGCCGCATCCTGACCGACGGTGTCCGCATCGACGGTCGCGGCCTCGCCGACATCCGCCCGCTCGACGCCGAGGTGCAGGTCATCCCGCGCGTCCACGGTTCGGCGATCTTCCAGCGCGGTGAGACCCAGATCCTGGGTGTCACGACGCTGAACATGCTCAAGATGGAGCAGCAGATCGACTCGCTGTCGCCGGTGACGCACAAGCGCTACCTGCACCACTACAACTTCCCGCCCTACTCGACCGGTGAGACCGGCCGTGTGGGCAGCCCCAAGCGTCGCGAGATCGGGCACGGCTTCCTCGCGGAGCGCGCACTCGTGCCGGTGCTGCCCGCCCGCGACGAGTTCCCCTATGCCATCCGCCAGGTCTCCGAGGCGCTGAGCTCCAACGGCTCGACGTCGATGGGCTCGGTCTGCGCATCGACCCTGTCGCTCCTCAACGCCGGTGTGCCGCTGCGCGCCCCGGTCGCCGGCATCGCGATGGGTCTCGTGTCGGACGAGGTCGACGGTCAAACCCGCTACGCGGCCCTCACCGACATCCTCGGCGCTGAAGACGCGCTCGGCGACATGGACTTCAAGGTCGCCGGCACGGCTGAGTTCGTCACCGCGATCCAGCTCGACACGAAGCTCGACGGCATCCCGTCGTCGGTGCTCACGGCCGCGCTGCAGCAGGCTCACGACGCCCGCATCACGATTCTCGGCGTTCTGAACGCCGCGATCGACGGTCCGGACGAGATGGCCCCGACCGCTCCGCGCGTGATCAGCGTGCAGATCCCGGTCGACAAGATCGGCGAGCTCATCGGGCCCAAGGGCAAGACGATCAACGCGATCCAGGACGAGACGGGCGCCGACATCTCCATCGAGGAGGACGGCACCGTCTACATCGGCGCCGTCGACGGCCCGTCGGCCGAGGCCGCGCGCGCCCAGGTGAACGCGATCGCCAACCCGACCAACCCCGAGGTCGGCGAGCAGTTCCTCGGAACCGTCGTCAAGATCGCGACCTTCGGCGCGTTCATCTCGCTCCTGCCCGGCAAGGACGGACTGCTGCACGTCAGTGAGGTCCGCAAGCTCGCCGGTGGCAAGCGTGTCGAGAACGTCGAAGACGTGGTGAACGTGGGCCAGAAGCTCCTCGTGCGCATCACCAAGGTGGACGACCGCGGCAAGCTCTCGCTCGAGCCCGTGCTCGAGGAGGCGGCTGACCAGGAAGGCCGCGCTGCGGCCAGCGAGGGCCCGGAGGCCCCCGCCGAGGGCTGAGCCCTCCGTGTCGGAAAAGCACTGAAACGGATGCCCGCTCCCTCACTCGAGGGGCGGGCATCCGTCGTTTTTGGCCTGGCTGTCCACCAAAAGGGGGACAGCAGGAGGCACCCTCGCCGTTCCGTGACCGAACCGTTATGTAATGTTTACCGACAAGACGCCGGAACGAACGGTGTATGCCACTGGCTGGCTTACTCTCAAATTACCGCGCCGGGGGGTGCGGGATTCGTGAGCACGAGGATCCCGAAGGATGCTCGTGGGGGTGGCACATGGCTCTTTTCGGCATCGGCTCGGCGCTCTCGCCGGCGAGCACGGATGCTGCGCCCCGGAGCAGCGCCTCGCCTCACCCGTCAGCACCGATTCCCGTGCAGGGCCCGCCGGTCGGACAGGGCGTCCGTGTCGCGCTCGGTGAGAGCGGCGTCGACGTCTTTCCGCTGATCCTCGGCGGAGCCGAGTTCGGCTGGAACGTCGACCTCGAATCCAGTCACGAGATCCTCGACACCTACGTCGAACTCGGGGGCAACGCCGTCCACACGGCCGACAGCTTCTCGGGCGGGCGCAGCGAGCACATCATCGGGCAGTGGCTCCGCTCTCGGGGTCTTCGCGACGAGGTCGTGCTGGCGGTGCGGGTCGGCGGGCACCCCGACAACCCCGGGCTCGGTCCCGTCAACCTCGTGCGCGCGGTCGAGGCATCCCTGACCCGGCTCGGCACCGACCGCCTCGACGTCGCCTACCTCGATGCGACCGCCGACTCCGTGTCGGCGCTCGAAGACACTCTCGCGACCGCGGAGTGGCTCGTCGAATCCGGCAAGGTGAAGGCGTTCGGCGCGGTGGGGTACACCGCCGCGCAGCTGGTCGAGGCCCGTATCTTCGCCTCGGCGGGCTTTCCGCGGATCACCGTGCTGGACGTTCCCTTCAACATCCTCCGTCGGCACGAGTTCGACTCCGATCTGAGACTCGTCGCCGGCGCACAGGGGGTGGCGGTCACGCCCTCGCACGCACTCGAGCACGGGTTCCTCGCGGGCCGCCACCGCACTCGCACACGGGGAAGCCTGTCCGTGCGCGGGGCTCAGCTCGCCGCGAGCCTGAATCGGCGGGGAACCCGCACGCTGCGCGCGCTGGATGCGGTCGGCACCGAGCTCGGCGTGCCCGATGCCGCAGTGGCTGTCGCCTGGCTGCTCGCCCAGAAGCTCGTCACCGCCCCGATCGTCAATGCGTACGCGGCCCAGCAGGTTGAAGAGCTCGTCCAGGGCGTGGGCGTGCCGCTCAGCCGCGCTCACCTGGCCGACATCGCACGCGCCGCCGAGTGACGACTCGACGGTCCACGTCCGGGCAGTGACATAGGGTGGATTCCGAGCCCCTTCGTGGGCCCGGAACCCCGACGGAGTGAGCTGCGTGACGCACTACATCTATCTCGTGCGGCACGGCGAGCATCAGGATGCCGAGCACGGCCTCGTCGATGGACGCCTGTCGCCGCGCGGTCGGCGCCAGGCGTCCCTGCTCGCCGACCGGCTGTCGGGCGTCCCGTTCGACGCGGTCTGGCATTCGCCGCTCGAGCGGGCGAGCCAGACGGCGCGGGCGGTCGCCGAGCGCATGCCTTCCCTGTCGCCACAGCCGTCGGCGCTGCTGTTCGACTGCGTGCCGACGGGCATGACGAGTGAGACGCCTGCGGCCTTCGAGCCGTTCTTCGGATCGGTCACCGAGGCCGAGGTCGAAGCCGGCAGTGCGCAGATGTCGGATGCCGTCAGCGAGTTCCTGGTCCGCAAGCGCGGCGAGGTGCACGAGCTGCTGATCACGCACAACTTCGTGATCGGCTGGTTCGTCCGTGAGGTGCTTCAGGCACCGGACTGGCGATGGATGACGCTGAACCAGGCCCACTGCGGCCTGACGGTCATCGCGCAGCGGCAGGGGCGCCCCTGGACGCTGCTCTCGCACAACGACATGGCACACCTTCCTGTCGAGCTGCGCACCGGACTCCCCGAGGTCTACCCCGTCTGAGGCCCCTCGCGGAGCGTCTTCGCATACCAGCGCGACGCGTTGGGATTGTCGTTGTACGGCGCCACCTGCACGAACCCCGAGCTCGCATAGAGCCCGCCCGCCGCCTCGAGCGAGTGATGCGTGTCGAGCACGAGCTCGTTCGCTCCGAAGGCGACCGCGCGCCGCTCGAGGTCCTCCAGCAGCAGACGTCCCCACCCGCGTCCGCGTGTCTCGGGACGCAGGTACAGGTGCTTGACCTCGTAGCGCCGCCCGTTCGCGCCGTCGGCGATGAGACGGATGCCGCCGCATCCCATCGGCGTGCCGTTCTCGTCATCCACCACGACGAACACTCCGGCCGGCGGTTCGAACGCCGAGGGCGCCGGGAACGTCGTCGTGTAGACCACGTTCTGATGGGCGAACCCGATCTCGCGCGATGAGAAGTACTCGGCGAGGAGAGCATGGGCGTCGGGCGCGTCGACAGGGGATTGGCGGATCGTGACCACCCCACCAGCGTAGGCCGCGGGACGGGAGGAGCCGGCGCGGGCCCGCCTAGGATGGACGGCATGACGACGCGCGTGGCCATCGTGGGCGGCACCGGCAAGCTCGGGGGGATCATCCGCGGGGTGGTCGACGAAGCGGACGGCTTCGAACTCGTGGCGACCCTCTCTTCGCGTTCCGAGCTCTCCGAGCTGGACGGTGCCGATCTCGTCGTCGATGCATCGACTCCCGCCGTGTCGATCGACGTCGTCCGCGCAGCCATCGAGCGCGGCCTGAACGTCCTGGTCGGCACCTCAGGGTGGTCCGCGGAGCGGATCGCCCTGGTGCGTCCCCTTGTCGACGCCGCGGGCACGGGCGCCGTGTTCATCCCGAACTTCTCCCTCGGATCCGTGCTCGGCTCCGCGCTGGCCGCCGCTGCGGCGCCGTTCTTCCCGTCGATCGAGATCGTCGAGGCGCACCGCGAGACGAAGGTGGACTCGCCGAGCGGCACCGCCGTGCGGACCGCCGAGCTCATCGCTGCCGCGCGTGCCGGTGTCGGCCCCGTCGAGTCGCCGCACGTCGATCAGCGCGCTCGTGGCCAGCAGGTGGCGAGCGTCCCGATCCACTCTCTCCGCAGGCCCGGCGTGCTGGCCCGGCAGGAGACGATTCTCGCCGGGGCGGGGGAGTCCCTCACGATCGTGCATGACACGATCGAGCCCGCCCTCGCGTATGGTCCGGGCATCCGGATCGCCCTTGCGGCAGCTCGCGACGCGACCGGAGTCGTGGTCGGCCTCGACAGCTTCCTCGACATCGGCATCCGCACCCCCGGGACGAGCCCGGCCTCGCTCCAGCCCGTCGACGAGGGCGGGGTGCCCGGACAGGTCGCGCGCGCCACCGGAGCATGAGCGCACGGATCGGCGCCGCCGTCATGGCGGTGCTGCTCGCGCTGTACATCGTGCTCGTCGGCCAGCGCGCGTGGCTGCTGCTGACATCGGGCGAGGCGGTCGGGATCGCCATCGGCGTCGCGCTGATCGTGCTGCCGATCATCGCCGCGTGGGCGCTGGGACGCGAGCTGTGGTTCGGCGTGCGGGCGCAGCAGCTGGGCCGCCGGCTCGAGTCCGAGGGCGGACTCCCGAGCGACCAGGTGGGCGTCCGTCCCAGCGGCCGAGTGCTGCGTGATGATGCGGATGCCGTCTTCCCGGTGCATCGGGCGGATGCCGAGGCCAACCCCGAGGACTGGCGAGCGTGGTACCGGCTCGGACTCGCCTACGACGCCGCCGGCGATCGCAGGCGGGCGCGGGATGCGGTGCGGCGCGCGATCCGCCTGGAGTCGGAGGAGCGCCGCGCCTGAGCGCGGCTGCTCAGCGCGTGGCCTTCAGCCGTCGCGCGGCGACGTACCTGCGCACCTTCTCCGTGGTTCCGCAGTCGTCCATGCTGCACCACCGGCGACTGCGGTTCTTGCTCTCGTCGATGAAGAGGAATCGGCAGCCGCCGCAGACCTTGAGCCGGTCCAGTTCGCCGGCGGTCAGCAGCTGAACGGCGGCGTGGGCGACGATCCGAGCGGGACGCCCGAGGGAGCGGTCATCCCGCCAGCTCCATTCGAACGCGCTCCCGCGCTCCAGGTGAGCGTGGGCGAGCGCATCCGCCTCGTCGTCACGCAGCCGGCTCAGGGCCGCCGAGCTCGGACGCCGGTCAGCGGCGAGCGGGCGGAAGATCGCGTCGAGGTCGTCACGCATCCGCAGCGAGTGCGCGAAGACAGCATCGGCGGCGTCGGGGTCCCTGTTCGCGAGGCGGCGCAGCTTCGCTGCATCCGCCTCCGTGAGCGCGCCCGCGTAGACGGCCCACGACACCAGCTCGCGGTACCCGACCATCACGTCATCGTCGGGCGGTCCCACGGGCGGGCCGCTCCTCGTGTTGACGAAGTCGAGCGCCAGGTCGCCGCCGACGAGGCGCAGCCTGGTGACATCCTCGACTGTTTCCATCAAAAGGCACTTTACCCATCCACCGATGTCTGAGGCCCCGACTACCGTGTTTCTTGTCAAAGTGATTTTGGTGGAAACAAGAGAGGATACGGGTGAGCGGACATGGACGGCGAACTCGGTCTCGCTGCGGCAATTGCCGCGAAGAGACCTGACGAGGGACAGCGCTATGCAGGCTGCCTCATGTTCAGCGCGCTTCCGCAGGCGCCGGTGATCGACCGCGAGGGGTGCGCGCTAGGCGGAATCGCCCGCCGGACGGCACGGCGCTGGCGATGGCATCCTCGACGGTCGAGTGGATGAAAGAGAAGCCGGATTCCTCGAGGACTGCAGGCACGACGTTCATGTCCGCCGTGATGATCGCGTCGGTGGCATCTGCACCGAGCACGAGCTTGATCCCCCCGGCCGGCGCCCACAGGAGGAATGGGCGGTTCATCCGCACGGCGAGGGCGAAGCAGACGTCGTTGGCCGTTGCCCTGGTGGGTCCGGCGAGGTTGACCGGGCCCGAGACATCGGAGTCGATCACGTGCCGGATCGCCCGGACCTCGTCGTCGAGCGAGATCCACGGCCACACCTGCGTGCCCTGGCCGATGCGCCCGCCCAGGCCCAGCTGGGTGAGCAGCAGCAGCGGCTTGAGCACACCTCGGCGGTGGATGACCAGTGAAGTGCGCAGGAGAGCGACGCGCGCGTGATCGCCGGCCGCGAGCGCGGCACTCTCCCACTCGCCGCAGAGGTCGGCCAGGAACGACTCGCCCCTCGCGGCGTCCTCGGTGAGGCGCCGGCCGGGCGCCGAGCCGTAGTAGCCGACCGCTGACGCAGAGACGAAGGGCGGGGCATCCGTCCCCAGCTGCCGCACCGCGCGTGCGATCGCCCGGGTGGGGGTGATCCGCGACCAGAGAAGTGTGTTGCGGTATGACGCCGTCCACGGGAACCGGCCGAGGTTCGCGCCGTTCAGACCCACGACCGCTTGGGCACCCTCGAGGACCGCAGGGTCGAGCGGTTCCGGTCCGGTGAGCCACTCGACCTCGCCCGGGCGCTCGGGCGGCCGGCGGACGAGAGTGGTGACCTCCACGCCATCGGCACGGAGGCTCCCGACGAGCGCCGAGCCGATGAGCCCCGACGCGCCCGCGACGACGACGCGGCGAGGGCCGCCCCGTCTGTCAGCGGGTTCAGGCAAGCGTCGCCTCGATGGTGATCTCGACGCCTGCGAGGGCTTGCGAGACCGGGCACCCGGCCTTGGCGCTCTGCGCGATCCGCTCGAAATCCTCGGGGCTGATCCCGGGAACGACGGCGTTGACGTTGAGGTGGCTGCCGGTGATGCCGGTGCCCGCCTTGAAGGTCACCGAGGCGGTCGTCTCGATCGACTCCGGTGGGGTGCCGTTCTCATCGAGGGCGAGCGAGAACGCCATGTTGAAGCACGACGAGTGCGCGGCGGCGAGAAGCTCCTCGGGGGTCGTGATCCCCGCCGAGCCTTCGCTGCGGGCCTTCCAGTTCACATCGAACGTGGCAAGACCGGATGACACGAGGGCGACGGTGCCCGACCCGTTGAAGAGGTTGCCCTTCCAGGCGGCAGTGGCTTCGCTCGTGACGGTCATAGGTGCCTCCTGTGTCGACGCGCGCCCGCCATCCGGGCGCATCGCGGTCAGCCTAACCAAGGCGGATGCCGGAGCGCGACCGGTTGACACCCGGTCGGCCGCTGGCCCGGCGCCGAAAGTCGGGTCCGTCACCCGACACGCCGGGTCACCCCACAATCCGTCACCGGCGTGTCGTCGTCACCGACCCGACTTTCGGAACAGGGGTGACGGGATCGAGGCGTCGCTCAGGCGGTGGCGCGCTCGCGGCCCACGACTCCCGCTCGCTGGAGCAGGAGGTAGAGCTGGCACCCGAGGCACAGGCCGAAGACGGCGTTGAGGAATGCCGCGATGAACGCCATCGCCGCCGCGATCGGCAGCGCCCACGGAACGCCGAGCAGGTGCAGCACCAGACCGGCGCCGACCACGAAGAGCCCCACGCCCTGCGCGAAGCGCGGCGGTCGAGGATCCTCGAGGTCGGTGGGAGGGGAGAGCCGCGGCTGCACCAGTGCGCGGAACAGCACGCCCCACGGCGCTGTGCGCGGCGAGATGACGCCCCACAGGAAGAGGAGCGAGGTGACGAGGAGGAGGAGGAACGCCGGGTCGATGAAGCGCTCTGCGACAGTCGCGGACGCCAGATCGGCGGACGTCGAGAGGCCGGTCAGCCCGAGGAAGGCGGCGATGAGCAGCAGGACCGACGTGATCCCCGCGGCGAAGCGCGGACCGCGCGGATCGATCCCACGGGGCCGGGGCGCAGCATCCGATCGGTCAGACATTGGCGTTCTCCCCGGTGAGACGGTTCAGCTCGAGTTCGAGGACATCCCGGCTGGGGACCCCGCCGAAGCGGGTCCGCACGACGCCGTGCCCATCGAGCACGAGGGTCGTCGGGGTCTGCAGGATGTGGAAGTGCTTGGCGATATCGGGGCGGTGGGTCAGGTCGACATCGAGGTGACGCACGCCGTCATGGTCGTCCGCGAATGCAGAGAGGGTCCGGTGGACCCCCGGGCAACGCGCGCACAGCTCGGTGCTGAACTGCAGGAGCGTCGCGACTTCGCCGATGGCATCGGCGCCCAGGCGCCACGGCTGGACGACCTCGTGGACGATGTGGCGACGCGGGCGGCCCTGCCGCCACTGCATGTAGACGCCGACGGCGACCGTCGCCGTCAAGAGGAGGGCGAGGCCTATGAGAGCGCTCACGTAGGTCACAACTGATCACAGTATCTCGTTGCACCTGAATAGAACCCGGATGCAACGAGTATGACGCGAGGTCGTAACAGAGCGTCGCCGGTAAGGTGGCTCGCGTGACCGATGACACCGCGCCCACCCAGCCCGAGATCGAGTTCCGCAGTGACGTGACGGTGGAGATCGTCCGCTCGAGCGCATCTGATTCCGACGTGCTCTTCGCCGCCCGGGTGTCCACCCAGGGGGAGCAGACCCTCGAGGACGCCGCCGCGGGCACCGAGGCGACTGCGCGTGACCGCGGCCTCATCAACTACCTGATGCGCGATCGCCACGGCTCGCCGTTCGAGCACAACTCGATGACCTTCTACGTGCAGGCGCCGATCTTCGTCTTCCGCGAGTTCATGCGCCACCGGATCGCCTCGTACAACGAGGAATCCGGCCGCTACCGCGAGCTGCGTCCGGTGTTCTACGTCCCGGCTCGCGAGCGCAATCTGGTGCAGGTCGGCAGGCCCGGCGCGTACGAGTTCCTTCCGGGCAGCGACGAGCAGTACGCGCTCGTCGACGTCGCCACACGCGATGTCGCGACCTTCGCGTTCGAGGCATATCAGCGGATGCTGGAGGCAGGCGTCGCCCGCGAGGTCGCGCGCATCGTGCTTCCCCTCAACATCTACTCATCGATGTACGTCACCGTGAACGCTCGTTCGCTCATGAACTTCCTCTCGCTGCGGACGAAGGTGGAGGGCACGCACTTCCCGTCGTTCCCGCAGCGTGAGATAGAGATGTGCGCCGAGAAGATGGAGGCGATCTGGACCGGCCTCATGCCGCTCACGCACGCCGCGTTCAACGCGAACGGCCGGGTGGCGCCGTAGGCGTCGGGCGCAGCCCCGCGCCCTAGGCTCGTGGACATGGTCAAGTCCGCGCTGATCACGGGCGCGAGTTCGGGACTCGGCGCGGAGTTCGCGCGCCAGCTCGCGCAGCGCGGCGCCGACCTCGTCCTGGTCGCCCCCGATGAGGACGAACTCCGCGCGGTCGCTGCACGACTGCGCGAGACGTTCGGCGTGGACGTCGAGGTGCTCGTCGTCGACCTGAGGATCCCTGATCAGCGTCACGAGGTGGTGCGACGCCTCGAAGACGAGGAGCACCCGATCGAAGTGCTCGTCAACAACGCCGGCTACGGCCTGCCGCTCGGCTTCGAGCGCAACGACATCGAGGACGAGGCGGATCACCTCGCGGTGCACGTCGAGGCGCCGCTGCGGCTGACCCACGCCGCGCTCGGGCCGATGCTCGCGCGGGGGAGCGGCCGCATCGTCAACGTCGCCTCGATTGCCGCGTTCACTCCGTGGGGGACGTACGGCGCGGCGAAGGCATGGGTGGTCAGCTTCAGCCGCTGGGCGAATGTGCGGTATTCACCCCGTGGCGTCACGGTGACGGCGGTCGCACCGGGTTTCGTGCACACGAAGTTCCAGGAGCGGCTCGGCCTGCCGCCGGGTCGGGAGGGGATCCCGGGCGCCCTCTGGCTCGACGCGCCACACGTCGTGCGCGAGGGCCTTCGCGACGCCGCGAGGGGCCGAGCGGTGTCGATCCCTTCGCGGAGGTACAAGCTGCTGCTCGGACTCAGCCGCCTGGTCCCGATGTCACTTCTCGCGCGGTTCGGCGGGACGCGGCTCTGACCCCATCGCGATGGATGCAGGCGCTCACCGGCATCCCGAACGATGTGCCTCAGCTCGTGTTCGTCGGTCCGAGCAGACTCTCTCGGCCGCTTAGGCTCGTGGCCATGGCCAAGACCGCTCTCATCACCGGCGCCAGCTCGGGACTCGGCGTCGAGTTCGCCCGCCAGCTCGCGGATCGGGGCGCCGACCTCGTCCTCGTGGCGCGTGACAAGGATGCGCTCGACGCGGTCGCCGCGCGACTGCGGGAGACCGCCGGCGTGGAAGTGGAGGTGCTGGTGGCCGACCTCACGGTCCCGCGGCAGCGCGACAAGGTCGTGAAGCGGCTCCAGGACGAGCAGCGCCCCGTCGAGATCCTCATCAACAGCGCGGGTTACGGACTTCCGCTCGCGTTCGAGCGGAACGACATCGAGGACGAGGCACGCCACCTTCAACTCCACGTCGAGGCGCCGATGCGCCTCGCGCATGCTGCCCTCGGGCCGATGCTCGCGCGGGGGAGCGGCCGCATCATCAACGTGGCATCGGTGGCGGGCTTCATTCCCCGCGGCACATACGGCGCCGTGAAGGCGTGGGTCCTCAGCTTCAGCCGCTGGGCGAATGTGCGCTACGCGCCGCGCGGTGTGACGGTCACGGCCATCTGCCCCGGCTTCGTGCACACGAACTTCCACGAGCGTCTCGGACTGCCGCCCGGCCAGGAGGGGATCCCCGCCTCGATGTGGCTGAGTGCCGCCGACGTCGTGCGCGAGGGCCTGCACGACTCGGCCCGCGGCAAGGCGGTGTCGATCCCGTCGCTGCGCTACAAGCTGCTCGTCGGCCTGTCCCGCCTCGCTCCCGCGTCCCTCGTGGTGAAGGCCGGCGAGACCGGGCGGTGACCCGGCGGGGCGCGCCTCGCGCAGCATCCGCTCGTTTCAGGGGCCCTGTCGTTGCCGCCCGGCTCACAGCCGTGTTCCGAAAGTCGGGTCGACGACGGCGACACCCCGGTGACGGATGCTGCCGCCCGGCGTGTCGTGTGACCGACCCGACTTTCGGCACCGCGGGTGATCGGGAGAGACCGGTCCTCCCCAGCCGCCGGCAAGTACGGATTCATCCCCAACTTCCGCCTCACCTGCGGGATGCGGCCCTCGTAGACCGAGTCTGGAGCCGTGTCCGTTGATTCAGCTGTCGCCGCCGTTGAGCGGAAGGGTGGCGTGGCGCGCACGAGGGAGCTGACTGCCGCCGGAGTGCGTAAGCGAGAACTCACCGTCGCGGTCCGGCTCGGCCGACTCCGCCGCGCTCGGAACGGCGTCTATGCGCTCGTCGGCACGGCCGAGAGCGTGATCGAGTCGCTGAGCCACTGTGGGACTGTGGCCTGTGTCACCGCATCCCGCGACCTCGGAATCTGGACGCTCGACGACGGCGTCAGCGGGCGAGTGCACACGTGGGTCGACCCGAGTCGTCATCCCGTTCGTGTCGCAGTCGAACCCGATCCCGGAGATCTGAGGTGCTGCGTCTTCCATCGGGATATCGCCATAGATCCGCCGACCCTGCATCGCGTCGGAACCCTGCACTGCCTTGTGCAGATCCTCGGGTGCCGTGGCTCGGAGGCCTTCTTCGCCGGGTTGGAGTCGGCCCTGAACCTCGGGCTCGTGACCGACGAAAGCAAGGCGATGCTGCGGGCGGCGGTGCCGCTCGAGCATCGTTGGCTGGTCGACTTCGCGCGATCGGATGCCGACAGCGGGCTGGAATCGATCCTGAGGCTGCGCCTTCACCGGCACGGAATCACGATGGCGAGTCAGGTGTCGATCCCCGGCGTCGGAGTCGTGGACTTCGTCATCGGCGACTGCCTCATCCTCGAGGCGGACGGCGGTACCCACGGCGGCGACCACCGGCACATCGACCTGGTGCGAGACGCAGTCGCCATGTCCCTCGGCTTCGTCACGCTCCGGTTCGACTCCGCCATCATCCTGCACGAGTGGGATCTCGTCGAAGCCGCGGTGCTCGCGGCCATCGGACGCGACCTCCACCGCAGTCACGCCGGTCTCACGTGGTGACCAGCTGCGGCATCCCCTCGCTCCCAGGTGGTTCCGAAAGTCGGCTCGACCACACGACACACCGGTGACGGATGCGGTCGCGCGGGGTGTCGTCGTTGTGGACCCGACTTTCGGAACGGGCCGAGACGCCGGGAACCGCGGATGCGACGCTTCGCCCGACCCCGATAGCCTGAGGACATGACGCACACCGGCAATCCCTTCGGTCAGGTGCTCGTCGCCCTCATCACTCCGATGGCGGCTGACGGCGAGGTCGATTGGCCCGCCGTCGAGAAGCACATGGACGACGTGATCAACGCCGGCGCCGACGGCATCGTCGTGACCGGCACGACCGGCGAGACCAGCACGCTGACGGACGCCGAGAAGATCCGCCTGGTCGAGGTCGGCAAGGATGTCGCGGCCGGCCGGGCGAAGATCATCACGGGCGGCGGCTCGAACGAGACGGCTCACGCGATCGAGCTCTACAAGGCGAGCGAGAAGGTCGGCGCCGACGGGATCATGATCGTCACGCCGTACTACAACAAGCCCACGCAAGCCGGCATCCTGACCCACTTCCGGCTCGTCGCCGACGCGACGGACCTGCCCGTCATCCTCTACGACATCCCGGGGCGCACCGGCGTTCCCATCCGTTACGAGACGATCCTCCGGATCGCCAAGCACCCCAACGTGCTGGCCATCAAGGACGCCAAGGGCGACTTCAGCGAGGTCAGCCGCGTGCTCAACCAGACCGACCTGATGTACTTCTCGGGTGACGACGCGAACGTGCTCCCGCACCTCTCCATCGGCGCCACCGGGCTCATCGGCGTGACGGCCAACATCGCCGCCCAGCCATATCGGGTGATCATGGATGCCGTCAACCGCGGCGATCTGGCGGCGGCCACCGCCGCGCACCAGCAGCTCGAACCGCTCGTGCGCGCGGTCATGACGCACGTCCCGGGCACCGTGTCGGCGAAGTACATCCTCCACGGGCTGGGACGGATCGGCAGCCCGCGCGTGCGACTTCCGCTGGTCGGCCCCGAGGAGTGGGAGGCCGCCAAGATCGAGGATGAGCTCGCACTCGTGCGTGACGTCCCGGGTGCCGACTTCTCCAACTTCCGCCCCGACCGCAACGCCGCCGCAGGAGGCGCGCTTCCGAAGGTCTCCGGCACGACAAGATGACCGCCATGCGCTCGCAACGAGCGCAGATGCGGATGCCACCGGCATCCCGAGGAAGGTGACTGATGCCCAGCACCGTGTACGACCCGCCCGCCCTCGAATCGGGGACTCTCCGGGTGACCCCGCTCGGCGGGCTCGGCGAGATCGGCCGCAATATGACCGTCTTCGAATACGACGGGAAGCTGCTCATCGTCGACTGCGGGGTGCTCTTCCCCGAGGAGCACCAGCCCGGCGTCGACCTGATCCTCCCGGACTTCGAGCCGATCAAGCGCCGGCTGGGCGACGTCGTCGGCGTGGTGCTCACCCACGGGCACGAGGACCACATCGGCGCGGTTCCCTACCTGCTCAAGCTCAAGCAGGACATCCCCATCATCGGCTCGGGGCTGACCCTGGCACTCACCGAGGCGAAGCTGAAGGAGCATCGCGTCCGTCCCTACAGCCTCACGGTGAAGGAGGGCCAGCACGAGAAGCTCGGTCCGTTCGACCTCGAATTCATCGCCGTGAACCACTCGATCCCGGACGCGCTCGCGGTCGCGATCCGGACGCCTGCGGGCACGGTGCTGGCGACGGGCGACTTCAAGATGGACCAGCTGCCACTCGACGGCCGGCTGACGGACCTGCGCGCCTTCGCGCGACTCGGCGAGGAGGGCGTCGACCTCTTCATGGTGGACTCCACGAATGCCGACATCCCGGGCTTCACCCCGCTCGAGCGATCCATCGGCCCTGTGCTCGACCAGGTGATCGGCAAGGCCCCCCGCCGCGTGATCGTGGCGAGCTTCTCGAGCCACGTCCACCGGGTTCAGCAGGTGCTGGATGCCGCGGCCGCCCACGGCCGCCGTGTCGCGCTCCTCGGTCGCAGCATGGTCCGCAACATGACGATCGCGTCCGATCTCGGCTACCTCGACGTGCCCGAAGGCGTGCTCATCGAGTACAAGAAGGCCCGCGACCTGCCGGAAGACAAGATCGTCTACATGTCGACCGGATCGCAGGGCGAGCCGATGGCCGTCCTCAGCCGGATGGCCAATCTCGACCACGAGATCGAGCCCGGTCCGGGCGACACGGTGATCCTCGCGTCGAGCCTCATCCCCGGCAACGAGAACGCCGTCTACCGCGTGATCGACGGTCTCACCAAGCACGGCGCGAACGTCGTCCACAAGGGCAACGCCAAGGTGCACGTCTCGGGTCACGCCGCGGCAGGGGAGCTGCTCTACTGCTACAACATCCTGAAGCCCCGCAACGTCATGCCGATCCACGGCGAGTATCGCCACCTCATGGCCAACGCCCGCCTCGCGCAGGACACCGGGATCCCGCCCGAGCGCACCATCATCGGCGAGAACGGGACCGTGGTCGACCTGAAGGACGGCGAGGCGAAGGTCGTCGGGCAGCTCGACCTCGGGTTCGTCTACGTCGACGGATCCACGGTGGGCGAGATCACGGATGCCGACCTCAAGGATCGCCGGATCCTCGGCGAAGAGGGCTTCATCTCGGTCATCGTCGTCGTTGACGCCGCGACCGGGAGGATCATCACGGGCCCCGAGATCCACGCGCGCGGGTTCGCGGAGGACGACGCGGTCTTCGAGGACGTCAAGCCGAAGATCGCGGCCGCGCTTGCCGAGGCGGCGCAGTCCGGAGTGCGCGACACGCACGCCCTGTCGCAGATCGTGCGCCGCACGATCGGCCGATGGGTGAACCAGTCGCTGCGCCGCCGGCCGATGATCATCCCCCTCGTCATCGAGGCGTAGCCGAATCGGTCCAGAGGCGTAACACCCCGCGGATACACTCTCCGAATGCCGTCGTCCTTCCGCCTCCGCCCGGCCACTCAGGCCGACGGCGCGTTCCTGGCCGACATGGTGGTCGAGGCGGTCAACTGGCGGCAGGGCGGCGCGCTGCCGAAGCACCAGGTGATGACGACCGCCGAGCACAGCCGGTATCTCACGGGGTGGATGCGGCCGGGCGATGCGGGGCTCGTCGCCCTGGATGAGCACGGTGAGCCGATCGGCGCCGCCTGGTACCGGATGCTGCCGCGCAGCGACCCCGGATTCGGCTACGTCGGCACGGGTGTGCCGGAGCTGATCATCGGAGTCCGCCCGATCTGGCGGGCGCACGGCGTGGGCCGTGCGCTGCTTCACGCGCTGTGCGATCACGCCCGCGCGCAGGGGTTCGGGCGCATCAGCCTGAGCGTCGAGCGCGGCAACTTCGCGGCGACGCTGTATCGCAGCGAGGGGTTTGCGGTGACGCAGAGCGGAATGGGCCGCGACACGATGGTGAAACGGCTCCGCTGAGGCGCGCGTCAGCAAGCCGGGGGTTTGGGGCGGAGCCCCATTGGGAGGCGCCTCAGGGCCGCGTCGTTCCGGCGAAATGTCCCCTCCGAGTCGTAGCGTTGACCGCATGGCGAGTTCGACCAGGGGCACAGGCGCGCCCGCGAAAGGCACTCCTGCGAAAGGAACGCCTTCGCGCGCCCGCAAGCCGGAGCCCGCGCCCAAGAGGTATGTCGGCGAACCCGACCGTCCGCCGATCATCGTTCGGGCATGGCTCGGGCTCGCGCATGCGACGGGCGGACTGTTCCGGGCTTTCGGACCCGAGACGCTCGAGAAGGACCAGCGCCGCGACGGATTCCCGTTCCTCCTCGTACTGCTGGCGATCGCGGGCGCCGTGGTCGAGTGGTTCTTCATCGGCTCCGAGGTCGCGGCGACCATCAGCGCGTATACGGTGGGCGGACTCCTCGGCCGCGAGGCCTTCATCCTCCCGGTGCTGCTGCTCATGCTCGCGGGGTGGATGTTCCGGCATCCATCCTCCGTCCACGACAACGGGCGCATCGGCATCGGCTTCGGCCTGCTCATGGTCACGATCGCCGGGTTCCTGCACGTCGCGGGCGGGCGTCCCGAGCCGAAGGCGGGGCTGCCTGCGCTCAGTGAGGCCGGGGGCCTCTTCGGCTGGATGGTCGGCGAACCGCTCGCGCTGCTGCTCACGCCGGTCGGCGCATACATCGTGCTGAGCCTGCTCGGTGTGCTCAGCATCCTGATCGTCACGAAGACCCCGCCGAACCGGATCGGCCGTCGCCTCGGTCAGCTCTACAACTGGATGTTCGGCGCCGAACCGCGCCCCGAAGCGTCGGCTCAGGATGCCGCGAGCTCGGCCGCGGTAGACGACGACCCGTCGCTTCCGTGGTGGCGGCGGAACAAGACCGGGCGCGAAAAGGATCCGGACAGCGGGATCGGGTCGCAGGACCTGACCGAACTCCTCCCGCCGGGGTCGTCGCAGGGCGGCTTCGAGCAGGCCGTGACGCCGATCGTCCCGCCGGCTCCCGCGGTCACCGCCGATGCCCTCACCGAAGTGATCAACCCCGCCGCGCTCGCCGGGGCGAAGGCCGCGAAGCGCGGCGGAACATCGCTGCGCGACGACTCCGCTCAGGATCCGCCCGATGACGGCATGCTGCCGGGGCTCTCGGGGATCGGCTCGGACGGGCAGCGGTCCGCGCCCGCCTCGCCCTACCGCCTGCCGTCGGTGAACGCGCTGGCCGCGGGCACGCCGCACAAGGCGCGGTCGCAGGCGAACGACGACACCGTGCGTGCCATCACGAGCGTGCTGAACCAGTTCCAGGTCGATGCCCGCGTCACGGGCTTCTCGCGCGGTCCGACGGTCACGCAGTACGAGATCGAGGTCGGCCACGGCGTGAAGGTCGAGCGCATCACGGCGCTCACCAACAACATCGCCTACGCGGTGGCATCGAACGAGGTGCGCATCCTCGCCCCCATCCCGGGAAAGAGCGCCATCGGCGTCGAGATCCCGAACGTCGATCGCGAGATCGTGACGCTCGGCGATGTGCTGCGATCGGCGAACGCGCAGAACTCGACGCATCCCATGACCATCGGCGTGGGCAAGGATGTCGGCGGCGGCTACGTCGTCGCCAACCTCGCCAAGATGCCCCATCTGCTGGTGGCCGGCTCCACCGGCTCGGGCAAGTCGAGCTTCGTGAACTCCATGATCACGAGCCTGCTCATGAAGGCGAAGCCCGCAGACGTCCGCATGGTGCTGATCGACCCGAAGCGCGTCGAGCTCACCTCGTACGCGGGCGTGCCGCACCTCATCACGCCCATCATCACGAACCCCAAGAAGGCCGCCGAGGCGCTGCAGTGGGTCGTCAAGGAGATGGACATGCGGTACGACGACCTCGCGTCGTTCGGCTACCGCCACATCGACGACTTCAACCGCGCCGTGAGGGCCGGCGAGGTCAATCTGCCGCCGGGCAGCGAGCGGGTCCTCAAGCCCTACCCGTACCTGCTCGTCGTCGTCGACGAGCTCGCCGACCTGATGATGGTCGCCCCGCGCGACGTCGAGGACTCGATCGTACGCATCACCCAGCTCGCCCGCGCCAGCGGCATCCATCTCGTCCTCGCCACGCAGCGGCCGTCGGTCGACGTCGTGACGGGCCTCATCAAGGCGAACGTCCCCTCGCGGCTCGCGTTCGCGGTGACGAGCGTCACCGACTCCCGGGTCATCCTGGACCAGCCGGGCGCCGACCGGCTCATCGGCCAGGGCGATGCCCTGTTCCTTCCCATGGGCGCCTCGAAGGCCGTGCGCGTGCAGGGCGCATGGGTGAGCGAGCAGGAGATCGAGAAGGTCGTCGCTCATGTCACGGCGCAGGCTCGGCCCGAATACCGGCCGGATGTCGCCGCCGTCGTCGAGAAGAAGGAGATCGACGCCGACATCGGGGACGATCTCGAGCTTCTCCTCGCCGCCGCCGAACTCGTGGTGTCGACCCAGTTCGGGTCGACGTCGATGCTGCAGCGCAAGCTCCGGGTCGGCTTCGCGAAGGCCGGCCGGCTCATGGATCTGCTGGAGTCCCGCGAGATCGTCGGCCCGTCCGAGGGGTCGAAGGCGCGCGACGTGCTGGTGACCAACGAGCAGCTTCCAGGTGTCCTGGCGCGGATGCGCGGGGACGACGTCCCCGACGAGGCATCCGATCCCGTCGACGCGCAGTACGACGGTTATCCCGTCGTCGAAAGCGACGGCGACGAGGATGCATGGGGGCTCACCGGGCGCGATTGAGCGCGGCCCAGCGGTCGCGACGGCGGCCGGTCACCGCTATAGGCTCGGCCCATGGCGATCCCTCGGCAGCTGCCCAACGCGATCACGATCGTGCGCATCCTCTGCGCACCGGTGTTCCTCTGGATGCTGCTGGCCGACGGAGGCTCGGACGGGCCGCTGCGGTGGTGGGCCGCGGCGCTCTTCATCGTCGCCATCGCGACGGACGGGATCGACGGCTGGATCGCGCGGCGGTATGAGATCGTCACCGATCTGGGCAAGCTCCTCGATCCGCTCGCCGACAAGATCCTCACCGGCTTCGCCTTCATCGGTCTCTCGATCCTGGGCGAGCTGGACTGGTGGATCACCATCATCGTCCTCATCCGAGAGGTCGGAATCACGATCCACCGCTTCATGGTCGCGAGCGACCATGTCGTCGCGGCCGCCTGGATGGGAAAGCTCAAGACGCTCGCCCAGAGCATTGCGCTCTCGCTCGCATTGCTTCCGCTGTGGACCATCGTCGGCGACTGGATCTTCTGGGTGAACGGCGTCACGATGACCATCGCGGTCATCCTGACGATCGCGAGCGGCATCGACTACGTCGTCACCCAGGTGCGCGCGGGCCGCAAGAGCCGAGGCGTGGCATGACCGACCGGACGGCTGCCGAGGTGCTGGAACGGCTCGCGGTGCGTGGCTGGACGATCGGCACGGCGGAGTCTCTGACCGGGGGCCTGCTGGCTGCCGCGATCGTGTCGGTACCCGGCGCGTCGACGAGCATGCGGGGCGGGGTGGTGGCCTACGCGTCCGACGTGAAGAAGTCCGTGCTGAAGGTCGACGCCGACCTCCTCGCCTCGGCGGGAGCGGTCGATCCGGCCGTCGCGTGGCAGATGGCGAAGGGTGTGCGGACCCTGCTCGGAACGGACGTGGGCGTCTCCACGACCGGCGTCGCGGGACCCGATCCGCAGGACGGAAAGCCTGTCGGCACCGTGCACATCGCCGTCGTGACGCCGGACGGAACAGGTATCACCTCCCTCGAGATCCCCGGCACGCGGGAGCAGATCCGCAACGAGACGGTCGCGCGAGCGCTGCTTCTGTGCCTCGAGGAATTGTGAGCCCCGGCAGGGAACAGACGGTGTTTCAGCTCGGTTACATTCAGCGATTCCCACCCATTCCTCAGCGCACGGGTTTAGATTGGCACTATCCGGTGCTGTACTGTTGTCCACCCGGACAACGGCGGAATCAGAAGTGAGAGGGGGCCCCACAATGATCCTGGTTCGTCAAGAGATCGGCGAAGTGCTTCGTGACTTCCGCCAGCAGAAGGGCCGTACCCTCCGTCAGGTTGCGAGCCGCGCGAGTGTCGCCCTCGGCTATCTGAGCGAGGTCGAACGCGGTCAGAAAGAGGCCTCCAGCGAGATCCTCGCATCGGTCGCAGAAGCGCTCGACGTCCCCATCTCGATCATCATGCGCGAAGTCGGCGACCGCATCTCGGTCCTCGAAGGCCTGCAGGGCTTCCCCGACGTCGTTCCCGACGATCTGGTCGCATCCGTAGACGCCGAACTGTCGCTGCGCTGACCCGCAGCCGGCCCCGTCAATGCGAAGAAGCGAGTTCGATCGCGCCGTCGAGGACGAGTTCGGTGCGCAGGCGTCGACTCTGATCACGGATCTGGCGCTGTCGGATGCCGGCGGCCGCACCGCCGCGGAGGCGCTGCGTGACGGCATCCCGCCCCGCGAAGTATGGCTCGCGCTGTGCGCCGAGACGGACGTTCCGGCCGAGCGCCGATACGGCGTGGGCCGGCTCGAGCCGCGTCGCAGCGGTGGCTGAGTAAGGGCGAATCTCGCCTGTCGCCTTGCGGCGTGTCATCGAATAAGTGTTCGATACCCGCGTAGGCTCCTGCACAGCAGGTGTCGAGGACGTTTCTGTCCACAGCGACGGGAGGAGCGAAGACGGATGTCGGAGCCCACCCCTAGCGTGAACCACGTCGAACGACACCACACGCCTTGTCGCAGCATCCCCATCGGCCCTCGATGCGGAGCGCGACAGCCTACAGGCGACGGAACGCGAGCATAAGGAGCACGCCATGCCATCACCCGCTGACCGCGAGAAGGCCCTCGAATCGGCCCTCGCCCAGATCGACCGGCAGTTCGGGAAGGGCTCGGTCATGCGACTGGGCAGCGACGAGCGCGCTCCGGTCGAAGTGATCCCCACCGGATCGATCGCCCTCGACGTCGCCCTCGGAATCGGCGGGCTCCCGCGAGGTCGCATCGTCGAGATCTACGGCCCTGAGTCGTCCGGAAAGACGACGCTCACGCTCCACGCGATCGCCAACGTGCAGAAGCAGGGCGGCATCGCCGCGTTCATCGACGCCGAGCATGCGCTCGACCCTGAGTACGCCCGCAAGCTGGGCGTCGACATCGACGAGCTTCTCGTCTCGCAGCCCGACACGGGTGAGCAGGCGCTCGAGATCGCCGACATGCTGATCCGCTCCGGCTCCATCGACCTCATCGTCATCGACTCCGTCGCGGCACTGGTGCCGAAGGCCGAGATCGAAGGCGAGATGGGCGACACGCACGTGGGTCTGCAGGCACGCCTGATGTCGCAGGCGCTCCGCAAGCTGACCGGTGGTCTCAACACCACGAACACCACGATGATCTTCATCAACCAGCTGCGCGAGAAGATCGGCGTGTTCTTCGGCTCACCCGAGACCACCGCCGGTGGAAAGGCGCTGAAGTTCTACGCATCCGTGCGCCTCGACATCCGTCGCATCGAGACGCTCAAGGACGGTGCCGACTCGGTCGGAAACCGCACACGCGTGAAGGTCGTCAAGAACAAGATGGCGCCGCCCTTCAAGCAGGCCGAGTTCGACATCCTGTTCGGCGGAGGCATCTCACGCGAAGGCAGCCTCATCGACTTCGGCGTCGATCACGGCATCGTCAAGAAGTCGGGCTCCTGGTACACCTACGACGGTGAGCAGCTGGGTCAGGGCAAAGAGAACGCGCGCAGCTTCCTGATCAAGAACGAGGATGTCGCCACCGACATCGAATCGAAGATCAAGGCGAAGCTCGGCATCGGCCAGCCTCTCGCCGCGGTCGAGGCGCCGCCGGCAGCCGACGAGTTGGCCAAGCGCCGCCCGGCGTGATGGTTCGTTTCACGGAGGACGGGGGCGAGCGTCCCGACGAAGGGCTCGCCCCCGTGATCCCGCTCTTCGGAGGCGCTGCCCCACACCCGGTCACGGCTCCGCGGCCGGTGGCGTTCAGTGACGAGTACTGGGCGGACGACGATCGCGTCGATCATGAACCCGCACCCGCCGACGTGCCCGACGAGCCGGTCGACCGCGATGCGCTGCGCGAGAGCGCGGCCACCTCGCTCGTGCGCAGCCTGGCGCGACGCGGGCTCTCGATCGCCGAGGCGAAGACGCGGCTGCGTGGCGATGGGCTGACGGACGACGAGTCCGCGGCCGTCATCGATGACTTCGCCGAGCGGGGATGGCTTGACGATGAGGTCCTCGCGGAGCAGCTCGTGCACTCCGCGACCACTCGCAAAGGCATGGGCACCAGGGCCATCCGCCAGCTTCTCATGAAGCGAGCCATCGCCCGCGAGGTCATCGAGGACGTGATCGCCGAGCTCCCCGACGACGACGCCGAGCGCGCACTCGACTTCGCCCGCACCAAGGCTCGCGCGCTCGCCCGGTACGACGACGACACCGCGATCCGCCGCCTCATGGGCATGCTCGCGCGCCGCGGTTTCGGGGGAACGATCGCCGGCAAGGCGGCACGCACCGCACTTGCCGACGAGCGGCGGGATTCGGGCGGGTCGGTGGTCCGGTTCCGCTGACCTGCCTAGCGCCAGGCAGTGCGGGTGGGACGCGCTCGAGCGCATCCATCCGGCTCCGACGGCGCGACGAGGGTCACGCAGGCGTCGAGACGTAGAATCGGACCATCATGACTCTGCTCGACAGCACCCCCACGACGATCGCGCCCTCGCCCGCCGCGCGCACTGCCGATGGCCGTGCGCGGACCTACGAGGTCCGGACGTTCGGCTGTCAGATGAACGTCCACGACTCCGAGCGCCTCTCCGGGTCACTCGAGAGTGCCGGCTATGTCCGGGCCGATCCGGGCGAAGAGGCCGACGTCGTCGTCATCAACACCTGCGCGGTCCGCGACAACGCGGCCGGCAAGCTCTATGGCACGCTCGGCCACCTGAAGTCCCGCAAGGACAAGCGCGAGGGCATGCAGATCGCCGTCGGCGGCTGCCTCGCACAGATGGACAAGGACGCGGTCCTCGACAAGGCGCCGTGGGTCGATGTCGTCTTCGGCACCCACAACATGGGGTCGCTCCCGAGCCTGCTCGAACGTGCGCGTCACAACGGTGAGGCCGAGCTCGAGATCCTCGAGTCGCTCGAGATCTTTCCGAGCACCCTGCCGACCAAGCGCGACTCCGTGTACAGCGGCTGGGTCTCGATCTCGGTCGGCTGCAACAACACCTGCACCTTCTGCATCGTCCCGAGCCTTCGCGGCAAAGAGAAGGACCGTCGTCCCGGCGACATCCTGAACGAGATCCGCCTGCTCGTCGACGACGGCGCCATCGAGGTCACGCTCCTCGGCCAGAACGTCAACTCCTACGGCGTCGAGTTCGGCGATCGCCAGGCCTTCGGCAAGCTCCTTCGCGCCGCCGGCGAGATCGACGGTCTCGAGCGCATCCGCTTCACGAGCCCTCACCCGGCCGCCTTCACCGACGACGTCATCGACGCGATGGCCGAGACGCCTGCCGTGATGCCGCAGCTCCACATGCCGCTCCAGTCCGGCAGCGATCGCGTCCTCAAGGCCATGCGCCGCTCGTACCGCAGTGAGCGCTTCCTGGGCATCCTCGAACGTGTCCGCGAGCGGATGCCGGATGCCGCGATCACGACCGACATCATCGTCGGCTTCCCCGGCGAGACGGACGAAGACTTCGAAGACACCATGCGTGTCGTCGAACAGGCCCGCTTCACGAGCGCCTTCACCTTCCAGTACTCGATCCGCGAGGGCACTCCCGCTGCCACGATGCCCGACCAGGTGCCGAAGGCCGTCGTGCAGGAGCGCTACGAGCGGCTGCTTGCGCTGCAGGAGCGCATCTCGCAGGAAGAGAACCAGAAGCAGGTGGGACGCGAGCTCCAGGTGCTCGTCTCGATGGGCGAAGGCAAGAAGGACGCGGCGACGCACCGCCTGACGGGTCGCGCCGAAGACAACCGTCTCGTGCACTTCGAGGTGCCCGTCGGGTCGGATCTGCCGCGTCCCGGAGACATCGCATCGGTCGTCGTGACGCACGCGGCGCCGTTCCACCTGCTGGCCGACGCGCCCGACGGCGCTCCGCTGCGGATCCGCCGCACCCGCGCAGGCGACGCCTGGGACCGTACGCAGGCCGAGTCCTGCGGCATTCCGGCGCCCGGCGTGACTCCGGGCGCGCCGAAGGCCGTATCGCTCGGCCTGCCGACACTGCGCGTCGCCCCCTTGTCGTAATGGCGCCACCTTCCGGCGATGGCGCGCATGAAGATCTGGCGCCAACGCAGGAAACTGGCGCCGAAGGTCGCCACACGGGGCGACTCTGGGTGATCGTCGGCGCGACCGGCACCGGCAAGACGTCCCTCTCGCTCGACCTCGCTGAAGCTCTCGCGGCGCGAGGCCGGACCGCCGAGATCGTCAACGCCGACGCGATGCAGCTCTATCGCGGGATGGACATCGGGACCGCCAAGCTCCCGATCCGCGAGCGCCGCGGCATCCCGCATCATCTGCTCGATGTGCTCGATGTCACCGAGGAGGCAGCCGTCGCCTGGTATCAACTCGCCGCGCGGACCGCGATCGACGACATCCACAGCCGCGGCGCCGACGCGATCCTCGTCGGCGGGTCGGGCCTGTATGTGTCGAGCGTCATCTTCGACTTCCGCTTTCCGCCGCATGATGACGCGCTGCGAGCGGAGCTCGAGGCCGAACTGGCGCAGCACGGTCCCGGGATGCTGTTCGCCAGGCTCCGCGAGCTCGACCCGGTCACTGCGGAGCGGATCGACCCGAAGAACGGCCGCCGGATCGTGCGCGCGCTCGAGGTTCTCGCCCAGGGGGCGGCGACGCACGGCGCCGCGCTCCCCGAGGCGCCCGTGCTGTGGCGCGCCGATACCCGGATCGTCGGTGTGACTGTGCCGCGCGAGGAGCTCGTCGGCCGACTCGACGTCCGCGTGGAGCGGATGTGGGCCGACGGAATCCTCGATGAGACGGCGTCGCTCCGTGAGCGAGGACTCGAGGATGGTGTGACGGCACGCCGCGCGATCGGCTACGCGCAGGCGCTCGCTCAGCTTGCGGGGGACAAGACCGAGGCGGAGGCCATCGCCGAGACCCAGGCACTCACCCGCCGGTACGCACGACGGCAGGTCTCGTGGTTCACGCGCTACGCCGCCATCGAGTGGGTGGAGCCGGGGGCGGATGCCGGCGGCCTGGCAGACTCGTTCGAGTGAACCTCGAGATCCGCGCGTTCGACCGGGAAGACACGGAGGCCGTCGTCGCCCTGTGGCACGCGGTCGGTCTCACCCGTCCATGGAACGATCCGCATCGCGACATCGAGCGGAAGCTCGCCGTGCAACCGGAGCTCTTCCTCGTCGCGGTGGATGCGGGCGAGGTCGTCGGATCCGTCATGGCCGGCTATGACGGTCATCGCGGCTGGCTCTACTACCTCGCGAGCGACCCGACGCGACGAGGCGAAGGGATCGGCCGCGCCCTCGTCGGCGCGGCCGAGGAGCGACTCGTCGCGATGGGCTGCCCGAAGGTGCAGCTCATGGTGCGACCCGAGAACGACGCCGCCCGCGGGTTCTACGGCGCGCTCGACTACGAGCCTTTCGACACCTGGGCGACCGGCAAGCGGCTGATCGCCGACGTCTGACGCGGCATCCGGATACTTCTCCCGGGGTTTGGGGCGCGCTTCTCTCGCGACACGCCGCCAGCTCCGGCGTGTCGCGCGTCTAACGCGCCCCATACCCGGGTGCCGCGACAGCGGGGCCCAGTCGGGGCGACTCTAGACTGAGGGGATGCCGCAGACCCTCTCATTCACCAAAGGTCACGGCACGGGCAACGACTTCGTGGTCCTGCCCGATCCCGCCGGCGACCTGGACCTCTCCGATGACCAGGTCGCGGTGCTCTGCGACCGGCGCTTCGGCATCGGCGCGGACGGCATCCTCCGTGTGGTTCGCGCGACGGCCATCGACGAAGGCGCCCTGGCTGCGGCATCCGGAGCCGAGTGGTTCATGGACTATCGCAACGCCGACGGTTCGAAGGCCGAGATGTGCGGCAACGGCATCCGGGTGTTCGCGCGCTACCTCGCCGAGGTCGGATGGGCGACGCTGGACGGCGCACCGCTCGCGATCGGCACCCGCGCGGGGGTGAAGACGCTGACCCGCAGCGACCTCGGACTCGAGGTCGACCTCGGCCCATGGCGCGTCGATGAGGCAGACGTGCTCGTTCGCGCCCGCGGCATCGGCGCGGCGCGACCGGGGCTCGGCATCGACGTGGGCAACCCTCACGTCGTCGTCGCGCTCCCCGACACCGACGAGCTCGACGGTCTCGACCTGACCGCCGTCCCGCAGCTGCACCCCGAGCCGCCGCACGGCGCGAACGTCGAATTCGTGGTGCCCAGCGACCCGCTGGTCCACAACGGCGTCGGCTCGATCCGCATGCGGGTGTTCGAGCGCGGCGTCGGCGAGACCCTCAGCTGCGGCACGGGCGTCGCGGCCGCCGCCCTCGCAGTGAGGCATTGGGCAGGTCCCGCCGCTCCCGACAGCTGGACCGTCGAGGTTCCCGGGGGCACCTTGGGGGTTCGGATGCCGCAGGTCGGCGCCGAGCGTCACGTCCTGCTGTCCGGCCCTGCGACCCTGGTGTACTCGGGCGAGGTCACGCTCGCCTGACGCCCGGTCAGCTCCCGCCGCCGCGCACCAGTCCGGCCCCTCCGCTCGGCGGAGGCGGTGGGGCGAGCGGAGGGTCGGAAGACCCGTTCGGACCCTCCGTTCTGCCGTGACACTCCGCCGAGCGGAGGGCGGTGCTCAGGGCAGTGAAATGGGCTCGCTCGGGGGCGACCCGTGCCGCCGCATCTTGATGACCCGGAATCCGCGGCCCGTGGCGGCCCGATGCACGCTGTAGCCCTTCTCGAACGTTGCGGCCAGCCATCGCTGGAGCGAATCCGAGCCGAGATTCCGCTGCACCACGAGCCAGGCATCCGATCGCTCTTCGAGCCGGGGTATCCACCGCTCGAGGAGTCCGTGGAGCTCGTTCTTGCCGACTCGGATCGGCGGATTGGAGCGGATCGTGCGGAAGACCAGGTCTTCGGGAACATCATCGGGCAGCGAAGCGTTGACATTCGACAGTCCCAGTGCGTCGGCGTTCCGGCGGACGAGATCGAGCGCACGCTCGTTCACATCCACCGCCCAGACCGTTGCGTGAGGAGACTGCAGCGCAAGGGTCAGCGCGATCGGCCCCCATCCGCTCCCGAGGTCCAGCAGGTTCCCGCCGGGCGGCGGCGGGGGAGTGTTCGCGAGGAGCACTGCGGTGCCGGAATCGACGTGGTCGGGGCTGAACACGCCTCCGGCTGTCGTCACCTCCACATCACGCTCGGCGAGGGTGACGCGGATACGACGGAGATTCTCGGCGCTCGCGGGGGACGCGCTGAAATAGTGCTCATTCCCCATGGCTGTCGAGCGTACCGGAGGACGTCCCCACCGCGGGAGACTAGAATTCACGAAGCCCTTGAAAGGAACCCATGACGGATACGACCACCCCTCAGAGCACCGACGAGATGCCGGTGGACCCGGTGGATCGAGTGCTCGCGCGTGCGGATGCACGCTCCGGGGTACGCGTATTCGGTGCGGCGCAGGCGCTCCAGGACGCGGCCACGATCGCGCGTCCCGACACCGACGGTGAGCAGTGGGATCGTGAGGAGCGCGCCGCGCTTCGCCGCGTTCCCGGTCTGTCGACCGAGCTCGAGGACGTCACCGAGGTCGAGTACCGGCAGCTGCGACTCGAGAACGTCGTCCTCGTCGGTGTGCACCCCCAGGGCGAGCAGGAGGACGCCGAGAACTCGCTTCGCGAACTCGCCGCGCTGGCCGAGACCGCCGGTGCCGTTGTGCTCGATGCCGTGATGCAGCGGCGTCCGCATCCCGACCCCGCGACCTACATCGGGCGCGGCAAGGCCGAGGAGCTTCGTGACATCGTCGCCGCGCTCGGTGCCGACACCGTCATCGCCGACACCGAGCTCGCCCCGAGCCAGCGGCGAGCGCTCGAGGACGTGGTGAAGGTCAAGGTCATCGACCGCACGACGGTCATCCTCGACATCTTCAGCCAGCACGCCAAGAGCCGCGAGGGCAAGGCCCAGGTCGAGCTCGCACAGCTCGAATACCTCCTTCCCCGCCTCCGCGGGTGGGGTGACTCGATGAGCCGCCAAGCCGGTGGCCAGGTCGGCGCCGGCGGTGCGGGCATGGGCTCGCGTGGTCCCGGTGAGACGAAGATCGAGCTCGATCGTCGGCGCATCCGCACCCGGATGGCTCAGCTGCGGCGCCAGATCCGCGACTTCGCGCCCGCGCGCGACGCCAAGCGCGCCGAGCGCAAGCGCAACACGATCCCTTCTGTGGCCATCGCGGGCTACACGAACGCCGGCAAGTCGAGCCTGCTCAACCGCCTGACGAGCGCGGGCGTCCTGGTCGAGAACGCTCTGTTCGCGACGCTGGATGCCACGGTCCGCCGGTCGGGAACGGCCGACGGTCGCGTCTTCACGCTCACCGACACGGTCGGGTTCGTCCGCAACCTCCCGCATCAGCTGGTCGAGGCGTTCCGCTCGACGCTGGAGGAGGTCGGCGAATCGGACGTCATCGTCCACGTCGTCGACGCGGCGCACCCTGATCCCGCGGCGCAGCTCGCGACCGTCCGCGATGTCATCGGCGACGTAGGCGCCCGCGACATCCCCGAGATCGTCGTCTTCAACAAGGCCGACCTCGTCGACGACGACACGCGGCTCGTGCTGCGCGGTCTCGAGCCGAATGCGATCTTCGCGTCCTCGCGCACCGGAGAGGGCATGGACGAGCTCCGCGGCGCGATCGAAGCCGCGCTTCCGCTTCCGGCTGTCGAGGTCCGCGCGCTCGTCCCCTACGACCGCGGCGATCTCGTCTCCGCGATCCACGAGCAGGGGATCCTGCTCGCGCAGGAGCACGAAGCGGGCGGCACCGCCGTCCACGCTCGCGTCGGCGAGCATCTTGCCGCGAAGCTCGCCCCGTTCGCGGTCTGACCCCTAGTCGAGTTCGAGCTCCGGAACTCCCGGGGTTTCGAAGCCGAACACCTGCCCGAGGAAGGCGACTTCCGCCTCGAGGGTACGCACCACCGTCTCCGCGCGGCGGAACCCGTGGCCCTCGCCCTCGAACGCGAGGTACGCGTGCGGAACGCCGTTCGCGGCGAGCGCATCGCGAACGGCTTCGGACTGGGACGGCGGCACGACCATGTCGTCCAGCCCCTGCTCGATGAGCAGCGGTGTGGTGAACCGCTCGAGATGCGACAGCGGCGACCGCTGGATGTAGACCTCTTCGGCCTTCGGCAGGGGACCGACCATGCTGTCGAGGTAGCGCGCCTCGAAGTCGTGGGTGTCCGCCGCGAGCCGTCTCAGGTCGGCGACGCCGTACCGGCTGATGCCGGCTGAGAAGGTGTCGGATGCCGTCAGCGCGCAGAGCACGGTCCATCCGCCGGCGGAACCTCCCGCGATGGCAAGGCGTGCCGCATCCGCGCGTCCGGACTCGGCGAGCCCTCGGGCGGCGGCGACCACGTCCTCGACATCGACGATGCCCCACTGCCCACGCAGCCGCTCGCGGTACGCGCGCCCGTAGCCCGTCGAGCCGCCGTAATTGACGTCGAGGACGCCGATCCCGCGGCTGGTGAGGTAGGCGATCTTGGCGGATGCTGCGCCCGCGACATGACTCGTCGGCCCGCCGTGCACGAACACGACGTATGGCGGTCGCTCGTCTTCGGGGGCGGTCGCGTCTGGATTCGCGGGCGGGTACTCGAAGGCGTGAACCGGACCGCGCGGACCGGGGAACGTGACGGCGCCGGGGTGCGGCATCCATTCGTCACCCCATGGTGAAATGCCGCCGGCGACGCGCTCCGCGGCGGCCGGGTCATCGACGTCGACCAGCCACAGCGCCGCCGGGCTGCGAGAGCCCGAGCCGGACAGCAGCACCTTCGTGCCGCGGACGTCCTCGATGACGACGTTCGCCGTCACTTCGAGCTCGAGAGGCGTCGCCGTGCCGTCGGGGCCGATCACAACGACCGCGTCCTCGCCGTTCGTGCGCACGGCGACGATCCGGCCGTCGTCCAGCAGGGCGAACCATCGCAGGCCCAGCACCCACAGCGGACCACCGGTGTCCGCGTCGACCGGAGCGATCGGTTCGTGGTGCAGATCGGCGGTGAGGCGGAGGCGCCACAGGTTCCAGCGACCGGTCGGGTCATCGACGTAGACGAGCTCGTCGTCGCTGGTCCACACCGGCTGGAGGGGCGCCGTGCCGTCTCCGCCGGCGACCGTCGCCCACTCCGCGACGATCCCGTCCTCGATTCGTCCTACCCGCAGCTCGGTCGTATCCCACGGCATGTTCGGGTGGTTCCACGCGATCCAGGCGAGGTGCGACCCGTCCGCAGACAGCGCCGGCTGGGCGAGGAAGTCGCTGTCCTCCGTGAGGGACGCGATGGCTGCGGCGTCCCACACGGCGCTCCGGTCGAGCGGCACCTCGACGATGTCGCGGCGCGGCGCCGGGTGCTTCCCGTCGTGCGTCTCGCGGATCGCGAACAGTCGTCCGCCCTGCCAGGTGAGCCCGCCGAACCTCATGCCGGTGTCGGGCGGCGTGAGCGGGCGCGGTCCGTCGCCAGGCGGCAGGATCCAGATCCGCTGATCCTCCTTCTCGACGAAGACCAGATCGCCGTCATCGGTCGTCGTCCACGCGGCGCCGCCGTATTCGTGGACGCGGGATCGCGCGTTCCAGGGTGCCGGCAGCACGTCGATCACCTCGCCCGACGCGCCGCGCCGGCGGACCGCGGTGCGTCCGCCCTGCTCGGGCACGGATTCTCCCCACCACAGCTCATCGCCGACGAACCGCGCACCTTCGAGGCGAGGCGACGCCGCGGACACTTCGACTGCCGAGAGCGGAGAGGGCCAGGACCCGTAAGGGATCGTCGTCGTCACGGCTCCACCGTACGCCGAAACCTGTGTTGAGCGTGGCGAAACAGAGGGTCCGCACCGCCCGGGCACCACGATGTTCGCAACCCCGTCTCGTGCGCGAGCGGAGCCAGGTCACCGTTTAGGCGATTTCCCCTTCGGGGATTCGGATGCCGCGGCCGGTCCGGTCGCGGCCGGGCCCACGCGCCCAGAGGCTCCGGGCAGCGCGCCAGCGCTGTCCGGAGAGGGCGTGGGGACCGCCGTCTCGGCCGTCAGGTCGAGCGTCGGCGATTCATCCGCAGGCAGGATCTCCGCCGTGGGGTTCGTCCCGTCGGGGTCGACGTCGCTGTAGAGGAGATCGTCCTCGGTGTCGTCGATGCCGACGAGCTCTTCTGGTCGACGCTGCAGGAGCTCGAGGATCCAGGCGACGCCGAATGCGACGAATGCGACGAGCACGATGTCGCCGACCGAGAGCGGCCGCAGGGCGAAGAGCCAGACGACGGCGAGCACCGCGATGATCGCACGCACCAGGATGCGCTGCCTGCCGAGCCACAGCCCGAACGAATCGGTGTTGAGTCCGCGCACGGCGAGCTCGCGGCGCGCGGAGGCGTTCATGCTGTCGACTGCCCGGCGGAATCCGCGGGCGGGGCCGGACCGGCCCATCACCCAGCCGAGGATCGCGACGAAGACGCCGAAGAACGCGATGACGAGAGCAGTCTGCGTCATGTTGCCGACGAGCTGCTCGTAGATGACGTTGAGGGCGTCGGGTGACAGCCCCAGCAGCCCCGCGGTGACGCCCATCGCGGTTTCGCCGATGGCCAGCATGATCGCGAGGGTTGCACCGCCGATGGCGAATCCGATGCCGGTCCCGAGGACGGCGACGCTGCGCCGGCGGGCGATGAGGATGCCGAGGCCGAACAGCGCGAGCGTGATGACCGGGAGCCAGATCCCGACGGTGTTCGCCACGGCATAGCTCGTGCGGATCGTCGCGAGGTTCTCGCCGGTGCCGAGGATGACGACGCGATCGATGGGGGGGATCAGCTCGGCGGCGCCGAGGCCGCGATCGATCAGGTTCTGCTTCACGCGCTCGACGACAGCGCCGAGCTGGATGCCGACACCGTCGTCGGTCACGACGACGAGGCCGCCGCCGTCGGATGTCGAAAGGCCCACGAGAGCTCGATGGGCGGCACGCGTTGCGGTCGCCCACACCTCTGAGAAGGCATCCGACTCGACCACGCGCGTGACGGTCGTCGTGACCAGGCTCTCGAGGCCGTTCGCGGCGGGCGCCTCCAGCAGCTGCAGCGCATCGGCGGCTCGCGGCGGCAGACCGAGGTTCGCGATGCCGTCGAAGACGTCAGAGGTGATCTGCTGGAAGTCGACCTGGTTGTTGATCGCCTCCATGGATTCGTCGATGATCATCGCCTGCACGGCTGGATCGTCGACGAGCGGGGCGAGGGTCGCGACGAACGCGTCCTCGTCGGTCAGCTGCACCTGCGCCCACGCGCCCACGATCGAGACCGGCACGAGGATCGTCGCGATGATGATGCACAGCGCCGACAGCAGGGATCGCCACCAGCCGCCGCGAGCTCGAGGAGGAACCTCGTCCGGAGCTGTCGCTCCCGTTCGGAGGGCTTCGTTCTCCTCCCGCAGGGCGGCGATTTCGGCCTGAAGGTCGACGGTGTCTGGCTCGCTCATGAGGCCTCCTCTAGCCGGATGCACTCATCATGGCGCACACGCCACGTCCGGCATCACCCTGTTCGGACGATATCGTCCGAACAGGTCAGACCGCGCGAAGCACGGCGACGACTTTGCCCAGCACCGAGGCCTGATCTCCGAGGATGGGCTCGAACGCCGAGTTGCGCGGCAGCAGCCAGGTGTGCCCGTCGCGCTGGCGGAACGTCTTGACAGTGGCCTCGCCATCGAGCATGGCTGCGACGATGTCGCCGTTCTCGGCTGTCGGCTGTGTGCGCACGACAACCCAGTCTCCGTCGCAGATCGCCGCATCGATCATGGACTCACCCGACACCTTGAGCATGAAGAGGTCGCCCTTGCCGACGAGCTGGCGGGGGAGGGGGAAGATCTCCTCGACCTGCTGCTCGGCCGTGATCGGCACGCCCGCGGCGATGCGGCCGACGAGCGGGACCATCGCCGCATCGCCGACGGCGGGGCCGCTGTCGGCCGGGTTCTCGGTCGCCATGCCGGGCAGGTCGATCAGCACTTCCATCGCTCGCGTCTTGCCGGCATCCCGGCGAAGGTAGCCGCTGAGCTCGAGCTGGTTCAGCTGGTGCGTCACGCTCGAGAGCGACTTCAGCCCGACCGCATCCCCGATCTCGCGCATGCTCGGCGGATAGCCGTGCCGGGCGATCGACCGCTGGATGACCTCGAGGATCGCCATCTGCTTCTCGCTCAGGCTCTTCCGCCGCCGGGTCTGCGGCTTCTCGCGACCGATCGACTCGCTCATCTTGCCTGCTCCTGTCTGCCGCGAACCGGCATTGGTCTTCGAATGTCGGAGGCCCGTGGTGGGGTGTCGGTATCGAAACCGTATCCGGTTCGCAGACGACTTCATCGCAGGCGAGCCGCGTGTCGCGTTCGATGGATCCACACCAGGATCCGCAGTTGACAGCTTAGAACATCGAAGATAACTTCGGAATAGAGATTCGCATCCGCCACTCCCGGCCGAGCGAAGGGTGCGAATCTCTCCCCAGTTCGCAGGAGGATCCCATGACAGTGATCGGCATCACCGCCCCCGGCACCACAGCCCTTCGTGTCACGCGCCTGCGCCTCACCGTTCGTGGGCGGCGAGTCCTCGTGGCGGCAGCCGCGATGCCGGCTGTCCTGGCGCTTACCGTTGCGATCGTCAGCGGCGGAACCGCGCTGGCTTCCAAAGACGCCGGAGCGCCCGCGGACTCGTTCGAGACCGTCACGGTGTCGTCGGGCGATTCGCTGTGGTCGATCGCCGAAGAGGTCGCACCGACGGCCGACCCGCGCGATGTCGTCGACGCGATCGCGCGACTCAATGCGCTGCACGGCGTAGCCATCTCAGCGGGCCAGCGCCTGGCGATCCCCGCGGAGTACTCGGCGGGTCACTGACCGATCGCTCTACGATGGGAGGGGTGAGCGCACGCCTCGATGACCTTCCCCTCCGCGACGATCTGCGCGGGCAGACGCCCTACGGTGCCCCGCAGGCGCCGCTGCCCGTCGCCCTCAACGTCAACGAGAACACGCATCCCGTTCCCGAGGAGGTCGCTGACGACATCCTGGATGCTGTCGCCCTGGCTCTGCGCGAGGTGAACCGCTACCCGGACCGGGAGTTCTCGGGTCTGCGCGAGGGGTTCGCCGACTACCTCGGGTTCGGGCTCACCCGCGATCAGATCTGGGCGGCCAACGGCTCCAACGAGGTGCTCCAGCACGTGCTGCAGGCCTTCGCCGGTCCCGGCCGCAGCGCGTTCGGCTTCACCCCGACCTACTCGATGTACCCGCTGCTGGCCCGCGGGACCGGCGCCTCCTGGACGACGGGGACCCGTGCCCACGACTTCACGGTGGATGCCGAGAGCGCAGCATCGCAGGTCTCGGAGGCCGCAGCCGATGTGGTCTTCCTCTGCGCTCCGAACAACCCCACCGGCACGCCAATGTCGCTGGACGTGATCGAGGCGGTCTACGACGCCGCCCACGGCGTCGTCGTGGTGGACGAGGCGTACCACGAGTTCGCTCCGCACGGCGAGCCTTCGGCAGTGACACTGCTCCCCGGGCGGGAGCGTCTCATCGTGTCGCGCACGATGAGCAAGGCGTTCGCGTTCGCCGGCGCCCGGGTCGGATACCTCGCGGCTGACCCCGCCGTGGTCGACGCCCTGCGGCTGGTCCGGCTTCCGTACCACTTGAGCTCGCTCACGCAGGCCGCAGCGACCGCGGCGCTGCGCCATGCACCCGTGATGCTCCGGATGGTGGACGAGATCGTCGCGCAGCGCGATCGCATCTCGGCGACCCTTCCTGCGCTCGGGTACGAGCCCTACGACTCATGGACGAACTTCGTGCTCTTCGGCGGGGTGGACGACCCCGCCGCCACCTGGCAGGGACTGTACGACCAGGGAGTGCTCATCCGCGATGTCGGCATCCCGAATCACCTGCGCGTCACGGCCGGCACCGAGGCGGAGACGACCGCGTTCCTCGACGCGCTCGCCTCGCTAGACTCGCCGTCATGAGCCGCTCCGCAGCGCGCACCGCGTCCATCCGCCGCGCCACGAGTGAATCGACGGTCGAACTGGACCTCGACCTGGACGGCGCGGGACGCAGCCACGTCGACACGACGGTGCCCTTCTTCGACCACCTGCTGACCGCCTTCGCGAAGCATTCGCTCACCGATCTCACGGTGCGAGCCTCGGGCGACACCGACATCGACGCGCACCACACGGTGGAGGACGTCGCCATCGTGCTGGGGCAGGCGATTCGCGAGGCACTCGGCGACAAGTCCGGGATCGCCCGGTACGGCGATGCCCTCGTGCCGCTCGACGAGGCGCTCGCGCAGGCCGTCGTCGACATCAGCGGACGCCCGTACCTCGTCCACACCGGAGAGCCCGCAGGGTTCGAGCACCACCTGATCGGCGGCCACTTCACGGGATCGCTCGTCCGGCACACGTTCGAGGCGATCGCTTTCAACGGCGCGCTCACGGTGCACGTGCGCGTCCTCGGCGGCCGCGACCCGCACCACATCGCGGAGGCCGAGTACAAGGCGTTCGCCCGTGCGTTCCGTCAGGCCAAGGCCCTCGACCCGCTCGTCGAGGGGATTCCGAGTACGAAGGGCGCTCTGTGAGCTCGAGTCCGCTCGTCGCGGTCCTGGACTACGGATCGGGCAACGTGCACTCCGCCGTCAAGGCCCTCGCGGCGGCGGGGGCGGACGCGCGTCTCACCTCCGACCGCGCGCTCATCCTCGAGGCGGACGGTCTGGTGGTCCCGGGCGTCGGCGCATTCCGCGCGGTGATGGAGGCGCTGCGCGCCAGTCGCGGCGACGAGCTCATCGAGAGGCGTCTCGCGGGCGGGCGCGCGGTGCTCGGCATCTGCGTCGGCATGCAGGTGCTCTTCGAGCGGGGCGTCGAGCGTGGCGTCGACACGGAGGGACTCGGCGAGTGGCCGGGCGTCGTCACCGAACTGGATGCCCCGGTCCTGCCGCATATGGGGTGGAACACGGTCCAGCCCGGCGAGGGCTCGACGCTGTTCAGAGGGCTCGAGGATGAGCGGTTCTATTTCGTCCACTCGTTCGGCGCCCAGAAGTGGCTCCTCGACGTGATGCCGCCCTTCCCGCAGCCCGTGCTGACCTGGTGCGACTACGGTCAGCCGTTCCTCGCGGCCGTCGAGAACGGACCCCTGTCCGCGACCCAGTTCCACCCCGAGAAGTCCGGCGATGCCGGCATCCGGCTGCTCGCGAATTGGATCGAAGGGCTCGGCAGGGCTACCCTCTGAACTCGTGCCTTCTGCGAGAGCGTGCGCTTTCGCGATCTGCCTGCACGAGGAGCCATGAACGATTTCGCGTCTTCGCCTGAACTGATCCTTCTGCCCGCGGTGGATGTGGCCGGCGGCCGAGCCGTCCGGCTGACCCAGGGGGAGGCGGGCACCGAGACGAACTACGGCGACCCCGTCGATGCTGCGCTCGACTTCGCCCGCCAGGGCGCCGAGTGGATCCACCTGGTGGATCTGGATGCCGCCTTCGGTCGCGGCAGCAACGGGAGCGTGCTGCGCAAGGTCATCAAGCAGGTGCGCGGCGTCCAGGTCGAGCTGTCGGGCGGCATCCGCGATGACCAGAGCCTGGAGGCGGCACTCGAGAGCGGCGCCGCGCGCATCAACCTCGGCACCGCCGCACTCGAGAACCCGGAGTGGGCCGCCGACGTCATCGGGCGCTACGGCGACGTCATCGCCGTCGGCCTCGACGTCCGCGGCACGACGCTCGCCGCGCGCGGGTGGACAGAAGAGGGCGGCGACCTCTGGACCGTGCTGCAGCGCCTCGAAGAGGCCGGATGCAGCCGCTACGTCGTCACCGACGTGACCAAGGACGGCACGCTGCAGGGCCCGAACCTCGAACTGCTCCGCGAGATCACGTCGCGCACGCCGAAGCCCGTCGTCGCGTCGGGAGGCGTCTCGAGCCTCGACGACATCGCCGCGCTCCGCGACCTCGTGCCGCACGGCGTCGAGGGGGCCATCGTCGGCAAGGCGCTCTACGCGGGCGCGTTCACGCTCGCCGAGGCGCTGGATGTCGCCGGACACTGACCCGCACCGTCGCGATTCCGCGGGCGTTCCGTGGGAGGGGCGCAGCTTCGAGCCCAATCCGCACGCGGGAGACGACGGCTCGGCCGATCCGGCGCTGCTGGCCGCGCTGACCGCGCCCCGGGATGATTCCGCTGCCCACATCGCCGTCATCGACGCGTATCGCTCTGCGCGGCTGCTGATCCCGCTCCTCGCCGAGAAGGGCGACGAGGGCGTCGGGCCGCACGGCCTGGCGGTCGACAAGACGCAGGAGCTGTCCATCGTGACCGTCGCCGCACCCGACGGTCGCCGCGTGCTGCCGGTGTTCTCGTCGGTGGGCGCGATGCAGCGGTGGGATGCTGCCGCGCGGCCGGTGCCGGCGGACGGCATGCGGACGGCCCTCGCCGCCTCGGGGGAGGACACCGACCTGATCGTGATCGACCCCGGCTCCGACACCGAGTTCGTGATCCGCCGCCCCGCGGTGTGGGCGATCGCGCAGGGTCAGCCCTGGGAGCCGAGTCCCACGTCGCCCGAGGTCTTCGCCGCCCTGCAGGGGAGCGTCGGGGGAGAGCTCGCGGTACTCGATCTGAGCGTCGAGCCCGGAGATCCCACCGCGCGACTGCGCGGGCCCGAGCTGATCGTGCGCCTCGAGCTCATCCACGGCCTCGAGCAGGCGGAGCTGGACGCTGTGCTGGGCCGGCTCGCGCGGCGGTGGGCCGCCGACGACCGCATCGCGGTGCTGGTCGACTCACTCACGGTGAAGCTCGTCCGCGGCGGCTGAGGTCGCAGCGAGATCAGGCGATGCGCCCGCATCAGGGCGATCGGTGCCTGAATCGGCCTGATTCGGCGAGTTCGCCTGAACGGGCGACGCGTGCGGAGCGATCCTCGGGTCAGTTGACCGGGCCGGTCCACTTCTCGCCGGGTCCCTTGCCGATCGGGTCGGGAATGACGGATGCTTCGCGGAACGCGAGCTGCACCGACCGCAGGCCGTCGCGAAGAGAACGCGCGTGCATGTCGCTGATCTCGGGAGCGCCCGCCGTGATGAGTCCGGCGAGGGCGTTGATGAGCTTGCGCGCCTCGTCCAGGTCGGTCTGGGTGTCGGGATCATCGGCGAGGCCGACCTTGACGGCGGCTGCGCTCATCAGGTGCACGGCCGCGGTGGTGATGACCTCGACCGCCGGCACGTCGGCGATGTCGCGGGTCGCCGACGCTGCAGCGCGCTCCTGCTCTTCCCATCGCGCCTGGCGGCCGGCCGCGGTGGTCGTCTTCTCTGCCGTGAGGTCGCCGTCAGCGTCCCGAATCGTGTCCACGTGCCACTCTCTGCTAGACTATGGCGGGCTCCGGAGCGTTCTGCTCCGGAATCGAAAGAGGATCACATCCCACCCGCGCTTGCCGTTCCAGGCTACCGGGTCACGCACTCCGCCTCGTCCGCTTGCGGCCGGGGTAGCCCCAAGTCCGGGGATCAGGGTGCAGAGCCGGCGCTCACGCGTCGTGCCGGGTGGACTGTGCCTCTTCCGCCCGTGACACACCCTGTGTCGCGGTGGCCGACACCCCGCACGAAAGAGGAGTTCCGCATCAGCGATCCCCGCACCAATGACCGCATCCGCGTTCCCGAGGTCCGCCTCGTGGGCCCCGCGGGTGAACAGGTCGGCGTCGTCCGCATCGAGGTGGCGCTGCGCCTGGCTCAGGAAGCCGATCTCGATCTGGTCGAGGTGGCCCCCGACGCGAAGCCTCCCGTTGTCAAGATCATGGACTACGGGAAGTTCAAGTACGAGGCTGCCCAGAAGGCCAAGGAAGCGCGGCGCAATCAGGCGAACACGGTCCTCAAAGAGGTCCGCTTCCGTCTGAAGATCGAAGCTCACGACTACACGACCAAGCTCAAGCGCGCCGAGGGCTTCCTCCAGTCAGGCGACAAGGTGAAGGCCATGATCCTGTTCCGAGGCCGCGAGCAGTCGCGCCCCGAGCAGGGTGTGCGTCTCCTCCGCAAGTTCGCCGAGGACGTCGCCGAGTTCGGCACGGTCGAGTCGAACCCGACGATCGACGGTCGCAACATGGTCATGGTGATCGCCCCGCACAAGAACAAGTCCGAGGTGAAGACCGAGCAGAACGCGCAGCGCGCTGCGAACAAGGAAGCGGCCCGGTCCGCTCGCACCGGAACTCCCGGCGAGACAGAGACCGTCGCCGCCGCGGAACCCGCCGAATAGGCCCCACACACTCCCGCACCGCGGGAAACCGACTCCCGCCTCGCGGGACGTGAAACGAAGGAACAAGAGATGCCGAAGCAGAAGACCCACTCGGGTGCCAAGAAGCGCTTCAAGGTCACTGGCAGCGGGAAGCTGATGAAGCAGCAGGCCAACATGCGCCACAACCTCGAGGGCAAGTCGAGCCGCCGGACTCGTCGCCTCAACCAGGAGCAGGTCCTGGCCCCGGGCGACGCCAAGGTCGCCAAGAAGCTCCTCGGCCTCTGAGCGCCGACGCACGAATAGGAACGAAAGAAAATGGCTAGAGTCAAGCGGGCAGTAAACGCCCACAAGAAGCGTCGCGTCATCCTCGAGCGCGCCTCCGGTTACCGGGGTCAGCGTTCGCGTCTGTACCGGAAGGCGAAGGAGCAGGTCACGCACTCGCTCGTCTACGCGTACCGTGACCGTCGCAAGCGCAAGGGCGACTTCCGTCGCCTGTGGATCCAGCGCATCAACGCCGCGAGCCGTCAGAACGGCCTCACCTACAACCGCTTCATGCAGGGCCTCGGCCTCGCGGGCGTGCAGGTCGACCGTCGCATGCTGGCCGAGCTTGCCGTCAACGAGCCGGCGACCTTCGCGAGCCTCGTCGCAACGGCCAAGGCCGCGCTGCCCGAGAACGTCAACGCCCCCAAGACGGCGTAGTTCCAGCATCCTGTGCAAGGGGCGTCCTCCTCACGGAGGACGCCCCTTCGTCGTTCCCTGCCGTATACCGGCGACCGGATGCCGCGGCCCTACACTGAAACCGTGCTGGAGAATCCGCGGTCGCCGCGCGTGCGTGCCGTCGCGAAGCTGACCAAGCGCAGCGCGCGTCAGGAGACCGGCCTCTTCCTCGTGGAGGGCCCGCAGGCCGCGCGTGAGGTGCTCGCGTATCGACCCGAGACCGTCGTCGAGGTCTTCGCGACTCCCACCGCGATGGAGCGTCACACCGACGTGCGCGATGCCGCTCGCGACGCCGGGATCGAGGTGGTGTTCACCACCGAACACGTCCTCGACGCCATGGCCGACACCGTGACTCCGCAGGGCATCGTCGCCGTCGCGAGGCAGTCGCCGACGTCCGTGCGCGAGGTGTTCGCAGCATCCCCCCGCCTCATCGCCATCTGCGAAGAGGTGCGGGATCCGGGAAACCTCGGCACGATCATCCGGGCGGCGGATGCTGCCGGGGCGGATGCTGTCGTGCTGACCGGTCGCACGGTGGACCTGTACAACCCCAAGGTCGTCCGCGCCTCGACGGGATCGCTCTTCCATCTCCCGGTGGCCGTTGGCGTGGATCTCGCGACCGCCGTGGACCGCGCGCACGGCGCCGGCGTGCGCGTGGTCGCCGCCGACGTCGGCGGAGGCGACTTCCTCGACTCCAGGCCGCTCCTGGCCGAACCGACCGCATGGCTGTTCGGGAACGAGGCGCGTGGCCTCGACGAGGATGCCCTTCGGCTCGCCGATATCGCGCTCCGGCTGCCGATCTACGGCCGCGCCGAGTCGCTGAATCTCGCCACCGCGGCGAGCGTCTGCCTCTACGAAACAGCTTTCGCACAGCGCGCCGCCCGCTGACACGCGCATTCCGCGCCTGTTACAGATCGGTAAAGGTCGCGTCGTGCCACTGCAGACGACCCACGCCGGACCCCTAGTGTGAGTTGCATGGCGACACCTGACTCTCCGGCAGCGGCGCCCCGGACGTCGAATATCAACGTTCGGCGAGGCGAGCCGCTCGTCGTCGTCGACCATGTCGACAAGCACTTCGGCGACCTGCACGTCCTGCGCGACATCAATACGGTCGTCACCCGCGGCGAGGTCGTGGTCGTGATCGGCCCATCGGGATCCGGCAAGTCGACGCTCTGCCGGGCGATCAACCGGCTCGAGACGATCGATTCGGGCTCGATCACCATCGACGGCGCGAAACTGCCCGAAGAGGGCGCCGGGCTCGCGAAGCTGCGTGCCGACGTCGGCATGGTCTTCCAGTCGTTCAACCTGTTCGCCCACAAGACGGTGCTCGAGAACGTGACACTCGGCCCGATCCGGGTGCGCGGCATGAAGAAGAAGGCGGCCGACGAGAAGGCGATGGCGCTGCTCGATCGCGTCGGCGTCGCCAATCAGGCGAAGAAGATGCCCAGCCAGCTCTCCGGCGGACAGCAGCAGCGCGTCGCGATCGCGCGCTCGCTCGCGATGGATCCGAAGCTCATCCTGATGGACGAGCCGACGAGCGCGCTCGATCCCGAGATGATCAACGAGGTCCTCGACGTCATGATCGGGCTCGCCGCCGACGGCATGACGATGATCGTCGTCACCCACGAGATGGGATTCGCCCGCAAGGCTGCGGACCGCGTCCTCTTCATGGACGGCGGCGCGATCGTCGAAGAGGCGACGCCAGAGCAGTTCTTCACCAATCCACAGAGCGAGAGGGCGAAGGACTTCCTGTCCAAGATCCTCGAGCACTGACCGAACTTGGCCGTCGTCAGCGGCCGAGAAACCAAGAGGGAGGCCGCCACGAGCGGCCGAATACAGCAAAGGACGAAGACATGAAGAGAGTGAAACTCCCACTGATCGCGCTGGCTGCCGCGAGCATGCTGGCGCTGTCGGCGTGCGCCACGGGCGGCACCGGTGGTACGCCCGAAGAGACCACCATGGCGCCCGAGCCGGAGCCCACGTTCGCGGAGGGCTCGACGATGGCCGCGCTCGCCGAGGCGGGCTCCATCACGATCGGCACGAAGTTCGACCAGCCGCTGTTCGGTCTGAACGGCCCGAACGGACCTGAGGGGTTCGACGTCGAGATCGGCAAGATCATCGCCTCCGAGCTCGGCATCTCCGAAGACAACATCGACTGGAAGGAATCGGTCTCCGCCAACCGCGAGCCGTTCATCCAGAACGGTGAGGTCGACCTCGTCGTCGCGACCTACACGATCAACGACAAGCGCAAGGAGGTCGTCTCCTTCGCCGGCCCGTACTACATGGCAGGTCAGTCGATCCTGGTGCTCGCCGACAACGAGGACATCAAGAGCGAGGACGACCTCGTCGGGCAGCCGGTCTGCTCGGTCACGGGCTCGACGCCCGCCGCGAACCTCGCAACGCTCGGCGCGGAGCCGGTGCTGACCGACACCTACTCGAACTGCCTCGAGCCGCTGCGCAGCGGCGCCGTCGTCGCGGTGTCGACCGACAACGTGATCCTCGCGGGCCTCGCGGCGCAGAACGAGGGTGAGTTCAAGGTCGTCGGCGAGCCGTTCACTGAGGAGCCCTACGGAATCGGCGTGAAGCTGGAAGACACCGACTTCCGCATGTGGATCAACGACGTGCTCGAGGAGATCTACGAGGACGGCCGCTACGAAGAGGCGTGGAACAAGACGGCGGGCACCGTGCTGCCGTTCATCGACCCGCCTGCAGTCGACCGCTACTGATCGAATCGGATGCCTCGGGCCGCGCCGCGCGCCGGCCCGAGGCATCCGGACCATCCTGACCTGACATCACGAGAGGAGGCCCATGGAACAGCTGTGGTCACTCATGCCGACCTTCTTCGAGGGCTTCCGTGTGACGCTCCTGCTGCTCGCCGTTGCCGGCGTGTTCTCGCTCATTCTGGGCACGCTCATCGCCGCGATGCGGATCTCGCCGGTCGGCGCACTCCGGGGCTTCGCGGCGATCTGGACCGAGGTCGCCAGGAACACCCCGCTCACACTCGTCTTCATCTTCACAGCGTTCGTGCTGCCGATGCTCGGCGTGCGACTGCCTTACATAGTTCTGGCCTTCGTCGCCCTGACGTACTACACGTCGCCGTTCGTCGCCGAGGCGCTGCGCTCGGGCATCAACGGCGTGCCCGTCGGTCAGGCTGAGGCGGCGCGCAGCATCGGGCTCGGGTTCGGCCAGACCGTCTCCCTCGTCGTGCTCCCGCAGGCCTTCCGCATGACCATCCCGCCGCTGATCAATGTGTTCATCGCACTCACGAAGAACACGTCGGTGGCCGGTGGCTTCTTCGTCGTCGAGCTGTTCGCCACGACCCGTCAGCTCGCGAACGACAACGGGAACATCGTCATCCAGATCCTCATCACCGCGGCCGTGCTGTACCTCGTCATCACCGTCCCGCTCGGCTTCCTCGCCGGGCAGCTCGAACGGCGCTGGGTGGTGAAGCGGTGAGCGCACCGAGTGTTCTCTTCGACGCCCCGGGTCCCCGGGCGCGCCGCCTCTCGCTCATCCTGTCGATCGTCGCACTCGTCCTGCTCATCGCGGGAGCCGCCTGGGTCATCATGACGCTCGCCGCACCGCGCGACTCCGGCGGCATCACACTCCCTGGCATGTTCGACGGCACCCGCTGGAACATCTTCACCGACCCGGCGGTGTGGAACTTCATCCTCGAAGGCGTCGTCGCGACTCTGCAGGCGGCGGCGATCGCCGCGGTCGGCGCGATCATCCTGGGCATCGTCCTCTCGCTTCTGCGCAGCTCCGCCATCGCATGGGTGCGAATCCCGACTGCCGTGGTCATCGAGTTCTTCCGCGGCATGCCGGTCCTGCTGATGATGCTGTTCATCCTGCTCGTGGCGTCGACCGGCGCCTTCTGGGCGGTCGTGATCGCGCTCATCGTCTACAACGGCACGCTGATCGGCGAGATCCTGCGCGCGGGCCTTGTGGCGCTGCCCCGCGGGCAGCGCGAAGCGGCTCTGAGCGTGGGCATGCGGGAGTTCCAGTCGAAGATGCTGGTGGAGTTCCCGCAGGCATTCCGGCAGATGCTTCCGATCATCGTCGCGCAGCTCGTGGTGCTGCTGAAGGACACGTCCCTCGGCTACATCGTGGGCTACAACGAGATCATCCGGAACAACATCAACAACCTCGGATCGTTCTACGGCAACCGCTACCTGTTCTCGCTGTTCGTCGTGACCCTCTGCATCTACCTCGCGATCAACCTGACGCTGTCCTGGTTCGCACGCTGGCTCGCCCGCCGCACCGCCTCGGGCGGCACGCGAGGCAGGAAAGTCGGGAGAGTCGCCGACCCGACCGCACCGGGTGCACTCCTCGAGGTCGAGGCCAAGGCGGATCTCCAGGGACCGACACCTCGCTGAGCGTGACCGCGCGGAGTCGGCCACCCGCCGTCGGTAGACTCGTCTCTCGTGTCTGACGTAGCTGAAATCACCCCCGAGGCGGTGGATGCCGCGGTCCAGGCCGCGCTCGACGCCATCGCCGCGGCATCCGATACCGCCGAACTCAAGGCGGCACGGGCCACGCACTCCGCGGAGGCTTCGCCGCTTGCGCAGCTGAACGCCCGGCTGCGGGATGTCGCATCCGACCGCAAGGCGGAGTTCGGCAAGCTCGTGGGCCAGGCCCGCGGGCGGGTGAACCAGGCGCTCACGGCGCGTGAGGCGGCGCTCGCCGAAGCCGAGACCGCCGCGAAGCTCGAGGCCGAGCGCATCGACATCACGGCGCTCCCGGCACGTGCGCGCGTCGGAGCGCGGCATCCGATCTCGCTCCTGCAGGAGCAGATCGCCGACATCTTCGTCGGCATGGGGTGGGAGATCGCCGAAGGCCCCGAGCTCGAGCACGAGTGGTTCAACTTCGACGCCCTCAACTTCGACGAGGACCACCCCGCCCGCCAGATGCAGGACACCTTCTTCGTGGACCCGGTCGACCGGCATCTCGTGATGCGCACGCAGACCAGCCCCGTGCAGGTGCGCTCCATGCTCGAACGCGACCTTCCGCTCTATGTGCTGTGCCCGGGACGGGTCTACCGCACCGATGAGTACGACGCGACGCACCTTCCCGTCTTCACGCAGTTCGAGGGCATCGTCGTCGACAAGGGCATCACGATGGCGCACCTCCGGGGCACGCTCGACCATGCTGCGCGCGTGCTTTTCGGCCCCGAGGCCAAGACGCGCTTCCGCGCGAACTACTTCCCGTTCACCGAGCCGTCGGCGGAGCTCGACCTCTGGCACGCCTCCTTTCCCGGCGGAGGGCGCTGGATCGAGTGGGGCGGCTGCGGCATGATCAACCCGAATGTGCTGCGGGCGGCCGGAATCGATCCCGAGGAGTACTCAGGCTTCGCGTTCGGAATGGGGGTCGAGCGGACCCTGATGTTCCGCAGCGACGTGCAGGACATGCGCGACATGGCCGAGGGCGATGTGCGCTTCAGCGAGCAGTTCGGGATGGTGGTCTGATGCGCGTCCCGCTGTCATGGCTGCGTGAGTTCGTCGATGTGCCGGCCGGCGCCACCCCCGAGGAGGTGCTCGAGGCGCTCGTGCGCGTCGGGTTCGAGGAGGAGGACGTCTTCCGCTTCGAGCTGCAGGGACCGATCGTCGTCGGCGAGGTGCTCGAGTTCGTCGAGGAGCCGCAGGCGAACGGCAAGACGATCCGCTGGTGCCAGGTGCGCGTGGCGCCCGAGGGCGAGCCCGCGGCGGATGCCGGTCCGGCCGTCCATGGCATCGTCTGCGGTGCGCGCAACTTCTTCGCCGGAGACAAGGTCGTGGTGACCCTGCCCGGTTCGGTGCTGCCCGGCCCGTTCCCGATCGCGGCGCGCAAGACCTACGGCCACGTGTCGGACGGCATGATCGCCTCTGCGAAGGAGCTCGGGCTCGGCGACGAGCACTCCGGCATCCTGCGTCTTGTGGAACTCGGCGTCGACGCCCCCGTCGGCACCGACGCGATCGCGCTGCTCGGCCTCGACGACGTCGCGGTCGACATCAACGTGACACCCGACCGCGGCTATGCGCTGTCGATTCGCGGCGTGGCACGAGAGTACTCGCACGCGACCGGTGCGGCGTTCCGCGACCCGGGACTGCGATCCGCGGACGAGATCGCGCCGAGCAGCGGCTTCCCGATCGTCGTAGACGACCGGGCTCCCATCCGCGGACGCGTCGGCGCCTCGGAGTTCATCGCCCGCGTCGTACGCGACGTCGACCCGACCAAGCCCACGCCCGAATGGATGACCGCGCGGCTCACGCTTGCCGGCATCCGCTCGCTCGGAATCCTCATCGACATCACCAACTACGTGATGCTCGAACTCGGTCAGCCGATCCACGGCTACGACCTCGACAAGCTCAGCGGCGGCATCACCGTGCGCCGCGCGATGCCGGGCGAGCAGATGGAGACCCTCGACGGCAAGGTGCGGGCGCTCCACACCGAGGACCTGCTGATCACCGATGAGTCGGGCCCGATCGGCCTGGCGGGCGTCATGGGCGGCGGCACGACCGAGATGGGCCCGACCACGCGGAACGTGCTCATCGAAGCCGCGGCGTTCGATCCGGTAACGATCGCCCGCACGGCTCGCCGGCACAAGCTGCCGTCCGAGGCATCCCGTCGCTTCGAGCGGGGCGTCGACCCGGCGATGCCGCTGGTCGCCTCGCGCCTGGTCGCGGACCTCATGGTGGAGTACGCGGGCGGCACCTTCGACGCCGTCCTCGGCGGCTCGCTCGGCGCAGAGATGCCCGAGACGCGGATCGCCCTGCCCGCGGGCTTCGTGGAGGGCCTCATCGGGGTCGACTACTCCCGTGAGCAGATCGCGGCGGCGCTTCGCCTCATCGGCTGCGACCTCGAGGAGCGACCGGAAGGCTGGATCGTCACCGCTCCCACCTGGCGTCCCGACCTCACCGACAAGTGGACGCTCGCGGAGGAGGTCGCCCGCATCGAGGGCTACGACAGCATCCCCTCTCTGCTGCCGCTGCCGCCGTCGGGTCGTGGACTCACCGCTGCCCAGCAGGGGCGCCGTCGCGTCGCGAACGCGCTCGCCGCTGCGGGCTTCGTCGAGACCCCCTCGTTCGCGTTCACGACCGAGGAGCAGAACGACCTGCACGGTTCCGCGTCGGGCGGACACCTGCCGAGCGTCAGGCTCGCGAATCCGCTCGACGGGCAGGCGCCGTTCCTGCGGCGCTCGCTGATCCCCGGGCTCCTCGACGTCGCGCACCGGAACATCTCGCGCGGCTTCACGGATCTCGCGCTCTTCGAGGCGGGCGTCGTCTTCCTCCCGCAGCCCGGGATCGAATACGGCACGTCCTTCATCCCGCCGCTGGCAGTGCGACCGGATGCTGCGACCCTCGCCGCGCTGGACGCATCGATCCCGCCGCAGCGTCGCCACGTCGCAGTGCTGCTCGCCGGGAACGCCGTCACGAAGCAGCCGGGAACCGCAGCAAGGCACGCTGACGTGGCCGACGCCCTCGACGCCGTCCGCACCCTCGCGGCCGCCGCCGGAGTGACGATCGACGTCGCTCAGGGCGAGCGTGCGGCGCTGCACCCGGGACGCACCGGAGTGCTGAGCGTGGGATCGACCGAGGTCGGCTACGTGGGAGAGGTCCTTCCCGCGGTCGCCGAGGCCGCGGATGTTCCCGGCCGCGTCATCGTCGCCGAGCTCGACCTGGACCTCGTGCTGTCGCTCGCTGCGCCGAAGGCCATCGCGCCGTCGCTGTCGGGATACCCGGCTGCGACGCAGGACGTCTCGCTCGTCGTCGGCGCAGACGTTCCCGCCGCCGAGGTGCGCGAAGCTCTCGTGGAGGGTTCGGGCGAACTGCTCGAGTCGCTGCGACTCGTCGACGACTATCGCGGCCCCGGGGTGGTGGAGGGCGCGAAGAGCCTCACGTTCGCGCTGCGCTTCCGCGCATCCGATCGCACACTCACCGCGGCGGAGGCGACCGAGGCCAAACTCGCGGGCGTCGCCACGGCGGGCCGGCGCTTCGGCGCGACACTGCGCGAGTAGGGCGCCGCGCGAGACACCGCAGCGCCGACGAAGCACCGTGCGCTATGCGGTGTCTCGTCACGGATGCAGTGTCTCGACGTCGATCGGGTCGAAAGCGCGGCTCGCCGAGCCCGCACGCTGCTCCGCTGACGGCGGAACACGATGACTTCGGCGGGCAGCGTCTGCTGAGATGTCGTCATGGCGAACGTCTTGGTGCTCGGCGGAACGGGTTGGCTCAGCGGGCGGGTGGCATCCCGCTGGCTCGAACGTGGCGCGGCGGTCACCTGCCTGGCGCGAGGCGGGCGCCCGGCGCCGGACGGCGCGACCCTGGTCGTCGCCGACCGCGCCGAGCCGGACGCCTACGCCTCTGTCGACCAGACCGAGTGGGACGAGGTCGTCGACATCTCGTCCATCCCCGAGCATGTCTCGACCGCGGTCGACGCGCTCGCGAGCCGCGCTCGCCACTGGACGTACATCTCGTCGCTCTCGGCCTACGCGGACGACGACGCGGTCGGCGCGGATGAGTCCGCCCCCCTTCACGAACCGGCGGTGCCGGGTGAGGAGTACGACTATGGACGGGCGAAGTCGGCGGCCGAAGCATCCGTTCGTGCCGGCATGGGCGACCGAGCGGCCATCATCCGTCCCGGCCTGATCGTCGGACCCGGTGACCCCACCGACCGCTTCGGATACTGGGTCGGGCGATTCGCGCTCGCGGGCAGCGAGCCCGTGCTCGCGCCGACGGTCGAGGGGCTGACCGCGCAGGTGATCGACGTCGACGACCTCGCGGAGTTCATCGTCGATCGCGGCGCCTCCCGGTGGCACGGCGTCGCCAACGCAACCGGAGACTCGATCGCGCTCGGTGCGCTGCTCGCCCTCGCCCGTGAGACGGCCGGTCACACCGGCCACGTCGACGAAGCCGACGACGACTGGCTCACCGCCCACGACGTCGCGCACTGGGCGGGTCCGCGCTCGCTGCCGCTGTGGCTCCCGCGCGACATGCCGGGATTCGCGACGCGCTCGATCGCGGCGTACCGGGCGGCCGGCGGCCACCTCCGCGACCTGCGTGAGACGCTCGAGCGCACGCTCTCCGACGAGCGCGACCGCGGACTCGATCGCGAACGGAAGTCCGGGCTGTCCCGTGCGGACGAGCTCGCCCTGCTCGCCGAGCTGTGACCCGCGCTGCCCTCGCCCGATTTGCGGATGCCGCGCCAGGGCCGCTATCGTCGCCCCATGCCTTCGGCGACCCAGGGATTCGCGACGCTCGTTCCGAGCGCCGCTCCCGCGCGCCGACGCCACCTTCGTCTGTTCCCTCGCGGCCGCCGACTCTAGGCGACCCTGCGCACCTTCTGAGAAGGGGAGTCGCGGGCGTCGCCGTCTCCGGCCCCGCAACCCAGACTCTAAGGTGGAATCCATGACATATTCGGTCGCCGTCTCCGGCGCATCCGGCTATGCGGGCGGCGAGATCCTGCGGATCCTCGCCGCGCATCCCGATATCGAGATCCGCACTGTGACCGCGCACTCCAACGCGGGACAGCCCCTGATCCAGCACCAGCCGCACCTGCGTTCGCTCGCCCATCTGACGCTGGCCGATACGACGCCCGAGGTCTTGGCGGGGCATGACATCGTCTTCCTCGCGCTGCCGCACGGTCAGTCCGGGCAGTACACCGACGCTCTGCAGGACACCCCGCTCGTCATCGACGCCGGCGCGGACCACCGGCTCGAGTCGGTCGCGGACTGGGATCGGTTCTACGGCGGCGATTTCCACGATCCGTGGACCTATGGCGTTCCCGAGCTGCTGGTGGCGGGCTCCAAGCAGCGCCAGCGGCTCGTCGGCGCGACGCGCATCGCCGCTCCCGGCTGCAACGCGTCGACCGTGAGCCTGAGCCTCGTGCCGGGGGTCGCGGCAGGGGTCATCGATCCGGGCGACATCGTCACAGTCCTGGCAGTCGGCCCGAGCGGCGCCGGCAAGGCGTTGAGGCCCAACCTGCTCGCGAGCGAGATCCTCGGCTCGGCGAACCCGTACGGGGTCGGCGGCACGCACCGGCACATTCCCGAGATCCGCCAGGCGCTCGCGGCCGCCCGCACGTCGGCGTCCGACGCGGGCGAGACCGCACCCTACGGCGCGAGCACCGGGGTGGCCGACGGCGCAAGCGCCGACGAAGGCATCCGGATCTCGTTCACGCCCGTCCTCGTTCCGATGGCGCGCGGCATCCTGGCCACGTCGACGGCCCCGATCGCGGCGGGTGCGACCGACGACGACATCCGCGGCGCGTGGGAGGCGGCATACGGCGACGAGACGTTCGTGCAGCTGCTGCCCGCAGGCGAGTTCCCCCGCACCGCCGACGTGCTCGGCGCCAACACCGCCCTGATGGGCCTCGCGATCGATCGCGCCGCGAACCGCGTCGTGGTGGTCACCGCCGTCGACAACCTCGTGAAGGGCACCGCCGGTGCCGCGATCCAGTCCATGAACATCGCGCTGGGTCTCGCCGAAGGCACCGCGCTCACCGTGGATGGGGTCGCTCCGTGAGCCTCAGTGCCCTGTGCCCCCGTGACCAGAATGAGCGGAGTGTCGCCCCGTGACCGTCACCGCACCAAAGGGCTTCGAGGCCGCCGGTGTCGCCGTGGGCCTGAAGTCCACCGGCAAGCCGGATGTCGCGGTCGTCGTCAACCGCGGCCCGCTCAAGGTCGGCGCGGCGGTCTTCACCAGCAACCGCGCCAAGGCGAACCCGATCATCTGGTCGCAGCAGGTCATTCAGGATGGCGTCGTCGAGGCCATCGTGCTGAACTCCGGCGGCGCGAACTGCTTCACAGGATCCTTCGGGTTCCAGACCACCCACGAGACGGCAGAGAAGGCCGCCGAACTCCTCGGCGTGAGCGCGGGCGACATCCTGGTCTGCTCGACCGGTCTCATCGGCACCGGCGACGACCTCTTCCGCTCGCGGGTGCTCGACGGTGTCGAGCAGGGCCTCGCCGCGCTGGCCGACGATGGCGGCGATGCGGCATCCCTCGCCATCATGACGACGGATTCGAAGCCGAAGCGCTCCGTCCGCACCCACGACGGCTGGAGCATCGGAGGCATGGCGAAGGGGGCCGGGATGCTGGCGCCCGGCCTTGCGACGATGCTCGTGGTCATCACCACCGACGCCGTGCTGACCGCCGAGGAAGCCGACACTGCGCTGCGCAGCGCCACCCGCACCAGCTTCGATCGCCTGGATTCGGATGGCTGCATGTCGACGAACGATCAGGTCTCGCTCCTGGTCAGCGGCGCGAGCGGCATCGCCCCGACACGCGAGGAATTCGGCGAAGCGCTCGCCGCGGTCTGCCTCGATCTCGCGCGGCAGCTGCAGGGCGACGCAGAAGGCGCGAGCCACGACATCACGATCGAGGTCGTGAACGCGGCATCCGAGTCGGATGCCGTCGAGGTGGGCCGCTCGGTCGCCCGCAACAACCTCTTCAAGGCCGCCATCTTCGGCAACGACCCGAACTGGGGGCGTGTGCTGGCGGCGATCGGCACGACGGACGCGGAGTTCGACCCCTACGACGTCGACGTGTGGATGAACGGCGTCCGGGTCTGCACCGCCGGCGGGCCGGACCGGCCGCGCGAAGACGTCGACCTCACCCCACGCGCCACACACCTGCTCATCGACCTCAAGGTCGGCGTTGCCACCGCGACCATCCTCACCAACGATCTCACCCACGACTACGTTCACGAGAACAGCGCCTATTCGTCATGACCGAGATTCAAGAGACCGATCCGAACGAGGCCAGCGTCAAGGCCGCGACCCTCGTCGAGTCGCTGCCGTGGCTGCGGCGGTTCCGCGACCAGATCGTCGTCATCAAGTACGGCGGCAACGCGATGGTGTCGGACGAGCTGCAGGATGCGTTCGCGGCCGACATCGCCTATCTCCGGTACGTCGGTGTGAAGCCCGTCGTCGTCCACGGCGGCGGCCCGCAGATCTCGTCGATGCTCGACCGGCTCGACATCCCGAGCGAGTTCAAGGGCGGATACCGGGTCACGAGCACCGAGGCGATCGGCGTGGTCCGGATGGTGCTGACCGGTCAGATCAACCCGCAGCTCGTGGGCAAGATCAACGCACACGGCCCTCACGCCACCGGCCTGAGCGGCGAGGATGCCGGCCTCTTCGGCGGTCGCCGCCGCGGTGTCGTGGTGGACGGGGTGGAGCATGACCTCGGGCGGGTCGGCGATGTCGTCGAGGTCGACCCGCAGCCCGTGCTCGACCAGCTCGCGGCCGGCCGGATCCCGGTGGTCTCGAGCATCGCGCCCGACCTCGACCGCCCGGGACACTCGCTCAACGTGAACGCGGACGCCGCGGCATCCGCTCTGGCCGTCGCGCTCGGAGCCGCGAAGCTCGTCGTGCTGACGGACGTGCCGGGGCTCTACGCCGATTGGCCGAACCGCGACTCGCTCGTCTCGCATCTGACGTCGACCGAGCTTCGCGCGATGCTGCCCACGCTCGAATCGGGGATGATCCCGAAGATGCAGGCGTGCCTCGAATCCGTCGAGGGCGGCGTCGAGACGGCCGCGATCATCGACGGCCGAGTGCCGCACTCGGTGCTCGTGGAGATCTTCACCAGCAAGGGAATCGGAACAGAGGTGGTACTCGGATGAGTTGGCAGGATGACGCAGGACGCGACCTCGTCCGCAGCTTCGGCGAGCGGATGGCGCTGTTCGTCCGCGGCGAGGGTGCATATCTGTGGGATGCCGACGGCAAGCGCTACCTCGACTTCCTCGCCGGGATCGCGGTCAACTCGCTCGGGCACGCGCACCCCGCGTTCGTCGAGGCGATCTCGTCGCAGGCCGCGACCCTGGCGCATGTCTCGAACTACTTCGCGACTCCGCCGCAGCTCGAGCTCGCGTCGCGGCTGAAGCGCCTCGCCGGCACCGGCGACTCGGGTCGCGTGTACTTCGGCAACTCCGGCGCCGAGGCGAACGAGGCCGCGTTCAAGCTGGCGCGGCTCCACGGCGGATCGGACCGGCCGCGCATCCTCGCGCTCACCGACGCGTTCCACGGCCGGACGATGGGCACGCTCGCCCTCACCGGCAAGCCCTACATGCAGGAGCCGTTCCTGCCGATGACGCCGGGCGTCGAGTTCATCGATTCCACGGTCGAGGCGCTCGAGGCGGCCCTCGACGACCGGGTAGCGGCGGTCTTCGTCGAGCCCATCAAGGGCGAGGCAGGCGTCATCGACCTTCCCGAGGGCTACCTCCAGGCGGCGCGTGAACTCACCGAGCGCCACGGCGCACTCCTCATCATCGACGAGATCCAGACCGGCGCGGGGCGCACGGGGGAGTGGTTCGCCTTCCAGCACGCCGGTATCAGACCGGATGCGATCACGGTGGCGAAGGGGATCGGCGGCGGATTCCCGATCGGCGCGCTCATCACGTTCGGCGCGGCGAGTGAGCTCTTCTACCCGGGCACGCACGGATCGACCTTCGGCGGGAACGCCCTCGGCACCGCCGTCGCGGGCGCCGTCCTCGCCGAGATCGAGGACGAGGACCTCGTCCGCAATGCCGCCGAGCGCGGGGCGCAGCTGCGCGACGCCATCGGCGCGATCGACACGACGCTGGTCGCGGGATGCCGCGGCCAGGGGCTGCTCGTCGGCGTGGCGCTGCGGCATCCGGTCGCCAAGGCGGTCGTCGCGGCCGCGCAGGAGCACGGCCTCATCATCAACGCCCCGAACGACGAGACGATCCGGCTCGTGCCGGCGCTCAACATCGGCGACATGGAGATCGACGAGTTCGTCGAGCTCTTCACCGCCGCATTGCGCACCGTGGAGCACGCCGTGCTGCTCGACGTCGACTCGGAGGTCCCCGCGTGACCCGCCACCTGCTCCGCGACGACGATCTGACTCAGGCCGAGCAATCGGAGATCATCCAGCTCGCGATCGCGCTCAAGAAAGACCGGTGGAAGCTGAAACCCCTCGAAGGGCCCCAGACCGTGGCGGTGATCTTCGACAAGTCGTCGACCCGCACGCGTGTCTCGTTCGCGGTCGGCATCGCCGATCTCGGCGGGTCCCCGCTCATCATCTCGACCGCGAACAGTCAGCTCGGCGGCAAGGAGACGCCCGCTGACACGGCGCGCGTCCTCGAGCGCCAGGTGGCTGCCATCGTCTGGCGCACCTACGCCCAGGCGGGGCTCGAGCAGATGGCCGCCGGGACGCGCGTCCCGGTCATCAATGCGCTGAGCGACGACTTCCACCCGTGTCAGCTCCTCGCCGATCTCCTGACGATCCGCGAGCACAAGGGCGACCTGGCAGGGCTGACGCTCGCGTTCTTCGGCGATGGCATGTCGAACATGGCCCACTCCTACATGCTCGCGTGCGTGACGGCGGGGATGCATGTGCGCGTCGCCTCTCCCGAGGCGTACGCGCCGCGCGAAGACGTCGTCGCGGACGCCGACCGGCGAGCCGCCGAGACCGGCGGGTCTGTCACGCTGTACACCGATCCCAACGAGGCGGCGGCGGGCGCCGACGTGATCGTCACCGACACCTGGGTCTCGATGGGCAAGGAGGAGGAGAAGCTCGCGCGCCTCCGCGACCTTGGCGCCTACAAGGTGACCCAGGAGCTCATGACGCTCGCCCGGCCCGAGGCGATCTTCATCCACTGCCTCCCCGCCGACCGCGGCTACGAGGTCGAGGCCGAGGTCATCGACGGGCCGCAGAGCGTCGTGTGGGACGAGGCGGAGAACCGTCTCCACGCCCAGAAGGCGCTCCTGGTGTGGCTCCTCCGGCAGGGCTGACCGGGAGCCGCCGGCATTGAGCGCGCCGAGCGCGACCAAACGGCCCTACCTCGCGTCCCGCTGGGAGCGGCTGAACGGACCGGAGCGCATCGCGGGCATCGATCTCGCGCGCGGACTGGCGGTGCTCGGCATGTTCGCGGCGCACCTGCTGTGGATCGAACCGCTCGACTTCACGGACCCGTCGACCTGGAACGCCGTCGTCAGCGGCCGATCATCGATCCTCTTCGCGACGCTCGCCGGGGTTTCGATCGGGCTCGTGACCGGCGGGCGTCGTCCGCTCGAGGGTGAGGCGATGCGCACCGCGCGGCTGCGACTGGTGCTGCGAGCCTGCCTGCTGTGGCTGCTCGGCGTCGGCCTGATCGCCACGGGCGTTCCGGTCTACGTGATCCTGCCGGCCTACGCCATCCTGTTCCTCCTCTCGCTGCCGTTCCTCCGCCTCGGTGCACGCCCGCTGCTGCTCATCGCCGGGGCGCTCGCGCTGCTGATGCCGTTCGTCCAGGTCGTCCTCGATGCGCAACGCGTCTGGAACACCCCCGCCGGCAGCGACTTCGCCCTCCTGCTCGGCTGGCACTATCCGTTCCCGGTCTGGATCGCCTTCGTGCTCGCCGGTCTCGGAGTCGCTCGTGCCGGCATCCGGCGCATGAGAGTGCAGTTGTGGATGCTGGGTGCCGGCGCCGTGGTTGCCGTGACGGGCTACGGGCTCAGCGCCGCAGCCGGGGCGAACGAGTCGACGGAGGCGATGGGATTTCTGGGCGCGGTCTGGACCGCCCGCCCGCACTCCAGCGGCGTGCTCGAGGTGATCGGGTCGGGTGGATTCGCGCTCGCCGTGATCGGGCTGTGCCTGCTGACGTGCCGAACGGTCCTGACGTGGGTGGTGCTGCCGCTGCGGGCCGTCGGTGCGATGCCGCTCACCGCCTACACGGCGCAGCTCGTGGTGTGGGCGATCGTCGCGACCGCTGTTCTGGGCGACCCTGGCGATCTGCGAGGGTTCCGGGACCTGGAGCCGTTCTGGCCGCTGGCGCTGTGGACGATCACCGGATGCACGGCGTGGGCCCTGCTCGTCGGACGGGGTCCGCTCGAGTGGGTCGTCGACCGGGTGTCGCGGCGTGCCGGGCCGCGCTCCGCCACCCCGCGCGAAACTTCACCAACGCACTGAAACGCGCCGGTGCCGCCGTGCAAACGGGAAGTCTCGCGCAGCGTGGAGAGGCCTCTGCAGCCCTCACTAGAGTGGATGCCGTGGCGGATGCGAAGTCGGACGGAACCAACGAAGGCGCACTCTGGGGTGCCCGATTCGCCAGCGGCCCGTCGCCCGAACTCGCGGCGCTGAGCCGTTCCACCCATTTCGACTGGACTCTCGCGCTCTACGACATCGCGGGTTCACACGCCCATGCGAAGGCGCTCGCGGCGGCTGGGTACCTGACGGCCGGCGAAGAGAGGTCGATGCACGAGGGACTCGATGTGCTCGCTCGTGGCATCACCGAGGGCACCCTCGTGCCGGATCCGGCCGACGAAGACGTCCACGGTGCGCTCGAGCAGGCGCTCATCGCGGTCGTCGGGCCAGAGGTCGGCGGCAAGCTGCGTGCCGGACGCAGCCGGAACGACCAGGTCGCCACCCTCGTGCGGATGTTCCTCCTCGACCATTCGCGCGCGGTCGCGCGCGACATCCTTCGTCTCATCGATGCGATCGTCGCTCAGGCCGAGGCGCATCCGGATGCCATCATGCCCGGCCGCACCCACCTGCAGCACGCTCAGCCGATCCTCGTCGCGCACCACCTGCAGGCTCACGGCTGGCCGCTCGTGCGCGATCTCGAGCGCCTGCGCGACTGGTCGGTGCGCGCGGCGGTCTCGCCGTACGGCGGGGGAGCGCTCGCCGGCTCGACGCTCGGACTCGACCCGCAGCTGATCGCGACCGAACTCGGCCTCGACCGCCCCGCCGAGAACTCGCTCGACGGCACCTCCGCCCGCGACGTCGTCGCCGAGTTCGCGTATATCGCGGCGCAGATCGGCATCGACCTCTCGCGATTCGCCGAGGACGTCATCATCTGGAACACCCGCGAGTTCGGCTTCGTGACGCTGGACGACGGCTACTCGACCGGCTCGAGCATCATGCCGCAGAAGAAGAACCCCGACATCGCCGAGCTCGCGCGCGGCAAGGCGGGACGGCTCGTCGGCAACCTCACGGGCCTGCTCACAACGCTCAAGGGACTTCCGATCGCCTACAACCGCGATCTGCAGGAGGACAAAGAGCCCGTCTTCGACTCGGTCGCGACCCTCGAGACCGTCCTCCCGGCGTTCGCCGGAATGGTCGCGACGATGCGGTTCGACACCGAGCGCATGGCCGAACTCGCGCCCCAGGGCTTCTCGCTCGCGACGGATGTCGCCGACTGGCTCGTCAAGCGCGGCATCCCGTTCCGCGATGCCCACGAGATCTCGGGTCAGCTGGTGCGGCTGTGCGAGGAGCGCGGCATCGAACTCGACGCCGTGACGGATGACATGCTCGCATCCGTGTCGCCTCAGCTGACTCCCGAGGTCCGCGAGGTGCTCACGATCGAGGGCTCGGTCGCCAGCCGGGACGGTGCGGGTGGCACGGCGCCGGTTCGCGTGGCCGAGCAGCGCGCCGAACTGGTGGCGCGCTCACAGGCCGCGGCCCACGCGCTGGGGCTCTGAGGGCCGGCGGCCTATCTCACCAGATCGCGAGCCGGACGAGTCCGGCGACGATGCACGCCCACAGCAGGCTCGCCAGCGTGCCGATGATGAATCGCTCGCGCGCCTCGGCGGCGGCGAGCTCCGAGAACCGGCCGATGCCCTTGATCGCCACGACGACGGCGATCGCCTCGGGGAATCCCGCGACGATCGCGAGGGCGACGGCGAGCCGCTCGAGGTAGCCGATCGTCGTGCCGCCCCGCAGCACTTCGCGGACGGGGGCATCGGCAGCGGGCTGTCCTGCGATGGACGGGCCCTTGAGCAGGATGCCGCCGTTGTCGCCGTCCACGACGCGGCCATGTGTGGCGACGGTCAGGACCTGCCTGGTCACCGGATTTCCGCCGAGCACGGCGAGGGTGACACCGAGCAGGGTGACCACGAGCCCGAGGATCAACGGGACGTTCACCGGCGCGACCACGACCACGAGCAGCGAGAGCACGATGAGGCACCCCGCGACGATGAGCGGCACCCCCGCCGGTCTGCGCAGGCTCACGACGACGAGGGCCAGCGCGGCGCACAGCGTGAGGAACAGGAAGATCGACAGGATGGCTGCGAGCAGCGCGTCGGGGATCACCATGCGGTCAGTCTCGCATGCGGCGCCGACGTGCTCAGTGGTCTGCGTCGGCGCGGCCGAGCACCCGTTCGAGAGCCGGCACGGCGGCCTCCTCGGCGCGCAGGCCGGCGGCCTTCGCCCGCAGGCTGACGGCACCCTCGGTGATGCCGAGCCGCTCGGCCGCATCTCGCTGACTGAGCCCGTCGGCGAGGAGGTCATAGACCTCCCACCCTTCCGCGGTCCGTCGATCGCGAAGCTCCACGAGCAGGCGCACGAGCGACTCGGCGTCGGTCGCGGCCTCGTCGCCGGTGATGGCGAGGCGGGTCGCCGCGCGCTTGGCGCGCTCCACCGCATCCCGAGCCCGCACGAATGCGTCGCCGCGCCCTGCCCGCACGCTCTCAGGAAGCGGCTTCTCGACCGCGCCCACGCCGATGCCGACACTCCACGCGCCCAGGCGGGTCAGGTGCAGGGCGATCGCGAGCAGCGCCTGCGGATCGGCGGTGGCGAGCTGGAGCTCGTCGCCCGCGGTCCGGTCCGGCCCCGCAACGAGGCGTGGGCCGGCGAACCGTGCGACCGCCGCGAGCCCCGCCGGAACGAGGTCCTCGTTGTTGCGGCTGTCGCGCTGATCCGCTGTCAGGATGAACACGGTCACACTCCTTTAGCAAGAGAGGCTAAGTAACGAGTAGTTTAGCCTTCAAGGCAATGCAAGTAAAGTACTGTGACTAAAGATAATAGGACTTAAGCTCAGTGGCTCACACCACGCTGCGGGTGCGCTGAGAGCACGGCCGGCGACGAGGCATCCTGCCCCCGCTGATAGCCTGGCACGCGTGCAGGCCACCCTTGTGAGCGCGACCGCGCCCGCCAACGATCCGACGTTCGAGAACGTCTGGGACGAGATCGTCTGGCGCGGACTCGTGCATGTGTCCACCGATCAGGAAGCGCTGCGCGCGCTGCTCGGCGGGGCGCCGATCACCTACTACTGCGGGTTCGACCCGACGGCGCCGAGCCTGCACCTGGGCAATCTCGTGCAGCTGCTCCTCATGCGCCGTCTGCAGCTCGCCGGCCATAAGCCCCTGGGCCTCGTCGGCGGCTCGACCGGACTCATCGGCGACCCGCGGCCCTCGGCGGAGCGCACCCTCAACACCAAGGAGACGGTGGCCGAATGGGTCGGCTACCTCCGTTCGCAGGTGGAGCGGTTCCTGAGCTTCGAAGGCGACAACGCCGCCCGCATCGTCAACAACCTCGACTGGACCGCACCGCTCAGCGCCATCGACTTCCTGCGCGATATCGGCAAGCACTACCGCGTCGGCACGATGATCAAGAAGGATGCGGTCAGCGCACGTCTCAACTCGGATGCGGGCATCAGCTACACCGAGTTCAGCTACCAGATCCTGCAGGGACTCGACTACCTCGAGCTGTTCCGCTCGTACGGCTGTGTGCTGCAGACCGGCGGATCGGACCAGTGGGGCAACCTGACGAGCGGCGTGGACCTGATCCACCGCGTGGAGGGCGTCTCGGTGCACGCCATCGGCACGCCTCTCATCACGAACTCCGACGGCACGAAGTTCGGCAAGAGCGAGGGCAATGCGATCTGGCTGGATGCCGCGATGTGCAGCCCCTACCGGATGTACCAGTTCTGGCTCAACACCGACGACGGCGACGTCATCCCGCGGCTGAAGATCTTCACGTTCCTCACGCGTGCCGAGATCGAGGACTACGAGCGGCTCGTGCAGGAGGAGCCGTTCCGCCGGGCGGCGCAGAAGCGCCTCGCTCTCGAGGTGACCACATTCGTCCACGGATCGGATGCGGCATCCGCCGTCATCGCGGCATCCGAGGCCCTCTTCGGTCAGGGCGACCTGGCCACGCTCGACGCCGGGACGCTGCGCCAGGCGCTCGAAGAGCTGCCCAACGCGTCGGTCCCGCAGGGGACGAGCGTCGTCCAGGCGCTCGTCGACACGGGGCTCGTCTCGAGTCTGGGTGAAGCCCGCCGGGCGATCGCCCAGGGCGGCGTGTCGCTCGACGGCGCCAAGGTCGAGGACGACACCGCGACCGTGACAGGCGCGCTGCCCGGGGGAGTGTCGGTGCTGCGCCGCGGCAAGAAGACCCTCGCGGGTCTGTTCATCGCCTGAGGAACAGGCTGGCGCCGGTCGCTCGAGCGACCCGAAAGCTGCAATGCCCTTCACCCCGAGCCATGCGATCGTCGCGCTCCCGTTCGTGCGCACCCCGCTGGTCCCCGGCGGCGATCGCGATCGGTGCCATGGCTCCGGACCTGCCCCTGTTCGTGCGAGGTCTGCCCCTGCACTACGGCCGGACGCACGACCTCGTCTGGCTTCCGATGACCATGCTGCTCGCGCTGGCGCTGCTCGTCGCCTGGCGGTGCGCGCTCCGTCCGGCGGCGCGCGAGCTGTCGCCGCGATGGCTGGCCGTGCGGCTCCCCGCCGGCTGGGATCGCGGAGGCGCCGGGCGCGCTGCGCGACACGTTCGGCGTCACGGCGGTCCGCACTCCCGGACGGCCGCAGCGGTGGTCGGTGTCAGGGCGGGGTCTGCTTCTCCTCGTGCTGTCACTCGGCCTCGGCGTCGTGAGCCACATCGCGTGGGACCTCTTCACGCATGAGGGGCGCGGCGGCGTCGACCTGATTCCAGCGCTCGCCGGGCAGTGGGGGCCGCTCGCCGGCTACAAATGGCTGCAGCACGGCTCGAGCGTGGTCGGCCTTGCGATCCTCGCGAGCTGGATGCTGGTGTGGCTCGTGCGGCGCCACGCGGCGGCATCCGTCGCCCTGCCTGCTTCCGGGCTGGGCCCGCTGGGCCTGGTGGCTGTCGCTGCCGGTCTTCCTCGCGGCCGCGTGGCTTGTCGGGCTGGTCGCGTACGGGCCGCTGGACTCCGACTTCACCGCCGCTCACCTGGGGTACCGGATGCTTCCACCGGCGTGCGCGCTGTGGGGCGCCGTGACGTTGGCGCTGGCGATCGGAATCCAGGGCGCGCGTCAGAGCCGGGTCGTCACGACGCGCTGACGTCGCCCGGTGCCGGCATTGCAGACAGATCGATGGATGCAGTGGTCGGGAGTGCGTCGTGGCCCTCGGGACTCCAGCCGAGCGTGGTCCACGCCTGAACGCGCACGCGCTCCACAGGATCGTCCACGAGCCGGTCGATCATCCCATCGGGATCGTCGAGGCCATGCCGGCGGATGACCTTGAGGCTCATCTCTCGGACCCGCCACGACTCGTCCGCGAGAGCGGCGAGGACGATGCCCGGGCGAGCGGGCGGCCCGATGTGCAGCAGTCCGCGGGCTCCCCAGACTCGGCGCCAGTAGTCCGCCCATCCGACCGTGCCGCCGAGCCAGGCGATGTCTGGCCGATCCGGATCATGGTCGGACGCGCGGCCCGCCAGAAGCTCCTCGCACCACTCCACCATCGCGGCCGCGCCGAAGAGCTCCACCCCCTGCGTGGCCAGATCCTTGGGCAGGGCATGAGGATCGACAGGATGCTGCGGCGCTTCCATGGCGGCAAGATACCGCCGATCCGGCGAAGATGGCATCCCCTTGGCGGCTACGAGCCGCGAAGCTCCCTCGCGATCACCCGCGCGGTGGTCCGCGCGTCGAGCCTGATCTGGAGAAGCTGACCCTTGATCGGGTTGGACAGACCCACGAAGCGCATGCCCGGCACCGAAGGCAGAGAGCGGGGACCGCTCACGAGCGGCTTGCCGCGCGCATCCAGGACACCGAGGTGTCCGACCAGGGGATCCAGGCCCGTCGTGTAGCCGATCGCGGCGATCACCGCTTCGGGGGCGAATCTGCTCCCGTCGATCAGCACGACGTCGCGACCGTCGAATCGCTCCACCGCGGTGACCGGTGTCACCGTGCCGGCGCGCAGCGCCTCGATCAGGCCGACATCGATCGTGGGGGCCACCCCCGTCGCTCGCGCCTGTGCCACGAGTCCGTCACGGGCCGCAGGCAGGCCGTACCGCGTCAGATCGCCGACGAACCAACGCTGGAGCAGCCGGTTGACCGGGTCCACGAGCCAGGCAGGGACGTACTCCATCGGGATCGCCAGCAACGTGGTCGGAACAGGCCCGAGTTGCCGCGGGATGACATTCGGCGCCGTCCGCACCGATAGCCGCACCCGGGCGGCGCCGCTCTCCGCGAGATCCGCGGCGATCTCCGCCCCGGTATTGCCCGCTCCGACGACGAGCACGTCGCGGCCGGCGTACGCCGCCGGACTCCGATACTCCGAGGCATGCACGACCTCGCCGCCGAAGGTCTCCTGTCCCGGCCAGTCGGGTCGCACGGGGGAGCAGCTGTAGCCGGTGGCGATGCACCACCTGCCGCGCGGTCACGTCTCCTCCTTCGCTCGTGACGCGCCGTCCATGGTGGCCCTCGCGCTCGAGCCGGCGCACCTCGGTGCGAAACCGAGGCGTCGACCCATAGCGCTGGGCGTAGCGGCGGAGGTACTCCGCCATGTCGTCCTTGGCGACCCACTGCCCGAATCTCGCCGGCATCCGCATCCCCGGCAATCGCGGACTGAATTCGTGGCGTGTGAAGGTGCAGCCGGTCGTAGCGGTGCCGCCACGAGTCGCCGACAGCGTCGTCCGCGGTCGAGCACCAGCGTGTCGATCCCCTTCCGTCGCAGGCACGCGGCCACAGCCAGCCCGGCCGGTCCGGCTCCCACAACGAGCACCTCAGCGTCCACGCCGACCCCTTCGCCGTCACGCTATGCCCGATGTGGACCGTCCTGCGCAGACGCGTGGGTGCCGCTCACCGCGAACCCCGACGAGATGCGCGATGCGGTGCAGGCGTGCCGCGGGTGCGAGCTCTGGCGGGATGCCACTCAGGCGGTCTTCGGGGAGGGAGACCCCGCAGCGCCGATGATGCTCGTGGGGGAGCAGCCCGGTGACCGGGAGGATCTGGCGGGGGAGCCCTTCGTCGGACCGGCAGGGCGGATTCTGGATGCCGCCGCGGAGCGCGCCGGCATCGACCGCGACTCGCTCTACGTGACGAATGCCGTGAAGCACTTCCGGTTCGAAGAGCGCGGCAAGAGGCGGATCCACAAGAAGCCCGCAGTCGGGCACATCGATGCCTGCCGGCCGTGGCTCGAGGCGGAGGTGCGCGCCGTCGAACCGGCCGTCATCGTCTGCCTCGGCGCAACGGCAGCACGCGCGGTGCTCGGACGCTCCGTCGGCATAGCCGAGGCGCGCGGTCAGGAGTTCACCGCCTGGGGGCGGAAGGTCGTGGTCACGACGCATCCCGCTGCCATCGTGCGGATTCGCGAGTCCGACGAGCGAGCGGCCGCCGTGGAGGAACTCGCCCGCGATCTCGCCTTCGCGGCGTCCATAGCGGCGAATTCCGCGTGATTCCGCGGGAGTGGCCGCGCGACACGCCCGGGATGCGGCCAGGATTTGCCCAACCCCCGGAACCCACGTAACTTATTACTTGTTCGCCCCACAGGGAAGCGGAAAGGCCTGAGAGCCTCACCCCCCTCAAGTGGAGAACCACCCCCCATCTGAAAGCTCTCTTTGAGAGCGCCGACCCTTGGGTCTAGGATGGAGGTTCCCACTCCTCGAAGCTGTCGAAGGGTGCTGTTCGGAGACGCTGAAACAGTCACGAACGGCCGATTTGACAAGCTGAGCGAGTGAGATAAGATAGAGAAGTTGCCCCAGCAGCTAGCCAAGAGCTAGTTCGCAGGGCACCGGATCTCTCTTCGTGAGACGCCTCGCCGGCTTCGATTTCAAGTCGAAAAACGCCGATTTGACAAGCGGATCACGAAGAATAAGATAGAGAAGTTGCCCTGAAGGGGAAGCCGAGAGGCCGAACCGCAGGAGCATCCGATCCTTGAGAACTCAACAGCGTGCACTTGTCAAATGCCAAAAAACCTCGCGGTCAGCTCTGCTGATCGATGAGATTCTTTTGAGATTAAACGGATATGTCAGTAATGACATCCGATCGTCAGATCAAACTCGCTGCTTCGAACCCATTCCGGTTCGATCGCAGCAAAATTTCTTTACGGAGAGTTTGATCCTGGCTCAGGATGAACGCTGGCGGCGTGCTTAACACATGCAAGTCGAACGGTGAAAGAGAGCTTGCTCTCTGGATCAGTGGCGAACGGGTGAGTAACACGTGAGCAATCTGCCCCTGACTCTGGGATAAGCGTTGGAAACGACGTCTAATACCGGATACGAGCTGCGAAGGCATCTTCAGCAGCTGGAAAGAACTTCGGTCAGGGATGAGCTCGCGGCCTATCAGCTAGTTGGTGAGGTAATGGCTCACCAAGGCGTCGACGGGTAGCCGGCCTGAGAGGGTGACCGGCCACACTGGGACTGAGACACGGCCCAGACTCCTACGGGAGGCAGCAGTGGGGAATATTGCACAATGGGCGAAAGCCTGATGCAGCAACGCCGCGTGAGGGACGACGGCCTTCGGGTTGTAAACCTCTTTTAGCAAGGAAGAAGCGAAAGTGACGGTACTTGCAGAAAAAGCGCCGGCTAACTACGTGCCAGCAGCCGCGGTAATACGTAGGGCGCAAGCGTTATCCGGAATTATTGGGCGTAAAGAGCTCGTAGGCGGTTTGTCGCGTCTGCTGTGAAAACCCGAGGCTCAACCTCGGGCCTGCAGTGGGTACGGGCAGACTAGAGTGCGGTAGGGGAGATTGGAATTCCTGGTGTAGCGGTGGAATGCGCAGATATCAGGAGGAACACCGATGGCGAAGGCAGATCTCTGGGCCGTAACTGACGCTGAGGAGCGAAAGGGTGGGGAGCAAACAGGCTTAGATACCCTGGTAGTCCACCCCGTAAACGTTGGGAACTAGTTGTGGGGTCCATTCCACGGATTCCGTGACGCAGCTAACGCATTAAGTTCCCCGCCTGGGGAGTACGGCCGCAAGGCTAAAACTCAAAGGAATTGACGGGGACCCGCACAAGCGGCGGAGCATGCGGATTAATTCGATGCAACGCGAAGAACCTTACCAAGGCTTGACATATACGAGAACGCTGCAGAAATGTAGAACTCTTTGGACACTCGTAAACAGGTGGTGCATGGTTGTCGTCAGCTCGTGTCGTGAGATGTTGGGTTAAGTCCCGCAACGAGCGCAACCCTCGTTCTATGTTGCCAGCACGTAATGGTGGGAACTCATGGGATACTGCCGGGGTCAACTCGGAGGAAGGTGGGGATGACGTCAAATCATCATGCCCCTTATGTCTTGGGCTTCACGCATGCTACAATGGCCGGTACAAAGGGCTGCAATACCGTAAGGTGGAGCGAATCCCAAAAAGCCGGTCCCAGTTCGGATTGAGGTCTGCAACTCGACCTCATGAAGTCGGAGTCGCTAGTAATCGCAGATCAGCAACGCTGCGGTGAATACGTTCCCGGGTCTTGTACACACCGCCCGTCAAGTCATGAAAGTCGGTAACACCTGAAGCCGGTGGCCCAACCCTTGTGGAGGGAGCCGTCGAAGGTGGGATCGGTAATTAGGACTAAGTCGTAACAAGGTAGCCGTACCGGAAGGTGCGGCTGGATCACCTCCTTTCTAAGGAGCATTTGGAGCTCTTCGGAGCTTCCAGAGCCAGACTCGAGACGAATGTTCTCGACTGGTCAGCTCATGGGTGGAACATTAGACAAGGTGCCGAATCGGGACTTCCCGAGCCAAGTACGCTGTTCGCAGCTGGAAAGGCTCTGGTCGACTGACCGGCACATGCACGCTGTTGGGTCCTGAGGGACCGGATGCCTCGATCTTCGGATCGGAGGCAGACGAACCTCAGGGCCTTTTCTGGCTGCCCAAGTGGCAAGCGGGGAAGGTACCGCCCGTACTTTGAGAACTACACAGTGGACGCGAGCATCTTTTGAACCGACTTCGGTCGGTTCATATTGATGATCTTAAAGATCATTAGTCAATTTCGAGTTGGACTTCGGTCCAAACCGATTCTTTGATAAAACTCATGTGATTTCAAGTCTTTAAGAGCAAACGGTGAATGCCTTGGCATCTGGAGCCGAAGAAGGACGTAGCAATCTGCGATAAGCCTCGGGGAGTGGATAAGCACACTTTGATCCGAGGATTTCCGAATGGGGAAACCCCGCTGGGCGGCGTGCCGACCCAGTGACTCCCGCCTGAATATATAGGGCGGGTAGAGGGAACGTGGGGAAGTGAAACATCTCAGTACCCACAGGAAGAGAAAGCAACCGCGATTCCGTTAGTAGTGGCGAGCGAAACCGGAACAGGCTAAACCGAGTACGTGTGATATCCGGCAGGAGTTGCGTATTCGGGGTTGTGGGACTTTTCAGGCTGCTCTGCCGAGCAGCCGGCGTTACAAGAAGGTATAGACGAACAGCTTTGAACGGCTGGTCATAGAGGGTGCGAACCCCGTAGTCGAAATGCCTCCCTTGGCGCGAAGAGTATCCCAAGTAGCACGGGGCCCGAGAAATCCCGTGTGAATCTGTCAGGACCACCTGATAAGCCTAAATACTCCCAGATGACCGATAGCGGACAAGTACCGTGAGGGAAAGGTGAAAAGTACCCCGGGAGGGGAGTGAAATAGTACCTGAAACCGTTTGCTTACAAACCGTTGGAGCAGCCTTAGTAGCTGTGACAGCGTGCCTTTTGAAGAATGAGCCTGCGAGTTAGCGATATGTGGCGAGGTTAACCCGAGTGGGGTAGCCGTAGCGAAAGCGAGTCTGAATAGGGCGATTCAGTCGCATGTCCTAGACCCGAAGCGAAGTGATCTATCCATGGCCAGGTTGAAGCGACGGTAAGACGTCGTGGAGGACCGAACCCACTTAGGTTGAAAACTGAGGGGATGAGCTGTGGATAGGGGTGAAAGGCCAATCAAACTTCGTGATAGCTGGTTCTCTCCGAAATGCATTTAGGTGCAGCGTTGCGTGTTTCTTGCCGGAGGTAGAGCTACTGGATGGCCGATGGGGCCCAAAAGCTTACTGACGTCAGCCAAACTCCGAATGCCGGTAAGTGAGAGCGCAGCAGTGAGACTGTGGGGGATAAGCTTCATAGTCGAGAGGGAAACAACCCAGACCACCATCTAAGGTCCCTAAGCGCGTGCTAAGTGGGAAAGGATGTGGAGTTGCTTAGACAACCAGGAGGTTGGCTTAGAAGCAGCCACCCTTGAAAGAGTGCGTAATAGCTCACTGGTCAAGTGATTCCGCGCCGACAATGTAACGGGGCTCAAGCACGCCACCGAAGCTGTGGCATTGATATTATTGGTAGGCCTTCGTGGTCCAGCCGTATTGATGGGTAGGAGAGCGTCGTGTGGCCAGCGAAGCGGCGGTGTGAACCAGCCGTGGAGGCCACACGAGTGAGAATGCAGGCATGAGTAGCGAAAGACGTGTGAGAAACACGTCCTCCGAAAGACCAAGGGTTCCAGGGTCAAGCTAATCTTCCCTGGGTAAGTCGGGACCTAAGGCGAGGCCGACAGGCGTAGTCGATGGACAACGGGTTGATATTCCCGTACCGGCGAAGAACCGCCCAAACCAATCCAGTAATGCTAAGTGTCTGAATCCCACTGACTGATCCCTTCGGGGTGAGGCGTTGGGCCTAGCACACGACCCTATGCTGAGGCGGTTAGCGTATTAACAGGTGTGACGCAGGAAGGTAGCCCAAGCCAGGCGATGGTAGTCCTGGTGCAAGTGCGTAGGCCGAGCTGTAGGCAAATCCGTCACTCACATAGGCTGAGACACGATGCGGATAAAAAGTGGGTGATCCTATGCTGCCAAGAAAAGCATCGACGCGAGGTTCAAGCCGCCCGTACCCCAAACCGACTCAGGTGGTCAGGTAGAGAATACCAAGGAGATCGAGAGAATCGTGGTTAAGGAACTCGGCAAAATGCCCCCGTAACTTCGGGAGAAGGGGGGCCTTCGACGTATAAGGATTTACTCCGAAAGCGTTTGGAGGCCGCAGAGACTAGTGGGTAGCGACTGTTTACTAAAAACACAGGTCCGTGCCAAGTCGCAAGACGATGTATACGGACTGACGCCTGCCCGGTGCTGGAAGGTTAAGAGGACCGGTTAGCCGCAAGGCGAAGCTGAGAATTTAAGCCCCAGTAAACGGCGGTGGTAACTATAACCATCCTAAGGTAGCGAAATTCCTTGTCGGGTAAGTTCCGACCTGCACGAATGGCGTAACGACTTCCCAACTGTCTCAACCGCGAACTCGGCGAAATTGCAATACGAGTAAAGATGCTCGTTACGCGCAGCAGGACGGAAAGACCCCGTGACCTTTACTATAGCTTTGTATTGGTGTTCGGTGTGGCTTGTGTAGGATAGGTGGGAGACTTTGAAGCGTGGACGCTAGTTCACGTGGAGTCATTGTTGAAATACCACTCTGGTCACTCTGGATATCTAACTTCGAACCGTAATCCGGTTCAGGGACAGTGCATGGTGGGTAGTTTAACTGGGGCGGTTGCCTCCCAAAAAGTAACGGAGGCGCCCAAAGGTTCCCTCAACCTGGTTGGCAATCAGGTGGCGAGTGTAAGTGCACAAGGGAGCTTGACTGTGAGACTGACAGGTCGAGCAGGGACGAAAGTCGGGACTAGTGATCCGGCAGTGGCTTGTGGAAGCGCTGTCGCTCAACGGATAAAAGGTACCTCGGGGATAACAGGCTGATCTTGCCCAAGAGTCCATATCGACGGCATGGTTTGGCACCTCGATGTCGGCTCGTCGCATCCTGGGGCTGGAGTAGGTCCCAAGGGTTGGGCTGTTCGCCCATTAAAGCGGTACGCGAGCTGGGTTTAGAACGTCGTGAGACAGTTCGGTCCCTATCCGCTGCGCGCGTAGGAAGTTTGAGAGGATCTGACCCTAGTACGAGAGGACCGGGTTGGACGAACCTCTGGTGTGTCAGTTGTTCCGCCAGGAGCACCGCTGATTAGCTACGTTCGGGATGGATAACCGCTGAAAGCATCTAAGCGGGAAGCCGGCCTCAAGATGAGACTTCCATGCCTTCGGGCGAGAGGCTCCCAGCCAGACTACTGGGTTGATAGGCGAGATGTGGAAGCGCGGTAACGCGTGTAGCTGACTCGTACTAATAAGCCGATGACTTGATAACACACCGTTTTTTGGTGCTTGCGTCCACTGAGTGGTTCTCGATGTACGGTCGAGAACTGCATGAGCAGCTTTTGAGCTGCACGCTGTCGCTGACAGCAAACTCATGCTTATGAACGATGAAACATCAATAGTGTTTCGGCGGCCATAGCGAGAGGGAAACGCCCGGTCCCATTCCGAACCCGGAAGCTAAGCCTCTCAGCGCCGATGGTACTGCAGGGGGGACCCTGTGGGAGAGTAGGACACCGCCGGACTTCTTTCGAGAAATGGCCACCCAGAGCTGGGTGGCCATTTCGCGTTAACAGCCGTGATTGCCCTGGAGTCGGGCACCCGGAAGGATCGAGAGATGGCAGATCAAGAGTCGCGCGACAACCGGAGCGATCGCGAGTCGCGTCCGCGCAGCGATCAGCGCCCTCCTCGCGCCTCCGACCCCGGCAAGAAGCCGCAGCCGAAGCACCAGTCCGACCGCAAGCCGTACGCGAAGCAGGATGGCTCGAAGCCATACGTGAAGCGGGATGGTGAGCGGAAGTCGTACCCGCCGCGTGATGGGGAGCGGAAGTCGTACCCGCCGCGCGATGGGGAGCGAAGTCGTATCCGCCGCGCGATGGTGAGCGGAAGTCGTACCCGCCCCGTGACGGGGAGCGGAAGCCTCGTACGCCAGCCGCGCGATGGTGAGCGGAAGTCGTACCCGCCGCGCGACGGGGAGCGGAAGTCGTACCCACCCGTGAGGGCAGCAAGCCCTACGCCGCCGCGCGATGGCGAGCGGAAGTCGTATCCGCCGCGCGATGGGGAGCGGAAGTCGTACCCGCCGCGCGATGGGGAGCGGAAGCCGTACCAGGGCAGCAAGCCGTATGCCCCTCGCGATGGTGAGCGGAAGTCGTACCCGCCGCGCGATGGTGAGCGGAAGTCGTACCGGCGCAAGCTAGCCCCGCGACGGTGAGCGGAAGTCGTACCCGCCGCGCGATGGGGAGCGGAAGTCGTATCCGCCTCGCGATGGCGAGCGGAAGTCGTATCCGCCTCGCGATGGCGAGCGGAAGCCCTACCAGGGCAGCAAGCCCTACGCCCCGCGATGGGAGCGGAAGTCGTACCCGCCTCGTGACGGCGAGCGGAAGCCGTACGGCTCTCCCGACCAGCATCGCGGCGGACGTCCCACCCGCGGGGGTGTCGATCGCCCCGTCGAGCTGAATCGTCCGGAGGAGAACCGCCCGGTTCGCGCTCACCACGACGATCCGTTCATCCCCGACGAGATCACCGCGGATGACCTCCCCACGAGTGCGCGCAACGAGCTCAAGACCCTGAGCAAGGAGAACGCCGAGTGGGTCGCGCGGCACCTTGCGATGGCTGCCAAGCTGATCGAGATCGATCCCGAGCTCGCTCACCAGCACGCGGTCTCAGCGTCTCGACGCGCAGGTCGCATCGCGATCGTGCGCGAGTCGCTCGCGATCACCGCGTACGCCACGGGCGACTTCGCTCTCGCGCTGCGCGAGCTGCGCACCTACCGCCGGATCTCCGGTCGTGACGACCAGATCGCGCTGATGGTCGACAGCGAGCGCGGCGTCGGGCGCCCCGACCGCGCGCTCGAGGTCGGCCGCGCGGTCGACAAGTCCGCTCTGCCCACGTCGTCGCGTGTCGAACTCGCGATCGCCATGTCGGGCGCTCGCCTCGACCTGGACCAGCCGGACCGCGCCCTGCTGGAGCTCGAGATCCCGGAACTCGACCCAGATCGGGCATTCGAATGGAGCCCCGGCCTCTTCGCAGCGCGCGCCACGGTGCTCGAGGAGCTCGGTCGCGCGGACGAAGCCGAGGAGTGGCACCGCCGCGCTGAAGTCGCAGCCGATGCGCTCGACGCCGCCAGCGGCGCGGGCGACCTCGAGACGTCTTCATCGAAGAGGTGGAGGAGATCTACCTCGCCGATGACGATGACGATGGACGAGGCCGACGAGGCCTGAGGACGGCTCCGTCGACGATAGACGAGACCTCGGCGGACGGAAGGCTCCAGCTGAACCGGTCGAGCTCGACGACGCTCGAGACCGACGAACGCGCGCCGCAGGAACATTGATGGGTCTGTTCACGCGGCGCACCGAACCGGCGCCGCTGGCCGGCGTCGACGTGGTCCTCGCTGACCTCGATGGTGTCGTCTATGCCGGCGCCGGCGCGCTGCCCTACGCGGTCGAGAGCCTGAACCGCGCGCGCGACGGCAGGAAGCTCGCGTACATCACCAACAACGCCTCCCGGACGGATGTCTCGGTCGCCGCGCACCTGTCGGACCTCGGCCTCGCGACGGCACCCGACGAGGTCGTGACGAGTCCGCAGGCGGCCATGCGGCTGCTGGTGCAGAAGGTGCCCGCCGGGCGCGACGATCCTCGTCGTGGGCGGCGACGGACTCGTGAGCGAGGTCGCGAAGGCGGGCTTCGTCGTCACGCGCAGCGCCGATGACTCACCGGCCGCGGTCGTTCAGGGCTTCGCTCCCGAGGTCGGCTGGTCGCAGCTCGCGGAAGCCGCGTTCGCGCTGAAGGTCCCGGAAGAAGAAGGCGGCATCCCCTGGATCGCCACCAACACCGACTGGACCATTCCGCAGGCGCGGGGGATCGCGCCGGGAAACGGCACGCTGGTCTCTGCGGTGCACACGGCGATCGGCCGCCTCGCGACCGTCGCCGGCAAGCCCGAGGTGCCGATCTTCGAGGAGGCCGTCGCGCGATTCCACGCGCAGCATCCGCTCTTCCTCGGCGACCGCCTCGACACCGACATCCTCGGCGCCAACCGCGCCGGGATCCCCTCAGCCCTGGTGCTGACCGGCATCGACCGGCCGAAGCACGTGCTGGCAGCGCCTGCCGGGTCGCAGCCCACGTTCATCCTCGGCGATCTGCGGGAGCTCCACGAGCCGTACCCCGAGGTGCGGGTCGGCGACGGCGGCGCGAGTGTTCGCGGTGCGCGCGTGCGCATCGACGGACCTGACGTCCACATCCTGTCGGCGGGCGACCGCCCGATCGACCTCCTGCGCGCAGGAGCCGCGGCGATCTGGGCGACCGGGCGTGCGATCTACGGATTCCGCGTGCCCGAAGAGCTCTACGCCGACCCGTTCCACCGGCCGTAGGTCACTGTCGATGCCCATGCGGGTTCTGGCGCGCCGAAACACCGCGATCGCGACGAAACACCGAGGATCGCGTGGGGTTTCGTCGGCGATGCGGTGTCTCGGCGATCGGCACGCTCTATGCGCAGCGGAGCCGGCGACCGGGGACATCCGTCCGAGAGCCGGCGCGGCCGGGCGACCCCACCGGCCGTAGCCACGCGAAGCGTGTCATAACTCAGTCTGCGCGCACGGTGCCAGTCCGCGCCTCCGCGTGATTGCGGGGGTTCGGCTCTCGAGCGCGCGTTGCGAGACGGAGTTATGACACAGCAGCTGCCCGTCCCAGCCGGACCAGGGCCGTATCCTGGGGGCATGGACGACACCACGGACGACCGCGGCGACCTGCTGTCGCAGCTCGAGGTGATCGAGGCGCAGCCGCTCGCGACACGGGCCGACGCCTATGACGCCCTCCACGACACGCTCGCCCGCCGCCTCGAGGCCGGCCCCGCGGGCACGGCCCCTCGATGACCACGGCGGCTCGATGACGTCGCGCCTCGACGCGGCGCTGGCCGCCCGAGGACTCGCGCGCTCCCGTACCCACGCGGCGACCCTCATCGCTGAGGGTCTCGTGACCGTCGACGGCAAGCCCGTCGTGAAGGCCTCCGCGCAGGTCGCCGACGACGCCGCACTCGAGGTCGCGGGCGCCGACCACTACGTCAGCCGGGCGGCGCACAAGCTCCTCACCGGACTGGATGCCTTCGACGTCGACCCGGCGGGGCGGCTCGCACTCGACATGGGCGCGTCCACCGGCGGCTTCACGCAGGTGCTGCGCGAGCGCGGCGCGGAGCGCGTGATCGCGGTGGATGTCGGGCACGGCCAGCTGGCAGCATCCGTCGCCGTCGACCCCGGAGTGATCTCGATCGAGGGCTTCAACGTCCGCTACATGACACCGGAGTCGCTCGCGGCGGCGAGCGGCGTGCACGCACGCGCCGAGCGTCATCACCGGCGACCTGTCGTTCATCTCGCTCACCCACGTCCTGCCCGCCGCCCGGGCGGTCGCCGCACCGGACGCCGACCTCGTCCTGCTGATCAAGCCCCAGTTCGAAGTGGGACGCACCGCGGTCAAGGGCGGATTGGTGACGGATGCCGCGTCCCGCGCCGATGCCGTGGCGAGCGTGCTGTGGGCGGCGTGGGACGAGGGGCTCGGCACGTGCGGAGTGGTCTCCTCCCCGATCGCCGGAACGCACGGAAATGCGGAGTACATCGCCCACCTCGCGCCGGGACGCGGGAGCAATCCGACAGAATGGTTGAGCACCGTGAACCGACTGACGGGGAGCCCATGACCCAGCCCGACACCAACGCCGAGCGCAGCATCCTGGTGGTCGCGCACGCGCACCGCGAAGACACGGTGATCGCGGCCGAACGCGTCGTCGGCGCACTGCGGGCCGCGGGCGCGCAGCCGGTGATCGCCGCCGGACGACCGCGACGAGCTGGTCGCGGTCCGGCCGTCGCTCGCGGATGTCCCGACGCTCGACGAGGTCTCGGTGCACGACATCGAACTCGCCATCGTGCTCGGCGGCGACGGAACGATCCTGCGTGCCGCCGAGCTGGTGCGCGACGGCACCGCCCCCGTGCTCGGCATCAACATGGGCCACGTCGGATTCCTCGCCGAGATCGAGCGAGACGACATGGACGATGCGGTGCGCCGCGTCATCGACCGCGACTACGACGTCGAGGAGCGCCTCGCGCTTCAGGTGCGGGTGAAGGATGCTGCGGACTCGGTCGTCTACGAGACATGGGCGCTGAACGAGGCGACGGTCGAGAAGGCCTCGCGTGAGCGCATGCTCGAGGTCGTCATCGAGGTCGACGGCCGTCCGCTGTCGACCTTCGGGTGCGACGGGGTCGTCGTCTCGACGCCGACGGGGTCGACCGCCTACAACTTCTCCGCGGGCGGTCCGGTGATCTGGCCGACCGTCGACGCGATCGCGGTCGTGCCGCTCTCGGCGCACGCGCTGTTCGCGAAGCCGCTGGTCGTCGGGCCGCAGCACACCGTCGCGATCGAGCTGCTCGAGCGCACCGACGGCACCGGCATCCTGTGGTGCGACGGCCGTCGCTCGCACGATCTGCCGCCCGGCGCCCGGGTCGTGGTTCGCCGCTCCGACAGGCCGGTGCGGCTCGCGCGGCTGCATCCCGCGGCGTTCACCGATCGGCTCGTGCGCAAGTTCCGGCTGCCGGTCGAGGGCTGGCGCGGCCCGACCTCGACGAACGGCAATCAGCCGTGATCGAAGAGATGCGCCTGCGCGACCTCGGCGTGATCGCGGAAGCGACCCTGCCGATCGGGCCCGGGTTCACCGCGATCACCGGCGAGACCGGCGCAGGCAAGACGATGGTCGTGACGGGTCTCGGGCTGCTCCTCGGGCAGCGCGCCGACTCCGGCGCCGTCCGCTCCGGCGCGGCGCAGGCCTCGGTCGACGGGGTCTGGATCGTGCCGGAGGACGGACCGGTCGCCGAGCGAGTGCGCGAGGCCGGCGGAAGCGTCGAGCCGCTCGGCGACGGCACCGCGGAGCTGTTCGTGGGTCGCTCGGTCTCGAGCGAAGGCCGCGGACGCGCGACCGTCGGCGGTCGCGCCGCGCCTGCGGGCGTGCTCGCGGATCTCGCCGACGAGCTCGTCGTCGTCCACGGCCAGTCCGACCAGCTGCGGCTGCGCTCGGCCACCGCCCAGCGGGATGCGCTCGACCGGTTCGGGGGCGACGACGTCCAGTCCGCGCGGGATGTCTACCGCGCGGCGTTCGAGCACTCGCGGGGGATCGAGCGCGAGCTCGCGGACCTGACGACCGATCGAGACGCGCGAGCCGCTCGAAGCGGAGCGGCTGCGCGAGCAGCTCGCCGAGATCGAGCAGGCTGCGCCGCAGCCCGGCGAGGACGCCGAGCTCGCCGTGCGGGCCGAGCGGCTCGCGAACTCCGAGGAGCTGCGGCTGGCGGCCGCCACCGCGCATGACGCCCTCTCGGGCGACGGCGAGGCGCCCGATGCCGGCGCGCTGCTGGCCGAAGCACGCCGCGCGCTCGAGCGCGCGAACGACCCCGCGCTGACCGACCTTGCTGCCCAGGCGGCCGACCTCGGCTATCGCACGACGGATCTCGCCGCCGCGCTGGCGGGCTACCTCGCCGATCTCGACGAGACGGGTCCGCACGAGCTCGCCGCCGTCGAGGAGCGTCGTGCGGTGCTGACCGCGCTCGTCCGCGCGCACGGCACGCTCGACGAGGCGATCGCGCTCCTCGACACCGGCTCGGCCCGGCTCGCCGAGCTCGACGACGACGGCGACCGCATCGAGCGCCTGACAGCCGAGAGGGATGCTGCGGCATCCGCTCTCGATGACGCAGCGGCGGCGCTGACGGCGGCGCGCACCGCCGCTGCCGCGCGACTCGGCAGCGCGGTCACCGCCGAGCTCCGCGATCTCGCCATGCCCGACGCGCGGCTCACCGTCGCGGTGACACCCGGCGCCGAGACCGTGGCCGGCCGCGACGACGTCGCGCTCCTGCTCTCGCCGCACACCGGCGCCGATCCGCGACCCGTCGCGCGCGGCGCCTCGGGCGGTGAGCTGAGTCGCGTGATGCTCGCCATCGAGGTGGTCATCGCGGCGGCGGACCCGGTTCCGACGTTCGTGTTCGACGAGGTGGACGCCGGCATCGGCGGCGCCGCCGCGATCGAGGTCGGGCGCCGGCTGGCACGCCTCGCCGAGGCATCCCAGGTCATCGCCGTGACCCACCTCGCGCAGGTGGCGGCATTCGCCAACAACCACCTCACCGTCGTGAAGGCGAGCGACGGCTCGGTGACGGCATCCGATGTCCGCCGGCTCGATGGAGCCGAGCGCGAGGCCGAGATGGCCCGCCTGCTGTCGGGATTGACCGACTCGGATGCTGCGCTCACCCATGCTCGCGAGCTGCTGACTCTCGGCGGTTCGGCCGCGTGAACCGCGCACGGCGCGTTCGCACAGCTTCAGCCCGAATCCGTGGGATAGGATAAAAGCCCGTGATGCAGACTTCTTCAGACGCGGACAAATCGAACGACACCACCAGGCACATCTTCGTGACCGGGGGTGTCGTTTCCTCGTTGGGCAAGGGACTCACCGCCGCGAGCCTCGGCAACCTCCTCACCGCCCGCGGACTGCGCGTCGTGATGCAGAAGCTCGATCCGTACCTGAACGTCGACCCGGGCACGATGAACCCGTTCCAGCACGGCGAGGTCTTCGTGACCGACGACGGCGCCGAGACCGACCTCGACATCGGGCACTACGAGCGCTTCCTCGACATCGAGCTCAGCCAGGCGGCGAACGTGACGACCGGGCAGATCTACTCGCAGGTCATCGCGCGCGAGCGCCGCGGCGAGTACCTCGGCGACACCGTGCAGGTCATCCCGCACATCACCGACGAGATCAAGCGCCGGATGCGGCTGCAGGCGACGGAGGAGCCGCGGCCGGATGTCATCATCACCGAGATCGGCGGCACCGTCGGCGACATCGAGTCGCAGCCGTTCATCGAGTCGGCGCGCCAGATCCGCCACGAGCTCGGTCGCGCCAACGTCTTCTTCGTCCACGTCTCGCTGGTGCCGTTCATGGGCGCCTCCGGCGAGCAGAAGACCAAGCCCACGCAGCACTCGGTCGCGACGCTCCGCTCCATCGGAATCCAGCCCGACGCGCTCGTGCTCCGCAGCGACCGGCCGGTCACCGAGGCGAACAAGCGCAAGATCGCGCTGATGTGCGACGTCGACGAGCAGGCCGTCGTGAACGCCGTCGACGTGCCGAGCATCTACGACATCCCGACGATGCTCAACGAGCAGGGTCTCGACGAGTACATCGTCCGGACGCTCGGGCTCTCGAAGGCGAACGAGGTCGACTGGTCGCGCTGGCAGCGCGTGCTGCAGGCCGTCCACAACCCGAAGCACGACGTGACCATCGGTCTCGTCGGCAAGTACATCGATCTGCCGGATGCGTACCTCTCGGTCACCGAGGCGCTCAAGGCCGGCGGCTTCGCGGAGGAGACGCAGGTCAAGATCCGGTGGATCCCCTCCGACGAGTGCGAGACGCCCGAGGGCGCAGCCAAGGCGCTCGGCGACATCGACGGCATCGTCGTGCCGGGCGGCTTCGGCATCCGCGGCATCGAGGGCAAGCTGGGCGCGCTGAGGTTCGCGCGCGAGCAGGGGATCCCGACCCTCGGCCTGTGCCTCGGCCTGCAGTGCATGGTGATCGAGTACGCCCGCCACGTCGCCGGTCTCGAAGGCGCCTCGTCGAGCGAATTCGATCCCGACACCGAGTTCCCGGTGATCGCGACGATGGCCGAGCAGGTCGACATCCTCGACCGCGGCGACATGGGCGGCACGATGCGGCTGGGGCTGTACCCGGCCGATCTCGCCGAGGGTTCGCTCGCAGCCGAGCTCTACGGCTCGAACCGCATCGAAGAGCGCCACCGCCACCGCTACGAGGTCAACAACCGCTACCGCGACAAGGTCGCCGAGGCGGGCATGGTGTTCTCGGGCCTCTCGCCCGACCGGAACCTCGTGGAGTACGTCGAGCTGCCCCGCGATGTGCACCCGTACTACATCGCCACGCAGGCGCACCCCGAGCTGCGTTCGCGGCCGACCGACCCGCATCCGCTCTTCCGCGGACTCGTCGGCGCGGCGCTCGAGCGCCACCGTTCGAGCGAGCTGTTCGACGTCGCGAATGGCTGACGCCGCTGCGCGACGAGCTCATCGAGCCCGAGATCGTCGCGAGCGACCTCGTCTACGAGGGCAGGGTGTGGGATGTCCGCAGCGACACCGTCCGCTACGGCGACGGCGAGATCGTGCGTCAGTACGTCGACCATCCGGGTGCCGCGGCGATCGTCGCGATGGACGAGGACGGCCGCGTTCTGCTGATCCAGCAGTACCGGCATCCGATTCGCCACCGCGACTGGGAGATCCCCGCCGGCCTCCTCGACATCGCGGGGGAGTCGCCGCTCGAGACCGCGCAGCGCGAGCTCATGGAGGAGGCCGACCTCGTCGCAGCGGACTGGCAGCCGCTCGTCAGCGTCTTCACGACGCCCGGCGGCAACGACGAGGTCGTGCACCTGTTCCTCGCGCGCGACCTCACACCCGTGGGCCACGCGCATGCGCGCGAGGATGAGGAAGCCGACATCCGCATCGAGTGGGTGCCGCTGACGGATGCCGTCACCGGCGTGCTCGAAGGGCGGCTGCGCAACGGCATCCTGGCGACGGGACTGCTCGCGGCCGCCGAGGTGCTGCGACGTCAGGCTCCGCCTGTTCGATCAGCGGAGTCGCCGGAGGCCTGACATGCGGCTCGATCGGGCGATGGACGCGTACCTGCGACACATCTCGATCGAGCGCGGGCTGTCGGACCACACGGTGGCGGCCTACCGGCGCGACCTCGACGGCTACCTCGCGTGGCTCGCGGACCAGGGCGTCGAGGACTCCGGGGCGGTCACGCCCGAGCTGGTCGCCGGATTCGCGGCGGAGCGGGCGTCCGCGCAGCCGCCGGTCGCGGCATCCAGTCTCGCGCGACTGCAGTCATCGGTGCGCGGACTGCACCGCTTCCTCGCGCGAGAAGGCATCGAGCCCGCCGACCCCACCACCCGACTGCGGCCGCCGAAGCAGGCGAAGCGACTGCCGAAGGCCCTCACGATCGACCAGGTGGAGCGGCTGCTCGATGCGCCCGAGCGCGACTCCGTGATCGGGATCCGCGACCGGGCGCTGCTGGAACTCCTGTACGCGACGGGCGCGCGGGTGACGGAGGTCGTCCAGCTCGACGTCGACGACGTCTCGCACGGCGAGGTGCTGCGCGTGCGCGGCAAGGGGTCGAAGGAGCGGATCGTGCCGGTCGGCTCGTACGCCCGCGCGGCTCTCGACGCCTACCTGACGCGCGCGCGTCCGGAGCTGTCGCGCCGCGGCAAGGCGACGCCGCGGCTGTTCCTCGGCGCTCGCGGAGCGCCGCTGTCCCGGCAGAGCGCATGGCTGGTGATCCGGGATGCCGCGGACCGCGCCGGTCTCACGGCACACGTGTCGCCGCACACCATGCGGCACTCGTTCGCGACCCACCTGCTGCAGGGCGGTGCGGACGTGCGGGTGGTCCAGGAGCTGCTCGGCCACGCGTCGGTGGCGACCACCCAGATCTACACGCACGTCTCGGTGGATGCCCTCCGCGACGTGTATGCGACGTCGCACCCGCGCGCCAGGTGATCCCTGCCGGGCCGGAGCGCTCGTCGTGGCTAGAATCGGGTGCACGGCATGTGAATTCAAGGAGAGTCTGTGGCGGTCAGCAAGCGGGGCGCGACGAAGGCCTCTGAGGAAGAGACCCTGATCGGTCCCACCGGGCGTCCCTACCACGGCTTCCCGACCCCGCCGGCTCTCGACGGCCACGGTCCCGCGCGCATCATCTCGCTCTGCAACCAGAAGGGCGGCGTCGGCAAGACGACGACCACCATCAACCTCGCGGCTGCGCTCGCCGGCTACGGCCGCAAGGTGCTCGCGGTGGACTTCGACCCGCAGGGCGCGCTGTCGGCGGGTCTCGGCATCCAGACCCACGAGATCCCGACGATCTACGACCTGCTCCTCGACGGCAAGCGCGACCCGCACGACGTCGATCGTGCACTCGCGCGTCGAGAACCTCGACGTCATCCCGGCGAACATCGACCTCTCGGCCGCCGAGGTGCACCTCGTGAACGAGGTCGCCCGTGAGCAGACGCTGTCGCGCGCGCTGCGGAAGGTCAGCGCGGGCTACGACGTCGTGCTGATCGACTGCCAGCCGTCGCTCGGCCTCCTCACCGTCAACGCGCTCACCGCGAGCCACGGCGTGCTCATCCCGCTCGAGTGCGAGTTCTTCGCGCTGCGCGGCGTCGCGATGCTGATCGAGACGATCGACAAGGTGCGCGACCGGCTCAACCCCACGATCACGCTCGACGGGGTGCTCGCGACGATGTACGACGCGCGCACGCTGCATTCGCGCGAGGTGCTCGAGCGGGTCGTCGAGGCGTTCGGCGACGACGTCCTCGAAACGGTCATCGGTCGCACGGTGAAGTTCCCCGATGCCTCGGTCGTGGGCATGCCCATCACCGAGTTCGCGCCCGAGCACGCCGCCGCCCAGGCCTACCTGCGGCTGGCGCGGGAGCTGGTCGCACGTGGCGCTGTCGCCTGACGACCGCTTCGACAGGCTCGGCGACCGGGGTCGATGGTCCGGACGCTTCGGAAGGATCGGCGACCGAACCGGGCTTCCGGGTCTCGCTCGGCGTGTTCGACGGACCGTTCGACCTGCTGCTGTCGCTGCTCTCGAAGCACGAGCTCGACATCACCGAGGTGTCGCTCTCGACTTGTGACGACGGAGTTCATCGCCTATCTGCGACAGCTCGGCCCGGACGAGGAGCTCGAGGAGGCATCCGAATTCCTCGTCGTCGCCGCGACCCTCCTCGACATGAAGGTCGCGGGTCTCCTGCCGCAGGGCGAGCTGGTGGATGCCGAGTCCGTCGCCCTCCTCGAGGCGCGCGACCTGCTCTTCGCGCGGCTGCTGCAGTACCGCGCCTTCAAGGAGGTCTCGGCGTGGTTCGCCCGGTGCCTGCAGCGCGAGGATCGCCGTCACACTCGCGCGGTGCGGCTCGACGAGAAGTACCGCAACGCCGTGCCCGAGCTCGTCTGGACGCTCAACGCCGACGACTTCGCGGCGCTGGCGCTGCTCGCGATGACGCCGAAGGAGATCCCGCACGTCGGTCTCGACCACCTGCACGCGCCGCTCGTGAGCATCCGTGAGCAGGCCGCGATCGTGGTGACGCTGCTGCGGGATGCCGGAACACTCAACTTCCGCGAGCTCATCGCCGGGGTCGGCCAGACCGGCGTGGTCGTCGCCAGATTCCTGTCGGTGCTCGAGCTGTACCGGCACTCCGCCCTCTCGTTCGAGCAGCTCGAGCCGCTCGGCGAGCTGACCCTCCGCTGGACCGCGCAGCGCTGGTCGGACGAGAACCTCGCGACCCTGGGAGCCGACTATGACCGATGATCCCGCACTACCGACGTCGCGCCGACGGCTCGAGGCGATCCTCCTGATCGTCGACGAGCCGCAGAGCCTCGTGAGCCTCGCGGCCGCGGTCGCCGCACCCGTTCCGGCGGTCCGCCAGGCGGTCGAAGGTCTCGTCGCCGACTACGACGGCGAGACCGGCGGTCCGCGCCGCGGGTTCGAGCTGCGCGAGGTCGGCGGCGGCTGGCGCCTGTACGTGCGCGAGGAGCACGACGACCTCGTCTCGGAGTTCGTCAACTCCCAGGCGCCGTCGCGCCTGTCGCAGGCGGCGCTCGAGACGCTCGCCGTCATCGCGTACAAGCAGCCCGTCACGCGCGGCCAGGTCGCATCCATCCGCGCGGTCAACGTCGACTCGGTGGTGCGGACGCTCCTCTCGCGGGGGCTCATCACCGAGCTGTTCGCGGATGCCGAGACCGGCGCCATCCACTACGGCACGACCGACGCGCTCCTCGTGAACCTCGGCATCAACTCGCTCGACGAGCTGCCGCACATCTCGCCGCTGCTCGACGGCGCTGATGAAGTCGGGGCCGACGGATTCGACGGGGAGGTGCGGCGATGACCGCGACCGAAGATGCCCCTGAGGGCGTCCGGCTGCAGAAGGTGCTCGCGAATGCCGGGGTCGCGTCCCGCCGGGTCGCGGAAGACCTCATCGTCGAGGGCCGCGTGCGGGTCAACGGCAAGGTCGTGACCGAACTCGGCACGCGCATCGATCCCGACGGTCGACAAGGTCGACGTCGACGGCACCGCGATCCAGCTCGACCCGACCAAGCGCTACGTCCTGCTCAACAAGCCGACCGGCGTGGTGAGCTCCATGAACGACGATCGCGGCCGCCCCGACCTCCGGCGGTTCACGAAGGACTGGCCGGAGCGCCTCTACAACGTGGGGCGATTGGATGCCGAGACCAGCGGTCTGCTGGTGCTGACCAACGACGGCGAACTCGCGCACGTGCTCGCTCATCCGTCGTTCGGCGTCACGAAGGTGTACATCGCGAAGGTCGACGGACGCGTCGTCGCGCAGACGATCGCGAAGCTCACCCGCGGAGTCGAGCTGGAGGACGGCCCGATCGCGGCCGACAAGGCGCGGCTGCTGTCGACCTCCGAGGATGGCGCGCAGCTCGCTCGTCGAACTGACCCTCCACTCGGGGCGCAACCGCATCGTCCGTCGCATGATGGCCGAGGTGGGGCATCCGGTCGTCGAGCTCGTCCGCCGCTCGTTCGGGCCGCTCCACCTGGGAACGCTGCCAGCCGGCCGCACACGCGAGTTGACTAAAGTGGAGCGGGGGGCGCTGCTGACACTTGCGCGCCAGGCCACGAGCGGCCCGTCGCAGGAAGACCGCGACGACGACCCGCAATCGGCGGGGAGCGACCAGGAGACACAGTGACCGATTCCACCGCAGCGCCGCGCGCCGGCGCAGCGCGGGGCGCGCCGCCGATCAGGCGCTCGCACCGCGCGTGCAGGGGACGGTCCGCATCGTCGGAGCGGGACTCCTCGGATCGAGCATCGGCCACGCGCTCACCGCGCGCGGCATCGATGTCGCCCTGGACGACACGTCTCCCTCGCAGCTGCGTCTCGCGGTCGACTACGGCGCCGGGCGCCCCGCGCGGCGACGAGGACGAGCCGACGCTGATCGTCGTGGCGGTGCCGCCGGATGTCACGGCCGCCGTCATCGAGCGGGAGCTCACGCGCTTCCCGCAGGCCGTCGTGACGGATGTCGCGAGCGTCAAGCTCGAGCCGCTGAAGGCACTCCGCGACCGCGGCGTGGACCTCACCCACTACATCGGATCCCACCCGCTGGCCGGTCGGGAGCGCGGCGGCGCGATCGCCGCGCGCGCCGACATCTTCGTCGGGCGGCCCTGGGTGGTCTGCCGCGACGAGGAGACCTCGGCCGCCGACCTCGCTCTCGTCGAAGCGCTCGCGCTCGACCTCGGCGCAACACCCCTCGAGATGTCACCCGAGGACCACGACCGCGCCGTCGCGCTCGTCTCGCACGTGCCGCAGCTGGTCGCGAGCCTTCTCGCCGGCCGGTTCGTCGACGCCCCGGACGGATCGCTCCGCCTCGCCGGTCAGGGCGTCCGTGACACGACGCGGATCGCGGCATCCGCCCCCGAACTGTGGGTGCAGATCCTCGGCGCCAACGCGGAGCCCGTCGTCGACGTGCTCGATGCGCTCGCCGCAGACCTTTCCACCGTCGCCGACGCGCTGCGCGCTCCCGAGGCACCCGGGCGCACGGCGCGCGGTCGCCGACACGATTCGCCGCGGCAACGACGGCGTCGAGCGGCTCCCCGGCAAGCACGGCCAGAACCGCCGCTTCGAGCAGGTCGTCGTCATGGTCGACGACACCCCGGGCCAGCTCGGGCGCCTGTTCGGCGAGCTCGGCGAGCTCGAGGTCAACGTCGAGGACCTCCGTCTCGAGCACTCGCCCGGCGCGCAGTTCGGCCTCGCCGAGATCAGCGTGGTGCCGAGCGCCGTGCGGCGCGCCGTCGAGGGGCTCGAGTCCCGCGGCTGGAAGATTGCGAGCACCACGAATGACTGAGCCCGCGCGCTCCGATCGCGCCCGTCGTCGTCGCCATCGACGGACCCGCCGGCAGCGGCAAGTCGAGCGTGTCGAAGCAGGCCGCACGTCGCCTCGGCTACGGCTTCCTCGACACCGGCGCCGCCTACCGCGCCCTCGCCTGGCAGGCGCTCGAGCGCGGTGTCGACACGTCGGATGCGGCATCCGTCCTCGAGATCGCCGGCGACTTCGACTATTCGATCTCGCTCGACCCCGACGAGTACTGGGTCAGGGTCGGCGCGACGGATGTGACCGACGCGATCCGCGAGCCGAGGGTGACGGATGCCGTCAGCGGCGTCGCGCGGGTGCCGGCGGTGCGCGAATCGGTCAATGAGCTGTTCCGGGCGCTGGTGGCAGCATCCGCTCGTCCTGGCGTCGTCGTCGAGGGTCGTGACATCACGACCGTCGTCGCACCCGATGCGCCGGTGCGGATCCTGCTCACCGCCGCGCCCGAGGTGCGCGCCGCGCGCCGCAGCGCCGAGGTGACGACTCAGGATGCCGCATCCGTCGCCGCAGCACTTCACCGACGCGACGCGTCGGACTCGGCCGTCGTCGACTTCCTCACCGCCGCTCCCGGCGTGACGGTCGTCGACTCGACCGAACTCGACTTCGAACAGACCGTGGACGCCGTGCTGGCTGTCATCCGAGCGGTCGTTCCCACACAGACAGGAGCCCGCGATGGGCGCTGACGACATCGAAGAGTACGAGGGCGGTCCCGACCACCTCGAAGAGAAGCTGGCCGACCTCGACGAGGAGCTTGCCGAACAGCGGGCGGAATCGCTGCGCAAGGGCCTCGCGGACTACGAGCTGGACGACGAGGATGCCGCGCTGCTCGCGGGCGTCACGCTCGGCGAGGACGGCATCCAGTTCTCGCCGGCGCTGCCGGTCGTCGCGATCGTGGGACGCCCGAACGTCGGCAAGTCCGCGCTCGTGAACCGCATCCTCGGTCGCCGCGAAGCCGTCGTCGAAGACACTCCCGGCGTCACGCGCGACCGCGTGACATACAAGGCCGAGTGGATGGACCGGCGGTTCACGGTGGTCGACACCGGCGGCTGGGAGCCCGACGCGAAGGGCATCGACCGCTCGGTCGCCGCGCAGGCCGAGGTCGCGATCGACCTCTCGCGACGTCGTGATGTTCGTCGTCGACGCGATGGTCGGGGCGACCTCCACCGACGAGCACGTCGTGAAGCTGCTGCGCAAGACCGGCAAGCCCGTCTTCCTCGTCGCCAACAAGATCGACGACGCGCGCCACGAGCCCGAGGCCGCGCCGCTCTGGAACCTCGGCCTCGGCGATGCCGTACCCGGTGTCGGCGATCCACGGCCGCGGCGTCGCCGACCTCCTCGACGAGATCATGAAGGTGCTGCCGGATGTCTCCGCGGTCGCCAAGCCCGAGATCGGCGGACCCCGCCGCGTCGCGATCCTCGGTCGCCCGAACGTCGGCAAGTCGTCGCTGCTGAACAAGGCCGCGGGCGAGGAGCGGGTCGTCGTCAACGAGCTCGCCGGCACCACGCGCGACCCGGTCGACGAGATCGTCGAGGTCGGCGGCAAGCTGTGGCGCTTCGTCGACACCGCCGGCATCCGCCGCCGCGTGCACCTGCAGCAGGGCGCGGACTTCTACGCGTCGCTGCGCACGTCGGCCGCGCTCGAGAAGGCGGAGGTCGCCGTCGTCGATGCTCGACGTCTCCGAGTCCATCTCGGAGCAGGACGTCCGGATCATCGACCTCGTGCTCGAGTCGGGCCGCGCGCTCGTGCTCGCGTTCAACAAGTGGGATCGCCTGAACGACACCGACCTCGAGAACCAGGACCGTCGCCGCTACCTCGAGCGCGAGATCGAGCAGGACCTCGCCCACGTGGCGTGGGCGCCGCGCGTCAACATCTCGGCGCGCACCGGCCGGCACATGGAGAAGCTCGTGCCGGCGCTCGAGACCGCGCTCGACTCGTGGGATCGCCGCATCCCGACCGGCAAGTTCAACGCGTTCCTGTCGGAGCTCGTGGCCGAGCACCCGCATCCGCTTCGGGGTGGCAAGCAGCCCCGCATCCTGTTCGGCACGCAGGCCTCGACGCGTCCGCCGACCTTCGTGCTCTTCACGACCGGATTCCTCGACCCGGGCTACCGCCGGTTCATCCAGCGCCGCCTGCGCGAGCTCTACACGCTTCGAGGGCACGCCGATCGTCGTCAACATGCGCGTGCGGGAGAAGCGCCAGCGCTGAGACCGGTTGCCGTCACCCCTGCCGGCTCGGACGGACCATCGCCGTGGCATCCGGGGCGGCGAAGCCGAACTGCTCGTAGAGTCCGTGCGCGTCGGCCGTGAACAGCACCCAGCGGAAGTCGCGCCCGGGACCGTCCTCGATCATGTGCTGCATCAGCCGCTTGCCGAGTGCGTGACCCTGGTGCTCGGGCAGGACGAACACGTCCGCGAGGTAGGCGAACCCGACGCCGTCCGAGACGGCGCGGGCGAAGCCGACCTGCTCGCCGGTGTCGGCGCGATAGGCGCCGACGACCCGCCAGGCCGATGCGAGCTGCGCGTCGATGTCGGCGCGCGTGCGCCAGCGGCCCCAGTAGGCGTCGGCCGACAGGTAGCCCCACACCACGTCGGGCTGGATGCGCGTCGGGTCGTCGTCGAGTTCGTAGTCCACGCCTCCATTCTCGTGAGACTCCGGATGTCGGCGGGCTGGCCGATCGGGAGTCGGTGGCCTGCCCGTGTGAAAGGCTGGGCGGGTGACGATCGAGCCCCCCGCACCCGGTGAGCCGCGCCGGCCGCTCGGTCCGCGGAATCCCGGACGACGCGTGGGTCGTGGCGCCGACGGGGGAGCGTTACTGGGGCCGATTCGGCGCGGCGGGGCTTCTCGCGCTCGACCCGCAGCGCGGCGTGCTCCTGCAGCATCGCGTGTCGTGGAGCCACTTCGGCGACACGTGGGCCCTGCCCGGCGGCGCGCGTCACGAGGGCGAGTCGGCGACCGACGGCGCGCTGCGCGAAGCCGCCGAAGAGGCGGGTGTTCCGGATGCCGCCATCCGGCCGCGCCTGCTGAGCATCCTCGACCTCGGCTACTGGAGCTACACGACTCTCGTCGGCGACGTCGCCGTGCCGTTCGAGCCGACCATCAGCGATCCCGAGAGCCGTGAGCTGGCGTGGGTTCCGGCCGATGCCGTGGCCGAGCGACCGCTGCATCCCGGCTTCGAGTCGTCGTGGGCGCAGCTTCGCCCGCTGCTCGGCATCCGCCCGGCGATCGTGGTGGATGTCGCGAACGTCATGGGTTCGGTGCCGGATGGCTGGTGGCGCGACCGCGCGGGCGCCGCGGAGCGGCTCATCGCGCGGGTGGACGACTCTCGCGAGCCTCCGGGGTCCCGGCGGCGGCGCTCGAGCTGCCCGAGCACACCTGGTTCCCGGAGTGGGTCGCCGTCGTCGAGGGGCAGGCGCGCCACGCCGGTGCGGATGCGGCGGGCGTCGAGGTCGTCGGGGCCGCGGCATCCGGTGACGACACGATCGTCGCGCAGGCGGCCGAGCCTCGTCGCCGCAGGCCGCCGCGTGACGGTGGTGACGAGCGATCGCGGACTCGTCGATCGCGTCACGGATGCCGGGGCCGCCGCTCGCGGCGCGCGCTGGCTGCTCGACCTGCTGGGCTGAGCCGGCCGAACCTCAGTCCTCGCGTCCGCGGAGCTTCTCGAGGTCCCGGCGCTCGCGCTTGGTCGGGCGACCCGCGCCGCGGTCGCGCACCGGCACGAACGCGGTGAGCTCGCGCGGAGGCGGCGGAGGGGTGATGTCTTCGACGGCCGCTGCGGCGAGGACGGCGCCGACGCGCTTCGAGATCGGCTGGCGAACGATGAGGATCCGGTCGAAGCCGGCGATCCTGCACGCGCAGCTCGTCTCCCGGCCGCACCGGCTGGGCGGCCTTGGCGCGATCGCCGTTGACCCGAACATGCCCGGCACGGCATGCGGTCGTCGCGGCTGATCGGGTCTTGTAGACGCGGACCGCCCACAGCCACGCGTCGACGCGGACCGAGGCCTCGGTCACGGCGTGACTCCCGCCGTTTCGGGGGTTTCGGTCGTCGTGCGGAGGCGATCGGCCACGACGACGCCAGCGGCGATCAGCCCCTGGCCGAGGCAGTACGTGAACATGACGAGCGGGCTCGCCCATGCGGGTGTCGCATCCGGCATGAAGAGCTCGAAGGCGAGGATGGTGTCGGATGCGAGGAAGAACGCGCCGCCCGACAGCGATGAGCGGGTGGCAGCGCGATGCCGCGACCGCGGTGCCGCCGAGGACGAGCCCGTAGAGCGCGACGGCGATGAGGAGCGCGCCGAGCGCGGGCCAGAGGACCGCGAGCAGGATGCCGAACCACAGCGCGTAGACGACCGCCCACGGCGGAACACGGCGCACCGCGAGCACCCGCCAGAACAGCCAGATGTAGCAGAGGTGCGCGAGGCCGAAGAAGAGCAGCATCATCGGCACGGTCGGGAGCATCGGCAGGAAGGTGCCGGCGCCGTCCCCGATCCACGAGAGCGCGATGGCGGTGAAGAGAAGCGCGTATGGCGTTCCCCACCGCGAACCGCGGCCGCCCCAGAACACGGCGAGGGCGAGGAGCGGCATGAGCCAGAGCTTGGTGGGTGCCGACACCGCCTCGGCGTCGAGCGCGAGCGCGCCGACATGGACGGCCGATACGACGGCGAAGGGGACGAATCCGATCCAGAGCCGGTGCATGGTCCTCCTCATCGAGCGCGCGGGCACTTCATCGTCGCACGCCGGCGGGCTCGTTCCCGACCGCGTTCGGCCGTCAGGACCGGAGGTCGAGCGCGACGATGGGACGGTCCGGCTTAGGTCGCGCGACTTCGGGAAGCCGGCATTCTCGAAGGTCGAGATCGACCCCGTGGAAGAGGTCGTTCACGTGGTGCTCCTTGCCGGCATTCGGATCGATGGGATAGGCCTCGATCACCCGGGCGCCGTGCTCGCGGGCGAAGTCGACGGCCGCGTCGAGCAGCCGCGCGTTGAGTCCCTGCCGCGGTGCTCGCTTGCGCACGACGAAGCAGCTCACGGCCCACACCGACTCATCGTCCAGTGGCTCTTCGCGTAGAGCTGTTGATGATGAGAGTGCGGCCGATCCGACTTGCCGCGTGCGCGGGCCGACCCGGACCCAGCCCGCGGCCTCGCCGTCGACGTACGCGATCGAGTCGCGGGCGGCGGACCCGCGGTGATCTCGTCGGCCAGCATGTCGCGTCTGCCGTCCTGCGAGGTCTTCGACCACTCGGTGTTGGGGATCGTCCACCATTGGCACTGACAGCCTCGGGCGTCGCCTCCCGCGTCGAAGGTGTGCTCGACATCGTCGAAGCGGGCGGCGGTGGCGGGCTTGATCGTGATGTTCGCCATCATCCGACGCTAGGACCCGGGTCCGACACCGGCAAGGGCTTGCGCGTTCGCGTGGGGTGCACAACGGCGGGGATGCCGTGCGCAGCGGCGGGGATTCCCGGGAACACGCCGGTGACGGATGCGGCGCCCGGCGTGTCGCCGATGATCCCCGCCATGGTGCGCGCGGGCGGCGGGTTGGTCTCGCCGCGTTCGCGCGGGGTGCGGGGCTCGGGTAGGATAGTGGAGTTGTCCGGGCTCCGGCTCGGGCTTCGGGATGTGGCGCAGCTTGGTAGCGCACTTGACTGGGGGTCAAGGGGTCGCAGGTTCAAATCCTGTCATCCCGACCGGAAAGTCCCGGGAACCTAAGGGTTCCCGGGACTTCTTCGTCGGCTCACCCGAGCGTCACGGTCGTCGAGACGGCAGAGGCGCCGCACGGTTGGGAGGCCGACGTCGATCCCGAAGTGCTCCGGTTCGCGCTCACATCCTGGCTCGCGAACTCAGCGCAGATCTGCATCGGGTGATGAGAGTCCCTGCGCAACCTGAGCGGATCTCGGGTGGGGAGATCAGGGGCTGATCCTGACGCTGTTCGGAATCGGTCCGATCGCGATGCGCCAGAACGCCGTCGGCTTCTACGCGGTCATCGGCATCGACGCAGCGACGGTGTCGCTTCGCTCTCCGTGCTTTTCACCGCGTCGGTTATCGGGCTGCCCATCGGCGGACTGGTCCTGGATCGTGCCCGTCACCCCTGGGTCGTCGCCGTCCTTGTGGGCACCGTGCCGATCGCGCTCGCGATAGCGCTCATGAACACGGGGGGGCCATACCGCTCTTGTTCTTGTCGATGGCACTTCTCGGGTTCGCAACGGGAGCTGAGTCGGCACTCGGGCCGGCGCTGCTCGCCAAGTACTTCCAGCGCCAGCAGCTTGCGATCGCCCGGACCCTCATCACCGGGCCGAAACTGCTCATTCTCGACGAGCCGACCGAGGGCATTCAGCCGACGATCGTCGCCGAGATAGAGCAGACCTGGCGAGCGAAGGCCTGTCCGTGCTCCTCGTCGAGCAGCAAATCGGCTTCGCGCTCGAGGCCGCGGACAAGTACCTCGTGCTCGCGAGCGGCTTCGCCTCGAGCACCGGCGACGGCGGAGCGGCCGCGACAGAAGGCGTGCGGGCGGCGATGGCGATCTGACAGCCCAGGTGGCTTCATCACCGCCACGGATGAGAACGCACAGCAGTTCGCCAACGTGCGATGGCGGATCCTTGAGCGTGCAGGACAACCGAGACGCACTGTCAGGGCGACCCAGAAGTGTCGGGAACGGGGTGAGATTGAATCAGTGTTATGTGCTGAGCCGCCCTCGGGCACGTGAACGCCGGTGTTCCCGTGACACTTGCCTGGCACGGCTGGCGAATATGCGACGCCGCTTCCGTCAGCCCTCGATGCGGGAGTGCTCGCCCAGACGGTGCCACGTTCGGTTGTGGTAGATCAGCGCGTCGCCGGGCCCGCCCGGGTGGACGTCGCGCTCGATGTGGGACTGCAGTGCGTGAGCGGCGATGACCGTGGAGGTCCCTGCATCCATGCGATCGATGACAGTGCAGCGTACCCATGCGCGGACATCGCGGTATACCGGCTCACCGGTGACCAGGCGCGACCAGCGGTGCGTCTGCGCGAAGCGATCGATGCCGCTGGTCGCACCGAGCTTCGCCACCTCGATGTCGTGCGCGTCGAGCAGGTGCACGACGACGGTCTCGGCGCGCGCAAGCACGTCGGATGCCGACGACAGTGCCGAGATCGAGAAGATCAGCAACGGAGGCTCGGCGCTCACCGAGGCGACCGACGTCGCCGTCAGCGCGACGGGCCCGTCGCCCGCATCCGCCGTGATGACGGCGACACCCCCGGGGTGCCCGCGGAACAGGGCTTTGAACTCGTCGGGCGAAAGCGAGGACGAGAAGCCGTGTTTCGGCGTCTCGATCCGGCCGCCCGCGCGGGATGCATGCGGGTCAGGGCTCCTCAACGGCCAGCTCCTCGCGAATGATCTTCGTCCCCGCACTGAGCGCGCTCATCTTCCCGAGTGCAACGTCCCGAGGCAACGGCGCCATGCCGCAGTTAGTGCTCGGGAGGAGCTTGTCCGCGTCGACGAACTTCAGCGCCTTCCGGAGGGTGTCGGCGACTTCGTCCGGGGTCTCGATCGTCTCGCTCGCCACATCGATGGCCCCGAGCATGACCTTCTTGCCGCGGATGAGCTCGATGAGGTCCATCGGGACATGGGAGTGCTGGCACTCCAGCGAGACGATGTCGATGGTGGACCGCTGCAGGAGCGGGAACGATTGCTCGTACTGCCGCCATTCCGGCCCGAGGGTCGCCTTCCAGTCGGTGTTCGCCTTGATCCCGTAGCCGTAGCAGATGTGCACGGCTGTCTCCGCACGCAGTCCTTCTGCCGCCCTCTCCAGCGTCGCCACTCCCCAGTCCTGCACCTCATCGTGGAAGACGTTGAATGCGGGCTCGTCGAACTGGATGATGTCGATCCCCGCCGCCTCGAGTTCTTTCGCTTCCTGATTGAGGATCGTCGCGAACTCCCAAGCCAGCTTCTCGCGGCTCTTGTAGTGGCGGTCATAGAGCGTGTCGATCATCGTCATCGGGCCGGGCAGTGCCCACTTGATCGGCTGGTCGGTCTGCTGGCGGAGGAACTTCGCATCATCGACGAACACGGGCTTCTCACGGCTCACGGCACCGACGACGGTCGGCACGCTCGCGTCATACCGATCGCGGATTCGAACCGTCTCTCGCTGCTCGAAGTCGACGCCGCTGAGGTGCTCGATGAACGTCGTGACGAAGTGCTGGCGGGTCTGCTCCCCGTCGCTGATGATGTCGATGCCGCGCTGGCGCTGCTCCTGGACGGCGATACGCAGCGCATCCTGCTTGCCCTCGGCCAACGCGTCACCCTCCAGCTTCCACGGAGACCAGAGGGTTTCCGGTTCGGCGAGCCAGGACGGCTTCGGCAAGCTGCCGACGATGGAGGTGGGCAGGAGCGTGTGCATGATCGACGATTCTCCGCGAGTCATCCGACGAGAGCGGGGTAGTTGGCGGCCCACTGCTCCAGTACTTCGCTGTGCGGCTTCACGAAGTGCTCCTCCGTGTACTTCCCCTGCTTTGCCGCAAGCTGATTGCGCTCGACGCGGTCGTAGGCGATCTGCGTCCGCGAGAAGTCCTGCTGCTCCAGGCTCGGTCGGTAGATGCTCGCGGCGGTCGAATTCGCGTTGTAGATCTCCGGTCGATAGATCTTCTGAAACGTCTCCATGGTGCTGATCGTGCCGATGAGCTGCAGGTTGCTGTAGTCGCCGAGCAGATCGCCGCGGAAATAGAAGGCGAACGGCGCGACGCTGCCGGGTGGCATGAAGTATCGGACCTGCAGCCCCATCTTCCCGAAGTACTCGTCGGTCAGGGAGTAATCGTCCTGCTGGTACTCGACGCCGAGGATCGGGTGGTGGTTCGCGGTGCGACGGTACTCTTTGCTCGTCGAGACGCTGATGCAGATCACGGGCGACGTCGGGAATCGCTCGTGGTATGCGGCGGAGTCGAGGAAGTGCTGGAACAGCTTGCCGTGCAGATTGCCGAAGTCGTTGGGCACGGTGAACTTCCCGGCGGCCTCGGTGGCCGCCGGCAGCAACACGCTGAAGTCGAAATCGCGGACGTAGGAGGAGAAGTTGTTTCCCACGATCCCGTGGTGACGTGCCTCGGTCCGCCGGTCGACGATCTGGATGTCGAGGACCTCGAGCAGCGGGAATTCCTGATCCTCGCCTCTCGCGGCGAACTGCAGCTCGACGGTGACGATCTCGAGTTCGACGGTGTAGCGGTCCCGGTTCGGGTTGTCCCAGTGCGCAAGGTCGTTGAATCGGTGGTCGATCATCGCCAGGGCGTTGCGGAGGTTCTGCTGACGGAGCTCGCCACGAGCCAGATTGGCGAAATTCGTGGTGATCCGGGAACTGTCCGACGGCGAGTAGTCCTCATCGAAGCGGGTGGTGGTGATGCTGAACGTGAACTCGTTCGCCATGAGCGGCCAATCCGTTGGCTGATCGGCCGGGCTCGGCCTTGCGGAAATCGGTACAGCCATCGTGCAGGAATAAAGCGGCCATCAACAAACTCGACGCGGCTATGGTTTCCTATAGTCTTTACCTATGGCGCGGGGACCAGTCAGTTTTACGCTGCAGCAGCTTCACTACTTCATCGAGGTCGCGGCGGAGGGGTCGATCAGCGCCGCGGCCGACTTGCTCTATGTCTCCCAGCCGACCATGTCCGCGGCGATGAAAGACCTCGAGACCCGGGTGGGGCGCGCCCTCCTTCTCCGCTCCGCCCGCGGCGTGACGCTCACTGCCGATGGTGCGGAGTTCCTCGGCTATGCCAGGCAGGTCACCGAGCAGGTAGCGCTTCTCGAGCAGCGCTACCTAGGTCGACCGCCGTCGCGACGCCTGCTCGGAGTGTCGGCGCAGCACTACTCGTTCGCGGTCGATGCGTTCGTCCGAATGGTGAAAGGCAGCGAGGCGGCCGAATACGAGTTCTCGTTGCGGGAGACTCGCACCTGGGACATCATCGAGGATGTCCGGACGCTTCGCAGTGAGATTGGCATCCTCTACCGGAACGACTTCAACCGGCAGGTCATCGACAAACTGCTCCGGGACTCCGGGCTCGCGTTTCACCCGCTCTTCCTCGCCGAGCCGCACATCTTCATCTCCCGGAACAACCCACTCGCCTCGCGAGATCGGGCGACTCTCGCCGATCTCGCCGATCTGCCGCGGCTCACTTTCGACCAGGGGGCGAACAACTCGTTCTACTTCGCCGAGGAGATCCTCTCCACCTTGTCGAGCAAGCAGGAGATCCGGGTCTCCGACCGCGCTACGATCTTCAACCTCATGATCGGACTCGACGGCTACACGATCTCGACGGGCATCATCAGCGAGAAGCTCGACCCGGAGATCGTCGCCATCCCGCTCGACGTTGACGAACGCATCGAGATCGGCTGGATCGGCCACGCCGCGATTCCGCTCACCGAACAGGCGCAGCGCTACCTCGCTGAAGTGCGGGCTGTCGTCGCCGGGTTCGGCGTAGCGCTGCTCGGCTAGTTTCGAACGCCTGTACTCGCTGCGTGCGCCGTTGGCTGCGCCGGGCGATGAAGCGTGCCGCACGCAGGCTGACGACGGACACAGCGATGGCATGCGCCACGGGGCCATGTCGTGGGTGTGCGCGATGATCCAGCAAAGGAGGATCGCATGCGGGCGGGGGGCCTCAGTGGACTGTGGGGCGGTAAACCAGTTCCTGAGTGTGGCCGTCGAGCGTCCGGCTCTCGAGCAGTCGAGGTCGAAGTCGCCCGCGCCTCCGAGAATCGGGCTGGTCCCGGTTTCGCCCCGAGATCACCGGGAAGATCGTCACCTGCAACTGATCAACCAGACCGGCGGCCATCAGTGCCCAGTTCAGCGACAAACTCGCTTGCGAGCGCAGCGGCACGGTCGACTCCTCTTTGAGACGGCGGACGATGCTCACCGCGTCACCACGCAGGATGGTCGCGTCCGGCCAACCCAGAGTGTCCTGCAACCTGGAGGAGATCACCGTCGCCGGCATCCTCATCGACCGAACGTTCCACGCGTCCAGCGAATTCGGATCGATGCCGGACAACATGATCTCGGCAACTTCCCGGAACGTGGTGGCTCCGTAGACCATCCGCTGCTCGGTCCCGAACAGTGCCGCCCGATGCTCGAGCAGCTCAGGGCCTTGCTTGCTCCAATACCCACCTCAGTCGCCGTCCCCGGTGAACGAGCCATAGCCGTCGAGGGTGGAGAAGACGTCCCATGTGTGCACAGCGGTCATCCGAGTTCCCCAGGCCGCAAATGCGTCCGGGGCGGTGATGCTCGCGCCGGCGCCCAACCGATCACGTATCCAGCATGACCCCTAGCAGACGAGCATGCACCCGCCCATCCGAAGTGTCCGTTGAAGGATCGGTTAGGGCACTCTGTAACGATGGCCAATCAGTCTGTTGTGCACGTCGTCCTCGTCCGCTGGAACTCGGGAGTCAGTCGCGCGAAGCTGGACGAGCTCACCGAGTTGGCGGGCGCGTTCCCGGACACGATCCCTGGAGTTCTCGCCGTTCACTGCGGGCCGAGCACGAGCCCTGAGGGCCTGGAGGGTGGATTCGAGTGGGCGCTGGTCGTCAGCTTCGGGAGCAGTTCGGCCCGAGATGACTACTTGCCGCATCCGGCGCATCAACCCGTGGCACAGCTGATCTCTCGACTGGCCGAACAGGTCGTCGTCTTCGACGTCGATGCGTGAGGGCCTGCCCGCTGAGGGATCGGATTACGCGCCGTGATCGTCATGCCGAGGGTTTCGGGCCCGCCGATCAGTCGGGACCAGGGCGCCGGGTGTGACGACGCGCCTATTCGGACACGGTTGTGAAGGCTGAATCGCGCGTGAGCTACTCCTAGGTGGGCGGCGAGATGACCGCGGTGTCTCCCTCTGCGATTGGGAGCTGGCTCGGTTGGTCGTCTTCAGGCGCGTTCGACGAGCGGGATCGGGGTCACAGCCGGCGCAGATCCGTGCGTCGTCCAGTCCCGTGCCGAGCGGCCGCGAACCAATCCTGCTGCGCCACGAGTTGGGGACCATCCTCGACAACCGGGGTGAAGTGGCGCAGGAGCGAGGCGTACCCGAATTGGTGGTTGTACATGAGCGCGTACGCGGAGGCGTCGTCGTGGAGAACGCGGTCGGTGGCACTTTGCGGGATCCCGTCGTATACGTATCCGTTGACCAGGGCGGCGTCTCTCGTCTCGTCGCCGTAGTCCCACTGCGAGAGGTGACGGATCGCCGCCTCGGGACCGATCCGATCGATCATTTCGAGCACGGCGTCGGCATCCTGGCCCTGCAGGAAGACGACGCTCATCCAGCGTCGTTCGACCGTCGTGTTCGACTCCTCAGCCGAAACGGGTGATGCTGCGGTGGTGCTACGGGTCATCGTCTGCTCCCTCCTCCACCTGATAGGTGCGTGGGGGATACACGCGGAGGAACAGGGCACGCTCGACGCGGCGCCGATTTCGTGCAACGAGGGAGACTCGCGGACGCAGGCCTTGCCGATGCCCGAGCCGCCCCCGACGATGATCGTCAACTCGCAATGGCGGTGGCAGGCCCGGGGGTCTCAGGCAGCGGTGAGCTCCGTGATGCGGATGTTGATGAGGTGTTCGAGGGCGTCCGCGGCCATGTCGGCAGCGTGCTCGAAGTCGGTGTCGTCGCCAGCGGCCGCCGCGACGCGGAAGCCGTCGGTGAGGGCGCGACCCATGCGCGCGATATCGAGCGCGAGGTCGCGCACGGCATCCTCCTGCAGCCCCGGGAATTCCTCCTGGAGGTGGCTGGTGGTGAGCTCGAACATCTCGGCGCGGATAGCGAGGTACCGCTGGCGCGCCAGGTTATCGGCGAAGCGGCGCTCGAACGCGAAGACCAGACCGATGCTCCAGAAGGCGGCAGCGGGATCCGTGGTCCCACCGGATGCCGCGGCGGAGGACGCGATGCTGCGCCGCAGCCGGTCCCGCATGGTTCCGCTCCGCGGATTCGCCTCCTTCCACACATCGAAGCAGTAGTCGAGCAGCTCGACGAAGAGCTGTTCCTTGTTCTGGAAATGCCAGTAAACGGAGCCGATCGGCAGACCGGACGCGCGTGCGACGCCGGCCATGGTGGTGCCCTCGTAGCCCGCCTCGACGGCGAGTGACAGCACACCCTCGAGGATTGCGCGCTTGGATTCGGCCGTCGCCTGATGGGTCATCTTCCTCGCGGCCATGGGGCCTCCTCAAGTCGTGTCGCAGCGTTCGCATTTGACAGAACGGGTGTCGTGCGTTCATGCTATACCCATGTTCTAGAACTTGCATTCTAGAGCGAGCCTTCCAGGTCTGCCCGCCAGATCCGATTGGCGGCCGCAGACCGTTGAAGAAGCGGTCCACACGATCCAGAGACAGAGAGGCCTCTATGAGGATCACCGAGCACATCGCCAGCTCGCGCATGAGCGGGCTGCAGATCCGGACCGTCATCGTCGCGATCGGCCTTGTGGTGCTGGATGGCTATGACGTGGCGCTGGCGTCGTTTTCGGCGCCGTACATCGAGCAGGATTTCGGCGTGTCGAAGACGGCCCTCGGCCTCGTACTCTCCGGCGCGCTCATCGGCATGCTCATCGGCTCGATCGTGGTCGCCCCCTTCGCCGACCGCATCGGCCGCCGCAACATGGCGGTGCTCGCGACCTCGACCATCGCCCTCGGCATGCTGATCGGTCCGTTCGCCCATGCAGAGATCGGCATCGGGCTGCTCGTGGCGAGCCGTATCGTCACGGGCGTCGGCATCGGCGCGCTGGTGTCGGTGACGGGCGTCCTCCTCGCCGAGTACACGGGCCGTCGTGTCTACGCCCTCGTCATGGCTATCTATGCCGCCGCCATCAACATCGGGGGCTTCTTCGGCTCGCTCATCGTCGGGCCCCTGCTCGGAGCGAACGGCTGGCAGTTCGGCTGGTGGATCGGCTTCGGTCTCAGCGTGCTCGCCGCTGTCGCCACCTTCTTCCTGCTGCCCGAGTCGCTCGCCTGGCTGGCCGAGGGCCGCCGCCCCGACTCTCTGCGGCGCCTGAATGTGCTCCTCACGAAGATGGGCCAGCCAACCCTCGACGCCCTCCCCGCGTCGGAGGACGCGGTCGTCAAGCAGACCGGCGCGATCCGCACGATCGCCGGCGGCGCGCTGCTTTGGCAGACGCTCCTCATGATCGTCTCGTACGTCGCCTTCATGGTCAGCTTCTACTTCATGACCACCTGGTCGCCGGTGACGGTGGCGGGCGCGAACCAGAATCCCGCCCTGGCCCCGCAACTCGTCATCGCATTCAGCCTCGGCGGCATCCTCGGCAGTGTCGTGTTCGGCTTCATCGGCAACCGCGTCAATGTCCGCATCCTGACTCCGATCTTCCTCGTGCTGGCCACGGCCGCGCTGTCCTTCTTCGGCCTCAACGGCCCGGCGATGCCGGGCGCTTGGTGGGCGCTGCTGGTCGCGTCGTTCTTCGTCTCTGCGGGTATCGCGGGCTTCTACGCGATCGTCCCGACCCTCTATCCGACGCTCGCCCGCTCAACCGGCTTCGGAATCGTCATCGGCATCGGCCGCTTCGGCGGCATCATGGCGCCCATCCTCGGCGGCATCGCGTTCGACGCAGGCTGGGGCATGGGGCTCGCCTTCACCGTCTTCGCCCTGCCGATGCTGGTCGCCGCCGCCGGCGTGCTGACCCTGCACATCGGTCTCAAGCGCTCTTCGCGCCGCTCCGCGGCGGCCGAGCGCCTGATCGCGGCACCCTGATCCGTTCCCGGTCAGCGCCGCTCTTCCCCACCGCAGTCCAGACAGAGAAACGGAGCCAGCCATGTCGATCGCCGTCGCTGCCCTGTCCCACGCGCCCTCCTTCGGCAACGTCGATCCTGGCGGGACCACGTTCGCCGAGATCACAGCGGCCATCGAGGAGGTCAAGGCGTTCGTCGCCGACTTCGACCCCGAGGTGATCGTGGTCTTCGGACCTGACCACTTCAACGGTCAGCTGTACTCCAACATCTCGCCCTGGATCGTGGGCGCGCAGGCTGAGGGAATCGGCGACTACGGCACCACCGAAGGCCCCATCCCCGTCGACAGTGAGACAGCCCGCGAGCTGCACCGCCTGGTGCTCGAGCAGGGCATCGACATCGGTCGATCCGAGCGCATGAAGGTCGACCATGGGGTCCTGCAGCCGGTGAACTTCCTGTTCGGCAAGGAGTTCACCCAGCCGATCATCCCGGTGTTCGTCAACTCGCTCGGGATTCCCCTGACTCCGATGAGCCGGGTGCGCCTGATGGGGGAGGCGTTCGGCCGGGCGGCCCAGCAGCTCGACAAGCGCGTGCTCTTCATGGCATCGGGCGGCATCTCGCACGACCCCCCGATTCCGCGCTGGGAGGGAGCTCCCGGCACCCTGCAGGAGCGACTGATCGACTATGCGCCCACCTCCGAGGAGCGACGCGCGCGCGAGAACGCGATCGTCACGTCGATCCAGAAGATCGCCGACGGCGGCGGATCCAGCGACCCGCTGAACGAGGAATGGGACAGCCTGCTGCTGAACACCTTCCGTTCGAATGACCTCACCCCGGCCGACATGTGGGACAACGCCTGGTTCCTCGCCGAGGGCGGCTCCGCCGCGCATGAGATGCGCAGCTGGCTCGCCGCGTATGCCGCGCTGTCGACCGCGGGCGCGTACGAGTTCTCCGTCGACAAGTACTGGGCAGTCAAGGGCTGGGCGGCCGGGTTCGCGATCCAGGCGGCGCGCGCGGCATGAGCGGCTTGTCCACCTTCTGGGAGGCCGTTGCGGATCTCCCTCACCTGCTGCACTACGTGCAGGTCGGCGCCTGGCGCACGCGCGTGCTCGAGATCGAGCCGGTGGGCACCGAGGGCGGATCCCCGACCGTCGTCCTCGCGAACGGCACCAGCGGCCACATCGAGGCCTGGACACAGAATGTCCGCGCCCTCGCCGAGGCCGGCTTCCGGGTGATCGGCTACGACTACCCGGGTCACGGCTACACGACGCTGACGGATCACGACCTCGAGATCCCGGAGTACGAGCAGCACCTTCTCGGCCTGCTCGACGCGCTCGGTCTCGACCGGGTGCACCTCGCGGGCGAGTCGCTCGGCGGATGGCTCGCGGTGAAGTTCGCCGCGCACCACCCGGAGCGCCTGCACACGGTGATCCTGAGCGCGCCCGGTGGCCGCGTCGTCGGCGACCAGAAGGTGGACAAGGCGCAATCGGTCAGCGTGCAGGCGGTCACTGAGCCCACGTTCGAAAACGTGAAGAAGCGACTCGCGGTCGTCATCCACAACCCGGACAACATCACCGACGAGCTCGTCGAGGTGCGTCGCGCGATCTACAGCCAGGACCCGACCGGGCAGAACATGGCGCATATCTCGGTGCTCCGCCAGCCCGAGCCGCGCTGGCGCAACCGCGTCACCGATGAGGACCTCGCGGCCATCCCGGTGCCCGCCCTCTTCATCTGGACCGACAACGAACCCACCGGAGACGAAGCGGAGGGGAGGCGCCTCGCGGATCTCCTCCCCGACGGCGAGTTCCTTCTCGTCGAAGGAGCAGCCCATTGGCCGCAGTGGGAGGGCGCCGACGCGTTCAACACAGCATCGGTGGCCTTCCTCCGCAAGCACAGGAGCAACGCATGACCGTCGACACAGTGACCGTCAAAGCCATCGCGCGCGAGCTGTTCGATGCGAAAGAGGCGGTGTACACCGTTCCCTATGTGAGCCCGCGTCTGCCCGAGCACGACCTCGACTCGGCGTACGCGATCTCCGAGGAGTTCGCGTCACTGCGCGAACGGGAGCTGGCCGTGCGCCGGGTCGGCCGCAAGGTCGGCTTGACGAACCCGCTCGTGCAGCAGCGGGTCGGGGTGTTCGAGCCCGACTACGGGATCATCCACGACGACATGGTCTTCGAATCGGGGGTCGTGCTGCCCGCCTCGAAGTACAACCGCCTCCTCATCGAGGCCGAGGTGGCCTTCGTCCTGAGGTCCGACATCCTCGAGGCCACCCCGGAGAAGGTCGCGGGGGCGATCGACTACGTCACCCCGGCCTTCGAGATCGTCGACTTCCGCTACCACGGCAGCGTCGGGCAGATCGTCGACACGATCGCCGACAACGCCGGATGCAGCGGGCTTGTGCTCGGCGAGGAGCAGCACCCGTACGGATCCGTCGATCTCACCCAGGTCGAGATGATCATCACCGCGGGCGCCACCGAGATCACCCGCGGCGTCGGCAGCAACGTGCTCGGCGACCCGATCAACGCCGTTCGGTGGCTCGCCGAGACGGCGATACGCACGGGGCATCCGCTGCGTGCGGGCGAAGTGCTGCTGTCGGGCTCGATCGGCTTCATCGAACCGTGGCCCGCCGATGTCGAGTGCGTCGCAACGATCACCGGGCTCGGTCGCGTCACTGCGACCGTCGACTCGAACGCATGAGAAGGGGCCTGAGATGACCGAATACCGCCCGGTTCCCGCGATCACGCGTGTCGAGATCGAGCAGCTGATCTCCGAGATGCTGTACCGCCTCGATCACAACCAGGCCGACACCACCTGGAAGCTCTACACCGAGGACGGCGTCTCGGTCGGCCCCATGGGCGAGATGGACCGCGAGGCCATGAGGGCCTGGGGCGCGAAGCGCGCCCTGCAGACCGACATCGTGGGCCGCCACTTCATCGGGGCCATCCGACTCATGGCCGGCGACGCCCTGGATGAGGTGCACGGAACCGTCCAGTACCTGACCTTCCGCGACACCAACGAGCCCACGACCCAGCCCGCGTCAGTGGGGGAGTTCCGCGAGATCTACCACCGCGTCGACGGCGAGTGGCGCTACGCCCGCCGCGAGATCATCCCGGTGTTCGGCGGGCAGGCCGCGGCGGCGCACGCCGCGCGCCTCGCGGATCGCCCGGAGCAGGCGAAATGAAGGCCACGGCGCTCGGCGGCGCGCAGCCCGTGCTGTTCCACCAGTCGCTGGGGTCGTTATCCGAGCCCGAGTGGGCCCTTGCCGCCGGCTACGACGGGGTGATCCTCGACCTGCAGCACGGCGAGCTCGGCCTAGAGGCGGCGTGTGGCATCCTGCGCTCGCTCCCTCGAGGCAATGCGTACGCCTATGCCCGCGTCGGATCGATCGATGCAGGGCCGATCCTGCGGCTGCTCGACAGCGGCGCGCGCGGCATCATCGCACCGACGGTCGAATCACGTGACCAGGCGAAGGCGCTCGTCGCCGCCACGAAGTACCTCCCGGTCGGCAACCGGAGCATGGGCCCCTCACGGCCTGCGTTGTATGTCGGCGACTCCTACGCCGAGGCGGGCAATAGCGCCGTGTCGACCATCGCTCAGATCGAGACCCGGGTCGGCATGGAGCATGCCGAGGCGATCATCTCCACCCCGGGCCTCGACTCCATCTATATCGGACCCGCCGACCTCGCCGTCTCGTACGGCCTGCCCGGCCGCGGCGACTGGGAAGACGGCCCCGTTCGAGAGGCGATCGGGCACCTTCGCGAGCTCACGACCGCGCACGACGTCACGCTCGGGATCTACTCGGGCCGCCCCGACTACACGGCCGCCCTCTTCGCCGAGGGACTCGTCGACTACGTCGGCCTCGGCATCGACCTCGTGCTGCTGAACCGCGCGTTCGGTGACACCATCTCCGCCCTGAACGCGGCGCGATCCTCTGGGAGCACTTCATGACGCAGATCCCGATGACTCCGATCGCCGACGTCCTCATCATCGGCGCGGGCCCCGTGGGCCTGACGCTCGCGAACCTGCTCGGTCAGCAAGGGGTCGGCGTCCTCTTGGTCGACATGGGCGACGACCTCATCGACTATCCGCGCGCGGTGGGCATCGACGACGAGGCGCTGCGGACGATGCAGACCGCCGACATCGTCGACCAGGTGCTGCCTCACACCATCCCCGATCAGAAGATCTACATGGTCAACGGCGATCGGCTCATCCTGTCCGAGGTGAACCCGACGACCCGGGAGTTCGGCTGGCCGCGCCGCAACGGCTTCGTGCAGCCCCTCGTGGACCGGGTCCTTCTCGGCGGTCTCGAGCGCTTCCCGAGTGTCTCGGTGCGCTTTGGCGCCGAGGTCACCGACCTTGTCGAGGAGGCGGACGGCGTGGTCGCCACGCTCGCCGACGGCGAGACGCTGCGCGCGCGCTGGATCGTCGCCGCAGAGGGCGGGGCATCGCCCACTCGCAAGCGACTCGGCATCTCGTTCGAAGGCGAGACCCGGCCCACGGACGGCCTCGTGATCGATGTCGCGAACGACCCGGTCGGCACACCCCACGCCGTCTTCGGGGGGGACCCGATCCGCAGCTACGCGTCGATCGGGCTGCCGCACGGCATCCGTCGGTGGGAGTTCACGCTCTTCGAGGGGGAGGAGGCGAACGTCGACGACGAGGGGTATGTCCGCAGCCTGCTTGCCCCGCACGTGCCGGATCCTTCGAAGGTCGACATCATCCGCAGTCGCGTCTACCGTCACCACGCCCGGATCGCAGGCACGTTCAAGGTCGGCCGGATCATGCTGGCGGGGGACGCTGCGCACGTGATGCCCGTCGTCGGAGGCCAGGGATGGAACTCGGGCATCCGCGACGCGTTCAACCTGGGCTGGAAGCTGGCAGCAGTCGTGAACGAGCACGCCGACGAGGTCCTGCTCGACACCTACGAGCAGGAGCGCCTCGGACACGTCGCCCAGATGGTGGCGGTCTCCCTCGGGATGGCCAAGGAGATGACCGACCATGACCCGGATGCTGCGGCGGAGCGCGATCGCATCGCGGCCAGCCGCACTCCCGAGGAGCGTGAGGCGCAGAAGCGTCAGGCGTTCAAGCCGCAGCCGAGGTTCGACCGGGGCGTCGTGGTGCACACTCCACTGCCGACGTTCAAGTCGCTGCCGGCCCGCGACGTGCCGCGGCTGGCGGGGTCGATCTTCCCGCAGCCGCAGGCCACCGACGCCGCGGGCGTCGAGATGCGTCTCGACGACGCGACCGGCCAGGGCTGGCGCGTGATCATGTGGAACAACGACCCGGCGAAGTTCCTGTCGCCCGAGAAGGCCCACACGCTTGCGCGCATGGGCGGGCGTCTCGTGCAGGTGGTGCCGAAGGCGCAGCTGCCGTGGATGCGCGAGCACGTGTCCGATGGCGTCGCCGTCGTCGGCGACCTCGGAGGCGAGGCGAGTCTCCAGGCCTGGTTCGATGCCCGCCCGGTCGGTGCGGTCATCGTGCGTCCCGACCATGTGGTCGCCGCCGAATGCCTTGCCCAGGAGCTCGACGACGTGCTCGGCCTCGTCTTCGAGGCCGCCGGCATCCGCACATCCCTCCCCGCCTTCACCGGCTAATATACTATTTACCTGATACTGCATTATTAGTGGTATCGTGTACTCATCCCAACCGGCCTGGCCGGATCTGAACTCAAAGAAGAGGTCGACTATGTCGTCAGCACGCAAATTCCTCATCGCGGGTGTCACCGCCGTCCTCGCGCTCGGCCTCGCCGGCTGCGCGGGAGGATCCGTCGACGGAAGCACAGCCGCTCCGGTGGCGCAGAAGTCCGAGGGCGGGCTCACCCCGATCTCGATCGGCGTCTTCACGTCGCCGTCGGTGGCCATCATCCAAGCGGGTGAAGACCAGGGCTTTTTCGAAAAGCACGGCTTCGACGTAGAGATCATCCAGGCCGCATCGTCGGCCGCTCAGCTCCCGGCACTCGACAGCGGCAAGATCCAGTTCATGCTCGCGAGCCCCGTTTCGCCGATCCTCGCCAAGACACAGGGACTCGACGTCCAGATCATCGCCGGCTACGCCCAGAACGACCCCGCCACGGTGAACGACTCCACCGCCCTCGCTGTGGGCGCCGGATCGCCTGTCCAGCGTCCGAAGGACCTCGAGGGCAAGACGGTCTCGATCAATGCCCTGGGCTCGATCGGCGAGATCGGCATCAATGCGGCGGTCGAGGCCGATGGCGGCGACTCGAGCAAGCTCACGTACATCCAGCTCGCTCTCGGCGACGTGCCCGCCGCGCTCGCGTCGGGCCAGATCGACGCAGGCATGACCGGGGCCCCATGGCTCGGGCAGGTCGAGGCCGCGGGCGGTTCGGTGCTGAGCGACTTCATCCATGAGGACGGCCTCGGAAAGAACGAGCTCGTCATCGCCGGTAACGGCACGTTCGCGAAGGAGCACGCCGACGTGACCGCCGACTTCGTCGCCGCCCTCGAGGAGACCTACGAGTACGCGAACACCAACCACGAGGCGCTGGCGTCGCTGCTGCCCTCGATCCTCAACATCCCCGAGAAGGCAGCTCAGGCGCAGGTCTGGATGACCTACTCGTCCGAGCTCGACCGGTCGGTGCTCGACACGTTCGCCGAGCTGATGAGCCGCTACGAGATCGTCTCCACGGAGCCCGACATGGAAGCGGTGATCTGGAAGCCGTGACGCGTCTCATGGGAGACGCGGCCGCGGCCGCGTCTCCCGCCATCTGGCCAAAGTCTCCTGCCCCCAGTCACCGAAGAAGGGTGGTCGAAGGAAACATGATCGCTCCCCCTCCCGTCACCGAGACGCAGGTCGTCCGCGTGGTCAAGGCGATGCGCCGCGACCGCCGGGCGCAGTGGGGTCCGATGGTGCTCGGTGTGGCCGGCGTCGTCGTGTTCCTCGCCGCCTGGCAGCTCTATGCGGCGTTCGGGCCCGTGTCCGACGAGTTCCTGCCCTATCCCGCGCAGGTGATCGGACAGTTCTTCTCGAACTTCGCACTCACTTCGTTCTGGGGCGCCATCGGCGCGACCCTCTGGGCCTGGCTGCTTGGCCTCGTCATCTCGTCGGTCGCCGGCCTCATCGTCGGCGTGCTGATCGGATCGAGCCGGTTCCTGCGCCGCTCCACATTCACGGTGCTCGAGTTCCTGCGCCCCATCCCGTCGGTCGCGCTCATCCCGATCGCTGCGCTCGCGTTCGGTCCCCAGCTCGAGGCCGAGCTGCTCATCATTGTCTACGGCTGCTTCTTCGTCGTGCTCATCCAGACTCTCTATGGCGTCGCGGATGTCGACAAGATCGCGTACGAGACGACGCGCACGATGGGCATGACGTGGTTGCAGCGTGCCCGTTATCTCGTCCTCCCGACACTGCTTCCGTACTTCATGACCGGCGTGCGGCTGTCTGCGACGATCGCGCTGATCCTCGGCATCTCCGCGGAACTCATCATCGGCACCGACGGCCTCGGACAATCGGTGGCGCAGGCTCAGCTCAACGGGGCGCCCGTGGCCATGTACGCCCTCATCATCACGGCCGGCGTGCTCGGCATCGTCATCAACGTGGGGGCCAGGGCCGCCGAGCGCAAGGTGCTCTTCTGGCATGAGTCGATCCGCGTGGAGGTGCCGGCATGACCGCCCTGAAGAACCTGGGGTACTGGCTGGGCCTGCCCATCGGGCTCATCGTCGTCTGGTATCTCGCGACGCTCGGCGACGTCAGCCTCTTCGTGCCGCGTCCCCTGCCGCTCTGGGAGAAGTTCGTCTCCGTCTGGCTGGGTGAGAACATCCTGAGCGATGTCCTGCCGAGCATCGGGCGGCTTCTGCTCGCACTCGCCATCTCGACGGTGCTCGGCGTCGTGCTCGGGGTGCTCATCGGATCGTTCCGCGCGGCGCGGTGGTTCTCCGAGCCCATGCTCGAGTTTCTGCGGGCGATCCCGTCGACGATCATGATCCCCGTCCTGCTGCTGGTCATCGGCCTGAACGACGCCATGCGCACCACAGTGATCGTGCTGGGATGTCTCTGGCCGGTGCTGCTGAACACCATCACGGGTGTTCGCTCGCTCGACGAGGTGCTCTCCAATACGGCGAAGGTCTACGGCATCCGGGGATGGGAGCGCGTCTGGCACCTGGTGCTGCCCGGCGCGTCGCCGGCCATCATGGCCGGCGTGCGACAGAGCCTCGCAGTGGGACTCATCCTCATGGTCGTGTCCGAGATGTTCGCGTCGGCGAACGGCATCGGCACGCTCATCACGAATTTCCAGAACCGCGTGGCAGTGCCCGAGATGTGGAGCGGCGTGCTGCTGCTCGGCATCGTCGGCGTGCTGCTCTCCGCGATCTTCGCCCTCGTTCAGAAGGGCGTCCTCAAGTGGTACGACGGACTGAAGGCGGCGGCTGATGGCAACTGACACGAACGGCACTGGGCGCATCGGCAGCGATGTCCGCCTCCATGTCGAGAATCTGAGCAAGACCTACCGAGGGAGCGCCGGCGCCGTGGAGGCCGTGCGCAGCCTCACCTTCGACCTGCATCAAGGTGAGTTCGCGTGTCTCGTGGGGCCGTCGGGCTCGGGCAAGACGACGCTGCTCAAGATGATCTCGGGCCTGCTCGAGCCCACCGGCGGAGTCGTCGCCCTGGACGGCAAGCGTGTGCAGGGTCCTGCGAAGGGCTTGGCGGTGGTGTTCCAGGAGTATGCGCGCAGCCTCTTCCCGTGGATGACCGTCGAGGCCAACGTCGAGCTTCCGCTCAAGACAGCCGGCCTGCCCAAGGCCGAGCGCAGGGCTCGCGTGCTGGACGCGTTGAACGCCGTCTCGCTCGGCCACGCGATGAAGTCGTACCCGTGGCAGCTCTCGGGCGGCATGCAGCAGCGGGTGGCCATCGCCCGCGCGGTGGCCTCTCGCCCGTCCGTGCTGTTGATGGATGAGCCCTTCGCGGCCGTCGATGCACAGACGCGCGGCGAACTTGAAGATCTCGTGCGCAAGGTGTGGCGCGAGCACGACATGACGATCCTGTTCATCACGCATGACATCGATGAGTCGGTCTATCTCGGCAGCCGCGTACTGGTGCTCTCCAGCTCGCCGACGATCATCCAGGACGACATCGTCATCGACCTGCCGGACGAACGCGACCAGGTGGGCACGCGTTCCCTCGGACGATTCGCCGAGCTGCGAGCCCGGGTCTACGAGGAGGTGCAGTTCGCCAAGACGAACGCGGGAGGCGTGCGCGGGGATCGCGCAGCATGAGCGACACGCAGGACATCCGCGACGTCATAGTGATCGGCGGAGGGCCGGTCGGCCTGACCGCGGCACTGTGGCTCGCCCAAGGGGGTGCCAGTGTCACGGTGGTCGAGGCGCAGACCGCGCCCGGCGACCTGCCGCGGGCGATCAGCATCGCCGACGAGACGTTCCGCATCATGGATCACCTCGGGATCTGCGACGCGCTCAAGGCGGAGACCCTGCTCGACACCGGCAGCAGGTACTTCGGCGTGAACGACCGCCTGCTTGCGGCTTCGAAGCCGCTGCCCAGCCGCACAGGTCATCCCGCGAAGAGTCAGTTCGACCAGCCGGTGCTCGAGAGCCTGCTCTGGGATCGGGCAGTGAATCATCCCCGTATCGACTTCCGAACGGGCACGATGGCGGTCGCGCTGATTCAGGACGCGCAGCGAGTCACGGTCGAGGTCGGCGTGCTGGGCGATGAGGATGGGCCTCCCGAGCTGATCGCCGCGAAGTACCTGATCGGCGCCGACGGGGGAAAGTCGTTCGTGCGCGCCGCTATCGGAACCCGCCTCGTCGGCTCGTCGCAGCAGGAGCGATGGATCGTCGTCGACCTTCTGAACGTCGCCACCCCGCGAGAGCCGTACGCCGAGTTCCACGGCAACGGCGAACGCCCGTACGTGCTCGTGCCGGGGGTGAACAACCGGCTGCGTATCGAGTTCATGCTCTTCGACGGCGAGGACGGCGACGCCATGTGCGCGCCCGAGCAGATCATCGCGCTCTGCGAGCCGATCCAGCCCGGCCTCCGCCCGGAGGACATCCGGCGTGCGGTCGTGTATGTCGCGCACCAGCGCGTCGCCGAGCATTACCGACGTGGGCGGGCATTCCTCGTCGGCGACGCCGCCCACCTGATGCCCCCCTTCAGCGGCCAGGGGCTGAACGCGGGCCTGCGCGACGCGAACAACCTCGCCTGGAAGCTCCTCGACGTGCTCGCCGGACGGGGAACCGAGGCCCTGCTCGACAGCTATGAGACCGAGCGTCGCACTCACGGCGCGAAGATGGTCGCCGTCTCGCGGCGGACCGGTGCGGTCGTCATGGCCATCGGCGCCATGAAGACACGTCTGCGCGATGTGGCCTTCCGTGCCGTCAGTGTCGTGCCGCGGGTCAACGAATACTTGCGGTACATGCGCTTCATCACGCCGCCGAACTACGCCGACGGTGTGGCCGTGCCCGCGCCCAGCCGCACGGCGCCCCTCGCGGGCGCGGTCGGGCGCCCCCTCAGCCAGCCCACGGTCACCTTCGCCGACGGCACCGACGGCGGCCTCGACCGTGCCCTCGGTGGCGACTGGGCTCTCGTCGAGATCGGCGAAGGCTCCGCGATCGACGCTCGGAGCGGCTATTGGGGCGCCCTGGGCGCCCGCCATGTGCGTGTGCTGCCCGCGGGCAGCCGCCTTCTCGCGCCCTCCGCCGGGGACGGCCTGGTCACCGTCATCGAGGCGGCGGACACCGTGGTCTCGCTGTGGGGAGAGGCGAGGGCGGCGGGAGCGGGCCCGGTCACGTTGCTCGTCCGCCCCGACAAGTACGTCGCCGCGGTCATCCCACCAGGCGGCGAGGACCGGGTCATCTCCGCACTGGGGACCTACGAGGCCCCGCTTGTCATCTCTCGCGAGGAGGAAACATGACTCCCGACACCGGAGCGCTCGCCGCCCCGCTCACCGTCCCGTTCGACGATCTGTTCTGGACGGATGAGTACGAGCCCATCATCGAGTCCGACGCCGAGCTCGCCGACATCGTCGAGCGGGCGGACCTTCCGGCGCTTCTCGCCGCGCTCGCCGCGGCCCTCGGCGATACCTCGATCCTCGAGGGCGACCTGCGCCCGCCCCTCACCCTCGTCGACACCTACGCGCACCCGCACGGCGGGATGACCCGGATGCAGGTGGACGGGGCTCGGACTGTCGCGCTCGAAGCCCTCCGGCAGCTCCGCGATCGCGGCATCCGCTCAGTCGGCGTCCTGCCCTCCGAGCAGGTCGACGCGATCCTCGACTTCCTCACGAACGGGCAGACCGAGTGCTGGCCCTCGCTCAAGCACGAGCTCGATCTCGCGCCCGACAAGAACGGCGTTCCCGGCTTCGAGTACGCGGATGTGGCGGGCGACCGTGAGTTCCAGGTGCTGGTCGTCGGCACCGGCGTCTCGGGCATCGCCGCGAGCTACCGCCTGCTGCAGGCGGGAGTGCCGTTCACGGTGATCGAGGAGGCGCCCGCCCTGGGTGGCACCTGGTGGAAGAACCGCTACCCCGGCGTCCGTCTGGACACCCCCACGTTCGGCTACTCGTACTCCTTCGCACAGAAGACCGATTGGCCCCACCAGTACGCGCAGGGCGGCGAGATCCACGACTACCTCGCCGAGGTCGCCGACCGAGCCGGCATCACGGAGCGCGTCGAGTTCGGCACGCGCTTCGAGACGGCGCGGTGGGACGAGGATGCCGCGCAGTGGGTGGTCACGCTGACAGGCCCGCGTGGCGCCGAAGAGCGCGGATTCCATGCCATCATCTCCGCGCTCGGGCAGCTGGACCGGCCGCACATCCCAGATTTCCCGGGCCTCGAGACGTTCGCGGGCCGGGCCGTCCACTCGCAGGAGATGGACGAGACCATCGACACCGCGGGAAGACGGGTCGTCGTCATCGGAACCGGTGCGAGTGCCTACCAGATCGTGCCGGCCATCTACGAGGATGTCGCGCAGCTGACCGTCTTCCAGCGCAGCGCGCCCTGGATGATCCCGGCCGACAGCTACCACGCCCCCACGACCGAGCGCTTCGACTGGCTGCAGCGGAAGGTGCCGTACTACGGCCAGTGGTTCCGGCTCTGGACGGTGCTTCTCGGCATTCCGGGGCGGTTCCACACCGTCACCGCGGACGAGGGCTGGCACGGCGCTCCGCTGTCGGTGAGCGCGAAGAACCAGGAGGTTCGAGAGGCGCTCATCGCGCGCATGGCCGAGCAGTACCGGGACCGCCCGGAGCTGCTCGAGCTCGCCATCCCCCACTACCCGCCGGGCGCGAAGCGGATGCTGCGTGACAACGGCGTCTGGGCCAAGGCGCTGCAGGCGCCCCAGACCACGGTCGTCTCCTCCGGGGTCGGCCGCATCACCCCGGAGGGGGTGATCGATGGCGACGGGGTGCTGCACGCAGCCGACGTCATCGTCTTCGCAACGGGCTTCAAGGCGAGCGACTTCCTCGACGGCATCGAGGTATTCGGCCGTGGGGGAGTGGAGCTGCACGACTACTGGGCGGGCGATGCGCGGGCCTTCAACGGCATCACCGTGCCCGGGTTCCCGAACCTCTTCCTGATCTACGGCCCCAATGTGAACGGCGTCGTCGCCGGCTCCGGCCATCTCATGATGGAACGCGCGGCCGAGTACGCCGTGCGCGGTGTGGGCGAACTGCTGCGCCGAGGTGCGCGATCGCTCGACGTCACTGAGGCTGCGACCGAACGCTTCGTCTCGTGGGTCGACGCCGGCAACCGGCGCATGGCATGGGGCCAGGACTACATCTCGAACTGGTACCAGAACGCCGCCGGCCGCGTCGTCACGATCTGGCCGTATACCAACGTCGAGTACTGGGCGGCCACCGAGACCATCGACGATGGCGACTACACCTTCGACTGAATCGCGATCCGATCACGAATAGACACACTCAGGCGCCGTGTGCCGCGTCCTCCTGGTGAGCCGTCACCTCGTGGTGGGCGCGGTGCAGCACGATCTCGCTGGTGCGTTCGAAGTGTGCCTGCAACAGGGCGACGGCGGTCTTCGCGTCCCGTGCCAGGACCGCGTCGAGGATGTCTCGGTGCTCCTTCTCGACATCGCGCACGCGTGCGTCGGGGTCGGGGGCCGACCAGCGGCGGAAGAGCTCGGTGGCGTTTGTCAGCTGGCGCGCGAAGTCGCACAGCGACGGCACGCCACAGGCCGCGATGAGCTTCTCGTGGAACGCGCGATGCGCGGCGAGCCACTCGGCGCTGGTGTGGGTGGGGTCCTCCTGGCTGCGGCGGGGAGTACGGGCGAGCAGGTGATGGGCGGCGATGAGCTCGCCCTCCCAGTCCACCCCGCCGCGTTCGATGGCGAGTTCCAGGGCGCGCCCCTCGATGAGGGATCGTGCGTCGGTGATGTCGCGCAGGCCCCCGTCGGTGATCGCCGGCACGAAGAATCCGCGGTTCGGCTCGATCGTGAGGAAGTTCTCGCCCGCGAGGCGGGTGAGTGCTTCACGGATCACGGTGGTGGATGTCGCGTAACGCTCGGCCAGCTCTCCCGGAGGAACGCGGCTGCCGGGAGGCCACACCCCGCTGAGGACGTCGGCGCGAATCGCGTCGATCACCTGTCCGCGCTTGCGCGTTCGCTCGGTTGCCATGGCATCCATCCTGGTCCAAGAGATCCGATCATCCAGCAATGATCAGTAAATATACTATCGGTGTGATAATATACTGTAGGCGTCCATGACGAAAGGGGAGCTCGTGACATTCGGAGTCATCCGCGAGATCGGGTACGTCTCGCTGCAATCGAAGGACATCGAGGGCACGATCGCGCATGCCAGGGACATCCTCGGTCTCACCGAGACGCACCGGTCGGGCAACGCGGTGTATCTGTCTAGCCGCGCGCGCCGGCACCACGAGCTCGTTTACCTCGACGCACCGGAGAACGGCGTGGGGCACATCGGCCTCGTTGCCGCAGGCCCGGCGGGTCTCGACCTCGCCCGCACCCGCGTTGTCGACGCGGGCTACCGGATCCTGTCGAACACACCGCTGCACCCGGGCGTGGCCGACGGGTTCGCGTTCGTGGGGCCGGAGGAATTCGTCTTCGAGATCTACCTCGGGCTCGAGGCCTCGAGCATCACTCCCACCGGTCATGCGCCCGACCGCTTCGGCCACGTGAACCTGCATCCGCAGAACCTGCGGGCGATGCTCGCCTTCTTCACCGACATCCTGGACTTCCGCATCTCCGACGTCATCGGCGACGACTTCGCCTACTTCCTGCGCTGCAATGCGGAGCACCACGGCGTCGCCCTCATGAAAGGCAAGGGATGGATGCACCACCACGCGTGGCAGGTGCAGTCGATCGTCGAGCTCGGCAAGCTGGGCGACCGCCTGCACGACGCGGGGTCGCGCCTGCTCATGGGGCCGGTGCGTCACGGCGCAGGCCACAACATCGCCGCATATTACGTCGAGCCTACGGGGGCCGTGGTCGAGCTCTATACCGACATGGAGTGGATCCTCGACGACGACCGGCCCCCGATCGTCTGGCCGCAGGATGACCGCGCGTGGGCCACGAAGTGGTCGATCTACGACTTCAGCGAGTTCCGCTCGCACGGACTCTTCCCCGCTCGCCGACACATCGCGGCGAACTGACCCCTCTTCCCTCAGGAGCAACCCCATGACGAAGTTCACCAGCTACTACCGCCCTGCCTCCTCTAGCGAGGGCACCGCGATCGGGTGGGGCCGGCTCGACGGCGACACCATCTACGACGCGACCTCCGTCGCACCGTCACTCGCCGCGGCGATCGCCGACGGCGCGCTCGATAGGCTCGCCGGGCACAGCGAGGACCCGGTGACCCTGGCCGATGTGCAGCTCGCTCCCGTCATCCCGAGCCCCGGCAAGATCATCTGCATCGGCGTGAACTACCGGAGTCACCAGGATGAGATCGGCAAGGCAGCCCCGGCTGCGCCCGTCATCTTCGCTCGCTACGGCGACAGCCAGATGGGACACGACGAGGACGCGCTGAAGCCCCGCATCTCGAATGAGTACGACTACGAGGGCGAGGTCGCGCTGGTCATCTCGAAACCCGCCTACAAGGTGAAGAAGGCTGACGCGTACGATCACGTCGCCGGCTACGCCGCCTACAACGACTTCTCGGTGCGCGACTGGCAGCGCGCGGCCAGCCAGTGGCTGCCGGGCAAGACCTGGCCGGGCAGCGGCGGCTTCGGCCCGTATCTCGTCACGCCCGACGAGGTCGGCGACGTCACCAAGCTCGAGCTCACGACCCGCGTCAACGGCGAGGTGCGCCAGCATGGCTTCGTCGCCGACCTGATCAACGACATCCCGTCGATCATCGAGTACGTCACGACCTTCACCCCGCTCGCCCCCGGCGACGTGATCGTCACCGGCACCCCGGGCGGCGTCGGCCTGTTCATGGAGCCGCAGGGGTTCGTGGGCGACGGCGACGTGGTCGAGGTCGAGGTCACCGGCCTCGGCACGCTGCGCAACGTGGTCCGCGAGGTCGACTGATCCAGCCGATGCCAGGCGGCTGGGTGCCGTCACGCCAGCGGCGCTGATTCTCGAGGTCGCCTACGGTTCCGCACCCCATGGCAGCGCCTCGACCTGCGCCGCAGCGCCGCTTCAGGCGGGAGCAATGCGGCCGATGGTGCTCTTCGTGCACGGTGGCGGCTTCGTGGGCGGTGCGCGAGCACGTTGCCGCGCGCTGCCGCGTCGCCTCCAGATTCGGTGGAGGGCTTCGGGAGTAGTGAGGTTGTTCGGCGTCTCGTGCTCGAGGGGAAATGGGCCGACACATTTGGGGGCACCTTCGAGGCTGCGGAACGCCGCCGCAGATACTCGTCACCGAGGATGTATCTACCGTCTACTCACCTCAATCACCAAGGGACGACCGCGGCGAACCCGATACAATCGGACCATTCGAACCGTCCGGTTCCCTGTGAACACAAGGGAACACGAGGGTTTCGAGACATCCGGTGGGATTCGGAAATCGCCCGAATCCTCCAAGGGGTCGCAGGTTCAAGTCCTGTCATCCCGACAGGAAAGTCCCGGGAACCTGAGGGTTCCCGGGACTTCTTCGTTGGGTGAGATGTGACCACGTCACCGAAAACCTGCCGAGTTGACCTCGCTGCGAACGTCGTGCGTCGATTGGCCTCTATCGTCACCGCTCAGTTGCGGTCGCCACCAGATGGCCGGGCGGCGCTGTGCGCACCTCTTGAATATGGACGCCGAGAACAGCGGTCGCCTTCGTCGATGCGTTCACTCTCGTAGCGACTGATGCACCTACAGAGAGGTTTGACGAAGGCAAATGTCATTCCCACCTTCGCCGTTGCAACTCACTTCGGGGTGGCACGCTGCCGTCCAAGCACGCGAGGGTAGCGATTATGGGGGTGCCGCCGATACTGTGGAGCGAATATTCCGGCCATCTGCCGGAGGCATGCATGCGAGGCGAATTGGGCCGGTCGGGCCCTCGCCGCGCTGAGTACGAGTTGGCAGAGCTGACATCGGTGTCGATGACTGCCGACCACGATCAACAACCCAGCCGCAAATGACCGCAGCATCCCTCAACCGATATCACGTGTGCTGAATGGCAGGAGGAAAGATGACCAATCCGTACGCGGCCATCGCAAAGGCGTGGCAGAAAGGCTATGACGATGGATACCGTGAGCCGAAAGTCCACCACCCTTCGCCGGTGACCGATGAATTGGAGCCCGCGTATCGCGAGGGCGAGCAAGCGGGGCGCGACGCGCACAAGCCGGCGGAGCCAGCGCATGGAATCACCTACCTCCCGGTGAGGTCCGCCGACTTCCCCTCACTCATCGCCTTACGTGACGCACGCGATTTCGACTCGTACCTAGATGCGATCGGCGTCAATCGTCAGGAGCCCGTCGTGGAGGAGGACGGCCCGGGCTCGCAGGAGAGGGAGGAACCCTCGGAGGAGAGCAGCGGATCAGGCGCTTTTGAGCTGTACGACGATGCCTATTCGTCCGACACCGAGGACGACGAAGCGGAGGGTTCTCGCTCTGGCGCGTATACACCTGAACCTGAGGAGGCGGTCAGTTCTCCTGATCACGAAGACGTCGACTCATCCGAAGTTGAAGAACAGAGCCGATAGGAGCAGCCCATGTCATGTGCATCGGAAGAGATCACTGCCCGAGATGCGTTTCAGATCGGCATCGTCGCGGCAGGAGGCATTTTCCACCCGCTTGAGGCGGGAATGGAGAATATCTCCGACTATTCGGTGGCGGTGGCGGAGCCCGGGATTGGCGAATTCGCCGATGCGCTGAGCGCTCTGGCCACGTGCTGGGCAGGTGAGGGGAGGCAACCCGATTCGGAGATCATCCGACGGGAAGTCGATAATGTCCGCCGCGAACTGGATCAGTTGAAGGGGCAGCTGGACGCCCTCAAGGCCGAAGCCGCCGAACTGAACATTGGCGCCGGTGGGGCAGGCAACACCCCGGGCGTGGTGGAAACCCACGGTGGCGGCGTCTGATCCATAATCCATGACGCCCAGACGAGCCTGCGCGTCAAAGCAACGCGCGCACGGCGTCGGGAAGCTCCGGCGAATCGATGCTCAGAGTCGTCCCCTCGCGCACCCCCTCGCGATGATTGATCGCTCCCTCAGCAGCCGCGAGCTGGTCGGGCGTGAGGGACGTCGTCAGCGCGGTGACGGGCACGCCGGCCGCCGCGGCCACCTCAGCGGCGTACGTTACCGGGTCGTTCCCGTCCTTAGCGGGGGCATAGCGCTCCATCGCATCGCTGATCGTCATGGGTCCCCAGTTCAGGATGAATGGAATGATCGCAGCTCGCCCCAGCTCCATCGTGGGGAAGATCATGAAGTTGTGCCAGTTGAACTTGTCGCGATACTGCCCGAAGTCCCTGCCGCCGACCTTGCCGGTCAGGTTTCCGGGATTGCGGTTGAGCCATCCGAACGTGCCGGCCCCCGCCTTCATGTGCGGCTGGCCACGGAGGATGACTCCGTCGGCATGGATGACGAAGTTGTAGATGTCCGTGCCGTTGTTCCGGTAGTCCGTGTCGTTGTTCGGCTCGAAGCCGGCCATGTTCCCGAACCACGCCTGCCGGGGAATGCTCTTGTCGGTGCTCACCAGGCCGTTCCAATACCAGACGTGATCGCCGGGCCCCAGCTTGCCGTTCGGCTGCACAAGCGGTTCATGAGCATTCGCCGCCGACTTGACCCAGAAGGCGTCGACCGACTGGTCGGGAAGACCGGACCAGCCGTCGGCGATAGATCGCGGCTCGCCGGTGACAGTGAGTGACTCGCGGTCGTAGCGAAGATACTGCGCGCCTTTGAAGAAGAAGATGCGACCGTCCGGCCACCGCACTGCGGCGTCGAGCCCTTCTGAGAAACCGCGCTCGGCGAGCCCTGGCCACTCGTCTGAGATGAGTCGAGGGTATCCCTGGGCTACTCGGTCAGCAGTGATCTCGAAGGCGACGCACTCGTTGCCGCGAAAGAACATCGCAACATCGCCTCCCAGGTTCAGTGCGGCATCGAGCCCCGCTGTGAAGCCTGCCTCGGCCATGCCTGCCCAGCCTTCTGAGATCGTGCGCGCCGCCGCGGGAGCGGCGTTCGCCACCTGATCTACGCGCTGGTAGCTGTCGCCGTCGAAAAGGTATAGACGGCCGTCCCCCAGGTCGAGGGCACAGTCGACGCCGTCGACGAGCGACGGGTCGAGGCCGGTCCATCCTGCGGCGATCGCGCGGGGATATCCTGCGTCGACGGCGTCCGTCTCCACGTCGTACCGATAGTAGTTCGGGCCTTGAAGGACATACGACTTGGTCACGGCCTTGCCTTTCAGGCTTGAGGCACGAGCAGTGCACCGCCCGTCCGGAGGAGCGAAGCGACGCCGCGCGTGATTGATCCGACAGGCGACTCTTCGGATCATTCTGAACCGGCATGCTCCGGATCGCAATGGCCGTCGAGGTCGCGCCCGATGGCAGCGAACGGCAGTGCCCTAGCCCTCCTCGCGAAGTCGCGGTACATTGCCCGTGCAGACGCAATGTGCCACTCCCTCACCGACGCAGAGGCTCCGACGTGCACGCTACCCTCCCAGTTGATTCGCGAAAGAGCCACGCAACAAGGTTGACCGCCGTCACTGAGACCGCGAGCTGAGCGCTCGATCATGCCGACCGTCGACGCACCGGTGGCGGGCGCGGGCCACGGAGCGTACGCGCTGCGCCCCACAGGGCTGTCGAACCGGCAGCCGCACGGAACGTGGAGGTGTGCGCATGAGCACTCCAGGCCTCGATGACCTCGGAGCGCGCGTCCTGGAGATCGTTCGCGCGCTCTCGGCGGGCAAGGACGACGCCACGGAGGCGCTGAAGGACCTCGTTCCGGCGGATGTCGGCGACCGCGTCGCGGCCGCGCAGCAGCAGGTGGAGTCAGCCGCCGCTGCCGTGAAGTCCACCGCCGAGAAGGCACTCGCAGATGCGACATCGGCTGCTGCGAGCCGGATCGCGGATGCCGAGAAGACGTCGACGCAGGGCCTCAAGCGACTCGCCGAGGAACGGACGAAGGCCGGAGAGGAGGCCGACCGCGCGATCAATGCCGCTGAAGCGGCATACGACCAGGCCGCGGCGACGGGTGATCGTGCGCTGGAGGAGGCGACCCGGACGCGGGACGCCGCGCTGGCCGCGGCGGAGAAGGCAAAGGCAGATGCCGAGCGGGCCTTCGCCGACGGGAAGCGGGCGGCGGAGGAGGCTGTCGCGGACGCGAAGGCGGCCGCCGAGAAGGCGACCCAGGACGCGCAGCAGAAGCTTGACGAAGCCGTCGAAGAGGCGAAGCGGATGGCCGACGAAGCTCTGTCGGAGGCAAAGCGCATGGTCGACAAGGCGACCGCTGCAGCGGCAGCCCTTCCCGACCGGCTGACCGGGCTCGGGGACGACGCGCTGGAGAAGCTCGATCAGGCCCTGGTGTGGCCTTCCGGGGTGATGTCGCTCTTCGCGAAACTTCTGATCTGGCTGAAGCGAAACTGCTTCAGCGACGTGGACCAGCTTCAGGTCGTATGGCAGACCGGCGAGCCCGGACCGCTCGGGTTGGGCCTGCTGTGGCAGGACGGTCCAAATTCTCTCCGCGTCTTGTTCCGTCCGGCTACGAGTCCCGACGCGGGTGACACCCTGCTCATCTCGTCGGTGGGCACGGACGAGCACTCCATAGAGGGCAAGGGCATCTCGATCAAGGTCGTGTCCGCAGCCGGCCAGGACATCGTCATCGGCAAGGGGGCCCCGCCCGTCGACCTCGGTCCGGGAGGAGTGAGCGTCTCGGCGAGATTCCCGACGATGAGGTTCCAGCGGGAGCTCGGACCGCTCGTGGCCGTGGTCGAGGAAGCGAGTGTCCGCGCGAGCGTCCATCACACGGGCTCGTGGTCGTACGAGGTGAGTGTCGAGCTGCCCAGGTACGGCGGCTCGATGCGGCCAAGTCAGCTCTTCGAAGACGCGGGTCTGCCCATTCCGATCGCCATCCCCTCCATCGACGAGTACCGGTCGCTGACCATCGGGGTCGCCGACGGCAAGACCGTCCTCCGGGAAGGAGCGGCGACACGATGAGCGAGCCGATCGAAGCGGCTGTTGAGCTCCGCGTGACCCTCCCCGCAGCGAACGTCGAGGAGGCGCTCGCGGAACTGGAGCGCGTGGCCGTCGCAGCCCTCGGCACGCCTGTCGGCATCCCCCTCATCGAGATCGGTCTCGATGCGTCCGTCGGCCTCAACCTTCCCGGCGTGGTCGCGGCGGCGGAGCACTTCGGAGGGTCGGTCGCGCTGGAGCTCCACCTCGACCGCAAGGGGGACCTGGCGGGCGACTTCCTCGCCCTGCGAGGACCCGACCTGCACGGGCCACGGTCGATCACGCTCGCTCTCACGCCTCCGCTGCCGGGAGGCGGCCGGATCGAGAGAGTGAGTGACCAGCGCTACCGCGGTGCGATCGGCGTGGATCTCGGAGTGGTGGTCGTCGCCGGATTCGCGTCCCTGGACCTGGGCGATCCACTGTCGATTGCCGCGATCCTCTCGGGAACGTTCCGTCCGCCCATCCAGCTCTCGTTCGGCTTCACCCTCGTCGGGGTGGGTGGTGTCATCGGCGTCAATCGGCGCATCGACCGGGACGCGCTCGCCGCTGCGCTCTCCAGCGGTGAGCTGCAGGACATGCTGTTCCCCGCTGATCCGATCGGGCAGGCCGATCGTGTGCTGGCCGCACTCGACCGTTCGTTCCCCGTGTCTGCGGGCGACTATTTCGCCGGGCCCATGCTCAAGGTCGGGTGGGGAACGCCGACGATCGTCTCGGCGACGCTCGCGTTCATCGTCTCGACGGACGGTGTGGTGATCGTCGGCATGGTGCGAATGGCCCTGCCGTGCGAGGACGCGCCGTTCGCGGTCTTCAACATCACCGTGCTTGGTCTCATCGACTCCCGCGGCGTCTCGCTGGACGGCACTCTCGTCAACTCGCGGATCGGCCCGGTCACGCTCGACGGCGACGCGCGCTTCCGCCTCACCTCAGGTCCTGGCGGCACGATGGCGCTCAGCGTCGGCGGCTTCCATCCGAACTACACCCCGCCCGCCGGCATGGAGAACATGAAGCGGCTGAGTGCGGAGCTCTCACCGCTGCCGTTCGCGAGTATGAGGCTGGAAGGATACGCCGCGCTGACGACCGACTCGGTGCAGCTCGGTGGCGGCGTGTTCCTCCGGGCCGACCTGGAGGTCGCCGCCGTCGACGGTCACGCCTCGTTCGACGCGATCATCTTCTTCTCGCCGTTCCGCTTCCGGGCAGACTTCCACGCCTCGCTCAGCCTGGAGGTCTGCGGCGAGCGGGTCGCCGGTGTGAGCGTCACTGCCGACTTCAGCGGACCGGGGCACTGGGAGCTGAACGGATCGCTGACGATCGAGATCCTCTGGTGGGATGTCGACGTCGATCTGCACCTGGACTGGGGCGATGCGCTGGGCCAGCTCCCGCCGGCAACCGACGATCCGGTCGTCCTCGTCGCCCAGCAGCTCGGCCTTCGCGAGAACTGGTCGGTCGTGTCGGACGTGGCGATCGAACGAATGGTGGTCGCGGGCGACTCCATCCCCGGCGCAGGCGTTCCGATCTCGCCGTTCGGGGCCCTCCGAGGCGTTCAGATGGCCGCCCCGCTCGCGCATGAGTTCGCACGGCTGGGCGGGCGCCCGCTGCCTGCAGCCATCACCGTCGTGGTCACGGGAGACGGGCTGACTCCCACGCGCGGTCGCTTCCCGCGTGGATTGTTCGAGGACCTCACCGAGCAGACGCTGTCTGGCAACGGTGAGATGCTCGAGGCGCAGGCCGGCGTGGAGCTCACCGCTGGTCCGCTGCGCGTCGCTGACGAGGTGAAGAAGGAGCTGGACTTCGAGGATGCCGTGCTTCGGCCGGGCGGGCAGGCAGACGGCATCCGATTGATCCTGTTCGAGAAGCTCCTGCGCAGTCCAAACTCCCGCGGTGGTGCGGAGTTCGTCGCCGCCATCGCCGCCGGCGCAGCCGCTCGGCGCCGCGACGCATTCGAATCGGCGCGCGTCATGCCGCTCTTCAGCGTCACGGAGGTGATCCGGTGACCGAGCTCGGATTGGCGACGTTCGCCTCGTCGGTGCGCAGCGGACGGATGACCGGGTCTGCCGCGCTCGCCGCGAAGGTGCCTCGCCTGGTGGTGGATCAGTCCGTCACCGTGAGCGCGGTGGGCGGATCGACGGAGAATGCCGTCACCCGCCTCGAGATGCTCGGGCCGGGGGACGTCGTCGGCATCGCGCCGGACGAAGTCCTCCGCGTGTTCCCCCTCGCGGGGGAGCCCGCCGCCGAGCCGAACTATCTCGCCGGGATCGAGTTCGACAGTCCCGAGCTGCCATGGGCGCTCTCGCTGACCGTCGGCGCGGACCGGGTGATGCCCTGGGTCGCGCTCGTGGTGGTGCCGGATCGAGGGAACCGCGTCGACGACAGGCCGGGGTCCATGCTTCCGTGGCTCATCGCGACGGGCGAGGAGCTTCCGCCCTCGGACGAGACGTGGGCCTGGGCTCACGCGCACGCCCAGGGCGACGCCAGTCTCGCCCAGCCGGGTCCGGACGACGGGCGGAGGACGCTCTCGCGACTGCTGTGTCCGACGCGGCTTCAGCCGGTCACGGCATACCTCGCCGCGGTCGTGCCGACGTACGAGGCGGGCGTGCTGGCGGCGATGCGTCAGAGCCCGGCCGGCGCCGGAGACAGGCGCTCGTGGATGGGGGACGAGGACACCGTCACGCTCCCGATGTACCACCACTGGCGGTTCACGACGGGGACGGCAGGCGACTTCGAAGAGCTGGCACGGCAGTTGACCCCCGTGGACGCATCGACGATCGACGGGCTCGGACGCCTGGACCTGAAGTCGGGCGGCGCGGGATTGGGTGACGTGCCCGCGGAGGCGGATCTGCTGCCCGTGCGCACGCTGCTGGTCAGTCCCGCGGAGGATGCCGCGCGGGACAAGGAGGCAGCGGAGCAAGTCCGCGGCGACCTCTCAGAGCCCTTGACGGCCGCGCTGCAGCCGCCCGGCGATCGCGAGCGCATGGTCTTGCCGCCTCGGTACGGCGAATGGCCGGCGGGAGAGGCGCAGCTGGAGGACGGACCGGCCTGGTACCGCGAACTGAACCTGCAACCGCATCAGCGCGTGATCGCGCGAGTCGGTGCCGACATCGTCCGGGCCCAGCAGGAGGAGCTCGTCGCTGAGGCGCAACGGCAGCTCGGTCAGTACCTGCTCGCTCGGCGCGCCCGCGACCTGCTCCGCCTCGGTGAGATGACCGCCACGCGGATCCATTCGGCGCGCCATCGCCGGCGTCTCAGACGAACGTCTCGTCACGGCGATCCGGCCCGTCCTTGACGCGCTCGTCACGTCCGCGGATGCGGCCGTCGTCGACTCCATGTCCGCGCAGGGCTTCGGCACCTCGCTCCTCACCGGCTCCGTCATGCGAATTGCGCGACGTGCGGCCGTTCGGTCTGGAGAGCCGGTGGTCTCGTTGCGCACGGCATTTGTCAGCGGATCGATGGACGCCACGCTGCAGCCCACTCCTGAGCTCACGCTCGCACCCGCGATCGACATCGATCGCGCGCAGATCGCCTTCGGCCGCGCCGGAATCCTCGATCACCTGGTCTCCGGAGTGCGCATCGAGCAGCTCTTCGCGCTCGCCCCGGATGCCCAGCGCGCCGAGGATCACCTGCTCACTGCCCTGCGAGATCATACGATCGACGTCCAGCGGGTGCCGGACGAGGTCGTCGTCCCTCCGGTCGCCGAGCCTGCGGTGGTCGAGCCTCAGGTCGTCGAGCCTCAGGTCGTCGAACCTCAGGTCTTCGAGCCTCAGGCCTTCGATCCGCACATTCTCGCGAGGCACGTCGAGATCCAGCCGCATGCGCTGAATCCAGAGATCTTCCAGAAGCTCAAGCGGACCGACCTCCAAGGCGGCGTCGCCAACCTCCACCGCCTCGGCAAGCTGCCCGACTTCGCGCCGCCGGATGCCGTGGCTGCGGATGCGGCCGCGCCCGAAATGGTGGTGCCCGCAGTTCTCGATGTCGCAGTCGCCGCGATGCGGATGGCGGACGCTCCCGGCCTCATGCAGCTGCGGGGCGGATTCCGCGAGGTCGTCGCTCAGGTGGAACCGGACGGGGCGGATGCTGTCAGCCCCGATCGCTTCCGGTTCCCGACGAAGCTGCCTGAGGCACTGCTGACGCAGCGACTGGACACCGGAGTGAAGGAGAGTCTGGCCGGCATCGTGGCGACGGCGATGGCGGAGCTGCAGGTGAAGGCCGTTGCCGTAGGGGTGCCTGAGGCGGCCGCGGTGCCGTTCGAGGATCTGATAGTGGACCGGGACACCGTCGCGGTCGCCCTCGATCAACCCGGCACCGAGCAGGGATTCGTCCAGCTCGGTGCCCGCGAGGTGGTCCGCCGCAATCTCGGCCTGCACGTCGTCCCGCCCGTGCTGCGCGACCTGCTCACGGTCGACGCGCAGCAGGAGTTCGATCACGTCGTCACCGAGCTCGCTGCGCGACAGATCGGGCCGGCGATCGCGTTCCCCGCGGCTCCCGCCCGCGTCACGATCGGGCAGGTCGCGGCGCACATCCGCCCCCGCCTCGAGGTCTCGGAGACGTACAGAGCGGCGCTGAAGGCCCGACTGACGTTTGTCGGCGAGGGCACTCTCCCGTCCGGTGCGGCCATGGGATTCGTCCCTCGCTTCGATGCACCGCTGGTGGAAAGACTTCGGCGCTCGCTCGGCCAGTGGATCCTGGCCGGAGCGGAGCGGGTCCCCCCGAACGCGATCACGCTCGTCCTCACGAACCCGGCGTTCGTGGAGGCTCTCATCGCCGGCGCCAATCATGAGGTCGCGCGAGAGATGCTCTGGCGGGACATCCCAGCCGATCCCCGCGGTACCTCGTTCCGCAGGTTCTGGGGCGCGTCCCCGCACGAGGCTGAGGGCTTCCGAGCCATCCACGAATGGACGTCCCGTCTGGGCGGCAACCTCGGAGCCGAATCCCCGTACATCTGCGTGGTCGTCCGCAGCCCGCTGCTGCGAAAGTATCCCCACGCGGTCGTGCAAGCCGCGCAGGGCACTCTCACTCCGCGGGACGGCGGCCGGAACTTCGAGCCTGACGCCACGACGATCACTCCGCTGCTCTTCCAGGGGGCCATCGCCCCCGACCTCACGTTCAGCGTGCTCGCCCTGACCGAGGAGCAGGTCCGAGAAGCGCAGCCGGGCATGGAGTGGTACATCCTGCTCGGCGAGCCTGTCACCGAGCCGAAGTTCGGACTCGACTCCGAGCGGACGGCAGGCGTAGAGCCACAGAGCTGGCGGGATCTGGCATGGACCGACGTCACCGACGGTACCGCCTTGCGTGTCGCCGACGCACGCCTGAAGGACTTCTCATTCGAAGATCTGCCGTGGGGCCGAACGGCAGCAGGCGTCGCCCGCATCCTGCATCAGGATCCGTTCCGCCTCGTGCTTCCCGCCGCCGAGTTTCTCAGAATCGAGGTCTGAGATGACCGCCCACGCCTTCGACGGCCTCCTCCTTCGGGATTTCGTGGACCTCATCGAGGTCCAGCTCGCCACCGTCCACGGGCGTGATCTCGGCTTGGAGGCGGGGCTGCCGATCGCCCTGCTGCCGGTGCGACTGGAAGCACGGTTCACGGCTCCCGCAGACGACCCGGCCCGCACCCTTCAGGTGCGGATCATTCCCGACGACATCCACGTCCCGACGCTCGAGACCGGCATCACCCCGCGCGAGGCAGCGCTCGCGAACGCCTATCGTGAAGCCGCGGCGGATGCGAAGGATGCGGCGTGGGATGCGCTCGTCGCGGCGTGCGGCTCCACGACCGCGCGCGTCCTCCGCGCCGCCTGGCTCGCCTCATCGGCAGACAGGGGTGCCGTCACGCCCCAGGCGCGCAGCACGCTGACAGCTCGCGGCCTGCCCGAGAAGTGGTTCGTCGTCGCGTACGGCGAGGACCGCGTGGTGGCATCCGACGACTCCGAGGACGTCCGCGCCGAGCTGGTGATCGACCCGGCGGCGGACGCGGACGAGACCCTGTGGCTGACAGACTTCCCCGCCGCGGTCACTGCGGGCATGGCGGTCGAACTCGCGGTGGGCACCGCATCCGTCGATGTTCTCCTCGCCGTCGGCGTCCGTTCCGGAGCCGACGGCTCGGCAAGCGCCGCCGAGCTGGCTGCCCTGTTCGAGGCCCAGCGGTTCTCGCGGGACGTCGACTTCCTCGCGCCCGGCACCCCGACGAACAACACCCCCGCGGAACGGACTACGTGGCGCTCGGCGCCGGATGTGGCCGAGATCCGCCGCCGCGTCGGCGAAGCTCCGGTCGGCTCCGCCCCGGGCACCGACGGACGGGCGCTGACGAGCGCGCTCGGGCTTCCCGCGGACACCGCGGCGCTCAGTCGACCGCGTGCTGCCGCGCGCGTCAGCCAGTCCGACGCTGCAGCAATGCTCGATGTGCTCTGGCCTGTGACCGGCGGCGAGCTGCTCGACACGATGCTCTCGGACATGGCCAGGTTCCAAGGCGTGCCCAAGGACGTCTCCGAGGAGATCCGCCACCACGCCAGCCGATTCGTTCGCGGACGAGGACCGTTGCCGACGATTCTCGTGGGTCGCCAGCCCTACGGTGTGCTGCCGGCGCTGTCCCTCGCGAAGTGGGTCCCCGAGGGCGGAGCGCTCGCCGGTCTGCACCGTCGACTGCTCACCGGCTGGGCGCTGTGGGAGGACTCCGTGCGGCGGACGCCTCGGCTCGGGGGAGCAGGCGCCGGGGACAACTCGACCAAGCTCATCGCGGAGCTGATGTGCCAGTCACCGGTCCCCGACCCCGCGGGCTACAAGGCGACCACCATCCTTCCTCCCGCGTACTCGCTCACCCGGCCATTCGCGCCGTTCGCAGGGGTCGTGGACGGCGACATCGCCATGGGCATGCTCCAGGTCTCGTGGCCGCCCCTGCTCACCGCCACAGGCGAGGACACGAAGAAGGTGGGCTCGGTCGTGCTTCCTGCCGTCGACCCTGAAGGAGGGGCCAGCCTTCGCTCGCTCCGCACCGGCGGCGAGCATCTCCTGCTGAAGATCCTCTTGCCGGATGCCGCGAGGCCCGACCTGCTCTCGCAGCTCGCGCAGCGCGCTCTGATCCGCGCCGCGGAACGGGCCGCGACCTACGTCAGCGACCTCCTCGCCACCGCGTTCAACGCCCCCGCCTTGGCTCTCGAGGTGAGGTCCGCCCTCGTCAACGACCTCGGCTCGATGAGCCTCGTGTCGCCGCTGAACTTCACCATGCGGCACTTCAAGCCGGATGCCGAGGTTTCGATCGCGGACAAGACCCTCGGGAACCTTCTCGACGAGCCCGACCTCTACAAGCGGGTGTTCACCGACTTCGAGGTGCACCGGCAACCTCGCTCGCCCGAGTACGACGCGGCGGTGGGGGCCGTGGAGCACCTCTCGAACCTGGACGCGCCGACACTCGAACTGCTGCTCGGGGAGACCCTCGACATCTTCAGCAACAGGTACGACGCCTGGGTGACATCGCTCGCGACCCGGAGGCTGCACGACCTCCGCGCGGCACGCGCCGAGGGGGTCCACCTCGGCGCGTACGGATGGCTCGTAGATCTGGAGCCCGAGCGGATCGGCCCGGCAGGAGCCGACGTCGTCCATGCGCCCTCGCCGGCTCAGGCCGCGACAGCAGCGGTTCTCCGTCACGCCGACATCGACGACCGAGCGGTGTCGATCGATGGGTCGGACACGGCGCGACGTTTCGACCTCACCTCGACGTCGGTGCGAATCGCCCGTGGCATCCTCGAGGCCGTCAGCCAAGGGCAGCCGCTCAGCGCCGTTCTCGGATACCGGATCGAACGATTCCTCCAGGATGCCCCGCTGATCTCGGCGATCCCCGCGCTGCGCGAGGCATACGGCACCTTCGGGGGAGAGCCGCCGGAAGGAACAACGCATCCGGCCGAGACGATTCCCGCGCACGATGTCGTCGACGGAGTCGCGGTGTGGCGCGCACTCGACCGGGGCGAGGAGGTTCAGGGACTCACGCCGGACGCGCGCAATAAGCTCGTGGAGCACGTCTTCGAGATCATGGACGCCCTGAGCGATCTCGTCGTCGCAGAGGGTGTCCACCAGATCGTCGGCGGCGATCGAACGCGGGCGGGCGCTACGATCACCGCGCTCTCTCGAGGCGTCCCCCCTCCCGCACAGCTGCGCGTCGTGGACAGCCCGGGCCGCCACTTGGCCGTGCCCACGCAGCTGCTGATGGCGGCTGGAGCGGATGCCGTCGCCGCCGGCGGCGGCTGGGCGAAGCGCCCGCGGGCAGAGGTCGCTGCCGCCGCGGAGAAGCTCGCGCGCGCGGTGCTTCCCGACCCCTCTCAGTGCGGGTTCGTCGTCGAGATCGAGGACCCTGCGGGTTCTGGTGTCATTCGCACCGAGAGAGTCGCCCTCAACGACCTCGGGTTGTGCGCTCTCGACGTGCTCGCCGAGGTCGGGTCCGACGACGCGCACTCGCCCCTGGCATCCCGCATCCGCTTCGCACTCGGCGACGGAGCCGCCGGGGGCCGCCTCATCGCGTCGGCCCCCGACGGCCTACCGGTCGGGTGGGGAGCGCTCACCGCACTCGCGCGCACCTGGGCTCGCGTGTTCGGGTCGGCGCGCCCTTTCCTGCCTTCCGACATCGCGATCGGACCGGACAGAGGCGAGGATGCCCCCGCCCCACCCGATCCGGCGGCGCTCGAGGCCGCGCTCAAGGCCGCGACCGAGGCCGCGGCGTCGCACGTCGGTCGGGTCGTGGACGCTGCACAGGAACTTCAGGGCGAGCTCGACCGGCTCGGCACCGGCGCGCCGGACGACGCGTTCGTCGGACGCGTCGCGTCGCCCCTCGAGATATTCCGTGCGGCGGGACTCGCCGGCACCGCTCAGGAACCGGGCGCCGAGCCGTCGGCGATCCTCGCGCTCGTGCGGCGTTGCGCGGGGGCGGGCGTGACGGTCGGACAGAGCTGGCAGCGGGTGAGTGCGACGCCGGACAAGGACCACCCGTCAGTCGCGGAACGACCTGGAGCGGGAGATGTGAGCGAGCGCACCGAGCGGCTCGCCGCGGCCGTGCGCGAGATCTTCGGCGAGGTCGTCGTCGTCGCACCCGGAGTGGATGCCGTCGGCCTCACCGTCCGTGACAAGGACATCGCAGACCGGCTGCCGGCGAGCGACGAGGTGTCCGACTGGCTTGGCGAGCTGTCGGAGGTCCGCATCTCCACCCGTCGCTGGTGGCAGGCGGTGCTGGCGACCGAGGCCCTCACTGGGAAGGCACCGACGCTGCTTCCCACCCAGCTTCCCGGCGGTTCGGATGACTGGATCGGCGGCTTCGCTCTCCCGAAGAAGGGCTGGAAGCCGCCGTTCGGGGCGCGGCGGGCGTTCGTCGCTCACGTCCCGGCGCCCATCGAAGGAACTGCCGTGTCCGCGCTGGTCGTCGAGAGCTGGCTCGAGCAGGTCCCGATCGGATTCGAGAGCGATCCGCACGGGCCGACGAAGCCGGCCGGCGAAGCGCCGCCCGCGAAGGTGGCGGGTCACCTCGAACCGACCGGCGTGGCTACGCATTACAACGCCGCCGGCGCGCGGCCCCCGCAGTCGATCCTTCTCGCAGTCGCACCGGATCCAGCGGCCGCCACGTGGCGGCTCGGCGATCTCGTCGCGACTCTGCTCGAGACGCTCGAACTGAGCCGTTTCCGAGCGATCGAGCCACCCGCCGACCTGCCCCACCGCGCAGTCCTGCCGGCGATCTTCGTTCCGGAGGGGATCGAGGGCCTCTCGTTCGTGTCGCTCCTCTTGCAGAGGCTCGCGGACATCGACGTGAGCTTGATCACGAACCACACGAGGAGATTCGGCGATGGCTGAGCAGCCGCAGAGCTGGACCCGCATCCGTCCCCGCCGTCGGACGATCGATCCCGGTGTCGGCCTCGCGGCCCGCGTCGCCGACCCCCTGTGGCTGCTCTGCCGCCAGATGCAGATGGGCGAGTTCGCCGGCGACGACGGTGCGACCCCGACATCGATCAGGATCACCGCGAAGTGGGCGCCATTCACGCACTGGCGTCCGGGGTCCCTCGACGTGGCGCAGGACTGGCTCCCGTACGATCGGGATCGACCACTCGAAGCCCTGGTGGAGGACGATCGCACGCTCGTCGGCGGCCAGGCCCCGCCGATGCTGGCTGCGGTAGAGGCGGGGCAGCGGCTCCAGCGCCGGCTCCGTGCCGGGCTTCCGGCGCTCGCGCTGGGCGACGACATCCCGCGGATCGTGATGCCCGCGCGCCCGTCCGCGCTCGCGACGCACGTGCACGCGGGCATGAGCGTCGACGGATTCCGGGTGCGCGGGAACCTCGCCGCCATCCGCATCGCTCTCGCGGCGGGTCTGAGCGCAGACGAGAAGCGCACGCTCGACGGCCTCCTCGACGAGTGGTCCGACTGGTTCGATCGGCGCTTCGGGGCCACGGGCATCGCCTCTTCCTGGGTGCAGGAACGCCTGGAGTATCGGTTCGCGCTCGCGGCGCCCGACCCCCGCGGGGGTCCGCCCCTCGTCTTCGCTGCGCCCGAGTATCTCGGGACGGGCGTCGACTGGTCCGAGCTCGACCTCGTCGAGGGAGTCGAACCTCCCGGCGGGGTTGCGGACGGGCTGGTCGACACGTTCGTCGAGACCCGGAAGTATCCGCAGTCGCTGCGGTGGCCAGGGATGCCGGTGGACCGGTTCTGGGAGATGGAGGACGGGGCCGTCGATCTCGGTGCGCTGTCGCTGGACCCCGCGGATCTTCCTGGGATGCTCGCGCTGGACATGGCGGCGACCGGCAGCACCGACTGGTTCCTCACGGAGCTGCCGCTGCCGACAGGAGGCGTGGCCTGGATCGAAGAGGTGGTCGTCACCGACACGTTCGGCCGGACGACGGTGGTCACGGATGCCGGAGTCGCGGCCGACATCGGGCTGCTCTTCGCCCCGGGGGCTGCCCAGCGAGCCGGTGCCGGATTGATGGTGATCGCGCCGCGTCTAGGCGCGCGGGTGGACGGCCCTGCCCGAGAGGAGATCATGCTGGTGCGCGACGAGCTGGCCAATGTGGGATGGATCATCGAGCAGACCGGTCCCGGTGAGGACGGCGAGCCCGCGACCCTCGAATGGACGCCGCGGCCGGAGCCGCCGCCGAGCCCGGCCGGGTCGTTGCACTACCGCCTGAGCACCGGCGCGCCCGAGCACTGGATCCCGCTCGTGCCACGCCGTCGGAAGGCGGCGGACGACGAGCGGCTCGAGCTCGTCCGGGGCACTGTCTACGGACAGGACCCCGCCGGACTCACCGTCACCATGCTGGCGCGCCAGATCGATGCGGTGCTGGACGAAGAGGTACCTCGCGAGGGGAAGCGGATCGGGAGGGCATGGCAGTACACGCGGTGGTACGACGGCAGTCGACACCTGTGGTCCGGGCGGACGATCCGCGCCGGCCGAGGGGAGGCCAACAGCGCGCTGAGGTTCGACGACACGTTCTGACCCGGGAGAAGAGGATCACGATGCGACACCACACCACACGAGGAGGAGCGCTATGAGCGCAAAGAGCATGAGTGCCGAGGATGCTCTCGCAGAGCTCCAGCAGCTGCAGAGCGAGGGAGTCATCCTGTTCGAGAACGTTCCGACGGCTGACAACGTCTGGCTGGAGGGCTGGAGTCCCGAGCTCGGTCAGAAGCAGACGGGATGCGTCGCCGGGGTCACGGTGTCATACCTGGCAAGCGGCACGCTCGCGGTGCCCGTGCCGCCGAAGATCGCAGCGGCCCCGGACGCGCTGGACGCGAGGAACGCTCTCGCTCTGGCGAAGTTCTGCATCTGGCTGAAGGAGACGTACGGAGTGCACACGCTCTACCACGCGGGCATCAGCGGGGGTGGGACGAACAAGGACGGATCCCCTCGCACGGACTGCCACGGACGGGGCCGCGCTGTGGACTTCGTGGGGGTCGCCGGCACGTTCGTGGTTGCCGACACCGGTGAGCAGATCGAGTACGGGCTCACGGTGCTCGATAACTGGGGTTCCGCCGACACCCCGGCGACTCCGGGCGGTCTCTGGCCCGACGGAACCGGGTCCGCCGTGCACTATCGTCTCGACGAGCCCGGACAGGATCCCTTCCACGCTGAGTTCTTCCGCGCGGTCTACGGGTACGTCACCGGCGAGTGGCAGGACCAGACTTCCGGGCCGGACGATCCGGGCGGCTCGTCTATCGGGTCGTCCTCGTTCGTCATGCATCCCGATCACCCGGCGACGGCACCGGGCACACCCCACGGGCGGGAGGCTCACCAGAACCACATGCACTGGCAGATCGGAGTGACCTGAAACAGCCGCGAAACCACAGGAAGGCAGCTTCACATGCATGACGCAGTCCGATCGAACTGGCTGAGGTTCAACGAACCACTGGAGGGCCGGGTGCCACACATGTATCTAGACGTGAAGGGGTGGGTGAGCACGGGGCTCGGGAACAAGATCGACGAAACCGCAAAGGAGCTCTCGCCGCCGACGGAGCAGGAGCGGGCGGAGTCGCTGACTCAGGCGAACCGACTCGAGTGGACCGTCGCAGCCGACGGGTCCCCGGCCACGGCCGATCAGGTGGCCGCCGATTGGGACGCCGTGAAGTCGCGACTCGATCAGGCCTCCCAGGGGCCGCTGCCCTTCGGCCCACCGGTTACCCAACTGCAGATCTCCGAGGAGGAGATGGATCGGTTCGTGTTCAGCGAGCTGGATCGGATGGAGAGGTACCTGGTCGGCCGTGCTGAGTTCACCGAGTTCGAATCCTGGCCCGCCAGTTCTCAACTGGCGACGCTGTCGATGAGCTGGGCGATGGGGCCGGCATTCGCCTTCCCGAATTTCCAGCGCCACGCTGCCGCCGGCGACTGGGCGGCGGCCGCCACGGAGTGCCACTTCAAGCCCGACGTCGGGACGATCAGGTACCGCAACAAGCTCGATCGCATGCACTTCGAGTGCGCCGCGACCGCGGCTGCACGGGGGCTGTCGACGAACTCGCTCGCCATCACCCTTGGAGAGGTTCTGGGCGTCCAACACGCACTGTGGATGCTCGGAATCAATCCGGGCCCACAAGACGGTGGCGACGGGGGCATGACCCGGGAGGGGGTCTCGGCCTACCAGTCAAGCCGCGGCCTCGCCGTGAACGGAGTCTGGAACGATCCCGATACCCAGGCGCAGCTCACCGCCGAACTGGGCGCCGGCGGCTGGAACGTGGTCTAGGGAGACCGAGCAGGCTGATGGTCGCGCAGACGCTTGAGGGACGCGACTACGAGGTCGGTGCGATCCGGAACGCGATCGAGGCAGCTGCGACCCACTCGGCATCCATCTCGATCGTCGGCACGGCCGGCATCGGCAAATCGACCCTGATCGATGTCGCGATCGGAACGGCGCATGGAGCCGGGTTTCGGGTACTGGAGTCCAGACCAGCCGCATCCGAGGTGAGGTTGAGCTTCGTCGGCCTGACGGATCTGCTCCTCCCGCTGGAAGATGCTCGTGCGCTGCTTCCCCGAGCGCAACGAGAGGCTCTGCGCGTAGCCTTCGGGGAGGAGGTCCGGGGTGACGGCTTCCCCGTTTCGACGAGGCTGGTAGCTGCAGCCACGCTAGGCGCGCTCGAGCACGCGGGCCAGGAGAAGCCCATCATGCTCGTGGTCGACGACCTGCAGTGGCTCGACGAGCAGAGCTATGAGGCGGTGAGATTTGCTGTCCGTCGATGCAACGGCCGTCTTGTCGCGGTGAGCGCCATGCGACTCGCATCGTCGGATGATGTCCCCGACCGCGCTCTCGAAAGCCGCTCGGCGCGGCAGCTCGACCTCCTCGCGCTGGCCGAGTCCGAGATACTGGCGATTGTGAGAGCCACCTCGGATCAGCCGATGGCACTCGGCATCGCCCGCCGCATCGCGGAGCTCGCAGGAGGGAACCCCTTCTACGCGGTGGAATTGGCTCATGCGGTCGAGCAGATCGGACGCATGCCCGACTCCCTGCCCACGACCCTCCAGCAGGTCGTGTCAGCTCGGATCAGCGGTCTGTCACAGCCTGCACGCGAAGCGGTCCAGATCGCGTCCGCGATGCCAGATCCTCGCGTGGAGGACCTGCTGCGCATCAATCCGGCGAAACCGTTGGCGCTCGGCATTGCAGAGGCTGAGAGCGCGAAGGTGGTCGAGCTCCGGCATGGGTCGGTGCGCTTCGAGCATCCGCTGCTCGCACGCGGTGCCTATGAATCCATAGCCCCTGCCGACCGCCGGCTGCTTCACAGCGCGCTTGCGAGCATCGCGCGAAACGTCGAGGAACGAGCGCGGCACCTCGCGCACTCCGTCACCCACGCTGATCCCGGGGTTCTCGACGAGATCGATGCCGCAGCGGCTACCGCACGGCGCGCAGGGCGGTCCGGTGTGGCGGCCGAGCTCGAGGACGCCGCCATCTCACTCGGCGACCGGGATCCCGCCCGCCTGCTCAGGTCTGCCACCGACCACTTCCATGCCGATGGCTACGCCCGTGCGCTGCGTCTGCTCGATGACGCCCTCGAGCAGACCGAAGAGCCCGACATACGCAGCAAGGCGCTCGGCCTGATCGGTGCGATCCGCTTTCGTATGGGTGATCTCGTGGGCGCGGCCACGGCACTGACGTCTGCCGTCGGTCTTGCCTCGGACGACTGCCGCGCGCGAGGGTCGCTCCTGGTCGAGTTGGCCTGCGTCCTCCTGAACAGCGGACGACTCAAAGAGGCGGTCAGCGCGGCGGACTCGGCGAGAGAGGACGCGGAGGCGGCGAACGACGACGGACTCACCGCCGAAGCGCTGGGATGTCACGCCCTTGTCCACCTGCTGCACGGCGATACGCTGCGGACCGCGGACATCGACCGCGCGCGCAATCTCGAGGACACCCGCCTGGACTCGCATGCCCTCCGGTGGCCGGCCGTCAACGCAGCGGCCATCTGGCTCGTGACCGGCGACGTGCGCCGCGCACGCCCGGCGCTTGCGTCCGCGCGCCTGCGCTGCCTCGAGCGCGGCAACGAGGCGGACCTATGGTTCCTCGACTATCACAGTGTCGGTCCAGCGCTGCAGGTCGGGGATCTGGCTTCTGCCCGCTCGCACGCGAAGGAAGTGGCATCCCAGGCAGAGGCATCGGGGAGCGAGGCGCTGAAGGCGATGGGCCTGGTCGCCTTGGCGCGGGTGGACTTGTGGGCCGGAAACATCTCGTTGGCCGAGACCCGGTCCCGGAAGGCCCTGACCGCCTTCGCACGGATCTCGGCAACCGTGCCACAGTCCATGGCCGCAGCGGTGCTCTGTCCGGCCCTCCTGCTTCTTGGGCGCTCAAGTGAGGCTGCCGACCTGTCACGAGAGATCTCGGCGATCTTGGGAGCCGCCGGCTATCAGCATCCTGGATTCTCGATCAGCCCGGGGATCACGTCGACGCGCTCCTTGCGATTCGTGCGACGGACGAGGCGAGAGAGTGCACCGACTCTCTTGCCAGGGCGGCCCGACTGGCGCCCGGAGTATGGCTGTCAGGCCTTTCGCTAAGGGCTCACGCGCTGCTGGACGAACGCGACGGTCGGATGGATCGCGCCCGCTCCGGGATGCAGGACGCTCTGGATACGTTCGCCGATCCGAGCTTCGGCTATGAGCGGGGCCGCACACTGCTCGCGCTGGCGAGGCTGGAGCGACGCGCTCGTCGGCGCGGCGCAGCACGCGAGAGCATCAATCGCGCGATCGACGAGTTCGACGATGTCGCCGCACACGGTTGGACGACAGCTGCGCGTGCCGAGCTCGAATGGATCGCGGATTCGCGGGGCGCACGACAGGGTCTGACACCTATGGAAGAGCGTGTGTGCGTTCTCTCGGCCGGAGGTCTCACCAACGCGAATGTGGCCGTTCAACTCGGAATCAGCGTGAAGACGGTGGAAGCGCATCTCGCTCGCGCTTATCGCAAACTGTCAATCGGCTCGCGGGCTGAACTCGGCAGATGGCACGCACAACGTCCTGCCGGAGAAGCGCCCCCGCTGTGATCGGCGCAGTCCGCAAGGGAAACACCCGATTCGCCCGTTCGCCGCATGGGCCAGGCTGTTCCTCGCAGCGGCGATTCTGGTCGATGGTAGGGGGAATCATGTCGTTTCGGCCAGATCGGACGTGGTTCGGTGCGGGCGTGAAGGTCGGTGGCATCGCCATCTTCGGCGCCGAGACATTCGAGGGCGTCGCCACCAGGCTCGACTCATCCGACAATCCGTGGCGCGAAGTGAACGTCACCAACATTCGTCTCGGAATGAGGACTGGGCGGATCCGTCGGCCTCACCGCCTTCGTGGGATTCAACATGGCGCTCCTGGAATGGGCCGAAGGCCAGGCAGTCACGGATTGGGGTCTGACCATTGCGATCCCCGAAGTGAAGGTCGGCCTCGACGACCTTCGGTGGGGTCTCGCTCTCGATGACTTCTTGGAGGGGAGCGATTTCCTGGCCGATCTGTTCATCGGGAGCATGAAGAACGGCGAGCGAATCAGCCAGGCCCGCGACTTCGCTTCGTGGTTGTGGTCCACGGGCGAGTACCGCGCCGCCGCACAGTCCGACGAGCCCGCGGTCCTGCTCATCGACGTCCCCGGCGTGGGATGGGGCGCTGAGATCTCGGCGTTCCTGAGCGGCGGAGAGTTCACCGCAGGACCGGTAGTGACCTGAAGACGGCACTCAAGCGAAGGCGAGGCGGGCTCATGAGCTTTGAAATAGAACTGTCGAATCCTTTCCCCTCTGGGTTCGATCGCCCATATGGCGGGCCAGGTGAGGGCGGTCGCGTACTCCGAGCACTGGTACATCGCGTCCGGAATGGATTCGCGCCCCTGGTGGAACCCCCGTCTACGCGGCATTCGCAGGACACATCACCAAGGTCGACCGCACTGACGAGGGTAAGAACACGCCACCGGTCTATGGCGCGCAGATCTTCATGCGCTCGCACAACGATGGGATGGGGGGCTTCTATACCCACCTCCGAGACGTGCCCGAGGGGATCGTCCCCGGAGCGCAGATCTCCCGCGGCGACTTCCTCGGCGCCGTCGTCGCCTCCCCTGCTGCCCCGCACCTGCACCTGGCGCTCGTCGAGATCTCCGGTGGCACCTACACCGGAGTGAACCTGTACCAGTGGTTTATCGCCACCGCGAACTCGGCCGCCGTGGGGGTGGTGCGATTCTTCCAGGACGGCAGCCCGCCCCAGATCGACGGCATGGGCGACGTGCCGCAGCCACGGGGTCTGCGGCTCGACTCCCTCCGCTCCGTGCAAGCCGCACTCCGCGCGCTGGGCTACGACCCCGGACCTGTCGACGGCGTGGATGGTCCGCAGACCCGGGATGCCGTGCGAGCGTTTCAGACGGCCAGCGGGCTGTCTTCCGATGGAGTCGCCGGAGCGGAGACCAAGACCGCGCTGTGGGAAGCGCTCGCCGCCGCAGGCATCACCGAGCTGCCAGAGGGATAGGCCCCTTGGCAGCCGCCGAGTACTCGAGCGAGACGGAGTGAACGATGAATTCCCAAACCGACGTCGAGCGCCGGGCAGTCGCCGCCGTGCCCTTCGTGACCAACTCGTCCGGGCAGGTCCTCATCGACCGCGCTCAGTATTACACCACAGTCGCGGGCGACGGCTGGGCCTACATGCAGGACCTCGCGCTCCTCTCGCAAGGGAAGGCGGGCCGGTTCAACGTCGACTTGTCCGGCATCTCGCCCGAGACTGCCGAGAAGCTGTTGGCGAATGCCACAGCGACCGTCGAGGGACAGCTGCTCGCGACGGGACCGGAGGGAGCCCGAGGACTCCTCGAATCGATGACCGCATTCGTGGAGAGCGGCGGCTCGCTCGAAGGACTAGAGGGACCTTTCCTCTCGGCGGGAGTCTCGCTCCTCGGCGAACCCGACGCGGCGGACCTGCTGGATCGAGCGGCATCGGCGCTCGAGCACGCGGGTGGTGTGAGAGGCGTCGTCGGGGCACTGGAGCACCTGGCTGCCGGGCGACTCTCCGCCGACGACATCCTGCCGATCCTCGACGCCGCCAGCGGGCAGATGGGCCTGCCGGCGGTCTCGGACATCGTGCACGCCATTGAAGCCGCCGCCCTGATACTCGAGCACCCCGAGGCGATCTTGGAGCACCCAGGCGACGCGGCGATTGCCGTGCTGCACGAGGTGAAGGGCCCCGGCCATCGCGTCTTCTCGAGCGTATCCAGCACCCTCGGCATGATCTCTCCCGCCGCACGCGCCGCATTCCGCGACTTCCGCCACAGTGACGTCGGGCAGTTCGTCGAGACAGTCGCCAGCGTTGCACTGGGCATCGGAATGCTCATCGGCGCTCCCGTCGCCCTGGGAATCAAGGCGGGTGTCCACGTGGTCGAAGGCGCTGTCGCGCTCTTCACCGGCATATTCGACGCGCTCTTCGGCGACGACGACTGGCGGGAACGAGACTCAGGCGACGACCGGGACTCCGGCACAGATGACGACCGGCAGGATTCTGACCGTGGCGCCGGCGATCGCAGAGAACGTGATCGCGGGCGCGGCGGCCACACCCCGACCCAACAGGAGCGCGACAAGCTCAAGACCGGGCAGCACGCACTCGTCGGATGCTGGGTGGAGGAACCGGAGGCGATACCCGACGGTCCGATACGACTGCGGACCGAGGACGGCAGCTGCCCCGATCCCGACCTGTCGGTCGAGGTTCCGGTGCCGCTCCCGGGAACCGAGGGCGCATGGCCGAGCACACCCCAGCCGTATGCCTCGGGGGATGGCCTGTTCGCCCTCTTCGGCGACAACACGGGCGACGAGCCGCTGCAATTCCACTTCGACGCGGACGCAGGCTTCGGGCTGGACCAGGTCGTCGCCACCCTCGGCTGGGACGAGACGGCCGAAGCCGACCTCGCCTCCGAGCTCGAAGCGCTGGGGCAGCTGAACCACGGAGAGCTCCAGTCGCTGCTCGCGGAGTTCGATGACATCGACCGTCTGAGCATCCAACGCGACGGCGAGCTCGTCGACGCGACGCCCTCGGTGGTCATTGCGGACACGAATGGCGCCGACGCCATCGCCGTCGCCGTGATCCGCGGCAAGGCGGAGACGGCGTACATCGTGTGCACCCCGATGGAGACGCTGAACGTGACTGACGTGTCTCGACCGGACGCGGCGGCGAAGTCTCACTCGGAAGAGTTCGCCTCTATCCCGCCCGCGCGTCGGTCATCGACATCTCCGCCGCGGCGAAGGCGGACGCATACGGCCTCACAGTGCAGCGGATTGGCGATTCGAGCAGGAAGGTGATCTTCACAGAGCTCGGCTACGCCAAGGCATGGGGAAACACGCGGTCCTCCATCCCACTCGAGAGCTCCTCTGACGCCCGCGGCGCCGAGTATAGGCTGCGGCTCACGCGTGTGCAGGACGCGTACGCCCTCGTGACGGAGATCACAGCTCAGCTGGCTGCCGTGCGCCTGGGAAGGCCGCCCTGGTACGGATGATCAGTTGAACGTGTCACATCCGAGGCGAACCCACTGTTCGCATCGATGCGAGGATGGTGATTCCGAGCTGGTCCGGCTCGGTGAAGTGGTGGTCGAGGTCCTGACGGCAGGTGGGAGTGCCGCGGTGTCAGGTCAGGCTGGTGCCGGCTCATTCCGAAATCCCGCCTTCGCTCGGTACTTCTCGGCCGTTGCGGTGGGTGCGTTCGGCACGGCGGTGACGGCGGTGGCGTTGCCGTGCTGGTGGTCGAGGTGCTGGATGCGAGTGCGTTCGAGGTGGGGATCGTGAACGCGGCGCAGTTCGTTCCCTGATGCGCTTCTCGGTCTTCTCGCGGGAGTGTATGTCGACCGATCTCGGCGGAAGCGGGTCCTCGTCTGCGCGAGTCTGGGGCGCGCGCTGGCCCTTGGACGTCCGATAGACGGTCGTTGACCGTTCGCCACTTGCGCCTTCGGCGACTGGCGTAGGCGTTTGGCCCGCCGTCCCCTATACCCGGCACGCTAATGTGCGCGATGGCGGTGCGCTAAGCGCTCGGTGTGCGAGCCGCCTGATCGGATCACGACGGACGTGCGAGGGCGCACAAGCCTGATCCCTCAGTCATCATCAACCCATCTCGATTACCTGGGCGGAACCACCAACGACCGGCTACATCGGAACGAGCGAACCGCCCGGTTCCTGTAAACACAAGGGAACCCGAGAGGTTCCGAGGCGTTCGGAGCAGACCGGAAACGGCCTGACTCCTCCAAGGGGTCGCAGGTTCGAATCCTGTCATCCCGACCGGAAAGTCCCGGGAACCTGAGGGTTCCCGGGACTTCTTCGTTGGTGAGATGTGACCACGTCACCGAAAACCCACCGAATTGACCTCGCTGCGAACGTCGAAGCGTCGATTGGCCTCGATCGTTGCTGCTCCGCTGACGCGTGATGTGCGGCGAGATCAGCGCTCAGGCGTTCGCCGCTGAGGCTCGACCGTGAATCCGAGCGCGTGAAGAACCCTCACCGCACCGGACTTTCCTCCCTCGAAATCACCGGGGGACAGTCGTGTCCCCGTTGCGAATTCGTAAGCCGTGCCCAGGATTGCCTTGGGCGGGTACACCCGCCCGTGGCGGACCAAGTTCATAGGTTGTCGCGGGGGCGAACCCGTGCAGCGAAAAGAACTCAACCGCACCGAGTCGATCGTATTCCTCTATGGCGCGAATGACGTGGTCAACAGAAACCCGTTCCCACTCGATGTGATGCGTCACTGCTCCTCCTATGTTGTGAGGCGTTCATTGGGTTGTGGAGACCGAACCCCACACGCGGTAAAGAAGCTACCGAACAAGGCGACCACCCAGGGCCGCGAAACATGGTGCGGCGCCCAGCAGGCTCCCCGCACGCTCGTGGACGCGGACGGCAACGGCGTCTGCAACGCGAACCACGCGGGACCTTCTTGGTTATCAGTGGCGAATGCTTCGGGGGACTGGCGGGTCGGCGAGGAACCGAGCGATTACACGCCGAGCGCCACGAGCACGCCATAGATCAGATAGGCGGGCCAGACGACGGCTTGAAGCAGTCCGAGGATGACTCCCCAGAAGCTCCCGTCTGAGACCGAGATGAAGTAGACAGCCGCGCCGATATAGGCCAAGAAGAAGAAGAAGCCCCATGCGCTCGAGTTGACGACGGTGACCCTGTTACCGGATGACATTTGCCGTTCCTTTCGTTTGTCCCGGATTCCGGGCGGAGCGCCAGTTCGTCTCCAGGCGGCCTACGAGAGCGGCGGCGCCTGCGGCGGTATCGGTGAGGGCGGGGTGGCGGAGGGTGATGGTGGCGGGTTGGCACCGCCAGGCTGCTGCGCTGCCACGGGCGCGCCCGCGGGCCCCTGCGACTCGAAGATCGCACCCCCAGGCAGCTGCGGTGTGGCGGTCGACCCGGGCCCGAGGTGCCAGGGCCGCTGACGATGGATCTCCAGCAGTTGGGCGCCGAGGCCGAAGAACACCATGGCGAGCCAGACCACGATGTTGAGCCACGGGATCTGCAGCGCGACGATGAGGATCACGCCGCCGACGAGCGACTTGACGACAGGATGCTGGTTGCCGCGGAACACGAGACGCCCGATGTAGTACGCCGAGTAGACGAACGTGGCGAGGACCATCAAGGTCCACACCAGCGCGGCGGCCAGCGCGAGAGGGGCGCCGATGATGGTGACCGCCAGGAACAGCAGTGCGACGGGGACGGCGATGCACGCGACGAACCCGACGAGCAGCGCCTTCCACGGGGATGGGACGAGGTGGTCGGTGACCCGGTGCAGCCAGCGCGGGAAGAGGAGTCCGGCGAGCAGGGTGATGAGGCTCAGTGCGACGAGCGCATAGAACACGCCGAGGAACCAGCCGAAGAACACCGCCCAGGGTGAGACTTCGACCCGCGGTGTCTGCGGAGGCTCGACGCGCTCCACCTTGCCGTCGACCCCCCCTCCGCGATGCGTGCTTCGTCGTTGCTGACGTACGTCACGCTGCCGCCGACGGACCCGTCGATGGTGAGGCGTCCCACGCTGACCACAACGTCGCGGCCGACGTCGCCGGCGATGCTGACCGTGGCCGCCGTCGCCACCACGTCGTCGCCGACCGATCCTGTGTCGCCGACCGTGAAGTTGGCAGCGAAGATGGTTCCGCTTCGCGAGACGTCGCCGGTGATCGAGACATCCTGTCCGGCAAGGCGCACGTCGCCGTCAACCGTGCCGGTGATCGTGATGGTCTGGGCGGCGGCGATCACATCACCCGTGACGTCGCCGCTGATGGTGACGCTCTGGCCAGCGGCGTACACGTCGCCATCGATCGGGCCCGAAACGTTGATGAGCACACCGGTGTAGAACTGCGGACCCTCGCCATCGTTCACCGCCGCCGCGGCGGCGAGTTCGGATGCTGCGCGGGGGTCGCAGCGATCGCCGCGGACCGGTTCCGAGCGTCGAGGATACCGGCGGCGAGGACACTGCCAGGGAACGGTAGATACGCGGCAGAGTGCTCATCGCGATACCCCTATCGGATCAAACGCAGGATGACCATGGGTCCACTGTGTGCGACGCACCAGCCCGCGGTCGGGACAAAGGTCCCGCCCAGTGCCGTCGGCACGACCTGCGGGGCGACCGCGACGCTAGCGAGCCTCTTCGTGAGCGCGCTTGATCCAAGCGATCAGTTCGGGATCGACGTCTTTCACCAGGCGAAGTTCCAGGTGGTGCATCCATGTCGACGGCGACGGATGGGCGATCTCCTTGAATCGGGGGGAGCGCAACTCTTCCCTCAGCGCGATGGACACCACTACCGGCACATCACTCGTCACGTAGTGTTTGGGCGCCCACGCGTAGGCGAATCCTCTACGAGCGCGGAATGCCACCTGGCTCTTGGAGACCACCACCTCGACGCCGTCCAGTCCGACGACCGAACGGGCGAGCGCGCGGTAGATCGAGACGGCCTTCTCATCGGGGGCGAAGAACTCTTCCCCGGCAATCGGCTGAGTCATGGCGCAACACTATGCGGGACTGTCCTGGGCTGAGCAGGCGAAGCTGGCGGCTGGCTTCCCGGTCGCGTCGATCAGCCGTGATGTGGGAAAGCTACCTCACTGATCCGGGTGCCGAACCGGATCCCGCGAAGTGGACACCCAGATCTGCTGGCCGATCGACTGAGCGGTGATCGCCAGTACTGCCCGGAGCGGGGCAGCGGCGCTGCCAGAGCCATCTGCTCTCCGTCAATCCGGGGGCCATTGGTCCCGAAGGGGTCCCCTTCGCTGCTCCTAACCTGGGTGAGCGGGTCGCGCCCGCACAGCCGATTCGGACATGGAGCGACGAGCTGCGTTGCACCATCAGGCTGTAGCAGCTAGGGGAGGCGTTCTCGCGCGACTGCGCCTCCCCGTCCGGCGGCGTCCTGAAAGTCACCGTTCCGCTCGCCGAATCCGCCTCACCGCGCAAGATCGCCATCGGCGGCGGCGCAGCGGAGTGATCGAAACTCGCTGGTCGAACTCACGCCGATCACTTCTCGCGGACGACGAGGACGGA
>CAVVTB010000007.1:0-454187 GCA_963751055.1 uncultured Actinomycetota bacterium | reverse complement strand
TCACCGGCCTGTCGGTCGAACCGGCCCTCGTGTGGGGCCCGGCACCGGGCTTCGTCGGCAACGACGTCGATCTGACGATCGACTCGCTCGCCGTCGGGCAGGTCGCGACGATCACCGTCTCGGTGACCTTCCTTGCACCCGACACACCACCGGTGGTCGACGCCGGCACCGACCCGGAGGCGGTTCCTGAGCCACTCGAGCCGCTTGAAAGCCTCACGAACACGGCCTGTGTCGAGGCGGACTTCGACGGCGACGCGGACCAACAACTGCGACGACCTCGAGGATCCCGGTGCCCGACATCGCGGTCGCTGCTCTACCCCGCGCCTGCGTGGGTGACGACGCCGTTCTTGGGCTGGTATGCAACGAAGTCGAGAAGTCAGCTGAACGGCGAGCCGTTCCACGTTCCCTGATGGACGTTTCCCGGCACGCCGGGCAACCCGGCTCCGGCCGACCACCGACCCCGCCCAGGTCGAGATCGTGCAGCCCCGACACAGGAAGTACCCCAATCTGGGATGACGAGATCGACTGAGGTCGGGAAGGACAGTTCGCGCCGTCCGGTGGGAGCCTCGACTCTCCGGGTGGCGCCCGATCGAGGCTGTCGGATGTGGTGCCGGGATCGAGCCCGTTGAACTTCTACCTTCCTGGCGGCGAACACAGCCGATGTCACCGAGAAGAAGCGGGCTCAGTTTCGTCTTCAACGGACTGATCCTGGATCCCTCCAGCAGACTCGACTACGCGTGGCGGGAACCCGACGACGGTGACCTTCTCGGTGAACCCCGAGGTTGAGCTTCAACGGGGTCGAGTACCCGCCGGCGACTCCGGAGTGCTTCGTGGCACGCCACACCGAGGTTGAAGATCGAGAGACGGCGAGTGTCGCGGCAGACGGATCCCGGGAAGTCGTTCACCTACACGCTGGAAGTCCAGAACGTGAGTGACGACTCGTCGGCGGAGGGTGTCGTCGTGACGGATACGATCCCGACAGATCTGAAGATCACCGATGTGTCGTGGCCCGGCGAGGGCGACCCAAACCCGTACCCGAACTGGAGCACCTGCGAGGTGACCGGTCAGAACCTGTCGGGCTACGGTGGACTGCTCACGTGTGAGCTGTTCGGTGTGCTCTTCCCGATCAACTCCGGGCTGGGAGCGACTGCCGACGCCGACGATCACCCTCGCGGCGACCGTCAATCCCCACCTCCATGGCGAGCGTGGTCACGAATGTCGCCGTCGTCGACTACTACACCTTCGGCGATCCCGACGATCCCGGTCGTGATGCGGATGACGCCACCGTGACGCTGTCGGCCCTGCCGCCGACGGGCAGTGGTCCGGTGCTGTCGCTCGTCATCTTCGGCATCCTCGCAACGCTCGCGGGCGTGACGGCCCTGGTGCTGCGGCGCCAGCGCAGCCAGGAGGCACCGCCCACCCTGTGACCGTGCGGGAGGACGAGTCGGTCTCGCCCGGCTCGTCCTCCTCGGCGCGGGTCGACGTCGCGATGAGGTTCGCAGAATGTCGATGTGGATCCGGATGCAGTGGGCGGACACTGCACGGACGGCACCGCCTGGCTACGCTGCGTTCACTCGTGCACTATACAACCACCCCCGTTCACACCGCTAGCTTGCGAGTGGGGCAAGCGTGCCCACCGTCTGGGGGGACGAATCTCGCCGACATGGATGCGCATCCTCGAAGCTCTGCATTTGGGGCTATTCGTGCTATCGACGGCGAGGCGAATAATGGTCAGCAACGCGCGTTTCAGCGGGTCGGAATCACACGAGACGCGGCGGGAGCCCCGGACTCGAGCGTGAGCAGGCACGCAAGCTGGTGATCCGCCACCGCTGGTTCGCCGGCGGCATCGCCACCGCGCTGTCGGCGGCGATATCTTCACCGGCGTGACCGCCGGCCGGCGCCGTGACGCCGCCACCCGCGGCCGAGCAGGCCGCGCCGACGCCGGCGCCCGACGAGACGGCCGCCCCCGAGGAGACGCCCGCCCCTGCCGAGACCCCTCCGCCGGCCGAGGAGAAGCCGGCGGACGAGCCGGTCCGCCCCACCCGCCGAGGAGACCGCGCCGGCGGATGACCAGGCGCCGGCCGACCCCGACACCGCAACCGATGAGGCCGACTCCCCGAGGTGGCGGCGCCGACACCTCGAAGTCGCCCGCGACGTCGGCGTCTTCGCCGTGCCTGTCCCGACTGCCACCTCCTCCGTCATCACGGTGAAGGTGGGCTCGGACCGTACCGCCATCACCGGCGTCACCAACCTCGCCGGAGTCGTGCTCCTGCTCAACAACGGGGTCGACGGCCCGAACGGCGTGCGCCCCGACGGCGTCGCAGGAACCGCCGATGGCTGGGCGAAGTGCACCTCCGATGCCCAGGGCGACTGCTCCTTCACGGTTCCGAACACCCAGAACCCCGGGGAGGCAATCCTGCCGGCGTGAACCGCGACGCGCGCTACTGGGTCGTCCAGTCAGTGTCTCCCGCCGGCTACTACGCGAACCCGAGCCTTCGCACCGGCGGCGCCTCCGGCGCGGGCAGCAGCACGCCCTACACGTTCCGCACGGGCACGCGAGCTCCGCGGGAACACGACCTACTCGTCGCAGAACGCGAACGACTTCATGCTCTCCTCCGGGGCGACCCTCACCGCCTCCGGTGGCATCTGGCAGCAGTCCCGCGTCAACCCGGCCATCGCCCAGTCCTGCGGCATCGATGTCGCCCTGATCCTGGACCTCTCCGGCTCCGTGGGACCTTCGCTTCCGCAGCTCAAGCAGGCCGCCGACACCTTCGTGAACGCCCTGCAGGGCACCCCGTCGCGGATGTCCCTGTTCTCCTTCTCGACCGCGACCCCTGCGACAGGCGCCACCGCCAACTTCCCCAACCTGACGTCCGTGTCGACGCCCGCGCAGGCCGCCGCCTTCAGGGGCCTCTACGCGCCGTGGACCTCGGACGGCTTCACCAACTGGGACCGCGGCCTCGGAGCCGCGGCCTCGGCGAACAGCCTCGCCAACAACTTCGACCTCGCCGTCATCATCACCGACGGAAACCCGACGGCCTACAACCAGCCGCCCAGGGCCTCGGCAACAACCGGTTCCGCGAGACCGAGAACGGCATCTTCTCCGCGAATGCGCTGAAGCAGGGTCCCGCGGGTGCACCGGCGCCGACCCGTGTCCTGGCGTTCGGCGTCGGCGACGGCGCCCTCGGCGCGGCCACCGCGCTCAACCTGCGCGCCATCTCCGGCACGACGGCCTACAACGGCTCCAACGGCAACGTCGCCGACTACTTCCAGACGGCGGATTACCCTGCGGCCGGAGCCGCGCTGCGCAACCTCGCGCTCGGCAACTGCCAGGGCACGCTGAGCGTCACCAAGCAGATCGTTCCGAGCACCGCGCCGACCGGGACCACCACGGGCGCAGTCGCCGCAGGCGCCGGGTGGCAGTTCACGGGCACCAGTAACACCGCGGGCGTCACGACCCCGACCGCCGTCCAGGCGACGACGGCCAACGGAACAGGCACGGTGAACTACCCGCTCGACTTCACGGGCGGACTCACGAGCGGTTCCCTCACCGTCGTGGAAACGCAGCAGGCCGGCTTCACCCTGCAGCAGGTCGGCGGACAGAACGCCGTCTGTCTCAACTTGAGCACCACCCCGGCGACTGCGGTCCCGGTCGACGAACAACGGAGCGCTCGGGTTCACGGTCAACGTCCCGAGCGCCGCCGCAGTCAACTGCACCGTCTTCAACCGGGCGCCGAGCCCCGAAGCCGCCATCACGGTCACCAAGAACTGGGTCGTGAACGGCGTCCCGTACGCGAACGGCGCGCAGCCGGGCGACCTCTCGGCCCAGCTTCAGCTGACCGGCCCGGCGCCGCAGGCGCCACCAACCAGGGCTGGGGTGTCACGCGCGGCGGCTACACCGTGGGCAACACCACCACGCTGTCGGAGCAGGTCACCTCGTGGACCCGACAATGTGCTCGAACGCGGCCGTCGTGACGAGTCTAACGGCACTCGCGACGAACGTCCCGCTCGGCGCCGGATTACCTGATGACCCTGTCGCAGGTCGCCAACACCGCCACGATCACGAACAACGTGACGTGCCGCAGCACGCTGACCCTGGTCAAGCAGGTCGTGGGCGGAAGCGCCGCGCCGACAGCTGGACGCTGAACGCTCAGTTCCTGGCCACCGATGTCCCCCGCTCCCCCCGCCTTCTCCGGCGCCTGGGATCGACCGGCGCGAACCACGACGTCACCCCGAACGCCCGCTACCAGCTGTTCGAGACCGCGGCGACCCGCGGTACCGCCAGACCGACAACCGCACGAACCTGCAGTCCAACCCGCTGTCGACCGGCTCCGCGACGTGCATCCGCGTCGAGGCGGACGGCGACCCGTGGCCGGGCAGCGGATTCTCGGACGGCATCAACGGCGGTGTCAACGTTCCGCTCGGCTATCGCGTCGCGTGCACGCTCGTCAATCAGACCGCTTCGCTGACGCTTCTCAAGAACGTCGTCAACGACGACGGCGGCTCGGCAGCAGGCATCCGCGTGGCGAGCTCACGGCCACCCCCGCGCCGCTCACCGGCCTTTCGGCCACGAGCGTCGCCGGGTCGGAGACCGCCGTCCCCGCGAGCACCATCCAGGTGCGGCCGGACCACGTGTACACGCTCACGGAGTCCGATGTCCCGGGATACGAGTTCTCCAGGCTGCAGCAGTTCGTGGGCGGCGTCTGGGTGGATGTCGTCGCGAACCCGAACCCTGCCGGATACCCGCAGCAGGACGGCGCCGGAAACTGGCAGATCACCGTCGCCGGCCTCGACAGCCCGGTGTACCGCTTCGTGAACGACGACATCGCGCCGATCCTCACTCTCATCAAGACCGTGACGAACGACAACGGCGGCACCGCGCTTCCGACGGCGTGGACGCTGACGGCGACCGCACCCGGTGGGCCGCACCTCACCGGCACGACCGGCAGCGCAGATGTGACCGCGCAGCCCGTGCGGGCCGGCGTCGCCTACACCATCGGCGAGTCGGGTCCCGCCCCCTACGTCTGGAACACCCTGTCGTGCACCGGGTATCCGGGCACGACGCAGGCCGCACCGACCATCACCCTGCAGCCGGGCGATGACGTGACGTGCACGCTCAACAACAACGACATCCTGGTGCCGGTGACGGTGGCCAAGGCCGACGGCGCCGTGCAGCAGCTGGCCGACGGCGACTGGAGCATCTCCTACCAGGTGGTCGTCACCAACCCCAGCGCCACGCTGCCGACGACCTACTCGCTGACGGACGTGCCGGCGTTCGACTCGAGCTTCACCATCCTGTCTCAGGGATGGCAGGGCGACCCGGACGTGACGGACATCGCCATCGAAGCGGGTGGCACCGACACGTACACCTACGTCGTGACGGCGGAGGCGAACGAGACGCCGGTCGATCCGACGGCCCTCGTCTGCTCGCCGACGGGTGGCGGAGGCTTCTTCAACACCGCGACGGTCACCTTCCCCGGGGGTGCCGACAGCGATACCGGATGCGCCGTCCCGGCGAAGCCGGCCGTGCAGAAGACCGCCCTCGAATCGGTGCAGGACACGACGACAGGGGCAGTGGACGCTCAGCTACGAGGTAGCGGTCTCGAACCCGACCGCGATCCCGCTCGCCTACTCGCTCAGCGACACCGCTGCGCCGCTGCCCGCCGGAGTGACCGGCGGCGCCTGGGCGGCATCCGACCCCATCCCGGTGGGTGGCGGCACCTTCGTCCGCAACGCGGCGTGGTCAGGCACGCGGCCCCCTTGCCACCGGCACCCTTCCCGCCGGCGCGACGCACACCTACACGGTGTCGCGCACGGTGACCGTCCCCGCAACGGTGACCGATGACGCGCTCACCTGCGGGTCGGTCGTGAACCAGGGCGGCGGCGTGTGGAACACCGCCACCGTGACCAACGGGATCGCGAACGACGACTCGTCCGATTGCGCTGAGATCGACCGGCCCATCGTGGAGATCGAGAAGACCGAGACCTCGACCACCCAGCTGGTGGACGGCACGTGGGAGATCACGTACGAGATCGTCGTCACGAACCCCGACGCCGACCTCGCCGCGGTGTACAGCCTCAGCGACGCGCTGACCTTCGGCGGCGACATCATGGTCGATGACGCATCGTGGACCGGTCCGACGGGCGGCGGCGCCTTCGCCGGGACGGCACGGCGACGCTGGCGACGGACCGCGTCCTCGGCTCCGGACGGCGAGGAGACCTACACGGTCATCGCCCACGCGACGGTCGACGAGGCCGCCTGGGACGGGCGACACCCTCGCGTGCGAGCAGGGCGAGCCCCCCGCGGCAGGTGGCTTCCTCAACGTCGCGACGGTGACCGTCAACGGCACCCCGATCCCGGCGGACGACTGCTCGGAGCCGGCGCTGCCGACGATCCAGAAGGTCGGCGTCGCGGCGACGCAGGACCCGGACGACCCGTCGCGCTGGCTCGTCTCGTACAACGTGACGGTCACCTCCGGCGGATACGACACGTTCTACTCCCTGTCGGACACCCCCGGGTTCCCGGCGGGCGTCGACCTCACGGAGGGTCGCGCGCAGCGGACCGACATCCCGGCCCAGCCGGTGCTGCCGATCACGACGGGAGCGGACTTCGTCACCGACGTCGCCCTTCTCGCCGGTGAGGTGCACGTCTACCAGGTGTCGTGGCTCGTCGACGTGACCGTCACGGCGAACCCCGACGACGCGGACTGCACCGGCCAGCCGGGCAGCGGGTTCTTCAACACGGCGACCCTGACCGTCGGCGCGATCCCCGTCGACGACGACGGACTGCATCCCCGTCGTGGACCGCGTCTATCCGACGATCACGAAGACCGCGACCTCGACCAACCAGGACCCGGACACCGGTGACTGGACGATCACATATGACATCGATGTGACGCTGGCTCCGACCGGCCCCGCCAACCCGCTGGGACTGTCCGCCGAGTACGACCTCGAGGACACGCTCGACTTCGGCGGCGACATCAACATCGGCAGCGCGGAGTGGACGGGCGAGTCGTCCGGCACCTTCGCGGGGCCGGACGCCACCGCGATCCTCGCAACGGACAAGGAGATCGAGCAGGGCGAGACCGAGACCTATACCGATCACGGTGGTCGCTGAGGTCACGGCGGAGGCCGTCGACAACGGGACCGTCGCCTGCGACTCCCAAGAGGGCGGCGGTGGCGGATTCCTCAACACGCCGCTGCTGTCCTCCGGCGGCGAGGAGACCCCGTCGAGGCGTGCTCCGAGCCGGTCTTCCCTGAGATCGACAAGTCCGCCGTGGGCGAGGCCGTGCAGGATCCCGCCACGGGGGTCTGGACGCTCGAGTACGACATCACGGTCACCTACCCCGACACGGATGCCGACCCGCTCCCGGTCGTCGGCTACGTGCTGACGGACGACCCGGAGCTGCCGGGCGGCGTGGAGCTCGTCGGTGACTGGACCGTCTCGGCCGCGGACGCGGACACCCCGACGCCGGACCAGGCGACGTGGGACGGTGCGGGAACGTGGACCATCGTGACCGCCGGGTTCGATCCCGAGGACGACGGAATCACGCAGCACGTCTTCACCGTCACCGCAGAGGTCGGGTCACCGCGCCCGCCGACGGGCGATCCCGTCGCCTGCGGCGAGGGTGAGCAGACCGGGCATGGTCGTCTCAACACGGCGATCGTCACCTCCGGTGGCTACACCGACGACGACGACGCCTGCCAGGTCGTCCACTACGACGATGTGGCCTCGAGAAGACCGCGGAGCTCGCGGATGGCGAGACCTCCGTCGAGCCGGGCGACACGTTCGACTACGAGCTGACCGTGACCAACAACGGCACCCGGCGGCGGAGGACGTGCGCGTCTTCGACGAGTCGTTCAGCGTCGCCCCGTACGTCGATCGGATCGCGATCACGGGCGTCGTCGGCTCCGGGCGGGCTTCTGTGGTGGACGACCGGACCTCCCGGCCAACATCGTCGATCTGACGATCGCACTGCTGGGCGTCGGGTGAGTCGGCGACGATCACGGTCTCGGTCGACTTCCTCGACGCACCCGGTGTCGGACGCGGTCGGAGCCGGGCAGCTGCCCGAGCCGCTGGACGCGCTGGTGAACATCGCCAACATCGAGACGGTCCTCGATCCGACTCGACGGCGTCAACGCGAGAACAACTGCGACGACCGTCGACGATCCCGACCCGGGACATGACGGCGGTCGTGTACACCACCTGCCAGAGCGACGCTCCGCTCCTCGGCTTCATCGTGAAGACGTCGGCGAACGCTCGCCACGACCGAGCCGGTCACGTTCCTGTGGACGCCGGACAGCCGGCAACCCGGCCGGACACCGACCGCCGCTCAGTCGAGCTGCCGTTCACCCGGCCGGCGCGGACGGTTTCGAGTGTCGAGCTCGATTGGCCCGGCACGGAGTTCACTCCGAGCGGAGTCGCCATCGACTACCCGGGCTGGCGGGCGCTTCGAGCTGTCGGACTACGGTGCCCGGCGGCGAGCTCCATCTGATCCGCGGACATGCATCGAGTATCCGCGCTGCCGATGACCCCGGAGGAGCGGGAGGATAACGTCTTCAACGGTCTGATCCTCGACGACACCGAGCTCGACTACGCGTGGCGCGAACCCGTCGACGGTCACGTTCTCGGTGAACCCCGAGATGACCTTCACGGTCGAGTACCCGCCGGCGACGCCGGAGTGCTTCCAGGCACGCCACACGGAGCTGCAGATCGAGAAGACGGCGAGCGTCGAGCGCACCGAGCCCGGCGAGTCGTTCACCTACACGCTCGAGGTCGCAGAACGTGAGGGACGACTCCTCGGCCGAGGGCGTCGTCGTCACCGACGAGATCCCGGGGGACATGAAGATCACCGATGTCTCGTGGCCCGGTGAGGGCGACGCGTCGGCTTCCCGAACTGGAGCACGTGCGAGGTGACCGGCCAGGACGGGTCGGGCTACGGCGGACGCTCACCTGCGCGCTCTTCGGGCCGCTGCTGCCCGTCGGCTCGGGCTTGGGGCCGTCCGCGGCGCCGATGATCACGCTGGCGGCGACCGTCAATCCGAGCGCGACGGCGACGTGATCAACAACGTGGCGGTTGTCGACTACTACACGTTCGGCGATCCGGCGATGCCGGCCGTGACGCGGACGACGCGACGGTCGACGCTGGCGGGCTGCCGCCGACGGGTGGGTCGCCTGTGCCCCCGCTCGTGGCGTTCGCCCTGCTGGCGATGCTCGCGGGAGTGGGTGCGATCGTGGTGATGCGTCGCCGGCGCGGTGAGGCGAAGCCGCAGCTGTGAGCTGCCGGGAGGACGAGTCGCCCCAGGCTCGTCCTCCCGGGCTCCGCCCGTCGCAGATCGGTTCGCGCGGCCCGCCGGTGGCGGCACCCTGGAATGTGCCCGCACGCGCCTCGCGACACGCCCGAGTTTGCGACACGCCCGGGCGACACGTAGACTAGTGAGGTTCCACATTCCGGCGCCCCTTTTGGCGTGCGTACCGGATCACTGCCAGGGCAGTGCATAGGCGGGTGCGAAAGCGCCGACATCCTAGGCCGCGGGCAGCAGAACGATACATCCGAAACCACTCCCTCCTGAGGGAGCGCACGTCCGCGTGCGGTGGGCGCCGGACCGGATGCCGCGGCATCCGGATTGACAGCAGAACAGCGGTGCAGCAGCACCAGCAGCAGCTGGTGGAAGTGCCATGGCGCGTGAGCGCCACCGTGCGTCCAATGCCCCCGGGGAGCCCGGGCAGGTAAGACGCGGAAAGAGAGTGAGCAGACAATGGCGGGACAGAAGATCCGCATTCGCCTGAAGTCGTACGACCACGCCGGCCTCGATTCGTCGGCGCGCAAGATCGTCGACACCGTGACCCGTGCTGGCGCGACCGTCGTGGGCCCCGTGCCCCTTCCGACCGAGAAGAACGTCATCTGCGTCATCCGGTCGCCCCACAAGTACAAGGACAGCCGTGAGCACTTCGAGATGCGCACCCACAAGCGTCTGATCGACATCATCGACCCGACGCCCAAGGCTGTCGACTCGCTGATGCGCCTCGACCTGCCGGCCGATGTCAACATCGAGATCAAGCTCTGAGGTTCGACATGGCTGACATCAACTCCAAGATTTCCAAGGGACTGCTGGGCACCAAGCTCGGCATGACCCAGGTGTGGAACGAGAACGGCAAGCTCGTTCCCGTCACCGTCATCGAGGTTGCGCCGAACGTGGTCACCCAGGTTCGCACCCCCGAGAAGGACGGCTACAACGCCGTGCAGATCGCCTACGGGCAGATCGACCCGCGCAAGGTGAACCAGCCGCTGACGGCCCACTTCGAGGCTGCCGGCGTGACCCCCCGTCGCCACCTCACCGAGGTTCGCACCGCTGACGCCGCTGACTACTCACTCGGTCAGGAGCTCACGGTCGACGCCACGTTCGAGGCCGGCCAGCTGGTCGACGTCGTCGGCACCAGCAAGGGCAAGGGCTTCGCCGGTGTCATGAAGCGTCACAACTTCAAGGGTGTCTCCGCTTCGCACGGTTCGCACCGCAACCACCGCAAGCCCGGCTCGATCGGCGCATCGTCGACCCCGAGCCGCGTCTTCAAGGGCATGCGCATGGCCGGCCGTATGGGTGGCGAGCGCGTGACCGTCCTCAACCTCACGGTGCACGCCGTCGACGCCGAGAAGGGTCTGCTGCTCGTCAAGGGCGCCGTCCCCGGCGCGCGCGGCCGCATCGTCTACGTCCGCAACGCAGTGAAGGGGGCCTGAGCATATGGCTGACTCGACTCTCGCGCTCGACGTCCGTGGCGCTGACGGCAAGAAGGCAGGCTCTGTCGAGCTGCCCGCCGCGCTCTTCGACGTCAAGACGAACATCCCGCTGATCCACCAGGTCGTCGTCGCACAGCGTGCGGCGGCTCGCCAGGGCACCCACTCGACCAAGCGTCGCGGTGAGGTCTCGGGCGCCGGCCGCAAGCCCTTCAAGCAGAAGGGCACGGGTAACGCCCGTCAGGGCTCGATCCGCGCGCCGCACATGACCGGCGGTGGCATCGTCCACGGCCCGAAGCCGCGCGACTACTCGCAGCGCACTCCCAAGAAGATGATCGCCGCCGCCCTGCTGGGTGCGCTCAGCGACCGTGCTCGCGGTGAGCGTCTGCACGTCGTCGAGACCTTCGGCATCGAGGGCGCGCCTTCGACGAAGGCCGCTGCCGCGTTCCTCGCAGAGCGTCGGCGCCACCAAGCGTGCGCTCGTCGTCATCGAGCGCAGCGACGAGGTCACCATCAAGAGCGTGCGCAACCTGTCGTACGTCCACGTGCTGACCTTCGACCAGCTGAACGCCTACGACGTGCTCGTCTCGGACGACATCGTCTTCACCAAGGCCGCCTACGACGCGTTCGTCGCTTCGAAGGCCGGCGCCACCGAGGAGGTCTCGGCATGACCGGGCTGAACAAGGACCCGCGCGACATCATCCTGCAGCCGGTCGTCTCGGAGAAGAGCTACGGGCTCATCGACGAGGGCAAGTACACGTTCCTCGTGGACCCGCGCGCGACCAAGACCGAGATCAAGCTCGCCATCGAGAAGATCTTCGGCGTCAAGGTGGCTGCGGTCAACACGATCAACCGCGTCGGCAAGGCCCGTCGCACCCGCTTCGGCACCGGCAAGCGCAAGGACACCAAGCGCGCCATCGTGACCCTGAAGTCGGGCACCATCGACATCTTCACGGCAGTCGGCTGACGGTCGGGATAGAGGACTAGAGATATGGCTATTCGCAAGTACAAGCCCACGACCCCGGGTCGCCGCGGCTCGTCGGTGGCCGACTTCGCCGAGATCACCCGATCGACGCCTGAGAAGTCGCTCCTCCGCCCGCTGTCCAAGACCGGTGGTCGCAACAACCAGGGCCGCATCACCACCCGCCACATCGGCGGTGGCCACAAGCGCCAGTACCGCGTCATCGACTTCCGTCGCAATGACAAGGACGGGATCAACGCCAAGGTCGCGCACATCGAGTACGACCCCAACCGCACGGCGCGCATCGCGCTCCTGCACTACGCGGACGGCGAGAAGCGCTACATCATCGCGCCGAACAAGCTGTCGCAGGGTGACATCGTCGAGTCGGGTCCCGGTGCTGACATCAAGCCCGGCAACAACCTGCCGCTGCGCAACATCCCCACCGGTACCGTGATCCACGCGATCGAGCTCCGCCCCGGCGGCGGCGCGAAGATGGCCCGCTCCGCGGGTGCATCGGTGCGTCTCGTCGCGAAGGACGGCCCGTACGCGCAGCTCCGTCTGCCCAGCGGCGAGATCCGCAACGTGGACGCCCGCTGCCGCGCGACGATCGGCGAGGTCGGCAACGCCGAGCAGTCGAACATCAACTGGGGCAAGGCCGGCCGCAACCGCTGGAAGGGCATCCGCCCGACCGTCCGCGGTGTCGCGATGAACCCGGTCGACCACCCGCACGGTGGTGGCGAGGGCAAGACGTCCGGTGGACGTCACCCGGTGACGCCGTGGGGCCAGAAGGAAGGCCGCACGCGTCACGCCAACAAGGAAAGCGACAAGTACATCGTCCGTCGTCGCAACGCCGGCAAGAAGCGCAAGTAGGAGTAGAGGAAGATGCCACGCAGTCTTAAGAAGGGCCCCTTCGTCGACGAGCACCTGCTTCGCAAGGTCGTCGTCCAGAACGAAGCCGGTACCAAGAACGTGATCAAGACCTGGTCGCGCCGCTCGATGATCGTCCCGGTCATGCTGGGCCACACGATCGCCGTGCACGACGGTCGCAAGCACATCCCTGTGTTCGTGACCGAGAGCATGGTCGGTCACAAGCTGGGCGAATTCGCGCCCACCCGCACCTTCCGCGGCCACGTGAAGGACGACAAGAAGGGTCGTCGCCGCTAAGGCGACTGAGGAGGAGAGAGAAATGGTGGAGTCCATCGCACGTGTGCGACACATCCGCGTGACCCCTCAGAAGGCTCGTCGTGTCGTCGCCCTCATCAAGGGCAAGCAGGCTCAGGAGGCCCTGGCCATCCTGAAGTTCGCGCCTCAGGCTGCGAGCGAGCCGATCTACAAGCTCGTCGCCGCCGGAATCGCGAACGCTCGCGTCAAGGCGGACAAGGACGGCGAGTACCTGGATGAGCAGGACCTGTACGTGGCGAACGCGTACGTCGACGAGGGCACGACGCTCAAGCGTTTCCGCCCCCGTGCTCAGGGTCGCGCGTTCCAGATCAAGAAGCGCACGAGCCACATCACGATCGTGCTCTCGACGCCCGAGGCTGCTGACGCCGCCCCGGCCGCGAAGACCAGCAAGAAGGCGAGCAAGTAATGGGCCAGAAAGTAAACCCGTACGGCTTCCGCCTCGGTATCACCACGGACCACGTGTCGCGTTGGTTCTCGGACTCGACGAAGCCCGGACAGCGCTACGCCGACTACGTGGCCGAGGACATCCGTATCCGGAAGCTGCTGCAGACGAGCCTCGATCGTGCCGGTGTGAGCAACATCGAGATCGAGCGCACGCGTGACCGCGTCCGCGTCGACATCCACACCGCCCGCCCGGGCATCGTGATCGGCCGCCGCGGCGCCGAGGCCGAGCGCATCCGCACCGACCTCGAGAAGCTCACCGGCAAGCAGATCCAGCTGAACATCCTCGAGGTCAAGAACCCCGAGGCCGACGCTCAGCTCGTCGCACAGGGCATCGCCGAGCAGCTCTCCGCACGTGTGGCCTTCCGCCGCGCGATGCGCAAGGGTCTGCAGGGCGCGCAGCGTGCCGGCGCCAAGGGTGTCCGCATCCAGGTCTCCGGCCGCCTCGGCGGCGCCGAGATGAGCCGTTCGGAGTTCTACCGCGAAGGCCGTGTGCCCCTGCACACGCTCCGCGCGAACATCGACTACGGCTTCTACGAGGCCAAGACCACCTTCGGCCGCATCGGCGTGAAGGTCTGGATCTACAAGGGCGACCTCACCAACAAGGAGCTGGCTCGCGAGCAGGCGAACGCGCCGAAGGCACCCCGTGGTCGTGACGACCGTGGTGGCGACCGTCGTCGTGGCCCCCGCAGCGACGCCCCCGTCGCAGAAGGAGCGTCTGCCTGATGCTTATTCCCCGCAAGGTCAAGTACCGCAAGCAGCACCACCCCGGCCGTTCCGGCCAGGCCACCGGTGGCACCCAGGTGTCGTTCGGTGAGTTCGGCATCCAGGCCCTCACGCCCGCTTACGTGACCAACCGTCAGATCGAGTCCGCTCGTATCGCGATGACGCGTCACATCAAGCGTGGCGGCAAGGTGTGGATCAACATCTACCCCGACCGTCCGCTCACCAAGAAGCCGGCCGAAACCCGCATGGGTTCCGGTAAGGGTTCGCCGGAGTGGTGGGTCGCGAACGTCAAGCCGGGTCGCGTCCTCTTCGAGGTCGCCGGCGTCAGTGAGGAACTCGCTCGCGAGGCCCTGACCCGTGCTATCCACAAGCTGCCCCTGAAGGCACGCATCATCAAGCGCGAGGAGGGCGACGCATAATGGCGATCGGTACCAAGACGCTCGCTCCGAGCGAGCTCGACACGTTCGAGGACCAGCGCCTCGTCGAGGAGCTGCGCAAGGCCAAGGAAGAGCTGTTCAACCTGCGCTTCCAGTCGGCCACCGGCCAGCTCGACAGCCACGGCCGCATCCGTGCGGTCAAGCGCGACATCGCGCGGCTCTACACCGTGATCCGTGAGCGCGAGCTCGGCATTCGTGCCACGCCCGCACCGCTGGAGACGGCGACGAAGGCGAAGAAGACGAAGGCCAAGAAGGCGGATGCCGCTGACGAGGCCGTGAAGGAAGAGGCCGAGTAATGGCTGAGACCACTGAGAAGAAGGCACCTGCCAAGAAGGCTCCGGCCAAGGCCGCTGCCGCTACGGTCGAGGCCCCCGTGGCCGACGTCGTCGAGGCCAAGGGACACGAGTCCTCCGCGCACGACGTGCGCGATGTCGACGCCCGTGGCTACCGCAAGTCCCGCCGCGGCTACGTCGTGAGCGACAAGATGGACAAGACGATCGTCGTCGAGGTCGAGGACCGCGTAAAGCACCCCCTCTACGGCAAGGTCATCCGTCGGACGTCCAAGGTCAAGGCGCACGACGAGGGCAACACTGCCGGCATCGGCGACCTCGTCCTCATCAACGAGACCCGCCCGCTGAGCGCCACCAAGCGCTGGCGCCTGGTTGAGATTCTGGAGAAGGCCAAGTGATTCAGCAGGAATCCCGCGTCAAGGTCGCCGACAACACCGGCGCCAAGGAGCTGCTCACGATCCGCGTGCTCGGTGGTTCGCACCGCCGCTACGCCGGTCTGGGCGACACCATCGTCGCGACCGTCAAGGACGCGATCCCGGGCGGCAACGTCAAGAAGGGCGATGTGGTCAAGGCCGTCATCGTCCGCACCAAGAAGGAGACCCGTCGTCCCGACGGTTCCTACATCAAGTTCGACGAGAACGCCGCCGTCATCCTGAAGAACGACGGGGAGCCCCGCGGCACCCGCATCTTCGGACCGGTCGGCCGCGAGCTTCGTGACAAGAAGTTCATGAAGATCGTCTCGCTCGCCCCGGAGGTCATCTGATCATGGCGAAGATCAAGAAGGGCGACCTGGTTCAGGTCATCTCGGGCGCCAAGCCCGAGCGCGGCGGAGACCGCGGCAAGCAGGGCAAGGTCCTCGAGATCCTTGCCGAGCAGAACCGCATCATCGTCGAAGGCGTGAACTACGTCACGAAGCACAACCGCGTGGGCCAGACCCAGCGCGGCACCAAGACCGGCGGCATCGAGACGTTCGAAGCCCCGATCCACATCTCCAACGTCGCGATCGTCGACCCCTCGAGCAAGAAGCCGACCCGTGTCGGCCACCGCGTCGAGGAGCAGACCAAGGACGGCGTCAAGCGCACCGTCCGCGTGCGCTACGCGAAGAAGTCAGGCAAGGACCTCTGATTATGAGCACCACCACTGCCGTGGAGGCTGGCAAGATCCAGCCCCGCCTGAAGCAGAAGTACAACGCCGAGATCAAGAAGGCGCTGCAGGACGAGTTCGGCTACGTCAACGTCAACCAGATCCCCGGCCTCGTGAAGGTCGTTGTGAACACCGGTGTCGGCGAGGCAGCTCGCGACAGCAAGGTGATCGATGGCGCGGTCGACGACCTCACCAAGATCACCGGCCAGAAGCCGGTCGTCACGAACGCCCGCAAGTCCATCGCGCAGTTCAAGCTGCGCGAGGGTCAGGCCATCGGCGCGCACGTCACCCTGCGTGGCGACCGTGCGTGGGAGTTCCTGGACCGTCTCGTCAACCTCGCCCTCCCGCGCATCCGCGACTTCCGCGGCCTCTCGGGCACGCAGTTCGACGGCAACGGCAACTACACGTTCGGTCTCCAGGAGCAGTCCGTGTTCCACGAGATCAACCAGGACAAGATCGACCGCGTCCGCGGCTTCGACATCACCGTGGTGACGTCGGCCAAGACGGATGACGAGGGTCGCGCTCTGCTGCGTCACCTCGGCTTCCCGTTCCGCTCGGACGACGCCCAGGCGTAACACCCCGATCCCGGTCCCTGAGCGCGCCTCCGGGACCGGGGCAGTCATAGAAGGTCGTCTGTCGTGTAACGGCAGCCGAAACCTTATGAACGAAGGAAACAACCCATGACAATGACAGACCCGGTCGCAGACATGCTGACCCGTCTGCGCAACGCGAACTCGGCGCACCACGACTCCGTGTCGCTGCCGAGCTCCAAGCTCAAGACTCACATCGCCGAGATCCTCAAGCGTGAGGGCTACATCGCTTCGTGGGAGGTCAGCGACGCACGCGTCGGCCAGACCCTCACGCTCGAGCTGAAGTACGGCCCGAACCGCGAGCGGTCGATCGCCGGCATCAAGCGCGTCTCGAAGCCCGGCCTCCGCGTCTACGCGAAGTCGACCGAGATCCCCACCGTCCTCGGTGGCCTCGGCGTCGCCATCCTCTCCACCTCCTCCGGTCTTCTCACCGACCGTCAGGCCGAGCAGAAGGGCGTGGGTGGGGAAGTCCTCGCCTACGTGTGGTGACCTGACATGTCGCGAATCGGACGTCTTCCCATCGACATCCCCGCCGGCGTGACCATCGAGGTCGCCGGTCAGGACGTCGCAGTCAAGGGCCCCAAGGGCGAGCTTGCGCTCACCGTGGCACGCCCCATCGAGGTCAAGGTCGAAGAGGGCCAGGTCGTCGTGACCCGTCCCGACGACGAGCGCGAATCGCGCTCGCTCCACGGCCTGACCCGCACCCTCATCAACAACAACATCATCGGTGTCACCCAGGGCTACACCAAGGGCCTCGAGGTCGTCGGCACGGGTTACCGCGTCGCGCAGAAGGGCAGCTCGGTCGAGTTCGCCCTCGGCTTCTCGCACCCTGTCCTGGTCGAGCCCCCCGCGGGGATCACCTTCACGGTCGAGGGCAACAACAAGCTCACCGTGAGCGGCATCGACAAGCAGGCCGTCGGCGAGGCGGCTGCGAACATCCGCAAGATCCGCAAGCCCGAGCCCTACAAGGGCAAGGGTGTGCGCTACGCCGGCGAGGTCGTTCGGCGCAAGGCCGGAAAGGCTGGTAAGTAACCATGGCTGTGAAGTCGAAGACCGTCGCCCGCGCGCGACGTCACGCCCGCCTTCGCAAGAAGGTCATCGGCACCGAGCAGCGTCCGCGCCTGGTCGTCACGCGTTCGGCCCGCCACGTCTTCGTGCAGGTCGTGGACGACAGCAAGGGCCACACCGTGGCCTCGGCGTCGACCCTCGAAGCCGACCTCCGCACGTTCGACGGTGACAAGACCGCCAAGGCCCGCAAGGTCGGCGAGCTCGTCGCCGAGCGTGCCAAGGCCGCCGGCGTCGAGGACGTCGTGTTCGACCGTGGCGGCAACCGCTACGCCGGCCGTGTCGCGGCGATCGCCGATGGCGCACGCGAAGGGGGCCTGAACCTGTGAGCGATGCAGTGAACAACAACAACGGGGAGACCGAAGTGACCACCGAGCAGGCAGCTGCCGTCGAGGCCGCTCCCGAGGCGACGACCGAGCGCGAGCGCGAGCCGCGCCGCGGTGGCCGCGAGCGCAACGCCAACCAGCGTGACCGCGGTTCGCGGGATGCCGACAAGAGCCAGTTCCTGGAGCGCGTCGTCACCATCAACCGCGTGTCGAAGGTCGTCAAGGGCGGCCGTCGCTTCAGCTTCACGGCTCTCGTGGTCGTGGGCGATGGCAACGGCGTCGTGGGCGTCGGATACGGCAAGGCCCGTGAGGTGCCCCTGGCGATCTCGAAGGGTGTCGAAGAGGCCAAGCGCAACTTCTTCCGCGTGCCGCGTGTCGGCTCCACCATCCCGCACCCGGTGCAGGGTGAGGCAGCCGCCGGTGTGGTGCTCCTGCGCCCCGCCGCCGCCGGTACCGGTGTCATCGCGGGTGGCCCGGTTCGCGCCGTCCTCGAGTGCGCCGGCATCCACGACGTCCTGTCGAAGTCGCTCGGCTCGTCGAACACGATCAACATCGTGCACGCGACCGTCGCGGCGCTGAAGCAGCTCGAGGAGCCCCGTGCGGTCGCCGCGCGTCGCGGACTCGAGTTCGACCAGGTCGCCCCCGCCCGTCTCGTCCGTGCCGAGGCTGAGGCCGCGGCAGCAGCGAAGGTAGGTGCCTGATGGCCGCGCGTCTCAAGGTCACGCAGACAAAGTCCAAGGTGAGCGAGAAGCAGAACCAGCGTGACACGCTGCGCAGCCTCGGTCTGAAGCGGATCGGCGACTCGGTCGTCCGTCCCGACGACGCGCAGACGCGCGGTTACGTCAAGACCGTCGCCCACCTCGTGAAGGTTGAGGAGATCGACTAATGGCTGAAAAGGCCGAGAAGAAGGATGCCGTCGAGGCCGAGGTGAAGAGCCCCGGCGAAGAAGACCCCGGCTAAGAAGCCCGCCGCCAAGGCTGCCGCGAAGCCGGCCGCCGAGAAGGCGCCCGCCAAGGCCAAGGCCGACAAGGCCGAGGTCGCGGAGAAGGCTCCGCAGCCAAGAAGGCGCCCGCGAAGAAGGCGGCTCCGAAGGCCGCTGCTCCGGCAGCGCGCCCCGGCGTGCTCAAGGTGCACCACCTGCGTCCCGTCCCCGGGTCCAACACCGCCAAGACCCGCGTGGGTCGCGGTGAGGGCTCGAAGGGCAAGACCGCAGGCCGTGGCACCAAGGGCCAGAAGGCCCGCTACCAGGTCAAGGTCGGCTTCGAGGGTGGGCAGATGCCGCTGCACATGCGCACCCCGAAGCTCCGTGGCTTCAAGAACCCGTTCCGAGTCGAGTACCAGGTCGTGAACCTGGAGAAGCTCGCCGAGCTGTACCCCAAGGGTGGAGAGGTCACCGTCGGCGACCTCGTCGCCAAGGGCGCAGTGCGCAAGAACGAGAAGGTCAAGGTGCTCGGCACCGGAGACATCTCGGTGAAGCTCAACGTGTCGGTCGACAAGGTCTCGGGTTCCGCCGAGCAGAAGATCGTCGCCGCGGGCGGCACCGTCAAGTAGTGCGCAGCGGGGGTCGGAGCTTGCTCCGGCCCCCGCTGGGTTACCCTGGTTGACGGTGCGCGCAGTGCGCACCGGCATCCCTTCTGGAGGCAACCTCTTGTTCAGCGCCATCGCGCGGGTCTTCCGTACACCCGACCTTCGTCGGAAGATCGCATTCACTCTGGCAATCATTGCCTTGTACCGGCTCGGCGCTCACGTGCCGGCCCCCTTCGTCGACTTCCCCAACGTGCAGTCCTGCCTCGCGCAGTCCGGCGGCACCGAGGGGCTGCTGTCGTTGGTCAACCTGTTCTCGGGCGGCGCGCTGCTGCAGCTGTCGATCTTCGCGCTCGGCGTCATGCCGTACATCACCGCGACGATCATCGTGCAGCTGCTGCGCGTCGTCATCCCGCACTTCGAGACCCTCTACAAGGAGGGCCAGTCGGGCCAGGCGAAGCTGACGCAGTACACCCGCTACCTCACGATCGCGCTTGCACTGCTGCAGTCGACGACTCTCGTGACGGTCGCCCGCAGCGGCCAGCTCTTCGGGATCACCGGTGTTCCCGAGTGCGAGCAGCTGCTCACCAACGATGTGTGGTGGGCGCAGCTGCTCATGATCATCACGCTGACCGCCGGCACCGGCCTCATCATGTGGTTCGCCGAGCTCGTCACCGAGCGCGGCATCGGCAACGGCATGTCGATCCTGATCTTCACCTCGATCGCGGCGGCCTTCCCCGCTTCGATGTGGGCGATCGCGCAGTCGCAAGGGCTTCGAGGTCTTCCTCCTCGTGCTCGCGGTCGGCATCGTGGTCGTCGCCCTCGTGGTCTACGTCGAGCAGTCGCAGCGACGCATCCCGGTGCAGTACGCCAAGCGCATGGTCGGCCGCCGCACGTATGGCGGCACGAACACGTACATCCCGATCAAGGTGAACATGGCCGGCGTCGTGCCCGTCATCTTCGCGTCGTCGCTGCTGTACATCCCCGCGCTGATCGCGCAGTTCAACCAGCCGCAGGCCGGTGACACGCCGCAGGAGTGGGTGATCTGGGTCACGAACTACCTGACCACCGGTGACAGCCCGCTGTACATGCTCGTGTACTTCCTGCTCATCGTCGGCTTCACCTACTTCTACGTCGCGATCACGTTCAACCCTGTCGAGGTCGCCGACAACATGAAGAAGTACGGCGGGTTCATCCCCGGCATCCGTGCCGGCCGCCCGACGGCGGAGTACCTGGACTACGTCCTCACCCGCATCACGCTCCCGGGCTCGATGTACCTCGGCTTCATCGCCCTGCTGCCCCTCATCGCCCTCGCGGCGGTCGGCGCCAACCAGAACTTCCCGTTCGGCGGCGCGTCGATCCTCATCATCGTGGGTGTGGGTCTCGAGACGGTCAAGCAGATCGATGCCCAGCTGCAGCAGCGCCACTACGAGGGCCTCCTGCGATGACGGCAGCCCCACAGGCCCACCGCCCGGTGCGACTGCTCATCGTCGGACCCCAGGGTTCCGGCAAGGGCACGCAGGGAGTCCGCATCGCGCAGGCGTTCGGCATCCCGGCGATCTCGACAGGTGATGTGTTCCGCGGCGCTGTCGCAGACGGCAGCGAGCTCGGTCAGCAGGTGAAGGCCGTGATCGAGGCCGGCGACCTGGTGCCGGATGAGCTGACCAGCGCGGTCGTCCGCGACCGGCTGGCTCAGCCCGATGCCGAGACCGCGGGCTTCCTGCTCGACGGCTACCCGCGCAACCTCGCTCAGGTCGCGCGACCTCGACGCCTTCCTCGAAGGTCGCGACGAGGAGCTGGACGCCGTGATCGAGCTCAGCGTTCCGCGCGACGAGAGCATCGCGCGGCTGTCGCTGCGCGCGAAGGAGCAGGGCCGCACCGACGACACCGAAGAGGTCATCGCCAACCGTCTCGCGATCTACGAGCGCGAGACGGCGCCGATCCTCGGTGTCTACCACGCACCGCGGGATCGTCGAGGAGATCGACGGCGTCGGCTCGCTCGACGAGATCACCGAGCGTGTGATCGCCTCGCTCGAGCGGCGCGGGCTCGTCCGCACCGGCCGCGGCCTGACCTGTGGCACTGCGCCGCTCGATCTACAAGTCGCCCGCTCAGCTGCGGTCGATGGTGCGAGCCCGGGCTGATCACGGCGGCGGCGCTCGACGCGGTCCGCGCGCTGATCGCGCCGGGCGTCACAACGGCAGAACTGGATGCTGCGGCATCCGCTGTCATCACAGCCCGCGGTGCGAAGTCGAACTTCCAGATGGTGCGCGGCTACCGGCACACGATCTGCGCGTCGGTGAACGAGCAGGTCGTGCACGGGATTCCCGGGGATCGCGCCCTCGAGCCGGGAGACATCCTCTCGATCGACGCCGGCGCGGAGTTCAAGGGCTGGAACGGCGACTCGGCCTTCTCGGTCGTGCTCCCCGACCCCAGCCGTCCCGACGTCGTCGCCGAGCGGCAGCGCCTCTCGGATGTGACCGAGGGCTCGCTCTGGGCGGGCATCGCCGCGCTCGCCACCGCGTCGCACCTCGGCGAGATCGGTGCCGCGGTGCAGGACTACATCGACGCGAACGCGCCCGACGGCGGCTACGGCATCCTTCGTGAGTATGTCGGGCACGGCATCGGCCGCAAGATGCACGAGGCGCCGTCGGTCTTCAACTACCGTGTCGCCGATCCCGGCCCCGAGGTGCGGCCAGGGCTCGTGCTCGCGATCGAGCCGATGGTCGTCATCGGCGATCAGGCGACGTTCGTCGAGGACGACGACTGGACCGTCTCGACGGTGGACGGCACCGCGGGCTCCCACTGGGAGCACAGCGTCGCCGTGCACGACGGCGGGATCTGGGTGCTGACGGCGCCCGACGGCGGTGCGGCGGGGCTCGCACCGTTCGGTGTGACACCGCGAGCGATCGCGTAAGGAGTACGACATGGCTGCCACGGCACGCAAGGTCAACTGGTTCGCGATCTGGGTGAGCGTCGCGGTCGTCGTGGCGCTCGTCCTCGTCGCGGTGCTGGTCGTGAACCTCAACCAGTCCGTCGGACGATCCCGGTGAGGCGCCTCAGGCGGCGAACGTCGACTTCGAGACCGGCGCGATCAACGTCGGCGACGGCGAGAACACGTTCGACACCTACATCGACTTCATGTGCCCGGTCTGCAACCAGTTCGAGCAGCTCTACGGCCCCGACATCCAGAAGCTCGTCGACGACGGCACGATCACGCTCGGCATCCACCCGATCGCGATCCTCGACCGCCAGTCGCAGGGCACGGAGTTCTCGACTCGGGCGGCCAACGCGATGTACTGCGTGGCCGTCGCGGACGGCGAGGCCGCCGTCCCGTTCATGGAGGCGATGTTCGCGAACCAGCCCGAGGAGGGGACGCCCGGGCCTGAGCGATGCGGAGATCCTCGACGTCGCGGCGGCGCGTGGGCGTCGAGGGGATCGACGACTGCGTCAACGACGGCAAGTACTCGCAGTTCGTGACGGAGATGACCGAGAAGACGCCGGTGCAGCCCGGCGCCGGCGGCATCGGCACGCCGACGATCGTCGTGAACGGCGAGGTCATCGCGAACTCGACGCTGCCCGAGCCGGCCGACCTGGCCTCGCTCTTCCAGTAGGCGCGCGTGTCCAGCGCTCGCCGTGCCCCAAGGGTGCCCGAGACACCGCAAACGCGACGAGACATCATCCGATCGGCGGTGTCTCGTCGCGTTCACGGTGTCTGACGCGCGGGGAACGACCGGGAATTGGACCGCATCGCGGCGAGCAGCGCCGCCCGCGGCGCGGCGACACGTGGAATCCCCATGCGCTCCAGCTCCTTCACCACGGGCTTGACCGCCATCGCGGCGGCCATGTCCCACCGGCCGAACACATCGCATTGGCGGCGGAGCCGATCCTCGCGCCGCTTCTCGTCCACCACTCGCTTGACCGTCTCCGCCGGGGTGTCGGCGAGGTACTTGTCGTACCCGTCCGACTCGGCGATTCGCCCGCACGCTCCTCCAGCTGTAGTCCACGCGGTCGACGAAGCCCTCCGAGCGGAACTCGAGCTGCAACTCGGGCGGCTCGAATCCGGACCAGATGATCACGGCCCGGCCGACGCTCTCGCCGGGTGACTCGGATCGGGATCGATCAGCGGCGAGCAGGACCGTCAGCAGCATGTCGCCACGGCGATTGGACTGTCTGCAGCGACAGTCAGGAGCTCGTGCCGCGTAGCGGTGCCGCCCTGCGCCGACGAGATCACGGCATCGCCGACGGCAAGGCCGAACGGTGCCAGGAAGCACGCGCATCAGATCGATGGCGGTCGCCGTCGGCGATGTCATCAGACAGACCGCCGCGGGTGACGACCTCCCGCTCGTCGGCGCTGGCGTGCGACGAAGACGTCGCCGAACCGGTTCGAGGTCTTGCGTGAGAGGTCGTAGGTGTGGATGTCCCTTGGCTCGCCGAACAGCGGAAGCCCGAGCAGCGCCGCCGCGGACTCGTGCGAGAAGACGGCATCCGGATTCACGAGAGCGTAGGCGTGCACGCGGGCGAGGTATCGCTCCCATGGCTTGAGCCGGTCCCACTCGGCGCGCGGCGCGTACACACCGGCGCGAACCCGGATGTAGCGGCCGCTGATCCCGCAAGACGCGGGATCCCGATGCGACGTCGCGACTCCGATAGAGCTCGACGGGGGAAGTGCGCACAGCCTGAGGAAGCAGAAGTATCGGACATCCCGCAAGACTCGTCTTCCGCGGCATCCGATCTTGCGCGTTTCACTGTCCTGTGGAGTCGTGAGCGCGGCCGTGCGCGGCTGTGGAGGAGTGCCGAGACACCGCAGACGCGACGAGGCACCGTGCGCGCGGCGGTGTCTCGTCGCGATTGCGGTGTCTCGCGCGGGGGGCGACGGGATGGACGGGCAGCGCGACCGGCGCCAGCCAAGACACGCCCGGGTTTGCCGAGGCATCCTAGATCACGTATGATTGATCCTTGGTGCGTTGCGCCTTCATCGGCGTGTCCGAGCACCGAAACCCCCATCAACCGCAGACCGACCGGTCTGCACAAGCGTGAGCGAGTGTATGGCGAAGAAAGACGGTGTCATCGAGATCGAGGGCGTGATCTCCGAGGCGCTGCCCAACGCGATGTTCCGCGTTGAGCTGAGCAACGGACACAAGGTCCTCGCGACGATCTCCGGCAAGATGCGGCAGAACTACATCCGCATCATCCCCGAAGACCGCGTCGTCGTGGAGCTCAGCCCCTACGACCTCACCCGCGGCCGCATCGTCTACCGCTACCGCTAGACCGGTCGAGAAGTAACACCCCAGGCTCCGGCCTGCCCGGTGAAGACAGCGAGAAAGAATCATGAAGGTCAACCCCAGCGTCAAGCCCATCTGCGACCACTGCAAGATCATCCGCCGCCACGGTCGCGTGATGGTCATCTGCAAGTCCAACCCGCGCCACAAGCAGCGCCAGGGCTGAGCGGATGCCGCGAAGCGGCGTCCTCACAGATCTATAACTCAATACGAATACAGGCAGGATCAGAACCCGCAAGGGGGACACCTCGGGCGGAGGCCCGGGCACCGATCCTGCTCCACACCTCCACCAACTCCTAGGAGAGCCGCATGGCACGTCTTGCCGGCGTTGACATCCCGCGCGACAAGCGCGTAGTGATCGCCCTTACCTACATCTACGGCGTTGGCCGTACCCGCTCGCACGAGATCCTCGCCGCGACGGAGATCGACGAGAACATCCGCGTCAAGGATCTCAGCGACGACCAGCTCATCGCCCTCCGCGACCACATCGAGGGCAACTACAAGGTCGAGGGTGATCTCCGCCGCGAGGTCGACCGCCGACATCCGCCGCAAGGTCGAGATCGGGTCCTACCAGGGCATCCGTCACCGTCGCGGCCTCCCCGTGCGCGGTCAGCGCACCAAGACGAACGCACGTACCCGCAAGGGTCCGAAGCGCACCGTCGCCGGCAAGAAGAAGGCGCGCTAGGCCTCCGCCTGCGCTCAGGACTCAGGAGAACAAGCACATGGCACAGGCCAAGACCGCCGCGCGCAAGCCGCGCCGCAAGGAAAAGAAGAACATCGCGCTGGGCCAGGCCCACATCAAGTCGACGTTCAACAACACGATCGTCTCGATCACCGACCCGTCCGGCGCCGTCCTCAGCTGGGCCTCGTCGGGTGGCGTGGGCTTCAAGGGCTCGCGCAAGTCGACGCCCTATGCCGCAGGCATGGCTGCCGAGTCGGCCGCCCGCCAGGCGCAGGAGCACGGCGTCAAGAAGGTCGACGTCTTCGTGAAGGGCCCGGGCTCGGGTCGCGAGACCGCGATCCGCTCGCTGCAGGCCGCAGGCCTCGAGGTCGGCTCGATCAACGATGTGACGCCGCAGGCTCACAACGGCTGCCGTCCCCCGAAGCGCCGCCGCGTCTGACTCATTCGGAGCCGGGGCGCCGCTCAGCGGCGCCTCGGCTACCGCACGTTTCCGAACCGGGATGCCGAGTCGACTGCCGAGAGGCATCCCTCGAGCAAAACTCAACACACACCTCACCCACTGCAAGTGTCATATAGCGGTCACTTGACTGAAAGGAACACATAGTGCTCATCGCACAGCGTCCCACTCTGACCGAGGAGAAGATCGGAGAGTTCCGCAGCCGATTCATCATCGAGCCGCTGGAGCCCGGCTTCGGCTACACGATCGGCAACGCGCTGCGTCGCAGCCTCCTCTCCTCGATCCCCGGTGCGGCCGTCACGAGCATCCGCATCGACGGCGTCCTCCACGAGTTCAGCACCATTCCCGGTGTCAAGGAGGATGTCACCGAGATCATCCTGAACATCAAGCAGCTCGTCGTCTCGAGCGAGCGCGATGAGCCCATCACGGCGTACCTGCGCAAGACGGGCGCCGGCGAGGTCACCGCAGCCGACATCTCCGCTCCCGCGGGCGTCGAGGTGCACAACCCCGAGCTCGTCATCGCGACCCTCAACGACTCGGCGAAGTTCGAGCTCGAGCTCACGATCGAGCGTGGCCGCGGCTACGTGTCGGCGACCCAGAACCGCAACGAGTACGCCGAGGCCGGTCAGATCCCGATCGACTCGATCTACTCGCCCGTGCTCAAGGTCAGCTACCGCGTCGACGCCACCCGTGCCGGTGAGCGCACCGACTTCGACAAGCTCGTGCTGGACGTCGAGACCAAGAACTCGATCGCCCCGCGCGACGCCGTCGCTTCGGCCGGTCGCACGCTGACCGAGCTCTTCGGCCTGGCCCGCGAGCTCAACGTCGAGGCCGAGGGCATCGAGATCGGCCCCGCGCCGGTCGAGACCGTCCTCTCGAACGAGCTGTCGATGCCGATCGAGGACCTCGATCTGTCGGTTCGCTCGTACAACTGCCTCAAGCGTGAGGGCATCAACACCGTCAGCGAGCTCGTCGCCCTCTCGGAGACGCAGCTCATGAACATCCGCAACTTCGGTCAGAAGTCGGTCGACGAGGTGCGCGACAAGCTCGTGTCCCTCGGACTGTCGCTGAAGGACTCGGTTCCCGGGTTCGACGGCGCGCACTTCTACGGCGGATACGACGACGAAACCGTCTGAGTCCGGCGTCCCCGACCCGATTTCACCCTGGAGTAATTGAGAATGCCCAAGCCCACGAAGGGTCCCCGCCTCGGCGGCGGTCCCGCCCACGAGCGCCTGCTGCTTGCGAACCTCGCCGCCGCGCTGTTCACCCACAAGTCGATCAAGACGACCGAGACCAAGGCGAAGCGCCTGCGTCCCCTCGCCGAGCGTCTCATCACGTTCGCGAAGCGCGGCGACCTGCACGCCCGTCGTCGCGTGCTGTCGGTCATCGGTGACAAGGAAGTCGTGCACGTCCTCTTCACCGAGATCGCGCCGCTCGTCGCCGACCGTGAGGGTGGCTACACCCGCATCACGAAGGTCGGCAACCGGAAGGGCGACAACGCCCCGATGGCCGTGATCGAGCTCGTCCTCGAGCCCGTGACCAAGAAGCCGTCGGCCAAGAAGGCTGCGCAAGTCGGATGCCGCTCCCGCCGGCCGCCGCTTCGGACGAGGCCGCCGAGGTCGAAGCGAGGCGCCCGCCGCCGACGAGACCGCCGACGCCGGCGCCGAGTCGCCCGAGGAGGGCGCCGCCGCCGAGGCTGCAGCCGAGGACGCCGTCGAGGCCCCCGCCGAGGAGAAGGCCGAGTAATCGGACCGCCGGGCGCAGCTGCCCGGCCGGTCGCGGCATCCGTGCCCGACCACCCTTGCACCGCGAGACCCGCGAGCCCCCTGGGCCCGCGGGTCTCGCGCTTTTGCGTCGTGCGGATGCGCCGCCGCATAGGCTGGTCGCATGAGTGAGCGGACACTTGCGGAACGCATCGGCCCGGTGGGCGAGCCGGTTCTGCCGTCGCATCCGGATGTCGCCGTCTGGCGACCCGCGACAGCCGACGACATCGACCTCATCCACGTGATGCTGCTCGCGGCCGACCGCGTCGACCACCCGACGTGGGTGACGCCCCGCGACGAGATCGAGGAGATCTTCGAGTCGTCGTCCTATGACCCGCCACGCGACACGCTCATCGGATTCGACGCCGACGGCCGGGTCGTCGCGTGCGGCGTGGTGTTCCTCCACCCCTCGCGCGATGTGCACGTGAACGCCTACCTCATGGGGCGCGTGCATCCGGATGTGCGCGCTCGCGGCATCGGCCGCGAGCTCATGCGCTGGGAGCACGAGCGCGCGCTGCAGGCGCTGACCGAGATCGCCACGACGCTTCCCGCGACGGTGCTGGTGTACGCGGAGGAGATCGACGTCCCGGCTCGCCACCTCGCCGAGCGGCGCGGATTCGTCGAGGAGCGGTGGTTCTCGACGATGGTCCGCGATCTGGCGCTGGAGATCCCCGAGATCGCGGTCACAGCGCCGACCGACAGCGACCCCGGCACCGCCGACATCACCCTCGTCCCGTACGCCGCCGACTGGAAGGAGGCGACCCGGCTCGCGCGCAACGACGCGTTCCGCGACCACTGGGGGAGCCTCGAGACACCCGACGAGCGGTGGTCGTACTTCGTCGACGGTCCGCACCTGCGGCCCGACCTGTCGTGGCTCGCGGTCGAGGGTGATCGCGTCGTCGCGCTGGCGCTCGGCACCGTGAACGAGGACGACTGGGAGGGCCAGGGCTACTCGAGCGTCTACATCGATCTCATCGGCGTCACCCGAGACCGTCGCGGTCGCCGCCTCGCGCCCGCCGTGGTCACGCAGCTGCTGCGTTCGGCGCGCGCAGCGGGGCTCGACAAGGCCGTGCTCGACGTCGACACCGAGAGCCCGACGGGTGCGAACAGCCTGTACGGCCGTCTCGGGTTCGAGCCGACCGAGCGCATGGTGGCCGCCGCTCGCCCACCACTGAGCGCCGTATCATCGCGACCGGCCGCGTCCTCTACCCGGTGAGAGACGTCGGGCGCTAGTCTGGGCCCAGCCTCGGCACGCCGGGGTTCTGGGGATTTTCTGGCGCCATGGCGGCGCGCTGAGGAGCAGTCTTGTCCGAGTCGACCACGCCCGTGACACCCACGCAGTGGGTGGGCACTCCGCGGCCGCGCCGCCGCGCCGGCCTCTCGATCTACTCGATCCTCCTCATCATGCTGCTCTCGGTGAGCGTCCTCTCGAGCATCGTCGTCGGCATCATCGGCTACGTGAACGGCACCGAGGCGCTCCGGGCGATCGCCTACGACCGGCTCGTCGAGATCCGCGAGAACCGCAGCCGCGAGGTCGACCAGCTCTTCGCGACGGTCGAGAACGCCGTGCGGCTCGGCGCCATGAACGAGACGAGCAAAGAAGCGGTCCGCGCGTTCACGGCCGGGTTCGCGGAGCTCGAACAGCAGGAACCGGATGCCGCAGCATCCGCTCAGGTGGCCGCCTACTATCGCGACACGTTCGCCGCCGATCTGTCCGAGGCGACGGGCGAGGAGGTCGACGGCTCGGCGTTCGCACCACGCGGCGCCGCGCGAGGAGTACCTGCAGTACCACTACGTGATCCCGTACGAGGACTGGGAAGCGGCCATCCAGAACGAGGATGCCGGCGACGGCAGCGCCTGGTCGGCGGCCCATGCCCGGTTCCACGACTACTACAAGGAGATGACCGAGCTCCAGGACTTCGAAGACGTCCTGATGCTCGACACCGAGGGCAACGTGGTCTACTCGGCGTTCAAGGGCGTCGACCTCGGCACGAACCTCTTCGACGGCCCGTACCGGCTCTCGAACCTCTCCGAGGCGTACACGACGGCGATGGACCGCAACATCGTGGGCGATGTCGTGATCGCCGACTTCGCCGCCTACAGCCCGAGCCTCGGCAGCCCCGCCGGCTGGGCCGTGACGCCCATCGCCGACGAGGGCGAGGTCATCGGCGCGCTCGCGATCGAGCTCCCGATCGACCGGATCAACGACGTCATGACCGTCGGCGGCGAGTGGGAGGAGAACGGCCTCGGCAAGACGGGCGAGACCTACATCGTGGGCGAGGACGGCCTGATGCGGTCCATCTCGCGCCAGCTGCAGGAGGATCCGGCTGCTGTATGAGACAGGATGCTGTCGCCGCAGGCCTCGCGCCCGCCGCCGCCGCGCTGAGTGTGCAGAACGGCAACACGCTCCTGCAGCAGACGATCACCGGCGAGGCCGTCACCCGCGCCCTCGCCGGCGAGAGCAGCACGCTCCTCGAGCGCGACTACCTCGGGCGCGACAGCCTCACGGCCTACGCCCCGCTCAGCGTCGACGGCCTGAACTGGGTGATCGTCGCCCAGGAGACCTCGGCCGAGGCGCTGGTCCCCGTCGAGGACTTCACGCGCAACCTCATCCTCTCGACCGCAGGCATGATCATCTTCGTCTGCCTGCTCTCACTCGTGCTCGCCCAGATCTTCGTCCGGCCGCTGCGCCGGCTCAAGACCGCGGCGCAGCGCATCGCCGCGGGCGAAGAGGGCGTGCAGGTCGACGCCGGCTCGAGCGATGAGCTCGCTGATGTCGCGACCGCCTTCAACGACATGAGCCGCAGCCTCGAGATCAAGTCGCACCTCATCGACGAGCAGGAGCGCGCGAACGAGCGGCTCATCCTCTCGTTCATGCCCGAGGGCATGGCCAATCGCTACAAGCACGGCGACGACACGATCACGCAGGACAGCGACGACGTCACGGTGATCTTCGCCGACATCGTCGGATTCGAGGAGCTGGCGCTCTCGATGACCTCCGAAGAGGCGATCGCGCGGCTGAACGACCTCGTCCGCACGTTCGACGAGGCCGCCGAGCGCCACGGCGTCGAGCGCGTCCGCACGACGCGGCAGAGCTACCTCGCGAGCTGCGGACTCGCGACGCCGCGCGTCGACAACGCGCGCCGCGCGGTCGAGTTCGCCCTCGAGCTCGAGACGATCCTCGAGCGCTACTCGACGCAGCAGGGGGTGGAGCTGGGGCTTCGCGTCGGCCTCGACTCCGGCAAGGTCACGAGCGGGCTCATCGGTCGCGCGCGGGTCGTCTACGACATGTGGGGGGATGCGGTGAACCTCGCGTTCCAGGTCCAGGGCGACTCCACCGAGCCGGGCATCTACATCACCCAGCGCGTCGCCGACCGGCTCCCCGAGTCGGTGTCGGTGCGTCCGGTGGGGCAGGTCGAGACGCAGAACGGCACCCAGCGCGTCTGGAAGGTCGAAGCCCCGGTCCCCGTCGTGGAGGGCTAGGCGATCCTCATGGCCGACATCGTCTCGCAGCCGTGGTTCTGGCCGGCGGTCATCGTCTCGGTCGGGCTGCCGCTGCTGCTGATCGGGCTGACGGAGTTCCACAACTCCCTCGCGCGCCGCGGCAGCCGGGCGGCGCCGATCATCCTCATGATCCGGAACTACCTGGTTCCGGTCGCCGGGATCCTGGTCCTCATCACCCAGCCCGGCGCCTGGCAGGGCCAGGGCACGTGGCCGCAAGGTCGTCGCGACGATCTTCGGGCTGCTCGTCATCGTGGTCGTCATCAACGCGATCAACCACCTCGTCTTCCACCGCGGCGAGAAGGGGTCGTGGCGCGATCGCTTTCCGACGATCTTCAGCGACATCATCCGATTCGTCTTCATCATCCTGGGCATCGCGGCGGTGTTCTGGTGGGTGTGGGATGCCGACGTCGCCGGTGTCTTCGCCGCCCTCGGCGTCACCTCGATCGTCGTCGGCTTCGCGCTGCAGAAGTCGGTCGGATCGATCGTCTCGGGCCTCTTCCTCATCTTCGAGGCGCCGTTCGAGCTCGGCGACTGGATCCAGATGGGAAGCATGCGCGGCCAGATCGTCGAGGTGAACTGGCGTGCCATCCATCTCGACACGGGCAACGGCACCGTCATCATGCCGACCGCCGAGCTCGCCGAGGGCTCGTTCACGAACCTGTCCCGCGCGCCCGACCCCTATGCGGCGACGGCGACGGTCGAGTTCGGCACCGACGACCCGCCGGGGCGGGTGCGCGAGCTGATCGTGCAGGTCGCGCGCGACATCCCGCTCGTCTCGCCCGATCGGGAGCCGAGCGCGAAGTCGCAGCCCGGCTCGAAGTACGCCGTCGCGATTCCGCTCCGCAACCCCGGCGACCTCGACGCCGTGCTCGACACGTTCATGACGCGGCTCTGGTACGCCGCGCGCCGCGCCGAGCTGCACCTCGACGGCGATATCACCGACGACTGGCGCACGCCGGCGCGGCTGCAGGATGCGCTGCGCCAGATCTCGGCGTCGCTCAGCCTCAAGCCGGGCGAGACGGATGCGCTCGCCGCCCACGCGCGGCTCGAGCGCTACTGCTCGGGGGAGTCGCTGCTGCGGCCGGGCACGGTTCCGGTCGAGACGAGCTTCATCCTGAGCGGGACGGTCGTGCTCGGCATCCCGACCGAGGACGACGGCTTCGTGCAGGTCGCGGTGCTCGGCAAGGACGACGCCGTCGGCATCACCGCGCTCTCGCGCACGCAGACCATCTCGCGCGCGATCGCGACGAGCGAGGTGGATGTCGTCGTGCTGCCGGTGCGGGTCCTCGACGACATCGTGCGGGCGCATCCCGTCGTCGCGCGCGAGATCGTCCGCGAGAGCGAGAACCGCGTGCAGCAGGCGCGGATCGCCGCTGCACGCGCGTGGGGCGAGCAGCTGCCCCGGTACGGCTCGGCGGCGCCGGTGCGCCGTGGCGGCTGCGCGACGTCGCGCCGGCAATAGGCTGAGCCCGTGCGCATCCGGCTCGACATCGCCTATGACGGCACGCACTTCCGCGGCTGGGCGCGCCAGCCCGGGCTGCGCACCGTGCAGGGCACCCTCGAGGACGCGCTCGCGCGGATCCTCGGCGGCGACCCGCGCCTCGTGGTCGCCGGACGCACCGACGCCGGCGTCCACGCCACGGGCCAGGTCGCGCACGTCGATCTCGACGAGGACCAGCAGCTCCGCCTCGCCGCGCGGCGGCCCCGCCCGGCGGACGACGTCGACGGCGAACCCCTCCGTCGCCGCGCTCGCCGCGCGCGACTCTCGGGCGTCGTCGGCGCGTACCCCGACGTCATCGTCCACCGCTCGACGCCTCGCCCCGGACGGATTCGACGCGCGCTTCTCGGCGGTGTGGCGCCGGTACGCATACCGCATCGCCGACCGCACCTCGGGCTACGACCCGCTCGAGCGGCATCGCACGACGAACGTCCGCGCCTCGCTCGATGAAGAGACGATGGATGCCGCGGCCCGCAGCCTCATCGGACTCCACGACTTCGCCGCCTACTGCAAGCCGCGCGAAGAGGCGACGACGATCCGCACGCTGCTCGAGTTCGACTGGCACCGCGACGCCGACGGCGTGCTCGTCGCCAACGTCAAGGCCGACGCCTTCTGCCACAGCATGGTGCGCGCGCTCGTCGGCGCGTGCGTCGCGGTGGGCGAGGGGCGGCTGGATGCCGAAGACATCGTCGACATCCGCGACATCGCGCGAGCGCGTGCCCGAGGTGAAGGTGCTCGCGGCTCGCGGCCTGACGCTCACCGAGGTCGGGTATCCGGCCGACGACCTGCTCGCCGGGCGCGCCGAGCAGACCCGCGCGCGGCGAGACCGGGAGGCAGAATGACCGCAGACGCAGCCCGCGGCGACCGCCTCGTGGTGCCCGACGTCCTGCGCGGCGTCGCTCTCCTCGCCATGCTCATCGCCCACGCGATGCCGTTCCTGACCGACATCTTCCGGCGCGGTTGACTTCACTGATCGGCAACATCAGTGACCTCGCCTCCCCGCTGTTCGCGCTCGTGATGGGCCTTTCGGCACAGATCCTCGCGCAGCGGACGCCGGCCCAGCGCAGGGGGCGGATGCTGCTGCAGCAGGCCGCGCGAGGGCTCGTGCTCATCGCGCTCGGCGTGTGGATGAGCGACTGGGGAACGTGGGTCGCGATCGTGCTGTCGCACCTCGGGCTCCTGCTGCTGGTGGGCGCACCCGATCCTGCTGCTCTCGACCCGCTGGGTGATCGTCGTGGCGGTCGTGGTCGCGGTGATCAGCGATCCGGTGAACGCGTGGGCGCGCGAGAGCCTCTGGCCGGTCGTCGGATCGTCGCGAGTGCTGGCCGAGATCGCATCCTGGACTGTGCTCGGCGGTTCGTACCGGCTGACCAACCTGCTCCCGTTCTTCCTGCTCGGCGCGCTCCTGATGCGTCACGGTCAGAAGCGGGACCGCGTGCTCTGGACGATGGCCGTCATCGCGCCCATCGCCTACGCGGTGCGGCCGCTGTTCACCGCGCTGTTCGACGTGCAGCGAGTACCGCGTCGGGCAGCTACCCCGACACCCTGCACGACGTGGGGCTCGTGTTCGCCACGTACGTCGTGATCGTGCTGCTCGCGACCGTCCAGCGCCCAGCGCCGGCGCGCGTCATCGCGGTGGTCTTCGAGCCGCTCCGCGCGATCGGCGCGGTCGCCCTGAGCCTGTACCTGCTGCACGTCGCGATGCTGGCCCTCTGGCTGCAGGCGGGCTTCATCCGAGGCGGCCCCAGCGACTTCGCGCGGTGGTCGGTGCTGGTGTTCGTGCCGATCGTCGCCGGGTGGCTGTGGTGGCGCTTCATCGGCGTCGGACCCGTGGAGTGGCTCCTCGGCTGGGTCACCGGCCGCCCGAAGCGCTGGTCACGCGACCCGGCGCCGAAGGCGGACGCGGGCTGAGCCCAGCCCTCGACGGCGGTGGGCGAGCCTACAGCCGGCGGAGCCGCGTCGCCGAAGGGGTGCCCGAACGTCCGTCTCGCGCGCGCTCGCGACCTGCCAGAGCGCCAGCGTCGCCGTGAGGCGGTTCGCGAGCTCGTGGTCCTCGGCCGTCCAGGCTGTCCAGGGCGTCGGCGATGGTCTGCACGGCGTGCCCGAGCGTGCGGAGCGCGTGACCGCGCTCCGCGCTTCTCGGCGACGACGGCGTCGGCTGCGGCGTAGGCGGCGCGCAGGCGCGCGCGCTCGGCCTCGTCGAGGGTCATCGGGTGCAGGCCGTACTCCAGCGCCCGCGCGGCGCGGGCGCGCTCGGCCTCGGCGACGCGAAGCTCGCGCACAGCGCGGCCGTCGCCTCACCGGTGGAAGCCAGCGCCTCGGCGAGGATGCGGTGGAGCTCTCCGGCGGCGTCGGGCGAGCATCCGCTCTGCTCTTCCTCGACAGCCGGGATCACGGGGATCGAGCGATCGATCCGTCGTGCGCGCTTGCCCGCGATGCTCGTACGCTGGGGCCTGTAGATGGTGGTCATTTCGTCTCCTCGACGGATGCTTGGGCTTCGAGTGTTCTGTGGGTCACGGCGACGACACCCCGTCGTCACCCTTCCCCCGTATGGTGGAGTCGTCATGAGGGTGATTTCGTACAACCTGCGCAAACATCGTGCTGCCGGGGAGCTCGCGAACCTGGTCGAGCGCTACGGCGCCGACGTGCTGTGCCTGCAAGAGGCCGACACGACCGACATCCCCGAGGTCATCGGCGGCCTGCGACTGGCCCACTCCACCCAGCGCAACCGGCTCGGGCTCGCCGTCTACTACCGCGAGAACACCTTCCACGCCGTGGATGTGCGCGCGATGGGACTCAAGAAGTCCCTGCACGATCGCGTGCTCAAGCCCGCAGAAGAGCGGATGCTGGGAGTCAGGCTCCACGACATCGATGAGAATCGCGACCTCATCGTCGCCTCGTTCCATGCGGCGCCGCTCACGGCGCTGAACTCGCTGCGACGGCACCAGATCCGCACGGCGCTCAACGAGCTGCAGCAGCTCGGCAAAGGACTGCCGGCGCTGATGGTCGGGCGACTACAACTACCCGGTCTTCAAAGAGAACCTCGGCCAGAAGGTGCGCGAGCAGGGCTACGAGCTGAACCTCAGCGATTCGCGCACGTACACGCGCTACAAGTTCTTCCGCGGCCACTACGACTTCGCGACGTCGGTCGGCTTCACGATCGACCGGGTCAAGACGCTCCCGCAGGGCTCTTCGGATCACCTGCCGATCCTCGTGACGGCGAAGGCGACGGCGGATGCCGCGTTCAGGCCGAGCATCGATGCCTGACGGCAGCGGTGAGGCGCGAACCACGTCGCGAGTCCCCGTACACTACGGTCTGTGACTTCGAATCTGCTGATCGAGGCGTTGGGAGCGATCGTGCAGATCGACCTCGAGGGGCTCCCGGAGGCGGACGCCGCCGCGGTGCGCGATGCCTGGCGCGACGCGCTCGCCGCTCCCACCCCTGCGGACCACGCCCGGGCGACACCGCCGGTCATCGTGGCCCAGGCATCGACCGATCGAAACGGCATGCTGGCCGATCTCTCGCAGCGCGTGACGCTCGCCGCGCTCGAACGCCGCCGCGGCGATCTCTGGATGCTCCATGCCGCCGGTCTCGCCGGCGACGACGGGCGCGTCGTCGTGCTCGTGGGCCCGTCGGGTCGCGGCAAGACCACGGCGGCGCGCGCCCTCGCGGCGACGTTCGGCTATGTGTCGGACGAGTCGGTCGCCATCGATGACGACGGCCGCGTCTGGCCCTACCGCAAGCCGCTGTCGGTGATCGAGCAGCGCGGGGCGCCCAAGACGCAGCGCTCACCGTCCGAGCTCGGGCTCCGACCGCTGCCCGATGCCGCGCTGCGCGTCGCCGCGATCGTGCTGCTCGATCGCCGCGACGATGCGCCCGAGCAGCCGGTGATCGAGACCGTCGACCTGGGCGACGCGCTCAAGGATCTCGTGTCGCAGTCGAGCGGTCTCACCTCGATGCCTGCGCCGCTGCGCTCGATCGCCCTGCTCGCGAGCCGCGACGGGCGGCATCCGGCGCGTGACCTATCGCGAGGCCGCCTCGCTGCGCCCCGTGATCGATGCCCTGCTCGCCGAGCCGGGACCTGGCCGAGCCCCGCAGCGGCCTCCGCCCGCGGCCCGCTCTTCGCGAGACGAGAGTCGGCGTAGCCGTCGAACCCGCAGCCGGCGGGCCCGCCGATGGCGAACTCCCGCGCTACTCCCGCGCGCCCTTCGTCGACGCACTCGACCTCGCGGATCCCGATCGCATCGCGATCCTGCGCTCGGGCGCGCGCGGCGAGGGGACCTTCACGTGCTGGCGGGCGTCGCGCCCGCCCTCTGGCGCGCCGCGGATGCGGCATCCGTCGACGACCTGACCGCCGCGGCGACCGACGCATTCGGGGCCCCCGCGGAGATGCCGGAGCACTCGTCGGTGCCGCGGCCGATGAGCTCGTCGACGCGGGAGTCCTGGGCACCGACCGCCGTGACTCAGCCGGCGTGCCCGCGCTCGTGCGCTTCGCTAGAGCGTCGACCAGCGCATGATGGGCCACAGGATCGCGACGGACTTCCCCACGATCCGGCGCGCGATGCCCAGCGCCAGCAGTCGTCGGTGGCATCCGCAACCGGCAGGCGACCGCGGAGTCGGCGGATCCGGCGCGGTTGTCGCCCAGCATGAGGTAGGAGTCGTCGGGCACCGTGACCGCGCCGAAGCATCGCTGTGAGGCCGGGACGGTGTCGCAGTCCGTCTGCCGGGTCGAAGGCGAAGTCGTTCGACACGTAGGGCTCGGCGAGCGGCTCACCGTCGACGGTGACTTCGCCGGCATCGGTGCAGCACTCGACTGTCTGCCCGGGAGCGCCGATCACGCGTTTCACAAGGGTGTACGGGCCGGACGGGCCGAACCCGGTGACCTCGCCGAGCCACGGAGCGCCGCCATCAGGGGATTCGTCGGACCGGTGGTCGCCGATCCCCATGAGTCGCCGGCGTCGAACACGATGATGTCCCCGGTGGCGGGGTACGCACCGGCGTACGCGAGGCGGTTGACCAGGATGCGGTCGCCGGCCTCGAGGGTCGCCTCCATCGAACCAGACGGCACCGAGTAGGGCTTCGCGACGAAGGACAGGATGAGTGCGGTCGCGATGATCGTCGCCGCGAGCGGAAACCACGTGCTGCCGACCATCCGACGCCACCATGGGCGGACGTCGGTTTCCGGAGGCACGGGAACAATCTATCCCGACCTCGCCGGGCCGGATTCGCCGACGCCGATGCCACGGCGAGGACGCTGTCAGTGCGCGTTGTGTCCGGGTGCCATGGCCGCTCGAAGCGTCTTCAGCAGGATCACGAAGTCGCCGAGCAGCGACCAGTTCTCGACATAGGCGAGATCGAGCCGGACCGAGTCCTCCCACGACAGCGACGACCGTCCGCCCACCTGCCACGCGCCGGTGATCCCGGGCTTCATGAGGAAGCGGCGGTGCACGTGGTCCGCATACTTCGCCACCTCCGAGGGCAGCGGCGGCCGAGGACCGACGAGCGACATGCTGCCGGCGATCACGTTGAAGAGCTGCGGCAGCTCGTCGAGGCTGTAGCGGCGCATGAAGCGACCGATCGGAGTCACGCGCGGGTCGTCTGGTCATCTTGAAGAGCACCTCGTTGCCGGCATCCCGCTGGTCCAGCAGCGACGGAAGCAGATCTTCGGCGTCCATGCACCATGGAGCGGAACTTGAGCATCTCGAACTCAGCGACCGCCGAGGCCGACGCGGGTCTGGCGGAACACGGCGTCGCCGGGCCCGGACATCCGCACCGCGATCACAAGCCCCAGCAGCAGCGGGCTGATGATGATCACTCCGATGATCGAGACAGTGAGGTCCATGGCGCGCTTGAGGACGCGCTGGCCGCGGCTGAACCGCGGCGTCTCGACGTGGATCAGCGGAAGACCCGCGACCGGACGCGTATGGATGCGCGGACCCGCGATGTCCACGATGCTCGGCGCGAGCACGAGATGCTGCTGGCCCGCCTCGAGCGCCCACGAGATCTGCTTGACCTTCGATGGGGGCAGATCGTCGGTGCTGGTGATCGCCACGGTGTCGGCACCCGTGGCGGCGATCGCGCGCTCGACGGCGTTGACGTTGCCCATGATCGGGATCTGGGTGCCCTCGATCATGCCCGCGACGACGCCGGTGGGAACACACGCGCCGACGACGCGATAGCCGGCGCTGGGTGAGCGCTCGAGTTCGCGTGCGATCTGGGCGACCGACTGCTCCGACCCGACCAGCAGCACGCGCGCCGAGTATTCGCCGACCATGCGATGTGCGACAAGCCATTGCCGCCACAGCCAGCGCTCCAGCACGAGCATGAGGATGCCGACGGGGAGCGCGATCAGCAGATATCCGCGGGCGACGTCGACGCGCATGAGGAATGCGAGGATCGCGATGCCGCCGAACAGGCGCAGGCTCGCGTCGGCGACCCTCACGTACTCGGTGATGCCGGTGCCGGTGACGCGATAGCTGCGCGAGTCGGCGAGGCTGAGCGCCCACATCCACACGATGACGAGCCCGGCCGAGAAGGCCCAGTACGAGAGGTCGGTGATGCGGGTGTCGGCGCGCATCGCCACCTCGGCCTCGCCGACGCCGAACCAGGCGATCTGAGTGCCGTAGACCACGCAGACGAGGACGAAGAGGTCGCTGAGCCAGAGGCGGCGAGTGTAGAGCTCGCGCCAGCGGGGAGTGGCATCGGTGCTGGGTGCGGATGGCGCAGTGCCGGTCGCGAGGGACGAGAGGATCCGCCGGCCATGTCGAGTTGTGATTCGGTCACAGCGCTGCCGTCCCCTCCCCGTCTCGAGTGCCCCATCTGAGAGTACCCCGCGAGCATTGCGATTCGATTACGGATGGCGACATGAGTGGATTCGGTGACTTTCGGATCGGTGCGAGGGTGGGGCAGGGGGCTACTCGACTTTCACGCTCACGGGAGCGCTGGCGGTGATGCCGGCTGCATTCGTGAACTCGACGACGTAGATGTAGGTGCCCTTCGGCAGCCCGGTGCGGGAGAGCGAGGCGAACTGCGGGTTGGGCGACGCAGCGATCAGCGGGCCGGACGCGACCTGGACGCCGTTCTGCAGGAACCGGTAGCTCGTGGCGTTCGTGCCCCACCGCATGCTCGCGGTCACCGTGAACGTGCCGTCCCTGGGCGGTGTCGCGCTGAGCACCGGATGGCCGGGCGTCGCGTGCGCGACCTTGACCGAGAGCGGCTTCGTCGTGGTGACCCCGCGCGAGTTCTCGAGTTCGGCCGTGTAGGTGTACGTGCCGTTGCGGCGGCCCGAGATGGGGAAGATCGCCTGCTGCGCGTTCGGCGAGTCGAACGTCAGCGTCTGCTGCGCGATCACGATGCCGCCCTCGAGCAGCCGGACGATGCGGGCGTTCTCGCCCTGCGAGAGGTCCATCACGATGTTGTATTCGCCGTCCAGCAGTCCGGTGTCCGCCGCGTTGTCGGAGTGCAGCACACCCTGCGCCGGCGGAGTCGCCGACCCGTCGTCGATCGGATACCCGAGCGCGAACGGCGACAAGCTCGACGTCTCACCGCACGCGCGGCCCGGCTGCGGGTCGCTCGTGATGTCGACCCACCGGTATCGGCCATCCGGCGCGGTCGGGTAGTGGTGGAAGACGCGGGGCGGATCGCCGGGAAAGTCCTCGACCGAGTACGTGATGCAGACCGTTATCGGCTCGGTCAGCTCGCTGTGGTGTCGAGGTGGTAATAGCGGGGCGAATCGCCGGCGAACGCGAACTCGTCTGTGGTCGGTCCGGTGGTGCTCGCCACCGCCGTCCACGTGCCCCCGGTGCCCTTCGGGAACGTGAATTCCACGGTGGCAGGGCCGGGAGCGAGGGTCGCCGATGTGTCGTCGGAGGCCGCGGACGCAGCATCCGACTCTCTGGGCGGGGTGACCTGGAAGCCTCGGTAGGTGCCGGCCGGCCAGTAGCGGTCCTCGGGCACGCCGACGAAGAGACGATAGACGAGGTCGACGTCGGCGTCGGCGGGAACCTCGAAGGCCGTGTCGAGAGTGCCGTCCGCCGCGGTCGTGGCGGTGCCGACCCGGTAGGCGCTGTCGGGGAGCCGGCTGCCCTCGGCGAGGAAGGAGAAGTAGTCGGTCGAGGGAACGAGCCAGAGTTCGACGTCGAGATTCGAAGGCAGATCGGATGCTGTCACCGACACCGTCACGCCATGTGAGAGCTGGACGTCGTCACCGGTCGGACCGACCACGGTCACCGGGACCCCTGCCGGCACCGTGCCATCCTGCGTGGCGTCCCCATCGACGTCGATGGGGACGAAGCCGCCCGGAGACGTCACGCGAGCCAGCTCGATCGCGGTCACGTCTGGATCGGTCCAGGGGTCGTCGCTGAGCTCATAGACGACCGCCGTGCGGCCCGGGTGGATCGGAATGCCCGGAACGTCGGTGCTCATTCCGTAGTAGAGGAGGTGTCCGGGAATGTCGGCGAGCTCTTCGCCGGGGGACAGGGCCACCACGAAGGGGCTGCTGCGGTCGAGCTCGGTCTCGCCGAGGGTCTCGGGCTGCCACAGCGGTTCGATGACCGACTGCGTCTGGATGTCCATGCCGAACGAGAAGTAGCGGGTGGAGGCGGAGTCGTTCACGATGTTGATGCGCTGGATCGCATACGGCTCGATGGTGTCGGCGTCTTCGGCGGGGACCATCGTCGTCTCGACGGTCACCGTCGCGTCGTTGAAGAGGACCGGGAATCCGGCGGCGACGGTCCAGTCGAGGGTGTCGACTGCGTGCGTCGCCTGTGCCGTCGTGAGGGCGAACGAGGCCGCGGCGAGGACCGCTACGAGGCGGCGATGACCACGACGCATGACGACCTCTGCTCCCCCTGGCTCTTCTCCCTGACTCGTGGCCCTCCGGCCTGCGGTCCCCTTGGTCCGGCATCCCCAGTCGTGCCGGATGGCGTGAGTATGCGCCTGTGAGCAGGCGGAGTCAAGGGGTCGCGGCGACTCATCAGAAACCGCCGCGTGTGGGTGGTCATCCGTGGCGATACCTGCGATGCCCGAAGCCATGTGGGATGATCGCCCCGTCCAGATCCGCTAGCGCCACGAAGGCGCGACGAGCGGGCGGGAGCACGAGCAGAGCTGCCCACGCGAACGCCTCGCCGTTGAGGTGAAACCCCCGGCACCGAGAGGTGTCACACCCCCCGAAGGACACTGAAAATGAGTTGCCTCGCATTCATCATCCTCGGCCTCATCGCCGGCGCCATCGCGAAGTTCCTCATCCCCGGCAAGCAGCCCGGCGGCATCATCGTCACGATGCTGATCGGCGTCGTCGGCGCTCTGCTCGGCGGCTGGATCGGCAGCGCGCTGTTCGGCGTCGGCCTCGAGGAGTTCTGGTCGTGGCAGACCTGGATCGTCGCGATCCTCGGCTCCGTCGTCCTCCTGCTCATCTGGGGCCTCATCTTCGGTCGCAAGAAGACGGCGTAGCGCTCCGCTCGGCCGCGGGAATCCGCGGCCGAGCGGCTCCAGCCCATCGTCACCGAGTAAGATGACCAGGCTCCCTTGCCACGATGCGAAGGAGGCCGGATGAAATCTCGAGTCGACGAATCCGACGCCGACAGCCCGCAGGACCGCCACCCCTGGTCCTGGCGCGCCCGCGGCACGGCCCCTCACGCCCTCTCGACGAGCTTTTCGGCGCACGTCGAGCGACGGGGGCTCGCAGGCGCGTTCCGCCGAGGCCGAGGATGCGTCCCGCGAACGGCTCGCGCGCGTTCTTCACCGGCGGCAAGGCAGCCCCCGCGGCCGAGGAGCCCCAGGCCGACGCCGCGTTCGATGAGGCATGCTGCGGCTGTGCCCGCGGGCGAGCTTGTGACGACCCCGGCCCCGGAGAATGCCGCGGCGACGCCCGCGGAGGACGACGACGGCATTCGACGAGGTCGGCAGCGCGTTCATGGCGCTGGGCTTCGACGAGATCGCCGTCGACGAGGTTGCCGTCGACGAGGTTGCCGTCGACGAGTCCGCCGCAGCACGACATCGCGCCAGACGACCTTGCCGCGGACCAGTGCCGACGAGGATGCCGTGGACGAACGTCGCCACGGACGGGCCGGACGTCGAGAACACGACGATCGCCGCGACCGCCGTCGCGACTGCCGCGGCCCCGACCGTCGCGCTTCGACGCACCGAACGCCGGTTTCGGACGCGCCCACGCTCGAGTCGCCCGCGGGGGACACAGGCGTCGAGCGCGGCGCCATTGCGGCGTCGGCTGCCGACGAGTCCCCGGCCGATTCGCGCTCCATCGGGTGGCTGTGGGAGTCGCCTGCCGCTGCCGAGCCGCAGCCATACCCGCACAACGGGACATTCGCGCCGGCGCGCCGAGGTCTGCGGGGACGCTGTTCGGGTCGCGCTCGCGTGCGGCGGTATCGGTCGCTGCGTCGATCGTGCTCGTCGCCGCCCTCGTCGTAGGGGCGGCGTTCGTCGCTCAGAATCTGGCCGCGAGTGCCCGTCTCGCCGAAGCGCGCAACGCGCTCGAGTCAGCCGAGGGGGCGATCGGGGCGCCAGCAGAGAGCCTGGATGCGGCGTTCACACAGTACGACGAGACGCTGCTGGCCGCCCACGCTGCCGCGGACAGCGCCACACCCGCTTTCGCGGCCGTGGCCGGGATGGCAGACCCCGCTGCGCTCGACGCCGCGAACGTCGCGCTCGCCGCACTCGTCGCCGCCCTCGACCAACCTGCGCCGGCACCCCCGCCCGAACCGTACGAACGCGGCGACGTCGAACCGTCCGACATCGATGGGCTGACGGCAGCCGCCGACGACGCACGCGATTACGCCGAAGACGTGGATGCGGCCAAGATCGAGGTCGACGCCGCGCAGGCCGAGCTCGACGCTGCGGCTCGCAGCGCTCACAGACGCCCGGGTCGCCCTCGGCGCTTCGCTTCCCGCAACGGCCGCGGCGATCGCCGGTGAGAATCCCAAGGCCGATCAGAGCTTCCGCGACGCCGTCATCGCGGCCGCCGCGGCGGTCGGCAGCGCACAGGCTGCGGGCGGGTCCGGTGATGCCGAGCTGCTCGCGTACGCCGCAGCTGTCACCGCCCTGCGCGCGGACCAGGCGCGAGCGCTCGCCGAGGAGCAGTCGCGTTCCGTGACCAAGCCGAGGACCACCAACCCCGGAACCACGACCCCGACCGACGCCGACGCCGACGCCGACGCCGACCACGTCGCCGCGCCGCAGCCGACGCCGGACCCCGACGCCGACCCCGGAGCCGTCCGCCGCACCCCATAGCACGGCACTCCCGGCTGGTTTGGCCGCAGCATCCCGATGCCGTAAGATTGCTCTTTGGTGCCAACGGCCCTGCTGGCCGGCACCGCGAACGTGAGCCCTCCACTGGCGTGTTCGTCCCTCATCGGGGAGCGAACCACCCCGGAGTGGGATTCACGAACATCTCCGTTCGAATCAAGAAAGCAGCACTACTGTGACGCGCACTTACACCCCCAAGGCTGGCGAAGCCCAGCGCGAGTGGCTGGTCATCGACGCCACCGACGTCGTTCTCGGCCGGCTCGCGAGCCACGCCGCGGCTCTCCTCCGCGGCAAGCACAAGGCGACCTTCACCCCCCACATGGACATGGGCGACTTCGTCATCATCGTCAACGCGGGCAAGGTCGCGCTGACGGGCCAGAAGCTCCAGAAGAAGAAGGCCTACCGCCACTCGGGCTACCCGGGCGGTCTCTCGTCGGTGACCTACGAGGAGCTCCTCGCGAAGAACCCCGAGCGCGCTGTGGAGAAGGCCGTCCGCGGCATGCTCCCCAAGAACAGCCTGGGTGCGCAGCAGCTCACCAAGCTCAAGGTCTACCGCGGCGCCGAGCACCCCCACGGTGCACAGCAGCCCAAGACCTTCACCCTCGACCAGGTCGCCCAGTAAGCGCCGCTTCCAGACTTTAAGGACATACTCGTGGCGAAGATCGAAGAAACCACCGAAACCAACTTCTCGACCGAGACCCCGGTCGACCAGACGGCTGTCGCCGTTGAGCGCCCCGTGCTCAGCGTCCCCGGCGCCGCAGTCGGCCGTCGCAAGCAGGCCATCGCCCGCGTGCGCATCGTTCCCGGCTCGGGCGTCATCACCGTCAACGGCCGCACGTTCGAGGACTACTTCCCGAACAAGCTGCACCAGCAGCTCGTGACCGACCCCTTCACGGTGCTCAACCTCACCGACGCGTACGACGTCATCGCCCGCATCTCGGGTGGCGGCCCCTCGGGCCAGGCCGGCGCACTGCGCCTCGGCATCGCGCGTTCGCTGAACGGCATCGACGAGGAGAACAACCGCGCCACCCTGAAGAAGGCCGGCTTCCTCTCGCGCGACGCGCGCGTCAAGGAGCGCAAGAAGGCCGGTCTCAAGAAGGCCCGCAAGGCTCCTCAGTACTCGAAGCGCTAAGGCGAGTCCGCTCCGATGCCGCTTTTCGGCACGGACGGCGTGCGGGGGCTGGCCAACGGCCCCCTCACCGCCGACCTCGCGCTCTCCCTGGCCCAGGCGACTGCCGTCGTCCTGGGCCAGGGCCGTACTGCCGAGGCGCGCAAGGCCGCGGGCAAGCGACTCACCGCAGTCGTCGCCCGCGATCCTCGCGTCTCCGGTGAGTTCCTCTCGGCCGCCGTCGAGGCCGGTCTGGCGTCCTCCGGCGTCGACGTGCTCGATGCCGGCGTCCTCCCGACGCCTGCCGCCGCATTCCTGATCGCCGACACGGATGCCGACTTCGGCGTCATGGTGTCGGCATCCCACAATCCCGCGCCCGACAACGGGATCAAGATCTTCGCCCGCGGCGGGATCAAGCTTCCGGACGTCGTCGAACAGCGCATCGAGCAGGCAATGGCGGGCGCGAAGCTCCAGCCGACCGGTGCCGATGTCGGTCGCATCCGCCGGTTCGCCGACGCCGAAGACCGCTACGTCGTGCACCTGCTCGGCTCGCTGCCGCACCGGCTCGACGGCATCCATGTCGTCCTCGACTGCGCGCACGGCGCAGCATCCGGCGTCTCTCCCGAGACGTTCCGCGACGCGGGCGCCCGCGTCACCGTGATCGGCGCGGACCCCGACGGGCTCAACATCAACGACGGCGTCGGCTCGACGCACCTGGACTCGCTGGCCGAGCATGTCGTCCGCGTCGGAGCGGACGTCGGCATCGCCCACGACGGCGACGCTGACCGGTGCCTCGCGGTGGATGCTGCCGGCAACATCGTCGACGGCGACCAGATCATGGCGATCCTCGCGGTCGCGATGAAGTCGCGCGGTCACCTCGCAGACGACACGCTCGTCGCGACGGTCATGAGCAACCTGGGTCTGCATCGTGCGATGGCCGAGCACGGCATCCGTGTGCTGCAGACGGCTGTCGGCGATCGATACGTGCTCGAGGCGATGAACGAGGGCGGCTTCACGCTCGGCGGCGAACAGTCCGGACACGTCATCATGAGCGAGTACGCGACGACCGGCGACGGGCTGCTGACCGGCTTGCACCTGCTGGCCGAGATGGCGAGCACCGGACGTTCCCTCGCCGAGCTGGCATCGGTCATGAAGGTCTTCCCGCAGGTGCTGCTCAACGTCACGGACGTGGACCGCACGCGCGCCGCGACCGACGAAGGGGTGGCGGATGCTGTCGCCGCCGCCACCGCGGAGCTCGGCGACACCGGGCGAGTGCTGCTGCGGCCCTCCGGCACCGAGCCGCTGGTGCGGGTCATGGTCGAGGCGGCGTCCGCCGAGGACGCGAAGGCCCACGCCGAGCGCCTCGCCGACGTCGTGCGCGAGCGCCTCGCCCTGTGACTTCGCACTGAACGCTTCCGCGGCGATCTTCGGCCCGGCCCGTCCACGCAGCACACCCCCGCACTCCATGTCAACATGCCGGGCCCTGCATACGCGTACGCGTAGCCTGGGGCTAGCGATGGGCGCTCGCCTGTCGGTTCGCACAGCCCCCTCCGGGCTGCCGATCGAGTAGGTGCCTCATCTCCTCCACAACAGCTCTCCTCGAAACCGCTGGGCCGATCAGGACCACCTACGCACGTACCGGCGACTTCCCCCACATGACGCGGACCTACAGCGAGGTGTCCAACGTCGTACGCGATCTGGGCCTCCTGCAGCGGGCGCCATGGTTCTACAGCATCGTCGGCGCGGTCCTCGCGCTTTCCCTCGGCGGCGCCATCACCGGCTTCATCCTCCTGGGCGACAGCTGGTTCCAGCTGCTCATCGCCGGCGCACTCGGCATCATCCTCACGCAGATCTCGTTCCTCACGCACGAGGCAGCGCACCGCACGATCCTCACCTCCGGTCCCGCGAACGACCGGCTCGCCCGCATACTCGCGGCCGGCGTCGTGGGCATCAGCCACGGGTGGTGGGTGAGCAAGCACTCGCGCCACCACGCCAACCCGAACACGGTCGGCAAGGACCCCGACATCGAGATCGACACGGTCTCGTTCATCGAAGAGGATGCCGCCAAGGCCAAGGGGCTGCATGCCTGGATCACGCGCCGCCAGGGATGGCTGTTCTTCCCGCTGCTGACGCTCGAGGGCCTGAACCTGCACGCGCTCGGCTTCAAGCACCTGTTCGCCCGCGGACCGGTGAAGCACCGCTTCACCGAGCTCTCCCTCATCGCCGTTCACTTCACCGTGTACCTCGGAGCGCTCTTCTGGCTGCTGCCGATCGGCATGGCATTCGCCTTCCTCGGCGTGCAGCTCGCCGTCTTCGGGCTGTACATGGGTGCGTCATTCGCCCCGAACCACAAGGGCATGCCGATCATCGACAACGCCGCGAAGCTCGACTTCTTCACCAAGCAGGTGCGGACCTCGCGCAACGTCTCCGGCGGCTGGGCGGCGACGTGGTTCATGGGCGGCCTCAACTATCAGATCGAGCACCACCTCTTCCCGAGCATGCCCCGTCCTCACCTGGCGAAGGCGCGCGAGATCGTGCGCGAGCACTGCGCCAAGGTCGGGGTGCCCTACACCGAGACGACCATCCTGCGCTCGTACGGCATCGTCATCGAATACCTGAACCGCGTCGGCCTCGCCGCGCGCGACCCGTTCGACTGCCCCATGGTCGGTCAGTTCCGCCGGGTCTGAGCCTTGCGCGGGCAGGCCGCCGCCGAGACACCGTATTCGCGACGAGACACCGTGCGAACCGCGGTGTCTCGTCGCGTTCGCGGTGTCTGGTCATCTTGACGGATCAGGACGGCCGCCCAGGAACGACGAAGGCCGCCCCGCCGAAGCGGAGCGGCCTTCTGCGTGGTTCAGACGGGGCGAATGTTCTCGGCCTGGGGACCCTTGGGGCCACGGGCGACGTCGAACTCGACACGCTGGTTCTCTTCGAGGGAGCGGTAGCCGCCCGTCTCGACGATTGCGCTGAAGTGTGCGAACACATCCGGCGACGAGTCATCGGGGGCGATGAAGCCATAGCCCTTTTCGGCGTTGAACCACTTGACGGTTCCAGTTGCCATTTCAATCTACTTTCGTTGGAGGTAAATCCCATCCCGCGCATGAAAGGGCGGGCGGTGTGATGGCGACACTTATGTGCCGCGGGTTGAACGCGGGGCCGGGAGTTGACGCCGGCACGAACACGCGGAAACGATCAAAACGAGCGGATCTTACCTTTCAGCATACAGGTCAAGCGCCCGGAGCGCTCCACGAGAGTGACTCGATGTAACGAAGCAGCACGCCTTCGCGCAGCGCCCAGGGCGAAACCTCGAGCTCGTCGACCTTCATCGCGCTCATCGCCTCGTGCAGCACGACCGCCGCGGCCACGATCTGGAACGTCCGATCGGCGGTGATCCCGGGCAGCTCCTGCCGAGCGGATGCCGGGATGCGGGCGAGCCGCGGAATCCACGAGCCGAGCGATTCGCGGGGGAGCAGCATCCGCTCTATCCCCGACCATCCGGGCGCCGGATAGCCGACGAGCTTCGCCAGTGAGCGGATCGCCTTCGATGAGCCGACCACGTGATCGGGGCGTGGGTGGGCGGCGAACTGCTTCGCCACCGGCGCGAGCGTCTCGCGCGCATGCGCGCGCAGCGAGTGCACCGCGGCCTCGCCCGGCGGATCGTCCGGCAAGTACGCGAGGGTCATCCGCCCCGCTCCGAGGGGGACGGATGCTGCCGCTTCAGGCAGCTCGTCGGCGCCGGCCGCGATCTCGAGCGAGCCGCCGCCGATGTCGAAGAGCAGGATCTGGCCGGCGGCCCAGCCGAACCACCGGCGCACGGCGAGGAACGTGAAGCGGGCCTCGGTCTCGCCGCCGAGCACCTGCAACGGCTGGCCGAGAGCCGCCTCGATGCGGGCGATCACCTCGGGGCCGTTGGCGGCTTCGCGCACGGCTGAGGTCGCGGTCGCCAGAAGCTCATCGACGTGTTCGGCGGCTGCCGTCTTCGCCGCCTCGCCCACCGCCCGCTCGAGTGCGACAACGCCTTCCTCGCTGATGGCGCCATCCGGCCCGAGGTACCTCATGAGGCGAAGCACCGTGCGCTTGCTCGTCGTGGCAAGCGGCCGGCCCCCAGGGCGCACGTCGGCGACCAGCAGATGGACGGTATTGGAACCGATGTCGAGGACTCCGAGGCGCACGGGTCGAGAGTATCGCTCGCGCATGATCGGTGTCGGGCGGTTCGCAAGGGTCGACGAGCGATCAGCATCCGCTCACCCGATACGATGAGCGGGATGTCCGCCGACCACGCGCCCACCGTCTCGCCGGCCCTCTCGCTCTATCGCGAGATCGACCGCGACGAGTGGTCACGGCTGTCGGCGGGAATGGCGCAGCCGCTCGCCGAGACCGAGGTCGTGCAGATCCGGGGCCTCGGCGATCGCCTCGACATGGCCGAGGTCGCGGAGGTCTACCTCCCGCTGTCGCGGCTGCTCTCGCTGTACGCCGAGACGACCAAGCGCCTCGGCGCCGACACGAGCACGTTCCTCGGCGAGCCCGACTCCACGACGCCGTTCGTCGTCGGGGTCGCGGGTTCTGTCGCCGTCGGAAAGTCCACGATCGCCCGCCTGCTGCGAGAGCTGATGAGCCGCTGGCCGGGCACGCCACGGGTCGAACTCGTCACGACCGACGGCTTCCTCTACCCGAACGCCGAGCTCGAGCGCCGCGGACTCATGAGCCGCAAGGGCTTCCCCGAGTCCTACGACCGGCGCGCACTCCTCTCGTTCCTCACCGAGGTCAAGAGCGGTGCGCCCGAGGTGCGAGCGCCCTTCTATTCGCACATGCGCTACGACATCGTGCCAGACGCGCACGTGACGGTGCGCCGGCCGGACGTCGTGATCGTCGAGGGCCTGAACGTGCTGCAGCCTCCGCCCACGCCGAACGACGTGGCCGTCAGCGAGCTCTTCGACTTCTCGATCTACGTCGACGCCGACAGTGGGCACATCACGCAGTGGTTCGTGGACCGGTTCCTCGCGCTCCGGCGCGGAGCGTTCAGCAATCCGAATTCTTTCTTCAATGTCTTCGCACACCTGTCGGACGAAGAGGCCGTGGAACGCGCGCTCGGATTCTGGAACGACATCAACCTCCCGAACCTCGAGGAGAACGTGCTGCCGACGAAGCATCGGGCGACACTCGTCCTCGAGAAGGCCGCCGACCACAAGGTCGAGAGGGTGCTCCTCCGCAAGCTGTGACGCCGCCCGCGGCATCCGATCGCCCGTGATCAGGTGATTCCTGTTTGTTCGGGATCCTCCCATAACCCGCCGCCTACCATTGAGGGCATGTGTGGAATCGTCGGATACGTGGGCCCGCGGCAGAGTCAGGCCATCCTCCTGGCTGGACTTTCGCGGCTGGAGTACCGCGGATACGACTCCGCAGGCATCGCCGTGATCGACGCCGAAGGCGACCTCGGGATGCGCAAGCGCGCAGGCAAGCTCGGCGTTCTGCGCGATGACCTGACGTCCGCGCCCATGCCCGACGGCACCACGGGCATCGGCCACACCCGCTGGGCCACGCACGGCGGCCCGACCGACGCGAATGCGCACCCGCACCTGGCGGACGATGACAAGCTCGCCGTGATCCACAACGGCATCATCGAGAACTTCTCCGAGATCAAGGCCGAGCTCGCGTCGCAGGGCTACACGTTCCGCAGCGAGACCGACACCGAGGTCGCTGCGGTGCTGCTCGGCCGCGAGTACCGCGCGAACGACTCCGATCTCACTGCCGCGTTCCGCGCCGTGGTCCAGCGCCTCGACGGCGCCTTCACCCTGCTCGCGATGCACGAGGACCAGCCCGGCCTCGTCGTCGGCGCTCGCCGCAACTCGCCGCTCGTCATCGGCCTCGGCGAGGGGGAGAACTTCCTCGCATCCGACGTCGCCGCCTTCGTCGAGCACACCCGGCAGGCGCTCGCGATCGGCCAGGACGAGATCGTCGCGATCACGCCGGAAGGCGTCACCGTGACCGACTTCGCCGGCAACCCCGTCGAGGTGGAGCCCTTCGAAGTGCTGTGGGATGCCGCAGCCGCCGACAAGGGCGGATGGCCGTCGTTCATGGCGAAGGAGGTCTCGGAAGAGCCTGAGGCCGTCGCGAAGACGATCCTCGGCCGCATCCGAGACGGACAGGTCGTCATCCCCGAGCTCGACGGCCTCGACGAGCTGTTCGCGGGCATCGACCGGATCATCGTCATCGCGTGCGGCACCGCGGCGTACGCCGGCATGGTGGGCAAGTACGCGCTTGGAGCAGTGGACGCGGGTGCCGGTCGACGTCGAGCTCGCGCACGAGTTCCGCTACCGCGACCCGGTGATCGGGCCGAACACGCTCGTCGTCTCGATCAGCCAGTCCGGCGAGACCATGGACACGCTCATGGCGGTCAAGTACGCGCGCGAGCACGGTGCGAAGACCCTCTCGATCTGCAACACGCAGGGTGCCACCATCCCACGCGAATCCGATGCGATCGTCTACACGCACGCCGGACCCGAGGTCGCGGTCGCGTCGACGAAGGCGTTCGTCGCCCAGATCACCGCGCTGTACCTCCTCGCGCTGCACGTCGGCCGCGTGCGCGGCGCGCTGAGCGACACGGTCGCCGCGCAGCAGGTGCTCGAGCTCGAGGAGGTCCCGCAGAAGATCGCGCGCATCCTCGAGACCGAGCAGGCGCGCATCGAGCAGTTCGCGCACTGGATGGCCGACACGCGCTCGGTGCTCTTCCTCGGCCGGCACGTCGGCTACCCGATCGCACTCGAGGGCGCGCTCAAGCTCAAGGAGATCTCGTACATCCACGCGGAGGGCTTCGCCGCGGGCGAGCTCAAGCACGGACCGATCGCGCTCATCGAGCCCGGTCAGCCCGTGTTCGTGATCGTCCCGTCCCCGCGTGAGTCGGCGCTGCTGCACTCCAAGGTCGTCTCGAACATCCAGGAGATCCGCGCTCGCGGCGCCCGTGTCATCGCGGTCGCCGAAGAAGGGGATGTCGCCGTGCTGCCCTTCGCGGACGAGGTGCTGCGCATCCCGCTCGCCGGTCCGCTCTTCGAGCCGCTCCTCGCCGTCGTGCCGTTGCACATCTTCGCGATGGGCCTCGCCACCGCAAAGGGCCTCGACGTCGACCAGCCGCGCAACCTCGCGAAGTCCGTCACCGTCGAGTAGCAGCGGCTGCGTTTCGTCTCGCTTCGCTCGCTCCCCGACCGGGATGGGTAGTCTGACGGATGCCGCGCAGCGGCGCGAGGGGAGGTTTCGATGATCGTCGGAATCGGCGTCGACCTCGTCGACATCGCACGGTTCGAGCGCACGATGGAACGCACCCCCCGGCTGCTCGACCGCATGTTCGGCCCGACCGAACGGGACCTGCCGCTGAGGTCTCTCGCTGCTCGCTACGCCGCGAGGGAGGCCCTCATCAAGGCGTGCGGCGGATCCGAGGGTCTGCGCTTCGAGAGACTGCGTGATCACTCCCGAGGCTTCGGGTCGTCCCTGGTTCACGCTCACCGGCCCGAGCGCCGCCATCGTCGCCGAGAAGGGCATCACCACCCTGCACCTCTCGATGTCGCACGACGGAGGCTTCGCGATCGCGTACGTCATCGCCGAGGGCGATGGGGTCGGCGCGACCGACGCCGTGAGCACCGAAGCCGACGGATGACCCGGCTCCCCTCCGGCGTCCTGCGCGAGGCTGTGATCGATCGCGGATGCGATCTCGGACAACGTCCGGCATCTGCGCCGCCTCACCGACTCCGAGGTCATCGCCGTCGTGAAGGCCGACGGCTACGGGCACGGCGCCGTGCGCGCCGCGGTCGCGGCGCTCGAAGGCGGAGCCACCCGCCTTGCCGTCGCCGACATCGGCGAGGCGCTCTCGCTCCGTCGCGCGGGCATCGTCGCACCGCTTCTCGCGTGGCTGCACGCGCCCGGCGCGTCGTTCGCCGAGGCCGCCGCGCTCGGGATCGAGCTCGGCATCTCGAGCCTCGACCAGCTGCAGCAGGCCGCTGCCGCGGCATCCGGCGACCGACCTGTCGGCGTGCATCTCAAGCTCGAGACCGGCCTCGGCCGCAACGGCATCGCGCCGGATGGCTGGCGCATGGTGTTCGCCGAGGCGGCACGGCTCGAGCGGATCGGCCGGCTGCGCGTGGTCGCGCTCTTCAGCCACCTCTCCAACGCCTCGCCGGAGGAGGATCGCGCAGCCCTCGCTGCCTTCGAAGACGGGATCGCCCTCGCGGCATCCGTCGGTCTGGCACCACCGCTGCGCCATATCGCCGCAACGCACGCGGCGATCGCCCTGCCCGAGGCGCGCCTCGGATGCGTCCGCATCGGCATCGGCCTGTACGGACTGTCGCCGTTCGCCGACCGCAGCTCGGCAGACCTCGGCCTCCGGCCGGCGATGACGCTGCGCGGATCGGTCGCCGCGATCCGGCGCGTATCGCCGGGGCAGGGCGTCTCGTACGGCTACGACTACCGCACCGACCGCGAGACCACGCTCGCGCTGATCCCGCTCGGGTACGCCGACGGTGTTCCGCGCCAGGCGTCTGGGGCCGGACCCGTCTCGATCAGCGGCAGCGCGCTTCACCGTCGCAGGGCGCATCGCGATGGACCAGTTCGTGGTCGACGTCGGCGACCATCCAGTGGCCGTGGGCGATGAGGCGGTGCTGTTCGGAGATCCGACGCTCGGCGTGCCCTCCGCGGATGAGTGGGCGGATGCCGCCGGCACCATCAACTACGAGATCGTCACGCGCATCGGCCCGCGAGTCCCACGTCGTCAGGTGGCGATGTGAGCGGACTCGATCCGCTCGTCGGACGGCACGAGATCGCCACGCCCGAAGACATGGAGGCGCTCGGCACCCAGATCGGCGGGATGCTGCGCCCCGGCGACCTCATCGTGCTCACCGGCCCGCTCGGGGCGGGCAAGACGACGCTCACCCGCGGCATCGCGGAGGGTCTGGGCGTCCGCGGTCCGGTGCAGAGCCCGACGTTCGTGCTGGCGCGCACGCATCCGTCGCTGGTCGGCGGGGCGCCGCTGGTTCATGTCGACGCCTACCGCCTCGGCTCGCCGGCCGAGCTCGACGACCTGGACATCGACCTCGAGCGCTCGGTCGTCGTGGTGGAGTGGGGTCGCGGCATGGTCGACGGCCTCCGCGACGTGTGGTGGGAGGTCGAGCTCGACCGCCGCCTGGGCGGCCGCGGCGCCGACACCATGTGCGGCGACCTCTCGCGGGCTTCGGCTGACCTCGACGCCGACGCACCGCGTGCCGTCACGATCACCCGGCAGCCGTAGGCGTGGATAACCTGGAACGGTGATCCTCGGCATCGACACCTCCCTCGGCACCGCCGTGGCAGTCGTCGAACCTGATGGGATGGTGCGGGCGCAGGTCGAGAGCGCGCGATCCCCGTGGTCACGCCGAGGTGATCGGCTCCCTCATCGAGGAGGCGCTGGCCGAGGCATCCATTCGCCCTTCCGACGTCACACACGTCGCCGCCGGCATGGGACCCGGCCCCTTCACGGGGTTGCGGGTCGGCATCGCCGCCGCCCGTGCATTCGCGCTGGGGCGGGGCATCCCGGTGGTTCCCGTGGTCAGCCATGACGCTGTCGCGATCGAGCTCCTGCTGCACTCGGCGCTCACCGGCGGCCGCGACAACACCGCCGATGATCCGTTCGCGGTCGTCACCGACGCGCGGCGGCGCGAGTTCGCCTACACGGTCTACCGAGGGGTCGACGACGACGGACTGCCGATGCGCCTCGCCGAGCCGGCGCTCATTCCACGCGAGGAGCTCGACGGAGTGCTCGCCGACGCCGGCATCCTGCGCCGCGATGCCGAGCGGATCCCCGCGGCGATGCTCGCACTTGCCGCTGTCCGTGCCCTCGCCGCGGGTCGCGCGATCGGGCCAGCGGACGCCCTCTACCTGCGCTCGCCGGATGTGACGCTTCCGGCCGGCCCGAAGCGGGTGGGCACGTGACCGCCCGGCCCGCGACCCTCCACGACCTCGATGCGATCATGGCCCTCGAGCGCGCATCGTTCCCGACCGACGCCTGGTCGGACGCCATGATGCGCGAGGAGCTCGCCTCGCGGCATTCCTGGTACGTCGTCGTCGAGGAGGCCGGGCGGCTCGTCGGCTATGCCGGTCTCCGTGCCGCTCGTGGGGCGACGGATGCCGACATCCAGACCATCACGATCGCCGAGGGCGCTCGCGGCAGGGGCCGAGGCCGCGCGCTGTTGACGACGCTGCTGGCAGAGGCATCCCGTCGCGGAGTTCGCGAGGTGTTCCTCGAGGTGCGAGCCGACAACCCGGTCGCGCAGGCGCTGTACGCATCGGAGGGTTTCGCCGAGGTCGGCCGCCGGCCCCGGTACTACCAGCCCGACGGCGTCGATGCGCTCGTGATGCGGCTCGATCTGGTGGGGTGGGCCGCACGTCTCGCGACAGCCTCCGACGCGGGAGCATGCACGTGAACCGCCACGAACCACTGGTGCTCGGCATCGAGACGAGCTGCGACGAGACCGGCATCGGGATCGTCCGGGGCCGCACGCTCCTCTCCAATACGATCGCGAGCTCGATGGATGAGCACGCCCGCTACGGCGGCGTCGTGCCCGAGGTCGCCGCGCGAGCGCACCTCGAGGCGCTGCAGCCGGCGATCGGGGCCGCGCTCGCCGAGGCGCAGGTGTCGCTGGGCGACATCGATGCGGTCGCGGTGACCTCCGGCCCGGGCCTCGCGGGCGCCCTCATGGTCGGCGTCGGTGCGGCGAAGGCGCTCGCCGTGTCGCTCGAGCGCCCGCTGTATGCCGTCAACCACCTCGTCGGCCACATCGCCGCCGACATCCTCGACGCGGATGCGCCGCCGCTCGAGTACCCGACCGTCGCGCTTCTCGTGAGTGGCGGGCACACCTCCCTCCTCCTCGTCCGCGACCTCACGACCGACGTCGAGCTCCTCGGCGAGACGATGGACGACGCCGCCGGCGAGGCCTTCGACAAGGTCGCGCGCCTGCTCGGCCTGCCGTATCCCGGCGGTCCCGAGATCGACCGCGCCGCGGCATCCGGATCTCCCGACCGCGATCCCGTTCCCGCGAGGGATGTCGCGCGCCTCGGACATGGCGAAGCACCGCTACGACTTCTCGTTCTCGGGCCTCAAGACCGCGGTTGCGCGGTGGGTCGAGCAGCGCCAGGCCGCGGGCGAGCCCGTTCCGGTCGCCGACGTCGCAGCATCCTTCCGCGAAGCGGTCGTCGACGTCCTCGTGACGAAGGCGCTCGCGGCGTGCGCCGACCACGGCGTGCCGCGGCTGCTCCTCGGTGGGGGTGTCATCGCGAACAAGCGCCTACGCGATGTCGCCATCGAACGAGCGGATGCCGCCGGCGTCGTCGTCCGGATCCCGCCGTTGTCGCTCTGCACCGACAACGGCGCGATGATCGCCGCGCTCGCGTCCGAGCTGATCATGGCGGGGCGCCCGCCCTCGACGCTGGCGTTCGGCGCGGACTCGACGCTGCCGGTGACCGAGATCCAGGTGGCGGAAGCGGAGGAGGCGGCGTGAGCGATCGCGCGGATGACGCCGACGAGGTGGCACCGGAGGTGACGGCGGCCGAGACCCAGGCGCCGCCGACGCCGTGGAGCGAGATCAGGCGATAAGCCCGCATCAGGACGATCCGGGGCCGGATCGTCCTGATGCGGGCGAATCGCCTGAACCGGCGACCGGCGGGCCGGGGGCACTCGCCGCGCCTCTGAACCGGAACCGGAGCCGGAGGAGGAGCCGGTGACCCTCGCCGCGGTCGACCCCGAAGCCGACATGCTCGACTGGGGGCCGGATCCGGAGGATCCCGCGGCCGCTATGCCCTCCGGCACCACGCGGCCCCCGGGCGTCGCTGCCGCGGTCGAGCCGCCGTCGCCCGATGTCGCGCTCGCTGATGAGGCGTCCCCGCTTCCCGGTGCGCACCGGGGCGGCTTCCAGCGGCTGCCGACCGCGCCGGTCGCCGTGACCCAGGAGACCGCGCCCGCCGAGCCCGGCACCGCCGACGCGGAGGAGCCGGTGCTGCAGTGGCTCATGCCCGAGAGCCCCGCGCCGCACCGCGGCCTCGCGGGCTGGGCGCTCGCGTTCTCGATCGCGGGTCTCGTGGTGTCGATCTTCGTCGGATGGGGATTCCCGATCGGACTCGTCGGGGTGGTGTCGGCGATCCTGGCGCTGCGGCGCCCGCTCGAGAGCCGCGCGGTCGCCGTGTGGGCGCTGGTCCTCGGGATCATCTCGGTGCTCTACAGCGCCGGCTGGCTGCTCTACGCCGCGAGCCGCGCGAACATGCTGGGCTGAGCCACTGCGCGAGGCGCGCGCCCGCGGTTCCCCTGTTCCGAAAGTCGGGTCGGTGACGCGACACGCCGACGACGGATGCCCGCCCCGGCGTGTCGCGTGACGGAGCAGACTTTCGGCACACCGGCCGAGCCCGGCGCGATCGCTGGGCAAGCTCAGCGCGCCGCCGCGCCGACGCGTTCCGCGAGGATCGCGACGCGCTTCTGGCCGATGCGCGTGACGAAGAGCGTCGCTGATTCGTCCCCCCGAAGCTTGAGCTTCGTCCGCAGTGCGGCGGGATCGACATCCACCCCGCGCTTCTTGATCTCGAGCCGGCCGATCCCGCGCTCGCGGAGGGCCTTCGCGAGCGCCTTCGGCTCCGCCGGGAGCACCTCGCGCACCTGGAAGGATGCGACGAAGGGGCTCGTGACCGCGGCATCCGACGTCAGATAGGCGATGTGCTCGTCGAGCATGCCCGCATCGAGGCTGCGGGCGACGTCGCCGATCAGGCGCGCCCTGATGACGGCGCCGTCGGGCTCATGGAGGAATGCGCCGAGCGGTCGCGCGGGCTCGTCCACAGCATCCGCCCCCGCCGTCAGCTCGTGAGCCGTGCCGTGGCGGATGACGAGCGCGGCACGTCGAACGCCCTCGCGCGCGAGCGCGCCCGACCACAGCACGAGCTCGATCGTCGAGCCGTCGGCGCTCACCCATTGCGCCTCGACATCGCCCGGAATGAGCGCGCGGTCGAGGCCCGGCCCGAGCTTGACCCCCGCCGGCATCCGGTCCATCAACGCGAAGACCCAGTCGAGCGACGGCGACCAGTCCTCCGGGCGAGTGCGAGAGGTTTCGCTGTGCCCCGAGGTGCGGCGTGCGGGGTCGAGCCACACCGCGTCCACCTGAAGAAGACCGGATGCTGCATCCGCCGTCTCCACGAACTCCTCGGCGGTACCGTGGCGGACCGTGACGGCTTCCGCGAACGGAGCGAGGTTGTAGGCCGCGATGGCTGCCGTCACCTCGTCGGCGTCCACGGCCACGACCTGCAGTCCCAGCGCCGCGAAGCCGAGGGCGTCGCCGCCGATCCCGCAGCCGAGGTCGGCGATGCGTGTGAACCCGGCGTCACGGAATCGCGTCGCATGACGGCCGGCGACGGCGAGACGCGTCGCCTGCTCGAGGCCGGCGCGGGTGAACAGCATCCGCGCCGCGAAGTCTCCGAACTTCACGTCACCGCGGGTGCGAAGGCGAGCCTGCGTGACGACGGCCGACACGAGGTCGGGAGAGTGGCCGTCCTTGCGCAGCCTCGTCACGACCCGTGCCACGTCGTCGGCGGAGTCGACAGCACCCGCCTGGTCGAGAAGCCGGAGCCCTTCGGGTGTGAGCAGGGCTGTCAGTTCGGCCATCTCCACCCGGTCAGCCTATGACGCGCATACCCCCTATCGATCCCCGATCAGCCCCCGCAGACCCCCACAACACCTCTCGCAACCCTCGGGGGGACCCCCGATGCCATGTGGGCGCGCGAGTTCCAGACTCATATCACGCGCCGCTTGGCACTCTCACGAACAGAGGAAAGATCATGGCTGTGGAAGACAACATCAACCTCCTGGGTCTCCAGGCGAACATCGATGAATCCGTGGAAGTCGAAGACAACGTCGTCGTCACCGACAACGAGGTCGGGAACACCGACATCGAAGACAACCTCCTTGTCAACGACTCGTTCCAGGACAACTCCGAGACCGAGTACGACACCGACGTCGACGTCGAACTCGACGATTCGTTCAACGACAACTCCGACAACTCGGTCGACACCGAGGTCGAGGTGGAGGACTCGTTCAACGAAGACGACTCCTACCAGGACTCGATCAACGACTCGTTCCAGGTCAATGACTCCTTCCAGGACAACTCGGTCCACGACTCGGCCAATGACAACTCGGTCAACGCCGGCATCCGCCAGTACCAGACCGGTTTCAACGACTGGGACATCATCAACGCCAACGAGGGCGGCGGCGGTATGGGCGGCGGTGGCGGCGGCGACTTCGATCTCGAGATCGACGCCCGCACGACGACGACCGACCAGTCCGTCAACCAGAACGTCTCGGCGGCGTCGGGAAGCGGCGGCGCGGCGATCGCGGTCGGTGGCAGCGCTGACGGCGGATTCGGCGGTGCTCTCGCGGGAGCGGGCGGCGGCGACACCGGCTCCAGCGGCAACGGCGGCAGCGGCACAGGGGGCCCGGGCACCGGCGGTGCTGGAGGTGCCGGAGGTCTTGGCGGCCTCGGGGATGGTGGCGCCGGAGGCAATGGCGGCTCAGGCACGGGCGGCGCAGGCACCGGCGGCGGCAGCGGCGGCACGCAAGGTGCGGGCGACGCAGGCTCGCTCGCGCTCGGTGGCGGCCAGGGCGGAGACGGCGGCAACGCCGACGCTGACGGCGGTGACGCCGAGGGTGGCAACGTGACCCAGTACTTCAACCAGGACGCGGTCGTCGCCTCGGGTGACGGCTCGGTTGCGGCGGGAGACGACGTCACGATCACCAACACCGACATCGAGGTGGAGATCGACGACATCTCGATCGGCAACGAGTACTACAACGACTCGTTCAACGTCGACCTCTCGGACAACTGGGAGATCGAGGACTCCTTCCAGGACAACTCGACCGACGTGGATGTCGATGTGGATGTCGAGAACGCGAACGTCGGCAGCCCGTTCGGCGACGCCAACGAGTTCGACTTCTAGATCGTCGGCAAGACCTGCCCGGCCGCCCTGTGGGGCGGCCGGGCACACCACCATCCGGGCATCGGCCCGGATAGAGTTCTGAGCAACCCCGATCTGAAAGCACGATCATGGCCAGCGACGCAACGAGCAGACCGGATGACTCCCCGGCCGAGTTCGACGATGATGCGTTCACCGACGGTCTGTGGGATGCCGGCTCCGACGATTCCGTCACAGATCCGGCGGGTGCGAACCTCTTCACCGCCGAGATCGAGAACGTGAACGCGGCGGACTGGGACGAGGTCGACACCGCGCTGATCTGGGGTGACGACGGTGGAGACGTCGGAGGCGGCGACGCCTTCGGCATCGATCTGCCGTTCTGATCGACGCGGTCCCCTACCGACGGGCGGGTGCAGCCCGCCCCGTCCTCTGTCACCATGTAACGGGGAGTTCTTTGCCGGGCGACCGGCAGGACGGAGAAGTTCGCATTGGCCGAACGCGACCAGACCGACTCCCCGACAGGGGCGCCCGCAGCTGAGCCGTCACCGCAGACGCCCGCGATCTCGGAGGTCGTGCACGACCTCGGGGCGCTCGCCGCGTCGATCGGCCGCGCCGATCTCGCCAAGCGACTCGAGCAGACCAGGGCGCGGCTGCGTGATCCCGGCGTCCGCGTGATCGTGGTCGGAGAGTTCAAGCAGGGCAAGAGCAAGCTCATCAACGCCCTCGTCAACGCGCCGGCCTGCCCGGTCGACGACGACGTCGCCACCAGCGTGCCCACCTCGGTGTCGTACTCCGAGGAGCCTTCGGCCTGGGTGCTCGTGCAGGCGGAGGGCACCTCGGGGGCCGCGACTCCCGCGGTGGAGCGACGCGAGGTGCCGCTCGATCAGCTCGCCGACTATGTGTCGGAGCGCGGCAACCCGGGCAACGAGCGCCGCATCGTGTCGGCCGAGGTGATGCTCCCGCGCGAGATCCTCCGCGGCGGGCTGAAGCTCATCGACTCGCCCGGCGTCGGCGGACTCGAATCCTCGAACGCACTCGCGACCCTTTCGGCCCTGTCCTCCGCCCACGCGGTGCTCCTGGTGTCGGATGCCTCGCAGGAGTACACCGAACCCGAGGTGCAGTTCCTCAAGCACGCGATGCGAATCTCGCCCAACGTCGCCGCGGTGCTCGCCAAGACCGACCTCTACCCCGAATGGCGCCAGATCGAGCAGATCGATCGCGGGCACCTGAGCGATGTCGGCGACGTGCCGATCTTCTCCGTCTCGAGTGACCTGCGGCTGCTCGCCGCGGAGCTGCAGGACCGCGCGCTCCACGACGAGTCGGGATTCCCGGCGCTGGTCGCGCACCTGCGGCGCGAGGTGCTCGGACGGGCGGAGACCATCCACGAGCGCGGGGCCGTGCACGACCTCGTCTCGGTGGTGGAGCAGCTCACGATCTCGCTGCGCTCCGAGCTCAACGCGATCCTGCATCCCGAGGACACTCCGCGGATGATCGCCCAGCTCGAAGAGGCGAGAAGCCGCGCCGACGAGTTCCGCGGGCGCTCCGCGCGGTGGCAGGTGACCCTGACCGACGGCATCACCGATCTCATCGCCGATATGGAGCACGACCTCCGGGACCGGCTGCGCAAAGTGCAGCGCGAGGCGGAGACGCGCGATCGACGAAGGCGACCCGGGGCCGATCTGGGACCAGATCACCGAGTGGATCGACCAGCGCGTCGCGGCAGCGGTCTCGGAGACCTTCGTGTGGACGGACGAGCGCTCCCGCTGGCTGTCGGAAGAGGTCGCCGACCTCTTCATCGAGGGCGAATCCGGCATCCCCGCCATCGACGTCGGAGACACCACCGGCGTGCTCGACACCGTCGAGCAGATGGCGGGTCTGGACTCGGGGCGCCTGGGAGCGGGCGAGAAGATCTACATCGGCGTCCGCGGATCGTATGGCGGCGTGCTCATGGTGGGCCTCGCGACCGGGCTCATCGGCATGAGCCTGATCAACCCGCTCTCGCTGCTGGCCGGTGTGCTCGTCGGCCGTCGCGCCTATCGCGAGGACATGAGCGCGCGCCTCAACCGACGCCAGCAGGAGGCGAAGACGCTGGTGCGCCGCTACATCGACGAGGTCACATTCCAGGTCGGCAAGCAGCTGAAGGATCGCCTCCGGCTCGTGCAGCGGGCCGCCCGCGACCACTTCGGCTCGATGGCGGAAGAGCTCCACCGATCGCTGACGGATGCGCTGAACGCCGCCAAGCAGGCTGCCGGCACCTACACCTCGAAGCGCGACGAGCGGGTGACCCAGCTGCAGAGCCAGCTCGAACAGCTCGAGACCCTGCGGAGAGGCATCCCGGAGCTTCCTGCGATGCCGACGGCACCCGCCAGACTCACCACGGGAGCCGTCCGGCGATGACGTCATCCGCGAACGAGGAGGCCGCCGGCCTGCTGCGGAGCGCCCATGACGTCTATGAAGGCGACGCGGACGCCCAGAGCGCTGATCGCCGGGCTCGAGCAGCGCCTGCGCGAACCTCTGCGGCTCGCGATCGCGGGCATGGTCAAGGCCGGGAAGTCCACGCTGCTCAACGCCATGCTCGGAGAGCAGATCGCCCCGACCGATACGGCGGAGTGCACGAGGGTGGTCACCTGGTACCGCTACTCGGCGACCCCGACGATCACGATGCATCCGCGCGAGGGAGAACCGCGAGCGGATGCCGGTGCGACGCGATCGAGGACGCCTGACGATCGATCTCGGCGGAATGGTGGCGGAGGATGTCGAGTGGATCGACGTCGGCTGGCCGCTCGGCAGCCCTCAAGTCGATGATCCTCATCGACACGCCCGGCATCGCATCGCTCTCGGAGGACACCTCCGCGCGAGCCAGGCGATTCCTCACGCCCGAAGAGTCGCCCTCCGCGGCCGATGCGGTCGTCTACCTGATGCGCCACCTCCACGGGTCCGACGTCAGATTCCTCGAGGCGTTCCGCGACACCGCGGCGGGAGCGGCCCAGACGGTCTGCGCCGTCGGCGTGCTGTCGCGGTCGGACGAGATCGGCTCGGGTCGCATCGACTCACTGCTCTCGGCGGGCAAGGTGGCGCGCCGCTACGAGCGGGACGGCGACCTCGCCTCGCTGGTGCTCGGAGTGATCCCCGTCGCGGGACTCGTCGCCGAGGGTGCGCGCACACTCCGCGAGGACGAGTACATCGCCTTCCGTCACCTCGCCCAGCTGGAGCGGTCCGATCGCGAGCGTCTTCTCGTCTCGGCCGATCGCTTCATGAGGGATTCGGACGCGACGACCCTGAGCGCCGACGTGCGGCGCGAGCTGCTGGCGCGGTTCGGCATCTTCGGGCTGCGGTTGGCCATCGCGCTCATCCGCGGCGGCGTCGCGAGCTCGTCCGAGCTCTCGGAGTCGATGGTGCAGCAGAGCGGGCTGATCGAGCTGCAGCAGTTCGTGCGCGATCAGTTCCGCACGCGCTCGTCGACGCTCAAGGTGCGCGGGGTGCTCCTGCAGCTCGAGAAGCTGATCCGGGACCGGCCGCGCGACGGCACCGACGCGCTCCGCGCCGGCATCGAGCGGATATCGGCGAGCGCGCATGCGCTGCGCGAGCTGTCCCTGCTCGCCACGTCTCGAGGGGAGGGGCTCCCGCTGGACGAGGCGGACGCCGCCGACGCTCAGCTGATCCTCGGCGGCAAGGGCACGTCGGCTCACCTGCGACTGGGCCTGCGCGAACACGCCGACGACGAGACTCTTCGCAGGCGCGTCGACGACAAGCTCGCCTACTGGCGCAGCCTCGCAGAGTCGCCGCTCACCGATCGCGCGGCCGCGGGGGTGTGTCGGGTGGTGATCCGCAGCCTCGATCAGATCGCGTCGGACGTCGCCGTGACCCCGTCAGAGGTCGCCGCTGCCGATGACGTCGTCGTGTCCGCGCCGGACGTCGTGCTGCCGAGCGGACCAGGCGATGGCCTTCGGGAGGACGGAGGCGAGCAGGGCGAGCAGGACCAGACCGGCCTGCGCCGCAAGAAGAAGCTGAAGCGGTTCGCCGCGACTTGCCGATCGCCACCCACTCCACTGACAGCAGCAGCAGGATGACCTGGACGCCCAGCGTCGCCAGCTGCCACCAGCGGATGTGGGGGCGCCTGCTCATGAATGCCACGAGCAGTGTGACCTGCACCATCAGCACCGCCACCATCACGCCGAACACGATCCAGAACACGATGTCGGCCGCCGCGTCGTACGTCTCGTCGGTGCGCCCCTCGGTGACGCTGCGGGCGACGTCGGCGATGAGCGGCAGCTGCTCCTGGCGGATCACGAACAGGTACACCACCGAGAATGCCCCGATGGCGAAGCTGAGGATCCAGAAGAACTGACTCATCCGCACAGAGAACGGCGGAGTGAGCCGCACCAGCACCGGCGCCGTGTTGGAGTACGCCGTACGCGGGCGCGGCGGAGGTTCCTTCGTTCGCGCCGGCGGAGGCGTGGTCTTCGCGACCGCTCCCGGCGAGCCGGTGCGGCCTTCTCGACCGCGTCCTGCGCCGGCGCGGCGGCAGGAGTGCTGCTCGAATCCGTCACGTGCCCGGCCGTCACTGGTCTTCCGCCGGCTCTTCGAACAGCGGCTCTTCGGCGGCCACGGCGCTCGCGGCGGCGTCGCTCTCGTACGTCGTGTCGGTGGCGGCCATGTCGGTGGCGAGCACATCGGCGGGCGCCTCGACCGGCGCCGACCGGCTCGCTGACCGGCACCGTGAGCGCTTCGCCGGCGGCGTCCGTCGCGGCCCCGATCGCGGTCGCCACGGCATCGCCCGCGGCTTCGGCCGCATCCGATGACTCCGACTCGGCGGGCGCATCCGCCGCGACGAGCGCCTCGTCGGCGAGCGGGTCCGACTCGTCGCCGTCGGTGTCCGTCTCGTTGAAGCTGCCTTCGATGTCGGTGTTGCCGACGGAGACGTCTCCGACGGTCACATCCAGATCGGTGTCGATGAGGTTCGCGTCCTCGCCGGCGGCGACGGCGTCGTCACCGGAGGCGACGACGGCGTCCTGGTCGAAGATCTGCGTCACGTCGCCGCCCTCGGTCCAGATGTTCTGGTTCGTGGACTGGTCGACGATCGTGGTGCGGGCGTCGATCGACGTGAACTGATTCAGGATCCGCGTGATCTCGCTCACGGGGTCGGTGGGGTCGGGGTCCGAGTCGAACTGGGTCCCGGGCGGGTACTGCTGCTGCGGCTGCACCGTCCTGGCCGCCACGGAGGCGTGGTCGACGATGACCGGCTTCACTGCCCTCACATCCGCCGCGCACGCGTCATCCAGTCCGTTGTTCGCCAGCATCGCCTTCGGCGCGGCGGCGAACTCCTCGACCGCGGACGGGTCGCGAAGCAGGCTCAGGATGAATGCGATCAGCGCATCCGCGATGGTCGCTACTGGTGTGCTCATTGGTGACTCCTTCAGCCGTCGTCATGCGTCGATTTCGCACAGTCATGGGTTCATACTGTGGATGCTATTCACTTGTCCTCGGCCGAGCATCGGGGGTTCCCCCGATACCCCCCACCCCGTCTACGGGGGTCCGTCCGCACCCGCGGAACGGGCATGCGCGAGTTCTTCGGACCTGATCGACTCCCCGACCAGCAGGCGGAGCTTGGCGATCATGTCGGAGCGGGATGCCGCGCCGAGCCGACGCCGGATGTGGGCGATGTGGTGCTCGGCCGTGCGGGGCGAGATGAAGATCGCCTCGCCGATCTCGGCGTACGTCTTGCCCTGCAGCACGAGCCGCGCGACCTCGAGTTCGCGCTCGCTGAGGACCTCCTCGGGCGGCGTCGGCGAGCCGCCGGAGGCGGCGTCGTCCTCTGCCGCGGCGATCGTCTTGCGGGTGCCGTCCGCGGGGTGCAGCTCGCGCGCGCAGGCGAGCAGCCGGGCGGCGACCTTGCGGTCGTCGGTGCGGCCGGCGCCGTGCCCGGCCAGCCGGGCACCGTCCCACGCGAGACCGATGGATCCGAGGCCCTGTGCGGCCGCCTCGACGGCGTCGGCATCGACCGAGCCTGCGAGCACCGACGTCCAGATGCGCCCGGCGCGAGCCATCGTCGCCGCGACGCGGCTGCGCGAGCGATGCCGCGACGAGGGCGTGCGCGTGGGGCGGGAGGTCCTCGGGCCTGCTCAGCAGGATTCCCTGCTGGATCCCCGCCCAGCGCAGGTGCGCGGACCACAGGGCGGGGCCGCCCAGACGCTCGGTGATCTCGAGAGCCCGAGTGACGTGCGGCCGCACTCGCTCGGTGTCGCCGACGCGGGCGGCGGCGCTCATCAGCTCCGCGAGCGGAAGGAGGAGATAGAGGTCCATATCGGTGCGCAGCATGCTGCCGCGCGCGTGGCGCCACGCGGCCTCGAGGCCCGCGGCATCCTCGTAGCGGCGCGCGATCGCGACATGGAGTGCCTCGGCGAGCATCACGTCGCGCGGCGAGGGCTTCGACGCGCAGCTCCTGCGCCTGAGCGAGCGCTTCGCGGGCCTCGGCGGGCCGGTTGCGCTGCACGGCGACCCACGCCCGCCACAGCAGCAGGCGCCGCATCGCCCACGGGCCGCCGTGGCCGCCCGCGAGCGGCGTCCTCGATCACGGTATGGGCGGTGGAGAGATCGCCGAGGCTCAGCGCGACGATCGTGGCGATGACCGCCGGAAGCTCGGGGATCGCGGCGGACGTGCGGGCGGACGTGTACATCTCGGATGCGCGGACGAGGTCGATCAGCACAGACTCCGAGCAGTGCTCCGAGACCGACGTCGCGAGGCCGCGGCTCAGGAGCTGCATCGAGACGCCGAGCGCCGACGGTGCGGTAGCCGCGCGGCGCCGTCCGCCGTCCGGCGCAGGTCCGTCGACGCGGCCCATGCCGAGCTCGGCGATCGCGGCGCGAGCGAGCGAATCGGGCGATATGGGCGGCGTTGCACGATAGACCGCGCAGCCCTGCTCCATCATGCCCCGCGCGGCCCAGGTCGCCGCGGAGGTGTCGGCGATCCGGTCGGCGTCGAGCGCGCGTGCCCGTGCGGACGCCGCGTCCAGCAGAGCACTTGCGGCGTCCAGATCTCCCGACGCCCAGGCGGCCTGCGCCTGGCGACCGGCGATGGCGGAAGGATCCACACCGGATTCGATCGCTCCGCGGTACAGCTCGACGGCCCGCAGCGGGTGGGTCTCCAGCATCCGATCGGCATGACGCACCAGCGCGTCGCCCACCTGCTCATCGTGGACGAGGCCGACCCAGTCGTGGTAGCTCGCGTCGCCGGTGGCGGCGTAGTGCGCGAGGCCCTCCGCGAGCTCGGCGCTGAGGTCGATGAGGCGGTGCATCGGGATGGTCGCGTGCACGGCGGAGCGCACCAGCGGGACCGGCTGGCCGTTGCGCATCAGCAGCCCCTCGGCGTAGCCGTGCATCACGACATCGCCGTCGGTGGACGCGGGCAGCGACTGTGCACGTCCGGGAGGCGCCACGCAGAGCTCTTCGATCACATGACGCAGCGCGGAGTCGATCGTGTCGAGTCGATGGGCGATGCGCTCCTCGAGCGCGCGTCCCAGCTCGCCGTGCGCGTGATCGTCAGCGCAGTCGCGTTCGTCGTGGGCGAGCAGCGCCTCGGTCACGAGCCACGAGACGCCTCCGGTGACCGAGAGGATGTGCTCCACGCAGCGGGTCGGCACGACGTGGTCGATGCCCTCGAGATACGTGAGCACGTCGGATCGCGAGACGTGCCCCAGCACTATCGCCGGCCGCGTCTGCTCCAGCCTGCGCGCGATCGCAGAGTGGGCCTCGGAGGACGGCCACGGGCGGCTGGCCACGACGAGTGCGGTATCCGGATCCTCCGAGCGCGCCCGGATGAGTTCGACCTGCTCCTCGCTCATGAGATGCAGGTCGTCGACCAGCATCACGTGCGAACCGGGCACCTCCTCGATGCTGTCCGAGTCGTGCGTCACCAGGCTCGCATGACGCTCGCGCTCCAGCAGCAGGCGCTGGAGCTCGCGCAATGTCGTGGACTTGCCCGATCCCGCGTTGCCCACGAGCAGCGCGCGGGGGGAGCCTTCGCCCCTGGCGACGATCGCCTCGACGGCCGGCCGCGTCTGACGTTCCCAGACGAAAGACCGTCTCCACCCCGCGGGGGGAGCGGTCGCGCTCGACAGGAGGGTCATGTCGCGGATGCTTTCGTCTCGATACGCATGAGTGGAGGCGGCCGGGGCGGCGGTCGGCGTCACGGCGTCGGCTCGGGCTCCGGCGGCGGTGGGTCGCTGGGTGTCGGGTCGACGGGCGGGTCGCTGGGTGTCGGGTCGACGGGCGGGTCGCTGGGTGTCGGGTCGACGGGCGGGTCGCTGGGTGTCGGGTCGACGCGGCGGGTCGCTGGGTGTCGGGTCGACGCGGCGGGTCGCTGGGTGTCGGGTCGACCGGCGGGTCGCTGGGTGTCGGGTCGACTCGGAGGGTCGCTGGGTGTCGGGTCACTCGGAGGGTCGCTGGGCGTGGGATCGCTCGGCGTGGGATCGTCCGAGGGTTCGGGATCGGCGGGTGGGCTCGATGGCGGCGTGCTCGCCTCCGGCCGGGGAGCGTCCGCGTCGGGGATCCTGGACGGCCGTGCGTCCTCCGTCGGGGAAGCGGTCGCTGTGCGCGTCGTCTCCTTGGCGCTGCTCGGCTTCTTGGAGTGGGTGGTCGGAGCCTTCAGCGAGCGAGGGGAGTCGGTCTGCGGGGCGACCGCTTCGCCGACGGCGGGAGGTGCGGCCTGCGCGGCGGGATCTGAGGCGGCGGAGGAATTGGCGAGGGGGAGCCCGAGCCAATCGGTGGTCAGCTCGGCGGCGGGCCCGGCATCCGAGACGGCGCTGCTGCCGAGCTCCGACGCCGTGGCGAACACGATTCCGCCGGCGAGGACCATCGCACCGCCGGCGATGGCCGCGGTCACCGGCACGCGGCCGAACCTCCGGCGCTTCGCGGTGTCCGAGGCCGGGTGGCGTGGCGCTGGTGCGGGGGGCGGCGGGGTGACGGCCGCGCCATCGGCGACCGCGATTGCGGCACGGGCGCCGAGCCCGCTCGACAGCGCCGCGGCGGTGGCGGCTTCTGCGGCATCCCGTCGATCTCCGAGTTCACGCGCCGCGCCGAGGGCGACGATCGCCTTGGGGTCGGCGTCGATGGCGATGGGACGGTCGAACCGCTCCGAGAGCAGCTGCGAAATGCGCGGGATGCGCGAGGAACCACCGGTGAGGAGGATCGCCTCCAGGTCGGCCGGCTCCATGCCGGCGGCATCCAGCGATGCCTCGAGGACGTCGATCGTGCGCTCGACGCCCTCCTCGATCATCCCCTCGAACTCGGCCCTGGTGATGCGCACCGTGGTGCTCGATCTGCCCGACGAGCACCGGCACGACGGCTTCCGAGTCGAACGAGAGCGCCTCCTTCGCCTCGACGCACTCGCGCCGGAGCGAGGCGAGCCCCACGCGAGCGAGCGGCGTCGCCGGCGAGGTCGGCTGCGGACGAGTCCTGCGGCCGCGAGGACGTGGCGGAGCACGATGTCGTCGAAGTCAGCGCCGCCGAAGTCGGCGAGTCCGGTGGGCTCGCCGATCGGACGCACGGCTCCGTCCTCCTCCTTGCGGAGGAGCACGGCGTCGAACGTGCCGCCGCCGAGGTCGTACACCGCGATCGCCTGGCCCGTCTCGAGCGGCGAAGTCGTCTCGTAGTGGCGCGCGGCGGCCTCCGGCTCGGTGATCAGCTCGACCGGCGAGGAGACCTCGCGCGCCAGCGCGGCCGCGACCAGCGCCGAGCGATATGCGCCCCACGTGACCGGCGTCGTCACGCAGATCGCGGAGGGCTGGCATCCCTCGCGCTCGGCGACAGCATCCACCACCCAGGCGACCATCCGCGCGTACAGCTCCTCAGGAGCGAACCGCTGGTCGCCGACGACGATCGGCACGTCGTCGCCGATCCGACGCTTGAACTCGCGCACGAGCCGTTCCGGCTGCGCGAGTCCGCGCCGCTCGGCGGCCTCGCCGAACAGGAGTTCGCCGTCGGCGACGAAGATCACGCTCGGGCGCGCTGTCGGTGCTGCGCCCGAGGCCGAACGCGCTGGTGACGATGGCCGCCGTGCGGTGCGTGAGCGCGCGGTGGATGCTGCTGTTCTGCTGGTCCCGATATCAACCGCAAGAAGGTACGGCAAAGCTCTCATGTCCAAATCCCCAGATCGGACGAAGCTCCCCCAGACTATGTTTACCACCGTGCATCACCGTTGGCGAGGGGTGATTCGCACTGAGTCACCGTGTTTCGCTGAACGTTGAGCAAACGTGCCACGAACCTGATGAGCGACCTGGACGCGCCCTGATACATAGTTGGCACTCACGTTGCGAGAGTGCCAGCGCTTGCCTAGACTGGCGTTAGCACTCTCACTGTGTGGGTGCTAACCCAGTCTTGAAGTTCAAGGAAAGCAGAGGTAGACCCGTGTCGGTTTCCATCAAGCCGCTCGAAGACCGGATCGTCATCCGGCAGGTCGAGGCCGAGCAGACCACTGCCAGCGGTCTGGTCATCCCCGACACCGCGAAGGAGAAGCCCCAGGAGGGCGAGGTCGTCGCGGTGGGCCCCGGTCGTATCGACGACAACGGCAACCGCGTCCCGCTCGACGTCGCCGTCGGCGACCGCGTGCTCTACAGCAAGTACGGCGGCACCGAGGTCAAGTTCGGCAGCGACGAGTTCCTCGTCCTGTCGGCCCGCGACGTCCTCGCGGTCGTCGTCCGCTAGTCCACGCCAGCGCGATTCAGAGGGTCGGATGCTTCGGCATCCGGCCCCTTCGCATGCCGTGCCGGGTCGCCGGGCGATCCGGCCGCCATAGGCTGGAGAGGTGACGCGCGATTCCAGCCGCCCGCCGGCTCGACAGAAGTGACCGGGTCGCCGGACGACGCATCCGCCCGACCCGACGCCGGTCGCGTCGCCGGCGAGGGCCCCGCGAGCGACTGCTCGGCGGTGTGTACGCCTTCACCGCGTACCTGCTGTGGGGCTTCCTGCCGCTGTACTTCCTGGCCCTCGCCCCGACCGGGCCGTGGGAGCTCGTCGCATGGCGGATCGTGCTCTCGCTCGGCTTCTGCGCCATCCTGCTGACGGTCATGCGCGGCTGGCGGCGGCTCGGCCGCATCATGCGGCAGCCGCGACTGCTGGCGCTCACGGCACTGGCCGGCGCCCTGATCTACGTGAACTGGCAGGTGTACATCGTCGCGGCGCTCACGGGTCACGTGATCGAGACGAGCCTCGGCTACTTCATCAACCCCATCGTCACGGTGCTCCTGGGCGTCCTGGTGCTGCGCGAGCGCCTGCGCGTCACGCAGTGGGCTGCGCTCGGGCTCGCCGCGCTCGCCGTGGTGGTCATCGTCGTGGGCTACGGCGCCTTCCCCTGGGTCGCGCTCACGCTCGCCTTCTCGTTCGGCCTCTACGGCCTGGTGAAGAAGCGGCTCGGCCCCTCGGTCGACGCAGTGAGCGGACTGACGCTCGAGTCGATGTGGCTCGTGCCGGTGGCGGTCGTGCTGCTCGTCGTCGTGGCGGGCACCACCGGGATCACGTTCGCAACGAGCGGCGCGGGGCACGCGGTGCTGCTCGGGCTCGCCGGCGTGGTCACCGCGACGCCGCTCCTGCTCTTCGCGGCGGGCTCGCGCCGTGTGCCGCTGACCGTGATGGGCATGCTGCAGTTCGTGGCGCCCGATCCTGCAGTTCATCATCGGCGTCTGGCTCCTCGGCGAGCCGATGTCGGTCGAGCGCTGGATCGGCTTCATCCTGGTCTGGATCGCCCTCGCCGTCCTGACGGTCGACTCGCTCGTCTACGCGCGCCGCGCGCGCGGCGTCTCGACGTCGCCGACCTGACCTGATCGCGCCGCGCGCCGTGACACCGCTCGCGCGATACCGCTCGAGCCCGATCGCGACGACCGACGGAAAGTGCCGTCGCGAATGCGGCTCGAGCGGCGGGCTACCGCACGAGGCGGGCGATCGCCTGCGAGGCCTCGGTGATCTTCGCCTCGGCCTCGGGACCGCCGGCTCTCGCAGCATCCACCACGCAATGCCGCAGGTGGTCGTCGAGCAGCCCCAGCGCGACGGCCTCGAGCGCGCTCGTGAGCGCGCTGATCTGCGTGAGGATGTCGATGCAGTACTTCTCGTCCTCGACCATCTTGTGGATGCCGCGGGCCTGGCCCTCGATCCGCTTGAGACGGTTGAGGTACTTGTCCTTGTCGGTGATGTAGCCGTGGTGGCTGTGGTCGACGGTCAGTGTGTGGTCGGTCATCGGGACTCCTCGTGAGCGGGGACGGGTGGGATGCGTGCGGGCCCGGTCGTTCGAATGCGATCGGCCTGTCGAAGGGTCCTTCGACAGGCTCCGGAACCGCCGCAGGCGCAGGCTGTTGCCGACGACGAACACGCTCGACAGCGCCATCGCCGCACCGGCGATCATCGGGTTGAGCAGGCCGAGCGCCGCGAGCGGGATGGCCGCGACGTTGTAGGCGAAGGCCCAGAACAGGTTGACCTTGATGGTTCCGAGCGTCGACCGCGACAGGCGGATCGCATCGGCGGCAGCCGCGCAGGTCACCGCGGACGAGGGTGATGTCGGACGCCTCGATCGCAGCATCCGTCCCCGTTCCCATCGCGAGGCCGAGATCCGCCTGCGCGAGCGCGGCGGCGTCGTTCACGCCGTCGCCGACCATGGCGACGACGCGACCCTCGGCCTGCAGTGCCTTGATCGCGGCGACCTTGTCGGCGGGCAGCACCTCGGCCCTCACGTCGTCGATGCCGACGTCCGCGGCGATCGTGTGGGCGACTGCGGCGTTGTCGCCGGTGAGCAGCACGGGGGTGAGGCCGAGCGCGCGAAGCTGCGCGACCGCCTCGCGGCTCGTCGGCTTCATCTGGTCGGCCACGACGAGGACGCCTTGCGCTGCGCCGTCCCACGCGACGAGGACTGCGGTGAGCCCGGCAGCCTCGGCGTCGTCCTTCGCAGCGGCGAGACGGGACGGCAGCGTCACCGCCCAGTCCGCGAGCAGGGACTCGCGGCCGACGACGACCACGTGGCCGTCGACGATTCCCGACACCCCGTGTCCCGGAGCGTTCGCGAACGACTCCGGCTGCGGGAGCTCTCCGGTCTCGGCGGCCGCCGCCTTGCGCGATCGCCTGGGCGATGGGATGCTCCGAGGCGTGCTCCAGCGCACCCGCGAGGCGCAGCAGCTCGGCGCGATCGACGCCGTCGGCCGTGACGACGTCGGCAAGCGACATCCGCCCGCTCGTCACCGTGCCGGTCTTGTCGAGCACGATGGTGTCGACGGTGCGCGTGGACTCCAGCACCTCGGGACCCTTGATGAGGATGCCGAGCTGCGCGCCGCGGCCGGTTCCGACGAGCAGGGCGGTGGGGGTCGCGAGCCCCAGCGCGCACGGGCACGCGATGATGAGAACCGCGACGGCGGCGGTCACCGCAGCCGAGGCCGGGAAGCCGAGCAGCAGCCAGACCGCGAGGGTCACGACGGCGATCGCGAGCACGATCGGGACGAAGACGCCCGCGATGCGGTCGGCCAGTCGCTGCACGTTCGCCTTGCCCGACTGCGCCGCTTCGACCATGCGCGCCATCTGCGCGAGCTGGGTGTCGTCACCGACCCGCGTGGCGCGGATCGACGAGCCGGCCGCCGGCGTTGACGGTCGCGCCGACGACAGGGTCACCCTGCAGCCACCTCCAGCGGGCACCGATTCGCCGGTGACGAGCGATGCGTCGACCGCGGACGTGCCCGAGACGACGACGCCGTCGGCGGCGATCTTCTCGCCGGGCCGGACGATGAACTCATCACCGGCGCGCAGCTCAGCCACGGGAACGCGGGTCTCGACGATCGCGCCGGCAGGACCAGGGCGCCGCACCGCGACATCCTTCGCACCGAGCTCGAGGAGCGCGCGCAAGGCGGCACCGGCGCGGCGCTTGGATCGCACCTCGAAGTAGCGGCCGGCGAGCACGAACATCGTGACCCCGGCGGCGACCTCGAAGTAGATGTTCCCCGCGCCGTCGCTGGGCTGGACGGTCCACTCGAATTCGTGCGTCATGCCCGGCATGCCCGCGTGGCCGAAGAAGAGGGCGTACAGCGACCACAGGAACGCCGCGGAGACGCCGATCGAGACGAGGGTGTCCATCGTCGCGGCGCCGTGGCGCAGGTTGATCCACGCGGCGCGGTGGAACGGCCACGCACCCCACACGACGACCGGCGCAGCGAGCGCGAGGGAGGCCCACTGCCAGTAGGTGAACTGCAGCGCGGGGATCATCGCGAGGAGGATCACCGGCACCGACAGCACGATCGACCCGATCAGCCGCTGACGCAGGCCCGTCAGCTCGTGGTCTTCGAGGTCGTGATCGTGCGTCTGCAGCAGGCGGCGCGGGCAGCGCTGCGGTGTAGCCGGTCTTCTCCACCTCGTCGATGAGCACCTGGGGGTCGAGGTGGGCGGGCGCACTCACGACGGCCTTCTCAGTGGCGTAGTTGACGGATGCCGCGACGCCGTCGATGCGGTTCAGCTTCTTCTCGATGCGCGCGGCGCACGACGCGCACGTCATCCCGCCGATCTGCAGCTCGATGCGTGCGCCCGGCGCCGGCGCGGCGGGGGAATGCGCGGTGGCGGTCATCAGACCCTGGCAGCCTCGTAGCCCGCCTCGTCGACGGCGGCGATCACGTCTCCGTCGGAGAGGGGAGCCGCGGAGCGTCACCACGAGCCGGCCGGTGGCCGCACTGACCGTCGATCTGCTCCACTCCCGCGAGCTTCGCGATCTCGCTGCGAACGGATGCTTCGCAGTGCCCGCAGCTCATGCCGGTCACCTGGTACTCCGTCGTCTGTGCCATGTCTCTGCTCCTCCGTGCAGCACGTCAGCTTGATACCCCCAAGGGGTACATCGCCTCCAACCCTATACCTCCACGGGGTATTCCGGCTTCGGCGATATGCGCAGACATCCGTCATCGCGCCATCCATAACGATTGAGTTCCGTTACACATCGTTAACGAATGGCAACATTCCGGACGCCCGCGCGCAGTTAGGTTAGGTGCACTGGGTCGGCGCCCGAGCCGTGCCCGCGTTCATTCACAGCAAGGAGCAACATGAGCGTCTTTACCCGAGGCACCGCCTCGCGCTCGCGTGTCCGCACCGTCCTGGGCGGCATCGCAATCGCGGGCGCCAGCGCCCTCGTCCTCGCCGGCTGCACCGGCGGCGGCGGCGGCGAAGCGACCCCCGAGGAGTCCGCAGCGGCCGTTGAGGACATGACCCTCAAGATCGGCACCGTCCTGCCCCAGACCGGCAGCCTCGCCTTCCTCGGCCCGCCCGAGGAGGCCGGCGTTCAGCTGGCTCTCAACGAGATCAACGAGGCCGGCACGCCGCTGACCCTCGAGGTCGAGTTCGGCGACTCGGGCGACGCGGACAACAAGGCATTCGAGACCACCGTTCCCCGCCTTCAGAGCGAGGGTGTCGCCGCCATGATCGGCGCGGCGTCGTCGGGCGTCACGAAGCTCTTCCTCGACAGCAACGTCAGCGAGGGCATCATCACGTTCTCGCCGGCCAACACGTCGCCCGACTTCACCACGTGGGACGACAACGGCCTCTACTTCCGCACGGCTCCGAGCGACCTGCTCCAGGGTGAAGTGCTCGGCAACCTGATCGCTGAGGACGGCCACCAGAACATCGGCATCATCTACCAGAACGACGCCTACGGCACCGGTCTCTTCGGCGTCGTCAAGGAGGTCTTCGAGGCAGCCGGTGGCACCGTCGTCGCCGATGCGTCCTACAACGACGGCGACTCGTCGTTCGACGCCCAGGTGCAGACGATCGCGGCGGCCAACCCCGACGCAGTCGTGATGATCACGTTCGACCAGTTCGCGACCATCGCGCCGCTTGCGGTCAACGCCGGTCTCACGGCCGAGAACTTCTACCTGGTCGACGGCAACACCAGCCAGTGGGGCGATGAGATCACGGTCAGCCTCGAAGGCGCCAAGGGCACCGCCCCCGGGCCGGAGCTCGAAGACGACTTCGTCGAGCGCCTGAACGAGGCGTGGACCGCTGAGGGCAACAGCGAACTGGAGGACCTCCTCTACTCCGCTGAGTCCTACGACGCCACCGTGCTGCTCGCGCTCGCCGCGCTGGCCGCCGGCTCGGTCGACCCGGCCGACATCGCCGCGAAGCTCGCGGAGGTCTCTGGCGGCACCGGTGACGGCGAGAAGTGCTCGTCGTTCGCCGACTGCGCCGCGATCATCCTCGATGGCGGCGTCGCCGACTACGACGGCTACTCCGGCCCGGTCACGTTCGATGAGAACGGCGACCCGACCGAGGCGACGATCGGCATCTTCCAGTACGGCGCCGACAACATGCACACCCGCATCAACTAGTCACAGTTGACGCAGAGAAGGGCCCCGGATTCGTCCGGGGCCCTTCTTGTGCGGACGTGAGGGGCGAAGCCACACGAAGAGAGGGGCGGATGCCGCAGCATCCGCCCCTCAGTCGTGTGGCCCTGGTGTCAGTTGTCCTGACCGAGCGTGCCGAGGTACAGGCCGATCACCTTGGGGTCGTTGAGCAGGTCGCGCCCGCTGCCCTCGTAGGCGTCGCGGCCCTGGTCGAGGACGTAGCCGCGATCGCAGATCTGCAGGCAGCGGCGCGCGTTCTGCTCGACCATGATCGTGGTCACGCCTGCCTTGTTGATGTCGGAGACGCGGATGAACGCATCGTCCTGACGGACGGGGGAGAGACCGGCTGACGGCTCGTCGAGGAGGAGCACCGACGGGTCCATCATGAGTGCCCGCGACATCGCCACCATCTGGCGCTCGCCGCCCGAGAGGGAGCCTGCGCGCTGCTTGAGACGCTTGCCGAGCTCCGCGAAGATCCCGGTGACGAACTCGAGTCGCTCGTTGTAGATCTTGGGGTTCTGGTACAGCCCCATCTGCAGGTTCTCTTCGATCGAGAGCGACGGGAAGACGTTGTTGTTCTGCGGCACGAAGGCCACACCGCGCTGGACGAGCTTGTCGGCCTTGAGCCCCACGATGCTCTCGCCGTTGACGGTGATCTCGCCGGAGCGCACTCTGACGAGCCCGAAGATCGCCTTCAGCAGCGTGGACTTGCCCGCGCCGTTGGGGCCGATGATCCCGATGAGCTCGCCCTTGCGCGCCGTCAGATTGGTGCTGTTGAGGATGTTGACGCCGGGGAGGTAGCCCGCCACCAGATCGGTCACCTCGACGACCATCTCTCCGGTCTTCACGTTGCCGGCGGCAGCGGGGTCCGCCGCAGCGGAGTTTCGGTTCGTCGATGGCTCGGTCACTTGTTTTCCTCTTCGGCCTGTGCGATCTCAGCCGCGTGCTCTTCCTGGATCTCTTCGAGGAGCTCCTTGGCTTCGGCGTCGAGTTCGCCTTCGACCCGCCCCGTGACGACGCCCAGATCGACGTCCTGGTGGCTGCCGAGATACGCGTCGATGACCGCCTGATCCTGCATGACGGCGTCGGGCGGGCCCTCCGCCACCACGCGGCCTTCGGCCATGACGATGACCCAGTCTGCGATGTGGCGCACCATGTACATATCGTGCTCGACGAAGAGCACCGTCATGCCGAGATCCTTGAGTCCGAAGATGTGGTCGAGCAGCGACTGCGTGAGCGCAGGGTTCACGCCGGCCATCGGCTCGTCCAGCATCACGAGCTGCGGGTCGCTCATGAGGGCGCGTGCCATCTCGAGGAGCTTGCGCTGCCCGCCCGAGAGCGATGCTGCGAAGTCGTCCTTCTTGGTGTCGAGCTTGAACCGGGCCAGGAGCTCTACGGCCTTGCCCTCGATCTCGTTGTCCTGCTTGCGCCAGACGGCGGGGATGAGGCTCGTCCAGAATCCCTCGCCGCGCTGACCCGTGGCGCCGAGCTTCATATTCTCGAGCACGGTGAGCAGCGACAGCGCCTTGGTCAGCTGGAAGGTGCGGACCTGGCCCATGCGGGCGACCTTGAACGCCGGGATGCCGGAGAGCGACTTGCCGTCGTACGACCATGACCCGGTGTTGGGCTTGTCGAATCCGCAGAGGATGTTGAACAGCGTCGTCTTGCCGGCACCGTTCGGCCCGATCAGCGCGGTGATCGCGTTTCGCGGGATCTCGAGGTGCTCCACGTCGACGGCGGTCAGACCGCCGAACCGGCGGGTGACGTTGTCCATGACCATGATCGGGTCGGTCTTCGGCACACCCGGCACTGCGTCGCCCTTGGCGAGACCTGCGGTCTTGGCTCGTGCGATGCTCGCCGTGGTGGGAGCCGGCTCGGAGGCCGGCATCCCGCTCTCGGGCAGGGCGCCGCCTGCCATCTCGTCACTTGACAAAGGTCATCTCCCTCTTGTCGCCCAGAATGCCCTGGGGGCGGAAGATCACGAGCAGCATCAGCGACGACACCGACGAGGATGTAGCGCAGCGTGCCCGCCTGGATGGAGGTCATCGGCAGGATGCCGGCCTGTGCGAGCTCGGGAAGCAGGTTGCCGAGCAGAGCGAGGACGACCCAGAAGATCACCGCACCGAGCGAGGGACCGAGCACGGTGGCCGCGCCACCGAGCAGGAGGATCGTCCAGAGGAAGAACGTCAGGGACGTCGTGTAGCTCGACGGGATGACCGCCGAGGGCAGGACGTAGACGATTCCGCCCATCGCGCCGATCATGCCACCGACGACGAGGGCCTGCATCTTGTAGGCGAAGACGTTCTTGCCGAGCGACCGCACGGCGTCCTCATCCTCGCGGATGCCCTTCAGCACGCGACCCCAGGGGCTGCGCATGAGCGCCCACACGAGCAGCACCGCGATCGCGAGCATCGCGAGGCCGAAGACGCGGACCCAGAGGCCGGTCTCGTTGAACTCGAACGGTCCCCAGCCGTACCTGCCCTCGGGGAACGGGTTCGCGGCCCGGAATCCCTCGTGGTAGCCGCCGAGGCCGTCAGCCGAGTTCGTCCACTCGTCGAAGATCTGCGTCGTGAACAGGAGGCGCACGATCTCGGCCGCCGCGATCGTGACGATGGCGAGGTAGTCCGCGCGCAGGCGCAGGGTCGGAAGGCCCAGGACCACGGCGAAGAGCGCGGCCGCGATGAGGCCCACGATCATTCCGAGCCACCATGGCCAGCCGAGGCTCAGGATCGTGATGGCGTAGCCGTAGCCGCCGAGGGCCATGAAGCCCGCCATACCGAAGTTGAGAAGGCCCGCGTAGCCGAAGTGCACCGCAAGACCTGTCGCCGCGAGGGCGTAGGCGATGGTCACCGGGCTGATGAGATAGCCCACGGTGTTTGAGAGGATGGCGCCCCAATCCATGGCGGCTACCCCAATCTTTCTCTACGCCCGAGCAGACCTTGAGGTCTGATCAGCAGGATGAGGATCAGCACGACGAGGGCGCCCGCGTACTTGAGGTCTGAAGGCACACCGAACAGCGTCGACAGCTCGACGACGAGGCCCACGATGAGGGAGCCCAGGAGTGCGCCGAACGCGGTGCCGAGGCCGCCGAGCGTGATGGCCGCGAAGATGAGGAGCAGCATCTGCGTGCCCATGTCCCACTTCACGCCTGGGCGGAAGTACGCCCACAGGATGCCGGAGAGCGCGGCGAGTGCACCGGCGAGGATCCAGACGATCCGGATGACGCGGTCGACGTTGATGCCGGATGCCGACGCGAGCTGCGGATTGTCGGAGATCGCCCGCGTCGCCTTGCCGATCCGGGTGCGGAGCAGGAAATAGGCGACTCCGAGGATCACCACGATGCTGATGCCCATGCTGATCATGTCGATGTACGAGAGCGAGATGGGCCCCAGCTGGATCGGAGCCGGGCTTGCACCCGGCAGCTGATAGGTGCTGCCGCCGATGAAGAACTGGTACGTGTAGCGCAGCGTGAGCGAGAGGCCGATGCTCACGATCATCAGCTGCACAATGCCCAGCCCTCGTCTTCGCAGCGGTCTCCAGAGACCCGCGTCGAGCACCAGTCCGAGCAGGCCGCCCATGATCACCGAGACGATGATTCCGATCCAGAGCGGCAGGCCCCAGAACGAGCTGACGACCAGTGTGACGACCGCGCCCCACGTGACCATCTCGCCGTGGGCGAAGTTCGACAGGCCCGTCGTGCCGTAGATGAGGGCGGCGCCCATCGCCGCGAGGGCGAGGAGCAGACCGAAGTTCAGTCCGCCGATGAAGCGTATGAAGAACTGGTCCGCGAAGGACTGCGTCACCCGTTCGCCTTCGCCGAGGAAGAGGTTGATGATCAGGGAGTTCGTGAGGCCGAACTCGACCTCCTGCGAGGCGGAATCGCCTTCGACGATCACGCCCTCGGGCAGTGTCGACTCGTCGACCGTCAGGGTGTAGGCCTCTTTCTCGGGCACGTACAGCCGCCAGCGGCCGTCGGCGCCGGTGACGGTCGAGGCCTCGAAGCCGCCGCCCTCGACCGAGACGACGACGTCGGGCACAGGTTCGTCGTCGAAGCGGATGACGCCACCGAAGTAGTAGTCGGTCGCCTCCTGGTCGCCACCCGGCTCGTCCGGCGCGGTCGCCGCAAAGGCGCCGGTCGGCGAGGTGAACAGCAGCAGCGCAGCTGCCATGAGCGCACCCGCGATGACCACCAGCCAGCGCGTTGAGCGCTTCGCGGTTTCAGTCCTAGGACCCACAGAACCTCCCAGTCGGCACAACGCAGACACCGAAGCTCGGGTCGCATCGGCCGTGATGATCGACGCTAGGAGCCTAATGTGTCGTTTCTGTTTCGCCTACAACAACGCTGTGCGCCCTGTGGAATCGGATGCTGGTCGCCGGTGGCAGCATCCGCTCGCTCTGCCCTCGCGCTCGGAATGAATTCACAGCCCCGACGCTTAGAATCGAGTACGGTGCGTTTGCGCGCACCGGACCTCCTCGTCCACCTCGAGCAGCGCGCTCCACGCATGCGGTAACCCCCGCCAGAGTGCGCAGGAGAACCCATGGAGCACAACGACCCCTTCGGCTTCGTCGGACTGACCTACGACGACGTGCTGCTCCTGCCGGGGCACACGGACGTCATCCCGAGCGAGGCCGACACGTCGTCGCGTGTCACGCGCCGCATCACGGTGGCCACGCCGCTCGTGTCGAGCGCCATGGACACCGTGACCGAGGCGCGCATGGCGATCGCCATCGCGCGTGAGGGCGGAATCGGAATCGTGCACCGGAACCTCTCCATCGAGGAGCAGGCGTCGATGGTCGACCGCGTCAAGCGCAGCGAGTCGGGCATGATCACCGACCCGATCACGACGACCCCCGACGCCACGATCGACGAGGTCGAGGCGCTCTGCGCGCAGTTCCGCATCTCAGGTCTTCCCGTGGTGGATGCCGATGGCAGCCTCGTCGGGATCGTCACCAACCGCGACATGCGCTTCGTGTCGGCGTTCGAGCGCTCGACGACCCTCGTGAAGGACGTCATGACGAGCGAGGGCCTCATCACCGCCCCCGTGGGCATCGGCGCCAACGACGTGATCGCGATCTTCGCCAAGCACCGGGTCGAGAAGCTCCCGCTCATCGACGACGAGGGCAAGCTCGCCGGGCTCATCACCGTCAAGGACTTCGACAAGAGCGAGAAGTACCCGCTCGCCACCAAGGACGACCAGGGTCGCCTCCGCGTCGGCGCGGCCATCGGCTTCTTCGGCGACGCGTGGCAGCGCGCCGAGGCGCTGCGCGACGTGGGTGTCGACGTGCTCGTCGTCGACACCGCGAACGGGCAGTCCGCGGGCGTCATCGACATCGTGCGCCGGATCAAGGCCGACCGCTCATTCGAGCACATCGACGTCATCGGCGGCAACGTCGCGACCCGAGAGGGCGCTCAGGCGCTCATCGATGCGGGGGTGGATGCTGTCAAGGTCGGCGTCGGCCCGGGCTCCATCTGCACCACGCGTGTCGTCGCGGGCGTGGGCGTTCCCCAGGTCACCGCGGTGTACGAGGCTTCGCTCGCTGCGCGCGAGGCCGGGGTGCCGGTCATCGCGGACGGCGGACTCCAGTACTCCGGCGACATCGCCAAGGCCCTCGTCGCAGGCGCCGACACCGTCATGATCGGCTCGCTCTTCGCCGGCACCGACGAGAGCCCCGGCGAGATCGTGTTCGTGGGCGGCAAGCAGTTCAAGCAGTACCGCGGCATGGGCTCGCTCGGCGCACTGCAGACCCGCGGCAAGAAGACCTCGTACTCGAAGGACCGGTACTTCCAAGCCGACGTCCCGAGCGACGACAAGCTCATCCCCGAGGGGATCGAGGGACAGGTCGCCTACCGCGGACCCGTCGCGGCCGTCGCCTACCAGCTCGTGGGCGGTCTGCGGCAGTCGATGTTCTACGTCGGCGCTCGCACCGTGGACGAGCTGAAGGCCAAGGGCAAGTTCGTGCGGATCACGGCTGCGGGGCTCAAGGAATCGCACCCGCACGACGTGCAGATCGTCGTCGAGGCGCCGAACTACCGCAAGTAGCCGCCGTCGCGTTCACAGAGTTCGCAGTCGTGCGCCGAACTTCGCACTTTCGGGCCGCATGGCTGCGGACTTGGCGGGAAGCTGCGAAGTCCTGTGAACCCGCCGCCCTGTGCGGCATGAACGCTCGGGCGAGTTCTCCCCAGCGTCGATCGCCGTCGAGTTGTGCACGGTTCGGGCGCACGGCGACCCTCGGGACTGAAGCACAGCCAGAGTCGTCGCATGCCTCGGGAACGGAAGACAATCGATCAGCTTCGCGACTGGCTGCTCGCCCACGACAGGATCGGCCATCGCGACGACCTGCTGCGCGCTGGGTTCGGCATTGGACTCCTCCGGGAGTTCGTTCGCGCGGGTCAGGCGAGTTTGATCCGGCGAGTCTGGATCGCCCTCCCGGATGCCCCGCACGACCTCTCCACCGCAGCGCGCGCCGGGGGCCGGGTGACGTGCGTCGCCCTCGCGCGACGACGGAAGTGGTGGATGCCGGACGACGTCGGCTCGGAGTTGCACGTCCACCTCACGCCGGGTTCTGGCTCGGCGCGGCTCGGGGACACCTGGCCGGGCGTGCTGCACTGGACCAAACCGGTCTCGCCTGTCCGTCCACACGAGCTCGTCGCATCCGTCGAGGACGCCCTCGCGCACATCGCGGTGTGCCTGCCGTTCGATACAGCACTCGTGCTGTGGGAGTCGGCTGCACGCAAAGAGGGGCTCTCAGGGGAGGCGCTGCGCGGCATCCCGTTCCGCTCGCGCGCCGCGCGTGAGCTCGCGGCATCCGTCACCGAGTTGTCGGACTCGGGACTTGAGACGCTCGTCGTGACGCCGTTGCGCAGGTGGGGCCTGCGGGTGCGCCAGCAGGTCAAGCTCGCGGGGCGGTTCGTCGACATCGTCGTGGGCGACCGCTTGGTGCTGCAAATCGACGGGTACGAGTTCCACAGCGCCAGCGCGCAGCGCAGCAGCGACATCGCGCACGACGCCGAGCTGCGACTCCGGGGGTACACCGTGCTGCGTCTCAGCTATGCGCAAATCGTGCACGACTGGGATGCAGTGGCCGCGATCATCCGCCGGGCGATCGCCGCCGGTTTGCATCTCGCGGCCTGATCCGCTCGGCCGGCTAGCAGCACCTCCCCGGCAGGGTTCGCAGAAGTGCGTGAATCACGCTATCGTCAGTTCCCTCGAGCAGGCGATTCTGCGAATCCTGTGATCGAACATGACGGTCCGCGGCGGCATCCGTCCTTCGCCCTGATCCGATGCGATGTTCGCGATCGCCGCGACGCTGCTGGTGCTGCGCTCGGCGGCATGTGGGAGAACGCTGATGGCCTCACAGGCTTCGCAACGGTGCGCCGAGCTCCCGCATCCTCCGTCATTCCTGCGGAGTCGGCGGATTGCTGCGAGCCATGTCAACGCCCCCGCCAGCCTGCGGGCCGCATCGGCTGGGAAGCATCGGTCAGCCCCCCACGAGCTCGGCCTCCGCCTGCCGGATGCGTCGGCAGCGGCATCCGATGTCTCTTCGACCGCGGCGAGACGCGAGGAGCGTCCGGCCGGGCAGCCAGAGCGCGGCGACGGCGGCGGCGAGGAGCACGGCGGAGCCGGTGAGCACCGCGGGTCGTGCGGCGTCGACGTAGAGGTCCGGCTGCAGTTCGCCGCCTGCGCTCACGAAGATCGCGGTCATCACGGCCGTGCCGAGCGCGATGCCGATCTCGCGGACCGTCGAGTTGACGCCCGATGCCTTGGCGTGGTCGACGGCGCCCAGGGTCGCGAGGAGCGCCGTCGCGGACGGGGCGAAGACGAGTCCCATGCCGACGCCCGCCATGATGAACGGCGCGACCAGCTGCGCGTAGTCGAGGTCGGGCGAGAGCGTGAGGCCGATCCAGCCGAGCGCGATCCCCTGCAGCGCGAGGCCGGTGAGCATGAGCGCGCGGGTGCCGACGCGCGGCGCGATGATGCCGGCGATCGGCGCGACGAACATCGGCGCGAGGGTCCACGGGGTGGTCTGGATCGCCGCTTCGAGCGGCGTGGATCCCTGCACGACCTGCATGTACTGGATCAGGATGAACACCGCACCGAACGTGCCGAAGCTGAATGCGAAGCCGACGACGTTGGTCAGCGAGAACGAGCGATCGCGGAAGAGCCGCAGCGGAATGAGCGGCGACTTCGCGCGTGCCTGCCACAGCAGGAACCCGATGATGAGCGCGGCGCCCGCGACGATCTCGGCGATCACGCCGATCGACGACCAGCCGTCATCGTTGCCTCGGACGATCGCGTGGACCAGTGCGAGCACTCCGGTCGCCGCGAGCACGGCGCCGACGACGTCGATGCGAGCGCGTGCGCCGAAGTCGTTGTTGAGGACGAAGAACGCCAGCGGGATCGCGACGATCGCGACCGGGACGTTGATCCAGAAGATCGCCTGCCAGTTCCAGCCCTCCATGACCGCACCGCCGACGAGGGGTCCGACCGCGACGCCGAGGCCGGAGATGCCGCCCCAGAGGCCGATCGCGAGGGGTCGCCGCTCAGGAGCCACGCCGCCTGCGATGAGCGCGAGCGACAGCGGCATGACGGCCGCGCCGCCGAAGCCCTGCAGCGCGCGCGCCGCGATGAGCTGCGTGGGGTCGGTGCTGAGCGCGGCGAGCACGCTGCCGATGCCGAAGACCGCGATGCCGATGATGAACACCGTGCGCCGGCCGAATCGGTCCCCGAGCGCCGAGGCGATGAGGATCGCACTCGCGAAGGCCAGCGTGTACGCGTTGACGAACCACTGAAGCTCCTCGACGCTCGCGCCGAGCTGCGAGTGCAGCACGGGGAGTGCGTTGGTCATGACGAGGTTGTCCAGCGTCGCCATGAACATGGGCACGGATGCTGCCGCCACGACGAGCCCGAAAGCCCGCCGCCGCACCGGCACGGGGGTGATGACGTCGCTCATGCGATCCTCCTTGCAGGATGGTTGTAATCGAATGATTACCAAGTACGAGGACGACTGTAGTAATCGACTGATAACATGTCAAGCGTGAACACGAACCAGGGGACGACGACGGCGTCGATGCCCGAGACCGTCCGCCGGATGAGCTCCGAGGAGCGCCGCGAGCAGATCGTCGCCGCGGCCATCGCCGTCTTCGGCGCGCGCGGCTATGAGGGCACCACGACCGACGACGTCGCACGGACCGCAGGCGTGAGCCAGCCCTACGTGGTGCGGCTGTTCCGCTCGAAGGAGAACCTCTTCCTCGCGGCCATGCAGTCCTCGCTCGACCAGCTGATGAGCGCGTTCCGTGCGGCACTCGCCGACGAGGCATCCGACATTCCCGTCTCGAAGCGCATCGGCGAGGCATACGTCGAGCTGCTGAACACGCGCGGACTGCACCAGACGCTGTCGCACGCGTGGCTGCTCGGCGGGCATCCGATGATCGGCCCGGCCGCGAGGCGCGGCTTCGCGCAGGTATGGCAGTTCTTCCGCGAGGATGCGGGATTCGATGCCGATGAGGCGCGCGCCTTCATCGCCGAGGGGATGCTGATCAACGTCATGATCGGGATGCGGCTCGTCGACGACTACGGGTCGGATCCGCGGATCACCGAGCTGTTCCGCGCGTGCTTCCCGACCGAGCTGCCGCACATCCTCGACATCGCGCCGCGCGGCGACGAGCCCTGGTGACACTCGCCCGATGACAGCATCCCGGCGTATCGTCGGGGGCATGTGCCGGAACATCCACACTCTCCACAACTTCGAGCCCGCGGCCACCTCCGAGGAAGTGCACGCCGCGGCGCTGCAGTACGTCCGGAAGATCGCGGGCACCACGAAGCCCTCGAAGGCGAACCAGGAAGCCTTCGATCGCGCGGTGCACGAGATCGCCCACATCACGCAGCACCTGCTCGAGGACCTCGTCGCCGTCGTGCCGCCGAAGAACCGCGAGGAGGAGGCGGCGAAGGCCCGCGCTCGCGCGATCGCGTCGGGGCGTTACTCGGCCGCCTGAGCCCGTCGCGATCGCGGTGTTCGCACCGCCGCAGCGGCTGGGATAGGCTGGTCGGCTCCCCGATCGGCGATCACGCGCCGCAGGGAGCGGACAGGAACACCGTGGGGTACATCGACATCAACGGCGTCTCGTACGCGCTGCCCGACGGTCGTCCGCTGCTCGACGACGTCGCCTTCCGGGTCGGCGAAGGGTCGATCACCGCACTGATCGGCGCGAACGGCGCGGGCAAGACGACGCTCCTGCGAATCATCCGCGGCGACGAGGCGGCGCACGCCGGGGCCGTGTCCATCGGCGGCGGCCTCGGCGTGATGGACCAGTTCGTCGGCCACGGCACCGCCGGCCAGACCGTGCACGACCTGCTGGTCTCGGTCGCACCGCCTCGCGTGCGGGCATCCGCTCTCGAGCTGGAAGACGCCGAGGCCGCGATCATCGAGCGCGACGACCTCGACTCGCAGATGCGCTACGCGAGTGCGCTCGCCGAATACGCGGATGCCGGAGGCTACGAGCACGAGACGCTGTGGGATGCCTGCACCATCGCCGCGCTCGGCATCCCGTTCGCGCGGGCGCGCTTCCGCGATCTGGCGACGCTGTCGGGCGGCGAGCAGAAGCGGCTGGCACTCGAGGCGCTGCTGCGCGGACCCGACGAGGTGCTGCTGCTCGACGAGCCCGACAACTACCTCGACGTCCCGGGCAAGCGGTGGCTCGAGTCACGACTGCGCGAAACGCCCAAGACGGTGCTGCTCGTGTCGCATGACCGCGAGCTGCTCGCCCGAGCGGCGGATCGCATCGTGACCCTCGAAGTCGGCGGTGCGGGGGCCACCGCGTGGGTCCACGGCGGCGGATTCGGCACGTATCACCAGGCGCGCGAAGATCGGATGGCGCGGCTCGACGAGCTCCGCCGGCGCTGGGACGAGCAGCACGCGAAGCTCAAGGCCCTCGTCGCGGCGATGAAGGTCAAGGCCACGGCGAGCGATGACTTCGCCTCGCGCTATCGTGCCGCCCAGACGCGGCTCCGGCGGTTCGAGGACGCGGGTCCGCCCGAAGAGCGCCCGCCCGCCCAGGATCTGGACGTCCGGCTGCGCGGGGACCGCACGGGGCGACGCGCCGTCGTCGCCCAGGGACTCGAACTCACCGGGCTCATGTCCGCCTTCGATCTCGAGGTCTGGTACGGCGACCGCGTCGCCGTGCTCGGCTCGAACGGCTCGGGCAAGTCGCACTTCCTGCGGCTGCTGGCCGGGGGCGGAACGGATCCTGACACTCTGCTCGGCCACGTGACGGCCGTGGGCGCCAGCCTCGAGCCGGTTCCGCACGAGGGCCGCGCGGTGCTCGGAGCCCGCGTCGTGCCGGGCTGGTTCGCGCAGACCCACCGCCATCCAGAGTTCGCCGGCAGGACGCTGCTCGACATCCTGCACCGCGGTGACGATCGCCGCACCGGACTCCCACGGGATGCCGCGAGCTCGGCCCTCGATCGCTACGGCCTCGTCCGTCAGGCGGAGCAGACGTTCGAGACGCTGTCCGGCGGCCAGCAGGCGCGCTTCCAGATCCTGATGCTCGAGCTCTCGGGTGCGACGCTGCTGCTGCTCGACGAGCCGACCGACAACCTCGATCTCGTCTCGGCTGAGGCGCTCGAGGATGCCCTCCTGCGATTCCAGGGCACCGTCCTGGCCGTCACGCACGACCGATGGTTCGCGCGATCCTTCGACCGGTTCCTCGTGTTCGGCGCCGACGGACGCGTGTACGAGTCCGATCAGCCGGTGTGGGACGAGACGCGGGTGGTCCGGGCGCGCTGAGCGGCGGCATCCGCTCGCTTGTGGCTCAGCGCAGGCGGAAGGCTTCCGCCGCGCGAGCGGCCGGGTCGAGGGCGAGGTCGGCGAGCTCGGCGCCGACGCCCGGCGCGAACTTGAACCCTTGACCCGAGAATCCGGCGCCGACGACGATCCGCCCGACGCGGTCCAGGACGAACGCCTCGTCGGAGGTGGACGTGTACGTGCAGCTGATCGGGACGGCGGTGGCGGCGTCGAGGCCCGGCATCCACTCGCGGACGTACTCGGCGAGCCGGTCGGCGTGCTTGTCGGTGCGGAACGGCCGCGCGTCGGGATCCACCTCGTCGCCGACCGCGTGGAACCCCACTTTCACGCCCTCGCCGGGCGTCGGCATGCCGTAGACATTCGCGGGCCAGGTGCCCGGCGTCACGAAGTGGTTGAAGGACGGCCACGCGTCGGCGGGGTCCCGCGGTGTGAAGTGCGCGGGGCTCTCCTCCGTGATCCTGAGTGGCGGGAGGGGGATCTCGCCGCCGAGCACGCGGTCGGTCCACGCGCCCGCGGTCACGACGAGGGTGTCAGCACGCACGGATCCGTCGGCCGTGTGCACGGTGACGCCGTCGGCGTCTTCCTCGAGGCGCACGGCAGGCGTCTGCCAGCGGACTTCGCCGCCGCCCGCGATGATCCGCCGCTCCAGCTCCTCCAGCGCGACCGACGCCCGCGCGACGCCGGCATCCGGCGAGAACAGCACGGTGTCCTCGAATCTCATGCCCCGCCAGCGCCGTGATGCTTCTCCGCCATCGAGAAGGTCGGCCGCAATGCCCCGAGCGCGCAGCTGCTCGTGGATCGCGACCAGCCCGGCGCCGGTGCCGCCGAGCGCTGCGCCACCGCCGTGCGAGACGAGCCCGTGCAGCCGCAGCAGCGGCTCACCGTCGGGCTCGCCGAGCGCGTCCCAGCCCTCGCGGGCTCTCGCGAGCAGATCGAGATAGTGCTCGTCGGCGTAGGCGTTGTTGAAGTTGCGGGTCGCGCCGTGAGAGGCGCCGCGCGTATGACCGCGGCCGAATTGGTCGAGCACGAGAGGCCGCTCGCCGCGACGGGTGAGCGCCCAGGCGGTCGAGAGGCCCATGACTCCGCCGCCGATGACGACGAAGGGCACGTGTTCGCTCACCCACCGATCTTCGCAGGCCCTCGATGTCGGCACCCCCGCGTCTCTGCCATGTTCCGAAAGTCGGGTCGGTCCACGACTCGCCGACGGGTAGCTCGTGACCACGGCGTGTCGTCGGACCGACCCGACTTTCGCACCGGGGACGTCCTCGGACGCGGCGACCACCGGCATCCCGCCCCGAGAACTCACCCCGGTAGGCTGAACCCGTGAGCATGGAGATCGAGCTCGGCCGCGCCAAGCGCGCGCGTCGCGCGTATACGTTCGACGACATCGCGGTCGTGCCGTCGCGCCGCACGCGCAATCCCGAGGACGTCTCGACCGCCTGGTCGATCGACGCCTTCCAGTTCGCGATCCCCGTGATCGGCGCGCCGATGGACTCGGTCGTGAGCCCGAGGACGGCGATCATGCTCGGCCAGCTCGGCGGGCTCGGCGTCCTCGACCTCGAGGGCGTCTGGACCCGGTACGAGAACCCGGAGCCGCTGCTGGCCGAGATCGCCTCCCTCGAGAAGGCCGCCGCCACCCGCCGGATGCAGGAGCTCTACTCCGAGCCGATCAAGCCCGAGCTGGTGAGCGAGCGCCTCGCCGAGATCCGCGCGGCCGGCGTGACCGTCGCCGGTGCCCTCACGCCGCAGCGCACGCAGGAGCTCTACGAGACCGTGGTCGCCGCCGGCGTCGACCTGTTCGTCATCCGCGGGACCACCGTCTCGGCCGAGCACGTGTCGTCGGTGGACCAGCCGCTGAACCTCAAGAAGTTCATCTACGACCTCGACGTCCCGGTCATCGTGGGCGGTGCCGGCACCTACACCGCCGCGCTCCACCTGATGCGCACCGGCGCGGCCGGCGTCCTCGTCGGATTCGGCGGGGGAGCGGCATCCACCAACCGCGCCACCCTCGGCATCCACGCCCCGATGGCCACCGCCGTCGCCGACGTCGCAGGCGCTCGCCGCGACTACCTCGACGAGTCTGGCGGACGCTACGTGCACGTCATCGCGGATGGCGGAGTCGGCACGTCCGGCGACCTCGTGAAGGCGCTCGCCATGGGTGCGGATGCCGTCATGCTCGGCGTCGCTCTCGCCCGCGCCACGGATGCGCCCGGCCTCGGATACCACTGGGGCCCCGAGGCGCACCACTCCAAGCTGCCGCGCGGCCGCCGCGTGAGAGTCGACCAGGTCGGCTCCCTCGAGGAGATCCTGTACGGGCCGGCGCCGATCGCCGACGGCACCGCGAACCTCATCGGGGCGCTCCGCAAGTCGATGGCCACGACCGGATACTCCGACCTCAAGGAGTTCCAGCGCGTCGAGGTCGTCGTGGCGCCCTACAGCCGCCGGATGACATCCGGCGAACCCACGGCGCCGGCGGAGGTGTTCCCGCCGACGCTGCGCGAGGTCATGCTGCGGCCCCGCTGGATCGGGATGCTGCTGCTCTGCCTCGTCGTCGCCGGCGTGTTCGCGTGGCTCGGCCAGTGGCAGCTGGGCAGGGCGATCCAGACCGACCCGATCCCGCCGGGCGCGACCGAGGAGGTCCAGCCCATCGACGACGTGACGACGCCGGGCGCGTACCTGCCGGAGCCTCTCGTCGGGCAGCGCGTCTCGACCTCGGGCTGGTGGGTCGGCGAGGACTTCCTCGTCGTCGAGTCCCGGTTCAACGACGGCGTCGAGGGTTACTGGGTCACCGGGCAGCTGCGGCTGTGGGACGGCGCGACCGGCTTCGACACCGGCGACCGGCCCGTCTCGCTCGCGGTGGCCATCGGATGGGCGCCGACCCTCGAGGAGGCGGAGGCTGCGGCATCCGATCTCGAGTCGCTCGTGGCGGAGGGCGTGCCGTCCGCGCCGGTCGAGGTCACCGGACGACTCGTCTCGGATGAGGGCCCGGCTCTGCCGCCGCGGGGAGCCGACCCGCAGACGCTCACGACCATGTCGTCCGCCGCGCTCCTCGGGCAGTGGCACGATGTGGACCAGCTGTCGGTCTACCGTCCTTACATGGTGTCGGATGCTGCATCCGAGGGCCTTACGACGATCTCGTCGCCCGCACCGGGCAGCGGCTCGGGCGTCAACTGGCTGAACATCTTCTACGCGGCCGAGTGGGCGGTCTTCGCCGGCTTCGCGTTCTACCTCTGGTACCGCCTCGCCCGCGACGCGTGGGAGAAGGAGGTCGAGGACCTCGAGGATGCCGCGGCGGAGCCCGAGCCCCCCGCGCAGTGACCCGGAGAGGGATGCCGCGAGCCCGCGGGTAGGATGGGAGCATGCCCCGCGCCCCCAAGCTCGCCTCGTTCCCGGCGATCCGCGGAGCCCTCAGGTTCTACCAGGTCTGCTCGGTCATCACCGGCACGATGCTGCTGCTGCTGGTCGCGGAGATGATCGGGAAGTACGCGCTGGGCTACGAGCTCTTCCTCGGCGGATCGGGCGGATTCCTCTGGTTCGCGCCCGTCGTCGACACGGCATCCGGACTCGAGTCCACGGGTGACGGCTTCAACCTGTCGCTCGGCATCCTGGTCGCGCACGGCTGGTTCTACGTCGTGTACCTGTTCTCGTGCTTCCGCATCTGGAGCCTCATGCGCTGGAACCTCTGGCGCCTCGCGGTGCTTGCCTCCGGCGGCATCATCCCGCTGCTGTCGTTCTTCATGGAGGCGCGCGTCGGGCGTGAGGTCAGGGCGTATCTGCGTGAGCGCGAGGACGCGGAGCTCCATTCGCAGGCAGCCCACTCGTCCCTGACCCACGCGATCCCGACGGAGAACCAGCGGTGACCGAACAAACCGAGACGTCGCAGCGCCCGGTGCTCGTCGTCGACTTCGGCGCGCAGTACGCGCAGCTGATCGCACGCCGCGTCCGCGAGGCGGGCGTCTACAGCGAGATCGTCCCCCACACCGCATCCGCCGCCGATATCGCGGCGCGCAACCCCGTGGGCATCATCCTCTCGGGTGGTCCGTCCTCGGTGTACGAGGAGGGCGCCCCGGCGCTCGACTCGCGCGTGTTCGACCTCGGTGTGCCGACGCTCGGCATCTGCTACGGCTTCCAGGTCATGGCGCAGGCGCTCGGCGGCGAAGTCGCGAACACGGGTCTCCGCGAATACGGCGCCACGGATGCCGCGCTCACCGGTGACGGCGGAGTCCTCCTCGCCGGCCAGCCGGCCGCTCAGAACGTGTGGATGAGCCACGGCGACCAGGTCGCGAGGGCACCCGCCGGCTTCGACGTGCTCGCCTCCACCTCGGCCACACCCGTTGCCGCGTTCGGCAGCGACGAGCGCCGCATGTATGGCGTGCAGTGGCATCCCGAGGTGAAGCACACGGACTTCGGGCAGCGCGTCATCGAGAACTTCCTTCACAAAGCCGCAGGCCTTCCCGCCGACTGGAACAGCGGAAACGTCATCGCCGAGCAGGTGGACCGCATCCGCACGCAGGTCGGCTCGGGACGCGTCCTCTGCGCGCTCTCGGGCGGCGTCGACTCCGCGGTCGCGGCGGCGCTCGTGCACGAGGCCGTCGGCGACCAGCTCGTCTGCGTCTTCGTCGACCACGGCCTGCTGCGCAAGGACGAGCGCGAGCAGGTCGAGAACGACTACGTCGCCTCCACCGGTGTGCGCCTGGTCACGATCGACGCTCGCCAGCAGTTCCTCGACGCGCTCGCCGGAGTCAGCGACCCCGAGCAGAAGCGCAAGATCATCGGACGTGAGTTCATCCGCACGTTCGAGGCCGCCGAGAAGGCCCTCGTGGCCGAGGCCGCAGCCGACGGCGAGCCGATCCGCTTCCTGGTGCAGGGCACGCTCTACCCCGACGTCGTCGAGTCGGGCGGCGGAACCGGCACCGCGAACATCAAGTCGCACCACAACGTCGGCGGGCTTCCGGAAGACCTGCAGTTCGAGCTCGTCGAGCCGCTGCGGACGCTCTTCAAGGACGAGGTCCGCGCGATCGGTCGTGAACTCGGCCTTCCCGAGGTGATCGTCGGCCGGCAGCCGTTTCCGGGCCCCGGCCTCGGGATCCGGATCGTCGGCGAGGTCACCGCTGACCGTCTCGAGATTCTGCGTGACGCCGACGCGATCGCGCGCGAGGAGCTGACTCGCGCCGGCCTCGACCAGGAGATCTGGCAGTGCCCCGTCGTGCTGCTCGCCGATGTGCGATCGGTCGGAGTGCAGGGCGACGGACGCACGTACGGCCACCCCATCGTGCTGCGCCCGGTCTCGAGCGAGGACGCGATGACCGCCGACTGGACGCGACTGCCGTACGACGTGCTCGCGCGCATCTCGAACCGCATCACCAACGAGGTCCGCGAAGTGAACCGCGTGGTGCTCGACGTCACGTCGAAGCCGCCCGGGCACCATCGAGTGGGAGTGAGCGCGCAGCTCGCTGGGGAATGACGCGAAGGCCCGGCCGGGGTCGTCGCCGCCGCCGACAATGCGGCACGATGGAGGCGTGATGGCGCGGTACGTCAAGCAGACCCGAGTGGATGCCGCATTCAACGGGCTCATCGCCGCTCTCACCCGCACGGGGCTGTCCTTCGCCGGAAGCCGCGTGCTCGCCGTGCGGGGCCGCGCCACCGGTGAGTGGCGGACCACGCCCGTCAATCCTCTCCGGGTCGCCGGGGAGCGATACCTCGTCGCGCCCCGCGGTCACACCCACTGGGTGCGCAACCTGCGCGTCGCGTGCGAGGGCGAGCTCCGCAGGGGCCGACGCACTGAGAGCTTCCGTGCCACGGAGGTGCCGGATGCCGACAAGCCGCCGATCCTGCGCGAGTACCTCCGGGTCTGGGCCTGGGAGGTCGGACGGTTCTTCGAGGGCGTCGACGCGTCGTCTCCGGACGAGCGGCTCGCAGAGCTCGCACCCGATTTCCCCGTGTTCCGCATCACGTCTGCGGCTCCCGCGTGACGGAGGCAGGCACCACAGGCGCGCTGCCGCAGGCGACGTACCTCATACTCGCGAGCCGGCTCCTTCCGGACCGGGACGGCGGCTTCACGATCTCGGTGCTGCGCCGCGCCGTCGACATGGCGGCAGCGGGCGCGCCGCCCACCCTGCTCACGTTCGACCCCGGCGATTCGATCACCCATGACGAAGACCGGGCGGAGTGGAGGCGACGCGGCCTTCTCGACGATCCTTCCATGCTGCAGAACCTCTTCGACGACGCTCGCACCGACCCGTCGTGGCTGCGCGAGGCCGCCGTCCCGGGACCGGTTCCCGATGCCGACTGGCCGTACCGCTCGATCACGGATGCCGCCGGCGAGATCGTACTCGAGCTCCCGGTGATCTCCGGCGACCCGGCGTGGCAGCTCGCCGACGCGCCGGTGCGGATCTGGGGCGCCGACGGCCCCATCGGCTGGCTGCCCGGCTACGCGGGCCTGTACCGCGCGTGGGTCAACGCCGTCGCCTCGCGCGCGACTGCGCCTGTCGTCCTGATCTGCGAGGCACGCCAGATCGGCGAGGCGCTCGTCGCGCCCGGCGAGCCCACGCTCGACCCAGCCGTGCGCATCGTCCACACGACGCACGCGTGCCACGTGCTCGCGCCCTTCCAGTGGGATTCACCGATGGATGCCGCGTGGGAGCGCTGGTTCGCCGTGGCTGATCGATTCGATGCCGTGCTGTGGCTCACCCCGAGTCAGCTGGATGATGTCGAGAGGCGCGTCGGAGGCGGCATCCGGTCATTCGTCGTGCCGCATCCGGCACCGGAACCTCCCGCGGACGACCTGTCACCCATGCCGGGGCGGATCGTGATGCTCAACTCGCTCATACCCCGGAAGCGCATCGATCACGCGCTGCGCGCGCTCGCCGCACGTGCGCCAATCGAGTTCCGACGCGCACCTCCACGTATACGGCGACGGCGCTGAGCTCGGCGAGCTCCGGCGACTCGCCGGCGAGCTGGGTGTCGCGGACGCGGTCCTCTTCCAGGGTCACGTACCCGACCCGGCGCGCGCGTGGGCGGACGCGGACGTGTTCCTGTTCGCCAGCACCAATGAAGCGCAGGGGCTCGTGGTGCTCGAGGCGCTCAGCGCCGGTGTGCCGGTGGTCAGCTATGACATGCCCTACGGGCCGCGGGACACTCTTGCGCACGGCGGCGGGCTGCTCGTCGCCGATGGCGACGTCGCGGCGCTCGCCGATGCTCTCGGCCTGCTGATCCGCGACCGCAGCCTTCGCGCTCGGCTTTCGACCGAGGGGCGAGTGGCGGCGAGCCAGATGGATGCCGCTGCCTCGATGCGCGCGCTGGGAGCGGCCGTGCGCGCAGCCCTCGACGAGCCCGTCGTGCGCTGACGAGGATCGTCAGAAGATCAGCAGGCCGCGCGCGATCACCCAGGCGAGGAAGCCGAGGGACGCGATCGCCGACAGCGAGAGCACCACTCGGTGGAAGAGGCCGCCGTCACCGCCGATCCATGCGCGAACCATCACGATCGACAGCAGAATCGTGACGGCGAGGGCGATGAGCGGCGCGATGACCAGCGGACGAACGGCGGGCGGAACCCCGAAGGCGAGGATCAGTGGGTCGGTGTTCAGCACGACGTACGCGAGCACGCCGGCGAACGCGACGTTCAGAGCCGATGCCGTGGCGGCCGCCAGCACGGCGCCCGCGGGAGCGCCACCCCGTCTGCGGATCAGCCACACGATGCCGTAGACGAGCGCGTAGACCAGTGTGCCGATGAGGATCGCGATCGTGACGGAAGCGATCCCGATCTGGACGAGGTTGCGGTCCTGGACGACATCGCTGTTGAAGCGGTAGACGGCGGAGGTCGGGTAGATGTCGCTCGTCGTGAGGAAGTCCGGGGCCGGCATGGCGTCGATGCACGATGAGTCGAGTTCTGCCGCGGGGTCGCTGAGGAACTGCTGGGCGATGGATGCGGGGCACTCGTCGACCCAGTTCTGCCACACTGCTCCGTGGGCCATCGTGGGGAACACGAACACACGAGCCGCGGAGAGCTGCGACGCCGCCGCCTCGGTGTATGAGAAGGGCGTCACGGGGTCGTAGCCGCCACTTGCGAGCAGGGTGGGGATGCCGCTTGCGACCGCCTGGTTCTCCACCGCCGCCAGGGGAGGCACGGCCCACACCGGGCATTCCTCAGGGGGGCCTTCTGGCGGGGCGAAGTGCTCCAGGATCGGATCCGCCGCAGTCGCCGCATCCGTGACCGCCGGATCGTTGAACGGCACTTCCTCGGCACACTCGACCGACAGGTACAGACCGTCCGTGATGTAATCGGCCGCATCCACCCTGTCCTGAGCCAGCGGGACGGCGCTCTCGGTGTTGCCGCGGGCGAGCTGGTCGATCACGAAGGGCAGGACGGGCAGCAGTCTGGCGTCGTAGAGGGCGTTGAAGAGCCCGCCCGTGAGGTCGGTGTCGCGGATGTCGAGTCGCACCGGAGACCGGTCGACGGGGCTCTTCACCGAGACCGTCACGGGGTCATCCGCCACATCGTCGAGCAGCTCCGACAGCATCTCCTCCAGGTCGGGGTACTGGTCATCGCAGTCGGCCTCGGCGGCGCAGCCGGCGAACAGGGCGTCGAGCGCAGTGCGGAATCCGGTCGGCAGCGTCTCGTAGCGGTTGACGTTCGGCGGGTACGCGCCGTCCAGGATCACTGCCCGGAGTCCGGCGGGCTGGTCGCGCATCACCGTCATGGCGAGCCGGGCGCCGTAGGACACGCCGTAGAGGTTCCACCGGTCGTAGCCCAGCTCCGCGCGAAGCTGCGCGAGATCGGCTGCGCTCTCGGTGCTGGTGTAGCCGGCGAGGTTGATGCCTTCCTCGGTCAGGCGGGCACGGCATTCCTCCGTCAGGCGCGCGCGCAGCTCATCGCCCTCGATCCCCGTCAGCCAGACGCCGCCGACGATGCGGTTCGCGGCGTCGAGTTCGGAGCAGTCGAGGGAAGGCTCGGCCTGGGCGTCGCCGCGCTGTTCGATGAGGATGATGTCGCGGTCATCCGCCGCCCAGTCGGCGTAGTCGAGCGCGAACCAGAGTGCACCGAAGCTGCTCGAGCCCGGGCCGCCCGCCGTCGGGAAGACGAGGGGATCCTGGGCCGGGTTGGGGTTGTGGCTGGCGATGACGGCGACGGGCAGCCGGATGGTCTTCGCCGGATCGCTCCCAGGCGCGCGGCTCTCGGGAACAACCAGGACGCTGCATGTCACTCGGTCGGCGTGCTCGGCCGGCACATCGACAGGACAGTCCTCCCGAGTCAGCGTGTCTTCCACGGTGGCGGCCGGCACGACTGCGGCGGAAGCGAATGCGGCATTCGCCGACATCCCGAGGGTGAGAGCGAGGACCAGCGCGAGGCCGAATGCGCGTGCCGCACGATGACGACCGCGCACGCGAGCGGGGAACGGGGTCTCGATGGTTCTGTGGCGGCCCGTCGGGGGTGTGCGCGTGCGGGCCATAGCGTCACCCTAGTGAGGGCGCGGGCTGTCGCCCAGCAGGACGGGGCGTCTCGTCCTCGATCCGCCTGCGGCGGCGCCGCTCTGAGCGGATTCCGCCGCCTGCGACGTCACCCTCGCGCACGCTGGGGGCATGGCAGATGAAGGCAAGATTCCGCAATTCGGCGCCGAGGCGCGGCGCGAACTGTTCCATCAGCGCATCCTCGTGCTCGATGGTCCGCTGGACGATGACAACGGCACGCTGATCGCGACCCAGCTGCTCGCACTGGCCGCCGAGGATGAAGCATCCGACATCGCCCTGTGGATTCACTCACCCGGCGGTTCGGTTCCCTCGATGCTCGCGATCCGCGATGTGATGCGGCTGATCCCCAACGACGTCGCGACACTGGCGCTCGGACTCGCATGCAGCGCCGGCCAGTTCCTGCTCTCTGCGGGCACCCCGGGCAAACGAAGGGCGCTGCCGCACGCGCGGATCCTGATGCACCAGGGATCCGCAGGCATCGGCGGGTCGACCGTCGAGGTCGAGGTGCAGGCGGGCGACCTGCGGCACATGCGCGATACCGTGCTCGGGTTGATCGCCGCCGACACCGGCCAGCCCGTTGAGCGCATCTTCGAGGACTCGCTGCACGACCGCTGGTACACCGCGGAGGAGGCGCGCGACTACGGGTTCATCGACGGTATCGTGTCGGACTTCGCGCAGATCGTGCCGCGACGCAGGCGGCCGGCAGGCCTCGGCGTGCCCGCGTCTCAGTCGGCGGCGGAGGTGGCGGCATGAGCGGCTACACGATCCCGAACGTCGTGGCGCAGCATCCGCGAGGTGATCGCATCATGGACGTCTACTCGCACCTCCTCGCCGAGCGTGTGGTGTACCTCGGCACCGCGATCGACGCGGGCGTGGCGAACGCGCTCATCGCGCAGCTCCTCCACCTCGACGCCGACAATCAGGACCGCGACATCCAGCTCTACATCAACTGCGAGGGCGGCGACCCGTCCGCGATGCTCGCGGTGTACGACACGATGCAGCACGTGCGGCCGGATGTCGCCACGACCTGCATCGGCCAGGCGATCGGCGTGGGAGCGGTCATGCTCGCCGCCGGTGCCGCCGGAAAGCGCGCCGTTCTGCCGCACGCGCGGGTGGTGCTGCATCAGCCGGCCGGGCAGGGGAGGGGCGCGATCCCCGACCTGATCCTCCAGGCGGACGAGCTGGTGCGCGTTCGGGGCGAGGTCGAGCAGATCCTCGCGCGCCATACCGGGCAGGTTGCCGCGAAACTGCGGGCCGACACCGACCGCGATCGCGTGTTCACGGCGCCGGATGCCGTCGCCTACGGGCTCGTCGACCGGGTGCTCGCCGAACGCTGACGGCACGGGTGTGTCATAACTCAGGATGCAGGGGCCGCGCCGAGGGCACCGGCCCGCGGAAATGCGGGAGGCGTGCCGGCTGCGACGTCCGATCGTCCTGAGTTATGACACACCCGCCGGCGACCTCAAGATCGGGGGTCGGCGCCGGGCCACACCTTCCCGGCCCAGGGGTCGTAGTCGGCGATCAGGTCCTCCTGCGGCGGCCGCTCGGTCTCGGGCACGTGCTGCAGATTCACGCGGACGCGGTACCAGATCGAGCTCGAGCCCCGCATCCCGTCCACCATCACATCGGCCGGATGCAGCTGCGCCGCGACACCCGGATGCTTGCCGTTCCACACCTCGAGCGCGTCCATGGCCTCGGGCTTGGTCTTGGTGCGGGCGACTTCGATGAGCGGCATCGTGGACTGGCGACGGCCGTCCGGGCCGCCGGCGCGAGGCGGCTTCTCGGCGGGGCCGAGCTCCTCGGCGAGTCGCAGCAGGCCGTCCAGCGTGCCGACGGCGTCGTCGATCCCCGAGTGCGGGTCCCCGATCGTGGCGAAGCGCTCCAGGACCGTGGCGACCGTGAACTCCTCGGGCCTGCGCACGCGCACCTCATCCCAGTCCATCGGCGTCGATACCCGCGCGTCGGGAAGCGGCCTTATCGAGTACGCCGAGGCCACAGTGCGGTCCTTGGCGTTCTGGTTGAAGTCCACGAACACGCTCTCGCCGCGCTCCTCCTTCCACCACCTCGCGGTCGCGAGGCCTGGAGCCCGGCTCTCGACCTCGCGGGCAAGCGTCTCGGCCGCGACTCGCACCTGCTTGTAGTCCCAGTTCGGCGCGATCCGCACGAGGATGTGAAGTCCCTTGGAGCCGCTCGTCTTGGGCCATCCCACGAGCCCGACATCGTCGAGCACCTCGCGCGCCACCATTGCGACGTCGACGATCTGCGACCAGTCGACGCCCGGCATCGGGTCGAGGTCGACGCGCAGCTCGTCTGGGTGATCGAGGTCCTCTGCCCGCACCGGATGAGGGTTCAGGTCGAGGCAGCCGAGATTGATGACCCATGCGAGCCCGGCAGCATCCCGGATCACCGCCTCCTCGGCGGAGGTGCCGCGTGCGTAGTGCAGGGTCGCGGTGTCGATGAAGTCGGGGTGGTTCTCGGGAACCCGCTTCTGGAAGAACGCCTCCTGGTCGATGCCCTTGACGAATCGCTTCAGCACCATCGGCCGACCGCCCGCTCCGCGCAGCGCGCCATCCGCGACCGCGAGGTAGTACTTCACCACATCGAGCTTGGTGAGGCCCGGCACCGGGAACACGACCTTGTCGGGGCTCGAGACGCGGACCTCGTGCCCGTCGATCTCGAGCATCTCCTCTTTGCGCGCAGGGCTCACGCGATCCACGCTACCGACGGGCGGCGGCCCCGGCCAGAGGCGTCAGGCGGCGAGCGCGACTGTGGCCTGGCAGCCGACGGCGGCCTGGCTCGGCAGTCCTGGCACGCAGCTCGTCGGCGACCGCAGCCGTGAGATCGACGAGCGTCACCTCGAGTGCGCCGGCCACGGCGGCGATCATCTCGCTCGAAGGCTCCTTCAGGCCGCGCTCGATCTCGGAGAGGTACTGCGGCGACACGCCGGCGCGGTCGGCGGTGTCGGCGAGGCGCTCGCCGCGCTCATGTCGGATGTCGCGGAGCCGGTCTCCCAGCGCTTCGCGCCACAGCGGCTCGGGCTGACGGGGACGCCGCGGTGCCTTCGTCGGCAGGGGGATGATCTCGGCCATGCGCTCACGATAGAACCGGAGGCCGCCGCATCCGGAGTCATTCCGCTCAAAGCAGAACGGCCGCCCGGAGATCCGGACGGCCGTTCTGTCACCTGAAGGTCAGTTGCTGCCGCGCGCGATGGCGAGGATGCGAAGGATCTCGATGTAGAGCCAGACGACGGTGACCATGATGCCGAAGCCGCCGAGCCAGCCGAACTTGCGGGGAGCGCCGTTGCGCACGCCCTGCTGGATCATGTCGAAGTCGAGCACCAGCGAGTAGGCCGCCATGATGACGACGAAGACGCCGATGAGGACGCCCCACGGGATGCCGAACAGGAAGCTCGGCTCGCTGAGCATGCCGAACGGGCCGCCCGCGATGTCGGCGCCGAACCACATCAGGCCGAGGTTGATGAGCGAGAACACCAGGTAGCCGATCATCGCGATCATGAAGATCTTGGTGGCCCGCTTCGAGGCGCGGATCTTGCCGCTCGCGAACAGCGCGAGGGTGACGCCGACGACCGAGAGCGTACCGAGCGTCGCCTGCAGGACGATGCCCTCCCAGATCATCTCGAAGTACGCCGAGATGCCGCCGACGAAGAGGCCCTCGAAGGCCGCGTACGCGAAGATCAGCGCCGGGCGGATCGTCTTGCGCGACGTGAAGATCACGACGAGCGAGAGGACGAAGCCGCCGAGCATGCCGACGATCCACGGCGTCATGTTCGGGTTCGGGTTCGCCGGCGTGACCGAGGACATCGTCCAGATCCAGCCGCCGACCGCGGTCGACGAGGAGGACCGCGAAGAGGCCGACGGTCTTCCAGACCGTGTCCTCCACCGTCATCCGGTCGGTTTCGATGGCGCCGGCGCTGGGGGCGGTGTACATGCCCTCCAGCTGCGCGTTGGCGGCGGCATCCGTCGTCGGCCTGCTGGGTCGCGGCGTACTGGGTCTGTCCGCCGATGTTCGCCGCCTGCGGGCCGCCGGGATAGGTCTGCACCGCTCGCGGGTCCTGGAACGCCGGGTTGTTGAATGCGGGGTTGTTGAGGGCCACTGCTCTCACACTCCAAGGTAAAAGGGGTCGACAGCATTGTGCTGTGGATCAACGATATCCGACATGACGCGAACTGCAGGCAGATCCGGGCTGGGAGACGCCTTTGAGCGGCGCCGACACCGAATCCTGCCCGGGTAGCCTGAATCGATGCCGCGCACACGTCCCCTTGTCATCGGACACCGCGGCGCGCCCGGCTATCGCCCCGAGCACTCCCGATCGGCGTACGACCTGGCGCTCGCGATGGGCGTCGACGGCGTCGAGCCCGACATCGTGGTCTCGCGCGACGGAGTGCTCGTCGTTCGGCACGAGAACGAGATATCGGGCACGACGGATGTCGCGGATCGCATCGAATACGCGGCGCGCCGCACGACGAAGACGATCGACGGCGCCGAGCTCACGGGCTGGTTCACCGAGGACTTCACGTGGGATGAGCTCTCGACGCTCCGCTGCCGCGAGCGTCTGCCGAAGCTCCGGCCGTCGAGCGCGTCCTTCGACGATCAGCAGCCGGTGCTGCGCCTGCGCGACGTCCTCGACCTCGTCCGCGCCGCCTCTCTCGAACAGGGCCGCGAGATCGGCGTCGTGCTCGAGATCAAGCACGCCACCTACTTCGCCTCCATCGGGTGGGATGTCGCGGCTCTCGTCGATGCGGAGCTGCGGGCCGCCGGCTGGGCCGCCGGCGAGCTCCCTCTCACGATCGAGGCGTTCGAGTCGACGGTCCTTCAGCAGCTCCAGGAACGCGGCATCCCGGCGACCTACATCTACCTGCTCGAGGCCGCGGGCCGCCCGTTCGATCTCGTGGCGACGCATGGGCAAGGCGGCGCCGACGTACCGGCAGACGGCGGCGCCCGCGGGCCTCGATGCGCTGGTCGGCGTCGTGGACGGCATCAGCGTCGACAAGCGGATGATCCTCGCGCCCGACAAGCTCGGCCGCACCTCGGGTCCTTCGTCTCTCGTCGCCGACGCGCACGAGCGCGGGCTGCGGGTGTTCACGTGGACGTGCCGCCCCGAGAACAGCTTCCTCATCGCCCAGTACCGAGGTCGCGGCGGCCCTTCCGCGTTCGGCGACTGGGAGGGGGAGTGGGGTCTGATCCGGGATGCCGGCATCGACGGCGTCTTCGTCGACCACGCGGATCTCGGGGTGGCGTTCTTCCGGGAGTGATCTCAGCCGATACTTGCATGATGGCGTAATTGCGCTACCATGCAAGTATGACCGACACGCTGACCGAGACCTTCGCGGCACTCGCCGACCCGACGCGTCGCGCCATCCTCGAGCGCCTCGCACGGAGCGATGCCACGGTCAGCGAACTCGCCGAGCCCTTCGCGCTGAGCCTGCCGACGGTCTCGCGCCACATCGCGGCGCTCGAACGCGTGGGCCTGGTCCGCAAACGGCGACGCGGTCAGGAGCGTGCCTGCACGCTCGAAACGGCGCGCCTCGCCGAGGCGGAGGACTGGATCACCGAGTACCGGCGTCTTCTTCGAGCGGCGCTTCGACGCGCTCGAACGCCAACTGCGCAGGACAACCGGATCCGAGAAGGAGTGACGGCGATGACCGACATCGAGACGCCCGAGACCAAGACCGACCGTCGATTCGCGGTGACCCGCTGGTTCGACGCACCGCCGTCGGCGGTGTTCCGAGCCTGGACCGACCCCGCGGAGATGGAGTGGTACCTCAATCCGGAGCAGCCACGGCCCGAGCAGCCCATCGAGGTGGACTTGCGCGTCGGGGGTGCCTGGCGCGTGCCGATGGTGATCGACGAGGAGACGGACTACATCACGGGCGGGATCTATCTCGAGATCGTGCCCGATGAGAAGCTCGTCTTCGCGTGGGGCGCCGTGGACGGCTGGCCGAAGCTCGACCCTGACAACCTCGAGGCCGGCCCGTCGCATCACTCGAACTCGTCGAGCGCGACGGCGGCACCGATGCCATCCTCACCGTCTGGCTGCCCGCCTATCTCTCGGCCGCCGAGGTTCGGCATTGGCTGGATCTGGGCATCCGTCAAGGCTGGACCGAGACGTTCGAGCGCCTGCAGCTCTGACGCCCGTCCGGCCCAGTCACTTCCCCCCGGCTGCCCCACTCGGCGATCGGACCGCCACTGGGGCCGTGCGCGCGCAGGAACGCCGCATGGACCTGCTCGCAGGCGAGCCGCAGCGAGATCGCCCAGCCGATGACGTCGCCTGCGGAACGTGACCCGATAGCGCGTATCGGTGTCGTTCATCACCCGCCGGATCTCGATCGTCCCGTACTGCTTGCCGAGGCCGTCGAGCATGCGCCACGTCCCTGTCGGCCCCTCCACGGCGGCGAGGATCGGGTGCCAGTTCTCCAACCGGGGTCTCCTCTCCCCGGCCGAGACCATGATGATACGTCCGGGAGGAGACATCCGGCACGCCGCGGTCGTCACCCCCGGGGTCCCCGTCCGTCAGTGCGACTCGCGCGTGACCACCGATCCGCTGGCGCCCTGGAGAAAGTCGAGGTCGGCACCCGTGTCGGCCTGTGTGACGTGATCGACGTACAGCCGCTCCCACCCGCGACGCGGATTGGCGAAGGCCTCCACCATCTCGTCGCTCGGCCCGCGGGCCGCCAGCTCGCTCGGCGGTGAGCTCCACGTCGATCCGCCGGCCGCGAACGTCGAGGCTGACCCAGTCGCCGGTCTGAATCAGGCCCAGCGGGCCGCCAGCCGCGGCTTCAGGCGTCACGTGGAGCACGACGGTCCCGTAGGCGGTGCCGCTCATGCGGCCGTCGCAGATGCGGACCATGTCCCGCACCCCCTGCTCGAGGAGTTTCTGCGGCAACGGCATGTTCGAGACCTCGGGCATGCCCGGGTAGCCCATCGGTCCGCAGCCGCGCAGCACGAGCACGGAGTCGGCGTCCACGTCGAGGTCGGGATCGTCGATGCGCGCGTGGAAGTCCTCGATGCTGTCGAACACCACAGCGCGCCCGCGGTGCTTCAGCAGGTGGGGTGAGGCCGCAGCGGGCTTGATGAGCGCACCGCCGGGCGCGAGGTTGCCGCGCAGCACCGCGATTCCCGCGTCACGCTGGAATGGCGCCGACCGGTTCGTGATCACGTCCGCGTCCCAGCTGGGCGCCACGTCGAGGTACTCGACGAGCGGGCGTCCCGTGATCGTGAGCGCCTCGGGGTCGAGCAGATCGCGAACCTCCCGCAGCACCGCGAGCAGGCCGCCTGCCCGATGGAAGTCCTCCATCAGGTGCGTCCCTGCGGGCTGCAGGTTCACCAGCAGCGGCACCGACGCCCCGATCCGGTCGAAGTCGTCGATGGTGAGATCGATGCCGAGGCGCCCGGCGATCGCGAGCAGGTGCACCACCGCGTTCGTCGACCCGCCGATCGCCGCCAGTGCGACGATGGCGTTGTGGAACGACCCCTTCGTGAGGAAGGTGCTGGGCGTCCGCCCTTGCGCGACGAGGTCGACGGCGAGCCGGCCCGTCAGCTGCGCGGCCTCGAGCAGACGGGCGTCGGGGGCGGGGGTCCCGGCGATCCCGGGCACGATCGTGCCGAGCGCCTCCGCCACGAGCGCCATCGTCGATGCGGTGCCCATCGTGTTGCAGTGACCGGCGCTGCGGATCATCGCCGATTCGGAGCGCAGGAAATCGTCCTCGCTGAGGGTGCCTGCACGGACCTCCTCGCTGAGCCGCCAGACATCGGTGCCGCATCCGAGCGCTGTGCCGCGGAAGGTTCCCGTCAGCATCGGACCGCCGGGAACCACCACCGCGGGAATGTCGACGGATGCTGCCGCCATCAGCAGCGCCGGAATCGTCTTGTCGCACCCACCCAGCAGGACGACTCCGTCGATGGGATTGGCGCGGAGCATCTCCTCGGTCGCCATCGCGGCCATGTTGCGCCACAGCATCGCGGTCGGGCGGACCAGGGTCTCGCCGAGCGAGACGACAGGCAGTTCGAGTGGCACGCCGCCTGCTTCGAGGATGCCGTTCTTCACGGACTGCGCGACCGTCGTCAGGTGCGCATTGCACGGTGTGAGATCCGACGCCGTGTTGGCGATCGCGATCTGCGGTCGCCCCGTGAAGGCGTCGCCCGGGACGCCGCGCCGCATCCATGCACGATGGATGTACGCGTTCCGCGCGTCGCCCGAGTACCAGTGGCTGCTTCGAAGCTCCATCGCCTGAATTCCCATTCCCGTGCCCGCGGTCTACTGTGATCGCGATGAACTCTACGCCGCATCCGCTCGACGGCTGGGGACGGCCATGATCGCCACGCCCGCGACCGATCGTGTCTTCAGGCTTGCCGAAGGGCCGGTGTGGGATGAGCGCGCGCAGCGGTTGCTGTGGGTCGACATCCTCGCCGGAGATGTGCTCATCGGAGCCCTCGATGCCGACGACCGGATCACCATCGTCGAGGAGCTGCACTTCCCGACGATGGTCGGAGCGGTCGCGCTGACGGAGGGTGATGACCTGCTCGTGGCCGCGCTCGACCGCCTTGTGCGGGTCGCTCCCGATGGCTCGCGCCGCGACGGCCCGCCGCTGTTCGAAGACGCCGGCCGTCGGTTCAACGACGGAAAGCCCGACCCGTCCGGTCGCTATCTGATCGGCACGATGAGCCTGTCAGGGCCATCCGCGAGCGAGCAGCTGTTCCGCGTCCACGGCGCGCATGTCGAGGTCGTGGACGACGACCTGACGCTGTCGAACGGGCTCGCGTGGAGCGCGGACGGGTCGCGCATGTACAGCGTGGACACGGGGACGCGCGTCATCCGCGTGCGCGACCACGATCCGAAGTCGGGTACGTCGGGCGCGTGGTCCACCTTCGCGAAGCTGGATGCCGGCAGTCCAGACGGGATCTGCATCGACGCCGAGGACCACCTCTGGGTGGCGGTGTGGGGCGAGGGCGCGGTGCTGCGCTACGCGCCGGACGGCATCGCTGTCGACCGCATCGACGTGGCCGCCCCGTGCACATCGAGCGTCGCGTTCGCGGGACCGGAGCTCGACATCCTCGTGATCACGACGGCATCCGATGACCACGGCCCGGTGGAAGTCGCGCCCGACTCGGGACGTCTGTTCACCGTCCGGCCGGGCGTCCGTGGTGTCCCGTCCGCCCGAGTCGCGGCATCCGTCCTCGACGCACACATCCCCGGCTCCGCCTGACATGCGCGCCTTCGTGATCACTGCACCCGGGCAGGCCGGCGTGCAGGAGGTCGACCCGCCCGCCGCCGCACCGGGCGAGGTCGTCGTCGACGTGGAGCGGGCCGGTGTCTGCGGCACCGATGTCGAGTTCTACACGGGCGAGATGGCCTACCTCCATCAGCGGCACGCGCACTTCCCGATGCGGATCGGCCATGAGTGGATGGGAACCGTCTCGTCGGTCGGCGAAGGCGTCGACGACGGATGGCTCGGGCGACGCGTGACGGGCGACACGATGCTCGGATGCGGCGAATGCCGCCGGTGCCTCGCCGGCCACCAGCACGTGTGCGATCGACGCCAGGAGGTCGGCATCCGTGGCGGCCGGGCCGGCGCTCTCGCCGAGCAGGTCGCCGTTCCATCGACCTCGCTGCACCGGCTTCCCGACGGCATGGATGCCGCGCTCGGCGCGCTCGTCGAGCCCGCCGGCAACGCACTGCGATCGGTGGAAGGCGCGCAGCTCGATCCCGGCGACCGGGTGCTCATCCTCGGACCGGGCACGATCGGCCTGCTCTGCGGCATGTTCGCGCGCGCCGCCGGTGCCGAGGTGCACCTGCTTGGCCGCTCGTCGCGGTCACTCGCGTTCGCGCGCGAGCTCGGGTTCGAGCACGCGTGGCGTGAGGGCGAGCTGCCGGACCTGCCGTTCGACGCCGTGATCGACGCATCCAACTCGCCCTCTCTTCCGGCGAGGGCGCTGGAACTCGTCGAGCCGGGTCGCAGAGTCGTCTACGTCGGTCTCGCCGGCACCGCGAGTCTCATCGACACCCGGCTGCTGGCGTTGAAGGATGTCACTGCGGTCGGCGTCCTCAGCGCATCGCCGGGACTCGCAGGGGCGATCGACGCGTTCGCGACGGGCAGCGTCGACCCGAGGCCGCTCGTCGCGGCGACGATCGGACTGGACGATCTCGCCGCAGTTCTCGCCGGCTCCCGGCCGGCGGGCGCCGGGGATGGACCCAAGGTGCATATCGACCCGCGATTGCCGGCGTAGGCAGGCTGCGTCAGGGCATCGCCGACGGATGCTGGTGCTCGGCGCCCGAGTCGGAGCGACGCCACGCGTGCCCGATGAAGGTGAGATACACGACTCGGCCGACCGTCACAGAGATGAGAAGGATCAGCGACAGCACGAGCAGCCACCCGATGTAGGTGAACGCGATTCCCAGCACTCCGAATCGCAGCGCCGAGTCTGCGAGAAGCGGCGGAAGGATCACTCGGCCGAGCAGGCCGGCTATGGCGAACCCCACCCCGGCGATCACGGACCCGGGCAGGAGCTCTCGAAGACTCACCTGTCGATTGATCACGATCCAGCACGCGATCCACCACAGCGCGCTCCAGAGCACGACTTCGGCGATGAACTCGATCACCGGCGTCGCCACCCACTCGCCGACCACGATGATCCGAGTCGCGACGATCAGGACCACCCCGATGATGACCGCGACGACCGCTACGAGCCAACGCCAGGCGAACCTGATCCCCACGCTCGGCGTGTGCCAGATGGCCCGCAGGCTCCGTTCCAGAGCCCGCGCGAACGACGTCGCGGCGATGACGAGGAGTATCACGCCGATGACACCCGTCGCACGCAGCTCCTGCTCCCCTCCCGGCAGGGACTTCTCCAGGATCTCCGCCGTCGGCGCATCGAGGCCGAGATGCTCGGCGAAGATCGTGCTCGAGGTTCGGTCCAGCCGCGAACTCACTGCGCCTGCCACGATCAGGATCGGGATGACGGATGTGAACACGTGTGCAGCGAGCGTCATGCCGCGATCCACGAGCTGGATGTCGCCGAGTCCGCGCATGACTCGCAGCACGAACCGCCCGGTAGGCGACCGAGCTCCGGCGCGCACCAGGCGATTGACGGACCAGCGACCCATGGGCACCTCGCCAAGCGCGGGCGATCGGAACGCAGATCGCCCGATCGAGTGTGAGGCTAGCACCCGGCATCCCGATGCCTGTCCACGGCCTGGATAGCGCAGACTCGTCGCGTTGACAAGGGCGGGTCGGTTCGGGTTGCGCTCCGGTAGAACGGATGTCGTGAAGCTTCTGATCTATGCCGGTGGTGAGTACATGACCGGCGACGACATCGCTATGGCGCTCCTCGAGTACGGTGAGGCCCTCGCGGACAACAGCACCGCGGAGAGCGTGGAGCTCCCCATCATCGACGCGGACGGGTCGCGGGGCACGGCGATCTTCCTGTTGGGCCCGGCGAGCCAGATCGTCGCGAAGAGCGTGACCAGCGAGCACGACGAGCTCGTCGATCGGGCGGCCGTCGACGACCTGCATAAGCGGACGAGAATGCTCCGCCCCGTCGGGAGGCCTGCCGAGCCGGGCGATGAGCCCGAGCAGTGGCTCGAAGTGATGTGACCCGGACCGAATCGCCATCCGCGGATCGCGGGACCGCGTCGCGATCGCGGCCCACCTCGGCCACAGAAGCCGCGGCGTCCGGGCGCCTTCCCGGTGCAGGCGTCGCAGTCTGACAAAGTGGCCGGATGAGCACGGTGCCGACCACAGCGGAAGGGCGTCGCGATGCTGGGGAACCAACCACATCGCGCAGTAAGCATCCGAGCGAGGCTCACGAGCTCATCGCCGTCATACTGCTCTCCTTGGTGGCGATGCTGACGGCATGGTGCGGATTCCAAGCCTCGAAGTGGGGTGGTGATTCGTCGGTCGCCTTCAGTGAAGCATCGGCGGCGCGCATCGAGGCCGCCAATTTCGAGAGTGAGGCGCGGGATGCGCGCGGACTTGATCTGGCCGTGTACGCCCAGTGGGTGGTCGCGGAAGCCGACAGCGACCAGGCACTCGCGGACTACATCGAGGCCCGCTTCACGCCGCAGTTCACCGCCGCATTCTCGGCGTGGGAGGCAGAGGGACGAGTCGAGAACGGGCCGTTCGCTCGGACGGAGTACGTCCCGCCGGGCACCGAAGACGCCGCTGCGGCGGCCGCCGAGGCCGACGCAAGCTTCCAGCGTGCGCTCGACTTCAACGAGAAGGGCGACAACTACTCGCTCATGACGGTGCTGTTCGCCCTCGTCCTCTTTCTCGCTGCGATCGCCCAGCGGGGCATCTCCGTGCTCGCCTCACGCATCGTCCTCGGCGTCGCCGGCCTGCTCGCGCTCGCGGGGTTGGTATTGCTGCTCACGTTCCCCATCAGACTCTGACCGACCCACGGACGAACGGACCATCATGACCGAACAGACGGACCCGCCGGGGCCCGGCCGGCGAATGAACTCGCCGCGAGCGGCCGCCCTGGCGGGCGTCCTATTCGCTGTGCTCTTCGCCGCCGCACTCGTCCTCATGCGGACCTCACTTCCGGATCAGCCTTCGATCCCCGCCGACTGGCCGGATGACGCTGCCACCGCCCGCCTCACGATCGGACTGTCGCTCGTACCCTTCTCAGGCATCGCGTTCCTGTGGTTCATGGGCGTCGTCCGCGATCGCTTCAAAGAGACCGAAGACCAGCTGTTCTCCTCCGTCTTCATCGGGAGCGGGCTGCTCTTCCTCGCCATGGTGTTCGTGTCTGCCGCCATCGCCGGCGGGATCGTGGCAGCCGCTCCGCTCATGTCTGACGAGAGTCGCGTCGAGATGTCCAGCTTCGGACGTGCCGTCATGCTGCAGGTCAGCAACATCTACGCCCTGCGGATGGCCGGAGTCCTGTTGATCTCGCTGGCAACGATGTGGCTCCGCACCGGCGTCATGCCACGTTGGCTGTCCTTCGTGACCTACGCAGTGGCGATTGTGCTGCTCTTCGTGACGACCCTCAGCCTTTGGGTGACCCTCATCTTCCCGGCGTGGGTCTTCGCGGTCAGCATCCTGATCCTGATCCAGAATTATCGGCGGCGACCACTCTCGGTCACGCTGTGACGTCGGCTCTGGCCGAGCCGGTGTCAGTCGGAGAGCAGTTCCGCCAGCAGCCGTTCCACCCGCGTGCGAATGTCGTCGCGGACGCGTCGGATTCCGTCGATGTCCAGGACGGAGGGATCGTCCAGCTCCCAATCGAGGTAGCGCTTCCCGGGGTAGAGAGGGCAGGCGTCACCGCATCCCATTGTGACCACCGCGTCGGCTGCGCGTACGACGTCGTCGGTGAGGGGCTTGGGGAACTCATCCGTGACGTCGAGATCGACCTCGGCGAGCACCAGCGCAACCTCAGGGAGGATGCGTTCGCCCGGCTGTGATCCGGCGGAGCGCACGTGGACGCGGTCGCCGCCGATCTGGCGAGTAAGTGCGGCCGCCATCTGCGACCTGCCGGAGTTCTGCACGCAGACGAACAGGACCTCGGGAACTCGCTTGACGATCAGCCCCTTCGACTGCGCGAGTGCGGTGAGTCGGTCGCGCGCGAACTTCTCGGCAAGGCTCGGCAGGTGGGTGCGAACCGCAGCCGTTCGGGCCAACGCGGCAAAGGACTCGAACACGACTCTTTCCACCGTCTCCTCGTTCACCATTCCAGCGAACTGGTGCGCGAGACGCTCGGCGGCACGATGCAGAACCGAGTCGGGGGAGAGGAGCGCCTGCTGCCCGCCCGCGCTCATCATGCGGCACCTCGGCCGGGGACGAGATCGGTGAGGAGCGCCTCGATGCGGCGGCGGATCTCGTCGCGGATCGGGCGGACAGCGTCGATGGCCTGGCCGGCCGGGTCGTCGAGTTCCCAGTCCTCGTAACGCTTGCCGGGGAAGATCGGGCAGGCGTCCCCGCAGCCCATCGTGATCACGACATCCGACTCTTTCACCGCCTCGACGGTGAGGATCTTGGGGATGTTGCCGGCGATGTCGATGCCCTCCTCGGCCATCGCCTCGATCGCGACGGGATTGATCTCGTCCTTCGGTGCGGAGCCTGCCGAGAGTACGTCGACGTCATCGCCGCCGAGCGCACGAAGATAGCCTGCGGCCATCTGGGAGCGTCCCGCGTTGTGGACGCACACGAACAGGACGGTGGGCTTGTCGGTCATGGGAGTCTCGCCTTCTCTCAAGAGAAAGCATAGACCATCATCTATTCATTCAGTGGACGAGTTCGGCGAGCAATCGGCGTACCCGGCCGTCGATGTCGTCGCGAATCGCACGCACCCGCTCGATGGGCTTACCCACCGGGTCTTCCAGATCCCAGTCGAAGTAGCGGCGACCCGGGTAGACCGGACACGCGTCACCGCAGCCCATGGTGACGATGACGTCCGCGGCGCGGACGGATTCATCGGTGAGGGGCTTCGGGAACTCCCCGGCGAGGGGCACGCCGATCTCATCCAGCACTGCCACCACGGTGTGGCGCACCTCGCCCGCCGGCTCAGAACCCGCCGTGCGGACCACCACCCGGTCTCCGGCGAGCTGACGGAGGATCCCTGCGGCGAGCTGCGACCGGCCGGCGTTCTGCACGCAGACGAACAGGACAGTGGGCACTCCGTCGGTGTGCGAGGTGGCGCGGCTCAGCGCGTCGAGGCGAGTCGCCGCGAAGGCAGCGGTCCGGCTGGCAAGGAGCGGCGGTGACTGTGACCCACGGGAGAGGAGCTCGCAGCTCTCCTCGACAGTCGTCTGCACCGTCTCGGGGCTGAACACACCGCGGAATCTGACGGAGAGATCGCGTGCGATCCGGTCCAGGTCTGGAGCGATCTCATTGCGAGTGGCGTCGCCGAGAAGCGCATCGACCCGGTCGGCATGCTCGGCAGCAATCGAGTACCACACGCGCCGGCCGTCGGGTTCGCGGACCACGATTCCGTCATCGTGCAGCGCCTTCATGTGGTGGCTGACCGTCGGCTGTCGCAACTCGAGGGCCTCCGCGAGCCGGCCCACGAGCGTACGCCCGTCGACCGAGTCGCGAATGAGCCGCAGGATGCGCGCACGCGTGGGATCCCCGAGCGTGACGAGGTCCCGGGCATCAGCGACCTGATTCATAGACAGCAGTCTATCTGGGCCGTAGGGAGTGGTCGCTTTCGCCTCAGTCGTCGGTCCGCCCCGCCTCCGCGCTGCGCCGCTCGATGAGGATGGTGTCTCGCCACTCACCCGCGCGCGGACCGGCACCGGACTTCGCAATCCGTTCTCTTCGGCCGACTACGCGGAAGCCGGCGCCCTCGTGAAGCTTCAGGCTCGCCGTGTTCTCGGGGAAGATGCTCGACTGGATCGTCCATATCCCGGCGTCCTCCGCGGCCGCGATGAACGCGTCGAGCAGAAGCCGACCGACGCCGTTGCCGCGAGCAGCTCGGTCGATGTAGACCGAGTGCTCGACAACGCCGCAGTATGCGGGGCGGGATGAGACAGCGGATGCCGCGACCCATCCGACGACGAGATCCGCCTCATCGACAGCGACCAGTCGCATTCCGACGGAGTCTGCCTGCATCGAACGCGTCCCAGGACGGAGTCGCGACCTCGAAGGTCGCCTCGCCGTCCTCGATCCCCTGGGCGTAGATCCTCTCGACCGACGGCCAGTCGGCGGCAGTCATCTCACGAAGACGGATCAGCATCCCGAGCAGCACCCGCCGCCGTCGCTGATGTCGGTAGAGCAGACTCCGGTCGCGGGGAGGACGAGATCGACCTTGGACGCCGACGCGGTGTCGCCCGCCAGCCAGGCGGTGACGGAGCGGACCTGCTCGTATCCGGTCGCGAGCAGGAACGTCGGGGCCCGCCCGTAGGACTTCATCCCGACGATGAAGAAGCCCTGCTCCGGGTGCGTGAGCTCGCGGAACCCATGCGGCTCCACCGTCCCACACGAGTGGACGTTGGGGTCGATGAGCGGCGCGAGGCGCTTCGGCGCTTCGACGATCTCGTCGAGTTCGAGCCGGATCTCACGGAGCATGTCCAGGTCGGGACGGAATCCTGTCGCGTTCACGACCACATCTGTGGCGAGGACGACGACCTCGCCTCGCCGATGTCCGACGAGCTCGACCGCGTCGGCGGTTCGGCGGCCGCGGATGATCTCGAAACCGTCGACGAGCGTGATCAGGCCGTCGGCGACCGCTCGGTCGACTCGGCTGCCGAGGCGGGCACGATCGGCGAGCTCGTCGTCGGCGGACGAGGAAACGCGAACCGCCTGCGCGTTGCGAATCAGCCACGTGACGCGTGGTCCCTGGTTCCTGACGCGCGAGCTCGACGAGACCCAGAAGCGTGTTCGCGGCCGAGTGCCCCGCGCCGACGACCGTGACGTGACGGCCGGCGAACATGGCACGGTCGCGGCCGAGCACGTCCGGAAGGGCAGGAGTGACGCGATCCGCGATTTCGGCCATGCCCAGCAGCTCGAGGCCGCTGGATGACAGCGAGTTGGGAGAGAGGTAGGTGCCCGAAGCGTCGATCACGGCACGCGCGGCGATGTCCTCGACCACCCCGGATGCGGTGCGGACTCTGACGGCGAACGGTGTGCCGGCACGCCCCCGTGTACGGGTCCGATCCATGCCCTCACGCGTGACGCCGACTACCTCGACGCCGAGCCGAATGCGGGAGGCGATCTCTTCGACCTCTGCCAGCGGCGCCGACATACTTCTCGACCAGCTCCGCGCCGGTCGGAGCGCGCTCGGGGTCGGGAAGCTGCCAGTCGCCCTCCTCCAGCAGCCGGCGCGACGCGGGATCCACCAGGTGCTTCCACGGCGAGAACAACCGCGTGTGCCCCCAGGCCCGGACGCTCGACGGCAACCTCGTCGCCGGCTTCCAGCACGACGAAGTCCATGCCACGCTCCACGAGATTCGCGGCGGCGGCCAGGCCGATCGGGCCGGCACCGATGATGGCGACGGGCAGGGTCGCCAGCCGGTCGTTCTCCACGACGCGAGGCGTCAGGTCGAGCAAGGTCACAGCGTCCTCCAACGGGATATCGATGAACTTCGATGCTTCGAGTCTGCATCGGAGTATCGACATCTGTCAATATCGACTACTCTCAATATATGACCACGCTGCTCGAGGTGACCGACGTCACGGCTGCCGGCGCCTGCTGCACCCCGCTCGTCCGCGAGCCACTGACCGCGGAAGATGCGGAGCAGCTGGCCTTGACCATGAAGGCGCTCGCCGATCCGACGCGACTGCGCCTACTGTCCATCGTGGCCGCCTCGGCCGACACTGAAGCCTGCGTCTGTGACCTCATCGAACCGGTCGGATTGAGCCAGCCCACCGTGTCGCACCACCTCAAGATCCTCACCAGCGCGGGCTTCCTCACCCGGAGCAAGCGTGGCACCTGGGCGTACTTCAAGCTCGTGCCGGGCGCCCTCGACCGGATCTCGCAGCTGCTCGTCGGCTCGTGACCGCAACGGTTCGCGCTGCCGTCGGCGAATTCCTCGGCAGCGCTGGTCTCGCCGCGGTCGTCATCGGCTCCGGAATCGCCGCGCAGCGCCTCTCGCCGACGGATGTCGGGCTGCAGCTGTTCGAGAATGCGTTCGCGACCGCACTCGGCCTTGCTGTGCTCATCCTCGTGTTCGTGACGGTCTCCGGATCTCATTTCAACCCGGTCGTCACCCTCGTCGACGTCGTGCTGCACCGTCGGCCATGGTCGACCGCGGCGGTCTATCTGCCCGTCCAGGTCATCGGGTGCATCGCGGGTGCGATCCTCGCGAATGTGATGTTCGCCGCTCCCGCCGTCGAGTGGAGCACAGATGACCGATCCGGGTGGAACCTGCTCCTCGCAGAAGTGGTCGCCACTGCCGGGCTCATCGTGGTCATCTTCGCGCTCGCCCGCACCGGCCGATCCCACCTGGCAGCACCGGCGGTCGGCGCGTACATCGGCGCCGCGTACTTCTTCACGTCGTCGACGAGCTTCGCCAACCCCGCGATCACGATCGGCCGCATGTTCAGCGACACCTTCGCCGGGATCGCGCCCACGTCCGTACTGCCGTTCATCGGGGCTCAACTCGTCGGCGCCGCCATCGGCTGGGTGCTCGTCCGCTCGCTGTTCCCCATCGCGTCGCCAGAGCCGGCTGCGCCTCGAGGCTGATGACTGCACGTCTGCGGCCCCGCAGGCGCTGGCGTCCCTCGCGATTGCGCAGATCGTCGTGTGGGGCGCTACGGGTCGGCGGCTCGGAACGGGTGTTCCGAGCCGCCGACTACCGTGTTGACGTCGGCGCTCAGTCGCCGCAGATGCCCCTGGCGGTCGCGTTCTTGGTCTCGCCACCGAGCGCCTGGACGACGTCTCCGACGTTCGTGAACCCGAGGGCGCCTTCGGTGTTGATGGTCTTGTGCACCTGGCCGAAACAGGCGGCGTCGGCGGGCGCGGCGTTGGCGCTGCCGGCGAACCCGAAGATGGACAGAGCGACGATGGACCCGATAACGAGAGTGCGCTTCATTGGACTTCCCCTCCTGATGTCGGGTGCGTGTTCACCCGACATCATTGCCTTCTCCTCCCAGCGCGGTTTTGGATGCACTTCGTCGCAGAATCTTCGTGCATCCGCTCCTCGGGCGATTTGGGCAAGTCGCGTTCGGCCGAGAAAGCTGAGAGCCGCGATCCCAGTGCTCAGAAGGAATCGCGGCCCGTCCGAAGTGGACGCGACGGCGGGAGTCGAACCCGCAACGCTCCCGGGTATGAACCGGAGCCCGGGGCCGCCCGGATCGCCGCGATGCCCTCATCGTGCTGAGGGGCGAGCCCCACGCTAGACCCAACAGACGACGGAAGTGCCGAGCTTAACCTGGGGTTTCGCTATGAGTCCCCGGGTTTCAGTCCGGAGCCCCGACAGCAGATGCGCGAGCCGGCGGCGGAGCGGAGTCGAGTGCGCGCAGCATCCGCTCGAGTGTCTCTCGCAGGCCACTCCGCTCGGGCTCCGCGAGGTCCGTCGTGTAGTCGACCCCGGCCGGTATCCACGACAGCCCGTACATCGTCTCGCGCCAGTCCGCGCCGCCGACGGGCCACCGGGTATGGTCGTCGTCCTCGGCCTCAGCGCCCTGTCCCCATTGCCCGAAGTACTCGCGCATGGCCTCGAGCGGCAGCTCCATCACCGCATCCGCTTCCACCGCCTGCCGAACCCACGAGCGGGCGACCAGGACGAACTCCTCGATCTCTTCCGGGGTGAGCGGACGCTTGTCGAAGAGGACGCGCGTGTGCGAGACATCCGCCAGTCTGTCGACGCGGAAGGTGCGCCACTCGTCCTTGTCGAGATCCCAGCAGAGCAGGTACCAGTGCCGGTCCGCAGGGGCGAGCGCGTGCGGCTCGACTCGGCGCTGAGTGACCTCTCCAGATGCCGCGGTGTACGTGAAGCGGACGCGCTCGCTGTCGCGGCAGGCGAGGGCCAGCTCGCCGAGCACCTCCGTTGAGACCGCGGCTCCCGCGTTGATGCCCGCGGGCTGCACCGCCTCGGCGAGTGCCGTGACACGTCGTCGCAGCGGCGCGGGAAGCACCTGCTCGAGCTTCGCGAGGGCGGTGATCGTCGTCTCGGGCCCGCTGACGAGCCGCTGGGATGCTGCGACCCGGAGCCCGATCGCCATCGCGACTGCTTCCTCATCGGTGAGGAGCAGCGGCGGAACGGCGCTTCCTGCTTCCAGCCGGTAGCCCGCCGCTCGCGCCGGGGGAGGACTCGATGCGATACCCGAGGTCGCGCAGACGCTCGACGTCGCGGCGCACGGTGCGCTCCGTGACGCCGAGCCGGTCGGCGAGCTCGGATCCGGGCCAGTGCCGGTGCGTCTGCAGCAGATTGAGCAGCGAGAGCGCTCGGGTGGTCGTGTCGGACATGGATCAAGGATGCCGCGAGATCGAGGACGGAAGCTGTCCGCAATCATCGTCACCCGCTCCCGACGCTCGCCCACTCGGGGGCGCGGGGTGCCCCGCGTTCCCGGGCTCGGGGTCGGCGCTCAGCCCCGCAGGTCCGGCAGGTGCTCGACGAGGATGTCGAACGCCTCGTCCCAGCCGTCGTAGACGTTCTCGTCCCCAGGCCTGCCGTCGATGCCCTGCACGTGGAATGTCATCAGCGTCTGCTCTCCAGCGCCGCCGTGGGAGGCCAGGTCGACGCTGATCACGGGAGCGGCGGCGTCGTCGTCGCCGGGCGATCCCCACGTGAAGACCAGGCGCTCCGGGGCAGTGATCTCGCGATAGACGCCCGCAGTCGGATACTCGGTGCCGTCCGGCGCGATCATCGTGTACGCATATCTGCCGCCGACGCGTGCATCGATCTGCACCGACTCGGGTGGAGTCGTGACCCCGCGCGGGTGCCACCAGATGGCGGCCTCTGCAGGGTCGGTCCACGCCTGCCACACCAGTTCTCGGGGTGCTTCGAAGACGCGGGTGATGGTGAACTGCTTGTCCTGTGTGACGGTCTGCTCAGGCATCCGCTTTTCCTTTCATCTCTCGGAGTCGCTCGTCGAGCAGATCGAATCGCTCGTTCCACTCGTCGCGGTGACGCTCGACCCACGCCGAGGCCTCGTCGAGAGGCTCCGTACGCAGCGAACAGCGGCGCCACTGGGCGTCCGTCGTCCGCTCGATCAAACCAGCCCGCTCGAGCACCTTGAGGTGCTGTGAGATCGCCGGCCGGCTCATCTGGAACGGCTCGGCGAGCTCGCCCACGGTCGTCGTCCCGCTGCGCAGGCGCGAAATGATCGCGCGGCGCGTCGGATCGGCCAGCGCCTGGAAGACCACGCTCAGCTCGTCCGGCGAATCGACCACGTAAGCAACTCCTTAATTAATGGATTGCTTAACCGTAAGTCGTCGCAAGACGCACTGTCAAGAACTTCTTCGTTGCGGACCGAATCTGTCCGCGATGCGATCTAGCGTCGCATCATGAACGAACCGATCATCGAAGCTCAGGGCCTGACCAAGCGCTTCACCGTGAAGAAGAAGACCGTCGAGGCCGTCACCGACCTCACCTTCCAGGTCTCGAGAGGCGAACTCGTGGCCTTCCTCGGACCCAACGGCGCAGGCAAATCCACGAGCCTGCGCATGCTGACCACCCTGATCCCGCCGACCGCGGGCACCGCGCGTGTCGTCGGCTACGACATCCTGCGCAGCCCGGCCGAGGTGCGGGCGCGCATCGGCTATGTCGGACAGCTCACGAGCGGCAGCTTCGCGCAGCGCGCGCGGGACGAACTGGTGAGCCAGGGTGCCTTCTATGGGATGCCGCGCGCTGCCGCGCAGAAACGCGCCGACGAGCTCATCGACTCGCTCGACCTGACGAGCTTCGCGACGCGCGCGGTGCAGCAGCTGAGCGGCGGCCAGAAGCGCCGGCTCGATGTCGCGCTCGGTCTGATGCATGCGCCCCCGCTGCTGTTCCTCGACGAGCCGTCGACGGGGCTCGACCCGCAGAGCCGCGCGAACCTGTGGCAGCACATCCTCGACCTGCGGGAGCAGCACGGCACCACAGTGTTCCTCACCACGCACTACCTCGAGGAGGCCGACCGCTACGCGGAGCGGGTGATGGTGATGGACAAGGGCCGCGTGATCGCGGACGACACCGCGGCGCAGCTCAAGTCGGAGCTCGCCGGAGATGTGCTGACGCTCGGCTTCGCCACCGACGCGGATGCTGCGCGCGCGGTCGCAGTGGTGCAGGGCCTTACCGATCGCGGTGTCGCGGCGGACGGAGCATCCGTCACCGTCACCGCGCCCGACGGCGACGAGCTCCTGCCCGCCGTAGTGCGGGCACTGGACGCGCAGGGGATCAGGGTCGTCCGGGCGACGGGTGTTCCGCCGACGCTCGACGACGTGTTCCTGGCCCTGACCGGACGCACGCTGCGCGAAGCCGGCGAGGGCGAGCCCACCGATGAAGAAGAAGAGACGACGGATGCCGCATCCGGCGGATCCGCAGCATCCGAGGCATCCGAGAAGACAGGAGCGAAGCGATGACCACCACGCCCGCAACCCGGCCCGACACCGCCGTCCGCGCCAACCCGGCGCGCGACACCTGGAACGTGCTCACCCGCGAGCTGAAGCCGGTCGTCCGCGACCCGTTCACGCTCATCTTCAGCCTCGTGCAGCCGCTCGTGTTCCTCGGGCTGTTCGCCCCGCTGCTGATCGGCTCATCGGGGCAGCCGGTCGGCGAGACGCTGCAGTGGTTCGTACCCGGTGTGCTGGTCATGATCGTGCTGTTCGGCACCGGCGCGACCGGCTCGAACCTGCAGTACGAGATGATGACGGGCTCGCACGAGCGGACGCTCGTCGCTCCGCTCGCGCGATCGTCGCTGCTGGTGGGGCGCGCGCTCAAGGAGATCGCGCCGATCGTGGTGCAGGCGCTCATCATCGTGCTGATCGCCTGGCCGTTCGGGTTCACGATCAACGTGCCGGGCCTCGTCATCGGTCTCGCGCTGCTCGCCGTGTTCGGCGTCGGGCTCGGTTCGCTTTCGTACACGCTGGCGCTCAAGACGAAGGACCGCGAGTGGCTGTTCTGGGGAGTGCAGCAGACGCTGATCTTCCCGCTGCTGATCCTCTCGGGCATGCTTCTGCCGCTCGACGAGGGTCCGGCGTGGATGCAGGCAGTCGCCACGGTGAACCCCGTCAACTGGGTGGTTCAGGCCGAGCGCGCGCTGCTCGCGGGCGACCTCGGCTCGACGACCGTGCTGTGGGGCTGGGTCGCCGCGCTGGTGCTGGCCGCGCTCGGCCTGTGGGCGGGGGTGCGGGCGATCCGCAAGAGCAGCTGACCCGTCGGTCGTTCGAAGACGGGCACGGGGCGCGCGAGACGAAACGCGCACTCGCCCGGCGGTCGGCCGAGGCGATACCGTCGACGCCAAGGAGGCTCCAATGCCGAACGAGGCGCCCACGGCCGGTGACGTCATCCGATCCATCATGCGGATGACGGCGGATCGACTCATCGCGAGCGAATCGGATGCCATCGCCGATGCCCCCGACGGAGTGCACCAGCACCGGACGGACGTGCGTCGGCTGCGGAGCGTGCTCGCCGGCTTCCGCATCTACCTCGACGAGTCCGCCGCCCATGACCTGCGGGTGCAGTTCGCCGAATGGGGCGGCCAGCTCGGAATCGTCCGCGACATCGAGGTGAGGGCCGAGGTCGCGCTCGCGGCGATGGATGATCTCGGCATCGACGACGCCGAGCTCCGCGCACGTCTGGTCGACGACGAATACGAGGACTATGCGCGAGCGCACGCGCGGCTGCGCGAGCTCCACGACGGGCCGCGCTCGGAGGCCCGCATGGCGGCGCTGCGAGGCCTTCGCAGCCGATCCACCAGTGACCGGCCGACGGCCCACTCGAAGGCGGCAGCACTCACCAAGGTCGCCCGGGCAGAGGTGCGTCGAGTCAAGCGGGCGGCGAAACGCAGCGACGGATCGATCGAGTCCCTCCACGAGGTGCGCAAGGCGGGGCGGCGACTGCGGTACGTGGCCGAGGCGCTGCACGAGGCGGATCCGGACGCGTTCGGCGACGATTTCGAGGAGCTCGCGGCGGCGGGCGAGGACGTGCACGACGCGCTCGGCGACCACCGGGACGAGCTGATCTTCATCGATCGTCTCGAGATCGCGCGAGCACGCGCGGGCCGCGACGGCGAACGCGTCGAACACTATGACGACCTGATCGACCGGGCGCAGGAGCGTGCGAAGGACAGTCTCGACGGGCTCGGCGCCGCGCTCCATCGAGTCAGGAAGGCGGCATCCGCCCTCTGATCGCGACGCGTGTCGCCGGTGAGCGATAGCTTGTGCGGATGGCCGGCATGCGAGTCGTACCCGCTCGCGAAGCGGGATGGGACGCGGTCGAGACGGTCTTCCAGGCAGAGGCGTCCGCACGCAACTGCTGGTGCCAGTTCCACGTGCTCACTGGCAGCGAGGCCGCGAGCACCGACCGGGTGTCTCGGCGAGCGATGCTCGCCGAGCAGATCGACGCGCTCGACCCGCCCCGCGGACTGATCGCGCTCGACGACGATCAGCCGGTCGGCTGGTGCGGCGTCGAGCCGCGCACCCGTCTTCGCCACGTGCTCGGCAGCAGGCTGGTGGTGAAGGCGAGCCCCTACGACCTGGGCGATGAACGCGTGTGGTCGATCTACTGCATCCTCGTGCCCCCGAAGCATCGGCGACGCGGTGTGGCGGCCGGGCTGCTCGCATGCGGCGATCGCCCATGCCATCGCGAACGGTGCTGAGCACCTCGAGGGGTATCCGATCGACACCAGCATGCGCGGCGGTGTCCTTCCCCCGGGCTTCTCGACAGGCACGGTGGGGATGTTCGAGGCGGAGGGCTTCGACGCAGCGGCAGCCCTCCCGAGCGGCCGCACGCTCGTCCACAGGAGCGCCGGTGATGGCGGGAGCGACTCGACCGACCGGCTAACGTGATCCCATGACGAAGGCGATGAGGCGGGGCATCTCTCGCCGTCGTCACCGTCATCGTCCTCCTCGCCCTCGGAGTCGGGCTGGGAGTCGTCGTCGGCGACGCGCTCGGCATCCGAACCGAGCCGGCGACCCAGATGGATCCAGCCGCTCCGACTGCCGCGGCCGCCGCGCCGGCGGTGCCCGCACCGGAGTTCACCACGGTGGATGCGCCGACGAGCCCGCGGTTCGACGCCGCGCTCGAGAGTCTGTCGCGTGGCGACGGCCGGCGCGCCGGAGCACGCAGGCGAGGCATCCCTGACGGTCGTCTCAGGCGATGGCGACGAAGCCGACGAGACCTACCGGCTCACCGGCACCGCTTCGGCACTCCGCATCGAGGCCGCGAGCGAGACCGGCGCCGTCCGCGGCATCTACGACCTCGCCGCGCAGGTGCGCACCGGCGCTTCGGTCGCCGAGCACCTGGGCGAGGAGGTCACCTCGCGACTGCCGTTCCGGATGGTCGACATGGGCGCGGTGGGCGTCAAGCCCGACCCCGCCGCCTGGGAGGACGGCAGCGACTACTCGCACGCGTCGAAGGCGTTCGCCGACGTGCTTCTGCCCGAGGCGCCCTACATCGACGAGGCAGCGCTCGCCGAGGCATTCGTCGACTTCGACATGTTCATCCGCCACTCGCTCGAGAACGGCTACAACGCCGTCGCCTTCCCCGGATTCGTCGAGTTCGTGACGTTCGACGAGGTCGTCGGCGGCCCGGTGTACACCGAAGGCGACGAGCACCGCGCCCAGGCGCTCGCCCTGCGCGATGCGTTCGGCCCGTTCTGGGCGCACGCCGACGAGCTCGGCATGGATGTCTTCCTGCGCACCGACATGCTCACCCTGACGACCCCGCTCGAGGACTACCTCGTCGATCAGTTCGGCTCGCTCGACACCGAGAACCCCGAGCTGTGGGACGTCTACGCAGCCGGTCTCGACGAGCTCTATGCCGCCGAGCCCGCACTCGACGGCGTGCTGATCCGCATCGGCGAGGCGGGCCGCGTCTATGACGTCGAGGGCTGGGACTACTACTCCCAGCTCGCGGTGACCACACCCGACGCCGTGCGGACGATGCTCGAGACCCTCAGCGCGCAGGCCGAGGCATCCGATCGTGAAGTGATCTTCCGCACCTGGAGCGTCGGTGTCGGCGCGGTGGGCGACATGCACACCAACCCGGCGTCGTACGAGGCGGTGCTCGGCGGGATCGACTCGCCTGCGCTGATCGTGTCGACGAAGTACACGCTGGGCGACTTCTACAGCTGGCTGCCGCTGAACGTGACGCTCGAGCAGGGCACGCAGCGGCGGATCGTGGAGTTCCAGTCCAGGCGCGAGTTCGAGAACTTCGGCGCGTTCCCGAACGACCTCGGCCGCGAGTACCAGTTCGCGCTGCAGCAGCTGCTGGCGTCGAACGAGAACATCGAGGGAATCTGGACCTGGACCCAGGACGGCGGGCCGTGGCGCGCCGGCCCGATGACGCTCTACCTCAAGGCCGGATTCTGGCAGCTGTACGAGCTCGACACCGTGGTCGCCTCGGCACTCGCCCGCGACCCCGAGGCAGACGTCGCGGAGGTCACTGCGGGCTGGGCGCGGCAGTGGTTCTCGGACGACCCGGCGACGGTCGATGCGATCGTCGATGCGATGAACCTGTCGCGTCAGGCGATCGAGCAGGGCATGTACATCGAGCAGTTCGCCGACCAGCGTGTGTTCGCGATCGGGCTCGAGCCGCCGCCCATGATGTGGATCTTCGAGTGGGACATCCTCACCGGCGACTCCGCGGTGCTCGACGTCCTCTACGCGATCTCGCGCGACGCGACGGGCGGCGACATCCAGGCCGCCATCGCCGGCGGCGAGCAGGCGCTGGCAGATGTCGAGGCCATGCGTGAGCTGGTCTCGTCGACGGATGCCGCGCACCTGGCACGACGCGTCGCTGCGCGATGCATTCCTCGGAACCCTCGACTACGAGGTCGACGTCCTGCACCTGCTCGCGGCGTATCGCGCGATGATCCTCTACCAGGGCGAGTGGCACGACACCCGCGCCGACTCGTCCTACGACGCGTGGTCGGCGGCCCGCGACGAGTACGTCGAGCTCGCGGCCGCGCACGTCGAGACCTACGACGGCAACGTCGACTACCCGGCGTACAACCTGACGGCCGCCGACCTCGGCGTCGAGCGCGCCGACCGTGACCTGGCGATGGCCTGGATCGCCCGCATCCTTCTCCTGCTCGCGGCGGCGTGGCTCGATCATCGGCATGCTCGCGGCGCGCACCCGGCTCGTCCGCCGGCCGGGCGCGGCGGCGGCGCGCGCGTCCTGGCTCGCATCCACACGTCCGTGGCGGGCGCGCGAATCGACGCTCGGGATGCTGCCGCTCGACCGCTGGCTCATGATCGGCGTGCCCGCGGCCCTGCTGGTCGCGACCCGCGCCGTGCAGACCTCGTTCCTCTCGTGGGTGCACCTCGCCGTGGTGCTCGGCGCGTGGCTCGTCTTCGCGCTCGTCGTGCGGCTCCTCGTCGGACGCCGCTCGCCGTGGCCCGTCATCGCCGCCGTCGGAGGCGTCATCGTGCTCCGCTGCATCGTGACGCTCGTCGCGCTCTCGTTCACGGGACCCGGCGGATACTGGTTCGCGTTCTGGACCGAACCGGCCTTGCGCACCGTCTACATCGCGATCGCATTCGCCCTGTTCGTGTGGCTGTTCGTCGCGGCGGGCTGGGCGCTGGCCGCGCAGGTCGGGCGCCGCCGTGCCACCGGCATGGTGCTCGCGGCCGTCGGGCTCGGCGCTCGCGATCCCCGCGACGTTCGTCGCCGCGATCGGCCTCGAGACCGCGCTCACGGTCTGGAACGACGAGATGGGGCTCCTGCCGTGGGGTCTCGCGCGGATCCTCGGCATCACGGTGTACCTCGACATCCCGGCCGACACGGCCGCATGGGCCGCCGTGTTCGGCGCCGTGATCGCGGCCGTCGGTTTCGCTCTCGCCATCCGGTGGCGCCGCAGCGCGACATCCATCGCCTGAGACTAGGCTGGCGCCACCTGGCGCGCCGGAAGCGGCGCGACCCACGACCTGGAGACGCCGATGTCGAAGAAGTCGAAGAAGTCCGGAGACGGGCTCAGCGGCAAGAAGTACGCCAAAGAGATGAAGAAGCTCCACATCGAGCTGGTGAAGCTGCAGGAGTGGGTCAGGCACGAGGGCCTCAAGGTCTGCATCGTCTTCGAGGGTCGCGACGGAGCCGGCAAGGGCGGCGTCATCAAGGCGATCACCGAGCGGGTGACGCCGCGTGTGTTCCGGGTCGTCGCGCTGCCCGCGCCGAACGAGCGCGAACGCAGTCAGATGTACATCCAGCGCTACATCCAGCACTTCCCGGCAGCGGGCGAGGTCGTCATCTTCGACCGCAGCTGGTACAACCGCGCCGGGGTCGAGCGCGTGATGGGCTTCACGGACGACGCGACCGCGACGACGTTCCTGCGAGCAGGTTCCGTTCGTCGAGCAGGCGATGGTCGACTCGGGGATCATCCTCCTCAAGTACTGGCTGGAGGTGAGCCCCGAGGAGCAGACCCGGCGCCTCGAGGGCCGGATCACCGACGGCCGCAAGATCTGGAAGCTCACGGAGATGGACCTGAAGTCCTACAACCGCTGGTACGACTACTCACGCGCCCGCGACGCGATGTTCGCCGCGACCGACACCTCGTTCGCGCCGTGGAACGTCGCCGTCTCGGACGACAAGGAGAAGGCGCGGCTGAACATCATCTCGCACCTGCTGTCGCAGATCCCATACGAGGAGGTGCCGCGCGACGTGCCGGTGCTGCCGCCGCGCCAGGAGCCGGGCGACTACGTCGACCCGCAGTACCCGTACCGGTACGTGCCCGAGAAGTTCTGAGGCTCAGGCCAACGGTCGCTACGGGAGCGCTACTTGGCGACGACGTCGAAGGCGCCCTGACGCGTCGAGACGATCTCCTTGCCGAGCGGCATGAGAGCAGACCGGCACCAGCGTGAAGTCCGCAATGCCGAGCGCCGTGCTCTCGGTTACGGGGTCGGCCTCCGCTGGCCGGAGGCGGACGGGGTGGGCGGAGGCCCTGGGCGCCTCCGCGCCCTCCGCTCGGCCGTGCGACTCCGCTGGGCGGAGGGAGCGGCATCCGCGTCGCCGACGCGGGTCTAGAGTGAGCCTGGAATCCGGGGATGAGGGGGATCCGTCGTGGGAAGACGCGTCGTGGTGCTGGGGGCGGGATTCGGCGGACTGGAGCTGACCAGCATCCTGTCCGACGAGTTCGGGGATGACATCGACGTCGTCCTGATCGACAAGACCGAGGGCTTCGTCTTCGGGTTCTCGAAGCTCGACGTGATGTTCGGGCGCACGACGGCCGAGCACGTGGTGCATCGGTACGAGGATGCGGTGAAGCCGGGCGTGAGGTTCGTGCGCGCCGAGATCACCGCGATCGACGCCGACGCCAAGCGCGTCGAGACCTCGGCCGGATCGTTCGAAGCCGACTTCCTCGTGATCGCGCTGGGCGCGGACTACGAGATCGCACGCACACCCGGCCTCGCCGAAGTCGGCCACGAGTTCTACAGCGAAGCCGGCGCCTTCGCGCTGCGCGAGACGCTCGCCGCCTTCGAAGGCGGCGACGTCGTCATCGGCATCACGGCCGGGCCGTTCAAGTGCCCGCCGGCGCCGAGCGAGACGGCGCTCATGCTCGACGCGATGCTGCGAGAACGCGGAATCCGCGAGAAGTCCACGATCTCGCTGGTGATGCCCTTCCCCCGGCCGATTCCGCCCTCGCCCGACGCGTCCGCGGCGCTGCTCGAGGTGTTCGCGGAGCGCGGCGTCGCGTGGCATCCCGAGACCAACGTGCGCTCGCTCGATGTCGACGAGCGCGTGGCGCGGCTGGGCGACGGGTCCGCGCTGCCCTTCGACCTGTACCTCGGCGTGCCGGTGCATCGCGCGCCGGCCGTGGTCGAGGCATCCGGACTCACCGTCGACGGGTGGGTGCCCGTCGATCCGCGCACGCTCGAGACACCATGGCCCGGCGTCTTCGCAGTGGGCGATGTCGCGAACGTCGGGACGCCTCGCGCCGGTGTCTTCGCCGAGCGCCAGGCGGCCACGGCCGCGCGGCGGATCGCCTCACGGATGCGGGAAGAGACGGGGGATGCCGCGTACGACGGCAGAGGCATCTGCTACATCGAGTTCGGCGGCGACGAGATCGGCATCGTCGAGGTGGACTTCTTCGGCGACCGGCCGCGGGGCACGCTCCAGGGCCCCTCGCTCGCGCTCGCCGCGGACAAGCAGGAGTTCGGAGCATCCCGCGTCCGGCGCTGGTTCGCGCGGGAGTGGCAGCCCGTCGGGCTGAAGCGTCCGGCTGGGCTCGGTGTCGGGCGGCGCGCCTAGACTTGACGGGCCATGACTGACGCCTCTACGCCCATCATCGTCGGCGGAGATCGCGGACCCCAGCCCCGCCTCGGCGGCGGCTCGCCCAGCGCCGGCGCTGCAGGCGCCGCACGCGCCGACGAGGACCTGCTCGCTGGCCTCAACGCGCCGCAGCGCGAGGCCGTCACCTACCGCGGACAGGCCCTGCTCATCGTCGCCGGCGCCGGCTCGGGCAAGACGAGCGTGCTGACGCGGCGCATCGCGAGCCTGCTTCGCAACAAAGAGGCATGGCCGAGCCAGATCCTCGCGATCACCTTCACGAACAAGGCCGCGGGCGAGATGCGCGAGCGCGTGCAGCACCTCGTGGGCGACACCGCGCAGGGCATGTGGATCTCGACGTTCCACTCGGCGTGCGTGCGCATCCTCCGTCGCGAGGCCGATCAGTTCGGCTTCACGAAGTCGTTCACGATCTACGACTCCGGCGACTCGCGCGCGCTCATCAAGCGACTCGTCAAGGAGCACGAGGCGGATGCCTTCGGCCTGACGCCGGCCGGAACGCAGGGCCGCATCTCCAAGCTCAAGAACGAGCTGGCGGATGCTGAGTCCTACGCGCGACAGGCGAACATGAGCGATCCCGCCGAGCGCGTCTTCGTCGACGTGTTCGCCGATTACCAGCGCGCGCTGCAGCGCGCGAACGCGTTCGACTTCGACGATCTCATCGCGCAGACCGTCTACCTCTTCCGCGCGTTCCCGCACGTCGCCGACGTGTACCGCCGGCGATTCCGCCACATCCTTGTCGACGAGTACCAGGACACCAACCACGCGCAGTACGCCCTGATCAACGAGCTGACGAAGCCCGTCGGCTCGGGCGCCGAGCCGCAGGCCGTGAACGGCATGATGATCTTCGATGCCGAGCCGTCGGCGGATGATGCGGCATCCCTCACCGTCGTCGGCGACTCGGACCAGTCGATCTATGCGTTCCGCGGGGCGGACATCCGCAACATCACCGAGTTCGAACGCGACTACCCCGGCGCGAAGGTGGTGCTGCTCGAGCAGAACTACCGGTCGACGCAGAACATCCTGAGCGCCGCGAACGCGGTGATCGGCAACAACTTCGACCGCAAGGACAAGAAGCTGTGGACGGATGTCGGCGCCGGCGAGAAGATCATCGGCTTCACCGGCTACTCGCAGCACGACGAGGCGCAGTTCGTCGCCGACGAGGTCGAGGCGCTGCGGCGCGGCGGGATCGACTACTCGCAGATGGCGGTGTTCTACCGCACCAACTCCCAGTCGCGCGCGCTGGAGGAGATCTTCATCCGCTCGGCGGTTCCGTACAAGATCATGGGCGGCACCAAGTTCTACGAGCGGGCCGAGATCAAGGACGCCCTGGCCTATCTCGTCGCGGTGGCGAATCCCGCCGACGAGATGGCGATGCGCCGCATCATCAACAGGCCCCGCCGCGGCATCGGCGATGTCACGATCGAGACGATCTCGCGGTATGCGCAGGACCAGCAGATCACCTTCCGCGACGCTCTCGCGAACTCGTCGGCGCTCGGCGTCGGACCCAAGATCCAGGCGTCCATCGCGCACCTCGACGCCGTGCTGGCCGAGGCATCCGACCTCATGCTCCCCGCGACGGGCGAGCTCGCCCCGCCGACCGCCGTCGCCGAGGGTCTCCAGCTGCTGCTCGGCAAGTCCGGCTACACCGACGCGCTGCGCGCCAGCCGCGACCCGCAGGACGAGGCTCGCGTCGAGAACCTCGACGAGCTCGTCGCCGTCGCGCGCGAGTTCGCGCGGAACAATCCGGAGGGCACGGTCGATCGACTTCCTCGCCGAGGTCGCGCTCGTCTCGGATGCCGACGACCTCGAGGATGCCTCGGGATCGGTGTCGCTCATGACGATGCACACCGCCAAGGGCCTCGAGTACGACGCGGTGTTCGTCACCGGTGTCGAAGAGGATCTCATCCCGCACCGGATCTCGGCGGGCGAGCCCGGCGGCCCGCAGGAGGAGCGACGCCTCTTCTACGTCGGCATCACCCGCGCGCGCAAGCGCCTCTACCTCTCGCTCGCGATGACGCGCGCGCAGTTCGGCGAGGTGACGGTCGCGATGCCGAGCCGGTTCCTGCAGGAGATCCCCGCCGAGCTGCTGCACTGGCGCCAGTCGCCTGGCGACGTGAACTCCCGCGGGGGCACGCAGTCGCGCGCGCTCAACGCCAGGCGCGGATCCGGCGTCGGGCTTCGGAACGTCCGGCAACCGCTACGGCGACGAGCTCGTTCCGCTCGCGCGTCGCGAGCCCAACGGCTCGATCGAGAAGTTCGCGAACCGCATTCCGGCGAAGGTGCGCGACAACGGCGACATGGTGCTGGCGCCGGGGGACCGCATCCGTCACGACGACTTCGGCGAGGGACGAGTGGATGCCGTCACCGGCGAGGGTCGCGAAGCGCATCGCGCACGTGCGGTTCGACAAGGTCGGCCCTAAGAAGCTGCTGATCAAGATCGCGCCGATCGAGAAGCTCTGACCGAGGCCGTCCCCGGCCGTCGAGAAGCCCGGCGGCCTGGGAGGGTGCCGGGTTAGGCTCGCAGAATGGCCCTCTTCTCCCGCCGCCCGAAAGGCACGCCCGGCGACTCCACCGCCGAGCGAAGCGCCGGGCACCGACACGCCGAACACCGATTCCGGCGCGATCGAGGCGCCGCGCGAGGATGCGGCGGAAGCACCGTCCTCTGACTCCGCAGGCGCGGCGGCCGCGGCATCCGTCGACATCTCGGTCTCGTCATACCGCGGACTTGGCGCTCAGGCGCTCAGGCCCGCGACGCCGCCCGCCGCTGCGGCGAGATCGCGAACCGAGACCGTCCCCGGCGTCCGCGACAACGTGCTCGTCCGCGAGGCTCTCGCGCGGCTTCCCGAGTCGCCCTCGCCGCAGGACGTCCTCGACGTCGCGCGCCAGCTGCTGCAGGGACACCTGTTCCTGCGGGTGAAGGGCGACGCTCGAACGCTGCTCTCCGAGGGCAAGCAGGTGCCGCTCGCGATGGCGACCGTCGGCGATCGGAACTTCGCGCTGGCGTACAGCAGCGGCGCTGCGCTGCAGGCGAGCGTCCGCGCGGACGGCGACACCGACACGAGCGCGATGGGGCAGCCGGTGCTCACGGTCCTGCGCCATGTCTTGGCCGGGCCGTACGAGGGCCTGATCCTCGACCACGCTTCTGCGCCGGCCCGCGCGGTCTTCCCCCGCGCGCTTCTCGAGAAGCTTCTCGAGAAGTTCGACGAATCGTTGACGCTGAAGACGCTGCTCGCCGAGGAGCGCACGCCGGCCACTGCCGCCGCCGTGGGCGAGGCGCTCGCGCGCGTCCCGCTCTGGGTCGCGGTGGGCAAGGGTGAAGGCGATCGGCCGGGTATCGCCGAAGGTCGCGGCACCGGACGGATCGCGGCTGCTCGAGGTCTACTCGCATCCGCTCGAGGTCGCGGCGATGCGCCGGGCCGATCGCGCGGCGCCGCTCACCGGCGCACAGCTGGCCGTGGCGCTGCGAGGCAACGAGGAGCTGGCGGGAGTCATCGTGGATCCGCGCGGGCCGTGGATCCGCCTCTCCCGTGAAGACCTCGCGCCCGTCATCGCGCTCGCCGGCTGATTCCGCTCTTGACGAGGTTCCAGGATGCGTCGTATCGTTGTTTATCAACAAGTTAGTTGATAAACGAGTGAGTTGATGAATACGACGGATGCTGCTGCACTGGACCGGGCGTTCGCGGCGCTCGCCGATCCGGTCCGCCGCGCGATCATCGCGCGGCTCAGCCGCGGCTCCGCCACGCTCGGCGAGTTGGCCGAGCCGTTCGCCATCTCGCTCCAGGCGGTCTCGAAGCACATCACCGTGCTCGAGGACGCCGGGCTGGTCTGGCGCACGCGAGAAGCGCAGCGCAAGCCGGTCCACCTCGACGCCGCCGCTCTCGAGCGCCTCACGTCGTGGATCGATCGGTACCGACTCGAAGCCGAAAGCGCCTACCGCCGGCTCGACGCCGTGCTGACGGCATCCGCCACCCCACCACCCCTCGCCGGCCCCGCCGGAGGGCCGCACCAGTGAAGGAGAAACACAATGAACGCCAGCAACCCCGTCGTCATCGACGCCGCACCGGGCCAGTCGTATGCCGACATCACGCGCGAATTCGAGGCTCCCGTCGAGGCGGTGTTCCGCGCTCACGCCGATCGCGAGCTGTTCAAGATCTGGATCGGCCCTCGGTCGCTCCAGACGAACATCACGCATTGGGACTTCCGCAGCGGCGGTGGCTACCGCTATGAGCAGACGGATGCCGACGGCAACGTCTACGCGTTCCGCGGCGTCTTCCACACCGTCCGCGAGAACGAGGTGCTGATCCAGACCTTCGAGTACGAGGGCATGCCCGACGAGGTCAGCATCGACATCATGCGCTTCGAGAGCCTGCCGGGCGGCCGCTCCCGCATCGTCGACCACAGCGTCTTCCCGTCGCTCGAGGTGCTCGAGGGCATGATGGCCGAGGGCATGGAGTACGGCATGAACGAGGGCTACGAGAAGCTCGACGAAATGCTCGCCGCGGGAGCGCTGACATGGGCATCGTCGTCTCCTCGGCCTCGACGTCGCTCGACGGCTTCGTCGCCTATCCCGACAACGACCCCGGCCCGCTCTTCGACTGGTACGAGGCGGGCGACGTCGAGATCGTCAACGCAGGGGACCTTCCGCCGTTCCACCTGACGCAGGAGAGCGCCGACTACTGGAGGGGCTGGGTCAGTGAGATCGGATGCCTCGTGGTCGGCCGGCTGCTCTTCGACATCACCGATGGGTGGAAGGGCGAGCATCCGATGGGCGTGCCGTTCGTCGTGGTCACCCACGAGGTGCCGACGGACTGGGCGCACGCCGGGACCGGCAACGGGCATTTCGTCACGGACGGCATCGAGGCCGCGATCGCGCGCGCGAAGGAGATCGCGGGCGACAAGTCGATCGGAGTCGCCGCAGGCACCATCGCGGGGCAGGCACTCGCCGCCGGGCTCATCGACGAGGTCGCGATCGACCTGGTGCCGGTCGTGCTCGGCGAGGGGCATCCGTACTTCGCGGATGTCGCTCCCGAGGATGTCCGGCTCGGCGACCCGACCGTCGTCATTCCCGCGAAGCGGGTGACCCACCTCCGGTTCCCCGTGCTCAAGTGACGGCGTCGCTGGACCGAACCCCGTGTCATAACTCAGCCTGAGTTCTCCGCCGGCTGCCCGAGGAAGCGATATCTCCGGTGCCGCGCGAGATCCCAGGCGGAGTTATGCGCACGGGGCGGGCGTCAGCGAGCCGGGGGTGTGGGGCGGAGCCCCACTAAAGTCGGATCATGGCCTCGGAACGCATCACCCTGACCGTGCCTGGACCGGACGGCGATCGCGAGGTCGGGCTCTCCAGCCCGAACCGCGTGCTCTGGCCCGAGCTCGGCATCACGAAGCACGAGCTCGCGGAGTACCTGCTCGCGGTGTCCGGCCCGTTCCTGACGGCGAACGGCGATCGGGCGGTGTCGCTCGAGCGCTTCCCCGAGGGTGTGGACGGCGAGCGCTTCTACTCGAAGAACCCGCCGAAGGGCGCGCCGTCGTTCGTCGAGGCGCAGACCGTCACGTACAACAGCGGGCGGCGGCATCCGCAGCTCATCCTCACCGAGATCGCGACGGCGGTCTGGGCCGTGCAGATGAACACGATCGTGTTCCATCCCTGGGCATCCCTCACGGCGAACGTCGACAACCCCGTCGAGCTGCGCATCGACCTCGATCCCTACGGCGGCACCGGCTTCTCGGATGCTGCCGCCGTCGCGCCCGCGATGCGCGATGTGCTCGCCGAAGCCGGGCTGACGGCGTTCGTCAAGACCAGCGGCAATCGCGGCATCCACGTGTTCTGTCCCATCGAACCGGCGCACGAGTTCCTCGACGTGCGGCACGCGGTGATCGCGGCCGGCCGTGAGCTCGAGCGGCGGATGCCCGACAAGGTCACGATGAACTGGTGGAAGGAGGAGCGCGGCGAGCGCATCTTCATCGACTTCAACCAGGCCAACCGCGACCGCACGATGGCCGGTGCGTACAGTCCCCGCGCGCTGCCGAGCGCGACGGTCTCGACGCCGATCACGTGGGAGGAGCTGGCGGATGCCGATCCCGCCGCCTTCACGATCCGCTCGGTGCCGCAGCGCCTCGCCGACGTCGGCGACCCGTGGGCCGACCTGCTGGCGAAGCCGGGTCGCATCGACACGCTCCTGGAGTGGTGGGAGCGCGACCTGTCGAACGGGCTCGGCGAGCTGCCGTTCCCGCCGGACTTCCCGAAGATGCCGGGCGAGCCGCCGCGCGTGCAGCCGAGCCGCATCAACCCCGAGAACTGGCCCGCGGCCGAGAAGACCGATGGGTGAGCAGGCGGGCCTGATCGACCGCGCGATCGCGCGGATGCTGCGCACGCGCTGGCTGATGCGACTGCCGATACCCGCTCTACCGCGCGAGCCTCGGCTGGATGCTCGGCAACCGCCTCGTGATGATCGAGCACCTCGGGCGGGTGTCGGGTGAGCGGCGATTCGTGGTGGTCGAGGTCGTCGGCCAGGAGCGCAACGTCGTGCGGGTCGCGAGCGGCTTCGGTCATCGTGCCCAGTGGTATCGCAACATCCAGGCCAACGGCGTTGCGTACATCAGCATCGGCCGATTCCGCCGGGTCAAGGCGCATGCGCGGCTGCTCGGTCCTGAAGAATCCGCGGCGCGGCTCGCCGACTACGCGAGAGCAGCACCCGACGGCGTGGCGGCACCTGCACTCCGCGATGGATGTCGCGCAGGGCGCGGGATGCCGACATCCCCGTCGATCGAGTTCGTGCCGCCGCGCGATCCGTCCGCGCTCGACGCCGGCGACGGACGCCTGCCGCGTCAGTCCAGCACGTCGCCGAGGTCGTACGCCGACACGGTCTCGAGCTGGTCGTACGTGCAGGACTCGGGCTCGCGGTCCGGCCGCCAGCGCTCGAACTGCACCGTGTGGCGGAACCGCCAGCCCTCGAGCTGGTCGTAGCGCACCTCGAGCACGCGCTCGGGGCGGAGCTTGACGAACGAGGAGTCCTGCCGGCCCGCCGCGAAGCGCGACTTCTCGCCCTCGCCGGTCAGCGCCGCGCCGTCGTCGTCGCGCTGGACCAGGGGCGCGAGCTCGTCGATGAGCTCGAGCCGGCGCTGGTTGCTCCACGCGGCGACCCCGCCGACGGGGTAGAGCTGCCCGTCCTCGGAGTACAGCCCGACCAGGAGCGACCCGACGCCCTCGCCCGACTTGTGGATCCGGTAGCCGAGCGCGACGACGTCGGCCGTCCGCGCGTGCTTGATCTTGAACATCGTGCGCTTGTTCGGCGCGTACGGCTGCGCGAGCGGCTTGGCGATCGACGCCGTCGAGTCCCGCACCCTCGAACTCCGCGAGCCATCGCTCGGCGAGCGCGGGGTCGTCGGTCGTGCGCGTGACGTGCACGGGATGCGGCACGCCGCCGAGCAGGTCGACGAGCTCTGCGCGACGCACCTCGAACGGCTCGGGCTGGAGGTCGCGGTCGCCTCGGGCGAGCAGGTCGAAGGCGATGAACATCGCGGGCGTGGTCTCGGCGAGCATGTTGACGCGGGATGCTGCGGGGTGGATGCGCTGCGACAGCGACTCCCAGTCGAGGCGCTGCGCACCCGGCTCGCCCTTGGGCACCACGACCTCGCCGTCGATGAGGCACGGCTCGGGAAGGAGCCGCGCGAACGCCTCGACGAGCTCGGGAAAGTAGCGCGTCAGCGGCTTCGCGCCGCGGCTGCCGATCTCGACGTTCTCGCCGTCCCATGACACCAGCGCGCGAAATCCGTCCCACTTCGGCTCGAAGCTGAGACCGCCGGGCGTCTTCGCGGGATCGGGCACCGCCGGCACCGACTTCGCGAGCATGGGCGCGGGGATCTCGTAGGGCATGCGTACATCCTGCCGTGGGTCACCGACCTGGTCGAGGGATGCCGCGGCCCGGCGTCAGAGCGCCCCTGCAGGTGCCTCGGCGCGCAGGTCAGTGGCCGGACACGTACATCGCAGCCGCTTCGGCCCGGTTCGAGGCGCCGATCTTGGCGAGGATCGCGGACACGTGGACCGACGCGGTCTTGGGGCTGATGAAGAGCCTGCGACCGATCTGCGGGTTGGTGAGACCCTCCGCCACGAGTTCCAGGACCTGCAGCTCGCGCGGCGTGAGCGCTGCGATTCCGGTCGTGTCTTCGGAGTGGGTGCCCGTGGTCGGCAGCGAGGCGCGCCTGCTCGGCGAGCTCCGACGCCCATCGCGCGAGGCGGCCGACGCCGTGACCGGGTGCCTCCGTGGTGATCGAGGCGAGCAGAGCGGCGGCCTCGTCGCGCTCGCCCGCCTTCGATCAGCGCCGTCGCGAGCCGGAAGCGGGCGATGTGCAGGTGCCAGATGGGCATGACGCCCTCGGTCAGCGCGTCGCACGAGCGGGCGCCACGCCGCGATCCGCTCGTCGGCCGGGGCGTCGATCCGCATCGGCGAGCGTGGCGCGCATGAAGCCCGCCATCGTCGGCGCGGTGCCGTGTGACGGCCAATCGAGAGCGGATGCCTCGATGTGCCGTCTGAGACTGGCGGCGTCGTCGTCGTCGACGAACCGCTGCGCGCTGCCCGTCGCGACGCAGCATGCGCGCCCGTGACCGCAGGCCTCGCGCTTCGCCGCGGGACCGCCCTTCTCCCTCCAGCAGGGTCGAGATCGCCCGCACGGCGTCGATCCACGCGTCGCGGCTGATCCGGGGGTCAGACCCGCTCGGAGTGAGCACCACGGCATCGCCCTGGTCGATCACCCACCAGCCGTGCTTGTCGTGGTGGAGGCGCAGCGACTCGTCGATCGTTGCGCGCTCCGCGGCCAGGAGATCCTTCCGCTGCGTGAACTGGTCGTTCCACGACGTAGTGCGTCGCGAGGAGCCGGATGGCGAATCCACGCGAGGGTCGATCGAGCAGTCGCATGGCGCGGCGCGCGTAACGCGTGGCCTCCAGTCGGCCGCCCGGCCGCGAAGAGAGAGCCGGCCAGGGCGAGCGCGATCGACGATCGCCCGAACCGCGCTCGATGCCGGCGCGCACGGCGTCGGCGTAGTGCTGCGCGCCGACCAGCGCCGCTTCGTCGAAGCGGCCCAGTCGACCGAGGAGACCCACCTGAGCAGAGGCGGCGTACGCGCGCAGAGCGGGGTCCAGCCGAAGGGTGACGGCGCGTTCGATCGGAATCAGTGCGCGTGGCTCATCGTCCTCGTCGTCGGCGATCCGCCAGGTCTCGATCGTCAGCGCGACAGCGAGTGCCGCATCGTCGCCGGCGCTCTCGGCGAGTTCGATCGCGCGCCGCGGCGGCCGCCGCCGCTTCGGCACCGTGACCGCCGATCGCGACGTTCGACAGCACACGCGAGAGCAGGATGCGGGCTCGGACGTCGTCCAGTCCTTCGAGCAGCGCGATGGCGGCGTCGAGGTCGTCGCTGCGGTTCTCGTGCTCGGTGTTGTAGACCTCGACGAAGCGCTGACGCAGCAGCGCCGCTCGCGTGAGCGGGTCCTCGGGGTCGAGGGCCAGCCCTTCGTTCGCGGATCTCAGCGCACGCGCGGGCTCGCCGAGGTCGTGCCACGCCTGCGCGGCGTCGAGGTGCAGCTGCGCGAGCGTCGTGCCCGCGCGGGCCTCGGCATCCGGGATCTGCGCCCACAGCTCGGTGAGACGCTCGGCGAGCTTGACGGAGGTCGCCGGGGAGTAGCCGGCATGCGACTGCGCGAGTGCGAGGACCGTCGCGTCGAACGCCGCCGGCAGGTCGCGCGCGGCCAGCCAGTGCTCGGCGACCGCCGAGACGGTGTCGGACGCCTCGGCGCGGTTGTCGCCGAGGTATTCCGCGTATCGCCGATGCACGCGCACCCGTTCGCTCGGAAGCATCTCGCCGTGGACCGCCTCCTGTGTCAGGGCGTGACGGAAGGAGTAGCCCGGCGCCTTCGGCCAGGACGACGCGCGCATCGATCGCCTCGCGCAGCGCGAGGTCGAGAGCGTGATCATCGAGCCCCGCGACGCCCGAGAGAACGTCATGATCGACGTGCATGCCACCCGCCGCCATCGCGCGCACCACCTGCTGCGCCGGGTCCGTCAGCCGCGTGTACCTGGCGAGCACGAGCTCGCGGAGGTGTCCGGCAGCCCGGAGCCTTCCAGCTCGACGAGCTCCTCGACCAGGAACGGTACGCCGCCACTGCGGTCGGCGAGGACCTCGACGGCGGTCGCGTCGAGGTCACGGGGTGTCGCCAGGAGGGCGACCTGCTCCGCCACTTCGGCCGGGCTGAGCGGGCCGACTTCGATGCGGACGATCGTGCGAGTCCGGTCGAGTTCGGCGAGGACCGGCCGCAGCGGGTGGAATCGATCGACGTCATCCGACCGGTACGTCGCCACGATGGTGAGGTGGCGACCTCGCAGCGTGCTCGCGAATGTCTTCAAGCAGCGCCAGGGTGGCCGCATCCGCCCATTGCAGGTCTTCGATCACGATGACGAGATGACTGGGTCGCGGACAGCGTCTCGAACAGCACCTCGATCGCCTCGGCGAACTCTCCCGCGCGTTCGTCGCCCGCCTCGCCTTCCTCGGCGATGCCGGGAACGAGCGCGGCGAGCGTCGCGATGACCGCCGGCGAGCCTGCGGCGCTGCGCAGGGCGTCGGTGCCGACCTCGGCGTGCAGGTCGCGCAGCACGCGACGGATCGGCCCGAAGGGCGCACCGATCGGGCCCAGGTCGATGCACTGCCCGAACGCGATCACGAGCGGGATAGTCGTCGCGCCGCGTGGCTGCCTCGGCGAGGAACTCGTTCACCAGCCGGGTCTTGCCGATGCCCGCTTCGCCGCGGACGATCACCGTGCGCGGATGGCCCTCGGCGCCGGCGCCGAACGCCTCGAGCAGCGATTCGAGCTCGGCGCGGCGCCCCACCATGCGGGGGCTCGACGCGAGTGCGGGCATGGTCATATGGTCGCACCTCGGCGGGGTTCGCGAGGAGGAGTGCGCGGTTGTCACGACGATGGCCCGGCGAGAGCGAATCCCGCTGCCTTGCGCCGAGCGTCAGCGCGGCGACGGAGGCTGACGCGATCCCAGAGACCGAGGCGGAGCGGCTGCGGCGAGAGGTCGCCCAGAGCTGCGCGCCGTTCGGTCTGCAGGCCGAGGTGGGCGATCTCGCGATCGAGCTCGGCAGCGCGGTGCTGGTGGAGTCGGGCGGCGGCGGAGGTTGCGGCGTCCATTGTTTCGTCTCCTGTTCCATGGCCGGTGTGGCTTCGGACAGGTACGACTCTGCTCGCTAAGGGGGTGCACCCCATCGGACGAATGCCTTATCTTGAGGTGCCCGTCCGCCCTAGGCGAAGGCGCCCACCCCTGTGATGTCGCGGCCGATCAGCAGCGCCTGCACCGACTCGGTGCCCTCATACGTGTGGATCGACTCGATGTCGGCCATGTGGCGCATCACGCGGTGCTCGAGGAGGATGCCGTTGCCGCCGAGCATGTCGCGCGCGACTGCGGCCACCCGCCGGCGGCCCGGGTGTTGTGGTACTTCGCGAGCGAAGCCTGCGTCGGCAGCAGCTGCCCCGCCTGCTCGAGGTCGGCGAGGCGCCGGCAGAACAGCTGCATCCCGGTCAGCTCGTCGAGCATCTGGGTGAGACGCTCCTGGACCATCTGGAACCCGACGAGCGGCTTGCCGAACTGCACCCGCTCCTTGGCGTAGGTGAGCGCCGACTCGTAGCACGCGGTGGCGTGCCCGAGGGCGGACCACGCGACTCCCGAGCGTGTCGCGTACAGGACGGTCGAGGCATCCTTGAAGGAATTCGACCCGGGAAGCACGGCGTCGGCCGGCAGCCGGACGTCTGTCAGCGTGATGTGAGCCTGATGGATGGCGCGCAGCGACGCCTTGCCGAGGATCGGCTGCCCGTCGTAGCCGGGTGTCTCCTGCGGGACGAGGAAGCAGCGGACGGTGCCGCGGCCGTCGTCGGTGGGCACGCGCGCCCACACGAAGGTGATGCCGCCGGAGGCGCCGTTGCCGATCCACTTCTTGGCGCCGTTGAGCACCCACTCGTCGCCTTCGAGGCGTGCCTCGGTCTCGAGCGAGACCGAGTCCGAGCCGTGGTCGGGCTCGGTGAGCGCGAAGGCCGCGAGCACCTCGCCGCGCGCGACGGGCACGAGGTACTGCGACCTTCTGCGCGTCGCTGCCGAACAGGGCGAGTGTGCGCAGCGCGAGGCCGCCCTGCACCGCGAGGATCGTTCCCATCGAGCCGTCCCCGCGAGAGACCTCCATGTTGACGAGGCCGGCCGCGAGCGGCGAGAGGTGCGTGATGCCGTCGTGCTCGATGCCGTCCGTGAACAGGTCGAGCTCGCCCATCCGGCGAGCGAAGTCGAGGTTGTACTCGCCGCGATCCCAGTAGTCGTCGATCACCGGGCACGACCTCGTCGGCGAACGTCTTCGCACGGTCCCAGGCGTCGCGGTCAGCATCCGGGATGTCGCGGAACACCGCGTAGAAGTCGGTGTCGAGCCGCGCGCTCAGGTCGTAGCCTTCGACGCGCTGGCCGGGGATGGGGGTGAAGGTCATGGCAACAGGCTACGCGCGCAGACACTCAGTATCGCCAATCCTGAAACGCAGTTCCAGGTCGGATGCCGGGACCGACGTGCTACGCTGGCCAAACCGACTGGACGGTATGAGTCGATTCGCCCCGAAGGAGTGCCGGCAGTGCAGAGGTTCGCAGACAGGGTCGCCCTCATCACCGGCGGCAGCCGCGGAATCGGCTTCGCCATCGCGCAGCGCCTCGTCGACGAGGGCGCGTACGTCGTCATCACCGGGCGCAAGCAGGAATCGCTCGACGCGGCCCTCGCCGAGCTCGGCCCGCGCGCCTCAGCCGTAGCCGGCAAGGCCGACGACCCCGACCACCGGGCTGAGGCGTTCGCGCACGTGGCCGAGCGGCACGGCCGGCTCGACCACCTCGTCAACAACGCCGGGATCAACCCGTCCTATGGGCCGGTGCTCGACATCGATCTGGGCCTCGCGCACAAGATCCTCGCCGTGAACGTGCTCGGCACGCTCGAGTGGACACGTGACGCGGTCGCAGCGGGCCTCACGCGCTCGGTCGTCAACCTCTCGTCGATCAGCGGACTGAGCGCGGCACCCAACATCGCGTTCTACGGCGTCTCGAAGGCCGCGATCATCAATCTCACGATCCAGCTCGCCCACGAGCTCGCCCCGGGCATCCGGGTCAATGCCGTCGCCCCCGCGGTCATCAAGACCGCGTTCGCACGCGCGCTCTACGAGGGACGCGAGGCGGAGGTGGCCGCCGGGTACCCGCTGCAGCGGCTGGGAGAGCCCGCCGACGTCGCCGGTCCGGTCGCATTCCTGCTCTCGGACGACGCCGCCTGGATCACCGGCCAGACCGTCGTCATCGACGGCGGCGGCAGCCTGACGCCCCATCGGCTGATGAAAGACACCAACGTCGCCGACGACGTCACCCGCGCCGCCGTCCGGCTGTTCGCCGCGCAGGGGTACGCCAACACCAGCGTGCAGCAGATCGTCGAGGCCGCCGGGGTCACCAAGGGGGCGATGTACCACTACTTCGAATCGAAGGACGATCTGCTCTTCGCCATCTATGAGCGGATGCTGTCGCTGCAGAAGTCGCATCTCGACGACATCATCGGCCGCGGCGGCCCTGTCGACGACGTGCTCCGCGCCGTGTGCGTCGACGTCGTCGAGACGTCCATCGAGTTCCTCCCTGAGGGCACGGTGTTCTTCCGCAGCCAGCACATGCTGACCCAGCCGCGACAGCAGGAGGTCGTGCGGCGGCGGCGCGAGTATCACGACGAATTCGCCACCCTGATCCAGCGCGGCCAGGGGAGGGTCTCTATCGCACCGACATCCCGCGGGCGGTGCTCATCGCGAACTTCTTCAGCGACATCCACTATCTGTCGCACTGGTATCACCCCGACGGCCCGGAGGACAAGACGCTCGTCGCCGAGCAGCTCACCGATCTGTTCCTGAGCCGGATCTCAAGAGAGCGGATCGCCGGCGCCTGAGTCTCCTGATCGCGCGGCGGAGCCAGGGGCGGTGGCAGATCGCGGCCGCGACGGACCGTCGAGCGGGTCAGCCGCAGCTCGGCGCGGCCGAGGCTCGACAGGTGCACCTCGTCGGGGCCGTCCGCGATCCGCAGGGAACGGATGCCGGCGTAGAGCTCGGCGAGCGGGGTGTCGGATGAGACGCCGGCCGCGCCGTGGACCTGGATCGCGCGGTCGATGATCGTCTGCACCGCACGCGGGACCGCGATCTTGATCGCCTGGATCTCGGTCATCGCCTGGCGGTTGCCGACGGTGTCCATGAGCCACGCGGTCTTGAGGACGAGCAGGCGCAGCGCCTCGAGCTGGATGCGGGACTCGGCCGCCCACTCCCGGATGACGCCCTGCTCGGCGAGCGTGCGGCCGAAGGCCTGACGGGCGTTGGCGCGCTCCCGCACGAGCGACAGCGCGCGCTCGCCCATGCCGATGCGCGCGCATGCAGTGGTGGATGCGGCCTGGCCCGAGCCGGGCCTGGGCGATCGCGAAGCCGTCGCCCTCACCCGCGATGAGGTTCGCGGCCGGGAACCCGCACGTCGTCGAAGGCGATCTCGGCGTGCCCGCCGTGGTCCCTGTCGTCGTACCCGAAGACGCTCAGCGGACGGACGATCCGCACACCCGGGGTGTCGCGCGGGACGAGGATCATCGACTGCTGGCGGTGCCGGTCGCGCATCGGGGTCGGTCTTGCCCATCACGATGAAGATCGCGGCATCCGGGTTCATCGCGCCTGTCGACCACCACTTGCGGCCCGAGATGACGTAGTGGTCGCCGTCACGGCGGATGCGGGTGCCGATGTTGGTCGCGTCGGAAGACGCGCTGTCGGGCTCGGTCATGCAGAACGACGAGCGGATCTCGGCGTCGCAGCAGCGGACGCAGCCACCGCTCCTTCTGCTCGCGCGGTGCCGAAGTCGTGCAGCACCTCCATGTTGCCGGTGTCGGGCGCCGCGCAGTTGAAGGCGGCGGGAGCGAGACGCGGGCTCCACCCCGTCACCTCGGCGACCGGCGCGTACTGCAGATTCGTCAGGCCGGCGCCCTCCTCGCCCGGGAGGAAGAGGTTCCACAGGCCCCGTTCGCGCGCCTTCGCCTGGAGGTCCCGCACGATCGGCCAGCCGCCCCAGCGGTCGGGCTCGGCGGCGAGCTGCTCGTCGAGGACCGTCTCGGCGGGAAGCACCTCTTCGTCGAGGAACGTCCGTGCGCGGGTCGGTGAGCTCGCGGGTCTTGTCGTCCGGCGCGAAGTCCATCAGCGCACCTCCAGTCCCTTCGCGGCGAGCGGCTCGACGAGCGCGCCGATCCGATCGAAGCCGGAACCGACGGTGTCGCCGGCCTGGTAGCGGAAATGGATCCCCTCGAGGATCACCGCGAGCTTGTACGCGGCGAAGGCGCGATACCAGCGGAGATCGGGGACGTCGATCCCGGCGCGTTCGCGCATAGACCTCGACGAGCTCGTCGAATGGAGGATAGCCCGCGGACCGGTCGACGGCGCTCGGCACGGCACCGGCGAGGCCGCCCGGCAGGCTCGCGATGTCCCAGTACAGGGCGAAGATCCCGAGGTCGACGAACGGGTCGCCGAGCGTCGCCATCTCCCAGTCGAGGATCGCGGAGATGTGCGGCGTCGTCTCCGCTCGCCGATCACGAGGGCGTTGTCGAGGCGGTAGTCGCCGTGCACGATTCCAGATCGGCCGGATGCCGGCATCCCGTCGTCCAGCTCTGCTTGCAGCGCGTCGAGCGCGGGCGTCTCGCGGGACCGCGACGCGTCGAGCTGGCGTCGCCAGGTCGACGAGCTGCCGGGCGAGGTAGCCCTCGGGGCGCCCGAAGTCCTCGAGGCCGACCGCAGCCGGATCGACGGCGTGCAGGTCGGCGAGGTGCTCGATCAGCTCGATGCTGAGCGAGCGCAGGCCGGACGGCGTGAATGCGTCGTTCTGGGCGGGCTGGGCGAGCACGTGGCCGGGTGCGCGCTCCATCACGAAGAACACCGTGCCGGTGACCCGTGCGCCTCGGCCGTGTCATCGACGACGTCGATCGCGACGGGGACCGGCACGCTGCTGCCGGCCAGCGCCGAGATCACGCGATGCTCGCGACGCATGTCGTGCGCGCTCGAGAGCACGTGCCCGAGCGGTGGGCGCCGGACGATCAGCGGTCGCCGCGCTCCATCGATGGCGTAGGTGAGGTTGCTGCGTCCGCCGGGGATGACCTGGGCGGTGAGCGGGGAGTCGGCGAGCTCGGGATGGGAGTCGGAGAGCCAGTGCCGCGAGACCCGCGACGTCGAGCCCGGGAACCTCCGTCATCGTCGCCCCGCTTCTCCTCGGCACCGCCATCGGAGCCGCCCACGAAGCATACCGGATGGTCGGTATGGCCCGGAGGCCGGCGATTCTGTCCGGCCCATGACCTAGCGTGACATGCGACGGCCCTGGCACGGCGAAAGGATCCGATCGTGGCATCGAAACTCGGGAACATCACGTTCTACGCGGACGACCCGCAGCGCCTCGCGCTCTTCTGGGGCGGCGTCTTCGGCTACCCGCCCGCGGAGTGGGACGAGCCGCTGAAGAGCGAGCTGCTCGCCGCGGGTCTGACGGAGGACGACCTGTCGCGCCGCGGCCTCGCGGAAGACCCGGAGGGTCTCGGGCCGCGACTCTTCTTCCACCATGCATCCGAGAGCCGAAGTCGGGTCGCAACCGGCTGCACCTCGACATCCAGGCGACGCCCGGAAAGCACCCTTCACGCGAGGAGCTCGAGGCCGAGAAGGATCGGCTCGTCGCGCTGGGCGCCGAGGTCGTGCGACTGGTCGACCAGGCGTGGGGCCCATGGCGGAGCTCTACTTACCAGCTGCGCGACCCCGAAGGAAACGAATTCTGCCTTCAGTGACGAGGTGCCTACGGCAGCAGCTGCTCCTCGATCGCCGAGCGGATCGCCGACGGCACGGGCGTCGGTCGCCGGGTCGCAGCATCCACGAAGACATGGACGAACCGGCCCGTCGCGATGGGATCGTCCTCGCCCGGGCGCAGGATGCCGAGCGCCCACGTCACGCTCGTGCTGCCGAGTCGCTCGATTCCGATGCCCACCTCGAGCGCCTCGGGAAAGCTCGCCGACGCGCGGAACTCGCACGACGACGCCGCGCACAGGGCGATCGGCTGGTCGCCCTGCGGATCGAGGCCCGCCTGCGCCGATCATCCACGCATTGACGGCCGTGTCCATCGCCTCGTAGTACACGGCGTTGTTCAGATGGCCGTACTGGTCGTTGTCGTTCCAGCGGGTCGCGAACGGCACGCGCACGCGGAACGTCGCCGGCCCGGCGCAGCGGTCATGCGTCGACGCGCAGCAGGAGCCGGAAGGCGACGCGCGCGCGCTCGGCGCTCGGCGTATCGCCCGAGATGAGGTCCGCGTACGTGAACGACTCCGACATGCGGACCAGCAGGTAGGCGAGCCCTGCGCGGGTCGATGGCACCGCCGAGCGGGGCGTCGCCGAGGTCGCGGCGCACGAGCCACTCTGCCGTCGCGACGTGACGGCGCTGGATCGGGCTCTCCTTCGTCGTGAGGAGGCGCAGCGCCCGGGAGGGCTCGCGGCGGAGGAACTGGCGGAAGTACTCCGCGGTGATGAGGTCGTCCACGAAGTGCGTGAGGATGCCGGCGACGCGCTCGCCGCCCGCGAGATCCGCGTTCGCGTGCTCCGCCTGGACGAGCGTCGGGATGGCGAGCGACCAGAGGACTTCGCTGAGCAGCGCATCGCGGTTGCCGACCCACCGGAAGAGGGATGTCCGGTCGACGCCGAGCGACGCGGCGAGGCTTGCCATATCGATGCGACGCGACGCGATGAATGCTCTCACGCGCCGACTCGAACGCACGAACCGCGTCCGGGTGGGACGCCGTCGGCCAGCCGCTCCGAGAGCCACGAGGGGGCGGTGCTCGTCCCCACCGTGGCGATCGCCGGCCGCCGTGGCCGTGGTGCTCGTCATAGACCGAACTCTACTGCGGCCGCAGCCCCACCCGAGGCTCGGGTGTCAGCTGCCGAACCGCTCGATGATCCTCGCCGCGATCCGGTCGGGCGACATCTCGGGAGAGCCGTGGTGAGCGCCCTCGAGCGACTCGTACGTCACCGTCGGGAGAGCGTCCGCGAGCGCCCGCGCCCGTGCGGTGGAAGAATGCCTCGCTCTTCGAGCCCACCATCACGATGGTCGGGGCGGTGAGCCCGGCCCACCGCTCGACGGGCAGCGGCCGGCCCCGCTGGGTGCCTTCGAGCACGGCGAAGTCGTAGCGCAGGGTGTGGGCGAGGGCCTTCGCTCGGCGCCACAGCGGCAGCATCCGCATGATTGCCACGGCGAAGCGCGGGCACCCCGATCGCTTCGACGAAGAAGGCCCTCACGGCGCCCGATCGATCGCCTTCGGCGACGGATGCTGCGACCCGGGCGGGAAGGTCGGCCGCGAGCGGTGGTCGCGAGTCGTCGCAGATGAAGGGCGGCTCGTAGGCGATGAGACCGGTGACGCGATCGCCCAGGCGGGCCGCGGCCTCGAGCGCGAGCGCGGCGCCCGACGACGTGCCGAACAGCAGAGCCCGGCCACCGGCCGCATCGATGAGCGCGGCGATGTCCTCGACCTCGTCGGGCGGGATCGGCGGAATCGGCGTGCGCGTCGCCGCTGCGATCCGCGTCCGCGGCGGTCGTAGCTGACCACGCCGAAGCGGCCGGCGAGCGCCGCTGACAGCTTCGCCGATCCGTCGTGGGCCGACAGCGCAGGGTCGACCAGGATGATCGTGCTCGCGCCCGTCCCGGCGCGGTACGCCGCGATCTCGGTGCCGTCGGCGGACCGAACGGTGGGGTGGTGTCGGTGATGGTCATGCCTCTCTCCTCAGTACGTCCTCGAGCCGGTCGAATCCGCCGGCCCAGCCGTCGACCATGCCCATGGCGGCGATCTGCTCCAGGCGTTCGACCGAGGTGAATCGGGTGCGCAGCACCAACCGCGTGCGGCCCGGTTCGACCCCGAAGAACTCGACCGTGACGACGTGCGACTCCGGGTCGAGGTCGGCGCCGCTCTCATCCGAGAATCCTTCGACGTACGTGAGCGCCGAGCCGGAGATCACCTCGGAGTACACCGCGCGGATCCAGACCTCCGGAGGGGCGCCCGCGGGCCCCATCGCGAAATGCCACAGGCCGCCGGGCCGCACGTCGAGCGCGAGCACGGTCGTCGCCCAGCCTTCCGGGCCCCCACCACGCCTCGAGTCCGGCGATCGTCGTCCAGCTGCGCCAGACGGCATCGACGGATCCGCGCAGCTCACGCTCCAGCACGATCTCGCGTCGCTCGAGGTCCTTCGAGACGAGGAGCTCGGTCATGAGCCCGCCTCCTGTTCGTCGAGGTGGGCCTGCAGGCGGTCCAGTCGCGCGGACCACAGCTCGGCGAAGGTGTCGAGCCAGCGGTCGAGCTCGGCGAACCTCTCCTGCTCCAGGCCGTAGATGCGGCGCTTGCCGTCGACGCGCCGGTCGACGATCGCGACGTCGCTGAGCACCTTCAGGTGCTTCGAGACGAGCGGCTGGCTCAGGCCGAGCCGATCGACGATGTCGGTGACCGAACGCGGACCGTCGCGCAGGAGCTCGACGATCGCGAGCCGGTTGGGTTCCGCGAGAGCGGACAGGGTCTGGATCACACGATCAAACTACCACGCAGTTATATGAACCGCAAGTGATGTGAGATTTCCAGAACGCGATCGGATTCCACCTGTGTGAGTCAGCGGCGGGCTACGCCGCCCCGGCGTCGTCAGGCCGGACGTCGGAGGCACTGTGGAGCGGCGGCGCCGGTAGATCACGAAGGCGGTGATTCCGCCGGCCACGAGAAGGATGACGACCAGCCACGGCAGCCACCCGAGTGTCTGCTGCTCGTCGTCGGCGACCGCCTCGCCTGACGGCGATGCGGTCGGCTCGGGCGTGCTTTCCGAGGTCGGGCTGGGCGTCGGCGTCGGAGCCGGGGTCGGGGTGGGAGCGACGGTGGGTGTCGCCTCGGTGGTGGGCGGGGGCTCGGCGCTCACCGAAGGCTCCGGCAGCTGCGTGGGCTCGGGAACCACGGTGGGCTCCACAGTGGGCGTCGGCCGCGGGATGACCGTCGGTTCGGGGATCACCGGGTTCGTCGGCTCGGCCGTCACTTCGGCCGTCGGCTCCGGGTCGGAGGTGCGCGTCGGGAGGGGGAGCGGCGTCCGGGTGGGCTCCGCCGTCGGCAGGGCGACGGTCGGCGAGATCGACGGGAGCGAGGTGGGCAGCGTGATCGTGCCGCCATCGCATCCGGCGAGGGCAGTCAGCGAGAGCGCCAGCGCCACCCCGGCCGCGGCCCGCGCCGCCCAGGACCTTGCGGAGATGCGGTCGCTCGCGCGGCTCAAGCGTGTGCCTGTCGCGCTCGCTTGGCGATGCGCGCCCGGCGGATCCACTTCTCCACCTCGACGAAGAGGGGGACGACGAGTGCGAGGCCGATGCAGATGAGCCATTCGCTCGCCGTCCAGCGAGGTCGTGCAGGATGAGCCGCTGCAGGAAGGGGATCTCGACGGCGGCGACGGTGAGCACCACCGGGATCGACAGCCACTTCACCGCCGCGAGGATCGGCGCGGTGAGGCCGGGCTCGGGATCGCGGCGCATGGCGAGCCCGCCGAAGATCGCGCCGAAGGCTGCGACGACGAAGGTCATCGTCACGGGCACGTTCGGCTCGGTCGAGCTCAGCTGGTCGGGGTACATCAGCAGCGGGATCAGCGTCATCAGGAACAGCAGCGCCGCCGTAGATGAACCACAGCGTGATGGCGCCGCCGTTGGCGATCGTCTTCTTCGGGTCGCGCGGGGGGTTGAGCATGATGCCGTCGGGCACGGGATCGAGGAGGATCACGATGACCGGGAAGATCGACACGAAGAAGTTCAGGAACAGGATCATGATCGGCTGCAGCGGCACGCCGTGTTGATGTTGAAGATGCTCGCGACGAGGAAGAGCAGCACCAGCGAGAACAGCTGCGACATCTGATAGCGGACGTAGCTGACGATCTTCTCGTAGATCGCCCGGCCGAGCTTGACGGCCGTGACCAGGGTGCCGAAGTTGTCGTCGACCAGGATCATCTTGCCGGCCTGCTTCGTGACCTCGCTGCCCGATCCCATCGCGACGCCGATGTCGGCCTGCTTGAGCGCGGCGGCGTCGTTGACGGCGTCGCCGGTCATCGCGACGACGTCGCCGTTCTCCTGCATGAGGCGGGCGAGGCGCAGCTTGTCTTCGGGGGTCACCCGGCCGAACACGTGAAGGTTCGGGAGCGCGGCCTTGAGCTCGTCGTCCGTCATCGCCTGGATGTCGGCGCCGCTCGCGGCGCCCGGTCCGAGGCCGAGCTTCGCGCCGATCGCGGCAGCGGTGATCGCGTGATCGCCCGTGATCATCCGCACGTCGATGCCCGCCAGCGTGGGCGATGCGCACGGCCTCCTTCGACGAGGGGCGGAGCGGGTCGATGATGCCGACGAGGCCGACGAGTTCGAGGTCCTTCACCTCGGCCATCGGGTCGGCGGGAATCGGCGTGCCGGGCGCGAAGCGGCGGACGGCGAACGCGAGCACGCGCAGGCCCTGCTCCGAGAGCTTGCGGTTCGCGTCGAGGACGGTGTCGCGCGCCTTCTCGATGGACACCGGTCCGTCGGCCGTCGCGACCGTCGAGCAGCGCTCGAGGACGACATCCGGCCCGCCCTTGACCAGCTCGACGAGGCGGGTGGCGCCGTCCCGGGGCACCTCGTGGAAGGTCGCCATGAACTTGTACGCCGAGTCGAACGGCACCTCCGCCGCGCGGGGGTACTGCGCGCGGGTCAGTTCCGCGTCGGCGCCCATCTTGGCGGCGAGCACGACGAGCGCGGCCTCCGTCGGGTCGCCGATCACATCGCCGTCGTCCGACACGGTCGCGTCGCTGCACAGCGTCAAGCCGAGCGCGAGCTGGGTGAAGTCGGGGTTGGGCTGCCCCGCCACCTGGAGGATCTCGCCGGTCTTCTCGTACCCGCTGCCGCCGACGGTGTACCACTCGCCCGCGAGATAGAGCGACTCGACGGTCATCTCGTTCATCGTGAGCGTGCCGGTCTTGTCGGAGTTGATCGCGCTCGTCGCGCCGAGCGTCTCGACATCCGTCAGGTTCTTGACGACCGCGTTGTGCTCGGCGAGCTGCCGCGAGCCGAACGACAGCATCGCCTGCACGAACGAAGGCATGCCGGTGGGGATGGCCGAGATCGCCATCGAGATGCCGAGCAGGATGACCGACGCGAGCGGCTGATCGCGCAGCAGGCCCGAAGATGACGATGACCGCGACCGCGCCCCACGCGATCCAGCCGAGCACGCCGGTGAGCGAGTCGAGTTCGCGCTGCAGCGGCGACTTCGCCTGCTTGACCGACGAGAGCATCGAGGCGATCTGGCCCATCTGGGTGGTCATGCCGGTGTCGGTGATCACGACGGTCGCGGTGCCCCTGGTGACCTGCGTGTTCTGGAACACCGAGTTCGCCCGATCACCGAGTGTCGTGTCGGGATCGGCGATGGTCGCGGCATCCTTCGCGATCGGCGCGCTCTCGCCCGTGAGAGCCGCCTCCTGCGTCTCGAGGGTCGCCGAGCGCAGGATCCGCCCGTCGGCGGGGACGATGTCGCCGGCCTCGAGAGCGACGATGTCGCCCGGGACGACGTCGGTCGAGGCGATCTGCAGCAGCGAGCCGTCGCGGAAGACGCGCGCCTTCGGGATCTGCATCTTCGACAGGGCGTCGACGGAGGCCTTGGCCTTCATCTCCTGGCTGGCTCCGAGGAACACGTTCAGGATCACCAGCGCGCCGACGACGATGCCGACGCTGACCTGGTCGATGAGGAGGCTGATGATCGCGACGATGACGAGCATGACGTTCATCGGGTCGGCGAGCTGGCTGAGCGACACCTGCCAGAGCGACGGCGGCTTCTCGGCGGCGATCGCGTTGGGACCGTGCTCGGCGAGCCGCCGCGCGGCTTCCGCCTGCGTCAGTCCCCGCTCGCGGTCGGTGCCGAGGGCGGCGACGACGGCGTCGGGGTCCTGAGTGAACCAGGGAGCGGATGAGGTGGTGTCCACGGTGCTCATGGCTTCACCATATTGCGCCGGCGGCAGTGGAGGGGGATGACTTTCCGGGCGGTCCGGGTGATTTCGGCGTCAGTCGAGCCGCTCGCGCAGGCGGCGCGTGACCTCGGCCGGCGGCATCCGCCGGGGGAAGACCGCGACGACCACGTCGTCTTGCGCGGCATCCGACCCCGTCGGGGTGCACGCCGTAGCGGCGGAGCACGTCGTCGAACGCGGCGCTGCAGCACGGCCGGGCCGCACCCGGTTGCCTCGCAGCAGCTGGCGCAGCACGTGGTTGTGCACCGCCGTCACCAGTGCGGCGAAGCCGACCGCGTCGAGCGGATCGAGCCCGGGGACGCTGGTGCGGAGGTAGTCGTCGAACAGCCGCTCGTAACGGAACACCGTGACGATCTCGCGCTCGCGCAGCGCGGGCACCTGCCTGCACGACGCGATAGCGCCGGCGCGCGACCTCCGGGTCGGCGGCGAAATGCCGGAACACCCGCTCGGATGCCTCGCACACGGCCACCCACGGATCGCCGTGCCCCTTCGCGAGCCACTCGCGCAGCTCGTCGAGCAGCACCTCGTGGTCGGCGAAGACGACGTCCTCCTTGCCGCCGAACTGGCGGAAGAACGTGCTTCGCGAGACACCCGCCGCCTGCGCGATCTGCTCGACCGAGGTGGCCTCGAAGCCCTGACTCTCGAACAGCTCGAGCGCCGCGGCGACCACATCGGTGCGCGCGGCGGACGGGAGACGGTGTCTCGCTCATGTCGAGATGAGCCTAGACCCCGGCCGCGCCGCCGGCCGTCGGGAACGCCGTCTCGTGTCCGGTAGTAGGCTGGGGGATTGGTCGAGTTATCTCGACATCAAGACGCTTTCTCGCGTCATCCCACCCCATCGCCCCAGCGAAGGACTGCACTGTGGATCTATTCGAGTACCAGGCACGTGACCTTTTCGAGAAGTACGAGGTGCCGGTGCTCGCCGGCATCGTCGCGGACACGCCGGAGGAGGTGCGGGCCGCAGCCGAGAAGATCGGCGGCGTCGTCGTCGTCAAGGCGCAGGTGAAGACCGGAGGCCGCGGCAAGGCGGGCGGCGTGAAGGTCGCCAAGACCCCCGATGAGGCGTACGAGGCGGCGAAGGCCATCCTCGGCCTCGACATCAAGGGCCACGTCGTCAAGCGCGTCATGGTCGCCCAGGGCGCCCGCATCGACAAGGAGTACTACTTCTCGGTGCTGCTCGATCGCGCCAACCGCGCGTACCTGTCGCTCTGCAGCGTCGAGGGCGGCATGGAGATCGAAGAGCTCGCCGTCGAGCGCCCCGAGGCGCTCGCCCGCGTCGCGGTCGACCCGCTGACCGGCATCGACAAGCAGAAGGCCGTCGAGATCGCCGAGGCCGCGGGCTTCGCCCCCGAGCTCGTCGACAAGGTCAGCGACGTCTTCGTGAAGCTCTACACGGTCTACAAGAAGGAAGACGCGACGCTCGTCGAGGTCAACCCGCTCGTCCTCACCGAGGACGGCGAGATCATCGCCCTCGACGGCAAGGTCACGCTCGACGAGAACGCCGACTTCCGTCACGCCGGCGCACGCGCTGCTCGAAGACAAGGATGCCGCGGACCCGCTCGAGGCGAAGGCCAAGGAGAACGACCTCAACTACGTCAAGCTCGACGGCCAGGTCGGCGTCATCGGCAACGGCGCGGGCCTCGTGATGTCGACGCTCGACGTCGTCGCCTACGCCGGCGAGAACCACGGCGGCGTGAAGCCCGCCAACTTCCTCGACATCGGCGGCGGCGCCTCGGCCGAGGTCATGGCCGCGGGCCTCGACGTCATCCTCGGCGACCCGCAGGTCAAGAGCGTGTTCGTCAACGTCTTCGGCGGCATCACCGCGTGCGACGCCGTCGCGAAGGGCATCGTCGGCGCGCTCGCCGAGCTCGGCGCCAGCGCGTCGAAGCCGCTCGTCGTCCGCCTCGACGGCAACAAGGTCGAGGAGGGGCGCGCGATCCTCCGCGACGCGAACCACCCGCTCGTCACCCTCGCCGAGACCATGGACGAGGGCGCCGACAAGGCCGCCGAACTCGCGAACGCGTAAGGACGGATAGAACAGTGTCGATCTTTCTCGACAAGGACTCCAAGGTCATCGTCCAGGGCATCACCGGCGGCGAGGGCACCAAGCACACGGCGCTCATGCTCAAGGCCGGCACCCAGGTCGTCGGCGGCGTGAACGCCCGCAAGGCCGGCACCACGGTGCTGCACCACACGGCCGACGGCACGCCCGTCGAACTGCCCGTGTTCGCCACCGTCGCCGAGGCGATCGCCGAGACCGGCGCCGACGTCTCGATCGCGTTCGTGCCGCCCGGCCTTCACCAAGAGCGCGATGGTCGAGGCCATCGACGCCGAGATCGGGCTGCTCGTCGTGATCACCGAGGGCGTGCCCGTCGGCGACACCGCCGAGGCGTGGGCCTACGCGCAGTCCAAGGGCAACACGACCCGCATCATCGGGCCGAACTGCCCCGGCATCATCACGCCCGGCGAGTCGCTCGTGGGCATCACGCCGGCGAACATCACCGGCAAGGGCCCGATCGGCCTCGTCTCGAAGTCCGGCACCCTGACCTACCAGATGATGTACGAGCTGCGCGAGATCGGCTTCTCGACCGCCATCGGCATCGGCGGCGACCCGGTCATCGGCACCACCCACATCGACGCGCTCGCCGCGTTCGAGGCCGACCCCGAGACGAAGGCGATCGTCATGATCGGCGAGATCGGCGGCGACGCCGAGGAGCGCGCGGCCGACTTCATCAAGGCCAACGTCACCAAGCCCGTCGTGGGCTACGTCGCGGGCTTCACGGCTCCGGAGGGCAAGACCATGGGCCACGCCGGCGCCATCGTCTCCGGCTCCGCGGGCACCGCGCAGGCGAAGAAGGAGGCCCTCGAGGCCGCCGGCGTGAAGGTCGGCAAGACGCCGTCCGAGACCGCCGACCTGATGCGCGAGATCATCGCGGGCCTCTAGCACCAGCCAGGACAACGGGGCGGATGCCGCGGCGCAGAGCCGCGGCATCCGCCCTCTGGTTTTCTCCGGCGTTAGGCTGAAACCATGCCGCTGACCGGAGAGTACAAGCCGTCCACGTCCGACTGGGCGCGCAAGCAGGCCGAGAAGTTCGAGGCATCGGAGGGCGCCGAGGCGAACCTCCTGCGGGGCAAGCCGATCATCGTCCTGACGTCGCGTCGGGCGCCAAGACCGGCGCGCTCCGCAAGACCGCGCTGATGCGCGTCGAGCACGACGGCCGCTACCTCGCGGTCGCGTCCAAGGGCGGGCATCCCGAGCCGCCGGCGTGGTACTGGAACGTGCGGAAGAACCCCCACGTCGAGCTGCAGGACGGCGCCGTGAAGCGCGACTACCTCGCGCGCGAGCTCGAGGGCGACGAGCGCGCCGAATGGTGGGAGCGCGCGCTCGAGGTCTGGCCCGACTACGCGTCGTACCAGACCCGGACCGAGCGGCTCATCGCGATCTTCCTGCTCGAGCCGATCGATCGAATGAGAAGACGGGATGCCGCGACCGCAGCATCCCGTCGTCATCAGCGGCATCAGCCGAGCATGCGCCTCGACGGGCCCGCGCGCGAAGTAGATGAAGAACCCGGCCGCGACGATCCACAGCAGCGGGCTGATCTCCTTCGCCTTGCCCGACAGCGAGCGGACGACGACCCAGGCGATGAAGCCCGCGCCGATGCCGTTCGCGATCGAGTAGGTGAGCGGCATCACGGTGATCGCGAGGAACACCGGCAGCAGCACCGAGAACTCCGAGAAGTCGATGTACTTGATCTGCGACATCATGAGCGCGCCGACGATCACCAGCGCCGCCGCAGCGACCTCGGACGGCACGATCGACACGAGGGGCGTGAAGAACATCGCGACCAGGAACAGCAGGCCGGTGACGACGTTCGCGAAGCCGGTCCGCGCGCCTTCGCCGATGCCGGCGCCCGACTCGATGAAGACGGTGTTCGACGACGCCGAGGCGTAGCCGCCCGCGACGGCGCCGACACCCTCGACGATGAGCGCGGACTTGATGCGCGGGAAGTCGCCCTTCTCATCCGCGAGCCCGGCTTCCTTCGACAGGCCCGTCATGGTGCCCATGGCGTCGAAGAAGTTCGTGAACACGAGGGTGAAGACGAGCATGAGCGCCGCGAGCCAGCCGATGCGCTCGAACGAGCCGAACGAGACCTGCCCGATGAGCGACAGGTCGGGGATGCTGACGAGCGACGTGGGCAGCTCGGGAACCGAGAGGCCCCACCCGCCGGGGTTCACGCCGTCGTCCGAGAACTTGGGGCCGATGTTCCAGATCGCCTCGACGACGACGGCGACGACCGTGCCGGTGACGAGGCCGATGAGGATGCCGCCCTTGACCTTGCGCGCCACCAGGACGCCGGTGAGCAGCAGCGTGAAGACGAAGATCAGCGGTCGGCACCGTGGCGACCGACCCGTCGATGCCGAGGCCGACGGGCGGCGATCCGGTGCCGGTGGCGGTGACGAAGCCGGCGTCGACGAAGCCGATGAAGGCGATGAACAGGCCGATGCCGACCGTGATCGCGAGCTTCAGCTGGATCGGGACGGCGTTGAAGATCATTCGCCGCAGACCGGTGGCGGCGAGCAGCACGATGATGAGGCCGTTGATGACGACGAGGCCCATCGCCTCGGGCCATGTCACCTGGCCGACGACCGCGACGGCGAGGAACGAGTTGATGCCGAGCCCCGCGGCGAACGCGAACGGCAGGCGCGTGACGAGGCCGAAGAGCAGCGTCATGACTCCGGCCGTCAGCGCCGTGACCGCGGCGACCTGCAGGAAGCCGAGGCTGTTGCCGTCGACATCCACCCCGCTCGACAGGATGATCGGGTTCAGGATGACGATGTACGCCATCGTCACGAAGGTCACGACACCGCCGCGCACCTCGGTCCCGATCGTCGTCCGGCGTTTGGTGATCTCGAAGAACCGGTCGAAACCGTTGCGGGGCTCCGGTGTTTCGGCGCGTCGGTGGCTGTCGGCGGTGTCGGTTGCGGACGACGGGGCTGTGCTCATGAATGACCTCCGAGGATGACGTTAGTGGGTCCAGCCGCATGGGTGAATGACACTCGAGGCGGATGCCGCGCCGGGCGCGGTCGGCAACGCGAGCAGCCGGCGGTCTGGGGCGGAGCCCCATTAGGGTCTATGGCGCATGCATCGCCTCATCGTCGTCATACTCGCAGCGGTCGACGCCGCCATCGCCGTGGCCGTCGGCGTTGCGGCGACCCTGGCGCCGCTCACGCTGCTGTGGGTGTTCGGATTCGGGGACGCCGCCGACTGGGGCGCGCTGTGGCCGGCGAGCGCCACGATCTGGCAGTTCGGCAACCTCGTGCCCCTCGCCGTGACGATCCCGCGCGGACTACCTGGCCGTCGCCGGGCATCGATCCGGATGCCGCATCCTTCACCCTCTCGCTCGCTCCGCTCGCCTTCGCGGCGTTCACCGCGATCTTCGCCGCCCGCTCCGGCATGCGCGCCTCGCAGGCCGACGCCTGGGTCACCGGCGTCGGTCACGGGCACCGTCCGTGTTCGCCGCCCTGGCGGCGCTGGTCGCCCTGACCTCGCGCCAACGACGTCGCCGGGGTGCGAGCTCTGGCAGGCGATCCTCTTCCCCACGCTCGTGTTCGCCGTGCCGGCGCTTGTCGCCGCGCGTCGTCACGGAGTGGTGCGAGGCGGGCGCCGGGCTCGATCGCGCGGCTGCGAGACCGCGTCGAGGCCGCGCCGCACGGCTGGGGCGCCGTGCCCGGGCTGGTCATGCGGGGGAGCGGGGTGGTCGTCGCCGGCCTCGATCGGCCTCGGCGCGCTCCTCACCGGGGTCGCGCTCGTCCTTCGCGGCGGCGAGGTGATCGCCCTCTACGAGGCCGCGCATCTCGACGTGCTCGGGGCTTCCGTCGTCACCCTCGCCCAGCTCGCCTACCTGCCGACGGTCGTCGTGTGGAGTCTCGTCGTTCATCGCCGGCCCGGGATTCGCGCTCGGTGAGGGAACCGCCGTCTCACCGGCCGGCACGCAGGTCGGCGTCGTCCCAGGCATCCCGATCCTCGGGATCATCCCCGACTCGACGACCCCCTGGCTGCTCCTGCTCGCGCTCGGCCCGGTCGCCCTCGGCGCGTTCGCCGGATGGATCGCGCGCTCGCGGCTCCCCGCGAGCAGCGCGCCGCGCGTCCGCCGTCCCGGTCGACGTGCTCGACGCTCCATCAGCGTCCAGCACCGCGCCCGCTTCGGCCGGAGCCGGATGCTGCGGCCGACCCGTTCCGCACGGCGGCGCTCGACGGCCTGCTCGCCGAGACGGCGGCGGCGCGCGCGCCGGATCCAGAACGCGAGCCGGTGCCTCCTGCGGTCGCGGACCTTGCACCGGCTGAACCGGAGCCGATCGGCGCCCGCCTCGTCATCGCGCTCGGGATCGCCGTGCTGTCGGCCGCCGGGGCGGCGCTCCTCGCCGTCTTCGCATCCGGCTCGATCGGGCCCGGGAGCCTCGCCGAGATGGGACCCGCCCCCGGGCCCTGTCGCGCTCGCCGTGGGACTCGAGGTGATCCTCGGTGCCGGCATCCTGCTGCTGTCTCCTCGCGCTCGCGCGCACGCGCACCGAGGCGAAGGCCGCCGCGAGCGCCACCGCCGCAGGCGACCGACGTTGATGGCACTCCATCTGCGATGCGCGGGCGAGGGCGGTCAGGTCGTGAACGCCGACGAACTCGACACCGCGGAGCCCATCGACACTGCTCCCGGAAGAGCCCGCAGCTCCTCGCGTGCCGTTCGTCTTCCCGACCCTTCCGCGGCTGCCAGGTGGAGCGTCAGGCGGCGGCGAGGGCACTCCTGACCGCCCGCGCTGGAGCACGGTCGGCGGAGGCGCGCCGGTAGACTAGCGGCGTGCTCTCGGTCGCGGTCCTCATCTCGGGCGCCGGGTCGAATCTTCGGGCTCTCCTGGATGCGGCGGCCGACCCCGACTACCCGGCGCGCGTCGTCGTCGTCGGCGCCGACCGCGAGGCTGAGGGCTTCGCGCATGCCGAGGATTACGGCATCCCGTCGTTCATGGTGCCGTGGGTGCAGTTCGACAGCCGCGAGGAGTGGGGCGCCGAGCTCGGCGCGCAGCTCGCCGTATGGCAGCCCGACCTCGTCGTGCTGAGCGGGCTCATGCGGCTGCTGCCCGTCGACGCTCGTCGACGAGTGGTCACCCCGGATCCTGAACACCCACCCGGCCTATCTCCCCGAGTTCCCGGGAGCCCACGGCGTGCGCGATGCGCTCGCCGCGGGAGTCGCGCAGACCGGCGCGAGCGTCATCATCGTCGACAACGGCGTCGACACCGGCCCGATCCTCGCGCAGGAGCGCGTCCCCGTCCTGATGGACGACGACGAAGCATCCCTGCACGACCGCATCAAGCCCGTCGAACGCCGCCTGCTGATCGACGTCGTGCGGCGCATCGCCGTCGGCGAGCTCGATCTCGCCGCGGCAGTCCGCCCGCCCTTCCTGAACCCCACTCCGAGGAGCCACCATGGCCGGCCCGAGCCACGATCCCGCCCTGTACCGTCACCGCGACGTCGTCCCGATCCGCCGGGCGCTCGTATCGGTGAGCGACAAGACCGACCTGCTGCGGCTCGCCGAGGCCCTCGCCGGGGCCGGCGTCGAGATCGTGTCGACCGGTTCGACCGCGGCCACGATCCGCGACGCCGGGTTCAGCGTGACGGATGTCGCATCCGTCACGGGCTTCCCCGAGTCCCTCGGCGGTCGCGTGAAGACGCTGCACCCCGGCGTGCACGCCGGTCTGCTCGCCGACCTGCGCCTCGAGGACCACGTGCAGCAGCTCGCCGAGCTGGGCGTCGAGCCGTTCGAGCTCGTCGTCGTGAACCTGTACCCGTTCGTCGAGACCGTGCGCTCCGGCGCGAAGGGCGACGACGTCGTCGAGCAGATCGACATCGGCGGCCCCGCCATGGTGCGCGCCTCCGCCAAGAACTTCGCCAACGTCGCGATCGTCGTCTCGCCCGAGTCCTACCCGGCGGTCATCGAGGCCGTGCGCGGCGGCGGCACGACGCTGACCCAGCGGCGCGATCTCGCCGCACGCGCGTTCGCGCACACGTGCGAGTACGACAAGGCCGTCGCCACCTGGTTCGCCGAGGAGACCCTCGGCGGCGTGGACCTGCCGCAGCACCTCACGATCAAGGCGGAGCGCCTCGCGACGCTGCGCTACGGCGAGAACTCGCACCAGCGCGCCGCGATCTACACCCGCGTCGGCGGTCACGGCATCGCCCAGGCGACGCAGCTGCAGGGCAAGGACATGTCGTACAACAACTACGTCGACGCGGATGCTGCGCTGCGCGCCGCGTTCGACATGGTCAAGCCCGCGGTCGCGATCATCAAGCACGCGAACCCGTGCGGCATCGCCGTCGCCGCGCCCAACGCCCTCGATCCGATCGCCAGCGCGCACCTGCGTGCGCACGAGTGCGACCCGGTCTCCGCCTTCGGCGGCGTCATCGCCGCCAACCGCACCATCACGCTCAAGATGGCCGAGAACCTGCGCGACATCTTCACCGAGGTGATCGTCGCACCGGACTTCGAGCCGGCGGCGCTCGAGGTGTTCAAGCTGAAGAAGAACCTGCGCGTGCTGCAGCTGCCGGTCGACTGGCAGCAGGAGCGGATGGACGTCCGCCTCGTCTCGGGCGGGCTCCTGCTGCAGGACGCCGACCGGTTCCCCGACGACATCGAGTCGGTCGCGAAGGACTGGCAGCTGGTGTCGGGGGAGCGTCCGTCCGACGAGGAGATGACGAACCTCGTCTTCGCGTGGAAGTCCTGCCGGGCGGTCAAGTCGAACGCGATCGTGCTGGCGAAGGCGTCGGCGACGGTCGGAATCGGCATGGGCCAGGTCAACCGCGTCGACTCCTGCCGGCTCGCGGTCGAGCGCGCCGGTGACCGCGCCGCAGGCTCGGTCGCAGCATCCGATGCCTTCTTCCCCTTCGCCGACGGCCCGCAGGTGCTGATCGACGCCGGCATCAAGACGATCATCCAGCCGGGCGGCTCGGTGCGCGATCAGGAGGTCATCGACGCGGCGAACGAGGCCGGCGTGACGATGTTCTTCACCGGGGAGCGCCACTTCTTCCACTGACGGGTGCGGGCGGGCCTATGCTTACCAGGTCCAGCGAGGAGGCAATGTGGCACCCGAGTCCGAGATAGTCGGCGAAGTCCGTCCGGAGAGCAGTGAGACGCCCGCGTCGGGTCAGCCTTTCTGGCTGAGTTCGGCGTCCTACTGGCTCCCGGAGCACATGGTGACGTCCGCGTGGTTGACGCACGCGCCCTTCGCCTTCTGGCTCGTGGATGTCCTTCGTCCCCGCTCGATCGTCGAGCTCGGAACGCACCTCGGCTTCTCCTGCTACGTCTTCGCGCAGGCCGTTCAGCGCCTCGGGCTGGACTCGAGCATCAGCGCCCTCGACAGCTGGGAGGGCGACGATCACGCCGGCTTCTACGGCGAGGAGGTCTACAGCTCAGTCCGAGAAGTGGTCGACGCGAACTTCCCCGACAGCGTGCGCATGGTGCGCGGCTACTTTGATCAGTCGCGGCAGCTGTTCGCCGACGACTCGGTCGACTTGCTCCACATCGATGGCCGACACGGATATGACGATGTCCGGACGGACTATGAGACGTGGAGATCCACTGTCCGCGATGGAGGCATCGTGCTGTTCCATGACATCGCGGAGCGCCAGGAGGGGTTCGGCGTGTGGCGGCTGTGGGAGGAGCTGGCGTCAGAGGGCCCGTCTTTCATGTTCGAACACGGGCACGGGCTCGGTGTTCTGGCAGTCGGTGCTCTCGCCGATGAGCGCCTCTCGGCACTGTTCGCAGCAGATGAAGCGACCACCGCCCGCATCCGTGCCGACTATGTCCGTCTCGGAGACGCCGTGGAGCACCAGGCTCGCTTCGAGGCTATGCCCGCTGAGATCGCCTCCTTGCACGAGACCGTAGCGGCGTTGTGCACTGAGATCGAGCGACTGCGCGTCATGCAGCGCGATCACCAGAAGTTTGTGGAAGAACTGCTTATGAGCACGAGCTGGCGGGTGACCCGACCCCTACGAACGGTCGGTCGGCTGCGCCGCCGACGCAAGCGCTGAGCGACGCGCCTCGAGGACCACGTGCAGCACCTCGCCGAGCTGGGCGTGGAGCCGTTCGAGCTCGTCGTCGTGAACCTGTACCCGTTCACCGGGGAGCGCCACTTCTTCCACTGACGGAAGCGGAGGCGAACAGCCCTTCACGGGGTGCTCTCACCGGCGAGGGTAAATCAGATCCGCGAGCGCGGTACGCCACCCGCGCGCATGTCGTTCGTACAGGCCTGCACCGAACGCGGAGATGATTGCGCGAGTGCGCCCTGCCCCGGGTGGTTGAATGCGGCCACGGAGGAGTTTCTCGAGTTCGATCAGGAGCCGCTGGTCTTCCTCGGAGCATCCGTTGAGCGCGTCCCGCTCGACAAGTCGGTCAAGGACGAGACGCACCCGAAGATGCTCGTACTCGATGCTTCGGCGCGTTGCGAGTTGGCCGTCGCTCCTCGTCGGAGTCAGTTCCGATTCGGCCCGCATAGCGGTGGTGAACTGTCGCTCGTGCCGCCGATACTGGGTGAAGCAGTGTTCCTCAGTCACCACGCGTCCGGTCAGCGCAGCCAACACAGCGATCCAGCCGTCATGAAGGAAGACGTCGGGATCATCGAGTTGGGTGGGAAAAGGGAGCACAAGTGAGCTCAAGGATGTGCGAAATGCCATTGTTGCGCCGGTCACTGTCCCGCCGAAGAGCAACCGTCGAACCCCCGCGCCCTCGGTCAAGGCACGTTGCGCCTCAGGCGGCAAGGTAACCAATTCCCACAGTCGAACGTCGAGAAGCTCCCCGTGCTCATCAACGAGATCGGCGTCGGAGAACCAGAGATTCACGTCCGGATCAGCGAAGGCGGCCGCGATCGCCTCGAGTCGCCCGGGCAGCCATATGTCGTCCTGGTCCGAAAGCGCGATCACGGAACCGCTGCACGCCATGATTGCGCGCTCGACATTCCTGCGAAGGCCGACATGACCGTCGCGGAGGAATCGCACGGGGAACGGCATATCGGAGATCGCGGACGCGATAATCTCCCGAGTTCGGTCGGTCGAGCCATCGTCAGCGATGACGACCTCATGCGGCGCGGGATACTGGCTCGCAATCGATGCCAACTGCTCCTCGAGGAAACGTTCGCCGTCGAAGGTCGCTACGGCGACCGAGATGCGGGGGGCCACACCATGACAGTATCCAATGAGGACGCTCGTCGATGGCCGTGCGGTCGTTCAGGGTTGGCGAGGGGACGCGGCGCTCAGGTTGCGCTGCGGCCTTGCCACGATGACGAAATGAAGCCATTCCGAGTCCGGAAATTTCCACACCCACAGGCGCCGCCACAAGGTGCGTGTGAGCCAATGCGCCGACCACACCGAGCCTGTGCCCTCAACCGACAGTACTTCGTATCCGGCCTGTTCGAACATCTCGATCATGGTCGCACGCGTGAAAAACCGCACGTGCGTGCGGTCGAGCGTGCCGGTGTCGACGTAGTCCCATCGACCACGCAGCAGATCCCTGACGACCGGTGCGTATTGGATGCTGGGAATCGCCGCCACTACGGAGCCGCTGGGTGTCAGGTCGGCGCGAACGCGCTCAAGCAGCGCCCAAGGGTCGATGACGTGCTCGAGCACGTCGAGGAAGAACACCGTCTCGAACTTGGTCGCGTGGCCTTCGATGGCCTGGGGGTAGTAACCGTCGATCACCTCGTCGTAGCCGTGATCGGATCGAGCCACGGCTGCCTGCCGCTCGTTCGCCTCGATGCCGACGATCCGGACTCCAGGTCCCAGTGCGTCGCGCAACGTGCGCCCGAAGCCGCCCTTGCCACATCCCACGTCGAGCACCGGGCCGGCGTTCCGCGGGATGAATGGCGCGACGTCGAGCCGCGGGTCATCGAGATAGACGTCCTGCTGGGGCGGGTCCGCCATGAGTCTCTCCGGTCGTCGAGCACACCCTCTGCGCCTCCCGTGCGCGGGCGCTGTCGTGTGCGTCGAATTCTCGCATATGTGGTCTTGGTCAACACGGCGATGAGCGGTTGCATCGGCGAGGCTCGGGCCTGAGCTGACGGCTCACCCGTCCCCGCGCAATCTGGGAGTCGCGTTGACGCGAAGGGCCATGTCCGATTTCCGCCAGCCGCAGCATCCGGAGCGTGTCAGGCTAGGGGCATGAGCATCCCCGCGCATGACATTCGACGAGCGCTACCGCGTGATCGAGTCGCGCGACACCCGCTTCGACGGGCAGTTCGTGACGGCCGTGCGCTCGACCGGGATCTACTGCCGGCCGAGCTGCCCCGCGCGCACGCCCAAGGCGGCGAACGTCACGTTCTACGCGACCTCCGCGGCCGCGCACGAAGCGGGCTACCGCGCCTGCAAGCGCTGCCTGCCCGAGGCCGCGCCGGGGTCGCCGGAGTGGAACCTCCGCGGCGACACCGCGGGGCGCGCCATGCGGCTCATCGCCGACGGCGTCGTCGAGCGGGAGGGCGTTCCCGGTCTCGCCGCGCGCCTCGGGTACTCGTCGCGCCACCTGACGCGCCTGCTGACCACCGAGCTCGGCGCCGGCCCGCTCGCCCTCAGCCGAGCGCACCGTGCGCACACGGCGCGCATGCTGCTCGTCGGCACCGATCTTCCCGCCGCTGACGTCGCGTTCTCGGCCGGATTCTCGAGCGTCCGCCAGTTCAACGAGACCGTCCGCGAGGTGTTCGGGATGCCGCCGCTCGAGCTGCGCGCGCGTCGCCGCGCCGACGCGCCATGGCGTCCGATTGCAGTCCCCGGAGCGATCGATCTCGTCCTGCCCCATCGCGGACCCCTCGATGCCGCCGGGCCTGTTCGGCTGGATGCGGGCGCGGGCCGTCGACGGTGCCGAGGTCGCGACCGACGAGTCGTTCGCCCGAACCCTGCGGCTCGACGGCGGTCCGGCGTGGTTCGAGCTTCGCCTCGACGACTTCGGCCGCGTGCGCCTCCGCGCCCGCCTCAGCAGCCTCGGCGACCTGCCGACCCTCGTCACCCGCGCGCGGCGCCTCTTCGACCTCGATGCCGACCCCGTCGCCGTCGATGAGGCGCTCGCGCAGCATCCGGAACTCGCGCCCCTCGTCGCGGCGGTGCCCGGCATCCGCGTGCCCGGTGCAGCCGATCCGCACGAGATGCTGATCCGGGCGATGGTCGGGCAGCAGATCACCGTCGCGGCGGCGCGCACCGCGCTGACGACGCTGACAGGCCGACTCGGCGACGACGTCGACGGGTTCGACGGCGCGACGAAGGTCTTCCCGAGCATGGCGGCGATCGCCGAGCGCGGGCACGAGGTGCTGCGCGGCCCGGCGGCGCGGATCCGGGCGCTGATCGGCGCGGCCGGCGCGCTCGCGGACGGGTCGCTGCGGCTCACCGCGGGCGACGACGCCGCCGAGCAGCGCGCGGCGCTGCTCGCGATGCCCGGTATCGGGCCATGGACCGCGGACTACGTCCGGATGCGCGTCACCGGCGACCCCGACGTCTTCCTTCCGGGTGACGTCGCGGTGCGCGCCGGCGCGGCGGCAGCCGGCATCCCGTCCGAGGCGGCCACGCTCACTGCGTGGGCCGCTCGCACCGCGCCCTGGCGGTCGTACCTCACCGCGCACCTGTGGCGGGCGACCGCCCGTGCAACAACTCCATCTCCGGGCATGTCCGGCCGCGGACAGCACCTGGAATCCCGTCGATCGCCGAGCAGTGCGCGCGCTCCCAGGCGGAGTTATGACACACCCCACGAAGGAGACATCGAGATGACCGCGACCATCCAGACCATCGACACCCCCGACGGCGCCTTCACGATCGTCGCCGACGACCGCGGGCGCGTGCTCGCCTCGGGATGGACCGCCGACGCCGAAGCGGCACTCATCCGCATCCACCCGCGGCTGCGTCCGGCATCCGTCGTCGACGGCGAGACGGATGCCGCCGCCGCCGCCCTCGCCTACTACGCCGGCGACATCACGGCGATCGACGGCGTGGAGGTCGCGCAGGACGGCACGGCGATGCAGAGCGCGGGCTGGGCGGCGCTGCGGCGCAGTCACGCCCGGTCACCCGCTCTCGTACGCCGAGTTCGCCGCCGCGCTCGGCCAGCCGAGCGCGGTGCGGGCCGCGGCATCCATCTGCGCGCGCAACGCGCCGGCGCTCTTCGTGCCGTGCCACCGCGTGCTGCGCGCCGACGGCAGCCTGGGCGGATTCGCGTGGGGCCTCGACGTCAAGCGCAGCCTGCTCGATCGCGAGGCCGTCGCGTAGAGGCCGCGGACACCCGATTCGCCGGACGCTTTCCGGAGACCCGACGGGCACCGGAAAGCGTTTGCATTCAGCGAACTCCCAGGTATACGCTGGAGGGCTGTCGCGCTCGCGCACAGTCCGTCCACTCACGCCTCTGGAGGATGCCATGTATCAGGTCGCCGTCGCCGCGAAGACCGCCTTCGTCCTCCGTGGCGCCGGACTTCCGCAGCCTCGCATTCGAGGGGTAGCCGCTCCACCTCCCGTATCCCGGCATCCGCCGTCCGGCATACCGCCGACTCTCCGGAGCGTTCCCTCTCTGCAGGCGGATCGGCTCCGCCGCGCCCTGCGCGCTCACCCGGCCCGCCTCGGGCCATCTCGCACCACCGTCCCACAGGACACCCACAAGGATCATGACTCTCACCGCCGAAACACCACGGTCCCGACCTGTCCACCGCCGCGCGCGCTGGCGCGCCTGCTCCCGTTCGCGAAGCCGGTGCTGCCGCGCCTCATCCTGGGCGCCGTCAGCGCGCTGTTCGCGAGCCTGCTCGCGCTCACCATCCCGCTGATCCTCGAGGTCATCGTCGCGGGGCCGATCGCCTCCGGCGACATCGCGCAGATCGCCTGGGGATCCGCGCTCATCCTCGTCCTCGGACTCGGCGAGGCGCTCATGGTCTGGCTGCGCCGCTGGTTCGTCCTGGGTCCCGCCGACCAAGGTCGAGTACGACCTGCGCCGCACCTTCTACGCGCGCCTGCAGCGCCTGCCCGTCGCATTCCACGACAGGTGGCAGTCGGGGCAGCTGCTCAGCCGCATGATGCAGGACATCAGCATGCTGCGCCGCTGGATGGCGTTCGGCATCGTGCTTCTCGTCGTCAACGTCATCACCATCGTCGTCGGCACGCGCGCTGCTCTTCCGCTGGCACTGGGTGCTCGGCACGATCTTCCTGCTGACGTTCCGCGCCCGCTCTGGTACGCGGGCTACCGCTTCGAGAAGACGTACGGCGCGCTCGCGCGCCAGAGCCAGGACCAGGCCGGCGACCTCGCGACCTCCGTCGAGGAGAGCGTCCACGGCATCCGTGTGCTCAAGGCCTTCGGGCGCGGCAAGCACGCGCTGCAGAAGTTCGCCAGCCAGGCCGAGACGCTCCGCCAGACCGAGCTGCGCAAGGCCGGGTCGGTCGGCTGGATCTGGTTCTGGCTGGTGCTGCTGCCCGACTTGGCCTTCGCGCTGTGCCTCGGCGCCGGCATCTACCTCGTTCAGGTCGGCCAGCTGCAGACGCCCGAGCTCATCGCGTTCTTCGCGATGGCGACGGTGCTGCGCTGGCCGATGGAGTCGATCGGCTTCCTGTTCTCGTTCACGCTCGACGCGCGCACCGCGACCGACCGCATCTTCGAGGTGTTCGACGAGGAGAACTCGATCGTCGACCCCGACAGCCCCGAGACGATCGTCACGCCCCGCGGCGAGCTGGCGTTCGAGGGCGTGCACTTCCGCTATCCGGATGCCGCGAACCCGCGAGCGGGATCTGCTCGACGGGATCGACCTCGTGCTGCGCCCCGGCGAGACGATGGCGCTGGTCGGCCTGACCGGATCGGGCAAGACGACGCTGACGACCCTTCCGGCGCGCCTGTACGACGTGACCGAGGGTCGCGTCACCGTGGACGGCGTCGACGTCCGCGACCTCGAGCTGACCGAGCTGCGCAAGCATCGTCGGGATGGCGTTCGAGGACGCCACGCTGTTCTCGCAGTCGGTGCGCGACAACGTGCTGCTCGGCCGTGAGGAGCTCGAGCCCGGCAGCCCCGAGGCCGAGGCAGTGCTGCGCGAAGCGCTCGACGTCGCGCAGGCCGGGTTCGTGGACGATCTGCCCGACGGCGTCGACACGATCATCGGCGAAGAGGGTCTCGCGCTGTCGGGCGGGCAGCGTCAGCGCCTCGCGCTCGCGCGCGCCGTGGCCGCGCGGCCCGCTGTGCTGGTGCTCGACGACCCGCTGTCGGCGCTCGACGTCGACACCGAGGCGCTCGTCGAGGACGCGCTGCGCGAGGTGCTCCACGCGACGACGGCGCTCGTCGTCGCGCACCGCCCCTCCACCGTCATGCTCGCCGACCGCGTGGCGCTCCTCGAGGGCGGGCGCATCACGGCGGTCGGCCGTCACTCCGACCTGCTCCGCGAGAGCGACCACTACCGACACGTGATCTCGAGCCTCGAGGTCGAAGAAGCCCGCCTGCGGGAGAGGGAGGTGAACCTGTGAGCACCACGACCGTCACCGGAACGAGCGGCGAAGACCGCTCCGACTACACGCGCGACGAGAGCCAGCGCAATCCGCCGCGCGCTCGCTGCGCCTGCTCGGCTCGCTCATCACGCCCGGTGCGCGGGCAGCTCATCCTCGCCGGCATCGTGCTCGTCGTCTCGACCGCGCTGCGGGTCGCTCGGCCCCGCCCTGATCGCGTACGGGATCAACACCGCGCTGCCTGCCGTCATCGACGACATGAACTGGATGCCGACCATCATGGTCGTCGCCGTCTACCTCGTCACCGGCATCGGCGGTGCGGCGCTCATCGGCTGGTACGTCGTCGTCGCTGCGCGCCTGACGCAGGCGATCATGCTGGACCTGCGCAAGCGGATCTTCCTGCACACCCAGCGGCTGAGCCTCGAGTTCCACGAGTCGTACACGTCCGGCCGGATCATCTCGCGACAGACGAGCGATCTCGACACCATCCGCGAACTGCTCGACGGCGGCCTCAACGAGCTCGTCTCCGGCGTCCTCTTCGGCGCCTTCACCCTCATCGCGCTGTTCCTCGTCGACTGGCAGTCCGGCCTGATCGTGCTGGTCATGGGCATTCCGCTGGCGCTGCTGATGCGCTGGTTCTACCTGCGCTCGCAGCTCGCCTACCGCGAGTCGACGCGTGTCAGCGCGAAGGTCATCGTCAAGTTCGTCGAGACGATGACCGGCATCCGCGCTGTGAAGGCCTTCCGCAAGGAGGTGCGCAACGACGACGAGTTCGGCGAGCTGGCGAGCGACTACCGCGACGTCAACATGCGGACGATCCGCCTCTTCGGCACGTTCGAGCCGGGGCTCATCGCGATCTCGGCCGTGAGCGTCTCGCTGGTCCTGCTGTGGGGCGCCTTCCGGGTGGTCGACGGGGCGATCCTGATCGGCACGCTGCTCGCCGCCGTGCTCTACGTGCGCAACTTCTTCTCGCCGCTGCAGGAGGTCGCGTTCTTCCTGAACTCGTACCAGTCCGCGACCGCGGCGCTCGAGAAGGTGTCGGGCGTGCTCGAGGAGGAGCCGACGGTTCCCGACCCGGCCAAGCCGGTGGACCTGTGGACCGCGCGCGGCCACATCCGCTTCGACGAGGTGGAGTTCGGGTATGCGAACGACCGCGTGATCCTGCCCGACTTCTCGCTCGACATCCCGGCCGGGCAGACGATCGCGCTCGTCGGCACGACCGGCGCCGGCAAGTCGACGCTCGCGAAGCTGGTGTCGCGGTTCTACGACCCGACGCACGGCTCCGTGAGCCTCGACGGCGTGGACCTGCGCAACCTGCATCCGAAGGATCTGCGTCGCGCGATCGTCATGGTCACGCAGGAGGCGTACCTGTTCAGCGGCACCGTCGCCGACAACATCGCCCTCGGCAAGCCCGACGCGACGCTCGACGAGATCGAGGCGGCGGCGCGCGCGGTCGGGGCGGATGCCTTCATCGAGCGACTGCCCGACGGCTACGCCACCGACGTCAACAAGCGCGGCGGTCGCGTATCGGCGGGTCAGCGGCAGCTGATCTCGTTCGCGCGGGCCTTCCTCGCGAACCCGTCGGTGCTGATCCTCGACGAGGCGACGGCGTCGCTCGACATCCCGAGCGAGCGGATGATCCAGGACGCGCTGCAGACGCTGCTCGCGGACCGCACGGCGATCATCATCGCGCACCGGCTGTCGACGGTGGCGATCGCCGACCGCGTGCTCGTGATGGAGCACGGCCGCATCATCGAGGACGACTCGCCCGAGAACCTCATCGGCGGCGACGGCCGGTTCGCGAAGCTCCACGCCGCCTGGCGCGAGTCGCTCGTCTAGAGGTTTCGAATCAGGAGACCGGATGCCCCGGCCCGCCGCGCCCGCGGTCGGCCGGGGCATCTCGTCAGTCTGCGGACCGGGGGCGACGGGGCCTCGATGGGGGAGGGGTATTCGAGGCCCCGCCGCCGGTCTCGGATGCCCGGTCAGGGGAATGACGCGGGCGCATTTCGGTTTGACCTGCGAAGTCCGGGTCAGAGGCGGATCTCCGCGATCACCTCACCGTACTCGGTCTCACCCACCGGCGTGAACCCCACGCGCTGGAAAAACAGCTCGGGTCCGCCCTCGCCCGCCTCGTAGATGACGTTGACGCGGTCCATGTCGCGTGCGCGCGCCTCTTCGATGAGCTTCTCGACGGCGAAGCGGCCGACGCCGCGGCCCTGGTCGTCGGCGTCGACGTTGATGCGCCACAGCACCGAACGGAAGTGCTCCTGCGGTGCTTCGGGATCGAAGTTCGCACTGACGAACCCGACGACCTCGTTCGCGTCCAGCACCACGCGCTGCCACGATGTCTGCGGGTTGATGACCGTCGCCGCGATGCCATAGCTGATGGGGGCGAGGAACTGCTCCTGGCCGGGCTTCAGCGACATGTTGTTGACGGCCACGATCGTCGCCGCGGACAGTTCGACCAGTCGGAGGTTCGCCATGGACACACGTTAGCCGGATGCGGGGCATCCGGCACATCCGAGATCTGCTCTTAACAAGGAGTTCATCTGCCGAAGTATCTCGATATCGAGATACTTTGCCGTTGCGATAGGCTGGAAGGACGACCCGAACGGAGACGACCCGGTGACCGACTCGACCATCTTCTACACCTACACCGACGAGGCTCCGGCACTCGCGACGGCGTCGTTCCTGCCGATCGTGCAGGCCGTCACCAGCCAGGCGGGAGTGGATGTCGAGACGCGGGACATCTCGCTCGCGGGCCGCGTTCTGGCGGCATTCCCGCAGAAGCTGACGCCCGAGCAGCAGGTGAGCGACGCGCTCGCCGAGCTCGGCGGACTCGCGACGCTTCCCGAGGCGAACATCATCAAGCTGCCGAACATCTCGGCGTCGATCCCGCAGCTCAAGGCCGCGATCGCCGAGCTGCAGGCCGGCGGCTTCGACATCCCCGACTACCCGGACGAGGCCGCAGACGGTCGAAGACAAGGACATCCGGGCCCGCTACGACCGCATCAAGGGCTCCGCAGTCAACCCCGTGCTGCGCGAGGGCAACAGCGATCGCCGCGCGCCGCTGTCGGTGAAGAACTACGCCCGCAAGCACCCGCACCGCAACAAGCCCTTCCCGCAGGGATCGAAGACGCGCGTCGCCACGATGGGCCACGACGACTTCCGGTCGAACGAGAAGTCGTTCGTCTCCCCGGGCGACGATGTCCTCACGATCCAGCACGTGGCCGCCGACGGCACGGTCACGGAGCTGAAAGCCGGACTGAAGGTGCTGCCCGGCGAGATCATCGACGCGACGTTCCTCTCGGCTGCCGAGCTCGACGCATTCCTCGCGCAGACGCTGAAGGATGCCGCGGCGGACGACGTGCTCTACTCGGTGCACCTCAAGGCGACCATGATGAAGGTCAGCGACCCGATCATCTTCGGCCACGTCGTCAAGGCGTACTTCGCCGACGTCTTCGAGAAGTACGGCGACAAGATCGCCGAGGCCGGCCTCACGCCCAACGACGGCCTCGGGGCCATCCTCGCCGGCCTGCCGTCGGTCCAGGGCGGCGACGAGATCGCGGCCGCCATCACCGCCGACCTCGAGCGCGGTCCTCGCCTGTCGTACACGAACTCCGACAAGGGCCTCACGAACCTGCACGTCCCCTCCGACGTGATCGTGGATGCCTCGATGCCCGCGCTCATCCGCAACGGCGGCAAGCTGTGGGGCGTCGACGGCGCCGAGGACGACACCCTCGCCGTCATCCCGGACTCGTCGTACGCCGGCGTCTTCCAGACGGTCATCGACGACGTGAACGCGCACGGTCCGCTCGACCCCGCCACGATCGGCTCGGTGCCCAATGTCGGCCTCATGGCGCAGGCGGCCGAGGAGTACGGCAGCCACGACAAGACCTTCGAGATCGCGGCTCCCGGTGTCGTGCAGGTGCGAAGCGCCGCGGGCGACGTGCTGCTCGAGCACGCCGTGGAGCCCGGTGACATCTGGCGGGCCACCCAGACCAAGGACATCGCGATCCGCGACTGGGTGAAGCTCGCCGTCACGCGCGCCCGCGCGAGCGGCGCCCCCGCCGTGTTCTGGCTCGACGAGACCCGGTCGCACGACGCGGAGCTCATCAAGAAGGTGAAGACGTACCTCGGCGACCACGACACGGAGGGGCTCACCATCGAGATCCTCGCCCCGGCCGCCGCGACGCAGTACTCGCTCGACCGCCTCCGCAAGGGCGAGGACACCATCTCGGTGACCGGCAACGTGCTGCGCGACTACAACACCGACCTGTTCCCCATCCTCGAGGTCGGCACCAGTGCGAAGATGCTCTCGATCGTCCCGCTCCTCGCGGGCGGCGGCCTGTTCGAGACCGGCGCCGGCGGATCGGCGCCCAAGCACGTGCAGCAGCTCGTGGCCGAGAACTACCTGCGCTGGGACTCGCTCGGCGAGTTCTTCGCGCTCGCGGCCTCGCTCGAGCACCTCGCGACCACCACCGGCAACGTCCGCGCGCAGGTGCTGGCCGACACGCTGGATGCCGCCACCGGCACGTTCCTCGAGAACGACAAGTCCCCTGGGCGTGCCCTCGGCACGATCGACAACCGCGGCAGCCACTTCTACCTCGCGCTGTACTGGGCGCAGGAGCTCGCATCGCAGCAGGCGGACCCCGAGCTGGCAGAGGTCTTCGGTCCTGTCGCCGAGGCCCTTGCGTCGAACGAGCAGCAGATCGTCGACGAGCTGATCGCGGTGCAGGGTTCGCCCGTCGACATCGGCGGCTACTACCGCCCCGACGCTGACCTCGTCCAAGCGGTCATGCGGCCGTCGCAGACGTTCAACGAGATCATCGACGGCATCTCCTGACACAGAACCCGAAGCACTGAACTGACAGACGAGCGGATGCTTCAGCATCCGCTCGTCTGCACATCGAGGCTATTGCGCGGGTTCCGGCCCCCAGTCCGGTCGGAAGTCGAACTCCGGACCTGACGTGAGATCGTGACTCAGTCGCCCGTTCCAGGTCATGGTCGCGATCTCGGCGTTCCAGAACGGCATCCCCCGTGTCACAGCGGTGTAGGTGATGGAGTGACCTTCGTCGGACCAGGCTGGATTGAAGTTCTCGCGGGGATCCGCCTCGTCCAGGACGGTGGGCGTGAGGATGCGGGTGCGTGCGACGCAGGCGTGAAGCGTCGCGCAGTACGCGGGAGAAGTGGCGATCGCCTGCGCCACGCCGTCCGGTGCACCGTGCCCGTAGGTCTCGAACACGATGAGTCCAGCGGTGGGTCCTGTCGTGGCGGGCGATACATCGTAGACGTCGGCGTCGATCGCCCACTCGGTGAGCTGGTGGTCGACTCCATTCATGTCCTGCCTGAAGAGTGCGCCGACGAGTTCGATGTTGTCGTACCGCAGGAAGACGAGCTCGCCGGACGGGAGGAACTCGGCCCCGTAGTCCTCGTACCTCGGGTCCAACCCCGCGGGTGAGATCGAGTGCGCACCACTGCCGTCGAGGTTCCCCGCCCAGAGGCCGGCCACCCAGCCGAGTCCATTCTGCGGGTCGATCACACGGGTGAAATAGATCTCGGTGCCGGCGGGGCCCCACGACGGGACGACATCGTCGATGCACGGCGACACGCAGCCGAAGTCGATCACCCGCTCGTCAGATCCGTCGATTCCGATCACCATGATGTCGACCTGCTCGCCTCTCTCGCGGTCGAAGACGACGAGCGAACCGTCGGGGGAGATGTCCGCGTCGATGTCGAGCACGCCGCTCTGCAGGTCGGTGAGCTGCCGGACGTCCGTTCCGTCGGCACGCGATGTCATGAGGTAGCCCCCGTCGTCGCCGAATCGCGTCCAGACGATCCGGCCGGTCGGTTCGGCATTCGGGTTCGGCGGATCCGCGGCGCCGGCGTAAGCCGCGGCGCCGGAGCGGTGTGGCGCGGGAAGGGACGCTGACGCGGGTGCAATGACGACTGCAGTGAGGGCGACGACGATTGCTGACGTGATCGCAGTCTGAGTCGCAATGCGATTGATGGGCATGGCAGTACTCCGTTCGTGGACCGCTTCCACGTGTCGGCGTGGAATCAATCGGCCAGGTGGGACCCGGGTTCGGGCCTGCTCAGACGGTAGAAGGGGTGTCCGGGCAACCGCGTCCGGACCAGCACGCATCTTCGCTGCGGCGGCATAGGGGATACCCCTCAACGAGGCGATTCGTGGCCTTCGGGCGATCGAAGCACGGCGCGGAGTCATCGTTGCGATCCCGGCGTTTCAGTCGGTTCGTCCGTCGGTCGCCGGATGCCGCGATGGCGCCATGGCGGGACGCTCCCATGGTCACAGGGTGCTCACTCAGTAGTGGACGTCGACGAGGTCGTGCAGTCGCGGTGTCGATTTGGTGACGGCACGCCATTGTCGGGTGGGGTCGAACCATTGTGGTGCTCGGACTTCGGGGACGCCGCGGTTGATCCGGATCTCCCCTCGGACCGATCCGCCGCGAAGCCCCTCGGCGACGCCGGTGCGGGTGCGTCCGACCACCTCGCGGAGGGTCTCGAGCAGTGCGTCCGAACCCCAATCATGCCGAGGGCCGCCGACATTCCCAGCCCCCGTTTCGCCCAGATCAGAGGGAGAATTGGAGGCTCTTCATCGAAGAGTCGGCCCGCCTCCGGCGCGCACTGGGTCAGGCGATGACCTACAAGTACGGGACGCGCGATGGCCGGTGCAAGCCATGTCGCCGCCCTTCGCCCGGCCTCGACGGTCCCCGGAGACGGGGGCGTCTGCCTACTCTGCGGTGGTGGCGGTGCTCACCGCGGTCGCCAGCGGATGCCGCTGGTCGAGGTCCGCGAGGGCGATCGCGCCGTCGATTCCCTCGCCGCGGGGCGATTCGAGGGAGACCTCTGCGTCCCCCACCCTCTCACCGACCGCGGCGGCGAATGCCTCGTAGAGGAGCGGAGAGCGGAAGACCCCACCTACCGCGCACACCGCGAAGCGGTCGTCGTCAGGATGCGCGACCCGTTCGAGCGCCGTGGAGACGCTGAGGGCGAGCTCGCGCGCTGCGGCGCGGGTGATCCGGCCGGCGACCTCATCCCCGTCGGCCGCGAGCCGGGCGACATGCGCCGCGAACGACGCGACGATGCTCACGCGATCCGGCGCCGCCTGCAGGGTGATGTACGCCTGCGACAGGTCCGCCCAGCGATCGCGGACCACCTCGGTGAGGCCGGTCTGCGGACCCCGGCCGTCGAAGGCCCGCATCACCGCGTCGAGCGCCTCGCGCCCGATCCAGTACCCGCTGCCGGCGTCGCCCATGATGTGACCCCAGCCGTCGACGCGGGCGATGGCGTCACGGCCCACGGCGAGCGTGACGACACCGGTGCCCGAGGCGACGACGGCGCCGCGGGCGTCGCCGAGCGCTCCGAGGAACGATGTCGTGGAGTCGTGCGCGAGCACCGCCTCACGGATGCCGGTGTCGCGGAGGAGCTCCAGCAGCGCGCCGGCATCGGCATCCCGGTCCGTGAGGCCGGATATCCCGGCCGTGAGGATCTCCGGCGTGAGTCCTGCACGGGCGATGGCGGCGCGGACGACGTCGGCGAGCTGCGGGAGCAGCGCCTCGTGCGTGCGGATGCCGTCGAAGATGAGGTCGTCGGTGTGCTCGCCGCGCGTCACCCGGACCTTCATCCCGGTCTGGCCCGCATCGATCGCGAGGACGCTCGGCGTTCGTCCTGGTCCGGCCCCTGCGTGCGCCACCTGATCTCCTTCGTATCGCCGTATGTCAGAGGAGTTCGCCGAGGAAGGAGGCCTGCGCCGGCCATCGATACGCGCCGCCGCCCTCGTGGTCGTTGAAGTCGTACACCTCGATGCGCTTGCCGACGGCCGGGACCCTGTTGTAGGCCGCATACACGGTCGACGGCGGGCAGGTCTCATCCTGCAGGGCCACCGAGAAGAGAGCGGGAGCTGTGATGCGCGTCGCGAAGTTCGCGCCGTCGAAGTACGACAGTGTCGACAGGACGCGTTCGGTGGCGCCGCGGTTGACCTTGAGGTATCGCGCGACCTCCTGGTAGGGGTCGCGATCGGTGAGACCGATCGCGCGCTCGAAGTGGCAGAGGAATGGGACGTCGGGCATGACCGCGATGAGGTCGGCGACCATTCCGCCGACCGCGATCGCGATGCCGCCGCCCTGGCTGCCACCCGCTACCGCGACGCGCGCGGGATCGACCACCTCGAGCGTGCGGACGGCGTCCACCGCCCGCACAGCGTCGGTGAACAGACGGCGGTAGTAGTACTGCGCCGGCGAGTCGATGCCGCGGGTCATGAAGCCGGGGGATGCCGGTCCGGACCCGTGCGGATCCGCGGTCTCGCCACCGGAACCCCAGCCGCTGCCCTGTCCGCGAGTGTCCATGAGCAGGTGCGCGTACCCGGCCGCTGCCCAGGTGAGCCGCTCGTGCGGAAGGCCACGGCCGCCGCCGTATCCGTTGTATTCCACCACGACCGGCAGCGGCTCGGTCGCGCCGCGGGGAGTCCACAGCCAGGCTTTCACAGGTTCGCCCGCGAACCCCGGAAACGTCACGTCGAAGACATCGATCTGCGTGAGCGCCGTCTTCACCGGTCTCGCGGAGACGTCACGATCGAGCGACCGCGCCTCTGCGATGGTCTCGGTCCAGAACGCGTCGAAGTCGGCGGGTTCGCGGATCTCGGGACGAAAGGACTCGAGGTCGGAAAGGCTCAGATCGAAGCGCGGCACCCGTGAAGATTAGCGCCACGTGAGCGGAACGCTCGCGATGTCAGTCGTGGATCCAGACATCTGTGCCGTAGGGCGACCAGTTCCAGAGCCACTGTGCCCGCCACTCCGGCATTCCCACGCAGCCGTGGCTCATCCGCGTGCCGTAGTTGTTGTGCCAGTAGACGCCGTGGAACGCCTGACCGCCGTTGAAGTACATCGGCCACTTGACGTTCGGGGTCGAATACGTGCCGGTGATGTTGCCCGCGGCATCGCGGTCGAAGCCGTTCATCGTCTGCACGGTCGCCTTGGAGTTGATCGTGTAGTGCCCAGGCGTCGTGGCGTGGTTGGTCTTGCCACTCGAGATCAGCCACGAGTCGACGACGTTGCCGTTCTCCTTGACGTAGAGCCGCTGCTCGCTCAGGTCGACCTCGAGCAGCCGCGCGAGGCTGGTCGTGTTGAAGGCGACTTCGCTCACGGGCAGCGAGTACACGGAGTTTCCTGCGGCGAGCTGCTCGGCGTAGGCGGCTGCGATGCCGTCGGTGGTGTCGAGCGCGCGCCCCGCAACGCCGACGGTGGGCGTGCTCAACACGCGCCCCGACGCGTTCACGATAGTGGTGGAGTCGACGGGTGCGCGATTCACCGCCGCCGGCAGCCCGTCGACGAACGGCTGGATCGCGCCCGGGTCGGCGCTGATGTCGAAGGTGCCGCGGTCGGCCGGCTCGACCGTCATCCACGAGGCGAGGGTCGCGCGGTCGACGGGCGCGGTGCGCTCCGCACCGACGTAGAACCCTGCGGTGTCCAGCATCCGGTTGAGGATGGCGACCGTGGCGTCGGCGACGTATGTCGGACCTTCGGGTGCGACTGCCGCGGTGGAAGCGGCGAGCTCGATCCGGGCCTCGCCGTCGGCGAACGCCTCGGTCAGAGCCGCCTGGATCGCCGCCACATCGACGCCCGCGCCATCGACCGCGGGCGTCACGACGTAGGACGCGCTCGCGGCATCGAAGGCGATGGCGGCGTTCGTCGGCTCCACGTACATCGAAGGGACGGCCCCGCGCAGCGTCGATTCGGCTTGAGCGGTGTCGAGAGTGACCATCACCTCGGACGGTGGGGCGAACCACGACGAGGGATTCCACGCGGGATGCGTCGCGAATGCTTCGTCGGCGAGGGCACGTGCGTCGACCGAGGCGCCGAGATCGGCTCCGGTGACCTCCGCCTCGCCGCCCTGACCGGTGAGGACGATCGTGGTGCGGGCGAGGCGCTGCGCAATGGCGTCCGCCGCCGCGCCGGGGGTGAGTCCGCCGACCGAGACACCGGCGACCGAGGTTCCGGGAGCGATGATCACGAGGGATGTCACCACGAGACCGGCCGCGACGACAGCGACCGGAACGCCGATCCACAGCCAGAGGCGCCGGCTCTTCGGCGCAGGCTCGGCGGGTGCCCACTCGTACGTGGGGGGAGGGCTGTCGGCCGCGTCATCGGACAGCTCGATGGTGGCGTCGCCCGACGACGCTTCCTCGTCAGCCCGCGTTGCCAGATCGGTCATGCCATCAGCCCCCAGCTTCCGAACTTATGACCCCCATGCTAAAGGATCCCATATTTCGGTGGGGCAACGTCTGGATCACGGTGTCGGACGTGATCGCGGGCCCGGTACCAGCCGGCAGCTCCCCCTTTGTAACGGTTTTGTAAATACCCCGAGCAAATCCAGCGAAACACTTGCGGAGTGATTGTTCGTAAGGTGTACTAACAAACATGCCCTCCACAGACGTGCAGCGCGGCTCTTCTCCCCTTGAGTCGTCGCACCCGACAGCCGCCGCGAACGGTCACTCGTTCGGCCCGGGGCGGTCACTCCGCCAGGGCACGAAGGTGCTGCCCGAGCACGCTCGCGGGCACAACCGTTCGCTGCTGCTGCAGACCCTCTTCCATCAGGGCGCGATGAGTCGCGCCGACCTCTCCCGTGAGACCGGCCTCACCCGGGTGACGATCTCGGACCTGGTCGCCGAGCTCATCGCAGACGGATTCGTCGTGGAGAAGGGCATCCGCGAGTCGTCGGGGCCCGGAAAGCCGGCGATCCTGGTCGACCTCGACCGCGACGGACACCGGATCGTCGGCATCGACCTGTCGGACAGCGACTCGTTCATCGGCGCGGTGCTCACGCTCGACGGCTCCATCGTCGCCCGCCGCGAGGTCGCGCTCCCGGCCGCGGACGATGTCGTCGCGACGGTCGTGGAGCTCGCCCGCGAGCTCGTCGCCGACTCCCACGCTCCCGTTCTCGGCATCGGCGTCGGGACGCCCGGTGTGGTCGACGACCACGGCGTCATCCTCACCGCGCCTCATTTCGGATGGGCGGGCTTCGACCTCGAGGGCGCGCTGCAGAGCGCACTCGGCCTGCCGGTCCTCGTTGCAAACGACGCCAACGCCGCGGTGCTGGCGGAGTACACGTTCGGGGGAGCGGGCGACGACGTGCTCCTGGTCAAGGTGGGCCGCGGTGTGGGCTCGGGCCTGCTCGCGGGCGGCCAGCCCATGCGGGGCAGCCGCCACGCGGCGGGCGAGATCGGCCACGTCACCGTCGGCACGGACGGCGGCCCGCTGTGCGTCTGCGGCAAGGTCGGCTGCCTCGAGGCCTGGCTGTCGGTCCCTGCCCTGACGGCGCGCCTCAGCGCAGCATCCGCGAAAGCCCGGGAAGGAATCCTGCGCGACGCGGGAGAACGCCTCGGTATTGCACTCGCACCTGTCGTCGGCGTGCTCGACCTCTCGGAGATCGTGCTGGCCGGCCCCTCTGAACTTCTCGACGGACCACTCGCGGAAGCGACCGTCGAGACCCTCCGCACACGGACACTCGCGCAGTTCCACGATGGCGTGCGGGTGCGGATGACGGAGCAAGGCCAGGACATCGTCCTGCGCGGCGCGGCCGTCATGGTCCTGTCTGGACAACTCGGGGTTTCGTAGCAAGTCACCCCCTTCCCCCACCGGATGGGTCGTCCCGGCCCCCCGGCACACCAAGAAAACACGAAGGATAGACAATGAAGAAGACGCTTGGGGCCCTCGCGCTCATCGGCGCCTCGGCGCTCGTCCTCGCCGGCTGCGCCGCCGGCGATGCAGGATCCTCCTCGGAGGAGACGGAAGGCGCGGAGATCCGCGTCTGGCTCAACGGCACCGACACGCCGCAGGAAGCTCGCGACTACCTGAAGACGACCTTCGAGGATGAGAACCCCGGATCGACCCTCGTCATCGAGGAGCAGACCTGGGAAGGACTGGTCGACAAGCTGACCACCAGCCTCTCGAGCTCCGACAGCCCCGACATCGTCGAATTCGGCAACACTCAGGCTCCCGCCTTCACGTCGGTCGGCGCCCTGCTCGACCTCACCGACATGTACGACACGCTCGGCGGCGATGACCTGCTGCCCGGCTTCGTCGAAGCCGGCTCGTACGAGGACGCGTTCTACGCGCCCCCGCTCTACGCCGGAGCCCGCGTCGTCTTCGCCGACCCCGCGCTCGTTGCCGAGGCTCCCGCCGACCTCGACGCGTACATCGCGTCGGCCAAGGAGCTCGCAGCCGCGAACCCAGGCAAGTCGGGCATCTACTTCGCCGGTCAGGACTGGTACAACGCTCTCCCCTTCATCTGGGAGAACGGTGGCGAGGTCGCCGTCGCAGACGGCGACACCTGGGACGCGCAGCTGAGCTCGCCCGAGTCGGTCAAGGGCCTCATGCAGGTCCAGGACCTCATGGTGAACGCCTCGGCCGCACCGAAGGACGGCGACAACGCGGAGCCGTGGACCCCGTACTGCGAGGGTTCCGCCATCCAGTTCTCGGCGCCCAACTGGGCCCTGGGCCTCGCGAGCGCATGTGAGACGGAGAACCCGCCGGCTGCGCCCTTCGTGTATGCCCTCCCCGGCATGAACGGCGATGCCGCGCAGGTCTTCGCCGGCGGCTCGAACATCGGCATCTCGGCGAAGTCGGCCAACCCCGAGCTGGCTCAGAAGGCTCTTGCGATCATCATGAGCGACGAGTTCCAGACCATCTACGGCGAGAACGGCCTCATCCCGGCCAAGAAGTCGCTCGCATCGACGCTCGGTGACACCCCCGAGGCGCAGGCCTTCACGGCAGCTGCGGGGAACGCCAAGCTCACGCCGGCGTCGCCGAACTGGGCTGAGGTCGAAGCATCCCGCATCCTCGAGGACTTCTTCGTGAAGATCGCCCAGGGCGGCGACGTGGAGTCGCTGGCCGACGAGGTCGACACCAAGATCGAAGACATCCTCAACGGCTGATCGTCTCAGCGCCTCACCCCGGGCCGGCGGTGCACCACTGCCGCCGGCCCGGTCCTATGCTCAGAATCGACAGGAGATTCCATGTCCACCGCGTCCAGCAGGTACACCCCCGCGGTGCTGCCCGTCGACGGGGACGGTGCCCTCACCCCTGGAGGCGGCCGCAGCGCACGCCGTCGCCGGTTCGTCCGCGCGGGCGGCTTCACGCCTTACGCGCTGCTGACGCCCGCGCTCCTCGCGCTCGTCGTGATCACCGGCTGGCCGCTCCTGCAGCTTCTCGATCATGTCGTTCCAGGAGTACGGCCGGGCCCAGGTGTTCGGAGCACCGCCCGAGTTCGTCGGCTTCGACAACTACGCCGCGATCCTCGCCGACCCCGAGTTCTGGGGCGTTCTGGGCCGCTCTGTGATCTTCATGGTGGTCTGCGTCGTGGCGACCATGGTGCTCGGCGTCCTCGTCGCCCTTCTCCTGAATCGCCTGGGCACGGTGCTCCGCACCCTCGTGTCGGTCGGTCTGCTGCTCGCGTGGGCGATGCCCCCGCTCTCGGCGACGATCGTCTGGGGGTGGATCTTCGACACGCAGTACGGCGTGCTCAACTACATCCTCACGAACTGGTTCGGGCTCGACTTCGAGGGCCACTCCTGGCTCATCGACCCGCTCAGCTTCTTCTTCGTCGCCGCGATCATCATCGTCTGGGGCGCTGTCCCCTTCGTCGCGTTCACGACATTCGCCGGCCTGACGCAGGTTCCCGACGAGGTGCTCGAGGCCGCGCAGCTCGACGGCGCCGGCGGCGCCAAGCGCTTCTTCTTCATCGTCGTCCCGTACATCAAGTCGATCCTCGTCATCGTCCTGATCCTCCAGGTGATCTGGGACCTTCGGGTCTTCACCCAGATCTATGCGCTGCAGTCCATCGGCGGTCTGGCGGAGCAGACCAACACCCTCGGCGTCTACATCTATCGCGTGTCGCTCGGCTCGGGCGACTTCGGCGCCGGAGGCGCCATGTCCGTGATCATCGTGCTCATGCTCGTCGCCGTCTCGATCTTCTATGTGCGCCAGAGCGTAAAGGAGGAGACCCTGTGACCACCGCAATCGCATCGGCACCCGCTCAGACCTCGACAGTGCCGGCGCGGCAGCCCCGTGATCGCCGCGCCCGAGCATCGCGCCGCATCGGCTCGATCCTCACCGGTCTGGCCGCGCTCATCGTCTTCATCGCCTCGGTGTTCCCCGTCTACTGGATGGTCAACACGTCCTTCCAGCCCAACGCGCAGGTGCGCGGGTCGGAGATCCACTTCTGGCCCGACAACGGCACGCTCGAGAACTACACGAACATCATCGCCGGCGACACCCGCGTGCCGTTCCTGCCCGCCCTCGGGAACTCGCTTGCGGTCAGCGCGATCACCGTCGTCGTCGCGCTCATCTTCGCGTTCCTCGCGGCGCTCGCCGTGACGCGTTTCCGATTCCGCTCCGGCGCGGCCTTCATCATCACGATCCTGATCGTGCAGATGATCCCGGCCGAGGCGATGATCATCTCGATCTTCCGCCTCGTCGACGGATGGCAGCTGCTCAACAGCGTCCTCGGACTCTCGGCGGTCTATATCGCGACGGTCCTGCCGTTCACCATCTGGACGCTGCGCGGCTTCATCAACGGGGTGCCCGCCGATCTCGAGGAGGCCGCGATGATCGACGGTCTCAGCCGATCGGGCGCATTCTGGCGCATCACGTTCCCGCTCCTGGCACCGGGCCTCGTCGCCACCGGGATCTTCGGATTCATCCAGGCGTGGAACGAGTTCGTCTTCGCGCTCGTCCTCAATCCGCGCCCCGAGGCGATGACCCTGCCGGTGTGGCTGCGGACGTTCCTCGATCCGAATGGCGGCATCAACTGGGCGGAGCTCATGGCGGCGTCCACTCTGGTCGCGATTCCCGTCGTGGTGTTCTTCCTCTTCGTGCAGCAGCGGATGACCGGCGGGCTCGTGGCAGGGGCGGTCAAGGGCTGATGTCTTCAGTGAGCGACGCCGCCTTCCCCGGGGAGGTCGGCCGATGAAGGTCGGGCTCGACGTCGGCGGCACGAAGACCGACGCCGTCGCCGTCGACGCGAGCGGGAAGATCGTCAGCCGCGTGCGGCACGCGACCGGCTGGGGTGCCGGATGCTGTCATCGAGACGGTCCTCGACTCGGTGCGTGCACTCGCGGTGGACGCCGGCATCGACATCGCCGCGATCCGCTCCGTCGGCATCGGCATCCCGGGACAGGTCGAGCCGGGCACGGCGCGAGTCGTCCACGCCGTCAATCTCGGCGTCGACGAACTGGACCTCGCTGCCGCGGTCGAACCGGTGCTCGGGGTGCCCGTGCGCGTCGAGAACGACGTCAAGGCAGCGGCCTTCGGCGCCTACGCCCTGCACGGCGGCTCGGGCTCGATGGGATACCTCAATCTCGGAACCGGAATCGCCGCAGGGATCGTCGCAGACGGCGAGCTGTGGCGGGGCGCGCGCGGGACCGCCGGTGAGGTCGGCCACATCTCGGTAGACCCCAACGGCCCGCTCTGCCGCTGCGGCCAGCACGGCTGCATCGAGGCCTTCGCCGGCGGCGGCGCCATCGCCGAGCGCTGGGGCCGCGCCGGCGCTCTCCCGGTGCGCGACGTGTTCGACGCCGCTGAGCAGGGCGACGCGTTCGCCCGCGAACTGCGCCGCGACCTGGCGCGCGGTGTCGCGGCGGCGGTGCGCATCCTCGTCCTCACCGCCGACGTCGACACGGTGGTCCTCGGCGGGGGAGTCACCGCCCTCGGGGATCGGCTGATGGCGGATGTCGCAGCCGAGCTCGCGGCCAGTGCCGAAGCATCCCCGTTCATGCGTTCGCTTCAGCTCGAGCAGCGCGTCGAACTCCTGCCTGCGGGATCACCGGCCGCCGCGCTCGGCGCCGCGCTGGTCGGTGCCGCTCGAGACCCGGAAGGCGCGCTTGCCCATGGCTGAGATCGTCATCGTCCCGGATGCCGCAGCAGGCGGCGCGATCGTCGCCGACGAGATCGCGCGGCTGGTGAGAACGAACCCCGACGCCGTTCTCGGTCTCGCGACCGGATCGACGCCGCTGCCGGTGTACGAGGCGCTCCGGCCCGCGCCTCGAAGGGCGTGGATGTGACCCGCGTGCGAGGATTCGCACTGGACGAGTACGTGGGACTCGACCCCGCGCATCCCGAGAGCTACCGGTCGGTGATCGCGCGCGAGGTCGTCGAGCCGCTCGGTCTCGACCCGCGCCGGATCCGCGTGCCCGACGGTTCGCTCGACGGCATCGAGCACGCCGGTGACGACTACGAGCGCGCGATCTCCGAGGCGGGCGGCGTCGACCTGCAGATCCTCGGAATCGGCACCGACGGCCACATCGGCTTCAACGAGCCGGGCTCCTCATTCGCTTCGGTCACCCGGGTGAAGACGCTCACCGAGCAGACACGGGACGACAACGCGCGGTTCTTCGACTCGGTCGACGACGTCCCGAGGCACTGCATCACGCAGGGGCTCGGCACCATTCTGCGTGCGAGGCACCTCGTGCTCCTCGCGTTCGGCGAGGGCAAGGCGAAGGCCGTCGCGGGTGCCGTCGAGGGGCCGCTGACGGCGTCGCTCCCCGGGTCGGCGATCCAGCTGCATCCGCCACGCGACCGTCGTCGTGGACGAAGCAGCGGCATCCCGCCTCGCCCACGCCGACTACTACCGCTACACCTTCGCGAACAAGCCGGCCTGGCAGGGACTGTAGCGGCACTCCTCGGTAGGCTGACGGCCATGACTGATGCCTCGGCCACTGCCATCCGAGACGCCAGGATCGCGTGGATCGTGGGCGGCTCGCTGCTCATAGCCTCCGCCATCGTGACGTCCGCCGGCGGCTTCCCCTCCTCGTCGATCCCCGGCATGGCGATCGCCTCGGACCTGCTGTGGCTCGCGGCTCTGGCGATCTTCGCGGTGGGCATTCGAGGTTCAGGCAGTGTGGTCGCCCGGCAGCCACTCGGCGTGGTGGCACTGTTCGTCGCCGGCGCACTCCCGCTCGTCGCCCGCTTGCCGCGTTGGTTCCTCCCTGTCGGAGACGACGCCGACGTGGGTCCTGATCATGGTGAGCCAAGGCCGGCTGATCCTCTCGCTCGCAGCCCTGCTGATCGCCGCGGTGATCATCGGCCGGGCCGGCGCGGTGCCGGCGAAGGTCCGCTGGGTGCCGCTCATCATCCTCATCGTGGTCGCGGTGACGCAGATCATCCCACTTGTGGTGGTAGGGACCGCCTCGGGCCTGGATGCGCTGCGCGCACTTCCGCTCATGCTCTTCGCCACGGTCGTGTCGACGGCCGCCCCAATCGTGCTCGGTGTGCTCGCGATCGCTTCGAGACCACCGGTGGCCGTCACGGCGTCAGGCGCATCGGTCAGTCCAGGTCTATCCGCCTGCCGGCTGAGCCCGGGGCACTCACGTCCACCACTCACGTGTCGGTCAGCGGGCGAAGACCTTGCCGGGATTCAGGATGCCCTGCGGGTCGAACACGCGCGTGATCTGGCGCTGCAGCTCCCACTGGTCGTCACCGAGCTCGTCCGCGAGCCATCGCCGCTTGAGCACGCCGACGCCGTGCTCGCCGGTGAGCGTTCCGCCGAGGCGCAGTGCCGCGCGGAACAGGTCGTCCGCGGCATCCCAGATGTAGTCGGGAACGTCGACGACGCCCGCCTCATCGGGCATGGCGTCGAAGATGAAGTTCGGATGCAGGTTGCCGTCACCCGCATGTGCGACCGTCGGAATCACGATCCCGTGCTCGCGCTCGACGCGTGCGATCTCGTCGAACATCGCCGGCAGGGCACTGCGAGGCACCGACACGTCCTCGATGAGCGCGGTGCCGAGGGTCTCCATCGCGGGATGCATCGATCGGCGGATCGTGAGCAGCCGCTCGCCCTCCTCGCGGTCGTGCGAGACCGCGACGGTGCCGCCGGATCGCCGGAGCACCTCCGCGATCGCCTCCGCTTCGACCGCAGCGGCGGGTCCGTCGGTCTGGATCGTCAGCTGCGCGGCGCCGGGAGTCGGCGGTTCGAGCGCCAGCAGGGCGTGGACGGCGGCCAGGGAGGCGGCATCCATCAGCTCCATGATCGCCGGCTGCATGCCTGAGGCGGTGACGGCGGCGGACGCCTCGGCGGCCGCGCGGACATCGGCGGAAGGTCGCGGCCACCGTGCAGACATCGCCGGGGACGAGACGACGGAGCTTCAGGGTCGCGCCGACGATGACGCCGAGCGTGCCCTCGGATCCGATGACGAGCGACGTGAGGTCGAGCCCCGTCACGCCCTTCACGGTGCGATGCCCGAGCCGGAGCAGCCGCCCGTCGGCGAGCACGAGGTCGACGCCGAGCACGGCATCGCGCACGACTCCGTACTTCGCGCACAAGAGTCCGCCGGCGCCCGTCGCGATGTTGCCGCCCACGGTCGAGATGGCGCGGCTCGCCGGATCCGGCGCCCACCAGAGGCCGTGCTCGGCGAGTGCGGCGTTGAGGTCGGCGTTGAGGATGCCGGGCTCCACGACCGCGAGCAGATCGTCGGCGCGCACTTCGAGGATGCGGTCCATCGCGCGCACCGAGAGCGCGATCTCGCCCGCTCCGGCGTTCGCGCCGCCCGCGAGACCGGTGCCGGCGCCACGCGTCACGACGGGCGTGCCGGTCTCGCTCGCGATCCGCAGTGTGGCCTGCACGTCCTCGATCGAGCGGCGCGTTGACGACGGCGACGGGGATGCCGGAGGCCGCGTGCCCCGACTTGTCGGCGCGTGCGGACTCCAGCTGCGGACGGCGTCGTGTCGACGCGATCGCCCAGCGCGGCGCGCAGGCGCGCGATGACGTCGGTCGCCGTACTCACACGAACCGGCGGCGGCCGGCGATCACGCCGACGGTGACGGCGACGAGCCCGAACGCGAGGCCCACCCACATGAGACCCATGCTCCACCACGCGATCGTGGCGGACACGTAGACGAGGAGCTCGGCGACGCCGCGCACGAAGGGGTGGACCGCGAGCACGGCACGAGGGGACACGAAGAGCGCCCAGACGATGATCGCGAGCACCGGAGCACCGATCCCGGCGACGATGTTCCAGGGGAAGGGCCACATGGCGAAACCCCAGATCGCGAGGCTGGCGAACGCGAACAGCTCGCACACGAAGGCGAGGATGTCGACCGCCGAGAGCGGCGCCTGAGTTCCCGGAGCCGGCGCGGTCGTCGGCGTGCGGCGGGACGAATCGGACATGCCCTCCAGTCTACGGCGGGTTGCCGGCGCGACCTGAGGTGCCCAATCGGGTCAGAGCAGGTCGGAGAGTGGTGTGCTCGTCGGAGGTCCTGAGAGCACGCCATTGACGTACCGCAGTTCGACACGTGCATCCGTCCGCAGCTCCATCGCCGTCGGCTGAATGAGGAGCGTCGCCGCGCCGGCTTCGTCGATCACCGCGGAAGCGCGCGCTTCGCCTCGGATACGGGCCTCGACTGTCGCGCCTGGGCTGCCGTCTACTGACAGCGCGATCGTCGCCTGGTCGGTTCCGTCCGCCAGGTACGAGCTGCTTCCGGCGACCGCGGGACTCCCCGCGGGCAGAGCCGGAACCCGCTCGACCGGGCGGCCAGGGTCAGCCGGGCGGCCCGGGTCTGCCGGGCGGCCCGGATCTGCCGAGCTGACCGCATCCGTCGGGCGCGGATCGGCCCCCTCGTGGCCGGGCGGTGTCGGAGTGGGCGTCGCAGTCGGCTCGAGTTTCGCAGGCTTCGCCTCTTTGACCTGGGATGCCTCGGACGCGCTGCCGGCCGCAGCCTCTGCTGCGGCATCGCCTTCCGACTCGCCTGAAAGCCCGTCGGGAGGGGTGCTGGGGGAGTCGTCGACAGGGGCCGAGTCGGATGTGGACTCGGACCCGGATCCCGAGTCGGACTCGGGAGCGGTAGCCGCTGCGTATGCGCTCTCCTCGACGAGGGAGGAGCCCTTGTCCGCAGCGACGTCGGCGGATGGAGAGAGCCCGGGAAGTATCACGGCTCCTGCGACGACGGTTCCGACGACGACGAGGCCTGCCGCGGCGAGACCCGCCATCGCACTCAAGCCCGAGAAGATGCCGCCTGCCGCGGCGGCTCCGGCGGTCGCCGCGACGCCCGCTGATCCTGCGACGGCTGCGCCGCCGCAGCCACGGCGCCCGCGGATGCGGCCGTCGCGGCACCCGCCGATCCTGACGGCGACTCCTGCGGATCCGACCAGCGGCCGAGCCGCCTGCCGCGCCCGCGACGCCGCGGTCGACCCCGACCCGCGGCCGCAGCCCATCGCGAGCGTGCCGAAGTCTGGAACGCCGGGGAACACCGTGACTGCACCCTGCAGCACCGACGACGGCATGGCGGCGAGCGCCATCGATCGGGACGCCGCCGCCCTGGATGGACGCGAGATATCCCGCCGTTCCGACTGCTCCGACGGTGAGGGGAAGAAGCACGAGGGCGAGGCGGCCGGAGACCTCCTTGGCCTCGCTCGCCACGATCGCGCACCGCGCGCACGTGGCGAGGTGCGACTCGACCTTGGCGCGGTCGCGCCGGCCGAGGTTCGCCCGCGCGTACGCGCCGAGGTGCTCGATCGTCCACTGGCAGTCCGAGCCGTCTGCGACCGAGCGCAGGTGGGCCTGGATCCACGCTTCGCGCAGGCCCTCGCGGGCGCGGAAGGTGAGCTGTGCGACCGCGGTCGGCTTCAGCCCGAGCAGTGGAGCGATCTCCGCTGGCTTCATCTGCTCGATCTCGGAGTACCAGAGCACCTCCTGCCAGCGGGTGGGGAGGCTCCGGAACGCCCGGTGGGTGAGGCTGTGGTCGAGCGCGTCGTCGGTCGCCTGATCGCTCGTCGTGGGGTCTTCGACGGTGTCGAGCGCGTCGATCGCGGTCTCCCGCCGGGCACGCCCCCATGTCGCTGCAGTGTTCCGGATGCTGGTGAAGAGGTAGGCGCGGAACGAGCCGGTCGGTCCGCCGCCGCTCACGATCGACTGATAGATGCGGGTGTACGACTCCTGTACGAGGTCGTCCGCATCGAGGCTGGACGTCACGGACCGAGCGACCGTCACGCCGGACAGGTAGTGCCGGCGCCAGAGTTCGCCGAAAGCGGCGGTGTCTCCCGAGCGCGTGCGCAGCACGAGGTCGGCATCGCCGATATCCGCCACGTCGGCTGAGCCGACCGGCGGGAGCCCGGCGTCGTTGCTGCTCACTGTCCTCCCCAGGGATTCAGAGGTCCATTCTCGCCCCTGATCGCGTGGTTTCCACCAGCGTGGGAAAACTGCGGGAAAAAAGTTGAGCACTTCGCGTAATAGAACACCGCCCGAAGCGTCTCATTGTCAGAGAGACGTTGCCCTCCTCCCTCGGGAGTACCGGGCACCGGTGCTGGGGATCGGGCTGTTGCCCGCGGGATCACCGGAGGCGGGCTCGGAAGGCACTCGGGGGAGGGACTTCCGAGCTCCGCCCTCTCCACGTCACGGCCGTCGCGCCGAACGACGGCCGTTTCGCTTGTTCGGCTGTTGCTCGTCCAGGAGCGTCAGCCGGCGGCCGCCGCCTCGCCGGCGGTCCAGACGCGGTGCACGCGGAGGTCGGCCGAGAGCAGCACGGCGTCGGCGAGGAAGCCGGGTGCGAGCGCTGCCGAGGTCGCGTGCGCCCGATCGCCCGCGCGGGGGTCGACGTGAGCGCACCGACAGCATCGACGAGGGGAACGCCTGCCGCGACCGCGCGGCGGAGCGCAGCATCCTGCGTCAGCGTCGATCCCGCGATCGCGCCTCCTTTGGCCAGGCGGGCGACGGAGTCGACCACCTCGACCTGGAGCGAGCCGAGGTCGTAGCGCCCGTCGGCGGCACCCGCGGCGGCCATCGCATCGGTCACGAGGGCGATCCGGCCGGGCGCGGCCGCGAACGCGATGCGCACCACCTCGCGGGTGCAGGTGCACGCCGTCGGCGATCACCTCGAGGACCACGCGCGGATCGGATGCCGCAGCGCCGACGGGGCCCGGATCGCGGTGGTGCAGTCCGGGCATGGCGTTGAACGCGTGCGTGAGGATCGTGGCGCCGGCATCGAAAGCGGCCATGCACGCTGCGTAGTCCGCGCCGGTGTGCCCGATCGCGGCGGCGGCGCCCGCGCCGACGATGAGCCGGATCGCGTCGAGCCCACCCGGCAGTTCGGGTGCGAGTGTCACCTGTCGCACGGTGCCGCGCCCTGCCTCCAGCAGCCGCTCGAGGTCGGCGGACAGCGGCGTCGCGGAGCAGCCCCTCGTCGTGGGCGCCCTTGTGCGCGGGGTCGAGGAACGGGTCCCTCGAGGTGGGATCCCAGGATGTCGGCATCCGTCGCGACGAGGTCGGCCACCATCGCCGCGCGGCGCTCGAGCGTCTCGAGCGGCGCGGTCACGAGCGAGACGACGGCGCGCGTGGTGCCGTGCGCGCGGTGCAGCGCCCGGGCGATCCGGATCGCATCGGGACCGTCGTCGTACGACGCGCCGCCGCCGCCATGGCCGTGGATGTCGATGAACCCCGGGGCGAGGAGCGGCACCGGGTCCCGCGAGAGCATGGGCGTCCACGACGATGTCGGCTGACCCGGCATCCCGCCAGCCTGCGCCTGCGCCCGACCGCCGCCACGCGGCCGCCGTCGAAGCGCACCCACGCGTCGTCCTCGATCGGCCCATCCGCGTCGCCGCCCGCTCCGACGAGCCGGACGGAGTGGACGATCGTGCTCACTCGGTGCCTTCGGTGGCCCAGGGGATCTCGTCCGATCGCTGGAATCCGATGCCGAGGCTCGTCCACAGCGGTCCGAGGGCGCCGACGCGCTCGCGGAACGACGCCCAGGTGCGCAGGTCGCTGGCTCCGGTCGCCGGTGACCACGCGATCTCGGCCGCAGCCGCGAGGCGGGGGAACGCCATGATGTCGATGTCGGCGAGGGTGCGGATCGTCTCGCTCCACATCGGAGCCTCCACGCCGAGGATGCCGCTCTCGTCGACGCCCGGGATGAGCTCGGACGGCTCCCACGAGTAGGCGCGCTCGACGCTCGTCGGCCCGTTCGCCCACGTGAGCCCGAGCGGCGCGTCCGCGGCGTACTTCATGTCGAGGTAGACCGCGTCGGCGGGCGAGAGGATGAGCTGCGACCCGTTGTCGACGAACGCGCGCGCCTTGTCGTCCATGCCGTCCGTGGGGGTCAGGAACCCCCAGTACTGGCCGATCGTCGAGTCGGCGAGGTCGGGCGCCGCGCCGGCTTCGTGCCACGCGATCGGCGTCTTGCCGAGGTCGGCGATGATCTCGCTGGCGCGGGCGACGAAGAGGGCGAAGTCGTCGGGATCGGTTCCGAGCGACTCATCGCCGCCGAGGTGCAGGTAAGGCCCGGGGGTCATGGCGGCGAGCTCGCCGAAGACGTCGGCGAGGAAGTCGTAGGTCGCCTCGTCGTGGATCTTCAGCGACGAGAACCCGACCACGATGCCTTCGTAGGGGGTGCCCGCGACGGGGATGACACCCTCGGCCTCCGCCTGCTCGAGCATCTGCTCGTTCAGCACCGGCGCCTCGGCGAGTTCCGGGTACGCGAGGCCCACCGCGTGGGTGTGGCCGGGCATGTCGATCTCGGGAACGACGGTCATGTGACGGGATGCCGCGTACTCGACGATCTCGCGATAGTCGGCCTTCGTGTAGAAGCCGCCCGGATCCCCGCCGACCGCCGTGCCGGACGCGAGTTCGGTGAGCTTCGGGCCGCGAGTCGAGGTGCATCCGCCAGCCCTGGTCGTCGGTCAGGTGCAGGTGCAGCACGTTGCACTTGAGGCTCGGAGCGCGGTCGATGTAGGCCTTGACCGTGTCGACCGGATGGAAGTGGCGAGCGACGTCGAGCATCACCCCGCGGTAGGCGAAGCGGGGTGCGTCCTCGATCTCGATCGCGGGAACGACCCAGCCGTCGCCGTCACGGGCGATGAGCTGGCCGAGCGTCTGCACCCCGTAGAACAGGCCGGCCGCGTCCGCGCCGGTGATGACGACGGATGCCGCATCCGCCGTGATCCGGTACGACTCCGCCGCGCCGCCAGGGCTGACGGCGAGCTCGATCGCCGGTTCGCGTCTCGCGAGCCCGCCGAGCGACCGATGCCAAGGCCCGTGCGGGCCTCCACGAGCGCTGCGAGGTCGGCGGCGGCATCCGGATCTCCCGTGATGCGGGTCTTCTGCGTCGAGCCGGAACGGCGCGCCGTCGCCGCGCCTCGATCGAGGCGGGGGCGGGGACGACGGCGGGGAGAGACACAGTGGCTCCATTCTCGACGGCGGGGGCGCATCCCGCCAGGGCGACGCCGAGGGCCATCGCGACCGCGGCAGCGGTCGTCCGTCGCCGACGACGATTCATGTAAGGATCCCTAACAAAAGCGATGCGCTCAGCCTAGCAGTGCACGGCGGGCGGTCTCACAGAGTCGCCGGCGGGCAGCATCCGTTATGCTCGGCATGTCGCGACTGGCGTTGAGGTGGACCACCACCGGGGAGCGACCGACAACGGCATTCGACCGCGCGCCTGGGCCGATCTACCTGTTCCGGGGTAACCACCCCGGTCGTTGAGTAGCGCGCTTCGCGCGCGTATCGAAACACAAGGAGATCGTCATGACCGATCAGTTCTTCAACGCCCCTCTCTCCGAGGTCGATCCCGAGATCGCGCAGGTGCTCGAGCGCGAACTCGACCGTCAGCGCTCGTATCTCGAGATGATCGCCTCGGAGAACTTCGTTCCGGTGTCGGTGCTGCAGTCGCAGGGCTCGGTGCTGACCAACAAGTACGCCGAGGGCTACCCCGGGCGCCGCTACTACGGCGGCTGCGAGGAGGTCGACGTCGCGGAAGAGCTCGCGATCGCTCGCGCCAAGTCGCTGTTCGGCGCCGAGTTCGCGAACGTCCAGCCGCACTCCGGTGCGACCGCCAACGCCGCCGTGCTGCACGCCATCGCCCGCCCGGGGGACACGCTGCTCGGCCTCTCGCTCGACCAGGGCGGTCACCTGACGCACGGCATGAAGATCAACTTCTCGGGCCGTCTCTACAACATCGTCGCGTACGGCGTCGATCCCGAGACGTCGATCATCGACATGGACGAGGTTCGCCGCCTCGCGATCGAGCACCAGCCGAAGGTCATCATCGCCGGCTGGTCGGCCTACCCCCGTCAGCTCGACTTCGCGGCGTTCCGCGCGATCGCCGACGAGGTCGGCGCGCTGCTGTGGGTCGACATGGCGCACTTCGCGGGCCTCGTCGCCGCGGGTCTGCACCCGAACCCGGTGCCGCACGCGCACGTCGTGTCGTCCACCGTGCACAAGACGATCGGCGGCCCGCGCTCGGGCTTCATCCTGACCAACGACGCGGACCTCGCCAAGAAGATCAACACCGCCGTCTTCCCGGGCCAGCAGGGCGGCCCGCTCATGCACGTCATCGCGGCGAAGGCGACGGCGTTCAAGCTCGCGGCGACGCCCGAGTTCAAGGAGCGCCAGCAGCGCGTCATCGACGGCGCGCACATCATCGCCGAGCGCCTCTCGCAGCAGGACGTGAAGGATGCCGGGATCGCCGATCCGCTCCGGCGGCACCGACGTGCACCTCGTGCTCGTCGACCTGCGCAACGCCGAGATCGACGGCAAGCAGGCGGAGGACCTCCTGCACGAGATCCACATCACGGTGAACCGCAACGCGGTGCCCGAACGACCCGCGCCCGCCGATGGTGACGTCGGGCCTGCGCATCGGAACCCCCGCGCTTGCGACGCGCGGCTTCGGCGACGCCGAGTTCACCGAGGTGGCCGATGTCATCGCGCTCGCGCTGCTGCCGGGCGCCGACGTCGAGGCGCTCCGTGCCCGCGTCGCGGCGCTGACCGCCGCCTTCCCGCTCTACCCCGGCCTCACCCAGTAGCGGCGCGCAGACCGCGAGACGACATCTGGCGGACGAGACCGCGGGGTGTCACCCGCGTTCTCGTCCAGCGGAAGTACGTCTCGCGGCCCGCGCCGAACACAGGAAGGATGGACTGATGACGGCGACCAAGCTCGACGGCCGTGCGGCCGCAGCCGAGATCAAGGAAGAGCTGCGCGAGCGCGTCGCGGCGCTGAAGGAGCGGGGCATCGTGCCCGGCATCGCGACGGTGCTCGTCGGCGCCGACCCGGCGTCGCAGCTGTACGTCGGGATGAAGCACCGCGAGTCCGAGGCGATCGGCATGAACTCGATCCAGCGCGAGCTGCCGGCTGACGCCACGCAGGACGAGGTCGAGGCGCTCATCGACGAGCTCAACGACGACCCCGCCTGCCACGGCTACATCGTGCAGCTGCCCCTGCCGAAGCACCTCGACACCGATGCGATCCTCGAGCGGATCGACCCGGCGAAGGATGCCGACGGCCTCCACCCGACGAACCTCGGGCGCCTGGTGCTGAACGTCAACGGCCCCATCACGTCGCCGCTGCCGTGCACCCCGCGCGGGGTGATCGAGCTCCTCGTCCGCAACGGCTACGACCTCAATGGCAAGCACGTGGTCGTCGTCGGACGCGGCGTCACGATCGGCCGCTCGATCGGCCTGCTCCTGACCCGCCGCGAGTACAACGCGACGGTCACCCTCACCCACACCGGCACCGTCGACCTCGCGCACCACCTCCGGCAGGCGGACGTCATCGTCGGCGCCGCCGGCGTCAAGCACATCGTGCGCGCCGAGGACGTGAAGCCGGGCGCCGCCGTGCTCGACGTCGGGGTCACGCGCGAGACGGATGCCGAGACCGGCAAGCACAAGGTCTACGGCGATGTGCATCCCGATGTCGCCGAGGTCGCCGGCTTCCTGTCGCCGAATCCCGGCGGAGTGGGCCCGATGACCGTCGCCCTCCTGATGACGAACGTCGTCGAGGCCGCCGAGCGCGTGGGCGGGCTGCGCTGAGCAGTCAGCCCTAGCCGAGCTCGTCCAGCATGCGTCGCTGCTCCTCGGTGAGTCCGTCCTGCAGCTCGCGCTGCGCCTGCGCGGTCTGAGGGGAGGGCACGGCCGGAGTCGCAGCATCCGCCCCGCTCGACTGCCGGCCCGCCGGTCGCCTTGTCGTAGAGCGCGCCGGCGTGCTCGTGCACTCGGTCGTCGATCCTGTCGTATATCGCCCAGCCGATGAGGATCAGCACCGGAGGCAGGACCCACCCCCAGAACCAGTGGCCGGCGCTGACGCCCGGAGAGCAGGACCGTGACGGCCCACACTCCGAGCGCGACGGCGAACACCAGGAAGAACTGCACGAGCTTCTCACCGAGCTTGGTGCGCTGACCCGCCGACTTCGAGGCCATCGACTGGAACCAGCGATGGACGGCGGGTTTGATCCAGAGCGTCAGCGCGGTGAGCACCACGCCCGCCCAGATCGCGGACCAGCCCACCTGGGCGGGCGTCAGCCAGCCGATCACGAGCAGGACCGCCACGTTGAACACGAGCAGCGAGGCGAACGGGACGATCCACTTCTTCATGTGTACAGAATGCCACCGGTTGGCGAGGTGCGCGGTGCGGCTAGCGGAGCTCGGCGAGTTGGGTGATGTCGTCGTCGGGCAGCACGTCGGCGACCGCCGACACTTCCATGTCCACCAGATCGGCGCGGCCGGAGGCGATCGTCAAGAACGCCGCGTCGGCGGCATCCCGGCCGGTGGCGATGCGCACCAGCGAGGAGCGCGGCGCGAGAGTCGTCGCGTCGACGACGCGCCACGCACCGTCGATGTGCGCTTCGGCGACGGCGTGGAAGTCCATCGGGTACAGCCCCGGCGCGTAGACGGCGACCAGCCGGGCCGGGATGTTGAGTCCGCGCAGCAGCGCGACGCACAGGTGCACGTAGTCACGGCACACGCCCTGGCGGGCGAGCAGAGTCCGCACCGCGCCGTCGGTGGGCAGGCTCGAGCCGCTGACGTAGTAGAGGCGCGTTCCGACCCACGACGACACCGATGCGAGGAGCTCCGGCGCGTCGGTGATCCCGGCGAACTCGGCGTTGGCCGTCGGACCGAGCGAATCCGACTCCGCGTAGCGGCTGGGTCGCGTGTAGACGATCAGGTCGGTCTCGGTCGTCGGTGCGGGCGCAGCCTTCGCCGATGATGGATGCCTCGTAGCGCACCTCGAGGCGACCCGTGCCGCTGACTGCATGCGGTGCAGCCTCGTGCCGTGCGCGTCGGACACCACCAGCCAGTCGACGGTGCGCGCCGTCGAGCGTCGCCGTGAAGTTCTCGCGCTCGGTCTGGTAGTGATCGCTCGCGGCGACCGCGAAGATCAGGTCGGCCGGAGCCGGTGACATCGAGGGTGATGCGGCTGTAGACGTCACGCTTCATGTGCACAGACTGGCATGACCGCGTTTCGGGCGCATGAAGTCGGGGTGGGCTTGACAATGCGCCGAGCGTCACGCTGCCGACGACACAGCACCCTGGGAGTGCGCAACGTCGGCTATGCTGACCTAAACCGATTTAATTAATCGATTTAGATGGGGCAGCGCAGCCCGCATGGATGATCAACCGAACAGCGGTCGGCAGATCCGACCGACGATCGCCGACGTCGCGCAGCGCGCGGGGGTGAGCAAGGGACTGGTCTCCTTCGCGCTCAACGATCGACCCGGAGTGAATCCGTCCACCCGCCGCCGTATCCTGGCGGTCGCCGCCGAGATCGGCTGGTCCCCCGACCTGCGGGCTCGGTCCCTCAGAACGAACCGCTCCTTCGCGCTCGGTCTCGTGCGCGACACCACCGTCGCCCCTGGCGATTCCTTCTTCCCCGCTTTCATCGCGGGCGTCGAGCGCGACCTGTCGCCCATCGGGCAGGCGCTCGTGCTCGCATCCGCATCGGCAGGGCACGAACGAAGCGGACACATACCGCAAGCTGGCCTCGGAGCGGCGGGTGGATGGCGTCATCCTCACCGACCTCCGGGCCGCCGATGAGCGGCTCGCGCTCATCGCGGCGCTCGGCCTCGCAGCCGTGACGGTCGGGCAGCCCGACATCGATTCGCCGTTCCCTGCTGTTCCCGATCGACGCCGCGGCGGGCGTGGAGGCGATGGTGGATCACCTCGTCGGGCTCGGCCACCGGTCGCTCGCCCACGTGGCCGGGCCGACCGCCATCCTCCTCGAGCGACGCCGGCGCTCTGCCTTCGAGGACGCGTGTGCGACACGCGGAGTCGCCTGCCGGGTCATCGACACCGACTCCAGTGCGCGCGAGGGCGGCGAGGCGACGAGAAGGCTCATCTTCGATCCCGCGACCCGCCCGACGGCGATCACGTACTCGAACGACCGGATGGCGCTGGCGGGCATCGGGGTGGCGCAGCGGTGGGGGCTGTCCATTCCCCGCGACCTCTCCATCGCCGCATTCGACGAAAGCGACATCGCCAGCTACGTCTACCCGTCGCTGACGTCTGTCGTGATGGACGCCGAGGAGTGGGGCGCGCTGGCGGCGCGCACCCTTCTGGCCGCGATCGCCGGGCTCGAACTCACCGACACTGCCCTCGCGCCCGCTCGCCTTGTGGCGCGCGAGAGTCTACCGCGGTCGCCCCGGGCGCACCACGGGCTCGATAGCTCTTCCCTCGCTGTACAGCCTGGGCGAATGGGGATGCGGCGGATGCCGCCTCCCTTCGGAAAGGAAGAATCATGCGAAGAACCATCAAGATCGCCGCGCTCGTCGGCGCGGGAGTGCTGATGCTGACGGCCTGCAGCGGCGGAGGAGGCGGTGGCGGTGGCGGACGACGGAGACCTCGAGGCTCGCGGCGACATCACGATCTGGTACTCGAACAACGAAGCCGAGATCGCGTGGGGCAAGCAGATGGTCGAGGCGTGGAACGCCGAGAATCCCGACGAGCAGGTCAAGGCACAGGAGATCCCCGCAGGCGAGAGCAGCGAGATCGTCATCGGCGCCGCGATCACCGCGGGCAATGCGCCGTGCCTGATCTTCAACACCTCACCCGCCGCCGTGCCCCAGTTCCAGAAGGCGGGCGGCCTCGTGTCGCTGTCGAGTTTCGAGGACGGCGACGACTACATCGCCGCGCGCAGCGGCGACAACGCGGCGCAGTACGCGTCGGAGGACGGCGAGTTCTACCAGATGCCGTGGAAGTCCAACCCCGTCATGATCTTCTACAACAAGGCCATGTTCACCGAAGCAGGGCTCGACCCGGAAGCGCCCGCGCTGTCGACGTACGACGAGTTCCTCGACACCGTCTCGCACGCTGACCGAGGCGGGAGTGGCGCCGTACGCCATCTACCCGGCACCAGACAGCCAGTTCTTCCAGTCGTGGTTCGACTTCTACCCCCTGTACGGGGCCGAGACCGGCGGCACGCTGCTGGTTGAAGACGGCAAGGCGACGTTCGACTCCGGAGCGGGCACAGCGGTGTCTGAATTCTGGGCGACGATGTACGAGGAGGGTCTCGCCGGGCAGGAGGCCTACACGGGCGACTCCTTCGTCGAGGGCAACTCCGCCATGACGATCGCCGGCCCCTGGGCCATCGACTACTTCGCCGACGACGTCGACTGGGGCACCGCCCCCGTCCCGACATCGAAGGGAACGCCGGCAGAGGAGACGTACACCTTCAGCGATGCGAAGAACGTCGGCCTGTTCACCGCCTGCGAGAACAAGGGCACGGCTTGGGATGTGCTGAAGTTCGCGACGAGTGAAGAGCAGGACGGACAGCTGCTGGAGCTGACCGGACAGATGCCGCTCCGCCAGGATCTCATTGCGGCCTACCCTGACTACTTCGAGGCGAACCCCGCCTACGAGGTGTTCGGCGACCAGGCGAACCGTGTGGTCGAGGTGCCGAACGTGGCGAACTCGATCGAGGTCTGGCAGGCCTTCCGTGACGGCTACTCGAAGGCTGTCATCTTCGGCGAGGGCGACATTCCCACCTTCCTCACGGATACGGCGGCCGAGATCGACGCCCTGGTCGGCCAGGACTGACGGCCGGGGGTCTGACTCATGGTCGCTGTGATCCCCGAGACGCCCACGACGACGGACGGGGCGGACGCGCAGCACGCGCGTTCGGCCCGCCGCCGCCGGCGCATCCTCGGTGAGAATCCGCTGGGCCTGCTCCTCAGCGCGCCGTATCTGATCTTCGTCGGCGTCGTTTTCGCGTTCCGCTCGGCCTCGCGGTCTGGATGTCGTTCCACGACTACTTCTTCTCGGCGCCCGGCGCCGACGTCGAACGGGAGTTCGTCGGGTTCGACAACTTCATCCTAGTCGCCACCGATCCCGAGGTGTGGCGCTCCTTCCTGAACGTCGGCATCTTCCTGATCATCAACGTGCCACTCACGGTCGTGCTGTCGCTCTTGCTGGCGGCGGCGCTCAACAAGGCCGTCCACGCCCGGGTCTTCCTGCGCGTCAGCTTCTACGTGCCGTACGTGACGGCGTCGGTGGCGCTGGTCGCGGTCTGGCTGTTCCTGTTCAGCGGCCCGGGTCTCGTCAATCAGCTCCTCGGCCCGCTCGCTCCCGATCCGTCGTGGCTGATCAATCCCTACCTGGCGATGCCGACGATCGCGCTCTTCGTCACGTGGAAGGGGATGGGCTTCTACATCCTGCTGTACCTCGCGGCGCTGCAGAACGTTCCGAAGGAGCTCTACGAGTCGGCCGCGACCGATGGAGCGGGCGCCGTGCGGACGTTCTTCTCGGTCACCGTGCCGGGCGTCCGGCCGGCGACGCTGCTGGTCCTCCTGCTCGCCACGATCACCGGAGCGAATCTCTTCACCGAGCCCTACCTGCTCACGAACGGCGGCGGACCCAACGGCGCGTCCACGTCGCCGGTGTTCCTGATGTACCAGAAGGGGCTCGAGCAGGGCGATCCGGATGTCGCCGCCGCCATCGGCGTGATCCTGGTGATCTTCGTGCTCGCCATCGCGCTGATACAGCGCCGCCTCGTGGGAGGTGACGAGTCATGAGTCGCACTGATGAGCCGCGCGCAGGGCCGTGCGGAGAAGGCCGCGGCCGCGCAGGGCAGAGCGTGGTCTCCTGGCCGCATGGCCAACATCCTGCGCTACGTCGTGCTGGGCATCGGGGCGCTGGTCTTCCTGTTCCCGTTCTATTACATGGTGGTCGGCTCGCTGCAGCGGGAGCCCGACACCAGCCTCGCGGGCGCCTTCCCGAATCCGTCGAACATCACCCTCGACAACTATGTCGACATCAATGGGCGCATCGGCCTGGTGCAGGGTCTAGCCAACTCGGGCATCTTCACGATGGGCGTCATCCTGTGCACCCTGGTGTTCGGCGTCCTCGCGGGCTACGCCCTCTCGGTGCTGCACTGGCGCGGCCGCGGAACCACCTTCGCGATCCTGCTGCTCGTGCAGATCGTGCCGTTCCAGCTGCTCATGATCCCGCTCTACGTGCTGATCGCGCGCGACTACGGGCTGTCCGATTCGTACTTCGGAATGATTCTGCCCTTCGCCATCAACTCGGCGGCGGTGCTCATCTTCCGGCAGTACTTCCTGCAGCTGCCGCAGGCGCTCTTCGACGCGGCACGCATCGACGGGGCGAAGCGAGCTGCGGGTGCTGTGGAGCATCGCGCTGCCGCTCGTGCGTCCGGCGGTGCTCACGGTGATTCTGCTGACCTTCATCGGTCCGTGGAACGAGTTCCTCTGGCCGTTCCTGATCACCAAGGAGGCGTCGCTGCAGCCCCTCGCGGTGTCGCTCGCCAACTACATCTCGACGGTGGCGGCATCGATGAACAACCCCTTGGCACGATCCTCGCGGGTGCGGTGGTGCTCGCGATCCCCCCGTCGGTGCTGTTCATCCTGTTCCAGCGCCACTTCAACAGCTCCGATCTCGGGTCGGGGGTGAAGGGATGACCACGGTCGAGACTCGGCTGCCTACCGTCCCGTACACGCTCACGCGAATCGGAGTGATCATGTCTCCGGAGGACGGCAACCTCTACGAACTGGAAGGGGTCCTCAATCCAGCGTCCGGCCGCGGCCCGGATGGGGAGGTGTACCTGCTGCCTCGCCTGGTCGCGGCGGGAAATGTGTCCCGCATCGGACTCGTGCGCGTCATCGTGACGGGCGGCGTGCCGGTCGGCGTCGAGCGGCAGGGCATCGTGCTCGAGCCGGATCGATCGTGGGAGCACGGTGTCGGCAATGCCGGCGTCGAGGACCCGCGCATCACATGGATGCGCGACCTGGGGCTCTTCGTCATGACGTACGTCGCGTACGGACCGCTCGGCCCCCGCACGGCGCTCGCGGTGTCGACCGACCTTCGCGAATGGCGGCGCCTCGGGCCGGTGCTCTTCACCTACGACGACGCGCTCGACATCGACCTGAACCTCTTCCACAACAAGGACGCCGTGTTCTTCCCCGAACCCGTCGTCGCCCCCGACGGCGTGCTCAGCTTCGCCGCACTGCATCGCCCGATGTGGGATCTGAGCGAGACCAAAGCCGACCAGGGGATCGTGACGCCTGCGGGGATCACCGACCCGCGGCAGTCGATCTGGATCAGCTATGTGCCCGTCGAGGCGGTGGCGAGGGATCTGTCGGCGATCACGCTGTGGAGTCAGCACCGCTTCCTCGCAGGCCCCGATGTTCCCCTTCGAGGTCACCAAGATCGGCGGCGGGCCCGCTCCGCTGCGCGTTCCCGAAGGATGGCTGATGCTCCACCATGGCGTGACCGGCCACATCGAGCGCGCGTTCGAGCACCAGCAGAACGTCCACTATGCGGCAGGCGCCATGCTGCTCGACGGCGACGATCCGTCGATCGTGATCGCGCGCTCGCCTGAGCCGCTTCTGCAGGCGGAGACGGACGACGAGCGCAGCGGGATCGTCCCGAACGTGGTCTTCCCCACCGGAATCGAGGAGATCGACGGCGTGCACTACGTCTTCTACGGCATGGCGGACTCGAAGATCGGGGTCGCGCGGCTGGATCACGTCTGAACGAGGCTGCCCACCGTCTCGACGGCGTGCGGGTCAGTACGACGAACGGGGCTCGTCAGCCGCGGACGAAGGTGCGAACCTGGCGGCGAGCGCCTCCGACCCGCGGGCGAGAAGAGCGACATCGGCGCCGACCAGCACGAACGCCGCGCCGGCATCGAGATAGGACCGGGCGACCCCCGGGTCGAACGCGTTCACGCCGACCGGCTTGCCCGCGGAGCGGACCGCGTCGAACGTGCGCGAGCACCGCCGCGACCACATCGGGATGCGTCTGCTGCCCGAGGACGCCCATGGATGCCGCCAGGTCGGCCGGCCCGACGAACACCCCGTCCACGCCGTCGACGGCGGCGATGTCGGCCGCAGCATCCACCCCTTCGGCCGTCTCGATCTGCACGAAGAGCGACACGTGGTCGTCGGCGTTCGCGAGGTACCCTTCGACACGGTTCCAGCGGGCCGATCGCGCGAGCGCCGAGCCCACGCCGCGTCGGCCGCGCGGCGGATAGCGCACCGCCTCGACGACTGCGCGCGCCTCATCGGCGGACGACACCATCGGCACGAGGACGTTCTGCGCACCGAGGTCGAGCACCTGCTTCATCGTCACGACGTCGCCGATCGGCACGCGCACGACGGGCGTCACGGGGTATGCGGCGACGGCCTGCAGCTGCCCGAGCACCGACTCGAGGCCGTTGGGGGAGTGCTCCATGTCGATGAGCACCCAGTCGAGGCCGGCGCCCGCGCAGATCTCGGCGACGAGCGGACTGCCCGAGCACACCCAGATGCCGGCGAGGGGACGGGATGCGGCGGCGAGCGCCTCGCGGAAAGTCGGCGTTCAGACGAAGCGGCATGTGATCTCTCCCATCGGTCCGTAGTCGCACAGCACGCCGTCGCCCCGCGACACCCACATGGGGCGGGTGAACGATCCCGCGAGGATGATCTCGCCGGCCTCCAGCCGTGAGCCGTGGTGGTGGAACTTGTTCGCGAGCCATGCGACGCCGGTCGCCGGGTGGTCGAGGACGCCCGCCGCGACGCCCGTCTCGGTGATCTCGCCGTTGCGGTACAGCAGGGCGGGCACCCACCGAAGGTCGATCTCGTCGGGCCGCTTGCGCGTCGTGCCGAGCACCATCGCCCCGTATGCCGCGTTGTCCGAGATCGTGTCGACGATGGTCCGTCCCTCGAGCTCGATGTGCGAGTTGAGCACCTCGAGCGCGGGCACGGCGTAGTCGATCGCGGCGAGCGCGTCGTCGAGCGTGCAGTCCGGCCCCTCGAGCGGATGCTTCGAGCACGAACGCGAGCTCGACCTCGACGCGCACGTTCGAGAACAGATCCACCGGGATGTCGGCGCCGCTCTCGAAGACCGTGTCGTCGAACATGACGCCGTAGTCGGGTTCCGTGATGCCCGTCGCATCCTGCATCGCCTTCGAGGTGAGCCCGATCTTGCGGCCCACGAGCCGGCGGCCGGCGGCGATGTTCTTGTCGCGCCACACGCCCTGGATCGCGTACGAGTCCTCGATGGTGGCATCCGGGTAGCGCGCGGTGATCCGCGGGATCACGCCGTGCGCGCGGTCGGCCTCGGCCAGCTCGTCGGCGATCGCGGCGATCACGTCGGGTCATCCAGCATCCGTTCTCCTTCTGTGGTCAGGCTAGCGACGCTACAGCTGGTGGCCGAGCTTGTACTCGCCCTGCTTCCAGCTCGGCAGCGCTTCGGCGGGCTCCTCGGGACGCGTGTACGAGAAGCCGTCGGCGCCGATCGTCACGGCCATCTCGCTCGTGTCGGTGCGGGCGACGACGGGCTGCGGGTTGCCGTCGAGATCGAGGACGAGGGATGCCTCGGTGTACCAGGACGGCACGACGGGGTTGCCCCACCAGTCGCGGCGCTGGTTGTCGTGGACGTCCCACGTGACGACCGGGTTGTCGGGGTCGCCGGTGTAGTAGTCCTGCGTGTAGATCTCGACGCGGTGCCCGTCGGGGTCGCGCAGGTAGAGGTAGAACGCGTTCGAGACGCCGTGCCGCCCCGGTCCGCGCTCGATCGCATCCGACCTGCGCAGCGCGCCGAGCTTGTCGCAGATCGCGAGGATGTTGTGCTTCTCGTGCGTCGAGAAGGCGACGTGGTGCATGCGCGGTCCGTCGCCACCCGTCATCGCGGTGTCGTGGACGGTGGGCTTGCGGCGCATCCATGCGGCGTAGACGGTGCCCTCGTCGTCCTGGATGTCCTCGGTCACGCGGAAGCCGAGGTCCTGCATGAACGCCACCGCGCGCGGCACGTCCGGGGTGACCTGGTTGAAGTGGTCGAGGCGCACCAGCGAGCCAGGCGTGTAGAGGTCGTAGCGCCATGCCAGACGCTCGACGTGCTCGACGTCGTGGAAGAACTCGTAGGGGAAGCCGAGCGGGTCCTCGACGCGCACCGAGTCGCCGATGCCCTTCGTGAAGCCCTCCGCGCGGCGCTCGACGCGGCATCCGAGTTCCTCATAGAACGCGACGGCGCGGTCGAGGTCCTCGGGGGTGCGCACGCGGTACGAGAAGGCCGCGACGGCGGCGACCGGTCCCTGCCGCAGCACGAGGTTGTGGTGGATGAACTCCTCGAGCGACCGCAGGTAGACCGTGTTCTCGTCCTCCTCGGTCACGACGAGGTCGAGCACGTCGACATAGAACTCGCGGGACGCCGCGAGATCCGTCACCACGATCTCCATGTACGCGCAGCGCAGGATGTCGGGCGGCGGGCCGCTCGGAGTCGCGACGGGGTTGTCGGTGTGGATCGGTGCCTCCTGCGAGACGTAGAAGCCGGAGGAGGTGAGGGTGCGGTCGTCGCGGTGGTCATGCGATCCTTCGTTTCATTGCACGATCTGGTGGGCAGGCGTCAGTCGGCGGTCGGGAGCCCTTGCCGAAGGTGGGGTTGTGGGCGGCGCCGAGCGTGATGTGCACGGCCTGCTGGTCGGTGTAGAAGTCGATCGAGCGGTATCCGCCCTCGTGCCCGAGACCCGAGGCCTTCACCCCGCCGAACGGGGTGCGGAGGTCGCGCACGTTGTTCGAGTTCAGCCACACCATGCCGGCCTCGATCGCCTGCGAGAAGTTGTGCGCGCGACGCAGATCGCTCGTCCAGACGTAGGCGGCGAGCCCGTACTTCACGCCGTTCGCGAGTTCGAGCGCCTCGGCGTCGGTGTCGAACGGGGTGATCGCGACGACGGGCCCGAAGATCTCCTCCTGGAAGATCCGCGCGTCCTTCGGGCACGTCGGCGAACACCGTCGGGCGCGACGTAGTTGCCGGTGGGGAAGCCTTCGGGACGCCCGCCGCCGGCGACGAGCCGGCCCTCGGCTCTTGCCGATCTCGATGTACGACATCACCTTGTCGTAGTGCTCGGGATGCACGAGCGCGCCGACCTCGGTGGCGGGGTCCTGCGGGTCGCCGACGACGACGCGCGACGCCTGCGCCGCGTACCGCTCGACGAACTCGTCGTAGACGGCGCGCTCCACGAGGATCCGCGAGCCGGCGGTGCAGCGCTCGCCGTTGAGCGAGAACACGCCGAAGATCGTCGCGTCGATCGCGGCCTCGAGGTCGGCGTCGGCGAACACGATCGCCGGCGACTTGCCGCCGAGCTCCATCGACAGGCCCTTGAGGAACGGCGCGGCGTTGCCGAAGATGATCTGGCCGGTGCGGCTCTCGCCGGTGAACGAGATGAGCGGCACATCCGGATGCTTCACCAGCGCGTCGCCGGCATCCTCGCCGAGCCCGTTGACGAGGTTGAAGACGCCCTTCGGCAGCCCGGCCTCCTCGAAGATCCCGGCCCACAGCGACGCCGACAGCGGCGTGAACTCGGCGGGCTTCAGCACCACGGTGTTGCCGGTGGCGAGCGCGGGCCCGAGCTTCCAGGACTCCAGCATGAACGGCGTGTTCCACGGCGTGATGAGCCCGGCGACGCCGATCGGCTTGCGGTTGACGTAGTTCAGCTGACGACCGGGCACCTTGAAGGCGTCGTCGGCCTGCGCCACGATCAGGTCCGCGAAGAAGCGGAAGTTCTCGGCCGCGCGCCGGGCCTGCCCGAGCGCCTGCGTGATCGGCAGGCCGGAGTCGAAGGACTCGAGCTCGGCGAGTCGCGCGTCGCGCGACTCGACGATGTCGGCGATGCGGTGGAGGATCCGGGATCGCTCGCGCGGCAGCATCCGGGGCCACGGGCCCTCGGCGAACGCGCGCCGCGCGGCCGCGACGGCGCGGTCGATGTCGGCCTTCTTGCCGGCGGCGGCCTGCAGGTAGGTCTCGTTCGTGACCGGGTCGAGCACGTCGAACGTGTCGCCGTCCGACGGAGTCGACGAACTCGCCGTCGATGTAGTGCTGGATGCTGGTCCGGAAGGTCGGCGGGGATGTGCCGCGTCGACGGCTGCGGTGTCGGTCATGGGTGTGCTCCTCGTCGGTGGTCAGAGAGCGGCGAGGCCGAGGGCCTCGTCGGGGTGTTCGTGGATCAGGTAGGCGTCGAGCGTGGCCGAGCGGTGCGCGGCGGGCGGCCTTCTCGATCTCGCCGAGCGGCGCGCCGCTGCTCGATGAGCACGAGGATGCTCTCGTGCTCGGCCACGGATTCCTGCGCGCGGCCCGGCACGAAGCTGAAGGTCGAGTCGCGGAGGTGCCCGAGCCGGCCCCACTCGGCAGTGACGAGCTCGAGCATGCGCGGGTTCGCGCACTTCGAGTAGAGGATCGAGTGGAACTCGTGGTTGAGCTCCGTGAAGGACTTCGGGTCGAAGTGGTCGAGCGTCTGATCATCAGCTCGTTGACGGCGCGCGCGCGACGCAGGTCGTCGGCGGTGAGGCGACGGGCGGCGAGCGCCGTCGCGGCGCCCTCGAGGATGCCGAGCGCCTGCATGCTGTAGCGGTAGGCGGAGTCGTCGACCATCGACACGTGCGCACCGACGTTGCGCTCGAACGTCACCAGCCCCTCGGCCTCGAGCTGCCGGATCGCCTCGCGGACCGGCACCACGCTCATGCCGAGCTCGCCCGCGATCGTGCCGAGCACGAGCCGGTATCCGGGCGTGTACTCCTGGCGGACGATGCGCTCCTTGATCCAGCGGTACGCCTGCTGCGACTTGCTCTGCTCGGCGCGGACTCGGCGACGCCGTCAGTTCGTCCGGCCGCCATTCCTCGATACCGGCCCGCCACTCGGCGTTCATCGGGAACAGCCCGTCGACGGGATGCCCCGCCGCGACCTGCTCGGCGATCCAGGCATCCTCGTCCTCCTGGGCGAGGGTCGCGTCGGCGACCTCCTCGGCGAGCGCGGGCGGGATGACGATGACGCCGTCGGCGTCGCCGACGATGACGTCGCCCGGCTGCACGGTGGTGCCGCCGCATGCGATCGTCACGTCGACGTCCCACGGGACGTGCCTGCGGCCGAGCACCGCGGGATGCGCGCCGGCGGAGTACACCGGCATCCCGACGGCGGCCACGGCGTCGGAGTCGCGGACGCCGCCGTCGGTGACGATCCCGGCGGCACCGCGGGCGTGCGCGCGGAGGGCGAGGATGTCGCCGAGCGTGCCGGATCCCGTCTCGCCGCGCGCCTCGATGACGATCACCTCGCCCTCGCCGACGGCGTCGAAGGCGCGCTTCTGCGCGTTGTAGCCGCCGCCGTGGGACTCGAACAGGTCCTCGCGGTTCGGCACGAAGCGCAGGGTCTTGGCGGTGCCGACGAGCTTCGCGGCCGGGATGCAGCGGCCCGACGCCGTCGATCGTGACGTTGTTCAGCCCGCGCTTGCGCAGCTGCGCGCTGAGGCCTGCGACGGGCGCGCGCAGGAGCTTGTCGCGCAGCTCCGGGTCAGACAGGAGTTCCGGCGTGCGGACCAGCGCATCCGATCGTCCGTCGCGGCCAGAGCCGTCGGCGGCGGCTCGACGGCTGCCCCCACGCCTCGGCGCGCTGCGTGTCGTCGACGGCGGGCAGCGAGCCGAGCGCCGGATCGAAGGACGCCTCGCCCTGCGTCACCGTGGTGACGAGGATGCCCGGTGCTCGGTGCGCCCGGGCGCCTCGGGCGCGCCGACCTCGACCTCGACGACGTCGCCGGGCACGACCACGGACGACCCGGCCGGGGTGCCGGTGAGGATCACGTCGCCGGGCTCGAGCGTGAAGTGCTGCGACAGGTCGGCGACCAGCTGGGCGAGCGGGAACAGCAGCCCGGCGGTGGTGTCCTCCTGCGCGAGCGTCGCCGTTCACCCAGGTCCGCAGGCGCAGCGCGGCCGGGGTCGACGGGCGCGGGCGGCGATCAGCGCCGGGCCGATCGGCGTGAAGCCGTCGCCGCCCTTGGAGCGCACGTTGGAGCCCTTGTCGTTCGCACGCAGGTCGTACAGGCCGAAGTCGTTCGCCGCGGTGACCCAGCCGACGTGGCTCCAGGCGTCGCCGAGCGAGACCCGCCGCGCCGTGGTGCCGATGACGAGCGCGATCTCGCCCTCGAAGGCCAGCAGCTCGGTGCCGGCCGGGCGCTCGATGGTGCCGCCCGGACGCCGCGACCGAGCTCGACGGCTTGAGGAAGTAGGACGGGTCGGCGGGGCGCCGGCCGCGCTGGTCGGCGCGGGAGGCGTAGCTGATGTGGACGGCGACGATCTTGCCCGGCCGGCCGGGGAGCGCCGCGAACCGGGGATCCGCGGCGCCGCCGTCGCAGCCTGCGGGCTTGCGCATCCGGCCCTGTGCTGTCTTCGGTCATGAGCTCCCTCGCCCTCGCGTCGTATCTGAAATCGTATATGATCGCCCGGACCTCGGCAACCCCTCTCTCGAAGGCCACTCCGCCCCCACTCGCCCTCCGCCCCTCGCCCTCCGCCCTCCGCCCACCCGCCCCTCCCGACCCCGCGAGACAGCAACGGAGCGCCGAGACCGCGCTCCGTAGCCGCAGTCTCGGCGCCCCGCCGCTGTCTCGCGGGAAGACGAGGCGCGGCGCAGGCGCAGCGGGAGGCGCGGCGCAGGCGTCGGTGTCAGGGCCGGGGCAGGTCCGTCGTGCGGCTGCGGCCCCGCATCTCGGCGACGACCCGGCCGTCGGCCGTCTCGACGCGGACGTCGTAGAGCCCCGAGCGGCCCGACAGCGTGCGCCGCTCGGCGGTCGCCGTGAGCACCTCGCCCTCGCGGGCGGGGGAGAGGAACGCGATGTCGGCGCCGGCGGCCAGGGTGACGGCATCCGTCTCGTTGCAGGCGAGGGCGAAGGTCGTGTCGGCGAGCGCGAACACGAACCCGCCGTGCGCGACCTGGAATCCGTTGAGCATGTCGGCGCGGACCGTCATCCGCACGACGGCGCGTCCGGGCTCGGCGCTCACCACCTCCATGCCGAGCGCGGCCGAGGCGGCGTCGCCCGCGATCATGCGGCGGGCGTGATCGGTCGCATAGACGTCGTCCACGGGTCTCCTTCGACGTCAGGGGCGGCAGCGCCGTCTCGGGTCATGGTGCCGATGAACGATCGGTGAGTCAAGGCGGTCATGAGTTCACTCGGATGATCTCCTGCTGGTACGGCGCGACGACCGACCCCGAGATGCGGCAGTCCAGCAGCAGGAAGGGGCGGGATGCCGCATCCTCGGCCGCCCATGACGCGAGGCGGTCCAGGTCATCGAGCGACCGGACGATGACCCCCTCGGCGCCGACCGCGCGGGCGAGGCCCGCGAAGTCGACCTCGGGGATGAGCATCGGCGCCTCTGCGAGCCCCTTGAGACCGTAGAGGTTGACCTCGGCGCCGTACGCCGCGTCGTTCCAGACGACGGCGATGCCGCGCCCGCCCGCGACGCGCACGGCGGACTCGAGGTCGGCGAGCGCCATGAGCCCGCCGCCGTCGCCCGTCGTCAGCACGATCGTCGATTCGGGCTTCGCGAGCGCGGCCCCGGGGACCGAGGGGAAGCCCATGCCGATCGACTGGAACGCCGTGCCGACCATCATCATCCGGTCGGGCGATGCCACCGGCCAGTACATGTTCGCCCAGCCGATGAAGTGCCCGCCGTCCGAGACCACGACGCGGTCTTCGGGAGCAGTTCGCCGATCCGCGCGGCGACCGACCGCGGGTCGAGCCTTCCGTCGGCGGCCAGTGCGTCGCCGCGCTCGTACGCGCGCGCCGCCGCGAGGTCGACGGACTCGCGCCACCCGGTCGGCGACGGCCGCAGCGCCCTCAGCTCGTCGAGCAGCAGCCGCGCGACGACGCCGGCGTCGCCGCGGATGTACCCGCTGACGTGCGGGTGCGTCGCGGTCGCGGCGGTGTCGACCTGGAAGACCCGCGTGCCGGGCGCGAACAGGTCGCCGAACCGCATCGTGAACTGGTTGAGCGATGCGCCGAAGACGACCGCGACGTCGGCTTCGCGCACGAGCTCCATAGCGCCCTCGGCGCCGAACCCGCCGGTGACGCCGAGGTCGAACTCCGCGCGCGGAAAGATCCCGCGACCGAGCGCCGTCGAGGCGGTGAGGGCTCCGGTGGCGTCGGCGAGCTCGCCGAGCGCCTCGCCGGCTCCCGCGACCCATGCGCCGCGACCGGCGAGGAGGAACGGCCGCGCGGCGCCGCGAGCGCGCCGCGCGAGGTCGCGGATCGCCCCGCGCGGCGAAGGCCCGCGCGGCGCGAGCGGCGCCGGCAGCCGGGGCTCCGGGGCGTCGGGCACCGGTCCCGCCTCGAGCGCCGCGACGTCGTAGGGGAGCGCGAGCACCGTCGGCACCCGGTAGGTGAGGGCGTGCTCGATCGCGATGACCGTCGTGGCGGCAGCATCCGCTCTGCCCACGGTGTAGGTGCGGGCGCCGACCGCCGACGCGAGCGCGATCTGGTCGACGCCCCAGGGGCGGCGGCCCGAGGTCGGCTCGTCGCCGACGACGAGGACGAGCGGCACGTGCGCCTGCACGGCCTCCGCGAGGGCGGTGAGCGTGTTGGTGAACCCGGCGCCGTAGGTCGCGGTCGCGGCGGCGAGGCGGCCGGATGCCCGGTGGTAGGCGTCGGCGGCGACGACGCCGCCCGCCTCGTGCCGCACCGCCGTGAACGCGACCGTCGGTCTCGCGCTCGAGCGCGTCGAGGAAGTAGGCGTTCCCGTTCCCCATCACCCCGAACACGTGGTCGATGTGGGCGGACAGCGTGCGAGCGACGTGGGCGGAGACAGTGGGCATGGCGAAGCCTTCCGAGACGTGGACGGTGGAGTGCCGTATGTGTCTCGCGCGCTCCGTGCGACGGAGCGGCTGCGTGCCCATTTTTCGGGCACCGGCGGGTAGAGCGTCCCGCCGGACGCTACCGAGTATACGAGCCGGGTCCGCATGGGAGGATGCAGGGATGAGGACGATCCAGCTGCGGCGCTACACGCTGGTCGACGGCGAGTACGACGCGTTCGTGGCCTGGTGGCAGGACTGGATGCCGCGGGTCCGTCCCGCGCGCCGGCTTCGCGATCGAGTTCGCCTACGGCCTGCGCGAGACGAACGAGTTCGTCTGGGCCGTCAGCGCCGAGGGCGACGAGGAGGCGTTCCTCGCCCTCGAGCGGGAGTACATGGCCTCCGATGCGCGCGCCGAGGCGTTCGCCGGACTGCCGCAGCGGGTCGCCGAGTACAACATCCGCTTCGTCGACGACATCGCTTCGCTGACGCTTCGCGACGAGCATCGCATCGGCGTTCCGGCGTCAGTCCGCCGCGCGGGCGGCGCCGCGCGATGGCGCGGGTCCGCCGACGCGACGCGGCAGCCCGTCGCCGCCGATGCGGTCCGCGATCTGCTCGTCGGAGTGCGGGTCCGCGAGGTAGACGACGGCGACGGCGGCGCGCTCGCCGTTCGGGAGCGTGCAGCGGCACGGCGACCGACCGCAGCCCCGGGATCACCTCGTCGTGGCTTGTCGCCCAGCCGCGCTCGCGCGGCCACCCGCAGCTCCGCGCGCGCGCATCGTCGAGCTCCGCCGGCCACGCGGACTCGGGCAGCGCCGCGAGGATCACCTTGCCCGGTGCTCCGACGCCGACCGGATGCCGCGTCCCCGGCCGCTGCGCGACCGAGGCGACCCCGTGCCGCGGTTCGACGCGAGACGAGGGTGACGCACTCCTCGTGGTCGAGCACCGACAGGAAGCACGTCATGCCGAGCTCGTTCGCCGCGGCGGTGAGTTCGGGGAGCGCCTCGGCCTGCAGGTCGTGCGCGACGCCCGCGGCGAGCGCGCCATGCGCGCGCCGAGCGCGACGCGGCCGCCCGGTCGCGCGTCGACGAGGCCGTGGTCCTCGAGTGTGCGCAGCAGCCGGTAGGCGACCGATCGGTGCACGCCGAGCCGCTCGGCGACCTGGTCGATCGTGAGCGGCTCGCGGGCATCGGCGAGCACCTCGAGGATCCGGATGCCGCGGCTCAGCGTCTGCGACGCGGGCACGCGCTGCTGCCTGGCTCATGGGTCTCCTTTCGTGCGTGCGCGGCCTTGTGCGAGTCGGACGCGTCGTATACGATCTGTTCAATAGTAGAACGTCGTGTTCGAATATAGAACACGACCCGGCGCACGCACGCAAGACCTCGACACAGCCGTCCGAGGAGGCAATCGACATGCAGTTCCATCACAACGGGTACGTCTCCGGCGAGCCGCGCGTGCTTCCGGCCGCAGGAACCGGGCTGAACCGCCCGGACGAGCTCCCCGACGAGATGGACGTGCTCATCGTCGGCACCGGTCCCGCCGGCATCGTCGCGGCCGCGCAGCTGTCGCATGTTCCCTCGGTCACGACGCGCATCATCGAGCGCCGCGCCGGACGCCTCGTGATCGGTCAGGCGGACGGCATCCAGGCGCGCAGCGTCGAGACGTTCCAGGCCTTCGGGTTCGCCGAGCGCATCGTCGCCGAGGCGTACCGCATCACCTAGATGGACTTCTGGAGGCCCGACCCCGAGGACCCGTCGCGCATCGTCCGCGCCGCCGTGCGCCGTGGACTACGCGCACGGGATCAGCGAGTTCCCGCACCTGCATCGTCAACCAGGCGCGCGTGCTCGACTACTTCGCCGAGTTCATGGCGCAACGCACCGCGCGCATGGTGCCGGACTACGGCTTCGAGTTCCTCGGGCTCGAGCTCGACGAGGGCGAGTACCCGGTCGCGGTGACGCTGCGCCGCACCGCCGGCGAACGCGCCGGCGAGGAGCGCACCGTGCGCGCCAAGTACGTCGTCGGCTCCGACGGCGCGCGCAGCGGCGTGCGCGAGGCGATCGGCGCGCAGCACATCGGCGGCGATCTGGCTCCACGCCTGGGGCGTGATGGACGTGCTGGCGGACACCGACTTCCCCGACAGGCGGACGAAGTGCGCGATCCACTCCGAGGCGGGCAACATCCTGCTCATCCCGCGCGAAGGCGGCTTCCTCAGCCGCATGTACGTCGACCTCGGCGAGGTGCCGCCGGACGACCACGGCGCGTGCGCCAGACGCCGATCGACGAGATCATCGCGCAAGGCGAACGAGATCCTCCACCCGTACTCGACTCGACGTGAAGGACGTCGCCGTGGCACAGCGTCTACGAGGTCGGCCACCGCCTCACCGACAGGTTCGACGACGTCCCCGTCGACGAGGTCGGCACCAGGACGCCGCGCGTCTTCCTCACCGGCGACGCCTGCCACACGCACAGCGCCAAGGCCGGCCAGGGCATGAACGTCTCGATGCAGGACGGCTGGAACCTCGGCTGGAAGCTCGGCCAGGTGCTGTCGGGCCTCAGCCCCGGAGTCGCTGCTCGCGACGTACTCGGCCGAGCGTCAGGTGGTCGCGCAGAACCTCATCGACTTCGACAGGGAGTGGTCGTCGCTGATGGCCAAGAAGCCCGAGGAGTTCGCCGAGCCCGTCGGACCTCGAGGACTTCTACGTGTCGACGGCGGAGTTCCCGTCGGGCTTCATGACCCAGTACCAGCCGTCGATGATCGTCGGCGATGCCGCCCATCAGTCGCTCGCACCGGGCTTCCCGATCGGCAAGCGCTTCAAGTCCGCCCGCGGTCGCGCGGGTCGCCGACGGCAACGACGTGCACCTCGGGCACCACGCACCGCGCCGACGGGCGCTGGCGCATCTACGCCTTCGCCGACGCCGCGGCCGCGGGCGAGCCGTCGGCGCTCGGCGGACTGGGCGGAGTGGATGGCGACTCGCCCGAGTCGCCGATCGCCGGTGTACACGCCCGACGGCGCCGACCCCGACTCCGTGCTCGACGTCAAGGTCGTCTACCAGCAGCGCCACGGGGAGATCGACCTCGGCCGCGTGCCGGCGGTCTTCCTGCCCGCGGGTCGGCCCGTTCGGCGCTCATCGACTACGAGAAGGTCTACGCCGCCGCTCCCGACGACGGACATCTTCGAGCTGCGCGGCATCGACCGCGCGCGGGTGCGTCGTCGTCGTGCGGCCCGACCAGTACGTCGCGGCCGTCCTGCCGCTCACCGCGACGGACGAGCTCGCCGAGTTCTTCGCGCAGTTCCTGCGTTCCTGCGATCCGCCGCCGTGAACCCGCGTCGCGCAGCCGCGAGACGGACCGTCCACCGTGCACAGTCGCGAGGCCGTCGGTGTACGCCGCGTACATCGCCTGACGGTTCCGCGCGCAGGGGCAGAATGGCACCGAGCCAGCGATGAGCGGATGCCGCGGGACGCGTGCCGGCATCCGATCCCGCATCCGCCGACGACGAGGGAGTCCCCGTGACCGACAACCGTGAGACCGACCTGCTGGCGAGCGTCCCCGACGCGCCTCTTCATCGGCGGCGAGTGGCGCGCCGCCGAGGGCGGCAAGACGCTGAAGGTCTACGACCCCGCGACGGGCGCGGTCGTCAAGGAGATCGCGGATGCCTCGCCCGCCGACGGCAAGGCGGCGCTCGACGCCGCGGTCGAGGCGTTCCCGGCGTGGGCGGCGACGCCGGCGCGCGAGCGCGCCGAGATCCTCCGCCGCGCGTTCGACCTGCTGCAGGAGCGCAAGGAGGACTTCGCGCTGCTCATGACGATCGAGATGGGCAAGCCGCTCGCCGAGGCGCGCGGCGAGGTCGCCTACGGCGGCGAGTTCCTGCGCTGGTTCAGCGAGGAGACCGCGCGCATCCAGGGCCGCTACGGCGCCGAACCCCGAGGGCACCGGCCGCATGATCGTGTCGCAGCACCCGGTCGGGCCGTGCTTCCTCATCACGCCGTGGAACTTCCCGCTCGCGATGGCGACCCGCAAGATCGCGCCCGCGCTCGCCGCCGGCTGCACCGTCGTGATCAAGCCCGCCGAGCTCACGCCGCTCACGACCCTCGCCTTCGCGAAGCTGCTCGAGGACGCCGGCCTGCCGAAGGGCGTCGTGAACGTGTTCACGACCTCGACCTCGGGCGCGGTCTCGGAGCCGATCATCCGCGACCCGCGGCTGCGGAAGCTCTCGTTCACGGGCTCGACGCCAGGTCGGCCAGCGGCTGCTGGAGCAGGCGGCGGAGGGCGTGCTGCGCACGTCGATGGAGCTCGGCGGCAACGCGCCGTTCGTGGTGTTCGAGGACGCCGACCTCGACAAGGCGGTCGACGGCGCGATGCTCGCGAAGTTCCGCAACATCGGCCAGGCGTGCACCGCGGCGAACCGGTTCATCGTGCACCGCTCGGTCGCCGACGAGTTCGCCCGCCGGGTCACCGAGCGGGTGCAGGCGTTGAAGATCGGCCGGGGCACCGAGGACGGCGTCGCGATCGGCCCGCTCATCGACGACGCCGCGGTCGAGAAGGCGTCGTCGCTGGTGACGGATGCCGTCGCCCGCGGCGCGCACGTGCGCACCGGCGGCTCGCGCGATCGACGGCCCGGGCACGTTCTACGAGCCGACCGTCGTCACCGACGTGCAGCCGGGCAGCGACATCCTGCGCGAGGAGATCTTCGGCCCGGTGCTCGCGATCGTCCCGTTCGACAACGAGGACGAGGCCGTGCGCATCGCGAACGACACCGAGTACGGGCTCGTCTCGTACGTCTTCACCGAGAGCCTCTCGCGCGGTCAGCGCATGATCGAGCGCCTCGAGACCGGGATGATGGGGCTCAACATGGGCGTCGTCTCGAACGCCGCCGCGCCCGTTCGGCGGCTGGAAGATGTCGGGCCTCGGCCGCGAGGGCGGCGCCGAGGGCATCCACGAGTACCTCCAGACGAAGTACACGCTCACGCCGAACCCGTTCTGACGCGGCGCGCTGCGCAGCGCTGTCGTCCCGATGTCCGAGGCAGCCCGCACTGCCCGGTCCCGCACGGCCTTCGACCACGATCGACTTGCCCTGGGTCGTACGCGACACGCCGCGCGGTGTACAGCAGTGCACGTCGATCCAGGGCGCACGCAGCTCGGCGACGGCGAAGAGCCGCTGCGCCGCGACCGCGACTGTCCGCGGCGCGACGCCACAATGCAGCCGTGAGCCTTCCGCGCGTCCTCGCGCGACGGCTGCGGTCGCATCGGCTGAGCGCTCCGGCCGCCACCGTCGCCGAGGCCGCCTCGCACATGCTCGCGACGCAGGCGCAGGAGTTCTGGGGCGGCCGCTGGGCGCTCGCCGCGCGCACGCGCGGCGAGCCCACCGTGCGCGACGTCGATGCCGCGTTCGACCGCGGCGAGATCGTGCGGTCGTGGACGATGCGCGGCACGATCCACGTCATCCCCGCGCGCGACCTCGCGTGGGTGCTGTCGGTCACGGGCGAGCGCCAGTTCCGGCAGGCGCCGCCGTCCACCGCGCCGAGAGGATCGACGCCGACGAGATCGCGCGCGCCGAGCGGCTCGCCCGCGCCGCGCTGAGCGGCGGCAACGGGCTCGCCCGCAAGGAGCTCTTCGCGGTGCTCGGAGGCGGGCGGCGTCTCCACCGCAGGGCAGCGGGGCTATCACCTGCTGGTCTCGCTCTCGCTCTCGGCGATCGTGTGCCAGGGCCCCGTCGTGCCGCGCGCGGCCGGCCCGACGCGCGAGCAGTACTTCGTGCTGACCGAGGAATGGGTGACGGATGCCGCGTCCCCCGCCGATCCGCTCGCCGAGTTCTTCTTCCGCTACATCGCCTCGCACGGCCCGGCCGGCGCGCGCGACTTCGCGTGGTGGACGGGGCTGCCGCTCGGGGTCTCTCGCGCGGCGGCGGAAGCGGCATCCGATCGCCTGCGAGGTCGTCGCGGACGACGGCGAGCCGCAGTACGTCGCCGCGGGCCCCGCACCGCGTCGATCGCGTCCGCGCCCGAGGTCGTCGCGCTGCCGCCGTTCGAGGAGTACTACCTCTCGTACGTCGACCGCACGGTGCCGTGCGCGCCGGAGTTCCTCAAGGCGATCGGCCCCGCCATGAACGGCATCGTGCGGCCGATCCTCGTCGCGCGCGGCGAGGCCGTCGGCGTCTGGACGCACTCGCTCGCCGTCGGCCGGCACGCCGACGACCCGATCCCCGAGCTGTTCACCCCGGGGGCCGCGACCGATGCCGAGTATCGCGCGCGGCGCTCGACGCGCTACCGGAGCTTCATCACCGCCGCTCACGGAGCGGCCGGCCGGACGGCTCAGGCGTGCCGGTCGAGGAACTCGTAGACCTCGTTGTCGTCGACGCCGGGGAAGGCGCCGCGCGGCAGCGGCGAGAACATCTGCATGTGCACGCGCGCGCTCGGCCAGGCCTTGCCCTTCCAGCGGGAGGCGAGGTCGCTCGACGGCCGGCGGCAGCACGACTCGTCGGGGCACGTCGAGACGGCGCGCTTCTGCGTCTCGCGCCCGCGGAACCACTTCGCGTCGTCGAACGGCACCCCGACGGTGATCGAGAACTCGCCGTCGGAGGTCGTGCCGGTCTGGGTCGAGCACCAGAAGGTTCCGGCCGGGGTGTCGGTGTACTGGTAGTGCTCGGTGGTGCGGTTCTGCTCGTCGAACGCCGACCGCGCCGGACCACTTGCGGCACGCGATCTGGCCGTCGACGGCGCCGGTGACATCCATCGGCAGGGGCAGGTCGTCGTTCTCGTACACGCGCGTGATGGCGCCCGAGCCGTCCACGCGCAGGAAGTGCAGCGGGATGTCGAGGTGCCGCGTCGCGAGGTTGGTCAGGCGCATGCCCGCGGACTCGTGGGTCGTGCCGAACGCGTCGCGGAAGTCCTCGACGGCGAGGTTGCGGTCCTTCTTCGCCTGCTGTGAGGAATGCCACCGACGCGGTCTCGGGCATGAGGCAGGCGGCGGCGAAGTAGTTGATCTCGAGCCGCTGCTGCAGGAAGTCGGCGTAGTCGGTCGGTCGCTGGTGGCCGAGCAGCCGATGCGCCATCGCCTGCAGCGCCATCGAGCGCAGGCCGTGGCCGCCGGGGATCGAGGCGGGCGGCAGGTAGATCCGGCCGTTCTCGAGGTCGGTCACCGAGCGCGCCGAGTGCGGCAGGTCGCTGACGTAGATGAGCTCGAACCCGAGCTGCTCGGCCATGATGCTCACCGTGCGGTGCGTGAGCGCGCCCGAGACGTGCCCCGCGGACTTGAGCTGCTTCTCGGCGAGCTTCTCGATGTCGGGGAGGTAGTTGTCGACGTCCCGCATCTTCAGCCGCAGCTCGGTGTTCGCCCGGCGCGCCTCCTCGGGGGTCGCGATGGCCTCGCGCTCGCGGCGCTGCAGCTCGCGGTGCAGCCCGAGGATCGACTCGATCGTGTCGTCGGTCATGCTCTTGGTGACCTTGACCGGCGCGATGCCCAGCTGGCGGAACACCGAGCTGCGCTGCGCGCGCTCGAGCTCGATCTCGAGCGCGGCGCGCCGGTTGGGCGGCTCGGCCGAGAGCAGGTCGGTCGACCTGCACGCCGGTCTCGGCCGCGATCGCCTGCAGCAGCGACAGCTTCGGCTCGCGCTTGCCGTTCTCGATGAGGCTCAGCTGGCTGCCGGCGACGCCGACCCGCTCGCCGAGCTCGTCGAGGGTGAAGCCGTGCGAGACGCGCTGGTGACGGATGCGATGACCGAGCGTCGAGAGCTCGAGAGGCGGTGGGGGGCATTCCTTGATGATAGCGAAAGAATCGCAACTCTTGACGCCGGAACGATGCGGAAGACGCGGCCGAATCGAGGGAAAGTGGAGGAAGAACACGGAACTCACCGTCGATCGAGGAGGAGCACCCCATGGCACTTGCCGACATCTTCACGCGACCCGCCGATTCCGGCCCCGCCCGCCCGGCGACGTCACGGACGTTCGGCGAGCTCCCGACGGTGCAGGGCGCGGGGATGGCCGCGCTCGTCGCGTGGGTCGACGAGATCGCCGCGCTCACCCAGCCCGACCGCGTCCACTGGGTGGACGGCTCGCGCGCCGAGAACGACGCGCTGCTGCGCGAGATGGTCGACGAGGGCAAGCTCATCAAGCTCAACCCCGAGTGGCGTCCGGGCTCGTACCTCGCCCGCTCGCACCCGAGCGACGTCGCGCGCACCGAGGGCCGCACCTTCATCGCCTCCGAGCGCGAGGAGGATGCCGGCCCCACGAACAACTGGATCGCGCCCGATGAGATCCGCGCGACGATCACCCCGCTCTTCGAGGGCTCGATGCGCGGACGCACGATGTACGTCGTGCCGTTCTCGATGGGCCCCGTCGGCGGCCCCCTCTCGCACATCGGCGTGCAGGTCACCGACAGCCCCTACGCCGTCGCCTCGATCGGCATCATGACCCGCGTCGGCGGCGACGTGCTGCGCGAGATCGCCGGCGGCGCGCCGTGGGTCAAGACCGTGCACTCCGTCGGCGCGCCGCTGCGAGCCGGGCGAGCAGGATGTCGCGTGGCCGTGCAACGACGAGAAGTACATCGTCCACTTCCCCGAGACGCTCGAGGTGTGGTCGTTCGGCTCCGGATACGGCGGCAACGCGATCCTCGCGAAGAAGTGCTTCGCGCTGCGCATCGCCTCGGTCATCGGCCGCGACGAGGGCTGGCTCGCCGAGCACATGCTCCTCATCCGCGTGATCGACCCCGCCGGCCGCCAGTACCACGTCGCCGCGGCGTTCCCCTCGGCGTGCGGCAAGACCAACCTCGCGATGCTGCGGCCGACGATCCCCGGCTGGCGCGTCGAGACGCTCGGCGACGACATCGCGTGGCTGCGCCCCGGCGAGGACGGGCGTCTCTGGGCGATCAACCCCGAGGCCGGCTTCTTCGGCGTCGCACCCGGCACCGGCGAGTCGACCAACGTCACGGCCGTCGAGACGCTGTGGGGCAACACCATCTTCACGAACGTCGCGCTGCGCCCCGACGGCGACGTCTGGTGGGAGGGCCTCACCGACGAGGCCCCCGCCGAGCTCACCGACTGGGAGGGCAACCCCTGGACGCCCGCATCCGGCCGTCCGGCCGCGCACCCGAACTCGCGCTTCACGGTCAGCGCGGCGCAGTGCCCGCAGATCGCCGACGACTGGGATGCCCCGCAGGGCGTGCCGCTGGACGTCATCCTGTTCGGCGGCCGGCGGGCCACGAACGTCCCGCTCGTCGTCGAGGCGACCGACTGGACGCACGGCGTCTTCATGGGCTCGAACATCTCGTCCGAGCGCACCGCCGCCGCCGAGGGGACCGTCGGCGAGCTGCGCCGCGACCCCTTCGCGATGCTGCCGTTCTGCGGCTACAACATGGCCGACTACTTCGGCCACTGGCTGAAGGTCGGTCAGAAGCTCCGCTTCGACCGCGCGCCGCGCGTGTTCCAGGTGAACTGGTTCCGCAAGGGCTCCGACGGCCGCTTCCTGTGGCCCGGGTTCGGCGACAACGCGCGTGTCATCGACTGGATCATCCGCCGGATCGACGGCGAGGTCGGCGCGGTCGAGAGCCCGATCGGGCGCCTGCCGCGGCCCGGAGGACCTCGACCTCGACGGCATCGACGTGCCGCAGGCCGACCTCGACGAGCTGTTCGCCATCGACGCCGAGTCGTGGCTGCGGGAGGCCGACCTCACCGAGGAGTTCTACCGGACGTTCGATGGCCGCATCCCGGCGCCGCTGTGGGCCGAGCTCGCCGCGCTGCGGTACCGGCTCAAGCGCGCCTGACGCCCGCCTCTCGCCCGCGCCGCCGACGAGGACGGCGCGGGCGGAGTCGGACGTCAGCTCGCAGATCCGGCGATGATCGGCGACCGGCACGCGTCCTTCGTCGGCGGCGGCGCGCAGCGCCTTGTAGTCGCGCAGCGACTGGTCGGCGTACGCGTACGACCACCGCATGATCGCCTCGGCCGCGGCATCCGACTTGCCGATGTATCCGACGATCTCGATCGCCGCGGGACTCTGCGCGTGCGCGCGGGCGAGCAGCGAGGCGCACGCGGCGACATACGCGCGGTAGGCGCCGGCATCGAGGCCCTCGAGCTCGATCGAGCCCTTCATGTCGTGGAACTGGCGAAGGTAGTAGTCGCGGTTGTTCGTCCTGCAGGTATCCGAGGTAGGGATCGGACACGCCCTGCAGGATCCGCTGGAGCGCGACGACGCGGTAGCCGTTGCCCTGCTCCTCGATCCCCTGCGCGATCCGGGGCGGCTGCGGCACCTTGCCGTACTTCACGAGGACCGACTCGTTGGCCTCCTTGACCTGGAGGAGCAGCAGGTCGTCGTCGGCATCCCGCCATCAGGTGCAGGAAGCACCGCGTGCCGACGCTTCCCACGCCGACGACGCGCTGCACGAGGTCGAGCGGCTCGTACTGGCTGATGCACGAGTTCGATGTCGACGCCGACGGTCGAGCGGTAGCGCCCGACGAGGTCCTCGAGCGACTCGACGGTCTCGCGCTCGATGTGCGTCATGGTCGGCGGGTTCTCGATGAATCGGAGCTTGCCGTCGGGCCCGCGCTCGGTGGTGCGCTTGATCGCCCGCTCGCGCCGTGCGCCGCTCCGCCGCCTTGACCGCCTCGTCGAGGGCCTGCTGCGCCGCCTTGTCGAGCTTCTGCCGCGAGTACGGTCCGCCGGAGTGCATGAAGTAGCGGTCGACCGGTGACAGCTTGCTCAGCTTGTCGAGCGTGAAGGTGTAGCTGAGCACCGCCTCGCGCGCGGTGCTCTCGATGTTCGCCTCGTCGTAGCCGGCGTGACGCCCGCCGATGATCGCGCTCGTGACGAGCCGCTTGAGGTCCCACTCCCACGGAGCCGCCGCCGCCTCGTCGAAGTCGTTCAGATCGAAGACGAGCCGCCGTTCGGGCGAGGCGTAGAAGCCGAAGTTGCTGATGTGCGCGTCGCCGCAGCAGATGACCTTGAGGCCCGAGTGCGGGTCGTCCGCGAGGTCGAGCGCCATCAGGCCCGCGGTGCCACGGTAGAACGCGAACGGACTCTCGAGCATTCGCGCCATGCGCAGCGGCACGAGGGCCTGGACCCGGTCGGCGTTCTGCTCGATGAGGTGCTCGACGGGGTCCCGGGTCGGTCGGCGTGAGCTTTGCCGAGTGTCGCGTCGCGGCGCCTGTCTCGCGCATGCTCCCCGGCCGAAGTCCCGGGCTTCCCGGCGCGTGGCGTAGCTCCGCACCAACGCTCATTGGTGTCGCGTCGTCATGGGCTCATCATGGCCCAGCCCCGGCAGCGCGCCAGAGACCCGCCGTCAGACGAGCAGCTGGTGCCGCGCGAGATCGCGGTAGAGCGGCGTCGACTCCACGAGCTCGGAGTGCGTGCCCTGACCGACGACCTGACCGTGGTCCATCACCACGATGTGGTCGCTGTCGACGACGGTCGACAGCCGGTGGGCGATCACGACGAGCGTGCGGCCCGCCGCGACGGCGTCGATCGCATCCCGCATGCGCTGCTCGTTGAGGCCGTCGAGCGACGACGTCGACTCGTCGAGCAGCAGGATCGGCGGCGCGGCGAGCAGTGCCCGGGCGATCGCGAGGCGCTGGCGCTCGCCGCCCGAGAGCATCACGCCGCTCTCGCCGACCGGCGCGTCGATGCCGAGCGGGTTGCGCTCGACGACCTCGCCGAGGTTCACCGCGCGGAGCACGCGCTCGCAGTCCTCGTCGGATGCCGTCGGGCGAGGCCAGGCGGAGGTTGTCGGCGATGGTCCCGGCGAGGGTCGGGGCATCCTGCTCCACATATCCGAGCTGCGCGCGCAGCTCGTCGCGGTCGAGGGTGCGCACGTCCGCGCCGTCGAGGAGGATCGCGCCCTCGGTGGGGTCGTAGAAGCGCTCGATGAGGGCGAGCGTCGTGCTCTTGCCCGCTCCGGACGGCCCGACGAGGGCGACGCGCGCGCCGCGCGGCACGGTGAACGAGACGCCGCGCAGCACTTCGCCGCGCCCGGTGACGCGCGTCGGTCCTCGGCGTCGTCCGGCAGGTCGACGGCGGAGGTGTCGACGTGGGCGTTCTCGAGCACGGCGATCGCCTCGGACTCGGCCTTGCGGCGGGCCGCGACGACCGCCTCGGGGTAGCGGAACCGCACGTCGCGGAACTCGATCGCGGGCGTCGCCGCGCCGGCTCCCGCTGCCGCGTCCGGTCCCTGACCTGTCGAAGGGCGGCGCGATCGCCTCGTCCTGCGCGCTCTCGGTCGGAGGTCGAGCACCTCCTGGATGCGCCCGAGCGCGCCGAGCGCCTGGTTGACCGAGGTGATCGCGCCGAAGAACGAGCCGAGCGGGCGCGATGAGCAGGAAGAGGAACATCACGAAGGTCACGAGGCTCGCGACCGAGATCGCGCCCGAGGCCACGCGGAAGCCGCCGAGCCCGAGCACGACGAGCAGCGACACCTGCAGCGCGATGCCGGCGACGGGCACGATGAGCGCCGAGACCTTCGCGATCCGCACGCCCACCCCGTACACGTCGGTGGCGATGCCGGTGATGGCGGCCTACTCGCGCTCGCGTCGCGCCGGCGGCACGCACGGTGCGGATCGAGCCGACGGCGCGTTCGACGCTGGAGGCGAGTTCGCCGACCTTCTCCTGCTGCTCCTGCGTCGCCTTGCGGATCCGGCCGCTGAGCAGCGCCACGCCGGCGACGGAGAGCGCCGATCACGAGCACGATCGAGGCCGAGCAGCACCGGGTCGATGACGGCCATCGCGACGAGCGCGCCGACGAACACGAGGCCGTTGCCGACGGCATCCGCCAGTCCCTGCGTCAGCACCGCATAGAGGAGCGTCGTGTCGGTGCCGACGCGCGAGACGAGGTCGCCGGTGCGGCGGGCGTCGAACTCGCTGATCGGCAGGCGCAGGATGCGCGCGATGAGCTGGCGGCGACTCGAGTACACCACGGCGGTGCCGGTGCGCTGCAGCAGATAGTGCTGATAGCCCGAGATGATCGACGACACCACGACCAGCGCGACGATCCCCCAGACCAGGTAGCCGAGGGCCTCGCCGTCCTGCACGCGGTCGATGACCTGGCCGACGAGCAGGGGCTGGGCGAGGGTCGCCAGCGGCGCCGATGACGCTCAGGACCGCGACGACGACGAGCACGCGGCTGTGCTCGAGGAGGAAGGGGAGGAGCTGCCGAACGTCGCGCGAGGTCCCTCTTGAGGTGCGCGACCGCGCCGCGGGTGCGGCGTGGGGTGGCGGTGGTGGACACGGTGATACCTCGTTCGTCCGGAAGGGGGCTACCTACGACCGTACTTCTTGTGGACGGCCTGCCTGCTCACGCCCAGGGCGGAGGCGATCGCCTGCCAGGAGTGGCCGAGGTTGCGGGCGCGGCGCACCTGGATCTCCTCGGCGCGGGCGAGTTCGCGCCGCACGGCGGCGAGGCGATGCAGCTCGGCGATCGGAGCGCCCTCGGGCGCCGAGCCGATCAGCGTGCGGATGTCGTCGCCACTCATGTTTGTCCAGTAGTCGCAGTCGGCATCCGTCAACCTTAGTTGACGCTCCGACTCGCGTCAACTCGGGTTGACCGCCGCGCTGCGCGCCAGTCGCGCCGCGCGTCGCGCTGTCGGCGGCCGTGTGTAGGGTTGTTCGGTGCCCGCCCCCGTGATCGAAGCGAAGAACCTCGTCAAGGCCTACAAGATCAAGGGCAAGCCCGACTTCCTCGCCGTCGACGGCCTGTCGTTCGAGGTCGCGCCGGGGGAGTCCTTCGGACTGCTCGGACCCAACGGCGCGGGCAAGTCCACGACGATGAAGATGGTCGGCGCCGTCTCGACGCGCACGAGCGGCGACCTCAGCATCCTCGGCCTCGATCCCGACCAGTACGGTCCCGAGATCCGCTCGCGCCTGGGCGTCGTGCCGCAGCAGGACAACCTCGACGGCGAGCTCAACGCGCGCGAGAACCTCTACATCTACGGGCGCTACTTCGGCCTGCCCGGCAAGGTCTGCGCACAGAAGGCCGACGAGCTGCTCGCGTTCGCGCAGCTCGAAGACAAGGCCAAGAGCAAGGTCGACCAGCTCTCGGGCGGCATGAAGCGCCGGCTCACGATCGCGCGCGGCCTCATCAACGACCCGCGCATCCTGCTCCTCGACGAGCCGACGACGGGCCTCGACCCGCAGGCGCGCCACGTGCTGTGGGATCGCCTGTTCCGCCTCAAGGAGCGCGGCACCACGCTCGTCCTCACGACCCACTACATGGATGAGGCCGAGCAGCTCTGCGATCGGCTCATCGTCGTCGACAAGGGCCGGATCATGGCGGAGGGCACGCCGGCATCGCTCATCCGCGAGCACTCCAGCCGCGAGGTGCTCGAGGTGCGCTTCGGCTCCGACCGCAACGAGCAGGTCGCGCCGCAGCTGCAGGGCATCGGCGATCGCGTCGAGGTGCTGCCCGATCGCATCCTGATCTACACCGACGACGGCGAGCAGGCGCTCGAGCGCATCACGTCGCGGGTCTGTCGCCCGATCACCAGCCTCGTGCGCCGCTCGAGCCTCGAGGATGTGTTCCTTCGGCTCACCGGAAGGTCGCTGATCGAATGACGCCGTCCCGAGTCGCACCGGCGCACCGGCCGCGGGCGGCGCGACCGTCGCGCCAGCCCGTCGCTCGACGAGCTGCGCGCCGAGGCGATGGAGTGGGGCCGCAAGCCCCGCGCGCCTCGGCGCCTGGTACGTCACCGAGCACATGGTGCGCGCGATGCGCGCCTACGGCTGGACGATCATCGTCGGCGCCCTCGGGCAGCCGATCATCTACCTGCTCGGCCTCGCGGTCGGACTCGCGGCGCTCATCGACGCCCCGATCGACGACGGCGGGATCGAGGTCTCGTACCTCGTGTTCGTCGCGCCGGCGCTGCTCATGACGGCGACGATCTCGGTCGCGACCGAGGAGTTCACCTACCCGGTCATGGCCGGGTTCAAGTGGCGGCGCTACTTCTTCGGCTTCAACGCGTCGCCGATCGCGTGCCGCCGCAGATCGCGCACCGGCGTGGTGTTCGGCGCGGCGGCGCGCATGGTCGTCGTCGCCGTCGGCCTACACGCTCTTCCTCTAATCTTCGGCGCCGTCCCCGCGTTCCCGTGTCGGCGTGGAGCATGATCTTCGTCGCGCTGCTGGCGGGCCTGTCGTTCGGCATGCCGCTGATGGCGTACGCGGCATCCATCGAGGACGACAAGGGCCAGTTCGCGCTCGTGCAGCGATTCATCTTCATGCCGATGTTCCTCTTCTCGGGAACCTTCTACCCGCTGGACGCGCTGCCGCTCTGGCTGCAGTGGATCGGCTGGGTCTCGCCGCTGTGGCACGCGACCGAGCTCGGGCGCTGGATCTCCTACGGCGCCGACGCTCTCGCCCGCCTGATCGCCGTGCACTTCGGCTACCTGATCGTGCTCGCCGTCGTCGGCTTCGTCGCTCGGCCGCCGATTCTTCGAGACGAGGCTCGCCAAGTGAGCGCGGCGACGCAGGCACCGGATGCCGTCGCCCGGCGCGGCGGTGTGCGCGCGCTGTGGGCAGGCAACCCGGGCGCGGTGGTGCAGCGCGGGCTGATCGCGGCGCGCTCGTCGAGCTGGGTCGTCGTGCTCTCGGGCTTCTTCGAGCCGGTCTTCTACCTGGCGTCGATGGGCATCGGGCTCAGCGCCATGATCGGCGACCGTCGAGACCTCCACGGGCCTCGAGGTGTCGTACGCCGCGTTCATCGCCCCGGCGCTGCTCGCCGTCTCGGCGATGAACGGCGCGATCTACGACTCGACGTGGAACGTCTTCTTCAAGCTCAACTACGGCAAGCTCTACGAGGGCATGCTGTCGACCTCTCTCGGGCCGCTCGATGTGGCGCTCGGCGAGATCCTCTACGCGCTGCTGCGCGGCCTGGTCTACGCCACCGGCTTCATGATCATCATGCAGATCGCGGGACTGAACCTCGCGTGGACCGCGATCCTGGCGATCCCGGCGGTGCTGCTCATCGCCTTCGGGTTCGCGAGCCTCGGCATGGCGGTGACGAGCTACATGAAGGCCTTCCAGCAGATGGACTGGATCAACTTCGTGCTGCTGCCGATGTTCCTCTTCTCGGCGACGCTCTACCCGATCACCATCTATCCCGAGTTCGATCCAGTGGATCGTCATGGCGCTGCCGCTGTGGCACGGTGTGGAGCTGGTCCGCGGACTCACGACCGGGGCGCTGTCTCCGGCGATGTGGATCCATGTCGCGTACTACCTGGTGATGATCGCCGATCGGCCTCGTCTTCACGACGAAGCGGCTGCGCGCGCTCTTCCTCGACTGAAGCCGCGCCCTTGACCACGCGCTCAGCGCCATAGGACGGCGATGCCGGCATTCAGGAGGGTCAGGATGCCGATGGACCAGAAGATCGCGGGCGGCACTGAGCCGGTCTTGCGCTGGCGACCCGCACCGATGCCGAGGAGTGCGCCGATGGCGATCAGGATCACGAACTTCACGCCGAGCTTGATGTAGTTGAGCTCATAGTCGATCGCCCACGGCGCGGCGAGGATCAGACCGGCGACGGCGGCGATGGCGAGTCCCCAGTTCATGAGGGGCACCACGCGGTGACGACGGTTCACGGCTTCGACGACCCAGGCGCCGAAGAGCACGGCGAAGCCGACGAGGTGGATGAGTACGACGACGTGGCGAAGGATCTCCATGGACGTCACGTTAGGCCGATCGGCGGGATGCCGCCACCAAGGCGCGCCTCACGTGGGTGGACGCCGCGCGGTCGGGCGTCGGGTCAGCTCTGGAGGTCCCTCAAGACGAGCGCGGTCCGGAGCGCAGCATCCGCGGCTTCGAAGCCCTTGTCCTCCTGGGAGCCGGGGAGTCCTGCGCGCGCGAGTCCCTGTTCCTCGTTGTCGAGCGTGAGAACGCCGAATCCGACCGGCTTTCCGCTGTCGAGCGCGACGCGCGTGAGACCGTCGGTCGCCGCCGACGACACGAACTCGAAGTGAGGCGTGCCGCCGCGAATGATCACGCCCAGCGCCACGACCGCGTCAGCACCGGCGTCGAGCGCCGCTTGGGACGCGACGGGGAGCTCGAACGACCCGGGCACCCTCACGAGGCGCCACGATGCTCCGGCGGCGTCGAGGGCCCGCTCCGCGCCCGCGATCAGGCCGTCGGTGATCACGTCATGCCACATCGCGGCGATGATGACGACGTCGAGGCCGCTGCCGTCGACAGCATCGACCGCCTGGGGCGCACCCTTGCCGCTCAACGCTCGGCCCCTTCGTGCATCTGTGCGAGGGCGTCGGCGAGATCGTCCTGGTCGATCAGGTGCCCCATGCGGTCGCGCTTGGTCGCCAGGTACTGGTGGTTGTTCGGTCCGACGCCGACCAGCAGCGGAACCTGCTCCACGATGTCGAGGCCGAACTCGCGCAGCTGGGCGACCTTGTCCGTGTTGTTGGTCAGCAGCCGCACTTTGTCGATGCCGAGGTCGGCGAGGATGCCGGCAGCCGCCGCGTAGTCGCGAGCGTCGGCAGGCAGACCGAGTGCGAGGTTGGCATCGACGGTGTCGAGACCGCGCTCCTGCAGGCTGTAGGCGCGCAGCTTGTTGATGAGCCCGATGCCGCGGCCTTCGTGGCCGCGCATGTAGATGACGACGCCGCCGTCCTGCTCGATCGCATCCAGCGCGGCTTCGAGCTGCGGCCCGCACTCGCACTTCAGCGAGTCGAACGCCTCACCGGTCAGGCACTCCGAGTGCACGCGCACCAGCGGCGAGTCCGTGACATCTCCCGAGACGACGGCGAGGTGATCGGTGCCGGTCACGCGGTCCTTGTACGCGAGGAAGCGGAACGCGCCGTGCGACGTCGGGACGTTCGCCTCGGCCCGCAGGCTCACCCGGCGCCTGTGCGCCGGCGTGGATGGGCGTGTCGATCGGCTCGTGCTCGTCGAGGTGCTCCACGAGCTGCTCGATCGTGATGACGGGGACGTCGTCGCGCGCGCCGAGTTCGATGAGCCCGGGAAGTCGCATCATGGATCCGTCTTCGGCGACGACCTCGGCGATCGCTCCGACCGGCTCGAGCCCGGCGAGCCGCATGAGCTCGACGGCAGCCTCGGTGTGGCCGCCCCGCTCGCGCACGCCGCCGTCGACCGCTCGGAGCGGCAGGATGTGCCCGGGACGGATGACGCTCGTGGGCGACGATGCCGGGTTCGCGAGCACGTTGAGCGTGTGCGCCCGGTCCGAGGCGCTGATGCCGGTCGACTGGCGATCAGCGGCATCCACACTGACGGTGTATGCCGTTCCTCGCGCGTCCTCGTTCACCTCGACCATCGGCGGCAGGTCGAGGCGGTCCGCCCAGTCTGCCGGCATGGGGGCGCAGATGAACCCGCTCGACCAGCGGACCGTCCAGGCGATCCACTCGGGCGAGGCGAGCTGCGCCGACAGCACGACATCACCTTCGTTCTCGCGGTTCTCATCGTCGGCGACGATGACGGGCTTCCCGGCGCGGAGTGCTTCGAGAGCCGCGGGGATCGTGGAAAGGCTCATCGCGAGCCTCCTTCGTTCGATGGATGCTGGGGAGTCGTGAAGGTGGCCTCGCGGAGCGCGGGTGCGGCCGGAGCCGCGAAAGAAGCAGCCGCTGCACGTGGCGCGCCAGGATGTCGGTCTCGATGTTGACGCGTCGCCGGCGTGAGCGCCGAGCGTCGTGGCTTCGAGGGTCTCGGGGATGAGCGAGACCTCGAACCACTGATCGGTGTCGCCGCGCTGCGCTCACAGCGCTGACCGTGAGCGAGACGCCGTCGACGGCGATCGAGCCCTTGTCGACCACGAGCGGTGCGAGGAAGTCGGCAGTCCGATGCGGAGCACGCGCCACTGGGCGCCGGGCCGCACGTCGAGTACGACACCGGTGCCGTCGACGTGCCCCTGCACGATGTGTCCCCCGAGCCGGCCGTGTGCGGCGGTCGCGCGCTCGAGGTTCACGGCGCGTCCCGGCGCGATGGCGTGAGAGTCGACATGTCGAGCGTCTGCTTCATGACATCCGCGGTGAACCAGTCGGCGCCCTGGTCGACCACCGTCAAGCAGACACCACTCACCGAGATCGAGTCGCCGTGCGCGGCATCCGACACCGCCTTCGGCGCGCGAACGGTCACGCGCACGCCGTCACCCGACGGTTCGACGGCGGTGATCCCGCCGATCTCTTCGACGATTCCGGTGAACATCAGCTGGCTCCTTGCTGGGCGTGGCGGTAGCCGATGGATCCTCGGCGTGCCGAGCGGGTGCGCGACGATCAGGAGGTCGTCCCCGAGGTGTGCGACGGATGCCACGGCCAGGCGCCGAGCATCGCCGATGGTCGCGACGCCGACGTCGCTGAGCGCGAGCCGGTCGCCGCCGAGAAGGACCGGAGCGACGTAAGCCAGCATCTCGTCGACGAGTTCCGGCACCGACGAAGGCGCTCGCCAGAGTGGGCCCCCTTCGACGAACACCCGCTGTACGCCGCGCACCCGCAGGTCTTCGAGCACGGCGGCAGGTCGTGGGACCTGTAGAAGAGGGGATCCCGGATGTCGGCGCAGCGCCGCGCCGTCCGGCGTCGGCCGCGCCCCGATGACGACGGGTATGGGCTGGTCCGGCGAGCAGCGATCCGTCGGCGGCGCGGGCGGTCAGGGCGGGGTCATCCGAGAGCACCGTTCCGGTCCCGACGACGATCGCGTCGGATTCCGCGCGGCGGCGGTGCACGTCCGCTCGCGCCTCGGGGCCGGTGATCCACTGGCTGGTGCCGTCGGATGCCGCGGCGCGGCCGTCCAGGCTCTGCGCCCACTTGACGGTCACATGCGGGCGACCGAGGTCGCTGCACGGTCAGCCACGATGCGAGCAGGCCGTCCCCTCATCCGCGAGGACGCCCGCCTCGACCTCGACGCCCGCGGCGCGCAGCCGTGCGCCGCCGCCGGAGGACTCGGGCCCGGGTCGTCGACGGCGTAGACGACTCGAGAGACGCCTGCGGCGAGCAGTGCCGCCGCGCAGGGGCCGGTACGGCCGGTGTGGTTGCAGGGCTCGAGCGTCACGACTGCCGTCGCGCCTCGCGCCGCACCGGGCGCGAGCTTCGACAGTGCGTCGATCTCGGCGTGGGTGGTGCCGGCGCCGCGGTGCCAGCCTTCGGCAAGCACCTCGCCGCTCGGGGAGAGGATCACGGCGCCGACCTGCGGGTTGACCCTCGCGGACCGTTGCGCGCGAGGTCGAGCGCACGACGCATGGCGTCGCGCTCCGCCTCTGTCGCCGGCATCCGAATCCTTCGTTCAGGCTCCGGGGAATGGCGAATGTCGGCGCACGTGTCGCCGCTCGTGCTGCCTCCCATCCGGACTCGCAGCAGTCGCCTGCTGCATCACCGTCGGTTCCGGAATTCCACCGGATCAGCCTGGCGCCCTCCTGATCAGGATGCGGATGCCTTGGCTCGCGGACTGTCACCGCCGGTTCGGATTCTCACCGACCCCGGAGCACGTTTATGCTCTCGAGTCTATGACAACGCGGTCGAGGCGAGTTCATTCCATGTCGCCGCATGAACTGTACCCGAACAAACGGCCCGAGGCGTTGTGTCGGAGCCCCTCCGGCTCACGCGATGGGATCATGGAAGGAGGAGATTCGAGCGATCGAGGGACCGCAGATGGGCGGAACGGGCAATCGATGCACTGGTCGACGACCCTACGCGGACGTCCTGATCATCGGCGGCGGGATCAACGGACTCGCGACCTTCCGCGATCTGGCCATGCAGGGCGTGGATGTGGCGCTCGTCGAGCGCGACGACTTCGTGAGCGGAGCATCGGCCGCTTCGTCCCACATGATCCACGGCGGCATCCGCTATCTCGAGAACGGCGAGTTCCGTCTCGTCCACGAGTCCGTCACCGAGCGCAACTCCCTGCTGCGCACCGCGCCGCACTACGTCCGGCCGCTGCAGACGACGATCCCCATCTTCTCCACCTTCTCCGGGGTGCTCAGTGCGCCGCTGCGCTTCCTGCGCCACGGCGCCGTCGCGCACACCGAGCGCGGGGCGGCGCTCATCAAGATCGGCCTCGTCATCTACGACTCGTTCTCCCGCAGCGGCGGCCGGGTGCCGCGGCACGAGTTCCACGGTCGCCGGCGGTCGCTCGCGGAGCTGCCGGCGCTGAACCCCGCCGTGAAGTACACGGCCACCTACTGGGATGCATCACTCCACGATCCGGAGCGGCTCGCGCTCGACGTGCTCCGCGACGGCCGCGCCGCCGGCGGGCGACCGGCGCGCGCGCGGCGAACTACACGGCCGCTGTCGGGGTCGAGCGCGGCCGCGTCGTGCTGCGCGACGCCGAGACCGGCGCCGAGACGCCGTTCGCGGCATCCGTCGTCATCAACGCCTCGGGCCCGTGGACCGACCTGACCAACCTCGCCCTCGGCGACCCCACCCGCCACATGGGCGGCACGAAGGGCTCGCACATCGTGCTGGATCACCCCGAGCTGCTCGCGGCCACGGGCGGTCGGGAGCTCTTCTTCGAGAACAAGGACGGCAGGATCGTCCTCATCTACCCGCTCAAGGGGCGGGTGCTGGTCGGCACCACCGATCTCGAGCACGACATGGCCGATCCGATCGTGTGCACCGAGGACGAGGTCGACTACTTCATCGACCTGGTCCGGCAGGTGCTGCCCGTCGGTCTCCGTGGGGCGGTCTCAGATCGTCTACCGCTTCTCGGGCGTTCGGCCGCTGCCCGGCCACGGCAACATCGCCCCGGGCTTCGTCTCGCGCGAGTACCGGATCGACGCCGAGCAGATCGTCGGCGGGGATGCCACCGTGCTGAGCCTCGTCGGCGGCAAGTGGACCACGTTCCGCGCCTCGGCCGAGCACCTCGCCGACCGGGCGCTGGCGCTGCTCGCCCGCCCGCGCACGGCGCTCCACCAAGGGCGTCGCGATCGGCGGCGGACGGGGCTTCCCGACGACCGAGCGCGCGCGGCAGCAGTGGATCGCGCAGCATGCGTCCGGACTGCCGGCGGACCGCGTCGCGACCCTGCTCGACCGCTACGGCACCGTCGCCGACCGATGTGATCGCAGCCATCGCCGCCGACGAAGACGATGCGCCGCTCGCGGCGCTTCCCTCGTACAGCACCGGGGAGCTGCGCCACCTCGCCCGCACCGAGGACGTCGTGCACCTCGACGACGTGCTGATGCGGCGCACCAGCATCGCGTTCAGCGGGAGGGCCTCGCGGCCGTGGCGGCCGAGATCGCCGAGGCGATCGCGCCGGTGCTCGGCTGGGACGACGCGCGGGTCGCGGCGGAGACGACGCGCGGCCTTGCGCCGTCCACGCCGCCGACCCGACGTGGGACGAGGCATCCGTCTCCGCGATAGCCTGACCGCAGTCGGGCGCATGCGACATGCCGACGACCGCATGCGGGCAGGGCTGCCCGCGAGGAAGGAGCCGGCCGTGGCCGATCACGTCCTGGCCATCGATCAGGGAACGACGTCGACGCGAGCGATCGTCTTCGACACCGCGGGATCCGTGGTGTCGGTCGCGCAGCGCGAGCACGAGCAGATCATGCCCCGCGCGGGTGGGTCGAGCACGACCCCGTCGAGATCTGGACGAACGTCGAGTGGGTGACGTCGGCCGCGCTGGCGCGGGCGAAGCTCGGTGCGGGCGACGTCGCCGGCATCGGCGTGACCAACCAGCGCGAGACGGCGATGGTCTGGGATCGCCGCACCGGGCATCCGATCCACAATGCCCTGGTCTGGCAGGACACCCGCACGCAGCCGCGCATCGACGAGCTCGCCGCCGAGGGCGGGCGGTGCCGACCGCTTCGCGGATGTCACCGGCCTGCCGCTCGCTACGTACTTCTCCGCCTCGAAGGTCGCGTGGATCCTCGACAACGTCCCAGGAGCCCGCGCGGCGGCAGAGGCGGGCGAGCTGCTGTTCGGCACGCCGGACACGTGGGTGGTCTGGAATCTGACCGGAGGCCGCCGCGGCGGCATCCATGTCACCGACGTCACGAATGCGAGCCGCACCCTGCTCATGGATCTGCGAACCCTCGACTGGTCCGACGAGCTGCTCGAGGTCGTGGGGCATCCCGCGGTCGATGATGCCCGAGATCCGGTCCTCCTCCGAGGTCGTCGGCGAGGCGGCGCTGCCCGGCGCCGCCGACGGACTGCCGATCGCGGGCATCCTCGGCGATCAGCAGGCGGCGACCTTCGGCCAGGCCGCCTTCGACGCCGGCGAGTCGAAGAACACGTACGGCACCGGCAACTTCCTGCTCGTCAACACCGGCACCGACATCGTCCGCTCGGGGAACGGTCTCATCACCACCGTCGCGTACCGGTGTGCCGACGAACCCGCCCGTTACGCGCTCGAGGGGTCGATCGCGGTGACGGGCTCGCTCGTGCAGTGGCTGCGCGACAACCTCGGCATCATCCAGCGCTCGGAAGACGTCGAGTCGCTCGCCTCCACGCGTCGACGACAACGGCGGGGCCTACTTCGTCCCGGCCTTCTCGGGACTGTTCGCTCCGTACTGGCGCCCGGACGCGCGCGGGGCCCTGGTCGGGCTCACGCGCTTCGTGAACAAGGCGCACATCGCCCGCGCGGCACTCGAGTCGACGGCGTTCCAGACGCGCGACGTCGTCGAAGCCGTCGTCGCCGACACCGGCCGCGCGCTCGAAGAGATCCGCGTGGACGGCGGCATGACGCGCGACGACCTGCTGATGCAGTTCCAGGCCGACATCCTCGGCATCCCGGTGGTCCGGCCGAAGGTCGTCGAGACGACCGCGCTCGGCGCGGCGTACGCGGCCGGGCTCGCGACGGGAGTCTGGGCGAGCCGCGACGACCTGCGCGCGCACTGGCAGGAAGACGTGCGGTTCGAGCCGCGGATGCCGGTGGCCGAGCGGGAGCGGCGCTATCGGCCAGTGGAAGAAGGCGGTGTCGAAGTCGCTCGACTGGGTCGACGACGACGCGCGGACCCTGATGGGCACCACCGAGGGCTGAGCGGGCCGGAGCGCTATTTCAGCAGTCGAGACAGCCGGCGGTCGGCGAGGATCTTGCCGCCCGTCTGACACGTCGGGCAGTACTCGAGCGAGTTGTCGGCGAAGAACACGCTGCGCACGGTGTCGCCGCACACCGGGCACGCCTCGCCGCGTCGGCCGTGCACCCGCATGCCACGGCGCTTGGCGTCCTTGAGCTCGGCCGGGGGCTTGCCGGATGCCTCGGCCACCGCCTCGGTGAGCGTCTCCGTCATCGCGGCGAACAGCGTGTCGATGTCCGCGTCGTCGAGGCTCGGCGGCGAGGGCGTACGGCGACATCTTCGCGGCGTGCAGGATCTCGTCGGAGTACGCGTTGCCGACCCCCGCGATGATCATCTGGTCACGGAGCACGCCCTTGATCTGCGTGCGCCGCCCGGCGAGCAGCCCGGCGAGCGTGTCGCGCGTGAATGCCGGATCGAGCGGATCCGGACCTAGCCGGGCGACCCCGGGCACATCGGCGGGCTCGCGGGCGACATAGACGGCGAGCGACTTCTTGGTGCCCGCCTCGGTGAGATCGAAGCCGGAGCCGTCGCTCAGCGCGACGCGCAGCGCGATCGGAGTCTTGCCCGGCCGGATGATGGTCGCCGGCAGCTTGTCGTACCACCGCAGCCATCCCGCCTTCGCCAGGTGGAAGATCAGGTGCGGGCCGTTCGTCGACAGGTCGATGAACTTGCCGTGGCGCGCAGCGCCCGTGATCTCGGCGCCCTTGAGCGCGTCGACCGGCGGGTCGTAGGTCTTCAGCGCCGCGATGTTCGCGACCGAGACCCGCGTGATCGTGAGGCCGGTCACACGTCCGCGGAGGAAGTCGACGAGTCCCTGCACCTCGGGCATCTCCGGCATGACGTCATCCTGCCATGCGGTGGCGACGCCGCGGGTATCAGTCCTCGAGCACCGGCCAGGGCTGCGGCATCCGCTCATCGGTCGACGAGAAGCCCGGCGATCCAGCCGTCGTCGCGGCCCCGAGGACCGTCGAGCCCCTGGCGGAGGAGCCCTTCGTACCGGAACCCGAGCGTGCGCGCGGCGCGCGCCGACGCGACGTTTCCGACGACCGCGCGCCACTCGACGCCGCTGAGGTCGAGCCTGCCGGACGAACGCGAAGTCGATCACGGCGCGCGCCGCCTCGGTGAGGTACCCGCTCCCGCGCGCGGCGCCGCCATCCAGTACCCGATCTCGGCCGAGCCGCCGCGCTCGACGCGATGCAGACCGATCATCCCGACCCACCTGTCGTCTGCGCGGATGCCCCAGGTCAGCTCGGTCCCGGTCTCCCACCATCCGCCGCCTTCGCGATGAACTCCTCGGCGTCCGCCCGCGCGTAGGGCGAGGGCAGCGTCGTCCACCGTGGCACCTCGGGATCCTGCGCGGCCTCGGCGATGGCGTCGACGTCGGCCTCGGTCGGCACCGAGAGCACGAGGCGTGCGGTGCGGAGGGTGACGGGTGTCATCCGATCACCCTAAAGGGGTGGCCCGGCGGTGGCCCCGACATTGACCGGTCTGCGCTCCGGCCCGTTCGCAATTCAGTCCCGGCGCCGACCCGACGGCCCATCGGCGGGCGTGGATTCACGCGGAGTCCGATCTCCACCCATGCGCGAAGACTGAACTGTGAACCGCCGGACTCCCGTATCCGCGTAGGCATGGGCTCCTCCCCAGCCGTGCACGCCGCGGCCCTTGTCCACAGACCGTCCGTCCGCGCGTCCAGGGTGTGGGCAGTTGCGTCCCATGCTCGGGTCATGGAGTTGGCGGCACGAGCCGACCTGCTGGAGCAGGGATGGACTCCGCGGCAGCTCACCGCCGCGGTCCGAGCTGGAACGCTCATACGGGCGCGACGTGGCTGGTACCTTCACTCGGATTCTGCACAGGACCTTGTCGAAGCCGTACGGGTCGGGGGTCTGCTCGGGTGTCTCTCGCTGCTGCGGATGCTGGGCGTCTTCGTGCTGAGCAAGCCCTGTCCTCCACGTGCACATGCAGCGCGGTGCCAGTCGGATGAGGTCGCCGAAGAACATACGACAACGGCGATTGGCAGCCCGCCAAAAGCGTGGGATCGTGCCGCATTGGCACACACTCGATGTACGAGCCGCGCCGCGGGGCGCGTGAGCATCGTGGATGCACTCATCCAAGCGGTCCGCTGCCAGCCGGCTCGGCATGCCATCGCCACGATCGACAGCGCACTCAACAAGGGGTTGGTGCGCGCCGACCAGCTCGCAGACGTGTTTGCTGCGCTGCCTGAGAGGTATCGGTTCTGCGCGCGCTCGTCGACGGCCGCGCGCAGTCCGGACCCGAGACCTTGGTTCGACTGATGGTTCGGAGTCTTGGCTGTTCTGTCGACCTGCAGGTCGAGTTCGACGGGGTGGAATTCGTCGATCTCGTCGTGGACGGATGGCTGGTCATCGAGTGCGACAGCAAGCTGTTTCACAGCGAGTGGAGTGATCAGCTCAAGGACTATCAGGCGCGACTTGACGCTGCACAACATGGATGCCGCGTTCTGAGGCTTACTGCGGAGGACATCATGTACGCACCCGAGACGGTTCAGGCGGCGATCCGCGGTGTTGTGAAGTCCCGCCGCGGCGCAGGCCGCAGCCTGACCGACGGCTGGCTGTCCGCCGAGGCGATGCCGCTGTTCACAATTCAGTCTCGCCGCCGGGCGGCCGCGACTATTGGGCTCGGATCGCGGACGTTCCGCGCGCGCACTCGGATCGTGTGGACTGAATTATGAGCGGTCGAGATGGCTGACGGCAAGCAGGGTGTGCGCGGCGCCGCGACGCGATCGGGCCGGCGGCTACGCCGCGGCGGAGCAGGCCGACCTTGTCGTACACGTCGGCCGAGCGTGCGGTTCGCGACCTCTTCGGCCCTCGCCGGCGTTGGCGGCGAGCACGCGGTCGAGCTCAGCCGGGTCATCGAGCAGCTCCAGCGCGCGCTCGCGCACCGGCCCGAACTCGTTCACGACGACCTCGGCCAGCCCCTTCTTGAAGTCGCCGTAGCCGCGGCCCGCGTACTCGTCCTCGATCGCCGGGATCTGGCGGCCGGTGAGGGCGGCGTAGATCACGAGCAGGTTCGAGACGCCGGGCTTGTCCTCGCGGTCGAAGCGCACCGAGCCTTCGCTGTCGGTCACCGCACGCATGATCTTCTTCGCGCGCTTGGCCGGGTCATCGAGCAGCCACAGCACGCCGGCATCGGACTCGGCGGACTTCGACATCTTCGCCGTCGGGTTCTGCAGATCGAAGATGCGCGCGGTGTCCTGCTGGATCACGGGCATCGGCACCCGGAACGTCTCGCCGTACCGGGCGTTGAAGCGCTCGGCGAGGTCGCGCGTCAGCTCGACGTGCTGCTTCTGGTCGTCGCCGACCGGCACGATGTCGGTCTGATAGAGCAGGATGTCGGCGGCCATCAGCACCGGATAGGTGAACAGTCCGACCGAGGTGGCGTCGGTGCCGAAGCGCTGCGACTTGTCCTTGAACTGGGTCATGCGGCCGGCCTCGCCGAAGCCGGTGATGGTGGAGAGGATCCACGCGAGCTCCGGGTGCGCCGGCACGTGCGACTGCACGTACAGGGTCGACTTCGACGGCTCGATGCCGGCGGCGATGTACTGCGCCGCCGTGCGCCGGGTCTTCTCGCGCAGTTCGGCCGGGTCATTGGGCTGCGTGAGCGCGTGCAGATCGACGACGGAGAAGTACGCGTCGTACGCCTCCTGCAGGTCGCGCCACTGCATGAGCGCCCCGATGTAGTTGCCGATCTGAAGCGAGTCGGCGGAGGGCTGCATGCCGGAGTAGAGGCGAGGTTTGCTCATCCGACCAGTCTAGGAGCGGATGCTGGCGTCACGCCCGTCGCCCGACGCAGCGACCTACGGGTGACGGATGCCGCGCCTGGCGGCACCGGCATCCGGATGTCGGGCTCAGCCGCCGATCGTGTAGTCCGCGACGACGGGGGAGTGGTCGCTCCACCGCGTGCTCCACGAGGGCGCGCGGATCGACCTCGTAGTGGGTGACGCGCTCCGCGAGCGCGGGGGTCGCGAGGTGGTAGTCGATGCGCCACCCGGTGTCGTTGTCGAACGCGTGGCCGCGCACCGACCACCAGGTGTACGGCCCGTCGACCTCGCCGTGGAAGCGCCGCCCGACGTCGACCCAGCCGAGCCCGCGGCCCGGTCGACCCGTCGACGCCGGTGACCTCTGCGCCCGCCTCGCCGAGGAACCGGTCGAAGTAGGCGCGCTCGCGCGGCAGGAACCCGGCCTTCTTGACGTTGCCCTTCCAGTTGCGGATGTCGAGCTCACGGTGGCCGACGTTCAGGTCGCCCATGATCAGGCTCAGCGGCGACGCCGCCGCGAGCACCGGCATCCGCGCCTCCATCGCGTCGAGGAACGCCCACTTCGCGTCCTGCCGCGGGGTGTCGGCCTCGCCGGTGGGCACGTACGCGCTCACGACGGTCAGGCGCTCGCCGCTCGATCGTCGAGGTCTGCCTCGATCCAGCGGCCCGCGGAGTCGAGCGGCTCGGGACCGAGCACCCGGCGCGCCTCGATCGGGGGCGTCCGCGTGCCGATGGCGACGCCGGCGCGGCCCTTCGCGAGCGCCTCGTCGTTCACGAACTCCCAGCCGGGAAGCACGCCGCGAGCTCGTCCGCGGTGGCGCGCACCTCCTGCAGGGCGAGCACGTCGACGTCGGCGGCATCCAGCCACTCGATCATTCCCTCGGCGCGTCGCCGCGCGGACTCCGTTGACGTTGACAGAGGCGATGCGGACTCGTGGCACGCCCGCCAGCCTAGCCGCGCCGACCGACACGCTGCGGGCGGCGATTCAGCCCAGGATGCCGCTCTTCGCGGGCGGCGGAGGAGCGCGATGCCTCGACCTGGCGCAGCTCCTCCTCCGCGTCGCGAACGGCGCGATCCGCGAGCCAGGCGCGGTACCACGGCGCGTGCGCCCTGGCCTCCTCCGCCGTGCGGAGCCGGACCTGCGCCGCGAGAGGAGCGCCGCGTGCTCCGCCGCGACGCGCTCCGCCTCGGTCTGCGGGAGAAGCGCGACGTTGCGGTCCTTGGCGGCGACGGCGATCCACGCCGCGCTGACGAGCATGACGATCCCGATGAGCCGGAACCAGAGCAGCAGGCCGATGAAGATCGCGAAGGTCGCCAGCAGCGGGTTGGAGGGCGTGTAACTCAGCAGCAAGCCCGCGCCGAGCTGCAGGATCGAGATGCCAGCCCGCCGAGCAGCGCGCCGGGCCAGATCCGACGCCACGCGAGTTGCGCGCCCGAGAGGAAGCGGAACAGCGCCGCGAGCGCCGCTGACGTGATCGGCGAAGCCGACGATGATCGAACCGGTGCGGATGCTGGCATTGACCCAGCCATCGCCGACGCTCAGGCCGATGAGCGAGACGATCGCGCTCAGCGCCCACGTGCCGATCGATCCGAGCGCCGCGCCGAGGACGAGTGCGATGCCGAAGATGGCCGCGGCGAGCAGGTCGCGGGCCTTCAGCAGGACGTAGCTGCGGCGATCCGGCGGCAGGCCGAAGATGTCGCGCACCGCGCGGCGGGCGTAGGTGACGAAGCCGATCGCGGTCCAGATCAATGCGCCGAGCGCGATGACGCCGGTCCAGCCCAGCACTCCGGTGTTCTGCGATGCGATGTCCTGCACCTGCTCGGGCGTCGCGATGCCGCCGGTCTCGGCGATGAGGCCGGGGATGTAGCTGTTGATGAGGTCGATGACCCAGTCGACGGCATGCCTCGCTTCCGCCGAGCCACAGCCCGGCGATGGCGAACGCGACGTAGATGGCGGCGAAGGACGCGAACAGCGCCTGGTAGCTGACGCCCGCCGCGAGCAGGAAGCCGTTGTGGAGCAGGAAGTGCCGCCACACGCGCACCGGGAACCAGGCCATGCGTCGCCTTGCGTGATGCGGGTCGCCCGCGCGATCGGCTGGTCGAATCGGACGCGCAGCGACGCCTGGGTCTCTTCCCACCGCTGCCGGAGCGTCTCCTCGTGCTGCGGCGGCGTCCGCGCGGCGGAGTCGCTCGGCGCTCGGCTCGGCGCCGCCACGCTCGATTCGCAGCCACGAGTGACAGATTAGCGAGCGCGGCGGGCGCTCCGGCTCACGCGCGGCCGCGCAGCACCGCCTGCTTGACCTCGGCGATCGCCTTGGTCACCTCGATGCCGCGGGGGCACGCCTCGGTGCAGTTGAAGGTGGTGCGGCAGCGCCACACGCCCTCCTTGTCGTTGAGGATGTCGAGGCGCACGTCGCCGGCGTCGTCGCGCGAGTCGAAGATGAACCGGTGCGCGTTGACGATCGCGGCCGGGCCGAAGTACTGGCCGTCGGTCCAGAACACCGGGCACGACGAGGTGCACGCCGCGCAGAGGATGCACTTCGTGGTGTCGTCGAAGACCTCACGGTCGACGATCGACTGGATGCGCTCCTTGCCCTCGGGCGTCGAGTTCGCGATCAGGAACGGCTGCACCTCGCGGTACGACGCGAAGAACGGCTCCATGTCGACGATCGAGGTCCTTCTCGAGCGGCAGGCCCTTGATCGCCTCGACGTAGATCGGCTGCGAGATGTCGAGGTCCTTGATCAGGGTCTTGCACGCCAGGCGGTTGCGGCCGTTGATGCGCATCGCGTCCGAGCCGCAGATGCCGTGCGCGCACGAGCGGCGGAACGACAGCGAGCCGTCGACCTCCCACTTGATCTTGTGGAGGGCGTCGAGCACGCGGTCGGTCGAGTACAGCTCGACGTCGTAGTCGACCCAGCGCGGCTCCTCGTCGACCTCGGGGTCGAAGCGCCGGATGATGAAGGTGATGAGGAACGACTGGATGCCGGTGTCGACCGCGACGGCCTCGGCCTTCTCGGGGGCGTCGGCGTCGGTGCGCTCGATGACGTCGGTGGCGGAGGTCATCAGTACTTCCTCTCCATCGGCTGGTAGCGCGTGATGACGACCGGCTTCCAGTCCAGGCGGATGTGATCCTCGGAGTGCGAGGATCCGGCGTCCCCTGACAGATACGCCATCGTGTGCTTCATGTAGGTCTCGTCGTCGCGCTTGGGGTAGTCGTCGCGCATGTGACCGCCGCGGCTCTCCTTGCGATTGCGGGCCGTCACGACGACGACCTCGGCGATGTCCAGCAGGAAGCCGAGCTCGACGGCCTCGAGCAGGTCGGTGTTGTACCGCTTGCCCTTGTCGTCGACGTGGATGTTCTTGAAGCGCTCGCGCAGCTCCTCGATCACCTCGAGCACCTCGCCCAGCGACTCCTCGGTGCGGAACACCTGGGCCTTGCGGTCCATCTCGTCCTGGAGCTTCTTGCGCAGCACCGCGATGCGCTCGGTGCCCTGGTTGCTGCGCAGTCCCTCGATGAGCCCGCGCACCTCGGCGGCGGGGTCCTCCGGGCAGCGGCACGAACTCGGCGGTCTTGACGTACTCGACGGCGTTGCGCCCGGCGCGCTTGCCGAAGACGTTGATGTCGAGCAGCGAGTTGGTGCCGAGGCGGTTCGAGCCGTGCACCGACACGCACGCGCATTCGCCGGCGGCGTAGAGGCCGGGCACGACGGTGGTGTTGTTCGAGAGCACCTGCGCGTCGTTGTTGGTCGGGATGCCGCCCATCGCGTAGTGCGCGGTCGGCATCACCGGCACGGGCTCGACGACCGGGTCGACGCCGAGATAGGTGCGCGCGAACTCGGTGATGTCGGGGAGCTTCGTCTCGAGCACCTCGGCGCCGAGGTGCGTGCAGTCCAGCAGCACGTAGTCGCGGTGCGGCCCGGCGCCGCGGCCCTCCGCGACCTCCTGCACCATGCAGCGGCTCACGATGTCGCGCGGCGCCAGGTCCTTGATCGTCGGGGCGTAGCGCTCCATGAAGCGCTCGCCCGAGACGTTGCGCAGGATCGCGCCCTCGCCGCGTGCACCCTCGGTGAGCAGGATGCCGAGCCCGGCGAGGCCGGTCGGGTGGAACTGGAAGAACTCCATGTCCTCGAGCGGCAGGCCCTTGCGCCAGATGATGCCGACGCCGTCGCCGGTCAGGGTGTGCGCGTTCGAGGTCGTCTTGTAGATCTTGCCGAAGCCGCCGGTCGCGAAGATCACGGCCTTGGACTGGAAGACGTGCAGGTCGCCGGTGGAGAGCTCGTACGCGACGACCCCCGCGATCCGGGTCGATGCGTCGCCGTCCGCCAGCATCCTTCACCGTCACGAGGTCGAGCACGTAGAACTCGTTGAAGAAGTTGATGCCGAGCTTGACGCAGTTCTGGAACAGCGTCTGCAGGATCATGTGGCCGGTGCGGTCTGCGGCGTAGCAGGCGCGGCGCACCGGGGTCTTGCCGTGGTCGGCGGTGTGGCCGCCGAAGCGCCGCTGGTCGATCTTGCCCTCGGGCGTGCGGTTGAACGGCAGGCCCATGTTCTCGAGGTCGATGACCGCGTCGATCGCCTCTTTGGCGAGGATCTCGGCCGCATCCTGGTCGACGAGGTAGTCGCCGCCCTTGACGGTGTCGAAGGTGTGCCACTCCCACGAGTCCTCTTCGACGTTCGCCAGCGCCGCCGCCATGCCGCCCTGCGCCGCGCCGGTGTGGGAGCGGGTGGGGTACAGCTTCGAGATGACGGCCGTCCTCGCACCCGGGCCGGCCTCGATCGCCGCGCGCATGCCGGCGCCGCCGGCACCGACGATGACGATGTCGAACTGGTGGTAGTGGACGCCGTCCTTGACGTAGCTGTCAGTGGTCTGGGTGCTCACGCGGGATGCCTTCGTCTCTGCGTCATGTCGTTCTGTCGGGTCGTGCCGCGCCGTCACTGCGCCTCGCACATCTCGATGAGCCAGTCGGTCGCGCTGTTCTCGACGCCCTGACACGGGTCGAACGTGAAGACCACCAGCGTGCCGAGCAGGATGAGGAAGCCGGCGGACAGCCACAGCGCCCACACCAGGATGCGGCGGGTGCCGTCGTGCGTCACGTAGTCGTTCACGATCGTGCGCATGCCGTTGGCGCCGTGGATGAGCGCGAGCCACAGCATCAGCACGTCCCACCACTGCCAGAACGGCGTCGCGAACTTGCCGGCGACGAAAGCGAAGTCGATGCCGTGGATGCCTTCGCCGAGCATCAGGTTCACGAAGAGGTGGCCGAAGATCAGGATGACGAGCAGGACGCCCGACACGCGCATGTAGATCCAGCCCCACTTCTCGAGGTTCGGGCCCTTGCGGCGCGGGGCGATGCGGGGGCTGCGGGGGTCTGCGATGGCGGCGGCGCTCATCAGTGCCCCCCTCCCATCTCGGCGAAGACATTCATGAGGTGTCGCGGTGTGAAGGCGAGCATCGTCACGACCCACAGCCCGATCACGCCCCACCAGAGCTGACGCTGGTGGCGGGTCGCCCATCGACCAGAAGTCGACGAGGATGATCCGCAGCCCGTTGTAGGCGTGGTAGGCGACGGCGCCGACGAGGGCGACCTCGCCGATGCCCATGATCGGGTTCTTGTAGGTGCCGATGACGGCGTTGTACGCCTCGGGCGAGACGCGGATGAGTGCGGTGTCGAGCACGTGCACCAGCAGGAAGAAGAAGATGGCGATGCCGGTGATGCGGTGCAGCACCCACGACCACATGCCTTCGTTGCCTCGGTAGAGCGTGCCGCGCGGGACCTTCGAGGTGGTCTCGGATACCGACGGTGTGACGCGTGCTGGAGCAGACACGGCCGTCCTCCCTGGATCGATCACGATGGGGGCGGTCGATGCCCCTCGGGGTGGCCCGGCTCTGCGAACTCGGGCCGCTGCGTCACACGGGCGCTTCTTTCATCCTATTCCCGCATCTCGCCGACGGCCCGAGGCGAGCCTCAGTCACCGCCAACGGATCTTCGTCTCAAGTCCCGATCTTGCGGCACGTGTGTTCGCACATCCGTGACGCGGCGCCATACCGGGATGCATCTGCGCCATGCGCGGGTGGCACCCGCGCCGCGGGGACATGCGCGTCCGCTTCTCGCGTCGTCGCGCTGCTTCTCGCGGTTCGCTCCTCGTCTCGGTCCTTCTGCTCGCAACGTCCTTCGCGTCGTCTCGACGGAGGTCACGCTGGCGTGGCCCGAGAGGTCGGGGTCCGGCTGCTCACCCGGGTCGCCGGGGACCGGGTGGCCTTAGGCGACGACCTCGAGCTATCTTCGACATCGACTTCGCGCGGAGGTGCCCGACGAGGGGAGACGCTGATCGCCTTCGTGGCGACGAACTCCATCTCACCGGGCCGCAGCGTGCGCTCCCCGAGATCTCTCTCCGACCTCGTCGAGGATGGCTGTCTGTCGAGATGAGAGTACGCAGGCCGTCGTCGACGGGGGCGGGTGAGGTTCTCCGTCGTGCCGATTGACGTCGGCCGACGCGGTGCGTTCGTGTGCGAATCATCCCCTGCCGGAGCGCGGGCGCGTGGACTGAGAACCAGGCGACGTGGAGCAACCAGCCCGCCACCGCAGGTTCCCCCGCCACCGTGGCGTCCGGTACCGGCTGGCGTGAGTGGACCGTCACGTCACTGGTCGCAGCCATGTACGCCGGCGGGGTCGAGCACGGATTCGTCATTCGCGACGCCAACGAGGGGCAGGATGCCGAGCAGTCCTTCCGCAGCCGCGAGGACGGCGCATCGAACGCTCCTCGGCTGGTGCTGACTTTCGTCCCGGCCGGCTGACGGCACGTGCCCGCCTGGAGTAACCCGACCAGGCGGGCACGCGTCCGCCGGTGCCCCTGCCCGTGACCCCTCCATCGACTTGCCTTGGATGTACGAAGCCACCGGCGTGTCGCGTGCATACAGGGCAAGTCGATCGCGGTCTGGGTCCCCGCGTACTCTGAAGGCATGCCTGAGCCGATCGAGGACTTCTACGCCGTCATTCCCGCCGGCGGGATCGGGAGCAGGCTGTGGCCGCTGTCGCGCGCCGACGCCCCCAAGTTCCTCCACGACCTGACCGGATCCGGCAACACCCTGCTGCGCGACACCTGGAACCGTCTCGAGCCGCTGTCCGGGCCCGACCGGATCGCGGTCGTCACGGGCCGCGCGCACCGCGCAGCCGTCGAGCAGGAGCTTCCCGGCATCCCTGACAAGAACGTCTTCCTGGAGTCCGAGCCGCGTGACTCGGCCGCCGCCATCGGCCTCGCCGCCGCAGTGCTCGCCCGCCGCGAACCCGATGTCATCATCGGCTCATTCGCCGCCGACCACGTGATCCGGGTGCCCCACCTGTTCGACTGGGCGGTCCGGCAGGCGGTCGCGACCGCCCGTGAAGGCTTCATCTGCACGATCGGCATCCAGCCGTCGGAGCCCTCCGTCGGCTTCGGCTACATCAAGAAGGGCGCCGAGTTCGTGGTGGACGGCGCGCCCGAGGCGGCGCTCGTCGACAGCTTCGTCGAGAAGCCGGACCTCGACACCGCCAAGGCGTACTTCGCGGACCGCTCCTACCTCTGGAACGCCGGCATGTTCATCTCGCGCGCTGATGTGCTGCTCGCCGAGATCGCCGAGAACCAGCCGGAGCTGCACGCCGGCCTGATGGAGCTCGCCGAAGCCTGGGACGACCGCGACCTGCGCGGTCCCGGCGTCGACCGGGTGTGGCCCACGATCACCAAGATCGCGATCGACTACGCCGTCGCCGAGCCCGCCGCGGCGAAGGGGCGGCTCGCCGTCATCCCCGGCCACTTCGACTGGGACGACGTCGGCGACTTCGCCAGCCTCGCGAAGCTCAATTCGCACGGCCGGAAGAACGACCTCGCGATCCTCGGCGAGAACGCCCGCGTTCTCTCGGATGCCGCGAGCGGCATCGTCGTCAGCCAGACGAATCGCGTGATCAGCCTCATCGGCGTGCGCGACATCGTCGTCGTCGACACCGAGGATGCGCTGCTCGTCACCACCAGCGAGCACGCGCAGCGGGTGAAGGGCGTGGTGGACGCTCTGAAGCTCACCGGACGCGGCGACGTGCTGTAGGGACTCGGCAAGCGCTCGCCGGGTGCCGGCGGTGGGCCGGGATATTGCGTCTTTGTAACCATTGCCTCTCACCGGGTGTCTGCGCGCACAAGTGCGGCGTCACAGTGGGTAACTTCGTCTAGTCCCCGTGAAGGTACTCGGGGCCATGATCTGGAGGCTGAGTTGACCATCTCACGCACCAAGAAGCTCGTCGGCGTCACCGTCGCCGCGGGCCTGCTCCTCGCCCTTGCGGGCTGTGGCACGGCACCCGAGGCCACGCCGACCGAGACAGAGGCGACCGGGGGCGCCGTCGAAGGCTTCCTCCCCTGCATGGTCTCGGGAACCGGCGGATTCGACGACAAGTCGTTCAACCAGCTCGGCCTGATGGGCCTCGAAGAGGCCAGTGAGGCCCTCGGCGTCGAGAACATCGCCGTCGAGTCGAACTCGACGTCGGACTTCGCCCCGAACATCCAGAGCGTCCTCGACCAGAACTGCACCCTGGTCGTCACGGTCGGATTCGACCTGGCCGCGGCCGCGTCCGAGGCCGCCGGGGCCAACCCCGACGTGCAGTTCATCTCGGTCGACGACATCGTCGACACCGACTTCGACGACAAGACCGACTTCCCGAACATCAAGCCCATCATCTTCGACACCGCGCAGGCCGCGTTCCTGGCCGGATACGCGTCGGCGGACTACTCCACCACGAAGGTCGTCGGCACGTACGGCGGCAAGCCGTTCCCGACGGTGACGATCTTCATGGACGGCTTCAAGCAGGGCGTCGACTACTGGAACGAGCAGAACGGCGGCGACGTCCAGGTGCTCGGCTGGGATGGCACGGACGGTCTGTTCACCGACGCGTTCGTCCCCGACCCGGCTGCCGAGAACGCCGTGCGCGGACTCATCGACCAGGGCGCTGACGTCATCCTGCCCGTGGGCGGTGGCATCTACCTGAGCGCCGCATCCGTCATCCGCGACTCCGGCAAGGACGTCGCACTCCTCGGCGTCGACGCCGACGTGTACGAGACCGACCCCACGGTCGCCGACCTGCTGCTCACCTCGATCCTCAAGGCGATCAACGTCGGTGTGTCGAAGGCGATCATCGAGGCCGGCGAGGGCAACTTCGACGCGACCCCGTACGTCGGCGTCCTCGAGGACGAGGGCGTCGGAATCGCCCCGTTCCACGACTTCGAGGACAAGGTCGCGCCTGACCTTCAGGACAGGCTCGACGAGATCACCGCGGGCATCATCGACGGGTCCATCCCCGTCACGTCCTACCTCTCGGAGTAGGTTCCACGCGACGTGGGGAGGTCGGCGCGCCGGCCTCCCCACTGCCGTTCCGCGGCGCGGAGCGCCCGCGATTCGCATCGGTGCATCGCCGCACCCCGCTCACTAGGATGGCGACCATGAAGCTCGAGCTCCGCGGGATCACGAAGCGGTTCGGCAGTCTCGTCGCCAACGACCACATCGATCTCGTCGTCGAGCCGGGCGAGATCCATTGCCTGCTGGGAGAGAACGGCGCGGGCAAGTCCACGCTCATGAACGTCCTCTACGGCCTCTACACGGCCGACGAGGGGGTGATCGTCCTCGACGACCACGTCCAGAACTTCCACGGCCCGGGCGACGCGATGCGTGCCGGCATCGGCATGGTGCATCAGCACTTCATGCTCATCCCGGTCTTCACCGTCGCCGAGAATGTGATGCTCGGTCAGGAGAGCACGCGAGCGGGAGGCCTTCTCGACCTGAACGCCGCCCGCGACCGCGTCCGCGAGATCGCGTCGAGATTCGGCTTCCACGTCGATCCCGATGCGCTCGTCGAAGACCTGCCGGTCGGCGTGCAGCAGCGGGTGGAGATCATCAAGGCGCTCTCCCGTGACGCCAAGGTGCTCGTCTTCGACGAGCCCACCGCCGTGCTCACGCCCCAGGAGACCGATGAGCTGATGGAGATCATGCGCCAGCTCAAAGCATCCGGCGCATCGATCGTGTTCATCACCCACAAGCTCCGCGAGGTGCGCGAGGTGGCGGACCGGATCACCGTCATCCGGCTCGGCAAGGTCGTCGGCGAGGCGTCGCCGACTGCCTCCAACGCCGAGCTCGCGTCGATGATGGTCGGCCGCGCCGTGGAGCTCACCGTCCACAAGGACCCGCCGCAGGTCAACGATCGTGCGCTCGTGGTGGAGAACCTGAGCGTGATCGACGCATTCGGCCACGTCGTCGTCAACGACGTCAGCTTCGACGTGCGGGGCGGCGAGATTCTTGCGATCGCGGGTGTTCAGGGCAACGGCCAGACCGAACTGGCAGAGGCGCTCATCGGACTGCAGCCCCTCGTGCGGGGGTCGGCGACGCTGAACGGCGAGGAACTCGTCGGCCTCAGCGTCCGGCGCATCCTCGATGAGGGCGTCGGCTTCGTGCCTGAGGACCGCACCGACGACGGGCTCGTCGGCGCCTTCACGATCGCCGAGAATCTCATGCTCGACCGCGCCAACGGGGAACCGTTCGTCCGTCGCGGAAATCTGCAGCGCAAGGCCCTCGCCGAGTTCGCAGAACTGCGATTCCGGGAGTTCGACGTGCGCGCACGAGGCATCGACACCCCGGTCGGCACGCTCTCCGGCGGCAACCAGCAGAAGGTCGTCCTGGCGCGCGAGCTCAGCCGCGAGCTGTCGCTCTTCGTCGCCGCGCAGCCGACGCGCGGTGTCGATGTCGGCTCGATCGAGTTCATCCACAAGCGCATCGTCGAGACGCGGGATGCCGGCATCCCCGTTGTCGTCGTTTCGACCGAGCTCGACGAGGTGACAGCGCTCGCCGATCGGATCATGGTCATGTATCGCGGGCGGATCGTGGGAATCGTCCCCGGCGACACGTCACGCGACGTGCTGGGGCTCATGATGGCCGGGGAATCGCCCGCCGGGGAAGGGGCTGCCGCGTGACGACCACGACGACGGAGGCGCCGCCCCCCTCCAGATGGCACACGACGTTCCTGCAGATCACCCAGGGGAACGCGATCATCTCGGTCCTCGCCGTCGTGCTCGCGCTGATCGTCGGCGGCATCATGATCGCCCTCACCGACGAGGACGTCCAGGCTGCGGCCGGCTACTTCTTCTCGCGGCCCGGTGATACTTTCGCGGCGATCTGGGATGCCGTCTCTGGTGCGTATGTCGCCCTCTTCCAGAGCTCGGTCTACAACTTCGGCGCGCCGACGTTCGCTCGCGCGATCCGTCCGCTCACCGAGACGCTCACTTTCGCAACCCCGCTCATCGCGGCGGGACTCGGCGTCGCGCTCGCGTTCCGCATCGGCATGTTCAACATCGGCGGTCGGGGTCAGATGCTGGTCGCGGCGGCGGCGGCGAGCTGGGTGGCGTTCTCGTTCGACCTGCCGTGGGGCGTGCACATGATCCTCGCTGTGCTGGCCGGCATGGTCGCCGGTGCGCTCTGGGCGGGCATCGCGGGCTTCCTCAAGGCGACCACCGGCGCCCACGAGGTGATCGTCACGATCATGCTGAACTACGTCGCGGTCTACCTGGTTCTCTGGATGCTGCGCACGCAGGGTCTGCTCCAGGCGCCCGGCTCCAACAACCCGACATCGCCGGCGTCCAAAGAGACCGCGATCCTCCCCGAACTGCTCGGGCCGCAGTTCAACCTCCACTTCGGATTCATCCTGTCGATCATCGCGACCATCGTCGTGTGGTGGATCCTCAGCCGGTCGAGCCTCGGATTCCAGTTCCGCGCGGTCGGCGAGAACCCGAACGCGGCCCGGGTTGCGGGCATCAACGTCAAGAGCATGTACGTGATCGGCATGCTGATCTCGGGCGCACTCGTCGGTCTCGCCGGGGTGAACCAGGTGCTCGGCACCATCACCTCCGGGTTCACGATCGACATCGACGCAGGAATCGGATTCGACGCCATCACCGTCGCCCTGCTCGGTCGCTCGACTCCGTGGGGAACGTTCGCCGCCGGCATCCTGTTCGGAGCATTCAAAGCCGGCGGATTCGGGATGCAGGCTGCCGAGCAGATTCCGATCGAGATCGTCACCGTCGTGCAGTCGCTCATCGTCCTGTTCATCGCCGCGCCGCCGCTCGTGCGCACGATCTTCTTCCTGCCCTCGCCCGAACGCGACCGCCGCCGTCAGGAGAAGAAGCGTCAGAAGGCGCTCGACGCCCGGGTCGAAGCCGAGGCCGGCGACGAGCTCGAGGGGGCGGCGAAGTGAGCCTGCCGACAGTCTCGACCGCGGGCCTCATGCCCGGCGGCTCCGAGGTCCCCGAGACCGCCGTCATCCGCAGCTGGAAGGCGCCGATCGCGCTGGCCGTCTTCACCGCCCTCTTCGGTCTGCTGCTGGTGCTCGCGCCACGAGGAGGCGAGACCGTCTTCCGCCTGTCCACCGAAGCAGACGCGATTCAGCTGCCCGAACTCGTCGTATCGGTGAGCCTCACGACGTGGGTGTGCTTCGCGATCCTCGCAGTACTCGCAGGGGCCTCGGCCTATTTCGTCCGATCGTGGGCGCGAACGCCGCTGTGGATCATCATCGTCTTCGTCGTCGTGCTCGTCCTCGGCTTCCTCACGTGGGCGGCGAGCGGCCAGACGATCCCGGTCGTAGGACTCCTGGCGGGGACGGTCGCCCTCGCGGTGCCGCTCATCTACGGCGCCCTCGGAGGTGTCATCGGCGAGCGGGCGGGAGTGGTCAACATCGCGATCGAAGGCCAGCTTCTGGCGGGCGCGTTCAGCGCCGCCGTCGTGGCGTCGATCACCCGGCAGCCGCTTCTGGGCTTGGTGGCGGCGATGGTCGCCGGTGTGCTCGTGGCATTCGTGCTCGCCGCCTTCTCCATCAAGTACCTCGTCGACCAGGTGATCGTCGGCGTCGTCCTCAATGTTCTCGTCATCGGCCTCACGAGCTTCCTGTATTCGCAGGTCCTCCAGGAGAACGCTCCGCTGCTCAACAACCCGCCCCGCTTCGACCGCATCCCCATCCCATTGCTCAGCGAGATCCCCGTCATCGGCCCGGTGCTCTTCCGGCAGACCATCGTGGTCTATCTGATGTACGTCGCCGTTGCTCTGGTCTACGTGGGCATGTTCCACACGAGGTGGGGCCTCCGGCTTCGGGCGGTCGGCGAGCATCCTCAGGCGGCGGACACGGTGGGCATCAAGGTGAACGCGACGCGCTTCTGGAACGTCCTGCTCGCCGGTGCGATCGCCGGGATCGGCGGCACCGTCTTCACGATCGGCGCCGCGATTCCCGTTCAACAAGGAGATGACGGGCGGCGTCGGCTTCATCGCGCTCGCCGCGGTCATCTTCGGTCAGTGGGATCCGATCAAGGCGACGCTTGCGGCGCTGCTCTTCGGATTCGCGTCGAGTGTCCAGAACACCCTGAACATCATCGGATCGCCGGTGCCCAGCGAGTTCCTGCTCATGCTGCCGTACCTCGTGACGATCTTCGTCGTGGCAGGGGTGGTCGGCAAGTCCCGGGCCCCGGCCGCCGACGGCAAACCGTACATCAAGGGGTGACGCGCGTGACCGACATCGACTGGGACGAGCTGAGGGCGATCGCAACCGACGCCATGGAGCGCGCCTACGCCCCGTACTCGCGATTCAAGGTGGGCGCCGCCGCGCTCGTCTCGGACGGGCGCGTCGTCTCGGGCTGCAACATCGAGAACGCGTCGTACGGCGTCACGCTCTGCGCGGAGTGCTCGCTGGTCAGCGACCTCTTCATGTCGGGCGGCGGCAAGCTCGTGGCGTTCGTGTGCGTCGACGGCGAAGGTCGCACCCTGATGCCCTGCGGGCGTTGCCGCCAACTCCTCTTCGAGCACGCCATCCCCGGGATGCTGCTCGAGACCGTCTCCGGCATCCGGACGATCGACGAGGTGCTGCCGGACGCGTTCGGCCCGCGTGAGCTCGAGGAAGCGGCGAGATGAGTCCTCGGCCCATGGACAACCGGCCCGACCCGCGCCAGAGCATCGTCCAAGGGTCGAGCGCTGTCGAGCCGCATGACGCCGTCGATGTGATCCGCGCCAAGCGGGACGGGAAGCCGATCCCCGAAGACGCGCTCCGCTGGATGATCGACGCGTACACGCGGGGCTACGTCATGGACGCGCAGATGGCATCGTTCGCGATGGCGGTGCTCCTGAACGGGATGTCGCGCGACGAGATCCGGGTCATGACCGAGGCGATGATCGCCTCGGGGGAGCGGATGAGCTTCGCGGGGCTCGGCAAGCCGACAGTCGACAAGCACTCGACGGGTGGAGTCGGCGACAAGATCACGCTGCCTCTCGCTCCGCTGGTGGCCGCATTCGGAGTCGCCGTGCCGCAGCTGTCCGGCCGCGGCCTCGGACACACGGGCGGCACCCTCGACAAGCTCGAGTCCATACCGGGATGGCGCGCCGCGCTCTCCAACGACGAGCTCGTCTCGCAGCTGCGCGACGTGGGCGCCGTGATCTGCGCCGCCGGCTCGGGTCTCGCTCCGGCGGACAAGAAGCTCTACGCGCTCCGGGACGTCACTGGGACCGTCGAGGCGATCCCGCTCATCGCCTCGAGCATCATGTCGAAGAAGATCGCCGAGGGAACCGACTCGCTCGTGCTCGACGTGAAGTTCGGCTCGGGCGCCTTCATGCAGGACATCGACCGCGCCCGCGAGCTCGCCCGCACGATGGTGGCGCTCGGCACGGACTCCGGGGTCGCGACCACGGCACTCCTCACCGATATGAACACCCCGCTCGGCCTCGCGATCGGCAACGCCAACGAGGTCCGCGAGTCCGTCGAAGTGCTCGCCGGGGGCGGCCCCGCCGACGTCGTCGAGCTGACGGTCGCGCTCGCGCGCGAGATGCTCGCCCTCGCCGGGAAGCCCGACGCCGATGTCGAAGCGGCGCTGCACGACGGCCGGGCGATGGATGCCTGGCGCGCGATGATCCGCGCGCAGGACGGCGATCCGGATGCCGCTCTCCCCGCCCCGCGCGAGTCCCACACGGTGACCGCCGGCGAATCGGGCGTCATCACGCAGATGGATGCGCTGCCGTTCGGGATCGCCGCCTGGCGTCTCGGCGCCGGGCGTGCCCGCGCCGAGGACGCGGTCGTGCACTCCGCCGGCATCGATCTGCACGTGAAGCCGGGAGATCGTGTCACTGCAGGCCAGCCGGTGTTCACGCTCGTCGGCGACGATGCATCCCGTTTCGAACGCGCACTCGGCGCCCTCGAGGGCGCATGGGCGATAGGGTCGGATGCTGCGCCCCGAGGCCCGCTGGTGCGCGAGCGCATCACCGCCTGACGCCGACCCAGCAGAGACTTCGATCACACCCCGACCGTCCAGGAGGACGACATGCCCACCGATCAGCCCGGCGACGCCGTCCTCGAAGGCGTCTCCATCCGCAGCCTCCCCAAGGTGTCGCTCCACGACCACCTCGACGGCGGGGTGCGGCCGGCGACGATCATCGAACTCGGTGACGCGATCGGACTCGACGTCCCCGAGAGCGATCCGACAGCACTCGCGGACTGGTTCGCCGAGAAGAGCGACTCCGGATCCCTGGTCGAGTACCTGAAGACCTTCGACCTCACGACCGCCGTGATGCAGACCCGCGAGGGACTGACCCGCGTCGCGCGCGAGTTCGTCGAGGACCTCGCCGCGGACGGCGTCATCTACGGCGAGGTGCGCTGGGCGCCGGAGCAGCACCTCACCCGTGGCCTCTCGCTCGACGAGGTCGTCGCGGCCGTGCAGGAGGGGCTGGAGGAGGGCGAGGATGCCGCTGAGCGGTCGGGACGCGACATCCGTGTCGGCCAGCTGATCAGCGCGATGCGCCACACCGATCGCTCCCTCGAGATCGCGGAGCTCGCGGTCAGATGGCGCGGGCGCGGCGCCGTCGGATTCGACATCGCAGGGCCCGAGGACGGCTTCCCGCCCTCGCGGCACAAGGTCGCGTTCGACTACCTCGCCTCGGAGTTCTTCCCCGCGACGGTTCACGCCGGCGAAGCCGCCGGACTCGACTCGATCCGCTCGGCGCTGATCGACGGCCGCGCGCTGCGCCTCGGCCACGGCGTGCGCATCGCGTCGGACCTCGAGGTCGTCTCGCGCGAGGGCGAGGAGGTGCTCGTGCAGTTCGGCGACCTCGCCCGCTGGGTCCGCGATCGCGAGATCCCGCTCGAGCTGTCGCCGTCGTCGAACCTGCAGACGGGCGCCATCGCCGCGTGGGGCACCACGCTCGAGGACCACCCGTTCGATCTGCTCTACCAGCTCGGCTTCGCGGTCACGGTGAACGTCGACAACCGCACGATGAGCCGCACGTCGCTGACGCGCGAGCTGGCGCTGCTCGCCGAGACGTTCGAGTACGGCCTCGACGACTTCGAGACGTTCCAGCTCAACGCCGCCGCGGGTGCCTTCCTGCCGGTCGAGGAGCGCGAGGAGCTCATCGACCTCATCGCCGACGGCTTCGGCGACTAGCTCGCTGGCGCGAGCCCGGCACGGCACGCGGGCGCCCACGGCCCCAAACCCGAGAGCGCGGGTCGACGGACGACGCCGAGTGGATGCTGGTTCAGCCGCGCGCGACGCCGGGGTGGGTCGTGAGGTACGCCTCGAATGCCTCGGCCGACGTCTTCGCAGGAGTGAAGCCGAACTCGCGCTTCAGGGCGTCGTTCGCGAGCACCGGGCGATATCGCAGGAAGCGCACCTGCTCCGGTCCGTGCACGGTGAGGCGCAGCATCCGGCCCACTCGAAGGCCGAACGCGAGCACGCCCGCCGGCACAGTGAGCAGCGGCTTGCCGAGCCGCGCGGCGATTTCGTGGACCGTCATCCGTCCGTCGCCGGCGACGTTGTAGATCCCGGACGGCCCATCCGTGGCGGCGCGGGCCATCGCGGCCGCCACGTCGTCGACCCAGATGAACACGAACGGCGACTCGGAGCCGCGGACGGCCAGGATGCGGCGCCCGTCCCACAGAGCGGTGATCTGGTTCTTCACGGTCGGGCCGAGGATCGTGCCGATCCGGAAGACCACCTGCTCGAGCTCGGGATTCGACGCGCGATACGAGGCGAGCATCTCCTCCACGAGCCGCTTGTGCTTCGAGTAGGGGAACTCGTCGTTGCCGCGCACCGGATGCGACTCGCGCAGCCACTCCGGGCTGTCGGGGTGGTAGCCGTAGGCGGCGCCCGACGACGACACGACGAGGCGCCGCACACCCGTCGCGACGCATGCCTCCAGGACGTGGCGGGATCCGTCGACGTCCACCCGGTACTCGAGGTCTTGGTCGCGTCCGGGGCTGACGATCGCCGCGAGGTGCACGACGACGTCGATGCCATGCCGCTCCAGGAGCGGCACGAGCCCTGCGGAGCGGGTCACGTCGCAGTCGTCGTAGACGACCCCTTCGATCGGATGCTCCGGCCGGCGCACATCGCCCGCGACGACGAGCTCGACCTCAGGGTGGGCGACCAGGGCCGCGGCGACGTGCGAGCCGAGGAAGCCCGCACCACCGGTGACGAGCACGCGGGCGCTCATGACGGCCGGCCCTCCGCGGCGTCGGGGGATGCGGCATCCGTCTGTCCGCCGGCGGTGAGGGCGTGCTTCGTGGCGTCGCCCTTGGCCGATCCGGTCCTGCGCTTGGTGTGCACCGCCCACAGGCTGGCGACGGCGAGGCCGGCGATGATGTCCCAGATGCCCCACCAGCCTGCGACGATCGCCATGCCGCCGAGCCCGCCGAAGAAGGTGAAGACGAGGCCGAGGCCGAGGCCGGCATTGCGGATGCCGACTTCGAAGGTCATCGCCTTGCGCTCGCGGGTGCCGAGGCCGCCGACGACTGCGGTGCCGTAGCCGATCGCGAGGGCGACGGCGTCGTGGATGAACACCACGACGAGGATGACCCCCAGGAACGCGATGAAGAAGGTCCAGTTGCCCGCCAGCGCCGCGACGATGAAGCCCACGAGCGCGAGCAGCGAGAACCACTTCACGAAGGGCTGCACCTTGGCGGCGAAGGCCGGGAACTTCGCGCGGATGAAGAGGCCCGCGAGGAACGGCACGCCGATGATGAAGAAGATGTCGATGAGCATCTGCCAGGGGTTCAGTTCGACCGCCGTGAGCAGGTGACGTGCCGTCGGATGCAGCGATCCCCAGAACGCGACGCTCAGCGGCAGCACGAAGATGTAGATCAGGTTCGACACGGCGGTCATCGACACCGACAGCGCGACATTGCCGCCCGAGCGGTGCGTGAGCACCTGCGAGATGTTCCCCGGCGGGCAGCACGCGACGAGGATCATGCCGAGCGCCATCGACGGCGTCACCGGCAGGATCAGCGTCAGGCCGAACGTCACCGCGGGCAGCACGATGAGCTGGGCCAGGATCGCGATGACGAACGGCTTCGGCTTGCGGGCGACGACCTTGAAGTCATCGGGCGAGGTGTCCAGAGCGATCCCGAACATGATCAGGCCCAGGACCACGTTCAGGATGATGAGAGTCCCGGGATTGAAGTTGAGGACGACGTCGTCGATGTTCATGCCGTCGCCCGGCTCTTCTTCGAGCCCGCCGCGGACGAGTCCTCGCCACGCAGCTTCGCCGTCGCCTCGCGCACCGCACGACGGTAGGCGTCCTTGTTGACGTAGTACGACATGCGCTCGAGGCCGAGGTACTTGTAGCCGCCGCTGAGATCGGGCCACGCCTCGTTCGCGACACGGCGCCGGAGATCGGATGCCGCTTCGGGCCGATCTGCGAGCGCGGCGAGGTACGACGCGATGAGCTCGGCCTGCTCGTACCGGCCCTGCCAGCCGATTCCGGATGCCTCCAGCATCCCCATCATGTACAGGCCGTTGAAGGAGGGCGGGAAGACGTTGAGGAACAGCTTCGGCGACCAGCCGGTCCAGTTGAGCTCATCGCGCGCCACGAACGGGTAGTCGAGGGTGTAACCGGTGGCGAGCAGCACCATGTCGTAGTCGCCGCTCGATCCGTCGCGGAAGTGGACGGTGCTTCCGTCGAAGCGGTCGATGTCGGCGCGGATGTGGAGGTCACCCTGCCCGAGGTGATTGAGGATCAGCGTGTTGACGATCGGGTGCGACTCGTACAGCTTGTAGTCGGGCTTGGGGAAGCCGAACCTGACGGGGTCCCCGGTGAACGCCTTCAGGACCCGCGTGTCGACGAACTGCTTGATGCGCGCCGGCAGCGGCTTGCCCTGGTTGAGGGTGTCGCTCGGCTTGCCGAAGAGGTAGCGCGGCACGAAGTAGTACCCGCGGCGGACGCTCATGTCGACGGATGCCGCGTAATGCACCGCGTCGACGGCGATGTCGCAGCCGGAGTTTCCGGCGCCGATGATCAGCACGCGCTTGCCCGTGAGCTGGGTGGCGCTCTTGTAGGCGCTGGTGTGGAGGATCTCGCCGGTGAACTCGCCGCGGAAGGCCGGCACGTTCGGCTCCGCGAGGGTGCCGTTCGCGAGGATGACTCCGGCGTAGCGCTGTTCGACGGCGCCGTCCGGACCCGCTGCCCGCAGCATCCATGAGCCGTCGCCATTGCGCTCGACCGCCGTGACCCGGGTGTCGAAGCGGAACTGCTCGGTGATGCCGAAGTGGTCCGCGAAGTCGCGGAAGTACCGGATGAGCGTGCGGTGGCTCGGGTAGTCGGCATCCGAGTCCATGGGGAACTCCGCGAACTCGGTGGTGGTCCGGGACGAGATGAGGTGCGCCGACTCGTACATCGTCGAGCGCGGGTTCTCGATGTCCCACAGTCCGCCGACGCCGCGAGATGCCTCGTAGCCGTCGAAGGCGATGCCCGCCTTCTGCAGCGCTCGCGCCGCGGACAGTCCCGACGGCCCCGCGCCGATGACTGCGTACCGGTGCTCGTCCATGCTTCTCCCACACGTCTTCGTGCCGGCCACCGTGCCCGGACAACCTCTCGATGTTAGCCGGTCTTAACTGAAAGCGCCCTGGCGGAGCACTCAGCCCAAGAGTGCCAGGATGCCGCGCACGAGCACCACTGTCGCCCCGGCCCATGCGATGGCGAGCATCGCGATCCGCGCGATCCGCGTCGGCACGAAGCGCGTCAGCAGGGTGCCGACGACGATGCCCACAACGGTTGCGCCGATGAGGAGCCAGATGTCGAGGACCGGCGACTGGGGGAGCCCCCGCAATGCCACCGACACGACGCTGAACACGGCGAAGATGATCTGCACGCTCGCCGCGAAGCGGCGCTGCTCCCACTTGTCGCCGACCGCGTACGCCGCGAGCGGCGGCCCCGACAGCCCGCTCGCGACATGCATGAATCCCGCAGCCGAGCCGGCGACGACCGCACCCGTGCGCCCCGTGAGCGATGCCGACAGCGCCGGAATCCGGCCCGCGACGAGGGCGAAGTACGCCATTGCGGCGATGAGGAGGAGGAGCGCGGCATCCGGCAGAACGCGCACCAGCAGCGCCGCGAACGGCGCCGCCACCAGCCCGGGCCAGATGAGCCACACCGTGCGGCTCCAGTCGACCTGGCGCCACACCAGGGGCACCGCCGTCAGCGAGGCGACGAGGGCGAGCAGCACGCCGATGGTGACGCCCTCGAGCGGACCGTACAGCAGCACGATCGGTCCGACGAGCACGAGGACGAACCCCAGTCCCGTGACGCGCTGGATGACAGCCGCGATGAACGCGGCGGTGGCGGCGAGGGCGAGGGTCACGGCGGACCAGTCTATGAGCCGGATGCCGGGGGGGCTCACGACCGGGCCTGCGTCAGCTCAGATCGGCCTGACGGGCTGCGACGACCTCCTCGATCCGGGCGAAGAGCGGATGCTCGGGCTCGAGGCCGGTGACCGTGGCGGTGAACGTCGCGGCATCCAACTCGCGGATCATCCGCTGGAGGTCGACGGACTGCTCGTCCTCGGAATCGTCGAATGCGAGCGCGGCGCCCATGGCTCCGACGAGGGCGCCCACAGGCAGGCCGCGTTCGGCGGCTTCCGCCGCAGGGCCGACGAAGCGCTCGTGGCGGGACAGCTTGCGCAGCGGCTGGCGACCGACGCGCCACACCGTGTCGGGGAGCGAGGGGTTGCGGAAGCGCTGCAGGATCGTCGACCGATAGTCGGCGAGGGCCACCGGATCCAGTCCGTGCTTGGCGGCGAGCAGCGCCGAGGTCTCCTCGAGGGCGGATGCGACGCGGTCGGCGATCGCAGAATCGGCGAGGGCGTCCGAGATCTTCTCGATCCCCGCGGCCGCCCCGAAGTAGGCGGTCGTCGCGTGGCCGGTGTTGACCGTGAAGAGCTTGCGCTCGATGTACGGGTCCAGATCCTCCACGAAATGGGCGCTCGGAATCCGCGGCGGGTCGTCGCCGAACGGCGGGCGCTCGATCGCCCACTCGAAGAACGGCTCGACCGTGACGTCGACGCCCGATCCCGCCGGCTGAGCGGGCACGATCCGATCGACGGCGGTGTTCGCGAACACGGCGCGGCTCGCGAGGGCATCCCAGGCTTCGGCCGCGAGCGCCTTCACCTCGTCGCGCAGCAGGTCGGTCGCGTTGATGGCGTTCTCGCAGGCCATGATCTGCAGCGGCGGCGCGGACGGATCGCGCAGCGCGAGCCCGGCGACGATGTGCGGGGCGACGAAGCGGAGGATGGTCGGGCCGACCGCGGTCGTCACGACGTTCGCGGTCGCGATCTCGTCGACGATCTCGTCCGGATGCGTGGCACTGTTGATCGCCCGGAACCCGGTCACCACCCGGTCGCGGCCGCCCTCGCCGACCTCGTGCACCGTGTACTCCGTCTCGGCGTTGATCGCGTCCACGAGCGGTCCCGCGACATCCGAGAAGACCAGGTCGTAGCCCCCCTCGTGCAGCAGCAGCCCGACGAAGCCGCGACCGATGTTGCCGGCCCCGAAATGGACAGCCTTCATGACACTCCGGACTCCGAGACGAGGCCGAAGAGCTCCTCCGGCGACTGTGCGGCCTTCAGCTTGTCGATGTTGTCCTCATCCGAGAACAGGATCGCGATCTGAGACAGGATCTCGAGATGCTCGTCGCCCTTGCCGGCGATGCCGACCACGAATGTGACCGGCTCACCACCCCAGTCGACGCCGCCGTCGTAGCGGACCACCGACAGCGCCGAATCGAGGATCGTGTGCTTCGTCTCGTTCGTGCCGTGGGGAATCGCGAGTTCGTTCCCCATATATGTCGACACCGTCACCTCCCGCTGCTGCATAGCGTCGAAGTAGGCGCTGGTGACCGCGCCGGCGGACTCGAGGATGTCGGCGGCCTCCTTCATCGCCTCCTCACGCGTCGCGCTCCCGGAGTGGATGCGAACCTGACCCAGGCTCAGGACCTCACGTGCCATGTTGATCGCCTTTCGTTGTCGAACGGATGCTGCGGGAAAAGAGCCACGGGGCCGGGGGCATCTCGCCGCCCGACCCCGCAGCCGCCTCGATGCCTACTGACCTTCCTGGTGCTGGTCGCGGACCAGGTCGACGACTTCGTCGTACTTCGGCGAGTTCATGAAGTTGTCCACCGAGACGTGGATCGACGTTCGGCGTCTTCTGCCGCGCCCGGTCGGTGAGCTGGTTCTGCGTGATGACCAGGTCGGCCGAGGCGTCCAGGTTCGCGATCGCCTTGTTCACGACCGTGACGTCCTCGATGCCGGCCTTCTTGATCTTGTTGCGCAGCACGCTGGCGCCCATCGCGGAGGAACCCATGCCCGCGTCGCACGCGAACACGATGTTCTTCACCTGCTTCGTGGAGAGGATGCCGCCGCTCAAGGCGCCATCCGTCGACCTCGCCGTCTCGGCTTCGTCGTACGCGGCTTCGGCGTCGCGTTCGGCGACACCGGCGACGACGGCGGCACTGGCGGCACCGGTGCTGGCGCGCAGGCCGGCGAGCGCCGCCGACTCCTTGCCCTTGTTCGCCTCGGTCTGCGCGATGGCGGCGCTGAGGTCGCCCGCGAGCCCCTCTTCGAGGTCGCGCTTGCGCGTGGCCCGCAGGATGATCCCCGCGATGAGGAATGTCACGGTTGCGGCGAGCAGCACCGAGAGGTAGACCCCCAGCAGGTTTCCGACCCCGGGTCCGATCGCGGCGGCCGTCACGGCGATGATGCTTCCCGGAGCTGCCGGGAATGCCAGGCCAGTCTGAAGAAGCATGTTCGTCGTGACGCCGGTCGCGCCGCCCGCGATGAGTGCGAGGATCGTCATCGGCTTGCTCAGCGCGTACGGGAAGTAGATCTCGTGGATGCCGCCGAAGAACTGGATGATGATCGCGCCGGGCGCCGAGGCCTTCGCCGCCCCGACACCGAAGAACGTGAAGGCGAGCAGCAGTCCCAGGCCGGGGCCGGGATTGGCCTCGATGAGGAAGAGGATCGACTTGCCGGTCTCCCTCGCCTGCTCGATGCCGAGCGGCGTGAAGACGCCGTGATTGATCGCGTTGTTCAGGAACAGGACCTTGGCAGGCTCGACGATGATCGAGACGAGCGGCAGCAGGCTGTTGGCCACGAGCCATCCGACGGCGCCGCCCAGGACCGCGCTGATTCCGAGCATGACGGGCCCGAACGCGAAGAATCCGACGATCGCCAGGATCATGCCGAGGATGCCTGCCGAGAAGTTGTTCACCAGCATCTCGAAGCCGGGCTTGATCTTGCCGTCCCAGATCCTGTCCATCCACTTCGTGATCAGCGCCGCGACGGGACCCATGATCATCGCGCCGAGGAACATCGGGATGTTCGTGCCGACGATGACGCCCATCGTCGCGATCGTCGCCACCACACCGCCGCGCTCACCGTAGACCATGCGGCCGCCGGTGTTCGCGATCAGGAGTGGCAGCAGGTAGGTGATCATCGGGCCGACGAGTCCCACGTAGAAGAGGAAGGTCCCGCCTTCGCCTTCGCCGAGCGCCGTCATGGCGCCCTGCCATCCGATCTCGTCGACGCGGCCATTGCTTCCGATGATGTCCGCGACCGGGTACCAGTGCCACGCCTCCCCGAACGGACTGTCGGGGCCGAAGAAGCCGGTGGGGATGAAGAGCATCGTGATGAAGCCCCAGGCGATGAACGCCGCGATGTTCGGCATGATCATGCCGGAGAGGAACGTGCCGAAGCGCTGGACGTGCGACCTGCGCCTTCTTCGCTCCCGAGACGGGTGTGGACGCCGTTGTCATTGCATCTGTCTCCTTCGGTCTCGCCGCGGCCTACCGCGCCGCGACTGTGCTGTGCTGAGCCGCGGCGGCACGCGCCGCGTCTCGGGCGGTCGCCGCGCTGCTCGCGGCGAGGGCTGCTTCGGCGATGACGCGTGCATCGTCGAGGGTGTGCTCGAGCAGCGAGGCCCGCACGTCGGCGAGCGCGGTGGGGGCCATCGAGAGGCTCGTCGCGCCGAGTCCGACCAGGACGACCGCGAGCAGCGGATCGGCCGCGGCCTCGCCGCAGATGCCGACGGGCTTGCCGTGGATGCGTCCGGCGTCGCCGACCTCGCGGATGAGGCGCAGCACCGCGGGATGCCAGGGATCCTGGAATGACGCGACCGAGCCGAGCAGGCGATCGGCCGCGAGCGTGTACTGCGTCAGGTCGTTCGTGCCGATCGAGGCGAAGTCGGCGTGCTCGAGGATCCGGTCCGCGAGGAGTGCGGACGAGGGCACCTCGACCATGACGCCGGCGGTGCGGATGCCGTAGTCCTTCGCGATCGCCGTGAAGTACTCGGCCTCCTCGACGGTCGCGACCATCGGCGCCATGACCCACAGGTCGGCGGGCCCGTCGGGATTCCGGCGGGTCTCCTCGTGCGCTTCGGCCAGGGCGGTCAGCTGCTCGCGGAGGATGTCCTCGCTGGCCTGCAGGGCGCGCAGCCCGCGCAGACCCAGGGCGGGGTTCTCCTCGTGCGCATCGTTGAGGAACGGCAGCGGCTTGTCGGCCCCGGCATCGAGCACCCGCACGACGACCTTCTTGCCCGGGAACGCGGAGAGCAGCTTCGTGTAGGACCCGCGCTGCTGCTCGATGGTCGGGGCGCTCGACGAGCTCAGGAAGAGGAACTCGGTGCGGAAGAGCCCGACCCCCTCGGCGCCGAGAGCCACCGCATCCGCGGCGCCGTCCGGGTTCCCGAGGTTCGCGAGGAGCGGCACCGGCGTGCCGTCGGCGAGAGCTCCGTCGGTGATGGGAGCCGCCGCAGCGGACGCGCGTGCCGCCGCGCGGTTCTGAGCACGATCGAGTTCCTCGCCCGTCGGCTCCGTCGTGATGACGCCGGCCGCGGCATCCACGATCACCATCTCGCCTTCGGTGAGATCCTTCGCGGCAGCGACTCCGACCACCGCGACGATCGACTTCTCGCGGGCGAGGATCGCGGTGTGCGAGGTCGGCCCGCCCTCGGTCGTGACGAGCGCGAGCACCTTGTCGAGGTCGAGCAGGGCGGTGTCGGCCGGCGCGAGGTCCTTGGCCACCAGCACGAACGGATGCCCGGGATCCGGCACTCCCGGCGCTGGAACGCCCCGCAGCCGCGCGATGACCCGCTGGGCCACGTCGTCGAGGTCGGCAGCGCGCTCGCCGAGATAGCCGCCGAGCGCCGTCAGCTGGTCGCGGAACGACGCGAACGCGTCGATACACCGCCCATTCGCCGGTCCTGCCCTGCGCGAGTCGCGTGGCGATCTCGTCCGCCAGACTGGGATCTTCCGCCATCATCGCCTGCGCCTCGAGCACGTCGCGGGCGTTGCCTCCGGCGAGCGCACCGCGCTGTTCGAGCTCGCGGGCGACCGCGGCGACGGCATCCTTCACACGGGCCGACTCCTCGTCGGCGGTCAGCGTGCTCGGTGCATCGCCCGGCGCCGCCAGCGGCTCTGACATCCGGGCGACGGGCCCCTGCGCGACGCCGAGCCCGATACCCACACCACGAAGTTCTCTCACATCAACCTCCGACATATCTACTCCGCATCGTGGTCTGTTGTGAGGAGTTCGGCAAGGGTGTCCAGGGCCGACTCGGCACCGTCGCCGTCCGCGGTGAGTGTCACGTAGTCGCCCTGTTCGACACCGAGCGCGATGACGCCCAGGATGCTCGCGGCATTGACAGGGCTGCCCGCTCCCTTGGCGACGGTGATCGGGATGCCGGCATCCTTCGCCGCCTGCGCGAAGAGCTTCGCGGGACGCGCGTGCAGGCCATGTGCTGACCCGATTCGGACGGTGCGTGACGTGGCGGTCATCGGCGGTGGCCTCTCAGTCGTGGGTGGATGTCGGTGTCGGTCCCCGGCGAGGTTCAGAGCGGCGACGCTTCGCCCGCGGTCGGAGGGGTCCCCCCGGACCCGCCTCCGACCGCGTCGCGGATCAGCGCAAGCGTCCGCGTACCGTCGAGATCGGAGAAGATATCGGGCGGCAGCAACACGACAGTCGTGCCGCGGAGCGCAGCATCCCGTTCGATGCGCTCGAGCGCATGGACGAGGTGCGGTCCGACGAGTACGACGTCGGCGGCATCGAGGTCGATGGGGAGCGACAGCTCGGTGCCTGCGAAGGCGGAATAGGCGAGACCCTGGTCGTGAGCCGCGTGTCGCACGCGCTGTGCGACGAACGTGCTGGACGCCCCTGCACCGCAGACCACCAGGATCCTCATCGATCCGTCTCCATGCGTGTCATTCTTGTGAAAACGCTGGGAGTCGACAACCACTCCTCTTTCCGCGGGGGCGGAAACCGTGCCCGATGAGTCTTCGTGGGGCCGCTCCAGGGCGGTGCGCGCGTGGTTGACTGGCACCGAGTCGGCCACGAGGGCCGGCTCGACGACACTGTGGGGGAGCCCCGTGACGCGAGCGAGACAGGATCGGCTTCTGACTCTCCTCGTGCGCGACGGCGAGTGGGCGACGGCGGCGACCCTGGCCGATGCCCTGGGTGTGACTCCCCGCAGCATCCGCTCGTATGTCACGGCGATCAACGCCCGCGTGCCTTCGGCCGCCGCCGTCGAATCGGGGCCGCACGGCTATCGCGCGGGACCGGATGCCGCCACCGCCCTCCGCGCTGAGCGGAGCAGACGCCGGCACGCCCCGCGACCGGCTCCACACCCTCGTGCGGGCGCTCCTCGACGCGCCGGAGGGGATCGATGTCTTCGAGACCGCCGATTCGCTGCACGTGAGCGTGGCGACGGTCGACGCGGACCTCGCGCGCGTGCGCGGCCTCCTGGCCGGGACCGAGCTCACACTGGAGCGCTCGGCGTCGCAGGCGAGGCTCCGCGGGACCGAGGTGGCGCAGCGGCGCCTGCTCAGCCGTCTCGCCCACGATGAGATGGATGCCGGATCGTTCGATCTCGTCGCGCTGCGCCGCACACTCGGCGAGCACTCGGTCGGCGCCGCGGCCTTCGGCCCGTTCAAGACCGAGCTCGTCAGCGAGCTCGGCAGTCTCGGCTACTTCGTGAACGAGATCGGCATCGCCGACGTCGTCATGCACATCGCCATCGCCGCCGACCGGGTCGCCCAGGACCGCGCTCTCGAGACGGCGGCGACCGAGGCGCGGCCGGCGCAGCACGAGGTCGCGGCGATCATCGCGCGTCTGGCCCACCGTCATCTCGACGTCGAACTGGGCCCGGCCGACCTGCAGCATCTGGCGACCCTCGTGCTCACACGGGTCGTGGCACCCGGCCTCGAGACCCCCGCCGACCAGGCCCGATCGCGCCTCGATCCCGGGGTGGAGGGCGCCGTGCGCGAGGTCGTCGAGACGGCCGCCGCGGAATTCCTCGTCGACATCGCCCACGACGACTTCATCCTCCGGCTCGCCCTTCACGTGCAGAACCTCCAGCACCGGGCCAAGGAGCAGGCGTGGTCGCGCAATCCGCTCACGCGCTCGCTTGAAGTCGACCTACCCGATGATCTTCGAGGTCGCGGTCTTCATCGCGAGCCGGCTGCAGGAGCGTCTCGGCATCCCGCTTCCGGACGACGAGATCGCCTACATCGCCATGCACGTCGGCGGGCGCCTGGAGCGCAGTCGCCGCGCCGACCAGCTCCTCACCGCCACGATCGTGTGTCCCGGGTACTACGACCTGCACGAGCTGCTGCGCTCGAGCGTCGACCGGTCACTCGGGCAGGCGGTCGAGGTCGTCGGGGTCGAGACGCGGGTGGACCCCGACTGGGCGTCGATCGACACCGATCTGGTGCTCACCACGATCGACCCGGCGGTCCCGAGCGATCGCATCGTGAAGATCCAGCCGTTCCTCACCGACGCCGACGTCGAGCGCGTCCAGGCCGCCGCCGGGCGGATCCGCCGTGGCCGGCGGCTCGCGCGACTGCGCACCGAGCTGGAGCGCTACTTCGAGGCATCCGCTTTCGAGAGCGGGCTCGACGGTGCCGGCGGCGAAGCAGGCGTGATCCGCCGGCTCGGCGCGACCCTCGTCGCCCGCGGCGTCATCGACGACGACTACGTCGAGCGCACCATCGAGCGGGAGCGGATGTCGTCGACGGCGTTCACCGACGCGCTGGCGGTGCCCCACGCGCTCGGGATGACGGCGACTCGCACCGCCATCGCCATCGGGATCGCGGACACGTCGATCCCGTGGGGCGACGCGCGCGTTCAGGTGGTGGCGCTGGTCGCGTTCAGCGAGACCGACCGCGAGGCGTTCCAGACCGTCTTCGAGCAGTTCGTCGAAGTCTTCTCCGAGCGGGAGAGCGTCCAGCGCATCGTCCGCCGCAGCACCGACTTCAGCGGCTTCCTCGACGAGCTGGTCGCCGTCATCGACGGCTGAGCCTGCGGCATCCGTCGTCTCGCGTCACCACCGTTCATCCTGGGTTTGGGGCGGGTTCCGTGCCGTCGGGGCGCGGAGTTCCGCGCCAACGGACGAAATCAGCGCCACGAACCGCCTTCGGACCGGAGCTCATCCGGGTGCGGTGGATGCCGAAGGCTGCGAGCCGCCGCACCGAGAATTGTCCGCCGTCTCGCGATGTGCGGCCACCCCCAGCGGACGAGGCGCCACTGTGTGCGCCGCGGATCCAGTCCTCGCGCTGCTTCTCGGTTCGAAGACCTCGTCTGCCGTGCGGTCGACGAGCATCCGCCCGTCGACGTACTTTATCCGACCGTCGAACTCGCCGATGGCGAGCGTGCATCCTCGAGCCCGAAGTCCACGAAGTAGTCGGACCCGTCAGGTGCGTCCACGCGAACCTGAAGTCGCGGTGCGACGAAACCCGAGTTGGCGAGGCGGATGCGGCTCATGGTCTCGCCGGGAAGCTGCGCGCGACCGTCCGCGAAATCGGAGCACGCGCTCGGCGCGGGAGACGCCGTGTGCGCAGCGCCGAGCGATCGCCAGGGCAGTCGCGCAGAACTCTGCCGCCCCGCGCCAGTCGTACATCGCCGGGCCGATCGACACAGACGGCGCGCAGCGCGGCATCCGCCATCGTCACCGCCTGCTCGAAGGCCATGCGTTCGCGCCATGTCCGCGACGGTGCGGACCAGCGACGTGGTGCGACAGCTCCCGTCGATCTCGACGATCTCGTCATCCGTCAGCTCACCCGCGATGACGGACGACACCCCACGGCCGCGCCGGGCGCGTTCGACCGAGACGATCGCGTGCACGCGGTCGACCGGCTCGAGTACAGCGGGAGCGCCGTGGCACGCCGCCGCCGTCTCGTGCGAAAGAGTCGGCCGGTCGCGCGGATGTCAGCGGTGAGCGCCCGCGCGCGGGCGACGATGCGCGGTCTCGGGTGACGCGGCTCCCACTCCTGGCACGCCGATGGCGAACACGCCGGGCGGTTCGCACGCGGACGAGCAGTCCATTCGTCGTCCGCGCGACGTCGATGCTCGGCGTGAAATCCCAGACGCGAGCGAGCTGATCGTGGACGATGAGGCTCGAGGTGCAGTTGGTCATCCGACCGAGTGTCGCGTGCGACACGACTGCCGATGGCGCCGCTCGCGCGATCTGGTGGAAGTGACTCGGCGCCGCCCGAGCCTGTGGAGGAGCCGCTCGTGCCAGATTCCGCGTCGGCGGCGCCCGCGGGCCACGTCGGTTCGGGGCGCGATCCGCGGCGTCGCGCCGTGCGCACCGGCGTGTCGCCCCACGGACGATCTGCGCCCCAAACACCCAGGGACCGACGCGCCGAGGTCGGCCGAAACCGCCGGGCTCAGCCCCTCGCCAGGCGCTCCTGCAGCCCCAGCCGCACCGCGGGCCACTCGTGGGGGAGGATCGAGAAGACGACGGTGTCGCGCATCGTCCCGTCCGGGCCGAGACGATGGTTGCGCAGGACGCCGTCCTGCTTCGCGCCGAGGCGAGCGATCGCGTCGCGGGACTGCCGATTGTGCCAGTGCGTCCGGAACTCCACCGCGATCGCGCCGCATGCCTCGAACGCGTGAGAGAGCAGGAGCAGCTTGGCGGCGGTGTTGACCGCCGTGCGCTGCGCGTCGAGGCCGAGCCAGGTGTGTCCGATCTCGACGCGGCGGTTCGGCTGATCGATGTTGCAGAACGTCGTCATGCCCACCGCACGTCCGGTGTCGAGTCGCCGCACCGTCCACGGGTTCATCGAGCCCTCCGCGTGCCATGCGAGCCGCCGCGCGATGTCGTCCCCGATTCCGTCCGCTGTCGGCACCGAGGTGTACCAGACGTGCTCGAGCCCGGCCGTCGCCGCGGCGAGCTCTTCCGCGTGATCGGCGCGGAGCGGTTCCAGCCGCACGTAGGCGTTCTCGAGTGTGACGGGTTCGGTGAGGAGCACGATCCGAGCCTACGAGCCCTGCTCGTGGTGCATCACCGACTCGACCGCGGCCGCGCCGGCGGCGGGGTCCTTCGCACGCGCCGCCTCGTGCGCAGCTGCGACGGCGCGCCGGCCGGCGGGCAGCCAGAACGCGAGGCCGAGGACGATCGCGGTGAGGACGCCCGCCGCGACGAGCAGCGTCTCGATCGGCACCACGTCGGCGAGCGGCCCGAAGACGACCATGCCCATCGGCATCGCCAGCGCCATGACGATTCCCACGAACCCGAAGACGCGTCCCTGGCGCTCGGGTTCGACGGTCTCCTGCAGGAGCGTCATGGACGGCGTCGAGAAGAACGGCACCGTGAGGCCGAACAGGAACATGAACCCGAAGAACACCCAGACGCTCGGCGACAGGCCCATTCCGATCGAGAGCGCGGCGAAGATGAGCGACGACACGACGATCATGGCGATGCGGCTGCGCTTCGCGAAGAGGGAGGCGACGACGATCCCGCCGAGCACCATTCCGATGCTGAAGGCGATCTCGAGCACGGCGAGATTGATCACGTTCTGCTGCTCACCGGCGTCGAACGATCGGACGACCATGAGCGGCGTCAGGTTGGAGGGCGCGACCGTGAGCAGGAAGATGATCGCGAACAGCAGCAGCAGCCAGCGCACGAACGCATGATGCACGACATACCGGACCCCGTCGGCGAGATCGGCGAAGTATCCGGTCTGGACGTCTGCCGCGCGACGCACGGTGCCGACCGGGATCATCGCGAGCAGTCCGATGCCGATGGCCGCAGTCACCACGTCGATGAAGAAGATGGGGACGAGGGATGCTGCGGACCCGCCGGTCGCGGCGGATGACCAGGCGTAGATCGCTCCCGCCGCCGCCGGTGCCAAGAGCGCCATCGCGGACTGGATCGAGCCGTTGATGCCGTTGACGCGCAGGAGGTTGCGCATGGGCGTGATCTGCGGGATCAGCGCCGACATCGCAGGCATCTGGATGCCCGCTCCCGCAGAGCGGACGGCCATGGTGAGGAAGATGAGCCACACCGCGTCGTAGCCCGTCATCATCACGAGCGCGAGGGCCAGCGTCGAGACCGCGATCGCAGCATCCGCCCCGATGATCAGCAGCTTGCGATTGTGGCGGTCCGCCCACACACCGCCGAAGATCGAGATGACCGCCTGGGGGAGGAAGCCGAAGAGCGCCGCGAGCATCATGACGATGCCGGACTGGTAGGTGATGGTGAGATACCAGAACACCGCGTACTGTACGAGCATCGAGCCGAACAGGCTGACCGTCTGGCCGCTCAGGAACAGGATGACCTTGCGCAGCCAGTGCGCTGGATCAGTGGCCTCGGCGTCGGCGGCCCCGCTTCGCGAGCCGGCGGCAGCTCCTTCCGCGGCATCCTGGTGCTGTTCGCTGTGGGGAGCAGTCATGTGTCGTTCTTCCGTCCGCGGTCGAGGCGTCGTCGCCAGATCTCATCGCGATATATCGCGATTGCGACAGTAGCAGAAATCGCGACACTCGCGATATATCGCGAGCATCATTTCTCGGATGCCGGCGTCAGCCGATCTCGTCCAGCAGCGCTCGGGCGCCCGCCGTGAGCGAGTCGATCCGGTGTGCGGCATCCTCGGCCGAATCGCCGCGGACATCGAGGTAGAGCTTGAGCTTGGGCTCTGTGCCGCTCGGACGCACGATCACACGGGATCCATCGGTCAGCCACAGCCGCAGCACGTCCCCGGGCGGCAGATCGTCGACGCCGTCGAGAAGGTCATCGATCCGCTCGACCGCCACGTCGCCGATGGATGAAGGATGCTGCGCGCGAAGCGCCGCCATGATCCGGCCGATGGTCGACACGTCATCGACGCGGATCGCGATCTGGTCGCTCGCGAAGTGGCCGAACGTCTCGCCGAACTCGGTGATCAGGTCGGCGAGCCCGGCGCCTCGACCGCGCGCTTCCGCCGCCATCCCCAGCATCGCGATCGCGGCGGAGATGCCGTCCTTGTCGCGAACGGTCTCGGGATTCACGAGGTAGCCGAGCGCCTCCTCGAATCCGAAGACGAGGCCCGGCGCGCGGGAGATCCACTTGAACCCGGTGAGCGTCGAATGGAAGCCGAGTCCATAGTGCCGGGCGACCGTCTCGAGCCCGGGCGACGAGACGAGGGAGCAGGCGAGGGAAGCTCCGTCTGCCGCACCTGCGTCGGCGGCTTCGCGGGCGGCGCGCCAGCCGAGGAGCAGCCCGATCTGATTTCCGCTCAGTCGACGCCAGCCGCCCTCCACCGAGGAGTCGGGGATCGCGACGGCCAGGCGGTCGGCGTCGGGGTCGTTGGCGATGATGAAGTCGGCGTCGACCGACCCGGCCGTCTCGAACGCGAGGTCCATCGCGCCGGGTTCCTCGGGGTTCGGGAACGCGACGGTCGGGAACGCGCCGTCGGGATGCAGCTGTGCGGGCACCGGCTCGGGGGCCGGGTATCCCGCGACCTCGAGCGCCTGCGAGAGCGTCTCCCACCCGACGCCGTGCATCGCGGTGTAGACCCAGCGCATGCCTTCCGCGCCTTCAGGCGCAGGAGCGACCGCCGCGGTGGCGTCGACGTACGCCTCGACGACCTCCTCGCCCGCGGTCTCGTATCCGAGCGATCGCGGCAGAGCGGCGACATCGCCGGCGTCGGCGACGCGCCGGATGTGCGCGGCGATCTCGCCGTCCACGGGCGGCACGATCTGCGACCCTTCATCCGCACCGCCGAGATACACCTTGTACCCGTTGTCGTTCGGCGGGTTGTGGCTGGCGGTCACCATGACGCCGGCCGCAGCGCCGAGGTGGCGCACGGCGAACGCCAGCACCGGCGTGGGAAGCAGCCGCGGCAGCAGGATCGCCCGAAGCCCTGCCCCGGCGAACAGCTCCGCAGAGTCCTGGGCGAACACCTGCGAGTTGCGCCGGCCGTCGTAGCCCACGACGACCGCGGGCGCATCCGCGGCATCCGATGTCGATCTCTCGAGGAGGTACGCCGCAAGCCCGGCGGCAGCCTGCGCGACGAGCACCCGGTTCATGCGGTTGGTGCCGGCGCCGAGCTCGCCGCGGAGTCCCGCTGTGCCGAAGTCGAGCCGGGCGGCGAAGCGGTCTTCGAGATCGGCTGTCGCGTACTCGTCGCCCGCCTCGACCGCCTCGATGATGTCGCTCAGCTCGGCACGAGTCTCGCTGTCCGGGTCCTGCGCGAGCCATGCCCGCGCGGCCTCGAGTGTCCCGGCGGCCGAAGCAGTGGCATCCGCCCCGCTCACAGTGCGCCGATCACGCGTGCCAGCAGCGAGGAGATCACCGGTTCGGCGGCGCGTCCGGCTTCGAGCACCTCGGCGTGGCTGAGCGGCGTGGTCTGGATGCCGGCGGCCATGTTGGTGATGAGCGAGAAGCCGAGCACCTCCATGCCCGCCTGACGGGCCGCGATCGCCTCGAGTGCGGTCGACATGCCGACGATGTGCCCTCCGAAGGACTTCACCATCTGCACCTCGGCGGGAGTCTCGTACTGCGGGCCGTGGAACTGGCAGTAGACGCCCTCGTCGAGCGTCGGGTCGATCATGCGCGCCAGGTCGCGCAGACGCATCGAGTACAGGTCCGTGAGGTCGATGAAGGTCGCTCCTTCGAGGGGCGTGTCTCCGGTGAGATTGATGTGGTCGCTGATGAGCACGGGCTGCCCCGGCTTCCAGGTGTGCCGGATGCCGCCGGCGCCGTTCGTCAGGACCATGACGCGAGCGCCGGTCGCCGCTGCGGTGCGGACGCTGTGGACCACGCGCCGCGCACCGTAGCCCTCGTAGTAGTGCGTGCGAGCGCCGATGACGAGCACGCGCCTGCCGCGCGGGGTGAGGACGCTCCGGAGGGTTCCCACGTGACCTTCGAGGGCCGGGGCGCTGAAGCCGGTGACGTCCGTTGCGGGGAATGCCGACGTCGTCTCGCCGATGAGCTCGGCCGCCTTGCCCCAGCCGCTGCCGAGGGTGAGGGCGATGTCGTGACGTTCGACGCCGGTGATCCTGGCGATGTCGGAGGCGGCTTCGGCAGCGATCTCGAACGGGTCGCCGGCGGGGTCATCGAGGGGATTGGGAGTCGTGTCTGACATGCCCCCACCTTAGGATCGCCCGCATCCCAGTGCCAGATGCCGATCGGCGCCGGTGTCGTGGTGGGGTGCTCGGCAGTGGAGAATGAGGGAATGTCCCTCAGCTTCGAGCGCACTCAGAGCGTCGCCATCATCGGCGGCGGACCCGGCGGCTACGAAGCGGCGCTCGCCGCCGCCCAGCTCGGAGCAGAGGTCACGGTCGTCGAGCGGGCGGGGATCGGCGGCTCGGCCGTGATCACCGACGTCGTGCCGTCGAAGACCCTCATCGCGACCGCCGACGCCGCCGTGGCGATCGCGGGGGCGGGCGAGCTGGGCGTGCAGCTCTTCGCGAAGACCGCGGACGGCAAGCCCCTCAAGCCCGAGATCGCGATCAACCTCGGGGCCGTCAACAAGCGCCTCCTCTCGCTCGCGCGACAGCAGTCCGACGACATGCGCGCGTCGCTCGTCGAAGCGGGTGTGCGCATCATCTCAGGCCACGGCCGCCTCGAGCGCGACGACGCGATCATCGTGTCGACCGGCCCCGGGGGCACCGACTTCGACCGCATCGAAGCCGACACCTTCGTCATCTCGACCGGCTCGTCGCCACGAGAGCTCCCGACCGCCATGCCGGACGGCGAGCGGATCCTCACCTGGACGCAGCTCTACGAGATGCAGACGCTTCCCGAGCACCTGATCGTCGTGGGCTCGGGCGTCACCGGCGCCGAGTTCGCCGGCGCCTACATGAACCTCGGGGCGAAGGTGAGTCTCGTCTCCAGCCGCGATCAGGTGCTCCCGGGCGAAGACAAGGATGCCGCAGCCGTCCTCGAGCGCGTCTTCAAGCGCGGCGGCATGAAGGTGCTGTCGAAGTCGCGTGCCGACAAGGTGGAGCGCTCGGGCGACGGCGTCCTCGTCACACTCGCGGACGGCCGCACCGTCGAGGGCAGCCACTGCCTCATGGCGGTGGGATCCATCCCGAACACCGCGGGAATCGGCCTCGAGGAGGCCGGTGTCCAGATGACGGAGTCGGGGCACATCCAGGTCAACCGCGTGGCGCGCACGTCGGTGCCGAACATCTACGCCGCGGGGGACTGCACGACGTTCGTGCCCCTCGCGTCGGTCGCGTCCATGCAGGGCCGCACCGCCGTCTTCCACGCACTCGGCGACGTCGTCATCCCACTGGATCGCCGCCGGATCACGTCGAACATCTTCACGGCCCCCGAGATCGCGACGGTGGGCTGGCAGGAGAACGACATCAAGGCCGGACTCATCAACGGCGTGGTCCACAAGCTGCCGCTGGCGGCGAACCCGCGCGCGAAGATGATGGGGATCAAGGACGGCTTCGTGAAGCTGATCGCCCAGCAGGGGAGCGGCACGGTGGTCGGCGGCGTGATCGTCGGACCGCGCGCGTCGGAGCTGATCTACCCCATCGCGATCGCCGCCGAGCGGCGGCTCACGGTCGACCAGGTCTCACGCGTGTTCGCGGTCTACCCGTCCCTCTCCGGAAGCATCACGGATGCCGCCCGCGCGATGCACATCGTCGACGTGGCCAACGAGGACGGCTGACCGGGCTGAGCCCGACCCGCAGAGCACAGCTGGTGGACGAGACCGCGGGTGCTTCCCTACCTCTCGGCGACCCGGTGTACTCTCGCCGAAATGACAGTCGGCGGTGGGGCAGGATGCTGCCGGCAGAGACTCAGCTGATCGTGAGAAGCTGCGTGCCCGCGGCGACGGTGGTCCCGGCGGTCGCGTTGATCGCGCCGATCACCCCGTCCTTGTGCGCCTGGATGGGCTGCTCCATCTTCATCGCCTCGAGTACGACCACCAGATCGCCCTTGACGACCTGCTGCCCGTCCTCGACGGCGACCTTCACGATGGTCGCCTGCATGGGCGCCTTGACGGCATTCCCGGACGCGCCTGCCACGACCGTGGGCGCGTGCGACCGACGTGAGGGAGGAACAGCGGCGGGCCGGCCCACCGCAGTCGGACCGGAGACGATGCGGTCCGGAAGGCTCACCTCGAGACGCTTGCCGGCGACCTCGACCACCACGACGTGGCGGCTCTCACCGGCGTGGGGCGACTCGAGCTCCCCATCCCAGGGCGGGATGTCGTTGACGAACTCGGTCTCGATCCAGCGCGTGAAGACGCCGAACCGGCCGTCCTCGGCGGTGAACGCGGGTCGCGAACGAGCTTGCGATGGAACGGCAGCACCGTCGGGAGGCCCGCGACCTCGAACTCGTCGAGGGCGCGGCGGGAGCGCTCGAGCGCCTCGGCGCGGTCACGTCCGGTGACGATGATCTTGGCGAGGAGCGAGTCGAAGGCGCCGCTCACGCTGTCGCCGGCGGTGACACCCGAATCGAGCCGGATGCCCGGACCGCCGAACGTCTTGAATACGTGGATCGGACCCGGCTGGGGGAGGAACCCGCGCCCCGGGTCTTCGCCGTTGATGCGGAACTCGATCGAGTGACCCTCCGGTGCGGGGTCGTCGTAGCCGATCTCCTCGCCCTCGGCGATGCGGAACTGCTCCCGCACGAGGTCGATGCCGGTGACCTCTTCCGAGACCGGGTGCTCGACCTGGAGGCGCGTGTTCACCTCGAGGAACGAGATCGTGCCGTCGGCGCCGACGAGGAACTCGCACGTCCCCGCGCCGACGTAGCCGACCTCGCGCAGGATCGCCTTGGATGCCTCGTAGAGGGTCCGGTTCTGGTCGTCGCTCAGGAACGGAGCGGGGGCCTCTTCCACGAGCTTCTGGTGACGACGCTGCAGTGAGCAGTCGCGCGTGGAGATGACGACGACGTTGCCCGCAGCATCCGCCAGGCACTGCGTCTCGACGTGACGCGGCTTGTCGAGGTACTTCTCGACGAAGCACTCGCCGCGTCCGAAGGCGGTGATCGCCTCGCGGGTCGCCGATTCGAAAAGCTCCGGGATCTCTTCCGCCGTGCGGGCGACCTTGAGGCCGCGTCCGCCGCCGCCGTAGGCGGCCTTGATCGCGATGGGGAGTCCGTGCTCCGCGACGAACGCGAGCACCTCTTCCGTTCCCGAGACCGGCCCCGGGGTTCCGGGGGCGAGCGGTGCGCCGACCTTCTCGGCGACGTGCCGGGCGGTGACCTTGTCGCCGAGCGCCTCGATCGCCTCGGGACTCGGACCGATCCACACGAGTCCGGCGCCGATCACGGCGCGGGCGAACTCGGCGTTCTCGGCGAGGAACCCGTACCCGGGGTGCACCGCATCGGCGCCGGAGCGCCTGGCCACCGAGAGGATCTTCTCGATCGAGAGATACGTGTCGGCGCTGGTCGAGCCGTCGAGCGAATAGGCCTCGTCGGCGAGGCGGGCGTGGAGGGCATCGCGGTCCTGCTCGGAGTACACCGCGACCGACGACTTGCCCGCATCACGTGCGGCCCGGATGACGCGAACGGCGATCTCGCCGCGGTTGGCGATGAGCACCTTGGCGATGTGAGGCATGGATGCCAGCCTACCTACGGGCTCCGCGCCCTCTTTGGCCGCATCGCACAAGAACGGACCGAGAAACGTGGGCTTCCTACGACAAAGCCGGATCCTCGTCTTCCGGTGCGCCGAGTGACGGGTCGACGGTGTTCCACAGATCCGGTCCACTCCACGTCGAGCTCGCGGACGAGCCTCCGCAGCGTCGAGACGCGACATCCCCACGACGGTCGACGGGTCGCCCTCGATGCGCTCGATGAACGCCCCACCCAGGCTGTCGACCGTGAAGGCTCCGGCGACCTTCAGCGGCTCGTCGGAGGCGACGTACACGTCGATCTCGGCATCCGTCACGTCAGCGGCGAAAGTGACGGATGCCTCGGCCACCGCGTGCGCCTCGCGCGGAGCGATGCCCGGGGCGAGCCGCACCACGGCGTGCCCGGAGTGCAGGACGCCGGTTCGGCCGCGCATGGCGTGCCATCGGGCGGTCGCGTTCTCGGGAGTGTGCGGCTTGCCCAGGATCTCGCCGTCGAGCTCGAACATGGAGTCGCCGCCGATCGACGATGCCGTCGAAGTCCGGGATGTCGTCGGCGAGCCGCGCGGCGACCTCGGCGGCCTTGCGGCGCGCGAGCAGCAGGACGTGCTCGTCCGGAGCGAGCGTGCGGCCCTCGGCTGTCTCGACCGAGGCGATGACGGCCTCCTCGTCGACGTCGGGCGCCACGGTGAGAGGGCGGATGCCGAACTGCTGCAGGAGCATGAGCCGGGCGGGGGAGGTCGAGGCGAGGCACACGCGCATGGTCCACCGTAGGCTCTATCCGTGGACGCTACGACAGGCTCGACCGGCGACGTCATCGACCTCGACATCACGGGGGTCGCCCACGGCGGCGTCTTCGTCGGCAGGCACGAAGGCCGCGTCGTCTTCGTCCCCGATGCGATCCCGGGGGAGCGCGTTCGGGTGCGACTCGCCGACACGTCGAAGGGCTCGTTCTGGCGCGGTGAGGCACTCGAGATCCTGGATGCCTCGCCCCACCGCATCCCGCACGTCTGGCGTCAGGCCGACATCGACACGCCGCCCGAGCTGCGGCCGGGCGGCGCGGACTTCGGCCACATCGCGCTGAGCCATCAGCGGGAGCTGAAGGTGCGCGTCCTGCGGGATTCGCTCCAGCGCATCGGCGGCATCGACGACCTGCCGATCGCGATGGAAGGCGCACTGCCGCTCGCTCTCGTCCGCAGGCGACGTGATCGCCGCGGAGTCGCCCGACGGCACCGGCTGGCGAACGCGGGTCAGCCTCCATGTGGACGCCGACGGTCGCGTCGGTCCCTATGCCGCCCGCAGCCATCGCGTCATCGCGGTCGACGATCTGCCGCTCGCGACGGCGGCCGTCGAGCGGGCGGCGCTCGACATTCCGCGCGGAACGCCCGGGCGCATCGACCTCGTGCAGCCCGCGGATGGCGAGGTGCGAGTGCTCGCTCGCCCAGAGACTCCGGATCGCGCTCGCGGGAGCCGCGGATCCCGCGGCCGCGGCGCGGCAGCGCCCGCGCGAGGCGGCTCCGCAGCCGGGCAGACCCGGCCCGCGACGTTGTCATCGAGCGGGCTGGGTGGACGCGACTTCCGTGTCGACGCCGGCGGGTTCTGGCAGGTGCATCGTCTCGCCGCGCACTCGCTGACCCAGCTGGTCGCGGGGAGCCTGCGCGAGCTGCGGCCGGACGGTCCCGCGATCGATCCCGACGCGTGGCACCTCGACCTCTACGGCGGCGTCGGGCTCTTCGCCGCGACACTCGGCGACCTCGGCGGCGCGGCGACGCGCGTCACCTCCGTCGAATCCGACTCGCGGGCGACGGAGCATGCCGGCGAGAACCTCGCGGAGTGGGCCGGCGCGCGCGCCGAGACCGACGCGCGTCGACCGCTGGGTCGCGCGGGTCGGGGCCGAAGCATCCCTCTCGCGAGCGGGAGCGCCTCTCGCGGGGCGTCGTCGTCCTCGATCCGCCGCGCTCGGGCGCCGGCCGGGAGGTCGTGGAGGGCATCGCGGATCTGGAGCCCGCCACGATCGTGTACGTCGCGTGCGACCCCGTCGCGCTCGCCAGGGACCTCGCCACCTTCCGCGACCTCGGGTACGAGGCCGTCCCGCATCCACGCGGTCGACCTCTTTCCCCAACTCGCACCACCTCGAGGCCGTCGCGACGCTGACCCGGCAGCGCCGCCGCGCTAGCCTGTGGTCATGACCCGCGTCGGCCTCATCGACGACCACGAGTCCGTGCGTCTCGGGCTCGAGGCCGCGTGCGCCCGCGCAGGCAAGGATGTCGTGTTCTCCGGCAGCACCGTCACGGCAGTACCTCGACTGGCGGGCGTTCAGCGCGTCGCCCCCTGCCGACGTCGTCGTGCTCGATCTGACGCTCGGCGACGGCACCACGGTCACCGAGAACGTGCGGAGGCTGGTGCGCGACGGGTCGAGCGTGATCATCCACAGCGTCGCGGACCGTCCGGCGGCCGTCCGCGAGGCGCTCGCCGCGGGCGCCGCCGGTATCGTCAGCAAGTCCTCGCCGATCGGCGATGTGACCGCCGCGATCGGCACCGTCGCCCGCGGCGAGCCGCTCAACAACGTCGAGTGGGCGAGCGCCGTCGAAGGCGACCGCGCGTTCGCGGATGCGCAGCTGTCGGCGCGCGAGCGCGACGTCCTGCGCCTGTACGCGGCCGGGCTCCCACTCAAAGTCGTCGCCGACCGCCTCGGCGTCGCGTACTCCACCGCGAAGGAGAACATCACGCGCGTGCGGGTGAAGTACGTCGAGGTCGGCCGGCCGGCGCCGACGAAGGTCGATCTCCTCCGCCGCGCGATGGAGGACGGCATCCTGTCGGAGCCCGCCGGCGACCAAGCGGGAGCTGCCGGTGGCGGCTGACGCGCCCACCTCGATCCTCGACGACGCGTGGGGCCACATCCCCCAGACGCGGGAGTCCACCGCCGGGATCGGATCCTTCACGCGCACGCGGGTCGAGCGGATCATCTCGCTCGTCGCCGGGTTCGGTTCGCTCGGCGCTCGGCACGCAGGCCTTCCTCACCGCGCTCGGACCGCAGGACGAGAGGCCGGGATGGCATGAGCCGCTCGTGATCGCGGTCTTCGCGCCGCTGGCGGTGATGGTCCTCGCCTGCATGATCGGGCGCGGCGTCCGGATCGCCGCCGGCGCGTTCGCGTTCATCTACCTCGCGGCGCTCGGCGCTGTGGCCCGTCGCGACGGCGGGCACCGGCCCGCCGGCGGACGAGCCGTGGATCTGGTACCTCGTCAACATCGCGACGCTCGCCGCCGTCCTCGCGTTCCCGCTGCCGCTGCAGCTCGTCTTCACCGCGGTGACGCCGCTGCTCTTCGGGCTCGTCTTCCTCATCCAGGGGCGAGTTCGCGCGGGACGTCTGGTTCGCCGTCGCGCCTCGATGTGTCGTTCGCGCTCATCCTCGGCGGGGTCATCCTCGCGCTCGGCTGGCTGTTCCGCTCGGTCGCCGCGAACGTCGATGAGACCCGGGCACGCGCGGTGTCGTCCTACGCGCAGGCGGCGGCGGCGGATGCTGCGGAGCAGGAGCGCGTCGCGGTCGCGGCCCTCATGCACGACAGCGTGCTCGCCGCGCTCATCGCCGCCGAGCGCGCCGACACGCCGCGCGAACGGGCGCTCGCGGCCGCCATGGCCCGCGAGGCCCTCACGCGTCTCGCGAACACCGAGCAGGAGGCCGAGGAAGGCAGCGACGAGCCGGTGACCGTCGAGGCCATCGCCGCCGAGATCGAATCCGCCGCGCGCGAGCTCGGCGCCGATCTCGTCGTCGAGCGAATCGGTCGGGCCGCACGCTCCGATCGATGCCCGGGCAGGGTCGCGCGGGCGCTGACGCTCGCCGCGACGCAGGGCGTCGCGAACGCCCTCCAGCACGCCGGCGGCGACGGGCTCGTCGGTCCGGATCGAGGCCGGGCGACTCCGCGGTGCGCATCGAGGTCCGCGACACCGGCGAGGGATTCGACCTCGAGGGGGTGCCCGGTGACCGGCTGGGGATCCGCGCGTCGATCATCGCGCGCGTGGCGGCCATCGGCGGTTCAGCGGATATCAGCACGCGGCGGCACAGGGAACGACCGTGCGGCTGGCATGGCGCGAGAGCTCCGTCATGATCAGCGTCAGGAACGTCCTCGTCGGGCTCGCACTCGCCTTCACCGCCTACCTCGCGGCACGCGGACTCTGGTGGACGGCGCCGGTGCCGCAGCCGCTCGTGGTCATCGCCGCGCTCGGCCTCTATCTCGCCACCACCTGGCTGTGCCTGTTCTGGGAGCCCTCTCGCCCCCGCCGGCGATCGGCGACGACTCGTCGGGCGCGGCGGTGCCCCGGGGCCCGTCCACGCTCCCGCCGCTCGCCGCGGTGCTGGCGCTCGCGTGCGCGGTGCTGGTTCCGAGCGCCATCGCCGTCGGCGTCGGCGCCGAGTCGCGCACTGCGGCGTTCGCCACCTGGTACCTCGGCGGCATCGGCGCGCTGATGACGATCGTGATCGTGCGCCGTCGACCGTGGACCGCCTGGCTCGGCATCGCGGCGCTTGCCGTGGCGGCCATGGTGTGGATGGGACCCGCGGCGGCGATCGCGCTCGGCCTGGTCGGCTCGGTCGTCTGGGTCGCCTCGGCGGAGCTTCTGCTGCTGTCGATGGATCGCGCGGCGCGCGACACCGACCGCCTCGCGCAGCTGCAGCGCGCGGCATCCGCCTGGCAGGCCTCGCAGGCCGGGCCGTCAGCGTGAGCGCCGCCTGCAGGTGCAGCAGGCCCTGACGGTGGCGGGGCCCGTGCTCGCGCGGACCGTCTCGTCCGGCGGCGAGCTGACCGCGGACGATCGGCTCGAGGCGCGCCTCGCCGAGGGCCGTCTGCGCGACCAGATGCGGGCGCCGCGGCTGCTCGACGAGGCCGTGCGCACCGAGCTCGAGCGAGCTCGCCGGCGCGGCGCGACCGTCACCGTCCTCGATGAGGGCGGACTCGAGGGGCTGAGCGAAGCATCCCTCGCCCTCATTCGCGGGCAGCTCGCCGAGACCCTTCGCTCCGCGCGCTCCGACCGCCTCTACATCCGGACGTCGCCGCACGAGACCGTGGCGGTCACGGTCGTCGGCCGGTCGGCCGCCAGCGGCGGGTTGAGCGACGAGGATGCCGTCGACCTCTGGCGTGAGATCCCGCACCCGCACGCGGAGTGAGATCGCCCGGATGTCATCTCGCTCCCCGTCCCAGTGGGGGAGGGGAACCGGGGCGGGGAGCGGAATCGGAGGAGGCGAGGGGCGGCGAAGCCGCCCGCCCCTCGCCTAGCGGACGGTTACCCGAAAACCGTCCGCATGGCCGAACCTGTGATCTCCGCGGAGCGGTGACCAGGCCAGCCGAACGCAGAAGCGTTCCAGCGGTTCCAGTATGCGAGCGATATGCCGGTCGCGTCTGTAGGTATTTCGGGGGACATGGGTTCGGGCCTTGAACGCGAAGAGGCATGCCGAACGGCAGGTCAGCCGCGGACCCACCCGAGCTCGCGCCGGAGCGGTTCACGCAGCCCGCGCTGAGACAGCGCCCAGGCCGTTCGTGACGGCCGACTCCTCGGCGATCGCCGCAGCGGCCTCACGGGCGTAGGACTCGCTGACGACGGCGATGAGGGCGGCGAGCTCCTCTTCGGAAGCGGTGCCTCGGCGGACGTCGATCGTGACGCCGTCGCCCGAGTCCTCGCCGCTCACAGCGGGATGTTCCCATGCTTCTTGGGCGGCAGGCTCGCGCGCTTGCCGCGGAGCGCGCGCAGCGCCTTCGCGATCGAGACGCGGGTCTGCGCCGGCTCGATGATGCCGTCCAGCTCGCCGCGCTCGGCCGCGAGGAACGGCGAGGCGACGTTGTAGGTGTACTCGTTCGCGAGGCGGGTGCGCACAGCGGCGACATCTTCACCGGCTTCCTCGGCTCGCCTGATCTCGGGACGGTAGAGGATGTTGACCGCGCCCTGGCCGCCCATGACGGCGATCTCGGCGGTGGGCCATGCGAGGTTGATGTCTGCGCCGAGCTGCTTCGAGCCCATCACGATGTACGCGCCGCCGTAGGCCTTGCGGAGGATCACCGTCACGAGCGGAACGGTCGCCTCGGCGTACGCGTAGAGCAGCTTCGCGCCGCGGCGGATGACGCCCGTCCACTCCTGGTCGGTGCCGGGCAGATAGCCGGGCACGTCGACGAGGGTGACGATCGGGATCGAGAACGCGTCGCAGAACCGCACGAAGCGGCTCGCCTTCTCGCCTGCCTCGATGTTCAGGGTGCCGGCCATCTGCGACGGCTGGTTGGCGATGATCCCGACGGAGCGACCCTCGACGCGGCCGAAGCCGATGACGATGTTCGGTGCGAAGAGCGGCTGGACCTCGAGGAAGTCCTCGGCGTCGACGATGTGGCGGATGACCTCGTGGATGTCGTAGGGCTGGTTCGGGGAGTCCGGGATGATCGTGTTCAGGTACCGATCGGCATCCGTCGTCTCGAACTCGAACGGGCTCTCGTAGACGGGGAGCTCCGCCATGTTGTTGTCGGGGAGGAAGCCGAGGAGCGTCCGGACGTAGTCGATCGCGTCGTCCTCGTCCTCGGCGAGGTAGTGCGCGACGCCGGAGCGGGTGTTGTGCGTGTACGCGCCGCCGAGCTCTTCCATCCCGACGTCCTCGCCGGTGACCGTCTTGATCACGTCGGGGCCGGTGACGAACATCTGGCTGGTCTTGTCGACCATGACGACGAAGTCGGTGAGCGCGGGGGAGTAGACGGCGCCGCCGGCGGCCGGTCCCATGATGATCGAGATCTGCGGGATGACGCCCGAGGCCCTGGTGTTCAGGCGGAAGATCTCGCCGTACTTGCCGAGGGCGACGACGCCCTCCTGGATGCGGGCCCCGCCGGAATCCAGCATCCCGACCACAGGGATGCCGCTGCGAAGCGCGAACTCCATCACCTTGATGATCTTCTCGCCGGCGACCTCGCCGAGCGATCCGCCGAACGTCGAGAAGTCCTGCGAGTACACCGCGACGGTGCGGCCGTGGATCGTGCCGACGCCGGTGACGACCGAGTCGCCGTAGGGGCGGGACTTGTCCATGCCGAAGGCGGTCGTGCGGTGGCGGACGTACTCGTCGAGCTCGACGAAGCTGCCGGGGTCGACGAGCAGCTCGATGCGCTCGCGCGCGGTGAGCTTGCCCTTCGCGTGCTGCTTGTCGTGCGCCGCCTTCTCGGCGTCGACGACGGCCTCCTGGTAGCGAGCTCGCAGATCCGCGATCTTTCCGGCGGTGGTCGAGAGGTCCGGCTGATCGGTCACGCGTTCCACCCTATCGGCGGGGATTCGGAGGCGCTTGGAGGGTTCGCACAAGGGGTTGCGGCATCCGCTGTCGGAGTCCGGCGTGCGGCGTAGGGTGTGGGCATGCCGAACCCGCCGGAGGGCTATCCCCTCGCCGCCGCGATCAGCCCGCGCGTCCAGGTCGTCGACACGACCGACTCCACGAACGCCGATGTCGTGCGCCACGTGACCGAGGCCCCGGCCGAGTGGCCGCACCTCTCGCTGCTGCTCACGACCGATCAGCGTGCGGGTCGAGGCCGGCTCGACCGCACCTGGATCGCGCCGCCCGGCACCGCGCTCGCGGTGTCGGTGCTCGTGCGAGTCGCCGGCATCCCCGCGGAGGCCCGGGGATGGATCCCGCTCGCCGCCGGCGCGGCGATGACGCGCGCCGTGCGCGAGCAGCTGCGCGGCACCGGCCACGCAGCCGGGCTGAAGTGGCCCAACGACGTGCTGCTCGATGGCGGCAAGCTCTGCGGCATCCTCTCGGAAGTCGTCCCCGCAGATCCCGACGCCGATCGTCATCGGTGTGGGAGTGAACACCCGGATGCCGCGCACCGACCTTCCTGTCGAGACGGCGGCGTCGTTCGAGGCGTCCGGGCTCGAGGCCGACGAGGACCGCCTGCTCGCCGACTTCCTCACCGCGCTCGACGAGCTGCTCACCGCGCTCACGCTGGCAGGCGGTGATGCGACTGCGGCCGGCGTGCTCGCCGAAGTGACGTCGCTCTGCACCACGATCGGCAGCGACGTCGCGGTGTCGCTGCCCGACGGCGAGGTGCTGTTCGGGCGCGCCCTGCGCATCGACGCCGAGGGCCGACTCGTCGTCGAGCAGGAGGGCGAGTTCGAGAGCGCGGTCTCGGCCGGCGACGTGGTCCACGTGCGCTGACGCGCGCCCGCATGACGCAGAACGGCGGTGCGCGGTCCCTCAGCCGCCGCCCACCCCCACAATGGGAGGGTGACGCAGCCGATCAGCTACGGCGGCCGCCCGATGACGCCGGCGCCGGGGGCTCCGACCCCCGAGCTGCGTGTCGCGCGGTTCCGCGGGCACGCAAGGCGCCTGTTCTGGTCGGCGCTGGTTCTGATCGTCGTCGCCGGCGCATGCGGCTGGTTCTGGGGCAACCTGCCTGCGCCGTTCGAGAACTGGATGATGCTCGCCGCGGCGGGCGCCGTCGTCTTCCTCCTGGTGCTCCTGCCGTTCCTCACGTGGTGGTCGCACGTCTACACGATCACCACGCGGCGGGTCATCGAGCGCTCGGGAATCCTCGCGGCACGCTATCGCGAACTCGTCCACGTTCGCGGGTACACGATCGTGGAGCGGCGAGGCATCCTGCAGCGGATGTGGGGTGCGGGCACCCTGACCCTCTCGAACGGCGTCGACGAGCCGCTCCGGCTCGCCGACATCCCGAGCGTCGCGCTCGTGCACGAGGCCCTTGTCGACCAGGTCGAGGTCAACCAGATCCTCGCGCACCGCGACGCCCAGCCGTTGCCGCCCGCTCTTCCCGGGGCCGCACAGGGCTGAGCGACCGTCCCGGTCGCCGCACGCGGCGATGGCGGTGACCCCGTCGTGCGGAATGATGGAGGCGACGGAAGGAGCGGCATGGCGCTGCGAGTCGGAGTCGTCGGCGGCGGGCAGCTGGCCCGCATGATGATCGCGCCCGCGGTGGAACTCGGCGTCGAGCTTCGCGTGCTCGCCGAAGAGGACGGCATGGCGGCCGCCCTCGCTGCCACCTCGGTCGGCGACTACCGGGATGCCGCGACCGTCCTCGCCTTCGCGCGCGAGGTCGACGTCCTGACGTTCGACCACGAGCACGTGCCGCAGGACGTGCTCGGCGCCCTCGTGGATGCCGGCATCGCCGTTCGCCCGGGGCCATCGGCCCTGGGCATCGCGCAGGACAAGCTTGTCATGCGCGCCCGCCTGGCAGAACTCGGGATGCCGCAGCCCGACTGGGCCGCCGTCACCGACGCGGTCCGAGCTGCAGGCGTTCCTCGACGCCCACGGCGGCCGCGTGATCGTCAAGACGCCACGGGGCGGATACGACGGCAAGGGCGTCCGCATCGTGAGCGCCGCCACAGAGGCCGACGACTGGTTCGCCGCGCTCGCGGAGGATGCGCGCGGCGGCGCCCTCCTCGCCGAAGAGCTCGTCGACTTCTCGCGTGAGCTCGCCCAGCAGGTCGCGCGGCGCCCCTCCGGCGAAGTGCGCGTCTACCCGGTCGTCGAGACGGTTCAGCGAGACGGCGTGTGCGCCGAGGTGATCGCACCGGCCCCCCATGCGGCCGAGCGGCTGCGCGAGGTCGCGGCCGAGGTCGGCATCGCCATCGCCGAGGGCCTGGAAGTGACCGGGATGCTGGCAGTCGAGCTGTTCGAGACCACCGACGAGCGGCTCCTGGTGAATGAGCTCGCGATGCGTCCGCACAACAGCGGGCACTGGACCCAGGACGGCGCCGTGACGAGCCAGTTCGAGCAGCACCTGCGTGCCGTGCTCGACCTCCCCCTCGGCGACACGTCGCCGACCGCGGAGTGGTCTGTCATGGTCAACATCCTCGGCGGCCCCGCCGAGGACGGCCTCGATGAGCGATTCGCCGCCGCGATGGCCGCCCATCCCGGTGCGAAGATCCACACGTACGGCAAGGCGCCCCGGCCGGGGCGCAAGGTCGGGCACATCAACATGGCCGGCGAGAACCTCGACGACGTCGCGTACGAGGCTCGCGCTGCGGCATCCCACTTCGCGGACTGATCCGCGGACTGCAACCCGCCCATGCCCTCTGACCGCGAGACGACACCGGATGGACGAGTGCATGGGCGCTTCTCTACGCTCTCGGCCGCCAGATGTACTTTCGCGGTGTCCGATGCCGGGCCGCGTTGTTGCGGGAATCTTCCAGCCGCGCCCCCTAGCCTTGTCGGGTGACCCGGCCCCTGCACTCCTCGGACGCGCCGCTGGTCGGCGTCGTGATGGGCTCCGACTCGGACTGGCGCGTCATGAGCGACGCATCCCAGGTCCTCACCGACTTCGGCATCGAGCATGAGGTGGAGGTCGTCTCGGCCCACCGCACGCCCGACAAGCTCATCCGCTACGGACGCGACGCTCGCAGCCGCGGCCTCCGCGTGATCATCGCCGGTGCCGGCGGTGCCGCGCACCTGCCGGGCATGCTCGCCTCGGTGACCGCGCTCCCCGTCATCGGGGTGCCGGTGCAGCTCGCCACCCTTGACGGTCTCGACTCGCTGCTGAGCATCGTGCAGATGCCGGCCGGAATCCCCGTCGCCACCGTCTCGATCAACGGCGCGAAGAACGCCGGCCTGCTCGCCGTCCGGATCCTCGGGTCATCGGACGACGAGACCGCCGTTCGCATCGAAGAGTATGCGCGCGATCTCGAGGGGCAGGTCGAGGAGAAGAACCGGCGGCTCAAGGAGTCGCTGTGAGCGTGGCCAGCCCTCCGCGCCCGCCCGCGCCGCGTGCCGTTCCTCGCCAGCTGGTGGAGGAACGCCCGCTTCGCTACCCCGACGCCGGGTCCCGTGCGGTCATGACGCGCAGGGGCTGGTGGCTGGTCATCCTGAACTTCCTGCTGCCGGGATCGGCGCAGGCGCTCGCGGGCAACCGCCGACTGGGACGCATCGGACTCGGTGCAACGCTCGCGATGTGGGTGCTTGTGATCCTCGGCGTGCTGTGCGCCGTGCTCTGGCAGTCGGTCTTCTTCACCCTGCGCCGACGAACTGGTTCGCGCTGCTCGCCGGTGCAGATCATCTGCCTCGCCTATGCGGCGCTGTGGATCGTCCTCACCGTCGACACTCTCCGGCTCGTCGGCTCGTCAAGACCGGAAAGGGCGCGCGATTCGCGATCGCCCTTGCTCGCCGTTCTCCTCACCGTCGTCTCGAGCGGATCCGCGCGTCTATGCCGCGAACGCAGCCGGTGTGGCGCGCGACACCCTGGGCGCCATCTTCGGCGCCAGCGGACCGTCCGTGCCCCCGTCGGACGGCTACTACAACATCCTGCTGCTGGGCGCCGACAGCGGCGCCGGTCGCGACTCCATGCGCTTCGACAGCATCTCGGTCGTGTCGGTGAACGCCGAGACCGGTGCGACGACGATCACCGGCATCCCTCGCGACATGCCGAGCTTCCCGTTCTCGGCGGGGCCGATGCAGGACAGGTACCCGAACGGCCACGAGGGTCACGCCGACCCGACCTGCGGCTGGGGGAGCGGCATCAACCAGCTCCGCACCGAGGTCGAGGTCTGCCAGGACGGCAATGCGCTGTATCCGGATGCTGTCGCGAATGGCTCCGAACCCGCGATCGAGGCGACGAAGGACGCCGCTGAAGGCATCCTGGGCATCGAGATCCCGTATTACGTGTTCCTCGACATGCACGGCTTCGCAGCGCTGGTGGACGCTCTCGGCGGCGTCGACATCACGGTGGAGGAGCGGCTGCCCGAGGGCGGTGGCCCGGCGTATGAGGGCCAGCCGGTCGACGAGTGGGCGACCGGGCTGGATCGAGGCCGGTCCGCAGCACATGGACGGCGACACGGCGCAGTGGTACGCGCGTTCGCGGTACACGACCGATGACTTCGATCGCATGGAGAGACAGCGGATGCTGCAGCAGGCGATCCTCGCGCAGTTCACGCCGCAGACGGTGCTGACGCGCTTCCAGGAGGTCGCGGCCGCCGGCGCGGATGTCGTGCAGACGGACCTGCCGCAGTCGCTGATCCCGTTCCTCGCCGACCTCGCGCTGAAGGCGAAGGAGCTGCCGGTGACGACGATCGAGCTGACGCCCGACGGCGGCATCGACGAATACGAGCCGGACTTCGCCTACGTGCAGGAGCTGGTGCGGCAGGCGCTGCACCCGCCTACGCCGACTCCGACGCCGTAGGGCCGACGGCTCGCGACAGCCTCGGTAGGCTCGAAGGCATGACGGCGACGCTCCGGGTGATGCTCGACCAGCTCGTGGCTCCGACCGAGCCCGACCTTGCCGAGGCATCCCGCGAACTCGCCCGCGCCCTCGTGATCGGCGCGCCTGCCGGATGCGAGGTCGAGGGCATCGCCCCCGCCGGCGGCGACGGTGACCTGTCCGCCGTCGCCGGTCTCGCGGGTGTCAGACGCACCGCGCTGGCGCGACGTGAGCTGGCCGGGGCGCTTCAGCTCGGTGTCGGCACCGGCATCGGCGGCGGGATGATCCATTCGCCGTCGCTGTTCGCTCCGCTCGTGCGCCACGACCGGGTGCACGACAACGACCAGACCGTCGTCACGGTGTGGGACCTGCGGCCCTGGGAGGCAGCCGATGAGCTGCCTCGCACCACGGTCGCCTGGCACCGCGCGATGCTCAAGCGTGCGGTGAAGTACGCCGATGCCGTGGTGGCCCCGACGCATTCGATCGCCGCGCGCCTTGCCGACCTCGCACCCCTCGGGGATCGGATCCGGGTGATCGCGGGCGCGGCCCCGCTCGGCTTCGCCGTGCCATCCGACGAGGTCGGGCGGCGGCGCGCCCTTGACCTGCCCGAGGGATTCCTGCTCCTGAGCGGGGGACCCGTGCGCATCTGACGGGCTGGATGCCGGACTCACCGCGATCGGCCGCTCTGGTGTCGATCTCCCCGTCGTCGTGATCGACACGCAGGAGGGCGATGAACCGGCGATCGCTGAGATCGCGTCTGCCGCCGGCATTCCCGAGCGCATGCTCCATGTCCGCGGCGCGCTGGCCGCGGCGGACCGCGCCGCGGTCTTCGGAGCGGCGCTCGCGTTCGTCGCGCCTTCCCGCCGTGCCGCATTTCCGTGGCGCGTCGTCGATGCGCTCACCCTGGGCGTACCGATCATCGCCGCGGACTCTGCCGTCCATGCCGAGGTGATCGTCGACGGCGGCTCGCTGGTCGAAGGGGCGGATGCCGCATCCCTCGTCGATGGCCTCGCCGACGCCTCGAACGCGCGCTGGCGTCGACTGCCGCGGCCGACCGGCTGGCCGTGCTGGCGGGCGACCGCGGGCGTGCGTTCTCGTGGCGCGAGGCCGCCGAGCGGGTGTGGCAGCTGCACGCGGAGCTGTAGACGACCGACCTGCGACGCGCGGGTGGCAAACAAATCCTGGTCATCTTCTGTAACTTCAGCCACACTGTTCACATGATCGGGGGTCGCAGGACCACTCGCCGCGTCTCCGCGATGAAGCGGATCGGCGCGGCCCTGACCTCCGTCGTTCTCGCGCTCACGGTGATCGGTGGGTCGCCTGCCCAGGCAGCCGACCTCTCGAAGTTCCAACCGGGAAGCATCATCAGCGACGCCGTCTTCTTCAACAGCGGCACGATGAGCGAGGGCCAGATCCAGTCCTTTCTCGAGTCGAAGGTGCCGAGGTGCGAACCCGGATACACGTGCCTCAAGGATTGGTACGACACGTCCCGCGTGACGACAGCAGATGCGATGTGCGGTGCGTACCCGGGCGGGATGCGTGAGCGCGCATCAGCGATCGTGTACAAGGTCGCACAGGCGTGCGGCATCAACCCCCAGGTGCTGCTGGTCATCCTCCAAAAGGAACAGGGACTCGTCACTCACGTGTGGCCGAGCGATTGGCGGTACACGATCGCGATGGGCCAGGGATGCCCCGACACGGCAGCGTGCGATACGCGGTATTACGGCTTCTTCAACCAGGTGTTCGGTGCTGCATGGCAGTTGAAGCGTTACGCGAATCCCCCTGGCACCAGCCAGTACTTCACGTGGTACGCGCCGGGCAAGACCTGGAACATCCGCTACAACCCCAACGTCGACTGCGGGTCGTCCCCCGTGCTCGTGCAGAATCAGGCGACCGCGAACCTCTATTACTACACCCCCTACCAGCCGAACGCGGCGGCGCTGCGGGCGGGATACGGCGAGGGTGACGGCTGCTCGGCCTACGGAAACCGCAACTTCTATCAGTACTTCACAGACTGGTTCGGGTCGACGCAGCGCGACCCTGTCAGCCGAGATCGACAGCGAATATGTCGCCCAGGGCGGCGTGGCCGGACTCGGTGCGCCGATCACCGCCGTCACCCAGCTCTACCAGAACGGTGGCGGATTCGGCCGCGCATATGCCAACGGGTCCATCTACTGGACGGTATGCGATCGGCGCGAAGACGGTCTGGGTCGGACCGCTGCGCGACTACTACTTCAGCACGGAATGGCGCCGATGGCGACATGGGGTGGCCCGCGCTGAATGCGCAAACGATGAGCACACCGACGGGAGACGGAACCGGCCAGGTGTTCACCGGCGGCTCGCTGTACTCCGGCGCGAAAGGCACGTTCATCGTGCGCGAGCCTCTGCGTCAGGGCTACTTCGCGTAGGCGGCGCCCTCGGCCGCCTCGGCTGGCCGGTGTCTGATCAGGTGTGTTCGGGTGGGGTGTGCCGGCAGGACTTCGAGGGCGGCAGCGTGGTGTCGTCGCCGTCTGGTGCGTTCGGGCTGTTCGATGTGGTGCGCGCGGCGTACGACGCGGCGGGAGGCGTATCGGGCTCGTGGGGTGTGCCGTTGACGCACTTGACGTCGCTCTCGTATCATGGCGGCGGGTTCGGGCAGGCGTTCGCGAACGGCTCTGCGTTTTACCGTGCGGGCGGGCCGGCGAACTTCGTGTCGGGTCCGATCCGGGATTACTACTTCGCGCTGGGTGGTGCCGCGAGCAGGCTCGGTTACCCGGTGGGTGCGCAGGCGTGCACCGCGGAGTCCTGCCAGCAGGAGTTCCAATTCGGATGGATCATCTGGTCGGCGGCGGGCGGTGCCCGGGTCGGGGCGCCGGCGATCGATGCGGTGTACAGCGCGCTCGGCGGTGCGGGTGGCGTGTTGGGCGCACGGACGAGTCCGCTGGTCTACTACTCGTTCAACGGCGGTGGGCTGGCCGAGGGGTTCGCGGGGGGTGCGATCTTCTACAAGAAGACGGCGGGCGCGCACGCCGTCACGGGCGCGGTACGTGACGCCTATTTCTCGGCGGGTGGCGCCGCCGGCCGGTACGGCTGGCCGGTGTCTGATCAGGTGTGTTCGGGTGGGGTGTGCCGGCAGGACTTCGAGGGCGGCAGCGTGGTGTCGTCGCCGTCTGGTGCGTTCGGGCTGTTCGATGTGGTGCGCGCGGCGTACGACGCGGCGGGTGGCGTATCGGGCTCGTGGGGTGTGCCGTTGATGCACTTGACGTCGCTCTCGTATCACGGCGGCGGGTTCGGGCAGGCGTTCGCGAACGGCTCTGCGTTTTACCGTGCGGGCGGGCCGGCGAACTTCGTGTCGGGTCCGATCCGGGATTACTACTTCGCGCTGGGTGGTGCCGCGAGCAGGCTCGGTTACCCGGTGGGTGCGCAGGCGTGCACCGCGGAGTCCTGCCAGCAGGAGTTCCAATTCGGATGGATCATCTGGTCGGCGGCGGGCGGTGCCCGGGTCGGGGCGCCGGCGATCGATGCGGTGTACAGCGCGCTCGGCGGTGCGGGTGGCGTGTTGGGCGCACGGACGAGTCCGCTGGTCTACTACTCGTTCAACGGCGGTGGGCTGGCCGAGGGGTTCGCGGGGGGTGCGATCTTCTACAAGAAGACGGCGGGCGCGCACGCCGTCACGGGCGCGGTACGTGACGCCTATTTCTCGGCGGGTGGCGCCGCCGGCCGGTACGGCTGGCCGGTGTCTGATCAGGTGTGTTCGGGTGGGGTGTGCCGGCAGGACTTCGAGGGTGGCACGATCTCAGCCGCGGGCTGAGCGGGCCGCATCAGAGCTGAAGTTCGGCGAGGTATCGATCGAGCGCCACCCATTGGTCGGCCGTCTCGAAGCCGGTCGCCTCGATCTTCGCGAGGTCCAGGACGCTGTTCGCGCGGCCGTGGCGAGACGGGCGCCGAAGCGGCGGCGAAGTACGCTTCCGTGCTGACGCCCGTCACGCGCGCTCGATCGTGACCGGTAGATTCGAAGACCTGACGAGCGATGTCCGCCCAGGTGACGGGTTCACCGCTGCACGTGAGGTTGTAGGTGCCGTAAGGCTGACGCGTCTCGAGCAGATGCCGGATGCCGCGAGCGATGTCGCGTGTGAACGTCAGGCGGCCACGCTGATCATCCACGACCTTGGGGTCGACCCCGCGCTCGGCGAGCGAGGCCATCGTGCGGACGAAGTTGTTCCCTTCGCCGATCACCCACGACGTGCGCACGATGTAGTGACACGGAGCGACCGCGGCTGCAGCATCGCCTGCGGCCTTGGTCTGTCCGTAGACGCCCAGCGGGCAGACGGCGTCGTCCTCGTGATAGGGCCGATCGACGGTGCCGTCGAAGACATAGTCGCTCGACACGTGCACGAGAACGAGGCCGCTCTCGGCGGCGAGCGCGGCGAGCGCAGCCACCGCCGAGGCGTTTGCCTCCCAGGCCTCGCGTCGGCCGTCCGGCGTCTCGGCGAGATCGACCGCCGTGTAGGCGGCAGCGTTGATGATCGCGTCGTAGTCGCGCCATCGGCGGGCTCGGGCGGCGTCCGGCCGCGCGATGTCGAACTCGTCGCGAGTCGCGAACTCGATATGCGCGGAGCCGGCGAACTCTGCGCGAAGGGCGCGCCCGAGCTGCCCGCTCGCTCCCAGCACGAGAATCTTCTTAGGCGAAATCGGCACGACGTCCGCCAGACGCGGGTGGGCGAGGTCCTTCGCGGAGATCTCGACATCGCCCAGGGGGATAGGCCAGTCGATCGCCGCAGTCTCGTCGGCGAGGTTGAGGAAGGAGTACGCCGCGTCGGGCGACCAGTGATCGTTCACCAGGTAGGTGTACGCGGTGTCGGGCTCCAGCGTCTGGTACGAATTGCCGACACCGCGGGGCACGAAGATCGCCCGGGACGGATCGAGTTCCGTGGTGAAGACGGCACCGAACGAGGGACCTTCTCGGAGATCGACCCACGCTCCGAAGATGCGCCCGGTCGCCACCGACACCCACTTGTCCCAGGGCTCGGCATGGATCCCGCGGGTGGTGCCCACGGCGTCGTTGAACGAGATGTTGTTCTGCACCGGGCCGAAGTCCGCGAGCCCGAGGGCGGTCATCTTCTCGCGCTGCCAGTTCTCTTTGAACCAGCCGCGCGAATCGCCGTGCACCGGCAGCTCGAAGACCACGAGCCCGGGAATGGGCGTCTCGGCGACCGACAGCGCCTTGCCGAACTCCGTCACTACTGACCCTTCGTCGCGTAGAACGCCTCGACGCCGTCCTTGGCCGGAGCCCACCACGACTCGTTCTCGCGGTACCACTCGATGGTCGCGGCGAGACCTGACTCGAAGTCGCCGTACGTGGGGAGCCAGCCCGAGTTCGGTGCGCAGCTTCGTCGAGTCGATGGCGTAGCGCAGATCGTGCCCCGCGCGGTCGGTGACGTGGTCGTAGGCATCCGTCGGCTCGCCCATGAGCTGCAGGATCAGCTCGACGACGTCCTTGTTGTTCTTCTCGCCATCCGCGCCGATGAGGTAGGTCTCGCCGATCTCGCCCTTCTCGAGGATGGTCAGCACCGCCGACGAGTGGTCGTCCGCGTGGATCCAGTCGCGGACGTTCTCGCCTTTGCCGTAGAGCTTCGGACGAATGCCGCGGATCACGTTCGTGATCTGCCTCGGGATGAACTTCTCGACGTGCTGATAGGGCCCGTAGTTGTTCGAGCAGTTCGAGATCGTCGCGCGCACGCCGAAGGAGCGCACCCACGCGCGCACCAGCAGGTCGCTGCCAGCTTTGGTCGACGAGTAGGGCGACGAAGGGCTGTAGGGGGTGTTCTCGGTGAAGCGCTGCGGGTCATCGAGCTCGAGGTCGCCGTAGACCTCGTCGGTCGAGATGTGGTGGAACCTGCGGTCATGCCGACGTGCCGCTTCGAGGAGGGTGTACGTGCCCACGATGTTCGTGTCGAGGAACGGACGCGGGTCGTGCAGTGAGTTGTCGTTGTGCGATTCAGCGGCATAGTGCACGACGGCATCGGCGTCCGCGAACAGCTGATCGACGAGCGGGGCATCGGTGATGTCGCCCTCGACGAAGGTCACGCGGTCCTCAGGCAGGCCCGCGAGCGAGTCGCGGTTGCCGGCGTAAGTGAGGGCGTCGAGCACGGTCACGTGGTCATCGGTGTGGCCCACGACGTGGTGGACGAAGTTCGAGCCGATGAATCCGGCGCCACCGGTGACAAGAAGTTTCCGCATCCTTCCAGAGTACCGGCGGCGCCCGCCCGCGATGGTCGCCCGTTTGGCTCCACGTCTGGCATCGACCAGACTGGATGCCATGCGTGGAATCATCCTTGCCGGAGGAACCGGTTCGCGGCTTCACCCGATCACCCTCGGCATCTCGAAGCAGCTGGTCCCGGTGTATGACAAGCCCATGATCTACTACCCGCTGTCGACGTTGATCCTCGCCGGGATCCGCGACATCCTCATCATCACCACGCCGCAGGATGCCGATCAGTTCCAGCGCCTGCTGGGCGACGGATCTCGGTTCGGCGTCTCGATCACCTACAAGTCACAGCCATCGCCGGACGGGCTCGCCCAGGCGTTCATCCTCGGCGAGGAGCACATCGGTTCGGACTCGGCGGCGCTGGTCCTCGGCGACAACATCTTCTACGGCCAGGGGATGGGAACACGGCTTCGCCAGTACAACAACCTCAGCGGCGGTGTGGTCTTCGGCTACTGGGTCGACGACGCGACGGCGTACGGCGTCGTCGAGTTCGACGGGGCGGGCAAGGTCGTGTCGCTCGAAGAGAAGCCGCAGTTCCCCAAGAGCAACTACGCGGTGCCGGGCCTCTACTTCTACGACAACGACGTCGTCGAGATTGCGAAGGCATTGAAGCCCTCGCCGCGCGGCGAGCTCGAGATCACCGATGTGAACCGGGAGTACCTCACTCGCGGATCCCTGCTCGTCGAGCTGCTCCCGCGCGGTACCGCGTGGCTCGATACGGGCACTTTCGACTCGCTCAGCGAGGCGACGGAGTTCATCCGCACGGTGGAGAAACGGCAGGGACTGTCGATCGGATGCCCCGAGGAAGTCGCCTGGCGCATGGGCTTCCTGACAGACGACGAACTGCGCTCCCGCGCGGAGCCGCTTGTGAAGAGCGGCTACGGCACCTATCTGCTCAAGGCTCTCGCCCAGGGATCCATCGGGCCCGCGGTCTAGGATCAACGGGCCGCGGCGGACACCGTCCCCGCATCGACGTGAGCCGATACGACGTACGTGTGGAGAGTTGCTGAACGATGATGGCCGTGACCAGCGGAGCACCCTCGAGTTCGGTGAACCGTCCGGGCCGGTTTCCCAGCGGCGGTCGTCGGCTGGTCGTGTACGTCATCTGGGATCGGCGCGGTGACGTCGAGGACTATATCCCGGTCGCACTGGAGGGACTCCGCGAGCACGCCGCCCACCTCCTCGTGGTCGTCAACGGCGCGCTGAGCGATGCCGGACGCGCGAAGCTCACGCCGATCGCCGACGAGATCCTCGTCCGCGACAACGTCGGTTTCGACATCTGGGCCCACAAGGATGCACTGGAGCACCTGGGCGAGACGATCTCGGAGTACGACGAGCTCGTCATGACGAACGACACCTGGTTCGGTCCGATCCGTCCATACGGACCGGTGTTCGAACGGATGGGTGAGAGCGAGGTTCACTTCTGGGGCATGACCGACCACGCTCGCGAGGTCCCGAACCCCTTCACCAAGAAGGGTGTTCTGCCCTACCACCTGCAGTCATTCTGGATCGCGGTGCGACGTGGCATGTTCCTGTCCGAGGACTGGACGCGTTACTGGAGCGAGCTTCCGGCCATGCCGTCGTACTTCGACGCGGTCCTCAAGCATGAGGCCGTGTTCACCGAGCGATTCACCGATCGCGGCTACGTGGTCGCTGCGGCCTTTCCGTCTGCCGGCTACCCGACGGATCATCCGGCGCTGTTCAATCCCGACCTCCTCCTGGCGGACGGCTGTCCTGTGCTCAAGCGTCGCCCGCTGTTCCACTACCCGCCCTTCCTCGATCGTCACGCCGTAATCGGCCGTCAGGTGCTGCAGCGGGTCGAGGCGTACGGGTTCCCCCTCGAGGTCATCTGGCAGGACCTTGCGAGGAACGTGCAGCCGAAGGTGCTCAACGCGGATGCGGGGATGCTCGAGGTGCTTCCTGAAGTGGATGTGTCGTACGACTCCGGGCGACCCTTCCGCATCGCTGCGGTGGCACACGTGCCGGATGCACGCCGGCTCGGCAGCCTGCTGCGGCGGCTCGCGGTCATTCCGGTGCCGTTCGACCTGATCGTGACGACTCCGCACGCCGACCAGCGCAAGCCGCTGCGGGAGGCGATCGCGGCTCTCGGCGCCCCCCAGATCCGCTCCTCCGAGGTGCGTGTCGTCCCCTCCGGGCTCGGTCGCGGAGACATGAGCGCGTTCTTCATCGGATGCCGAGACATCCTGCGCGGCGACTCGTACGACCTCGTGGTGAAGGTGCACAGCCGGACGCCTTCGAAGCGGTCGGCGAACCATCGCCGTTACTTTCGTCGTTATCAGCTCGAGAACCTGCTCAGCAGCAACGGATACGTCGCGAACGTGCTCGCACTCTTCCAGCGGGAACCCGGGCTCGGCGTCGTCTTCCCGCCGATGATCCACATCGGCTACAAGACGGCGGGGACCGGGTGGATCCCCTACCGTGAGAGCGCAATTCAACTGTGCGAAGAATTGGGCATCGGGGTCCCCCTGGACGGCATCTCGCCGCTCGCACCGCTCGGGGGCATGTGGATCGCGCGTCCGGAAGCGCTCAAGCTCCTCGCAGACGTGGATTGGGAATATTCGCAGTACACCGAGTCGACGCGCAAGAAGCGCACAGATCTCGCACGGCTCCAGGAACGCCTGATCTCGAGCGCGGCGGGGGAGCGGGGCTATCACACGCGGACGATCATGAACGCGGAGCACGCCGCTTTGAGCCACCTCTCGCTGGAGTACAAGATCGATCAGATCTCTGCGACCCTGCCTGGTTACCCCGTGGATCAGATCCAGTTCCTTCATCGGGCCGGCTGGGCAGGACACGGTGGAATCGTCGCGATCGTGCGCATGTACATGAATATCAACCATCCCGAGACGATGCGTGCAATCGCGCCGGTGACTCGGCCGCTCGGCAAAGTCGCTCGTCGGGGAATCTTCGCGCTTCGCAGTGCGAAGCGCCGACTTCGCGACCTGCGTGGGGGGGCGGCCGCATGAACGGCGAGGTCACGTCCCCACCGTCGTCGCGTGCCGCGCCGTTTCCCGCGGGTGGCCGCCGTCTGGTCGTTTACACGATCTGGGATCGGCGCGGCGGCGTCGACGAGTATGTTCCATACGCGCTCGCCGGACTGCGCGAGCATGCCGCACACCTGATCGTGGTCGTCAACGGAGCGCTCTCGGATGAGGGACGCGCCAAGCTCGCACCCGTGGCGGATGAGATCCTCGTGCGTGACAACGTCGGCTTCGACATCTGGGCCCACAAGCACGCACTGGATCATGTCGGTGCGGGAATCGCCGAGTTCGACGAGGTCGTGCTGACCAACGACACGTGGTTCGGCCCGGTGCGCCCGTTCGCGCATCTCTTCGAACGGATGGATGCGCGCAAGGCGGACTTCTGGGGCATGACCGACCACGGCCGGGAAGAGCCGAATCCACTGACGAACAAGGGTGTCCTGGCATACCACCTCCAGTCGTTCTGGATCGCGGTCCGGCGCAACCTGTTCCTCTCCGAAGAGTGGACGCGCTACTGGCAGCAGCTCCCCGGGATGCCCGCGTACATCGATGCCGTGTTGGGGCACGAGGCCGTCTTCACCGAGCGGTTCACAAGCGCGGGATTCACCGTCGACGCGGCGTTCCCGTTCGTCGACTACGACACCAAGAACCCCTCGATCCTCAACGCCGATTCACTGCTCGACGACGGCTGCCCCATCCTGAAGCGGCGTCCTTTCCTCCAGTGGCCGCCGTACCTCGATCGCTTCGCGGTGATCGGCCGCTGGACCCTCGACAAGGTCGCCTCCTACGGCTACCCGATGGACCTCATCTGGCAGAACCTCGCGAGGAACGTGCCGCCCAAGGATCTGAACACGGACGCCGGTCTGCTCGAGGTCCTCCCCGACGTCGACGTCTCGTACGACCCGAGCCGTCCGTTCCGCCTCGCAGTCATCGCTCACATCTTCTACGAGGAGATGACCGACGAGATCGTGGATCTCGCGGACACCCTGCCCGGCGGCTACCACTTCGTGGTGACCACGCCGGACGAGGCGAAAGCCGAAGCGATCCGAAGCATCATCGCTGCCCGCGCACGTGAGGATCGCACCGTGGACGTGCGGGTGCTCCCGTCAAACGACGGACGCGATCAGAGTGCGTTTCTGATCGCATGTCGCGACATCCTGCTGGGCGACGACTATGACCTCATCGTCAAGGTGCATTCGAAGAAGACCGTCCAGGATGGCTTCAACGTCGGCCGGCACTTCAAGGAGCAGCAGTTCGGCAACCTCCTGAACAGCTCCGGCTACACCGCGAATCTGCTGGCGCTGTTCCAGAAGGAGCCCACGCTCGGACTCGTCTATCCGCCGACGATCCACATCGGCTACCCGACGATGGGTCGCGGCTGGTGGGCCAACAAGGCCGGGTTCGAGGTCATGGCGGAGGAGCTCGCCATTCGAGTGCCGCTCGACGATATCTCGCCACTGGCACCGTATGGATCGATGTACGTCGCACGCCCCGAGGCACTTCGTCTGCTCGTCGAGCACGAGTGGACCTACGAGCAGTTCGGCGGAGCCGAGTCGTACCGTGACGGCGGCCTCGCTCACATCCTCGAGCGGATGCCCTCCTACGCGGCCGGTGAGCTCGGCTACCACACGCGCACGGTCTCGTCAGCGGAGTACATGTCGATCAGCCATACCGCGTTCGAGTTCAATTTCGACGAACTGTCGTCGACCATCCCCGGCCACACCTACGAGCAGATCGAGTTCCTCCGCCTCGCGGGGAGCATGGGCACGGGGCGCCTGCGCGACTTCGCCCGCATCTACATGCGCCTGCACCACCCCGGGACGGGCGCCGCGATGCGCCGCGCGCTCGAGCCCGACCGCGCTCTCGGCCGCTGGGCCGTGAGGCTGCGGCATCCGCGTGCGACCGCGCGCAACGCCCTCCGCCGTCTGGCGGGTCGCTGACGCGCAGGAGCCGCTTCCCGCGCGGATATAGTGCAGTGATCTTTATTGAGACAAGAGTAGGACCTTGGATACCTCCGACCGCTTCCGACGGCTCGCCCGAGAGCCGTTCATCACCGTCGATTCCGACGGTCTCCACACGAACAAGAGCGGTGGCAAGCTGCGGGAGATCTTCCACCGCCGCGAGCTGCTGAACCTGCTCGTGCGGCGCGACCTCCAGGCGCGCTACCGCGACAGCTTCCTCGGGTTCCTGTGGACCGTGATCCGACCGCTGATCCAGTTCTTCATGTACTACATCGTGCTGGGGCAGTTCCTCCGCGCGGCGGAGGGCATCGACCAGTTCGCGATATACCTCTTCTCGGGCCTCACGATCTTCGCCTTCTTCAGCGACATGATCTTCGGCGCGACCGGCTCGATCATCGGCAATGCAGGACTCGTCAAGAAGATCTACCTCCCGCGCGAGATCTTCCCGCTCGCGAGCGTCGGCGGCGCCGCCTTCATGTTCGTGGTGCAGCTCGGTATCCTGTTGCTCGCGGCGATCGTGCTCGGCGCGCTGCCGCCGCCCGTCGACATGCTGTGGTTCTTCCCGTCGGTCGGCGTGATCCTCGTCTACGGCATCGCCATCGGGCTCCTTCTCGCGGCGCTCAACGTCTATCTGCGCGACATCCAATACCTCACCGAGGTCCTGATGATGCTCGCGATGTGGGCGTCGCCGATCGTTTACTCGTGGCAGATGGTCTCGGACGCGATCGCCCGGCTCTCGCTGCCGTCGTGGGTTCTCGAGGTGTACGCGGCGAACCCGGTGACCATCGGAGTGCTCGGGTTCCACCGGGCCTTCTGGGATGCCGGGACGGTCGCCGACTATCCGCCGAACCTGGGTCTGCGCATGCTGATCGCAGGCATCGTCGGGGTGTTCCTGCTGTGGTTCTCCCACCGCATGTTCGCGCGCCTCCAGGGCAACTTCGCGCAGGAGCTGTGATGACCAATACGACAGACCCGACGGCCGCGGAGCGTCCCGACATCGTGCGCCTCGACGGCGTCACGAAGTTCTTCCGCGTCCGCAAGGACAACAGCCTCAAGGACCGCATCGTGCACCTGGGCCGGCTCGGTGCCGCCCATCGCCAGGATTTCTACGCCGTCGACGGCGTCTCGCTGTCGATCATCGCGGGGACGACGGTGGGTCTCATGGGCGCCAACGGCTCGGGCAAGAGCACGCTGCTCAAGCTCATCGGCGGCATCATCACGCCCTCGAAGGGCACCGTGAAGACCCGCGGCCGGATGGCGGCGCTCCTCGAGCTCGGCGCGGGATTCCACCCCGACCTGAGCGGCCGTGAGAACGTCTACCTCAATGCGTCGATCCTCGGACTGACGCGCGACCAGGTCGATGCGCGATTCGATGACATCGTCGCCTTCAGCGGCATCGGCGATTTCATCGACACGGCCGTCAAGTTCTACTCGTCGGGCATGTACGTGCGTCTCGCGTTCGCCGTGGCGGTGCACACCGACCCCGATGTGCTCCTCGTCGACGAGGTGCTCGCCGTCGGCGATGAGGCGTTCCAGCGCAAGTGCATGGAGCGCATCACGCAGTTCCGCGAAGAGGGCCGCACGATCATCCTCGTGAGCCACTCGGCGCAGCAGGTCGCGGAGCTGTGCGATCGCGGCATCGTGCTCAGCGGCGGCAAGGTCGTCTTCGACGGCGACACGAACGAGGCGATCGGCGCGCTGCGCGACGTCCTCGCCGGCCGGCTCGCGGGCGAGGCGCCTCCCGAAGAGACGATCCACCCCATCCAGGTGAAGCGGATCGAGCTCCTGAACCGCGACGGGAACATCACCACGTCGATCGACGAGGGCGATCCCCTCACGATCCGCGTGCATGTCGACGCGCTGCGTCCCATCGAGCGTTGGGAGATCGGCTTCAGCGTCGACACGCCGCTCGGCCAGATGGTGCTCGCCTCGAACTCCGAGGTGCTCGGCATCCGGCTCGCCCCGATCTCGGGTCCGACGCGGATCGACCTCTCGATCGAGCGCGTGCACTTCGGCCCCGGCCAGTACTTCGTCAACGCCAACGCTGCGGGCGTGAGCGAGCCGAGCAGTCACGGTCTCATGCAGGGTGCCATGCTCACGGTGCGCGGAGACTCCACGACGATGGGCACCGTCGCGGCCAAGCTCTCGATCGCGGAGTCGGCGGGGTCGGCGTGACGTCCGCCCCCGTGTCGACGGCCGGCGTCGTGCTCGCGTACCACCCTGCCACGAGCCTCGGGCGCAACCTGGAGGCCCTGCTCGCGCAGGTCGATCGTGTGTTCGTCGTCGACAACGCGCCGGGGGAGGCATCCGCTGTCGTGCTCGCGCCGTTCGCGGACGACGAGCGTCTCACAGTGCTCGGCCAGGACCGCAACGTCGGCGTCGCGGCGGGATTCAACGCGGGCATGCGGGCGGCGCTGGACGAGGGGTTCGACTTCGTCTGGATCTTCGACCAGGACAGCACCGTCAGCGAGGGAATGCTCGATGCGCTCCTGAAGGCGCATCGGGATGCCGGCACCGGCGCCGGCATCGTGGGCCCTGCGCTCCGCGCGGAAGAGACCGGCTTCATGTACCACACGGAGCGCGGAACAGGCAGTGCGCCCCGCGAGGTGCTCATCTCGTCCGGAGCGCTGTTCCCGAGGGCGCTCCTCGAGGACATCGGCCTGCACGACGAGGGCCTCTTCATCGACTACGTCGATCACGACATCTCGTTGCGGGCGGCGCGGCGCGGCTACGTCAACATCAAGGCGTTCGACACGGTGCTCGACCACCGGTTCGGAGCGTCGGAGGCCGCACGCCTGTTCGGACATCGCGTGTACCTGTCGAACTACTCGCCACTGCGCCAGTACTACATGTCGCGCAACCGCATCATCCTGCTGCGGCGGTTCGGCCCGGGGCCGTGGTTCCGCGAGGACGTCGGCTACAACGTGAAGGCGTGGACGAAGGTCGTGCTGTGCGAGCGCGATCGGCCGGCGAAGGTCGGCGCCGCGCTGCGCGGCGTGTGGGACGGAATCCGCTACCGTCGCATCTGAGTCCGACTGCGATCCGGCCGCTCGACGGCGGACGGGGCTGGCATTCAGGAGCCCTCGGATAGGATGAGGCGTCCAATCGGGCCCTCCTCCTCCTTCTCTCTCTCTCTCCCCGGAACCCATGCGTATCGCTGTAGTCAACAACTTCTTCCCCCCACGCCCGGGCGGGTCCGCTCATCTCGCCGATGCCCTCGCGAGGCACTACGCGTCGCGCGGCCACGAGGTCCTGGTCCTGACCGCGACGTACGGCGATGCACCCGCCCGCGAGGAGCGCGACGGCATCACGATCGTGCGCATCCACGCGTGGACGCTTCCGAAGACGCGGTTCGCGGCGAACTTCGACATCGGCTTCACGATGTCGCCCAAGGCCAAGCGCCGCGTTTTCGACATTCTTGACGAGTTCGACCCCGAGGTCGTGCACCAGCACGGTCAGTTCTTCGATCTCACGTGGCTCTCGGGATGGTGGGCGCGCCGCCGCCGCCGCCCGACGCTCCTGAGCATCCACACGCGCCTCGAGAGCCCGCTCAGCAGGTTCAACTCGATGGTGTACGGGCTCGCCGACATGATCCTCGTCGCGCCACTCATGCGCCTGCACCGGCCCCGCCTCGTCGTCATGGACCGGCTCATGGATCGATACATCGACAAGCGCTACGCGTGGGCGATCTCGGGCAAGGTCGTGATCCCCGTCGGAATCGACCCTGCGCGCATGAGCGGCGGCGATCCGGATGCACTCCGGCGCGAGCTGGGCTCAGGCGACCGTCCGCTCATCCTCTCGCTCGGCCATGTCATCCCGCAGCGCAGTCGGATCGCGCTCATGCACGCGCTGCCGGGGGTGCTCGAGCGGCATCCTGAGGCGCTCGTCGTCGTCGTGGGGGGCGTGTACCACGATGAGTTCCTCCGCGTCGCGGAGCGGCTCGGCGTCTCCGAGTCCGTGCTCGCACTCGGCGCACGCCCTTCATCCGACATCCCCGACATGCTCGCGGGAGTCGCACTGGAAGTGCACGAGCTCGACGGCGAGGGCTTCGGCACCGCGAGCCTCGAAGCGCTGGCTGCGGGCGTCCCGGTGGTCGCGAGCGTGCGGGCGGACAACTTCATCGAAGTCGAACTGCGCGATGAGGAGGACCTGTTCATCGTCCCGTCGCGCAGCGAGAACGATGAGCGTGCGAGCATCGAGGGTCTCGCGCGTGTCATCAGCCACGTGCTCGATGATCCTGCCGATGCGCGCGCACGCGTCGCGACCAACGCGACGATGCTCATCGACGGGCACTTCACGATCGAGGCGGTCGGCGACAGGCATCTCGAGGTCCTCGACGAACTGCGCTCGGCGAAGGTCAAGGCATCCAGGTGACTCTCACCGACGTCGTGTCGGACCCCCCGACCGCGTCGCGTCGCAGGAGCGGGTGGAGCGGCTTCGTTGAACCTCGTGGCGACGGCCTCCCCAACGCGCGTCTCGTCGCGATACCGCTGGCCCTGCTCGCTGCCCTGTTCGTCGCCCTCGTCGCCTTCGGGGTGACCGGAACGTCGACCGGTGTCATGCATTCCGCGATCAGCGACTCCGCCGATCCCGACCTCCTCGCCGGCGGTCCGCAGTCGATGCGCAGCGACGAGTGGTACGTGCAGACGAGCTGGACGATCTCGCAGGTCGAGCAGGGTCTGCCTGTCCGCAACGAGACGTTCCCGGGCGGGATGGATGCCACGGTGCAGCACGACCTGCCCGCACGGGACTGGTCCATCGCCTTCCGACCGCACCTGCTCGGATTCCTCTTCCTGCCGCTCGACCAGGCGATGGCGGTCAAGTGGTGGCTCCCGGGCTTCGCGCTCGTCGCGGCCGTCTACCTCTTCGCCATCGCGCTGATGCCGCGAAGGCCGGTGTCCTCGCTCCTACTGGCGGGCGGATTCTTCTTCGCGCCCTTCTTCCAGTGGTGGTACCTGTCCATCACGTTCTACCCCGCTGCGTGGGCGTTCCTCGTCATGGCGACCCTCGTCTGGTCTGTGAAATCGAGGGGGCGCTGGGGTTCGTGGGTCCTCGCGGCCGTGACCGCTTACATCACGGTGGCCATGGGCACGGGCATCTACGTCCCTTTCATCGTTCCTGCCGTCTTCGTGGCGCTCGCCTTCGGCGTCGGCTACGTCCTCACGCGCGACCCCGGCGACGAGTCCATCGGCCGCCGGCTGCGCCGCACCGTGCCGCTCCTTGCCGGCGCCGCCGCCGCCGTGGGCGTCCTGGTCGTGTGGGTGGTCACACGGTGGGCTACGATCGTCGGCTTCACGAGCACCGTCTACCCCGGCGAACGCCTGCAGGGCGTCGGCCAGGGCACGCCGGCCGACTTCGACGCACTGCTGAGCGGCGTCATCTCGGCGGGGCTCGAACGCACCGGCGGGCGTCCGTTCGGCATGAACAGCTCGGAGGCCTCGACGTTCCTCCTGGTCGGACTGTTCCTCGTCGCCGCCATCGTCTGGCTCATCGTCGACCGCTTCCGCCGTACCGGGCGCGTCGACTGGCTCGCCGTCTCGCTCATCGTGCTCGGCGCCGTCATGTTCGCGTTCATGTTCGTGCCCGGCTGGGACGCGCTTGCACACCTCGTCCTCCTCGACCGCACCACGTACGGCCGCATGAGGCTCGGGTTCGGTATCCTCAGCCTCCTCGCGATCGTCCTCGTGGCCGTGCGCGCCGACGAGCGCAGGGCGGCGGGCGAGACGCGGATCCCTCGCTGGATCGCCGCGATCGGAGCAGCCCTCGCCGCGGTCGCCGCAGTGCGCGTCACGTTGCTCGTCGCTGAGGAGTTCGGCAGCGCGGCGATCCTCGACCAGGTCGGCGCCATGGGCATCGCGGCCGTCGCCGGGGTGATCGTGCTCTTCGTCGCGTGCGTGTACCTGCTCGGCCGCGGTGCCATCGTGTGGGGATCCTCGACCCTGCTCGTGCTGTCCATAGGGTCCGCAGGGCTCGTCAACCCGGTCTACCGCGGCGTCCTCGACCTGCGCGACACCGACATGGCCCAGGAGATCGAGCGGCTCAATGCCCAGGACCCGGGTGAATGGGTCGGCATCGCTGAACACCCCCCTGCCGACGATGCTCCTCGTCGAGACGGCCGTGCCCTCGTTCAACGGCTTCCAGAGCACACCCTCTGAGGAGATGTGGTCGGAGATCGACCCCGCCGGCGAGTGGGAGTGGGTCTGGAACCGCCTCGCGAACGTCAGCTGGGTGGCCGGCGAAGGCAACCCGCAACCGCGCAATCCCGCGCCCGATCAGATCCAGCTCACGTTCGACTCGTGCGGCGCATTCGCCCAGGACAACGTGCGATGGGTCATCGCAGAGAAGCCGCTCGTGCAGTCGTGCGCGACCCTCGTCTCGAGCGTCACGGACGGACCGACGACGATGCGGTTCTACTCGGTCGACGCGAAGTGAGCCCGCCGCGAGCCCGACTGCGGTCGGATATCATTTGAATGTGCAGCCTGAGCGGTCTGCGCGAATCCCCTCGAACGAAAGGCATTCAATGCCGCATACGGTTGCGCTCGGTGAGCCGACAGTGGGCCAGGCCGAGCTCGACGCGGTGAGCAGGGTCTTCGCCTCGGGGTGGCTGTCGGGCGCGGGTCCCACCTGCCGCGAGTTCGAGGAGCGCTTCGCCGTCGCCGCCGGCACGGACCACGCCCTCGCAACGAGCAACTGCGGGTCGGCCCTGCACCTGGGCCTCTCGGTCCTCGGGGCCGGTCCGGGCGACGAGGTCATCGTCGGCGATTACACCTTCCCTGCGACCGGACACTCCGTCGTGTGGACGGGGGCGACCCCCGTGTTCGCCGACATCCGCCCCGACATCTGGACGGTCGACCCCGCGGCAGTCGAGGCGGCGATCACGCCACGCACTGTCGGCATCCTCGCCGTCGATGTCTTCGGGCAGTCCGCCGACTACGACGAGCTGCGCGCGATCGCCGACAAGCACGGCCTGTGGCTCATGGAGGATGCCGCGTGCTCGGCCGGTGCGTCCTACCGTGGCCGGCCGGCGGGGAGCCTCGCCGACGTCGCGACTTTCAGCTTCCACGGCCGCAAGGGCATCACGGCCGGTGAGGGTGGCGCGCTCACCACCGACGACAGCGACCTCGCCGACCACGCACGCAAGCTCCACACGTACGGAATCGCGCCCGCCCTGTCGCGTGAAGGCAGTACCGACCTGCCCATCCCGTCGTTCGACGAGGCAGGCTACAACTACCGCATGTCCGACGTCGCGGCCGGGATCATGCTCGCGCAGCTCGATCGGCTCGAGGGGCTCGTCGCCCGTCGTGGCGAGATCGCCGGGGCGTACCAAGAGCGGCTCCTTAGCCTCGACGGAATCCACGCACCGGTCGCGCTCGATGACCGCGTCCACCCGTGGCAGTCGTACGTGGTGACCCTGGACCCGGATGTCGACCGCGGCAAGGTCGTGCAGCACCTGCGGGGCAGCGGCGTGCAGTGCAACTTCGGCACGTACGCCTCGCATATCCAGCCGATCTACGGGTTCCACGGTTCGCTGCCGGTCTCTGCCGACCTCTTCCTGCGTCATCTTGCGATCCCCATGCACGCGAACCTCACCGATGTCGATGTCGATCGAGTCGTCGAGGTGCTCACCGAGGCCGTCGCCTCGGCGCGCTGACACCCACACTCACCCACGAGAGAGAGCTCTGAGAATATGACCGAAAAGAAGGTCTTCGTCGTCGGTGGAGCAGGCTTCATCGGCCTGCACGTCGTCGAACGTCTGCTGGACGAGGGCTGGACGGTCCGAATCTTCGACAACATGGTCCGCGGCGACCGCGACCGTGCGAACGAACTCGTGGCGACCGGGCGCGTCGACGTCGTCGACCAGGACATCCGCAGCGGTGCGGCGGTCCTGGCCGCGATGAAGGGCTACGACTACGTCATCAACCTGGCGGCGGACTCGATCAACAAGAGCGTCGCCGACCCCTTCTCGTCGTTCGACATCAACGTCGTCGGCACTCACAACGTCGTCGCTGCAGCTGCGAACCTCGGCGTGAAGCGCATCGTCCAGGCCTCGAGCGCGTCGGTCTACGGCGATCCCGAGAAGCTGCCGATGCACGAGGACGACAGGCTCAACCCGCTGACGCCGTACTGCATCGGCAAGCGCACTGGCGAAGACATCCTCGCCTACTACGAGCGCCGCGCCGGTCTCTCGTGGATCGCGCTCCGCTTCTTCAACGTCTACGGTGAGGGCCAGAAGACCACGGCGTACTACACGTCGGTCATCAACCACTTTGTCAACCGCCTCAAGCGCGGCGAGGCTCCCGTCATCGACGGTGAGGGCAAGCAGTCCATGGACTTCATCCACGTCCGCGACATCGCGCGCGCCGTCGTGCTCGCGCTGACGTCCGAAGAGGGCAATGTGCCGATCAACGTCGGCACCGGGATCGACACGACGGTCGAGCAGCTCGCGCGCATCCTCATCGCGGCCGTAGGCAGCGACGTGGAGCCGCAGTTCAATCCGCGCGACGTGCTCGTCTCGCGCCGTGCCGCCGACATCGATCGGGCGAAGCGGGTGCTGGGCTTCGAGGCCGAGATCGACGTCAACGACGGCATGACCCGACTGGTCCAGAACTCCTGACGCCACCAAGGAGGGCTCGCCGATGACTGCTCTGCCTGACAACCCCTACAACCCGCACGCCTGGATCATCGGCGAGCCGGAGATCGGTCCTGGCACGTGGATCGGCGCCTTCACTCTCATCGACGGGTCGGGCGGTCTCGAGATCGGCTCGGGCTGCGACATCTCCTCGGGCGTCCACATCTACACGCACTCCAGCGCCCGTCGCTGCGTGTCGGGGCGGCGGTTCCCCGAGGTCGAGAGGCAGCCCGTCAAGATCGGCGATCGTGTCTTCATCGGAGCGAACGCCGTCGTGAACATGGGCGTCACGATCGGCGACGAGGCCGTCGTGGGAGCGGGGGCCGTCGTCACGCGCGACGTTCCCGCCCGCACGATCGTGGGCGGCGTGCCCGCGCGGCCCATCGGCGAGGTCGACCTGACGCATCCCGCCGACCCGCGCTTCGTCTAGCGGCGCCGGGTCCGTGTCACCGCGGTGGATGTGGACATCGCTGGCCCCGTCGGGCGGCCGTGCCGCAGGTCGTCAGGCTCCCGGGGCGAGGAGCGAGGCGATGACGCGGTGGGCTGGGAGGATCGAGCGGCGCTCGGCATCCGCGTCCGCCGACCCCTCGACGAGATCGGCGAAGTGATCGAACTGTGATGCGAGCGGCTCCCGCGCGTTCGTGATCTCGGGGATCTCGATCGACGTCTGCTGGCGGTATCCGCGTCCATCGGTGCTCGCGACCTCGGCGGAGACATGCCGGTAGACCGTGATGTCGCGGCGGAGGAGATCGATCTCGATGAGCCGGTCGAGCTCGTGGACGATCATCGTGCGGTCCTTCTTCTGACCGATCCGGCTCGCCGACAGCTGGGCGACCTGACCGTCCGCGAACGTCATCGTCGCCGACGCGACGTCCTCCGCGCCCTTCACCGACTCGGGGTGGAAGTACCCGAGAGCGCCGGCCGTCGACGCCGGCGTGCCGCCGAACATCCGGATGGCGAGATCGACGTCGTGGATCAGGAGGTCCCACGCGACGCCCGTCCGGATGCGAGGCGCATAAGGGGAGTGGCGCGTCGAGGTGATGTGGATCGGTGCCTCGATGAGCTCGCGCGCCGCCTGGACGGCCGGGTTGAACCGCTCGAGGAGACCGCACAAGAGCGGCACGCCGTTCGCTGCGGACAGCTCGACGATCTCCTGCGACCGCTCGTAGTCGTTGACGACGGGCTTCTCGATCAGGAGAGGGACGCCCGCCGCCAGGACCTGCTTCGCGAGGACGAAGTGCGCCTCGGTCGAGGCTGCGACGATGACCGCGTCGATGCCGTCGAGGTCTCCGAGCGACTCGCTCCACGTCGCGTCGTACCGCTCAGCGACGGCGCGCCCGGACGGCTCGTAGCCGTCGATGACGCGCGCGAGGTTGGCGCGGCCGGAGGAGGAGACGACGCGGGCATGGTAGGACCCCATCGTTCCCGCGCCGACGAGCGCGACGTCGATCACGCGTCGGCCCCGAGGATCGTGCGGACGGATCCCGACGATGTGGGCGATGTCGTCGGACGTCAGGTGCGTGTGCACCGGAAGCGACACGACCTCGCGGGCGATGCGCTCGGCCACGGGGGTGGGCTCGACGACGACGTCGGGACGGTTGCGGTAGGCGTCGTAGTCGAAGACGAGGTGCGGGTAATAGATGCCGGCGCCGACGCCCGCCTCGCCGAGCTTCTCGAGGAACTCCTCGCGCGAGACGCGCGCCTGATCTGTGATCCGCACGGTGTACTGGTGCCACACGTGCTCACGGCCCGGCATGACCTTCGGGGTCACGAGGCCGGGGATGCCCGCGAGGCCCTCCCCGAGGGCGGCCGCGTTGACGCGGCGCTGCAAGACGGTCGCGGAGTAGCGCTCGATCTGCGGGATGGCCAAGGCGGCCTGCAGGTCGGTCAGACGGTAGTTGTGGCCCTGCATGACGTATTCGTAGCGCGCGCGCATGCCCTGGTTGCGGAGGATGCGCAGACGCTCGGCAAGCACGTCGTCATCCGTCGTGATGATGCCTCCCTCGCCCGTCGTGATGTTCTTCGTCGCGTAGAACGAGAACGACCCGAGACCGAAGCTGCCGGCCGCGGCATCGCCCTGCCTGCTGCCGTGCGCCTGCGCCGCGTCCTCGAGGATGCCGAGGCCTTTGTCGCGCGCGATCTGGGAGATGCGCTCCATGTCGGCGATCTGCCCGAAGAGGTGGATGGGCATGAGCACGCGCGTCCGGTCGCTGAGCCTCGAGACGATCGAGTCGGGGTCGACGTTGAAGTCGTCCTCCGAGATGTCGGCGAAGCGCGCGGTGGCGCCGGCCTCGAGGATCGCGTTGAGGCTCGCGGCGAACGTGAACGGGCTCGTGATCACCTCGTCGCCCGGCTCGAGCTCAAGGACCTGGAGCGACGCGACGAGTGAGGTCGTGCCGTTGTTGACCGCGATGGCGTGCTTGACGCCGGTGAGCTCGGCGAACGCCTCCTCGAAGCGAGCCACCATCGGTCCCTGAGCGACGCGACCGGAACGGAGGACCTCGAGGACGAGGCGCTCCTCCTCGGTTCCGAAGTCGACGACCGTGATGGGTATCATTGGACCTGCCAAAGCTGCTGTTGTCTGAAGGCGAACCTGACAATCATACTGTCGGGGAGTTGGCCGCCCCGCCCGGGGCTCTGCCTCCGGACGTGAGAAGGGCGATCGTCATCACCGCCAAGCGAACCCCGCGCTCCTGGGCGCTCCTGATCCTGCGCTACGCGCTTCTCGTCACCGTCGTAGGCTTCGCGGTGTACTACCTGGTCTCCCAGTGGGAGGCCGTCTCCGGGGCTGTGAAGCTCATCGCGCCAGCCTCGCTCATCCTCAGCTTCGCGCTCGTCGTCCTGGGGCTCGGGTTCGGCACGCTGAGCTGGCTCGCGATCCTCAACGGCCTCGGACCCCGCGTCCCACTCCTCCGTGGCGCGCAGATCCTCCTCGTCGGACAGCTGGGAAAGTACGTGCCGGGGTCGGTCTGGTCGTACGTCATGCAGATGGAGCTCGGCCGGCAGTATGGCGTCGCCCGACCGCGGGTCCTGATCACGGCGCTGTACGCCGCAGGTGTCGGGGTGGTCGCGTCCCTGATCCTCGGCTCGTTCGCGCTGCCGATCATGGTCCAGGACCACTCGCAGCTGCTCTGGCTCTACCTGCTCCTGCCGATCGGGCTCGTCTGCCTGCATCCGAAGGTCATGACGTGGCTCGCCTCGCTCGCCCTCCGCATCTTCCGCCGCCCTCCGCTCGACCACGAGGTGTCGTTCAAGGTCGTCCTCAGCTCGCTCGGTGCGGCGCTCGCCGCGTACATCTGCTACGGACTCCACCTGTTCCTGCTCGTCAACTCGCTCGTCGATCCCGACTTCGGCACGCTGGTTCTCCTGACGGGCGCGATGTCGATCGGATTCACGGTCGGGCTGTTCGCGTTCCTGCTGCCGTCGGGGCTCGGCGCGCGCGAGGCGGTGCTCCTGGGCGCGATGCTGCTGCTCCTCACGCTTCCCGAGGCCGCCGCGATGACCGTCGTCTCGCGGATGATGTTCACCGTCGCCGATCTCGCCGGCGCCGGTGCGGCGGCGATCGCCGTCGTGGTCATGCGCCGGCGGCTGGCGGCAGAGGGCTCCCGCAACATCGAGCTGGCCCCCTACGACGAGCAGTACGAGGCCGAGACTCGATGCGATCAAGGAACGCCACGATGACGAATGAGATCCACCCGACCGCGATCTTGGGCGAGGGGGTGCGACTGGGCTCCGGCAATCGGATCGGGCCCTTCGTCGTCATCGACCGGGGGTCGTGATCGGGGACGGCAACTGGATCGGGGCGGGCGTGGTGCTGGGCGCGGAGCCGGAGGTGCGCTCGCACAGCCACGCGCGCGGCGGTGCGCCAGCGCAGGCGCGGGACTTGTGATGGGCTCGGGGAACGTGATCCGCGAGTACGCGCAGATCCACCGGGGACTCAAGACGACGACCCGCGTCGGCGACTCGTGCTTCGTCATGAACCAGGTCTACGTCGCCCACGACGGTCTCATCGGCGACGGCGTCACGATCGCCTCCAGCGTGCTCCTCGCGGGTCACGTCACCGTCGGCGACGGAGCGAACCTCGGCCTGGGCGCGAGTGTGCACCAGTTCCGCACGGTCGGTGCGGGCGCGATGGTGGGGATGGGCTCGGTCGTGACGCGCGACATCCCGCCGTTCGCCCTCGCCTTCGGATCGCCCGCGACCATCCGCGGCGCGAACCGGGTCGGTCTCACGCGGTCGGGGGTCGAGGCATCCGTCGTCGACCTCCTGCAGGACGCATACGTCTCGGGTGCAGTCGTGGATCTCGCCGGCATCGAGCTCCCTGAACCCATCGCACGCGCGTTCGCCGTCGAGAGCGTCTGAGGTTCGGCATGGATCTCCTCATCGTCGGCTCCGGATTCTTCGGCCTCACGATCGCCGAGCGGGCCGCGGCATCCGGCCGCAAGGTCACCGTCATCGACCGCCGCCACCACATCGGCGGCAACGCGTACAGCGAGGACGAGCCCGAGACCGGGATCGAGGTGCACCGCTACGGCGCGCACCTCTTCCACACGTCGAACCCGACGGTGTGGGAGTACGTCAACCGCTTCACGACGTTCACGGACTACGTCCATCGCGTCTACACGAACCACAAGGGCGTCGTGTTCCCGCTGCCGATCAACCTCGGCACGATCAACCAGTTCTTCCATGCCGCCTACTCGCCCGACGAGGCGCGCGCGCTCGTGCACGAGCTCGCCGGCGAGTTCGACGCGAAGGAGGCCGCGAACCTCGAGGAGAAGGGCATCGCCCTCATCGGCCGGCCGCTCTACGAGGCGTTCATCCGCGACTACACGGGCAAGCAGTGGCAGACCGATCCGAAGGACCTGCCCGCCGAGGTCATCAGCCGGCTGCCCGTGCGCTACACCTACGACAACCGCTACTTCAACGACACGTGGGAGGGTCTGCCGACCGACGGCTACACCGCGTGGCTCGAGCGCATGGCCGACCACCCGAACATCGAGGTCCAGCTCGACACCGACTTCTTCGACGAGTCGCAGCCGCTCAACAAGCCGGCGACCGTCGGCCAGGTGCCGATCGTGTATACGGGGCCCGTCGACCGATACTTCGACTACGCCGAAGGCGCGCTCTCGTGGCGCACGCTCGACCTCGAGCAGGAGGTCCTGCAGGTCGGCGACTTCCAGGGGACGTCCGTGATGAACTACGCCGACGCGGACGTCCCCTACACGCGCATCCACGAGTTCCGGCACTTCCACCCCGAGCGCACAGACCGCTACCCGACCGACAAGACCGTCATCATGCGCGAGTTCTCGCGCTTCGCCGAGCGCGACGACGAGCCGTACTACCCCGTCAACACTGCCGCAGGACCGCGCAGGTCTGCTCGCCTACCGCGAGCTGGCGCAAGGGGGAGAAGGACGTGTACTTCGGCGGACGCCTCGGCACCTACCAGTACCTCGACATGCACATGGCGATCGGGTCGGCGCTGTCGATGTGGAACAACCAGCTCAGGTGAGCAGTCGTCAGGCGCTGTGCCGGTGGTCGCCCTCGTGCGGGGCTTCATGGTGTTCGATGTACGTGATCGGGTCGACTGCAGGGGAGTGCGGGAACACCCACAGCGTGTAGAGCACATATCGCAGCGCCGTCGCCAGGGCTTGGCCGATCAGGGTGCCCGAGATGTTGTCGGCGAGCAGCGTGTCGAAGCCGAGCACGTAGCGTGAGAATCCCAGGCATGCCAGTTGCAGCAATAGCGCGAGAACGTTGACGACGGCGTATCGCGCGACCTGGGCCCAGCTGACGGGGGCCTTGCGGTCCCGGTAGGTCAGCAGCCTGTTCCCGATGTAGGTCACCACGAGGCCCGCGATGATGGCGATGGTCTTCGCCACGAGGGGCTGCCCGTGGAGCGGACCCTGCCCGCCGAAGAACACCAAGGCGTTGTAGACGATGGCGTCGACGACGAACCCGAGCCCTCCGATCGCGAGGAAGATGCCGCCACGCCGGATGTTGCGGATCAGGAACTCGCGCATGCGAGAGTCTGTCTGGTCTGTCATTGTCTTGTTCCCGCCTGGATGCTGCAGAGCTCCGCGGTGCCCTCGATCGCGGACACGATCAGGGGGGTGTCCTCAACCGTGGTGATCGCGTTGGGTCCGTGGTCGAGGGCAAGGGAGCGCTCGTGACCAAGCGTTCCATCGGCATCGCCTGCCGCAACCTCGACAGTGACGCCGCCCTCGGCGTCCACGACCGCTCCGGACGGGATCCGGTCGCCGATGCCCAGCGGCTCGCAGGCTGCTCGTTGTGCGGTCTGCTCGACTGTCAGACCGACGTTCACGAGGGCGGTGAGCCACGCGGGCCGGCCGTACGGGATGCGGGTCAGCCCTTCCCGCTCGGTGAGCACGCGGAGGCTGTCAAGGTCCACGATGGGGAGGTACTGGGGCTCTGGACTGCGACGGCCGTCGACCTGATCCGGATATCGCTCCTGCATGTCGAGACCGGCTGACGCCGCCTGATGCACGAACTCCTCACGTGCGCCCTCCTCTCGGGCCGCGGAGACGAGGACGCCGGTGTTGTACACGCCCACGACCGCGATGACACCGAGCGCGACGAGCGTCGCTGGCATCGAGCGCGCGACGGCGCGGGTGAGGAGCAGGGCTGTGATGGGGGCAAGCGTGACGAACATCATGTACACATAGCGTCCGGAGCTCGCCGCGACCAGTCCGGTGTCCCACCTGCTGTACGCCGAGAGGAAGGCGAAGACGAGGCCCGCGCCAAGAACCGCGATCGCCGTGAACTGCTCGATCGTCAGCCTTCTCCGCAGCATCCACAAGGCCCCCGCACCGATCGCGGATATGCCGAGGGCGCCGATGGCGGGGACCGGGAGGATCTTGCCGATGCTGTCAGCGAGCATCGCCCCGGCGAACTGCGGCGTGAAGAGGACCTCGATGCCTTCGGCTCTCAGGCTCGCGTTGGGGTTGGGCCCGGCGACGAAGACGTACCACACGAGGTAGATGGCAGCGGGAACCACGACGGGCAGCAGCAGGGCCCGCCATCCATGAAGGCGGAGCAGCACGAGGGCGACCGGAAGGAAGAAGGGCAGAAGGGTTCCCGACGTGGCACATCCCAGCACCATCACCCCCGCGATGGCAAACTGCGTGCCGATACCGAGGCGCGGACCGAGTGCGAGCAGCGTCGCCGCGAGGCCGCACGCGATGGCACCCATGAACGCGTATTGAAACGCCCAGAGGAGGTTCTCAGACGCGGCTCCCAGGATGATGAGGAGAGCCGCGATCGCGGTCGCGATCCACGGGCCCACCCCGATGCGTCGCATCAGTCGCCAGAGCAGATGCACGGTGACCAGGTGCACGACGATGGCGACGAGCATGAACGGGCGATAGCTGTCGAGAGTGAAGAGCGACTGGATGCCCATCCACAGGGCGATCGCGACCGTGCTCCAATGGCCGCCGTGACCGGCCCACAGCTCACGCTGCGGTTCCCACATGAACGCCCACTCGTCGAAGAAGAACCACTGGGTGCGCGTCAGCCATATCAGTATCGCGAACCCTGCGACCAGGGTCGCGTAGTGCACCGCCTCGGCCGAACCGGAACTGCTCGAGACCCTCCGCACGCTCCAGTCGCGTACGCGGGCGAACGCCGTGGCACGCGTTGCGGGCGAATCGCTGGCGATGGTCGAATCACCGGATGTCATGGTGCCTCTTCATCCTCATGGCCTGGCAGTCGACGGTGCGGCCGCGGGACAGACGCGCGTGGGCACCCTCGGCCACACCGCGGGCGGATCGAGCGACGTGCGATCATTCACGCAACCGCGGTCCGCGGCGCAACCGTCCGCCCGCTCACCGCGGCTAGATGGTCCCGTCAGCGACGGCGTTCTCGATCCACGGGATGACCTCGTCGAGCATGTCCTCGAGGGTCGTGGTCGCCTCGAACCCGAGGACCTCCTTCGCCTTGGTGACGTCGGGCACGCGCTTCTGCACGTCGTACTCGAAGGCGGGGTCGCTGCACGAGGTTGAGCGGCACGTCCGGACCCTTGATCTTGCGCCAGATGACCTCGGCGAGCTCGACGACGGTGTGGCCGGCCGCGCGTCGAGATGTTGAAGTCCGTGTTGAGCGCGGCCGGGTGGTTGAGCGCTGAGCACGATGCCGCGCGCGAGGTCGCCGCCGTACGTGTAGTGACGAACCTGATTGCCCTCGCCGAGGATGTGCAGCGGGTCCTGCCCCTTCAGAACCTTCTGCACGAGGTCGGGGACGACGTGGCTCATCGCGAGCTGCACGTTGCCGGAGTGGATCTCGACGTCGCCGAGCGCACGCGACTCGCCGATGCCGACGCAGTTGAAAGGACGCAGGATCGTGAAGTCGATGTCGTACTGCCCCTTGGCCGCGCGCGCGAAGTACTCGACGGCGAGCTTCTGGAATCCGTAGGACGACAGCGGCGGCGGAACGAGCAGCTCGTCGCCCTCCTTCGACGGCCAGCGGTCGGTCGACTCGAAGACCATCGACGACGACATGTACGTGACCTTCTTGAGCGGGCCGCCCGCCTTCTTGGCGGCGATCGCGGCATCGCACGACGAGGCGATGATGCGCTCGTTCGCGGCGATGAGGTCGTACTGGTACGTGTGGAAGTAGGAGATGCCGCCGATGAGCGCCGCGCCCGCGATGAAGTGATCGCAGTCCATGAGCAGCTCGGTCATCCGCGCGACGTCGAGTCACGTCGGCGACGACCAGCTCGTAGTTGGGGTTGTCGTCGTACGACTTCTTGACCGGACCGTACTTCGAGTAGTTGTCCACGCCGACGACCTTGAAGCCCTGGCGCAGCAGCTCCTCGACGACGTAGCCGCCGATGAATCCGGCGGATCCGGTGACGAGGACCTTCTCCATTAGCTTGCTTCCCTTCGAGCCGGATGCCGCGGCCTGTCTGGATTTCGTTGATGGCGAGGGGGCGCCCGAAGGCGAAGAAGTACCAGCGAAGGTACTTCGGGATCCACTTCTGCAGCTGGAAGTTCGACTGGCCCTCGCGTGCGGTCGAGCCAGATGGTCGGAAGCTCGGCGACCGGCAGCCGCGCGCGGCGCGCCTTCGCCGTCGAGTTCCAGGCCGATCTCGAATCCGTCGCGGGACTGGATCGTCGACCTCGCGCACGAAGTCCGCGTTGTACGCCTTGAATGAGTTCGTCGCGTCACGGGTTCCGATGCTCGCGAACAGGTGCAGCGACCGTCCCGCCATGCGGGAGAGGAGGCGCTTGAGCCGCGGACCGCCGATCTGCTGGCCCCCGGCCATGTAGCGGCTGCCCGCGGCGACGACGACGCCGCGTTCGACGAGTTCGGTCGAGCGAGTCGATCTGCCGAGGATCGTCGCTGCCGTCGGCCATCGTGACGACGACGGTCGGCGCCGCGGCGACGTCGAATCCATACCGGATCGCCTGCGCGGGACCGCGACCGTGGGTGTTCACGACGGCGCGGATGCGCGGGTCGGTCTCGCGGTATCCGTCGACGACCGGGATGGTGGTGTCGTCAGGAGTGTCGACGACGACGAGAAGCTCGAAGGGCATCTTGACGATCTTCGATGACGCGGTCGAGGAACGGACGGATGGCATCGCCCTCGTTGTAGGCGGGGACGACGATCGATACGCGCGGGCGCCGTCGCTCAAATCAGCACTCCGTTGCCGAGCAGGTTCCAGACGTCAGCGACGGGCTTGTCGGTGCGATCCCGCGATACTCGGAATGCGGAGTGGCGACGATCAGGATGTCAGCCCGCTGCGAGCACCTCCTCGAGCGGGAGCAGTGACGAGTCGACGCTCGACGGCACATGCGGATCGGTCGCGATGACGTCCTTCGCCTTGAATCGGAGGACGCGCTGCAGCTTGTACGACAGGCTGGAGCGGATGTCGTCGGACCCTGCCTTGAAGGCCATGCCCAGGATGCCGACGGTCTTGTCGGAAGGTCGTGGGCCACATCGAGCTGGCTCGCGATGTAGAGCGGCAGCCCTTCGTTGACGAGCATGGCGGAGTGGCCGAGCTGGAAGGTGTTGTCGCTGAACGCCGCGAGCTGCATCGTGTCCTTGAACAGGCACGGGCCGGCCGCGAAGCCCGGCCCCGGGCATGTCCTGCGCACGGGGGTAGTCATGGGTGAGCCCGGCGCGCACGCGCTCGAAGTCGACGCCCTTCGAGTTCGCCATCATGTAGAACTGGTTCACGGCGGCGAACTTGATGTAGCGCCACGTGTTGGTGAAGAGCTTCGCGAGCTCTGCCTCCTCGGGCGTGAGCTCTACGATCGAGTCGGTGAGCGCGCCGAACAGCGCAGCGGCACGCGCGGTCGCATCGGCGGTGTAGCCGGAGACGATCTGCGGGAGCTCGAAGAGCTCTGTCATCGCCTTGTGCTCGGCGATGCGCTCGGGGCAGAAGGCGACGTCCATGTCAGCCCCATGTCGTCGACCATGTCACGGACGAGCGCCGTGACGCCGGGGTAGATCGTGCTGCGCAGCGCGAGGAGCTGGCCATCGCGGAAGAACGGCGCACATGTCGCGAGGGCCCGCGGGATCGCGTTGGGATCGGGGTTCAGGTGCTCGTCGACGGGCGTGCCGATCACGACGATGACGTTCTCCGCGGTCGCGACGACGGCCGGGTCGGTCGATGCGGTCAGCATCCCTTCTGCGACGACCTTCTCGAGCACCTCGTCGGCACCGGGCTCGATGAACGGCATCTGCGCCTGGCGGATACGCGCCACCGCGCTCTCGGCGACGTCGTACACGACGGTCCGCTTGCCTCGGCTCGCGAGCGCGATCGCCAGCGGGAGGCCGACGTGGCCACCGCCGCCGACGACGACGACGTCCTTCTCAAATGCCATTCTCAACTCCTGTGGGGGACGGACAACTTGCCTAGAATACTCCGTCCCGCCGGCGCGGCCGACCCGCGGCGGTCGCGGCAACCCCCAGAGCGGACCAGCCGAGACCTGCGCCTCTGAGCGCGTCGCGGGGGAAATGCCCTCACGGGCAATCGCCAGGTATGTCCTTCACCCGCGACTATGATCGAACGGGCGCCCGCGGAGATCCTTTGGTTCGACCACGATCCGGTCCCGATGCCTCGCGTCGCCACGAACACCCGCAGCCATCTGAAGGAGTGCAGGCACCCTTGAACGCGTTCCGATCCGTCCGAACGTGGGCGAGCCGACATGACCAGGGACTGTTCGTCCTCGTGGCGGCGCTCATTCTCGCCTTCCTCGGTACATCCCTCGTCGTGATGGCGACCGACGATCATCCCTTCTCCTTCCTGGATGAGCACACGCACTACGACACGGCGCTGAAGCTGCACGCGGGGGAGCTCTCGTATCGCGGCGCTCTCTTCGAAGAGGAAGTCGTCGACGAATGGGCGTGTGGTGTCGGCCATCAGGCGGGGGCGCTGCCACACGGATGCGGCGATCCTGATCTGAGCGTTCGGGACGTGCCCGGCGTCTACACGACGGGATACATCCACTATCCGACGTACTTCGTCGCCGCCGAGGGCTTTCGCGCTGTGCTCGATGCGATCGTCGGCCCCCACCACCCTCTCACCGACTATCGCCTCTTCAGCGCGCTCCTGATGTGGCTCGGCGCCGCAGTGGGCGGAATCTTCGCTTTCGCACTCGGAATACGTCGATGGGGCCTGATTGCGTCGGTGACGGTTCCGGCCGCGGCCACGATCATCCTCGTCATGGGCACCATGGTGACGCCGAACTCCGCAGCGCTTCTCGCGGGCTCGCTGGTCGCGGGTACGGGCCTGCTCTGGATCAAGCGCGGACGGGGCTTCGTGTGGCTTGCGCTCTCCGCCTTGGTGGCCTCCTGCATCGGGGTGATCAGCTCGCTTCCCGTCGGGGGATTCATCCTGCTGGTCTTCGGGGCGATCCTTGCGCGCGCCTTCAAGTGGCGCTTCGACGGAGCGTGGCGTCCCCGGTGGTGGCAGGGCGCCGTGCTGGCTTTCATCGTGGTGGCGCCGGTCATCGTGTGGGGGCGCTACATCTCGGCCACCGCCACCGTCAGCAATGATGCGCTGTACGGTCCGTGGAACCCACAGGGCTGGCGCCAGGTGGTGACCGGCGCGGTTCAGGAGCTCTTCGCGTTCCACACCCCGTGGATGGACTGGAACCTCGGCATGCCTGCAACCGGCGGCACTTTCTCCATGATGCTTCGTGTGGCGGCTGGAGGAATCCCGCAGTGGGTGACGATCGCAGTCGTCGGCGCGCTGCTCGTCGCGATCCTCGCGATGCCGGCGATGGCGCGGATCACGACCGAGCCCGCCGCGATGACGACCCTGACAGGAGGAGCGACGGGGGAGGCGGAGGTGGACGTTCGGCGCCCTCGGACCTTCGACGCGCACCGCGCGCTCGCACTCGCAACACTCCTCACCATGATCCTTTATCCCGCGGCTCTGCGCATCTCGAACATCCTGAATTTCGGGCTCGACTCATCGATCGTCGCAAGGTACTCGATGGCGTTCACCCCGCTGCTGGTGCTGCTCGCTCTCCTGCTCATCCCGCAGCGATCGTTCGCGGTCGTGCTCGCCCTGCTCGGGGTGGCGGGGGTCATCGCCGGTGCCGGGATCTGGATCTAGCCGACATGCGGTCTGCGCAAGCGCGATCTCGCGGATGACGGGGGCCGAAGTCTGCCCGTCTAGACTCGCTGACGTGACCACAGCCACCGTCGGCGCCCCCGGATCGCCCCGGCGCTACCTCCACTCGCTGTGGCTTCTCTCCTCACGCGATCTGCGCGTCCGTTACTCGACGAGTGCGCTCGGCTACCTCTGGTCGGTGCTCGATCCGCTGGTGATGAGCCTCATCTACTGGTTCGTCTTCACGCAGGTGTTCGGGCGCGGAGTCGGCGAAGAGCCGTACATCGTGTTCCTGATCACGGCGCTCCTGCCGTGGGTGTGGTTCAACGCGGCCGTGACGGACTTCACGAGAGCCTTCAACAAGGACGCGCGACTCGTCCGGTCCACGTCGATACCGCGCTCGATCTGGGTCAACCGGATCGTCCTCAGCAAGGGGATCGAGTTCCTGTTCTCGCTGCCGGTGCTCGTGCTGTTCGCGATAGTCGGCGGCGCCACCGTCAACTGGGGCCTGCTCTGGTTCCCGCTCGCAGTCCTGCTGCAGACCGTGCTCCTCGTCGGGCTGGGACTGCTCGTCGCACCGCTGTGCGTCTTGTGGGGCGACCTCGAGCGCACCACGCGCCTCATCCTGCGCGCCCTGTTCTATGCGTCTCCGATCATCTACGGCGTGGGCGACCTGCCCGGCGTCTTCGCCGACCTTGCAGCATTGAATCCGCTCGCGGGAATCTTCACGCTCTACCGCGTCGGGTTCTTCCCGGACCAGTGGAACACCCTGAGCGTCGTGGTCGGAGCGCTCATGTGCTTCGTCTTCCTCGGTCTCGGCATCTATGTCTTCCGCCGGCTCGAGCGCCCCGTGCTGAAGGAGCTGTGATGGCCGAAGGAGCTGTGATGACGGCATCCGATCTGGCGATCGAAGTGCGCGACCTCGGCGTGCGCTTCCGCCGCAACCGGCGCGGGCGCCGAAGCCTCAAGGATCTGTTCTCGGACTCGTCTCGGCGTTCGAAGCCGGGGGAGTTCTGGGCGCTCCGCGACGTCAGCTTCGACGTGCGGCCTGGCGAGTCGATCGGAGTCGTCGGCCGGAACGGCCAGGGTAAGAGCACCCTGCTGAAGCTCGTCGCCGGCGTGCTTCTCCAGGACGAGGGGTCGGTCTCCGTGAACGGGGGTGTCGCGCCGCTCATCGAGATCACCGGTGGCTTCGTGGGTGACCTCACGGTGCGCGAGAACGTGCGTCTGGCCGCAGGACTTCATGGGATGCCGAAAGCGGAGGTCGCGCGGCGGTTCGACGGGATGATCGATTTCGCCGAGTTGCAGGAGTCCGTCGATACTCCCTACAAGCATCTCTCGAACGGCATGAAAGTGCGGCTCGCGTTCTCGGTCGTCTCGCAGTTGGAGGAGCCGATCCTGCTGGTGGACGAAGTGCTCGCGGTCGGCGACAAGGCGTTCCGCGAGAAGTGCTACACCCGGATCGACGAGTTGCTCGCCGACGGACGCACACTGTTCTTCGTGAGCCACAGCGAACGAGACCTGCGCCGCTTCTGCACGCGCGGGCTCTATCTCGACAAGGGACGACTCGCCTTGGACGCGCCGATCGCCGAGGTGCTGGACCGCTACAACGCGGACTATCCCGTCGGCTGAGCGTCCAGCGGCGGCATCGGCCGCCACGCGGCATCGTTCGCGATCTTCCACCCGTCGCGCAGTCCGCGGAACAGGTTCGACGTCCCGCGGACGGTCCGCTCGACGAAGAGAAGACGGATGAGCTCCTTGGCGAACGTGAGCGCCGTGCCCAGGCCGAACAGCACCGGCTGGTAGACGCCGAGCGAACGGTAGTACTGCTTGATGTGGCCGCGGTTGCGCATGATGTAGTACCGGTACGCGTTGCTCGACGCGTTCATGTGGCGGATGCCCATGTCCCACTGCTTGATCTGGCGCGTGCGGCGAAGGACGAACTCGTTCACGATCACCGACTGCGTCTTGCGAGACGCGAGCCAGCCGTACGTCTGGTCGTCCCAGTAGATGAAGAAGCGCGGGTCGGGCAGGCCGATCTGCTGCACGATGTCGCGGTGGATGAACATGCCTTCGAAGCATCCGGAGTTCATCGGCTTGTAGCCGGAGGAGTCGAAGCCTGCCGGTGCGAACGGGATCGGGATGCCGAGAGGCTCGGCGATCCGGTACTGCCAGTAGAACTCGCTGCCGTCGTAGTCGTAGCGGCGGCCCTGGATGCTCTTGAATCGCGGCGCCCAGGCGCCCATGCGCGCCAGTCCGTCGGGGATGACCTCGACGTCGTCGTCCATGAGCCAGATCCACGTCGGAGCCGAGCTCGTAGGCGACGCGCATGCCTTCGCTGAAGCCACCGGAGCCGCCTGTGTTCGTCTCCAGGCGGCGATACACGAGCTCGGTGCCGAGACGGTCGCGGTAGGACTCGACGAGCGCGGTGGTGTCGTCGGTGGACGCGTTGTCGACGATGACGATATGGCCGGGCTTCGGGTCCATGAGGACGACGCTGTCGAGGAGGCGCGCGAGGAGGCCGGACCGGTTGTAGGTCACGACCGCGATGGTGGCGCTGGCGGGATCGAAGAGTGTCGTCGACGTCATCTGGGGGCTGTCTGCTGCGAGGGGCATGGCCTGTGAATCCTACCCTGCGGTATTGGGCCCAACCTGATCGTGCGGGAGGTCCGGCGCCGCGGCGCCCTCCATGCGCTCGCGCCACGACCGCGACTTGCCCGCCCGCACCGCGCAGCAGGACCAGCAGAAGCCACCCGATGCCCGACAGCGCGAAGCTCTCGAACATCGAGTCGATGAGGATGGCGATGAGCATGAGCGGCGTCCACGCGTAGATCACCGATCGTCGCTCCGAGGCATCCAGCCACGAGCGCACGAGTGCGACGCCCGGCGAGCGCGACGAACAGCACCAGGCCGATCCACCCCAGCTGCAGCAGCACGTCGAAGTAGGCGTTCAGCCCGGTGGCGTGCGATGCGTCGAGCCGGAAATTGAGGTAGTTGAACGGGAACTCCCGCGGATTCCACGGCCCGAACCATCCCCAGCCCTGCACGGGACGGAAGCGGAGGATCTCGACCATCTCGTTCCAGAGATCCACTCGCATCGAGAAGTCGGTGCCGGCGCCGATCCAGGCGATGATCGGATGCCGCGCCGAATAGCCGACGATCCCGGCGATGACGACGAGAGCCCCCAGGGCCCACTGCAGGGCCGCTCTGCGCTCCGGGCTGGTGTGCCGCACGAGGGCGAGTGCGCCGACCGCGATGCCGACGCCGACAGCGAGCACGAAAACGGTGGGGGAGTCGCTGAGGGCGGCGAGGCCGCCCGCGAGGATCACCGACGCGATCGACACGCCGGGGCGCACCGACTGCGTGCGGTACTCGATGAGGAACGTGATGAGGGCGAGGACGGCGACGAAGCCCAGCAGGTTGCGGGTGCCGAAGATGCCCTGGATCGGGCCGAGCTGGGCGATGTTGCCCTGGACTCCGAGGAAGCGGAGCGGCATGTCGAGGAGCGCGCCCGAGAGCACCTCGACGCCGAGCGAGATCGCGAGGAGCACGCGCAGCACGTCGCCGAGCGCCCGCGCGGTCTGGAGGGTGTCGCGCACGTGCCCGATGACGATCGCGAGGAACGCGAGCACAGCCGTCGACACCCAGCCCCAGATCGACGAGGTCGGTGTCTGAGCTCCAGAACACGCTCGCGAGCGCCCACCCGACGAACAGGACGAGCGTCGTCGGCGCCAGGCGCACGAGCGAGATCTCCTCGCGCCGCGCGACGAGTATCGCCGATGCCCACGCGCGCAGAGCGCGACGATGATCGTCACGTACGTGACTCGGCCGGCGAGGCGCTCGATCGCGAACGACGCGAAGACCGTGCCGAGGACGACGAGCGTGAATGCGCGGGCGAAGGATGCGGAGGCGAGGAGCGTGCTCAGCCACCCGGGCTGCGCCCCTTCGCCGGGCGGCGGACGTCACGGCACCTGCTTCGTCATCTCGCCGCGCTCGATCGCGGCGGTCTGCTCGGCGGGCCCCTCGCCGACGTGAGGCGACTGCTGGATCTTGTAGCGAGAAGAGGACGAGCAGCAGCCATCCCCAGCCCAGCAGGGGCGAGGACTCGGCGAGGCCCTGCACGCAGGAGGATCGCGATGGTGAGCGTCGGCAGCAGCGTGAGCGACGAGTACGGACGGTCCTCGCGCAGATCCCACCGCGGACGGTCGACGGCGAAGAACCAGGAGCGCCAGGTCGTCGCGAGGTAGATGAGGCCCATCAGGATCGAGGCCGACGACGCCGAGCTGCATGAAGACGTCCACCCACATGTTGTGGGCCTGCATGACGGTCACGCCGTGGTCGATGATCCAGCCGTCGAACGCCGGATCCGTGGGCACCCACGGCGTCGCGAAGCCCCAGCCCGCGAACGGCCGCTCGCCGGCGCGTTCGAGCACCGCGGCCCAGATCTCCTCACGTCCGGTGAGATCGGCGCTGCGGCCGAGGGCGGTGAAGATCTGGTCGCGCAGCAGCCAGAGCGCGAGCGCCCCGCCGAGCCCGATCGACGAGGTAGCCGATGTAGTACTTGGTGCGCTCGCCCGGACGCTTCGCGCGGCGCATCAGCAGCACGGTCACGAGCACCACGGCGACGCCCGCTGCGGCCACCAGGCGGTCGCGGACGAGGCGCGGTAGAAGAGGTAGGCCGACAGCACCGATCCACGCGATCGAGCAGCGCCGCGGCGCGGTGCGCCGGCGGCGAAGCGGATCGCGAAGACGATGATGGCGAGCAGCGCGACGGGACCGAGCAGATTGGCGTTGCCCATGATCCCCTGCAGGCGCCCGCCCTCGAACAGGTTGTTCCGCGACCAGTACTCGATCGGGTCGTCCGCCTCGCCCACGACGAAGCCCGGCAGGATCGGCGCGCTGAACGAACGACGGAGACCCACAGCTCGAAGAGGAGCGACAGCCCGAGCACCCATTTCAGCGCGGATGCCGCAGCCCGCACGAGTTCGCGCCAGGTCAGCACGCTGCCGATGAAGAGCGCCTGGATCGTCGTGACGTACAGCAGGATCAGCGTCAGCGCGGTCGTCGCCGGCCAGGCGGACCACAGCAGCGAGAGCGTCGCCCACAGCACGTACGCGACCACGAACCAGGGGAGCCGCCGCCACTGCACGAGGGGACGGATGACGATCCAGAGGACGATCGAGAGCACGCCCGGTCGCGATCGTGATGACCGTCGTCGCCGTCGTGCCGAACGCGTGCAGCCAGGCGGTGCTCGAGAAGCGCGATGAACAGCACGAAGATGCACCAGCCGCGCAGCATGAGGTGGCCCGTCGTCTCACGGACCGGCGCGGCGGGCGGGGCCGATGCCGGGTGGTTGGAGTAGGCGGCCATCGCCCATCAGGCTACCCGCTGAGCCGCCGCGACTCTAGGCTTGAGGGATGCTTGTGCCGCTCTCGAACGAGCCCCGCGACTACGCGTGGGGCTCCACGACGCTCATCGCCGAACTGACCGGACGCGCGCCGTCGGGCCGCCCCGAGGCGGAGGTGTGGCTCGGCGACCATCCGGCGGACCCCGCCGAGACGCCCGACGGCCGCACGCTCGACGCGTGGATCGCGGCCGAAGGCGCGTCGCACGGGGTGCCCGCGCACCTGCCGTATCTCCTGAAGCTGCTGGCGGCGGCATCCGCTCTCTCGATCCAGGCGCACCCCTCGAAGGCTCAGGCCGAGGCGGGGTTCGCGCGCGAGGAGGCGGCGGGCATCCCGCGCGACGCCGCCGAGCGCACGTACCGCGATGCGAACCACAAGCCCGAGCTCATCGTCGCGCGTCAGCGACACGTTCCGCGCGCTCGCCGGGCTCCGCGACCTCGACGCGACGCGCCGGCTCGTCGCCGCGCTCGGCCCGGGGGCAGCGAGCACTCGCAGATCGCCTCGACCGAGCGGATGCTTCGCTCGGCGCCGTCCTCGGCTGGGTGCTGTCCGACGAAGGGCGCGCCGAGGTGCGCGCCGATCATCGACGCGGCGCTCGCGGCGCAGTCGGACGAGTTCGCGCCGAGCTGGAGGTGGTCCGGCGAGCTGGATGCCGGCTTCCCCGGCGATCCCGGGCATCGTCGTCGCGCTGCTCATGAACCTCGTGACGCTGCGGCGCGGTGAGGGGCTGTTCGTGCCCGCCGGCATCCTTCACGCCTACCTCGCCGGCCTCGGCGTCGAGCTCATGGCGGCGAGCGACAACGTGCTGCGCGGTGGACTCACGCCGAAGCACGTCGATGTGGCGGAGCTTCTCGCCGTGCTCGACCCGACGCCGGGTCCCGTCGCCCATCCTCCGCGCCGAGCCGGTCGCGGCGGGCCTCGCGCGGTTCACCGTGCCGGTCGCCGACTTCGCGCTGTTCGTCGCGCGAGCCGACCGCGGCGGCGCCCGTGTCGATGCCGGTCGACGGCGTCGCGATCGCGCTCGCGACCGCGGGCCGACGTGAGCGTAACCGGCGGCGTCGGGCACGACGGACGTCGCTGCGGCCCGGCGCTGCGGTGCTCGCGACGCCTGACGAGGGCGTCCTGCACTTCAGCGGCGACGGCACGGTGTTCGTCGCGGTCCCCGGCCGCTGAGGGCCGATTCGAGGTGCACCGTTATCACAGTGCGACACGCCGTCGGCGCGTCGTGAAGGTTCAAGAGGGAGTTGAGCCTTTAGTATCCGCGACTTGACCTCGGCGAACTACACGGGTGTAATTACACCTAACACGCGGACCAGCGTGCAGGGGGGCTCACGGGGGGAGAACGAGATGACGGCATCGCAATACCGCTCAGGCGTTCCCGACAATTGGTTCGTCGATCCGGTCAACCTGGGCGTGCCCGGGGTGCGTCGGGCGCTCGAGGCCGACGAGGGCAATCCGCTTTCGTGGCAGACCGACGCGCTGTGCGCTCAGACCGACCCGGAGTCGTTCTTCCCTGAGAAGGGCGGCTCGACACGGGATGCCAAGCGCATCTGCTCATCCTGCGACGTGCGGGGCGAATGCCTCGAGTACGCGCTGCAGAATGACGAGCGCTTCGGCATCTGGGGCGGTCTCAGCGAGCGCGAGCGCCGCAAGCTCAAGCGCCGCGCCAGCTGACTCGCATCCGCACCGACCAGGGTCACGCCGGATCTCGCCGCCCCGGCGCGTGCACCGGCGCCTGCCGAGCGGCCGAGCCTAGGCTGACCACGTCATGCCCGCCCGAGTCCACGCCATCCTCGTCGCGCGTCCCGACGGCCGCACCCCCGCAGCGTTCCATCTGCGGCGGACGCTGGCAGCCGTGGCGGGGCAGACGCGGCCGGTCGACGTCCTGACGATCGTGCTCTGCGGCGAGGACCCCGGGGTCGCCGAGGTCGCCGCGGGGTCGTCGGCCGAATCCGTCGTCACGGCGCCGGCTTCGACCGGCTTCGCCGCGGCGGTCGCACTCGTCACGCCGCGACTGGACGGCGACGCGGTCTGGCTCCTCGCGCAGGACACCGCGCCCGAGCCCGAGGCGCTCGGCAGGCTCGCCGGATCGCTCGAGCTGGCCCCGTCCGTCGCGTTCGTCGCGCCGAAGCTGGTCCGCTGGGACGACCGCTCCGAGATCGTCTCGCTCGGGGTGTCGATGACGAGGTTCGGCCGCACCGTCGGCATCGCCGACGGCGAGCTCGATCAGGGCCAGCACGATGGGCGCGAGGACGTGCTCGGCGCGGACGTGCGCGGCATCCTGGTCCGAGCGGATGCGTGGCACGACCTCGGCGGTCTGGATCCGGGTCTGCTCGGCGCCGACGAGGGCCTCGACCTCGGCGTCCGCGCGCGGCTGTCGGGCGCGCGCGTCTCGCTCGTGCCGTCGGCGCTCGTCGCCGTGGCGGGTGACGGCGTCGCGGGCCTTCCCGCACCGCTGACCCCGCAGCGACGTGCGGCGTCGCGCGTTCACCGCACGCGTCGCGCAGCTGCACCGTCGCCTCGCCTACGCTCCGCTTCTCGGCGCTGCCCCTGCACTGGCTGTCGCTGCTGCCGCTCGCGCTCTGGCGCTCGATCGTGCACCTCGTCCGCAAGGAGCCCGGACTGATCGGACCGGAATGGGCGGCGTCGGCCGTCGTCGCGGTCCGGCTCGTGGGTCTCGGCCGCTCGCGGCGCCGTCTCGCGAAGGCGAAGCGCGTCGTCGTGGGCGCAGCTCGCACCGCTGCGGACGACGCTGGGCGGAGCTGCGCGAGTCCCTCGACGAGCGAACCGGAAGACACCGCGCCCGGCTACCTCCGCAGGGACCTGCGGTTCTTCGCCGGGGGCGGCGCGTGGCTCGTGCTCGCGGCGCTCGCGGTCTCGGTCGCCGCGTTCCCGGCGCTGCTGGCGTGGCCGGTGCTGGGCGGCGGGGCGCTCCAGCCGCTGCGGACGACGGTCGCGCAGCTCTGGACCGACGCCGCGTTCGGGCAGCGTGCGCTCGGGCTCGACACGATCGGCCCGGCGGATCCGTTCGCCGCGGTGATCGCCGTGCTCGGATCGCTCTCGCCCGTGGGAGCCATCGCGCGCCATCGTCCTGCTCTGGGTGCTCGCCCTGCCGCTCGCTGCGCTCGGCGGCTGGTTCGCCGCCACGCGCGTCACCGAGCGATCCGGGCCTCCGTCTGGCGGGCGGCGTCGTCTGGGCTCTCGCGCCGACGCTGCTCGCCGCGCTCACGCAGGGGCGCCCGACGGCCGTCCTCGCGCACCTCCTGCTGCCCTGGCTCTTCTACGCCGGGTCGGTGGCGCATCGGTCGTGGTCCGGCGCGGGCGCGGCATCCCTTCTGCTCGTCGCCGTCGTCGCCTCCGCACCGTCGCTCGCTCCCGCCCTCGCGGTGCTGTGGGTCGGCGTTCGATCGTCCTCGCGGTCGTGCTGCGCGCCGGCCGCGGCGTGGCCCGGCTCGTCTGGACCGTGATCCCCTCGCTCGCGCTCGCCGCGCCGCTCGTCTGGTACGCGGTGCGCAGCGGCGAGGTGTGGGGCCTCGTCGCCGACCCGGGCGTGCCGTGGGCGGGGCCGCAGGTCGGACCGGATGCCGCGGGCAGGGCGCTTCTGGCCGCCGGCATCCCGACCCCCGACCTGGTCGGGTGGACCGCTGCTGCTCCCGGAGGGGCCGACGTGGTGGGTGCCGCTGCTCTCGGCTCCGCTCGCGCTGCTCGCGCTCATCGCCCCGCTCACGCAGCGGTGGGCGGCGGGCATCGCCATGCTGGTCATCACGAGCCTCGGAATCGCGACGGCATTCGCGGCCGTGGGCGTGTGGGTCTCGTTCTCGCAGTCGATCCCCGTGCCGCTCTGGCCGGGAACCGGCCTCAGCCTCGCGTGGCTCGGCGCGCTCGGCGGCGCCCTCGTGGCGCTCGATGCCGGCCTGGCACCGCGACTGCGCCTCGGGCAGGGCGCTCGCCGCCGCGGTCGTGTGCATCGGTGTCGCGGTGCTCGCCATCCCCTCGCTCACCTCGATGGCGCGCGGTGTCGCCACCATCACCAACGGCCCGGCCAGCACGCTCCCGGCCTACGTCGCCGCGGAGGGCCGCGAAGACGGCGATGTCGGAACGATCGTGCTCACGCCGCAGAATGCCGGAGGTCTGTCGGCGCGCATCGTCTGGGGCGGGAGCGAGACCCTCGGCGGGCAGGCGACCATCGTGTCGACGCGCACCGAGCCGACGGCCCAGGACGCCGAGCTCGCCGAGCTCGCGGCCGACCTCGTCACCTCGTCCGCAGACGACGTCGTCGCCCAGCTCGCCGACTGGGGCATCAGCTTCGTGCTCCTCGCGCCCGCCGCGCCGCCCGAGTCCGATGCCGCACGCACGATGCGGCTCTCGGCGTCGACAGCGATCGACCAGCGCGACACGCTCGACGCCGTCGGCGACACCGCCAAGGGCACGCTGTGGCGGGTGACCTCGGACGTCGCGGACCGCGCCGGCGGCTTCCGGCGCGGTCGCCACGCTCGTCGCGCCTCATCGCCATCCTGCAGTTCGGCGTCGTCGCCATCGCGCTGCTCCTCGCGCTGCCGACCGCGGCATCGCGGCGCGCCGCGCGCCGGACGCCGCGCGTGGTCGGACCGCACTGGAGGGAGGGCCGATGAGCGATCGACGCGTCTTCCGATGGGCGACGACGAGCGCGCGGCTGCTCGCCGCGACGGTCGCGTCCGTCGCCGCCGTGGTCGCCGTCGTGACCGCGATCTCGATTCCGTGGCCGACGATCGCCCGCGAGCCCGTCAGCGTGTGGGCGACGCCGGCGCCGGCGGCGACCGTCATCGTCTGCGACGGCGGGCTGCTCACCCTCGGCCGCGACCTCGAGGACGCCGCCGAGATCGCCGTGGCGACGACGCAGAGCGTCACCAGCGGCGTCAGCGAGGGCGCCGCGTCACCCGCAGAGACCCGCCTCGTCGCCCCCGGTCTCTCCGGCGGAGACGGCCCGCTCGTCTTCACCGCCCAGCCCGAGAACCGCAGCCGCGTCGACGTCGCGGCGTCGGGCTCGGCGACGGTGGCTGCCGACGACCTCGCCGGCTTCGCGGCATCCGCGTGCCGTCCGCCGCTGATGGAGTCGTGGCTCGTCGGCGGGTCCGGCGGCGACCGGGGCCGCCGACATCGTGATCCTCTCGAATCCCGGCACGGTGGCGGCGACCGTTCAGCTGACGGCCTACGGCGCGGGCGGCGCATCGACGTCCGCCCGGCGGCGTCGACGTCGTCGTGCCGCCTGCGACGCAGCGCCTCATCCCGCTCGCGGGCCTCGTGCTCGGCGAGACGGCGCCGGTGATCCGGGTGTCGGCCGTCGGCGCGCCGGTCCACGCGTCGCTGCAGACGAGCATCACGCGGACGCTGACGCCAGGGGGAGCCGACCAGGTCGGGCCGGTGCAGGCGCCGGAGCCGGCGCAGACGATCGCGGGGGTGACCGTGACCGCATCGCCGGAAGCCGCAGGGCGCGTCGGACGCGCCGCGACGGTGCTGCGCGTGCTCGTCGCCGGCAGCCGCCGCGACGGCGACTGTCACCGTCACCGCCGTCGGCGGCGCGCAGCCGGTGCCGCCGCGTGTCGTTCCGCTCGCGGCGGCGCAGCCGACCGAGATCGAGCTCGGCGGCCTGCCGATCGGGACCTACATCGTCGAGGTGACCGCGGATCAGCCGGTCGTCGCGGCGGTCTGGCAGACCACCGGCTTCGACGAGGGCGCCGACTTCGCGTGGTACTCGGCATCCCCGCTCGTGTCGGCGCCCAGTCTCTTCGCGACTCCTGCGGGACCGCCGCCGTCGCTCACGATCGTGAACCCCGACGACGATGAGGCCATCGTGTCGATCACATCGGCGGACGGCTCATTCCGGCTCGAGGTGACGGTTCCCGCGCTCGGCGAGCACGACTGCCCGGCTCTCGCCGCGCACGGTCTACGAACTCGATCCCGGTGCGAGCGGCATCCGTGCGGGCCTCTCATTGACGGGCGACGGCGCGCTCGCGGGCTTCACGGTCTGGCCGGCGGATGCTGCGGCCCCGCCGATCCTCGTGTACCCCGTAGCGAGCGTGTCAGAAATACCGGAAGCGCTCCGGACCGAGGTCCCAGGGATCGCGGTCCAGGTACTCGGCCGCGGCGCGGAAGACGCTGCCCTCGATCATCATGCGCCGGTGCAGGTCGTCGTCGCGATGCAGGTGGCTGAGGCGCTCGATCGGCAGCCGGTAGAGGATGATGCGCTTCTCGTCGGACAGGACCGTCCAGCGCGGGATGCCGTCCTCATCGGTCGCGGCCGGCATGTCGGCGATCTCGAAGCTGACGTCGCGCAGCTCGGTCCAGGCGGACCGCAGGAACTCCGCGGCGGTGCCGACGGCGAGGTCGAACCGGTCCATGCGGGTGTCCAGCGGCGGCAGCGGCGGGCGCACGACGGGGCTGCGTCCCTCCCGGCCGTGGCGGCCGTGCCGCGATCGGCGGGCAGGAGCGGGCATCGAGCTCCGGGTACGTCGCCACGCCATGCCCCCATCCTAGGCGCGCGTCAGCGAGCCGGGGGTTCGGGCGGAGCCCCATGGGGGCGCTCCGGCGCGGCATCCCGGTTCGTCGAAGCCGGATCGCTAGCGTGGACCCGATGCGCGAGAGACTCTGCTCCAAGGTCGGATGTGCCCGCGAGGCCGTGTCGACGCTGACGTACGACTACGGCGACCAGATGGCTGCGCTGGGTCCGCTCGGCGCCGGCGGCGATCCGCACGCCCACGACCTCTGCGCGATCCACACCGACCGGCTGTCGGTTCCGAAGGGCTGGGTCGTCGTCCGCCACGAGACGCTGCGCGTCTGAGACGCACCGCGCTCGACGCCATCCGCACTGACGCCGACCCGCAAAGGGCGCGTGCGACGTGGAAGAATGGGCGGATGCCGTCCGAGTCCGCTGTCGCCGTCCCGTCCGCCACCCGTCCCTTCGAGTTCGAGGTCGCCGATCTGTCGCTCGCCGAAGCCGGACGCCACCAGCTCCGCCTCGCCGAGAACGAGATGCCGGGCCTCATGTCGCTGCGCGAGGAGTTCGGGCCGCACCAGCCGCTCGCAGGCGCCCGCATCGCCGGCTCGCTGCACATGACGGTGCAGACGGCCGTGCTCATCGAGACGCTCATCGCCCTCGGCGCGCAGGTGCGCTGGGCGAGCTGCAACATCTTCTCGACGCAGGACGAGGCCGCCGCCGCGGTCGTCGTCGGTCCCGCCGGCACCGTCGACGCGCCGGCCGGCGTGCCCGGTGTTCGCGTGGAAGGGCGAGACGCTCGAGGAGTACTGGCGCCTCGCCGACCGCATCTTCGACTGGTCGGCCGAGGGCTTCGACGGCCCGAACCTCATCCTCGACGACGGCGGCGACGCGACGCTCCTCGTGCACAAGGGCGTCGAGTTCGAGAAGGCCGGCTCGGTTCCGGATGCCGCGCCCGGCGACTCCGAGGAGTACCGCATCGTCCTCGCGACGCTCCGCGCGAGCCTCGCGCGCGACGCGCAGCGCTTCACGCGGATGGCGGCGGACATGATCGGCGTCACCGAGGAGACGACCACCGGCGTCCACCGGCTGTACGAGCTCGCGGCAGCCGAGAAGCTCCTCTTCCCGGCGATCAACGTCAACGACTCCGTGACGAAGTCCAAGTTCGACAACACGTACGGCATCCGCCACTCGCTCCCGGACGGCCTCAACCGCGCGACCGACGTGCTGATCGGCGGCAAGGTCGCCTTCGTCGCGGGCTACGGAGACGTGGGCAAGGGCGCGGCCGAGGCGCTGCGGGGCCAGGGCGCGCGCGTCATCGTCGGCGAGGTCGACCCGATCTGCGCGCTGCAGGCGGCGATGGACGGCTTCCAGGTCGCGCGGCTGGAGTCGGTGATCGGCGACGTCGACATCATCGTCACCGGAACCGGCAACACGCGGGTGGTCACGCCCGAGCACCTGCTCGGCCTCAAGCACCTCGCGATCGTCGCCAACGTCGGCCACTTCGACGACGAGATCGACATGGCCGGCCTCGCGGCGATCCCCGGTGCCGAGCGCATCGAGATCAAGCCGCAGGTCCACGAGTGGCGGCTGCCGAACGGGCGCAGCGTGCTCGTGCTGAGCGAGGGACGCCTCATGAACCTCGGCAACGCCACCGGGCATCCGTCGTTCGTCATGAGCGCCTCGTTCACCAACCAGGTGCTCGCGCAGCTCGAGCTCTACACGCGGATCGAGGACTACCCGATCGGCGTCTACACGCTGCCGAAGACGCTCGACGAGAAGGTCGCGCGGCTGCACCTCGCCGCGCTCGGCGTCGAGCTCACGACGCTCACCGACGAGCAGGCCGCCTACATCGGCGTGCCGGTCGACGGCCCGTACAAGCTCGACCACTACCGGTACTGACTCAGCGCTCCGGGAACCCCCGGGGCGCTATCGGGCACCGCGCTCGTGAGCGCCGCCGACGCGCTGCGTCTCGAGCTCGATGCGCGCGCAGCTCCCGGTCGCGCCGCACGGCGACGACGCCGCGCAGGAACGTCTCGGGGTCGACCGCGGGCACCGGCGACACGTGCGGGGCGACATCTTGGGCGAGGGATGCTGCGACCCGCGCGCGCGCCGCCGGCTCCATCTTGTCGGCGTGGCCGACGAACTGCGCGACGCGCCGCGCGAGGCGATCGGGCAGCCGCGCGACATCCGCTCCGGTACGCCCAGGCGACGAGCATCGGGCGGCATGCCCGGCGGGTCGGCCGGAAGGCGGGGAGTGCGCGTGCGCTCGGAGTAGGTCCCGGCGAGCAGGTCGCCGAGTCGCTGGGACCGCGGGGTGAAGGCGCCGACGAGGGCGGCGACGGCGCCGAGGGTGAACCAGAGCTCGAAGACGCCGACGAGCGCGCGGATGAAGGCGTGGCGGAAGCCCGTCGCGCCGCCGTCGGCGCGCACGATGCGTCCGCCGACAGCGAGCTTGCCGAGGCTCCGCCCTCGCGAGGCCGTCTCGACCACCGTGGGGATCACGACCATCACGATGACCAGCACGATGATGACCAGGATCGGCATGACGGTCTCGTCGAGCAGTCCCTGCGCGGCGAGCCACGTCGTCACGAGGGCGAACAGCACGAGGACGATCACACCGAGGACCATGTCGATGAGCACGCCGAGGGCGCGCAGGAAGTACCCGATCGGCTGCACGTCCAGCGCGACGGCTTCGCCGGTCAGCACCTCGTCCTGATGGATCTCGACCGCATGGACGCGGGTGGGGGCACCTTCGACGGGCATGGGTACAGTAAAGCAAATGGATCTCGACGCCCTGACCGCCGCACGGCGGGACGAGTGGGCGCGGCTCGACGAGCTGAGCCGGGCACGCCACCTCACGGGGCGCGAGGTCGATGAACTCGTCACCCGGTATCGCGCGGCATCCGCTGATCTCGCCGATGTGAAGACGTCGGCCGGCCGCACCCCGCACGGCGACCACGTCTCGACGATCCTCGCTCGCGCTCGCCTGCGGCTGACGGGGGCGCCCGAGAACGTCCTCCGGCAGATCCCGCGGTTCTTCGCTCTGCAGCTGCCGGCGGCGCTGTACCGGCTCCGATGGCTGACGCTCGTCATCGCCGTGGGCTTCGTCGCCGTCGCCACCGCTCGTCGCGCTCTGGATCTCGCGCGACCCGGCGCTCATCGCGAGTCTCGGCAGCCGGCTGCAGCTCGAGCAGTACGCCGAGAACGAGTTCACCGACTACTACAGCGAGAACCCCGCCGCCGTGTTCGCCGGCACGGTCTGGACGAACAACGCCTGGATCGCTGCGCAGTGCGTGCTGTTCGGGATCACGGGCTTCTGGCCGATCATGGTGCTCGTGCAGAACGCGGTGGGCGTGGGCACCGCCGCCGCCGTGATGGCGGCGTTCGACCGCGCCGACGTCTTCCTGCTGTACATCCTGCCGCACGGCCTTCTCGAGCTGACGTGCATCTTCGTCGCGGGCGCCGCGGGACTTCGGATCTTCTGGTCGTGGGTCGCGCCCGGCCCTCGGCCCCGCGGCGAGTCGCTGGCGGCGGCCGGGCGCTCCCTCGCGACGGTCGCGATCGGCCTCGTCCTCGCGCTCGCCGTCGCCGGCACTCATCGAGGGGTTCGTGACCGCTCAGCCGTGGCCGTGGTTCGTCAAGATCGGCATCGGCGCCGCCGCGCTCGCGGGATTCCTCGTGTACATGCTGCTGGTCGGCGGGCGGGCGTACCGCCGCGGCGAGACCGGCGACCTCACCGAGTACGAGGCGGGCACTCCGACACTCGTGGCGGGCTGAGCGCGAGCGCGAAGAAGGGCCGGTCGCCAGGCGACCGACCCTTCTTCGTTGCGATCAGTCCGTCTTCGTGGTGCTGTCGAACAGTGCGCGGTAGACGAAGCCCGCGATCAGTGCGCCGACGATCGGGAACACGATGAAGACCCACAGCTGCAGGAGCGCCTCCTCGCCGCCGTAGATCGCGGTCGCGATCGAGCGAGCGGGGTTCACCGACGTGTTGTCGATCGGGATGGTCGCGAGGTGGATGAGGGTCAGCGTGAGGCCGATGACGAGGCCCGCGAAGGCGGGGTTGCCGCGCGTGCGGTGCGTGACGCCGAGGATCACGATGACGAACAGCGCCGTGAAGAGGACCTCCACGACGATCGCGCCGCCGATGCCGAACCCGCCGGGGAGAGCGCAGTCCCAGCCGTTGGAGGCGAAGCCGCCGTCCATGGCGTTCGCGAGCCAGTTGTCGGGCCCGTACAGGCCGATGAGCACGACGACCGTCGTCGCGACGGCGCCGCCGATGACCTGGGCGATGATGTAGCCGATCGACTTGCTCCACGGGAAGCGCCCTGCGGCGGCGAGCCCCAGGGTGACGGCGGGGTTGAAGTGCCCGCCCGAGATCGGGCCGAACGCGTAGGCCCCGGCGACGACGGTCAGGCCGACGGCGAGTGAGACGCCGAGGAATCCGACGCCCTTGTTCGCTGCTTCGGTTCCTTCGCCGAAGCCGGCGGCGAACAGCGCGGTGCTGACGACGCCGAGGACGAGCAGGAACGTGCCGAAGGCCTCGGCGACGAGTGTCGCCGCGGTCGACGGTGCGGTTGGTGTGTGTTCGAGAGGCGTCGGTGGAACCGGCTTCTCGGGGCGCGGGTCGCTCATGGGCGGATCTCCTTCGCGATCGGATTCGGGGCGGGGAGGGATGCCCCGGCCCGAGCCTAGGGCATATACAGCCGATTCTCAGGGAACGGCACCCGAGCGGCGAAGCCGCGGCGAGAGGCCGGCTTCAGAGGCGGCCGGCGGCCTTCAGAGCGAGGTAGCGGTCGGCGATCCGAGGCGGCAGCGACTCCGGGTCGGCGGCGATCGCCTCGGCGCCGGCGCGGCCGATCGCCGCGGAGACGACGGCGGCATCCCGCACCGCGCGCTCGGCCGCGGCGGCCCGGTAGACGTCGGACGCATCGGGGCGCTCCGGGCGGTCGCGCCTGCTCGTCCGTCACGGTCCCGACGAGCACATGCGCGCGGCGGGTGAGGCCGGGAAGCGAGCCGAGGAATCCGCGCGCGGCCTCGGCGGCATCCTGGGCGGTCAGCAGCACCACGAGCGACGGGCGCGAGGTCAGCGCCCGCACCTGGGCGAACGCGGCATCCCAGTCCGTGTCGATCAGCTGCGGCTCGACGGGCGCCATCGCGTCGACGAGCGCCGGCAGCAGCGCCGGACCGTCCACGCGCGTCACCCGGGCGCGGATCACCCTGTCGAACATCAGGAGGTGGGTGTGGTCGCCGGCGCGGGTCGCGAGCGCCGCGAGCAGCAGCGCGGCCTCCATGGCGGCATCCATTCGCACGCCGTCGCCGACCCGCGCGGCGGCGGTGCGGCCGGTGTCGATGACGATCACGACGTGGCGGTCCCGCTCGGGGCGCCAGGTGCGCAGCATGGTCGTGGACGACCGCGCGGTCGCCCGCCAGTCGATCGAGCGCACATCGTCGCCCCGCACGTATTCGCGCAGGCTGTCGAACTCGGTGCCCTGTCCGCGCACCTGGACGCTGGTGTTGCCGTCGAGCTCCCGCAGCCGGGCGAGGCGCGACGGCAGATGCCGGCGGGCGGTGAAGGGCGGCAGCACCCGGATCGCGCCGACCGAGTCCATCGCGGAACTGACGCCCTGCGATCCGCAGCGGGCCGTCGGAGCGGAGGATGACGAAGCGCGATGTCGAGCTCGCCGCGCCGGCGGGGGAGCAGCGGGATCGTGACGGTCCGGCTCTCGCCGGGCGGGATGCTGATGGCGGGGTGTCCGCCAGGGGCGCCCGCGGTCGGCTGCCAGGCGTCGCGCACGCGTCCGCGCACGGTCCGGGTGCCCGGTGTTGCGCAGTCGCAGCTCCGCCGGCGACGCTCTGCCCGAGCAGCACCCGGCGTGGCACGCGGCGCTCGACGCCGCACCTGCCGGGGATCCGGCGCGGCGAGGGCATCCGCGAGCGTGACGAGCGTGCACAGGAGGATCCATGCCCAGGCCGCGAGCGCCGCGTCGACGCCGGCGCTGGAGAGCAGGATCACGGGCACGACGCCCACCGCGACCAGGAGCGGGAGACGGCCCGTCACGTACAGGCTGCTGCGTCGCCGGGGTCTGTCGTGCCATCGTGGTTCACCTCCTCCGAGTGCCGATCTCGAGCGGTTGCGACGTGCGGGACGCGTCAGATCGGCACGCGGGTCTGCTGCAGCACCGAGCCGAGCACGGCGTCCACCGCGACGCCTTCGAGCTCGGCGTCGGGGCGCAGCCGGAGGCGGTGGCGCCATGTCGGCACGAGCATCGTCTGGACGTGGTCGGGCGTGATCGCGGGGTAGCCGCCGAGCCACGCCCACGCCTTCGACGCGGCGAGCAGCGCGGTCGCGGCGCGCGGGCTCACTCCGAGCTGCACCGAGGGGCTCCGGCGCGTCGCCTGGGCGAGGTCGACGACGTAGCCGAGGACGTCGTCGGAGACGGTGACGGATGCCGCCGCCCGCTGTGCGGCGCGGATCTCGTCCGCGCTCGCGACGGGCCGGAGGCCCGCGCCGGCGAGGTCGCGGGGGTCGAAGCCGCTCGCGTGGCGTCGGAGCACGGCGAGTTCGGCATCCCGCGCCGGGAGGTCGACGACGAGCTTGAGCAGGAACCGGTCGAGCTGCGCCTCGGGGAGCGTGTAGGTGCCCTCGTGCTCGATCGGGTTCTGCGTCGCCGCGACCAGGAACGGGTCGGGCAGCGGCCGGGTCACGCCGTCGGTCGAGACCTGACGCTCCTCCATCGCCTCGAGGAGGGCCGCCTGCGTCTTGGGCGGGGTCCGGTTGATCTCGTCGGCCAGCACGATGTTCGTGAAGACGGGGCCGGCGCGGAACTCGAACTCGCCGGCGCGCGCGTCGTAGATGAGCGATCCCGACACGTCGCCCGGCATCAGGTCGGGAGTGAACTGGATGCGCTTCGTGTCGAGACCGAGCGCTGCGCTGAACGAGCGCACCAGCAGGGTCTTCGCGACGCCGGGGACGCCCTCGAGCAGCACGTGACCGCGCGCGAGCAGCGCGATGAGGAGCCCGGTCACGGTGCCGTCCTGGCCCGACGACGGCCTTGCCGACCTCGATCCGGACGCGGTTCATCGCTTCACGCAGCGCGGCATCGTCGGTGGGCAGCGGCGGGGGAAGGTCGGTCATCGGGTGTTCCTTTCCGGTCGGGCGGCCGCGTGCACGGCGTCCTCGAGGTGGCGGAGGCGTGCATCGAGCGCGACGAGGTCGGCGTCGCCGCGGGGGATGTCATCGATGAGGATGCCGCGGACCGCGCCGCGCTCCAGTCCGGTGCGGGCGGCTGCGGCATCCGCGATCTCGGCGGCGGTGGCCGCGGTGCCGAGGCCCAGCGAGCGGCCGATGCGCCCGAGGGCGGGGATGCGCAGCTGGTCGGCCGCGTGGAGCGCGTCGCGCGACTGCGGCGTAGAGCCGCGCGCGACCCTCGGTCGTCTCTGCGACGCGCACCGACACCGGAAGCCGTTCGCGGACGAGCGGGCCGAACCGCCGGCCGCGCCACAGCGCGGCCGCGATGCCCGAGACGAGGAGCAGCACGATCGCGGGGCTGACCCACGGGGGAGTGAGCTCGCCGAGCGACGGGTCGGTGTTCGTCGATGTCGGTGTCGGTGAGGCTCGGGCACGTACCAGACGACGACGGGAAGCCTCCCCATCAGGTTGAGCGCCGAGGGCCGCGTTGCCGTTCTCGGCGAGATGCTCGTTCGCGAAGAGCGACCGGCCGTCGACGACGGCGACCTTGCCGTCGCCGTGTGCGCGGGCCGACGAGCAGACCGAAGCCGTCCTCCGGCCGGATAGCACGCGTCGATGCTGCCGGAGCCGCCCGGAGTGAGGAGGATGCCGGGCGCCACCGGCCCCGATCGCACTGCTTCGGGAACGCTCGCAGGAGGGCTGCACGGCACGCGGCTCTGCGAAGCCGGCCGTGCCGGCGCCGGGGAGGAGCAGCGAGATCGTGCGGGAGCGGGGTTCGACCAGCACGACGTCGGTGGCGCGCTCGGCGAGTGCCAGCACGGCGTCATCCGACAGCGCCGGCGCATCAGGCAGGACGAGTGTCGCGCTGCGTTCGCTCAGTTCTCGTGCGGCCGACTCGCGGTCGCGCGTCACGATCACCTCGACGCCCTGGTCCCTGCAGGATCTCGACCAGCGCGCGGGTGCCGAGCGGACCGGCGGACTCCGGATCGAGCGCGTCGCGCTCCGCCCAGCGTCCGACCCCCGACAGGGCGGCGCCGACGCCGCCGACGAGGAGGAGGACGATCGCGATGCCGATCCAGCCTGCGATGCCGCGGCGTCGTGTTGCGCTCTCGGTCGGCGACGGGCGCCTCGACCGTCACGCCGGCACTCGCCGCATGCTCGGCGGTCACGGGTCGCGTGGCCGCCACGCGGTCGTCGACCTCGGCGACGAGCCGGTAGAGAGCCCTCGGTGCCGGGCAGGCGCAGGTAGCGCACGTCGTCGAAGGCCGTGGCCGCTGCCTCGAGTTCGCCGCTCGATGCCGGGAACGCCCGGGCGGCGGCGCGCGCGAACGCATGCACGGTGGCGCCCGGCGGCGTGTCGACGACCCCTCGCTCGACGGTGCCCCGGGCGAGCGCGCGGAAGCGGAGGATGATCGCGGCATCCCACTCGCCGCTCCGGGCATGGGATGCCGCCGCACGGCGCAGCTCGGCGGCGGAGCGCGTCTCGGCCTCGCCGAAGAGCGTGACCTGGCTCGCCCGCGCGCGGCGCGAGCTGCGCGGCACGCCCCACACGATGAAGGCGGCGACGATCACGATCACGACGACGATGGCCGCGATGAGGGCGAACGCCGAGCCCCACCCGCCGTCGAGCTCGGTGTCGAACAGGCGCTCGAAGAACTCGGCGATAGCCCGCGCGATGCGGTCGATCGGCGTCGGCTCGGCGGCCTGGTAGACCGGGTTCGCGAGCTCGCGCTCCGCGAGCTCGCGGCCCTCCTCGCCGTCCGGCGTGAGCGGGGGTGCGGACGCCGACGCGCAGGAGATGCAGCATGGAGGCGCCGATCACGCCCACGGCGACTCGCGGTCGCGCTGCTTCAGGCGTCGTGCCGGGTGCCGCCCACGTCGTCGATGGCGGCGGTGCGGCATCCGCTTCGGGCGCTGGGGGAGGGGGAGGCGCCTGGACGTACCCCGCCGGCGGCGGGTAGGTCGGCTGGGCGTACTGCTGCGGCGGGTAGACCGGGACTGGGGAGTGCTGCGGGTATCCGGCCTGCGGGTACCCCTGCTGCGGGTAGCCCTGCTGCGGGTACGCCTGCGGGTACCCGGTCGGAGCGAGGGGCGATCGCCCGGCCGATGTGCTCGAGGTAGGGGTCCTGCAGGGCGGTGGCACCGGCATCCCGTCGCTCGACATACGCGAGCAGATCGAGGTCGAGGCCCTCGTGGCGCATCCGGCAGTCGACGTAGACGAGCGCCGTGGCAGTCGACTGCACCACGATGGCGACCGACTGGATGAGCAGCGTCAGCACCTGCGTGAGCAGCAGGACCACGATGACGCCGATGATCGCCGACGCGTCGGGAGACCCGGTCGGGGCGATGATCGTCGTCAGACCCGACGAGAGGATCGTGAGCGGGAAGCTGATCACCTGCCCGACCACGCTGAACGTGATCGAGATGATGAGGATGACTCCCAGCGCGACCCAGAAGCGGCCCCGCACCAGCGTCCACGAGCGCGCGATCGCCTGCCAGATGGTGGCCCGCTCGAGGATGATGACGGCCGGGGTGAGGAGGAGCTTGGTCGTCAGCCACCAGACCAGCGGGATCGCGGCGAGGACCAGGAGGATGGTGAGCCCGATCGCCGCGGGCGGCGCGGCCATGGCCAGGCCGATGACGCCGAGCGCGACGATTCCCACCCCGATGAGGGCGGCGAGCACGAGGACGAAGGCGTATCCGATCAGCCGCCAGGCGACGGGCTTGACGCGCTGCCACAGTCCGCCGAGGGTCAGCTTCTCGGCGACGACGGCGTGGGCGACCTCGCTGACGACGATCCCCTGGACGATGACTCCCAGGGCTCCGGCCCCGAGTCCGAGCACGATGCCGGCGATGGCGGTGATCGCGATCGATCCCGCGAACACCGTGTCGAACTCCTCGGTGCCCGGCTGCAGCGTGTCGAGCCGCGAGAACGCCGCGAACGCGATGGCCCCGATCGCCACCAGGACGACCAGGTAGGCCAGCGTCTGCACGACCAGGGCGAATCCGAGCAGCACGCGCGGGTTCTGGCGCAGGGCGACGAACGAGCGGCCGAGGATCGTGCCGAAGCTGAGCGGGTGGAGCGGGATGATCCCGGGCCGGGATGCCGGCGTCCAGGCCGGATAGGCGGTCACAGCGTCCCCTCGTGCGTCGCTTCCCCCGGGCATGGGGCGGCCCGCACGTGTCGGTCGCCCCTGGGGCTGGTCCCTATCGTGTCATAACCGCCGCGGACGCGGTCCGCATCGCCGCGGGCAGGTTCGGCGTGCGCCCAGCCGGCGTCCATTACTCTGTGGAGAGCGCAGGGGACGCGCCTCACATCGCGCCTCCCGGCAGAAACGCAAAGGACGAACGCGTTAGATGACTTCACGCATCCTGGTGGTCGACGACGACACCGCTCTCGCCGAGATGATCGGCATCGTGCTCCGCACCGAGGGCTTCGAGACGGCGTTCTGCGCCGACGGCTCGAAAGCGGTCGACGTGTGGCGCTCCGAGCGCCCCGACCTCATCCTGCTCGACCTCATGCTGCCCGGCATGGACGGCATCGAGATCTGCACGCGCGTGCGCGCGGAATCCGGTGTGCCGATCATCATGCTCACCGCCAGGACGGACACGGCGGATGTCGTCAGGGGCCTCGAAGTCGGCGCCGACGACTACATCGTGAAGCCGTTCAATCCGAAGGAGCTCGTCGCTCGCATCCGCACGCGCCTGCGCCCCGCCGGGCAGCCCGCGAACGACGTGCTGCGCATCGGCGACCTCACCGTGGATGTGGCGGCGCACGAGGTGCGACGCTCCGACGACGCCATCGCGCTCACTCCGCTCGAGTTCGAGCTGCTCGTCGCGCTCGCCTCGAAGCCCCAGCAGGTGTTCTCGCGCGAGATGCTGCTCGAGCAGGTGTGGGGCTACCACTACAAGGCCGACACGCGCCTGGTGAACGTGCACGTCCAGCGGCTTCGCGCGAAGGTCGAGCAGGACCCCGACAACCCGAAGATCGTCACGACGGTGCGCGGCGTCGGCTACCGCGCCGGCGCCGTCGTGTGAGGTGCCCATGGCGTCCGCGAACGCGGCGACTGCCGCAACTCGCGTTCCGCTGAGCGACTGGCGCGACTGGCGCTCGTGGCCCGACAACCTCGCCCGGCTGTGGCGACGGTCGCTGCGATTCCGCACGATCCTCATCACGCTGACGCTCACCGCGCTCGCCGTGGTCGTCGCGTGTGTGTGGATGGCGCTTGCGATCCAGCGTGACCTGTTCGACTCGCGCCTCGAGCAGGCGCAGGTCGATGCGCAGCGCGCCACCGCCGCGGCGCAGACCACGCTGAACAACGCCGCGGTGCAGGGTGACGGGTCCAGCTGCAGAACCTGATGGTGAGCGTGTCGCTCATCCTCGCGCAGCAGTCCTCGAGCGACATGATCGCGGCCTTCCGCATCGGGCCGCCGTCGCCGAACGCGCCGCAGGACTTCGCCTCGCCCCCGGATTCGAGGCGATCATCAGCGACGATCTGCGCGCACAGGTGCGCGAAGATCCCGATCAGCAGTGGTGGCAGTCGGTGGCGCTCCCCGCCGACGACGGCACAGTGCCCGGCATCGTCATCGGGCAGCAGCTCCAGGTCCCGGATGTCGGCGGGTACGAGCTCTATCTCGCGTACGACCTCGGCGATGCCTCGCAGACGCTCGGCTTCGTGATGGGCACGCTGTGGATCGTCGGAGTGGGCCTCGTGCTGCTCATCAGCGGCATCGCGTGGTTCGTCCTGCGCTCGGTCACGACCCCGATCGGCGAGGCGGCCGATACGAGCGCCAAGCTGGCCGCCGGCGAGCTGAACGTGCGGCTGGAGGTGCGCGGCGAGGACGAGCTGGCGACGCTCGGGCGATCCTTCAATGCGATGGCGGACAGCATCGAGTCGCAGATCAAGGAGCTCGCCGACCTCTCGCTCGTGCAGCAGCGGTTCGTCTCGGATGTCTCGCACGAGCTGCGCACGCCGCTGACGACCATCCGCCTCGCGGCCGACATGATCAACGACCAGCGGGACGAGTTCGATCCGGCGACGGCGCGCGCTGCGGAGCTCCTCAACGCGCAGGTGCAGCGGTTCGAGGTGCTGCTGACCGATCTGCTCGAGATCAGCCGCTACGACGCCGGCTCGGTGCAGCTCGAGCTCGAGGCCACCAGCCTCGCTCATCTCGCCGAAGACGTGATCGGATCGATGCAGCAGCTCGCGGACCAGCACGGAACCGATGTGCGCCTCGTCGCGCCCGGTGGGTACTCCCCGGTCGACATGGATCCGCGTCGCGTCCGGCGGGTGGTGCGCAACCTCCTGGGCAACGCGATCGAGCACGGCGAGGGCCGCCCGATCGTCGTCACCGTCGACAGCGACCAGCAGACCGTCGCGATCGGCGTGCGGGACTACGGGCTCGGCATGACGCCTCAGGATGTGGAGCGGGTCTTCGACCGGTTCTGGCGCGCCGACCCGTCGCGCACGCGGACGATCGGCGGCACCGGACTCGGGCTGTCGATCGCGCTCGGCGACGCCAGGCTGCACGGCGGAGAGCTCGCGGTCTGGTCCGAGCTCGGCCGCGGCTCGAACTTCGTCCTGACCCTCCCTCGCAAGCCGGGCAGCTCCACGGCGCATTCGCCGATCCCCGCGGATCCCGGCGACGACAGCGCGCCCGGTCGTGGAGGCACTCGGGCGGACGCAGCCGATCGAGGTGCTTCGCGGCGACACCGCACGCGACAGACGCAGACCGGGTCGCCGACGCCCCGGCCAGGCGGAGGCTCGTCATGACGCGTCGCCGCGGCATCCTGGCCGCTCGGTCTTTCCGCCGTCGTGCTGGTCCTCGCGGCCTGCGCGGGGCTGCCGACGAGCGGGCCCGTGAACGCCGGGCTCGAGTCCGACGCGAACGCGGCTCCGCCCGACGTCGCGTTCCTGCCCGACCGGCCGCAGCCCGGTGCGACTCCCGAGGAGATCGTGCAGGGGTTCATCCGCGCGGGATCGGGCCCGGGGGTCACCGGCGAGTGGGAGCGGGCGAAGGAGTTCCTCGCGCCCGAGATCCGGGGCACCTGGGATCCGACCGCCGGCGTGACGATCGACCTCTCCGGCGATCGCGTGTACTCCTCGACCGAGGAGGGCTCGGTGTCGCTGACACTCGACGGGGTTGCCGCGGTCGACGCGAACGGGGCGTACGCACCGACGGATGCGGGCCCGAGCTCGCTGCCGTTCCGGCTCGCCCAGCAGGAGGACGGCGAGTGGCGGATCACCGAGACCCTCGACGGGATCGTCCTCGATCGCGACGTCTTCCCGACGGTCTTCCGGGACTACTCGCTCATGTACTTCGACCCGACATGGCAGTACCTCGTTCCGGATGTGCGATGGTTCCCGAGGTCGAACGCGGCGTCCCGCGTCGCGGACGCGCTCGTCAACGAGCCCCGGAGCGAATGGCTCGCCGAATCCGTGAAGCACGGCGTTCCCCGAAGGCGTGACCGTCTCGCCCTCGGTGCCCGTCGATTCCGGCGTCGCCGAGGTCGACCTCAGTGAGTCGGCGCTCGCCGCTGCAGCCCCAGACGCTGAACCGGATGCTGACACAGCTCGAGGCGAGCCTCGGCACCGCCGGGGCGACCGACGTCGTGCTGTCGGTGGGGACGGCCCCGATCGAGGCCGAGCCGGTGCCGGTGCGCTCGACGCGGGTGACGTCGCCCTCGCTCGTTCTCATGGAGGAGGGCCTCGGCTTCCTCGTCGGGGACGAGCTCCAGCCGATCCCGGGACTCACCGAGGTGATCGGCACGGTGTCTCCTGCGTCGATCCAGGTCACCGCCGAGCGCGATTGGGTGGCGCTCCGCCTGACGGACGGGACCGTCGCTCGTCAGGGCGCCGACGGGTCGTCGGATCTGCTCGACGAGCGCGAGGGGCTCATCGACCCGGCGAATCGACCCGTTCGACGTGGTGTGGAGCGTCCCGCGCTCGCAGCCCTGCCGCGCTCCTCGCCTTCGCTCCGGACGGGCCCCATCGCGGTCGCCGACGCGTGGCCCGGGGCCACCCAGATCTCGGCGATGGCCGTGTCACGCGACGGCACCAGGATCGCGGCGATCGGGAGCGCCGGCGCTCGCAGCTCGGTGTGGGTCGCCGGAATCGTCCGCGATGCGGACGGCGTCCCACAGCGGCTCGGTGCCCCCGTCCTGATCGGAGCTGTGGAGGGCACCGGTCTGGCGCTCGCCTGGCTCGACGACAGCACCGTCGGCGTGCTCTCGCACGACGGCGAGGCGTCGTTCGTCGTGGAGCAGCTCATCGGCGGTCCCGCGGCGACGACGGCGGCGCCGGTCGGCATCGCCTCGATCGCGGGAGGCAGCGCCATCTCCCCGGTGCAGCTGCGGGACGAGGACGGCGCGCTCTACGCCCGTCGCGGCACGAACTGGCAGCAGTCGGCCTCGGGCATCCTGGTCCTCGCCACGCAGCAGGGCTCGCCGCAGCGCTGACGGCTCCTCCCCAGGCCGGCCGGCCGCGGCATCCGTCCTCATCTGGGCGATGCGGGGCAGCGTCGGCTGCTGCGTGCGGGCACAGTCGTCTCGTGGACACCCGGCATCCGGTCCTGCTCGCGGTTCGGGCCGCGCTTCGAGACGCGCTCGCGCTGGTGCTCCCGGTCGCGTGCGCGGGCTGCGACGAACCCGACATCTCGCTGTGCGAGGACTGTGCCGCAGCATTGGCGCCGGTGCCGCGGCGGCGAGTCCTGACGGGGGATGCGGCAGCCGACGGTCTCGCCGTGTGGAGCGGACTGCGCTTCGACGGCATCCCGGGCAGGGTCATCCGTGCGCTGAAGGAGGAGGGCCGCACCGGCCTCGCCCGTGATCTGGCGCCCGCTCTGGCGCAGGCTCTCGAGGCTGTCGGCGATCGGGCGGTCGTCATCGTCCCGGTGCCCACGTCGCGCGCGGCGTTCCGTCGTCGCGGGTACCGGGTGGTCGAGCTCGTCGCGGCGCGAGCGGGTCTCCGCGTCGAGCCGCTGCTCGTCCACACGCGTCGGACGGCGGATCAGCGAGGGCTCGACGAGGCCGGTCGGCGCGACAATGTCGCCGGAAGTCTTCGATCGCGGGATGCCGCCGGCAGGCGAGTGATCGTCGTCGACGATGTCGTGACGACCGGCGCGACGCTGACCGAGGCCGCGAGAGCGCTGCGCGCGGCCGGCGCCGAGGTGGTGGGCGCCGTCACCATCGCCGCGACACCGCGGCGGAGTGAACGATTCGAAACTCACAGGTGACAGGCGGGGGCACCACGGCTACCGTGGGGATGACAAGGCGACTCAGGGTCCGCCCTTGGCCGGGTGGACCGGAACAAGGAGGTCAGGGATGGAAACCAGCATCGTCGGCGTGGGAGTGGGTATCACGGATCGCTTCCGCACGGTCGTCGAAGACAAGGCCGCCCGCATCGAGCACCTTGCTCCCCGCGCACAGCGCGTCGATATAAAGATCACGCATCGCGCGTATCACAACGGTCGAGTCGAGGACGACACCGTCGAGCTGACCCTCACCGGCAAGGGCCCACTCGTCCGGGCCGAAGCGACCGACGGCGACAAGTTCGCCGCGCTCGACCTCGCGGTCGACAAGCTCTGCGAACAGCTGCGTCGCGCGAAGGACAAGCGCGTCGACGCCCGGCAGCACCCGCGTGGCGCCAAGTTCGAGAAGGGCACGCGGCGCGATCCAGGGAATCGATCTGCAGCCGGCATCCGTCGACGTGCTCCGCGCCGTCGCGACCGGTGAGATCCCGATCATCACGGGCAACGAGGAAGAGGCGGACTACACCCCCGTCGTCATCCGCACGAAGGAATTCGGCGCGGAATGGATGTCGGTCGAGGATGCCGTCGACCGCATGGAGCTGGTCGGCCACGACTTCTTCCTCTTCATCGACGCCCGCACCGACCACCCGAGCGTGGTCTACCGCCGCAAGGGCTGGGACTACGGCGTCATCTCGCTGACCGCAGCGGCGCCTCCCGAGGAGCTCGCCTCGTAGGCGATCCTTGAGACATGACGGTGCCCCCCACCTGAACGGTCGGGGGGCACCGTCATGTTCAGGGTCAGCCGTCGAAGATGTCGCCCAGGAGGCTGCCGATGACGAGGCCGCCCAGGATGCCGCCCATGCCGTTGCCCTGCCGCCGCGCGCCGCCGCCCCAGCCCTGGTTCGGCGGACCCCACTGTCCGGGACCGCCCTGGGGGCGGGACGCGTCGATGTCGCGCTGTGCGAGCTGCAGCCCCTCGCTGGCGAGGAACGCGACGCGGCGCGCCATGGCGAGAGCCTGCTCGCGCTGGTCCTCGTCGATCGCGGTCGCGGCCGCCGCCGAGGTGCCGAGGTAGCGGTCGAGATCGACGCGGATGCGCTCCGCTTCGGCCACTCGGGTGCGGGCATCCGCCCCGATCCAGCCGCGGTGACCGGCGATGACGTCGCGCGACACCGCGAGCTGCCGGTCGGCGTCGTCGATGGCGTTCCGAACGTGCTCGACAGGCGGGATGGGGCGCGCTGCGCGCTCGCGGGCGGCGGCGATGGCAGCATCCAGCCCGCCGTTCGCCTCGCGGAGCCGGCTCAGCTGCGAGAAGGGATCCGTGTTGACGCCGGCGGCGGGGAGCGACCGAAGCGCCGCTTCGAGCTCGGCCATCGCCGCGGTGACGGCGGGCACCTGAGGCGCCGTGCGCGCCACGACGAGGTCGTCGCGCGAGTCCTCGACGATCGCGGAGAGCGTCGACTCCGCGCGGAGGGCCTCGACCTCGAAGGTCTCGACCGCGTCGATGAGCGTGGCTGCGCGTCGTGCGGCCTCCGTCGCCGCTTCGAGCGCGAGGTTCGCCTGCTCGCGCTGTCCTGCCTCGCGGCGTCGCTCTGCGACCGATGCGCTGTGCTCGGCGAACCCGAGGAGCTGCTCGGCCTCGGCCGGATTCGACTCGACCTGCCTGAGGGCGTCGGGGGAGTAGCGAGCGGCCATGCGCTGGTCACGGTGTCGCGGGCGTGGGGGATCCGAGTGCGCAGGTGTGCGGCATCCGCTCTCACTCCGGCGATGATCTCGGGCGCGCGCCGCGCGCGGGCGATGGCCTCGGCGAGCGAGCCGGTGCGGTCTTCGAGAAGGTCCTCGGCCCACTCGCACAGCTGCACGATGCGCGCATTGCGCGTACGCAGCTCCTCCGGGGTGTCGGGGATCTCGTCGTGGTTCAGCTGGTGCAGGTGGAACGCTTCGGCGAGATGGGTGCGCACCGAGGTGAGTGCGTCGCGGAGCTCCTGCGTCGCCTCGACGCCCAGCTCCGCCTCCGCGAAGGCGAGCTCGTCGGTGGTGAGCCGGATCCGCTCATCGGCGGCGACGAGAGCGGTGCGGGCCCGGCGCGCGAGATCCGCATCCTGGGCATCGAGTGCCGCCTGCTCTTCACGCTTGCGCTTACCCCAGAATCCGGCCATGCATCGATCCTATGTTCGGTGCCGGTGAGCCGGCTGAGGGCTGTGGACGAGCGGATGCTGCGCCCGGCGCCGATACACGCGTCGGTCGGCCACCGACGCGCGCGTCCCGCGTGTCGGCCGAGGACGGCCGACGGGTGCGACGGGAGGCGGTCAGGAGTCCTGCGATTCCCGGTGACGCGGCTTGCGTGGCGGCCGGTCGTCGTACGGACTGCCGTCCGGGACCGCCCGGTGTCGAGGCGCAGCTCGATGAGCTTGCCCGAGATGCGGGTGCCGGCGAGCCGGTCGAGCGTCTCGCGCGGGAGGTCCGCCGGCAGCTCGACGAGCGAGAAGTCCGGACGGATCTGGATGGCGCCGAAGTCGCCGCGGCTGAGTCCGCCCTCGTTCGCGAGGGCGCCGACGATCTGGCGGGGCTCGACGCGGTGCCGCTTGCCGACGGCGATCCGGTAGGTGGCCATCCGCCCGCCGCTCGGCCCGTGGCCGGCGCTCGGCGCGCGGGCCGCGATCGTCGCGGTCGAAGCGGCCGGGACGATCGCCCCTGTCGCCGCGGTCGTCGAAGTCGCGCTTCGGGCGTTCCGGCTCGGGCTCGAGCAGCAGGGGAGACTCGCCCTGCGCGACCACGGCGAGGGCGGCCGCGACGTCGACCTCGGGCACATCGTGGTTGCCGGACGTAGTGGGCGATGACGTCGCGGAAGCCGTCGATCCGCTCGGCCTGTCCGAGGGCGGCGGTGATGCGGTCGTCGAACCGCGCGAGCCGTGTGACGTTGACATCCTCGGCCGTCGGCAGCTGCATCTGCGTGAGCGGCTGGCGGGTCGCGCGCTCGATCGCATTCACGAGTCCCCGCTCGCGCGGCGTGACGAAGCTGATCGCGTCGCCGGTGCGTCCGGCACGTCCGGTGCGGCCGATGCGGTGCACATACGACTCGGTGTCGGTGGGGATGTCGAAGTTGACGACGTGCGAGATGCGCTCGACGTCGAGGCCGCGCGCGGCGACATCGGTCGCCACGAGGATGTCGAGCTTTCCCGACTTGAGCTGGTTCACGGTGCGCTCGCGCTGCACCTGCGCGATGTCGCCGTTGATGGCGGCCGCGGAGTAGCCGCGGGCGCGGAGCTTCTCGGCGACTTCCTCGGTCGCGCTCTTGGTCCGCGCGAAGACGATCATCCCCTCGAAGTTCTCCACCTCGAGGATGCGGGTGAGGGCGTCGATCTTCTGCTGGTACGAGACGATCAGGTAGCGCTGCGTGGTCGTCGCCGACGTCGTGGTCTTCGTCTTGACCGTGATCTCTTCGGGATCGTGCAGATACTGCTGCGACATCCGGCGGATCGCGGCGGGCATCGTGGCCGAGAAGAGCGCGACCTGCTTGGTGTCGGGTGTGTCCGCGAGGATCGTCTCGACGTCCTCCGCGAAGCCCATCTTGAGCATCTCGTCAGCCTCGTCCAGCACGAGGTACTTCAGCTCCGACAGGTCGAGCGTGCCCTTGTCGAGGTGGTCCATGATCCGGCCGGGGGTGCCGACGATGATGTGGACGCCGCGACGGAGCGCCGAGAGCTGGACGCCGTAGCCCTGACCGCCGTAGACAGGCAGGACATGCACGCCGCGGACGTGCGACGCGTACTTCTCGAACGCCTCGCAGACCTGCAGGGCGAGCTCGCGCGTGGGGGCGAGCACGAGTGCCTGCGGCGTCTTCTGCGAGACGTCGAGGCGGTCGAGGATCGGGAGGGCGAATGCGGCGGTCTTGCCGGTGCCGGTCTGCGCGAGCCCGACCACGTCGCGGCCCGCGAGCAGGGTCGGGATCGTCGCGGCCTGGATCGCCGAGGGCGTCTCGTAGCCGACGTCGCTGAGTGCTTTGAGCACCGCGTCGCCCAACCCGAGATCGCGGAATGTGATCACGGCGGGCTCCGCGGGAGCCTCGACCTCGACCTGGTCTTCGGATGTGGACACGCTTCAGGTTAGTCCGTGGCGCCTGTGCGACGACAGGATGCCGACGGGCGAGGCGCCGAGGCACGGCATACCCAGCCCATTCCAAGATCACGGGCGGGTAACATGGGCGGGTATGCCTGAGCGCTTCGCGCCGGGCGGCACCGGCGCCGATTCGCGCCGCACCTGACAGATGGAGATCGTCCCGTGGCCAACCCTCTCGAGAAACTGCTTCGCGCCGGCGAGGGACGGATCCTCCGGCGGCTTCAGCAGGTCGTGAAGGCCGTCAACGCCCTCGAAGAGGACTACGCGCAGCTCACCGACGAGGAGCTGCGCGGCGAGACCGCCGAGCTCCGCGCCCGCTACGAGGCGGGCGCGACCCTCGACCAGCTCATGCCCGAGGCATTCGCCGCCGTGCGCGAGGCCGCGAAGCGCACGCTGGGGCAGCGTCCCTACGACGTGCAGGTCATGGGCGGCGCAGCCCTGCACCTCGGCAACATCGCCGAGATGAAGACCGGTGAGGGCAAGACCCTGACCGCGACCTTCCCGGTGTACCTCAACGCGATCGCCGGCAAGGGCGTCCACGTCGTCACCGTCAACGACTACCTCGCCTCGTACCAGTCCGAGCTCATGGGCCGCATCTACCGCGCCCTCGGCATGACGACCGGCAACATCGTCGCGGGTCAGACGCCTGAGATCCGCCGCGAGCAGTACAACGCCGACATCACCTACGGCACGAACAACGAGTTCGGCTTCGACTACCTGCGCGACAACATGGCGTGGCGCAAGGAGGACCTCGTCCAGCGGGGCCACTTCTTCGCGATCGTCGACGAGGTCGACTCGATCCTCATCGACGAGGCCCGCACGCCGCTCATCATCTCGGGCCCGTCATCGGGCGAGGCGAACCGCTGGTTCGTCGAGTTCGCGAAGATCGCCAAGACCCTCGAGGCGGGCGTCGACTACGAGGTCGACGAGAAGAAGCGCACCATCGGCGTGCTCGAGCCCGGCATCGAGAAGGTCGAGGACTACCTCGGCATCGAGAACCTGTACGAGTCGGCGAACACGCCGCTCATCTCGTTCCTCAACAACTCCATCAAGGCGCTCGCGCTGTTCAAGCGCGACACGGACTATGTCGTGATGAACGACGAGGTCATGATCGTCGACGAGCACACCGGGCGCATCCTGGTCGGCCGTCGCTACAACGAGGGCATCCACCAGGCCATCGAGGCGAAGGAGGCGGTGCCGGTCAAGGCCGAGAACCAGACCCTCGCCACCGTCACGCTTCAGAACTACTTCCGTCTCTACGAGAAGCTCGCGGGCATGACCGGCACCGCCGAGACCGAGGCCGCCGAATTCATGTCGACGTACCAGCTCGGCGTGGTGCCCATCCCGACGAACAAGCCGATGATCCGCAAGGACCAGGCCGACCTCGTCTACAAGAACGAGCAGGCCAAGTTCATCCAGGTCGTCGAAGACATCGCCCGCCGCCACGAGACCGGGCAGCCCGTTCTCGTCGGCACGGTGAGCGTCGAGAAGAGCGAGTACCTGTCGCGCCTCCTCGCGAAGAAGGGCATCAAGCACGAGGTCCTCAACGCGAAGAACCACGCGCGCGAGGCCGAGATCGTCGCCCGCGCCGGTCGCCTCGGCGCCGTCACGGTCGCCACCAACATGGCCGGCCGTGGCACCGACATCATGCTCGGCGGCAACGCCGAGTTCCTCGCCGTGCAGGAGCTCCGGGCCAAGGGCCTCGACCCGGTCGAGACGCCCGAAGAATACGAATCCGAATGGGATGCCGTCTACCAGGGCATGCGCGATCACGTGGCCGAAGAGGCGACGAAGGTCGTCGAGGCCGGTGGGCTCTACGTCCTCGGCACCGAACGCCACGAGTCGCGCCGCATCGACAACCAGCTGCGCGGTCGTTCCGGCCGTCAGGGCGACCCCGGTGAGAGCCGCTTCTACCTCTCGCTGACCGACGACCTCATGCGCCTGTTCCAGTCGGGCGCGGCCGAGGCCATCCTCGCGCGCACGAACTTCCCCGACGACGTCGCGATCGAGTCGAGCATGGTCTCGCGCGCGATCAAGAGCGCGCAGTCGCAGGTCGAGGCGCGCAACGCCGAGATCCGCAAGAACGTCCTCAAGTACGACGACGTGCTGAACCGCCAGCGCGAGGCGATCTACTCCGACCGCCGCCACATCCTGCAGGGCGACGACATCGCCGACCGTGTTCAGCACTTCATCGAGGACGCGATCAAGGCGGTCATCGAGGACCACACCGGCTCGCGGGCACACCGAGAGCTGGGACTTCGACGCCCTCTGGACCGAGCTGAAGACGCTCTACCCCGTGGGCGTGACGATCGACGAGGTCGTCGCCGACGCCGGCACCAAGGGACGCATCACGACGGCGGGTCTTCAGCGCGAGATCCTGTCGGACGCGATGATCGCGTACGGCAAGCGCGAGGAGACGCTCGGCACCGCGGCCACGCGCGAGCTCGAGCGCCGCGTGGTGCTGCAGGTCCTCGACCGCCGCTGGCGCGACCACCTGTACGAGATGGACTACCTCAAGGACGGCATCGGCCTGCGGGCGATGGCCCAGCGCGACCCGCTGATCGAGTACCAGCGCGAGGGCTACCAGATGTTCCAGGCGATGATGGGGCAGATCAAGGAGGAGTCGCGTCGGCTACCTCTACAACCTCGAGGTCGAGGTCCGCCGCGGCGAGGCGGGCGCCGAAGGCGTCGACGCCGCGCAGGTCGAGGCCAAGGGGCTGGGTGCAGCGCCCATCGAGGGGCAGCGCCTCCAGTACTCGGCGGCCAACGACGCCGGCGAGGTCGAGGTGCGCAACGATCGCGGGCAGGTGCAGCAGGCGGCGACCAGCCGGCTCCGCCAGGCCGCGGCCGCCGCGGCAACGGCTTCCGGCCAGCCTGTGCCCAAGGCCGCCCCGGTCGCCGAAGCGCCACGTGGAGCATTCGGTCAGCGGACGGATGCCGCGGCCGACGCGCCTGCGGCAGCTCCGCTGAACCGCGCACAGCGCCGCGCCGCGGAGCAGAAGAAGAAGTAGGCGCGCCAGCACCACGACGCGAGGTGCCACCCGAGGTCGATTGGCATCGGCGGGCCGCCGCTATCCTGAACCGATGAGTCCGCTTCGCACCCTCGATCAGTCCAGCAAGCTCAAGGACGTCCTCTACGAGATCCGCGGGCAGGCACTGGTCGAGGCCGACCGGCTCGAGAACGAGGGTCACACGATCCTGAAGCTCAACACCGGCAACCCGGCGGTGTTCGGTTTCGACGCTCCGTTCCAGATCGTCCGCGACATGATCGAGGCGGTCCCGCACGCGCACGGCTACAGCGACAGCCGGGGCATCATGTCGGCGCGCCGCGCGGTCGTCTACCGCTACGAGCAGGATCCGACCTTCCCGCCGTTCGGGCCCGACGACGTCTACCTCGGCAACGGCGTATCGGAGCTCATCACGATGGTGATGCAGGCGCTCCTCGACGAGGGCGACGAGGTGCTGATCCCGGCACCGGACTACCCGCTCTGGACCGCGATGACGAGCCTGGGCGGCGGAACGCCGGTGCACTACCTGGCCGACGAGCTGAACGGCTGGCAGCCCGATCTCGAAGACATCCGCGCCAAGGTGACGCCTCGCACGAAGGCGATCGTCGTCATCAACCCGAACAACCCGACCGGCGCGGTGTACTCGCGCGAGATTCTCGAGGGCATCGCCGAGATCGCGCGCGAGAACTCGCTGCTGCTGCTCTCGGACGAGATCTACGACCGCATCCTCTTCGATGACGCGCAGCACATCCCGATGGCGTCCGTCGCGCCGGATCTGCTGTGCCTCACGTTCAACGGGCTGTCGAAGACCTACCGCGTCGCCGGCTACCGGTCCGGCTGGCTCGTCATCACGGGCCCGAAGGCGCATGCGGCGGGATTTCTCGAGGGCATCACGCTGCTCGCCTCCACGCGCCTGTGCCCGAACGTCCCGGCGCAGCACGCCGTCCAGGCGGCACTGTCGGGCGTCCAGTCCATCGATGCGCTCATCGGGCCGACCGGGCGACTCCACGAGCAGCGCGACGCGGCGTGGGAGAGCCTCGAGGCGATTCCGGGCGTCACGTGTGTGAAGCCGCAGGGAGCGCTCTACGCCTTCCCGAGGTTCGATCCCGACGTGTACGAGATCCGCGACGACGCGAAGTTCGTCTACGACTTCCTCGTCGCCGAGCATGTGCTCCTGGTGCAGGGCACCGGCTTCAACTGGGCGACACCGGATCACGTCCGGATCGTGACCCTGCCCGAGGCGCGCGTGCTGTCCGAGGCGATCGAACGTCTCGGCAACTTCCTCACGTCCTACAAGCAGTGAATGAGCGGATGCCGCACGCCGCGGCATCCGTCAACCCCCTCGTCGCGCGGAGGCGCGCCGTCGTAGCGTGCCGTCATGGCGATCGAACTGAATCAACCAGCGCTGCGCCACGCGCGCGCACTCATTCGCGAGGGCAAGGTCGTCCGCGACGAGCGCGACGACTGGTCCGAGGCGGCGCCCACCGCCGACGAGGAGAACAGCTTCATCGAGAGGAACGGCTGGACGGACTTCTCCCACTGGCACCTCGGCATCGACAAATCCGAGGACGGCGAGACCAAGGGCGCCTACTCGTTCCCGTTCGGCGACTTCCGCAAGGTGCATCGATCGGGCGTGATCTCGGCGGAGAGCCGGGCCGGCCAGCACGGACACGACGAGATCCGGGACGAGCTCAAGAAGCTCCTCGACCTCATCGACGAGGAGTGATGCAGGCGAGCGGGCCGGCCACGACGCTGGGGTCGACCCTCTCGTCAGTCTGAACCCTCAGAGGAGCGCGAGGGATGTCGCGCGCCAGCGCCCGTCCATGCCCTCGAGCCGCAGCGCCACGGCCCGCGTGCGCGCGGGTCCCTGCACGATGACGACAGCCTCGACGACGCCGTCGACCGGGGACGAGTGGCGCGCCGAGAGGATCGTGTGGACGGGGCGCCTGCGCCGGCATGCCGCGCGCGCTGCGAGCGCGCGCCGCGAGGTTCGAGCGCGTCACGAGCTTGCGATACGGATCCTCGGTCAGCCAGCGTGCGAGCTGATCCACTTCGCGCACCCCTGCGAGCACTTCGAACACGCCGCGCGTGAGGTTGCGCAGGAACGGGTCGGGGTCGGGGAGCGCAGTGGAGGGCGTCCGCTGCGGCGCGAAGAACTCCGAGAGTTCCAGCGCGCCGTCGGACGCGCGCAGCGCGCGGGCCGGGCCCGGGGGCATCGTTGCCATGGGGTGCCTATCTAGACAGGGGGGAGTCTGCGGACAGTAGAACACACAGGCGATCCCCGGGAAGAATCGAGAACCCCTGTTGTGGATAACTCGTGATCCACTCGTGATGTTTGCCCTACTCTCGCTGAGTGCGCTGGGACCGGTTCTTCGACGACCTCGAGGATCAGCTCGCCTCCGAATGGGAGGCGGAGCGCGCCGCGCTCGACACCGAGGCGGAGCGGCTCCGGCTGTCCCGCGTCGCGCTCCGCGATCGACTCGGCGTGCTCGTCGACCGCGACCGGACCGCCGCTCTGCCGTCCGTTCGAGCTGTCCGACGGAACCGTGCTGCCGGCCGAGGTCACCGGCGTCGGCGCGGACTGGGTGGCGCTCGAGCCGCCATCCGGCCGTCCTGGCGCCGTGGTCGTGCCGTTCGCATCGATCGTCTGCATCGGGATGCCGCATCCCGACCTGCTGCGCAGCGCTCGTCCCGCGCCTGCGCGCTCAGCACTGGCGGATCGCCTCACGCTGGGCTTCGTGCTCCGCGATCTGGTGCGCCGGAGGGCGTCGGTCGCGGTACATCTCGCGTCAGGCCGCGCGCTCACCGGCACGATCGATCGCGCCGGCGCGGACCACCTCGATCTGGCGCAGCACGAGCCGGGGTCGCCGCGTCGTGCGGAATGCCGTCACCGGACACCGCATCGTGCCCTTCGCCGCCGTCTCGTGGCTGCGGGTCGACGGCGCGACCATCGTCTGAGGCCGCCTGCGGCGGCTGCTCAGTCCGGGTTGCGGACGACTCCGGTGCCCCACAGCTCGGGGAAGCTCGCGGCGCTGGACTGACGCCACAGCGCCATGCGGCGTGCCTCTTCGGCCTGCTCGTCGAGGTAGTCCGCGACGCTCGCCTGATCGACGCGCCAGCGCGCGGGCGATCCCACGCGGACTCCGCGGATGCGACCTTCGCTGATGAGGGCCATCACCTCGTCGATGGAGACCCCGAGGATGTCGCCGACCTGGGCGAGGGCCAGCAGGCGCACGTCGGAGATCGGGGTCTCGGGCATGCCCCCATTATGGCGTCGCCTCTGCGGGCCAGGGCCGGTCAGCGACGGGCTGTGGATAACGAAGACGGGCCGGCGGCGGCGCTGAGCGACGATGGGGGCATGACCGCAGCCGAGCCAGCCCGCGCCCCTCACCGAGTACCGCGCGGCGCCGACACCTCGCACCGCAAAGCGCGATTCGGAGACATCCGCTTCCTTCTCGGCATCCTGCTCATCGTGGCGTCCGTCGCCGGTGTGTGGTTCGTCGTCGGCGCTGCGCGACAGACGGCGCCGGTGTTCGCCGCGTCGCACACGATCGTGCCGGGCGAGACCTGTCACGCGAGCCGACTTCGAGGTCGTCGAGGTCGCGCTCGGACAGGTGGGCGAGGCCTACTTCACGCCGGCGGACCTCGAGGGCGGCCTGGTCGCCACGCGCACCGTCTCGGCCGGCGAGCTCGTCCCCGCGGATGCGATCGGCGATGCCGCGCAGGCACGCACCACGAGCGTCGTCGTGCGGAGCACGATCGACGTCCCGGCATCGGTCGACGCCGGAAGCGTCGTCGAGATCTGGTCGGCGCCGCTTCTCGAGCACGGCGAATACGACGTGCCGCGCATCCTCGTCGCGGACGCCACGGTCGTATCGGTCCTGCGCGACGACTCCATGATCGGCGGCGGCGCGGCCGCGCTCGAACTCGTCATCCCACGATCGGATGTCGCGGCCACCCTCGCCGCGATGGCCGACGAGGCGGCACTCTCGGTCGTCCCCACGGCGGGGTCGGGCACGTGAAGGTCCTGATCGCGGTCGACGGCCGCGGACGACCTCGCCGCCGGTCTCGCGCGGGAGGGGCATGAGGTGCTCGCCGTCGTCGCGGCATCCGCTCTCTCGCTCGCGGCTCAGGATGCCGCGCTCGGCGCCGATGCGGAGCGTCTGCTGCGCGCCCTCGCCGACGCCGACGCCGTCGTGCTGGAGGTCGGCGCGGGCATCGCTCACCGCGGATGTCGTCGCGCTCTGCGACCGGGCGGGGACTCGGATCCTGCCGCTGTGCCGTGGGGCCGTCGAGGAGCGCATCGCTGCGGCCTTCGGGCTCGAGCGCGCGCTGCCCGCTAGACGCCGAGGCGTGGCACCTGTCCGAGGCGCTCGCGGCACCGCCGGCACTCCACGCGCCGGTCGCCGCCGGCCGCCGTCGCGCGGCCGGATCGGCGCGATCATCGCGGTCTGGGGGCCCGCCGGTGCGCCCGGTCGCTCGACGATCGCGATCGAGCTCGCCGTCGAACTCGCGCGCGGCGGCCGCAACGTCGGCCTCGTCGACGCCGACACCCACGCCCCGTCGATCGCCCTCGCGCTCGGCCTCGCCGACGAGGGGCCGGGATTCGCCGCCGCGTGCCGGCAGGCCGATTTCGGCCGGCTCGACGCCGGCGAGCTCACCCGGGTGAGCACCCCGCTCGGTCGCTCGGGCGTGCAGGTGCTGACCGGGATCAACCGGCCATCGCGCTGGCCGGAGCTCAGCGAGTCGCGCGTCACCGCCGCCCTCGCGGTCTGCCGCGAGTGGGCCGAGCACACCGTGGTCGACGTCGCGGCCCCGCTCGAGCGCGACGAGGAGATCATGACCGATCTCGACGGCCCGCGACGCAATGCCGCGACGCTGGCCGCGCTCCGCAGCGCCGACCTCGTCGTCGCCGTCGCGGGCGCCGATCCGATCGGCGTGTCGCGCTTCCTCCGCGCGCACTCCGAACTGCGCGCCACGATCGGCGCGACTCCGGTGGTCGTCGTCGCGAACAAGCTCCGTCCCGGCGCCCTGGGGATCGACGCCCGCGGCCAGGTCCGTCGCACGCTCGACCGCTTCGGCGGGATCGAGGACGTCTGGTTCCTCCCGCAGGACCCGCGGTCGGCCGATGCGGCGCTGCTGTCGGCGAGGCCGATCGCCGAGGTGGCCCCGAAGTCACCGCTCACGCTCGCGGTTCGCCGTTTCGTGGGGGAGGCGTCGTGGGCGCGCCCGTGCTGGAGGCGAAGGGAAGGACTGCTCGCCGAAGACCGCCGCCTGAGCATCGAGGCCGCTTCGCGGCATCCACCCACGCGCATCTACGCTGGAGTGGTGACTACCCTCAGCGATCTCGTCTACGCGCAGGGCCGATCGAGCGAGGGCGACGTGGAGTGGCTCCACCGTCTCGCCGGCGACGGTCAGCTCCTCGCCGATCTGGCTTTCGCCGACATCGTGATCTGGGTGCCGGCAGCGGATGACTCGTTCGTCGCCGTCGCCCACACGCGCCCGAGCGGTGCGGCCACGCTGTTCTATCGCGACATCGTCGGCGATCGCGTGCGGCCGCAGTGGCGGACGCAGGTGCGCGAGGCGTTCCAGAGCATGCGGATCGTCGACTCGGCGTCACCCGACTGGTTCGAGGAGACGCCCGACGCGCGTGCGTGCGGTGCCCATCGTCCGCACCCGGAACGGGCAGCCGCCCCTGACGATCGGCGTGCTCACCCGCCACACGAACCTCGGTGAGACACGCACGCCCTCGCGGCAGCAGATCACGTTCAACGACTGCGCCGACGACCTCTTCGGGATGGTGGCGTCCGGCGATTTCCCGGACCTGTCCGCGCCGACCGCGCCGCGCCGCGGCGCGCCGCGCGCGTCCGACGGGCTGATCAGGCTCGACGTCGACGGCGATCACCACCTTCGCGAGCCCCAACGCCCTGTCGGCGTTCAACCGGATGGGCTTCGACGACGAGCTCGAGGGCGAGTCCCTCGTCGAGGTGACGACCCGCATCCTTCCTGCCAAGCGGCAGTTCGACGAGTCGCTGCCGCTCGTCGTCACCGGGCGGGCGCCGTGGCGCACCGACATCGAGGCGCGCGGCGTCTCTGTGTCGCTCCGGACGATTCCGCTGCGCGATCACGGCAACCGGATCGGCGCGATCGTGCTGTGCCGCGACGTCACCGAGATCCGCCACCAGGAGCAGGAGCTCATCACCAAGGACGCGACGATCCGCGAGATCCATCACCGGGTCAAGAACAACCTTCAGACGGTGGCCTCGCTGCTGAGGATCCAGGCGCGTCGCTCGCATTCCGACGAGGCGCGCGAGGCGCTCACCCAGGCGATGCGGCGCGTCTCCGCGATCGCGGTGGTCCACGACACCCTCTCGGAGGGCCTCGCGCAGAACGTCGAGTTCGACGAGGTCTTCGCGCGGGTGCTCAAGCTCGTCGCCGAGGTCGCCGCCGCCCCGAACACCCGTGCGCGCACGCGCTCGACCGGCCGTTTCGGCACGCTGCCGAGCGAATACGCGACGCCGCTCGCACTCGCGCTCACCGAACTCGTCACGAACGCCGTCGAGCACGGGCTGGCGGGCCAGGAGGGCGATGTCGAGATCATCGCCGAGCGCTCCGAGGAGCGGCTCGAGGTGCGCGTCCGCGACACCGGGTCGGGGCTCCCCGAGGGTCAGGTCGGGCGCGGACTCGGCACGCAGATCGTCCGCACCCTGATCCAGGGTGAGCTCGGCGGAACGATCGACTGGCACACGATCATGGGCAGCGGCACGGAGGTCACGATCGACATCCCGCTGCGCTACATCGAGCGCTCGACGAACTGAGTTCTGACGCTCGTCAGCTGGCCGCGGCGGGCGCGAGCGGCGCGACGCTTGAGGGCGCGACGCTCGTCCTCGGACAGGCCGCCCCAGACGCCCGAGTCCTGACCGGTCTCGAGTGCGTACTGCAGACAGATCTCGGTCACGGTGCAGCGAGCGCACACGGACTTCGCCTTCTCGATCTGATCGACGGCCGGACCGGTGTTCCCTACGGGGAAGAACAGTTCGGGGTCGACGGTCAGGCAGGCGGCCTTGTCGCGCCAGTCCATGCGGGTGCTCCTTGATGACGTGGTGGTGGGTTTGCGAGGGCGCGGATTCGGGTCCGATACCCTGAGTGAGGTGCGAGGATGGCTCGCCCCACGTCGCTGTGGGAGCACAGATGCTTCACCAATCGTCCCATAGCGGTTTACCTGAATCAAGGGTTGACCGGGAGGTTTGTGTGGGAGTTCCTGGGTATTGCCCCAGCGTCCTGGAGGGTTGTCACAACGCCAGGCGCATCAGAGCAGAAGGATCGTTAGGGATGCGAACAAACACGGTGGCGCGGGCCGCCGCAGTCCTCGTCGGCCTCGAGGGCGCCGCGCTCGTCGCGCTCGTCGTCGTGGCAGGTCGCCGCGGTCGCGTCGGGCGACACGATCTCGATCGAGAGCGCCGTCGCCCTGATCGTGCTGACGCTGGTCGGAGCGGTCGCCGTCCTGGCGTTCGCGGTCGCGATCTGGCGGGGCCGCTCCTGGGGCCGCTCCGGGGGCATCGTCACCCAGGTGCTGATCCTGGCCGTCGCGCTGGGCGCCGCGACCGGTGCCTACGCGCATCCGTCGACCGCGCTGATCCTCGCCGTTCCGGCCGTCGCCGCTCTCGTGCTGCTCGTCCTCGCAGCGCGCGCCGCCGGCCGCGATGAGCGGAATGCGGCATCCGTCTGAGCACATCAGCCGGCGGCGACGTTGAGCAGCGTCCGAAGGCGTCCGACGTGGCCGGTCGCCCGGATGTTGTACAGGGCGTGCTCGATGCGCCCCTTCGGGTCGATGACGAATGTGGAGCGGATGACGCCCATCACGACCTTGCCGTAGTTCAGCTTCTCGCCCCACACGCCGTACTTCGTGTGGATCTTGTGGTCGGGGTCGCTCAGCAGGTCGTAGGTGAGACCGTCCTGCTCGCGGAAGCGGCGGAGCTTCTCGGGCTCGTCGCGTGAGATGCCGAGGATCGTGTAGCCGGCGGCCTGAAGCGGAGCGAGGCTGTCGCGGAAGTCGCACGCCTCCTTCGTGCATCCCGGCGTCATCGCCTCGGGATAGAAGAACAGGATGACGCGTCCGCCGCGAAGGTCGCGCAGCGGCGACGGGGCGCTCGTCCTGATCGAGGAGCGTGAAGGCGGGGGCGAGGGAGCCCTTTTCCAGGCGTGCAGTGGTCACGGTTCCAGAGTAGACGGCGACGTCGAGCCGGCTCGCTGCGAGGACTTGTCGGCGAAGGTCTGCAGAAGCCGCTGCAGCGAATCCAGGCGCGCGGCGCCGCGAGGGCCGAGACGGCCTTCGGCCACAGCCTCGACGATGGCGCAGTCCGGGGCGTCCGGCAGGTGCGTGCATCCCGCGCGGGCACTCCTCGGCGATCTCGGCGAGGTCGGTGAACGACCGCAGGATGTTCGCGGTGTCGACGTGTCCGAGGCCGAACGAGCGCACGCCCGGCGTGTCGATCACCCAGCCGCTGCCGCCGTCGCCGCGGTATCGCAGCGACACGGTCGAGCTGGATGTGTGCCGCCCGCGCCCGGTGACCACGTTCACGTGGCCGACGGCCCGGCGCGCATCCGGCACGAGCTCGTTCACGAGGGTCGACTTGCCGACTCCGGAATGCCCGACGAAGACCGTGGAGTGCCCGACGAGGGCGGCGCCGATGCGCTCCACGGGCATCTCGTCGCTGCGCGCTCGTGAACACCTCGAGGTCGAGGCCCTCGAAGTGGGCGAGGAACTTCGTCGGGTCGGCGAGGTCGATCTTGGTCACGACGAGAAGGGGCCGGATGCCGGCATCCAGCGCCGCGACGAGATAGCGGTCGACGAGCCGCTCGCGCGGCTCGGGATCCGCGGCGGCGACGACGACGAGCATCTGGTCGGCGTTGGCGACGATGATGCGCTCGACCTGGTCGGTGTCGTCGGCGCTCCGGCGCAGGAGCGACGTGCGCTCCTCGATGCCGACGATGCGGGCGAGGGTGCCGCCGTCGCCGGTGCGGTCGCCCGACGACGCGGGCGCGATCTCCGGTGACGATCGGCATCTTGCGCAGCTCGCGCGCGCGCACGCCGAGGATGGTGTGCTCGTCGGGCCCGTCCTCGTCGACGAGCACGGTGTAGCGGCCGCGATCGACGCCCAGCACGCGGCCGATCTCGGCATCGGCGTGCGCGGGGCGGCGCTTGGTGCGCGGGCGGTTGGCCTTCGGATTCGGGCGGACGCGCACGTCAGCCTCGTCGAACTCGGGTTCGTCGTCGTCGTCGAGGTCCTCGAGCCAGCTCACGATGCCCGCATGGCCTCCGGTTCGAGGGCGCCGGGTGTCTCGTCGTCGTCTGAGCATCCGATGCCACAGCTCGGGGAACTGCGGCATGGTCTTGGCGGTGGTGCCGATGTCGTCGATCTCGACGCCGGGCACGGCGAGGCCGATGAGGGCGCCGGTCGTCGCCAGCCGGTGATCGTGATGGGCGCGCCAGCGTCCGCCCTGGAGCGGACGCGGCACGATGCGGATGCCGTCCTCGAGCTCGTGGGCCTCGCCGCCCAGCGCCTCGAGCTCGCCGATCGAGCGCCGCGATGCGATCGGTCTCGTGGCCCGCGGATGTGCCCGATGCCGTAGAGCGTGGTCGGGCCGTCCGCGAAGGCGGCCAGCGCGAAGATCGTGGGCGTCAGCTCGCCCGCCGCGGACAGATCGAGATCGACGCCCTGGATGCCGCCGGGACCCGCCGTGACGGTGAGCGCACCGCCCCGGCGGACCACCTTGGCCCCCATGAGGGTCAGGATCTCGGTGAGCATCGCCCCCGGCTGCGTCGAGTGCGCGGGCCATCCCGTGACCGACACCGAGCCGCCGGCGATCATCGCGGCCGCGAGGAACGGCGCCGCGTTGGAGAGGTCGGGCTCGATCGCGACATCCTTGCCGCGGATCGGTCCGGCGGGCACGATCCACTCGCCGACGCCGGGCCGCTCGACGTGCACGCCGCGGTGCGCGAGTGACTCCACCGTCATGTCGATGTGCGGGATGCTCGGCAGACGCGCGCCCGCGTGGACGAGGTGCAGGCCGACGTCGAATCTTGCCGCCGCGAGCAGCAGGCCCGAGACGAACTGGCTCGAGGCGCTCGCGTCGATCGTGACTTCGCCGCCGCGCACGTGCCCGTGTCCGCGCACGATGAAGGGGAGCGCCCAGTGGCCGCCGTCGTCGATGTCGACGCCGACGTCGCGCAGGGCCGTGATCATCGCGCCCATCGGCCGGTGCAGCGCGCTCTCGTGCGCGGTGAGCGTCACGTCGCCCTTCGCGAACCCGCCCAGCGCCGCGACGAATCGCATGACGGTGCCGGCCTGACCGCAGTCGATCTCGGTCTCGCCGCGAAGCGGCCAGACCGGCGTCACGACGATGTCGTCGCCGTACGCCCCGGTGCCCGGTTCGTACGCGATGTCGACTCCGAGCGACTGCAGCGCCTCGATCATCCGGGCGGAGTCGTCGGAGTGCAGCGGCGCGATCAGGCGGCTGGGTCCGTCGGCCAGCGAGGCGAGGATCAGCTCGCGATTCGTCAGCGACTTGGAGCCCGGCACCGTGACGGTGGCGTGCAGGGGTGCGGGCGCGATCGGTGCGCGCCATGGGCCGCGCGCGGCCGGCGCGAGTTCTGGGGAATACCCGTCGGCAGTCATCGGGTTCTACCCTACTGAACCCCGTAGGACAACCAGCGAAGCGGAGCCGGATGATCGCCACCCTTGATCGCCGAGCCGAGCTCTCGGATTGGGACGCCGCCGTAGACTGGCGCGTGATGACCGATCCCACGGAGCAGGTGCAATCCGACCCTGCGCAGGAAGCACGTACGCAGTTCGAAGAGCAGGCACTGCCCTTCATGGACCAGCTGTACGCCGCGGCCATGCGCATGACGCGCAACCCCGCCGATGCGGCCGACCTGGTGCAGGAGACGTTCGTCAAGGCGTTCGCGTCGTGGCGGACGTTCACGCAGGGGACGAACCTCAAGGCGTGGCTCTACCGCATCCTGACCAACACGTACATCAACACGTACCGCAAGAAGCAGCGCGAGCCCTATCAGGGCACGATCGACGAGCTCGAGGACTGGCAGCTCGGCGGCGCCGAATCGACGACGGCCACGAGCACCCGTTCGGCGGAAGCCGAAGCGATCGATCGGATGCCGGCATCCGTCGTGAAGGATGCGCTGCAGTCGATCCCCGAGGACTTCCGGCTGGCGGTGTACCTCGCAGACGTCGAGGGCTTCGCCTACCAGGAGATCGCGGACATCATGAAAACCCCCATCGGCACGGTCATGAGCCGCCTGCATCGTGGCAGGCGAATGCTTCGTGATCTGCTCGCCGACTACGCGAAGGAGCGCGGCATCTGAAACCGCCGCCACGAGGAGCACGAAATGACCGACTGCGGCTGTGAGAAGGCGCGGCGCGACCTGGAGGAGTACCTGCGCCACGAGGTGTGCAAGACCCAGCAGTCCGACATCGCGGAGCATCTGGCGCATTGCGCCGAGTGCAGCGACGAGGCGCTGGTCGTCACGCACCCTGACGGATGTCATCGCGCGGGCGTGCAAGGAGACCGCGCCCGAGGAGCTGCGCGACCAGGTGCTGACGACGCTCCGGGCCGCACAGGCCACGCACTGACGGCTCCGCTCGTCAGCTGCGCTGCAATGCGGGCGCTCAGGCGCGAAGACCGTGAGCGACTGCGGTACCACGTCGATCGTCAGCGGCAGCGCGCCGATCGGATCGCCGTCCGCATAGGCGGTGACCCCGGGCGCCGACAGCCGCACCGAGCGCGCGAGCCGCATCGACACCTCAGCCACGCCGGCGTGGGTGCCCTTGTAGACCCGCGGCAGCAGCCGCAGCAGCCGCAGGCGCCCCGCGGGGCGCACGAGGACCACGTCGAGCAGCCCGTCGCCGGGGTCGGCATCCGGGCAGATCGGGATGCCGCCGCCGTACGTGCGGCCGTTGCCGACCGTCGCCATCACGAGGTCGCCGGCCACGCTTCTCCCGCGTGCCGTCCGCGAGTTGCGAGCTCCACCTCGTACGGGATGCCCGCGAGGGTGAGGAACTCGACGAGGATCGCGATGTTGTAGCGCGAGCCGCCGCGTGGCCACCGCATCGCGTTGGCACGGTCGTTGACCTTGGAGTCGAACCCGCTCGCGAGCACGGACCCGAAGAACGTCGGATGTGCCGTCGACCCGCGTGACGCGGCCGAGGTCGATCACGCGTGTCCGGCCCGCCGCGATGGTCTCGGCCGCGGCGGCGATGTCGAGCTCCTGCAGTCCGAGCGTGCGCGGCGAAGTCGTTGCCGGTCCCGGTGGGGATGATGCCGAGTGGGATGCCGGTGCCCGCGAGCTCCTGCAGGGCGAGGTGGACGGTGCCGTCCCCGCCCGCGACGACGACCGCGTCGGTGCCGAGCCGCAGCGCCGTGCGGAGCAGATCGCTGGACTCGGCGGCGCTGCCGCCGCTGATGATCGTGGTGCGGATGCCGTGCGCTCGCAGCCGCTCGGCGGCCTCCGCTGCGGCGCCCGTGTGCGCGCCGGCGCGTGCGGCGGGATTGGCGAGGAGTGTGACGTTCATGCGCCGTCGTCGCCCGCGAGGTCGGGCGGCGACGAGTGCGGCGGGCGCGACCAGCACGCCGGGATTCATGATCCCGCGCGGATCGAGCGTCATCTTCACAGCTCGAAGGATATCGACGCCGAGGGCGCCGATCTCGCTTTCGAGGTACGGCGCGGTGGTCGCGGCCCACCGCGTGGTGGTGGGTGATGGTGCCGCCGGCGGCTCCGATGGCGCGGGATGCGGCATCCTTCGCCCGTCCCCATTGGGCGAGCGGGTCGTCGGTGAGCGCCGCGACGACCGTGAAGTACAGCGAGGCGCCCGCGGGGTAGACGTGCGAGATGTGGCACAGGACGATCGGCTTGGTGCCGTCGGCGGCGAGGCTCGCCGTCAGGGCGTCGGTGACGGCGCGCTTCAGAGCCGGGCAGCTCGCGCCCAGGTCGTCGCGGTCTCGAGGGTCTCGGCCAGCACGCCGGCGTCGAGGAGCGTGTCGCGCAGCGCGGGGGAGGCGAAGCGGCCGCGCTCCCAGGAGCGCGCGGGATCCTCGCCGCGCGACTTCGCGCCATGGGCGGCGAAGACCGCCTCGGTCACCTCCGCTGCGATCTCCGCCTCGTCGCGGCTCGCGCCCTCGAAGGTCGCGACGGCGAGGCATCCGCGCAGCCGCGTGAAGTGCGCGCCCATCGCCGCGTTGACGCGGGTCTCGCTCTCGTCGCTCAGCCGCAGCACGGTGGGACGGATGCCGCGCTGCGTCAGCACGCGGATCGCCTCCGCGCCGGCGGCGAAGTCGGGGAACGTCCACGCGCCGTACACCGTGACGGCGGGGATCGGCCTGATCCGCACCGTCACCTCGGTCAGGACGCCGAACGCGCCCTCAGATCCGAGGAAGAGCTCGCGCAGATCGGGGCCGGCCGCGCTCGCGGGCGCGCGTCCGAGCGACAGCTCGCCGACCGGCGTCGCGATGCGCAGCGCATGCACGAGGTCGTCGAATCTGCCCGTAGCCGCGCGAGGCCTGACCGCTCGAGCGCGTCGCGGCGAACCCGCCGATCGTGGCGTACTCGAAGCTCTGCGGGAAGTGCCCGAGCGTGTAGCCGCGCGACCGCAGCAGCTCCTCCGCCTGCGGACCGGTGGTACCCGCCCCGAACGTCGCGAGGAGCGAGGTCTCGTCGAGGTCGACGAGTGCCGCGGTCGGTGCGAGGTCGAGCGCGATGACCGCGCGGTGCGACCCGGTCTCCGGGTCGACGCCGCCGACCACCGACGTCCCGCCGCCGAACGGGACGACGGCGATGCCGCTGCGCATCGCACACGGCGAGCACGGCGAGGACTTCGGCGTGGGAGGCGGGGGACACCACGGCATCGGGGGCCGACTGCGGGTCATCGAGGCGGCGACGCAGCAGGTCGGGTGTGCTCTTGCCGCCGAGATGCAGCATCCGGATGCTGTCGTCCCGGGTGACGCTGGTCGGCTCCGACGACTGCGGTGAGCGAGGCGAGGTCGTCGTCCTCGAGGCGCGAGGGCGCCAGCGTCGGCGCGCTCCGGCGGGGGACGGGCCGGGGCTTGCCGGACAGCAGCGCCGCGAGGATCGTCTTCGCGCCCGGCGGCAGTGCGGCGGGCTGCGTGCCCCACGCATCCCAGTCCGACCGCGGTCTCGGCGACGGCACCTCGATCGGCGCGGGATCGGCAGGCTCGGAGCTCGACGGCGGCGTCGCAGGCATGGCGACAGTATGACACATTATGTATGGTTGTCACATGGCTGACGGCGTCCCCGACACCGAGACCGCGATCCTCGACGCGGCGCTCGCAGAGGTGCTCGAGCACGGGATCCGCCGCACGACGGCATCCGACATCGCCCGCCGCTGCGGAATCGCGAGGCAGACGCTGTATCGCTACTGGCCCGACGCGCAGGCGGTGTTCGCGGCGCTCGTCACGCGAGAGCTCGTCGCCGCGCTGCCGCCGCGGAGCGCGCGGGCGCGCGCGACACGACCTCGGCGGAGCTCGTGGGCGAGCTGGTCGAGACCGCCGACCGCATCCGCCGGATGCCGCTCGTCGACCGCCTGCGCGACACGGATCCCGAGCTGTTCGCGAGGTACATCCTCGACCGGCTGGGCACGAGCCAGCGGGCGATGCACGCCGAGCTGGTCCGGCGATCTCGCGACGGGCCAGGACGCGGGCTTCGTGAGGGCGGGCGACCCCGTGCAGCTCGCCGCGATGGTGCTGCTCATCGCCCAGTCGGCCGTGCAGTCCGCGCCGCTCGTGGCGCGAGTGGCTGCCCGCCGGCGCCTGGCGGGCCGAGCTCGCGCAGGCTCTTCGCGGATACCTCGGGGCGGCGGCGTGACGACCCGCATCGTCGGGCGCACGCCGCTCCCCTCGGCGCTGAGCGCTCAGCGACGCGCTCGCGAGCTCGACGCGCTCGCGTCGAACCCGACGTCGACGTGCTGGTGATCGGCGGCGGCGCCACCGGCGCAGGGATAGCGCTGGATGCCGCGAGCCGCGGCCTTCGGACCGTGCTGGTCGAGCGGCGCGACCTCGCGCACGGTACGAGTCGCTGGAGCTCGAAGCTCGTCCACGGCGGCCTGCGCTACCTCGCATCGGGCCAGGTCGGCATCGCGTACGAGAGCGCGTCGGAGCGGCACCTGCTGCTCACGCGGATCGCTCCGCATCTCGTCCGACCGATGGCGCAGGTCCTGCCGCTGTACGCGCCTGGCCACATATCGCGAGGAGCATACGTCGGCGTCGGGTATGGCGTGGGCGACGGCATGCGGCGAATCGTCGGCACCCCGGACGCGGTGCTCGGCACCCCCGGGCCGATCGGCCGGGCCGAGATGCTGCGTCTCGCGCCCGCGATCCGCGCCGAGTCCCTCCGCGGCGGGATGCGCGGCTGGGACGGCCAGCTCATCGACGACGCACGGCTGGTCGTCGCCATCGCGCGGACGGCCGCCGGGTACGGCGCATCCGTCCTCACGCGTGTCGAGGCGATCTCCGCCGACGGCGACGGCGCACTCCTGCGCGATGCGCTCACCGGATCGGAGTTGCGGGTTCGCGCCCGTGTCGTGCTCAATGCGACCGGGGTGTGGGCGGGCGAGCTCGACCCCGACGTGCGGCTGCGGCCCAGCCGCGGCACGCATCTCATCGTGGATGCGGCGCGGCTGGGCGGACTCGGACGTCTCGCTCGCCATCCCGGTGGCGGGGTCGTCGACGCGATTCGTCATCACCATCCCGGCGCTGCACGGCCGCGCCTACATCGGGCTCACGGACGTGCCCGCGGATGGACCGCTTCCGGACGTGCCGCACGCGACGGATGCCGAGATCGACATGCTTCTCGACGACGGTCAGCACCGTGCTCGCGGCGCCGCTCACGCGCGCCGATGTCGTCGGCATCGTTCGCCGGTCTCCGCCCGCTGCTCGCGGGTGGCGACGAGGGCGAGACGAGCGATCTGTCGCGTCGCCACGCGATCATCGAGTCGCCGACCGGCATGCTCAGCGTGGTCGGCGGAAAGCTCACGACCTATCGACGGATGGCGCAGGACGCCGTGGACGCGGCGGCCGCCCGCCGGTTCGCCCCGGAGGCGGTGCCGTCATCCCGCACCCGCACGCTGCCGCTGGTCGGAGCCTGGCCCCGGCCCCGGCTGGCCGAGATCGCGGCGCCGCCGCGCTTCGTCCGGCGCTATGGCGCGGAAGCGCCCTTCGCCGCCGCAGCTGCCCGACGGACCGGCGGCCGCGCGCGGTGTCACCGCGCAGGAGCTGCAGTGGGGCGTCGTGGTCGAGGGCGCGCTGACCACGGACGACCTTCTCGACCGTCGCACGCGACTGGGCCTGGTCGCGGATGATCGGGCACTGTCAGAGGATGCCGCTGCTGCGGCGTTCGAGCGAGCCGGTGTCGAGCCGGCCTGAGGCCGCCGACGCGCCGCCGTCGGCGTCAGCCGATTGGCAGTAATCCGCGCGACGACGACCGATCGCTCGCGAGCCGGTGTCGGCGGGGAGCGACAGACTGGACGGATGACCTCGTCCGCTCCATCGCCAGCGGCATCGCATGGCGGCATCGGGATCGTGCAGGGCACCGCGCTGTACATCGCGGCGGTGCTCGGCACCGGGCTGCTCGTGCTTCCCGGCCTCGCGGCTGCGGTGGCCGGACCCGCGAGCATCGTCGCCGTGATCGCCGTCATCGTGCTGTCGGTGCCCCTGGCCGGGACGTTCGCGGTCCTGGCGGCGCGCTATCCCGACCCAGGTGGCGTCGCCAGCTACGTGCGACGGTCGCTGGGCGGCACCGCCGCCCGCATGACCGGCTACTGGTTCATGTTCGGCGTGTGTGCGGGCGCGCCGGTCGTGGCGGTGCTCGGCGCTGAGTACGTCGTCGCCATCGCGCGGGATCGACCGGGCCATGGTGCCGGTCATCGCCTTCGCGATCCTCGTGCCGCCGTTCGTCAGCAACGCCTTCGGGGTGCGCGTGGCGGGCTGGGTGCAGTTCGTGCTGACCGCCCTCCTCCTCGCCGTCGTCGTCGGCGTCGTCGCGCTCGCGGCTCCGGCCGTCGAGCCGCAGAACTTCGCGCCGTTCCTGCCGCACGGCTGGGCGGGGGTCGGCACCGCGATCAGCCTGTTCGTCTGGGCCTTCGCCGGATGGGAGGTCGGCACGCACATCTCGGGCGAGTTCCGCAACCCGCGCCGCGCGATTCCGATCGGCACGGCGATCGCGCTCGTCGTGACAGGGGTCTGCTACCTGGTGCTGCAGATCGTCACCGTCGGCGCCCTCGGAGACGCGGCGGGCGAGGGAGCCGTTCCGCTCCTCGAACTCGCGCGCCTCGGTTCGCCGGGCTTCGGCGCGGCAGCGGTCGGGGCGATCGCCGCGATCGTCGCGCTGGGTGTCATGAACGCCTACCTCGCCGCATTCGCCAAGCTCGGAGCATCCCTCGCCCTCAATCGCGATCTGCCCCGTTGGTTCGCCGCGGGGGTGGAGTCGGGTGGGGTCCCGCGCCGTGCGCTCGCCCTCACCGGGGTCGTCGTACTCGGCTACTTCGGCCTCATGCTGCTGTCGGGACTCGACCTCAAGCCGTTCATCCTCGTCCACACCAGCAACATGGTCGCGATCTACGCGTTCGGCATGCTCGCCGCGGTGCGCCTGCTCCGGCGCGGCACGCTGGGCTGGTGGATGGCGGTGATCGCCGCTGTGCTCTGCGCCGGCATGCTCGTGCTGGCGATCGGATCCCTGCTGCCCGCGGTGATCCTCGCTGTCGCCGCGGTGTCCGTGACGGTCGTGCGCAGGGCGCGGGCGAGACGCACGCCCACGCCCACCGGCATCCCGGTCGAACCGGAGACTACAGCGTCAGCGCCTTCTTCATGATCGCGGCCTGCTCGATGGCGTGAACCTTCGGCGACCCGGTCGCCGTGGATGCCGCGGACGGGCGCGACACGCGCTTGATCGTGCGCCCGTGCAGATGCTTGACGACCTCGAGCGCGATGAACGGCCACGCGCCCTGGTTCTCGGGCTCGTCCTGCACCCAGAACAGCTGCGCATTCGGGTAGCTGTCGATCACCGAGTTGAGCTCGTCGATCGGAGCGGGGTAGTACTGCTCCAGCCGCACCAGGGCGATCTCGGGGTTGGGGTTCTTGTCGAGCTCGGCCCGCAGATCCCAGTGGATCTTGCCGGAGTGCAGCAGCACGCGCTTGACGGCGCTCTTGTCGAGGCCGCGGTCGTCGTCGAGCACCGGCTCGAAGCGCCCGGTGATGAAGTCCTCGACGGGACTCGTCGCGCCGCGAAGGCGCAGCATGGCCTTCGGGGTGAAGACGATGAGCGGACGGCGCGGGCGGGCGTACGCCTGGCGGCGCAGCAGGTGGAAGTACGACGCGGGGGTCGAGGGGCGCGCCACGATCATGTTGTCCTGCGCGCACATCTGCAGGTAGCGCTCGATGCGAGCCGACGAGTGGTCGGGTCCCTGGCCCTCGTAGCCGTGGGGGAGGAGCAGCACGACGCTCGACTGCTGCGCCCACTTCTGCTCCGCCGACGAGATGAACTCGTCGACCACGGACTGTGCGCCGTTCGCGAAGTCGCCGAACTGCGCCTCCCAGAGCACCAGCGCGTCGGCGCGCTCCACCGAGTAGCCGTACTCGAACGCCATCGCGGCGTATTCGCTGAGGTACGAGTCGTAGACCCAGAAGCGGCCCTGGTCGTCGCTCAGATTGGCGAGCGGGATCCACTCCTGGCCGTTCGCGCGGTCATGGAGCACCGAGTGGCGCTGGACGAACGTGCCGCGGCGCGAGTCCTGACCCGCGAGGCGGACGTTCGTCTTCTCGAGCAGCAGCGACCCGAAGGCGAGGAGCTCTCCGAACGACCAGTCGATCGAGCCGTTGCGGCTCATGTCGAGGCGCTTGTCGAGGAGCTGCTGGAGCTTCGAGTGAACGGTGAAGCCCTCGGGCTTGTTGACGAAGGCGTCGCCGATCAGGTTCACGACCTCGCGAGAGACGCCGGTGCTGTCGGGCTCGCCGGACGCGGGCTCGGCATCTTCATCCGCGTCCACGACCCTCGACGAGCCGGTCTCGGCGGCGTGGGTCTCGGCGAACGCGATCTCGAGGCGGTCCTGGAAGTCGCGCTTGGCCTGCTCGTACTCTTCCTCGGTGATGTCGCCGCGACCGACGAGTGCCTCGGTGTAGAGCCGGCGCACCGAGCGCTTGGCCTCGATGAGGTTCGTCATGAGCGGCTGGGTCATCGACGGGTCGTCGCCCTCGTTGTGGCCGCGGCGACGGTAGCAGACGAGGTCGATCACGATGTCGCGGTGGAAGCGCTCGCGGTAGGCGAAGGCGATCTGCGACACCCGCGTGACGGCCTCGGGGTCGTCGCCGTTCACGTGCAGCACCGGCGCCTGGATCGTCTTGGCGACATCCGTCGAGTAGACCGAGCTGCGACCGTCGACGGGCATCGTCGTGAAGCCGACCTGGTTGTTGACCACGACGTGGATGGTGCCGCCGGTGCGGTAGCCGCGCAGCTGCGACATCTGGAGCGTCTCGACGACGACGCCCTGACCCGCGAACGCGGCATCGCCGTGAACGAGGATCGGCAGCCACGAGAAGGTCCCGAGGGGCTTGCGGTCCTGCTTCGCACGGACGATGCCCTCGAGCACGCCGTCGACGGTCTCGAGGTGCGACGGGTTGGCCGCGAGGTAGACCGGGATCTCCTCGCCGCGGTCGTCGACGAACGTGCCCTCGGTGCCGAGGTGGTACTTGACGTCGCCCGAGCCGCTCTTCGAGCCGATCGCGACGGAGCCCTCGAATTCGCGGAACACCTGGCCGTAGGTCTTGCCGGCGATGTTCGTCAGCACGTTGAGGCGACCGCGGTGGGCCATGCCGATCGCGGCGCCGTCGAGGTTCGCCTCGGCGGAGCCCTGCAGGATCTCGTCGAGGAGTGGGATGAGCGACTCTCCGCCTTCGAGGCTGAAGCGCTTCTGTCCGACGTACTTGGTCTGAAGGAAGGTCTCGAACGCCTCGGCCTGGTTGAGCTTGTCGAGGATGCGCAGCTGCTCGTCGTGGGCGGGCTTGGTGTACTTGACCTCGACGTTCTCCTGGAACCACCGGCGCTGCTCGGGGTCCTGGATGTGCATGTACTCGATGCCGATGGTGCGGCAGTACGAGTCGCGGAGCACGCCGAGGATGTCGCGCAGCTTCATCTGGCGCTTGCCGCCGAAGCCGTTCGTGACGAATTCGCGGTCGAGGTCCCAGAACGTGAGGCCGTGCTGCTCGATCTCGAGGTCGGGGTGCGTGCGCTGCACGTACTCGAGGGGGTCGATGTCGGCCATGAGGTGGCCGCGGACGCGGAACGAGTTGATGAGCTCCTGCACGCGCGCGGTCTTGTCGACGCGCTCGGCGAGGTCGACGTTGATGTCGGCGGCCCAGTGGATGGGGGCATACGGGATGCGGAGGGCGGCGAAGATCGACTCGTAGAAGCCGCGCTGCCCGATGAGCAGCTCGTGGACCTTCTTGAGGAACTCGCCGGAACCGGCGCCCTGGATGACGCGGTGGTCGTACGTGCTCGTGAGGGTGATCGTCTTGCCGATCGCGAGCTCGTTGAGCGTCTTGTCGCTGGCGCCCTGGAACTCGGCGGGGTATTCGAGCGCACCCGCTCCGACGATGCATCCCTGCCCCTTCATGAGGCGGGGAACCGAGTGGACGGTGCCGATGCCGCCGGGGTTGGTCAGCGAGAGCGTCGTGCCCTGGAAGTCCGCGGCCGTCAGCTTGTTGCCGCGGGCACGCGTGATGAGGTCTTCGTAGGTGGTGAGGTACTCGCCGAAAGTAAGGGTGTCCGCCCGCTTGATGCTCGGAACGAGGAGTGCGCGGGTGCCGTCCGGCTTCGGCAGGTCGATGGCGATTCCGAGGTTGACGTGGGCAGGAGCCACGACCGACGGCTTGCCGTCGATCTCGGCGTAGAACACGTTCTGGCTCGGGAACTCCTTGAGCGCCTGGATGAGGGCCCAGCCGATCAGGTGGGTGAAGCTCACCTTGCCGCCGCGGGTGCGGGACATGTGGTTGTTGATGACGATCCGGTTGTCGATCATGAGCTTCGCCGGGATCGTGCGGACGCTCGTCGCCGTGGGGATCGTGAGCGACTCGTCCATGTTGGCGGCGAGGGTCTTCGGCATCCCGCGGAGGACGGTGACCCGATCCTCTTCGGTCTGCTCGTCGGCGGCGGACGGGGCCACCGTGGGCGCCTGTGCCGGGATGGGCTGCGGGGAGGCCGGCCGTGCCGTGGTGCGTGCGACGGGCTGCGCGCCGATGACCGGGATGGGCGCAGTCACGGGGTGCGGGTTGGTCACCGCGGGCGGTGCCGGGGCAGGTGCAGCGGCGGCGCCGCGGCCTCGGTGGCCGCCTCCGACGGGGCGAGAAGAGGTGCCGGATGCCGCGCGCCTCGGTGTCGACGGGGTGGTAGGCCTCGAGGACGGGCCACCACGCCTTGTCCACGGAGTTCTTGTCGATCTTGAACTGCTCGTACAGCTCGTCGACGAGCCATTCGTTGGCTCCGAACTCTCCTTCGTTCGAAACCCCGACGCCCGTCACCTGGCTCGACACGCTGGATCGCCTGCTTTCATCGGTGAAGATCTGAGAAAGTGCGGGGCGGGTACGGCCCACACGCACAACTGTTAAGCGTAACCCAGTCTGCCGCACGGTCTCCCGGCACCGTCAGGGGCTTGCGTGAAAGATCCCGCAAGGTTATCCCCACAGGAACAGTCACTACCCTTGACGGACATGGAGTTCTACGGTGATGCGCCCGATGTCGATCTGACCTATTCGGACGTGTTCCTCGTCCCCCGGCACTCGGCCATCAGGAGCCGGCTCGATGTCGACCTCTCGCCCGGCGACGGGACGACGCGCCACCATCCCACTCGTGTCGGCGAACATGAACTCGGTCACCGGCGCCCGCCTCGCGGCCACGCTCGCTCGGCGCGGCGGGCTCGGCGTCCTGCCCCAGGACATGCCGCTGCAGGAACTCGACGCCGCGATCCGCTGGGTGAAGGCGCAGCCGGTCCTGTGGGATACGCCGCTCGTCCTCCCGCCCGAGGCGACGGTCGCGGATGCCGCTCGGCTGCTGCCGGCGACCGAGGGCCACGGCATCGTCGTGGCGGATGCCTCGGCCGGCGTCGTCGGCATCGACGACATCCTCGGGGTCGTCCCCGCGACGCGCCTCGGCACCGCGCTGCCCGATGCACGCCTCGGCGACCTGGCGCGCGGGCGCACCGCATCCGTCGACGCAGACGACATCGAGAGCGCGCGACACGCGTTCGACGTGATCGTCGCCGCGGGCGCCGAGACCGTGTGCGTCCTGCACCACGGCCACCTCGTCGGCACGCTCTCGCGCCGCAGCGCCCTCCGCACCACGCTCTACCGTCCCGCGGTCGACGCGTCGGGACGCCTCAGCGTCGCCGCCGCGATCGGCATCAACGGCGACGTCGCGGCCAAGGCGCAGGCGCTCGCCGCGGCGGGCGTCGACGTGCTCGTCGTCGACACCGCGCACGGGCACCAGGAGGGCATGCTCACGGCGCTGCGTGCGGTCGCCGACCTCGATCTCGGCATCCCGATCGCCGCAGGCAACGTCGTCACGGCCGACGGGGTGCACGACCTCGTGAGGGCGGGCGCGACCATCCTGAAGGTCGGCGTCGGACCCGGCGCCATGTGCACGACGCGCATGATGACCGCCGTCGGGCGCCCGCAGTTCTCGGCGGTGCTCGAGTCCGCCGAGGCGGCACGCATCATGGGCGCACACGTATGGGCGGACGGCGGAGTGCGCTACCCGCGCGACGTGGCGCTCGCGCTCGCGGCGGGCGCAGCATCCGTCATGATCGGCTCATGGTTCGCCGGCACCATCGAGGCTCCGGGCGAGCTGCAGCTCGACGACTCGGGCCGGGCCTACAAGGAGTCGTGGGGCATGGCGTCGACCAAGGCCGTGCACGACCGCTTCGGCAGGCTCGACCCGTACGAGCTCGCCCGCAAGGAGCTCTTCGCGGAGGGCATCTCGTCGTCGAAGATCTACCTCGACCCGCTGCGTCCGGGTCTCGAGGACCTGCTCGACATGATCACGTCGGGCGTGCGCTCGTCCTTCACGTACGCGGGTGCGTCGACGGTCGCCGAGTTCCACGATCGTGCCCGCGTCGGCCTGCAGTCCGCGGCGGGCTACGAGGAGGGCAAGGCCCTGCCCGTCAGCTGGTAGGTGACGGATGCCGGGACCTCCGCATCCGTCACCGTATCCGTATCAGTACTGGGGCGCCTCGACGGGCAGCTTAAGCGCGCGCTCGACGCCGAACATCCGCGCCCCGGATGCAGGGACGATCGGCCGGGAGCCCTTGTAGAGCCACGCGTCGAAGAACTTCTCCAGCCGCTGACCCGACACTTCTTCCGCGAGCGCGATGAACTCCTGCGTCGTGGCGTTTCCGTTCTCATGCGCGGCGTGCCACGCGGGCAGCAGCTCGAAGAAAGCATCGTCGCCGATGGTCAGCCGCAAGGCATGGAGCGTCATGGCACCTCGGTAGTACACCGGCGTCGAGAACAGATCGTCCGGGCCCGGATCACCGATCTTCAGCTTCCAGAAGGGATCGCCCGCGGGCCAGACCGTGTCGTAGTAGAAGTCGAAGGCGTCCTGCGGCGTGAATCCGCCGTCGTGCTCGCTCCACAGCCACTCCGCGTATGTCGCGAACCCTTCGTTGAGCCAGATGTCCGACCATCGCTCGAGGGCGACACTGTCGCCGTACCACTGGTGGGCGAGCTCGTGGACCACGACGCTGTCGTCCTGGCCGTCCTGCCAGAACTCCTTCGCGTACACGGGCCGCGTCTGGTTCTCGAGCGCGAAGCCCAGACCGGAGTGGTCGTCGACGATGGCGCCCGCCTGGCCGAAGGGGTACTGGCCGAACCAGCTCGACAGCGCCCCGATGATCTCGGGCTGCTTCGTCAGGGACGCGATGATCCGGTCGCCGATCGGCGCGGGCCCCACGGTGGTCGCCGCCCAGTCCTGCGTCCAACCGTCGTAGACATCGCCGTCGTCCTCGAAGGACGTCGATCCGACGCCTCCCGGCACGACGATGTCGTCGACGAAGAGACCGTCGACCGGGACGGCGTAGTCGCTCACGTAGGTGATCGCGACGTCGACCTGCTCGCCGGCGTAGGCCGCGAGATCGAACGTCCACTGCTCCCACCCGTCCGAGCCGCCGCTGGCTGCCCACCACTGGCCCGTGGTGCCGGTGGGCATGCAGGAGTCGTCGTCCGCAGGGGTCAGGTAGTGATCCAGGAACGGATGCTGCGACAGAATGTCGGCGCATCCCGCGAAGCCGGCGTCCTGGGTGAGGACTCCGCCCCGGTCGGGAAGTGTTGTCCAGTCGTCCGTGCCCGACGGTGCGATCTCTACGATCGCGAAGTCATATCCGCGCTCGGTGGCGCGATTCACCCAGAAGGAGAACTCCGGCGAGCCCGGTTCCAACTCGATTGTGCGCAGGAGCCGCGTGTAGGAGTTCTCAATCGCTCCAGAGGAGGCGAAGGCGCTGCCGGAGTGAGCGGCAAACGGCGCGCTCAGGTCTGGATCGACGGCATCCACGTAATCGATCCCATCCGCGGAGTACGACTGGATGTCGAACTCACCGACGTCGATCGTCGCGAGGTAGCTCGCCATCGGGTCGTCGGTCTGCCACAGCCACACCGACGAGTCGCCCTCCTCGGTCTGCGAGACGAGCCGGCCGTTCGAGACGGCCTGGAGTCCTGCCGGGACGGTGACGCTGATCGTGTACGTCGCCTTGTCGGCAGGATGGTCGTTCGCCGGGAACCACGACGAGGCGACACGCGGCTGTCCTGCCACGAGCACACCGTCGTCGGTGGCGATGAACCCTGCACCGTCGAGCGACAGCGGCACACCCGAGTACACGACATCCACGAGGAATGCCGCGCCCTTCTTGATCTTCACGGCGGGCCTCACGGTGAGCTCCCCGCCGGCGCGGGAGAACGTGGCGGCGCGGCCGTCGACCGTGATGGACGACACGGTGAGCCCGTCGAGGTCGAGGTTGAAGCTGGGCAGGGCCGCGGTGGCGGTCGCGCTGATGGCGGCGTCGCCCGCGAGGAGGTCATGATCGGGGTCGTAGGACAGATCCAGTGCGTAATGACTGACGTCGTAGCCTGGGTTGCCCGCGTTGGGGTAGTACGGATCGCCGATCCCGTCTTCGCCCCTGGGCCCGCCCACGGCGCCCGACGGCATCGCGAGGACGAGAACGACCCCGAATGCGGTTGCTGTTGCGAGTCCTGCCGAGGCGAAGCGACGAACCATGAGTGGACTCCCCATCCACGCGGGCATGCGCCATCGCGCGCCGGGTGCGCTCATCGTGGCGTGCCGCTGCCCTGCGCGTCAAGAGCCGGCGGCGATCCGGTTCCGCGCCCCGACCGTCCGTTGCCCCTGCCGTAGACTTGGCGCCACGATGGACGACCCCCCCAGTTGCAGACCTTCGCCCCACCGACCCGCCCCTGTCATGATCGGGGGTGATGCGTGATGGATTACGTCATGCTGGGCGTGGGGCTCCTGCTCACGGTCGGGACCGGCCTGTTCGTTGCGAGCGAGTTCGCGCTGGTCAACCTCGACCGCGCCGACCTCGAAGCCCGTCAGGCGGCGGGCGAGTCGCGGCTGTCGCTGACCATCAATGCGCTGAAGATCACGTCGACGCACCTGTCGAGCGCGCAGCTGGGCATCACGCTGACGACGCTCCTCACGGGTTACGCGATGGAGCCGGCGATCTCGAACCTCCTCCGCCCGCTCTTCACGGCGTGGGGTCTGCCGACCGGACTCGTGTCGCCGCTCGCCGTCTTCATCGCGATCACGATCGCGACGATCGTGTCGATGATCCTCGGCGAGCTCGTGCCGAAGAACTTCGCGCTCGCGATCCCGCGCCAGACGGCCAAGTTCGTGATGCCGTTCCAGGTGGGCTTCACGACCGTGTTCCGCCCCGCGATCACGGTGCTCAACGGCAGCGCCAACGGCGTCCTCCGCGCCATGGGGATCGAACCCAAGGAGGAGCTGTCGGGTGCTCGCACCGCCGAGGAGCTCTCGAGCCTGGTTCGCCGCTCGGCCAGCGCCGGCGTGCTCGAAGAGGACACCGCATCCCTGCTCGATCGCAGCCTGACCTTCGCGCGGCTGACGGCTGCCGACGTGATGACGCCGCGCCCCAGCATCCATGCCGTTGCGGCAGGCGACTCTGTCGAAGACGTGATCCAGCTCGCGCGAAGGACCGGGCACAGCCGGTTCCCCGTCTACGACGACTCGATGGACGACATCACCGGCATCGTGCATCTGAAGGCCGCTGTGAGCGTGCCGCGCGACCGCCGCACCGACGTCCCGGCCGCCGCGATCGCGACCGAGCCCCTCCGCGTGCCCGAGGCGGTGCACCTCGATGTGCTCGTCTCCGAGCTGCGGGCGCGCGGCTATCAGATGGCGATCGTGGTCGACGAGTACGGCGGGACGGCCGGCGTCCTCACGCTCGAGGATCTCGTGGAGGAGATCGTCGGCGAGGTGCTCGACGAGCACGACCGGCGCCAGGCGGGCATCGTCCGGCTCGACGGCGCCGTGATCTTCCCGGGAGACCTGCGGCCCGACGAGGTGCTCGATCGCACCGGCATCCGAATTCCCGAGGACGACGTCTACGACACCGTCGGCGGCTACATCATGAGCGTTCTCGAGCGCATCCCGGTGGCGGGCGACATCGTCGAAGTGGAGGACGGGACCATCGAAGTGCAGCGCATGGACGGCCGCCGCGTCGACCGGGTGAAGTTCACTCCCGCTCCCATGCCCAACGACGTTCCGGCCGCGAGCGAAGGGGGTGAGCGCCGATGAGCGACTGGGCAGGACTCGCATGGCTCGTCGTGCTGCTGGCGTTCAACGCCTTCTTCGTCGGCGCCGAGTTCGCCGTCATCTCGGCACGCCGCTCGCAGATCGAGCCGCGCGCCGAGAAGGGATCGAGGGCGGCGAAGACCGCGCTCTACGCGATGGAGCATGCGACGCTCATGCTCGCGACCTCGCAGCTCGGCATCACGATCTGCTCGCTGCTGATCCTGAACGTCTCGGAACCGGCCATCCATCACCTGCTCGCGGGTCCGCTGGGGCTCACCGGGCTCTCCGAGGGCATGGTCGACACGATCGCGTTCATCATCGCGCTGGTCGTGGTGTCGTACCTCCACGTCGTCTTCGGCGAGATGGTTCCGAAGAACCTGGCGTTCTCGGTGCCCGACCGGGCCGTGCTCATGCTCGCGACCCCGCTGGTCTGGGTCTCGAAGCTCTTCCACCCGGTGATCTTCGCGCTCAACTGGATCTCGAACCACGCCGTCCGCCTGTTCCGCGTCGAGCCGAGGGCCGAGGCGGCATCCACCTTCACCCTCGAAGAGGTCGCGACGATCGTGAACCAGTCGCGCATCGAGGGTGTGCTCGACGATGCCGCCGGCACCGTCGCGGCCGCGGTCGAGTTCACCGACAAGAAGGCGATGGATGTCGCGGTGCCGCTCGCCGAGCTGGTCACGCTCCGCGAATCGGCCACGCCCGACAAGATCGAGCGCGCGGTCGCCAAGCACGGATTCTCGCGCTACGTGATCGTCGACGCCGACGGGGCGCCGCTCGGGTATGTGCACCTGAAGGACGTCCTGCAGGCAGCTGAGGGGCCGGATGCTGCGACCGCCGTCGCGCGACCGATTCCGTCGAAGCGGATCCACGCCATGGTGCCCGTGCTCGAGACCACGGACCTCGAGGATGCGCTGGCCGTGATGCGCCGCGCCGGCCGTCATCTGGCCCAGGTGCGCAACGACTCCGGCGAGACGACGGCGGTCCTGTTCCTCGAGGACATCATCGAGGAGCTGATCGGCGAGGTGCAGGACGCGACGCGTCGCGGGCGGCGCTGACCCGACTTTCGGAACGGGAGTCGCGAGCCTCGAGGCGGCGCGCGCTCAGCGCCGGGCGCGCACGTACTGCGCCGGCCAGTAGTCGATCTGGTCGCCGAGCTCGGCCGCCGCGCGCAGCCCGTAGTGCGGATCGCGCAGCCACTCGCGGCCGGCCATGACGGCGTCGGCGTCGCCGCCGGCGAGCACCTGCTCGGCCTGCGCCGCGTCGTCGATCATGCCGACGGCGCTCACCGGCACGCCGGCGACGCGGCGGACGTGCGCGGCCAGCGCGACCTGGTATCCGGGACCGGTCGTCAGCTGCTGGTGGGCCACGAGTCCGCCGCTGGAGATGTCGAAGAAGTCCGCGCCGTGCTCGGCGGCCCAGCGCGCGACGATCGAGGTCTCGTCGGCGTCCCAGCCGCCGTCGGCCCAGTCTGAAGCGGAGAACCGCACGAACAGCGGGGCGTCGGGCGCAGCATCCCGAACCGCATCGATCACCCGGAGCAGCAGGCGGGCTCGGTTCTCGAGCGACCCGCCGTACTCGTCCTCGCGGTGGTTCGAGAGCGGCGAGAGGAACTGGTGGAGCAGGTAGCCGTGGGCGGCGTGGACCTCGAGCAGCTGGAAGCCCGCGTCGATCGCGCGCCGCGCGGCCGCGGCGAAGCCGTCGACGACGGCATCCACGCCGGCGAGGTCCAGCTCCTCGGGAATCGCGAAGCCGTCGAAGGCGATGGCCGAGGGCGCGACGGTCGGCCAGCCGCCCTCGTCGAGGGGGACGGATCCGCGGTGGTGCCGCAGCGGCGACCAGGTCGACGCCTTGCGTCCGGCATGGGCGAGCTGGATGCCGGCGAGGGCGCCGCGGGCGCGGATGGCCCGGGCGATCGGCGCCCACGCATCGCGCTGGACGTCGTTCCAGATGCCGGTGTCGTCCGGTGAGATCCGTCCCTCGGGGGACACCGCGGTCGCCTCGGCGATGACGATGCCCGCACCGCCGGATGCGAACTGGGTGAGGTGGGTGTGGTGCCACTCCTGCGGAACGCCGTCGACGGCGCTGTACTGGCACATCGGCGCGACCCAGAGGCGATTGCGCGCGGTCAGGCCGTGCAGCGTCAGAGGGCTGAAAAGAAGGCTCATGTGGGGGTGTGCTCTCGCAGGTAGGGTGGCGCCATGACGGGCTCATGGACGCGGGATGACGCGGCACGCGTCCTCCGGATGCCAACGGCCGCCGACGACAAGTATTCCCGCGGCGTGGTCGGGATCCGGACCGGCTCGGACGCCTACCCCGGTGCCGCGGTCCTCGGCGTCGAGGCGGCGTGGCGCACCGGAGTCGGCATGGTCCGCTACCTCGGGCCCTCCCGGCCGACCGGCCTGGTGCTCGCGCGAAGGCCCGAGACGGTGACCGTCTCTGGTCGGGTGCAGGCGTGGGTCATCGGGTCGGGCACGGATGCCGGCGAGAGATCGGATGCCGAGACGGCGGCGCTGCGCGAGATCCTCTCGGGCTCCGACCCGGTGGTGGTCGACGCCGGCGCGCTCGATCTCGCGGCCGGCGCGGCCGCGCCGCGCATCGTCACACCACACGCGCGCGAGCAGTCGCGTCTGCGGTCCGCGCTCGGCCTCGACCCACGACCTCGGCGTGAGCGATGACGAGCGCGTGGCAGCCGCGGTCGAGACCGCACGGACGCTCGGAGCGGTCGTCGTGCTGAAGGGGTCCGCGACCGTGGTCGCCCGCCCGGACGGCTGGAGCGTCCTCGTCGAGGCGGGCACGCCGTGGCTCGCCACCGCCGGCACCGGCGATGTGCTCGCCGGAGTGCTCGGCGCCGTTGTCGCCGGCGCCGCCGGATCTGCCGGGGACGCCGCTCGACCTCGGCGCGGTCGCCGCGACCGGTGTGTGGCTTCACGGCCGCGCGGCGGCTCGCGCCGCCGCGGCCGTGGGCGACGGCCCGATCACCGCGCTGGATCTCGCCGAGGCGCTCCCGCCGGTCGTCGCCGAGGCGCTCGCTCGCGAGTGACGCGGCTCGCCGCATCCCTCCCCGCTCTCCCCACCCCGATCGACGTGCACTGTATGCGGGTGGGGAGGGGCGCGGACGGCGCCCGTAGGATGAGGAGGTGTCGAGGCGGGCGGTGCTGTGGACGGCGTTCGTCGTCGTGCACATCATGGTCGCCTGGTTCGGGTTCACCATGCCGAACATGCCCATGGGCGATGTCTACCTCGTCTACGAGCCCTGGGCGCGGGATGCGCTGGCCGGACACGGGATCGTCGGCATCGACGGCGAATGGGTGTATCCGCAGCTGGCGCTGCTGCCGATGCTGCTCGCCCAGGGGCTCGAGTGGATCGCCGGATACGAAGTCGCCTGGGCGCTCATGGTCACCGCGCTCGACGCGCTCGCGTTCGCGCTGCTTGTCGGTCGGGGCCGTTCCGCCGGACGCACCACCGCGGCCGTCTTCTGGCTGGTCTACCTGGCGCTCCTCGGCCCGATCGCGATGTACCGCATCGACGCGGTCACGGTTCCGCTCGCCGTCGCAGGATGCCTGTGGCTGGTCGGCCGTCCGTTCGTCGCCTCGCTGCTCCTGACGATCGCGACCTGGGTCAAGGTCTGGCCTGCCGCTCTCCTCGCGGCGGCACTCATCGCCGTGCGCCGCCGTCTGACGATCGTCGCCGCGGCGCTGCTCGCCAGCGCCGTGATCGTCTGGACGGTGATCGCGATGGGAGGCGCGCAGCACGTGCTCGGCTTCGTCGCCGGCCAGACCGGGCGCGGACTGCAGCTCGAGGCGCCGGTCAGCGCGTTCTACCTGTGGCGAGCTGTCGCCGGCATCGACGGCTCCTTCATCTACTACGACCGCGACCTGCTCACATTCCAGGTCACCGGGCCCGGGGTCGACACGGTGATCGCGGTCATGACCCCGCTCCTGTTCATCGTCGTGGCCGCGATCGCGGCGCTGGGCGCGTTCAAGGCATGGCGTGGGGCGAGCTTCGCCGCGCTCTTCCCGCCGCTGGCACTCGGCCTCGTCCTCGCGCTCATCGTGGTCAACAAGGTGGGATCGCCGCAGTTCCTCACATGGCTCATCGCACCCGTGGTGCTCGGACTGGTGATCGACCGACGGCGCTGGCGTCCGGTCGCGATCGTGGCGCTCGTCGCGGCACTCCTCACGCAGATCGTCTACCCGCTGATGTACGGCCAGCTGCTCGCCGCGGGCCCGCTCGCGGCCGGTGTCCTCACGCTCCGGAACCTCACCATGCTCGCGCTGCTGGTCTGGGCGGTCGTGCGGCTCGCGCGCGTGCCGCAGCGGGCGCGGCATCCTGTCACCGACCGTTCCGTCCACTGAACCGGAGGTTCCCATGCTCATCGCCTTCTCCGTCGCTCCGAGCGGCACCGGCAGCGCGGATGGATCCGTGCACGACGCCGTCGCCGCGGCCGTCCGCGTGGTCCGTGAGAGCGGACTGCCGCACCGCACGACCTCGATGTTCACCGAGCTCGAGGGGGAGTGGGACGAGGTATTCGACGTCGTCAAGCGCGCCACCGAAGCGGTGCTCCCGTTCGGCTCACGCGTCTCGCTCGTGCTGAAGGCCGACATCCGCCCCGGGTACTCGGGCGAGATCGACGCCAAGGTCGAGCGTCTCGAGCAGGCGCTCGACCGCCCGCAGGACAGCGGCTTCGAGGCAGTGTGAAGCTGCGCGATCGAATCGATTCGACAGGATGCTGCATCCGCCGCTAGCATGACCGGGTGACCTCCTCGACTCAGGCGAGGGGTGCGGCGAAGTGGGCGCTCCTCTCCCTCGCCATCGGCAGCTTCGGCATCGGCATGACCGAGTTCGTCGTGATGGGCCTGCTGCCTGACATCGCGATCGGCATGCTCCCGACGGTGTGGGCGACGAGCCAGGAGGATGCCATCGCCCAGGCGGGCTGGCTCATCACGCTGTACGCGCTCGGCGTGGTCGTGGGCGCCCCGACGATCGCGGGATCGGTGGCGAAATACCCGCGCCACCGGGTCATGATCGGCCTCGCGCTCGCGCTGACCGTTTTCAACGCCCTCACCTTCCTGCTCCCGACGTTCGAACTCGTCGCGGCGTCCCGCTTCCTCGCCGGGCTTCCGCACGGCGCCTACTTCGGCATCGGCGCCCTCGTCGCCGCCGACGTGCTCGGACCGGGCAAGCGCGCGCAGGGCGTCTCGTTCGTCCTCACCGGACTCACCGTCGCGAATGTTGTGGGCGTCCCGCTCGGCACCTACCTCGGGCAGCAGGTCGGCTGGCGCGCCGCCTTCATGGTGGTCACGGCGATCTTCGCCCTCGCCACGGTCTGCATCGCGCTGTTCGTCCCGCAGCATCCGGGCGACCCCGGCCGCACTCTCCGCAAGGAGCTGAAGGTCTTCCGCATCAGCCAGGTATGGCTCGCGCTCGGTGTCGGCGCGATCGGGTTCGGCGGCTTCTTCGCGGTCTACAGCTACGTCGCCCCGATGGTCACCGAGATCGCCGGATCGCCCGAATGGGTCGTGCCGATCATCCTGATCCTGATGGGTCTCGGCATGACGATCGGCAACCTCATCGGCGGCCGCCTCGCCGACGTCGACCTCAAGCGGACCCTCATCGGCGGGCTGGTCTGCCTCGCGATCGTGCTGGCTCTCGTCGCACTGACCGCGCACTGGGTCTACATCCTGGCGCTTCTTCGTGTTCGCGACCGGCCTCGTGTCATCGGTGCTCAGCCCGACGATCCAGACGCGACTGATGGATGTCGCGGGCGACAACCAGTCGATCGCCGCAGCGCTCAACCACTCGGCGCTGAACATCGGCAACGCGCTCGGCGCGTTCCTCGGCGGCGTGGTGATCGCGGTCGGCTGGGGCTTCGTGGCTCCGGCGTGGGTGGGCGTTCTGCTCGCGCTGGGAGGGCTGGGCATCGCGCTGTGGAGCCTGGCACTCGAGCGCTCGCGCGTCGCGCTCGCCGCGTAGCGATGACACGCCGCAGCCTCCGACGCCGCAGGCTGACGGGTGTCGGGGACGGCGAGCCGAGCGGCCGCACGGGCCGGGCCTAGAGTGGGCGGATGCCGGATCCTTCGTCCTCCGCCGACATGGCGCTCCGCGCACTGGCCGACACCATGGGCGAAGGAAGGCCCCGGATCGAGTCCGACCTGTCGGACCCCGCCATCCCGGTCGCGGCGACCGTCGTGCTGCTCAAGGACGGCGCCGCCGGCGTCGAAGTCCTGATGATCGAGCGGCCGGACCGCGGCTCGTTCGCCGGGGCCTGGGTCTTTCCCGGCGGCAAGCTCGACCCTGAAGACGCCGGGCCGATGGGCGATGCCCCCGCTCCGGAGCAGGCGGATGCGCGCCGAGCAGCCGTTCGCGAGACGCGGGAGGAGACGGGGCTCGAGATCGCGGCATCCGATCTCGTCACCCTGTCGTGCTGGGATCCACCGCCCGGTGCGCCCCTTCGGATCCGCACCTGGTTCTTCCTCGGCCGGGCGCCGGCGGGCGAGCTGCGGCTCGAGCCCGGTGAGGCGGTGGCGGCGGAGTGGCTGCGACCGGTCGCCGCACTGGAGCGTCAGGCGCGCGGCGAACTCACGCTGTATCCGCCGACGTGGGTGACGCTGCACGGTCTCACCGCGGCGAACGACGTCGATGGCGCGCTGGCGGCGGCGCGCATCGGCGGGATCCAGACGTTCGAGACGCAGGTGCGGCGGGGACCGACCGGGCCGGTCTTCTACTGGCGGGAGGATGCCGAATACGAGGGCGACCGGCCGGATGCGGCATCCGGCCCCCGTCACCGGCTCGAGGTGGGCCCGAGCCCTTGGGTCTACACCCGACGGCGACTGAGCGCGCCGGGGTCTCCAGAAGCCGTCGCACGTGAGCGCCGACCGCGGGGGTCTCGATGAGGAATCCGTCGTGGCCGAAGTCGCTCGCGAGCACGATCGCCTGATCGCCGTCGAGCGTCGAGCGGATGCCGCGGGCGATGCGGTGCTGCCCGTCGATCGGGAAGAGCCGGTCGCTGTCGATGCCGAGCACGAGGGTGGTGGCGGTGACCCGCGCGAGCGCATCCTCGATGCCGCCCCGGTCGCGGCCGACGTCGTGCGAGTTCATCGCGTCGACGAGGGTGATGTAGGAGTTGGCGTCGAAGCGGCGGGTGAAGCGGTTGCCGTGGAAGTCGAGGTAGGACTCGACGGCGAAACGGCCGCCGTGCCCGAGCGGGCTGACAGGGGACTGCCAGGAGCGCTGGAAGCGCTGGTTCAGCTCGGTCGGGGAGCGGTAGTTGAGCAGCGCCATCCGCCGCGCCAGGGCGAGCCCGCGATTGGGGCCGTCGCCGGCGTCGGCGTCGTAGTACTCGCCGCCCTGGAAGCGGGGATCGATCCGGATCGCCTCGAGCTGCACCGAGTTGAGCGCGATCTGGTCGGCGGTGTTCACCGGAGGAGCGGACAGGATGCCGACCCGCTCGACCCGATCGGGGAAGCCTGCCGCCCACTCGAGCGCATGCATCCCGCCCATCGATCCGCCGAGCACGCCCGCCCACACGTCGATTCCGAGTGCGTCGGCGAGGCGGACCTGCGCGGCGACCTGGTCGCGGATCGTCAGGTACGGGAACCGCGATGCCCACTCGTAGCCGTCAGGACCGATGCTGGCGGGGCCCGTCGAGCCCTGGCATCCGCCGAGCATGTTCGGCGCGACCACGAACCAGCGATCGGTGTCGACCGGAGCCCCGGGGCCGACGATGTCGCCCCACCATCCGTCGGTGGGATGCCCCGGGCCGGCGTCACCGCGCACGTGGCTGTCACCGGTCAGCGCGTGCAGCACCAGGACGGCGTTGTCGCGCGCCGTGTTCAGCTCACCCCACGTCTCGTACGCGAGCCGGTAGGCGGGAAGCTCCCGTCCGCCTTCGGTGCGGAAGGATCCGAACGCGGCGAAGTGCCGATCGCCGACGGGATCGCCGTCGCGCCACGCGCCGGTCGCGGGCGGACGCCCGAGCAGCAGACGGGCATCGGCCTCCGTCACCGGTGCCGAGGGCACGGTGTCTTCGGAGGTCTGCCAGTCCATCCGCCCATTCTCCCGTGCTCGGCGGTGCGCGAGAGGCTGGTGTTACGCGACGGGTCCTTCAGGCCGGAACGCCCTCGTCTCGTACACCGCGCCGTGCTGCCCCGCGAGGGCGACCGGAACCCCGTCGACGGTCTGCACGAAGCGGTGCGCGGTCTCGAGGCCATCCGGAATCCGCGCGTCGATCTCGGGCAGCGTGCCCTTCGTCTCGTTCGACAGCCAGACGACTCGGCGCCCGACGGCGTCGCCGAGCCCCTCGACGAGGTCGGCGAAGCGCCGCCGCTGCCCGGCATCGAGGTACAGCAGCACGGCGCTGTGGAAGAGCACCAGCGTCGCATCGGGCGGGCTCGAGGCCGCGACATCCGTCAGGTGCTCGAGCAGGTCGCCGCGCACGATGGTGGGCGGATCCTGCGCCACCAGGGCCGCCGCGGCGCGCAGCCGGGCGACGCGGGCGTCGTGATCCGGTCCCGGCCAGACGAGCGTTGCGAGCCAGTCGATGGCGTCGGCATCCGCGGCGTCGATCGGGTTCAGATCGATGCCGCGCCGCCAGACGATCTCGGGCATACTCGTCGGCGCGCTCGCCGCATCGTCGAGCCGGCAGGCGAGCTGCACCGGGCTGTCGCCGGCGTCAGGCATGAGCGTCCGAGGGCCGGTCGGCGTCGTCGTAGGTGACGCTGTAGCGGTCCGGGATAGAGGCAGAGCCCCGCCGCGGTGCCGACCTCGAGCAGCGCCAGCGGGCCGTCGAGCCGCGAGAGCACGGGGAGGGTCGTGGCGCAGCGGTTCACCTCGTTCGTCTGCGTCGCGCGACTGAGCGCGACCTCTCTCACCCCATCCCATTCGGCGATCGAGCCACTCGCGCCACTCCGCGTATGGCGCGAGAGGGCAGCCCGCCCATCGGGCCGCGGCGAAGATCAGGTTCGGCTGCTGCTTCGCCTGGGGGAGCCCATGCAGGAGGTCGAGCACGCCGGGTCCGCCGCGATGCCCGTCGCCCAGTCCTCGTACAGCGGAGAGGTGTCGTGCGCCCAGCGCCTGCCGAAGTCGTCGTAGATCGCCGCGATCGGATCGGTCATGCGCCCAGGGTACGGCCGAGCGGCACCGAGTGCGGGCGTCCGAGGGCGACGCCTACACTTCCGCGGCATGGACGTCATGGCGTATCTCCTCGACGGTGACCCTGCGATCCGCTGGCAGGTGATGAAGGATCTGCGGATGCCTCGCCCGGACGATGTCGCGACCGAGCGGGCGCGCGTCGCGACCGAAGGCTGGGGCGCGAGGCTCCTCGCCGAGCAGGGCGCGGACGGGCTCTGGGACGGCGGCACGTACCGGCCGGGCTGGGCCGACGAACGCCGGCCCTTCTTCGACGCGTGGACGGCCACCCACTTCTCGCTGCTGTCCCTGGTGGAGTACGGACTCGATCCGGAGTCGCCGGAGGCGCAGCGCGCGATCGCTCTCGTCCGCGACAACGCCCGATGGGAATACAACGGCGAGCTCTACTTCCAGGGCGAGGCCGAGCCGTGCATCAACGGCGGCGCGCTCGCGGTCGGCGCGTACTTCGGCCAGGATTCCGCGCCGATCGCCGAGACCCTGCTCGCGACGCAGCACGCCGACGGCGGCTGGAACTGCTGGGAGGAGGATCCGGCGACGCCGGGCTCCTTCCACTCGACGATCTGCGCGCTGGAGGGCCTCTGGGCGTGGGAGCAGGCGACCGGCGGATCCGACGCCGCTCGCGACGCACGGACTCCGCGGCGAGGAGTACCTGCTCGAGCGTGGCCTCTTCCGCCGCAAGTCGACCGGCGAGATCGTCGACCCGCGGATGACGATGCTCTCGTCGCCGGTGCGCTGGTTCTACGACATCCTTCGCGGACTCGAGTACTTCCGGCTGGCGAGGCCCGATCGCGATGCTCGCTGCGCCGAGGCTGTCGAGCTGCTGCGGGCGAAGCGGCTGCCGATGGGGCTGTTCCGGCTCGAGAACACTCACGCGGGTCCGACGCTGTTCACCCTCGAGGCCGAGGGCGAGGGCTTCCCGAGCCGATGGGTGACGCTTCGCGCGCTGCGCGTGCTCCGCTGGTGGGACGCCGGCTGAGCGCCGCTCGCCGAACATGACAGAGCGCCCGGTCGCCGAGGGCGACCGGGCGCTGAGCGGATGCCGCAGCATCCGTCACTCCATATGGCGAGGTCTAGGCGCGCGCCGCCTCCGACACCCGGCGGGCGGCGTCGAGCGCCTGCTCGAGGTCGGCCTTGAGGTCGTCGATGTTCTCGAGGCCGAGCGAGAGGCGCACGAGCCCGGGGGTGACGCCCGCGGTCAGCTGCTGCTCGGGCGTCAGCTGCGAGTGCGTCGTCGAGGCCGGGTGGATGACGAGCGAGCGCACGTCGCCGATGTTGGCGAGGTGGCTGAAGAGGCTGAGCGAGTTGACGAACTCGCGTCCGGCGGCGACGCCGCCCTTGAGCTCGAACGACAGGACGGCGCCGACGCCCTTCGGTGCGTACTTGTTGGCGGCGGCGTACCAGGGCGAGGTGGGCAGGCCCGAGTAGTTGACGGATGCCACGTCCTCGCGGTCCTCGAGCCACTCGGCGATCTCCTGAGCGTTCTGCACGTGGCGCTCGATGCGCAGCGACAGCGTCTCGATGCCCTGGATGAGCAGCCACGCGCTCTGCGGCGAGATGGCGGCACCGAGGTCGCGCAGCAGCTGCACGCGCGCCTTGATGATGTAGGCGAGGCCGTCGCCCACCGCGGCCGTGTAGCTCGCGCCGTGGTAGGACGGGTCGGGGATCGTGAGGCCCGGGGAACTTGTCGACGTTCTTCGACCACTCGAACTGCGCCGCCGTCGACGATGATGCCGCCGATGACGGTGCCGTGGCCGCCGAGGAACTTCGTCGCCGAGTGGATGACGATGTCGGCGCCGTGCTCGAAGGGCTTGATGAGGTACGGCGTCGCGATCGTGTTGTCGACGATCAGCGGGATGCCGTTCTCGTGCGCGACGTCCGCGACGGCGCGGATGTCGAGCACGTTGATCTTCGGGTTGCCGATGGTCTCGGCGAAGAAGAGCTTCGTGTTGGGCCGGACCGCGGCGGCCCACTCCTCGGGGTCGTCCTGGTTCTCGACGAAGGTCGTCTCGATGCCGAGCTTGGCGAGCGTGTACTTGAAGAGGTTGTACGTGCCGCCGTAGATCGAGCTCGACGAGACGAGGTGGTCGCCGGCCTCGGCGATGTTGAGCACGGCGGCGGTCTCGGCCGCCTGGCCGCTCGCGAGCAGCAGTGCGCCCGTGCCGCCCTCGAGCGCGGCGAGACGCTCCTCGACGACCGCCTGCGTCGGGTTCTGGATGCGGGTGTAGATGTTGCCGAACTCGGCCAGCGCGAAGAGGTTGGCCGCGTGGTCGGCGCTGTCGAACACGTACGACGTGGTCTGGTAGATCGGCGTGGCGCGGGCCTTCGTCACCGGGTCGGGCTGCGGCGCCGGAGTGGATCTGCTTGGTCTCGAAACGCCAGTTCTCGGGTGCGCCCATGGCTTGCTCCTGCGTGATGTCGACGCCGACGGCACTCGCCCCCGGCCGATTCGAGAGTACGGAGTGCCGCATCCTGTCAACAAAGGCCGGGAAATGTTACGTAACGTCCCGGGGGTAGCGTGGAAGCCATGGCGACACGGCGTGCGGTGGTGACCGGGGCGAGCTCCGGGATCGGTGAGGCGACGGCGCGGGCACTGCGCTCCCGGGGATGGGATGTCGTGGCCGTTGCCCGCAGAGCCGACCGGCTTCAGCAGCTCGAGACCGAGACCGGCGCAGTCGCATTCGCCGCGGACGTCACCGTCGACGCGGATGTGCAGGCGCTCGCCGAATGGCTCGCGGAGTCGGGCGAGGTGCACTCGCTCGTGCACATCGCCGGCGGCGCGCGGGGAACGGACCGGATCGAGAGCGCCAGCCCGGACGACTGGCGCTGGATGTTCGAGGTCAACGCCCTGTCGGCGCAGCGGCTGGTCGCGGCGCTGCTGCCACTCCTGCGCGAGGGCGCCGCATCGGACGGGCACGCCGACGCCCTCTTCGTGACCTCGACCGCAGCACAGACCGCCTACGCCGGCGGCGTCGGCTACAACGCCGCGAAGGCGGCCGAGGCGATGGTGGCGCACGGCCTCCGGCTCGAGCTGAACGGCGAGCCGATCCGCGTCATCGAGGTCGCGCCGGGCATGGTCCGGACGGACGAGTTCACGCTCAACCGGCTGGGCGGCGACCGCGACGCCGCCGACGCGGTGTACGCCGGCGTCGAGCATCCGCTCACCGCCGACGATGTCGCCGACGTGATCGCCTACGCGCTCGGCGCACCTGGGCACGTCAACCTCGACCTCATCACGATGCGCCCGGTGGCGCAGTCGGCGCAGCACCTGCTCGCCCGCGGACCCCTCCGCCCGCGGACCGCGGACTGAGAGGCGCGCGGTGGCGATGACGCTGCCCGAACTCGCGGGCGCGGGACTTGATCGACCCCGGGCTGGGCCCACGCCCTCGATCCCGTCGGCCCCGACATCGCCGCGCTCGGCGAGCGGCTGCGGGCGGAGGTCGCGGCAGGCCGCCGCTACCTGCCCGCCGGCGACCGCGTACTCCGCGCGTTCCAGCGACCCCTCGACGACGTCAAGGTGCTCATCGTCGGTCAGGACCCCTACCCGACGCCCGGGCCATCCGATCGGCCTGTCGTTCGCCGTCGACGCGCACGTGCGACCCCTGCCGCGCAGCCTCTCGAACATCTATCAGGAGCTCGAGGCCGATCTCGGCATCCCGCGCGCCGCGCATGGCGACCTGTCCGCCTGGAGCGACCAGGGCGTGATGCTGCTGAACAGGGTGCTCACCGTCGCACCCGGGGCACCGGCATCCCACCGCGGCTGGGGCTGGGAGAACGTGACGGCGCACGCCATCCGGACGCTGGTCGCTCGCGACGCGGCGCTCGTCGCGATCCTGTGGGGCAGGGATGCCTCGAACCTCCGGCCGCTCCTCGGCGAGACGCCGATCATCGAGTCCGCGCATCCATCGCCGCTCTCCGCGAGCCGCGGATTCTTCGGCTCGCGGCCCTTCTCGCGGGCGAACGAGCTGCTCGCGCAGCAAGGTGCGGCACCGGTCGATTGGCGCCTGCCCGGCGCGGCGTAGGCTTGTCGCCATGCTTGAGGAGGAGTACCAGAAGCCGCGTCAGCTGCCCCGGCACCTCCGTCGTCAGCCTGCGCCGGAGCGGCCGTTCTCGTTCGCGATCCGCCCCGTCGAGGACCGCGACATCCCCGACATCCGCGAGATCTACAACTACTACGTCACGAACTCCGTGGTGACGTTCGACGAGAAGAAGTGGTCGATCGCGCAGTGGCGCGAGAAGGTCGAGCACCTTCGCAAGCTCGACCTGCCGTTCCTCGTCGCGGAGTCGCCGTCGGGCCAGGTTCTCGGCTACGCGTATGTCTCGCCGTGGTCGGGCAAGTCCTCGTATCGCTACACGGTCGAGAACTCGATCTATCTCGGCCAGGCGGCGGCGGGCAAGGGGCTCGGCCGCGCCCTGCTGGAGGCGCTCATCGCCGCCTGCGAGGCGAAGGGCATCCGCGAGATGGTCGCGGTGATCAGCGACAAGGGCGCGGACGCATCGGTCGCCCTCCACGAGAAGCTCGGATTCACCGAAGTGGGCCGCATGGGCCGCGTGGGCTTCAAGTTCGGCCGCTGGCTCGGCACGATCTACCTGCAGAAGTCGCTGACGCCGGTGAAGAAGCCGAAGAAGGTCCTGTTCGGCCGCTGACCGGCGTGCGGTCAGTCGTCGGCCACGCGGGCACCGGCGCGCCCTCCTCGCGGACGGCGTCGATGAGCTCGCGCCACGGGCCCCGCACATCGGAGTCCGCGAGTTCCGCCTGACGCTCGTCCTCACCGCAGCGCGCATCGACGGCCCACACGAACCGGTCGGCGCCCTGGACGCGCCCGAGCCGCACCGCATCCCACGGGACACTCCTCGATGCGCGCGATCCACGGGGAGGCCTCGTCCTCGGCCGCCTGTGCACGCCAGCTCCGGCGAATGCCGGCGATGCCGCCGGAGCGCGTGACCGTCATGATCACGACGAGATCGGCTGCGCGGTCGCTCGGACGAGTCGGCGTCGCTCGCGCGCCGGTCCCGCGGCGCATCGCCCGTCGGACTGCGGCGGCATCGCCCCGCGCCCCGCCATCCGGCGGCGTCAGGGTTGGTTCGGTCCATCCTCGAGCACTCCGACGCCGGTCCAGCCCGCCCGGACCGCGTCGACCTCCTCCGACCCTTCACCGTACTCCGCCTCGGCCGCCGCGAGGGTGGCGTTCGCGAACGTGGTGAAGTCGGCCGTCGAGGGCAGGGTGCCCGAGGTCAGCGCCCGGTACCAGATCCGCCCCGCACGCTCCCACGCGTGACCGCCGAGCGCCATCGCAGTGAGGTAGAACGCATGGTTCGGGATGCCGGAGTTGATGTGCACGCCGCCGTTGTCGTCTCGGGTGACGACGTAGCCGTCCATGTGCGCGGGCTGCGGATCACGGCCGAGGAGGTCGTCGTCGTAGGCGGTGCCGGGCGCGGCGAGGGATCGGAGCGCGCGGCCCTCGACAGCATCCGTGAAGATCCCCTCGCCGATGAGCCAGCTCGCCTCGTCCACGGTCTGGCCGAGGTGATGCTGCTCGGCGAGCGAGCCGAAGACGTCGGCGATCGACTCGTTGAGCGCGCCGGACTGCCCGCGGTACACGAGCCCGCCTTCGTCCTCGATCACACCGTGGCTCAGCTCGTGGGCGATGACCGTGAGCGAACTGGTGAAGCCGCTGAAGATCTCGCCGTCGCCGTCGCCGAAGACCATGCGCTCGCCGTTCCAGAACGCGTTGTCGTAGTCCTCGCCGTAGTGGACGGTCGCGTAGAGGGGGCCGCCGGCCCCGTCGAGGCTGTTGCGGGCGAAGGCGTCCCACAGGAAGTCGAACGTCGCACCCAGCCCGTCGTACGCCTCGTCGACCGCGTCGTCGCCGGTGGGCGGGTCGTCCTCGCCGCGCACCTGAACGCCGGGAAGCCGCTCGCGGCCCTGCGCGTCCGAGATCTCGCGGTCGGGCGCGGGGGTCGTCTCGGCGACGAGGGTGTCGCCGTCCTCGATCGACAGCCGCAGCCGGGAACGGCCCGGGCGATACTCCCGGGGTGCCTCGAGAGTGGCGCGAGCAGCGTCGGCCGCCTTCTCCCAGCCGGGCTCCTGGACCGCAGCGATCCGCGCGAGCAGGTACGGGGGGACGATCGCGTGGGTCATCCTCCGAGGCTAGCCGGGCGAGGCGACATGCCCCGAACAGGACACACGACGCCCGGCGACGCGGGTCAGGATGCTGCGGCGCCGGGATCGATCGCCGGGATGGACGCGAGGAGGCGCCGCGTGTAGGCGACCTGCGGCTGCAGCAGCACCTTCTCGGTCGGGCCCTCCTCGACGATGCGCCCGTCCTTCATGACGACGACCTCGTCGCACAGGTTCTGGACGACGCCGATGTCGTGCGAGACCAGAATCAGGGTGAGGCCGTCGCGGGCTGCGCAGCTGCGCGAGCAGCTCGAGGATCTGAGCGCGCACCGTCACGTCGAGGGCCGACAGCGGCTCGTCGCCGACCAGCAGCCGCGGCCGATGGGCGATGGCGCGCGCGAGGGCGATCCGCTGGCGCTGGCCGCCGGAGAACTCGTGGGGGTACCGGTCCGCCATGGCAGGCTCGAGGCCGACGTCCTCGAGCACCTCGTGCACGCGCGCACGGCGGTCGCCTTCGATCCCGAGCGCCCACAGCGGCTCGGCGATGATCCGTCCCACGCTCATGCGCGGATCCAGCGACGCATACGGATCCTGGAACACGATCCCCGTCTGGCGTCGCAGCCAGTGGAGCGAGCGGGCGCCGGCCGCGGCATCCACCGGCCTGTCCATCGAACTCGATCGGTGCCCTCGGTCGGCGTGTCCAGGGCGAGGAGCAGGCGGACGAGCGTCGACTTGCCCGAGCCCGACTCGCCGATGATGCCGACGGCCGAGCCTGCGTGCACGTCGAGGTCGGCGTCTTCCAGCGCGGTCGTGAAGCCTCGCCGCTCGAACGCCTGAGTCCGGGCTGCCGGATAGCGCCGGGTGAGCGCGCGAGCGCGCACGAGCGGCTCCGGCACCAGCGGCCCCTGAGACCCGTCGGAGCGCGCTCACGGCGCACCGCCTGGACGCCAGAGGGTCGCGGTGGCGTCGCGCAGCAGGCCCTGCGTGACGGGGGAGACGGGCGCCGTCGAGCAGTCTGCGCGACGGGCGCCTCCTCGATGACTCTGCCGTCTTCGAGGACGACGCCGTGGGTCGCGATCTGCGACAGGACCGCGAGGTCGTGGGTGATGAAGACGAGCGACATGCCGTCGTCCGCCACGAGGGACTGCAGCAGTTCGAGGATCTCGGCCTGGATGGTGACGTCGAGGGCCGTGGTCGGCTCATCCGCGATCAGCAGCCGCGGTCGGCACGCGAGCGCCATGGCGATCGCGACGCGCTGGCGCTGGCCGCCCGAGAGCTGATGCGGGTAGCGGTTCACGATGCGCTCCGGATCGGGCAGCGCGACACGGGCCGCCTCCGCGACGGCGCGGGCGGCAGCATCCCGTTTCGATGCCTTCTCGTGGATGCGGATGGACTCGGCGATCTGGCGGCCGACCGTGCGGATCGGATTGAGGGCCGTGCGCGGCTCCTGGAACACGATGCCGATCTCGTCGCCGCGAAGCTGCGGCGAGCTCGCGGTCGGCGAGGCCGATGAGCTCCCGGCCGTTCCAGCGGACGCTGCCCCCGGCGCTCGCGCCGTCGGGCAGCAGACCGAGGATCGCGAGCGCGGTGAGGGACTTGCCGGAACCCGACTCGCCGATGAGTCCCACGCGCGCGCCGTCGGGCACCTCGAACGAGACGCCGTCGACGACCCGGCGGCCGTCGATGTCGACCGTGAGATCCTGCACCTCGAGGCTCACGCGACGACCTCCGGCACGTGGCGGATCGAGCCGCGGGGCGGATGCAGCGGGTCCTTGCCGCGCGAGAGTGTCGGGTCGGTCGCCTCGCGCAGCGCGTCGCCGAGCAGGTTGAGCCCCAGCACGGTGACCGTGATCGCGAGGCCCGGCCAGACCACCGTCAGGGGGTGGACGGTGATGAACTGCTGCACCTCGGCCAGGAGACCGCCCCCACGACGGCTCGGTGACCGGTGCTCCGAAGCCGAGGTAGGACAGGCCCGCCTCGGCGAGGACGGCGACCGCCATGCTCCAGGACAGCTGCACGATGAACACCGGTGCGACGTTGGGAAGCAGGTGGCGCAGGAGGTTCTGCGCCGGGGTCAGGCCCGACGCGCGCCCGGCCAGCACGAAGTCGCTGTGCAGCACGCGCCGGAGCTCCGGCCGGGTCACGCGCGCGATGTTGACGCCGAACCCGATGCCGACCGACCAGATCACGACCCAGAGCGACCCGCCCCAGACCGCCGAGATCATCATCGCGATGATCAGCACCGGGAACGCGATGAGGATGTCGACGAACACGGCCACCGACTCCCGCATCCAGCGCGCGGTCAGGGCGCCGAGCGCCGCGAGGGCGACGCCGATCACCGTGGCGACGATCCCGGCGCCGATCGCGACGAGCACGGTCGTGCGCGCACCGGCCATGATGAGGCTCAGGATGTCGCGCCCCGACCCGTCCGTACCGAGGACGTGCGGCCAGCCCGGCGCCGCCCAGCGGTCCGCGATGTCGACCCGCTGCGGATCGAACGGCGTCCAGAACAGCGAGACGATCGCCGTGACGACGACGGCGATGATCACGATGATGCCGAATCGCCCGGTCGAGAGGCCCCACAGCCGGCGCAGCCAGGTCCACCGCGTGCGCCGGGGCGCACGTCACCGCCGGCGGCACCGCCGCCGAGCCTGTCGAAGCGCCGGTCATGCCGCCTCCCGCTGCCGCGGATCGATGATCCGGTGGGTGAGGTCGACGACGAACCCGATGATCAGCACGAAGCCGGTCAGCGCGAGGAGCTCGCCCTGCACCTTGGGCAGGTCGCGAGCGCTCACGTCGGCGACCAGCATCCGGCCGATGCCCGGCAGCGAGAAGAGCTGCTCGATGACCACCGCGCCGACGATGATGCCGGCCACCTGCAGCCCGAGGACCGTGATGACCGAGAGGCCGACGTCCGGCAGCCCGTGGCGGATCAGTGCGGCGTCGCGGGTGAGGCCCTTCGCGGCCGCCGTGCGGACGTAGTCCTGCCCGACGGCCTGGAGCGTCGCGCTGCGGACGAATCGCATGAGCATGGCGCCCTCGACGATGCCGATGGTGAGCGCGGGGAGCAGCAGGGACGTGAACGCGGCCCAGGGATCCGCCCACCCGGCGCGGGGGAAGCCCTGCGCCGGAAGCCAGCCCAGCCAGACGGCGAAGACGACCACCAGCATCATTCCGGCCCAGACGACCGGAACGGCCGCGAGCGTCTGCGCGCCGACGCTCAGCGCCGTGCCGTCCGATCGCCCCCGGCGCATGGCCGAGATCACGCCGAGCGGAACGCTGAACAGCACCGCGATCACGAGCGCCATGATCCCGAGCGGCACCGTGACGCGGGCCTTCTCGGCGAGCTCGCTCGTCACGCTCGACCCGGTCAGCAGCGAGCTGCCGAGGTCGCCGCGGAAGACACCGCCGATCCATTCGAGGTACTGGACGGGCAGCGGCTCATCCAGTCCGAGCCGCTGCCTGATCCCCTCGACCTGCTCCGGCGTGCTGTTCACACCGGCGATCAGCTGGGCGACGTCACCGGGAAGCACCCGGAGGGTGAGGAAGATGAGCACGCTGGCGACGAACAGCCCGAGCAGAAGCAGGGCCAGTCGCGTCAGCGTGTATCTGATCACCCGTCGCTCTTGGTGAGCTCGGCGAGGTTGAGGCGCTCGTTGACGTTGATGGTGGGCATTCCGGCGATGTTGGTGCCGATGGCGACGACCGAGGCGCCGTTGAAGAGCCAGTCGGCGGCGTGGTCCTCGGCGACGATCCGGGCGGCCTGCTGGAGCAGGTCCGCGGCTTCGGCCTCGTCTGTGGCGGCGAGCGACTGCGCGTACAGGTCCTGCACCTCGGGGTTGTCGTAGGTGAAGTAGTAGTCCGGGTTCGCCCAGTTCTCGAAGTCACGCGCCTCGGTGTGCAGCACGAACGACAGCTCGTAGTCCTGGTTGATGTACACGTCGTTGAGCCACGTGGAGAAGTCCACCGACTCGACCTCGAGGTTGATGCCGACCTCGTCGAGGTTCGAGACCAGGATCTGCGGGATGGTGGTGGCGTAGAAGTTCGGGATCGTGAGGGTGAGGTTCAGGTCCTCCGCGCCGGCTTCGGCGAGGAGCGCCTTGGCGGCCTCCGGGTCGAACGGGGCCACGTCGGAGAGGTCCTCGTAGCCGGGATCGAGCTCCGGGATCGGGCCGTACTGGGTCTGCCCGGAGGCGAGCGCCTCGATGATCGCGTCATGGTCGATGGCCTGCCGGATCGCCTGGCGCACCTTGACGTCTTCGAGGGGGCTGCCGGGCTTCTGGTTGAACGCCAGCGTGCCCTTGTCGGTGGACTTGCCCAGCTCCAGCGTGAACTCGCCGTTCGCCTCGATCTGCTCCTGCAGGTTCGCGTCGAACCCGGTGAGCACGTCCACCTCGCCCGCGAGCGCGGCGTTGAGGGCGGCCTGGTTGTCGGGGATGTAGTCGAACACCACCTCGGCGACCTGCGCCGCCTCGCCCCAGTAGGTGTCGTTGCGGGCGAACGTGATGCTGTCGCCCTGCAGCCAGTCGTCGAGCGTGTACGGACCGGTGCCGTTCGCGCCGGTCTTGTAGTCGACGGTGTCGCCCTCCTTCAGGATCAGCCCGGCACGGCCGGTGAGGTTCCACAGCAGCGACGAGTCGGGCTCGGTGAGCGTGAGGGTGATCTCCTGCCCTTCGGCGGCGATCGTCGCGACGTTCGCGAGCCGCGCCGAGTCACGCCACTCCGGGGTGGCCTTGCGGGTCGTGCAGCGACCACACCACATCCTGCGGGGTCAGCGGCTGGCCGTCGTGGAAGGTGACACCCTCGCGGAGCGTGAACGTGTAGGTCAGCCCGTCCGGCGAGACGGTCCAGTCCGACGCCAGCGAGGGCACGATGTCCTGCTCCGGGAGTGCGGCCCACCAGGCCCTGGTAGATGTTGTCCATCAGGATCTGATCGAGCGCGGCGCCCGCCGTCTCGCGGATGTCCAGGTTGCCCGGCTCGAGCACCAGCCGGATCACCGCCGACGCGTCGGGGTCGGGGTCTGCGGTCGCGCTCGGCGTGGGCGCCTGACCGCCGGTGCAGGCGGTGAGCAGGAGAGCGCCTGCTGCGAGCAGGGAAGTCGCGGCAAGTGCTGTGCGACGGAGCATGGAGTTCCTTTCGGACGGTGTCCGCGTTGCTGTGCGGGTGGCCGGCGCCAGAGGGCCGGCACGGGTGGCCGGTGCGTCAGTAAGCCTAGAGAACGGGAGGCGGCGTCACCGAACCCGCTACCAGGAACGCAACATAAGCGTTAACCCTTCCCCGCCAGTTCGGCGAGCCGGCGACCCAGGTCGGCCGGCTGCTCCTCCTGGACGTTGTGCCCCGATGACACGGTGACGACGGATGCCTCGGGCATCCGCTCGCGGAACTGTGCGGTGTCCGCTTCGGTGACGTAGCCGCGGTCGCCGCGGACGAGCGTGACCGGCGCGTCGATGCCGGCGAGGTCCTGCCAGCCGGCCTCTCCGAGGACGGCGGCGAGGGCGTCCTGCCCGCCGGCGGGCGCCGCCCGCAGGCCCCACGCCCGGGGCCGCCGCCATCGCGGCGGCGAGGTGGGCGAAGTGGTGCTTCCATTCGACGCGGCCATCGGCGCGGATGCGCGAGTTGAAGTACACGCCGCGCTCCGCCGCCCGGCGGGACCCGCCGAGCCCGAACGACAGCGCGCGCTCGACGAGCTCGTCGCGGGATGCCCAGTCGGTCGGGCCGGCGAAGAACTCGCGGATCTGTGTCGGCCCGGCATTGGAGTCGATGCCGGGCGTGATGTCGATGACGACGAGCTCGCGCACCAGATCCGGGCGGGATGCTGCGACCGCCGCCGCGGTCAGGCCGCCGAGCGACTGTCCGACCAGCAGCTGCGGCCCGTCGGTCCAGGCATCCATCCCCGCTGCCACATCAGGAGCGAGGACGCGCGCGACGTATGCGGCGTCCGTCCGCCACGACGAGTCGCCGTGACCGGGCAGGTCGATCGCGAGGGCGGGGAGCCCCAGGGCGAGGATGGTGGTGTCCCACGTGTGGGCGTTGAGCCCTGCGCCGTGCAGGAACGTGACCACCGGCATCCCGGTGCCGGTGGCAGGGCCGTAGCGCAGCGCGCTCAGCGTGCGGCCGTCGGGCAGGGTCAGTGTGAGGCGCTCGCCACGGGGGATCGGCCCCTCGATGCCGGCGTCGGCGGCCTGCTCGGGCAGGAAGGAGAACTCGTCGGTGGGTTCGGTCACCCGGACATTCTCCCGTACACAGCTGCGACCCCGACGCGGGCCCGTGATTAGGCTGGCGGCATGAGCGAAGAACACCGCGTGCACCTTTCCCGCTCGGCGCCCAAGGCCTATCAGACGCTGTCCGCGTTCTCGAAGACGGTGGGTGCTCTCGCCGGCGAGTCCGGCATCGACGCCAGGCTCAAGGAGCTCGTGCAGGTGCATGTCTCGCAGCTGAACGGCTGCGCGTACTGCGTCCGCGTCCACGGTGACCGCGCCGTCGAAGCGGGGATCACCGTCGACGTCATCGCCCAGCTGCCGGTCTGGAGAGAGTCGGGCGTGTTCTCCGACCGCGAGCGGGCCGGGCTCGAGCTCGCCGAGGCGTTCACGTTCATCCACGAGGAGGGCATCTCCGACGACGTGTACGACCGCGTCGGGGCGGTCCTGACCGAGGACGAGTACGTCGCACTCAGCTGGATCCTGGTGTCGATCAACGCATTCAACCGCATCGCGGTCGCGGGGCGCTACCACGTGCCGCCGCGCGACGACCTCGCCCGCGAGGACCGGGACGCCGCCTCGGGAACGGCGTGGTGACCGGAAGCGGGCCTCCCGAAGGACCGCTCGTCCCGGGCGCCGACAACTTCCGGGATGTCGGCGGGCTGCGGGCCGGCGCGGGCCGCACGCGGCCCGGCGTGCTCTACCGCTCCGGCAATCTGGCCGGGCTCGACGACTCGGGCATCAGCGCACTCCGCGCCCTCGGCATCCGGCGGATCATCGATCTGCGCGCCGATGAAGAGATCTCATACGCCCCGAGTCGCATCGAAGGACTCGAGGTCGTGACGCAGCGCGTGCCGCTCTTCGGCGGCTCCGGTCGCCTCCTTCTTCGCAGAAGACGTCGGCCTCGACGAGATGTACCGGCGCCTCGTGGTCGATTCGTCAGCCGGGGTCGTCGATGTCGTGCGGGGAATCATCGCGGATCAGCCCGTCGTCGTGCACTGCACCGTCGGGAAGGACCGGACCGGGGTCACGGTCGCCCTCGCCCTCGCCGCCGCGGGAGTCGACGAGGACGAGGTGGTCGCCGACTACGCCCGCACCGAGGGCCTGCTCCCCGAGTTGCGCAATCGCCGCATCGTCGAGTGGCTGCGGTCCATGCATCCGGATGCCGTGCACCTTGAGGATCTCGCGACCCGGTCACCGGCGCCGGTGATGCGCGGCATGCTCGCCGAGATCCGCGAGGACTACGGCTCGCCCGCGGAGTACCTCCGCGCGAGCGGTCTCCGCGACGACGAGCTGATCCTGCTGCGGAGGGTCCTCATCGCCGATGGGGGACTCACGGCGTAACCAAGGTTAGGCAACCCTTCATTCGGCTATACTGGCCGAATCATGTCGAACCCGTCCGAGCACAACGATGCTGTCTGCCGCGCCAAGCGGCACACGCGCGTTCAGCACCTGATCACGGCCGACGAGAACTCTCTCGCCGACCTCGAGGTGCTGCTGGCGACGCTCCCGATCTGTTCGACGGGCCGCGTGTTCATCGAGATTCCGGATGCCGCATGGCAGGCCGACATCGTCGTTCCGGCGCGCATGGTCCTCACCTGGCTCGACCGGTCGCAGCGTACCGGCGCACCCGGCACCGGCCGCGGATGCGCTCCCGGCCAGGCGATCTCCCGCGCGGTCACGGCATGGGCCGACGAGATGCTCTGCGACGAGGGCGACGAGACGCGCATCCACCTGCTGGGCGGCTACCTCGGCACGGCCGACATCGTCGACCACCTGACTTCGCGCAACGGCGTCGCCGCCGACTCGATTCACACGCCCGAGCGCTTCGGACTCACCACCGCCCGCTAGGCGCGCCGGCGAGGAGCTCGCCTCAGTCGGAATCTCGCGCGCCGAGTCATCCCCGCGGGGCACGTAGTTGCCCTCCTCGAGGCCTGCCTCGATCTCGAACCGGTTCCGCAGCGGGTCCCGCCCGGCCAGCAGGTACAGCACGGGCATCAGGAAGCCGTAGCGCTCCCACTGCCGCTTGTGCACGGCTTCGTGCCGCAGCAGGCGCTCGCCCACCGCTTCGTCGCCCGTCAGGAAGCATCCGCCGGCGCACGTTCCACCTCGGGGGAACGCCCAGCGCGGCATCCCGCGGAAGATCCACATCCCCGACTGCTTCTCGACCCGCCCGGTGCTCCACAGCGAGCCCCACACCCAGCCCACGGCCGAGCCGTACCAGTAGCCGGCGCGGCTGATGGGGGAGTCGAGCAGGATGCCGGGGATGAACCGGTCGATCCGGCGGCCACGCTCGACGGCGAGCTCCGCCGCAGCCAGCCACCCCTCGGGCGGCACCGGGATCGGGCTCACGCGAGCGCCCCGACGATCCGCAGAATGGCGCCAAGGTCATCCGGCGCGGCACTGAGCGACGCCGGGGAATAGCCGGCGAGAGACGAGCCGACGAGCGGCACCTCCGCACGCAGGCGGGTGATCGCGGCGGTGAGCTCTCCGACCGTGACGCCGAAAGGCTCGGGGTGGGCATTGCCCGCGAGCTCGGCCGGATCGAGCGCGTCCACGTCGACGTGGATGTAGACGCCGGCCGCACCGGTCGCGCGCACGGCGGCGGCGAGCGCATCGGGGTCGCGGAAGTCGTCGACGGACACCGTGGTGATGCCGAGCGAGTCGACCGCGTCGAGCTCGGCGTCGTCGAAGGAGCGAGCGGCCGCGACGATGACGCGATCCGGCGCGATGGTGCCCGCCGGGATCCTCAGAGCCGGCTCGCCGTCGCCGAGCACGGCACGCAGCACCATGCCGCTGAAAGCGCCGGACGGCGATGTGTCCGGGGTGTTGAGGTCGGGATGCGCGTCGATCCACACGACGGCGAGGTCGGGGTGGCGTCGCGCCGCATGCGCGATCGGAGCCAGGGCGATCCCGCAGTCACCGCCGACGGTGAGGACGGGCTCGACGTGCGTCGCGAGGGTGAACTCGATCAGATCGCGGGTGCGCTGCAGGGCGCTGAGGCGATGGATGCCGGTCTCCAGCGCCTCGCCGGCCTCCATCGGCACCTCGAGGGTCGTCGTCGCCGAGCGCGGCAGGTCGCCTGCGATCGCCTGGGCCCCGTCGATCAGCTGCATCGCCCGGGACGAGGGACTGCCCTGCCATTGCGGGACCACGAGATAGCGCGTCATCCACTCATCTTCCCGCGCCGAGGACCCGGGCGCCGCACCCGGAGGATGCGGCGCCCGAGGCGACGTGCGCGACTACGGGGTGTACGGAACGCTCGGCGCGTCGATCGCGTCCTGCGCCGGTGCCGAGCCCGACTTCAGCGCGGCGAGCCGCGCCTCGACCTCGGTGAGCTCGCCGACGTCCTCGAGGCTCTCGAACTGCGCGTCGAGCGTCGAGGCCGCGAGCTCCTGCTTGCCGGCCGCGAGGGCCTCCTGGCGGCGCACCTTGTCTTCGAACCGGCCGAGCTCGCTCGTCGGGTCGAGCACGTCGATGGACTTGACGGCATCGGCCACCTTGTTCTGCGCCTCGGCGGTCTTGGCACGCGCCAGCAGCTCGGAGCGCTTCGACTTCAGTTCGCCGAGCTTCTGCTTCATGCCGTTGAGGCCGACCTTGAGCTTCTCGACCACCTCGGTCTGAGCTTCGATCGTGGGCTCGACAGCCTGTGCCGCACGCTCCTCGCTGATCTGCCTCTGGAGCGCGATCTTCGCGAGGTTGTCGAACTTGTCGGCGTCTGCCGTGCTGCCCGCGCGGCGCAGCTCGTCGCCCTTGCGGCTGGCGGCGATGGCCTTGTTGCCCCACTCCGCCGCTGACTGGACGTCTTCCTGGTGGTCGCGCTCGAGGAGGCGCAGGTTGCCGATCGTCTCGGCGATGGCCGACTCAGCGTCGGCGATGCTGTTGGTGTAGTCCCGCACCAGCTGGTCGAGCATCTTCTGCGGGTCTTCGGCGGAGTCGAGGATCGCGTTGATGTTCGCCCTCATGAGGGTGGAGATTCGGCCGAAGATGGACTGCTTCGCCATCGGGGTTCCTTCCTATCGGTGGTTGCTGCGGTTATGGGATGTGGGGGAGCCACCGCGCCCGTGCCGGTGGGTTCTGCGGTTATGGGATGTGAGATCCGGAGCCGTCGCGGCGGCGTACTGCGCATGGCGGGTCAGAATCGACCACCTCCTCGGCGGGCGCGGGTGCCGCCGCCGCCGAAGCTTCCGGGGCTGCGCATCGCGCCGCCCGAGCGGCCTCCGCCGCCGAACATGCCGCCGAGGCCGCCGGACGAGCCGCCGCCTCCGCCGAGCATCGAGTTGATGACGATCCCGCCCAGCACAGCACCGAGGAGCCCGCCGCCTCCGCCTCCGCCCGACTGCGGTCCGTACGAGGAGCCGCCGCCGAGCATGCCACCGAGGCCGCCGCCGTCGAAGGCTCCCACGTCGTTCTGCGCGGCTTGGATAGCGGCGCCGGCGAGCTGGTCGGCGCGCTGGGCGTGCTGCATGGCCTGCTGCGGATCCGTGGCCTGCTGGGCGCGCACCAGCGAGGCGCCGGCTTCGGCGAGCCGGGTGCGGGCTTGCGCGCCGACGGCGCCGCGTCTGGCCGTGATGTAGTCCTCGGCCGCCGAGACCTGCGCCTGCGCCTGCATGATGACCTGGCCCACCATCTGGCGTGCGCGCTGGGCCTCGGCCTGGGCGTCCCGCACGCCCTTCACCACTGCGTCGATCTGCGTGTTGGCGGCCTCGAGGCTCTGGAGTGCCATGAGCGGGCGCTTCGCGCTGCCTGCCAGGTTCTGGCGCGCGGCGTCGATCTGCTGCCGCGCCGCGGCGATCGCGGCGGCGACACGACCGTCGGCGTCGGGGAGAGCGGCGGCGGCGGCGATGTCCTGCTCGAGTTCGGCGATCAGCGCGAGGGCGTTCTGCTCGCCGGCGGCGAGATCGGCCCCGAGCTTGTCGATCGCGTTCTGCAGCAGCACCGCCTGCGCCACCGCCTCTTCCGCGGCGCGGATCCCGACGGCCGCTTCGCCGCCCTTGCCTGCGCCGATCGCAGTCTGCGCGACGGAGAGCTGCTCGTCGGCGAACTCGATCGCTGCCGTGCCTGGTCGGGGTTGTCGGCGATGGTCGCGAGGGCTTCGGGCGCGTACTGGGCGCGTCAAGCGCGTGGAGACGTGCAGCTGCGCCGTCGAGGGATGCAGCGGCGCTGCGCCGCTCGTCCTGCACCCGCGCGAGGGCCTCGGGCGCGTTCTGCTCGAGCTTGCGCAGCTCGTCGAACGCCTCCGCCTTCTCATCGAGTCCGGTGTTCGCCTCCTCGCACAGGGCGATGATGCGGGTGTTCCAGTCTCGGACTTCCTGCTCGGTGTCGGGCGTCGCGTCGTCGAGCTGCTGCTGCAGGGTGAACGCCTGCGTGAGATTCTGCTGCGCGGTCGCGAGCGCCTGCGCGAACTCGGCCGTCGCCGCGTCGCCGAACTGCGCCTTGGCGAACTCGAGCTCCTGGGCGCTCGTCTTCACGGCATCATCCGTCTCGACCAGAGCGGACGCCGCGCGCCGCTCGAGCTCCTTCGTGTCGATCTGCTCGACCGCCTGGCCCCGCCGGCCGGCCCGGCTGCCCACCTTCTTCCGGCGACTGCGGATGACGAGCCACACGATGATGCCGATCCCGGCGGCGATGGCGACGAGCACCAGGGCTGTCGTGAGGAAGCCTCCGCCGCTGTCGGCGGCATCCGGCCCGCCCGTCACCCCCGCCCACGGCCTCGGTGAACCCGTCGGCTGCCGCCTCGATCGCGCCCGCCCAGTCATCGTCGGCGAGCGCGGGCTGGATGTGCTGCTGCTCGATCGTCGCGAGCTGGTCGAACGTGACCGGGCCTTCGGAGTCCCCTGACACGTAGATACTGGCGAGAGTCGACTCGCTACGGCGAGCAGATATTGGGTGGGGCCGAGGCCGTTGAGCTCCGCGGTGCTGTTTGCCCAGTCGGCGGCGCCCGACGGATTGGTGAATTCGTCGACGTAGACCACCCAGAGGTCGACGCCGGTGTCGGACTTCAGCTCAGCCAGCGCTGCTCCGCCTGCGCCTCTTCGGCGCTGTCGAGGACATCGACGGTGTCGGCGACGTAGCCCGTCCCGAGCTGCACCGGGTCGGTCGCCCAGGCTGCTCCGCCCCCGGCTCCGACCACAGCCGTCAGGACTGCGGTGAGCGCCACCGCCCATCGCGCACGCATCGATCGCCTCTCTTCGGGGCGCCGGATCCCGCCCCTCGTGCGAGTCTATGCAGGCCGGGCCGGGGCACGGTAGTGCGCCGGCCCGGTGGCAGGGGACGCGGGTCGCTGCCCGAGACGGCGAGCACGCCACGATAGCCTTGCCGATCCGGAGGACACATGGACGATCGCTATGGCACCGACGTGCTCGCCGCAGGATGGCGGCAGCAGCACGCGCCGCACGCTTCCCACGATCGCGGCGTCGCCGGACCTCGTCGTCGAGGTGGCGGCCGACGGATACTGCGGCGCGGTGGTCGGCCTCGCGTCCGGCATGGTCGAACTCGAGGATCGTCATGGTCGCCGGCGGCTCTTCCCGCTCGGACCCGGGTTCCTCGTCGACGGTGCGGATGTGGTCCTGGTGGCGCCGACGATCGCCGACGGCAGGACGGGCCCGCGCCGCACGGCGTCGGGCTCCTTCGCCGTCGCGGATGCCAGAGCGCGCACCGCGCGTGCGAGCCGGATCTTCGTCGAGGGCCGGCACGATGCGGAACTCGTCGAGAAGGTGTGGGGAGACGACCTGCGTGCCGAGGGCGTCGTGGTCGAGTATCTGCAGGGAATCGATCTGCTCGACGCAGGTGCTCGACGCCGAGCCGCCGAGCGCCGGAGCGTCGCTACGGGGTGCTTGTCGACCATCTGGTGCCGGGTTCCAAGGAGTCGCGCATCGCGGAGGCGGTCGCTCGTGGTCGTCACGGCGCGCACGTGCGCATCGTCGGTCATCCGTGGATCGACGTGTGGCAGTGCGTCACTCCTCGGGCCGTCGGCATCACGGCATGGCCCGACTTCCCCGCGGTGATCGAGTACAAGGTCGGTGTGTGCCGTGCGCTCGGCTGGCCGGCCCGCGATCAGGCGGACATCGCGCGCGCGTGGCAGCGGATCCTCGGCAAGGTGTCGAGCTATCGCGACCTCGAACCCGAACTGCTCGGCCGAGTCGAGGAGCTCATCGACTTCGTGACGCAGGTCTGAGCCGGCGCCGAGATCAGGCGATTCGCCCGCATCAGGAGGATTGGGGCCGCAATCGTCCTGATTTCGCGAGATCGCCTGATCTCGCGACGGCGCCCGGCGCGGACGGCGCCACGCGGCCTCGCGCTGTCGGAGCTCGCGCCGCTCGTTAGCCTGGAGGGGTGTCCGATCCCTCCACCCCAGACTCCGCCGCCACTCCGCGGTTCCGCGAACGACCCGTCTCGTTCGTCCGCCGCAGCGGCAGGATGTCGGAAGCGCAGGAGCGGGCATGGCGAGACCTCGCCCCGCACTATGTCGTCGAGGCACCCCGTGATGCGGCGGCGACCAGCATCCGTCCCGATTCCGCGATCGATCCGGCCGTGGTGTGGGGGCGCACTGCGCCGCTCGTGGTGGAGATCGGCTCGGGTCAGGGCCATGCGATCGTGCACGCCGCGGGCGCGCGCCCCGGCGTCGACTTCCTCGCCGTCGAGGTCTTCCGCTCAGGTCTCGCCCGGACGATGCTCGATGCCGATCGCGCGGATGTGCGCAACCTCAGGCTCGTCGAGGCGAACGCCCCCGAGGTGCTCGCGCATCTGCTGCCGGCCGCATCCGTCTCGGAGCTGTGGCTGTTCTTCCCCGACCCGTGGCACAAGACGAAGCACACGAAGCGCCGACTCGTGACGGCCGAGTTCGCCGCGCATCGCGGCCGGCGCAGTGCACGGGGGCGGGATGCTGCGGCTCGCCACCGACTGGGAGGACTACGCGCGTCAGATGCGCGACGTGCTCGACGCGGCATCCGGAGTTCGAGCGTGCGTTCGAGGGGGAGTGGGCGCCGCGCTTCGACGGCCGCGTGCTCACCTCGTTCGAGCGCAAGGGCACGCGCGCAGGGCGCGCCATCCGCGACCTCGCCTATCGCCGTGTGGACGGCACATGACCGAATACCGCGATCCGGAGGCCGAGACGCCGCTGCCGGTTCCGTCGATCGGGATGCCGGCACCGCACGTCCGCGACCCTGGCGCGTGCTGCGCCCGCTCGGCCATCGCGACTTCCGGGTGCTGTTCGGCGCGGTGGTGCTCTCGATCTTCGCGGCCGGGATGTGGGCCGTGGTCATGGTCTACGCGGTGATCGGCGCCGGGCGGCGGGCCGCTCGATCTCTCCCTCGTCGCCGCGGCCAACGCGACCGGCCTCCTGCTGTGCGCGATCCCCGGTGGGATCGTCGCCGACCGTGTCTCGCGAAGGCTCATCGTCCGGGTCGTCGAGCTCGTCAACCTCCTGGCGATCACGTCGGTCGTCGTCGTCGGCTGGTTCGGAGCCGTCACGATCCCGCAGCTCACGGTCGTGGCGTTCCTGCTCGGCGCAGGAGCGGGGTTCTTCTTTCCCGCGTACAGCGCGATCCTGCCCCGCATCCTGCCGCCGCAGCAGCTCCTCGCGGCGAATGGGCTCGAGGGAGCCATCCGCCCCGCGCTCCAGCAGGCGGCGGGCCCCGCCGTTGCGGGCATGCTCGTCGCGGCCGTCATGGTGCCCGCCCACGCAGCCGTCGCCATCGCGATCGCCCACGCGTGCGCGCTCGCGCTGCTCCTCTTCCAGGGCCCCGAGCCTGCGCTCGCCGCGACCGACGATCGCGAGCCGGCCGCAGGGCCGACGACGGTGACGAGGCGCAGCCGGCGACCGGACCCGCGAAGGAGCCGGAGTCGGCGAAGAGCGTGTTCCACGACCTGAAGGAGGCGGTGGTCTTCACCGGTCAAGACGCCGTGGCTGCTGTGGACGCTCCTGTACGCGAGCGGCTGGGTGCTCGTCTTCGTCGGCCCCGAAGAGGTGCTCCTGCCCTTCATCACGCGCGACCGCATCGGTGAGGACCCGCGCTGGTTCGGATTCCTGCTCGCGGTCTATGGCCTCGGGGGCGTCATCGGCTCGATCGTGGTCTCTTCGCGGCCGCTCCCGCGCCGGTACCTCACGGTGATGAACCTGGTCTGGGGTGTGAGCACGCTGCCGTTCGCGATCATGGGATTCACCGATCAGTACTGGGTGATGCTCACGGTCGTCTTCGTGTGCGGCTTCGGCTTCAGCTACGGGAACGTCATCTGGGGCACGCTCCTGCAGCGTCGAGTCCCGACACACATGCTCGGTCGCATCTCGAGCCTCGACTTCTTCGTCTCGCTGGCGCTGATGCCGCTGTCGATGGCGCTCGCCGGGCCGCTGTCGCAGGTGGTCCCGATTCCGGTCATCTTCCTCGCCGCGGGCGTCCTTCCGCTCCTGTTCGGCCTCGTCGCGATCGTGGTGGCGAAGATGCCGCAGGATGAGATCGCCCACCCCCTGGATCGGTGACATGCCTGCACACCCTGCTTCCGCCCCCGTCGTCACCCGACCCGCATGGACGTGGGACCTGGCGCCGGCGCTCCTCGTCTGCCTGTCCGCGCCGGCGTTCTTCGTGCTGCGCGTGCCCTGGGTCGGCTGGCTGCTGCTGGCCGCGGGCCTCGTCGCCGCACTTCCTCATGCGGCGAGCGGATGCCGGTGCCGGCGCCGGCGCGGAAGCGGTCGAAGCCGGAGCGGCGCCGGGCACCGGCATCCGTCCCCCCAGCCTGCTGCGCGACCTCTCGCTCATCGCGGTCGGAGTGCTGATCGTGAGCTCCATCCCGCTCGAGGCGAAGCTCGACAACCTGGCGATCGCACGATTCGGCCTCGTGCTGGGCGCGGCCGTGGTGGTGCCGTACGTGATCTCGCGGTGGGTGTTCCGCGATCGTGCCACCGGGTTCCCGTGGCGCGGCGGCGGCCGCTGGACTGCGTTCCAGTGGTCCTGGCTCGCCGGTGTGCTGTTCCTCGGCTGGCTGATCCTGCCGTTCTACTTCATCACCACCGGCGTCTACCTGAACTGGCCCGTCGTCGACACTCCTGACATGATCGCGCGGCTCTTCGTCGGTGTCGGCGCCGTGGGGATCTGGGACGAGCTGTTCTTCATCTGCACCGTGTTCGCGCTGCTGCGCCGGCACTTCCGCTTCTGGCAGGCGAACGTGCTGCAGGCCATCGTGTTCGTGTCGTTCCTCTGGGAGCTCGGCTATCAGGCGTGGGGGCCGCTTCTCACGATCCCCTTCGCGCTGCTGCAGGGCTTCATCTTCATGAAGACCCGGTCGCTCGCCTATGTCGTCACCGTCCACCTCCTCTTCGATGCGGTGGTGTTCCTCGTGCTGGTGCACGCCCACAATCCCGGGATGCTCGACTGGCTCTTCCTGGTCTGAGGCAGCGCGGCGCCGCCATGCCTCATCGGCGCGCCGCTCGCAACCCCTTCCCGTTCGCGCAGTCCGCTGACTAGGTTCAGTCGCCACGACGACAGACGCAGTCGTCGTTTTGAGAGGAGTGTCATGTCGTCCACAAGACGTCGGGCGTTTGCCGTGATCGCGGCCGGTGCCCTGGCAGTTTCCGTCGCATACGCGGTTCCCGCGTATGCAGCACCACCCAGCAACAACAACTCGGTGAGCAAGCTCACCAAGGCCGTCACCTTGGAGGGGGTGATGGATCACCTGTAGGCGCTCCAGGACATCGCCGATGACAACGGCGGCAACCGCGCTGCCGGATTGCCCGGCTACGAGGCATCCGTCGACTATGTCATGGAGCAGCTCACGGCTGCCGGATACCAGCCTGTGAAGCAGGCCTTCCAGTTCGACTACTTCGAGGAGAACTCGGAGCTGATCCGCATCAGCCCGAATCCGAGGACATTCGTCAATGGGACGGACTTCCTCCGCAACACCTTCGACAGCGGCACTCCGGAAGGCACCTGCACCGGCACGCTCTACCCGATCGACCTGGTCATCAACCCCGCCGGCCCCGCGAACAGCAGCAGCAGCGGCTGTGAGGCCGCGGACTTCGCCGGGATGCCGGTCGGAGGCGTCGCTCTCGTGCAGCGAGGTACCTGCGGGTTCAACGTGAAGGTTCTCAACGCGCAGGCGGCAGGTGCCGGCGCGGTCATCGTGATGAATGAAGGACAGCCCGGACGCACCGGCCTGATCAACATGATCGGCGACGCCACCGGGCCTCACCATCCCCGCCGTGTTCACCACGTTCGCGGCAGGAGCTGGATCTGGCCTCGACGCCCGGAGCCCAGGTGACGGTGAACGGTGGACTTCGTGGCCGACGAGCGCACCGCCTGGAACGTCATCGCCGAGACGTCGACCGGAAACGACGACAACGTCGTCATGGCCGGGGCGCACCTCGACAGCGTTCAGGAGGGCCCGGGCATCAACGACAACGGATCGGGAAGTGCGGCACTGCTCGAGACCGCCATCCAGATGTCGAAGGTCAAGCCGAACAACACCGTGCGCTTCGCCTGGTGGGGTGCGGAGGAGTCCGGATCTCCTCGGATCCGAGTACTACGTCGCGGACCTGCAGGAGACGGACCCGGCCGCGCTCGAGGACATCGCGCTGTACCTCAACTTCGACATGATCGGTTCGCCGAACTACATGTTCGGCATCTACGACGGCGACAACTCGGGCGGCACGGCGCTCCGGGCTTCATCCCGCCGGGATCGGCTGAGATCGAGGATGTCTTCGAGGGGTTCTACAACAGTCGTGATCTGCCCTTCAACGACAGCGAGTTCTCGGGTCGCTCCGACTACGGCCCGTTCATCGCGGTCGGCATCCCGGCCGGCGGACTGTTCACGGGTGCCGAAGGCACCAAGACCGCAGCCCAGGCGATCTGGTACGGCGGACTGCCGGGTGTGGCGTACGACCCGTGCTATCACTCGGTCTGCGACAACCTGACCGGTGATGATCAGCCCGCGCGTGTACGCCGCTCTCAACGCGGAGTACGACCTGGTCGGGAACATCAACACGTTCGCGCTGGACGTCAACTCCGATGCTGTCGCCACTGCGATCATCACATTCGCCTTCGACACGTCGACGGTGAACGCGGTGAGCGCCCCTGGCAAGTCGCACGGCGCCGGCAAGAGCATGGACGCGTTCAAGGACCGCAGCGCCGACTAGCGGATCACCGCCGGCGGTCCAGTGGTGGGTCGGTCGCTTCACGCGACCGGCCCACCGCTGCGAGCCCGGGGCGCGCAGAATATTCACCTTCAACATGACGTCGAATTGACTTCTCCGTGAACTCTTGACGCGCGTTCCGGCCTGAGTATGTTTACTCCTGCGAAGAGAAAACGGAGACGAAGGAATCCGAAAGGAAACCGGATACGGAAACCGCAGATCGCATGATCGCCCCGGGGCTTCGGCTCCGGGGCGATTTACTTTCCTCCGCGACAGATCCGCCTATCGAACAACGCCCGGCGCGGCGCACGGCGCAGCGAGGTGCAGGTGCGCATCGAGCGCAACGGCGCGGGTGTCGATGAGCTGGTGAGTGCCGTGACGGATGCCGCAGCATCCGTCGACGGAATCCACGAGCCCGGCACGCTGAACGTGCTGGTGGTGTGAGGCGGCAGCAGTCAGCCGCTGAGAAGCGAAAGGCCGACCCTTCGGGGGCCTTTCGGTTGGTGCCCCCGACGCTCTCGTCAGCGCATGGCGTCTTGGATGCGGCGGTCGAGGTCATCGAGCTCCCCGAGGAGGTCGGATGCCATCCAGACCCGATCCCTCTTCCGCCCGGTGATCTCACGGATCACCCCAGCCTCGACGAGGTGATCGATTGCAGCATAGGTCTGCACGGTTTTCGTTCCCGAGTAGCGCTCGAGTTCATCCGCGTTCATCACGGGGTGGTCGAAGAACATGGGAAGAAGGTTGCTGATCGCCGATCCCTTCCGCGGCTTCAACTCGGCCATCCATTCCTCCGGGAGCTGCTTGATGCGCTCGATCGATGTACGTGACTCGATGGCGGCGGCATGCGCCGAGCGAATGAAGAGGCCGGCGAGTGGGCTTGGGTCACCTGCGCGGTAGGTTCCCAGCGCGGTGAAGTACTCCTCGCGGCGGGCGAGGATGCCGGACGCCAGCGGTATCACCGCGTTCCTGGTCACGCCGCGCCGCCGCAGCGAGGCCGAAACGAGCGCGCGCCCCACACGGCCGTTCCCATCGGTAAACGGATGGATCGACTCGAATTGGGCATGCGCGATCGACGCCTGGATGAGAACCGGAATGTCATCACGGTTCAAGTAATCGAGGAGGTCGCGCATCAGCGGCTCGACCCGCTCCGGTGCCGGTGGAACGTGCAGCGCATCGCGAGGGGAGTAGTCCGAGCCTCCCACCCAGTTCTGCATATCCCGAAGCCGACCCGCATAGTTCGCCTCGTAAGGGTCCTCCCGCATGAGCGCGCGGTGCGAATCGAGAAGATCCTCAAGCGTGAAGGTGCCCCGCTCGCCCACGACTGTCACCATGTGATGCAGTGCGGTGCTCGCCGCCACCATGCTCACAGCGGACGAGTTGCCGCGGTTCCCCGCGATCGCTCGGGCGTAATCCTCGGCGCTGGCGGTGATTCGTTCGATCTTCGATGACGCGACCGACTCTGTGCGGATCATGAATCTACTGAGTGCAACGGAGTTCCCCTCGGCGTCGGTGTCGGCCTGGGCGATCGCGATGAGTGCACTCTCGGCTGATGAGATGAGCGCTAGCGATGGGATGTAGTCGAGGTTCGCGATGAATGGCGGGATTGAGGCGTCTACGGATTGCATCGTGCGGTCCGCGCGTGTTCCCCCGCGTGCCCCTTGGCGCCAAGGAAGACTCTCAACTCCGTGCGCGGGCCAATCATTGCTCATACCGAAAGTATGGCGGTGTTAGTTCGGTTTCACAACGCTAAACCGAACTAACGCACTCGCTACTTCGGTGAAGTGGGGTCGCGACATGGCGAACGGCCGGTTTGTCGCGGTGCTCACGAGAAAGGGATCGCGGGTCCTGATGACCCGCGATCCCTTGTCCCGTATGGTGCCCCCGACTGGAATCGAACCAGCGACCTTTGGTACCGGAAACCAACGCTCTATCCCCTGAGCTACGGAGGCGTACCGATCGAGATTACCATCCACGGCGGTCGTCGCCGTCCTCGCTCAGGGTCCTACGAGCTCCTCGTCGTGCGGGGCGTCAGCGACGACATCCTGCACCTGGGCGAGCGTCTGGAGCGCCTGAGCCATCCGGTCGGCGAGGTACGCGTGACCCTCGGTCGACGGGTGGTTGCGGCCGAAGCCGGTATCGATCACGGCCGGGTAGTTGGCGGTGGTGATCCACTCGTCGGTGATCGGCGACACGTACCACCAGCCCCGGGCCGCGGCGAGATCGCGAAGGTCCGCGTCGATGCGGGCGGTGGCGGGTTCGACCGGCAGCACCTGCGGCGACGGGCCGAGGATGACGACGCGCGCCTCCGGATAGAGCGACGGCGAGATCATCCCAGGCGGCGGAGACAGCATCCCGATACCCCTTGGCGGGGAGTCGGCGATCGTTGATGGATCCCTCGACGATGACGAGGTCGGGGTCGAGGGTCGGGTCGAGTGAGGCGATGCGCTCGCCGTACGAGCCGCCGTCCTGTCCGGGCTTGAGGTATCCGCTGCCGCGGATGCCGTCGACGACGGTGTCCCATCCCTCGGTCCTGCCGAGCACGTATGCGAATCCCTCGGTGGGGACGATCGCCGCCGAGCCGTAGACCCAGGAGTCGCCGAAGATGAGCACGCGGGGGCTCTCGGGAAGGGCGAGGGGCGCTGGTGCGACGATGACGGCGGATGCTGCATCCGGTGCCGCGGCGGGGATCGACGGCACGATCCAGGGCCGCCACGCGGCCACCGCGCACACCACGGCGACGGCGAGCGCGGCGCCGACGATCGGGAGCCACGGACGCCGTGCGCGGGGGCGTCCGGGCGCATGCATGCATCGAGGGTACGTCACGTTCGACGGCATCGCGATGCAGGCGCTTGCGGACCCCTGCCGAGCGGGGTTCTCACAGGCTGTGAGACCGCCGTACGGAGCACCCCATCGGGCGTGCGAGGATACTTCGGTGCAACGCGTCCTGACAGCCGAACTCGACCTCGATCTGGGGTCCTCCGTCGACCTCATCTTCCAGGTCACAGCGGCCCAGGGAGTGCCCATCGTGAGCGAGCAATTGACCTTCACGCAGGGCGAGCGCGTGTACACCCCGACCGAGATCGTCGACCAGTCAGGCAGCCGTCTGCACCGTCTCACCGGCGAGGCAGGACGCATCGAAGTCCGCTACGAGGCGACCGTCGAGGGCCAGTCCGGGGCGACCCGCACCAGCGACCTCGAGGCCATCACGTATCTCCGTCCGAGCCGCTACTGCCAGTCCGACGAGGTGTTCCAGCAGGCCCGCCGTCAGTTCAAGGGGCTGCAGGGCCACGACCTCATCGCGGCGGTGTCGGAGTTCGTCGCGACGAGCACGACCTACACGCCCGGCCTCAGCCAGGGCACCGACAGCGCCGTGACGACCCTCATGACCGGTCAGGGCGTCTGCCGCGACTACGCGCACGTCGTCATCGCGCTCCTCCGCGCTATGGACATGCCGGCCCGCTACGCGGCGTGCTTCGCTCCCGGCCTGCAGCCGATGGACTTCCACGCCGTCGCCGAGGCGTACTACGACGGCGCCTGGTACGTCATCGACGGCACGCGCCTCGCGAACCGGCGCTCACTCGTGCGCATCGCGACGGGACGGGATGCCGCAGACTGCGCCTTCCTCAGCTACCACGGCGGCTATGTCGGTCTCCAGCGCATGCGCGTCGACGCCTGGGTCATCCCCGAGGCGGCGACGCTCGAGGGACTCGAGACGCTTCCCGAGGCGGCCGACCCCGCCTATGACGACTTCATGGAGCTCGTCCAGCTCGCCTGATTACCCTCAGCGCTGCCTGATATCAGGCCTGGTTTATATCATCCATTGATGATAGAACTGATCTCATGCACGCATTCGACGTCCTCGGGGACCCGGTAAGACGACGCCTCGTCGAGCTCCTCGCCCGAGGAGACCGCACCTCGGGTGACCTCACCGAGGTGATCGGGGCCGAGTTCGGCATCAGCCAGCCGGCGGTGTCGAACCACCTTCGCGTGCTGCGTGACGCCGGCTTCGCTCAGAGCGTCCCTGAGGGATCCAGGCGCAGGTACTCGCTGAACGGCGCGCGCATGACCGAGGTGCGGTCCTGGGCGGACGAGCAGCTCGGCTTCTGGGCGAATCGACTCGACGCGCTCGACACCGAGCTCACGCGAGGGAGCAGGGCTTCCCGGTCGGGCAATGAGGAGAAGGAGGACGCATGAACGCGGAAGACCCTTTCGTCCGGGCACTGACCGGAGACGAAGGCGAGCAGACGATCACGCTCATCCGGCGGTTCCGGGCGCCGGTCGCGGACGTGTGGAGCGCGCTCACCTCGCCCGACCGCATCGCACGGTGGTACGGGACGATCGCCGGTCCCGTGCCCCGCACGGTCGGCGACGCATTCCAGGTCGACATCGGCGGCGGGATGGTTCGCCGCGCCGTGCTCGAGAGCTGCGATGCGCCGGTTGCGCTGGCGTACACCTGGTGGTCAGGCGATGACGATCCCGGCCTCGTGCGGATCCGACTCGAGGCCGAAGGGAACGAGACCCGGCTCTCGGTGCAGCACGACAGACTGCGTCCCCACCGGATGATCCAGTACGGCGGGGGATGGGAGCAGAACCTGGCGGCCCTTGCCGCGCTCCTCGGCGCCGCCGCCGAGCCCGACGTTCCCCCGGCCGATCGCGCCGCACGCTGGGAGCAGCTGCGAGAGCACCCGCTGCAGCTCGAGTTCGCGATCGATGCTCCCGTCTCGGCCGTGTGGGATGCGTGGTCCAGCGCCGAGGCGCTGGCGGCGTGGTGGTGGAACCACTGGACGGACGTGACGATCTCCGCCGACGTTCAGCCCGGCGGCGAGTACCGGATCGACGCGCCCGATCACGGGTTCGCGGTCTCGGGCGAGTACCTCGTCGTCGAACCGCGGCACCGGCTGGCGTTCACGTGGGTGTGGACGGACGAGGACGGCGCGCTCCGTGACGAGGCGGTCGACGTGACGTTCCGCGAGACCCCGACCGGGACGGCGCTGGTGATCCGGCACACCGGCCCGTGGGGCACCGCCGGACCTGCGGAGTCCTACCGCCAGGGCTGGGACTTCGTGCTCGCGGAGCTCGCCCGCCGGCTGGGGTGACGCAGCACCGCCCCGCCCCGATCAGGGCCAGGGGGACGCCGCAGGCGCCGGAAGGCGCGAACATGCGCGCCATTAGACTTGACGGGCCATGGATCCTGAAGCCCTCGCCGCCGCCCTGCTCGCCGTCATCGCCCCGATCGCCGAGGCGCGGCGCGAGGGATCGGCTCAGGACCTGACCACCGCGGATCTGCCGCTCGAGCGTCCGAAGAACCGCGATCACGGCGACTGGGCCTCGAATGCGGCGCTCAAGCTCGCGAAGACGGTCGGTGCGAACCCGCGGGAGCTCGCCGCCGAGATCGCGACCGGCCTCGAGGCGGTGCCGGGCATCGCGAGCGTCGAGGTCGCAGGTCCCGGCTTCATCAACATCCGATTGGATGCGGCGGCCGCCGGCGCACTCGCCAAGACGATCGTCGACGCCGGCGCCGCATTCGGGACGAACGAGAGCCAGCGCGGCCGCACGATCAACGTCGAGTTCGTGAGCGCGAACCCGACCGGACCCCTGCACATCGGGCACACCCGGTGGGCGGCACTCGGCGATTCGATCGCGCGTCTGCTGCTCGCGAGCGGCGCAACCGTCGCCCGCGAGTTCTACATCAACGACGCGGGCGCGCAGATGGAGCGGTTCGGTCGCTCCGTCCTCGCCGCGGCGAAGGGCGAGCCGACTCCCGAGGACGGCTACGCCGGCCTCTACATCGAGGAGCTCGCCCGCCGCGTTCTCGTCGAGCGGCCCGACCTGCTCGAGCTCGACGAAGAGGCGCAGCTCACGACGGCGCGCGACCTCGCCTACGACTTCCAGCTCGACCGAACTCCAGTCGTCGCTCGAGAAGTTCCACGTGCACTTCGACGTGTGGTTCTCGGAGCGCGCGCTGCACGAGACGCCCGCCCATGGCGGCCCGAGCCTCGTCGACGAGGCTGTGGATCGCCTCCGCGCTCAGGGCCACGTCTACGACGAGGAAGGCGCCGTGTGGGTGCGCACAACCGACTTCGGCGACGACCGTGACCGCGTCATCCGCCGTGCGAACGGTGTCTACACGTACTTCGCGGCGGATGCCGCGTACTACCTGAACAAGAGCGACCGCGGGTTCCACCACAAGATCTACCTGCTCGGCGCCGACCACCACGGGTACGTCCACCGGCTCAAGGCGCTGGCCGGAGCCGCCGGCGATGACCCCGACAAGGACGTCGAGGTGCTGATCGGGCAGCTCGTCTCGATCAACGGCGCGCGGCTGTCCAAGCGCGCGGGCAACATCATCGAGATGGACGACCTGCGGGAGTGGCTGGGAGCCGACGCGCTGCGCTACTCGCTGGCGCGGTACCCCGCCGACTCACCCCTGACGCTCGACCCCGAGCTGCTGCGCAAGCGCACGAACGACAACCCGGTGTTCTACGTGCAGTACGCGCACGCCCGCACCCACAACGTGGCGCGCAATGCGACAGCATCCGATGTCCACCGCACGGAGTTCGCACCGGAGCTGCTCACCCACGAGACCGAGTCGGCGCTTCTCGGCGCGCTCCAGGAGTTCCCGCGGATCGTCGCGTTCGCCGCCGAGGTGCGCGAGCCGCACCGCGTCGCGCGCTACCTCGAGGAGCTCGCCGGGCTCTATCACCGCTGGTACGACAACTGCCGGGTCATCCCGCTCGGGGACGAGCCCATCGAGGCCGTGCACCGCACCCGCCGGTGGCTCAACGACGCCACCGGTCAGGTGCTGCGCAACGGACTCGACCTCCTCGGGGTCGACGCCCCGGAACGGATGTAGCGACCGATGAGCGCAGGCGACACGCAGCCGACTCAGCCGATCCCCGATCAGTGGATCGCGACTGCGGAGCCGCCTCGGCGCCGCCGCCGGGCCTGGCCGTGGATCGTCGCGCTTCGCGATCGTCATCGGTCTCGCGATCGCGGCATGGTTCGCCGGCGAGGCCATCGCCAAGGACCTCGTCACCAAGACCATCCGCGACCAGGTCGTCACCCAGCTCTCGCTTCCGGCGGACCAGGAGATCCAGGTCGATGTGCCGGGCCCGATGATCCCGCAGCTGATCGTCGGCACCCTGGGCGAGGTGACGATCACGTCGGAGGACGTTCCGATGGAGTCGTTCGTCGGCGACGTGACGGTCACGGCGCAGGACATCCCGATCCGCGGCGGCGGGCGAGATGGGCAGCGCGGCGGCGACGGTCGTCCTGACCGAGGAGCAGCTGCGCACGCTGATGTCGACGGTCGAGGACTTCCCCGCCGATTCGCTCGGCCTCGCCGCCCCCGACGTCACGATGTCGACGGAGCTCTCCGTCTTCGGCGTCTCGCATCCCCGTGAGCGTCTCGCTCACGCCTCAGCGCCGTCGACGGGCGACCTCGTCCTCACGCCCGCGTCGCTGCAGCTCGCCGGCGCCGAGATCACTGCCGACGGATCTCTCGGACCGGTTCGGCCGGCTCGCCGACGCCGTGCTGCGCGACTGGACCGTCTGCATCGCGCGAGTACATCCCCGCCGGCCTCACGCTGACGGCGGTCGCGGTCGACGGCGACGCGCTCGTCGCCGACTTCGACATCGACGGCGCGATCATCTCCGACCCCGACCTGCAGGCGAACGGCACCTGCGAGAGCGCTTCGTGACGCGTATGACGCGCGGCGCGGGGGCCGGAAGCCCTGTGCCCTAGACTTCAACCACTGCCCGGCGCGTGCGTCCACCGGCCGTGGCATCCGAGCCGACGGCCTGTCCGGACGGCCGTGCGCCGAAGCTCCCACCGATTGGTTCCCACCCGTGTCCGCCGCATCGCAGTCCCGCACGCTGGCCCCCTCCTGGCTCACCGTGCCGGACGACGCGAACGCCCTGGTGCCCGCCGTCTGGCCGGACGCCGCCGACTCGCGACGACGACGGCGTGCTGCAGCTCGGCGGCGTATCCGCGGCCGCGCTGCGCGAGCGATTCGGCACACCGCTGTATGTGATGGACGAGGACGAGGTGCGCGCGCACGCGCGACGCGCTCTCGACGCCTTCCGCGCCGCGGCGGCCCTTCACGGCGTGCAGGCGCGCGTGTACTACGCCGGCAAGGCGTTCCTCAGCTCCGAGATCGTGCGCTGGGTCACCGAAGAGGGCCTCGCGGTCGATGTGTGCAGCGGCGGTGAGCTCGCCGTGGCCCTCGCCGCGGGCGCCGACCCGTCCCGCCTCGGGTTCCACGGCAACAACAAGAGCGTCGCCGAGCTCGAGCAGGCCGTCGAGGCCGGCGTGGGCTCGATCGTCATCGACAGCCTGATCGAGATCGAGCGCCTCGCCGCGATCGTCGAGAGACGGGGCGCCACGCAGAGCGTGCTGCTCCGCGTCAACAGCGGTGTCCACGCCGAGACCCACGACTTCCTCGCGACCGCGCACGAGGATCAGAAGTTCGGCTTCACACTGCAGGATGCCGCGGCCGCCGTCGCGCGGATCCGCGAGCTTGCCGGGTCTGGCGTTCGTCGGCCTCCACTGCCACATCGGCTCGCAGATCTTCGGCACGGCGGGCTTCCAGGAGTCGGCGGCGCGCCTCGTCGAACTGCATGCGGAGCTGCTCGCCGGCGGCGACATCCCCGTCCTCAACCTCGGCGGCGGCTTCGGCATCGCCTACACCGCCGCCGACGATCCCACGCCGATCGAGCAGCTGGCCGCCGGCATCGCAGACGCCGTCGCCCGGGAATGCGATGTGCGAGGCATCCCGATGCCGAATCTCGCGTTCGAGCCCGGCCGCGCCATCGTCGGCCAGGCGGGCGTGACCCTCTACGAGGTCGGGACGACCAAGCCCGTTGCGCTCGAGGGCGGCGCCGACGCGCCTCTACGTGAGCGTCGACGGCGGGATGAGCGACAACGCGCGCCCGGCGCTCTACGGCGCGCAGTACTCGGCGCGGATCGCGTCGCGCGAGAGCGACGCCGCGCCCGTGCTGGCGCGCGTGGTCGGCAAGCACTGCGAGTCGGGCGACATCGTGGTCGACGCCGAGTACCTGCCCGGCGACATCGCTCCCGGCGACCTGCTCGCCGTCCCCGCGACCGGCGCCTACTGCTTCTCGCTTGCGAGCAGCTACAACTACGTCCCCCGCCCGCCGGTCGTCGCGGTGCGCGGGGGAGAAGCCCGCGTCATCGTGCGCGGCGAGACGGTCGACGACCTCCTCGCCCGCGATGCGGGCCTGCACCACCCCCCGACTGAAGGGACCAGCATGCCTGTACTGAGCGAGCGGAGCGAGTCGAAGTGACCGACTACCGCCGCCTGCGCGTCGCGCTCCTCGGCGCCGGAGCCGTGGGCTCCCAGGTCGCCTCGCTGCTGCGCAAGCACGGCGACGAGCTCGCCGACCGCGCCGGAGCCACTCTCGAGCTCGTCGGGATCGCGGTCCGCGACCTCGACGCACCGCGCGACGCGGATCTGCCGCGCGAGCTGCTCACGACGGATGCCGAGACGCTCATCATCGGCTCCGACATCGTGATCGAGCTCATGGGAGGGATCGAGCCGGCGCGGGAGTACCTGCTGCAGGCGATCAACTCCGGGGCGGACGTCGTGACGGCGAACAAGGCTCTGCTCGCGACGCACGGCCCCGAGATCTTCGACGCCGCCGACCAGGTGGGCGCGCAGGTCTACTACGAGGCTGCGGCGGCCGGCGCGATCCCCATCATCCGGCCCCTGCGCGACTCGCTCGCCGGCGACCGGGTGCAGCGGATCATGGGAATCGTCAACGGGACGACGAACTACATCCTCGACCGCATGGACAAGGAGGGCGCCGAGCTCGAGGACGTGCTCGCGGACGCCCAGCGACTCGGCTACGCCGAGGCGGACCCGACCGCCGACGTCGAAGGATACGACGCCGCGCAGAAGGCCGCGATCCTCGCGAGCCTCGCCTTCCACACGACGGTGCCTCTCGAGGCCGTCCACCGCGAGGGCATCAGCGGCATCGACAAGGCGACGATGGATGCCGCGCGCCACGCCGGCTACGTCATCAAGCTGCTCGCGGTGTGCGAGCGGCTCACGGGTGACTCCGGCGACTCGATCTCGGTGCGCGTCTACCCGGCGCTCATCGACCGGGACCACCCGCTCGCGACGGTGCACGGCGCCAACAACGCGGTGTTCGTGCAGGCGGAGGCAGCCGGCAACCTGATGTTCTACGGCGCCGGAGCCGGGGGAGTGCAGACCGCCTCCGCCGTCCTCGGCGATGTGGTGTCGGCGGCCCGCCGGCACATCGCGGGCGGCGTCGGAGTCGGCGAGTCGACTCGCGCGAACCTCCCGATCGTGCCGATCGGCCGCGTCACGACCCGCTACCAGATCACCCTCGAGGTCGATGACCGGCCGGGCGTGCTCGCCACGGTCGCCGGCATCCTGAGCGAGGGCCGCGTCTCGATCGCGACCGTCGAGCAGACCGTCAGCGGCGAGGAAGCCGTCATCGCCCGCCTCGTCATCGGAACGCACAAAGCCCTGGAGCAGGACCTCAGCGACACCGTCGACCAGCTCGCCGCAAGCGGCGTCGTCGAACGGGTCGTCTCGGTGCTGCGTGTGGAAGGAGACTGAAATGGCACATGTCTGGCGCGGAGTCCTCCGCGAATACGCCGACCGGCTGGGCGTCACCGACGCCTCGACCGTCGTCACCCTCGGCGAGGGCGGCACCCCGCTGCTCCCCGCGCCCGCACTGTCGCGCCGGACCGGCGCGGACGTGTGGGTGAAGTTCGAGGGCATGAACCCCACCGGCTCGTTCAAGGACCGGGGCATGACCGTCGCGGTCTCGCGGGCGATCGAGCACGGCGCCAAGGCCGTCATCTGCGCGTCGACCGGCAACACGTCGGCGTCGGCGGCGGCGTACGCCGCGCACGCCGGCATCAAGGCCGCGGTGCTCGTCCCCGAGGGCAAGATCGCGATGGGCAAGCTCAGCCAGGCGGTCGCGCACAACGGCGAGCTCATCCAGATCCGCGGCAACTTCGACGACTGCCTCGAGATCGCGCGCGAGCTCGCCGACCACTATCCGGTGCACCTCGTCAACTCGGTGAACCCCGATCGCATCGACGGGCAGAAGACCGCGGCGTACGAGGTCGTCGAGACGCTCGGCGATGCGCCGGACTTCCACTTCCTCCCCGTCGGCAACGCCGGCAACTACACCGCCTACTCGCGCGGTTACCGCGAAGAGGCCGAGCGCGGTGTATCGACGCGTGTGCCGCGCATGTTCGGGTTCCAGGCAGCGGGTTCGGCGCCGCTCGTCATCGGCGAGGTGGTGAAGCATCCCGAGACCATCGCCAGCGCCATCCGCATCGGCAATCCGGCCTCGTGGGAGCTCGCACTCGAAGCGCGCGAAGCGACCGACGGCTGGTTCGGCGCGATCGACGACGCCCGCATCCTCGCGGCGCAGAAGCTGCTCGCGGGCAGAGGTGGGCATCTTCGTCGAACCCGCGTCGGCGATCAGCGTCGCGGGTCTGCTCGACCGCGCCGAGGCGGGCGTCGTCCCGGCCGGCGCGCGCGTGGTGCTCACCGTGACGGGTCACGGCCTGAAGGATCCGCAGTGGGCCCTGCGCAACGCCGACGGCTCGCAGGTCGAGCCGACCGTGGTGGATGCGACGACGTCGGATGTCGCATCCGTCCTCGGACTGGTGCCCTGACGGCGGCGAACGCGTGAGCGCGGGTCCCCTCAGGGTCCTGTCGCAGGGCGGAAGGTCGTCGTCCGCGTCCCGGCGACGAGCGCGAACCTCGGACCCGGATTCGACACGCTCGGCCTGGCGCTCAGCGTGTACGACGAGCTGCTCGTGACGGCGCTTCCCGAAGGCGAACTCGAGATCGAGATCGACGGCGAGGGCACGGGCGATGTGCCGCGCGATGCCTCCAATCTCGTCGTCCGCGCGATCGCCTACGCCTTCGACGCGGCAGGACGACGGATGCCGGGACTCCGGCTCGAGGCTCGCAACGTCATCCCGCACGGACGGGGACTCGGTTCTTCCGGAGCGGCCGTGGTGTCGGGTCTGCTCGCGGCCAAGGGCCTGCTCGAAGGCGAGGCCGAATTCGGGGCCGACACGCTGCTGCGGCTGGCGACCGAGATGGAGGGGCACCCCGACAACGTCGCGCCGGCGCTGTTCGGCGGTCTGACGATCGCGTGGACCTCCGAGCAGGGCCCGCAGCACAAGAAGCTCCTGGTGCATCGCGGCGTCTCGCCTGTCGTGTTCGTCCCGGACTTCACGATGTCGACGAGTGTCGCCCGCAGCCTGCAGCCGCTGCAGGTGCCGCGCGAGGATGCTGTCTTCAACGTCTCGCGGTCGGCTCTGCTCATCGCGGCGCTGACGCAGAGTCCCGAGCTGCTGCTTGCCGCGACCGAGGACAAGCTCCACCAGAACTACCGCGCGCAGGCGATGATCGAGACCGATCGGCTGGTGCGGGCGCTCCGCGACGGAGGCTTCGCGGCCGTCGTTTCGGGCGCGGGACCGAGCGTGCTCGTGCTCGCCGACGGTCCGGGCCGGCGGCTCGAAGCGGCCGCGCTGGCGGCGACCGTGGGGGACACCCCGTGGGAGGCGCTCATGCTCGCCGTCGACTTCAAGGGTGGTACAGTGAGGGAGTACGCGGAGGGTTCCACGTAAATACGTGACTCTGGCCTCCGTCGCAATTCTGCGAAACCACCGCATGGCCCCCCGACCCGCTGACAGCGTCTAGCTGTCGAGGACGGCGCGGCAGTTGCCTGCCGCGCATCGCGCCGTGTGTTCGTGCATATCCATTCGTTTCACAAGGGAGTACTCGTGGAGTCCATCTCCGAGATCCACACTGACGCACCCACCGACGAGCGCGCCGAAGCGCCCGACTCGGTCGATGTCGTCGAGACCATCACCGACACCGAGGTGCCCGTCGCCGAGGCCGAGCCCGTCGCCGACGCGCCGGTCGCCGAGGCCGAGGTCGTTGCGGAGCCCGAGGCTGACGCCGCATCCGAGCCCGTCGCCGAGGCGCCCGCGGTCGAGGCCGAGCCCGAGGTCGCGCCGCCCGTCAAGGCGCCGCCGCGCAAGCGCGCGCCGCGCCGCGCCAAGAGCACCGACGTGCCGCCGGCCGAAGAGCCCGCAGCCGAGACCGCGCCGGAAGAGCCCGCCGTGGACGCACCGGTCGAGGCCGTTGCCGAGGATGTCGCCACTGAGGCTCCGGCCGATGAGGCCGCTGCCGAGGCTGTCGTCGAGGCCGCCGACGGCGAGACCACCGAGGCCGTCGAAAGCCCGGCCGAGGTCCCCGCCGAAGACGCCGCCGAGGATGAGCCCGCCGAGGGTGAGCCCGCCGAGGGTGAGCCCGCCGAGGGCGAGGCCGAGGCCGAGGGCGCCGAGTCCGCCGAAGGCGCGACCGAAGGCCCCAGCCGCAGCCGCAGCCGCAGCCGCAACCGCAACCGCAACCGCGCGCAGGGTGGCCAAGGCGCCGCACAGGGCGCCCAGAACAACCAGGGCGCGCAGGCCGGCACCAGCAGCCAGAATGCTCAGAACGCGCCCGCCGCGCAGCCCCAGGCTGCCGACTCGGACGACGACGGCGCTCCGGGCAGTGCTCGCAACCGCCAGCGCAACAAGCGCCGCGGCCAGCCGGGCGACGAGTTCGAGACCGAGATCGGCGAGGACGACGTCCTCATCCCGATCGCCGGCATCCTCGACGTGCTCGACAACTACGCCTTCGTCCGCACGTCGGGCTACCTTCCCGGCACGAGCGACGTCTACGTCTCGCTCGGTCAGGTCAAGAAGTACAACCTCCGCAAGGGCGACGCCGTCGTCGGCGCGATCAAGCAGCCCCGCGAGGGCGAGCAGTCGAGCCGCCAGAAGTACAACGCGCTCGTCAAGGTCGACTCGATCAACGGCCTCTCGGTCGAGGATGCGGCGGCCCGCGTCGAGTTCGGCAAGCTCACTCCGCTCTACCCGCAGGAGCGCCTGCGCCTCGAGACGGCTCCCGAGAAGCTGACGCAGCGCATCATCGACCTCGTCGCGCCGATCGGCAAGGGACAGCGTGGACTCATCGTCGCGCCGCCCAAGGCCGGCAAGACGATCGTGCTCCAGCAGATCGCCAACGCCATCGCGACGAACAACCCCGAGGTCCACCTCATGGTCGTGCTCGTCGACGAGCGTCCCGAAGAGGTCACCGACATGCAGCGGACGGTTCGCGGCGAGGTCATCGCCTCGACGTTCGACCGCCCCGCCGAAGACCACACCACGGTCGCCGAGCTCGCGATCGAGCGCGCAAAGCGCCTGGTCGAGCTCGGTCGCGATGTCGTCGTGCTCCTCGACTCGATCACGCGCCTCGGCCGCGCGTACAACATCTCGGCTCCGACCTCCGGTCGCGTGCTGACCGGCGGCGTGGACGCATCCGCTCTCTACCCGCCGAAGCGCTTCTTCGGCGCAGCGCGCAACATCGAGAACGGCGGATCGCTCACGATCCTCGCGACCGCGCTCGTCGAGACCGGCTCCAAGATGGACGACGTCATCTTCGAGGAGTTCAAGGGCACCGGCAACAGCGAGCTTCGCCTCAGCCGTCAGCTCGCCGACAAGCGCATCTTCCCGGCGGTCGACGTCAACGCGTCGAGCACCCGTCGCGAGGAGATGCTGCTCTCGGCCGACGAGGTGAAGATCACCTGGAAGCTGCGCCGCGCGCTCGCGGGTCTCGACCCGCAGCAGGCGCTCGAGGTCGTCCTCGGCAAGCTCAAGGAGACGCAGTCCAACGTCGAGTTCCTCGTGCAGATGCAGAAGTCGATCCCGACGCCGACCGGCGGCGGTCACAGCCACTCGCACGACAACAGCATCCGCTGACCCGGGGCGGACCGTGTTCGACTCCGTCAAGGGTCTGATCGAAGAGCACAAGGCCATCCAGGTCGAGCTCTCCGACCCCGCAGTGCATGCCGATGCGGCGCGCGCCAAGAAGGTCAACCGGCGCTACGCCGAGCTGAGCCGGATCGTCGCGGCGAATGACGCGTGGATCGAGGCATCCGCTGATCTTGACGCGGCGCGCGAGTTCGCCAAGGAGGACGAGGCGTTCGCCGCGGACCTTCCCGAGTATCGAGGCGAAGCTCGCCGACGCTCAGGAGCGCCTGCGGCGGCTGCTGATCCCTCGCGATCCGGATGACGCGCGCGACGTGATCATGGAGATCAAGGGTGGCGAGGGCGGCGCCGAGAGTGCGCTGTTCGCCGCCGACCTGCTGCGGATGTACCTGCAGTACGCGGCATCCAAGGGCTGGAAGACGGAGCTGCTCGAGCGGAACGAGTCCGATCTCGGCGGCTACAAGGACGTCCAGGTCGCGATCAAGGGTTCCTCGACCGACCCGGCGCAGGGCGTGTGGGCGCACCTCAAGTACGAGGGCGGCGTGCACCGCGTGCAGCGCGTGCCCGCGACCGAGTCGCAGGGCCGCATCCACACCTCGACCACCGGCGTGCTCGTCTTCCCCGAGGTCGACGAGCCGGACGAGGTCGAGATCAACCCGAACGACCTCAAGATCGACGTCTTCCGCTCGTCGGGTCCCGGCGGGCAGTCCGTCAACACGACCGACTCGGCCGTGCGCATCACCCACGTGCCCACCGGCATCGTCGTGTCGATGCAGAACGAGAAGTCGCAGCTGCAGAACCGCGAGGCCGGCATGCGCGTGCTGCGTGCCCGCCTGCTCGCGAAGCAGCAGGAGGAGCGGGATGCCGTCGCCTCCGACGCGCGCAAGTCGCAGATCCGCGGGATGGATCGCTCCGAGCGGATCCGCACGTACAACTTCCCCGAGAACCGCATCGCGGATCACCGCACCGGCTACAAGGCGTACAACCTCGACCAGGTGATGGACGGCGCGCTCGAGCCGATCATCGAGTCGGCGATCCAGGCCGACGAAGAGGCCCGGCTCGCCGCGCTCGGCTCCGACGCCTCCTGACCCCACGCTCTCCGTAGGCGTTCTGTTCTAGGTTCGGAGCAGACCGGACGGAGGACCGCATGAGCGAGATCACGGACGCGCAAGGCATCCGCATCGATTACGTCAGTGCCAGGGGTCGCGGCGCCCCTGCCCTCGTCCTGCACGGCGCGTATTCGACCCGCGACGAGGTCATGCCGGTGTTCGGTCCGATCCTCGACCGATCGCGGCATGCGCGGTGTCTACCCCGACCTTCCGGGGATGGGCGAGTCGGTTCGGTCGTCTGCAACGACGTCCGCCGCGGTGCTCGACGCCCTCGACGCGCTCATCGCAGCAGGAGATCGGGAGCGCACGCTTCGCTCGTGATCGGGCATTCGTTCGGTGCGTATCTCGCGCGCGGCGTCGCTGCGCGGCATCCGGAGCAGGTGGCCGGCCTGGCGCTCGTGTCGCCTTTCGTCCGCGACTTGGAGGGCGCGCCGCATCGAGTCGTCGAGGACGATGGCGCGGCCGATGATGTCGACGACGATGTCCGCGGCGACTACGTCGGCTATTTCCAGGTGCGGACAGCCGAGACGCGCGAGCGCTTCGAGCGCATCGTCCGACCGGTGCTCGGCCGCTACGACGGCGAGACGGTGGAGAGCATCATGTCGAACGACGGGCTCGACCCCGATCCCGACGCGGCCCCATTCGGTGGACCCGCCGCGATCCTGGCCGGCCGGGACGACGCTCTGGTCGGCTGGCGCGCACAGCGCGCTCTCGTCGACCTGCACCCGCGCGGTACCTTCGTCATCGCCGCGGATGCCGGCCACGCGCTGCTGCATGAGCGACCGGATCTCGTGCGCGCGGTCATCGACGACTGGCTGGACCGCGTCGGCGACCTCACGGGCAGCTGACCGCGGCGGGCCGCGCTACGCTCGGCATCGTGATCACGTTCTTCATCCGCGCCCTGATCTTCCTGTTCTCGGCCGCACTCGGACTCATCGCCGCGGACCTCATCCTCGAAGGCTTCACGATCGACTGGAGCGACTGGTGGGGGTTCGTCCTCGCCATCGTCATCTTCGCGATCATCCAGAGCATCCTCTCGCCCTGGGTGTTCAAGATCACGCGGCGGCACGCCCCGGCGATGCTCGGCGGCATCGGCATCATCGCGACCTTGGTCGCGCTGATCGTGGTCGTCCTGATCCCTCGCGCGGGACTCGACGATCACGGAGCCGCTCGCGTGGATCCTCGCGCCTGTCATCGTGTGGCTCGTGACGGCGCTCGCGACGTGGCTGCTGCCGCCCCTGTTCATCAAGAAGCAGGTCTCGGCGCGGCGCGACGCGTAGCCGGCGCGAGTCTCTGCGTTCGGGGCGGGGTTCCCGCCCGACACGCCGCACGCCTCGGCGTGTCGACGGGGGAACACGCCCCAAACCGATGCAGGCCGCGCCGCGAAGCGCTAGATCGAGTACTCGGGCGCCGTGAGGATCGCGCGGGTGTCTTCGCCGACGCGGCGGGAGCGCGGCTTGGCCGGCACGCCGACGAGCACGCTGTCGGCGGGAGCATCCCTCGTCACGACCGCGTTCGCGCCCACCACCGAATGCGCGCCGATGGTGATCGGCCCGAGGATCTTGGCCCCGGCTCCGACGGCGACGCCGTCTTCGAGAGTCGGATGCCGCTTGCCCGCCCTCGCGCTGACGACCGCCGAGCGTGACGCCGTGGTACAGCATCACGTCGTCGCCGACCTCGGCCGTCTCGCCGATGACGACCCCCATGCCGTGGTCGATGAAGAAGCGCCGGCCGATCGTGGCGCCGGGGTGGATCTCGATCCCGGTGAGCCACCGGGTGATCTGCGACCCGGCGCGCGCGAGGAACCGCACCCGGCGGACCCACAGTGCATGCCAGACCCGGTGCGCCCAGATGGCGTGGAGTCCGGGGTAGAGCAGCGCGATCTCGAGCCCGCTGCGCGCGGCGGGATCGCGGAGCTTCGCCGCGGTGAGGTCTTCGCGCACGCGGGCGATGGGATGCATCCGCCCGCTCATGCCTTGGCCGCTTCCGGCTCGCGGAGGTGCTCGTACAGGGCCGTGGACAGGTAGCGCTCGCCGGAGTCGGGGATGATGACGACGATCCGCTTGCCGGCGGCCTCGGGCCGCGCCGCGATCTGGAGCGCCGCCCAGACGGCGGCTCCCGCCGACATCCCGGCGAGGATGCCCTCGCGGGTCGCGAGCTCGCGTGCCACCTGGATCGCGTCGTCGAACTCGACGTCGAAGATCTCGTCGATGACGGACCGGTCGAGCACGGCGGGCACGAAGTTCGGTCCGATGCCCTGGATCCGATGTCCGCCGGCGCGTCCCTCGGAGAGCATGGGGGAGTCCTTGGGCTCGACGACCGCGACCTTCACGTCGGGGTTGCGCTGCTTGAGCACCTGCCCGACGCCCGTGATCGTGCCGCCGGTGCCCGAACCCGCGACGAAGTAGTCGACCGACCCGTCGGTGTCGCGCCAGATCTCCTCCGCCGTCGTCCGACGGTGGATCTCGGCGTTCGCGGGATGCTCGAACTGGCGCGCGAGCACCGCGCCCGGCGTCTCGGCGGCGATGCGCTCGGCGGCCTCGACCGCCTCGGTCATCCCCTTGTACGGGTCCGTGAGCACGAGTTCCGCGCCGTAGGCCTTCAGAAGGGTGCGCCGCTCCTTCGACATGGATGCCGGCATCGTGAGGATCACGCGATAGCCGCGGGCGGCGCCGACGAGTGCGAATGCGATTCCGGTGTTGCCGCTCGTCGACTCGACGATCGTGCCACCCGGCTGCAATTCACCCGACGCCTCCGCGGCATCCACCAGCGCGACGCCGAGGCGGTCCTTCACGCTGGAGCCCGGGTTGTAGAACTCGAGCTTCGCGAGGACCTCCGCCGCCGAGCCCTTCGGTGAGTGCGTTCAGGCGAACCAGCGGGGTGTCACCGAATGCCGAGGTGATGTCGGAGTGGATCCCGGGCACGGGTCGCCTTTCGTCGAGGACTGCTGGGTCAATCCTCTCGCAGGTGCTCGTACAGCGCGGTCGACAGGTAGCGCTCGCCGAACGACGGGATGATGACGACGATGTTCTTGCCCGCGGCCTCGGGGCGCGCGGCGATCTGCAGGGCAGCCCACACGGCGGCGCCCGAAGAGATGCCGACGAGGATGCCGTCCTTCGTGCCGACGTCGCGAGCGGTCGCGATCGCGTCGGCGAACTCGACGTCGATGACCTCGTCGATGACGCCCTGGTCGAGGATGGGGGGGACGAAGTTCGGGCCGATGCCCTGGATCTTGTGCGGTCCGGGGGTGCCCTTGGTGAGCAGCGGGGAGTCGGCGGGCTCGACCGCGATGACCTTGGCCTCGGGCGCACGCTCCTTCAGCACCTGGCCGACGCCGGTGATGGTGCCGCCCGTGCCGATGCCGGCGACGAAGTAGTCGACCTTGCCGTCGGTGTCGCGGAGGATCTCCTCCGCCGTGGTCTTGCGGTGGATCTCGACGTTGGCCGGGTTCTCGAACTGCCGCGCGAGGATCGCGCCGGGGGTCTCGGCGAGGATCTCGTCGGCCTTCGCGAGGGCGCCCTTCATGCCGCCTGCCGGGTCGGTGAGGACGAGTTCGGCACCGTAGGCCTTCAGCAGCAGGCGACGCTCGATCGACATCGACGAGGGCATCGCGAGGATGACGCGGTAGCCGCGCGCCGCTCCGACCATCGCGAGCGCGATGCCGGTGTTGCCGCTGGTGGCCTCGACGATGGTGCCGCCGGGCTGCAGCTGACCGGATGCCTCGGCGGCATCGATGATCGCGATGCCGATGCGGTCCTTCACGCTCGCGGCCGGGCTGTAGAACTCGAGCTTGGCGAGCACGTTGCCCTCCACGCCTTCCGCGACGCGGTTCAGGCGGACGAGGGGAGTGTTGCCGAAGGCAGAGGTGATATCGGAGTGGATGCCGGACATTTCGGGCCTTTCGCGGTTCATCGTCGATGCGGGGTACAGCCTAGAGGGACCGCTCCCGAGTGAGTCGTTGTATGACGACGGCGGGCTTAGGGTTGGTGACTGTCATGCCCTCATCCGACCGTCCCCGCACGCTCGCCGACGCTTCTTCGCCGCGCCGCTGAGCAGCTCGCGGCCGCCGGCGTGCCCGACCCGCAGGTCGATGCAGAGCTGCTGGCGGGGCATGTGCTCGGCGACGGGTCGCGGCGCGATCCAGGCGGCAGCACGTGCGCGGTGACGCAATCGACGACGCCGCGGCGCGAGCGATCGAGGAGCTCGTCACGAGGCGCGCCTCGCGGGAGCCGCTGCAGCACATCACCGGCGTCCGCGCCGTTCCGCCACCTCGAGCTGCGCGTCGGACCGGGCGTCTTCGTGCCGAGACCCGAGACCGAGGTCGTGGCGCAGCTGGCCATCGACGCGCTCAAGGCCGCGGCATCCCCGGCGCCCATCGCAGTCGATCTCGGGACCGGAAGCGGCGCGATCGCCCTCGCGCTGGCCACCGAGGTGCCCCACGCGCGAGTCTTCGCCGCGGAGAACTCGGTCGACGCCTTCGTGTGGACCAAGGAGAACTTCGCGCACGTCGGCGCCGACAACGCGACCCTCGCCTTCATCGACCTCGAGCACGCGTTCCCCGAGCTCGACGGCACCGTGTCGGTGGTCGTCTCCAACCCGCCTTATGTTCCGGATGCTGCGATCCCGCGAGACCCTGAGGTGCGGTTCTTCGATCCGCCCGCCGCGCTCTACGGGGGAGAGGACGGCCTCGACGTGGTGCGGGTGCTGAGCGGCGTCGGTCTGCGGCTCGCCCATCCGGGCGGCACGATCGTGATCGAGCACGGCGAGTGGCAGGGAGAGGCCATCCGCGAGATCCTTGCCGCCGACGGCTGGCGGGCCGCGGCGACGCATCCTGATCTCACGATGCGCGACCGGGCCACCACTGCACTAGCGCCTTGACGAGGCCCTCAGGCACGCAGACCTAGAATGGGTCCGACATGTCCCCCATCTTCGATTGCCGTGATGAGGCGCAGCTCCTCACCGGCATGCGTCAGGCGCGCCAGGCCATCGGCCGGGGCGAGCTCGTCGTCCTCCCTACCGACACCGTGTACGGCGTCGCGGCGAACGCGTTCGACGCGGCGGCGGTCGCCCGGCTGCTCGAGGCGAAGGGGCGCGGACGTCAGTCGCCTCCGCCGGTCCTCGTCGCCGGCCTGACGACGCTGCGCGCACTCGTCGCGGAGGTGCCCGAGCCCGTCGAGCGGCTCGTGGAGCAGTTCTGGCCGGGCGGACTCACCGATCGTCCTCCCGTCGCAGCCGTCGCTGACCTGGGATCTCGGCGAGACCCGCGGCACGGTCGCCGTGCGGATGCCGGCGCACCGGATCGCCCTCGAGCTCCTCGAAGAGACCGGCCCGCTCGCGGTCTCGAGCGCGAACCTCACCGGCAAGGCGCCGGCGATCGCGGCGGACGACGCGCAGACGCATGCTCGGCGACAGCGTCGCGGTGTACCTCGACGGCGGCCCGTCCACGACCGGCATCGCGTCGACGATCATCGACGCGACCAGCTTCGTCGGAGGAGCGGACCCGCTCATCCGCGTGCTGCGCGACGGCGCGGTCGACCGGGCCCGCCTGCGCGAGGTGCTCGGGGATCTGCTCGAGCCGGACCCCGAGGAGCCGGACCCCGAGGAGCCGGGGAGCCCGTGAAGCAATACGTCTTCACCATCATCCTGACCGCGGCCATCACCTTCGGCGCTCTCGTGGGGCGTCTGGCGACTCAGCCTGAAGTACAAGCTGTACCCCGGCATCCGCGAGCGGGACGTCCACAAGACCCCGACGCCGCGGCTCGGCGGCATCGCGATGTTCCTCGGCGTCACCGCGGCATTCCTCGTGTCGTCCCAGAACCCGTTCTTCGCCATCTTCTGGGCGGACCCGGTCTCGGTCTGGGCGATCCTCGGCGCGACCCTGCTCATCGTGCTGGTGGGCGTCGCCGACGACCTGTGGGACCTCGACTGGATGATCAAGCTCGGCGCGCAGTTCCTCGCCGCAGGCGTCATCGCGTGGTTCGGGCAGCTGCAGATCTACTCGCTGCCGATCGGCGGCCTCGCGGTTGTGTCGAGCTGGGTGAGCTTCACCCTGACGGTGTTCTCGATCGTCATCGTCATGAACGCCGTCAACTTCATCGACGGGCTCGACGGTCTGGTCGCGGGCGTATGCCTGATCGCGAATGCCGTCTTCTTCGCATACTCGTACCTGCTCGTGCGCGACACCGGCGCGAGCACCTACTTCAACCTCGCATCCTTCATCGCGGCCGTGCTCATCGGCGCGTGCATCGGGTTCCTGCCGCTGAACTGGAGTCCCGGCGAAGCTCTTCATGGGCGACTCCGGCGCGCTCATGCTGGGCCTCCTCATGGCGACGTCCGCCATCGCGATCACCGGGCAGCTCGACCCCGCGATCATCGGCGACAACGACGAGTTCGGCCGGTCGCAGCTGCTCGGTGCGTTCATCCCGATCCTGATCCCGGTGGTCGTGGTCCTGCTCCCGCTGCTGGACTTCGGTCTGGCGGTCGTCCGGCGCATGAGCAGGGGCAAGTCGCCGTTCTCGCCCGATCGCAAGCACCTTCACCACCGGATGCTGGACATGGGGCACTCGGACCGTGACGCCGTGCTCATCTTCTACGCCTGGACCGCCATCGTCAGCCTCTCGTTCCTGCTGATGTACATCGGCACGCAGTCCGAGTGGCCGGGCGACTATCTCATCGGCGTCGCGTTCGGCCTCGTCGGCGTCGCGGCCTGCCTCGTCGTCACCTTCCTGCCGTCTCGTCGCGCGGTCGTAGCATCCCCCACCAGCCCGCCCATCAGAGAGACCGTCGCATGACCTCCCCTCGCTCATCCAGCTCCGTCATCCTCCGGATGACCCTCGTGTGGTCCGCCGTGATCACCGGCATCCTCGCCGTCGTCGGAGCCGTCATCGGCTATCTCGTCGCCGGTCCGACGGGTCTTGCGAGTGCCCTCGTCGGCGTGCTGCTCGCGGGACTGTTCCTCGGCATGACGGCGCTCATCATCCTGATCGCGGGACGCCTGCCTGCCGGGCCCGATGCAGATTCCCGACGTTCTTCGGCATCGTCCTCGGAGGATGGGTCGTCAAGCTCGTCGTCTTCATCGTCGCGCTGCTGGTGCTGCGCGGGCAGCCGTGGATCGAGCCGTTCATCTTCTTCTTCAGCGTGCTGGTGAGCGTCATCGCGTCCCTCGTCGTCGACCTCGTGGTCATGGCGCGCGCTCGCGTCCCGTACGTCGGCGACGTCGATCTGCCGACCTCCTCCGAGGCCTCCGACGAGCGCACCGACGGTTCGTAAGCCCGGCCATTACTTGATAGGGTGGGACGCGTCGCCGAGAACGTGCGCGAATCGCCTCTGTGGCGGCATGCCCGGCCGGTCGACGCTCATGACCCATCGTCGCACCGGCTCATCGTCGGCGCCCCGAAGCCGGAGCCTCCACTGCTTACCCACGTCGCATCCCTGATCGCCAACGCCGCCGCGAGCGATGACGAAGGCGGCTTCCACGGCCCGTCGATCGAAGAGTTCTTCCCGCCGGTTCTGCTGTTCGAAGGCACGCCATTCGAGCTCGACCGCGTGATGCTCATCCGCATCCTCGTCGTCGGTCAATCATCATCGTCATCTTCTGGCTCGGCACGCGGAATCTGAAGATCATCCCCGGGCGCGGCCAGTCCGCCCTCGAGTGGATCTTCGGCTTCGTGCGCCAGAACATCATCTTCGACACGCTCGGTGAGAAGAGGGGCCGTCGCTACGAGCCCATCCTCATGACGATGTTCTTCCTGATCCTCGCGATGAACCTCACTGGCGTCATCCCCGGGCTCCAGCTCGCCGGCACGGCCCGAATAGGCCTGCCGATCGTCCTGGCGATCGTCGCGTGGATCATGTTCATGTACGCCGGCATGCGCGAGAAGGGCGGCAGGTTCTGGAAGGACTCGCTGTTCCTCCCGGGCGTGCCGTGGCCGCTGTACTTCCTGCTCGTGCCGCTCGAGTTCTTCTCGACCTTCATCCTGCGGCCGATCACGCTGACGCTCCGACTCACGATGAACATGATCGCCGGGCACATGCTGCTCGTGCTCTGCTTCACCGCGACGCACTTCTTCTTCTTCACGGTGCTCGCGAGCGGCAACCCCATCGGCCTGCTCGGCATCGGATCGTTCGCCTTCGGCGTCGCCTTCACGGTGCTCGAACTGTTCGTCGCCGCCCTCCAGGCGTACGTCTTCACCATCCTGTCCGCGATCTACATCCAGCTCGCGGTCGCCGAAGAGCACTGATGCGCTCGCCGGCCGCCCGTCCCCAAACCCCTTTCGAAAGGAACCACCCCTAATGAACGTCGTCGGACAACTCGCTCCTCTCGCCTTCGGCCTCGCGGTCATCGGCTCCGGTATCGGCGTGGGCATCATCGTCGGCAAGACCATCGAGTCGGTCGCACGTCAGCCCGAGCTCCAGGGTCGCCTCAGCAGCCTGATGTTCCTCGGTATCGCACTGACCGAGGCCCTCTGCTTCATCGCGATCGCCGTCGCCTTCATCCCGTTCCCCGCGCCGTAATCCGGCTCGGACACCCAAGGAGTCTGAATGCTGACCGAGGCGCTCACCATCGCAGCGGAGGAGAACGTCAATCCGCTCGTACCGGCACTGCCGGACCTCGTGTGGGGCACGCTGGCGTTCGTCATCGTCCTGGCGTTCTTCTGGTGGAAGGTCCTTCCCGCCATGAACAAGTCGCTCGACGCGCGCCGTGACGCCATCGAGGGCGGCATCAAGCGCGCCGAAGAGGCGCAGGCCAAGGCCACCGCCGCGCTCGAGGAGTACACGGCCAAGCTCGCCGAGGCGCGTGGCGAGGCCGGAACCATCCGCGACAACGCTCGCGCCGAAGGCGCGAAGATCGTGGCCGAGGCGAGGGAGACCGCGCAGGCGGAGGCCGCTCGCGTCACCGCCAACGCGCAGGCGCAGATCGAAGCCGAGCGTCAGTCGACGCTCGTCTCGCTGCGCAGCGAGGTGGGCACCCTCGCCCTCGACCTCGCCGGCGGCGTCATCGGGGAGTCGCTCTCCGAGGACACGCGTGCGCAGTCGGTCGTCGACCGCTTCCTCGCCGAGCTCGAAGAGTCCGAGAAGACGGCGCCGCAGCGCCGGTACTCAGGGACCGAGGGCGTAATGGGCAGCGCGACCACCCAGGCACTCGCCGCGACGCGGGCGGCGCTGAACGCCGCCGACGGCGTCGATCTCGACACCGCCCGCGAGCTGTTCGCGGCGGCGCGGGTCGTCGGCGACATGTCGCACCTGAGCGGCGCGCTCGCCGATTCCACCGCGCTTCCGGCGACCCGCACCCGCTTGGTGGCGGACGTCTTCGGCGGCCAGTTCTCGAAGACCACGGTGTCGCTCCTGACGTCGGTGGCCGCCCAGCGCTGGTCGCGTGCGGCGGACCTGACCGACGCGATCGAGGAGACGGCCGTTCGCGCGGCCGCCATCGCCGAGCCCGGCGTCGACATCGAGGGCGAGCTGTTCGCCGTCTCGCAGACCGTCGCCAGCGACGCGCAGCTCGAGCTCGCGCTCGGCAGCCGTCTCGGCGACGCCGCGGCGAAGGGCGCTCTCGCCGAGAAGCTCTTCGGCGGGCGAGTGAGCGCCGCAACCGCACTCATCGTGTCGTCGCTCGTGCAGCAGCCCCGTGAGCGCCGAGTGCGCCAGCTGCTCGCATCGGCGATGCGGACGGTGACCGATCAGCGTGACCGCATGGTGGCGACCGTCATCTCGGCGGTCCCGCTCAGCGCCGGCCAGGCGGAGCGCCTGAGCGCGACGCTCGCGAAGAAGTACGGGCGTGATGTCGCACTCAACGCGATCATCGACCCCTCGGTCGTCGGCGGTCTGCGCGTGCAGATCGCGGACGACGTCATCGACGGCAGCATCTCGGGTCGCCTCGCGGACCTCCGACAGAGGCTCGCCGGCTAACCAGACTTCCGCCTGGCAAGGCGGCGCGGACGAGAGTCCGCACACAGCTCTCATACACAAAGGGAACAGCAATGGCAGAACTATCGATCAGCCCCGACGTCATCCGTGACGCGCTGAAGGAATTCGTCGCCGCCTACGAGCCGACCGGCGCCGCGGCGACCGAGGTCGGCACGGTCATCGACGCGGCGGACGGCATCGCGCACGTCGAGGGCCTGCCCGGCGTCATGGCGAACGAGCTCGTGACGTTCAAGGACGGCACTTCGGGCCTCGCCCTGAACCTCGACGAGGACGAGATCGGCGTCGTCGTGCTGGGTGAGTTCTCCGGCATCGAGGCCGGCCAGCAGGTCACGCGCACCGGCGAGGTGCTCTCGGTCCCCGTCGGCGACGGCTACCTCGGTCGCGTCGTCGACCCGCTCGGCAACCCGATCGACGGCCTCGGCGCCGTCGCCACCGAAGGGCGTCGCGCGCTCGAGCTGCAGGCGCCCGGCGTCATGCACCGCAAGAGCGTCCACGAGCCCATGCAGACCGGCATCAAGGCCATCGACGCCATGATCCCCGTCGGCCGCGGTCAGCGCCAGCTGATCATCGGCGACCGCCAGACCGGCAAGACGGCCATCGCGATCGACACGATCATCAACCAGCGTGCCAACTGGGAGTCGGGCGACGTCGACAAGCAGGTTCGCTGCATCTACGTCGCCATCGGCCAGAAGGGCTCCACGATCGCGGCCGTCAAGGGCGCGCTCGAGGACGCCGGGGCGATGGAGTACACGACGATCGTCGCGGCTCCCGCATCCGACCCGGCCGGCTTCAAGTACCTGGCGCCCTACACCGGCTCGGCCATCGGCCAGCACTGGATGTACGGCGGCAAGCACGTCCTGATCATCTTCGATGACCTGACGAAGCAGGCCGAGGCCTACCGCGCCGTCTCGCTGCTCCTCCGCCGCCCGCCGGGCCGCGAGGCGTACCCCGGCGACGTCTTCTACCTGCACTCCCGTCTGCTCGAGCGCTGCGCGAAGCTCTCGGACGACCTCGGCGCGGGCTCGATGACCGGTCTGCCGATCATCGAGACGAAGGCCAACGACGTGTCGGCCTACATCCCGACCAACGTGATCTCGATCACCGACGGCCAGATCTTCCTCCAGTCCGACCTGTTCAACTCGAACCAGCGTCCTGCTGTCGACGTCGGCATCTCGGTGTCCCGCGTCGGCGGTGACGCCCAGGTGAAGTCGATCAAGAAGGTCTCCGGCACGCTCAAGCTCGAGCTGGCCCAGTACCGCTCGCTCGAGGCGTTCGCGATGTTCGCGAGCGACCTGGATGCGGCATCCCGTCGCCAGCTCTCGCGCGGCGCGCGTCTGACCGAGCTGCTCAAGCAGCCGCAGTACTCGCCGTACCCCGTGGAGGAGCAGGTCGTCTCGATCTGGGCCGGCACCAACGGCAAGCTCGACTCGATCGAGGTCGAGGACGTGCTGCCGTTCGAGCGCGAGCTGCTGGACTACCTCCGTCGCAACACGACTCGATCCTCGACACGCTTCGCGACACGAACGTGCTGGACGACGACACCGCAGCGGAGCTCGCGAAGAAGACCGACGAGTTCATCCTCGAGTTCCGCGCCGGCAAGGGCCAGTCGATCGACCACGCGGGTCACGAGGAGTACGCTGCCGCGGACGCCGAAGACGTGAACCAGGAGAAGATCGTCAAGGGTCGCCGCTAAGGCGAAACCGGACTCGAACCATGGGCGCACAACTCAGGGTCTACAAGCAGAAGATCAACACTGCTCAGACGACCAAGAAGATCACGAAGGCGATGGAACTCATCGCGGCTTCGCGCATCCAGAAGGCGATGGCGCGCGTGCGCGCGGCCTCGCCCTTCGCTCGGGCGGTGACGCGAGCCGTCTCCGCAGTCGCGACGCGCTCCAACGTCGAGCACCCGCTCACCCGTGAGCGCGAGGTCGTCCGCCGCGTCCGCCGTCGTGATCTTCGCCTCCGACCGCGGCCTCGCAGGGCGCCTTCAACTCGCAGATCCTCCGCGAGGGCCTCGAGCTCGCCGAGCTGCTGCGCGGCCAGGGCAAGGAGCCGGTGTACTACCTGATCGGCCGCAAGGCCGTCGGCTTCTTCCAGTTCCGCCGGATCCAGAGCGCGGCCGAGTGGACCGGTGACACCGACACGCCGCACTTCCACACCGCCGAGGAGATCGCCGCGACGCTGCTCGACGCGTACAACCGCGGCGGAGACAACGGCGGCGTGGACGAGATCCACCTCGTCTACAACCGCTTCGTCAGCATGATGACGCAGACGCCCGAGACGGTGCGCCTGCTGCCGCTCGAGGTCGTCGAGGCCGAGACGGTCAGAATCGGCGACCGTCTACCCGCTCTACGAGTTCGAGCCGGATGCCGAGATCGTGCTCGACGCGCTCCTGCCGGTCTACATCCAGAGCCGCGTCTTCAACGCTCTCCTCCAGTCGTCGGCCGCGAAGCACGCCGCGACCCAGAAGGCGATGAAGTCGGCCAGCGACAACGCCGACAAGCTCATCACCGACTACACCCGCCTGCGCAACAACGCCCGCCAGGCCGAGATCACGCAGCAGATCGCCGAGATCGTCGGCGGCGCCGACGCGCTCTCGTCCGGCAAATAGACCTCAACCGAAAGACAGAACAATGACTCTCATCGCTCCCGCCGAGACGACGGAGACCGCGGCCGTCGTCGGCCGCGTCGCCCGCGTCACCGGTCCGGTCGTCGACATCGAGTTCCCGCACGACTCGATCCCCGACATCTACAACGCGCTGAAGACCACCATCGTCATCGGCGATGAATCCACCGAGATCACGCTCGAGGTCGCACAGCACCTCGGCGACGACCTCGTCCGCGCCATCTCGCTCAAGCCCACCGACGGCATGGTCCGCGGCCAGGAGGTGCGCGACACCGGCGAGCAGATCACGGTGCCCGTCGGCGACGTCACCAAGGGCAAGGTCTTCAACGTCATCGGCGAGGTCCTCAACGCCGAGCCCGGCGAGAAGATCGAGATCACCGAGCGCTGGCCGATCCACCGCAAGGCGCCGAACTTCGACCAGCTCGAGTCCAAGACCCAGATGTTCGAGACCGGCATCAAGGTCATCGACCTGCTGACGCCCTACGTGCTCGGCGGCAAGATCGGCCTGTTCGGCGGCGCCGGCGTCGGCAAGACCGTCCTCATCCAGGAGATGATCCAGCGCGTCGCGCAGGACCACGGCGGTGTGTCGGTGTTCGCCGGTGTCGGCGAGCGCACCCGTGAGGGCAACGACCTCATCCACGAGATGGAGGAGGCGGGCGTCTTCGACAAGACCGCCCTCGTCTTCGGCCAGATGGACGAGCCGCCGGGGACGCGCCTGCGCGTCGCCCTGTCGGCCCTGACGATGGCGGAGTACTTCCGCGACGTGCAGAAGCAGGACGTGCTGCTGTTCATCGACAACATCTTCCGCTTCACGCAGGCCGGCTCCGAGGTCTCCACGCTCCTCGGCCGCATGCCCTCCGCGGTGGGCTACCAGCCGAACCTCGCCGACGAGATGGGTGTGCTCCAGGAGCGCATCACCTCGACGCGCGGTCACTCGATCACGTCGCTGCAGGCCATCTACGTCCCCGCCGACGACTACACCGACCCGGCTCCGGCGACCACGTTCGCCCACCTCGACGCCACGACCGAGCTCTCGCGTGAGATCGCGTCGAAGGGCCTCTACCCGGCCGTCGACCCGCTGACCTCGACGAGCCGCATCCTCGACCCGCGCTACATCGGCGCCGACCACTACCGCGTGGCGACCGCCGTGAAGCAGATCCTCCAGAAGAACAAGGAGCTGCAGGAGATCATCGCGATCCTCGGCGTCGACGAGCTCTCCGAAGAGGACAAGATCGTCGTGTCGCGTGCGCGCCGCATCCAGCAGTTCCTGTCGCAGAACACCTACATGGCGAAGAAGTTCACCGGCGTCGAGGGCTCCACGGTCCCGATCAAGGAGACCATCGAGTCGTTCGACGCGATCGTCAAGGGCGACTTCGACCACGTCGCCGAGCAGGCGTTCTTCAACGTCGGCGGCATCGCCGACGTCGAAGAGCGCTGGGCGCAGATCCAGAAGGAGAACGGCTGACATGCCGCTCAAGGTGAGCCTGGTCTCGGCTGACGCCGAGGTCTGGTCGGGTGAGGCGTCGATCGTCGTCGCCAAGACCGTCATCGGCGAGATCGGCCTGATGGCCGGCCACGAGCCGGTGCTCGGCATCCTCGCCGGCGGCGAGGTGCGCATCACCGAGACCAGCGGCTCGAAGGTCATCGCCAACGCGCAGGACGGCTTCCTGTCGATGGAGGGCGACGTGGTGACGATCGTGGCGGGCAACGCGGCGATCATCTCCTGATGCCGTATTCATCTCCGCAGTCCCGTACCGCCCGGCCGCCCCCGCAGCCGGGCGGTACGGCGTTCCCGGACCCGAGGCATCCCATGCTGATCCTGCTGCCGCCGTCCGAGACCAAACGCGCCGGGCGGTCGTCCGCGGCCGCTCGACGTGGCGAGGCTCGCGCTGCCGTCGCTCGCGCCGCAGCGGGAGGCGTGATCGACGCGCTCGTCGGCGCTCTCGGCCGACGAGGACGAGGCCGCGCGCGTGCTGAAGCTGGGTGCCACGCAGCGCGGCGAGGTCGCGGTGAACGCCGCGCTGCGCGCATCGCCGACGATGTCGGCCATCGACCGCTACACCGGCGTCCTGTACGACGCGCTGGATGCGGCATCCCTCGATCCGGCGTCCCGCCGGTGGGTCGCGCGGCACGTCGCTCATCCACTCGGCGCCGTTCGGCCCGGTGGCGGCGCTCGATCCGATCCCCGCCTACCGGCTCGGCGCCGCGGTGTCGCTTCCCGGGCTGCCGCCGCTCACGCGGCTGTGGGCGGATGCCGTCACCGGCGCGCTGGCCGACGAGGCGCCGTCGTTCGTGCTCGACCTCCGCTCGGAGGCGTACGCGGCGCTCGGTCCGGTTCCCGCACGGTGTCGCGTCCGCCTACGTGCGGGTGGTCGCGGACGGCGACGGGGGAGCGGTCCGCGCCCTCAACCACTTCAACAAGCACGCGAAGGGCGCGCTGGTGCGGCTCCTGGCCGCAGCACCGGCCCGCGCATCGCGTCGCGCGCCGGCTTCCGTCGGTGGGCGGATGCCGCGGGCCTCCGCGTGCGCGACGGAGACCCCGGCGAGCTCCAGCTGTTCGCCTGAGCGCTCGCCCGCGGGAGCTCAGTCCTTGGTGTGCTGGGCCGTGCGCTCGGTGTTCTCGGCGATCGCGATGAGGGCGACGACGGCTTCGATCACGAACCTCAGCACGATGATCGCGAGGAACGTGACGCAGCGGCACCAGGATCAGCGTCGCGACGATGAGGCTGACGCCGCCGCCGACGTTGAACTGCCAGGAGCCGGATGCCGTTGATGAGGCCGCTCACGAAGTAGACGAGGAAGCCGATCGCGATCGCGATGAGCCCGACGATGTAGAAGACGCTCGCGAGGCGGCGCGTGATGAACGTGCGGAACGAGACATCGAACAGCGCCGAGAAGAAGCCGCGGCCGATGTCGTCGACCTCGCCCTTGAGCGAGTGGCTCGGGCACACCCGTGTCGTCGGGGTCGGCGCCGGGCTGTACGGGAAGGCGGATGGCGTCGCAGCCGGTGCGGCCTGCGGAGCGCGCGCGGCCTCCTCGGCCGGCTGCTCGGGCAGCGGGGGGACGGGGGGAGTGGTGTTGCTCATGGTGATGGCGCCTTCCGGGTGATCGATCGATGGACAGTCGATGGCGCCAGGCTATCGACACTGGCGCCGCAGCGTGCCTCCTATCGCCGCGGAGTCGCCGTCTCGCTACGATGAGCGCAACGCGCTGCGACGCGGAACGCGGCTGCACAGCCCGGCGACACAGAATCGAGGCCTTGATGGACAACGACTACGAGCGGATGGGGGATGCTGGCCTTCTGGCTGCTCTTCCTTCCGGTCTTCCTCCTCTTCGCGATCGCGGGATACGTCATCGGATCCTTCTTCCTGATGCGGGTCTTCGAGAAGGCCGGGGTCCAGGGCAAGTGGCGGGCGTGGGTTCCGGTCTACAACCTGATGGTCCTCGCCAAGCTCGGCGACCTCTCGCCGTGGATCATGCTGGGCGCGATCGTCGCGTCGAGTCTGCTCAGCCAGATGCCCGGTCATCGGCTGGCTCTTCTCCCTCGCCGCGCTGGCAGCGGGCGTCATGGCCGCGTGGCGCGTGGGACTCAAGCTGGGCAAGGACTGGCCGTACCTGCTCCTGTGGCTCATCCCCGGCATCGGCGGGCTGATCTGGCTCGGCATCCTCGCCTTCGACAAGTCGCCGTGGAACCCGAACATCGCTCCCTCGCCCTGGCGCAACTCGTTCCTCAAGGACAACACCGTCTGGCAGGGCATCCCCGTCCAGCCCGAAGCCGCGGTCGCCGGGCCCGCCGGCGCGGCCGCGGCGTACCAGCCGCCGGCCGGCTACCAGCCACCCGCCGCGCTACCAGCCGCCGCCCGCGGGCTACGCAGCCGCCGCCCCCGCCTGCCGGCTACGCACCGCCGCCTGCGCCTCCGGCCGGGTACGAACCGCCGCCCGCCGCGACGCCCGCCGGCAGCGGCGCCTCGCCGACTCCGGCCGTCCGCCGAGCCGCCGGCAGCCGCGCCGCCCGCCGCACCGGAGCCGCCGCAGCGCCGGAGCCGCCCGCAGCCGAGCCGCCGGCAGCGCCTGAGCCGCCGAAGCCGTAGCGCATCCGACCGACGACCCCTCGCCCACGGCGGGGGTCGTCGTCGTGTGCTGGACCGCCTGCCGCGCGGGATACCGTGGACGCATGACTTCACCTCTTCCCGCGCGCCGCGTCGGCGCCTCCGGCCTCCTCGTCTCCGCCGTCGGCCTCGGCTGCAACAACTTCGGCCGCGAGGGCACGAAGACCGAGACCATCGAGGGCACGCGGGTCGTGCTCGACGCAGCGATCGACGCGGGCGTCACGTTCCTCGACACCGCCGACATGTACGGCAAGGATGCCGGACTCTCCGAGACGCTGATGGGCGAGGCGCTGCGGGGCAGGCGCGACCAGATCACGCTCGCCACGAAGTTCGGCCACTCGGGACGCGACATCGGCTACCCGCGAGTCCGGCGCCAAGGCGTCGCGGTCGTATGTCCGGCGGGCGATCGAGGGTTCCCTCAGCCGGCTGCAGACGGACTGGATCGATCTGTACCAGCTGCACGTGCCCGACCCCCACACTCCGATCGAAGAGACGCTCGACGTCCTCGCCGACCTCGTCCGCGAGGGCAAGGTGCGCTACATCGGCCACTCGAACCTCGCCGGGTGGCAGATCGCCGAGGCGCACTACGTGGCCGCGGAGCGGGCGGGCATCCCGTTCGTCTCGGCGCAGAACCACTACAGCCTGCTCGCGCGTGCGGCGGAGCGCGAGGTGCTTCCGGCGGTCCGGCGGTTCGGCCTCGGCTTCTTCCCGTTCTTCCCGCTGCACAACGGCCTGCTCACCGGAAAGTTCTCGCGCGACCACGCTCCCGCCGACTCGCGGATCATGCGTCAGCGCCAGCACGTCTGGCAGGAGGCGCCGTGGGATGCGCTGGAGCGGTTCCAGGCGTTCTGCGATGAGCGCGGCATCACGATGCTCGAGGCGACGTTCGGGTGGCTGCTCGCGCAGCCGGCGCTGTCGAGCGTGATCGCGGGAGCGACGAGCGCCGAGCAGGTGCGGGCGAACGCCGCCGCGGCGACGGCGTGGACGCCGGCATCCGATGACCTCGCGACGATCGACGAGCTGTTCCCGCTCCCCGAGGACCCGGGCGCGAAGGTCTGACGCCCGTTCGCCCTGAGCGTACGGCGGGTGGTCTCTGAGTGAGTGCTCACTCATTAGACTTCCCGTCGTGACATCAGCTGCGACCATGGACGCCTCCGCGCCCGTCGCGCGCCAGCGGGCGCAGCCCATGGCGCCCGACGACAGGCGGGCGATGATCGCCGAGCAGGCGATTCCGCTCTTCATCGAGCAGGGCAGCTCGCTCAGCACCCGGCAGCTCGCCGAGCACCTCGGCATCGCCGAGGGCACCATCTTCCGAGCGTTCGGCGACAAGGACGCGCTCATCCGCGCCTCGGTGCGGGCGTTCTTCGACCGCGCCGAGGCGCATCTGTCCACCGGCATCGTCGACGCATCGCTCCCGCTCGAAGAGAAGGTCGCACGTCTCGTGAAGGGCGCGCGCGAGCACGCGCGAGGCGTCTTCGCGATGCTCTCGCTCCTCGACCCCGCCGAGGCGGGGGAGTACATCGCCCGTGCGCGGTCTGGCGCGTTCGAGGCGGCGATCGCCGAGGCGTTCGCACCGGATGCCGCTTCCCTCGGCGTTGCTCCCGACCGGGTCGCAGCGCTCCTGCGGATCGCCGTGATCGCGGCATCCGCACCGCCCCATCATCAGCACTCTCCGCTGGACGACGACGAACTCGTCCAGTTCATCCTCTACGGCATCGCGGGTCGTCCCCGCGGAAAGGACTGACCGTGCTCGGCAAGCTCCTCGTGCGCTACCTCGCCCCGGCGTGGCCGCTCGTTCTCGCGGTGGTGGTGTTCCAGCTCGCGCAGTCGATCGCGTCGCTGATGCTCCCCACGCTCAACGCCGACATCATCGACAACGGCGTCGTCAAGGGCGACATCCCGTACATCTGGTCGACCGGCGGCGTCATGCTGGCGGTCAGCCTCGTGCAGGTGATCTGCGCGATCATCGCGGTCTACTTCGGCTCGCGCCTCGCGATGGGCGCGGGCCGCGACATGCGCGGCGACCTGTTCCATCGGGTGGTCGCCTTCTCGCAGCGGGAAGTGGGCCAGTTCGGCGCACCCTCGCTCATCACCCGCAACACCAACGACGTCCAGCAGGTGCAGATGCTCGTGCAGGTGTCGGCGACCCTCATGATCTCGGCGCCGATGCTGGCGATCGGCGGCGTCATCATGGCGGTGCGCCAGGATGCCGGCCTGTCGTGGCTGATGGCCGTCTCGGTGCCGGTTCTCCTCATCATCGTCGGGCTCATCGTGTGGCGCATGGTGCCGGCCTTCACCCAGATGCAGGCGAAGATCGACCGCGTCAACCAGATCATGCGCGAGCAGCTGACGGGCATCCGCGTGGTGCGCGCCTTCGTGCGCGAGCGCGAGGAGCGTCAGCGGTTCGCGACGGCGAGCGAGGGCGTCATGGCGACGGGCCTGCGCGCCGGAAACCTGATGGCCCTGATGTTCCCGGCCGTCATGCTCGTCATGAACGTGTCGAGCGTCGCGGTCATCTGGTTCGGCGCGTTCCAGGTGCAGAACGCCGGCGTCGAGATCGGCACGCTCTTCGCGTTCCTGAACTACATGATGCAGATCCTGATGGGCGTCATGATGGCGACCTTCATGTTCGTCATGATCCCGCGCGCGGCGGTCTGCGCGAACCGCATCGGCGAGGTGCTCGACACCGACCCGTCGGTCTCGGCGCCCGTCACGCCCGTCGACGCGCCCGCGCCGGCCGGACGGATCGAGTTCGACCACGTCGACTTCGCCTATCCCGGCGCCGACGAGGCCGTGCTTCACGACATCACCTTCACCGTCGAGCCCGGGACGACCACCGCGATCATCGGGTCGACGGGCGCCGGCAAGACCACCCTGATCGGCCTGGTGGCGCGGCTGTTCGACGTGACCGCGGGATCGGTGCGCGTCGACGACGTCGATGTGCGCACGTACGATCCCGACGAGCTGTGGGAGCGGGTCGGACTCGTGCAGCAGCGCGCCTTCCTCTTCTCGGGCACGATCGCGTCCAACCTGCGATACGGCGACATGAAGGCGACGGACGACGAGCTCTGGCGCGCACTCGAACTGGCGCAGGCGAAGGACTTCGTCGAGGCGATGCCCGATCAGCTCGAGGCGCCAGATCGCACAGGGCGGCACGAACGTCTCGGGCGGCCAGCGGCAGCGCCTCGCGATCGCCCGCGCCATCGTGAAGCGCCCCGAGGTCTACATCTTCGACGACTCGTTCTCGGCGCTGGATCTGAGAACGGATGCTTCGCTCCGACGCGCGCTGGACACGCACCTGCCCGACGCGACGCGTCTGGTCGTCGCGCAGCGCGTCTCGACGATCCAGCACGCCGACCAGATCATCGTGCTCGATCACGGCCGCATGGTCGGCATCGGAACCCACGACGAGCTCCTCGAGACGTCCGAGACGTATCGCGAGATCGTCGATTCGCAGCTCTCGGTGGAGGCGGCAGCATGAGCGGCGCGCAGCAGTCCCGTCCGGCCTCGGCCCGGCGCCGGCACCCCGCGGGCCGCGTGGGCCGGGCGGCCCGATGGGCCGCGGCGCGGTGGGCGCTGCCGGTGCAGAAGGCGCAGAACTTCGGCCCCAGCGCGAAGCGGCTCCTCGCCACGCTGCGCATCGACATGCCGCTGCTGATCGTCGTGCTCGTGTTCAGCGTCCTGAGCGTCGGGCTCTCGGTGATCGGCCCGAAGCTCCTGGGCAACGCGACGAACGTGGTGTTCGCGGGCTTCATCTCGATGCAGATGCCGGCAGGCGTGACGAAGCAGCAGGTCATCGACCAGCTGATCGCGTCGGGGCAACCAGCAGCAGGCCGACATGATCTCGTCGATGGACTTCGTTCCGGGCGCCGGGCATCGACTTCGAGCAGCTCGGCGATGATCCTCGCGCTCGTCCTCGCGGTCTACGTGCTGGCGAGCCTCTTCGGCTGGCTGCAGGCGCGGATCCTCAACGGCATCGTGCAGCGGGCCATGCACCGCCTGCGGAAGCAGGTCGAGGACAAGATCCATCGTCTGCCGCTGTCGTACTTCGACAAGGTGCAGCGCGGCGAGCTGCTCAGCCGCGTCACGAACGACGTCGACAACATCGGCCAGACCATGCAGCAGACGCTGTCGCAGGTCGTCATCTCGCTGCTGACGGTCGTCGGCGTGCTGGTGATGATGTTCCTCATCTCGCCGCTGCTCGCGGTCATCGCCCTCGTCACGATCCCGCTCACGATCCTCATCACGGTGCTCGTCGCGCGGCGGTCGCAGAAGCTCTTCGTCGCGCAGTGGAAGTCCACCGGCATCCTGAACGCACGCGTCGAGGAGACCTTCTCGGGCCACTCCATCGTCAAGGTGTTCGGCCACCAGCAGGAGGTCGAGGCCGACTTCCGCGCCGAGAACGACGAGGTCTACCGGGCGAGCTTCGGCGCCCAGTTCCTCTCGGGCACGATCATGCCCGCGATGATGTTCATCGGGAACCTGGTCTACGTCGCGATCGCCGTCGTCGGCGGACTGCAGGTCGCCGCGGGACTGCTCTCGATCGGCGACGTGCAGGCGTTCATCCAGTACTCGCGTCAGTTCACGCAGCCGCTCAGCCAGCTCGGCTCGATGGCCAACCTGCTGCAGTCCGGCGTCGCGAGCGGCGAGCGCGTGTTCGAGCTGCTCGACGAGGCCGAGGAGGAGCCCGACGAGATCGACGCCGCACGTCGGCGCACGAGTCGGCGGGCCACCTCGAGTTCGAGGATGTCGCATTCAGCTACAGCCCCGACAAGCCGCTCATCCACGGACTGAGCCTCACGCGCCAAGCCCGGCAGCACCGTCGCGATCGTCGGACCGACGGGCGCCGGCAAGACGACGCTCGTCAACCTCATCATGCGGTTCTACGACGTCGAGAGCGGGCGCATCACCCTCGACGGCGTCGACACCATGCGCATGACGCGCGACGACCTCCGCTCGCGGACCGGCATGGTGCTGCAGGACACGTGGCTGTTCAGCGGGCACCATCCGCGAGAACATCGCGTACGGGCGACCGGATGCCACGGAGGAGGAGATCGTCGCCGCGGCGACCGCCGCGTACGTCGACCGCTTCGTGCACGCGCTGCCCGAGGGCTACGACACGATGCTCGACGACGAGGCGACCAACCTCAGCGTGGGCGAGCGTCAGCTCGTGACGATCGCGCGCGCATTCCTCGCCGACCCGCGGCTGCTGATCCTCGACGAGGCCACGTCGAGCGTCGACACCCGCACCGAGCTGCTGATCCAGCGGGCGATGTCGAAGCTGCGCGAGGACCGCACGGCGTTCGTCATCGCGCACCGGCTCTCCACGATCCGGGATGCCGATCTCATCCTCGTGATGGAGGACGGCGCGATCGTCGAGCAGGGCTCGCACGACGAGCTGCTCGAGGCCAAGGGCGCGTACTGGCGGCTGTACAACGCGCAGTTCGAGGCGCCCGATCGACGAGGAGCTGGCGGATCCCGCCCTGGTCGGCGCCGCCGTCCCGGCTTCCGCCGCGCCGGACGACGCGCACGCGCGGAGCGTGGATTCCGGGGCCGTCGCCGAGGAACCCACTAGTATGTGAGGACGCCGACCGGCCGTCCGGCCGCGGCTCGTTCGCCGGATCACGGGAGGAACAGGGCGTGCCCGCAGCATCCACCCAATCCCACTCCGTCGACAGTGCCCGGCGGCACCCTCGAGCTCAACTGGGCCGCCGCGACGCACACCGGGCGCCGTCGTGATGCGAACCAGGACGCGGTGTTCGCCGAGTACCCCCTCTTCGTCGTGGCCGACGGCATGGGCGGCCACATCGGCGGCGAGATCGCGAGCGCGAGCACGATCGAGCGCCTGCGCGACGTCGCCGACACCGGCGAGGTGACCCCGAAGGCGATCGAGAAGGCGCTGACGCGCGCGGTGAAAGACATCGCGTCGCATCCCGAGACGACCGACGACGGCACCGGCACGACAGCTCACCGGCGTGTTCCTCGACACCGCGCGGCGACGTGCCGCACTGGGTCACCCTCAACATCGGCGACTCGCGCGTCTACCTCGTGCGCGACGGCGCGATCGTGCAGGTGACGACCGACCACTCGGTCGTCCAGGAGCTCATCGCCGCCGGCAGGCTCAGCCCCGAAGAGGCCGAGAACCACCCGTACGGCAACGTGATCACCCGCGCCGTCGGGCCGACCGACGGCGTCACGCCCGACTACGTGCGGCTGGATGTCGTTCCCGGCGACCGGTTCGTGATCTGCTCGGACGGGCTGACGAAGGAGCTCACCGACTACGGCATCCGCCACTTCCTCGACGAGAATCGCGACCCTGCCGCGGCGGTCGAGGCGATGCTCGAGGCCGCGCTCGAGAACGGCGGACGTGACAACATCACGATCATCGTGCTCGACGTCGACGACTCCTCCCCAGTCGAGGACT
>CAVVTB010000006.1:0-190170 GCA_963751055.1 uncultured Actinomycetota bacterium | reverse complement strand
CGGGCGATCGTGTCTGCCGCTGCGAATCCGAAGACGAGCGCCTTGGTGAGCGCCGTTCCCGTCATGTACGAGGCGCCGTGGAAGCCGCCGACGACCTCGCCGGCCGCGTGGAGACCCTCGATGCGCGTTCCATCGACGCGCGTGACCACCGTGTCGGGCGCCACGCTGAGCCCGCCGTACGTCGAGGTCATCGCCGTCACTGCGGGATACGCGTAGAACGGCGCGGCCTCGACGGGCACCAGCGTCCCGACGCCGTTCACGAGACCGGTCCGTCCGAAGGTGTCTGGACGGCGACCCGAGACGCTCTCGTTGTACGCCGCGACGGTGCGCTCGAGGCTTCCGGCCGGAATTCCGAGCGTGCGCTCCAGGGCGGCGATCGTCGGGGCGCTCACGATGTGCCCGCGCGCTTCGATGCGCTCCATGTCCGAGAGCGGCACCCCCGGCCTCGACTGCGCCCGCACGGCGGCATCGAAGACCTGGAAGGCCATGTGCCCCGGCTGACTCAGAACCGCGGCCCCGAGGACCTTGTACGACTCCGACTCGTCTGCGAAGCGCTCTCCCCGGGTGTTCACGAGGATCGCGCCGAGGTAGTTCGCGGTCAGAAGCTCGTGCTCATCGTCGGTCGTCTCGGCATGCTGCCCGTAGGTGCCGCTGACGTGCCCGATGTCGGCGAGCCCCGCGCCCAGCATCCAGGCCATTCGAAGTCCGTCGCCGGTGCTGCCGACGCCGCCATAGGGCATGGCCGCAGCCTGGTCGGGAACGAACAGATCGAGAAGCTCGCGGGAACGCGAGAATCCGCCGCTGGCGAGGACGACCCCCGATCGCGCGGAGAGATCTCCGCTCGCAGAACGGATGCCGGCGACCCGCGCTCCGTTCCAGACCAGTCCATCGGCGCCATGCGCCGCGAGGATCGTGGCGCCCGAGGCGACTGCCTCCTGCTCGAGGAACGCGAGCAGTCGATGGATGCGGATCAGGTGTGCCCTCGCGACCGTCATCCCGGCACTGACCTTCAGTTCCTCCGTCCATGCCGCCGCGCGGTCGATCGCGGCGACCGCGCCGCCCTGTCGTTCGACGAGTGCCTGAAGCAGCCGCTCGTCGGCGAAGCCGCCTCCGCTCTCCACCATGTCCGCGACGAACAGCTCGTCCGAGTCGTCAACACCGGCATGCCGCTGTATCGCGGTGCCGGAGAGCGCGAACCAGCCGCCGCTCATCGCCGAACTGCCTCCGAGCCGCTCGCGCTTCTCGACGAGCACGACGCTCAGTCCGTTCGTGGCGAGCTGGTGCGTCGCCGACAGACCGGCGAGACCGCCGCCGATGACGACCGCGTCGACCTCGCGGATGGCGGTCACGGGCGCGTCCCTGCTGCGGCATCGCGTGCGGAATCGCGCGACGTCGACCGTCCGGCCGCTGCGAGCGGCCAGGGTCGCCGCCTCGAGGAGCGCGAGCGTCCGCGATGCGTCCTCGGCAGAGACGAGCGGCTCCACCTCGCCTCGTGCGACCTCGACGAAGTGGTCGAGCTGCGCCTGGAACGATCCCCGCGGCGCGACCGGGAGGTAGGTGCGCGAGAGGGGGAGTGCCAGTCGGCGTTGACGGACGGGTCGTACGAGTACTTCGCCAGGTTGGGCACCGAGAGCGCGCCGCGTGTGCCGACGAGCCGATAGGCGACGCCATCCGGGAGGAACGGGAAGGCGAGCGTCTCCTCGGTGGCCTGATCCCAGCCCCACGGCGAGACGCCCGCGTCGGAGGCGAGGAAGCTGCCGACCGCACCGCTGTCGAACCTGAGATTCAGCGACACCGTGTCTTCGACCTCGAGACCGCGGGCGTGTGAGCTCTGCATCGCCTGGATCTCGGCGACTTCGCCGCACAGATGACGCAGCAGATCCAGATCGTGCACGACGTTCATGAGCATCACGCCGGCTCCGCGCTGACTGTGCCACGGCGCGTCGGTGAAGTAGGCGTCCTCTTTGCGCGCGGACCACAGCCCGCTGATGGCGACGACCTGTCCGACCTCGCCGTCGCGGATCGCCGCACGCGCTCGCGCGATCGCCGGGTGGTGGCGCCGATGATGCCCGACCAGCAGCCGCCCGCGCAGGCGTGCGACCGCGTCGACGAGCCGAAGCGACTCCGCGTAGTCGACGGCGACGGGCTTCTCGAGCAGCACCGCGACACCTGCCTCGAGACACTCGATCGCGGTGTCGACGTGAAGCGGGCTCGGATTGGCGATGATGACCGCGTCGATGTCCTCGGCCTCGAGCATGGCCGCGGCGCTCTGATGGACCGGGCAGTCGAAAGCATCCCCGACCACCACAGGATCGGCGACGGCCGCCAGCGTGGCGCCCGGTGCCGCTCGAATGAAGTCGACGTGCTGGCGTCCCATGAAGCCGGCGCCGACGACGCCGATACGGACTGATGGGGCCTCGGATACGGCCACGGAGCCTCCTGCGCGTTGCGGTCTGCGGTGGTCCGAACCGAGCGTATGGCACGATGGAGCGGCGCCGGCGGGCACGTTCCATTCAGCGGCCATGCACCCGCCTCCGACCGCCGATGAGGCATGTTCCATTCGTCGGGACATCGCTTTGCGAACCGAACGAAGTCGGTAAGAGTCAGCACTGCCACCAAGCCGCAACGTGACAGCGTGGTCGATGACGATCTCGCCCCGCGCGAGGACGTCACCGGCCGGATGCCGCGCTGCGGCCACCGAATGTCACGTCCCACAAGCACGAAGACGTGCGCAGAAATGAGGAGAGTCACATGGGCACAGCCCGATCGACGCGCCGAGGCCAATTCGCCGCGTCGGTGCTCGCAGCAACCGCGCTTGTCGTCACCGGCTGCGCCGGCGGCGGCGGCACCCCGGAGAGCACCCCCACCGAAGAAGCATCGGAGAACAACCCCGTCACGATCAGCGTGGCGACGAGCCAGCCGGAGGAGACGCCGAACTACTACTGCGGCGTCGAACTGCTCAAGGAGCGCCTCGAGGACGCCGACATCGGCTTCACCGTCGAGCTGTACCCGGCGAGCCAGCTCGGTCCCGACGCGGACCGCTTCCCGCTGGTGCAGGCCGGCGACATCGACATCGACCTGCAGGGCGCCTCTGCGCTGAGCTCGACGTTCGAGCCCATCGGCGTCGTGGATGCAACCTACGCGTTCGACGATGTCGAGCACGCGTTCAAGTGGATCGACGAGGGATCGGAAGACCTGTTCGGCGCCTTCCATGAGGCGACCGGTGTCAAGATCGTCGATGGCTGGTTCTTCGGCTCCCGCACGTTCACCACGAAGGACGTCGAGGTCACCAGCCCCGACGACCTCGCCGGTGTCCCGATCCGGTTCCCGAACTCGCCGCAGTTCCTGGCCAATGCCGAGGCGCTCGGCGTGACCAACCCGGTCTCCGTCGCCGTCGAGGAGGTCTACTCCGCGCTGCAGCAGGGCATCGCCGTCGGTCAGGAGAACCCGATCGTCGCGACCCACTCGCAGAGCTTCGACGAGGTGCTCAACACGGCGATCCTCAACAATCACAACGTCGGCATCCACTGGCTCCTCGTCAGCGACAAGACGTACGAGAAGCTGAGCCCCGAGCAGACGGAACTGCTGGAGGCGACCCTCCACGAGATCCGCCCCGAGAACCGCGACTGCGTCGACGAGGCCACCGAGGAGATCCTCGACGAGTACCGCGCGAACGATGCGATGACGGTCATCGAGACGGAGGACATCGACATGGACGCCTTCATCAGCCAGTCGGAGGAGTTCTTCGGAACCTACTTCACGGGTGAGCGGCTCGAGGCCTACCAGGCCATCCGCGACATGGCGGATCGAGACGGAGGACATCGACATGGATGCCTTCATCAGCCAGTCGGAGGAGTTCTTCGGAACCTACTTCACGGGTGAGCGGCTCGAGGCCTACCAGGCCATCCGCGACATGGCGCTGACCCGAACAGCACGCAGACGGGGTGGGTGCGATTTCGCACCCACCCCGTTTCGTCTGCGCGGGAGTCAGTGGACCCGGCCCGCACCGACCCGCCGGCTCAGCGTCATGGCTGCGGCGCGCACCGCAGGGGCGATGCGCTCCGGTATGACCGCGGCGGCCGACCCGGCGACCGAGATCGCTGCGATGGGAGCGCCGCCGAGACCGAGGATCGGGCTCGCGGTGCATGACCGATCCACAGCGCACTCGTCCCGCTCGGTGGCCAGCCCGCTGCGGCGGACCTCCGCAAGCTGGTGCAGAAGCGCCGACGGCTCGGTGATCGTCTGCGACGTGCGCCGGGCGAGACCGCCGTTCGCGATGCGCTCGACGACATCGTGCGGCGAGAACGCCAGAATGGCCTTCCCGAGCGCAGTCGCATGTGCGGGAAGACGGCCGCCGACCCTCGCCAGTGGCGTCGCCGTCGGCTCGCCGCGGACGATCGCGATGAAGACGACATCCGATCCTTCGAGAACTCCGAGATGGACCGTCTGCCCGGTGGTGTCCCTCAGGTCGGTCATGACCGGGAGCGCGAGCTGGCGAAGCCTGCGCGGCTGCTCGACTGTCTGGCCCAGTTCGAACAGTCGCACGCCCAGATACAGCTTGTCGCCGTCGCGGTCGAGGAAGCGCTGCCCGACGAGGTCGGCCGCGATCCTCGAGACCGTCGATTTCGGCAGATTCGCGCGTCTGGCGAGCTCCGAGACGCCGAGCCCTTCGTCATGCTCTGTGAACGCCTCGAAGACGGCCGTCACGCGATCCAGCACGCTGACCGCTTCGGTCCAGTCCGCGGTGCGCATGTCGCTATGCCGCTGTGAGTCGGCGGGTGAGAGTGGTGCCGGCAGCGCGCACCAGCGGCGCGACGCGCTCCGGGTCCATGGCTCCGCTCGGGCCCGCGATGGAGATCGCGCCGAGCACGACCCGGTCGGCCGAGAGCACCGGGCTCGCGACGGCGAGGATGCCTGGGGTAGGAGACCTCCATGTCCATCGCCACGACCGAGGCGCGCACGTGACTCAGCTCATCCCGGAAGTGGTCGGCCGCGTCCTCGACGAGCGAGGCGCTGACCCGGTTGACCACGCCCTCATCGGCGCAGAACGCGAGGTAGGCCTTGCCGCTCGCCGTCGTCAGTGCGGGCGAGCGCATGCCGGCGCGCGTCGGGAGCATCGGCAGGCGTCCTGCGACGGCGGCGATCGACACCATGTCGGTTCCCTGTTGCACCCACAGGCCCACGCGTTCCCCTGTGATGTCCCGCAGATTCCTGATGACGGGCGCGGCGGCGGTGAGCAGCCGGCGGGGGAGGCTCGCGCGCGCGCCGAGCTCGAACAGTCGCAGTCCCAGCGTCACGCCTTCGTCGTTTCGCTCCAGGTAGCGCTGCTCGGTCAGTTCCGCTGCGAGGCGCGACACGGTGGACTTCGGCATCGCGGTCTGCATCGCGAGTTCGGTGATCGAGATCGAGCCGCCGGACTCCTTGACGGCATCGAGAATCGCGATGATCCGGTCGAGGACCGAAACCGGATTGCCCGGGCGAGCGGGGGACGTGTTCCATTCGGCGAGACTCGTCATCGAGTATCCCCTCCCAACAGGTTGAATCGTCGTCGATCGCCTTTGCTGTCGAACGTACTAGTTAGTTCACATCCATGCAATGCTGGTCTGAGAATCGCGCGGGCCCCAGCGCCGGTGTCCGCAGGAAGGTGTCATGCGCACGTCGATCGCCACGGTCTGCCTCAGCGGAACGCTCGATCAGAAGCTCATTGCCGCCCGCGATGCGGGGTTCGACGGCGTGGAGATCTTCGAGCCCGACCTCGTCGCTTCGCCCTCCTCGCCCGAGAAGATCCGGGTGCGCGCGGAAGAGCTCGGTCTGTCGCTCGATCTTTATCAGCCGTTCCGCGACTTCGAAGGAGTCGGTCCTGACCTGCTCGAGCAGAACCTTCGACGTGCGGCGGCGAAGTTCACGCTCATGAACCGTCTCGGCATCGAGACAATGCTCCTGTGCAGCAATGTCGCGACAGCACGCAGCGGCGACGAGCAGCTCGCGGCCGCTCAGCTGCGGGGCCTCGGCGACCTCGCCGAGCGGTTCGGCGTGCGCGTCGCCTATGAGGCGCTCGCGTGGGGTCGATTCGTCGACAGCTACGAGGCGGCGGCCCGCATCGTGCGCCTCGCCGATCACGATCACGTCGGAGTCTGCCTCGACAGTTTCCACATCCTGTCGAAGGGCCACAATCCGGAGGCGATCGAGACCATCCCGGCTGACAAGATCTTCTTCGTCCAGTTGGCGGATGCCCCGCTCCTGTCCATGGACGTCCTCTCGTGGAGCCGCCATCATCGGCTGTTCCCCGGCGAAGGCGGCTTCGATCTGGGAGCCTTCATGGGGCACCTGATGCGGACCGGATACGACGGACCGATCTCGCTCGAGATCTTCAACGACACGTTCCGCCAATCGGACCCGAGCGCGACCGCGATCGCTGCGCGCCGCTCCCTGCGGTGGCTGGAGAACGAGGCCGCGGGGTGGCTGGGCGCATCTGCGGGGGGTCGTGCGGCACGGATGTCGGCGGCTGCTCTGCCCGCCGTCGAGCCGCCCACCGATGTGAACTACGTCGAGTTGCGAACGGATGAGACGGAAGCGATGCGCGATCTGCTCGCACAGCTCGGCTTCCGCGCGCACGGCAGCCACCGGACCAAGGAGGTCGAACTCTGGTCTCAGGGCGCCGCGCGCATCGTCCTCGGCCGTCCGGAGTCCGAGCGCCTGCTGCCGACCGTGGCGGGCATCGGACTCTCGGTCCGCGACCAGGACGCTGCGCTAGAGCGGGCGACCGAGCTCTTCGCACCCCAGGTCCACCGTGAGGAGAGTGCGGGCGACGAGCCGCTCGTCGGCGTGCGCGCCCCCGACGGGTCAGAGGTGTTCTTCGGGGCCGAGGGAGATTCCGAACCGGCATGGGTGAGCGAGTTCGGTGCGCGGCCGGCCGGGGGCAGTGCCTACATCGAGCGCGTGGACCACATCAACCTCGCGCAGCCCTGGCAGCACTTCGACGCGGGCGTGCTCTTCTTCCACTCCGTGCTGAACCTCCAGACCCAGCCGTCCACGGAGGTGGCCGCGCCTGTCGGCCTCGTCCGCAGCCAGGTCCTGAGGAGTGAGGACGGCATCGTCCGCATCGCACTGAATCTGGTGCCGCCGGCCGCCGACAAGGATGCGATCCTTCCCCAGCACATCGCGTTCGCGGCATCCGATGTCCTTGCACTCGCGCGATCGGCGCGTGATCAGGGCTTCCGTCCCCTCGACATCCCGGCCAACTACTACGACGACATCGAGGCGCGGTTCGACATCGACCCCGCGCTCTTGGCGGACCTCAAGGACCTCAGCGTCATGTACGACCGCGACGAGTCGGGCGAGTTCCTTCACTTCTACACACCGCCGGTCGGGACGGTCTTCCTCGAAGTCGTCGAGCGACGTCATGGCTACGACGGGTACGGCGCTCTCAACGCGCCGGTACGCCTCGCCGCCCAATACCAGCAGCGCGGTCAGGCGAAGACAGGAGCATCGGCGTGATCCGCCCTATCGCCGACGGGTCATCACGCGCGCGTCCGCACCGCGACCGCTACCTCGTCGGCCTCATCGGCGAGGGAATCATGGCATCGCTCACTCCGCCGATGCACGAGGCGGAGGCCGCTGCGATGGGTCTCGAGTACGAGTACCGCATCTTCGACCTCATCGAACTCGGCCGGCCTGCGGCAGACGTCGCCGTCCTGCTCGCCGAGGCGCAGCGATCGGGCTTCGCCGCGATGAACATCACGCACCCGTGCAAGCAGCTCGTCGTCGGCATCGTGGACGAGCTCGATCGGGATGCGGAGCATCTGGGGGCCGTCAACCTCGTGCTGTTCGACGACGGCCGCCTCATCGGATACAACACGGACTGGATGGGCTTCCGGGACGGGCTGATCGCCGGGCTGCCGGAGGCGTCGTTCGACCGTGTCGTGCAGGTGGGATGCGGCGGCGCCGGGGCGGCAACCGCCTACGCGCTCCTCTCATCGGGAACATCACGACTCGATCTGTTCGATGTCGAACCAGGCCGTGCGGAGGATCTCGCCGCGCGCATGCGCGTGCACTTCCCGGGGCAGACCGTCGCGACGGTGTCGCGCGCGGAGCTGTCCGACGTGATCCCGCTCGCTTCGGGCGTCGTGCATGCGACACCGCTCGGGATGCTCCACCACCCGGGGATCGCCTTCGACCTCGATCTTCTCCGGCCCGGCGCGTGGGTGTCGGATGTCGTGTACCGTCCGCTCGAGACCGAGCTGCTCCGCCAGGCGGCCGAGCGGGGGCATCCGGTGCTGGACGGCGGACGGATGGCCGTAGGCCAGGCATACGCTAGTCTCCAGATCATCACCGCAACGGCGCCCGATCGGGATCGGATGGAGCGCCATTTCCGCGCGCTCATCGGTGCCGAGGAGCGGTCTGGGGCTGGAGGCGACTCTCTATGAGCGATCGGCTGGATGTCCGCGACAGCGGGCTGACCGACCGTGCCGTCCGCGCCCAGGGCGACATCCTGGATGTCGCGACCGCCGAATTCGCGGCGAATGGGTACGCGGGGGCGCGGGTCGACGAGATCGCGGCGCGGACCCGGACCACGAAGCGGATGATCTACTACTACTTCGGCTCGAAGGAGGGTCTCTATCTCGCCGTGCTGGAACGCGTGTACGCGCAGATCCGCCGGGTCGAGCGTGGCATCCAGATCGACGAGCTGTCACCCGATGACGCGCTGCGCAAGCTCGCCGAGGCGACGTACGATCACCACACCACGCACGAGGAGTTCATCCAGCTCGTCAGCATCGAGAACATCCATCGGGCCGAGCACCTGCGCCAGTCCGAGAAGATCCTGCGCGAGAACGTCACAGCGGTCACGCTGCTCGAAGACGTCATCGATCGCGGTGTGCGCGAGGGTATCTTCCGCGACGACGTCGATGCCCTCGACGTGCATATGGTGATCAGCGCATACGCGTGCTTCCATGTCGCCAACCGCCACACGTTCTCGGCGATCTTCAACAGGGACATGCTCGACCCGAGCCTGCAGGACTCCCATCGTCGTCTCATCGGCGACATGATCGTGGCGACGATGACGGATCTGCGCGCCGCGGGATCCGCTCACTGAAGAGGGCTTCGGACCGGCCCGTTGGCGCTCGGCGCGAGTCGTCGCGTGAGAGCGAGCGCAGCGGCGCGGACGTAGGACGCAGACCGGTCAGGGTGGAAGTCGCCGAACCGTCCCGACACGGAGATCGCCGCGACCAGCGCGCCCGAGGGGGAGAACACGGGACTCGCCACAGCTGACACATCGACGGCGAACTCGCCGAGCTCGACCGCGAATCCGCTCTGCCGGATGTCTGCGAGTTCGCTCGCCAGACGATCGGGATCGATGATCGTCTGCGATGTCCACGCCGTGAGGCCGGAGGCGATGAAGGCAGCGGTGTCGGCGTCGTCCGAGAACGCGAGCATCGCCTTCCCGAGGGCGGTGGCATGAGTCGGGATCCGTCCGCCGATCCGTGACGTGGGTGTCGCGGAGCTGTGGGCCCGCATGACGGCGATGCACACCATCTCGTGGCCGTCCCGAATCGCCAGACACGCGGTCTCGCCGGTGCGGTTGCGCAGATCGGCCATGACCGGCAGGGCGTTGGCCCTCAGCTCTCGCGGCTCCTGGGCGAGCTGCCCGAGCTCGAACAGCCGAAGCCCCAGATGGATCACCTTCCCGTCGCGCTCGAGGTAGCGTTCCCGCACGAGCGTGGACACCAGGCGGGAGACGGTGGACTTGGGGAGGTCGGCACGCGCCGCGAGCTCCGAGATGCGGAGGCCGTGGTCGTCCTCGTCGAATGCCTCGAGGATCGCGGTCATTCGGTCGAGGACGCCGACCGCGTCGGACTCGGGGTCGGCTCGCATCACTCAGGCCACCTGCAGCGCCAGTCGATGCGTGAGTGCGAGCGCGGCATGCCTGACGAGCGGCGCCATCCGGTTCGCATCCATATCTGTCGCCGGCCCCGCCACCGAGATCGCGGCGACCGGGCACCGGTCCGGCGACAGGATCGGACTCGCGACGCCGATCACTCCGGGGAACGTGTCGCATCGATCGATCGCGATCGCTGAGGTGCGGACGCCCGCGAGTTCCCGCTCGAAGATCCGGCGGGCGCCGGGGTCGAGCCGGTTCATGATCCCGCGCAGCACGGAGTCGTCCTCTGTGAACGCGAGCACCGCCTTGCCGAGGGCGGTCGTGATCGAAGGCACGCGGACGCCGGCGCGTGACGGTGCCGGCCGCAGCCGGCCGCGCACCGAGATCACCGAGAGCATGTCCTGTCCCTCCTGGACAGCGACGTTGAGGTGCTCACCGGTGGCGTTGAACAGCTCCGCCAGCACCGGAAGCGCAGCGACGCTGAGGCGACGAGGGGTGCTCGCGCGCGCTCCGAGCTCGAAGAGCCTGAGGCCGATCGCCACCCCTCCGTCCGCGCGGGTGAGGTAGCGCTGACGCACCAGGTCCGCGACAAGGCGGGAGACGGTGGACTTCGGGATGCCGGTGGCGAGCGCCAACTGCGTGATCGTCGTCGAACCGTGGGACTCGCGAACGATCTCGAGAATGGCGATGATCCGGTCGAGCACCGACACCGGCTCTCGCCCTTGAGAGGATCGCATGTTGGCAGTATCCGTCGACTTTCGAGGGGCGGCAAGTGTTCTCCCGGGTGTCGGGAGGCACGTCCCACTGAGTGGAACGGAGAAGGGCCCGAACCCGGGTGTCACCCGGATTCAGGCCCTTCGACTCAGGACTCGAAGGTCCCGTGACGCAACGTCACACGGTGCAGAAAGGCTTGATGCCCATCGCGCTTTCGAGGCCCTCCATCACGTGCTGCTTGAAGAACTCGTCGCCGGCAAGAGGCGCGCTGGTCCACGCGGCCGCGTCGTGACCGAGCGTCGTGAGGAACGCCCGCCCGCCGTCGTAGTAATGGCACCAGCTCACCGGGTGAGACTCGCCGTGACCGGCGGGTGTGGCCTCACTGGTGGCCTTGTCGACTTCGAGCAGGACGTTGACGAAACTCGGGTACGGGATCAGGTTGTACCACTCGTCCTTGAACGCCCAGGTCTCCGGCAGGAAGGACGTCGACACGTCGTTCGTGTTGATCGTCTCGACGGTGCCGTCGCGGTTCGGGCCGTGGTTGAAGAAGTTGGCTCCGCCCAGCAGACCCTCGTAGTACGGCCAGGAGTACTCGGCGCCGAACGCGTTGTGGATGCCGACGAACCCGCCGCCGCCGCGGACGTACTGCATCAGTGCCGTCTGGGCTGTGTCGTCCAGCGTGTCTCGGTTGGAGCTGAGGAACACGACCGCCTGGTAGTTGTTCAGGCGGAACTGCGCGAGGTCCTCGGTCCAGTCTGCGCGGATGCCGCGCTCGGCCGCCCATGCGATGAGCGCAGCCTGTGCGACGTTGTTGGCGCCGAGGGTCGGGTTCAGGCCCGCGCCGAGCGTCGAACCGAGGTGCTGGTGCCGCGGACCGGCGGTGCGGCTCCAGATGAGGATCCGCTTTTCCGCGTCCTCCTCATCCCACCCGTTGCCCCAGTCGTGGTAGCAGGCGGGATCGGTACCGCGGCACACGCCGTAGTCCTTGATCTCGTCCAGGTAGATCTGGCTCGCGGTCGCCGGCTGACCGCCGAGGCCGTTGCCATTGCCGGGGCCGTTTCCGTTGCTGAGCGCGGAACCTCCGAGCACCATGCCCGCGCCGAGCGCTGCTGCTGCGACGAGCGCGGCGCCGGAGCGTATTAGCGATTTCATGTGATCTCCTTTGATCGTTCGTGCTGTGTCCGGGGCATGCCGAATAACGCGACAATCGGCGTGAGCCGATGCGGCCTCCGGGCCTTGGCCCCTGAGAGGGAGTCCGGACCGGCCCCGGTTGGTGCGAATCTAGGCGTCTCGCAACTGGCGAAGCAAAGGCCGTTCCACCCAGTAAGCCAACTGCGTCTTGCGACCTGTGTGTGATGGTGGTGGGATTCCGACGGACTGCAGAACGGGAGTGGGCAGATGGGCAATACGGTGCTTTACATGTCGATGTCGCTGGATGGCTACATCGCAGGGCCGAACGAAACGGACGACAACGGGCTCGGCGACGGTGGCGACAGACTCCACGAATGGGTGTTTCCCCCCGAAGGAGGCGTGAACGCGCAGATCGTCGACGAGTTCATGTCGACGGGTGCCGTTGTGGCCGGTCGCGGAACATTCGAGCCTGCCGAGGGCTGGAACGGCGACCATCACGATGGTGTGCCGATCTGGGTTCTCAGTCGCCGCCCGGTTCCCGGCTGGGCAGCCGACATGGCTGCGGTTCGCTACACGAATGACATCGAGGAGGCCTTCCGCGAAGCGCGCGATGCCGCAGGCGACAAGGACGTCCTCGTGCATGGGGCTGCCACCGCCCAGCGTGCCCTTTCAGCAGGCCTGCTCGATCAGCTGGAAGTCCATTTGATCCCCGTCCTCCTCGGAGACGGGCGCCGGCTGTTCGAGCACCTCGGCTCCGCGCGCCGCGAGCTCGAGCGGCTCAGGGTGCTGACAGGGGAGGGGGGCGTCACCCACCTCCGATATCGGATTCGGTACTGACCTGCCCTTGCCACTGCCGCCGGTGGGCGGTCGGACTGTGCCCGTGCAGCTGTGAGAACCTGCGGGAGAAGTAGAGCGGGTCGCCCCAGCCCGCGTCTCGTGCGATCTCGCCGATCGCCCGGTCGGTCGAGGTGAGCAGCTGCGCAGCGCGAGTCAGCCGTTCGCGCTCCACGTACCGCTGCGGGGGTATGCCCAGGCTCGCGGTGAACAGGTGGGTGAGCCGCGACGGCGAGAGCCTTGCGATGCGCGCGAGCACATCGACACTCAGATCACCGGCGAGATCGGCGCCGATGTGCTCCATCACACGCAGGAGACGATCATCCATCCGACCGCGGAGCGGGTTCTGCGTGTCGAGCCACAGCAGCGCGGTCTCGAGGGCATTCATCGCGAACAGCTCCGATTGCGGGAGCGAGCCGGTGGACGACCGCGCACACGAGCGGAGCGCGGCGACGACGCGTGGCCGGATGGGGACTGGAGTGCGCACGACCCCGATGCCACCCGCCTCGAGGGGCCAGTCCAGCAGTGGCAGCCATTCCGCGCGGGGATGGAAGTGCGCGAATGCGAGCGACCAGGAGAGGTCCGCGGCGCCGTAGTCGTGCCGGAGATGCGGGCGCAGGAGCACCGCGTCTCCGGCAGCGGTGACGACTGCGCCGGCCGGTCCGACGACCCGCCCCGATCCAGCGATCGTCTGGATCAGCAGCCAGTCCGTCGTGCCGCGGTGGCGCCAGGTCGTGTAGTCGGCGCCCTCGGTGAACTCGCCGGCGACCACCCTCACCACATGCGGGTGCGGCGCCTCACGGTGAAGCGGCGGCGCAGCGCCAGTAGCAGAATGTTCCATATCCTCACCCGATCTTCCCATGGCATCGCACGTTCTGGCACGGAAGGGTTGCTGTCATGTCCATCATCAGCACCACCGCTCCCCGTCTCGCCCGCGAGTTCCAGGATCACGGCGTCGTCCAGCTGAGGGGGCTCCTCCGCGCAACGGAGGTCGCTGAGATCCGCGATGTGTTCATGGAGCAGGTCGAGCGGGACCGCACGATCGGGCACGATGACCACCTCACCGCCGATGACGTCCTCGCGCGGTATCCGCGGTTCATCCATCCGCATCGGCGCACCGAGTATGCAGTCGGACGACTCGCGCGACGATGGATGCTCGATCCGCGGATCGTGGGGCCCGTCATCGAGATGGTCGGTCCGGTCTACGCCGCCCAGTCGATGTTCTACTTCAAGCCGCCGACCGCGCGCGGCCAGGCGCTCCACCAGGACAACATCTTCCTGCAGGCCCATCCCGAGACCTGCATCGCGGCGTGGGTCGCGATCGACGACTGCGACGGTGAGAACGGCGGACTCAAGATCGTGCCCGGCTCGCATCGCTACGAGATCGTGTGCCCCGATGAGGCCGACCCCGAGGAGTCGTTCACGAACACGGAGATCACCCTGCCGGACGGTTTTTCGACCGTGCAGACCGAGCTCGACGCGGGCGATGTCCTCTTCTTCCACGGGAGCATGGTCCACGGCTCGGGACCCAACCGATCCGCCGACCGCTTCCGGCGATCCTTGATATTCCACTACGTGCCCGTCGACAGCGTTGAGATCTCGAGGTTCTACAATCCCCTGCTGCGGCTGGACGGCAGCGAAGTCACGATCGCCGAGACGATGGAAGGCGGAGCCTGCGGCGACGGCTGGTCACCCACTGCACCGCACTGAGCGAACTGGCCCGCTACGCGCGCTCGACCGGCATCCAGAGTTCCGTGGTCGCGGTGCTGAAGTCGTCTGCGCGCTCGAGGACGGCCACGATCGAGGGTCCGGGGCGCAGTCGCCACGGGTTCGAAGGAAACCATTCCGCCGCGGTGGCCGCCCACGTCGCCTGCAGAGCGGCCGGGTAGGGGCCCGAGGTCCGGAACACCGCCCATGCGCCCGCCGGGACGTCGATCACGTCCAGCCCCTGCGGGACCGTCGCCTCCAGGTCGAGGGCCACGCCGTGGAGGTAGGTGAGCGCAGTGCCCTCCGTGTAGTCGGGGTCGACATCCGCGCTGACTTGGAGCAGTCCTGAGGGCTCGGTGCTGCTGAGCGCCTTCAGGCGAGCATGCTCCGCGGCGGGGAGCGAAGCGATGTGCGCCTGAATATGCGGATTCGCGCCCTGGTACACGAGCGGCACGCGTGCGGCGTGACCGACGAGACGGAAAGCCGGTCGATCGGCGATGCGAGTGTCCATGGTGATGTTCCCTTCGACAGTCAGGCGGAACCTGATCTTTGCTTGTGCGCGAAGGGGGCCGCCGTGCTTGCGGACGTCGCCGGGGCTGACGCCGTGGACCATGCGGAACGCTCGCCCGAACGCCTCGGTCGAGCCGTATCCGTAGCGGACCGCGATATCCAGCACCCGGCCACCGTCCACCAGGTCCGCCGCAGCGACCGTCATGCGCCGCCGGCGGATGTAGTCCGAGAGCGGCATGCCCGCGAGCGACGAGAACAGCCGTCGCAGGTGGTACTCGGTCGTCCCGAGGCCCTTCGCCAGCCCGGCGGCGTCGATGTCATCGGACAGGTGCGCCTCGATGGAGTCGACGAGACGGTTGAGTTCAGCGATCACGCTCTCTCCCTTCGGCTTCCAGCATGCGCTCCGTGCTCGACCCGCATCCGACAGTTCACGTTCGATTCAATCGTCGTATCAGCCATCCGTCGGCACCGGCTCTCTCTGATTGACTTGGGTCGTGATGGCCGCCTCCCTTACTGATGCCGAGGTCGCGGTGCGCGCGGCGGCCGCGGGGGCGGCTGTCGCCCGGGCCGGCTTCGGCTCCGATACTCGGCGTGTCAGCGACGCGGGGCTCGACTTCACCACGGAGGCCGACATCGCGACGGAGCGCGCCATTCGTGCGGTGCTGTCGGATCTTCGCCCCGCAGATGCGATCGTCGGCGAAGAACTCGGTGCCGACGGCTCTTCGTCGCGACGCTGGTTGGTGGATCCCATCTGCGGAACCCTCAACTTCGCCGCGCGGGTGCCGCTCTTCGCGGTCAACGTGGCGCTCGACATCGATGGGGTGACCACGGCGGCCGCCGTCGTGGACCCGATCGCCGACGACGCATTCTGGACGGATGGCGCGAAGGCATGGCAGCGGGTGGATGCAGCGGTCGCCGGTGCAGAAGTCGACCGACCACTTGCACCGACCACGTCGTCACGCCTCCTCAGCATGAATCTCGACTGCGACTACCCGGGCTCGATCGGCACTCGGCTGCTGTCCGACGAGTCCCTTCGCAGCCGCTTCAGTCCGCGATGCATGTCGACCACGCTGGCGCTCGCCTGGGTCGCCACCGGGCAGCAGGCAGCCTACGTCACGGCGGGTGACCTTCGTGGGAGTGTCCATTGGGCTGCCGGAGTCGCGCTCTGCCGCGCCGCCGGCGCAGTGATCAGCAACCTTGCCGGAGGCGACCTCCATTCCGGTGGACAGGGCATGATCGCCGCCGCCGATGCCGAGGCGCACGACTTTCTGCTTGCCAGGCTGGACTCGCTGCGGTAGTCCGCGCATCACGGCAGGGAGACCCGTCTTCGAGACGTCATTGACGCACGCGCCGGCCACTGCTCTGATGAGCGCATGGAGGCGATCGTCGACGCGGACTACCTGGTGGTCGGTGCGGGGGCGATGGGGATGGCGTTCGTCGACGCCCTCACTGCCGCCGCAGACGTCTCCGTGGCGATCGTCGACCGCCGGCACGGCGCCGGGGGCCACTGGCTCGACGCTTATGGTTTCGTGCGGCTGCACCAGGCGTCGGCGTTCTACGGGGTCGCCTCGACGCTGCTGGGCGGCGGCCGGGTGCAGACCCAGGGCCCGGAGCGCGGACTGCACGAGCGGGCGAGCGCGGGTGAGGTCTCCGACTACTACGCCCGCGTGCTCGCGCGCCTGACCGCAACCGGTCAGGTCGTCTTCCACGGCCGCAGCGAATACCTGGGCGACCGCCGATTCGTGTCGCTGCTGAGCGGAGTCGGCTACCACGCACCGCGTGCCCGGGTCGTCGACGCGGGGTACCTGTCGCCCGACATCCCGTCGCTCACTCCTGCGCCATTCGGCGTCGAGGAGGGAGCCTGCGTCGTCCCGGTCAACGAGCTCGTCCGCATCACGCACGCCCCTGCGAGGTTCGTCGTCGTGGGCTCGGGCAAGACCGCGACCGACACCTGTGTGTGGCTGCTGAGCAACGGAGTACCTCCGAACGCGATCACCTGGGTCCGCCCGCGCGACCCCTGGCTTCTCAATCGCGCCGTCGTCCAGCCCGACCCCGCAATCTTCCTCGGGATGGCCGCGGACACAATGGCCGCGGCGGCGGGTGCCACAAGCGCGGACGACGCCTTCATGCGGATGGAGGATGCCGGAATCATGCTCCGGATCGATCCCGCGGTGACGCCGACCATGGCCAAGACACCCACACTCGCGATGTGGGAGCTGGAGCTGCTTCGCACGATCGACGACGTGATCCGGCGCGGGCACCTGCAGGCTGTCGAACCCGGGCGCCTCGTCTTCGAGGATGGCGACGTCCGCATCCCCACCGACACTCTCGTCGTCCACTGCGCCGCCGAGGGGCTGAAATACCCGGGACTCCGGCCCATCTGGACTCCGGAGGCGATCACTCCGCAGCCGGTGCGGGTGGGGTTCCCCTGCTTCGGGGCGGCGCTCGCCGGCTATGTCGAAGCCACGCGCGACGATGATGCGGAGAAGAACCGCATCTGCAGGCCGTCCCCGTACTCGAACACGCCGGCCGACTGGGCGACCATGCAGACGATCGGCGGCGATGCCTCGCTGGCGATGGCGAAAGAGGCGGACCTGCGCGTCTGGTCGAACTCGACATCCCTCAATCCCGCTCGCATCCCGCCGGATCGGGTGGACGATCCCGGGGTTCTGGCGGCGACGGCCCGGTTGAAGGAGCACATCGGCGCGGGGCGCGCCCGTCTGGCCGAGTTCGCCGGTCGGGGGCGTGGCCTATTGTCGTGACCATGGGGGCGACTGCCACTGCGTATCTCACGGGTTTCGGCCGCTATCTGCCGGGAGATCCGGTCGACAACGACGGCATCGCAGCACGCCTCGGCGGCGACGATCGCGTCACCGACCGCATCCGCCGCCGTGTCCTCGAAGCGAACGGCATCCGGCAGCGTCACTATGCGCTCGACGAGCACGGCGAACCCACCGAGCTCAACGAGGAGCTCGCGGTCAAGGCGCTTCGCGCGGCCCTCGACGATCGCGGGATCGACGCATCCGACGTGCGGATGCTGGCCTGCGCGACGACGATGGGCGACGTGCTCGTTCCCGGGTTCGCGTCGATGGTCCACGGCCGTCTGGGTGGCGGCCCGATGCAGCTGCTCTCGGCGGCCGGCGTCTGCGCCTCCAGTCTCGCCGCGCTCGACGCGGCCGTGAGCAAGATCCGGCTCGGCGACCATCCCATCGCCGCGGTGGTCGGCTCGGAGCTTCCGAGCCGCAGCCTCCGCCAGCGTCGCTTCGACGGCATCCGCGCGGGCATGGACTCCCATTTCCTCCGGTGGATGCTGTCGGATGGCGCCGGCGCCGTCGTCGTCGAGTTCCAGCCGCACCCGAGCAAGCCGTCGCTGCGGGTCGACTGGGTGCGGCACGTATCCCTGGCGCATGAGCACGACGTCTGCATGCGCGCCGGCATGAGCGGCCCCGAGCCGGTCGTCGGCCACACCTGGCAGGATGTCGGCATCGCCGACGCCGAGGCGGGCGGCATGTTCGTGCTGCGCCAGGACGTGAGCATGCTCGACGACCTCGCCGAAGCCGGCATCCGGCAGTTCGAACAGCTCGTCGACATCGGACTCGTCGACGTCCAGCACCTCGACCACGTCGTCTGCCACTACAGCACGAACATGTTCCGCGATGTGGCCTTCGAGGCGCTCCGCCGACGCATCCCGACTCTTGACACCGATCGCTGGTTCTCGAATCTCGAGACCCGCGGCAACACCGGGTCGGCCAGCATCTTCATCGCGCTGGAAGAGGCGTGGCGGACCGGCCGGTTCGCGCCGGGCGAGACGGTGCTCCTGGCAGTGCCCGAGTCCGGAAGATTCTCGTTCGCCTTCGCCCACCTCACCGTGGTCGCCCCGCCCGACCAGCAAGGAGCACAGTCATGACCACCGACACCACGTTCGCCCCCGCCGACATGCCGGCTGCGGGCGCGGGCCCGCTGTCCGACCGTCTCTCACAGGTGTGGACCGAGCTCGAGGAGCGGCTCGCCAAGGTGCCTCTGCTGAGCAGCCTTTCGGCCGGCACGGTGACGCTCGACGATTACAAGCGGCTGCTCTTCAACCTGCGCCAGCAGGTCGTCGACGGCTCGCTGTGGATCTCGCGCGCAGCATCCAACTTCGACATCGATCACTTCGAGCTGCGGGCGGCGGCGATCCGCCACGCCGAGGAGGAGCACCGCGACTACCTGATGCTCGAACGCGACTACGTCGCGATCGGAGGCTCGCTCGATGAGCTGCGCAGCGGCCGCAAGAACGTCGGATCCGAAGCGCTCTCCGGGTACATGTTCCACTACGCGGACCGGCCGAATCCGGTCGGACTGCTCGGCGCGATGTTCATCATCGAAGGGCTGGGCGCGAAGCGCGCCGCCGGGTGGGCCGCCCGGTTCCAGGAGGTCCTCGGGCTCGCCGACAGTCAGGTGCACTTCATGCAGTACCACCAGCAGGCGGACAGCGCTCACACCGGCGACCTCGAGGCGATCCTGACTTCCGGGATGATCGACGACGCGGCGGCCGACGAGATCGTCCGCTGTGCGCAGGTCGTCGCCCGGCTCTACGCACTGCAGCTCGAAGAGCTGGATCGCTGAGATGGCGGAATTCGTCCGATCCGACCCGAGCATGTGGGAGGCGGTCTACGCCGATCCCTCGGTGCCCCTCGACAGGGCGCTCGTCCGCCAGATCATCGACGACCAGCGGCGCCTGTCCCGGCGCTGGCTCTACCCGATCGCGCGCGTGATATCCCGCATCGTGGTAGCACTCATCTCGATCGTCAAGCGCGTTCTGCCGTTCCGGTGGATGCCCCTGCACACCATGGACTCGCTCTGCGTGTGGTTCCTGCGGCGGTTCGTCTCGCCCGACGCCGTCGAGCTGCTCATCCGGCATTTCGTTGTCGAGACCAACCTCGTGAACTTCATCATCCGCAACACGCCGGTCACGATGGATCCCGTGACGCTCCGCCCCGACACGATCGCGGGGCTCGGCGACCAGGCCGTGGTCGAGCACGACGTCAACGTCTACGACGTGCTCATCGCACTCGACGACGTGACGTTGACCCGAGCCGAGACCCTCGACTTCGCCCAGCTCGACATCCCGCACCTCGACGCCGAGCGCGAGCGCCGCCGGTACCTCAACCTCGACATCCAGACCGCCCTCTGCTTCATGAACATTCCGTTCTCGATGGCCCTCACCGTCGAGGAGTACCGCCGTGCCGTGCATTCCATCCGGTTCGACGATTCGTTCCTCGAGATCCTGGCGGTCGTCTGCGACGACGAGACGTTCCGCCACTGGAAGCTTGCGGGGATGAGCCTGTGGATGGACTCGAACGTCGACGTGCCGCGGATGGTCTATCGTCATGCGCTCGTGTGCGAGTACGCCCACGCTCGTCTCGTGAAACTCGCCGGCGGGGCGTACCCGCGCCAGACGAGCGTCGAATTCGACTGACGTCGCGAGCGATCAGCTACCGGGATGCTGCGCCGACACGCCAACGTGGCCGAGTTCGCGATGTACCGTGTGGCGAACGGGCGCATCGCAGAGTTCTCCGGTACGACCGACAACGTCGAACTGCTCACCCAGCTGGAGGGACTGTGAACATCACCCTGCTTTCGCGGTTCGTCGCAGCCGCCGAGGAGCTGCACTTTCCGCGGGCGGCACAGGCACTCGGCATCCCGCTCGCCGCTCTCTACTCGTCGATCGAGAAGCTCGAGACCGAGGTCGGGCAGCCGCTGTTCATCCGCGATCAGGGCAAGACCCGTCTGACGGCGGCTGGTGTCCTCCTTCTCGCGGACGCGAAGGAGGAGCTCGCCGCAGCGCCGATCCCGCCCAAGAAGCCGGCCGTTCCGGCGGGAGGGAAGGCGAAGGCCTCGAAGGGAAAGGGCCGCACTCCGGCTGTGAAGGGACAGCCGAAGCCGTACAAGAAGCGCCAGGGCCGCTAGGCAGGCGTTCCGGGGCCGCGCAACGCGATCACAGGAAGAGGTCGAGGAGTCTTCGGCACTTCGGCGGGTCTCGGGTCAGGCCATGGGCGAGGCCCCAGACGAGGTAAGACGCGCTTCGGATCACAACCCATGCACGCGCGCGATCGGCCGGCACACCGGCATGTGCGACAAAGAGGTCGAACAGGATGCGAAGGTCGGCGTCGTCGCGCACTTCATCGATCCGGCTCCACAGGATGCGCCCGAGGTCGTACTCGGGATCCCCGCGCAAGAGCACCGGATCGACGACCAGCCACGGCCGTCGCGTGCCGGCGAGCACCTGCCCGAAATGCAGGTCGCCGTCGACGGCGGTAGGGGACGGCGCGGAGCGGGCGCATTCCGACGCTGCGGCGATGACGTGATCGAGCTGGACGCGTGGAAACGGGCAGCCCACTGCCTCCCACTCGGCAGCGAGAGTCCTCGCGAGATCGGCGGCGATCTGGTCGGTGCTCCGTGCCGACTCGGGCGCATCTATTGCGAGCGTCGTCACAATCTCCGCCAGCGTGACGACAGCATCCCGCAACGGCTCGGTCGCGAGGGACCGCTGACCGTCCAGTCGTTCCAGAAGCAACGACCGAGTGCCCTCGTCGACATCGTGGATCCGGACGGTTCCGCGGCCATCCCAGAAGCGCAGGGCAGCCGCTTCGGCGATCACATCGTCACCGGGCGGAGCCAGGCGCAGGACCAGGGGCTCCTCGCCGCGCCTCACCGGCAGGACGACGGCGTTCGACCCGTGCATCGCCGCACCGTCGAGCGTCAACTCCCAGTCGGCGCACTGGTCGGCAACCAGCTGGGGGAGCAGGTCCAGCCACTCCCGGCCGGGCCCGTCGTGCCACCACCTCGGCATCTCGCGGAACGAGGTCGGCACAGAGAACACGCCACGAGCGTAGTTGTCACGGCCACGGATCGGATGCCCCGCCGTTCCGCTACGGTCGTCAAGGTGACCACTGGAGCGGGGCGTACCCGTCGCATCGAGTTGACGATGCACAAGCCCTGGTTCGCTCTCTACGCCGGCGTGAAGCCGACGCTGGTCATCGAGGGCCGCGGCCAGCCCGTCCAGTGGGGTCTGGGCACGTGGCAGGTCTCGTCCGACCAGACCGTGGTGCTCGGAGTCTTCCTCTTCAATCGGCTCTGGCGCTTCGGTCAGGCGGAGTTCGCACTCGAACCGGATCAGGGATCGTCGCTGGTGTACCGGGCGCCGCCGCTTCCCTTCCTCCCCGGTCGGATTCGCCTCCACGCGTGAGAGAGTGCCGGCATGGTTTCGCCCCAGACGTTGACCGAGGCCGATCGCCGGGTCGTCGCGGCGTGGGCCGCCGACTGTGCGGAGCGGGTTCTGGCCGTCTTCGAGGCGGAGGCTCCGGCGGATGGCCGCGCGAGGGATGCCATCGCCCGAGCCCGCGCGTTCGCGCGGGGTGAGCTGGGCGCCGCCGAGGAGATCCGTCGGCGCTTCGTCGCCGGGCGTGCGGCAAGCGAGGTGAACACTCCTGCCGCGGTGGCGGCTGCGCGAGCTGCGGCGCAGGCGGCAGCTGTCGCTCACATGGGCGCACACGCCCTGGGGGCGGCCGCCTACGCCGTGAAGGCGGCTGGGCTGGCGGCGCCCACCCGGGCCGAAGCGGCGAGTGAGGAGATCGCCTGGCAGCTGGAGCACATGACCGACGACGTCCGGTCAGCGCTTCGGCGCCTGCCGACGCTCGGCGAGGATCGCGCCGGTCCGCTCGGGTCGGGACTCCTCACATCCGGCATCCTCGCGTCGGCCATCCGTGAGATTCAGTCGAATCTCGCCGACCCGCATGGACCAGCGCCCGTCGGCTGAGGGTCGGATTCACTGAGGAGTCCGGGTGAGGCCGGTCACCGTCGGGAGTGCGACATAGGCTCGCCATCGTGGCCACCCTCGACGACCTTCGCCGCACCGCCGCTGGGCTGCCCGGCAGCGAGGAGCGCGCGATGACGGGCGGCGCAGCGTGGTTCGTACGCAGCAAGCTGTATGCGTGGGAATGCCATCCTTGGCCGAGCATTCCCGCGGACATCCGTGCGATCGTCGCGGCTGAGCTCGTCGTGGGAGTGAAGGTCGCTGACCGCATTGACGCGCTTGCTCTTGTCGAGATGGCACCCGATGTGTTCCTGCGCTCCACGACCCCCTGGAGCGAGCCGAAGGTCGCATTCCGCATGGCCGGGATCGACGAGGACCACCTCGTCGAACTGGTGACGGAGGCGTGGCGCGTGCAGGCGCCGAAGTACCTCCGGCGCGAATTCGACGACCTCGGTCTTTAGCGAAACCGCTGCGGATCGCCGGACGGGCTCACGCCTCGGGGGCTCCTGGGCTGGGTTCTGAAGGCGACGCGAACGGCTCGTCGGCGCGTGGCGGTGGCGGCTCTTCCGGATGCGGCGAGACCGGCTCGTCGGCGCTCGGCGTGAGCGGCTCGTCGGGCGCCGGCAGGGTGCCGCCGGATGAATCCGGTGTGCGCGGCGCACGCTCGGGAACCGTCGGACCCGGCGGGTTCTCCCCGGGTATCGGATCTTCCTCGGGTCCGGGAGGCACGTCTCCCGGACCGCCTTCTTCGGGGTCGAAGCTGCTCATCGCATCCTCCTTCTGCGGGTGGGGCCTGTCACCCTGCCCCGAGAATCGCTGGATTCCACGCGGCGCAGAACCGGGTTGACCGCATCCGACGATCACGGTACGCGCGGTCGCCTCGCGCATCGGCTGAGCAGGATCTATGTTGACCGAGGCATGGGAAGGACGACATCCCGCTGCGGCCCGTAGTGCAGCGGCGAGGCGACGAAGATCCCGACCGCCAGCACGCAGACGACTGTCCCGATCACGCAGACCCGCGTCATGACCATGGCCGTCCGTCCCTGATGTCTGCGCCTCGCCACAGCGAGCAGGCCGAATCCGGCCAGACCGCCCGCCGTGTTGACGATGACGTCGGTGCTGTCGAAGCTGCCGATCGACAGGGCGTGCTGGGTGAGCTCCAGCACCAAGCTCGCGCCGGCGACGACGGCCGCGACTCTCCACCACTTCCATGACGGCGCGAGGAGTCCGAGGTAGAGGCCGAACGGAATGAAGAGCGCGGCATTCACCACCACCTCGAGGGGTGCGCTCGCATCGGCGTCGGCGCTGGGCACGAACGGGACCAGCTTCACCGGCCGTGGGCGGAGGGCGGCATCTCCGATCCACGGGATTTCGAGCTTCCACAGCACGATCCAGGCGAGGAGGACCAGGTAGAGCGCGAACAGCACCACGAGGAGGACGCGCCTGCGGGCTGCCGCCCGGACTCCGTCTGCGCTTACGGCCACGTGAGGGACCTCAGCTCCGCGAGGTCCGAAAGCTCGTCCGGCGATTGGTGTTGCGTCGTCAATGCGGGCCCCGTCGGTAATGCTGAATTCCCATCATGCATCACCCGCGGCCCGACCCGGACTAGCGTGTGGCCTATGACTCTCGGTGATCCATCGGGTGATGACGACAGCGATGCCGCGGCCCGCGGTGCGCTCGTCCTCTTCTCACTCTCGCGCCAGGAGTGAGCCGGCTGCGGTGGCGGCGGTGTGGCTAAGCTCGGCGCATGAATCGGGTACGGTTCAGGGCCTGGGTCGGCACGATCGTGTTCCTCGCGCTCGCACCGGGGATCGTGGCCGGGCTCATCCCGTGGCTGATCACCGGGTGGCGCATCGCGTGGCCGGGCGACTGGTTCTGGCCCCTCGCGATCGTGGCGGGCATCAGCATCCTGAGCGGGGTCATCGTCCTGCTCAACGCGTTCATCCGCTTCGCGCGCGCCGACGGGACTCCGGCGCCGCCGATGCCGACCGCCCACCTCGTCGTCGTCGGGCCGTACCGGCACGTGCGAAACCCGATGTACGTGGCGGTGCTGGCGATCATCCTCGGGCAGGCTCTGCTCTTCACCAGCGTCGGGACGGCGATCTACGCGGCGATCGTGTTCCTCGCGGTGTTCCTGTTCGTGCGGTTCTACGAGGAGCCCACACTCGAGCAGGAGTACGGCGACGAGTATCGCGAGTACCGGCGCAACGTGCGGGGGTGGATCCCGCGCGTGCGGCCGTGGACGGCATCCCGTTGAGGATCTCTCGGCGACGCTGAGCGTCTAATCCTCGGATGCGGCCGCTTCGCGTGCCGCCAGCGCGGCCGCTCTGCGGCGGCCGTTCTGCGAATCCGGGTAGCGGTCGATCATCGCCCGCAGCTCATCGGCGTCGACGTCGGCGCCGAAGGGCTCGGTGCCGGGTTCCAGCTTGACGCCGTCCGCGAGGGTCCCGGCGATGACGGGGTCGAACCCGAGGTCGTCGATCAGGCCGGCGACGACGTCGAGATCCTCCGCGTGATCGCCGGCGAGCCCGATGGCCTTGCGCCCCGCATGGCCGGACGGCCGCGCTTCGTCGCTGAGGTCGGCGTATGCCATGTGATTGAAGGCCTTGACGACTCGTGACGTCGGCAGGTGGGCCCTCACCAGCTCGCTGCTGGAGGTGAGCGGATCGGTGAAGTCGTCCGGGAATCCGTCGACCTCCCACCAGTAGTTCATCGCATCGACCACGAGCTTTCCGGCGAGGGCGCCCGCCGGAATGGTGCGGTGCTTGCCCAGCGGAAGGGCGAGGATCACGATGTCGGCTCGCCGGGCGGCATCCGCCGCGGTCGTTGCCGTCGCCCCCATGGCGCGATCGCCGGTCGACAGCGCGATCCGCGCCGGGTCGCCGGATCCCGCGATGAGCACCTCGTATCCGGCGCTCGCGGCCAGTCGCACGAGGACTCTGCCGAGCCTGCCGGCACCGAGGATGCCGATGACGGGCTTGTGTCCGCGTGATGCCACGCGTTCAGTATCTGCGGATTTCAACGACCATGTCACAACCGCGCGGCCCACATCGTCTCGTGAGTATGAGCACATCCAGAAGAGCATCCACTCCCGGCAGTATGCGAGTCCTCGTCGTGGGAGGCGGATTCGCCGGAGCAATGGCGGCGGTCCGGCTGGCAGGCAGGGCGAAGGGACGCGTCCACGTCACGGTGGTCAACCCTCGACCCGAATTCGTCAACCGCATCCGCATGCACCACGTCGCGATCGGACGACCCATCCCACTTCCGAGCCTGCCGAGCCTGCTGGGTTCGGACGTCGCCTTCGTCGAGGGCTGCGTCACGGCCTTGGAGCCGGATGCGGGTCGCGCTGTGGTCTCGGGGGCTGACGGCATCCGCACCATCTCATTCGACCGGGTCATCCTCGCCACGGGCAGCACCACCGAGCGCGCGCCGATCGCGGGCCACGACCACGTCTACGGCGTCGGCGACATCGACGCGGCGCGCAGGCTTCGGCCCGTACTGGCCGCTCTGCGGGAGGGGTCCGCGGCAACAGTCGTCGGGGGTGGGCTCACGGGTCTCGAGACTGTCGCCGAGATCGCCGAGAGCCGGCCGGACCTGCACGTGCGACTCATCACGGCCGGTGACGTAGGAGGCTGGTTCAGCGGGGGAGCCGGAGAGTATGTGCGCTCGACGCTGAGCGGACTGGGGGTCGAGGCCGTCGGCGGCACGCGGGTGCGGGCAGCCGAGCCCGACCGGCTGCTCCTCGATGACGGCACCGAGTTGCCGTCCGATCTCACGGTCTGGTGCGGCGGGTTCGCCGCGCCCTCGCTGGCGCGGGAATCGGGAATCTCGGTGGACGAACAAGGTGCAGTGCTGACGGATGCCGCTCTCCGGTCGGTCTCGCACCCGAACGTGCTGGCCGTCGGCGACAGCAGCCACGCGCCCGGCCCGCGCGGGGGGCGCTACAGCATGTCGTGCCAGTTCGCATTCCCGTCAGCCGCACACGCGGCCGACGTGCTCGTCACCGAGGCGCTCGGCGCACCACGCGACGCGGAGGCAGCCGCATTCGACCTCGGCTTCGTCGGACGCTGCGTCAGTCTCGGCCAGCGCGCGGCCGTGCTGCAGCTGACCGACAAGGACGACGTCGCGACAGGACGCGCGGCCGTCACCGGTCGCAAGGCCACGATGTTCAAGCGGATCCAGCTCGCCGGCATGTCGGCGGCAGTCGGTGCGGAGCGCCGGATGCCGGGCTTGGTGCGGTGGCCCAAGGGCGAACGGGCGGCTGCGCACGACCTGCAGACGGTGGCAGGCTGAGAGGTGTCCCCCCAACAGGGAGTTTCGAATGACCCGTGTCGCGGAGTTTGAACATCTTCGCCCGCTGCTCTTCGCCATCGCCTACCGGATTCTCGGCAGCGTGACTGAAGCGGAGGATGCCGTGCAGGAGACGTGGCTCAGGTACGCGGCATCCGAGACGGAGCCCGCCTCACCGAAGTCATTCCTCTCGGCGGTGGTCACTCGCATCTCGATCGACGTGCTGCGCTCCGCGCGCGTCCGTCGGGAGGCGTACGTCGGGCCGTGGTTCCCGGAACCGCTCCTCACAGACCCCTACGAGGATCCGGAGCGCGCTGCCGAGCTGGCCGACTCGGTGTCGATGGCGGCATTGGTGCTCCTCGAGCGACTGAGCCCGCTCGAACGCGCGGTCTTCGTGCTTCGCGAGGTGTTCGGGTTCGACTTCGTCGAGATCGCCGAGGCGGTGGGCCGATCAGAGGCGGCCTGCCGTCAGCTCGCGGTGCGCTCTCGCCAGCACATGGAGGAGGGACGGCCGCGGTTCGCGACCGAGCGGCGGGAACGGGAGGAACTCGCGTCGCGATTCTTCGATGCGTTCCGCGAGGGCGATGTCGACGGGCTCAAGGAGCTCCTCGCGGCCGACGTCCAGGCCATCGCAGACGGCGGCGGCAAGGGCCCGGCCCTGGTCAAGCCGATCTTCGGCGCCGACAACGTCTCGCGGCTCGTCAGCGGGTTCGCCCCGTTCCTCGGCGATATCGGGCTCGGTCCCGAGACCCACGAGATCAACGGCCAGCCGGGCGCGATCTTCCGAGACACCGAAGGCAGGGTGCTCGCCATCATGGTTCTCGACGTGCTGGACGGGCGGATCCAGACCATCCGCACCATCGTCAATCCCGACAAGCTCGAGCACCTCGGACCGGTCGCCGACGCGTGGGCCGTGAAGGACCAGATGCTGGAGGCCCGGCGGCGCGCGCGGAGCTGACACCGGCGCAGCGTGCGATCACCGCGGCTCGGGGTCGTCCTCGCGCGTCCAGGCGATCGCGATGAGCCGGCGCAGCACGTCGAGATCGACGTCGTCGAGCGTCTTGACGTAGACGCAACCCGCCCCCTCCGTGTACTTCCCGAGAGACGGCAGCAGCGCGGCGCCCTCGGGCAGATCCTTGAGTCCGTACAGCGAGAGCTGCGCCTTCCGCGGCGAGAACCCGGTCTTCATCCATTCTCCGCGCGTGCGCGGGTTGGACGGCGACACGTAGCGGTAGCTGCCGTATCCGACGATCGAGGGGCCCCAGAGCACCGGGTCCGTTCCGGTCACCTCGCGGAAGATCTCCGCCAGCCGCACGCCGTCTTCCCGCCGGCGGACGGGCGTGGCGGCCTCGAGGAAGTCGTCGACACTCGCATCCGTCGGGATCGTCTTCGATTCACCCATGGGTTCAGTGTGGCACCACTGCGCCGGGATCGCCCGGGCCGATTTGAACGCCTCCGCCTGCTGGCTCGTATGTATAGGAGAGGGCCGCGGCAATCGGGCCACACTGGATCGGAACGGGGCGAGTACATGGCCGAAGGCAACCAGCGCGTTCTGTGGATCATGCGCATACTCAGCGCGATCTTCCTTCTCGCGACAGGCGGGATACATCTGTACATGGTCTTCACCGGCGTCGGCGGCCTTCTGGGGGTGATGTTCGTCCTCAACGGCATCGCCGGGATCGTCCTGGCGATCGCGATGCTGGTGCTGCGCGGACGGCTCCTGCAACTGGCGACGGTGCTGAGCCTGCTGTTCCTGATCGCGACTCTGGGCGCGCTCATCCTTGCGCTCACGGTGGGACTGTTCGGGATCACCGAGACGTGGGACGCCCTGCTCGTGCGCGAGACGGTGATCGTCGAATCGATCGGCATCGTGGTGCTCGCCATCACGACCGCGGTCGTGCTCCGAGCTCCTCGGTCCGTGCAGACAACGACTCCCTGACTAGGTCACGGCGAGTGGCAGCTGACACATGAGCGACATCGTCAGCATCGAGCTGCTCCTCGACGCCGACACCGAGTCGGGCGTTCACGCCGACTGGCAGAGGCTGGCGGATGCTGGTGTGTCGCGCCCCAGCTCACGCAGCCGGCCGCATGTGACGCTGCTGGTCAGGTCTGCGCTCGGGCAGGTGGCCTTCACAGAGGCCGCAGCCCTGCTGCCGGTCCCGGTCGTGCTCGACGAGCCGATCGTGTTCCGGCACGGCGATCGCGGCGTGCTCGCCTGGCGCGTCACTCCCAACGATCAGCTGGCGCGCCTGCACCAGGCTGTTCACGCGGCGGCGCCACCGGGCGAGGATGCCCCGCACACCGCCCCAGGAAGCTGGACGCCGCACGTCACGCTCGCTCGCAGGCTGCGTGTGGCCGACCTCCCTGTCGCGCTCGGAGTGCTCGTCCAGGGCCATGCCGGGAGCGGGGTGGCGCTCCGGCGCTGGGATTCGGCGTCCGCGACGACCACGGCGCTCACCTGAGCCGGTGGCACCCGCGCGGTGCCTCACGCGAGGCGGCCACGATGGCATCCTCGGATTGATCCCCGTCGAATCGGAAATTGCAAGCCCTTCTGTGAGTCCGCAGCGCTCGATACGCTTCGGACGTGACCACCACCCCTAAAGCCGCCGCCAGCGCGGCACAGAATTCCCGAGTCTTCGAGATCCTCGCGCGCATCGGATACATCGTCCTCGGAATCGTCCACATCGTCATCGGTGTGATCGCCATCTCGATCGTCACGGGCGGCGGCGGCGAGGCGGATCAAGGCGGCGCGATGGAGCAGATCCGGCAGACCCCCTTCGGGCTGCTGCTGCTGTGGGTCATCGCCCTCGGTCTGCTGGCGCTCGCGATCTGGCAGATCACCGAGGCCGTCGTCGAGCGCAACCCCGACACGAAGAAGAAGTGGGGGTACCGGGTCAAGTACATCGGCACCGCCGTCATCTACATCGCCATTGCGTGGACGGCCCTCGTGTATGCCCTCGGCGGACAGTCGGACTCCTCGCAGTCATCGGAGACGTTCACCGGGAAGCTCCTGGCGACGCCTGGGGGAGTGTTCCTGCTGGTGCTCGTCGGCCTCCTTGTCGCCGGCATCGGGATCGCGTTCATCGTCCGCGGCATCACCCGAGGCTTCGAGAAGCACCTCAGCATCCCTGACGAGAACGCCAGACGCGGGATCGTGACTTTCGGCGTCGTCGGGTACATCGCGAAGGGAATCGCGATCACCGTCGCGGGAGCCCTCTTCATCGTCGCGGCGGTAACCCATGACCCCGCTACCGCCGGGGGATTGGATGACGCACTCCATACCCTCGCCTCGCTCCCCTTCGGGCCGATCATCCTCTGGGTTGTGGGTGCGGGCCTCGTGATCTACGGTCTCTACTGCTTCGCCCGCTCGCGCTACGCGAGAATGTGAGGCATGAGACTCGTTCAGATCGCGCAGCACGCCGACGACCTCGACCGCGCGTCGGACTTCTACACGGTCCTGCTCGAGCAGGAGCCGACCGCGAGGTTCGACCCGCCGGGCCTGCTCTTCTTCGACCTCGAGGGCGTTCGCCTGCTTCTCGACCGGAACGCCCCGTCGTCGGTCATCTACCTGCAGGTCGACAATGTCCATGAGACGCTCGAGCGCCTCGAGGGGATGGTCGAGATCGTCTCGCATCCTCACGTCATCTTCCGCCACGACGACGACACGCTCGGGCCCGCGGAGCACGACGAGTGGCAGGCGTTCATCAAGGACTCCGAGGACAACACCGTGGGGCTCGTCGCCTTCCAGCGACCGTAGCCGCCCCGTACCACGACTCATCCTTCGAACGGTGGATGCCGGCATCCATCGGCCGCCCGTTTGCGTGCGCCCCTCGGACAGGGTGGACTGGGACGATGACCTCCTCGCCCGAGCCCGCGCCGGTCCGAGACGCCGACGCGATCCCGGACGACACCAGCGCGACGATTCGGGCGATGCGACTCATCCAGCACGTCATCACGGCGGTGCTGCTCGTGGTCGGTGCCGTTCGCGCGACGGGCGAGGGTGCCCCCGTTCCGGCCGTGATCGCCGCCGCAGTCGCGTTCGCGGCGCTCTACGCCGCCGGCGCGATTTCACAGCGCCGTCACCGCACCGGAGCGCTGTGGTGGCTCATGGGTCTCGCCGTCGTCTGGCTCGGGATGCTGGTGGTGTCGGTCGAGTTCGTGTGGCTCGCGTTCTCGCTCTGGCTGCTCGCCGGCTTCCTGCTTCGCGGCCTGCCGGCCGCGCTGTTCGCCGTCGCCGTGTTCGTGGCAGTGATCGCTGCCCCGCTCCTGCACGGCCGCGCGCTGGGCGCCGCCGACGTGATCGGCCCACTTGTGGGCGGGCTCTTCGCCTTCGGTCTGGCGCGGGGCTACGTGGCGCTCACCCGCGAAGCGCGGGAGCGGGAGCGCCTCGTCTCGTCGCTCGTGGCCGCACAGGCGGAGTCCGCGCAGCTCCAGGACGAGCTCGCCGCGACGCAGAAACAGTCGGGTGCGATCGCGGAGCGCACCAGGCTCAGTCGTGACATCCACGACACGATCGCGCAGGGGCTCACCTCCATCCTGCTGCTCGCGCGTACCGGTGACTCCTCGACGGACCGCGGAAGAGTCCTCTCTCGCATCGAGGCGCTCGCACAGGCGAACCTCGTCGATGTGCGGCGGATCGTCGCCGAGCTCGCCCCCGCCGAACTCGACGAGCAGGCACTCCCGGGCGCGCTGCGCCGACTGCTCGCCCGGCTGTCCGACGACACCGGCATCGCGGCGCTCCTGCAGGTCGACGACGACTTCCCCGTGCTGCCGACCCCGATCGAGGTGGCCCTGCTGCGGACGGCGCAGTCCGCACTCGCCAACGTCCGCCGGCATTCCGATGCGTCGCGCGTGGTGGTCAGCCTCGGCGCGTGGGGTCAGGTCGTGCGCATGGACATCGTCGACGACGGCCGCGGATTCGACATCTCGAGCCTTCCCGCGACGGCTCCCTCCGGTGGATACGGACTCCGGGCGATGACCGAGCGACTCCGTGAGCTCGGCGGCGGGCTCGACGTGGAGAGCGCGCCAGGCGACGGCACGGCACTGTCCGCTCACGTTCCGCTGAGCACGGCGGGGGAGGACTGACATGACCGTCACCGTGCTCATCGTCGACGACCACCCGGTCGTCCGGACCGGGGTGCGCGCGCTCTTCGACGACCGGCCCGACATCGATGTCGTGGCTGAGGCCGCCTCGGGCGAAGAGGCCATCGCGCTCGCCGCGCAGCTGCGGCCGGATGTCGTGCTGTGCGACCTCAGGCTCGGTGCGGGACTCGACGGGGTTCAGACCACTGAGCGCCTGCGCGCCGCGGAGCACGCTCCGGCGGTCGTCATCCTCACGACGTTCGATCGCGACGTCGAGATCATCAATGCGATCGAGGCGGGCGCCGCGGGCTATCTGCTCAAGGACGTCGCGCCGCAGACGATCGTGGCGGCGGTGCTGGATGCTGCCGCCGGCAGGCTCGTTCTGGCACCGGAGCTCGCACAGCGCGTCGTCGACACGATGCGCAGGCCGCGTCTGCGTTTCACCGAGCGCGAGCGCGAGGTGCTCGCCGCCCTGGATACCGGGGCCACGAATCGCGAGATCGCGAAGGCCCTCTTCATCTCGGAGGCGACGGTCAAGACCCACCTCGTGCACATCTTCGACAAGCTCGGCGTCGACTCCCGGGCCAAAGCGGTCACGGCAGCGCGAGACCGAGGCCTGCTGCAGCATCCATCGTTCGATTGATGCGAGTCGCGCCCGAACGGGGGATCCGGGGGAGAGCCGACTGTCGAAGCATGGAGGCAACGAAAGGAATCTCCATGCGCAAGGTCTATCTCGCCGCGTTCGCCTACCTCCTCGTCGGCGTCGCGTCGGGCCTCTACTACCGCGAGTTCACGAAGCTCACCGGCTGGCCGGAGGGCCAGCCCACGCAGCTCGGCGTGGCTCACACCCACCTGCTCACGCTCGGCTTCGTCGTGCTGCTGGTCGTCCTGGTGCTGGAGAAGGTCTTCACCCTTTCACGCAGCCGGCTGTTCGCATGGTTCTTCTGGGTCTACAACGCCGGCGTGATCCTCACCTCTGCGATGCTCGTGCTCCACGGATCGATGACGGTGCTCGGCATGGAGTCGTCGAAGGCGATCGCCGGGATCGCGGGTATGGGGCACATGCTGCTCACGGCCGGGCTGATCCTGCTGCTGCTCACCCTCCGCAAGCCGGTTTTCGGCGCGTCACGACTCGAGACGACGGATGCCGCAGGATCGCGCACGCTGGCAGAAATCACGCCGACGGCGTAGGCATCCTGCTCGTGAACCGCGGTCGCCGGTGTGCAGGGTGCTCGGCGACCGCGTAGCCTGAACCTCGTGAGCGCCTACGTCTCGGCGTTCGAGCTGTTCTCCATCGGTGTAGGACCCTCGAGCTCCCACACGGTCGGTCCCATGCGGGCGGCCCGCGATTTCGCGACCCGTCTGCGCGAGGAGGGGCTCCTCGAGCAGGTCGAGCGGGTCACCTGCACGCTCTACGGCTCGCTGGGGGCGACGGGCATCGGCCACGGCACCCCGGATGCGGTCGTGGCAGGGCTGAACGGCCTCGAGCCCGAGACGGTGGATCCGGATGCTGTCCGCTCCGCGTGGTCCGGATGGGACGACGCCGACCTGCTCGAGCTCGACGGAACGCGACCGATCCGGTTCCGCCGGGGCGACATCGCCTTCGCCCCCGCGACACGGCTTCCCGGGCATCCGAACGCGATGTCACTCGAGGCATGGACGAGCCAGGACGCCGGGCCCGCCTCCTCGTTGGACGCGGGGGTCCGCGCCACCGGCTCCGGATACCGGGCCGTCGAACCCCCGGTCCCGGAAGACGGAGATGCGGGACTGATCCTCCGCGAGATCTACTACTCGGTGGGCGGCGGCTTCATTCGGCGGGATGGGGAGCCACCCAGGGTGCAGGCGCACGCCTACCCGCTCGACTTCTCGAGCGCCGACGCACTTCTCGAGCTGTGCGACGAGCGCGGCATCACCATCGCCGAAGCGGCGCGCATCAACGAGGAGGCCCTGCGCAACGACGAAGAGATCGCCGCGGGACTCGACGCGATCTGGGACGCCATGGCGTCGTGCGTCGAGGCCGGCCTGCACACCGACGGCGTGCTCCCCGGGCTGCTGCAGGTGAAGCGACGGGCGTCGGCCATTCGCGAGCAGCTGGTGGCGGCCGAGGCCGATGGACGACGTGAACTCCCGGGCGAGTGGCTCGGAGCCTTCGCGCTCGCAGTGAACGAGGAGAACGCCGCCGGAAGGCGCGTCGTCACCGCGCCGACCAACGGCGCCGCCGGCATCCTGCCCGCCGTCGCGATGTACTGGTGGCGCTTCCTGGCGGACTCCGGGCTCGGCGCCGGCAACGCTGTCACGCCGTACGGCGAGCTCGTCGGAAGCGCGCTGCTCGGATTCGGCCACCACGCTCCCGACGACACCCCTCCGCTCGCCGCCGACGCCATCGACGAGGTGCGCCTCGCCGAGGCGAACCGCCGCCGCGGCATCCGTCGATTCCTGCTCACCGCCACCGCACTCGGGTCGCTCTTCAAGGCGAACGCCTCGATCTCGGGAGCCGAGGGCGGCTGCCAGGCCGAGGTCGGCTCGGCATGCGCCATGGCGGCGGGCGGCCTGACCGCGGTGATGGGCGGGACGAACCGGCAGATCGAGAACGCCGCCGAGATCGCCATGGAGCACCATCTCGGCCTCACCTGCGATCCTGTCGGCGGACTCGTGCAGATCCCGTGCATCGAGCGCAATGCGATCGCCGCGTCGACGGCGGTCACCGCCGCGCGACTCGCGTTGCGCGGTGACGGCTCGCACTACGTCTCGCTCGACACTGTCGTCGAGACGATGCGGCAGACCGGCATCGACATGTCGCACAAGTACAAGGAGACGAGCGAGGGCGGCCTCGCGGTCAACGTCATCGAGTGCTGACGTCGCGCGTGAAAGTTCTTGGCACTCGCCATGCCAAAGTGCTAAATTGGTCGTAGTTGAGCCGACACGACTCAACTTCACGACAGAGAGGAGATTAACATGGCCACGTACGATCCCTTCCGTGACTTCGACCGCCTCGCGTCGAGTCTTCTCGAGGCCCGACGAGGTCCGCGCTACATGCCGATGGACCTGTATCGCGACGGAGACCACTACGTTCTGACTGCCGACCTCCCCGGTATCGATCCCGGTTCAGTCGACATCGATGTGGACGGCCAGCTGCTCACGATCCGCGCGGAGCGCACTCTCGGCAACCGCGAGGGCGTCAAGTGGATCACCCGCGAGCGCGAGGGAGCGAGCTTCCTGCGCCAGCTCAACCTGGGGCAGGGCGTCGACACCGAGCACATCGCGGCGAACTACAGCAACGGCGTTCTCAGTGTCACGATTCCGGTGAGCGAGAAGGCCAAGCCACGCAAGATCGAGGTGATGGCGGGCAACGAGTCGCCTGTCATCCAGGCCCACGAGAGCAACGAGCAGGCTCAGTCGATCGAGCCGTGACGCAGGCGCGCCACACAGCCGCAGTAGACGAGAGCCGCCCCGTGTTCGCACGGGGCGGCTCTCGCGTCGGTCGTCAGCCCCCGGGGCGCCGTCCCCGGCGAAGTCGCCCCACTGTCTCACCGACGGCGACCGCGACGAGCAGGAGCGCGGCCGCGGCCGACAGTGCGAGTGCATCCAGCAGCGGGGAGGCGATCGCGAGCACGATGAGTGCCGCGATGCCCGCGATCTGCGCGCGCGCCCAGCGATGTTCGAGCACGAACCGGAACAGCAGGGTGCCGACGATGAACAGGAAGGGTCCGCCCAGCACGACCACGCTCGTAGCGACACCATGCCCGTGTGGATGCGCGAGGGACTCCTTGTCGCCGACGCTCAGCAGAACGATTCCGCCGACGATCGCGAGGTGGATCCAGGTGTAAGCGGTGCGAGCGAGGCGCGCAGGTTCGTCGAAGGCCTCGATCGTCTCGGAGCCGATGCGCTCGCCGTGGTCGAAGTAGATCCACCACGTGGCGGCCGCCGCGACGAATGCCGTCGCCATGGCGGCAATCGACTCAGGCGAGGATTCCTTGTCGACGAACGCGAACCCGGTGACGAGCAGGCCCTCGCCGAGCGCGATGAGAACGAACAGCGACGTGCGCTCGGCGATGTGCGGGCCGGATACATCCCATGCGCCGAGGTCCACTCGGCCGAAACCCGGAACGCGGAATCCCGTCACGGTGCCGAGCAGCTCCACGCCGAGAGCGGCTGCCCACAGCGGCAGCTGCCAGGTCAGCGGCAGCACTGCGCCGACGATCCAGAGTGCGCCGGCGGCGATCGTCCAGATGAGCACGCGCGTGAAGTCACGGGACACCTCGCGATCGTGCCGGGCGGTCGCCCAGACGATGAAGCCGGTCCTGCCGACCTGCAGCACGACGAACGCGATCGCGAAGGCCCACGCTCGTTCTCCGAATGCCTCGGCGATCGATCCGCTCACCACGAGCGCGACGAACGCCAATGCGATGACCGCTCCGCGGACGGGGAGCGCGACCGGATCGAGCCAGTTCGTGACCCACGTCGTCGAGACCCATGCCCACCACAGCGCGCAGATCATGATCACGCCCTCGAGCGCACCGAGCGGAGTCTGGTTCGCGTACAAGTACGCCGAGAGCTGCGTCAGTGTGAACACGAAGACGAGGTCGAAGAAGAGCTCTATGTAGGTGACGCGATCGGCGCGGGGACTGTCGACCGGACGAAGGACGTTCCGTCGCATTCCGAAGGGCATGCCCCATCCTGGCGGATCCGGACCGTGTTGCGCGCGTGCGTTCTAGGCTGACCACATGCCCGAGTACGCCGTGCCGACGCCGAAGCGGCGCCGCGGGAGGCCCCGGGGCGGCGAGTCCGACGCCCGCGAGCGCATCATCACCGCCGCGGTCGAGGAATTCGGGGAGTCCGGGTACGACGGCGCCACGATGCGCGGCATCGCCGCTCGGGCCGGCGTCGATTCGGCGCTCCTCCACCACTACTTCGGCACCAAGGCCGACCTCTTCACCGAGACCATCGGGGCGCCGATGCGGCCGGATGTCGACATCCCGAACCTTCTCGACGGCCCGCCGGACACGCTCGGGGAGCGGCTGGTGCGCTACGTGCTCGAGGCGTGGGAGCACCCCGAGACCCGCAAGCGCGGCGTCATGCTGCTGCGCGCGGGCATCGGCAATCGCCTCGCGACGCCATTGATGTCGGAGTTCCTGCAGCGCGAGCTCTTCTCGCGGATCGCCGCTCGACTCGATACCCCGGATGCTGCGCTCCGCGCCGCGCTGGTCGCAAGCCAGATGGCGGGACTCCTCATCGCCCGCCACGTCCTGCGGCTTCCTGCGCTCGCCGAGGCGAGCATCGATGAGCTCGTCACGCGGGTTGGTCCCACAGTCCAGCGTTACCTCACGGAATGAACGGCGGCTCCCGGCCCCGGAAAGGAATCACATGACGTTTCAGGCCTACCTCGACAACATCGAGGATAAGACCGGGCTCACGCCCCGGCAGTTCATCGAGCTCGCCGACGAGAAGGGCTTCGGGCCTGGCACGAAGTCGGGCGAGATCGTCGCGTGGCTCGGCGAAGACTACGGCCTCGGCCGCGGGCACGCGATGGCCCTCGTGCATGTCATCACCAAGGGCGACAAGATCGACCCCAAGCACGTGAACTCGGGCACCGCGCACAGCGACCCGTCCGATACGCTCTGGCTCGACGGCAAGGCCACGAATCCCGCGAACTGACGCGGATTTCCCTGGGCGGCGACCCCTTGACCGGCCGGTGCCGCAGGCGCATAATTCATCGTGTGATGAATAATGTGCCCGCGAACGCGGTCGAGGTCCGCGATCTGCGTGTGCGCCGCGGCAGGACCCAGGTGTTCTCGGGCCTTCACCTCGACATCCCGCGGGGTCAGATCACCGGGCTGCTCGGCCCGTCGGGGTGCGGGAAGACGACGCTCATGCGATCGATCGTCGGCGTCCAGAAGGTCGACGGCGGCACGGTGACCGTCCTGGGTGACGCGGCCGGTACCAGCCCGCAGCGGCGTCGCGTGGCCTACGACACCCAGGCCGCGTCGGTCTACGGCGACCTCACCGTCAGCCAGAACCTCCGCTACTTCGCTCGATTGATCGGCGCGCCTCGCGCCGATGTCGATCGCGTCATCGGGCAGGTCGGTCTCGACGGACACGCCGACCAGACGATCGGCTCCCTCAGCGGCGGCGAGGAGACCCGTGTCTCGCTCGCCGTCGCGATGCTCGGGTCGCCGGAGCTTCTCGTCCTCGACGAGCCCACGGTCGGTCTCGACCCGGTGCTTCGCGCGGAGCTGTGGAGCCTCTTCCGCGGCATCGCCGATGGCGGTGCGACGATCATCGTCTCGAGCCACGTGATGGATGAGGCGCTTCGCTGTGATCGCCTGATCCTGATGCGCGCCGGCCGGATCATCGCCGACACGACCCCGGACGGCCTCCTCGCCGAGACCGGCACGTCTGATCCGGATGTCGCGTTCCTCGCGCTCGTGGAGCGCGATGAGGCGGCGGCTCACAGTCAGGCGGAGCCGGGGCATCCGCTCACTCGCCGGGAACTGCGCGAGACCCACGAGCACGACGCAGACGGGGAGGGGGACGCCCGATGAACGCCACCCTCACGTTCGCCACAGCGGGGCGCGTGCTTCGGCAGCTGAGCCACGACCCGCGCTCCATCGTCCTCATGCTCGTCGCACCGAGCCTCCTGGTGGGGCTGTTCGCGTGGCTCTTCAGCGAACAGGAGGGCGTGTTCGACCAGTTCGGCGGTCCGATCCTGGGGCTCTTCCCGTTCATCGTGATGTTCCTCATCACCTCGATCACCACGTTGCGCGAACGTCGTTCGGGGACGCTCGAGCGACTCATGACGACCCCCATCGGCAAGGCGGACTTCATCCTCGGCTACGGGCTCGCGTTCGGGCTGATGGCAACGCTGCAGGCGGCGATCACGGTGACCTTCGCGGTCTGGGTCTGCGGGCTGGACGTCGAGGGCGAGGTCTGGCAGCTCGGACTCGTCGCCATCGTGGACGCGATCCTCGGCACCGCGCTCGGCCTGCTGGCGAGTGCGTTCGCACGCACCGAGTTCCAGGCGGTGCAGTTCATGCCGCTGATCGTGTTCCCGCAGATCCTCCTGGGCGGCCTGTTCATGCCCCGTGAGGACATGCCCGACGCCCTCTATGTCATCTCCAACTTCCTGCCCCTCAGCTACGCGATCGACACGATCAACGCCGTCACCGCGGGGGACGAGGGATGGGATGTCTGGGGACCGCTCCTCATCGTCGTCGCGTTCGGCGTGGGCGCGCTGATCCTCGCTTCGCTCACCCTGCGGCGACGCACGCCCTGAGCGCTCAGGCGATCTCGCGCGCGGTGCGCAGCTTCGACGTCAGGTCGCGCAACTGGGCCAGCTCGTCGTCGCTGAGCAGCGACATCCGCTCGGCTATCGAACGGCCATGCGCCGACGCCACCTTGCGAAACGCCGAAGCGCCCGCGTCGGTGGCGCGGACGAGCGCGCCTCGACCGTCCTCGGGATCGGGGCACTTGGCGATGAGACCGCGTACCGCCATGCGGTCGACGAGACGAGAGACGCTCGGCTGGCTGATGAGCATGTTCGCCGTGACATCCCGAAGACGGGCGGTCATGTCGGCCCCGCGGGTGACGGTCAGGAGGACGTCGTACTCGGCCTGCGTGAGCTCGCTGTCGAAGTCGCCGCTGATCTCTTCGAACACCTCGTGCTGCGCGCGGAACAGGCTCTCCCAGGCGTCTATGGCCAAACGGCGATCGGTCATACGCACAAGAGTACGGCGAACCCGGGCCCTAGGCTGAGCGCATGGGGACGACTCAGCCTGCGCGCGGACGCGCGGTCGCGTGGTGGCGCGCGGTCGCGGTCGGGATCGCCTGCGCGGTGGTTCCGCTGATGCTGCTGACGTCGTGCAGCGTCGATGGCCCGGACGAGGCCGACGAGCGGCCTGTATCGACCGATGTCAACGACTTCGCCTTCGAAGCCATGGACGTCGACTACGAGCTCGGTCGCGCCGAGGACGGGACCAGCACGCTTCGGGTGGTCGAGACCTTCATCGCCGTCTTCCCCGAATACGACCAGAACCGGGGGATGCAGCGGCGCCTCGACGAGTCCTATCTCGGCGTGCCGCTGAACCCCCACCTCGTCTCGGTCACCGATGAGGAGGGTCGGGAGCGCTCCGTCGAGACAGAGTCGGACGAGGACGTGTACATCATCACGTCGCGGGCCGACGACTATGTGCACGGCCGCCAGACCTACGTCTTCACGTACACCCTCGAGAACGTCATCCGGCACTTCGACGACACGGACTCGGACGAGTTCTACTGGGACGTCAACGGCACCCAGTGGCGCCAGGAGTTCGGGCGGGTGACGGCGCGCGTGACCATGCCGCCCGGTATCGCCGAGGCGCGCACCGGAGCCCAGTCGTGCTACGTCGGATATCAGGGCTCGACCGACACCTGCGACATCGGGGCGGCGGGCGGAGAGGTCACGGCATCCGCGGTTCCCGTCCTCCCTTACCAGACGATGACCATCGCGGTCGGGTTCGAGAGCGGCACCTTCGAGCCCTTCGACTCCTCGTACTTCGCGTCAGTGTGGGGCTGGCTGCAGGCCATCGCGGCCGCCGCGCTCGCCGGCGCGATCATCTTCGCCGGTGTGACCCGGGCCCGGAAGCTGGGCGATGCACCCGGCCGGCCCACGATCATCGCGGAGTACACCCCGCCGCGCGTCATCGACGCCCTCGAGAGCGCGGTGCTGCTGGGCCTCACCGCCAAGGCGATCCCCGCCGAGGTTCTCGAGCAGGCGGTGGCGGGCAGCATCCGGATCATCGAAGGTGAGCGCCGCATGTTCGGCGGAGTGCCACTGAGGGCAGTCCTCGTCGACCCGTCCAAGGCTGACGGCGACGGGCGGATGCTGCTGGACGGGCTCTTTCCCGGAGGGGTTCCGGGCGAGGAGTACGAGTTCGGCCGGAGCGACACCCGGCTCTCGGCGGCGGCGCAGCGGATCCTGAAGGGCGCGAACCAGGAACTCGTCACGCGAGGGCTTCGTCGCGAGGTGCGCGGCAGTGTGCGGGCGTTCCCGGTACTCGCCGCCGTCGCATCCTCGGCGCTCGTCATCGTCTTCGGCTTCGCGGCGATCAACGCCGGGGTCGATGCGCTCATCCCGTTGTCGCTGATCATCGCGTCGGGGGTCGCCGACTTCATCGTGATCGCGATGGTGGCACGCAAGCCCCTCACCGCGGCGGGCGCGGAGACACGCGACCACCTGTTCGGCCTCAAGGAGTTCATCGAGTGGGCCGAGGCCGACCGCATCCGGATGCTGCAGTCGCCGCAGGGAGCCGAGCGCCTGCGGATCGACAGCACCGACGTGCGGCAGATCCTCTGGCTCTACGAACTCCTTCTGCCCTACGCCGTGGTGTTCGGGCAGGAGAAGCAGTGGGCCAAAGAGCTTGCGGTGCTGTACGGCGCAGGCAACTCGCCGACCTGGTACACCGGCACCAGCGGATTCAGCGCCGCATCGTTCTCGTCGGGCATCTCGACACTGTCCGCGAGCACAGCGTCGTCATCGTCCTCGTCGTCCGGCGGATCCAGCGGCGGCGGCTCCGCCGGTGGCGGCGGTGGCGGTGGCGGCGGAGGCGGGGTCTAGCGCGTCAGTACCAGCCGGTCGCCTGCGAGTGCGACCAGGCACCGCACGGGCTGCCGTACGAGCCGGCGATGTAGCCAAGACCCCATCGAATCTGCGTGGTCGCGTTCGTCTGCCAATCCGCGCCGGCGCTCGCCATCTTGCTGCCAGGAAGCGACTGCGGGATGCCGGTGGCACCGCTTCCGGAGTTGTAGGCCTGGTAGTTCCAGCCGGACTCGCGGGTCCACAGCGACTCGAGGCATGAGAACTGACCGTCGCCCCAGCCGAACTCGGCGGCCGCGATCTGGCGCGCCGTCGCCTTGGCGCCCTCGGGCGTGTTGGCCCTGGCGGCGGCTTCCGCGGCTGCCGCGGCTGCTGCGGCTGCAGCCTCCGCCTCGCGCTGCGCCTGGGCGGCGGCTTCCTCGGCGGCCTTCTTCTCCTGCGCGGCCTCGAGGGCCTCGCGCAGCGCCGTGGTCCTGGCCGTCACGCGCTTCGTCTCGAGCGCGGCGTCGTGCGCCATTCCGGGCAGGAAGAGCAGGGGGAGCGGATCTGTCGCGGCCAGTCGCCCGATGTGCTCGCGGATGGCGGAGGTGTCGACCTTCGTCGCAGCAGCCTCGATGTCGAGTCCGGATGCCGCGATGTCAGCGGCCACAGTGTCGGCGCCCGCGAGGGCGGCGCGCGCCGCAACGAGGGTCGCGTCGGCGTCGGCGTCGATCTCGCGGACCGTCTCGGCGATCGCCGTCGCGGCGGGAATCGTCGCCGAGATGATCGCGCGGGACTCGGGAGTCGATTCGGAGTAGGCCGAGGCGGCCACGCCGGTGAGCGCGACGATGCCGATGACGGCTCCGACGGCGATGCCGGCGGATGCGAGGGTGTGACGACGGGTGGAGTGGGCAGGGTTGAGCGGGCGCGGTGAACGCATACGGAGGAGTGGTCCTTCGGGATCTCTTCTGCACCGGCGGCAGGCGTCGGCGTGCGCCCTCGGGTTGGGCACGAAGTCCCGAGTCTGCAAGGCCTTTCTGGACAGAACCCCAGGTTCTCCTGGAAGGAACGTGGGAGCGGGCTCTCTGAAAAGGGCTGATCAGGGGCACGGATTCCGGCGAACGGGGGCAAGAGTAAGGGCCGGTCGGAGAGGCTTCCGACCGGCCCTTGTCCCTTGCACCAAGAGTGTCCTGCAATCACATGCCGGTAGCTGCCACAGCAAAACAACTACCGTGTAAGCACTCTATAACGGAAAGATAACGAGGGGAAGAGGGCGGCGTTATCTTTTTGTGATGAGTTTTCTCACGTCCCACTGACGGTCAGAATCAGGTGCGGAACCGACATCTTGAAGGCACCGCCGGAGGCATCGAGGTTCACCGACCCGCTCGTGATGACCCACTCCGTCAGCAGCGATGTCTCGATGAGGATCTGCGATTCCGCGGGGACGAAGAAGCCCGATCCGGGCACGAACTGGTTGACAGCGAGCGTCGTGCTGTCGTCCCCGCCGAAGAACCCGCCTGTCGCACCGGCGCTGCCGAGGATGATGTCGCTGACGATCGCCTGCACCGAGGAGTCCCACATCGCCATGACGGTCGTGCGTGCTCGCACGGTTGCCCGCGCTTCGGACCCGCCTATGAACCACGAGGCCACGCCGTTCCATTCGGCGTCGACCGAGAGATGGGCATTCACGACGACCCGCGGGCCGACATTCACGAAGACGCCCTGCGTGCGCGGGTTGCGCCAGAGCGTGAAGAAGCTCAGCCGACCCGTGCCGCTCTCGGTAGCACCCGCCGACCTTTCGAACCGGTACTTCGCCCAGCTGTCGAGCGAACCGATGTGCGAGTCGGTCACCGCGCCGGCACCGGCGAAGCTGCGGATGAACGTGACCCTGTCGATGATGACGTTCATGGAGTCCGGGTCGAGGGGAAGGACCGGAGTCAGTTCGGTCAGCCACTTGTCGATCGCGATCGAACCATCCACCGCACGCCGTCGGTGCTCCTCGGCACGCGTGCGACGGTCGTCGCTCCGTTCCCGTGCGAGCGCGTCCAGGCGGCCGAGGTCTATGCCCGACGCCGCAAGTTCCTTGCGGGCGAGGCCCTCGTTGTGCTCGTCGGCCTTGACGCGGGCGCGCCGCGCCTCTTCGTCGTGCGTGGGAGCGGGCCGCGCTCCCTCGATGTACTTCTCGACGAAGGCTTCCGCCTCGCCGGACGCGTGTGCGCTCATCGTCGGTGCCTCTCTTCAGAGTGCCGACACCCCGGCGGTGCCGGTAGACGAGCCCGATGCTAGACCTGGCGGAACGCGGCGTCTACGCCGCGGCCGGCCGCACGGTCCTCAGGACTTGGCCCTCACCGCCAGCACCGCGTCCCACAGTGCGTCGGCGACCTCCCGCTTGGAGCCACTCGGTGATGCGATCACCTCGTCGTACGCGTCGATGATCACGAGCGCGTTGTCGGCGGTCTCGAAGCCCTTGGTCCAGCCGACCTCGTTGACCGCGAGCAGGTCGACGCCCTTGCGGCGACGCTTGCGGCGTCCGCGCTCGTGCAGGTCTGCGGCATCCGTCGCGGTCTCGGCGGCGAAGCCGACGACAGTCTGTCCCTCGATCCGCGCGGCGACGAGGCCGGCCAGGATGTCTTCGTTCTCGACGAGCTCGAGGGTGACCCGGTGGCCGCCCGCCTCTTCCTTGCTGCGCTTGAGCTCGGCGACCTCCGCCGCGCGGTAGTCCGCGACGGCGGCCGCCATCACGATCACGTGCGCACCGGATGCCGCGGCCCGCGTCGCCGTCGCGAGCTGCGCCGTGGTGCTGACCAGCTCGATCGCGATGCGCGGGTGCGCCTGCGCGGCCCCGAGCACGCCGTCATCGACGTGCGCGACGATCAGGGTCACGTCAGCGCCGCGATCCGCTGCTGCGGTCGCGAGCGCGACGCCTTGGCGACCGCTCGAGCGGTTGCCGATGAACCGCACCGGATCGATGGGCTCTCGCGTGCCCCCGGCGGTCACCACAGCGCGGATGCCGCGAAGGTCGTCGCGGGCAGCATCCGATTCAGTGACCAGGGTGAGGGCCGCGGCGACGATGGTCTCCGGCTCGCTCATGCGCCCCGGCCCGCTGTCCCCGCCGGTGAGCGCTCCATCGGCCGGTCCGACCACCTGGATGCCGCGGCCACGGAGTGTCTCGATGTTCTGGGTCGTCGCCGGATGCCGCCACATCTCGGTGTGCATCGCGGGAGCGACGACCACCGGCGCGGTGGTGGCGAGGAGCGTCGTGCCGAGAAGGTCCTCGGCGATGCCGGCCGTCATCTTCGCGAGGAAGTCCGCGGTCGCCGGCGCCACGATCACGAGGTCCGCCGCGCGGCCCAGGGCGACATGCCTCACCTCGGCGACATCGTCGAACACGGAAGTCGACACCGGGTTCCGGCTGATCGCCTCCCACGTCGGAAGTCCGACGAAGCGGAGCGCCGCATCCGTCGGCACCACATGCACGTCATGCCCGTCGAGCACGAGCAGCCGCACGAGATGAACGGTCTTGTACGCGGCGATGCCGCCGGTGACACCCACGACGACGAACATGTCGCGATTCTTCCACGTGCCTGCGCCGGGCGCGGGTCGCCCGGTCGCCGCATGCCCTCGCCGAGCCCTCGTACCACCGGTGCCATAGGCTTGCCGGAGCGGTCGCAGGGCCTGTGCGGCCGGCGATCGAGGAGTCTTCCGCCACCCATGTGCACCGTCATCATCCATGTCGGAGAGTCGCCGTCCGAGCCGATCCGGTTGGTGGCGATCCGTGACGAGGATCCTGCCCGTCCGTGGAATCCGCTGGGACGCTGGTGGCCCGACACCCACTCGGGCGTCGTCGGCGTGCGGGACGTCCGCGCGGGCGGGGCATGGCTCGCGGCGGATCCCGACGAGCATCGGCTCGCCGTCCTGCTCAACCGCGCGGATCTCTCCGATCGTTCCGAGGACGAGGTCGTCTCGCGCGGCTCGATCGTGCTCGCGTCGGTGGCCGGCACCTCACCGGGCGACGCGCCGCGTACCCACGGTTTCAACCTCGTCGAGGTCGTCCCGGGCACGGCTCGAGTGACCATGTGGGACGGCGTCCAGGCGCGCGTCGAGACGCTCGCACCCGGCACGCACATGATCGCGCACGACGACGTCGACGACCTCGCGACGGCGCGCATCGCGCACTGGCTGCAGGAGTTCCGGCGCACACCGCTGGGCGCGGCGGACGCGGAGACTCGGCGGGCTGGTGGGAGCCGTGGCTGGACGTCCTCGCCCGGAGCGGCGATCTCTCGCCGACCGACGATCGCGCCATCATCCGGGACAACCGCGTACTCGGCTATCCGACACTGTCGACCCTGATCTGCATCGCCTCGCTCTCCGCGACGACGCTCGACGTCCACTACGGCGAGTTCGCGGACCCCGGGCAGTGGTCGAGCCTCGCGCTCCTCTGAGCGTCCCGGAGTGACGTCAGGTCGAGGCGAGCAGCGCGACGGCGTCGATGACAGCCGTGTGGGTCTCGGGCGCCCCGAGCAGCCGGAAATGCCCGAAACCCGGCACACGCACATTCGTGGCGCCCTCGAGCGCACTCCCGTCCGGGATGTGCGGGTCGTAGCGGCCGAAGATCGACACGATGCGGCCGTTCACCGAGGACTCCCGTCCGAGCATCACGATGGTCTCGTCACTGGGGAGCAGGGCCCGGATGCTGGGCACGAACAGGAAGCGGGCGCGCCGGGATCCCCGGAACGGGGTGCAGATGGCGACGAGGCCCCGCAGGCCGAGAGGTGCGTCGTTGTGCGTCGCGGTATCCGGCGCAGCTGCGGCCGCTGCGGCGTCCCCGGCATCGCCCCCCGACATCGCCTCGAGCGCGGCGGCCGCAGCTGCGCCGGATGTCACCATCAGGTGCTTGGCGATGAGTCCGCCCTTGCTGTGCGCGACGATGACGCGCCCGGCCGCGGGGGGAGGGGTCTCGGCGAGGGAACGAGCGAGCCGCTCCGACGTCTCGATGACCCCGCGCCGGTTGATGCCGAGGCCGTGCACGACGCTGACGCGGTGACCGGCGCGGCTCAAGGCGTCGCCGAGGGGCTTGAGGAAGGTCCAGTGCTCGTAGACACCAGGAAGGAGGACGATCTCGGGCAGGCCCTCGGTGCCGGAGCTCCAGTGATGGGGAGCCGGACGCCGGCGCCCTATCGACCACGGGGGCTCGAGGACGGCCGCCTGACGGCGACCGGCGTAGAGGTAGTCCGCCGCCCACCACAGCCCACGCCGGATCCGGGGCGGCTTCGCGACATCCTCGGCCGTGGCCGGAGCAGTACCCGGTGATGTCATGGCCGAAGTCTACGAGCCGCGCCGCGCCATCCGACGCGCTATACGGCCCGGACGCGGTTGTTCCTGGCGTCGTGCGTCAGTTCGACAAGGCCGAGCTCCTCGAGGAGGGGAGGAAGGTACATCCCGAATCGTCCGCGGTATCCCTTGCGCAAGCCGTACCACCCGCCGACGGGATTCGCTTCGTCGCGACCCCACGCCTCGACCGTGCCCGCTGCCGCGGGCTTCTGCTCGTCCGCCGCTCCGAGCGGCACCCAGTCACCCTGCGATCGCAGCCATGCCGCGAGGTCATCGACCGCACCGAGGTGGTACTTCAGGGTCGTCGAACCGACCTGGCACACGAGCACCGGGGGATCCGCCGTCTCGTCGCGGTACATCGTGTACTCGCTCGTGCCCGGTGCCGTCTTCAGGCGCCACGGATCTTCCGCGGTTCCGCTGCCTGCCATGACGGTCCTCCTCGCTCGGGATGACGCGAGTCTCCGCCGCTCCAGCGCGCTTCGCAAGGCCCGGTCATTCGAGTTCGGGCGTCCGAGGCGGAGTCGTGCGCCGCGGTCGCAGCGCCTCGAACGACGCGCCCCATCGGAGCAGGTCGCGATCGCTGTACGCCGGGCCCGCGAAGGTCAGTCCCACCGGCATCCCGATGTCGGCCATCGTGCCCATCGGAACGGTCACCGTCGGGATGCCGAGATGCCGGATCGCAAGGTTGCCGTTGGCCACCCACACGCCGTTGCGCCATGCGAGTTCGGCGGACTCGGGGTTCACGTCTGCATCCGCGGGACCGACGTCGGCCACCGCCGGAAAGACGACGCCGTCGAGGCCGAGTCGCGACATCCATTCCTCGAGGTCCAGCCGCCGGGTCCGCTCGAGCCCTTCGATGCCGGCGCGGATGAGCGGGGCAAGCGCACCGCCGAACGGATCGATGATGCCGTCCGCGCGGGCCCGGGTGACGTATTCGGCGATGTCGATGTCGAAGTCGCCGTAGCGATCCGGAAGCGCGCCCGCAGGGTGCGGGAAGATCCGTGGGCCGTCCACGTCGGCGAGGGACGACAGGCCGGGCTGCCCGTTCGCGTCCAGGAAGTCGTGCCACGACCACATCGACAGGTCCCAGATCTCCGCGTCGAAGAAGTCCGCGGGCACGATCCCGCGGTCCATGATCGAGGGCGCACCGGTGCGATCGGCCTCGTAGTTGCTGACGACGGGGAAGTCGACCACGACGACCTCGGCGCCCGCCGCCTCGAGGTCTTCTCGGGCTGCTCGCCACAGGACGAGAAGCGATGACCGCGGCTCGATGCGCTCGCCGGTCGGACCGCCGATGCCATGTCCGGTCCCGGCCTCGGGATCCTCGCCCAGATACATCGCGGGCACTCCGAAGCGTTTTCCGCGAAGAGAATCGGATGCCGCGCGCAGCGCCGCGAACGGCGCTGCGCTCGTCGCAGACGACGCCGGAACCGCCACCCACGGCTGTGCTCGCCAGAAGTCGCCGCGCGTCTCGGGATCGTCGTCGACCAGCACGTCGAGGACCTCGAGGAGGTCGGCCATCGTCCGGGTGTGGGGGACGACGACGTCCATGGTGGGGACGAGGGGCCAGTTGCCGCGCACGGAGATGACGCCGCGGGAGGGCGTATAGGCGCAGAGTGCGTTGTTCGAGGCCGGCGCGCGGCCGCTCGACCACGTCTCCTCACCGAGGCCGAACGCCGCGAAGCTCGCTGCGGTCGCGGTACCCGAGCCGTTCGACGAGCCGGAGCCGAACGCGGACGTGAGGAAGTCGCCGTTGTACGGGCTTTCGGCCCGCCCGTACAGCCCGCGCTGCATTCCGCCGTTCGCCATCGGGGGCATGTTGGTGAGGCCGATCAGCACGCATCCGGCCCTGCGAAGGCGTTCGATCGAGAACGCATCGCGCGTGGCGACGAGGTCGGCGAATGCCGGCGAACCGGCCGCGACGGTCATACCCCGCACCATGAAGCTGTCCTTCGCGGTGTAGGGGATGCCGTCGAGCGGGCCGAGCACCGTGCCCTCGCGCCGTCGCAGATCGGATGCCGCGGCCTCCGCCCGCGCCTCGGGATCGAGCTCGATCACGGCGTTCAGCTGGGGGCCGTTGCGGTCGTAGGCATCGATGCGGGCGAGGTACGCCTCGACCAGGTCGACGCTCGTCGTGCGCCCCTGCTCGAGCGCTTCGCGGAGTTCGGCGATCGACGCCTCGACGACGGGGAACGGCGCTGCCATCAGGCGAACCGGTCCGTGGTGTGCGCCTCGTCCCGCAGCACCCGCTCGACGATCGGAAGGTACGTCGACGGCTGCTGCTGCGTGATGCAGTGGATGCCACCACCCCGCGACAGGATCGGGCGCGCGTCGATCGTCACGACCTCGCGGTCGTAGACGTCGCCGAGGATGCCCGCGGCGCGGCCGTCCGCCTCGGGCTCGCCGTATCCGCACGCGATCACGCCGCCGTTCACGACGAGGTGATTCGCGTAGTTCCAGTCGACGTAGCCTTCGTCGTCGCGCAGCGTCGACGGAGCAGGGAGGTCGATGAGCTCGAGACGCCGGCCCGCGGCATCCGTCGATTCTTCGAGGACCGTGCGGAGCTGGCGCACCACTGCGTAGTCGGGATGGGCGGGATCGTCCTGCCAGTGCTGGAGCACGACGCCGGGCCGCGCGAACGAGGCCACCATGTCGACGTGGCCTCGGGTTCCGGCCGACTCGTAGTCGCGGGTGAGCCCGCGGGGGAGCCAGATGAAGGTGCTCGCACCGAGCGTGCGGTGCAGCTCCCACTCGACGCGCTCTTTCGTCGCGTACGGGTTGCGGCGCGGGTCGAGCTGAACCGTCTCCGTGAGCAGCACCGTGCCCTCGCCGTCGACATGGATCGCTCCGCCTTCGTTCACGAGGGGCGAGGCGAGGTGCATGGCGCCCGATCGCTCTGCCACGAACTTCGCGATCCTGTCGTCTCGCTCCCACGTGGCCCAGGCGTTCGCGCCCCAGCCGTTGAAAGTCCAGTCGATCGCGCCGAGCGTGCCGTCATCGCCGATCACGAAGGTCGGTCCGATGTCGCGCATCCAGAAGTCGTCGAGCGGCGCCTCGACCAGCTCGATCTCGCCCGATAGTCGGCGTCGGGCCTCTGCCACGGCCGATGGGTCGACGACCATGGTGACCGGCTCGAACCCGGCGACCGCGTTGGCCACAGCCGCCCAGGCGTCGCGCGCCTCGTCGGCGGAGGCGGCATCGTCGCCGAGCGTGTTCCCGACGCGGGGGAACGCCATCCACACGCGGTCCTGCGGGGCCCACTCGGGCGGCATCGTCCAGGTCATCGTCTTCCGCTCCGTCGCGGCCGGCGTGTGCCCGTCCCGGGTGTGCCGGCTCCGCCACGATCATGTCGCAGATCGCGTCGCTCGTCAGCGTGTGACGGCGAACTTCTTGCATCCTCTCCGTTTCATGGTGAACTTCCCGCTCACATGTCGCGAATGAACTTCCGGCTCACACAGCAGTACTCGAGTGACCGGTTCGGCGGGGTCGACGTGCGCGTTGCCGCGTGTCGTGCCAGGTGAGCGGGCGCTGTCCGTCGGACGCGGGGGCGTGTGAGCCGGTAGTTCCGTCAGGACGTGTGAGCCGGTAGTTCAACGACGAAACGAGAGAACGTCAGAATCTCGGGAGGGGACACACCTGCCACACAGCCCACCCCCGACATCGAAAACCCGGCCAATCCGGCGCGAAGTGACGCCAAGATGGAGTCATGGCTCAGATCCCCACCGTGACGCTCAACGACGGCAGCCCGTTCCCCGAACTCGGGCTCGGAACATACAACCTCCGCGGTGAGGACGGCATCGCCGCGATCGTCGCCGCCATCGAGTCGGGCTATCGCCTGCTCGACACCGCAGTCAACTACGAGAACGAGCGTGAGGTCGGCGAGGCGGTGCGCCGCAGCGGCCTGGATCGCGACGAGCTCATCGTGACGTCGAAGATCCCCGGTCGCCACCACGGCCGCGAGGAGGCGATCGCGAGCATCGAGGCATCGCTGCGTGAACTCGGGCTCGAGCGGATCGACCTGCAGCTCATCCACTGGCCGAACCCGAGCGTCGGGAAGCACGTCGACACCTGGCGCGGCATGATCGAGGCGCGCGAGCGCGGGCTCGTGCGATCCATCGGCGTCTCGAACTTCACCGAGCCGATGCTGACGGAGCTGATCGAGCAGACGGGCGTCACCCCGGCGGTCAATCAGGTCGAGCTTCACCCCTATTTCCCGCAGACGGCGCTTCGCGCGTTCCACGCCGAGCGCGGCATCCGCACCGAGAGCTGGAGCCCGCTCGCCCGTCGCACCGAGCTCCTCACGGAGCAGATCATCCAGGAGCTCGCGGTCGTCTACGACGTGAGCCCCACGCAGGTGGTGCTGCGCTGGCACGTCGAACTCGGAAGCACGCCGATCCCGAAGTCCGCCGACACGGATCGGCAGCGCGAGAACGCCGACGTCTTCGGCTTCTCGCTGACCGACGACCATGTCGCGGCGATCTCCGCGCTGGAGCGCGGCAGGCTGTGGGGCGGCGACCCCGACACCCACGAGGAGATGTAGAGCTCCTCGCCCTCGGGCTAGCGTGGAGCCATGGCATCCACCCCCTTCCATTCCCTCGAGGACTACATCGCCCTGCCCCGCGTCGAGGCGCTGGCGCTCTCCCCGGACGGCAGCCGCGTCGTGCTCACCGTCGCGGTGCTCAAGAAGGACGGCACGGCGTACGAGCGCTCGCTGTGGGCAGTCCCCGCCGACGGCTCGGGAAGGCCGAAGCGACTGACGAGATCGGCCAAGGGCGAGGCGGGCGCGGCGTTCACCCCGAGCGGCGACGTGCTGTTCGTCTCGGCCCGGCCGGATGCCGACGCGGACGCCGACGACGAGTCGGGGCAGCTCTGGCTGCTCCCCGCGAGCGGTGGCGAAGCGCGGCCGGTGACCCGGCTCGCCGGCGGTGCCGGGCAGATCGCCGCCACCGCAGAGGCCGGCGACCGGGTGATCATCGGCGCCGAACTTCTCCCCGGCGCCGACACGCTCGAGGCCGAGGCGAAGCTCCGCAAGCTCCGCAAGGACAAGAAGGTCTCGGCGATCCTCCACGACGCGTACCCCGTCCGCTACTGGGACCACGATCTCGGCCCAGCCGAGCCGCACCTTCTCGCGATCGAACTGAGCGCGCTCGAGGACACGATCGCGGCGGTGGTCGCTGAAGAGGCAGCGGCTGATACGGATGCTGCCGCTGCCGCCGACGCGGACTCGGGCCACATCGCATCCCGCGATGCCGCTGCGGTGGAAGACGCCGGCACCCCCTATCCGGCGACTCTTCCCCGCCCGCGGGACCTGACCCCCGCGCCGCGGCGCACGATCGATCCTGATCAGGTCGCGCTCTCGCCGGACGGCACGGTCGTCATCGCCGCGATCCGCATCGCCGAGCAGCGGGACGGCCGGTTCGCCCTCGCGTCCATCGATGCGGAGAGCGGCGCGCGCAGCATCCTCTTCGATGAGGAGGACGTCGACTTCGAAGCTCCCGCGATCAGCCACGACGGCACGCGGATCGCCTACGTCCGGACGCCGAAGAGCTCGCCGGCCGGTCCCGCCGACTCGGAGCTCTGGACCGCGGGCATCGACGGCGCCGACCCGCATCGCGTCGCCGCCGACTGGGACCGATGGGCGACATCCCTCACCTTCGACGCCGGCGATGAGGCCCTCATCGCGACCGCGGATTCCGACGGCCGTGGCCCGGTGTACCGCATCCCGCTCGACGGCTCCTCACCCGAGCAGCTCACGCACGATGACTTCACGTACTCGCATGTGGCGGTCGATCGCAGCACCGGCGACCTCGTCGCGCTGCGCTCATCGTGGATCGCGCCGTCGCATCCGGTGCGCATCTCCCGGGACGGGGCAGTGAGCCCGCTCGCGAGCCCTGTCGCCATGCCGGAGGCTCCCGGTTCGATCACCGAGGTGGAGGCAACCGCCGAGGACGGTGCTCGCGTGCGCGGGTGGCTGCTCCTCCCCGAAGGCGCCTCGGATGCCGCCCCGGCCCCGTTCCTGCTCTGGATCCACGGCGGTCCGCTCAGCAGCTGGAACTCGTGGAGCTGGCGGTGGAACCCGCTGCTCGCCGTCGCCCGGGGATACGCCGTTCTCCTGCCGGATCCCGCGCTCTCCACGGGCTACGGTCTCGACTTCATCGCCCGCGGCTGGAACAGCTGGGGTGGCAAGCCGTACACAGACCTCATGACCATCGCCGATGAGGTCGTGGCGCGGCCGGACATCGACGAGACGCGCACGGCCGCCATGGGCGGCTCCTTCGGCGGATACATGGCCAACTGGGTGGCCGGGCACACCGATCGATTCCGCGCGATCGTCACCCACGCCAGCCTCTGGGCACTCGACCAGTTCGCCGGCACGACGGACAACTCGGCGTACTGGCAGCGGATCTTCACGCCGGAGGCGATGGTGGAGCACTCGCCGCACCAGTTCGTGCGCGACATCCGCACGCCGCTGCTGGTCATCCACGGCGACCGCGACTACCGGGTCCCGATCGGAGAGAGCCTGCGCCTGTGGTCGGAGCTCGCCGAGCACCACGCGGCGGCCGACGGGACGACGATCCACCGTTTCCTCTTCTACCCCGACGAGAACCACTGGGTGCTGAAGCCCCAGCACGCCGTCGTCTGGTACCAGACGGTGTTCGCGTTCCTCGACGAGCACGTGCACGACAAGGAGTGGGAGCGGCCCGAGCTGCTGGGGTGACTACTCGCCGGACCTGCCGGTCGAACCGGTCCCCGACCGGCGGTCCGCGCGAGCGCGGGCGTCCTCGTACGCCTCGCGGAGCAGCTCCTCCACCTTCGGCATCGTCTGCTGCGCCGGGTTGACGACCGAGATCCATCCCAGCGCGCCATAGACCGGATGCGGCATGACGGCGTCCGCGGTCGCGAAGTCACTCCAGCTGACCGTGCGCGGGTCCTGGCCCGTGAGTTCCTGGAAGGCGTCCCGCCCGACATGGATGTTCACCCGCCAGCGTCCATCCGGATCCAGGTCCGACCGGGTATCTTCCGGATAGTCCTTGGTCACGATGGTCGCGAACGGCTGGACGTTCTGCGGGACCTCGCCGTCGGGCGAGTAGTAGAAGAAGTAATCGCCCCAGGCGATCTCGGGTGCGCCGCTGCTCTCATCGGGCGCGAGGATGAGGATCCCCTCGAAGGCTTTCACGGTCTCGAGGATCTGCGCGATGCTCATGCGTCCAGTCTCGGACCAGGGGCGCGTCGCGCGCCAGAGGCACCGAGGGCCGGATGCTTCGATCAGCGGTCCGGCAGGGCGTCGAGCCATTCGTCGAAGGTCTGACGTCCGAGGATCGCGCCCGGCCGGGGCAGCAATGAGCCGTTGCGCTGCGCCCTTCCGTAGGCGCCGGGAAGCGAGATGTCCGGCATCGGGCCGCGGTGGCCGATGGCTCGCGCGTAGGAGCGCACCATGTCGGCGAGGCTCTCCTCTCGCGGGCCGGCGAGCTCGGTGACCCGCCCACCGGGACCCGCCTCGGCGAGGCCCACCAGGTGCTCGGCGACCTCGCGCACCGCGATCGGCTGCACCCGAGCGCGCGGCGCGGCGTGGAGGGGGCCCGCCTTCACGGCCCTGAACATGATCGCCGCGAACTCGTGGAACTGCGTCGCGCGCAGGATCGTCCAGGGTACGTCGCCGGCCTCGATCAGCCGCTCCTGCGACAGCTTTCCGGCGTAGTAGCCTTCGGGCGCAGCATCCGCCCCGACGATCGTCAAGGCGAGGTGATGCGTGACGCCTGATCTCGCCTCCGCGGAAAGGAGGTTGCGGGTGGCGCCGGCGAAGAACGACACCGATACGTCGGTCTTCATGCTGTCCACGTTCGAGACGTCGATGACCGTCTCGGCTCCGGCGATCGCCTCCCTGAGGCCTGCGCCGCTGACGAGGTCCACGCCGCTCCCTCGTGACAGCGAAACCACATCGTGACCGTGGCGGCGGGCGATCGCCACCACGTGCGCACCCGTGAGGCCGGTTCCGCCCGCGACCGCGATCCTCACCCGTGGTATCCCCTCGTCCGATCTCGAATCGGGGGATCAGTCTAGGCGACCGCCCGCGAGCACCGCCTCCCGTCAGGACGCGTGACGGATCTCGCAGTCGCTCCCCGGCGAGAGGATCGCCTGGTGGCCGTCGTCATAGCGGACGACGAGCAGGGCATCGTCGCCGTGTCCGCGCACTTCGATGACCTCGCCGGACCGTTCCGGCATACCGACCGAGCGTCCGTGGATCGTGACGCGATCGCCGACTGTGGCTTGCATCGTGATCACCTCCTGGCGCTCACGATACGACGCCAGGCGCCGGCCCGCCAGGGTGCGGTCGCTAGAGGCGGGCGCCGTCGTCGTCGCGATTCTCGATGCCGACGCTCCGGCCCCGCGACGACTCGTACGCGATGAGCCACCCCATCGACACCGCCGCTGCGAGGACGATCCCGAGCCAGACCTGGCCCCAGATCATTCCGAAGACGATGCCGACGGCGAAGATCACTGCGGTGCCGAAGGCCCAGTAATTGTGGTGCCGGGTCCAGCGCTTGCGAGGCTGCGTCATGTCGCCCAGCATAGGCCCGCGACCGGCCGGTCAGCCCTGCTGAGCGTTGACCGCGACCATCCAGTCGATGCCGAACCGGTCCTTCAGCATGCCGAACCGGCCACCCCACGGGGGAGTGTCGAACGGCATGACGACCGTGCCGCCGTCGGCGAGCTTGTCCCAGTAGCTCTGCAATGACGCCTCGTCATCGCCGCTGACCGAGACCGACATGCCGGCCGGCTTCTCGTACGGCATTCCGCTGGGAGTGTCGGCGCCCATGAGCACGAACCCTTCGGGCGTCTCGAGCTGTGCGTGCATCACGAGGTCGTTCTCGGCAGGGTCCTCGACCATGCCGGGGTACTCCGAGAAGGTGTTGACCATGAGCTCACCCCCGAAGACGCTCTGGTAGTACTCCATGGCCTGGCGCGCCTCGTTCTTGAATGAGAGATAGGGGTTGAGGCTGGGCATTTCGCGCTCCTGTGATCGATGGGAAGGTGGGATGCCGCGCCCCGGCCGCGTGGCGGGTCCAGTGTCATGCCGGCCACCGACATCCGCAAGGCCGTCAGGGCACGGGTGCGCCGCCCGCCAGGTCAGCGGTAGCGATGGTCCTCGGGATGCAGCCGGGGTCCTCGGCGCGGCTCCTGGACGCCGCTTCCGCGGATGAGGCGGATGACGCGCTGGCGCTGGCCCTCCCAGGGTGCGAGGAGCTCCAGCATCCGCTCGTCATCGACGCGTTCGCCGATGAGCGCGAAGCCAACCTCGTGGGCGAGGTGGAAGTCCCCGACGCTCACCGCATCGGGGTCGCCGAGCGCGCGGGCGCGCGTCTCGGCGGCGGTCCAGAGCCCGACGCCGCGGAGGCTGGTGAGGACCCGGTCGCGTTCCTCGCCGTGGGGAGCGGCGGCGACGGCACGCGCGATCGTCGGCCCTCGTCGGGCAGACTCGACGACGGTGCGCGCCTGCGGGGGCTCGAGCCCCGCGCGATGCCACGCCCAGGAGGGGACGTGCCGCCACCCCTCGATGGACGGCGGGGCGAACATGGGTCGCGGGGTGGGGCCCGGTGCTCTCTCGCCGAACCAGGTCACGATCCGCCGCCAGGCGCCGAACGCCTGCATCCCGGTGACCTTCTGCTCGAAGATCGCGCTCGCGAGGGCATCGAAGACGAGGTCGGTGCGCCCCAGGCGCAGGCCCGGGCTTCGCCGGTGCGCATCCGCAATGAGCCGATGCGGAGACGCGTCGAAGCCGCTCGGGTCGTCGAATGCCCCGCACAGCGCGGGAAGCTGGCCGAGTGCCCAACCGGCGCCAGGACCCCACGCGGCGGCGCGGATCACTCCCGGGTGCGTCTCGCGCAGGGCGAGGGTTGCGATGCCCTCGGGCGTCCGGCTGGCGCGCCAGATGACCGCGCCCGACACCGTCATGGTCGGGTCGCCGCCTCCGCGGCGCTGCGAGAGCACCGTGCGCGGGAGGTCGAGCGGGTGCCGCGGACGGTACTCGGTCTCGACGGGCCGGCCGTGATCGGGACGAGGGTCGCGGGTGGGGGCGCGCTGCGCTCGCCCGACCCGGATCGACGTCATGGGCTCACGATACGTCGTCGCCGCGACATCCGCTGGTCGCAGTCGCGCGGTCGTGCTCCTCAGCCCTTGCGGTGCTCGCGGTAGTAGTCGAGCAGCGCGCGGGTGGAAGCATCCTGCGCGGCGACGGCCTCCTCGTCGCCCTCGAGCGCCGGCGCGATCTGCAGCGCCAGCTGCTTGCCGAGCTCGACGCCCCATTGGTCGAAGGAGTTGACGCCCCAGATGACGCCCTGCGTGAACGTGATGTGCTCGTAGAGCGCGACGAGCTGGCCGAGCACGCTCGGAGTCAGGGCGGCTGCGAAGATCGACGTCGTCGGACGGTTGCCGGCGAACGTGCGCGCCGCCACCAGCGGTCCGCTCGTGCCCTCGGCCTCGACCTCCTCAGCAGTCTTGCCGAACGCCAGCGCCTTGGTCTGCGCCAGGAAGTTCGCGAGGAACAGCCCGTGCACATCCCGTCCATCGTCCCGCAGCGGAAAGGCGGGATTGACGAACGCGATGAAGTCGGCGGGGATGAGTCGCGTGCCCTGATGGATCAGCTGGTAGAAGGCGTGCTGTCCGTTCGTCCCGGGCTCGCCCCAGAAGACCTCCCCGGTGTCCGTGGTGACCGGCGAGCCGTCCCATCGCACCGACTTGCCGTTCGACTCCATCGTCAGCTGCTGCAGGTAGGCGGCGAAGCGGTGCAGCTGCTGCGCGTACGGGAGCACCGCGTGCGACTGCGCGCCGAGGAAGTTCGTGTACCAGACGTTCAGGAGCCCCATCAGCACGGGAACGTTCGACGCGATCGGCTCGGTGCGCATGTGCTCGTCGACCGCGTGGAATCCGGCGAGGACCTCTCGGAACACGTCCGGTCCGAACGCGATCACCAGCGACAGGCCGATCGCCGAGTCGACGGAGTAGCGTCCGCCGACCCAGTCCCAGAATCCGAACGCGTTGACCGGATCGATCCCGAACGCGGCCACCTTGTCGAGGGCTGTCGATACGGCCACGAAGTGGTGGGCAACCGCATCGGTCTTCGCCTGCTCGGAGCCGTCGATGGCGCCGGCCGTCGAGAGACCCGACCACAGCCAGTCCCGGGCGAGGCGGGCGTTGGTCAGGGTCTCGAGTGTCGTGAAAGTCTTGGAGGCGACGATGAACAGAGTCGTCTCGGGGTCGAGGTCGGCTGTCGTCAGCGCGAGGTCCGCCGGGTCGATGTTCGAGACGAAGCGCGCCTCGATTCCGGCATCCGCGTAGGGCTTGAGCGCCTCGTAGATCATCACCGGGCCGAGGTCCGACCCGCCGATGCCGATGTTGACGACGTGCGTCACCTTCTTGGCCGTCACGCCCTTCCACTGGCCATCGCGCACGCGGTCGGCGAAGGCGCTCATGCGCTCGATCACGGCCTGCACGTCGGCGTCGACATCCTGCCCGTCGACGACCAGTGCCGGAGTCGCCCCTGCGGGTCGTCGCAGCGCGGTGTGGAGGACGGCGCGGTCCTCGGTGGTGTTGATGTGCTCCCCGGCGAGCATCGCGGCGTATCGCTCCGCGACGCCGGTCTGCTCCGCCAGACGGACGAGCGAGGCGAGGACGTCATCCGTCACGAGGTTCTTCGACAGATCGACGTGCAGGTCGGCGAGCCGATGGGTCAGGCGCTGCACCCGCCCGGGATCAGCGGCGAACCAGCCGCGCAGGTCGGGCGTGAACGACGCGCGGTGCGCCTCGAGCTCCGCCCAGGCGGAGGTGGATGTGGGATCGACCGGAGCGCTCATGAAACCACGCTATCCAGCGCGGCCGATGCCCGACAGCATCCGGTCAGAAGCGGTCAGGCGACGGAGTGCCGTGGCCGTAGCGGATCACGACGTCGGCGTGACGGTCGAAGCGGTAGCCGACCCCCCGCACCGTGCGCACGATGTCTTCGTATCGGCCGAGCTTCGCGCGCAGCCGCCGCACGTGCACGTCGATCGTGCGCTCGCCGGGAGCCTCCTCTTCGGTCGCGCCCTGCCACAGCGAGTTCACGAGTTCGGTGCGCTCGATCGTGCGCCCTTCGCGGAGCACGAGGTACTGGAGCAGCTCGAACTCCTTGAAGGTGAACGCCGCGGAGTCGCCGTCGATGAGCACGCGCTTGCGCGAGATGTCGACGACCACGCCGCCTGCGGCGCGATCCTCGTCTTCGGGCTCCTCCTGCTTGGTGCGGGCGATCGCCGACGGCTCGTGGAGCGCGAGCCGCACGACGTCCACGTCCCGTCCGCCCGATCCGACAGGCGCAAGGGCGACGGTCGCGTACGTCTCGGCGCCCGGTGCGAGTTCGGCGAGGGTGCGACGGAGGGCGTCGACGAGGACGCCGAGATTGACACCGGATGCTGCGGCCTTGGCTTCATCGATGCCGACGTAGAGCGCGAAGCCGCGGGGAGCGGTGCCGGCGGGGAGGTTGCGCTCGGGCTGGGCCGGGGCGGGGGCAGCGGGTGGAGCGTCGATCGGTGAGGTGACGGCTCGCAGGTGGCGAGGGGCGTTCTCACGGGTAGGGCGTTCGAGGAGTGCGGTGTTCGACATGATGATGGTCCTTGCGGAAGTGAACCCCGGCCTGCGCGGCCCGGAGAGGGTTCGGGTGTGCTGCTGTCTGCCCGGTGGGTGCGGGCTGGGTGCGAGGCAGCCGGATGTGCGTGATCGACGCACGGACCGGTGCTTCGGGGGACTCGACGGGCCGCGATTCAGAAGCGGCGCAAGAGTCCGGCGGGAGTCACCGTGCTAGTGGCACATTCGACAACACAGAGCAACGCGGCCGGCCATCATCATGCCGGCAGTCCCGTTCGCCTCCCAGGCGGACAGAGAAAGCGCGTTGTCAGTCATGTGCCCGATTATGACGGAGTACGTCGCAATGCGTCAAATCGCTCGGATGCGGCATCCCGATCATGACGAAATGTGACAGATTGCTCAACTTCACCCATGACCTGATTTCCGCGGCTGTCCGGATGCTGCGCTATCGCCTCGCGGGAGCGCTCCCACCACCATGACGAATGCCCGTACGATCGGGACGCATGACCTCGACATCGGCAGTGACCGCATCCGACTATCGCGGGTCGGGGCTCGTCTTCCCGCCCGACTTCACCTTCGGTTCGGCGACCGCGGCCTACCAGGTCGAGGGGGCAGCGGCGGAAGACGGCCGGGGCCCCTCGATCTGGGACACGTTCAGCAAGACGCCCGGCAAGGTCTGGAACGGCGATACGGGAGACGTCGCATGCGACCACTACCACCGCTGGGAATCCGATCTCGATCTCATGAAAGAGCTCGGGCTCGGCGCGTACCGGTTCTCGATCGCCTGGCCGCGCATCCAACCCTCGGGAACCGGGCCGGCCAACCAGGCCGGCATCGACTTCTACTCGCGCCTCGTCGACGGATTGCTCGAGCGCGGCATCCGGCCGGTGGCCACTCTGTATCACTGGGACCTGCCGCAGGCTCTCGAGGATGCCGGTGGCTGGCCCGCGCGCGCGACCGCGGATGCGTTCGAGGACTACGCCTCGATCATGGGCGCCGCCCTCGGCGACCGGGTGCACACCTGGACGACGCTGAACGAGCCGTGGTGTTCGGCGTATCTCGGATACGGCCAGGGCGGGCACGCGCCGGGTCGCGGCGAGCCGGCGGCCGCGCTCGCCGCCGTGCATCACCTGAACCTCGCGCACGGGCGCGCCGTGCAGGCGCTCCGCGCGGCATCGACGGGTGACCCGGACTACTCGATCACGCTCAACTTCCACGTCCTGCGCGGCGTGGGCGACGGCGCCGCCGAGGCGATGAGACGCATCGACGGACTGGCGAACCGCGCCTTCACACATCCGCTGCTGAAGGGAGAGTATCCGGCAGATCTCATCGAGGACACCGCAGCGGTCACCGACTGGTCCTTCGTACAGCAGGGCGACCTCGCCACGATCAACCAGCCGATCGACGTGCTGGGCGTCAACTACTACTCGACGGCGACCGTGCGACTGTGGGACGGCACGGCGCCGATGCAGCACAACGACGGCCACAAGAACGTGTCGGGCGGCACGGCATGGCCGGGCAGCGATCGGGCGGTGGAGTTCGTGGAGCAGCCCGGCCCGTACACGGCGATGGGCTGGAACATCGCGCCGGAGGGACTCGAGGAACTCCTCGTCGGGCTGTCGGCGGAATTCCCGGAGCAGCCGCTCATGATCACCGAGAACGGCGCAGCGTTCGACGATGTCGTCGCCGCCGACGGCACGGTTGCGGATCCCGACCGAGTCGACTACCTCCGTCGTCACTTCACCGCGGCGCACCGCGCCGTCGAGCGCGGTGTCGATCTGCGCGGATACTTCGTGTGGTCGCTGCTCGACAACTTCGAGTGGGGCTATGGGTTCGCGAAGCGATTCGGCATCGTCCGAGTCGACTTCGACTCGCTCGAACGGACGGTGAAAGACAGCGGCCGGTGGTTCGGGAAGCTGGCGCGAACCGGCGTGCTGCCCGAGTGAGACGCCCCGGCGGGGCGTCAGCGCCAGGGTCCCTGGACGGGCGTACCCTGTCGGGGTGACCGAGTTCCGCTTCTCGCACGAGGCCGACGCCTCTCGCTACACGCTGCATCGCGGCGACGATCTGGTGAGCGTTCTCGATTACCGCGACGACGGCCGCACGGTGGCGATGACCCGGGCGTACACGGTTCCCTCGTTCCGCGGCGAGGGTTACGCCGGGATGCTCGTGGACCGGGCCGTCGCCGAACTCGAGCGCCGCGGGGACCGTGAAGTGATCCCGGTGTGCTGGTACGTGGCGGACTGGTTCACCGCCCACCCGGGACGCACCGGCATCCTTCATTCGAAGCGCAGCGCCTGATGCATTTCGAAGAGGTCTTCACCGCTGTCGCCGTCGCCTTCGAAGCCATCGGCGCCGGTGCGATGATCATCGGCTTCCTCATCGCGATCGTGCTGGGGTTCCGCTCGCTGCAGCGAGGCGAAGGCGGTCGTGCCGCGTTCACGGTGCTGCGAACGACACTCGGCGCTGCGATCCTCCTCGGGCTGGAGGTCCTCGTGGCGGCGGATCTCATCCGGACGATCACCTCGAAGCCTTCCATGGAAGACGCATTGATCCTGGGTGTCATCGTGCTCATCCGCACGATCCTGTCTATCTCGATCCAGGTCGAGATCGAGGGGATGCTGCCGTGGCGGCGCGCCATGCTCACCAGCGGCGGACAGATGCTCGGGCAAGCGGTGAAGGCGGACAGGCACGCCGCCGCCGCAGCGGGTGCCACCAAGCCCTAGTCGCGGTGGCAGGCGTCGTCAACCCCCGTGTGGTTCTCGCCTGTCTGCCGGACGCTGGAGGGGACGGAAGGGGTCGACCATGTCGATCGATCGCACACGGTCCGAGGGCTTCGACGAGGAATCGCCCGCCGGATGGGATGCTCTCGGCGACGAGGAGGCTGCGGAGCGCGGGGCTGAGGAGGCCGAGGTCGACCTGCTGCTGACCGACGCGGCGCTGCGCCCCGACGACCCCGTCGCAGGCGAAGAAGCACGCCGCGGTGCGGACCCGGATCTGGCCGCCGACGACGATCGAGGTGAGGAACCCTGATGAGCACGACAGGCAACGAGTACGAGAAGCCCGGAGTGAACTACCCCGACCGCGCGGATGCCGGCGGTGCCGAGGAGACGCCTGCTACGGGCGACCCGACGCGCGACGAGAAATCCTCGCCGGCGGCGGAGCCGAGCCACGAGGCCGTCGGCATCGGCGTCGTCGATTCCCCGGAGGGAACCGATCACCACGGCCAGGACGAGGGGCGCGACACCCTCTCGGCCGGCGAGGCGCAGCGGATGCCCGGCGGCCTCGGCAGCGAACAGGAGCAGAGGCTGCCCGCGATGTCGCAGAACGACGCCCCCGACATCGAGAAGGTGACGGGGATCGTCGCCCAGACACGGGCGGATGTCGGAACCGAGCCGGTCGAGCGAATTGCGGAAGTGCTGCGCCAGCGACTCGACCAGTCCGGCATCGATCTGCCGGACAGCGACGTCGAGGAGCTCGCCCGCCAGATTTCCACCGGCGACGCGAAGAGTCCCACGCAGTCGTGATCTCGCGTCGGCCCGTCGGGCCGTCAGGCGACGGCGTATGCCGTCGTGGTGTCCGTGAGGTGGCAGGAATCGGCGGAATCGAGGCCGTTCTCAGTCGTCGTGGAGGAACTCCTGGATCCGTCGGGCGGCGGGCGCAGCATCCCGGATCATCGTCTCGTGGCCGTGATCGGGGATCTCTGCGAAACGGGCATCGCGAAGGCCGGCGACGATCCGGCGGCACCACGCGCGTGAGACGACGGCGTCCTCTTCGCCCCGAATCACGAGGGTCGGCACCTCGATCCGCGAGAGCACGTCCTCGGGCCGGTGGACGAGCATCGCGCGGAACTTCGCGCGCAGCTTCGGGCCCGCCCTGACGTACTCGCGCGCGCCGAGGGCGATCACCCGCGGACTCTCCACGAGGATGTCGTGCAGCAGCCGGGCGATCTGCCGGGGCGCGGTGCGCGCGGCAGGGTCTACTGTCGGCCCGATCAGCACGAGCCGCGCCACGGCTTCGGGATGCCGCGCCGCGATCTCGATCGCGACCTGGGCGCCCATCGAGTGCCCCACGAGCACGGCGGGCTCGTCGACTTCCGCCCGCAGGTACGCCGCGACCAGATCGGCCGTGCGCTCCATCGTGAGGACGCGCGGCGGCTCGGGCGCCTCCCCGTAGCCGGGCAGGTCGACGGCGATCACTTCACCGGCGTCGTCGAGGTGGGACACCAGGTCGGCGAAGACGCTGCGTCCCATCCCGATGCCGTGGATGAGCACGAAGACGGGATCGCCGGCCCCGCGGCGCGCCACCTTCAACGTCGCGCCCGCGAACGTGAACGAGCGAGAAGCCGCCACGGGATGGCGGTTCAGGCGGCGCCGGGCTGATCGCGCAGCCCCACCCGGTCCGGGATGTCGAACGCCAGATGGCGGAGCCAGCCGGGGTCGGGCCACGGCCGCGACGCGGGAAGCGCACGCAGCCGCGCGCGAAGCGCGGCGCCCGAGGCTTCGACGGGCAGCACGCGCGACGGCGCGCGGTGGGCGAGCGCTCCGAGCCACCAGTGCCGCCACGTCCCCTCGATCGACTCGGGTCCCGCGACGATGTAGTAGTCGGGCATGACCACGTTCCCCGCGTCGAAGAGTGCGAGCAGCGTATCGACCTCGACCTCGAGCGTGCCGAGGGTGGCGCGCTCCTCGTAGAGTTCCACCCACGCCGCCGCGACGTGCTCCAGCGGGTCGGCGTCGTGGACGACGTACGGGGTCGAGACGGCGGTCAGCCTCCGGGCGACGGCGGCGGGATCGGCCTCGCGCAATGACAGTGCCACCAGTGCGGGCACGTCGCCGAGGCCTGACAGCAGGGACTCGCTGTCGGCACCCACGAGGGCCACGACCGTCGAGCGTGGTGCGGTTTCGGAGGATGGCGCCATAGTCCACGATACGTCCGCGGAGGGCGCCCCGGGTTGCGATTCGACGGCGAGGCGCCCGACCCGCGGCCCGTCTCGCCGACCCTCCGCGGGCTTCAGCCGCGATGTCGGGGGCCGCGCATACCGTGTGTGGCATGAGGATCCTGCACACCTCGGACTGGCACATCGGGCGGTCGTTCCACGGCCATGCCACGCTCGATGCGCTCCGCGGCGTGCTCGAGGCGCTGACCGGCCAGGTGCGGCAGCATGACGTCGATGTCGTGATCGTCGCGGGCGACGTGTTCGACTCGGCGACGCCCGCGGGGCCCTGCTACACGCTCCTCACCGACACCCTCGTGGCGCTCCGCGACGCCGGCGCGCAGGTCGTCGTGACGAGCGGCAACCACGACTCGGCCGCCCGGCTCGGCTTTCAGTCCAAGCTGCTGCGCGATGGCATCCATGTCCTGACCGATCCACTCGCGCTCGACACTCCGGTGACCGTCGACGACGAGCACGGCCCGGTCCACCTCTACGGCATCCCGTTCCTCGAGCCGAGCCTGGTGCGACACCTCTGGCCCGACGTCGAGCTCCGCACGCAGGAGCAGGCGCTCACGCACGCCATGCAGCTCATCCGCGCCGACGTCGCCGACCGCCACGGGCGCTCGGTCGTGATCTCGCACTGCTTCGCCGCCGGTGTCGAGCCGACGCCGCACCTCGAGCGCGACATCCAGCAGGGCGGCATCGACGTCGTCCCGCTCGCCGTGTTCGCCGGCGTCGACTATGTCGCCCTCGGCCACATCCACGGGCGGCAGCAGCTGTCAGCGTCTGTCCGCTACGCCGGAGCACCGCTGCACTACAGCTTCGGCGAGGGCGACAAGCCCCGCGGCTCGTGGCTGGTCGAGTTGGATGCCGGTGGCCTCGCGTCCGTGCAATGGCTCGCGCTTCCCATTCCGCGGCGGCTGGTCACGCTTCGCGGGCCACTCGATGAGCTGCTCGAGGATCCCGACCTCGAAGCGCACCGCGAGGACTGGGTGTGTGCGGTGCTCACGGACTCGACCCCGCAGCTCGAGCCGATGCGCAAGCTGCAGTCGCGATTCCCGTGGTGCGCGAAGATCCAGCTCGATCCCCAAGGCCGCCCCGACGCGGACGGCGCCAGTTACTCGACCCGCGTTCGCGACGCCGTCTCCGACTCCGAACTCGTCGAGCGCTTCCTCACGCATGTCCGCGCAGGTCAGGGAGCGACAGACCGCGAACGGGCGCTGATCGAGGATGCGGTCACCCACGCCCGCATCGCGGAGCTGACGGCATGAGGATCCATCGCCTCGAGGTCGAGGGCTTCGGCCCCTTCCGCGACCGTCAGGTCGTGGACTTCGACGCCTTCGCGCGGGACGGCATCTTCCTCATCGGCGGCAAGACCGGCGCGGGCAAGTCCAGCATCCTGGATGCTGTCTGCTTCGCCCTCTACGGCGGGGTGCCGCGCTACGAGGACGGCGACAAGCGGCTGCGCAGCGACCATTCGTCGCTCGACGAGCCGACCCGCGTCCGGCTGGAGTTCTCGAGCGGCGACAGCCGGTGGCGCATCGAACGGGTGCCGACGTACGAGCGACTGAAGCGGAGCGGCCACGGCACGACGAAGAGTCCGGCGGAAGCTCGCTTGGACGAGTGGGTCGACGGGGGATGGGTCGGCCGCGCCGCCAGACCCGTCGATGTGGCAGGCGAGCTCGGACCCGTCCTGGGCCTGAACCAGCAGCAGTTCCTGCAGGTGATCCTCCTCGCCCAAGGCCGGTTCGCCCGTTTCCTCCTCGCGAAGAACGATGAGCGCCAGGCGCTTCTGCGGACGCTGTTCGACTCGCACCGCTTCGAAGACTATGAGGAGGCGCTCGAGCGCCGGCGCCGCGAAACCGCCGACAGGCTCCTGCTCGAGAACCGGGTCCTGACGGTGCAGCTCGAGAATGCGGAGCGGCTCGTCACGACGGGCGATCCGACTTTCGCCGAGACGCCTTCGGGGGGAATCGACGAGCGGCTCGAGCGCGTCGGTCAGGCCCGGCTGCGAGCCGCGCACGCGCGAGAGCTGTCGAGCGCGCGAGAGCACACGGCGAAACAGGTCCACGCTGAGGCGGACGCCGCGCATGCGGCTCTCATCGCCCAGCGTGCGGGTCAGAAGCGCCGCGAAGCCGCTCGCGCTGCCCTCGCGCTGCTCGAGAGTCGTGCCCAGGCGGTCGACGCCGATCGCGCTGAACTGTCACGCGCTCGGGACGCCGAGGTCCTCCGTGGGCCGATCGATGCCGCACGTCGCGCGGACGCAGCGCTGGTGGCTGCCGTCGACACTCGCGACCGCGCGCGAGATTCATGGGCCGGGGCGGAGCAGCAGGAGGCGGACTCGACGACGCTCGATCAGCGTGCCCACGACCTCGCCGGCGACGTCGGCGCATTCAGGGTCGCACTCGCGGCCGAACAGCAGCTCGAAGGACTCCGCGCGCAGCGTGCGGCCGCAGACGAGATCCTCGCCGCGGCCGATGCGGAACTCGCCGTCCTCGACGAGCGACGCGTCGCGCTGCCTGCGCTCGCGACACGCCTCAGCGCGGCGCTCGCCGAGGCTGCAATGCGAGCAGATGCCCGGCCCGAGGCTGCCGCTCGAGTGGCCGAAGCGCGGGATCGGCTCAAGGCTGCACGCGAGGCAGAGGCCTCCCTGCTCACGGTGACCGACGCGCAGTCGCGCGTCGCGGCTGCAGGGCGAGCACTCACCAGGGCCTCCGCCGAGCTGGATGATCTGCGGGAGCGGCGTTTCCGCGAGCATGCCGGCGAGCTCGCCGAGCTGCTCTCCGAAGGCCGGCCGTGTCCGGTCTGCGGTTCATGCGAGCATCCGTCGCCGACGCCTCGCGGCGACGATCCGGTCACCGATGAGCTCGTCGTGCAGGCTGAGGCCGCGAGGACTGACGCGATCACGGCCGATTCCCAGGCGTCTGCTGCACTGCGAGACGCGGAGCAGAAGCTCGCCGATGCCGCGACCCGGGCCGCGGGACTCTCCGTCGCAGCGGCCGAAGCCGAACTCGCGACGCGGGAGGCGGCGGAGGGTGTGGCGACCGCTGCCGCCGAGGAGCACATCCGTCTCGGGGTGGAGCGCGACCGTCTCGAGGACGAGACCGCGGCTCTTGCTGCATCCCATGCGGAGCTCGTGTCCGGGCGGACGGCTGCGGCGACTGCGCTGGCAGGACTCGACCAGGCGATCGCATCCAGCGAGCAGACGATCTCGCTGGCGCGCGGCGACCACGAATCGGTTGCGGCGCGGATCGCCGAGGCCGAGCACATCATCGCGCTCGCGCGTGCTCTCGCCGCGGCCGAGCGCAGTGTCGAGGCCCAGCGCACTGCCGTGGCAGACGCCGAACACGATCTCGCCGAGCGCCTCGGCTCGTCGCCGTTCGAGGATGCGGAAGAGGCGACCGGCGCGCTTCGCGAACAACAGGTCCGCGACAAGCTGGATGCGGGGGTGCGACGCTATGACGCCGAGCTGGCGCTCCAGAAGCAGACCCTCCTCGAACTCGAGCTCGAGGTCCTCCCCGAGGCGCCGGTCGATGTCGATGCGGCGGCAGCCGCCCTGGCGCAGGCTTCAGCGGACTGGCGTGCCGCCGTCGCGCTTCATACCGAGGCAGCCAGGCTCGCCGCGCAGCTCGACGACGCGTGCGAGGCGGCACGCATCGCGCATGAGGCTATCGCCGAGCTGGCCGAAGAGGCGGATGTCATCGAGAGGCTCGCCAACTCCGTCGCGGGCCGCGCGCCGAACACGCTGAAGATGAACCTCGAGACGTTCGTGCTCGCCGCGGAGCTCGAAGAGATCGTCGCATCGGCCAACGTCCGACTCGACGAGATGTCACAGGGCAGATACCGGTTGCAGCACACCGACAGCAAGGCGGCACGCGGAGCGGCATCCGGGCTGGGCATCGAGGTGCTCGACGCCTATACCGGCCACGCCCGGCCGGTCCAGTCGCTGTCCGGCGGTGAGACGTTCCTCGCCTCCCTCGCCCTCGCGCTCGGACTCGCCGAGGTGGTGACGGCGCGGGCCGGAGGCATCCGACTCGACACGCTCTTCATCGACGAGGGCTTCGGCTCCCTGGACGCCGACACCCTCGACATCGCCATGCGCACCCTCGACGAGCTTCGGCAAGGCGGTCGCGTCATCGGCGTCATAAGCCACGTCGAGGCGATGAAGGATCAGCTCCCCGCACAGCTCCTTGTCGAGACGACCGATCAGGGGCCGAGCATCATCCGGCAGGACACCGCCGCTCCGGTGTGAACCCACCCGACTATGTCTTCGCGCGCAGAAGTGGCGGATGCTTGAGCCATGGCCGAACCCACGCGCAAAGGCGGACCGCCCAAGTGGTTGATCCACGTGACAGCGCCGGTGGCCAGAGCCATCTCGGGTCGGCGCTGGTTCCCGCTCTTCGCCGTCATCCACCACCACGGGCGACGCAGCGGGACCGCGTATTCCACGCCGATCGCCGTGGTGCCGACGCAGTCGACGGAGGTCTTCCTCATAGGACTGCCCTGGGGAGCGAAGACCGATTGGGCGCGCAACGTGCTGGCCGCCGGCAGCGCGACCCTGACCTGGAGGGGCCTGGCACACGTGGCGACGGAGCCCCGACTGGTCGACGGAATGGAGGCCGCGACGCTCGCGAAGCCGTTCTTCAGACCCATCGTCGGCCGGTTTCCTGCCGCGATCGTTCTCAGACGGTCATGACGAAACGGCTCGGGAGCGCCCGAGTTCGTCCTCGGGATCCGGAGAGCCTCATTGCCGCCGGCGGTGCAGAGGAGTAGCGTTCGCCGCAAGATCGTTCCTGGGGGACAGATCGGCACCCGAGACACCGGTACATCCGGGGCCCCTGCCCGCGCCGCGCTGCTCCGCCACACCGAGTCGTCAGGAGTACGTCATGCGCGGTTCCACTCGGGTGCGCCGCACCCTCGCCACCCTCGCCGCCATCGTCCTCGTGACGACGGGAACGCTCTCCGCAGCATCGGCGGCGAACGCGGCCCGTCCAAGCCAACCGCCGGGGGGCGGCTCGACGCAGATCGCTCGCATGGCCGCACTCGGCGATTCGATCACGCAGGCGATCATGACGTGCAGCAGCCTGTCGAGCTGTGCCTCCAACAGCTGGTCCACCGGATCCACTGCGTCCGTCAACTCGCACTACCTCCGCCTGAAGGCGGCGGGTGCGAAGAAGCTCGTCGCGTACAACAACGCTGTTTCGGGCGCACTGTCCGGTGCACTGAACGCGCAGGCGCAGAGGGCAGTCTCGCAGCAGGCGCAATACGTCACGATCGAGATCGGCGCGAACGACGCCTGCACGAGCACGGTGGCGGCGATGACACCGACCGACACCTTCAAACTGAACGTCCAAGCCGCCCTCACGACCTTGGCGGCGACCCCGGGCGGACCGCCGAAGGTCTTCGTGGCCAGCATCCCGGATCTGCACCGCCTCTGGGACGTCAATCGCCTGAATTCCAGCGCCCGATTCACATGGGGCCTGCTGAGCATCTGCCAGTCAATGCTCGCCAACCCGAGCAGCACCGACCCAGCTCGACGCCCAACGACGCAGTGACGTGCAGGCGCGTGTGACCGCTTACAACACCGCCCTTGCCGAGCTCTGCGCCATCGCCGCGAACAACTGCCGCTATGACGGAGGCGCTGTCGCGGGCACCGTCTTCGTGGCGGCCGACATCTCGACCCGCGACTACTTCCACCCGTCTCTCGCGGGACAGGCGAAGTTCGCCGAGGTCACGTGGCAGAAGACGCAGTGGGTCACGCCATAAACCCTGGGAGCGACCGAATCGAGGCATCCCGGGGCACAATCGCCGGGGGATGCCTCGTTTAGGCTGGGCACGTGAACAAGAGCACCGTCTGGACCGTCCTCGGCGTGATCGCGGCCATCGTCATCGCGTGGTTCCTGGTCGATGTGCTGTTCTCGCTGCTGTGGTTCATCGGCAAGATCGTGATCGTCGGCGTCGTCGCCGTGATCGTCTTCCTCGTGCTGCGGAGCATCTTCTCCCGCCGCGACGACGAGGCCTGACTCCGCGCTAGACGCCGTAGTCCGCGAGGAACCGCTCCCGCAGCTGCGCGCTGCACGCGGCGACCGTCGCCCGCCAGTCGGTGATCGCGTCATCCTGTGCCCGGTCCGACACGGACTTCAGCACCCGGATCGGCACACCGAACTGCTCGGCGACCCACGCATACGCATAGGTCTCCATGTCCACGAGGCCGGCGCCCAGCGGACGGATGACGCCGACGGCCTCGGCATCGTCGACGAAGTGGTCTCCGGTCGCGATCGTGACGCCTTCGCGCGCCCACTCCACCCGAGTAGGAAGCGAGACGTGCTGTCCGACGATGCCGTCGATGTCGGTGACGTCATGCTGGAGCGCCGCAGTGACCTCGTAGACCGACTCATCGAGCCGCGGATCGATGGCACCCGCAGTGCCGACGACGACGATCTCGTCGTACTCCACGGCGTCGAGCGCCCGAGTGAGGGCGTAGGTGGCCTGGAGCTTGCCCGGTCCGGTGACGAGCCGGTCGAAGCCGTGGAGGTCGGCCGGGAACGCGACGAGTTCGGCTTCGAGGGCGGCGACGAGGAGTTTCACCGGTTCATTGTGTCAGGGCTCAGCCGCGGAGGCGGAGTGGACCGAGCACCGGCCGCCGACGATCTCGCCTCCAGCGGGCGTGATCCTGCCGGAACTGCTCCCGTGTCGTGAAGCGATACCGGTATGACACCGCGCGCACCCAGACGGGCCGGCTTCCGTCGAAGGGATCATTCGCGAGCAGGCGCAGAGTCGCCGGATCGGCCTCGAGCAGCTTGACGAGGAAGGTCGTGAACCAGTCGTCGAGCGACCGGCCGAGCGGCAGGAACCACATCAGCCAGTCGAGCCGAAGGTGGTACGGAGCGTATTGACGAGGGATGCGGTGCAGATCACCGGGCTTCCCTTTGAATCCGTACTCCTGCCACGCGGCAGCATCCGGGTCCTCATCCATGGTCCCTTCGACGACGATCTCGATGCGCTCCTTGGTGACGGTGCCGAATGCGCCGTAGGCGTTTCCGAGCTGCCAGCGGTTGAAGCTCGCGTTCATGAGCTGTCGCCGCGCGAAGAGATTGCGCAGCGGTCTCCAGCTCAGCACCGCATACAGGAGACCCACGGCCGTCGTCACGATGAGCCACGGCAGCGGGATGCTGTCGATCAGCCAGGGCGGGTCATCGGTGGCCGGCCCGGGCGCCGCGCCGATGCCGGGAATCCCGATCGCCGATGCGGCGAGCACGATGGTCGCCCAGTTGAGCCACGCGAAGTTGCCGGTCAGCACGAGCCACAGCTGCGTCCCGATCACGATGACCGCGGCGACGGCGCCGATCATCGCCGGGATCGGGCCCGCCGCCCAGAGTCCCAGCAGCGGCGCGAAGAGGAACCAGGGCACGATCAGCTGCGCGAAGTGGTTGCCGAGGACCTCGAGGCGGTGGAACCAGCGCGGCAGGAGGTGCGCCTGGCGGCTGAGCGGTCCGGGCATGGGCTGCGTCTCGTGGTGGTACATGAGCGCGGTGAGGTCGCGCCACTCGCGGCCTCCGCGGATCTTGATCATCCCCGCACCGAACTCGAGCCGGAACACGAGCCACCAGAACAGCACGATCACAATGGTCGCCGGTGGCTGCGAGTCCGAGCCGAGGAACGCCGCGAGGAAGCCGGCCTCGAGCAGCAGCATCTCCCAGCCGAACCCGTAGAAGGTCTGCCCGAGACTCACGACCGACATGTATCCGAGCCACAGTGCGAGGAAGCAGATCATCGGCACCCAGGGCGGGCCCCATTGCGGGATGCCGACCACCAGCGCCGCACCTATGACGATGCCGGCCGTGCACAGCGCGACGAGCCGCCGATCCGTGTACGCCAGGTAGCGGAACACCGTGGGGCCGAGCAGACCGCGGGCACGCTTCGAGGTGCGTGCCCACTGGAGCAGGTCCGTCGCGGGAAGCAGCCCGTGCTCGCCGAGCAGGGGCCGGAACTGGTTCAGGGTCGAGACGAACGCGACGAGATACAGCGCTGCGATCCCGCGCTGGAGCACCTGCCGAGCGAACTCGAAGTCGACCGCGCCGAATCCGTCCATGACGTCACGTCCGGAAGAGGTCCGCAGGTTCGATGTGCATGTGGGCGGTGTCGCGCAGCGCCTGTCGCGCGGCAAACCACCCGGCCATGCCGGTGACTCCCGGGCCGGGCGGGGTCGACGCCGACGCGAGGTACACGCCGCGCAGCGGCGTCCGCCACGGGGTCGGCGAGAGCACCGGGCGGCGGATGGACTGCGCGAACGTGAACGCGCCGCCGAGGATGTCGCCGCCGATGTCGGCCGGATTGAACTCGGAGCGCTCGACGGCGGTCATCGCGTGCGAGGCGAGGATGCGCTCGCGGAACCCGGGTGCGAACCGCTCGACCTGACGCGTGACCAGCTCGGTGGGGTCGAGTGTCGAGTTCGCGGGCACGTGGATGTAGGCCCAGAGCACCTGCTTTCCGTCCGGCGCGCGGGTCTGATCGAGCACCGACGGCTGCACCGCGAGCACGTACGGACGGTCGGTCACCGTTCCCCGGGCGACGGCGTTCTCGCTCGCCTCCACCTCGGCGCGCGTGCCGCCGAGGTGCACAGTCGGAGACCGTGCGACATCCGGGTGCGCCCACGGTATGGGTCCGTCCAGGGCGAAGTCGACCTTCGCCGCGGCAGGACCATACGCGTAGCGCCTGATCGCTCGGGCGTAGGAGGCAGGCAGGTCGGGGTGGCTGAGGAGCAGCCGGGGCGAGGTGTCGAGCAGGAGCAGGTCGCCGGCATCCGGATCTCCCCAATCCAGGCTCGCCAGCGACGTCACCCGGTGACCGGTCTCGATCTCCCCGCGGTGCGCCTGCAGATCCGCGACCAGGGCGTCGGCGATGTTCTGTGCGGCGCCACGCGGGTACGCCCAGCCGTCACCGGTGTGGGCGTGGGCGAGGAGGAACAGTCCGGATGCGGCGGCACCCAGCGAGGGAAGCGGGGTGTTCGCATGTGCGAAGACACCCGAGATGAGCGCGTTCGCCTCTTCGGACCGGAACGTTCCGCGACCGAGCGAGGAGCCGAGCTGCAACGCCCGCAGTCCGAAGCGGACGGTGGTGATCGGATGCTTCGGCACGCGAAGCAGCTGTGACCCCGTGAAGTCCACCAGCCCCTGGAGGTGCGTGCTGAGCGGGCGCACGACGGCACGCCACGCGCGCGCATCCTGCCCGAGTCCATTGGCGGTTCGGTCGAGATCGCGCCAGGCGATCGCCGCCCGCCCGCCGTCGAGCGGCTGGGCGAACGAGATCTCGGGCCTGACCCACTCGATCCGCTCCCGGAGCCCGAACGCGCGGAAGAAGGGCGAGCTCAGGGCCGCGGGATGGACCGCCGAGCAGACATCGTGGGCGAAGCCCGGCAGGGTGAGCTCGGCGGTGCGAACGCCGCCTCCGATGGTGTCGGAAGCCTCGATGACGCGCACGTCGTAGCCTGCGCGGGCGAGGGCGACCGCGGCCGAGAGCCCGTTGGGGCCGCTCCCGATGACGGTCGCCTGCTTCACCATGGCCCCATCCTGCCACCGGCCGGCATGTCGCCTCATGGGCTTGCGCGGGCTGCGTCGGGCTTGTGGGGGTCACGCTCCCGCGTCCTCGCCCGAGACACCGCGTTCGCGAAGAGACACCGTGCGATCTGCGGTGTCTCGTCGGCGATGCGGTGTTTCGACGGAAGGGCGGGGAGCGGGCGGCGCCCGTCGCCGGTGCTACTCCTCGACGAGCTCCGGGAGCGCGGACTTCAGCTCGGCGATCCACGCGTTCGCGTTGCCGTCCGAGGGTGCGCGCCAGTCGCCGCGCGGCGAGAGCGAGCCCACCGGAGAGACCTTCGGTCCGTTCGGGATGGCGGAGCGCTTGAACTGGGCGAAGGCGAAGTAGCGGTGCAGGAACACCTGCAGCCATTTCACCACCGTCGGGAGGTCGTAGGCGTAACGGTCCTCGGCCGGGAAGCCGGGAGGCCAGGCGCCCGCATCCATGTCAGACCATGCCAGCGAAGCGAGATACGCGATCTTCGAGGGCCGGAAGCCGTAGCGCAGCACGTGGAACAGCGCGAAGTCGTGCAGCGCGTAGGGGCCGATGCGGTCTTCGGTCGAGAGGATCGTCCCGTCCTGATGCGCCGGTACGAGTTCGGGCGTGATCTCGGTGTCGAGCACCGACTGCAGCACCGCGGCCTCGGCGTCGTCGACGCCCTCTCGGTGCGAGATCACCCAGCGGATGACGTGCTGGATGAGCGTCTTCGGCACCCCGGCATTGACCGCGTAGTGGCTCATCTGGTCGCCCACGCCGTAGGTCGCCCAGCCGAGCGCGAGCTCCGACAAGTCGGACGTGCCGATGACCATGCCGCCGTTCTGGTTCGCGAGCCGGAACAGGAAATCGGTGCGGATGCCGGCCTGGACGTTCTCGAACGTGATGTCGTAGAGCGGCTCGCCGCCCGAGAACGGATGCCGGATGCCCTCGAGGATCTCGGTCGCGGCGGCACGGATGTCGATCGTCTCGATCGAGGCGCCGACGGATTCGGCGAGGGCGATCGCGTTCGTCTTCGTGTGCTCCGTCGTCGCGAAGCCCGGCATCGTGTACGCCAGGATGTCGCTGCGCGGTCGTCCCATCCGGTCCATCGCGCGTGCGACGACGAGGAGGGCATGCGTGGAGTCGAGGCCGCCGCTGACCCCGATGACGGGCTTCGGTCGTCCGATGGACTCCATGCGCTGCACGAGGCCGGTCACCTGGATGTTGAACGCCTCGTAGCAGTCCTGGGCGAGGCGCGCCGGGTCGTCGGGCACGAACGGGAAGCGGTCGAGCGTCCGCCGCAGGCCGATGTCATGCGCAGGCGGCTCGAGCTCGAAGTGCGCGGTGCGGAACTCGCGTGCTCCGAGCATCGCCTCCGCGGTGCGCCGATTGTCGTCGAACGTGCCCTGACGGAGGCGATCCTGGCGGAGCCGATCGAGATCGACATCCGCCACCGACTCGCGGGGCCCGTCGGGGAAGCGCTCGGTCTCGGCAAGAAGCGTCCCTCCCTCGTAGATCATCGTCTGACCGTCCCACGACAGGTCGTTCGTGGATTCGCCCATCCCCGCGGCGGCGTAGGCGTAGGCGGCGAGGCAGCGCAGCGATTGAGACTTGCAGAGGTCCTTGCGATCCTCCGCGCGGGCGATCGTGATGGGGCTGCCGCTCAGGTTCAGGAGAATCGTGGCTCCGGCCAGCGCCGCGTGCGCCGACGGCGGGATCGGCACCCACACGTCTTCACACACCTCGACGTGGAAGACGAGTCCCGGCACGTCGAGCGCTTCGAAGAGCAGGTCGGGCCCGAACGGCGCTTCGAGATCGCGGATCCGGATGTCTTCGCCCGACTGGTCGTCGCCGGGCGCGTACCATCGGCGTTCGTAGAACTCGCGATACGTCGGCAGATACGACTTGGGCGCGACGCCGAGCAGTTCACCGCGATGGATGACGACGGCGCAGTTGTAGAGGCGGTTGCGGTGCCGCAGCGGCGCGCCGACGACGAGCACGGGCAGGAGGTCCGCGGATGCCTCGACCAGCCTCGTGATCGCGTCCTCGACGGCGTCGAGGACGGCATCCTGCATGACGAGGTCATCGATCGCGTAGCCGGTCAGGCACAGCTCGGGGAAGAGGGCGATGCCCACGGCATCCGCGTCGCACTTCCGCGCCGAGGCGAGAACCGCCTCGGCATTCGCGACCGGGTCGGCGATCGCGACCGGGATCGTGCACGCGGCGACCCGCGCGAAACCGTGCCGATATGCGCTCTCGAACGGGAGGGCTGTGCTCACAGTCCCAGTCTGGCAGGTCGTGGCGAGGGCATGTCGGATGCCGCGGCTATGGTCGTGTGGGAAGGGGAGGCATGCGCTACATAGCTGAAGAGGGTCGCATCGTATGGAGCGCGAGTGATCTCAAGGCTGCGGCGGAGTGCGAGTTCGCATGGCTGCGTGCCATCGATGCCCGGCTCGGACGCGTTCCGGCCGTCGAAGAACCCGAGGACCTGACCCTTGAGCGCGCCGGACGACTCGGCAACGTGCACGAGCGGCGCGTGCTCGACGCGTACGTCGCGGACTTCGGCGACGGCGTGATCGAGATCACCGAGGCCCGGTCATCGGATGCCGTCGCCCTCGCCGATGCGGTGACGCAGACGATCGCGGCGCTGGCGTCCGACGCTGCGGTGATCTACCAGGCCGCCTTCGCGACATCCGACTTCGTCGGGTTCGCCGACTTCCTCGTTCGCGACCCTTCGACGGGCTCCGGACCCTCGGGTCGCTGGATGGTGCAGGACTCGAAGCTCGCCCGTCATGCCCGCGTCACCGCGCTGATGCAGCTCGCCGCCTACGTCGACCAGCTCGATCGGCTGGGCGTCGAGCGCTCGGATCACGTCGAGCTGCTGCTCGGCGACGGCACGGTGAGCCGGCACGCGGTGGACGACCTGCTCCCGGTCTTCCGGCTCCGACGTGAGAGGCTCGCCGCGCTCATCGCCGACCGCAGGCTGGATCTCGGCGCCGAGGGCGAGGCGATCGCCTGGGGCGACCCTCGGGGCGAGCTGGGTGTCATCGCCTGCGGGCGCTGTGCGACCTGCGATGCCGAGGTCGTCACCGCACGCGATCTGCTGCTGGTGGCCGGGATGCGCCCGGTGCAGCGTGAGCGCCTGCGTGCCACCGGGATCGAATCGATCGACGCGCTCGCGACCACGGCGACGACTCCGGCGGGGATGAATCCCGACACCTTCGCGATGCTGCGCACGCAGGCGCGCCTGCAGCTCGAGAGTCCCGCCGGCACGCCGCCGCTGTTCCCGCCGGCGGTCACGCCCGCGCTCGTTGAGCGCTCTTCGACAGGCTCAGGAACCGCACTCGAGCGAGACGAAACGCCCGTCCCCGCGCTGCCCCCGGTCCCGACGTTCGAGGTCGTCGCCCCCACGGCGCTCGGAGCCCTCCCGCGCCCCGACCACGGCGACCTCTTCTTCGACTTCGAGGGCGACCCGCTCTACACCGAAGTGCCTCCCCCCGGCCGCGAGGACGCCGCGCAGTGGGGGATCGACTACCTGTTCGGCTGGGTCGACGACCGCGAGCAGTACACGGCTCTCTGGGCGCACTCGTTCGCCGACGAGAAGCGCGCACTCGAGAGCTTCCTCGACATCGTGAACCTGCGGCGGATGCAGCATCCCGGCATGCACATCTACCACTACGCGCCCTACGAGCCCACGCACCTGCTCGCCATGGCGGCCCGGCACGGAGTCCGTGAGGCGGATGTCGACCGGCTCCTGAGGGACGGCGTGTTCGTCGACCTCTATCCGATCGTGCGGCGTGCGCTGCGCGTCGGGTCGCGGTCCTACTCGATCAAGAAGCTCGAACCCCTCTACATGGGCGACGAGGTTCGCACCAGCGATGTTCAGAAGGGCGACGACTCGATCGTCCGCTACGTGGAGGCGCGTGCGCTCGCCGACGACGGCCGGGAAGAGGGCGCGAAGGAGATCTTCGACGACCTCGCCGACTACAACCGCTACGACTGCGTCTCGACGCGCCGGCTGCGCGATTGGCTGGTGGATCGCGCGCGGGAGGCGGGGCTCCGGCCGTCGCCCAACCCCGAACCGGGCGAGACGGCTTACGAGCCGTCCGTCCGCGCGCTCACGCTCACGTCGCTGGCGTCGGCTCACCCCGAGGACTCGTCGGACGCGCTGACCCTTCGGCTCGGGGCCGCGGCGATCGACTACTACCCGCGCGAGGCGAAGTCCTTCTGGGCGACGCACTTCCTTCGGCTGCGCGAGCCCGTCTCGGTCTGGGAGGAGACTCGGGATGTCGCGGTGATCGACCCCACGCGATCGCAAGTGGTCGAGGACTGGCACTTCCTCGAGAGCGGTCGAGGCGGCGAGCGCCGCATCCTCGAGCTGCGCGGAGAGCTCGCTCCGGGAACGCGCCTGAGCGAGGACTCCACCCCGTTCGCGCTGTACAGCCTGCCGGCGCCCTATCCGTTCGAGGCGCATCCCCGATGGATCCACTCTTATCGGTCCGTCCGCGTCGTCGCGGTGCTCGACGACGGCGCGATCGTCGAAGAGACGGCCGTCGACGGCGTTACGTGGTCGGAGCTGCCGATCGCGCTCACGCCTGCGGCTCCGCCGCGCGCGCTCAACCAGCAGGTCGCGATCGACGCGTGGGCCGACACGGTGATCGCCGCCGCGCCGGTGCTGCCCGAAGACCCGGCGAGCGACATCATGAGCCGGCGCCCGCCCCGCACCCTTCGATCCGAGGGTGGCCTGCCACCGTCGACCGGCGACGACGTCGAAGCCATCGTCCAGGCCGTCACGATCCTCGACCGCAGCTACCTCGCCGTGCAGGGTCCCCCGGGGACGGGCAAGACGTACGTCGGATCGCACGTGATCGCTCGCCTCGTGCGCGATCGCGGCTACAAGGTGGGCGTCGTCGCGCAGTCGCACGCCGTGATCGAGAACATGCTCGACCGGGTGGTCGCCGCGGGGGTCCCCCGTGAGCAGGTGGCCAAGGCGCCGAAGGTCCCGCGCTGCCACGGACATCTCCTTCACCCCGATCACCAAGAACGGGATGGCGGAGTTCACGGCCGGGCAGCCAGGCGGGTTCGTCGTCGGCGGCACGGCGTGGGACTTCAGCCACGAGGGACGCATCCCGCGCGGCAGCCTGGACCTCCTGGTCATCGACGAAGCCGGTCAGTTCTCCCTCGCATCGACGATCGCCGTATCGCTCGCCTCGCCGAGGCTCCTGCTCCTCGGCGATCCGCAGCAGCTTCCGCAGGTGAGCCAGGGCACGCACCCCGAGCCGGTGGACACCTCCGCCCTCGGCTGGGTCATGGACGGCGCCGACGTGATCCCCCCGAGTACGGCTACTTCCTCGCTCGCACCTGGCGCATGCATCCGGCCGTCGCCGAGCCGGTGTCCCGCCTCTCGTATGAGGGCGAGCTCGCGGCGCATCCTTCGACGGCGCTGCGCAGCATTCAGGATGTCGCGCCGGGCGTCCATCCGCTCCCGGTCAGGCACCACGGCAACGCGACACGGTCAGCCGAGGAGACGGCGGTCGTCGTGGGCCTCGTCGGCGACCTGCTCGGCCGCACCTGGTCCGACATCCGCACCGACGACTCGGGCGAGATGACCCGGCTTCCGCCGCGCCCGCTCACCCAGCGCGACCTGATCGTCGTGACGCCCTACAATGCGCAGCAGGTGTTGGTCGAAGAGGCGCTCACGGCCGCCGGATTCGGTGAGGTGCCGGTCGGCACGGTCGACAAGTTCCAGGGCCAGGAGGCCGCGGTCGCGATCGTCTCGCTGGCGGCGTCGTCCGGTCGCGACGCGCCGCGAGGGCTCGAGTTCCTGCTGCTGCGGAACCGGCTGAATGTCGCCATCTCGCGGGCGAAGCACACCGCCTTCCTCGTTTATTCGCCGGGCCTCCTCGACGATCTGCCGCGCACACCCGAGGGCGTCGGCCGGCTGAGCGGCTTCGCCAGACTGGTCGGCCGCGGGTGACCGCACACTCTCGCGCGTAGACTCGCGGCACGGTCGACGGAGGAGACATCCATGCCCGATGAGGAAGCACCCCGGCAGTTCGAGATCGACCTGCCCCCCGATCTGATCGGCGGGGCATACGCGGACTTCGCCAACGTGTGGCACACGCCCACCGTCTTCGTCATGGACTTCCTCACCCTCGCCCAGCCGCCACGCGAACAGGTCGATGCCGAGACGGGAGAGCGGCACACCGTGGTGCCGGCGCGCGTCGTGAGCCGCATCCGTATCCCTCCCGAGCAGGTCTTCGAACTCGCCAAGGCGCTCACCCAGCAGCTCGAGTTCTGGGAGCAGGAGACGGGCAGGCGCTCGCCCACGGATCCACTGCTTCCTGAGTAGCCGTTGCTAGACCGCGCAACCCGACATGTCAACCCCTTAGGGCCGAATCAGCGAGGGCACGTAACCTAGCGAGGCGTCTTACGGCGCGGGTGCGGTATTCGTTCGGCGAGGGGCGAATGCCGCACCCTCCTTCTTTCCACCGCATCGCCTCCTGTATCAGTCGCGCACGGCCGTTCCTCTCTCACGGGGAAGGGAAGTGCGACATGACCACGATCGAGCCGGCTGCGGCAGAGACGACGGATGCCGCTGCTCCGCGCCGACGCGGCTTCCTGTTCTGGGTCGTCCGCTACCTCCCGGCCGAGATCGCCGGCACCGCGGCCATGGTGGTCGCCGGCCTGCTCGTGACGATCTGGACCGACAACCCCGCCGCGATCGCGCTGGCGGCACTCCTCGGCGAGATCGTCGGCTTCTATGCCGTGCTCGCGGTGACGATCTATGCCGAACAGGCCCAGGTCGCCAGTACCCTCCGAGGCGCGATCGGCCGCACGGGCATGCTGCTCGTGGCCGAGTTCGGTGTCGCCGAGCTGCTCGACACCCTCCTGATCCGGCCGGCTGCGCTGATGCTCGGGGTGTGGCTGCTGCCCGACCCGCTCTGGGGACTGCTCGCCGGCAAGGTCGTCGCCGACATCATCTTCTACGCGATCGCCGCGGGCGCCTTCACTGTCACCGACAAGACCGGCCTGCGCGAAGGTCGCCGCAGCAGGGAGCGTGTCGCATGAGCGAGACGATCACCCGGCGTGAGCGACGCTCGACGCGCTCGCTCCAGGACCTGCGGCGGGCAGAGGCCTCCGCCCTCCTTGCCACCGACGCGGCCCGCGCGGCCATCGCCGTACACGGGACCCCCGTGCTCCTCCTCGATCCGGAGCGCATTCAGCGCCAGTACCGGCGCCTCCGCAACGCTCTTCCCTTCGTGCGATTCCACTACGCCGTGAAGGCGCTGGCCGCACGACGCCGTCATCGACGCACTCGCGGATGCCGGCTGCGGCTTCGATGTGGCGACGAGCGACGAGCTCGACCTCCTGCAGCGCCACGGCGTCAGTGCGGAACGCATCATCCACACCCACCCGGTCAAGAAGACATCGGAGATCTCCGATGCGCTCGCCGCGGGGGTGCGCACGTTCATCGTCGACAACGACGCCGAACTCGAGAAGTTCGCCGGTGCACCCGCAGATACCCGGCTCCTCGTGCGGCTGAGCTACCGCAGCCCCCACGCGAAGAGCGATCTGTCGAGCAAGTTCGGCGTGGGACCATTCGAAGCCGCCCACCTCATCGAGCGGGCGCGGGACCGCGGCATCCGGATCTCGGGATTCAGCTTCCACGTCGGCAGCCAGCTCGACGACCCGGATCGTTTCGCGGGTGCGGCGGTCGAGACACTGGAGCTGATGGCGCAGCTCGAGGCGCGCTTCGACGTGAGGTTCGACACGCTCGACATCGGCGGCGGCTTCCCGGTCTCGTACGACTCCGCGGTCGCCTCACTCGAGGAGGTGGCGGCAGCCCTTCGCCCGGTGCTCGAGCCGCACGCAGAGCGCCTGCGCATCATCGCGGAGCCCGGGCGCATCATGGTCGCCGAGTCGATGACTCTGGTGACGAGCGTCGTCGGCATCGCGGAGCGCGCGGACGGGCGCTGGTACTACCTCGACGACGGCCTTTACGGCTCGTACTCGAACGTGATGACCGAGGACGTGCATCCCCTGATCTTCGCCGAGCGCGAGCTGCGCGGCTGTGGTGCGGATGCCGGCACCCACCGCTGGGCGACGCTCGGCGGGCCTACGTGCGACTCGTCGGACGTCATCTCCCGCGAGGTGCTGCTTCCGGACCTCGCGACCGGAGACCTCGTGGTGAGCCCGGTGATGGGGGCCTACACGACCGTGACGGCATCCCGCTTCAACGGCCGCCCGCTCACGCCCATCGCGGTCGTCGGACGCGGCCTCACCACCGGCGAGGTCGCGGCGGTGACACCCGCGCTGGTGCGTCAGACGGTTCCGTAGAGCCGATCGCCTGCGTCGCCGAGCCCGGGCACGATGTAGCCCTTCTCATTCAGTCGCTCGTCGAGCGCGCCCAGCACCAGCGTGACGTCACGGTCGCCGACCTGCTTCTCGATCGCGGCGACACCCTCGGGAGCACCGAGGATGCAGATCGCGGTCACGTCCTGGGCGCCGCGACGGAACAGGAACTCGATCGCGGCTCCCAGCGAGCCGCCGGTGGCGAGCATGGGATCGAGGACGAAGCACTGCCGATCACTGAGATCGTCGGGGAGCCGCTCGGCGTAGGTCGACGGCTCGAGGGTCTCTTCGTTGCGGACCATGCCGAGGAAGCCCACCTCGGCGGTCGGGACGAGCTTGACCATGCCCTCCAGCATCCCGAGCCCCGCGCGCAGGATCGGGACGACGATCGGCCGCGGCTCACTGATCTTGACCCCGGTGGTCGCGGTGACGGGCGTGTTGAAGTCGACCTTCTCGACCCGCACGTTCCGCGTGGCCTCGTAGGCGAGGAGCGTCACGAGCTCTTCGGTGAGCTGCCGGAACAGCGGCGAGGACGTTCGCTCGTCGCGAAGGACGGTCAGTTTATGGGTGATGAGCGGGTGATCGGCGACGTGCAGGCGCATACGCTCAGGCTAGTGCGTGGGGGGCGGGTCGCCGGGCGCGAGTTCCCACGAGGAGGCGAGCACGACATTGTCGGTGAGCAGGCGGATGGCGTCGAGCGCGTCACCGTGCGGGGTTGAGAAGCTCAGCAGGCAGATTCCTCGCCCATCGGGGAACTCCAGCCAGTAGTCGATCACGAAGACGGGAATGCCGCCGAGCTCCGGCGGTCCCATGGTCCGGTGCGTGTGCCGCAGGAACGGGCCGGCGGGAGTCTCCGCACGCGCGAGTTCGGCGTCTCCGAGACCCTCGCCGAGCCGGTGCGCGACATCGTCGAGGTGACCGCCGCCCGGGCCGAGCTGCTGCCAGTACTGGACGACGGAGACGGCAGCCGCGGCAGTCTCGGTCCGCCGGGTGAGGTACGCCATGAAGCGGCCGCCGCCGGCAGCAGCACGCTTGCCTGTCGTCGTCAGCCAGGAGGTCAGCTCACCGCGCAGCACGGGAGCCCGCGGAAGCCCGCGCAGCTGCTCCTTCACGAGCGCCGCGATGTCCTTCGACATCGCCTTCGGGTCGGTGAGGTCGACGACCGCCCAGCCCTCGTCCAAAGCGAGGTCCATTCCGACGATGCGCTCGCCGGGGCGGATCCCGTACTGCGGGGCGGTGCCGGCGGTGTGGGATGCCTCCGGCGACGTGATCCAGGCGACGGGGTCATCCGATGCGTCCGGCTGGAGCGCCGCGAGGACGTCCGCCACGGAGGCGCGCACCGGATGCGGCCCGGCCGGGTCGAACTCGATACGCCGGAGCAGACCCTCGTACTGCGTGAGGAAGGGGACCAGCGACGCTCCGGTCCGGATCGCGAACTCGCGCTCCGGAGTCCCGCGGACGAAGTCGCTGAACGCCTGGGTCGATGAGAAGAGGCACAGCGACCAGCGCCGATCGCCCTCCGGATCGGGGGCCTCGAGCACCCGGGTCTGCGTCTCGCCCTCGGGACCGCGCATGAGCGGAACGATGATGTAGTCGTGGCGGAGCGCCCGCGCGATTCCGGGAATGTCCATGGCCGCGAGCGCGGCGGCGAGCGGTTCCGAGCCCACGTCCGTAGACGGCGCGATCGCGAGTGACTCCGCGGCCTCGTCAGCCATGTCCGACCTCCTCTGCGCCGTGCGCTCCCACCGTGCGGAATTCCACCTCGGCGCGCTGCGTGAACCGGCCGTCGAGCGTGCGGTTCCTCCGCGGCTCCTTCGCCGGCGCGTCGGCGGCGATGTCATAGAGCAGACCCATGCCCCAGGGCGCACCGCGCACCTCGGTGGCGAGTCTCGTCTGGATGTAGCCGAAGACCTGCGCATCATCCAGCCGGTAGCGGATGAATGCCCCCGGCGACGAGAGCGGATCGGCGGATGCCTCGACTACGAGCCCCTCGTAGCGTTCGGCGGTGTTCTCGAGCCGCACCCGGAACGGAAAGTCGAGATCCGAGATCCGCGTCACGGTGTGACCGACCAGGCGATGTCGTCGATCAGTGAGATGCCCTTGTCGGCGAAGGTGCTGCCCGGGATGATGTACTCCGCCGCTCCGCCGGGCATGCCGTTCAGGGGCAGCGCATGCCGGGTGTTCACGACTGAGCTCACATCATCGACGTGAGCGATCACCAGCCGCTCGGCCGTGTTGACATCCGGCAGGCCGAGCGCCGATCGGGCGTTCCCGAACGAGGACGGCGCGGACGTGCTCCACGATGCACCGGTGGCGAAGGAGTCTCCGCCGTAGAGCCGGAAGATGTCGTCCCCCGGCTGAAGCTCGGAGACAGGCTTCGCCCACAGTCGCTGGGACTCGGCCAGGTCGTCCGCGGACAGGCGGAGCGCCTGCCTGACGGTGAGTCTCTCGAAGCCCTCGCCCATGCCGCGGGAGGCGACCTCCGCCGTCGCCTGCGCGTTGATGCGTCCGGCGGCCGCCATCCTGCCGAGCGCCCCGGCTTCGACCCGGATGCCTGTCGCAGCGACTCTTCCCACGATCCTGGCGGCGCCGCCCAGGCCGATGACGGCGAGCGCTGCGCCGGCGATGCTGATGATCGCCTCAGTCCACGACCGGTCCCCGGTGGATGCCAGGACCACATTTCCGATCGCGTTGACGATCGCCGCGATTCCGGCCACGAGGATCAGCGCCGCGGCGAGCGCCTGGCCGATGATCGGAATCCACGAGACCGCGAGCGCAAGGATCCCGGCGACGGCGGCGATCGTGCCGGCGACATCCGTGACGACGCTCAGCACGTCCTTGCCCCAGTTGTCCCACCACGAGTCCTTCAGGCCATCGTCAGAGGTGGTGTTCTCGATGCGCCCTCGCGCACGCTCGGCGGCCCGGTCGCGGGCCGCTGCGGCGCTGTGCACCCGCTCCGAAGCGATCGAGACGCGGGCGTGAGCGTACGACGCATCCGATGACGCCTCGTCGCCGAGGTTCGAATACCGGATGGCCGTGGCGGGATCGGTCTCGCCCTGCGCCAGCGAGAGGTATCGGCGCTGATCGGATGCCGCATGCTCGGCCGCCTGCTGAGCGGCGTGCGCCGCGTACAGCGCCTCGAGCGACTCTGACTGCGCAGACTCGAGGGCCGACGAATAGTCGATGAGGGCGTGGCCCGTCTCGCGGTAGCGTCGCTCAGCCTTGGCGATGTCGTCGGCGACCGAACCTGCGGTCTCGGCGAGGGCGAAGATCGCCTCAGACTCCTGACCGTCCACCCCGAGAGATCGGAGGCGGGTCACCGTCTGGCTGATCGCCTCCGCCACCGACAGATAGTCCTGACCGCCGCGCAGCACGACGACCGGGTCGCCGGGAATCGGATCGGCGCCGAATCCGACGGCGGACCAATCGGCCGGCCTCACTCCATGCCTCGGGGGCGTGCGTCAGCAAGCCGGGGGTTTGGGGCGGAGCCCCATTGGGAACGGGCGGGCTCGGTGAGCGCGCGGGCGAGCTCCGAGTCGGTCTGGGTGAAGGCATCCGCGATCATCGTCGACGCCTCGCCGAGTCCCTTGATGCCCCCGACCATCGCCTCGCGCGTGTCATCCCACGAGTGGGCGAACGAACGCACGACTTCGGCGAGTCCGTCATGGCCTGTCGCGTCGGCGACGGAGTCGCTCCGCACATTCGCGGACTCGAACTCTCCGCCGATGCGGGCGAGATCGAGCCCGACCGAGCGCATTCGGTCGATGTCCACACGCAGATCGGGCACGGCATCCTCCTCTGCATTCGAGTGTAGGCAACCTCGGCCGGTCGCGTCGACGCGCTCGGGGGTAGGCCGCCCGTAGGCTCGACCCAGCGCCAGGAAGGGCAGCGACATGAACCAGGATCCCGCAGACCTCGCTGCGATGGACCGCGCGCTCGCGCTCGCCGTCGAGGCTGCGGAGGCCGGAGATGTGCCCGTGGGTGCGGTGGTGACGGATGCCGGCGGCACGGTCGTCGGCGAGGGACGGAACCTGCGAGAGGTCCTGCACGATCCGCTCGCGCACGCCGAAGTCGTCGCCATGCGTGAGGCCGCGGCATCCCTCGGTTCCTGGAATCTCGAGGGGTGCACGCTCGTCGTCACGCTGGAGCCGTGTCTGATGTGTGCGGGGGCGCTGCTGCAGGCGCGGGTGTCGCGACTGGTGTTCGGCGCGTGGGACGAGAAGGCCGGCGCGGCCGGCTCGATGTATGACGTCGTGCGTGATCGTCGGCTGCCGTATCGCGCGGAGGTCGTTGCCGGGGTCCGGCGGGATGAGGCATCCGCTCTGCTGCATGAGTTCTTCGAGGCGCGCCGCTGACGGATCAGCGCGGCAGCTGGGGGAGGACCTCGGTGCCGAGGTACTCGACATGGTCGACGTCCTGCAGGTCCAGGAGCTGCAGGTACACGCGGTCGATGCCGTGATCCGCGTATCGCGCCATCCGCTCTGCGATCTCGGCCGGGCCGCCGACGATGTTGACACCGTCGCGCACCTGATCGACCGTGCGGCCCAGCCGGGCCGCCCGGCGACCGACTTCGACGTCGTTCGCCCCTGCGATCGTCGACATGGCGAGCGATAGTGACAGGGTCCCCGGGTCACGTCCGATGCGTTCGCATGCGGCATGCGCGCGTGCGATCCGCGCCGGGATGTCGCCCACCGGCGGGAAGCCGAGATTGAATTCGGTTGCGAACCGCGCGGCGAGCTCAGGCGTGCGCCGCGGGCCGTTCCCGCCGACGATGACGGGAACTCGCGTCTGGACCGGCTTGGGAAGCGCCGGTGCATTCGTCAGCGTGTAATGCCCGCCGGCGAACGAGTAGGTCTCTCCGACCGGGGTGGCCCAGAGGCCCGTGATGAGCTCGAGCTGCTCCTCGAGCAGGTCGAACCGCTTCGCCGGGAACGGGATGCCGTAGGCGAGGTGCTCGCGCTCGAACCAGCCGGCGCCGAGCCCGAGCTCGACACGGCCTCCCGACATCTCGTCGACCTGCGCGACCTGGATCGCGAGGATCCCCGGCACGCGGAAGGTGACCGACGAGACCAGCGTGCCGAGGCGGATCCGCGAGGTCTCGCGCGCGAGGCCTGCGAGGGTGGTCCACGCGTCGGTGGGGCCGGGGAGGGGATCGCCTTCGGACCCGCGGAGATAGTGGTCGGAGCGGAAGTATCCGTCGAAGCCGAGGCGCTCAGCCGCCTGCGCGAACGCGAGCTGGTCGCTGTAGCTCGCGCCCAGCTGGGGCTCGGTGAAGATGCAGTATTGCATCGCTGACTCCGGGCGCTCAGTCGAGCGACCGGATCACGAACTCCTCGGTCGGAGGATTCGGCCCTTCCGACGGACGATAGATGTCGGGCTCGAGATAGATCACGCGCGCGGTGGGAACCGCGGCGCGGATCTGGCTCTCGAGGATGTCGATGTCTGCGGCGACGGCACCCAGATGGCGATCGGCGGCGAAGCCGAGCTTGGCGGCGACGAGCAGCTCGTCGGGGCCGAGGTACAGGGTCTTGATATGGATCAGCTTCTCGACGGTCGGCGCGGCATCGATCACCGCGACGATCTTGCGCTGATCGGCGTCAGTCGCGCCTTCCCCGACGAGCAGGCTCTTGGTCTCGATGCCGAGCACGACGGCGATGAGGATCAGCAGCGTGCCGATCATCAGGGTGCCGATGGCGTCGAAGATCTCGTTGCCGGTGATGACCGTCATGCTGACGCCGAAGAGGGCGAAGGCAAGCCCCACCAGAGCGCCGATGTCCTCGAGCAGTACGACGGGCAGCTCCGGAGCCTTGGCGTGGCGCACGAATGCCACCCACGACTGTCCCTTTCTGCGGACATGATTGCTCTCTTTCACCGCGGTCCGCAGCGAGAACGACTCGAGGACGATCGCGACGATGAGAATCGTGATCGGCACCCACGCCATCGTGATCTCGTGAGGGTGGACGATCTTGTCGACGCCCTCGTAGATCGAGAACAGACCGCCGACCGAGAAGAGGATGATCGAAACCACGAACGCGTAGACGTAGCGTTCCCGGCCGTATCCGAAAGGGTGATCCTGGTCGGCTTCTCGTTTGGCGCGGCGGCCCCCGAGCAGCAGGAGCAGCTGATTACCCGAGTCTGCAACGGAGTGCACGGCTTCGGCGAGCATCGACGCGGAGCCCGAAATGAGCCAGCCGATGAACTTCGCCACAGCGATGCCCATGTTCGCCAGGAACGCCGCGATGATGGCCCTGCTGCCGCCTGTTGCACTCATGGGATCGAGTCTATGGATGCCGTCGGCTGTCGGTGTCGAACGCGCCGGGTCAGTCCGCGGACTTCAGGATGATCGTCTCGGTCGGGGGAGCGGGGTCGTGGGGGTGGCCCACATAGCCGATCACCATCAGCAGCTCGTGGCGGAACTCGGCGGGGCGCTCGAGGTGGGGAGTGTGACCGACGCCTTCGAGTGCGAGCTCGGTGACCTCACCGCCGCCGGCGGCATACGCATCGAGCACATCGCGGGTCTGCGAGACCATCTCCTGGGGTGGGGCGACTTCGACGCCCGGCCACCCGGGCACGATTCCGAGCTGCCCGAGGTAGTTGAAGTCGTAGAGGGATGTGTCCGACACGATGGGGTCGAGCACCCCGTGGATCCAGAGGATCGGGGGCTTCGGGCTGAGCTGGGTGATCCCCGACACGTTGAAGTACTTCGGAGCCATGGTGTTGAGCACGCCGATCGTCCCCGCCGCCATGCCCGGCCACGTCTCCGTGTCCACTGAGTCGCCTGGGTAGTTCCCTGTTGCCGTCGAGGTCGACAGGATCGATTCGACCAGGACGTCTTCATGTTCGGTCGTATAGCCGGGCGCCACGTAATGCGCGCGGAAGACGCTGCGCGGCGAGACCGGCGACTCGTCGGTCTCATCGTGGTCGATCAGCCGCTGGATGAACTCGGGGTTCGCGATGCCTCCGCCGCATCCCGCGTCCTCCGCGGTGAGCCTCGAGCCATCACGCCGCGTGCCGCCGAAGCCGTAGGGCGAGATGGGGGATTCCAGCGTGAGGCTGAGCACGGGGTGGTCCAGGGCGTACTGCATGATCACACCTCCGCCCATCGACCAGCCGACGAAGTGGGCCGTCGGGATGCCGAGGTTCTCGAGCGTGGCGTGGATGTCGTCGCTGAAGTCACGCACACCGCGCGTGGCGTCGATGGGCGCATGCTCCGTGCCGCCGTATCCGCGGAGGTCGATCGCGATCACCCGCAGATCGTGCGGGAGGTCCTGCATGAACTCCTGCCAGAAGAGCGCGGAGGATGAGTTCCCGTGGACCAGGATCACCGTGCGCTCGGGCGGCGTCGCGGGGTCGTCGCCCCGTCGCTCCAGGATGTTCACCGAGAGTCCCGGCGTCTCGACGATGCGGGCGGTGATGCCGTCGAAGAGGGTCATTGGAGCGTGTCCTTCGCTGTCGGCGCGGGGCGGCGCCGCCCCTCGTGCCTCGACTATAGACCTCGGCTCTCGCGGGGTGAATCGAGGCTCGGCGGCGACTGCGTCAGGCCTCCGGCATCCCACCCTCGAGCTGACCGGTGTACATGAGGTAAGTGGTGTCGGCGGCCTTCCGAGCAGTGTCGACGTCCGCTCCGTCCTCGACGTGCGCAGTCGCCCACGCGTCGGCGGACTCTCGCGTGAAAGCCTTCCCCTCGTCGCTCATCTGCCATTCGATCGCCTGCTCGGGAGTCGGTCCGTCCGTCGCTCCGCCGAGGTGCAGCGCGAGGCCGAGGAAGCCCCCGTCCCAGCCGATGCCGGTCCCCGATGGTCCGAACCGGGCCCACATCTCCTCCGGCACATCGGCGACCTTCGCAATGTGCTCGAGCTCGACTTCGGTCTCGTGCTCGGACACGGCCGCGAGCCGTACCGTCACCCATGAGTCGGCGCCGCCGCCGTACGCCCACGTGATGCGGTAATGCGCCGCGCCTCCGTTCGGCGGCAGGCACTCCTGGACCTCGCCGCCGGCATTGCCCTCGAGCTGGTATTGGCCGCCGACACGCAGGTCGCCCGACACCGGCAGGAACCAGCGGGGGATCCGCTCGGCGGAGGTCAAGGCATCCCACACGTCGTCGATCGGCGACGGGAACGTCTGCACAAGCGTCTGCACACGGGCCGGCTCGCCGTCGACCTCCGTCGTCTGCACGCCGCGGGTCACGGCTTCGATCTGGGTGTTCACATCGACCATGTCAGGTCTCCTCTTCGTCATCTTCGGTGGCTGGTTCGGTGGGTTCGGGTCCGGGTTCGGTGGGTACGGGTTCAGGAGCGGCGTGTGCGGCATCTTCGGCTTCGGCTTCGGCTTCGGCGGCGAGGCGGCGGACACGGCGACCGCGCGCGAGCTCGGTGCCCAGCGCGTCGAAGTGCGGCTGCCAGAAGCGGCGGAACGGGTCGAACCAGGCATCCGCCGCCGCGAGGGGGTCGGGGTCGACGGCGTACAGGCGGCGCGTGCCGTCGGCGCGCACGGTCGCGAAGCCGGACTCGCGCAGCACGCGGAGGTGCTGCGAGACCGCAGGCTGCGAGATGCCGAACTCGCGCTGGACGACGCCGCCGATCTCGCCGGCGCTGCGCTCCCCGTCGGCGAGCAGCTCGAGGATTCGCCGGCGGACCGGGTCTCCGAGAATGTCGAGCGCGTGCACGGATACAGTATTGCGCGCACGCTTATATAAGTCAACACGCAATAAAGGAATCCGTAGGATGGCGGCATGCCTGCCGACGAGACGCTCCTTCCGCCCATCGCGATTCTGGGTGCCGGTTCGATGGGGGGAGCGATCCTCCAGGGCCTCGTGAGATCGGGGCTCGCGAGCACGGTCACCGCGACGAACCGGACGGCGGCCAAGGCCGCCGAACTCGCCTCGCTTCCGGGCGTCACGAGCGTCTCGCTCGAGGAACAGCCGGTGGGAATGCCGAGGCCGTGGCGTCCGCCGGCATCGTGCTCGTCGGCGTCAAGCCCGCGATGGTTCCCGACCTGCTGCGCGAGATCGCCCCGCACCTTCGTCCGGGCGCGATCGTCGTGAGTCTCGCCGCAGGCGTGACGACGCAGACCTTCGAGGCGATCCTCGGCGACGACGTGGCGGTGCTGCGGTCGATGCCGAACACCCCGGCGCTCGTCGGCAAAGCGGTCACGGGCCTCGCCGCGGGCAGCCGCGCGGGCGGGGCCGACGTCGCACTCGTCCGCCGCCTCTTCGAGACCGTCGGAAGCGTCGTCGAGGTCCCGGAGTCGCAGATCGACGCGCTGTCCACGATCTCGGGCTCGGGGCCTGCCTACGTGTTCCTCCTCGTCGAGGCGCTCACCGAAGCCGCGATCGGGAAGGGGTTCGGCGAGGCCGAGGCCCGGCTCATGTCCGAGCAGACCTTCATCGGCGCAGCGGCGCTGCTCGAGGCATCCGGGGAGGACCCCGCCGAACTGCGTCGTCGCGTGACCAGCCCGAAGGGCACCACCGAGCGCGCGATCGCGGTCCTGCAGGCGGCGCACATCGACGGCGTTTTCGCACAGGCGACGGATGCCGCGCTCGCGCGAGCACGGGAGCTCGCGAGCGGCGCGTAGGCCCAGGATGCCCGCGGCGAGATCAGGCGATTCGCCCACATCAGGACGTTTTGAGCGGCATCCGTCCTGATTTCGGCGCATCGCCTGAACTCGGCGCGCCATCGCGCGAGCGACGGTCGTTGAGCAACGGGAAGGCGCATAGCGCCGCGCGCGAGCGGTGCGCAGCGCCTAGCGGTCGAGGGCCGCGAAGCGCTCGATGTCGGAGTTCGTCCCCGAGACGATGATGAGGTCGTGGTTCGTCACGATCGTGGCGGCCTCCGCATAGCGGAACGGCTTTCCGGGGCTCTTCACGCCGACCACGGTGACGTTGTACTTGGAGCGGACGCCCGACTCGTTGAGACCCACGCCGCGGATGAACTTGGGCGGATACATCTTCGCGAGCACGAAGTCGTCGTCGAAGCGGATGAAGTCCAGCATCCGCCCACTCACGAGGTGAGCGACGCGCTCGCCGGCCTCGCGCTCGGGATAGATCACGTGGTTCGCGCCGACGCGCGCCAGGATCTTGCCGTGCGACTGCGACACCGCCTTCGCCCAGATCTGCGGGACCTTGAGGTCGACGAGGTTGGCGGTGATCAGAACGGATGCCTCGATCGACGAGCCCACGGCGACGACGGCGACCTGGAAGTCCTGGGCGCCGACCTGCTTCAAAGCGTCCATGTTGCGGGCGTCGGCCTGAACCGTGTGGGTGACGCGCTCGGACCACTTCTGGACGAGCTCGAGGCTGTCGTCGATCGCGAGCACCTCGCGATTGAGCCTGTCGAGCTCTCCGGCGCACGCGGCGCCGAAGCGACCGAGACCGATCACGAGGACGGGCGCGTCGCCCCTGATGCGCTCAACCAACTATGGGCCTTTCCACCGGCAGCGAGTAGAGCTGCGAACGGGATGTCGCGGCCACGGCCGCGGCGAGAGTCACTGTACCAATGCGGCCCATGAAGATCGTCAGCGCCATGACGTAGACGGCGGGGTCGGTCAGCTCGGCCGTGACCCCCGTGGAAAGGCCGACGGTGCCGAACGCCGAGATGACGTCGAAGAGCACGTCTCCGACGTCGAAATGGCTGATCTGGGTGATGACGATGGTCGAGAGGGCGACGATGGTGGCGCCCCACGCCACGACCGAGAGCCCGACCCGCTGGACGTCGCTCGGGATGCGCCGCCCGAACACCTCCACCGACTGACGGCCCTTCGCCTCGGACCACACCGCGAGTGCGAGGACCGCGAGGGTCGTGACCTTGATGCCGCCGGCCGTGGACGCCGAGCCACCGCCGACGAACATCAGCATGCTGCCGACGATGAGCGAGGAGCCGTACAGCTCGCCGATGTCGATGACGGCGAACCCGCCGGAGCGCGTCATCGCGGAGAGGAAGAACGCCTGGAAGGTCGTGTCCCACGCGTCCATGGAGCCGAACGTCTTCGGGTTGTTGAACTCCAGTGCGAGGAACGCGACCGCTCCGGCGAAGAAGAGCGCGACGGTCGTGATGAGCGTGAGCTTCGCATGGAGCGACCAGCGACGGACGTGCCAGACGTGCTTCCACAGGGTGTAGATCACCGGGAAGCCGATGCTCCCGAGGAACACGCCGACCATCAGGATCGTCAGGAGGATGTAGTCATCGGCGAAGGGCACCAGACCGCCGGGGTTCGGTGTGAAGCCCGTGTTGGTGAATGCCATCGCCGCGTAGAACGGCGCCTCCCACATGGCATCCAGGGGATGGATGCCGGCGAGAATCGAGCGAGGGGAACAGCGCGACCGCCACCAGGGCCTCGATGAGCAGGGTCGAAAGGGCGACCGTCCGCAGCAGCTGGCCGACCTCGCCGAGACGAACGGTCTGTCCCTCGTTGACGGGTCCGCCGTGCGCGCGGAGCGGATTGGTGTCGCTCGCCGCGATGAGCTTCGCCCGCAGGCCGAGGCGCTTCGAGATCACGAGACCGAGGATCGAGGCGAGTGTCAGCACGCCCATTCCGCCGATGTTGACGCCGAGCCAGATGATGAACTTGCCGAACGGCGAGAAGAACGTCGCGACATCGACCGTGGAGAGGCCGGTCACGCAGATCGTCGAGACGGCGGTGAACACCGCGTCGGCCAGCGGCGCCCGTTCTGCCCGACGTCGTGGCGGCGGGCAGCGAGAGCAGACCGGTGAAGACGAGGATCAGTGTGACGAACACCACGACGGCGAACCGCGCGGGCGAGGAGGTCGTGATGTTGCGGACCCGGTCGAACAGGCGACCCCACCCCGTTCGGGGGACCAGCGGGCCGCTCGGCAGCCCGTCGAACGCCTTCTGCCGGGAGCGGGTGCCCCCGACGCGCCTGCCCTCCGACATGCGCGTCCTCTCTGCTGCCATCACTTCGGCCGAACGCCCATCATGGTACTCCGCGAGCGGCGCGACTAATCTGAGCACATGGCGGACATCTTCGACGTGATCGCGGACGGCACACGTCGCGACATCCTGCGACTTCTGCTCGACCGCTCGTCCGCCGGCGAACGCGGAACGAGCGTGTCGCACATCGTGCACGAACTCGGCGCGAGCCAGCCGACGGTCTCGAAGCACCTCAAGGTCCTGCGCGATGCGCAGCTCGTGTCGGTGCGTGAGGAGGGCCAGCATCGGTACTACAGCCTGTCCTCGGCTCCCCTCGACGAGGTCGACGACTGGCTGGTGCCCTTCCTCGGAGACGAGACCGATGCGGACTACACGTCGGTGTCGACGCTGCCCGAGTCGGCAGCCCATGCCGCCGACGTGGTGGGCCGGGCCGCAGCATCCGCGAAGCACGCCGTGGCCAGCGCCCTGAAGAAGCTTCCTGGGCGCTGACCGTCAGCCGGCCCTAGTGCGAGCCCGCCTTGCGGCGGAACAGCCACGCGCCCCAGACGAACGACGCGATGAGGATGCCCGCGCACCATGCCATGGCGACCCACGCCGCATCACCCATGGGCGTGCCCATCAGGAGCGACCGGATCGCCTCGATGATCGGCGTCACCGGCTGGTGCTCTGCGATCCACTGCAGCCAATCGGGCATGGACTCCACCGGCACGAACGCGCTCGAGAGATACGGGACGAAGAGGATGATGAAGCCGTAGCCGCTCGCACCCTCGGGACTCTTCGCCGCGAGCCCGATCGCCGCGAAGAGGTAGGTGATCGTGAGGATGTAGAGAGCGATGATCCCGATGGCGCCGAGCCATCCCCAGAGTCCCGCGGTGGGGCGGAATCCGACGAGCAGCGCGACGCCGATCACAACTCCGGTCGCGAGGAGGTTGCGCAGCAGGCTCGCCACGACGTGCCCGGTGAGCACGGCGCTCGCTCGAACCGGCATCGTGCGGAACCGGTCGATGATGCCGGCCTTCATGTCGCCGGCGACGTAGACGGCGGTGGATGCCGCGCCGAATCCCGCGCAGAGCAGGATGATCCCGGGAACGACGTAGTCGACGTAGCCGCCGGATGGATCGATCGCGCCGCCGAAGACGAACGTGAACAGCAGCATGAGCATCACGGGCAGCATGATCGCCATGAGCAGCGACTCGCCGTCGCGGAGCGAGTGGCGGAGGCTTCGCGTCACGAAGACGCTCTCGGCGGTCAGGCCGGTGATGCGGGGACGGATGCCGGGGGCGGCCGGCGCGATGGCGGTCATGCGATCTCCTTCAGGGGGAGGGCCTCGGCGCTGCGCGGTCCCTCGGGCGAGGTGAGGGCGAGGAACACGTCGTCGAGGCTCGGGCGCCGGAGCGTCACGACGCCCTCGGCGCCGGACTCGTCGAGGACGTCGAGCGCGCGGCGAAGGTCCGACACGGTGCCGTCCGTCGCGACTTCGCGCAGCAGCGCGCCGTGCTCGTCGTGGAGTTCGACGGTGTCGCCGCCGATGCGTCCCTTGAGCTCCGCGGCGGTTCCGCTCGCGACGACCCGGCCGCCGTCGAGCACCGCGATGCGGTCGGCGAGCTGGTCCGCCTCCTCGAGGTACTGCGTCGTGAGGAAGACCGTCGTCCCCGCCTCGGCGAGCGACCGGATGACGTCCCACAGCTCGCGGCGGCTCCGGGTGTCGAGTCCCGTCGTCGGCTCGTCGAGGAAGAGCACCTCCGGAGTGACGACGAAGCTGAGTGCGAGGTCAAGGCGACGGCGCATGCCGCCGGAATAGGCTCCGACACGCTTGCCGGCGGCATCAGAGAGCCCGAAGCGGTCGAGGAGCTCCACCGCTCGCGCCTTCGCAGCGGATCGCGACAGACCCGACAGCCGTCCGAGCATCACCAGGTTCTCGATGCCGCTGAGGACGTCATCGACGGCCGCCGACTGTCCGGTGAGGCTGATCCGCTGCGTGACCTTCTCGGGGTCCGCCAGGACGTCGATGCCGGCGACGGTCGCGGTGCCCGCATCGGGGCGGGTGAGAGTCGTCAGCACGTTGATGGTCGTCGTCTTGCCGGCGCCATTGGGTCCGAGGAGGGCGAAGACCTCTCCGGGGAAGACCTCGAGATCGAGACCGTCGAGGACGATCTGCCGTCCGAACGCCTTTCTCAGGCCCCGGACGTGGATGGTTGGCTGCATCGCGGCATCCCTTCGTTCTGTGTATGGACGAAACTGTTTATGACGCTAACACACTGTTTACGAGGTAAACAAGCCTAGAATGACGCCATGGTCGACACCGATGGAGTGGAACTCGAACTGCCCCGTGGCGTCGCGCTCGCGTGGGGCATCGCCGCCAGCCCGCAACGAGGGCCGAAGCGCGAGATGAGCGTCGAGCGCATCGTCGAGGCCGCGGTCGAGATCGCCGATGCCGAGGGTCTCGGCGCCGTTTCGATGGCCGCCGTGGCCGCCCGGCTCGGCTACACCCCGATGTCGCTCTACCGCTACGTCACCGCGAAGGACGATCTGATCCTGCTCATGCAGGAGGAGGCGACCGGGCTTCCGCCCGAGTCGATCCGGGATGCCGGAGGCTGGCGGGCGCAGCTCGAGGCCCTGTGCCACGCGATGATCCAGCTCTACCTCGAGCATCCGTGGGTGCTCGAGGTGCCGATCAACGGCTCACCGACGACCCCGAACAGCGCCGCCTGGATGGATGCCGGCATCGCCGCACTCGACGAGACGCCCCTCACCCATGGCGAGCGGCTCTCGGCGATGCTGCTCATCACCGGTCACGCGCGGTGGGCGGGGATGGTGTTCGCGGGGTACGCGCGCATCGAGCGTGAAGAGGGAGTCACCGACCACGATGTCGCGCTGCGCGAGGACGCGACGTTCCGGCAGCTCATCACGGCAGACGCCTACCCGGCCCTCCGGGCGGCGATCGACGCGGGCGTCTTCCTCGACGCGGTCGACCCGTTCTCGTTCAACCTCGCCCGCAGCCTGGATGGTCTCGAGGCGTACATCGCGCTTGCAGGTGACGGACGCCGCGACCAGCCTCGCGCATGGCAGAGCGTCGACGATGCCGACATCGCCGGCGACAAGCGATTCCGTGAAGCGCGGAGGTCCGTTCGGGATGCCGAGCGAGCGCTGCGCGACGCGCGAAAGGTCGAGCGCCAGGCCGCTCGCGAGGCCCGTGAACGCAAGATGCGGGCCGCGAACTGAGCAACAGGCTCAGCGGTCCCACTGGTAACAGCAGTCACAGCGGTTTACACGTGTCCCTCCTAACCCCTAGAGTGTGCTCAGCACCTGCGCGGAGAAGGGGAATCACATGGCGGAACTGCCCGATGTCCGCTTCCTGACGGTGGCCGAGGTCGCCGAGCTCATGCGGGTCTCGAAGATGACGGTCTACCGGCTCGTTCACTCAGGTGAGCTGCCCGCCGTGCGTTTCGGTCGCAGCTATCGAGTGCCCGAATCAGCGGTCACCGAGGCCCTGCAACGGCCCATCTCCGACGTCGGCTAGACTGTCGAGAGGCATTTTTCGTATTCTGCCGATCCCGGGCGCGTTTCATCCGCGCCCAGACCCCGACATAGTGAGGTTTTCCGTGGGTTCAGTCATCAAGAAGCGCCGCAAGCGCATGGCGAAGAAGAAGCACCGCAAGCTGCTTCGCAAGACTCGCCACCAGCGCCGCAACAAGAAGTAGCGGCATCCGACACCAAGCGCCTGTCCGAGGACGGGCGCTTCGTGTATCCCGGGGGCGAGCAGTATCCCCGGCGAGAGAGCAGGGAAGAGGCACGGATGCAGTCGATCACCGTTCAGCAGCTGCGCGAGCGCACCGGCACGCCGCTCATCGACGTGCGTGAGGAGTACGAGTTCGCCGCGGGGCATGTTCCGGGATCCGTGAACCTGCCGATGTCGACGCTCGGCTCGCGCCTCGAGGAGCTGCCCGACGAACCCTTCGACGTGATCTGCCAGGTGGGCGGTCGCTCGGCGCGCGTGGTCGAGGCGCTCGAAGCGCGCGGCTTCGACGCGACCAACATCGAAGGCGGCATGAGCGACTGGATCGCGGCCGGGTTCCCGGTCGAGCACTGACGCGGCCGACTGCTCCAACCCGGCTTCTAGGATGAAGTCGTGACGACGCTGACCCTCATCGGCAAGCCCGACTGCCATCTGTGCGACGTGGCGCGCGAGGTCGTCGATACCGTGGTCGCGGAGCTTCCCGAAGACACGGTGTCGATCGACGAACGATCCATCCTCGATGACCCTGCGCTCTACGAGCTGTGGTGGGAGAAGATTCCCGTCATCCTGATCGACGGGTCACTGCACGCGCATTGGCGTGTCTCGCCCGACCGCCTGCGGGCGGCATTGACGGCATAAGTCGAGGGCCTCTGACCAGGGGTCAGGGGGCGAGGCGCGTGGGGCCTCGGAAAAGGTAAGTGACCTCGCGGATCGACGACTCGCCGAGCAGCAGCATCATCACCCGCGCGAGTCCCATGCCGAAACCGCCGTGCGGCGGGGCGCCGTAGCGGAAGAAGTCGAAGTAGAAGTCGAGGTGCTCGGCTCCGAGACCCTTCTCCTTCGCCTGCTCGATCAGCACGTCGACGCGGTGCTCGCGCTGTGCGCCCGTGGTGATCTCGACGCCCTTGAAGAGGAGGTCGTAGCTCTTCGTGAGCCCGGTCTCCTCATCGCGCATGTGGTAGAACGCGCGGATCTCGGGGTGGTAGTCGGTGATGAAGACGAACTGGTGGCCGTAGGTCTCCTCGACGTATGCCGAGATCTGGCGCTCGCCTTCAGGGTCGAGGTCGCCGTCGGTGCGGGGAACCTCGTAGCCGCGGTTCTTCACGATCTCGAGCGCTTCGGCGAGCGGGATCCTCGGGAACGGGATGGCGGGGACCACCACTTCGAGGCCGAACAGCTCCTCGATCTCGGCGCCGTGCTTCTCCTTCACGGCGGCGATGGCCGTGGCGAGGAGTTCCTCCTGCATGGCGGCGACATCCTCGTGCGAGTCGATCCAGCTGATCTCGGCGTCGATGCTCGTGAATTCCGTCGCGTGGCGGGAGGTGAACGACGGGTCGGCGCGGAACGCCGGCGCGATCTCGAAGATCTTGCCGAAGCCGGCGACCTGCGCCATCTGCTTGAAGAACTGGGGCGACTGGGCGAGGTACGCCGTCTGCTCGCCGAAGTACTCGAGCGAGAAGAGCTCGGCATTCGATTCGGATGCTGACGCCATGAGCTTCGGCGAGTGCACCTCGACATAATCGCGCTCGACCCAGTAGGTGCGCATCGCGTGTTCGAGCGTGGTCTGCACGCGGAAGATCAGGTTGTTGCGACGCTGACGCAGGTCGAGGAAGCGCCAGTCCATGCGCTTGTCCTGCGCGCTGTCGGCGGCGATGGGTGTCTCGGGGAGTGCCGCGGCAGCGATCTCGAGCGAGCCGATCTTGATCTCGACGCCGCCGAGCTTGACGCGCTCGTCGTGCTTCAGCTCGCCTCGCACCGTGAGGAAGGTGCCGGTGGTCATCGCCGAGATCGACTCCGTGAGGGCCAGGGCACCGGCATCCTGTTCAGTGCCGTCCTCGGACGGGCGCGTCGCCGGGTTCACCAGCTGGACCGCGCCGGTCTCATCGCGAAGGATGACGAACTGCACCTTCTTCTGATCGCGGACCGTCTCGACCCATCCGGAGACGGACACCGGGCCGTCGACGAGACCCTGAAGCTGCTTGACCAGTACGCGTTCACTCACGAGCGACCAGTCTACGTGGGCGGATGCCGCGGCCCCGCCGGGCGGGTGTCTCGCGAGAGAGACCGTGATCGCTCTGCGAGTTCGGCGACGCCCTCGACGAGCAGCGCCTCTGCGAACCGGAGGATGTCTCCGCCCAGCGCGATCGAATCCGCCAGCTCCGTGTCCGATGCGAAGTGGAAGGAGGCGGTGGTGAGCAGCGCTCGCACGTCGGTCGCGACGCGATCTCGCAGATCTGCGAGGGACTCAGCGGGGTTGCTCATGACACCACTCTGGTGACCCCCTCCGACATTCGAACCCCAGATCAGGCGCTGAAAAGCAGGTTGTGGAGAATCGGCCAGGAGCGGGTTTTCACCAGCCCTGGGGAGGAGCGCCCATGAAGCCAGGAGGACTGCCGCGCCTCGATCCGCTCCGCCCCATACGATGATCGCGTGACCTCCTCGCCCGAGATGCCGACAGCGCGGCATCCGCCAACCACAGCGCCGAAGCGCCCCCTCCGCGTCTGGGACATCGTCCTCACGATCGTGTTGCTGCTCGGCGTCGCGGCGGTCACACTGATCGCGTCGATCTTCGGCCTCTACTTGGCGATGGCGGCGGATTCGTGCGGCGTCCGCGAGTGCGACACGAACCTCATCGCGGTGGGAATGCTGTTCGCCGCCGTCATGCCCTGGGTGCTCCTCGGGCTCGCCCTCATCGGATCGATCGTGCTGCTGATCCTTCGGCGGCTCGCGTTCTGGGTCCCGCTCGTCGCAGGCGTGCTGATCATCGTCGCGTTCTTCGTCGGTGGCGGACTCGCCACGGCTGGCGTGCCCCCGGCCTGACCCTCGCGCTCGGCAACCCCACAGAACGGCCCCACGTAGACTGGTCGGGTGCCCGCCGATCGCCTCCATCTCGTGCGCCACGGAGAGGTCCACAACCCCCGCCGCGTGCTGTACGGCCGTCTTCCGGGCTTCGGGCTGAGCACCGACGGACGACGGATGGCGCAGCAGGCGGCCGACTATGTGCGAGGCCTCGACCGCCCGGTGACGACCCTCGTGGTCTCGCCGCTGCAGCGCACGCGCGAATCGGCGGAGCCTTTCACCGAGGCCTTCGCCCTCGAGCCGGTGATCGACGAGCGCGTGATCGAGCCCACCAATGTCTTCGAGGGGCGGCGGATGGTGCGCGCCCTCCTCAACCCGTGGAACTGGCGGCACCTCAGTCGTCCCGCGATCCCGAGCTGGGGTGAGCCGTACAACGACGTCATCGCGCGGATGAACAAGGCGATGACCGAGGCGTGGGAGAACGCCGACGGCGGCGACGTCGTCATCGTGTCGCATCAGCTCCCGATCTGGGTGACCCACCTCGCCGTCGCCGGTCTCAGCACCCGCCACGATCCGCGCGATCGCCGTTGCGCGCTTTCGAGCGTGACGAGCTTCGAGATGGTGGACGGCAAGTGGTCCGAGGTGTCGTATGCCGAGCCGGCCTCGACCGCTGGAGCCGTCGACGTGGGGGCGGTCTGATGCGCGGCATCCGCTCGGTTCTGGCTGCCGTACTGGCCGTCGGCCTCGTCTCGACACTCGCCGCCTGCGCGAACGATCCGCTCGCCGACCAGTACCGCTCCGGCGACAACAAGGGATTCATCGCCGCCGACGGGTTCAGGGTCGTCGAGATCCCCGCCGAGGACCGCGACGAGCCGGTGGTGTTCGAGGGTACGACCGAGGCGGGCGACGAGGTCTCGAGCGCCGATTACGCCGGAGACGTGCTCGTCGTGAACTTCTGGTACGCAGCGTGCGGTCCCTGCCGTGCGGAGGCCGCCGACCTCGAAGAGGCGTACTCCGAATTCGATGGGCAGGATGTCTCGTTCCTGGGCATCAACACCGCCGACGCGCCCGAGGCAGCGGCTGCATTCGCCGACACTTACGGGGTCAGCTACCCGAGCGTCATGGCCGCGCAGGACGGGGCGGTCAAGCTCGCGTTCGCGGAGCGCACCCCGATCAACGCGACCCCGACGACACTCGTCCTCGACGGTGAGGGCAGGGTGGCCGCCCGGATCATCGGTCAGCTTCCGGATGCTTCGGTGCTCACCGCCCTCGTTCGCGACGCTCTGGAGGAATCGTGAACCCCGGCGCGATCGTCGCCGACGGGGCGCTGTGGGTCGCCATCCCGATCGCCATCGCCGCAGGAGTCCTCTCCTTCCTCTCTCCCTGCGTGCTCCCGCTCGTTCCCGGATACCTCGGCTTCATCGGCGGCGCGGTCGCACCGCGTCCGGCGAAGGTGGCCGTCCCCGCGGGCGCTTCCCCTGAAGCGATCGAGGCCGGCCCCTCGGCCGGCGCCGAGTTCGAGATGCCGGGTCGGGCGCGCCTCCTCGGGGGTGTGCTCCTGTTCATCGCCGGATTCACCGTCGTCTTCATGACGGTGAACATCCTCGGAGGGACCGTCGGGCAGTTCTTCATCGAGTACGCCGACCTCATCACCCGCATCATGGGCGTCGTGATCATCCTGCTCGGCCTGGTCTTCATCGGCCTCTTCGGCTTCGCGCAGCGCACATTCCATCCCGAGGTGCGCGGCAACCTCGGACTCGTCGGTGCCCCGCTCCTCGGCCTTGCCCTCGGCATCGGCTGGGCGCCCTGCATCGGACCCACCCTCGCCGCGATCATGGCGGTGTCGTGGAATTTCGGCGACCCGCTCCGAGCCGGTCTGCTCGGGCTTGCGTACTCGCTCGGCCTCGGCATCCCATTCATTCTGATCACCCTCGGATTCGGGTGGGCGACACGTTCCGTGACGTTCCTGCGCCGTCACATCCGCGCGGTGAACATCGTCGGTGGAAGTCTTCTCGTTGCTCTCGGCATCCTCATGGTGACCGGCGTGTGGAGCGCGCTGATGGCTCAGCTGCAGGGGGTGTTCCTGAGTGTCCCACTCCCGTTCTGACGCGCCGACCGACTCGTCTCCGGTCGAGGGCACGCTGCGCCCCGCCGATCACGCGGATGCCTCCGACAGTGCGGGGGATGCAGCATCCGCTGTCGCGCAACCTCCACTCGGCATCGTCGGCTGGCTGCGCTGGGGCTGGCGTCAGCTCACCTCCATGCGCACCGCCCTCGTGCTGCTGCTGCTTCTCGCGATCGCCGCGGTTCCCGGATCGCTCGTGCCGCAGCGCAGCGCGGACCCGAACGGCGTCACGCAGTACTACACCGACAATCCCGACGTCGCGCCGCTCCTCGACAACCTCAGCATGTTCGACGTGTACACGTCGCCCTGGTTCTCGGCGATCTACATCCTGCTGTTCGTGTCGCTCATCGGCTGCGTCATCCCGCGCACGAGGCACCACTGGAAGGCGCTCAGGGCCCAGCCGCCGCGCACGCCCGCTCGCCTCGGCCGCCTCGACGCGCATCGCGAGTCGATCGTCGAGCTCACTCCCCAGATGGATGCTGCAGCCGCTGCCGAGCTGTCGATCGGCCTCGCCGAGCAGCAGCTGAAGAAGGCCGGGTATCGCGTTGCGCGCTACGACTCGGGCGCGACGATGTCGGTCTCGGCGGAGCGCGGATACCTGCGTGAGACGGGCAACCTCGTGTTCCACACCGCTCTCATCGGCGTGCTGCTCGCGGTCGGGTTGGGCGGCGGGTTCGCCTACACCGGTCAGGCCGTGATCGTCGAGGGTCGCACGTTCGTCAACACGATGCTCGACTACGCGTCCTTCAATCCCGGGCGCTTCGTGGACGAGGAGCAGCTGACCCCCTACTCGCTCACTCTGGATGAGTTCGCCGTCACGTATCAGCCCGCCGGCGAGACCGGCGCGGGGCAGGCGGGGGACTTCGCCGCCCATCTGACGACCCTCGTCGCCGGTGAGACGGCCCAGACCGGTGAGGTGCGGGTCAACCACCCGCTCGACATGGCGGGGGACCGCATCTACCTCATGGGCAACGGCTATGCGCCGACCCTCACAATCAGGGACGCGGACGGCGAGATCGTGTTCTCGGAGTCCGTGCCCTTCCTCCCTCAGGACACCAACATGACGTCCCTCGGCGTCGTCAAGGTGCCCGACGGTCTGCCCGAGCAGCTGGGGCTCGTCGGCTTCTTCTATCCGACGCAGGCATCGCTGCCGACGGGTGCGTTCACCTCGATCTACCCGGCCCTTGTGAATCCGGTCGTGTCGCTCAACGTCTACGCCGGCGACCTCGGGATCGACGACGGAACACCCCGATCTGTGTACACCCTCGATCCGACCGGGATGACGCAGCTGACCGGCGGCGACACCGGCGTCGACTCGATCGAGCTCGCCCCGGGCGAGACCCAGGCGCTTCCGGATGAGCTCGGCACGATCACCTTCGAGGATGAGTCGCCGGCCGGCGCCGAGGGATACGACGCATCCGTGAAGCGGTTCGTCTCGCTCTCCGTACACCGGGATGCCGTCGCGCCCTGGGTTCTCGGATTCGCGGTGCTCGCCACCTTGGGTCTGCTCGCGGCGCTGTTCGTGCCGAGGCGCCGGATATGGGTCAAGGTCGCACGCGAGGGACACACCCTTCGTGTCGAGTACGCGGGGCTGGCGAGGGGCGAGGACCCCACCCTGGACGACGCGGTCGGCCAGTTCGCGCAGCGTCACGGTGACGGTCTCGAGGCGTCCCTTCGCGCGGCCGCACCGCAGCCGTCTTCGAAGCCGGACGCGGCGCGGAAGTAGGATACTCACATGCCGGAAACCGCCCCGCTCAGCCTCGACTCGGTCTCGGTTCTGCTCGTCTGGACGGCGATCGTCATCTACGCGCTCGCGTTCGTCGCGTACGCGATCGATCTGGCGCGGCGCTCTGCGCAGGCTGTCGATGTCAAGGACGCGCGCGAGCGCGAACTGGTCGGCGCCGGCGCGGCCGTCGCAGGCCGCCCGACCATCAGCCAGGTCCGCGATCAGGAGCGCGTGGCGGACGAGGCACTTACCGCGCGGCCGGCGGATCGACCCCGGCTCCTGTGGGCGCGGATCGGGACGGCGCTGACGGTGCTCGCGTTCCTCTTCCACGTCGCCGGCGACGTCACCCGCGGCCTCGCTGCCGGGCGCGTGCCGTGGTCGAACATGTACGAGTTCTCGCTGACCGGGACGATGCTCGTGGTGGCGGTCTACCTCGCGGTCCTTTTCCGCTACGACCTGCGGTTCCTCGGCTCCTTCATCACGGGTATGGTGGTCCTCCTGCTGGGCGGCGCGACCCTCGCGTTCTACGTCGAGATCGTGCCGCTGATGGACCCCCTGAAGAGCGTCTGGCTCGTCATCCACGTCTTCGTGGCATCCCTCGCCACAGCGCTCTTCGCGCTCGCCTTCGGCCTCTCGGTCGCGCAGCTCATGCAGGCGCGGCGTGAGCGGAAGGCTCTCGCAGCAGACGAATCGGGCGTCGCGGTGAAGTCCGGACCGGGATTCCTGCGCACGCTGCCGAGCGCCGAGGCGCTCGAATCGCTCGCTTACCGCTTCGCGATCCTCGGCTTCATCTTCTGGACCTTCACGCTCATCGCGGGGTCGATCTGGGCGAATGATGCATGGGGCCGCTACTGGGGCTTCGACACCAAGGAAGTCTGGACGTTCGTCATCTGGGTGCTCTACGCCGGGTACATCCACGCGCGGGCCACCCGTGGGTGGCGCGGCTCGCGATCGGCCTGGCTCTCGATCATCGGGTTCAGCGCAGTGCTCTTCAACTTCACTATCGTGAACATGTTCTTCAAGGGTCTCCACGCCTATTCGGGCTTGAGCTGACCCGTCTTTCCGCGATATTCCCCGATCGGTATGGGTCCGTCGTCGAGCGGCCCTCGGTCAGATTCTGTGACGAGGTTCGCTTCTGCCTCTTGACGGCCCCCTCGGCGCGGGTCTAGCTTGTGCCGCGGGTGCCTTCACTGTCACGTATCTCCTGGGGTAGTGGCCGCTGAAGGTCCATGGCTGGGTCGATTGCCGGGGTTCGGGGGAGCCGCGTAGTCGCGGTTCGAGGGCTGACCGGCGCTTTGTCTAGAGTGTTTCGCTTCGATGACAGGCGCGAGATGGTTCGGGGAGAGGGTCGCAAGCGCTCCAAGAGCGCGGCCTTCGGCGTGCTGGCATATGCCACCGCCATCACCGTAGCCATCTCGATGTCCGCCCCTGCTGCCGTCGCTCCGACTGCCGCCGCCACTGTTTCCGTCGCTCCCGTTGCCGCTCCGGCCATCTCGCCCGCGGCCTCGACTCCTTCCCCAGAGCCGCTGTCGGAGCCGCAGTCGGCGCCCGTCGTGAGGGTGACGGGAGCGCCGGTTGTGGGTGAAGCGGCCTTCGTCGATGTGCGTCCGTTCGATGCGACCGCGGCCGAAGAGCCCGCGCCCGAGCCGGAACCGGCTCCCGCGCCCGCGGAACCGGCTCCCGCGCCGGCCGAGCCCGCGCCCGTTGAGCCTGCACCGGAACCCGCCCCCGACCCGGTGCCCGCCCCCGACCCGGTGCCGGTTTCCGAACCCGTCGTCGAGCCCGCTCCTGCCCCTGTCGATTCGGCTTCGGTTGAGCCTTCGCCTGCGGCGGTCGAGCCTGCGGCGCCGGCCGCACCCTCGCCTTGGCTCGTGCAGATGACGGCGACCACGGGGCAGCTCGTCTTCAACGGCGACGGCACGGTGACCTTCGACGGCGTGACCCGATCCCTTTCCGAGATCTCCGAGATCCGCGTCATGGGGACGGGTGGCGACGACACACTCACGATCGACTTCAACGGGACCGACCCGGCAACCGTGATCGGGTTCGACGGGGCTGAAGGATTCGACACGCTCGTGACGAAGGGTGCTGACGGCCTGGACTCGACCGCGATCGACGGCTCGAGCGGAACGCTCCGGTTCGGCCAGAGCACCGTGGAATATGAGGGCATCGAGCCGATCGACGACGCGACGACCGGAGACAAAACGCTCACACTGACGTCCGGTGACAACCAAGCGGAACTGCTCGTCAACCCGCTCAACCCGGGCAAGCTCCTGCTGCGGTCGATCGGGGGCGACTCCTTCGAAGAGGTCAGCTTCTTCGCCCCGATCCTGGGCGGCCAGATCCTGAACATCCTCGGCGCCGGCGGCAATGACACGCTGACCATCCACGGGATCCTGAACCTCGGGGCCGCGGCGTTCCTCGTCAACTTCGAGAAGATCATCGTCGACGGCGCCACGATCACTGCCGGGTCGATCGCATTGACTGCCGCGCAGACGGCAGGCGCCGACCCGAACCCGCTCCTATGCACGAGTCTCGTCATCACCCACTGCGCGGACGCGTCGGTGAGCATCACGAACTCGACGCTGACCGCCGGCACCATCTCGGCCGCCGCGAACGCCATCGTCGATCCCAACGAAGCCCACGCCACGGCATACGTCGTCAACGTCTCTTCCCAAGCCGCAGTGACAGTGGGCGGGGCCTCGGCGCTCACCGCCGATGCCGGCGACGTCTCTCTGAGCGCGACCTCCACGGTCGGCGACTTCACACTCAACAAGAAGTACGGCGACCTGGTGATCGTCGACTCGCAGGCCGGCGTGACCGTCGGCGACTCCGCCGTCGTCACCTCGAGCGGCAAGACGACTCTGTCTTCGACCTCGACGGTAACCGCGGGTGCGAACGTCGGATCGGACGCCGCGAAGGACGAGGGGGGCGGCGACGACGCGGGGAATTCGAGCGCCAACACACTCGACGCAGCCGTTGCGATCGTCACGGTGACGGCATCCGCTCTCGCGCTGCTCACCGGACTCGCCCGGATCGCCGCGACCGGCATCCTCGACATCCTGGCCACCAACACCGCGACCGTGTCCGGCATCGCTGATGCGAAGGACGCGGCAAGCGGAGGCGGTGTCGCCATCGTCAACCTGACGCAGACGACGGATGCGGCCATCACGACGACGTCGGTCACCCCGACGACAGCAGCCTCACTCAACCTCGTGGCTGCGCAGACGGGTACCGTCACCGCCACGTCGAATGCCGGCAAGGGCGGCGCGAAGGAGAACAGCAAGACCCCGAACGACCCCGACCGGGCGAAGGGTCAGGCGAAGACGGATGACGAGGGCGCGGCGGACTCGGGTTCGTTGACGGTCGCCGGCGCACTGTCGGTCGGCATCCTCACGACGACCACCACGGGTCGCATCGTCGGCGGCAAGGTCACGACGACCGGAGCCCAGAAGGTTTCAGCAACGGGGAAGAACACCGTGACATCGCTCGCCGACGGCGGCACGACCGACGGGTCTGGCGGCCAGGGAGTCGGCGTCGGCATCGCGGTGAACATCATCGCGCTGACCACCCATGCATTCGTCAGTGGTGCCGCGCTGGCCGCCGGCGGCACGGGCGTGGGCGTCGAGGCGACGGCGCCGGCGACCGGCGAGAGCGAGTTCACCGCCACCGCCGTCTCGGGCAAGAAGGCCGCAGGCGGCACCGTCGCCGCGGCGGGCTCGCTCGCGGTCAACAAGATCACAGCGGCGACCACCGCGGATCTCCTCGGCACCAGCACATTCGGCGGTTCGGATGTGAAGCTGAAGGCAACGGGCGTCCACCGGAGCACCGCGAAGGCCACCGCGAAGCAGGCCGTCGATGGCGCCGACAACGGCAGTGCGGTCGGCATCGGAGCCTCGATCGCGATCAGCCTCATCACGAATGAGGTCTTCGCGGGCGTGGCGGCATTTGCGGCCGCCACGGGCATCGACGACCTGTTCTTCGACGCCTTCGGCAACGACAACGCCACGACCGAGACGATCGGCGGAGCGGCCGGAGGCACCTCGGCATCGCTCACCGGCGTCGGCAGCGTCGCGATCCACAACGTCCGCACCCGCGCATCCGTGCTGGCGGGACCGAACCTCGCCCTCGCCGGCGCCCTCCGAGGGCACGCGGATCAGCAGGCGAAGGCGAGTACCAAAGCCGAAGGCGCCACCAAGACCGGCGGTGGCGGCGCTGCCCTCGCGATGACGATCTCGTTCGCCCTGACGAGCGCGGACCACGTCGTCGAGGCGACGATCGACCGCGATGTCAGTGCCGGCGCAGAGGTGAACATGTCGGCGGACGGCACATCGATCACCGAAACCTCTGCCGAGGCGAGTGCCGAGGGAGCGCCGGGGACGACCGGTGGCTCCGGATCGAAGGACTCGACGAACAAGGACGCGAACGAGAAGTCCGATGCCAAGCTCGGCAAGACGTCGTCACGGACGACAGGTGGTGCCGGTGGCGGATCGAGCACTCCGGCCGCGAAGAATGAGGACGGCACCTCCGTCACCGTCGCCGCCGCGATCGCCTTCAACATCGTCAACTCAGTGACCAGGGCCATGCTCCTGGACGGTCGCGCGCTCGTCGCAGCGGGTGAGGCCGTCTTCATCGCCAAGAACGAAACGGATGCCAAGGCCAGCGCCAAGGGCACCGCGACGAACTCGACTTCGCTCGGCATCGGCGCCGCGCTCGCTGTCAACAAGGTCCACCTCATCAACCAGGCCGGCGTCGGTGTGGGAGCCTCCGTTCAGGCGGGCGCGCTCACGATCAGCGCGATCATGAAGGCCGACGACGCCAAGCACAACTTCGAGGCGACGGCGGAAGCCGGCGCGGCGAACACGTCGGGATCCCTCGGGGTGGCCGGCGCCTTCGCGCTCAATCTGGTCGACGAGAAGACCACCGCAGCGCTGCTCGGCAGCCAGGATCCCGGCCCGAACCCAGGGCCGAACCCCGTGCCGGGCATCGCGATCGTCGGCGGCGGCGCGGTCAGCTTCAGCGCCGGCTCGAAGAGCGTTGACAAGGCATCGGCGAAGGCTTCGCAGTCCGGTACCGGGACGGTCGGGCTCGGCGCCTCGCTGGCACTGAACCTCGTCACCCACCTCGTCTACGCGGGTATCTCACAAGTGAGCGATCCGACCCGCGGACCCCCGCTGACCGGAGCAGGAGCCCTGACCATCACGGCGACGCACGATGTGGCACTCACGTCGGAAGCGGAAGCCGGGGGCAAGTCAGGATCCGTCACGATCGTCCCCGCAGTAGCCATCACCCTCGCGACAATTCGCACCAGCGCCTCCATCGGCGCCGGCACCGCTCCGCTCACCGCGTCGAGCATCAGTGCCACCTCGACACAGACCGTGTCCGCCACCACGACAGCCAAGGGCTCCACCGTGGCAGGCTCCACCGCCGGCATCGGCATCTCGCTGGCTTTGGCCGTCCTCGACGACACCGTCGCCGACTCCGGAAGCGCTCGCAGCCTCCAGACCACCGGCGCCGTGAGCTTCAAGGCCCACCAGCGGGTCGATGTCAAGACGGTGGCCGAAGCCGCGACCAAGGGCGCCCCCGCGGCGGCAGACGGCGGCAACGGCAAGAACGTCAACCAGTCCGCCGACGACAACCTCTCGAAGGCGAACCAGAGCAAGGCTGCCGACGGCGGCGGCTCGACGAGCACGTCGAGCACGCCCAAGGCGGCGACGAGCGAGAACAGCGGCAACTCGCTCTCGCTCGCCGGAGCGATCGCCATCAACGTGGTCGCGAGCACCGTGCGGGCCTGGCTCGCCAACGGCATCACCGTGAACGCCGGCGGTCTGCTCACCCTCGAGGCCCTGGGCGACACCGACTCCCTCGCCGATGCGAAGGGCGACTCGGCGACGGATGGATCGGTCGGCGTCGGCGTCGGCGTCTCCGTTCAGAAGGTCGACATCGCCATCAGCGCCAAGACGGGCGACACCACGATCAGCGCGACGGGCCTCGTGGTTACCGCAGGGATGCTGGGTGGCGACACCGACGACGTCATCCGGCGCTGGACGGGCACCGAGTGGAAGATCGTGCCCGAGGGCAAGGAGCTGCCGGGACCGTCGAAGGACGACCTCGCGTACGTCAAGACCAACGGCGGCAGCGGCGGCAATGATGGCATCTACAAGTTCGGTTCGAGCTGGGGCGCGAACCCGGACACCGACATCACGATCACGAGCGGCGCATCGCTGCCCGGCTCTCCTGGCAGCGGCGACTACTTCCTGCTTACGACGAAGCGCGACGACAAGCCCGCGAACAGCGTGTGGAAGTACAACGGCACGACGTGGGACTGGGTGACTGCCGACATCTACACCGAGAAGTCGGAGCTGCCGAAGGACGAGATCGAAGAGGGCGACTGGTTCCGTCTCACCGAGCAGGACGGCAGCAAGGGGCCTGGGTTCTACGAGCGCAACGGATCCCATGAGTGGGTCCTGCAGGGCTCAGCCGTCGTGGGCGACGGCGACCGGCTCCCGGCCGGGCCGGCCGACGACCAGCTCTTCCGGCTGTTCGAGCACGAAGTCACCTCGACCGCTCGCGCTGGGGCCAGCAAGTCGACCAGCGTCGGCGTCGCGGGCGCTCTCGCCATCAACATCCTCGAAAACTCCACCGAGGCGGTCGTCTCGGCCGGCGCGACCGTGTCGCTGAGCTCGGCGGCATCCGCCATCACCGCGGAGAGCAACGAGCGCGACTACGCCAAGGCGAGCGGCAAGGCCGAAGTCGGCTCCGCGACGGGCATCGGCGCTTCTTTCACACTGCAGGTCATCGACGGCAGCATCGTGCGGGCCGAGATCGAGAACACGGCATCCCTCACCGGCGGCACCGGGCTCACGGTCGACGCCTATGGCTTCCGCGAACTGGTCACCACGGCAGAAGGCGGCAGCGCGGGAGGCACTGCGGTCACACCGGTCGTCGCGCTGGTGATCGTGGTGGATGACGACGTCCGCGCGCGGATCGGGCAGTCGGGGATCATCGCGGTCGTCAACGGTCCGGTGAGCGTCTCCTCGACGCATCTGCTGCGGGTCACCACGAATGGTGACGCCAAGGCGGCCGGCAAGAGCACCGCTGTCGGCGCGGTCGTCGTGATCAACGCGGTCACCGACTGGGACACGCTCGCCGAGATCGACCGCAATGTCAGCGGATCGGCGGTGAGCGTCCTCGCCACGGCCCAACTGCGCACCGAGGCGATCTCGACGGCCAGCGCAAAGGGCTCGTCGGACAGCGACTCCTCGGCGGACAGCAAGAGCAGCGAGCAGGTGAACGGCTCGAACAACCCGAACACGCAGGGGACCAAGAGCGACACCGCGAGTATGCCCTCGTCGAACGGCGGCACAGGCGGCAACGGAGCATCCGGCGCCAACGGTCAGGCCTCGAGCGAGTCGGGGAGCTCCGGCGGCGGCACGGGCGTCGCGGCGGCCGTCGCGGTGAACTGGGTGGTCGCGACCAGCATCGCCCGCATCGCCGCGAACCGCATGGTCACTGCCACGAGCGGCCAGGTCATCGTCCGCGCGACCCTGGGCAGCGACGGACTCGGCCGGGCGATGGGCTCGGCGATCGATCTCGAGAACGACACCGGTGTCGCGGCCGCAGTCGGCCTCAACGTCGCAGACACGACCACGAAGGCCGAGATCGGATCGAACGCGGTCGTCTCGGCGGGCACCGGCGTCATCGTCGAAGCACGCACTCCGGTGGGACAGCGCAACGACTACATCACGTGGGGCATCGCAGCGGCGGGTGGCAAGAACACCGCCGGGGTCGCAGCATCCGCCGGCGTGCAGATCCTGCTCATCGACACCGAGGCTGTGGTCGGAGCGGGCGCGGCCGTCTCGACGACATCTGGCGACATCACGGTCAACGCGGTAGCCGACCTCGGAATCCAGCTCATCGCCGCAGCGGGCGCGTTCTCCACCGGAAGCGGCACCGTGGTCGGCGGAGCGATCGCCGTGAACTGGCTCGAGATCTCCACGCTCGCCCACATCGACGGCGCCACGAACGCGCCGGGGGCCACGAATGTCTTCGCGCGCACGACACTCACGCCGTTCGCCCCCGACACGCCGCTGAAAGACAAGATCGATTGGGCGAAGCTGACGTCGGTCGCCGTCGCAGGCGGCGCGGGCTCCAGCGGCACCGCGGTCACCGGCGCATTCATCATCGACATCTTCTCGTTCGACACCCGGGCGTGGATCGGCGCAAGCGCGCAGGTCAACCAGGCAGGCGGGATCGGGGGAGCCGGACAGACCGTATCGGTCGAGGCTTCTGACGACATCAAGGTCGTGGACATCGCCGGCGCCCTCGCGGTCAGTCTCGAAGGCGCGAGCGTCGGCGTGACGGCACTCATCGTGGTCGTCAACCAGAACGTCGAGGCAGCGATCGGCGCGAGCGCGCTCGTCCGCGCCGGCGGTCTCATCCGCGTCGTGGCGACGTCGGCCGAGGACTGGTTCCTCATGTCGGTCGCGGGAGCCGGGACCGGCAGCTCGTCCGCGGTCGCCGGCACGTTCCTGGTGTTCGTCTCGAACCAGGGTGGTTCCGACCCGGCGATCCGCGCGAGCATCGGCTCGTCGGCGGTCGTCCGCGGGTCGGGCGGTGTCGAGGTGCGCGCCACCAAGACCTCGACGCTCGTCGGGTCCGCCGGCGGCATCGCGATCGGCGGCGGTGGTGCCGGAGTGGGCGCGGGAGTCGTCGTGATCGTGCGCGACAGCGTCGTCGACGCCTACGTCGGGTCCAGCGCGACCATTCGCGCGGGCGGCCCCGGCCTCACAGTGAACGCGACGCAGAGCGGCTCCCTCACGCTTGTGGCGGTTGCCGCAGCAGTGGGCGGCGGCTCAGCGGGCGTCGCCGGTGCCGTGCTCGTCGATATCGTCACAGACACGACGACGGCGCACATCGATGCCAACGCCATCATCGAATCGCTGACAACGGATGTCGCGGTCGAGGCGCACGACACCACAACGCTCCTCGCCCTCGCGGGGATGATCGCAGTGGGCAGCACCGCGGGCGTGGGTGCCGGCGTCGACGTGGAGGTCATCACCAAGGTGACGCGCGCCTCGCTCGGCACGGGCGTGTTCATACGCGGATCGGGCAGCCTCACCGTCGATGCAATCTCGAGTGAGACGATTACGTCACTCTCGGTCGGCGGCGGATTCGGCGGAACAGCCGCGGTCAACGTCAACGCCGCGGTGTCGGTCATCGACATCACGACCGAGGCGTGGATCGGCTCGAACGCCGACATCGTGATGGACGGCAGCGTCCGGGTGTCGGCTGACGAGCGCATGAAGCTCAACGTGATCGCCGGCAACATCTCGGTCGGCGGCACTGCGGGAGTGGGCGCTTCGGTCTCGGTCCCCGTGACCACCAAGACGACGCGGGCGTGGATCGGCAGCGGCGCATCCGTTGCGGCGAAGGCGCTGTCGGGTCTCGCGGTCGCGTCGGGCAGCTTCGCCGTCACGACGCGCGACCTGCGGTTCGCCCCGGGAGATGTCAGCACCGGCGGCGATCGCGTCACCGTTCCGAACCACGGCTTCGTCGCCGGCGATCTGGTCCAGTACGACGTCGGCTGTGATACCGCGGATGCCGGGTGCCTGGCCATCACCGGACTGGAGCACAAGGGGCTCTACTACGTGGTGGGCGTCGTGGGCGACACCTTCCAGCTGTCGCACACCAAGGGCGGCCCCGCGATCGACCTGACCTCGCAGGGCGTGAGCAACAACCAGCGCTTCTTCCTCGCCAGCGAGGCGAATGTGCAGGAGGATTACTCACCGAGATTCGACCCGAGCGCGGTGGGAGCGGTCTCGGGCAACGCCATCACCCTGCCCTACGCGTTCTCAGCGACCAACGGCGACGCGGTGGTGTACTCGTCCGGCGGCGGCGCGCCCATCAACGGCCTCATCGACGGCGGAACGTACTACTACTACAACGCCGGCGGATCCTCCTTCAACCTCTACACGAAGACGCTCGACAAGGGTGGCGTGCTCATCCCGCTCAGCCTCTCCGGCACGACGGGCCGCGGCCACAGCATCGCCAAAGCGGGCGGGATTCCGTCGGGCGATCCGTCTGCGTTCGGTCCGCGCTCGATCATCCAGGTGGCTCCGTCTTTCCGCGGCGTCGCGGTGACAGCATCCAACTCCGACGACATCGGCACCTTCGGCGTCGGTGTCGGCATAGGCGGCACGGCCGGGGTGCAGGTCGCCGGCTCGATCGCCGTCCACAACGCGACGACTGCGGCGTGGATCGCGGCGAACGCCCACATCAACTGCGGTGGGACCTGCGCCACGAACGTCGCCGGAGCGGCACCGGGCCTGCAGTCGGTCAAGGTCGCCGCGGCGAACCAGTTCTATGAGCTTGCGGTGGCCGCCGCTGTGGGAATCGGCGGGACAGCCGGCGTCGCCGTTCCCGTCGGCGTCCGCGTCGTCAACATCGACACATATGCGTACATCGGAAGCGGCGCGACCGTCAATGCGACGGACGACATCATCGTCTCCGCCAACGGCACGGACACGATCACGTCAGTCGCCGCCGGGGCCGGCGCAGGCACGGTCGGCGTGGCGGGCACTGTGTCGGTCACCGTGCTGAACGTCCACACCGTGGCCTGCACCGGCACGCCGGGCGGCTCCGAGGCTCACCTGTGCACGGGCAGCGGTGCGACATTGAGGGCGAATGACAACGTCCTGGTGTCGGCTGACGATGACACCAAGCTCGTGCTCATCACGATCGCGGCGGCGGGCGGCTACGTCGGTGTCGGCGCGGCCGTGGGCGTCGCATCCGTCGACAAGCTCGTGCGGGCATCGCTCGGCGCCGGCGGCGTCGTCGACGCCCTCGCGGGCGGTTCGGGGATCACTGAGGTCGCCGACGGCACAGTCGGCGCCAACGGAGCCGGCCGCAAGACCTTCGGCGGCGTGGTCGTCCGAGCCGACTCGAGCGAGTCGCTCTTCGGCCTGGCCCCTGCCGTCGGCGCAGGCTTCGTCGGCGTCGCCGGTGGTGTCGCGGTCACGCTGCTCACCGTCGGAGTCGAGGCGTTCATCGGCGGCAACACCAACGTGAACCACCTCTCGGGCGGCAGCGGAGCCCAGGGCGTGAGCGTCGCCGCGACCGACAAGTTCAAGAGCCTCACGATCGCCGGCGGGATCGCAGCAGGCTTCGTCGGCGTGGCCGGTGGCGTCGACGTCGGTGTCGCGAACATGTCGGTCCAAGCGACGATCGGTCTGGGAGCCGACGTTCGGGCCAAGGGCAGCATCGACGTCTTCGCCCTGTCGTCGAAAGACATCTCGACGGTCGCGTTCAGCCTCGCCGCCGGCTTCGTCGGCGTCGCTGCCGCGGTGTCGGTGTGGACGATCGGCACGGAGGTCAACGGCTCGTACCACGCCGCCGACGGCGGGTATCAGGACGACGACCCGACGTGGTCGCCCACGAAGACGTACCACGAAGGCGACGTCGTCACCTACAACTCGAAGCGCTACTCCGCGAAGCTGGACAGCCCGACAGTGGGTGCGTCGCCTGATACCAAGCCCACCGAGTGGCTCGGCGAGAGCTCAGCACTCGGACGCGGCGACTGGAGCGCCTCGCAGGTCTACTACAAGGGCGACGAGGTCAAGGGGTCCGACGGCAAGTACTACACCGCCAAGGACGACGACATCATCGGGGTCGACCCGGTCAGCGATCACGATACGTTCAATCCCGACAACAGCGACGACTATGTGAGCTCCAACTGGCGTCCGGGCGGCGTGCTCGGCAGCGCCACCGACGGCGGCGAGGCGGCGAAGGGAAGCGGCTATGTCGGCGCGCTGGGCGGGACGACATCGGCAGCGCCCGTGCTCTGGGTCAGCACGCAACCGTACGGTGAGGGCACGCTCGTCACCTTCGGCGGCAAGACCTGGGCTGCCAGTGCGGACATCCCCGATGACACTGCGAATGCTCCGGGAACGCTCGGTGCGCAGTGGCGCGAGGTGTCTGGTGCGACGCTGAAGACCCGCGACCGCATGATGTCGCACATCGGCGCGGCCACCGCGAGTCTGACGAGCGCCGCGCCGACGAACAACATCGCGAGCGACGCACTCGGGTCGACCCCGACGGGCGGGACGACCGTCACGATCAACGGCGCCCTCTCGGCAGATGGAAACCTGACCGCCACGGCATCCGAGTGGCTGCGTGTGCTGGGTGTCGCCGGCGCGGCGGCCGCCGGAGCCGTCGGCATCGGAATCTCCGTTCTGGTGCTCAACATCGAGAGCAACACCGAAGTCCAGGTCGGCTCTGCGGCGCGCCTCGGCGCCGGTGGCGCGATCGCCCTCCGGGCGGCCATGGACGAGTCGTCGCTCGGTATCGGTGTCGCGGGCGGTGCCGGGCTGGTGGGCATCAGCGGCCAGGTCGTGGTGATCAACGACACCGGGACGCAGAAGGTCAATGTCGACACCGGAGCCCAGGTCGACCGTGCCGGCGGCGGCTTCGCGATGTCGTCCTCGGCGGTCCGGGCGATGCAGGCGCTGTCGATCGCGTTCGCGGTGGGGTTCATCGGCGCCGGCGTCTCGGTGTCGGTCGTCAACGTGAGCGGCGACAACACCGCTCAGACCGGAACGGTCGCGGTCGCCGCGACCGGCCCCGTCGCATCCTTCACCGCGACGACGACGGACGATGTCACAGTCAAGGGGCTCGGAATCAGCGTTGCGGGCGGCGTCGGCGCGATCGGCGGCGTTGTCACGCTCGTGCGCCTGTCCGGGCTTGCGAAGGCATCGGTCAGTCCGTCGGGTACCGTCGGCGGCGCGGTGTCCGCCATCGCCACGGGGACCCGCGCGGTGGACGTTACCACTCTCAATGTGACCGTCGGCCTCGTGGCAGTCGGGATCACCGTGGCACGCTCCGACAACGACCGGAGCATGGAGTCGTTCGTCGGCGGCTCGTTCTCGGCAGGGCAGGTCACCTCCAGCGCCACCGCGACGAACTCTGCCATCGTCTTCTCGCCCGGCGTAGCGGTCGGCGGAGTTGCAGTGTCGATCACCGTCGTGTTCGCGCAATTGACCGGGCACACACGAGCCGAACTCGGCGCAAGCATCTCGGCGTCCTCGGGGATCGCCGTCCAGGCTTCCTCGCAGAACACCGCGGACGCCCGTACCGAGCTCTTCGGAGCGTCCATCGGCGGGCTCACCGGCGCATGGGCGAGCGCGCGGATCACCGGCGACGCCGACACCCGCGCCGTCGTGCAGGGCGGCTCCTCGCTCGCCTCCTCTGGCGCCGTGACCGTCAAGGCTCTCACCCACGGAACCGGCAACACGGCGAAGGGAGTCGTCGAATCGATCTCGATCTCGGGCTTCAGCGTCAAGGCGCTGGTCGGCATCGCCGACGTCGGCGGCGAGACCAGGGCCACGCTGGACGGCGCGGTGACCCAGGCCTCCTCGGTGTCCGTGCAGTCGACGGCGACGAACCGCGCCGAGGCACGCCTGGTCTCGACATCCATCGGTCTCGTCGGCCTCGACATCAGCGTCGCCGTCGCATCCGTGAACCGGGCGACCCGCGTCACAGGCGGCGGATCGGCGGCGGCGAGCAGCGACATCCGCTTCGATGCGAAGTCGACGAACAACGTCGTGACCAGCTCGAACATCCTGAGCATCGGGGTGCTGTTCTCCGGCGCCATCAGCGCTCCGGTCGCCACGATCTCGGCTCCGACCGAGGTCACGTGGGGCGGCGACGTGACGGGCGCGAACGAGCTGTTCTTCACGGCCACCGCCGACAACGACGCGGACGCCGAAGCGAAGATCCTGGCCGCGAGCCTTCTCATCTCGGTCGGGGCGGCGTACGCGCCTGCCACCATCACCGCGGCAGCGGTGACCGCCGTCGTCGTGACGGACACAGCCGATATCTCGGGCGTGAGCGGCACCCTGCACCTCGAGGCGAAGGCGACGAACCGCGCCGACTCCCGTGCCGGCGGCGACGCCTTCGGTGCCGTCTCGATCAGCAACCTGCGACCACGCGCCGAGATCCTCGCTGTGACGAAGGCCGAACTGAACGGCGACGTCGGCACCACTCATATCGACCCCGCGGCCGGCGAAGTGGGCGACGCCGGCGCCGGCCACATCATCGTGAGCGCGATCGGCGACGACGCCACGGTCGCGGCCCTCGACAGCCTCGGCGTCGGCATCGCCGCTGTGGAGGTGAGCGGTGCGACCGCGGTCACGTCTCCCACCGTCCGCGCCCGCATCGGCGGCGGCGACGTCACAGCCACCGGCAGCGTCAGCGTTCTCGCGCAGTCGCTCACGGATGCCGACTCCTTCGTCAAGAACCACAGCGGCGGCCTGATCTCCATCACCGCGGGGTTCACAGCACGGTCGGAGGCGAAGCCGATCGTGTCGGCGACGGTGGCCGGCGGATTCGTGCAGGCCGGCGCCACTCTCGCGATCAAGGCCGCGCACGGCGTGGTGCCGATCGTCCTGTCGGACGGCACGATCCAGGCCCTCAACTGCAACGGTGCCGACACGCTGTGCTTCGACAAGCCCCACGGCCTCACGACCGGTCAGCTCGTGACGTACAGCGCCCCGAGTTCCGACGACCCGGACGTGCAGAACGGCAAGGAAGACAACCCGCTTGCAATCGGCGGACTCGGAGACGGCCGGACGTACGGCGTGATCGTCGTGGACGGTACCACGCTCCGCCTCGGCGAGCAGGTGAACGCGGGGGTGGGCTCCAGCGTCCATCTCGGCACCGGAACGATCGTCTTCGACCACGAGCACAGCTTCGTGGACGGTGACCGCATCGTCTACGACTGCGCGGGAGGCGCGGCGTTCCAGACCCTGCCGGCCGCCGGGCTCGTGTGTGGCGGGCTGTATTACGTGGTCCGGGTCGACGCGCTGCGGATCCGGCTGTCGACGACCGAGATCGACCGCGCCGCGCCGCCGGTCACGAGCTTCACGACGGTCACCGGTGGCGACACCATGACGGTGGGAAGCACCGCGGGACTCGATGGCCGCACCCTCGTCTACTACGCGCCGGCAACCGTCGACTTCCGCAACACGGTCGTGGATGTCGCGGTGGACGGCGACGGCAAGGTCGTCACGAACCCCAATGGGACGATCAATTACGTCGACGCGCGCAACACGATCTACGCGCCGAGCAACGGGTGGACGCTGGGGCAGCAGGTCCGCTACACCGTCAGCGGCGGGCCGGTTCTTCCGGGCCTTTCGAACAACGGCCTCTACTACGTCTTCTTCGACGGCTCGCACCTCATCAAGCTCGCCGAGAACCCGTGCCGCGCCGGAGTCGGCACGTACAACACCACTCCGGGAGACGGCGGCGTCGGACAGCTCTGCTCGGGCGCTGTGCAGGCGATCCCGATCGGACCCAGCGACAGCGTCTGCACGATCAGCACGCCGCAGCCCTGCCCGATCAAGGCACTGCACCGCCTCACCCGGGTCGGCTATGAGTCGGTGGGACTCATTGAAGGCGGCATGTACGTCGTCGACGTCCTCAACGGCACGCAATTCCAGCTTCGCACCCTGGATGGCGCGCTCGTGAACGGTCTCGTCGACAAGCTCGGCAGCCACCAGCTGCGTGCCGAGGGCATCGCGGTGATCGGCGCCGGCAGCGGCCTGCAGAACCTCTACCTCGATCTCGGATCGATGCCGGCGAGCCGCGCGGACGAGCAGAAGCTCGGCGGAGTCGGCGGCCCCGGCGGTCAGCTCGCGCAGCCGGGCGGCGCTGCGAACGGCATCGTGAGCGCGAACTCAACGGGCTTCAGCATCGGCGCCTTCGAGTTCCAGGACGTCTTCTCGGAGGTGGAGGTCACCGTCGACCTGGACGTCGACGTCGAGAGCGACAGCCGGCTGCGCGGCACGCGTGTCGAGGTCGGCGGCGTCTCGTACATCAACGCAGCGGTCAGCTCGATCGGACGCGGCGGCGGATTCCTCGGCTTCGGGGCATCGAACGCCTTCGCCCACCTCATCAACAACGTCGAGGTGGACGTGGCCGACGACACCTCGATCTTCGCGACCTCGGATGTCGTCATCTCGGCGCTCGCGATCACGACCGGCAACGGCGAGGCCGTCAACCGGACGGGTGGTCTCATCGCCGGGGCAGACACAGACGTCGACATCGAGATCGGCTACACCGTCGTGACGACCGTGCGGGGTGACATCTTCGCCGGCCGCACGATCCTGATCGACGCGGCGGCGGGCTTCAACGGCACCGCGCAGGCGTCGTCCGGCTCGGGAGGCCTCGGGACGAACTCCGACGCCAACGACAACTCCAACCAGGGGGTCGGCATCGGCCGTGAACACGGTGCATCCGTCACCACGACGATCGGCGGTGAGGCGACCATCCGCGGCGGCGTCGTGCAGCTATCCGCAGGCACCGGCGTTGCAGGCAGCGTGGATCCGAACGGAGCGCTCGGCGAGGTCGACCTCGAGGCGAAGGGCACGACGAACTCCACGGCAGATGCGTACGCCCTCGGTGCGGATTCGGATGCCGGTGCCCACACGTACGTCAATGACACCGTCAAGACCGTGCTCGAGTCCGGCTCCGAAACGGAGGGCGGCACCGTCGCGATCCGTGCCGTGCACAAGAACCTCTACCTGGTCGCCGACGCGAACGCCAACTGCGGCTGCGGTGGCGGCGACACCGACGCCACGGCCCACGTCACGTTCCTCGGCGACTCCCTCATCCAGGGTCTGAACGAGTCGATCGTGCGCTCCGCGGGCTTGCGGGTCTCGGCGCTCACGTTCTTCGATCGCCTCTCGTATCGCGCCCACCGCTCCGGTGGATTCCTCGACATCGGCGACCCTGACGGCAACCTCAACTACCAGCCCAAGCGCGACATCTTCTGGGAGTCGACGGTCTTCCTCCTCGGAGAGCCGAACCCCATCCTCATCGTGGATGCCTCGGGCAAGATCCTCGCGAAGTCCGACAACGTGACCGTGCGCGCAACGCGCAACGGGACTGCCCTCGGCATCGGCGACACGATCACCGACGGAACGATCTGGATCGATGCGATCATCTACGACCAGGTGCCGACGGCCACCTTCGAGGCGAACGACCACGGCTCGGGCGACTGCGATGGCGACTGCCCCGGACTCATCCACGGCACGCAGGGCATCTTCTACATCCAGCAGACGTGGAACTCGGTCCTGATCCGCAACTCCTCCGACAAGGCGATCTTCTTCGAAGACAGCCCCGATCAGCCGAACGTGTCGATCAACACGCTGAGCTCTCACCTGACCACGACGCCGGCCGCGACCATCAAGGTGTCGGTCGACAATGGAGCGCAGGCGCCCCCGCAGTGGACATGGCCCGTCGAGCACATCTTCCCCGCCACCGACGTGACCATCGAGAGCCTGCGCGCCACCTCGATCATCGGATACGACATCACCTATGACGGCGATATCCGCAACATCATCGGGCACACCCGAATCGACAACGACCGCGGCTCCATCCTGCGTGACACGGATGGCGGCGGGGAGACCATCTACAGCAACACCCTCGACCTCGACTCAGAGCTCGGCTCGATCGGCACAGTCGCCGACAAGATCGTGGTCATTCTCAGCCAGATCTTCCACACCGGCGAGGTCGGGGTCCCGGCAGTACTCAAGCCGGTACAGCTCGAAGCCGAAGCCGGTGTCAGCCTCTACATCGACCTGACGGTCCGGCGCCAGAGCTCGCTGACGGCAAGCGATGCGGCGATTGAGCCGATCATCGGCCCGATCAAGGCCGGCTTCGACGCGGTTGTCGTCATCAGGGACAGCGGAGAGGGCATCGCCCCCACCTTCCCGGTCGCGCTCAACGTCGCGCGACACGACCCGCAGCCCGGCTCGTTCGGTCCCGTGGACGAGAACGTCCCGACGCTGTGCTTCTTCCGGCCCGATCTGTGCGGCGTTCCGGGGCAACCGGTGATCGTCGGCGGCCCGGTCGTGACGGTGCCGTACGGCACGACCCTGGTGCCGATCCGCTCCTTCTACACATTCAGCGACATCCGCGCCGGCCACAGCATCGCGATCTTCCACACGTCCAGCGCGACCGAGATCACTATCACCGCCTACACCGACGGCGATGCGATCTGGACCGACGACGAGACGGGCGTGTCTCACGGTCTCGCCAACGGCATCGGCAAGATCGATGTCCTCACGAACGGCTCGATCATCGTGGTCGAGCAGAGCGGCAAGGGCGACCTGCGCGTCGGCCACGTCCACGCCACGGGCGTGTGCAGCGGTGCCAACCCCAAGGCCTGCACGACGGGCACGATCGGTGCGGATGTCACTCTCCGCTCGCCGGCGCGGATCCTCGATGCCGAGCTCGACGCCGGTGTGATCGACACGGATGATGACCCCGCGTGCGTCGACGCTTACGACCTGGACTGCGCGGGCGTCACCAAGAACGGCATCGACGTCACGGGTCGCAACATCAACCTGTACGCCGGGGACAACCTCCTCGCCGAGGCGGGGAGCGTCTCGACCTTCGGCGGCATCGGTCTTCCGACCAACTTCCTCGAGATCCAGGTCAACGCGGTGGGCGGACCGCTCGGCGACCTCGACGCCTACGACACCGCGGCAGACGACGACGAGACCCTCGGGATCTACATCGACCAGGTCGCGGGCGATCTGCAGATCGGCATCGTCCACACCGAGGGTGACGACGCGCTGACGACGGGCAACGTGTCGCTGCGCAGCCGCGCCGGCAGCATCCTCGACGCGCAGAACGACTTCGCCGCCGACGTGATCGGCCAGACGATCGACATCGACGCCCATGGCGGCTCAATCGGCATCGCCGTGAACGACCTCGAGATCGACTCCCTCGTCGACTCGCCCTTCGCGTGCACGAACGACAACTGCGACGACAACGCGGACGGCACCTCGGATGCCGGCCTCATCGCGGTCGCCGACGACGTGGCCCTCGAGTCGTCCGGCGGCATCTGGCTGACCGAGACCGACGAGTACCTCCGGCTGCTGTTCGCGCATGCGTCGCACGGCAGCATCCGCATCACGGTACGCGAGAGCGGCCAACTCGACGAGGACCTGTTCCTCATCCGCAACGGCAGCGCGAACTTCGCCGAGGACAACGACACGGTGCCCGGCAACAACCCCGACCACCTTCGTGTGATCCCGAACGGCACGGTCTTCGCCGAGGACGGCGGTGTCGAGCTGCGGGTCGGCGACGACATCACGCTGCACCAGTTCACCCAGATCCTCGCCGACCTGTCCATCGACATCCGGGGCGACTTCGGCAACCTCGACACGGTCGGCGGCGACGTCGCGTCTGTCGACGTCGAGGATGAGTTCGGCACGACGATGGTCCTGCGGGGCCGCGTCATCGCGAACTGCGTCGTGACCCCCGGTGGCGTCTACGGGTACCCCGTCGGGTCGTGCTTGCCGTCGACCTCCTTCCCTTACAACACGCACCAGACGAACGTCTGGGGCGGCAGCGACGTCGACATCTTCCGGCTCGGCGACCCGTCCGGCCTCGACCTGCTCCAGCCAGGCGGCAAGACGACGTGGGGGAGCGCGGGCTACATCTTCCTCGGCTCGAAGACGACGATCCACGGCAACGCGACGCTCACCTCCAGCACGGCCGACGGCGAGGACGAGATCACCGTCTGGTACCTGCAGTCGATGGATGTCGTGACGAGCCCGACGGGACTGCAGACCGGCAGCGGCGCGGGCCACACCCTCAACCTCGACGGCCAGGGCGAGACCGACCACTACTCGATCTATACCAACGGCAGCCACGGCAGCACCCGCAACTACGTCATCAACGTCCTCGACACCGGCCCCGAGAACCAGGGCGTGGACGAGCTCGACGTGTACGGCTACGACAGCGACCCGGACCTCCTCGTCGACGCGCCGTTCAACGGCGCGGATGGCGGCGCCGATGACATCTGGCTGCTGCGCGCGCTCACGTGCATCGACAACGAATCGCCGTTCGCGCTCAACACGGGCGTGCCCGGCACGTGCGCGACGCCGACCGAGACGGCCGACCACCCGGCATTCATCGCCCTTCTTGCGGGCAGTGACGCCGAGGATGGCGGCATCGGCCTCTACCGCGACCGCACGCAGGGCAACGAGCCGAGCGCGCTCGTGCAGCGCATCAACTACGACCGCGCGCTCAACGGACGTATCACGGTCTTCGGCTTGGGCGGCAACGACGCCTTCTACGTCGACGACACGCAGGCGACCATGACGCTCGACGGCGGCGCCGGCAACGACTCGTTCCAGATCGGCCAGATCTTCGGCACGCAGCGCGACAGCGAGCAGGCTCCTGAAGGCGGCGCCCTCCTGCCGGCCGATACCTTCCCCGCGCTCGTCCCGACGACGCGCGGTTGGCTGAGCCCTGGTGCTCACGCACCGCTGCTGGCGACGGGCGGCACCGGCAACGACCGGTTCATCGTCTACTCGAACCAGGCTGAGATCCAGCTCAACGGCGACGACGGAAACGATCTGTTCATCGTCCGGGCCTTCGCGATCGCGGCGGTCTGCGACACGAATGCCGATGGTGGAACCGGCGCGAGCACAGGCTGCGGACTTTCCGACGTGACGCTCGCCGCCGACCCGGTCACGACGCTGTTCCCGACGCCGAACGGCTCCCGGATCAACACGGTCGCGGGCGTCACCAAGCCGTTCCCCACGTGCGAGTTCGCGAACGGCTACTACCGCTTCGACAACAACGAGGACGGCGTCTGCAACAACGCCGACGCGCACATCACGTACAACCACGAAGACGGCAGCAACGTCGACCTCGACAACACGCAGTGGCAGGACGACGTCATCCCGCTCGACGAGAACCGAGTGGCGGTGCCCGTCATCGGACTCGGGTTCTCGACGAACCGGCCGCTCGACATCCGGGCCGGCGGCGGCGAGGACGAGGTCCAGTACAACGTCAACGCGCCGGTCAACGTCGACGGCGGAACGGGCTTCGACAAGCTCGTCATCCTCGGCACCGAGTTCGCCGACGACTTCGTGATCACGGACAAGGCGATCTACGGCGCCGGCCTCAACGTCAAATACACGACCATCGAGATCCTCGAGGTCGACGGGCTCGAGGGCGACGACCAGTTCTTCGTGCTTTCGACGGCGTACGGCGTCGCCTATCGCGTCATCGGCGGACTCGGCTCCGACCAGATCTCAGTCGCGGGCGATGTGACCGCCGACATCGTGACCCGCGAGCTCGAGGGTCTGTCGGGTGCGGTCGACCACATCGTCACGTCGCTCGATCCGCGCTACGACGGCATCGTCGTCGACGGCGTGCCGTACAACCTCGCGACACCGGACGCCGGCGTCGTGGTGATCAAGGAGCTGGGCACGTCGACGAGCGTGCGCGAAGGCACGACGACGGGTCCGATCAAGGAGATCAACCACTACACGGTCGAGCTGAGCCATGCGCCCGCAGGGGAGATCTACGTCACGGTGTCGGCAGCCCTCTCGCCTGACGAAGAGGCGCGCGACACGTTCGACAACCCGACGGGCTACGGCCTCTCCGACGGCGTCGCCGACACGATCTGGCTGTGCGTCGCGACCGGCTCCGTCATCGCCGGCGAGTGCTCGCTCCTCGAGCACTTCCAGCGCCACTACATCCGCAACGGTGTCGTCGTCGACGAAGCCGGGCGCGCGGTCGTGCTCACGTTCGACGACACCAACTGGGACGATCCCCAGCGCGTGTACCTCCGCGCCTACGACGACCTGCGCTCCGAGGGCGACCGCGTCGTCGTCGTGCAGCACTCCGTCATCGCGGAGGACACGGTCGCGGATGCCGAGTTCCACGGAGCAGCCGTGCGCCAGGTCAACGTCCGGGTCTACGACAACGACACGCCCGGTGTCTACGTCACCCAGGTCGAGTCGCCGACGATCGATCCCACCTCCCCCGAGGCGATCGCATGCGTCGCGAACGCGCTGGACTGCACGCTCGACGACCGTGGCATCGTGATCGAGGGCGACCCCAGCCACCAGCTCACCGACGAGATCCTCGTGCAGCTCGCGAAGGATCCGGGCGGTCTCACCATCACCGTCAAGATCTCGATGGATGCCGACTCCCAGCGCATTCTCCAGATCGACGACGCCGCCGCCGAGAGCGCGCTCGGCTCGCGCTGGACCAAGGTCACCGGAGAGGCGTTCGGCACGTACTACCTGCTGACCTTCGACGGGACGAACTGGAACGTCCCGGTGCGGCTCACGCTGCAGGCGCGCACGAACCCCGAGCCGGGCGACCCGACGACGGCGATCATCTTCTGGACGCAGGAGAACGCGACGTCGGCCTACAAGTTCCCGAACCTGCGCTCGGGCCAGCAGCGCACCGACGTGCTCGTCTACGACGACGAGACGGCGCAGGTCATCACAATCCCGAGCGGCACCGACACCGTCGTCGTGCAGTGCGGCGACAACCTGTGCTCTGTGCCGGGCAAGACTGACGGCTACTGGATCCGGTTGTCGACGGCACCGCGCCTCCCGGTCCCCAACACGCCTCCGTACGTGCCGACCGACGTGCACATCGCGATCACGCCGGATGGGCTCGTCGACGTCGTATCGATCGGCGGCGCCACGGTCACCCCGGCCGATTACGTCGAGATCGGCGGCGACATCCCGTCGCGGCTCTTCCTCGGCAACCTGTCCTTCGCCGGTTCGACGATCAGCCGGGTCAACGGCAGCGACACCGGCAGCTTCCTCGAAGAGGGCCTCGCCGCCGGAATGCGGGTGAAGTTCGCCGCCTGCACGAACCCGCCCGTGGGCTACTACACGGTCGCCGCCGTCGCGTCGGACGGAAAGTCCTTCACAGTGACGACACCACTGATCGGATGCAGTGGAACCGCCGCCGACACGTCGATCAACGTGCTGACTCGCAGGGGCATCTGGGACGGCGCGGCCTCGGTCAGCCTCGAGTCGGGCGACGACGGACTCGACCACTTCCGTCTCACCCGCACCGGCGGCTGGCTGACCGATGGCTTCCTCGAGGGCATGTGGGTCGAGATCTGCGACGAGGACGGCGACTGCGTCCGCGCCAAGATCCAGAACATCCGCGGCGCCGCGCCGACCTTCGACAGCCAGCTCGAGTTCCGGCCCGACAGCTACGACGACTTCGCCGCACTGGCCGACGGCACATCCTTCACGGTGGTGCGCATCGCCGCGCAGGCGACGTTCTCCGGGGTGGATGCCGCAGCCAACGCGTGGTACAAGCTCCAGGAGGTCGTGCTCGAGGCCGACCTCGGCTATTACCAGCCCATCGTGCGCCAGGGCGTCAAGAACTTCCCCGTCTCGCAGCACCTGCTGACGCGACTGCGTGGCCCGCTCGCGGTGGAGGGCGGCGTGACGGGTGCCGACCGGTCGCTCGAGCTCGGTCTCAAGCTCCCGGGGGAGCAGGACGGGCCGCTGTTCGCGATCGCGACGCAGGCGCCCGAGTCCAAGCAGATCGACGTGCTCAACATCTACGGCGACGGCAGCGTCGCGCACAACTGGGGCGTCATGACCTCGACGACGTTGCGCGGACTCGGCATGGCGAAGGACCTCGACTTCGGCGCCGACTACGCCGGCGACCAGGACGAGACGTTCGGCGAACCGCAGATCTTCCCCGGCGGCATCAGCTTCGGCTCGGTGTCGTTCGTCGACGGCGAGTACGAGACCGACGGCGGCAAGAGCTCGATCGAGGTGCTCAACCTGCTCCTCGGCTCGGGCAACGACCGCCTCGACATCCAGGGCACGCTGCAGCCAGATGTGCCGGTGAAGCTCAAGGGAACCATCACGCTCGGCACTGCGCAGTCGTACCCGGGCTTCAGCCTGCCCGTCGGCGCCCAGTACCAGCTCACCCGCCCGACAGCGTTCGACTGGAAGGCGCAGGGCTTCCTGATCGGCCAGCCGGTGACGATCACGAACCAGCCGGGCCGCGTGTTCCGCGTCGTCGGCTTCGCCGATACCGACCCGGGCGACACGACCGACAACACCGTCATGTACCTGCAGCTCGTCAGCGGCGGCGCGCCGACCACCGGCACGTCCGCGCCGCTCCCGGCGACCCCGCCCACGGTCATCGCGCAGGACGTCCCCATCACCGTCACTGTCCCGGTCACGATCGTCGGCGGTCCCGCCGGGGGCACCGTCACGCGCAACGACGCAGGCACGTGGGCGGACGACGGGTTCGTTGTGGGTCAGCTCGTGCGGATCGCGAACATCGCCGGCCAGTGGCGCCTCGTCGGGATCTCGGCCGATGGCAAGACGCTGACCCTCGACCGCGGAGACGTCCTGCCGTCGATCGCGGCCCCGACGTCGCAGAACGTGTTCGTCCCCGGACCGCACGGCGGACTGACCGCGGTGCACGGCGGCGGGAACACCCCGCTGCAGACCCTGTTCGAGATGACGCGCACGGCACCGACGCCGGCACAGGCATCCGCCTTCCCGGGTGCGAACCTCGTGCTCACGCGTCTCGACGGTCTCAATTGGGCCTTCAACGGGCTCCTGCCCGGCAGCGGCTACTACGCGGGCGACCCGTACCTGCACGCCTACCAGCACATCCAGCTCGTCGGCGAGAACTTCACGCGCATGATCCTGGGCTTCCTGGACCTGCCGTTCGCCGCGTGCCCGTACGCCGACCCCTTCCCCGGCTGCGGCAAGGGCTCGATCATGATCCTGAGCGGCCCGAGCGCGACGATCCCGGCAGCGGTCGCATTGCCGCTCGGTCCTGGCCTCTCGACCGATGTGCGCGTCGCGCAGCCGGTCAGAATTCAGTTGACGACGCCCGTCGAGGTGCGCACGTCGAGCCTCACGCGCACAGACGGTGCGAGCTGGGAGGCGGCGGGCTTCAAGGTCGGCATGCAGGTCCGCATCAGCGGTTTCGCCGGTCCCTTCACGATCTCGGAGCTGAGCGGCAGCGTCATGACCTTCGCGAACGTCGCATGGGCGCCGGGCATGCACCTCGACTCCGCAGGCCTGGTCGTGTGGGATGCCGTGTCCCTGACGCTGACGACCTGGGACGAGTTCCGGCAGTCGAGTGACATCATGATCGGCGGCGACATCATCACCGTCTGCAACCGCGCGGCGGGCGCGCTGCTCTTCAAGATCGCGGCGCAGCTCGACGGCGTCATCGACGACCCCGTCGCGTGCAACCAGACCTCGACCGCCGGCCCGCACTCGCCGCTCGTCGTCTACGGCGACACGACGCAGGACGGCGTCTGGTACTCCGGCGCACCGGGCGACACGCTCGGCATGGAGTTCGGCCCGAAGCCGTTCGACCCGTTCACGCACATCCCCGATGGCCAGAACGAGGATGACGAGTGGATCTTCGGCCTCGCGAACCCGTACGACCACAGCGGCCACGACATCATCGACGCGTCGGGCCTGTTCGCCGACGTCGCGACCGGCGCCCTCCCGACGGTCGGCTTCACCGCCTACGGCGGGCTCGGCGACGATCTCATCATCGGCAGCCAGGCGGGCGATCACCTCGCGGGCGGCTCGGGCGACGACGAGATCCGGGGCTTGCGCGGCGTCGACCACATCTACGGCGACTCCGGCGTCAATGTGAACGTCCTGACGCGTGCGCTCGACATCGCGACGATCAACCGCAGCCCGAAGCCCACCGTGACGGGGGCCGGCTTCATCGCGAACGGCACGACCCTCACGCCGATCGTGGGTGGCGTGACGGGAATCGTCGACGACCTCCTCGTCGCGGGCTACGACCTCATCTACGGCGACGGCGCGCCCGGCCCCGGCCTCGGCGACTTCTCGTTCTCGTACGACCCCTCGCACGCGAGCGAGTACGCGTTCGACGACATCATCTTCGGCGATCACGGCGCGATCGACCAGGATGTCGCCGACCCGAACGAGCCCGACGCACGACTGCAGAAGATCCAGACGACGGCGCTCACGGGCCCGGAGATGACAGGGCTCGGCGTGCTGCGCATCCGCAGTGTCAACCTCGACAAGGGCGCGGACGACATCATCTTCGGCGGACTCGGCCGGGACGTGCTCGTCGGCGGTGCGGGCAGTGACATGGTCGACGGCGACGAGGCCGACGACATCATCTTCGGCGACGCAGTCTGGCTCGACCGCACGCTCGGCGAGTGGACGAGCGGGCGCTTCCAGAGCCTGTGCGGGGCACTCCTCTACAGCCGCAGCGACATCCTGGCTCCCAGCAACCTCTGCAACGGCGCGCCCGCGCCGACCGAGAACAACTCCGGCCACCTGCTCGTAGACGGCATCCCACAGCCGTACCGCGATCCTGACGGCGCTCCGTGGTGGGCCGAATACGACGTGACGAACCTCTTCCACGACGTCGCCTCCGACACGGGAACCAAGTGGGCCGGCACGTGGGGCAACGACTACCTCGCCGGCGGCCAGGCGCACGACCTGCTGTTCGGACAGCTCGGCGACGACGTCATGCAGGGCGACGGCGGCATCGACACGGCTCACAAGCGCTGGATCGACGATCACTCGCAGGCGTACCACGTCGGGGCATCGCGCACGCCACTGGGCTGCGTCGGCGCCGCGGGGGCGATGACCTGCGATTACACGGGCATCCTCGTGGTCGTCACGTCGACGGAGGCGGCGACCGACGGCGAGGACTACCTCGAGGGCAACGCGGGCAACGACGTGATGTTCGGCGGACTCGGCCAGGACGACATCCTCGGCGGCTCGAGCGACTTCTTCAGCCTCGACACGGCCGACAAGCGGCCCGACGGGCTCGATCAGACGCCGGACCCCGCATACAACTACCTGCCGGGACACGACCGCGGCGCCGACATCATCTTCGGCGGCGCGGGAACGCAGGTCGGAATCAACAACCAGACCAGCGGCACCGCGTCCGTCGCCGGACTCGACGGCGGCTTCCTCGCCGACACCACGGCGCCCGCGAACATGGACGCCCGCGACTCCGACACGATCGTCGGCGACAACGGACGCATCATCCGGATCGTGGGCACGAGCCACAACGATGTCAACGGCAACGCGAACGACGGCGGCATCGGCGTCGCGCCGGCGACCGCGCACAGAGCAACTGCTGCCGAACTACGTGACGTTCAACTACGACACGTTCGGTGGCGCGACCGCAGGCACGCAGCGACTCATCGTCCGCGGCGTGCACCTGCTGGATTACACAGTGGGCGGTCCGGACTTCCAGCCCGAGAACTTCGGCGGCGGCGTCGGTGATGATTGCAACGACTCGCCGACCCAGCCGACATGCTCGAACGTCCTCGACACGGATGCCGGAGACTGGCGCAACACCGTGCACGACGCCACAGCGGGCGCGCAGACGGGCGGCCGCGACGAGGTGCACGGCGAGACGGGCGACGACACCGTCTACGGCGGCGCCGACCACGACATCGTCTACGGCGACGCGCAGAACGACGACATCATCGGCGGCTGGGGCAACGACTGGATCTCGGGCGGCACCGGCTCCGACGGCATCCTCGGCGATGACGGCCGCATCTTCACGAGCCGCAACACGGGGTGCTCCGCGGCATCGACCGTGGTCTGCACCGAATACGCAGAGCCGCTCTACGGCGTGCTGAGGCTGCGCACCGTCGACCCCGACACCAAGACGAGCCAAGGCGACGTCCTGAACGAGTTCATCTACACGCCGGGGCAGGTCCAGACGGCGCGCATCAACGTGCCGAACGAGCTCGTGAAGTCGGTCGACCTCACGGTCTACAACCTCGGCCCCGACGAGAACATGAGCCAGCACCACGTCGCGAACCAGCCGACGTACGACGCCAACAACTCGGACGACATCATCTTCGGCGGCTGGGGCGGCGACTGGATCCACGGCGGCGCAGGCGACGACGCGATCAGCGGCGCGGAGGCCATCGGCGTCGGCGGCACGTCGGGGTACGCGCAGCACTTCGACTCCGACGGCGACCCGATCGGCCTCGAGTACATCGACTTCGCGCACCCGTGGAACCCCGGCGACGTGCTCCACTTCGGCGCCGACACCAACCCCTGGCACGCCAACAACCACAACGAGCTGCGCCTCGGCGAGTTCTACCTCTACGACGAATACGACCCGCGTCGTCAGATCCGCTTCGACGCATCCGGCGCCACGTGGGGCTGCACGTCCTACTCGCCGAGCGGGCACACATGCACCGGCAGCCCGAACCCGAACCTCTTCCCGAGCCAGTTCTTCCTGAACAACGAGGACCTCACCGGCAACTACTACATCGGCGCCGACGGCAAGGGCGCGTGCATCGCCGTCGACAACCAGGGCCTGTGCATCGGCTGGAAGGCCAACCAGGCGACCGACGGCAACGACGCGATCTTCGGCGACCTCGGCAACGACTGGTCGGTCGGCGGCACGGGTCAGGACACGATCTGGGCAGGCTGGGGCAACGACCTGTCGAACGCCGACGACGACCTCCACTCCGGGTGCGTCACGATGCAGCCCAACGGCACCTGCACGCTGACCGGTGACACGTGGCTCAACGACGTCCCCGACGGCGTCAACTCGAGCTTCCAGGACCGCGTGTACGGCGGCGCGGGCCTCGACATCCTGATCGGCAACACCGGCGGCGATCGCCTCATCGACTGGGTGGGCGAGTTCAACAGCTACATCGTGCCGTTCGCGCCGTTCGGCATCGCGACCGTCAGCCGCCAGAACGAGCCGCAGCTGCCCGAGTTCCTGTATGCGCTGAGCCGCAGTCAGGGCGTCGACATGACCCGATGGAGCGACGAGGGAAGCCAGCAGGTGCGCAACGGCGAGCCATTCGGCGAGCTGGGACTCATCCGTCAGGAAGACCACGCCCACTGGCAGACGCAGACGGGCGGTCCGACGGACCCGCAGGCCGGAAACATCCCCGGCGGCCGCCGTGACACGCTGCGAGGCGCGGACTTCAACGACGGGACGATGCAGGGCTTCGCGACCGACTCCGGGGCTTTCGCGATCACCGCAGGGCATCCTGCAGGTGACCGCAACGAGCACTCGGGCGACGCGGTGGCGGTCTGGTACTCGGACGCCTACAAGACCGTCTACTACGAGCTCGCGGCGAAGATCTCGATGGACAAGCCGACCGGCGGCTGGAAGGCGAACTCGTACATCGTCTTCGACTACTTCTCACCCGACCGACTTCAAGTTCGCCGGGGTGGACCAGTCGACCAACAAGATGGTGATCGGGTACCGCGACGCGTCCGGCTGGCACACCGTGGCGCAGGGCGTCGTGCCAGGCTCGGTGAGCGCGGGCAAGTGGTACAACCTCAACGTCGTCGTCAACGGGTTGGTGGTCACCGTGACGATCGACGGCAAGAACGCCTTCTCGTACACGTTCGCGCCGCGCATCATCGGGGGCGATCAGGTCGCGCTCAACAGGGGCCTCGTCGGGTTCGGCTCCGACGGCGCCCGCGGGTGGTTCGACAACATCGCACTCACGGTCATCTCGCCCGAGATCACGTACGACGGACAGGACTACTTCGGCTCGACGCTCGGTCCGTCGACGCCCGCGCCGCAGACCGGCACGTGGGCGGAGACGACATCGACCACGGAGCGCTACGAGGGCACAGCGTCCGGCGGCTCCGCCAGCGTCCTGATCGGCTTCGCCAAGGATGGCGTCGTCCCGACCTTCGACCCCATGAGCTACGTCGAGTTGGAGGCGACCTTCCGAGCGCTCGGCACCACCGGATTCATGTTCGACTGGTACTCCAACACCGACTACAAGTTCGTCGCGCTGGATGTCGCCGGCCAGCGCGTGATCGTCGGCCACGTGGCCGGCACCACCCGTGTCATCGATAGAGCCATCGCCCGGGCGATCACGGCGGGCGCCGATTACCTGCTCAACATCGTCCTGAAGGCCAACGTCGTGACGGTGACCTTCGCCGGTCAAGTGCTCGCGTCGGTGATCTACAACGCTCCGCTCGGCGACGGCAGACAGGGAGTGTTCGGCCTCGGGTCGGGAACGGTCGTATCGATCGCCGACTACCGGATGAGAACCGATGACGACGCGTACCTCGGTACCGGCCCGCCGCTTCAGAGCGTTTCCATCGCGGATGTCGCCGTCACCGAGGGCGCCGCCGGAACGACGAAGACCGTGACGATGACCGTGACGCGCTCCTCGGGCGAGGGCTCCCTCACGATGGGCTGGGTGCTCGAGCCGAGCGGCACCACCGCGACCCAGGGAAGCGACTTCACCGGTGCGACGAGCGGAACCGTCTACTTCGCCCCCGGCCAGACGACCGCGACCATCACCTTCACGGTAGTCGGCGACGCAGCGGTCGAGCCTGACGAGACGTTCGTCGTGCGACTGCTGCCGAACCCCGACGCCAACCTCAAGCGCTCGACCGGCGTCGTCAGGATCGTGAACGACGACGTGGCCAAGAAGACGTAACCGACGTTCGCCTGGGGCGAGCATCCGCCGCACGTGCAGGACTCCGGGGAACCTGCACCGTGCGGCGGATATTCACGCGGGCACGTGTTGACTACGCCGGGCTGGGGGATGCTGCGAGCAGCTCGCGTGCGGATGTGGTCCGTCGCCTCGCCACGGCCAGCACCGTCGCGAGGAACGCGAGTGCCGCCCAGATCGCAAGCCCCGCGAGGGCGGCGCCGATGCCGGATGCCGAGGTGAGCGCCGCGACCATGCCGTTGTAGGCGGGAGCCGTGGGCATGAGGGCCGCGATCCCAGACAGTGCGCCCGGAACGGTCGAGACGACGCCGGTGGCGACGGCGAGCACGCCGATCAGCGCCGAGATCCACCGCCCGGCACCGCTGAACACGGCGACCAGCGCCTGGTTCACGGCAGCGAAGGCGATGCCGGCGGCGATGGAGACGCCGGCGAAGATCGACCAGTCGGCCCAGTCGTAGGATGCCGCGAGCTGCACGACCGCGGCGACGAGAAGTCCCTGCGCCGCACCGAGCGCGGCGGCCGGTGCGAAGCCCCGCAGTGCGAGCACGGCCGACGGCGAGCGCGATGTGAGCGCGCGCCGCGAGACCGCCTGAAGCGCGACGAACGTGGCAAGGCCGCCGAACCACAGCGCGAGCATTGCGAGGAGCGGGATCGCCGACGCCCCGAACAGCGAGGTGCCGATTCCGTCCGCTTCGACCGGATCCGCGACGACGTCCGCGAGGCTCGTCGCCTCGTCGTCCGTGTAGGTGGGAACGGAGTCGGCTGCCGTGCGCAGCCCACCCGCGAGCTCGCTCGTGCCGTCGGCGAGCGACTGGACGCCGTCCGCGAGGGACTGCGCACCCGTCGAGAGCTGGTCGGCGCCGCCACCCAGCTGCGACGCGCCGCCGGAGAGCGCCTGCGCACCCCCCGCAGACTGGTCGACTCCGTCCGCGAGCTGCGCCAGCCCACCCGCAAGGGTGCGGGTCCGGGCCGCAGCATCCGTCAGCCCGGCACTCGTAGCGGAGGTGAGCTGCGCGATCCCCGACGAGGTCGCCGCGGCGTAGCCGTTGGCCGTGCCGGCACTTGTCGCGGCGGTGACGGCATCCTGTGCCGCGCTTCCGGCCGAGGCGGCCAAAGTCGATGATGCGGCTGCGGCGTCGGCTACCCGCTGGCAGAACGCGGCGGATCCGCCTTCCGCGGCGCAGTCCGCCTGAAGTCCGCCCATCGCCTCCGCGAGCGTCCCCGCCGACTGGGCGACTCCGCCGGACTTCCTGGCGAGCGCAGCCGTCTGGTCCGCCGACTGCTGAGCGTAGGACGCGGTGGCTTGAGCGGCACCGACAAGCTCGGGGCTCCGGACATTCGCGGCAGCCTCATCGAGGCCCGCAGCGAGAAGCCCAGCGCCCGACGCCGCATCACGCGTCCCCGCAGCGATCGTGCCGAGCCCGGTCCCGAGTTCGCCGGCGCCCGAGGCGATGCCGCGCGCGCCGTCCGCGAGCTGCGACGCGCCGCCGGGCAGCGCCTCGGCGCCGTCCGCCGCCTGCTGCGCGCCATCCGCCAGCTGTGTGGCGCCGTCGGCGGCGACGCCGAGCTGATCGCCGAGCGTCGTGAAGCCGAGGAATACGTTCTCGAGGTAGAGCTTCGAGATCTCGGACCCCATGAGGGATGCCGCGGCCGTCGTCACCTGAGCGGTGATGGCGTCGTCCACGATGAGGCTGTCCGGTGGCGTCTGAACGCCGATGGTCGCGCGCTCGGGCGTGCTTCCGGGCTGGGTGGACGTCGCAGCGGCCGAGAAGTTCTCGGGAATCGTCACGACGGCGGCATAGGTTCCGTCGGCGAGCCCTTCGGCGGCCTCGTCGGCGTTGGAGATCGTCCAGGTCAGGTTGCTCGGCTGATCGTCGGAGCCCTCGACGAGTCCCGCCGTGAGCTGACGGCCGAGCGGCACGTACTGGTCGCCCACCGTCACGGGCTCGTCCTCGTTCACGATCGCGGCGTTGAGGCCGTCGAGACGCTCGACCGGGTTGTAGAGCGCGGCGACGAGGATGCCGCCGATGACGACGGGCAGCAGCAGCACGCCGATGAGTGTGAGCCATGTCACGGGTCGACGCGTACGCGCCCGTTCGATGGCCAGGGTCATGCGGTTCGCGGTCATGAGAAGAGCACCTCGGAGGGCATCGGAGAAGCGGAGAGGTCGAGCACGCCCGCGGTCGGGCGGCGGGATTCGGCGAGCAGCGACTGAGCGACTCCCAGGTCGGCAGCCGAGATGACGACGACGGGCGAGCCCGCGTCGCGCAGCACGGCGGCCGCGCGGTCATGGACGGGGCCTGCGACGAGAGCGTCGGCGCCGTCGACGACGACGATGCTCGGGCCACCGCGCACGGCCCGGCGCAGCTCGGCGACGGGGTCGTCCGCTCCCTCGAGAAGGGCGACACCCACATGGGTGCGGACCCACGCAGCACGCTCGGGCAGGAGGTGACCCGCGACACGCAGCCGGCCGCCGGTCGGCGCGACGCGGCCCGCGATGGTCAGGAGCAGCGCGCGTGCGATCCGCGGATCGGCGGAGGTGACGACCAGCGACTCGCCGCGCTCCAGTCGAAGACCGACGCCGCGGTACAGCTCCACGTCGTCGCCCTCGAGCGCCAGGTCCTCTGCCACCACGACGGCCGTCGTGTCGGGCTCGGGCCAGTCCGCGAGGGCGAGTTCACGCTCCACCGCCTCGCCTTCGATGTCGAAGCGGGGGAGGACGCGGTCGAGCCAGCGCGGCATCCACCACGCCTTCTCGCCGAGGAGAGCCATGACCGCGGGGACCAGCGTCATCCGCACGACGAAGGCATCGATCAGGATGCCCACGGCGAGTCCCAGGGCGATCGGCTTGAGAGAGGCATCGCCTTCGGGCACGAACGCCGCGAAGACGGCGAACATGATGATGGCGGCAGCCGTGACCACTCTGGCCGACGCGGTGAACCCGGAGCGCACCGTCGACACGGCGAGCGCGCGGTCCGCGCCGCCGGCGCGAGCGCGGGCGTGCACGAAGTCCTCGCGCATGCGCGAGACGAGGAAGACCTCGTAGTCCATGGCGAGGCCGAAGAGCACACCCATCAGGATGATCGGCATGAAGCTGATGATCGGACCGACCTTGTCGACGTGCAGCGGCTCGGCGAGCCAGCCCCACTCGAACACCGCGGCGACGACGCCGAAGGCCGCGGCGACCGAGAGAAGGTACCCGAGAGCGGCCTTGATCGGCACCCAGATCGAGCGGAAGACCATCGTGAGGAGGATCAGCGACAGACCCACCACGAAGATGCCGAAGGGGACGAGCGCACCGCCGAGGCGATCGGAGATGTCGATGGCGACCGCGGTGAAGCCGGTGACCTTCAGGTCGACGCCGTATTCGCCCTGGAGCCGATCGTGCTGCGCTCGCAGGTCTCGGACGAGCTCCGCTGTTGCCGGGTCGTCCGGCGCGGTCTCGGGCACGATCTGGATGATCCCGGTATCGGCGGTCTCGTTCGGCGTCGCCAGGGCGACGGTCTTGACGCCGGGGATCTTCTCGATCTCGGTCGCAAGGTCCTCCATCAGGCCCAGCGGATCGGTCGAGGTCACGATCGTGCCCGTCATGATGAGCGGGCCGTTGAAGCCGGGTCCGAAGTGCTCGGACGTGAGGTCGTACGCCTGGCGCGCCTCGCTCGAGTGCGCCTGCATCCCGGCGTTCGGCAGCGCGAGGGTGAGGCTCGCGGCGGGAATGGCGAGGATGCCGAGACCCACGACGACGGCGACGGTGGTGATGATCGGATGCCGCGTCACGCCGCCGACCCACTTCTGGGCGAAGCCCGCCTTCGGCGTCGCGACATCGCGGCGGGTCGGCGCCTCCGGGGCCGTGTCGTCCGCGGCGGCGGACCGGCGGCGGCGGGTCCGGCGCTTCCACCCGACCACGCGACCCTTGGCGAATCCGAGGAAGGCGGGAGTGAGCGTGAGGGCGACCAGCACGGCGATCGCGACCGCCACGGATGCCGCGATGCCCATCGTCGTGAGGAACGGGATATTCGCGAACGAGAGCCCGATCAGCGCGATCAGCACGGTGACGCCGGCGAACACGACCGCGGATCCTGCCGTGCCGTTGGCGCGAGCCGCCGACTCCTCTGGCGGCACACCCGCTCGGACCTGGTCCTGGTGTCGCGCCGCGATGAACAGGGCGTAGTCGATGCCGACCGCGAGGCCCAGCATCACCGCCAGCAGCGGGGTGGTGGAGGAGATCGAGGCGAACGCCGTCGCGACGAAGATCAGCGAGACGGCGAGGGCGACGCCGATGATGGCGCTCGCGAGCGGGAACCACGCCATCGCGAACGACCGGAACGTCACGATCAGCACGAACAGCGCGATCAGCACGCCGACGGCCTCGATGATCGAGATCGCCGGCACCGACTGCGAGAACAGGTCGCCCCCGACGGCCACCTGCGACCCGGCGGGAAGCGACTCCTCGAACTCGGTGCCGATGTCCTTCAGTGCGGTCTTCGTCTCGGGTGAGACGTCTGTGGCCTGACCGTCGAACTGGAGCCGGATGATCGCGGCGGACCCGTCGTCGGAGACGAGTCCGGTGACCATCTCGTTGAACGGGTCGGTCACCGCGAGCACGCCGTCGAGATCTTCGATCGAGGCGATGGCGTCGTCGATCACGGAGGAGTACGGCTCGTCACCCACCTCGTCACCCTCGTCTGCGACGACGATGATCTGGGCTGCAGTCCCGCTCGCCTGGGGGAATGAGCGACCCAGCTGCTGGATGCCGGCCTGCGACTCGGTTCCGGGGATCGAGAACGCGTTGTCGGTGCCCTTCATGAAGACCGCGGCGCTGCCGCCGGCGATACCGAGGAGGAGGAGCCACGCGACGAGGACGCGCCATGGATGACGGAACGACCAGCGGCCGAGTGCGTAGAGAAGGGTGGACAACAGCGCCTCCGAGGGCCGGATCAGAAGTATTCTTCAGAATCGATACAGCGCTGTATCGGATACATGAGTGTATCGTAGAGCGAGCCGGACCTCTGAAGCTGAGTAGTCCGTGTGAAGATGGCCTCGACAACGGGGCCGTGAGGAGGACGGATGAGCAATACCGTCGCCGGGACCACCCGCCGCCGCGAAGCGACCCGTCAGAAGCTGCTGGATGCCGCCGCCCTGGTGTTCGCCGAAGTCGGCCTCGATGCGGCATCCGTCGAAGCCATCTGCGAACGCGCGGGCTTCACTCGCGGAGCGTTCTACTCGAACTTCGAGACCAAGGACGAGCTCTTCCTCGAGCTCTGCGGCAATGTGGCGCGCGAGCGCGTGAATGCCGTGCGCACCCGAGTTCTCGAGCTGGAGCAGGCAGGCGGATTCGGGGAGGTTCCCGAGGATGCCCTGGATATCGTCCAGAAGGTCCTCGACGTCTCGGCCGACGATCGCCTCGGCGTTCTGCTCATGAGCGAGATCCGCATCCACGCGCTTCGCAACCCGGAGCTCGCGGCCGCCTACCTCGCGCAGGAGACGGAGATGCGCCAGAGCGTCTCGCAGATCATCGAAGACATCGGGCGTGCCAAATCGCTTCGCTTCCGGCTCCCGGCAGAAGAAGCCGCACGGCTGATGCTCACGGTGTGGGAGGGCGCCGCCGTGCGCTCGGTGATGGCGGGCGACGACTACGCCGAGATGTGCCGTCGCACCAACGCCGAGCTTGCGCGGGTCGCCCAGCTCGTCATCGAGCTGCCGGAGCGCTGAGCGGGGGTCAGCCGCCGAGGAGCGCGTAGCAGCGCGCGATCCGCGCCCGCCACCACTCCTCGCGATCCGACGTGACGGCGAGCTCGTCGAGCCGCGCGGCGTCGGGCGTCACTCGCCCCACCGGCAGCGCGCCGGACCTCGGGATGAGCGCCGGGATGGCGACATCCGTGGTGAACAGCGCGGCGGTGCCGAGCCCGCAGTCGTAGTCGAGCTGCGGCAGAGCGGCAGCGAGCGCCACTCCCATAGACAAGCCGACCGAGGTGTCGAGTGCACTCGAGACGATGGCGGGGAGCCCCGCCTCGGCGACGATCGCGATCGCGCGACTGACGCCGCCCAGCGGCTGAGCCTTGATCACCAGCAGGTCGGCGGCGCCGGCGCGCGCGACCGCCACCGGGTCGGCGGCCTTGCGCACGCTCTCATCCGCCGCGATCGGGATGCCCATGTACTTCACCCGCCGGCGGAGCTCCGCGAGCTCGTCGACGCTCGCGCACGGCTGCTCGGCGTATTCGAGGTCGAACTCGGCGAGGGCGTGGATCGCATGCTCGGCCTCGTCGACGTTCCACGCGCCGTTGGCGTCGATGCGGATGCGCCCCTCGACACCGAGGGCCTCCCGCACCGCGCGCACGCGGGCGACGTCATCCGCGAGCCGCTGGCCAGGCTCCGCGACCTTCACCTTCGCCGTACGGCAGCCATCGAACCGCGCCAGCACTGCGGGGACGGATGCTGCGGGCACGGCGGGCACGGTGGCATTGACCGGGATCTCACTCCGCCGGGCGGCGGGCTGCGACATCCAGCCGAAGTCGATGGCGGCGGCGAGCCAGACCGACGCCTCGTGGTCGTCGTATTCGGTGAACGGCGAGAACTCGGTCCAGCCCTCCGGGCCTTCGAAGAGCACAGCCTCGCGGGTGTCGACACCCCGGAAGCGCGTCGCGAGCGGGAGTGCCACCATCCGGGCAGTCGAGAGGATGTCGTCGAGGGACGGTTCGAATGCCGCGGCGTCGGTGCTCACGGTCCCATCATGCCGTGATCAGGACAGCCGCCCCTCACCCGGTCGCACGACACGGAGCCAGCGGTATCCGTACGGCGGCAGTTCGATCGCGGCCCCCTTGCGATCGTCGAGTGCGATCCGCTCCGGCCCGAGCAGGTCCGACAGCTCGACGGCATCCGGATCGTCCGAGAGCGTGATCGCGGTCGCGACCGGCACGTCCGAGAAGTTGTGGAGCGCGACGAACCGCCCGACATCCGCCGAGATCGAGTGCGCCAGTACGGCGGGCTGCTCCTGCTCCAGCACCTCGAACCTGCCCCAGCCGATCTCGGGCGAGGAGCGGTAGCGAACCGCAAGCCGCTGCACGAACTGGAGCAGCGAGTCGTTGTCGCTGCGCTGCGCATCCACGTTGACGTGCTGCGGCGCGTAGCCGTCCGTCGGGGGAGGCGCGACCAGCCGGGACGGCGCAGCCGAGGAGAACCCGCCGTTGCGCTCCGCGCTCCACTGCATGGGCGTGCGTACGGACTGCCGTCCCTCGACGTCGGGGTTCTCGCCCATCCCGATCTCCTCCCCATAGAAGAGGACGGGAGTGCCGGGCAGCGAGAACAGCAGGCTGTAGACCATGCGGACTCTGCGTGGATCGCCGCCGAGCATCGGCGGGATGCGGCGCGTGATGCCTCGGCCGTAGATGCGCTGCCGCTCATCCGGTGCGAAGGCCTCGAAGACCTCCTCGCGCTCGGCATCCGTCAGCTTGTCGAGCGTCAGCTCGTCGTGGTTGCGCACGAAGTTGGCGTACTGCGACTCCGGCGCGATCTGCGGCCGGGACGTCAGGGCCTTGATGAGGGGAGCCGGGTCCGAGCGCGCAAGCGAGAGGTAGAACGCCTGCATCGAGATGAAGTCGAACTGCATGGTGAGCTCTTCGGCGCCGTCGACACCGAAATACTCCGACTGCTGATCGAACGGCAGATTCACCTCGCCGAGCAGCACGGCCTCGCTGTTGCGCCGTTGCAGGAATCGGCGCAGGTCGCGGAGGTACTCGTGCGGGTCGCCGATCTCGACCTCCGGCGGTGCCTCGATCAGGAACGGCACCGCATCGACTCGGAACCCCGAGATGCCGAGCTCGAGCCAGAATCCGATCGACTTCGCGATCTCGTCGCGGACCCGCGGATTGGCGATGTTGAGGTCGGGCTGGTGCCGGTAGAAGCTGTGGAGGTAGTACTGCCCGCTCGCTTCATCGAGCTCCCAGACGCTCGACTCCTCGCCGGGGAACACCACCTCCGCCTGCTTCTTCGGCGGCTTGTCGACCCACACGTAGAAATCGCGATACTTCGCGGTGCGGCTGCGGCGGGCGTTGACGAACCACGGATGCCGGTCGGACGTGTGATTCACCACGAGGTCGGCGATCACCCGCATGCCCCGGTCCTTCGCGGTGCGGATCACCTCGACGAGGTCACCGTGGGTTCCCAGCCGCGGATCCACGCCGTAGAAGTCCGTGATGTCGTAGCCGTCGTCGATGTCGGGGCTCGGATAGAAGGGCATCAGCCAGAGGCACGTCACCCCGAGGTCCGCGAGGTAGTCGATGCGCTTCGCGAGGCCGGGGAAGTCCCCGATCCCGTCGCCGTCGCTGTCCAGGTAGGTCTCGACGTCGAGGCAGTAGACGACGGCGGTCTTCCACCACAGGTCGCTGGTGTCGGTGATCTTCACGATTCCCCCCGTAGACGCGGCAGCAGTTCGGCGCCTGCCCGCTGCAGGAACCGCTCCTGGTCCTTGCCGACGTGATGGATGTACACGCGGTCGAAGCCGATGCGCGCGAGGTCCGAGATCCGCGCGGCGAGCTCGCCGGCATCCTGCGCGACCAGCACGGCCCGGCGGATCTCGCCCTCGTCCGGTTCGCCCGCCGCCTCGTCGAAGGCTTCGGGCTGCTCGATGTCCCAGCACTCCGGTGGCGACACCAGCCCGTTTCGCCACTGATCCTTTGCGATGGCGAGGGCCTCCGCATCCGTCGGTGCGAGCGAGACATGCACCTGCAGGACCGCGGAGCCCCGGCCGCCGTTGCCGCGGTACTCATCGACGATCTTGCGAAGCGCATCGGGGGACTGCGCCACGGTCGCGAGACCGTCGGCCCAGCCCGCGAGCCATCTCGCGGTCTCTGAGCTGACAGCCGTCCCGAGGAGCGGCGGGGGGAACTCCGGCCGGCTCCAGACGCGGGCGTCATGCACGACGACGTGCCCCTCGTGCGACACGCGCTCCCCGGCGATGAGGCGGCGGATGATGTCCACGCTCTCGGCCAGCCGGGCGTTGCGGTCGTCCTTCGACGGCCAGGAGTCGCCGGTGACGTGCTCGTTCATGGCCTCGCCGCTGCCGAGAGCCGCCCAGAATCGCCCGGGGAACATCTCGGCGAGGGTCGAGATCGCCTGCGCGATGATCACCGGGTGGTAGCGCTGGCCGGGCGCGTTCACCACTCCGAGCGAGAAGGATGTCGCGGCGAGCGCCGCACCGAGCCAGCTCCACGCGAATCCCGACTCGCCTTGGCGGGGACTCCACGGCGCGAGGTGGTCCGAGCACATGGCGCCGTCGAAGCCGGCATCCTCTGCGCGACGGACGGAGTCGAGCAGAAGGCTCGGGGGCAGCTGCTCATGCGAGGCGTGGTATCCGATGAAGACCATCGGCCGAGTCTCTCCCGTGATCGCCTCGTGCGGCAGGGGCTTGCGGGATGCCGCGAGACAGGCAAGACGCCGCACTCGATAAAACATCGATGTGTGGTTGACTATAGTGTGTGACACACAGTACAGTGTGAAGCATGAGCGAGACAGAAGCACTCGACACGCACCTGCAGGAGCTGCGCCGCGGCACCGTCGTGCTGGCGTGCCTGCGGCTGCTCGAGCATCCCGGATACGGCTACGGGCTGCTCGAAGAGCTGAGCACACGCGGTTTCGACACGGACGCGAACACGCTCTACCCCCTGCTGCGCCGCCTCGAGAAGCAGGGACACCTCACGAGCGAGTGGAACACCGACGAGGCGCGGCCTCGCAAGTTCTACCGCACCAGCGCGGCGGGCGCTCGCCTTGCCGCCGAACTCACCGACGAATTCCGCGCGATCGCAGGAGCGATCGACGCACTGCCCCAGGAGCACTGATATGAACACCTCTGCCACCACACTCACCGACCGCTACGTCGCAGCGGCAGTCCGCACCGTCCCGGAGCAGCAGCGCGAAGACCTGGCCGCCGAGCTCCGAGCCTCGATCGAGGATCAGGTCGACGGACGTGTCGACCAGGGCGAAGACAGGGGAGCGGCTGAGCGCGCCGTGCTCACCGACCTCGGCGATCCCGACAAGCTGGCCGCCGGATACATGGACCGGCCGCTGTGGCTCATCGGCCCGCGGTACTACCTCACGTGGTGGCGCCTCACCAAGCTGCTGTGGGCGATCGTGCCCGTGTGCGCGGCCTTCGGCGTCGCGCTCGGCCAGGTGCTCGCCGGCGCGCCGTTCGGCCAGATCGTCGGGTCGGTCGCTGCGGTGACGATTTCGGTCATCGTTCACATCGCCTTCTGGACGACGCTGGTGTTCTTCATCGTCGAGCGCTCCGCCAAGAGCGCCGACGTCGCGTTCGCCGGTGAATGGACACTGGACCAGCTGCCCGAGCCGAAGGATCGCGGTGCGAGCCTCAGCGACCTCATCGCGTCCCTTGTGTTCCTCTCGGTCGCGGCGGGCGCGATCCTCTGGGACCAGTTCATCGGATTCGCCTACACCTCGGGAGGAGGGTGGGTGTCCTTCCTCGCCCCCGGGCTCTGGCCGTGGTGGATCGGTGCCCTCTTCGTCCTGATGGTGCTGGAGGCCCTGCTTGCGATCTCCGTGTACGCGAAGGGGCGGTGGGACATCGGCTCGGCGACGGTCAACCTGTTCCTCAACCTCACCGTGGCGGGCGGTGCGCTCTGGCTGCTCACGCAGCAGCAGCTCATCAACCCCGAGTTCTTCCCGTCCGTCATGCCGGCGGACTCGGCGGAGACGGTGTACACCATCGTCACGGTGCTGTTCGGGTTCGGCGTCGTCGCCATCGCAGCGTGGGACTCGATCGACGCCTTCCTCAAGGCACGCCGGGCGCGCTGACGCCGCAACGCGCCCGAGTTCAGGCGGGGGGCTGCCGAACCCCGGCATCCCCCCCGCCTCTAGGCTGATCCGCATGCCCCTTCTCGACACCCCCGTCCGCCTCGGCGTGCAGCTGCAGCCGCAGCACGTGACCTACCCGCAGCTGCGCGACGCCGTCCGCCGCGTCGAAGATCTCGGCGTCGACATCCTCTTCAACTGGGACCACTTCTTCCCGCTCTCCGGCGATCCCGACGGCCTGCATTTCGAAGCCTGGACGATGCTCGGCGCATGGGCGGAGCAGACGGAGCGGATCGAATTCGGGTGCCTCGTCCACTGCAACAGCTACCGGAACGCCGACCTTCAGGCCGACATGGCCCGGACCGTCGACCACATCAGCGCGCGTGGCGGCGAGGGCCGGTTCATCTTCGGGACGGGCGCGGGCTGGTTCGAGCGCGACTACGACGAGTACGGCTACACCTTCGGTTCGCCCGGCTCGCGCCTGAACGACCTCGCCGACGGCCTCGAGCGGATCACGGAGCGCTGGCAGAAGCTGAACCCGGCGCCCACCCGCCGCATCCCGATCATGATCGGCGGCAAGGGCGAGCAGAAGACGCTGCGCATCGTCGCCCGCCACGCGGACATCTGGCACAGCTTCGTGCGCCCTGAAGAGCTGCCGCACAAGCTCGAGGTCCTGGGTCGGTGGGCCGAGAAGGAGGAGCGCGACACTTCGGACCTCGTCATCTCGAACGAGCTGCAGAATCGTCGCGAGCAGACCGCTGACGAGCTGTACGAAGGCGGGACGCGCCTGTTCACGCTGGGCTTCCCCGGCCCGGACTTCGACTACGACCTCCTCGGATCGTGGCTGCGCTGGCGGGACTCGAAGAACGGCGACTGAGGCGACTTCCGGCGCGAGCGTTCGGTCGTAGGCTGAGGGCCATGGTTTCGGACCTCTTCGACGACGATGAATGGATGCCGGCACCCGGCGCCGATTCCTACACGGACATCACCGCTCACGTGTCGAAGGACGGTCGTATCGCGCGTATCGCCTTCCACCGCCCCGAGGTGCGGAACGCGTTCCGCCCGCACACCGTGGACGAGCTGTACACCGCCCTCGATATCGCCCGGCAGGATTCCCGGGTCGGCGTCGTCCTCCTCACCGGCAACGGTCCGAGCCCCAAGGACGGCGGCTGGGCGTTCTGCTCGGGCGGCGACCAGCGCATCCGCGGTCGCGATGGCTACAAGTACTCGGAGACGGATGCGGTCGCCGACCCCGGGCGCGCCGGCCGCCTTCACATCCTGGAGGTGCAGCGCCTGATCCGGTTCATGCCGAAGGTCGTGATCGCCGTCATCCCCGGCTGGGCTGCGGGCGGCGGACACTCGCTGCACGTCGTGTGCGACCTCTCGATCGCGAGCGCCGAGCACGCGCGGTTCAAGCAGACCGATGCGGATGTCGGCTCATTCGACGCGGGCTACGGCTCGGCCTACTTCGCCCGCCAGATCGGGCAGAAGTTCGCGCGCGAGGTGTTCTTCCTCGCCGAGGAGTACTCGGCCCAGCGCGCCTACGAGATGGGCGCGGTGAACCGGGTGATTCCCCACGCCGACCTCGAGCGCGAGGCCCTTGCCATGGCGCGGACGGTGCTCACCAAGTCGCCCACCGCGATCCGGATGCTGAAGTTCGCGTTCAACGCGGTGGACGACGGCATGGTCGGCCAGCAGGTGTTCGCCGGCGAGGCGACGCGCCTCGCCTACGGCACCGACGAGGCCGTCGAGGGCCGGGACTCGTTCCTCGAGAAGCGCGAGCCGGACTGGTCGCCGTACCCTTGGCAGTACTAGACCGATGAGGCTCGAACCTGTCACCGGAGACGACCCCCGCGACATCCTCCGCGCTCTCAAGAGCGCACTGCACGGCGCCGGCCCCGCACTCGGCCTCGGGCTCGTCAGCACGCTTCCGGGAGAGGTGAAGTCCGGAACGGCCGTGGTCGTGACGACGTCCGGATCCACCGGGGTGCCGAAGAGCGTGGCGCTGAGCCGCGACGCCCTCACCGCGAGCGCCCTGGCAACGGCCGACCGTGTCGGCGAGGGGGCGTGGCTCCTCGCCCTGCCCGCGAGCTACGTCGCAGGCATGCAGGTGCTCGTCCGGTCCATCGTGGCCGACAGGGAGCCGGCGATCCTCACCGGCTCGTTCACTCCGCAGTCCTTCGCGGCAGCGTCGCTGATGATGGTCTCGACCGATCGGGGTATGCGCGTGCCCACCTTCACCTCCCTCGTACCGGCGCAGCTCACGAAGCTGCTCGACGCCGCCGAGGACGACAAGACCGTCATGTCCGCCTTGCAGTCCTTCGAGACCGTTCTCGTCGGCGGACAGGCGCTGCCGGCGATCACGCTCGAGAGGGCCGAGACCGCGGGGGTGCGGATCGTCCGCACGTACGGCTCGACCGAGACGAGCGGCGGGTGCGTCTACGACGGCCGGCCGTTGCGCGGAGTGTCGGTGCGCATCGTCGACGGCGAGGTGCAGATCGCGGGTCCCACCCTCGCCGAGGGCTACCTCGGCGACGCCGAGATGACGGATGCCGTCTTCCGGCGCAGCTCCGACGGCACCCGCTGGTATCTCACGGGCGACGCCGGGATGATCGAGGACGACGTACTCCGAGTGCGTGGGCGCATCGACAACGTCATCGTCTCGGGCGGTGTCAACGTTTCGCTGGATCGCGTGGAGCGGGTGGTGCGCGGCGTCCCCGGCCTCGAATCGGCCGTCGTCGTCGGCATTCCGGACTCGCGCTGGGGCGAGACATCCGTCGTCGTCGTCCCCAGGGGAGAGGCGCTCAGGCGCAGCGAATCAGTGCAGCTCGAAGAGGCGCGCCAGGCGGTAGCGCATGAGATAGGAGCCCACGCGCGCCCGTCACGGCTGGTGCTCGTCGACGACCTCGCGGCGCTCCCGAGCGGCAAACCCGACCGCGAAGCCATCCGCGCGGCAGTCGCGGCCCTGCACTGAGCGGCCTCACTCCGGCGGACTCATCGGCCCGGTCTGCACCACGCAGAACCGGTTGCCCTCGGTGTCTTCGAGCACCACCCAGTCCGCGTCGTCGGGATAGTGCTCCCAATCCACTTCCTTCGCGCCGAGTCCCAGGAGACGCTGGATCTCGGCGGCCTGGTCTTCGGCATAGATGTCGAGATGGATGCGCGGAGGGTAGTGCTGGGGATACCCGGTCACCGAGAGGGCGAGACTCGCGCCCGGGGCATCCCAGTTCTTCTTGTAGGGCGGGTCCAGGATGACCCAGTCATCCGAGGGTTCCCTGCGGTTGACATAGCCGAGCGCGGCGCGCCAGAAGTCCCCCGCGCGAGTGATGTCCTCGACGGTGATCACGATCGATCCGATGGTCAACATGCGGCCAGTTTCGGTCGCGCGGGCGTCGTCGCCCAGGGGCTTGCGTGGCGGCGGTTCTCCACATAGCCGATCGGGTGAGTTCGGATGCATCCGTCGAGGTCGTAGGATCCTCCTCGTGGCAGGCACCTCCAGCAAGAAGCGCAAGAATTCCGGATCCCGCAAGCAGCCCTCGCGCGGCAACCCGCAGAAGGCGCACGAATCGCGCGATCCGCGGCACATCGAACCGGCGACCACGAAGGACTGGATCGCAGCCGCGCGGCTGCGCACGCTGCCGCTCGCGTTCACGCCCATCCTCATCGGAACCGGCGCCGCCATGCTCGTCGTCGACGAGTTCCACTGGGTGATCGCGCTTTTCTGCCTCATCGTCGCCGTGGCGCTGCAGATCGGCGTCAACTACGCGAACGACTACAGCGACGGGGTACGCGGCACGGACGATCACCGTGTCGGACCCGCCCGTCTGACGGCGTCCCGCAAGGTGAAGCCGCGCGCCGTGCTGTCGGTTGCGCTGATCTTCTTCGCGATCGCCGCGGTGGCGGGGCTCGCGATCACGATCCGGACGCAGCAGTGGTGGATGATCGCCGTCGGCGCCGTCTGCATCCTGGCGGCCTGGTTCTACACCGGGGGCAAGCGCCCCTACGGCTACTACGGACTGGGCGAGCTCTTCGTCTTCGTCTTCTTCGGGTTGGTGGCGACCCTCGGCACCACCTGGGTGCAGGCGTTCGCGCTGCCGCAGGAGGCGTGGTTCGGCGCTGTCGGCGCGGGGCTCCTCGCCTGCGCGGTGCTGCTCGCGAACAACCTGCGCGACATCGACCAGGACCGCAAGGCGGGCAAGCGCACGCTGACCGTCCTCATCGGACGCACCGCGACCCGCTGGGTGTTCACCACGTTCGTGCTTGTGGCGTTCGGCATCGCGATCTTCCTGGCGACGTTCTACCCGATCGCCTGGCTCACGCTCCTCGCGCTGCTCGCCGGGCTGCCGGCGATCCTCATCGTCTGGACGTACCGCGATCCGCGTGAACTCGTCGTCGCGCTCGGCCTCACTTCGGTGACGTCGGTCGCGTACGGCGCCTTCCTGTTCTGGGCCTTCGTCGGCTGATCAGTCGCGCGGGTCGGATGCTGCGGCATCCGCCGCGTCATCGGTCGCCGAATCCTCGACGTTCTCGTCGCTCGCCGCCGCCTTGGCCTGGGCGCGACGCTCCGCGAGTCCGGCGGAGACCTCGTCGAGGGGCTTGCGCAGGAACAGCAGCGAGAGGCTGAGGCCGATGAGTGCCGCGAAGATCGCGGCGAGCCAGTAGTACTGCTGCATCACCGGGAACAGCATCAGGATGCCGAACGGCACCAGGAACGCCAGCAGCCGCAGCACGGTGTAGACGAGGGCGGAACGGGCTTTCACCTGTCCATCGTAATCTTCGCCGCGGCGACGGTTCGGTCACGACCGGGCCATGCGCCCGTGAGCCACCTAGGATGGAACCGTGGTTCGGGTGTGGTTCATTCTTGCGCTGGTGCTGGCCGCTTTCTGGGTCTACACCATCGTCGACTGCGCCGTGCAGCCCGCGACTCGTCACCGCGGTGTCAGCAAGCCGGTCTGGGTGCTGATCGTGGTACTGCTGCCGGTCCTCGGCGGCATCCTGTGGCTCGCGATCGGACGCTCGCGTCGCGCGAGCAGACTGGTCGCACGCGCTCCTGATGACGACCCCGAGTTCCTCGAGAAGATCGGCACCGTCAGCGATCAGGACGAGCGCATCCGCCGCCTCGAAGAGGAGCTGGCGCAGCTCGACGCCGAAGACGACGACCCCAAGTGGAGCAGGCCGCCGAATCCCGGCGGAGCCGCCGCAGCACCCGGTGCACCCGCCGTCGAGCCGCCCGTCCGTCCCGGCGACGGCGACGACGACAGCCGCGGTCAGCGCGGGGCCGTCGGCTGACCGTGACGGGGGAGGCACCCAGACTTGCGGCTGCTGCCACCGACGCCGCGGCTGCGCTGCTGTGCCGCCTCGTCGAGCTCGGCGTCGAACACGTCGTCCTGAGCCCCGGTTCCCGCTCGCAGGCGCTCGCCCTTGTCGCCGCCGAGTTCGAGCGACGCGGCACGATTCGCCTTCACGTGAGGATCGACGAACGGGTGGCGGGCTTCACGGCACTCGGCATCGGACGCGAGACCCGCATCCCGGCTGCGGTGATCTGCACCTCGGGCACCGCCGTCGCGAATCTGCTCCCTGCCGCACTCGAGGCGCATCACGCCGGCGTTCCGCTCCTGCTGCTGACCGCCGATCGCCCGCCGGAGCTGCGCGGCGTCGGGGCGAACCAGACCACGACCCAGCCCGGCATGTTCGCGCCCACGGTGCGATACGAGACGGATCTCCCGGTACCCGAGGCGACGGACGACGACGGCGACGGCGAGCAGAGCCTCATGATGCGCGCGGTCGCGGACGATGCGTTCGCCGCCGCTCTGGGCGCGGGCCTCCGCTCCGCGGGTCCGGTGCACCTCAACCTTCCGTACCGCGAGCCGCTCGCGGGTGATCTCCCGGCCTGGCTGGGGGTGCCCGCTGCCGAGCTCACCGTCGCCGTCGACGAGGACCTCGACGGCCCGCCCGCCGAGATCTCGGCCGAAGACGAGGCATCCGGTGCGCTGTACCAGGGCGGTGGCGGCATCGGCGAGTCCGACGTGCCGCTCGATCCCGACGACGATCCGTTCGTACTGGCGCGCGGGGCACGGACCATCGTGCTGGCCGGAGCCGATGCCGGTCCCGAGGCGGAGGAGCTCGCCCACGTGGGCGGCTGGCCGCTCATCGCCGAGATCGTGAGCGGGGCACGCTTCGGCCGCAATCTGGTTCACGGCTACCGGTCGCTGCTCGCCGACCCCGACCTGGGCGGCAGAATCGAGCGGGTCGTCGTCCTCGGGCATCCGACGCTCAGCCGCGAATCGGCCGCCCTCCTCTCGGATCCCGACCGAGACGTGATCGCGGTGCGCGGGCCGGGTGAGCCGTTGAACCTGAACGACGTCACGACCGCCGTCGACGCCGTGACCGTCGCGGCCGGCGAGACCGACCGCGAGTGGCTTGCCGCGTGGCTGCAGGCGTCGCGCGCGGCATCCGTCGATCTGGCCCCACCCGCGCCCGACGCCGACGGACTCGCGTCGGCCGTGCCGGGGGAGCGCCTCGGTGCGATCGCCGCCGAACTGGCCGCTGTCCGCACACCGCTCGATCGTGCGGCGCTCGTCGACGCGGTGTGGCGGGCCACCTGGCCGCACGACCGCCTCGTCTTCGGATCGTCGCGGCTCGTGCGCGTCGCCGACGCGCTCCTCGGCGGTAAGAAGATCCCGGTGCACGCCAACCGCGGTCTCGCGGGCATCGACGGCATTGTCGCGACCGCAATGGGCATTGCCATCGCGAGTCAGTCCGGGGGCGTCCCGGGCGTGACGCGACTCGTGCTCGGGGATCTCGCGCTGCTGCACGACGTCGGAGCGCTGCTGCTGCCGCCGATGGAGGGTGAGCCGCGCATCCAGGTGGTCGTCGGCAACGACGGCGGCGGGACCATCTTCGACGACCTCGAGGTCGCCGGCATCGCCGGTCGTGAGGCCATGGACCGGGTGCTGTACACGCCGCACGCCGTGCGCCTCGAGCAGCTCGCCACCGCCTATGGCTGGGAATATCAGCGCGTCACCACCCGCGCCGCCCTGGATCAGGCCCTCACCGCGCCCGCTGGCGGCCGTCAGCTCATCGAAGTGCCCCTGGCCCGATAGCAGGGTGGAGCCCGCAGGCATAGCGTCTATCCGCCACAGGCGGCGGAACGCCATGATGGGCTCATGATCGCGATCAGCCAGAAGCACTGGAAGGGCGACGTGGGCGAGATTCTCCGCGTCAACCCAGGATTCCTCCTCCAAGATGTCGACCCCGACAGCAGCCCGGGGTACAAGAAGAACAAGAAGAACGCAGACGAGGACCGCGCCTCGGGCGCCAAGCAGCTCGACGAATATCAGGAACGGCTGTATGCGCAGAGCCGTGTGGACGCGACCAACGCATCTGTGCTGCTCGTGCTGCAGGCGCTGGACTCCGCCGGAAAGGGCGGAATCGTGCGGCATGTGGTTGGTTCGGTCGATCCGCAGGGCGTCTCGATCACCGCATTCAAGAAGCCGACCGATGAAGAGGCCCGCCACGACTTCCTCTGGCGTGTGAAGCGCAAGCTTCCCGAGCCGGGCATGATCGGGGTGTTCGACCGTTCGCACTACGAGGACGTGCTGATCGCTCGCGTGCGCAAGCTGGCGCCTCCCGACGAGATCGAGCGCCGCTACGAGGCGATCAACAGGTTCGAGAAGAAGGTGACGGACGGCGGCACCCGCATCGTGAAGGTGATGCTGCACATCTCCAGCGACGAACAGAAGAAGCGGCTCATGCGACGGCTCGAGCGCCCGGACAAGCACTGGAAGTACAACCCGAACGATGTCGCGGAGCGTGAGCTCTGGCCCAAGTACATGGAGGCCTACCAGACCGTGTTCGAACGCACGTCCACGATTCGCGCGCCGTGGTTCGTCGTTCCCGCCAACCACAAGTGGTACGCCCGCATCGCGGTGCAGCATCTGCTGCTCGAGGCCCTCGAAGACGTCAACCCTCGCTGGCCGCCGGCGCCCTACATGATCGACGCCGAGAAGGCGCGGCTCGCGGCGACCTAGACCTCTCCGCGCGCGCTCCACGCGGTCGCGGTGATCGTGAAGGGCGCGCTCGGCAGCAGCTCCCTGCAGCGGGCGCGCACGGCGACACGATCCTGCTCCGAGAGCGCGGCGAGCTGCCGCCCGGCGGGAGAGACGCCGAGGGTGTACGGCGTCCACCACTCGTCGAAGGTCGCGTAGTCGACCGCGACGGTGAGTTCCGTTTCCGCGACGGCGGTGCAGCCGGCGCCGGTCAGCAGTGCGACGAGGTCGCCGCCGCGTGCGCCGACGCGCTGCGACTCGTCGTCGATGCCCGACACCACCGACGCGAGAGCCGTGAAGAAGAGCGTCTGCGGCGCGCGGCCGCCGTCGAAGTCCCAGACGCACGCGGCCACCACCCCGCCCGGGCGTGTGACGCGCACCATCTCGCGCGCGCCGGCCGCGGCATCCGTCATGAAATGCACGACCAGTGCGGCGAGCGTGGCGTCGAACGTATCGTCGTCGAAGGGCAGGTGCTCGGCGACGCCGTGACGGATGTCCGCCCACGGGTGCCGCGCCGTCGCCGCGGCGACGAAGCTCTCGGACGGGTCGACGCCCGCGACCTCGGTCTCGCCGAAGTGCTCGGCGAGCTCTTCGATCAGGGCGCCCGGTCCACAGCCGACGTCGAGTGCCCGCCCGGCGGAGGGGAGTCCGGCGCTGTCGGCGAAGAGCGCGGCGAGGGGCCGGGAGTACCGGCCCATGAAGCTGTCGTACGCCTCTGCGGCGACGTCGAACGACATGGCCGCAGTCTACGCTCACGGTGTTGATCGGATGAAGATGCCTGCCTCGTGGAGTAGTTGATGTGATACAGTACCTGTCATGACACAGGATGACGCCTTCGCCGCTGACCTGTTGCGCGGGCACACCGACACCATCGTGCTCAGCGTGCTGCGACACGGCGACCGGTATGGCTTCGAGATCTACAAGGCGATCCGCGATGCCACCGGGGGACACCACGAGATCAAAGAGGCGACGCTCTATGCGACGTACCGCCGACTCGAGAAGGACGGACTCGTCGAGTCCTACTGGGGCGACGAGACGCAGGGCGGTCGCCGCAAGTACTACCGGATCACAGACGCGGGCCGGGCGGTCTACCGCGGCAACGTGTCGGCCTGGGTCGCCACGAGACAAGTCATCGACTCGCTTCTGGGTCTGAGAAGCACCGACGTGAAGGAACAGCAATGAACTCCGATATCCACCGCCTCCTCGACGAAGCCTTCGCCGGCATCGAGATGACGCCGGACGCGCAGGACCTGAAGGAGGAGGTGCGCGCCAACCTCGTCGCCCGCACCGCCGAGCTCGAGGCTGCCGGAAGATCGTCGTCGGATGCTGCACGCGACGCGATCGTGGAGCTCGGCGATGTCCGTGAGCTTTTGGACGGGGACGCGCGCCCTGCGCCCAAGGACTCTCACACCGCCATGCAGCTCCGCCACCGCGTTCGCCCGAAGACCGGCTACGTCGTCCGCGTCGTCGTCTGGTCGCTCGGCTTCGTCGTCCTCTTCACGCTCGCCGTGCTCGGTGCGACCGGTGTGCTTCCGATCCCCGTCGGCGCGATCATCGGGCTCCTCGGCTTCGCGTCGACCGCCCTCGGACTCGTCGTAGGTGATTCGCTCGCGCAGGAGACGACGACCAATCATCCGATGCCGTCGAACCGCGCAGGCGGGTACGCGGGGGCGACGTTCCTCGCGATGTACGGACTCGGGATCGGGGGCCTCGTCGCGCTCGGTCAGCTGCCGATGTGGTGCATCGTGTTCTCGGCGCTCGGCGTGATCGCCTCCATCATCCTGTTCGCCTTCCTCGGCGCCTCGCAGACCAACCGCCACAAGGCGTGGGTCCGCCACGCACAGCACGAGGCGACGCAGGCGCCCAATCGCTTCGAGGAGGAGCCCGAGACCGCTGCGCGGTTCGGGATCTACACCGCGGTCATCTGGCTCCTGACGTTCGGCATCATCGCGGTCCTGGTGTTCACGGTCGGGTGGTGGTGGGCACCGCTCGCCTTCCTCGGCGGCTTCGCCGCCATGATGATCCTCCTCGCCCGCATGCTGTTCGCGCCCAAGAAGTCCTGAAACCTGGCCCGGGACCGGGCCGCCTCACCCCTCCCAGAATGAAAGGGATGCTTCGCCATGCCTGAAAACGACACTCACGCGATCGTCGCCGACGACCTCGTCAAGATCTATCGCACCCGCCGGACCGAGGTCCGCGCCGTCGACGGACTGAGCTTCTCGGTTCCCGAGGGCCGCGTGTTCGGGCTCCTCGGCCCGAACGGCGCCGGCAAGTCAACCACCACCAAGATTCTCACGACACTGTCGGCGCCCACCTCGGGCACCGCCCGCGTCGCCGGCCACGACGTGCGCAGCGCACCCGACGCGGTTCGGACAGCGATCGGCTATGTCTCGCAGGGATCGAGCAGCGACCCGATCCTGAGCGCTCGCGAGAACCTCGAGATCGCCGCGCGCCTGCGCGGTGCCTCGGCGACCGAAGCACGAGCGCGCGCTGCTCAGCTGCTCGCCGACTTCGGTCTCGCCGACGCCTCACGACGTGCGGTCAGCACGTTCTCGGGCGGCATGCGCCGACGCCTCGATGTCGCAACGGCACTCGTTCACCGTCCCTCCGTCCTCTTCCTCGACGAGCCGACCACGGGCCTCGACCCCGAGGCACGTGCCGTGATGTGGGCCGAGATCCGCCGCCTGTCAGGGGCTGAGGCGCTCACCGTGGTGCTCACGACGCACTACATGGAAGAGGCCGACCGCCTCGCCGACGAGCTGCTGATCGTGAACGACGGGCGCGCGGTCGTCCAGGGCACGCCCGAGCAGCTGAAGCTCGCGCTCCACGGCGACTCGGTCCGCGTCTCGCTCATCGAGCCCGACCCGGACGCGGTCCGGGCAGCGGTCTCCGGTCTCGCGGGCCTTCGAGATGTCGTCGTCGAGGCATCCGGTGTCGGCGGCACGCTCGCCGCCCGCACCGACGACGCATCTGCCGCAGTCGGCTCGGTCATCGCCGCGCTGGATGCCGCCGGCATCCGCTACGGGCAGGTCGCGGCATCCCACCCCACCCTCGACGACGTGTATCTGCACTTCGTCGGCCACACCTTCGGCGACGCCGCGCCGGCGCCCGTCCTCCAGAGCGGAGCAGCAGCATGACCGCCGTCACACTCACCTCGATCCGGCCCATTCGCGCCGGATGGTTCACCCAGGCGGGGCAGGTGCTGCGCCGTTGGATGATCTCCACCTGGCGTCAGGCGTGGGGTCCGGTGATGTCGCTGGTGCAGCCCATCATCTGGATCCTGCTGTTCGGCTCGGTGTTCTCGTCGCTCGGGGCACTCCCGCAGTTCGGCGGCGCGGGATATATCGACTACCTCGTGCCCGGCATCCTCATGATGACCGTGCTCTACTCCGGAGCCTGGGCCGGCACCGGGTACATCGACGACATCAACTCCGGCGTCATGGACCAGTACCTCACCTCGCCGGTCTCGCGCACCGCGATCATCTCCGGCCAGCTCGCGCAGCAGCTGATCGTCAACATCGCACAGTCCCTCGTCGTGCTGGGGATCGGCTGGCTCGGCGGCGCGCGGTATCCCGGGGGAATCGGCGGGATCCTGGTCGCGCTCTCCATCGCCACGCTGCTCGCGACGGTGTTCTGCTGCGCCTCGACCGCGGTGGCACTCACGGCTCGCAGCCAGATCGCGCTGATCAGCCTGTCGCAGCTCATCGTGCTTCCCGCCACCTTCCTGTCGACCACGATGATGCCCGCCGACCTCATGCCGGAGTGGGTGCAGAACGTGTCGCGCTGGAACCCGATGACCTGGGCGGTCGAGCTCGGACGTGGCGGCCTGAACGGCGCGTTCCCGGTGAACGCCTGGTGGCAGGCCGCGGGCCTCGTGGTGCTCGGCGGATTGGCCTTCTTCTGGGCCGTGCGCTCGATCCGGGCCTACCAGCGCTCGGTCTGACTCTTCGAGACACCGCCGGACGGTCGAGACATCGTGCGAATCACGGTGTCTCGGCCCGTTCTCGGTGTCTCGAGCGGGAACGGCCCAATCGCGAGCGGGAGCGCGGTAGTCGCGGGGCGCGCTCAGGCGAGCGCGTCCACGATCGGCCGGAACTTCACGCGCGTCTCGAGCAGCTCGGTCTCGGGATCGCTCCCTGCGACGATCCCGGCTCCGGCATGCGCGACGACGGAGATCGTGTCGGAGGGCGTGGCCGGCCCGTTGCGCTGTCGGCTCGACGCCGATCTGGGCGCAGCGCAGTGCGATCGCCCATTCGCCGTCGCCGTTCGCGTCCACCCAGCCGACCGGGCCGGCGTAACGGCCGCGGTCGAACGGCTCGAGCCGCCTGATCAGCTCGATCGCGGCATCCGTCGGAGTGCCGGCCACCGCCGCCGTGGGGTGCAGCGATGCGACCAGGTCGAGCGCCGAGGCGTGGTCCTCGAGCTCGCCCGCCACATCCGTCGCGAGGTGCCAGAGGTTCGGAAGCTCCAGCGTGAACGGCTCGTCGTCGGCGCGCAGCGAGCGCGTGTGGGGGGCGAGCGAATCGAGCACGCTCTGCACGGCGTACCGGTGCTCGTCGATGTCCTTCGGGCTGTGCTCGAGGGCGAAGGATGCTGCGGCGTCGCCGTCTGCGTCGGCCCCGCGCGGGAAGGTCCCGGCGAGCACCCGCGCCGTGACGCTGCCGCCCGAGACCGTCACGAGCGTCTCGGGACTCGCACCGATCAATCCGTCGACGGCGAAGGTCCACGTGTCGGGGTAGCCGGTCGAGAGCGCGCGCGCGAGGCGGCGCAGATCGGCGCTCGCCGGCACCGTGCCGATGAGATCGCGGGCGAGCACGACCTTTCCGACCTCGCCGGCGGCGATCGCGTCGATCCCCGCCCGGACCGCGGCCTGGTACCCCTCCGGGTTCAGAGCTCCTGGGCCGAGCGTCGCCGACCAGTAAGGGCCGTAGGGGATGGCTTCGAGTGCGGGCTCGGGCAGATCCGCACTCGTCGAGCGGATGCGGGTGATCCACGCCCGCCCGTCTCGGCGGCCGAGGATGGCGCGAGGGACGATGAGGCGGCTCGACGAAGCGGACCGCGCATCGAACGCCAGCGCGCCGAAGGCGACGAGCCCGGTGCCGTGCAGTCCGACGGGGTCGTCGATCTCGGCCTCGGCCGTGAGGCGGCGCCAGGTCGCTGCGGGAGACGCGGGAGTGTGCGGCTCGATGCCGATCCGGGAGCCCCCGGCCTCGTAGCCTGCGACCACGCCGCCGAGTCCGATGATGCCGTCGCTGCGGCGCAGCCATGCGAGGGGGGAATGCGGATCGGCGAACGCGAGCAGATCGTCGACAGGGTCGATCTCCCGGGTCTCGACCAGCAGTCGCGGGGGGCGAGGCAGGTCGGTCACCAGTCAAGCCTAGACTCGCACCGTGACCGACGCTTCGCAGCCCGCCCGACCCGAACCCGGCACGCGACTGCTGTTCCGCTGGCGCAAATGGGACGGTGGGCTCCACTGGGTGCACGAGTGCGTCTACCTCGGCAGCGACCGGTGGGGGGAGTGGTTCGGCCAGCTGCCTGGATGGGACAGCGCTCGGCCCGGCCGGGTCGTGGTTCCGCGGCATCCGAACGTCACTCTGATCCCGCCGAGCGGCGACTACGCCTTCACACGCAACGCGGCGCCGCACGACACCCGCACCTACATCGACATCGCGTGGGATGTCCGGTTCGACGGCGACGAGCCCACCGGCATCGACATGGATCTCGACGTCGTCGATCGCGAAGGACTCGGCGTCTACATCGACGATCAGGACGAGTGGGACGAGCACCGCGTGGCCTACGGCTACCCCGTCGACATCGTCGCGCGCCTCGAGGCACTCGCCGTCGACCTCGAGCGGCGCGTGAAGGCGGGGGAGGCTCCCTTCGACGACGCGACGGCGGATGCCTGGCTCGCCCGGCTCGCGGCGCTCGACCTCGCAAGGAGCGACTCGGGCGGAGCAGGGAGCGCGGAGCCTAGACTCGACGCGTGACCCCGACCGCGCCCGAGCACGAGCCCAACCGCGCCGACCTTCACAAGGATCCGGCTCGCGTCAGCGGCATGTTCGACGAGGTGGCTCCCGGGTACGACCGCACCAACACGGTGCTGAGCATGGGCAACGACCGGTTCTGGCGCGTCGCTACCACGCGCGCCGTCGCACCCCGCCCCGGCCAGCGCATCCTCGACCTCGCCGCCGGCACCGGCGCCTCGAGCGTCGCCCTCGCGCGGAGCGGTGCTGAGGTCATCGCGGCGGATTTCTCGCCCGGGATGATCGCCGAGGGCGAACGACGCCACGGTGCCGGATCGCCGGGAGGCGGCATCCGCAATCTGTCCTTCGTCCAGGCGGACGCGACCGATCTGCCGTTCGCAGACGGGGAGTTCGACACCGTGACCATGTCGTTCGGGCTCCGCAACGTCCACGATCCGAAGCGGGCGCTGCGCGAGCTGCACCGCGTCACCAAGCCCGGTGGCAGGCTCGTCATCTGCGAGTTCTCGCATCCGCCGTCCCGCACGTTCAACGGGCTCTACCGCTTCTACAACAACCGCGTCCTTCCGGTGGTCGCGAAGACGGTGAGCTCCAACGCCGAGGCGTACGACTACCTGAACGAGTCGATCCGCGACTGGCCGGATCAGCGCACGCTGTCGGCGTGGATCCGCGAAGCCGGGTGGACGGATGTCGCCTTCCGCAACCTCTCGCTCGGAATCGTCGCCCTTCACCGGGCGAAAAAGCCCTGATCCGCCGGTTCGACGGCGCACGCGGGCCCGCGCGGCGGCACCCGCCGGGGCGCCGGTAGGCTGTGAAGGTGACTCCCTCAGCGTCGGACGCGCGGCTCGCGGGCAAACTGGGCCTCACCGACCGCATCTTCGCGGGTCCACGGTCTCGGCGGCTGCTGAGCCGGGTCGAGGCTGGGCTCGAGCGGGTCGATCGCCGCCTCGAGCGCGAACTGCGAGTCGCCGATACGCTCGCCGATGCGACGAGCCGGTATCTCTACGACGCCGGCGGCAAGCGGCTCCGTCCGGTGCTCGCGCTGCTGACCGCCCAGCTCGGCGATGGTGCGACCGACGACGTCATCGACGGCGCGACCGCCCTCGAGATGACTCATCTCGGTTCGCTCTACCACGACGATGTGATGGATGCTGCGGACAAGCGCCGCGGTGTTCCGAGCGCTCACGCGGTGTGGGGGAACAGCATCGCCATCCTCACCGGCGACCTCCTGTTCTCTCGCGCCAGCCAGATCATGGCGCGTCAGGGCGACCGCGCGATCCGGCTTCAGGCCAACACGTTCGAGCGACTGGTGCTCGGCCAGATGCACGAGACGGTCGGGCCCCAGGCCGGCGATGACCGCGTCGAGTTCTATCTCCAGGTGCTCTCCGACAAGACCGGCTCCCTGATCGCGGCCGCCGCCCAGTCCGGAGTGATCTTCTCCAACGGCCCCGAGGAGTTCGAGGAGCCGATGGTGGTGTTCGGAGAGAAGGTCGGCGTCGCCTTCCAGCTGCTCGACGACGTGCTCGACCTGTCGGCAGACCCGGAAGAGACCGGAAAGGTGCCGGGCACGGATCTGCGTGCCGGCGTGCCGACCATGCCGTACCTGGTGCTCGGGCAGAGGACGGATGCCGAATCCCTCGAACTGCACGCCCGCATCGACGACGGTGTCGCCCGCATCGAGGACGGCGCCGATCCGGCGATCCTCGATGATGCGCTCGCCGCTCTGCGCGATCACGACGCGACCCAAGCCACCCTCGACCTCGCGCACGCGTGGTCACGCGAGGCCGTCGACGCCCTCGCGCCCCTTCCGGACGGACCCGTCCGCGAAGCGCTCACGCGCTTCGCGCAGGCGGTCGTCGACCGATCCAACTGACGACACGAGAGAACGCTCCATGACCAGACTCCGCCTCGCCATCGTGGGCGCCGGGCCTGCCGGCATCTACGCCGCCGACATCATCCTCAAGGCGGAGCGCAAGTTCGACGTCTCGATCGACCTGTTCGAGCAGCTTCCCGCGCCCTACGGACTCGTCCGCTACGGCGTGGCGCCGGACCACCCGCGGATCAAGGGCATCGTCACGGCGCTTCGCGAAGTGCTCGACCGCGGCGACATCCGGCTGTTCGGCAATGTGCGGTTCGGCGAGGACATCACCCTCGACGACCTCAAGCACCACTACAACGCCGTCATCTTCGCCACCGGCGCAGTCCGCGACTCCGACCTCAGCATCCCCGGTGTGGATGCAACCGGCTCCTACGGCGCCGCGGACTTCGTGAGCTGGTTCGACGGACACCCCGATGTGCCCCGCGAGTGGCCGCTGGATGCGGCATCCGTCGCCGTCATCGGCAACGGGAACGTGGCGCTCGATGTCGCCCGGATGCTGGCGAAGCATGCCGAGGACCTGCTGCCGACCGAGATCCCCGACAACGTCCACGCCGGTCTCGCGGCGAGCGCCGTCACCGACGTGCACGTCTTCGGACGTCGCGGCCCCGCGCAGGTGAAGTTCACGCCGCTGGAGCTGCGAGAACTCGGTGAGCTCCGCGACGTCGACATGGTCGTCTACGACGAGGACTTCGACTACGACGATGCCTCCCGGGCTGCGGTCGCCAGCAACAAGCAGGTCATGGTGATCGACCGCGTCCTGCAGGCGTGGCGGCAGCGTCCCTCGGTGAACAACGCCGGGGGGACAGCATCCCGTCGTCTGCACCTGCATTTCTACGCGAAGCCGCTTGCAGTGCTCACCGACGACGACGGCCGCGTCTCGGGCCTCCGGTGGGAGCGCACGCGCCCGGATGGAGAGGGCGGTGTCGTCGGCACCGGCGAGATCCGCGAGCTTCCGATCCAGGCGCTCTATCGGGCCGTCGGCTACTTCGGCTCGGCGCTCCCCGGCGTCCCGTTCGACGAGCGGCACGGCGTGATTCCCAACCACGAGGGCCAGGTGCTGCACGGCGACAACAACGAGCGCGTGTCGGGCGTCTACGCGACCGGCTGGATCAAGCGCGGACCCGTGGGTCTCATCGGCCACACCAAGTCCGATGCGATGGAGACCGTGCGCCACATCATCAACGACCAGGGGTCGTGGTGGCAGCCGGAGCGACCGGACGAGGCAGCCATCCCGGCCCTGCTCGCCGAGCGGGGGGTCGCCTGGACCGACCTCTCCGGCTGGCACCGGCTCGACGGCCACGAGATCTCGCTCGGCGCTCCCCGCGATCGCGCGCGCATCAAGGTGGTCCCGCGCGACGAGATGGTCCGCGTCTCGCGCGGCGCGTGAGACGGCCTCAGTAGGCTGGCGGCGTGACCGCGCCCGACAGCGAGGCATCACCCGGCGCACCGGGCTGGTTTCCGGACGTCCTGGGCGCGGGGTTCGAGCAGCGGATGCTTCCGCTCGGCGAGGACGGCGAAGGCGAGGTCTCCGCGACCCTGGTGAGGCACCTGCCGACTCCGCCTCCGCTCGGCTGGCTGTTCGGCGATCGCCGCCCCCTCGCAGACGTCGACGTGCTCTACGTGCACGGGTGGTCGGACTACTTCTTCCAGACGCGGCTCGCGCGGTTCTGGGCTGAGCGGGGAGCCAGGTTCTACGCGCTCGACCTCCGTAAGTACGGCCGCAGTCTGCGCCCCGGGCAGACACCGGGATACATCACCGACCTTGCGACATATGACGACGACATCGCGGCAGCGCTCGACGCCATGGACCGCCCGGCGTCGGAGACCGCATCCGGACGCCGGCTGGCGCTGATGGGGCACTCGACCGGCGGTCTCGTCCTCAGCCTCTGGGCTCACCGGCACCCTGGCGTGGCGAGCGCGCTCATCCTCAACAGCCCGTGGCTCGAGTTCCAGCTCAGCGGGATCACCCGGGCCGCGGTGGCGCCGATCGTCGAACTGCGGGCGCGCGTGCGGCCGCTCGTGACCGCACCGCAGGTCGACCTCGGGTTCTACACGCGTGCGCAGGAGGAGGTCGCGGACCCCGACGACGAGATGGATATCAACTCCCAGTGGCGACCCACGCCGTCGTGGGCGGTCCACGCCGGGTGGCTGAACGCGATTCTCGAGGGCCACGCGCACGTCGCGGCGGGGCTCAGCATCACGGCGCCGGTGTGTGTACTGCTGTCAGCGAGGACCGCGGTACCCACTCGATGGTCCGAGGAGCTCACGAGTGCCGACACCGTCCTCGTCGTCGACGACATCGCGCGCGCCTCGCTCAAACTCGGACCGTCAGTGACGCTGGAGCGCATCGACGGAGCGCTGCACGACGTCTTCCTCTCGCGCCACGAGGCGCGGGAGCTCGCCTACGAGCGGCTCGACCGCTGGACGGCGGGGTACCTCGGGCGGCGGGAACCGGGCCGGGGTCAGCGGTAGTTGATGAACTGCAGGTCGACGTCGAGGTCGGCGGCCTTGAGCAGTCGCTGCACTTCCTGAAGGTCGTCGCGGCTCTTGGACTGCACCCGCAGCTCGTCGCCCTGGATCTGCGACTTGACCGACTTCGGGCCCTCGTCGCGGATCAGCTTGCTGATCTTCTTCGCGTTCTCGGACGAGATGCCGTCCTTTATCGTCGAGACGATGCGGAACTCCTTGCCGCTCGCGAACGGCTCACCGGACTCGAGGCTCTTGAGCGAGATCCCTCGCTTGATGAGCTTGGACTGGAACACGTCGAGGACGGCCTTCGCGCGCTCCTCGGAGCTCGCCTTGATGAGCACCTGCTCGCCGCTCCACTCGACCGAGGCGCCGGTGCCCTTGAAGTCATAGCGCTGCTCGACCTCTTTGCGGGCCTGGTTCAGTGCGTTCTCGGCCTCCTGGTGGTCGACCTTGCTGACGATGTCGAATGAGGAATCAGCCATGCGCGGAAGTCTAGTGGAGGGCGGCTCACCGTGATTCTGGCGCCCTATGGGTGCAAGCGCTTGCAGTCGCTTGCGGCCCTGGACCGGCTTGAAGTCACGAACCGGTATCGATCATCCAGCCCCCGGGTTGCAAATCGGGCCGATAGTGGTAAGAATGTAAGCGCTTGCATTCGCAAGACGGCGACAACGGAGCCGCACCGCGCGCTCCACTCGCCCTCATATTCATAAGAGAGGCAAACACCGATGATGGTGACCAAAAAGCGTGCGCTCGCACTCGGTGCGCTCGTCGCAGGAAGCGTGGTCGTTCTGGCCGGCTGCGCCGGCAACGCCGGAGGCAACGCCTCCGAGGCCCCCGAAGAGGCCAGCACCCTGACCGTGTGGGTCGACCAGGAGCGCGTCGACGCTCTGAAGGGCGCCGCAGAGGCGTACACCGAAGAGACCGGCGTCGAGGTCGAGCTCGTCGGCAAGGACAACGCCACGATCAAGGATGACTTCATCCAGCAGGTCCCGACCGGCCGCGGCCCCGACATCACGATGGGCGCGCACGACTGGCTCGGCGAGCTGTCGACCAACGGTGTCGTCGCCCCGCTCGAGCTCGGCGACAGCGCCGCTGACTACCTCGAGGTCGCGATCAACGCCTCGACGTACGACGGCACCGTCTACATGCTCCCGTACGCGGTCGAGAACATCGCCGTGCTGCGCAACGCGGACATCATCCCCGAGGCGGCGACGAGCTTCGACGACATGATCGCCAAGGGCACGGCCGCCGGCCTCACCCAGCCGTTCGTCGTCGAGCAGGGCGCAGAGGGCAACCCCTACCACCTGTACCCGTTCCAGACCGCCTTCGGCGCTCCGGTGTTCGGCTCTGATGCAGAGGGCGGCTACAACGCCGAGGACCTCCAGCTCGGCAACTCGGGCGGCGAGGCCTTCGCCACGTGGCTCGGCAGCCAGGGCAAGAACGGCACCGGCGTCTTCAACACGGACATCGACGGCGCCATCGCCAAGGAGAACTTCATCAACGGCACGTCGGCGTTCTGGCTGACCGGCCCGTGGAACGTCGGTTCCGCGATCGACGCCGGCATCAACGTCGCGGTCGACCTGGTGCCGAGCCCGACCGCCGAGGTCGCGCAGCCGTTCGCCGGTGTCAAGGGCTTCTTCCTCTCGTCCGAGTCCGAGAACAAGGTCGCCGCGACCGACTTCCTCGTGAATTACCTCGGTTCCGAGGACGTCCAGCTCGAGCTGTTCAAGGCCGGTAACATCCTGCCCGCACTCAGCTCGGCTGCCGAGACCGCGTCGAGCGACCCGATCATCGCCGGCTTCGCCGCCGTCGGTGCGGACGCTGTCCCGATGCCGGCCATCCCGGCGATGGGTTCGGTGTGGCAGTACTGGGGCATCGCCGAGGCTGCGATCATCAACGGCGAAGACCCGGTCGCGACGTGGCAGAAGCTTGCCGCTGACGTCCAGGCCGCCATCGGCTGACACCGAAGTTGAAGAACTGGGGCCGGTGTGCGATCTATCTGCACACCGGCCCCAGGGCTAACATCCGAAGAAACGCAGTGAGGCGAGAGCGCATCGAATGAGCATCACGACAGAAGACCCGACCACTGAGCAGCCACCCCCGCTCACGGCCCGCCAGCGACGGGCTGCCCGAATGGCCGAGGCCGCGTCGGTGGGATTCTGGCCCCTCGTGGCCAAGATCGCCACGGTCGGCCTCGTGGACGCCATCGCGATCTACGCGCTCTTCGTGCTCATCACAAACAGCCAGTGGCTCATCGCCGCGGCGGTCGCGGTCGTCACCGGCCTCGTCAACTGGATCTACTTCTCGCGGAAGAAGCTTCCCGCGAAGTACCTCACTCCTGGTCTGATCTTCCTCGCGCTGTTCCAGGTGTTCGTCCTGTTCTACACGGGCTATATCGCGATGACGAACTCCGGCACGGGCCACAATGGCTCGCAGGAGCAGGCCGTCGCTTCGCTGATGAGCTCGGCACTCGAGCGCGTCGAGGATTCGCCGACCTATCCCGTCACCATCGTCGAGGGTCTGGACGGCCTGAACATGCTCGTCACCGGGCCCGAGGGAGAAGCCCTCCTCGGCAACAGCACCACGCCACTGCACGAGGTCGACGCCACCTTCGAGGATGGCCAGGCCGTGGCGACGGACGGCTACACGACCCTCACGTTCCAGCAGGTGATCTCGCGGACCGGCGAGATCGAAGACCTCATCGTCCCGGTGTCCGAGGATCCGAACGACGGCGCACTGCGGACGCCGGATGGCAGCAACGCGTACCAGTACATTTCGTCGCTCGAGTACGACGAGGCAGCCGGCACGATGACCGACCTGAACACCGGCACTGTCTACTCCGACATCGGCACAGGAGCATTCACCGCCGAGAACGGCGAAGAGCTCCTGCCCGGTTGGCAGATCTTCGTCGGATTCGACAACTACGCCCGAGCCTTCACCGAGGAGTCGATTCGCGGACCCCTCGTCTACGTGACGATCTGGACCTTCGCCTTCGCGATCATCTCCGTCGCGGGGACCTTCTTCCTCGGGCTCTTCCTCGCGATCGTCTTCAACGACGCGCGGATGCGAGGACGCAGGTGGTACCGGGCCGGAATACTCCTGCCCTACGCCTTCCCTGCGTTCCTGTCCGTGCTCATCTGGCAGGGCATGATGAACCAGAGCTTCGGCTTCCTCAACCAGGTGCTCTTCGGTGGGGCGTCCATTCCGTGGCTGACGGATCCCACCCTGGCGAAGTTCTCGGTGCTCCTCGTCAACCTGTGGCTCGGGTTCCCCTACATGTTCCTGATCTGCCTAGGCGCGCTGCAGTCGATCCCCGAGGAGCTCACCGAAGCCGCCACGGTCGACGGCGCGAGACCCTGGGCGGTCTTCCGGCTCATCAAGCTCCCGCTGCTGCTCGTCACGGTCGCGCCGCTGCTGATCGCATCGTTCGCGTTCAACTTCAACAACTTCATCGTGATCTACGCGCTCACCAACGGCGGTCCGCGGGACATCAACGCACCGATCCCTGTCGGCCACACCGACATCCTCATTTCGATGGTCTACAAGGTCGCCTTCACTGGGCAGAACCGTGACTACGGACTCGCATCGGCGTTCTCGATCCTCATCTTCATCATCGTCGCGGTGATCGCGATCATTCTCTTCCGCAGGACCAAGGCGCTGGAGGACCTCAACTGATGGCTACCAAAGACTCAGGCTCGTGGGTAGAGGCGCAGGGAGCCGAAGGCTCGATGTTCGCCGCATCGCTGGACCGCGCAGCGGCGCCATACCACGGCCCCACCCGCCGCCGTACGGCGGGGCGCTGGTTCCGTGAAACCGGCTGGCGGCACATCGTCGGCGTCGTCATGCTGGTCTTCTCGATCTTCCCGATCCTCTTCGCGATATCCGCATCGCTGAATCCGGTAGGCACTCTGACCGGCACGAACGCACTCTTCTCGAGAATCGGATTCGAGAGCTACGCCCGGATCCTGACGAGCCCCGACATCCCCTACACCGCGTGGTTCGTGAACACTCTTGTGATCGCGTCGATCACGTCGGTCGCCACGGTGTTCCTGGGCGCGCTCGCCGCCTACTCGTTCTCGCGGATGCGCTTCAGCGGTCGTCGCTTCGGCCTCGTCACGATCGTCGTGATCCAGATGTTCCCGCAGATGCTGGCGGTGGTCGCCATCTTCCTCATTCTCAGCACGATCGGCGACTACTTCCCCGCGCTCGGCCTCGATACGCGACTCGGACTGATCATGGTCTACCTCGGCGGAGCACTCGGCGTGAACACGTTCCTCATGTACGGGTTCTTCAACACGATCCCTGTCTCCATCGACGAGGCCGCGAAGATCGACGGCGCCGGGCACGCGCGCATCTTCTTCACGATGATCCTTCGGCTGGTCACGCCCGATCCTCATCGTCGTGTTCATGCTCTCGTTCATCGCGATCGTTCAACGACTACGTGATCGCCAGCGCGCTCCTGATCCAGCCCGAGAACCAGACCCTCGCCGTCGGTCTCATCAAGCTCGTCTCCAACCCGCGTTATGCGGACTGGCCCGCGTTCGCGGCCGGCGCCATCATGGCGGCGGTACCGGTCATCATCGTGTTCCTCTTCGCGCAGAAGTGGATCGTCGGCGGGTTGACGTCGGGATCCGTCAAGTAGCCGTGGGATGCGGCATCCGTCGCCCTTCGTCCTTCATCGCCCTGGTCGTCGGCGGTGCGCTCGCGCTCACAGCGTGCAGCGCGCCGGCGGCGCCGGCAGCGGACGACCTCGCGGCACCGGACGTCGGCGTGCAGCTGTTCCAGCTGCCGTGGACGGCGATCGCCGAAGAGTGCGAAGAGACGCTCGGGCCTCGCGGGTTCGCGTGGGTGCTGACCTCTCCGCCGCAGGAGCACATCGATCGCGATGAGTGGTGGGCCTCGTACCAGCCGGTGAGCTACGAGCTCGAGACCCGGCTCGGCACCCGCGACGAGTTCGCCGAGATGGTGCAGCGGTGCGATGACGCCGGTGTCGCCGTCATCGCGGATGCCGTCATCAATCACATGACGGGGCAGGATGCCGCCGGCGAAGGCTTCGCGGGGACGCCCTACGAGCACTACGAGTATCCCGGCATCTACACCGACGCAGACTTCCACCACTGCGGGCTGACGCCGAACGACGACATCGCGGACTACACGTCACGCGAGCAGGTGCAGACGTGCGAGCTCGTCAATCTCGCCGACCTCGACACCGCGAGCGAATCGGTGCGCTCGTCGATCGCCCGGTACCTCGAGGATCTGCTGTCACTCGGCGTGGCCGGGTTCCGCATCGACGCAGCCAAGCACATGGCCGCGGCCGACGTCCAGGCGATCGTCGATGCGCTCCCGGACGACACGCGCATCATCAGCGAGGTGATCCGCGGCGGCGGCGAGCCGATCCAGCCCGAGGAGTACACCGCCTTCGGCGAGGTCTTCGAGTTCACGTATGCGCGCGACCTCGTCCCGCAGGTGCTGAGCGGGACCCTCAACGATCCCGAGTTCGCCGATCCGCGGCTGGGTCATGTCCCAGACCAGAACGCTGTCGTCTTCATCGACAACCACGACACCGAGCGCGGCGAGGCGGACCTCACCTACCGCGACGGCGACTTGTACTTCATGGCGAATGCCCTGATGCTGGCGGATGACTACGGCACTCCGGTGCTCTACTCCGGCTATGCCTTCAGCGACCGTGACGCCGGCGCGCCGACCGATTCCGACGGACGGGTGGCCTCTGACACGTGCGGGGGAGAGGCATCCGATCTGGAGTCGCTCGCGGACGGAGACCGCACGTGCGTGCACGCCTCCGACGCGATCGCCGGGATGCTGGAGTGGCGGCGGGTCGCCGGCGCGGCCGCACGTCAACCCGGCGCCGATGAGGCGGACGCGTACGGATTCGAGCGTGAGGGCCGCGCGGTGATCGCCGTGAATCCCGGTTCTGAGTCGGAGCAGATCGCCGTCCCGACCAGCCTCCCGAGCGGGTCGTACTGCGACGTCATGCTCGCCGGGCCACGCATAGGCGCGGCATCCGGGTGTCCCGACGGGGGCGCCGTGACCGTTGCCGACGGAGTCGCGTCGTTCACCCTGGGCGCCGGGCAGACCGCCGCGATCCACCTGTTCTCACGCACCTGACGCCGCTCGCGGCATCCGTGTCAGAATCGGAAACCTCGCACAACCGAACAACAATCTGAGGGCTCTGCCATGGCTCCCCGCCGTGCAACCACGTCGCATGCGGCGCTGCCGCCTGTCCACGGAAAGGTCAGTCGATGACAGTTCTCCTCCCTCACCACGACGGCTCGCCGCTTCATGTGTCGAACCTCGCTCCCGCGCTCGGCGACGTGGTGCGCGTGCGCCTTCGGGTGCCCGCAGGCTATGGTCCGCTCGCGGTGGTCCGGACCCGCTCCAATCCGGATCATGAGCCGGAGTGGACGGATGCCTCGCTGCTCGGCTCCGCGGACGGGTGGGATTGGTGGGAGGCCGATGTCGTGGTGCGCAATCCGCGGCACGGCTATCGGTGGATGCTGCAGCACGCGAGTGGCCGGGTGGAGTGGCTGAACCAGAGCGGACTTCATACCATCGAGACCTTGGATGCCGACGACTTCGCGCTCGTCGCCAATCCCGCGCCGCCGGCGTGGCTGTTCGACTCGGTCATGTACCAGGTGTTCCCCGACCGGTTCGCGCGCTCATCGGCGGCCGACCAGCGCGAGACCCCGGAATGGGCGCTGCCGGCGGCGTGGAGCGACGCCGTCGATCCGGTGATGCCCGCGCGCTCGCAGCAGTTCTATGGAGGCGACCTCGACGGCGTGATCGACAAGCTCGACCACCTGGTCTCGCTCGGCGTCGACCTGCTCTACCTGACGCCGGTGTTCCCGGCAGCCTCGAATCATCGCTACGACGCGGCGAGCTTCGACAGCGTCGACCCGCTGCTGGGCGGCGACGACGCATACGTGCGTCTCATCGACGCGGCGCACAGCCGTGGCATCCGGGTCATCGGCGACCTGACCAGCAACCATTCGGGTGACACGCACGAGTGGTTCCGGGCGGCGTACGGACACCCCGGTGCGCCCGAGCAGGAGTTCTACTACTTCACGGATGCTGCCAACACCGAGTACGTCTCGTGGCTGGGCTACTCCAGCCTGCCGAAGTTCGACTGGTCGTCGCGGGAGCTGCGCAGCCGATTCGTGGAAGGTGAGGATTCGGTCGTCGCGCGCTGGCTGAAGCCGCCCTTCGGCACGGACGGATGGCGCCTCGACGTCGCGAATATGACCGGGCGTCTGGGCGCGGTCGACCTCAACCCGGAGATCCGGCAGCTCATCCGCGCGACGCTGGAGCGGATCAACCCCGACGCGATCCTGCTGGGGGAGTCGACCAACGATGCGGCGAGCGACCTGCAGGGCGATGGCTGGCACGGCGCCATGACGTATCCGTCGTTCACGCGCCCGGTGTGGGGCTGGCTCAGCGAACCGACGGGCATGCCCTACCTCGATGCGAACGGCGTCGAGCAGACCGAGGCCTGGTTCTTCGGGCAGCCGATCGGGGGCATCCCGCGCTACACCGCGCGCGAGTTCGTGGACGCCGTCGTGCGGTTCACCGCCGGCATCCCGTGGCGGGTGCGGCTGGGCAACATGCAGCCGCTCGATACGCATGACACCGCGCGGTTCGCAACCAACGCCGCCCCGGGGACCATCCCCGTCGCGGTAGGGCTCTCGATGACGCTGCCCGGACTGCCTGTCGTATTCGCGGGGGACGAGTTCGGATTGACCGGCGCCGATGGCGAGCTGAGCCGCACGCCCATCCCGTGGGATGCGGCGAACGAGCCCGACGTCGCCGAGCGCCTGGCGCTGTACCGCGACCTCGTGGGTCTCCGTCGATCGCACGCGGTCCTCGCCACCGGCGGGCTGCGCTGGGTTCACGTCGACGACGTCAGCGTGGCCTTCGTGCGGGAATCGGCGGATGAGTCCGTGCTCGTCGTCGCCGCGCGCGGTGACATCGATGCCGAGCTGGCGCCGGGAACTGTTCCAGGCGCGTCGCAGGCGGTGGCGCTGTACGGGGATGCGACGCTCGCCGTCGCCGACGACGGCTCGGTGCTGCTGTCCGCGGAAGGGCCGGCGTTCGCGGCGTGGCTGCTTCCGGGCGTCGTGGTGCCTGCTCCCGAGCCCGCGACCGGACACGAGGAGCCGCTCCGCGACATCGTCGATGGTGAGACGCCGACGCCGGCCGACCTCGTGATCGACGGAAGCGCCGAGGCGTCCGCATGACCGGCGCCGAGCGCTTCGCCGACCTGACCACCGGCCTCGCCGACGGGGTCCGAGGCCGTGACGGGCTGATCGGGCTCGTCCTGCTCGGGTCGGCGTCGGACACCGGCGCGGTGCGCCGCGACGAGTGGTCGGATCACGACTTCTTCGCGCTTGTCGAGGCCGGCCGTGGACCGGAGATCCGGCCCGACCTCGACTGGCTGCCGGACTCCGATCGGGTGGCGCTGACGGCCCGCGAGGGCGAGATCGGCTTCGCCGTCGTCTACGACGACGGCCACGTGTTCGAGTTCGCGTTCTCCGAGGCAGGCGAACTCGACGGATCGCTCGCCGGTGACGCCACTGTGGTCGTCGACGACGACGCGGCGACGACCGCAGCACTCATCGCGCAGGCGCGCGCTCGGGCGGATGCCGGCGACCGGTTCGATCCGGCGAACGACACCAGGCTCATGCTGGTCAAGCTGCTGATCGGTGTAGGGCGCGCCCGGCGGGGCGAGGTGCTCAACGCCGGCAGCTTCGTCCGCTCGTGGGCCGTGCAGCTGCTGGTGCGTGCGATCCGCGGTCGCTTCGCGGACCGGTCGACCACCCTCCGCGACACGATCGACCCCGTCAGGCGGTTCGAGCACGACTTCCCGGAGTGGGCCGCGCGCATCGCCGCGGCCCTCGAGGCGCCGGTGGAGGACGCCGCTCGCGCGCTGTTCGACCTCGCGCGCGAGATCCTCGAGCCCGGATGGGACGAGTTCCCCTCGCGAGCGGCCGATGCGGTCGCTGCACGCCTCGGCTGGGAGCGCTGAGAGGGGCGACCGAGGATCTTTCCACAGGCGGACGGCACCGGGTCGCGGCATCCGCCACACTGGGTGTCATGTCGTCACCGTTGACCACCATCGGGCTGCCCGTCGCGCTCGGAATCATCATGTTCGGCCTGGGTCTGAGCCTCACTCTCGCCGACTTCGCTCGAGTGCTCAAGCAGCCGAAGGCGGTGATCATCGCCCTGGTCTGCCAGCTCATCCTGCTTCCCGCCATCTGCTTCGGTCTGGTGCTGGCCTTCAATCTGCCGCCGGTGCTCGCCGTCGGCATGATGATGCTCGCCGCGTCGCCCGGTGGCACGACCGCGAACCTCTACAGCCACCTGTTCCGCGGCGACATCGCGCTGAACATCTCGCTCACGGCGGTCAACTCGGTGATCGCGGTCGTCACGCTTCCGCTCATCACGAACTTCGCGATCTGGTACTTCAACCCGTTCGACGACCAGCTCGGGATGCAGTGGGCCAAGGTGATCGAGGTGTTCGCGATCGTCCTCCTCCCGGTCGCCGCCGGCATGATCGTGCGCCGCTTCTGGCCGGCCTTCGCGAAGGGCATGGACAAGCCCGTCCGCATCGCCTCGGTCATCATCCTCGTCGTCGTCATCGCCGGTGCCGTCGCCCAGAACTGGGCTCTCCTCGTCGAGAACTTCGCCCGCCTCTCGATCATCACGATCCTGTTCTGCCTGATCAGCCTCACCATCGGCTACTTCGCCCCGCGCCTGTTCAAGGTGGGCAAGCGCCAGGCGATCGCATCCTCGTTCGAGATCGGCATCCACAACGCGACCCTCGCGATCGTGATCGCGCAGACGGTCCTCGGCTCGGTCGAGCTGAGCCTGCCGGCGGCCGTCTACGGCGTGCTGATGTTCTTCATCGCGTTCGGCTTCGGATTCCTGATCCGCGGCCGCAAGGGCGCGGATGCCGAGGCCGGCGCCGAAGGCACCTCCGCCGAGCCGGCGGAGCCCGCACCCGCTTCCTGACCGAGAACGGATGCCGCCGCTCGCCGCGCACGGCGCAGCGGCGGCATCCGTTTGGGTGTGTCAGTCTCGTCATGCCCGGCCTGGTTCCGAAAGTCGGGTCGGTGACGTCGACACGCCGGTGAGGGATGCCGCGCACCGGCGTGTCGGGTGATGGACCCGACTTTCGGAACCCCTTGCACGGGCGGGTCGGGTCGCCGGAGCACGCCGTCGCCGGGCGGACGACCGCCTGCCGTGACCTACGCCTCTTGCGCTCAGCCGCAGCAGGGTTCGTAGACTGTCGGGAAACGGCGAGGAGGTCGCATGCGCCCGTTGACCGAGGATGACGTCCGTGCGTCGTTCGTGAATGCTGCGGGCGACGAGCTCCGCGTGATGACCCTGCCGAGCGACTTCATGCTCATGGACTGGGACCACCTCGACTTCTTCGCATGGCGCGATCCGCGCACGCGCGGGCGCGGCTACGTCATCGCCGAGATCAGCGGCGAGGCGCTCGGCGTCGTCCTGCGCGCGGCCGAGGGCAGCTCACAGGCGCGCTCTGCACTGTGCAACCTGTGCCACACGATGCAGCCCGCCGACCAGGTGTCGCTGTTCACCGCACGAAAGGCCGGAACCGCGGGCGCGCACGGCGACAGCCTCGGCACCTACATCTGCGCCGACCTGTCCTGCCACGAGACCGTGCGTCTCGCCGCCCCGCTCGCCCCCAATGAGGTGCGGGCGAGCGTCGACCGCAAGATCGACGGCACGCGGCAGCGCACCGAGGCATTCGTCGAATCCGTGCTCGAGACCGCGGGAAGCCGCAGATGACCCGGGTTGTGGTCGTCGGCGACGCTCTCATCGACGAACTTCGAGACGACACGGGAGTCCGGGAGTTCGTCGGCGGAGCGGCGCTCAATGTCGCCGTGGGCCTCACCCGTCTCGGCGTTCCCGCGACCCTGCTGGCGATGGTCGGCGACGATGAGGCCGGAGCGCACATCCGCGCCTACCTGGGCGATTTCGGCGTCGAGCTGATCGCCACCCCCGGCGAGCTCGGCACTGCGCGCGCGGTGAGTACGAGGAGCGGGGCAGGCGAGCCCGAGTACGTCTTCAACGATGCGGCCAAGGGTCGCCGCATCCGGTTCGAGGACCGTGAGCGAGCTGCGATGTCGGATGCCGCGATGGTCGTCGTGAGCTGCTTTCGGTTCGACGATCCGGCGCAGACCGACGAGTTCGCCGATGCGGTCGAGCAGGCGGGCGTACCGCTGGCGATCGACCCCAATCCTCGGTCGGGGATGCTGGCGGACCGCGCGGGGTTCGCGAAGGGCTTCGAAGCGCTCGCCGCTCGCGCCGTGCTCGTGAAAGTCGGGGAGGACGACGCCGAGCTGCTCTACTCCGAGCCGCTCGATGCGCTTCGCGATCGGCTCGCGGCACTGGGTGTCGCCACGATCCTCGCCACCCAGGGTGCGGCTGGAGCGACGCTCGATGCGGAGGGTATCGTCGTGACGCGTCCGGTCTCAGCCATGCCGGGCCGCATCGTCGACACGATGGGAGCGGGCGATGCCGCCTTCGCTGCCACGGTTGCGGCCCTCGTGCAGGGCACTCCGGAGACCGAGGATGCCTGGGGCGCGGTGCTGCAGTCGGCGATGGACGTCGCGGCGGCCACGTGCCGGTTCGAAGGCGCGCTGCTGCGCACCCCGTCGGCGCTGAAGGGCATCGATCTCGACAACATCGGCACCTGACCTGGACGGTTTCAGGCACCCCGTGACGCAGGGTAGGATTGTTGATCGCGCCTCCGGTCGACTGGAAAAGCTGGGCGGGTGCGCACTTGGCGAGTTACCCAAGCGGCCAAAGGGATCTGACTGTAAATCAGCCGTCTTAGACTTCGGGGGTTCGAATCCCTCACTCGCCACAGAACGAAGAAGGCGCCCCCCGGGGCGCCTTCTTCGTTCTCTGACGATGGCTGCGGACTCGGTTCCTTGGGCGGGCCCCGCCGCCGGAGGCTCCGCCCGCTGCGAAGCAGCGAGTGGAGGGGCGGTGGGACGAATCCCTCACTCGCCACAGAACGAAGAAGGCGCCCCCTGGGGCGCCTTCTTCGTTTCTGACGATGGCTGCGGATTCGGTCCCTGGACACACGTAGCACTCGTCTGCGACGCTGGCAACCCCACCTCGCTTTCGTGCTCGTTCACGTGTGGCGCGCATACGATTTGCGCGAGCGCACGACGAAGGGACACGAGAATGACCGACAGCCAGGGAGACACCGAAGCCACCCGAGCGGCGCGAGACGCCGCCGAGCGAGTGCGCACGTCGGCCGCCGACGGCGCAGAATCGTTCGGCGCCACGGCGGAGCAGATCGCTGACGAGGTCTCGGCCGGCGCGGATGCCGCGAAGAGCGATGTCGCAGCCACGGTGAGCGACATCGCAGACAAGGTGAGCGACAAGGTGGGCGTCGTCGTCGAGGGAGCGAAGAGCGCAGCGTCCGACGCGAAGGCCGCTGCCGGAAAGGCTGCGGATGCCGCCGCCGATGCCGCGAAGGCCGCAACCGCGAGGATCAAGGATGTCGCCGACGACGTAAGTTTCGACGACGTTGTCGCCCATACCAAGAGTGTCGCAGGGGAGTGGACGGACAAGCTCAAGCAGACCTATCGCGAGCGTCCCGGCGTCGTGATCGCCGCAGCCGCAGGCGCTGTGGTTCTGCTGGGTGCGATCGTGCGCTCGATCGGTCGTCGCTGACCGCGCTCGAGGGAGCATTTGAGAGTCCGACTTCGGCTCGCTCGATGACCGGCCTCGCGCAGTAGCCTGAGCCCATGGTGTGGACGTCGACCGGCTCCCTCGTGGCGGTGCCCGCTGTGCGGCATCCTGAGCTGCTTGCTCCATCGGTTGCAGAAGCGCTCGCTCGCCTCGATCCAGCGGTCGCCGAGACCGTGGGCGTCGCCGAGATCGACCCCGCGCTCGCCGACACCGCCGCCTTCTGCGAACGATACGGTGTGGCTCCGGATGCCTCGGCCAACTGTGTCGTCGTCAAGGGCAAGCGGGGTGGCGACATCCGCTTCGCGGCCTGCATGGTGCTGGCGACGACGAGGGCCGACGTGAACGGCGTGGTGCGACGGCGGCTCGACGTGAGGTCGGCGTCGTTCGCTCCGATGGACGAGGCTGTCGCGCTCACCGGCATGGAGTACGGCGGAATCACGCCGATCGGGCTGCCGAGCGGGTGGCGGATCCTCGTCGATGCCGCGGTCGCGGCCGCTCCCGAGGTCGTGATCGGCGGCGGCATCCGGGGCAGCAAGCTCTTCCTCCCGGGTCGCGCGCTGCTGGTGCTCGACGGCGCCGAACCGGTCGAGGATCTCGGTCGCAGCCTGGGCTGAGGCTCGGGGCCTCGCGCGTGCCAGGATGGGCGTGCGGACGCACGTGCCTAGGAGAGGATCGCCATGACCATGCCCGACCCCCGTGCGGCGGCGGCGCCGGCGCGCGCCGATGCCACCACCTCGCCGCTCCTGCGCGCCGCGATCTGGGTCGCGATCGGCGCGCTGATCGCCGCGGCGATCGTCTGCGTCGTCTGGGTGCTGACGGGATCGCAGAATGGCATCGTCGGCCGGGCATTCCTCACGATCCTGCTGCTCGTCGCGTTCGCCGGCGTGGCGATCCTGGACGCGCATCTCGCGCCCCGCCGTCCCGCGTGGTTCGCCCTCGCCAGCATGGCGTCGTGGGTCATCGCCCTCCTGATCGGGGCCGTGCTGATCTGGATGCCGGAGCGCCACCCGTGGAGCGGTTTCACCCGGCTCATCCAGTTCCTGCTGGTCGTGCTGATCCTCCAGCTCGCGCTGCTGCACCTCCGCGTGTACCTGAAGGCGTTCCGGCGCTATGTCACAGCCTTCACGCAGACGGTCGTCGTCATCACGATCGCCCTCGTCGTCGGGCTTGCTGCGCTCCTGATCGTTCCGCTCGTCGTCGGCGAGTACGTCGACTTCCATGAGGTCTACTGGCGAATCGTCGTCGCCGTCGCGATCCTCGCGGCGGTCGGCACGGCGCTGATCCCGCTGCTGAACGCGCTCTTCGCGCCCAGAAAGGTCCGCGCGGAACCCGGCTACGGCACGCCGCGCGTCGAAGCCGGAGCTGCTGCCCTGGCCTACCTACGTCGACGGCCTGACCCCGCTGCCGATCCTGCCGGACGGCTCACCCGACTGGACCGCGTACTACACCGGCATCCCGTCACCCGGTGCGCATGTCGTCGGCGGCCCGCCTCAGCCTGACGTCGCCCAGCCGACGCTGCCGCTCGCGGGTTCCGGTGAGCCCCAGCATCCGCTTCAGCCGGGATACGAGGGCTACCCGCCACCGCCGCCACTGCCGCCGCGGCCCTAGCCGCTCGGGGCACGACGCGGTCAGCCGCGCAGGATCTCCAGCGCGGCCATCGCGGCGTTGTGGCCGCCGAGACCGCTCACCGCGCCGCCTCGACGAGCGCCGGAGCCGCACAGCAGCACGGCGGGATGCTCCGTCGCGACGCCCCAGCGAGCCGCAGGGGTGTCGAGCGGCTCGTCGTCCTCGGCCCAGGGCCACGAGAGCGGACCGTGGAAGATGTCGCCCCCCGCCATCGCGAGCGAGTCCTCGAGGTCGGCCGTTGTCCGGATCTCGATGCAGGATGATCCGTCCGGAGCCTCATAGAGGCAGTCGGCGATGGGCTCGGCCAGCACCGAGTCGAGGGAGTTCATGGCCGCCTCGAGGAGTGTCGTGCGGGCGGCATCCTGACTCGCCCCCGTGACGAGCCGGTGCGGCACCTGCAGGCCGAACAGGGTGAGGGTGTGCGCACCCGACGCGCGGAGCTCGGGTCCGAGGATCGACGGGTCGGTGAGCGAGTGGCAGTAGATCTCGGCCGGAAGAGGATCCGGGATGCTGCCGCCCTCCAGCCGCCCGGAACGCATCGTCGAGCTGAGACATGGTCTCGTTGATGTGGAACGTCCCTGCGAACGCCGCCTCGGGCGACACCGCGGAGTCCTGGAGCCGCGGAAGTCGCCGCAGGAGCATGTTGACCTTCACCTGCGCACCTTCGGGCGCCTCCGACGGGGTGATGCTGTTGCCGCCCGCTTCGAGCAGTCGCGAGAGGACTGACGGCCCGACGCCGCTCAGCACGAGCCTGCCCCGGAGGGTTTCGGCGCCGTCGTGACCGACCGACACCTCGCCGCCGGGAGTCACCGCCGTCACCTCCGCATTCGTGCGCAGCTCGGCGCCGGCCGCGCGAGCCGCCCGCTCGAGCTCGGCGCTGACGCGTCCCATGCCGCCGATCGGGACGTCCCAGTCACCCGTCCCGCCGCCGATCACGTGATAGACGAAGCACCGGTTCTGTCGCAGGCTCTCGTCGTCCGCCGATGAGAAGGTGCCGATGAGGCCGTCGGTCAGCGCGATGCCCCGGGTGAGATCAGTGGCGAGCGACGCTCGCAGCATCTCGCCGAGCGGGCGTTCGAACAGCTCGTGCCAGAGTCCGTCGTCGCCGAGGCGCTCCCGTACTGCGGCGCGGCGCAGCAGCGGATCCGTCACGGTGGGAAAGAGCGTGCGTGCGACCGGTCCGAGGCGATCCGTCAGCGCGGCGAACCGCTCGGCTTCCTCGCGATCACCCGTCGCGCGCTCGAAGGATGCGGCGGTGGCCGCAGCATCCGCTGTGTCTATCAGGATGCCGCGAGAGGGGTCGTCCGGATCAGGAGTGTAGGAGGAGTAGCGGCGCCGACGCAGATCGATGCGCAGGCCGAGATCGTCGATGATGCGCCGGGGGAGCAGGCTCACGAGGTACGAGTAGCGCGACAGGCGTGCGTCGACCCCCGCCCACGGCCGCTCCGACACGGCCGCGCCGCCGAGGTGGTCGAGGCGTTCGAGCACGACGACGTCGAGGCCCGCGCCGCCGAGATACGCAGCCGCGACGAGGGCGTTGTGTCCGCCGCCGACGATCACGACGTCATGGGTGTGGACTGGGGCAGCGGCGACCATCCCACAACGCTAGCCCGCTCGCGGCGGATAGCGTGGGGGTATGCCGCTCGCTGAGGATCTCCAAGCCGTCGCCGTCGAGATCGCCCGCGAGGCGGGAGAACTCGCCCGCAGGCGACGCGGCGAAGGTGTCGCGATCGCCGCGACCAAGTCCGCTCTCGCGGACATCGTGACGGATGCCGATCGCGAGGTCGAATCGCTGATCCGGATGCGGCTCGCCGAGCTGAGGCCGGGCGACGGTTTCCTCGGCGAGGAGTCCGGCGCGGCTGATCAGCTCTCCCACGGGCCGGAGACCGGAATCACGTGGGTCGTGGATCCCATCGACGGGACCGTCAACTATGCGTACGGCATCCCCTCCTATGCCGTGAGCATCGCCGCTGTGGCAGGGGAGCCAGACCCGGAGCACTGGGAGGCGCTCGCCGCCGCGGTCTTCAATCCCATGAGCGGCGAGCTTTTCCGCGCCGCGCGCGGCGCGGGCGCATGGCTCGACGGCGTGCGCCTCGCGGTCAACGCCGGGCCCACCGCTGCCGGGGCGCTCCTCGCGACCGGATTCGGCTACGACCCGGCGACGCACGCAGGGGATCTGGAGCGCGTTGCCCGGGTGATGCCCCTCGCTCGCGACCTGCGTCGCATCGGCTCGGCGTCCCTCGATCTGGCCTTCGTCGCCGCCGGACGCCTCGACGGGTACTTCGAGCGCGGACTGCAGCCGTGGGACCACGCGGCGGGTGCGCTGCTCGTGACGGAGGCGGGAGGGGTGGTGGGGGGCCTCGGTGCGGGAGGGACCGCGACCAGCGCGCTGACGGTGGCATCCGGCCCGGCGCTTTTCAACAGCCTCTACGATGCGGCCGTCGGAGACGCGGCTTCATGAGAAGATCGTGAAGGTTCTGAACAAAACGCCGCCAGGGATGCCGTCGTACATGGCTTTCTCAGGGGTGTCAGGATAGTGTTTACCCGATCGTTACCTTTGCCGCCCGAACGGCGAGGGTGATCGCCTACCCGACGACCGTACCGTTGCCCCCCGAGCGACACGACCGAGAGCCCTCCCGCTTGCCTTTCGACGCCCCCATGGCTGAGCCTGCGCCCACGCGGCGCTCCAGCCGCACCTCCTCTACGCCTGTCCAGGCGTCGTCGGAGACCCCGGGGGCTTCACGGGCCGAGCTGCGCCGCAGGGCCGGCGAGTCGGCGCCCGAGCGTCCTGCTGTCGTGTGGGGTCGTGCCCCTCAGGCTCCGTCGCTGCCGGAGGTCGCTGCCACCGCGGTCGCGGCCGCCGCCGCATCTATGACGGTCCCCGCCGAGTCCATCCCGGTCGCCGCCGAGACACCGGCTCCGGTTCCTGCAGCGCCCACCCCCGTCGCCGCTGCTCCTCAGGTGAGCGAGGCCCTCGAGTCTCCTCTCGTCGAGACCGCCCAGCCCCTCAGCCGCCGCGCGCGCCGCAGCCCCCAGACGGACGAGCAGCCGGTGGTGCCGCTCATTGCCATCGACTCGCCGGCGCCCGCAGAGCAGGTTCTGCCCGATTTCCGCCCGGCCGAGCCGGCACCGGCCGTCGCCCCGTCGCTTCCCGACGCGGTCCTCGTTCCGGCGGAGCCCTTCGTGCTCCTCGAGCCCGTCGTCGAACCGGAACCGTCCGTCGTCGACACGCCCACCACCGAGCCGTTCGTCCTTCTCGAGCCCGTCGCCGAGTCGTTCATCGAGCCCGAGCCCCAGCGGGTCGAGCCGATCGCGGAGCCGCGGCCCGAAGCATCCGACGTCGACGAGTTCGAAGCCGCGGCGCGCCTCTTCTCGTTCACCGGCGAGACGCCGATCCAACCCGCGGCCGAGCCCCAGCGCGAGCACACCGCCGACGCCCACGCGGCCCGCCGCCGCTCGCGTCCGAGCAATGGCGCCGCATTCCGTCGAGTCACGGCCGCATCCTTCTCTGTGGGTGTCATGGGCATCGTCGGTCTGCTCACCGTCGGCATGACCACCCCCGCCGAGGCCGTCGCCGCCGCGAGCGGGTACGAGATGCCCCTTACGGTATTGGCGCCGTCCGACATCGATCCTGAGCTCGACCCGAGCGAGATCCAGGCCTACGTCGCCCCCGCCAGTGTCGAAGAGGCCGGCATCACCCGCACCGAGAACTACTCGACCGTCACCACCGCGCAGCTTGCCGCGCAGTCGGGCATCAAGAACTTCTCCAACTTCTTCGTCAACGACCCGAACTCGGCCATTCAGTGGCCGTTCGCGGTGGGCGTGCCGATCAGCTACGGGTTCGGAATGCGGTCCGGCCGGATGCACGAGGGCGTCGACTTCACGCCGGGTGCCGGGTCGCCGATCCAGGCGATCGCCGACGGCACCGTGCGCGTCGCATCCGCGTCCGGTGGCGCGTACGGCGTGCACGTGATCATCGACCACATGATCGACGGGCAGCTGGTCTCGAGCCACTACGCGCACATGCAGTACGGATCGCTTCAGGTGTCCGCGGGCCAGCAGGTCACGGTCGGCACAGTCCTCGGTCGGACGGGCAATACCGGCCGCTCCTACGGGGCCCACACGCACTTCGAGATCCTGATGAACGGCACCACGGCGATCGACCCGATTCCGTGGCTCCGACAGCACGCTGGAGGCTGACGCCGATTCAGCGGGGAGGCTGTGCTCTGGTATCCTCTTCTAGTTGCCTGCGCGCAGGTGACACGCCCCGATAGCTCAGTGGTAGAGCACTTCCATGGTAAGGAAGGGGTCGTCAGTTCAATCCTGACTCGGGGCTCGCAGCATCCATTTGATTGACCCGGATGCCGTGCGGCAGGGTAGCTCAGTTGGTGAGAGCGCACGACTCATAATCGTGAGGTCGCGGGTTCAAGCCCCGCTCCTGCTACGAAGGAAGGCCGCCCTCTTTTGGGCGGCCTTCCTTCGTATCCGGGCCTGCCTTGACGCGTACGCATCGGCCCCACCCGGGGCGACTGCGCAGAAATCGTGGCTTCGGTCGTGAACCATTTCCCCCTTCGCGGACACTACTGGGTATGAGCGATGCTGACGCGTCGGGCTGGGGGCGGTTCCGCACAGACGACCTCAGCGGCGCTGACGCGGCGGGAAGGATGCGCACATGAACCCCTCGACATCGGCGACTCACGAATTTGAGAGCCACAGGGCATCGTGGCGCGGGGCGATGCTCGGCGCGATCCTGACCGTCGGAGCCGTGCTGTCGGCGTGCACCGCCGCTGGAAGTCCGGAAGTCGCGGTGCCCACCGCGACGCCGCCCGCGGAGCAGCCCACAGTGGCGCCCGTGCCTGCTGGCAGCAAAGACCTGTTCGTTGTTGGGCCGTTCGACGGTCCCCAACCCAAGCCGGCGACCGGCGGCACCAGGCATCGCTATGTGAACCCGCACCGGGCTGCGGCCGGGATCGACACCAACACGACCTCCGCGTATCGGTGGATCGAGTACACCGTTCCTGATGGATGGGAGGTGGACGATATCTACATCGGGAAGAATCTCGGCGAGCCTAACGAGGTGGCGGTCAGCTTCTGGACGACGGCGGGGGTGTACCCCGATCCCTGTCGGCGAAGCGCGGAACTGAGTCCGCTCGACCTCACAGGCCACGGACATCCGCACCTCGACACCATTTCGCTGGCAAGCTACCCCGAGCTGGGACTGTCAGCGCAGCGGGGACGCGAGGCCTCGGAACCACGCTCGGTGGTCATCGAGGATCCGACTGAAAAACGAGGCACCCTTGCCCTGCGCATCGAACTGACAATACCTCCAGACCTCGATGTCGCGTCTTGTGACGACGGTGTCTACCGGGCATGGCCTGGCTTCGACGTCGGGGATCAATCGAATGACAATCACGTCGCCGGACAGACGGACATCATCTACCAGGTGGATGTCGACCTGACACCGCTCATCATCGATGCCTCGTTCCGCCCCGACTCCTCGCCGGAGGACATCGAGGAGCTCTATTCCGTGATCGGATCGATCGTCATGGATCGGTGGTGATCGGCAGGTTCGCCGCTCTGCCGTCGTGCCGGTCGCTCACGATCGCGCCGTGGAGCCGGGTTTGCGCGGATCGAACTTGAGATCCAGCGGGTTTCTGTCACGGCCAGCTTCTTCACGCTGAGGTCGACGAAAGTGCAGGGCGAGGGACTTTCGCGAAATCGCATCGCGACGCGTACCTACACATCGGCGCGGCGCGGCCCTCGTGCCGGTCACGGTCAGCCAGCTTGGCCACAAGGTCTTTGTCATCGGGATGGCGGTGATCTCCGGTTCGCCGGGTGTTCCTCTCGCGTCCGCTTCCCGTTCAACCCACTCGGAGACCATCGGCGTGCCCCGAAGGAGCCAGATGACCCCCGTTCACCGCGTCCGCCGTTCCCCCTCCGCCGTCGTCGTCACGTTGGCGTTCCCGATCCTCGCCCTCGCGGTCGCAGTGCTCGCCCCGCTCGTCGCCATCGCACCGGCGGACGCGCATGGGTTCTCCAGCGTCGTGTACGTGGATGCCTCGAAACCGGCGGACGCGCCAAATGGCACGGTGCGCGCCGCGATCGAACTCGAGTACGACCTTCTCGTCGTCTCCGTCGCCGACTACGAGGATGCCCCGCAGTTCTTCAAGGACGGCATGGACGTGTTCCAGACGGGCGACGAGGCATCCGCCCTGAACGCGCACGCCGACGAGATCACCGCCTACGTGTCAAAGCGCTTCGAGGTGACGGCCGGTGACGCCGTATGCACCCCCGAGCGCATCGGCGACCTCGATGCGACCTTGCGGGACGACGTCCCCTACGCGGTGCTGACCCTCGACTTCGCGTGCGACCCGTCCTCGACGCACGAGTTCCGCAGCTCGCTCTTCCCCGATGACGAGGCGTATGTGCAGGGCACCGTCACGATCCTCGACTACGACCTCGACGGGCAGACCGGCAGCGCCACGCTCAACGCCGAGACTCCTGTGTTCAGCACCGACGAGCCCGTGCTCGAGCGTTTCGGGCACTTCTTCGTGCTCGGCGCCGAACACCTGCTGTTCGGCATCGACCACATTCTGTTCCTGCTCGCCCTGATCGTCGGCTCGCGGCGCCTGCGCGACATCGTGCTCGCCGCGACCGCCTTCACGGTCGCACACTCCGTGACGTTCATCTTCGCCGCGCTCGGCTTGGTGACGGTTCCGGCCGTGATCGTAGAGCCGCTCATCGCCGCGTCGATCGCGGTCGTCGCCATCTGGTACCTCTGGCGCATCTGGCGCGAGCGCGGCGATCCGTCCGCGCTGCTCGCGCCCGTGAAGCGGAGCGGCCTCGACCGTTTGGACGTTGCGCGACTCGGAGTCGTGTTCGGCTTCGGACTCCTCCACGGACTCGGCTTCGCAAGCGCCCTCGGCATCGATGAGCCGTTTTCGTGGCCACTGCTCGGATCGTTGCTCGTCTTCAACCTCGGCATCGAGGCGGTGCAGCTCTCGATCATCCTGGTCGTCTTCCCGCTGTTGGCGCTGCTGCGCGGCCGCACGCCGCGGGCAGGGCTGCTCGTCGGCGTCGTGACGGCGGCCGGCGTCGCGCTCATGGGACTGATCTGGTTCGTACAGCGGTTGCTCGGCCTCGGGTGAGGCATCCTGCCTCGCGGCGCGAGGACCGACCGGTCAGTAGCGATCCGCAGGGATGCGCACGATGAGCGAGGTGTACCCGCTGAGCACCGCCGCGGCCCCGGCTCGCAGCGCGGCGTATGCGCGCGGCGCGGTAACGGCGGCAGGGTGGTAGTAGTCCGCCTCGGGGACTCCCTCGCCCAGGTAGGCCGAACCCTGCCAGTCGGTGGCTGCGATGTTGCTCGTGGGCTCGGCCACCTCCGCGCCCAGCACCAGGAACTGCTGAGGGTCCTCACCGGCGTAGTTGGCCGAGACGACCGCGACTGGGTCGACCAACCCGTTGCCGGCCGTCACGATGATGTCAGCGCTGCCCGCCATCGCCGCGCGATCGATTTCGTCGATGTACGTGTGCGGGTCGTCCAGGTATCGGACGGTGAGATCGACACGGTCCTCCTCGCGCGCCCATCGGTGCGCGGCATCCACGAGAATCTTCACCTGCGGGTCGCGAGGAGTGCTCTCATCCCGGCCGTCGGCCAGCACCAGCACCCGGTAGCCCGCTGGCGGACGCACGTCGGTCCACGTCTCGGGATCCGGCTCGACCACCTGGCCGCTGTAGTACGTGTCGACGTCCGGGGCGTTGAAACCGGGTGCCAGACTGCCGGCAGTCTGCGACCCGAGATCCCCGGACACCGCCTCCGCATCGCCGCCCCGGGAAGTCAGAACGAGCCACGCGGTCGTCGCCACCGCCGCGAGCATGAGGATGAGCATGAACATCACGGCGCGGCGGCGGGTGCCACCGGGGGACAGGACCGGCACTGAGCAACTCCATTCGTCAGGGATGCAGATCGGCAGGGGATGCCGGGGACGCCGCGACCGGCTGCCCGAACTCCAACGTACGTGGCGGGAAAGCGTGCAGCCGGAAACGTCGCCCGTCGGACACCTGCCCAGCGCCAAGAGTTCATCCCGGCGTTGCCCGGCACTGCGAGCTTCGCTGTGTTCGCCTATTCACTCGACCCACAAAGGATCCGAAAACGATGTTGAAAAATCCCTCGCGCGGCCAAACGGCCGCCCGTGTCGGGCTGATCGCCCTCTGCGTATGCGCCGTCTCAGGCGGCGTCTTCGCGACCCAGTCGGCGCTTGCTGCCGACGCCCCGGTCACCATCAAGACCATCGTCCTCGGCGTCGGCGCCGACGACCACTCGCGGTATGTGACGTGGTACGCCGACCAGGACACCGACTCCGTCGTCCAGCTGGAGAAGACGAAAGAGCTCAATGGCGGTGCATTCGACGAGGATGCTGTGAGCATCCCCGCCGAGATCATCGCCACGACCGGCACCTCGTCCGGCGACGTCGCCCGCTCGCCCTTCCGCGGCAGCGCCCTGCTCGAGGGCTTCGACGCGAATTCGGAGTACTCCTACCGCGTCCTCGCTTCCGACGGCACCGCCTCCCCGACCTACACGTTCAAGACCAGCTCGTTCGGCATCGGCAAGGGATTCACCTTCGCCGCCTTCGGGGACCCGCAGATCGGCGCCGAGTCGAGCAACAACCGCGAGTCGATCTCCTCCGACATGAAGGAAGACGCGGCCGGCTGGGTCGACACCCTGAACGTCCTCGAGGCGGACGCCGCGGACGACGGGCTGCCGCTGGAGCTGCTCACCTCAACAGGTGACCAGATCGAGACGGCCAACGTCGAGTCGCAGTGGGACGCGTGGTTCCAGCCGGAGCAGCTCCGCACGATCCCCTACGCCGCTGCCATCGGGAACCACGACTCGTCCGACCTCGGCTACCGGTACCACTTCACGCCGCCGAACAACGACGTGACCACCCCCGACCTGCAGACGGCCGCGGGAGGCGACTACTGGTACACCTACAAGGGCGTGCTCTTCGTCGTCATCAACTCCAACGCCCAGTCGACGACCAAGAACCCGGCGCACATCGACTTCGTCCGCAAGGCGGTCGAGGCGAACCCGAGCGCCATGTGGAAGGTCGTTTCCTACCACCACTCGATCTACTCGCCGGCGTCGCACGCCAACGACGGCGACGCCGTGGGTCGCCGTCCATCCTTCACCCAGGGCTTCTCGGACCTCGGCATCAACCTGGTGCTGCAGGGTCACGACCACTCCTACTCGCGGTCGTACGTGCTGCGTAACGGCGGCGAGGGGGCGGAGCGCCAGAACGAAGCCGAGGAGCCGGGCGCCGACACGGTGTTCGAGGGCCCGGGCGGTGTCGTCTACGTGACCACGAACTCTGCCTCGGGTTCGAAGTACTACGGTCTCAGCGAGCCGCGCGTCGGCACGACCAGCGACGCCACCCTCAACGGTCGGTACGACCTCGAAACCATGCCGTATCCCGCGGCCGGCGCCAATGCGGCAAACGGTACCGCGGCTGGCACGCACGCGCTCCACTGGGCCAACTCGGTCGAGAACCAGGACAATGTGCGCACGTACCTGAAGGTCGAGGTCACGTCGAAGTCGCTGACCGTGTCGAATGTGGTCGCAGGTGTCTGCGACTACCCGAACAAGGCGACCACCCAGGGCCGCGAATCGTGGTGCGGCGCCGGGCAGGGTCCCCGCACGCTCGTGGACACGAATGGCAACGGCGTCTACGACGCGAACCAGCCCGCTACGGGTGCGCCTGCGCAGCCGAGCAACGCCACCGCTGACAAGTTCGTCACCGCCACGGGTGCCGACGCGATCGGCACTGTCCAGGACTCCGTGACCATCACCCGCGATCGCTCGGCCAAGTAGGGCTGAGCACTCGGTTCTGAACCGAAGGGGCGTCCCCGCCGCGGGGGCGCCCCTTTCCGTCGGTCGGGACCGGATGCTCCGGATCGGCGGCGTTGTCCGGTTCACTCTCGCGAGATCGGTGTGCCGGCTAAGGCACTGCCGCCGAGGATGCACGTGGTGATGCCCGCGCCCACGAGGACCTTGTAGGGGATCGGCGAGCCCGCGTTCTAGGTTTCCTCCGGAGGGATGACCGTCACGGCTTCGGAGCTCGAAGCGGGGCAGATGACCCACCATCGGGGAGGCATCCACCGACGGCCTCGTATCCGCCGACCCCATCGCAGTTCGTCGCCGGCCCTGCGTGCCTAGGTGGACCGTTATGGAGCTGCCGGAACTCGCCTCGCGTGCTCAGGGGCGCAGCGAGTTCGGGCACGGCTTTGGCCAATCGGGACGAGGTCGACAGGGTGTGCGTCTCGGCGGTCAACAGCAAGGGAACCGGTCCGGCCGCGAGCACGACCTTCCGGGTCAAGAAGTAGGCGGCCGCGCGGTCCCCGGGGCGCAACGGGCACAGGTGCGCGTAGCCTCAGTCCCGAGCCCAGTGCGACCGAGGGAGCAACAATGACCACCACGCCGACCAACCTCCTCGAGGAGCTCGAGCCGGTGGTGGCCGAGAACCTCGACCGCCACCTCTCGATTGCGCAGGAGTGGCATCCCCACGACTACATCCCATGGAGCCAGGGCCGCGACTTCGCGTTCCTCGGCGGCGAGGACTGGGCGCCCGAGCAGTCGCAGCTCTCCGAGACGGCCAAGGCCGCGATGTTCACCAACCTGCTTACCGAGGACAACCTGCCGTCCTACCACCGCGAGATCGCGACCCGCTTCGGCCGCGACGGCGCGTGGGGCACGTGGGTGGGCCGCTGGACCGCGGAGGAGAACCGGCACGGCATCGCGATGCGCGACTACCTCGTCGTCACCCGCGGCGTCGACCCGGTCGAGCTCGAGCGGGCCCGGATGGACTACATGACCTCGGGCTACGACTCCGGCGAAAAGACCGTGCTCGAGGCGGTGGCCTATGTGTCCTTCCAGGAGCTCGCGACCCGGGTCTCGCACCGCAACACCGGCAAGGTCACCGGAGACCCGATCGCGGACCGTATGCTCGCCCGGATCTCCAAGGACGAGAACCTCCACATGATCTTCTACCGCAACATCGTCTCCGCGGCGCTGGAGATCGCGCCCGACGCGACGATGCAGGCGATCGCCAAGGAGGTGATCGGCTTCGAGATGCCGGGAGCCACGATGGCGGGCTTCCGGCGCAGCTCGATGATGATCGCGAAGGCCGGGATCTACGACCTGCGCCTCCATTACGACGACGTGATCATGCCGGTGCTGCGGCACTGGCGCGTCCTGGACCGCACCGACTTCGGACCGGAGGGCGAGCGGGCCCGCGAGCAGCTGGCGGCATTCCTCCAGGGGCTCGACGCCCAGGCGACCAAGTTCGTCGACCGCCGCGCGGAGAACCGGGCCCGGGTGGCCGCGCGCGACGACGGGGTGGAGCAGGACATCGTCGCATCCTGAGCCGAACGAGCCGGGCGACGACGGGTACCGCCGGATCATGAAGATCATCCGCACCGCGGCCTACATCGGCGTCGCCAAGAAGCTGTACGACGAGGGCCGGCAAGCCCGAGAACCAGCGCCGGATCAAGCATGCCGTGGCAGCGGTGCGCGAGCGCCGGGCGCGCCGCGCCCAATCAGGACACGGGGCGGATCGGTCCGCCGCCAGGCGGCACCGCCTCGAGCACGTAGACCTCGTCGCCGACCCGGATCGTGACGCCCACGGGTCACCAGGTTGATCCAGAACCAGGTCTTGCCGTCCCACCGCCGGATCCGGACCAGCGAGGCGATCGGCTCCTTCTCGCGCAACCCGGTCCGC
>CAVVTB010000005.1:0-333342 GCA_963751055.1 uncultured Actinomycetota bacterium | reverse complement strand
CTACACCGTCGTGCGAGGCTTGATCCACACGGGCACGACGGTGCGACGATCGCTGAGGAGCCGCGCGCACTGTGGCTACGGCGCCGTCTCCGACCGCGCCGAGGCTCTCTATCTGGTCAGTCTGCGCGAGCGCCCGGTGACCTGGCCGGTGGGCCGCGTCCAGTTCCCGGGACTCGACCGGTCCCGGATCTATCGGGTCGCCGCGGCGGGCCCGTCGCAGGGCGTATTCGAGCCGACCCGCCACCCGGCGTGGTCGTCGGTGAAGTCCGACTCTCGGCGCAGGTCTCGCCGATGTGGGCATCGAATCCCGCGCTGGATCCCGACCACGGAGTGCTCCTGTCGGCGGTGGCTCAGCCATGACATCGGTACGAGCACGCAGCGGAGCGGTCGCGGTACGTCGGCGTCGACACACCGATCTGCGCGTCGCGCTCCTGTTCATCGGGCCGCGGCGCTCGGATTTCTCGCGTTCTACTTCGTCCCGTCGCTGCGGGGCATCTGGTTCAGCTTCACCGACCAGAACCTGATCGGGCTCTGGCGAGTTCATCGGGACGGACAATTACACGGGATGTTCCAGGATCCGCTGTTCTGGAACGCACTCGGTGTGACCCTCTGGTATGTCGTGATCAACATAGGCGTTCAGACCGTGTTCGCTGTGCTCATCGCAGTGTTGATGCACCGGCTACAAGGTCCGCGGTGATCCGGGGCATCATCCTGCTCCCCTATCTGGTGGCCAACGTTGTCGTGGCGCTCGTGTGGTTCTGGATGATGGATTACTCGACGGGCATCATCAACGTGGCCATCGACGCTTTCGGCGGGGATCGTGTCGCGTTCTTCGGCAACGAAGCCCTCGCCATCCCGACCATCGCGCTGATCAACGTGTGGCGGTACGTGGGGTACACCGCCCTGCTCATTTTCGCAGGTCTGCAGACCATCCCCACGCAGCTCTACGATGCGGCTGCGATCGACGGCGCGACCGAGAACCGGATGTTCTGGTCAATCACCATCCCGCTCCTCCGACCGGTGCTGGCGCTGGTACTCGTGATCACCGTGGTCGGCTCGTTTCAGATCTTCGACACAGTCGCGGTGACGACGACGGGTGGCCCGATCAATGCGACGCGCGTCATCTACTACTACATCTACCAGCAGGCCTTTGAGCGCTTCGATCTGGGATACGCGTCGGCTATGTCGGTGTTCCTCCTGGTCGCATTGGCGATGGTCGCGTACGCGCAGCTGAAGGTTCTGCGCTCCAACCAGTCGGATCTGGCCTAGGAGGGGATGATGACCGCGATGCTGTCTGAGCGCGAGACGACCGGCCTCACGCAGAGTCCTCCTCCGGTGGATGCGCCACCACGGCGCCGGCGACGGCGGCCGCCCCTCGGCCGCATCCTCGCGTGGACGGCGCTCGTCGTCCTGCTCGTGGTCACTGTGTTCCCCTTCTATTGGATGCTGCGCACTGCCCTGTCGACGAACACGGCGCTCTACACCAATGCCGGGAGTCTGCTGCCAGTGGAGTTCAGCTGGGGCGCGTTTCGTCGTGTGCTCGGTCTTGCAAGTCCTGAGGAGGCGGCGGCTGAAGGCGGTACGACCGGATCGATCGACTTCTGGCTGTACCTGCGCACTCGGTGATCGTGTCGACAGTGATCACCGTGGGGCAGGTGTTCTTCTCCTCGATGGCTGCCTATGCGTTCGCTCGTCTGCATTGGCCGGGCCGCGACGCGGTGTTCTTCATCTTCCTCACTGCCCTGATGATCCCGCCGATCTTCGTGCAACTGCCCAACTTCATCCTGGTGCGCGACCTGGGACTGATGAACACGCTCCCGGGCATCATCCTGCCGTTCTTCTTCATGACGCCCTTCGCGATCTTCTTCATGCGTCAGTTCTTCCTCGGCATCAGCCGTGAGGTGGAGGAGTCGGCCAAGATCGACGGCGCGGGGCACTTCCGGATCTTCTTCCGAATCATCCTGCCGATGTCGGCGACCCCGATCTTCACGCTCGCGCTACTGACCTACATCACCGCATGGGGCGAGTACTTCTGGCCCCTGCTGGTGGGTCGCGCGGAGGAGTCGCGAGTGCTCACCGTCGCACTCGGGATCTTCGAGCACAGACCCCGCAGACGGGCCCGGACTGGGCGGGACTCATGGCGGGAACGCTGATCGCCGCCCTGCCCGTGTTCCTCCTGTTCGTCCTCTTCGGAAGGAAGCTGATCGACAACCTCGGCTACTCCGGTATCAAGTAAACCCATCCACCACATACCCCCATACGACGCTCGATCCACGGAGCCGTGGTCGAGTGCGCCCTGAAACACCCGACAGAACGAAAGAGGTCCTACGATGCACCTTCAGCACCGTCAACGCGGCGCCGTCGCTGCCGTCGCCGCAGCCGCAGCAGTAACACTGATCCTCGCCGGATGCTCCTCGTCCGGCACCGACGACGGCGGAGGAGGTGAGGCGACCGAGGAGATCACCTACTGGCTGTGGGACTCCAACCAGCAGCCGGCGTACCAGCAGTGCGCGGACGCCTTCACCGACGAGACCGGGATCGGCGTCACGCATCGAACAATTCGGATGGGCGGACTATTGGCAGGGCCTGATCACCGGCTTCGCCTCCTCGACGGCGCCCGACGTGTTCGCCGATCACCTGTCCTATTACCCGCAGTTCGTTGCCGAGGGGCAGCTCCTCGACATCTCAGACCTCGTCGCGGAGGACAAGTCGATCTGAGCATCTACCAGGAGGGGCTTGCCGGTCTCTGGGTGGATCAGGAGGGCGGACGATTCGGACTTCCGAAGGACTTCGACACGGTCGCGCTGTTCTACAACGACCAGATGGTCGCTGACGCTGGCTTCGAGGCGGAGATCTCTCAGCGCTCGAGTGGAACGCGACCGACGGCGGCAGCTACGAGGAGTTCATCGCGGCGCTGACCGTCGACGAGAACGGTGTTCGCGGCAACGAACCGGGCTTTGACAAGTCGAAGGTCGCCGTCTATGGACTGGCCCTCAGCGGGAACGGCCTGAACGCCTCAGGCCAGCAGACCTGGGCTCCCTATGCGCTCGGCAACGACTGGTACTTCGGGGACACGACGCCCTGGACAACGGAGTGGTACTTCGACGACCCGAAATTCGTCGACACGCTGAGCTGGTACAAGAGCCTGATCGACCAGGGGTTCATGCCGTCCGTCGACATCGCGCTCTCCGAACAGGACCCGCTTAACGGCTACCTGGCCGGGCGCTACGCCACTGTCACCGACGGAAGCTGGATGAACACCTCCTACCTCGGCCAGTCCGATATCGCCACCAAGGTGGCGCCGACGCCGATCGGCCCTGGCGGCTCACGGGCGAGCCTGTTCAATGGGCTCTCCGACGGGATCTGGGCCGGCACCGACAGCCCTGAAGCCTCGTGGGAGTGGGTCAAGTACCTCGGTTCCGCGGAGTGCCAGGACGTCATCGCCGCGTCCGCGGTCGTCTTCCCGGCTGTGAAGACCTCCACCACGCTCGCCGAGGAAGCGTTCGGAGAGAAGGGCTGGGATGTCACCGGCTTCACCACCCAGGTGACCGACGGCACGACGGAGCTCCTGCCGATCGCCGATCACTGGTCGGAGATCAACGACACCCTGTCGGCCGCGGTCGAGAGCTTCCTCAAGGGCTCGTCGGATGCCACGGCGCTGACCGAGGCGAACGATCACGTCAACTCGCTGTTCGAATAGCCGGGACGCACGTGGGGCCGAGGACTTCGCCCCGGCCCCACGTGCTTTCGCGTGCCTGGCGAGATGCCGGAGTGTCGGCCCTCGTTCGAAGCGCTTCCAACGGAGACGCGGATGACAACCCAGCGCGCATCGAGGCAGCCCCCAGACGTCCAGTCGATCATCTGGGGCAATGCGCGGCTCGAGCTGGAACTCGCTTGGCGAGGGAATCGCGCCGTCCGCCTGTCAGCTGTCAGTGTCGGCGGTAGTCGATTCGAGCTCCACCAGTGTGCAATAGCTGAGATCGCGCACGGCCGATGCCGGGCATGTCCCGGCATCGGACAAGTTGGGGCATACCAGCGTCGGGGCACAGATGCGCTATCTGGATCATCGGGAGTGGTCGACCAGCGAAGGCCGCGTGCTCGAGATCGATCAGGCATTCGGCGGTCTGCGGGTGACTTCCCGGTTCGAGATGCCTCACGGTTTGCCTGCCGTCCGCGCGACCGTCTGTGTCGCAAACAGCGGATCGGAGCGGATCGTGCTCCGCTCTCTCGCGTCGTGGATGGGGGGCTTCACCCCGACCGGTGCAGGGGGTGATCCGCTCGCGGGATGGACCCGTGTCAGCGGTCGTAGCGATTGGCTCGGCGAGGGGCGGTGGGATCGGGTATTGCTGCGGGGGCCAGACTTCCCTGAGCTCGCCGAGCACCTTACGGGCAGCAACCCGCGCGGGTCCTACTCCGTGACGTCGGATGGCACATGGTCGACAGGCCGGGCGCTCCCCGTTGCCGCCGTCGTGAACGAGTCGATCGGTCTTGCGATGGCTGTGGCAGATCGAGCACAACGGTGCCTGGCGATGGGAGATCGGCGAGGACACCGATGGCGCGTACGTGGCGCTGCCCGGCCCGACCGACACCGACTCAGCGTGGACCCAGCCGCTGGAGCCGGGCGAGCCCTTCACAGTGTCCCGTGATCGTCGACGTTCGCGAACGGGTCGGGATGCCGCGATCGCCGCGCTGACCGAGCACCGGCGCGCATCCGCGCGCCGCACACGCGACAACGCCGCGATGCCGGTGGTGTTCAACGACTACATGAACACGCTGATGGGCGACCCGACCACGGCGAAGCTGCTGCCGCTGATCGACGCCGCGGCCGACGCCGGCGCCGAGGTGTTCTGCATCGACGCCGGCTGGTACGACGACGGCGGCGCTGGTGGGACAGCGTCGGCGAGTGGCTGCCGTCGATCACCCGCTTTCCCGGCGGCATCGCTGAGGTGCTCGACCGCATCCGCGAGCACGGCATGGTCCCGGGCCTGTGGCTGGAGCCCGAGGTGATCGGCGTGCGCAGCCCCATCGCGACGCAGCTGCCGGCCGACGCATTCCTGCAGCGCGACGGCTCGCGCGTAGTCGAGCACGGCCGCTACCACCTCGACCTGCGCCACCCGGCCGCCGTCGCGCACCTCGACGAGGTGGTCGACCGGCTCGTCGAGCGACTTCGGCGTCGGCTACTTCAAGCTCGACTACAACATCGACCCCGGCCCGGGCACCGACGTCGCGCGCCGCAGCGCCGGCGCCGGGCTGCTCGCACACAACCGGGCCCACCTCGCCTGGCTCGACGCGCGTCCTCGACCGGCACCCGGACCTGATCATCGAGAACTGCGCGTCCGGCGCGATGCGGATGGACTACGCCATGCTGTCACGGCTGCAGCCTGCAGTCCACCTGCGACCAGCAGGACTTCACGCACTACCCGCCGATCGCCGCGTCGCCGCACCGATGTCGATGCTGCCGGAGCAGGCGGCCAACTGGGCCTACCCGCAGCCGGACATGACCGACGAGGAGATCGCATTCAGCCTGTGTCACCGGCCTGCTCGGCCGGCTCTACGTGTCGGGCCACCTCAGCAAAATGGACGACGCGCAGCGAGCCCTTGTTGCCGAAGCGATCAGCACCGCGAAGGAGCTTCGGCCGTTCCTCACGACCGCCTACCCCCGTTGGCCCGCTGGTCTGCCGACGTGGACGGCGGAGTGGGTCGCACTCGGACTCGAACTCGGCGACGACACCGACGAGATGGTCTCCGTCTGGCGACGGGGCGGACCAACGACTGCATCGCTGTCCTTCCCCCACCTCGCCGGCTGTGAAGTCATCGTCTCGACCGTGTTCCCTACGACCCTTCCCGCCTGGCAGTCCGAATGGGATGCCGCGACAGGGACCCTGACCGTACACGCGAACGACGTTCCAATCGCGGCGCGCACCCTCCGCCTTGCCTCCAGCCGAACGCGCCGGCCGAGGTGGGGGCAGCAGACTCGAAGCACCGGTCCATAGGCCGGCACGACTGCGTTCAGCGGATTCGCTCAATCGTGACGGGGGGCGTGATCGTCGTCTTCGTCGTGCTCGTCTTCAAGCAGCATCCCCACTGAGGTGGCGCATGCGTCACCTCGCCAGGCTTCGATGCCTTCTCGGATCGCGAACCCAGCGATGACAAGGCCCGCGATCGCATCCGCCCACCACCAGCCGAACAGGCTGTTGAGCACCAGTCCGATCAGCACTGCGGCCGAGAGATAGGTGCAGATGAGGGTCTGCTTGGAGTCCGCGACGGCGGTTGCGGAGCCGAGTTCGCGTCCCGCGCGGCGCTCGGCGAGGGAGAGGAACGGCATGACGATGACGCTCAGCGAGGTGATCAGGATGCCGAGTGGACTGTGCTCGACATCGACGCGACCGATCAAGGCGATGAGAGATGTGGCAGTCACGTAGGCGGCGAGCGCGAAGAACGCCACGGCGATGACTCGGAGGGTGGGCCTCTCCCAGCGTTCCGGATCACGGCGGGTGAACTGCCAGGCGACAGCTGCGGCGGAGAGCACCTCGATGGTGGAGTCCAGCCCGAAGGCGACCAGGGCGGCGGAGGACGCGATCGTGCCGGCCGTGATGGCGACAATCGCCTCGATCACGTTGTAGCTGATCGTCGCCGCGACGATCCAGCGGATGCGGCGCTGCAGGAGGTGCTTGCGCTCGTCGGAGAGGGCGGAGGTCATCTCGCAGCGCCGGTGACTCGCCGATGCGATCGACCCGCGTAGCGCGACACCCGCCCGGCGTAGCGGGTGTAGTCGGCGCCGAAGCGGCGTCGGAGCTCGCGTTCTTCCACGAGTGAGCCGCCGAAGTGCTCGACGAGGACAGCCACTGGCAGAGTCGCCACCATCCAGGCGGATCCGCGCAGCATGCCGACGCCGAGGTGGATCAGCCACCATCCGGCGTACATGGGGTGGCGGCTGAGGGCGTACGGTCCGGTGGTGACGAGGGATTCCGGCTGCTCGAGCTGGAACTCCCCAGACGTGCGGCGACGACGCTCGATGAGGGCCCACACGTTGAGCGCGCACCCTGCCGTGAGCGCGGCGGCACCGGCGGCACGTTCGAACGCGCGCGGGCCGGGGAGCGGAGCGGGGCGAACGCGGTCGAGCAGGAGGACCGCGACGATGCCCACAGCCGACCCCGCCGGCAGCGGGAGGTTCTGGTAGATCGCCATGGCGCGCTGGACGATGTTCGACATCACCACACTCGCTCCGGATGCACCGGGCGGGGGACCTGCCGTTGCTGGGGCAGGATGCTGCGGGTGAAGAGACCGGTCGACAGGACGCCGGCAGACGTTGCGCCATCCACGCATCCGAAGCTACGGACTGCGTGTGGCCGCCGCAATGTGCGATCACTGCAAGAAATTTCAGTCGCTGAAATCTATTGCGCATTGTCGACTGCTCTGGGAGCATCAAGGCACTTTCACCACTCAGACTGTTAGGGGTTTCAATGAAGATCACCCGCATGACCGTCGTGCTCGGCGCGATGCTCGCAGTATCCGCGATGGCCGGCTGCACTGTGCCGGCTGCCGACGAACCAGCAGCCGAGGCCGCCGAGGCGACCACTGGCTTCCAATGCGCCGAGGGCGAGACCTACGTGATGAACGTCATGGTGTCCGCCCACCCGTACTGGGTGCCGGTGTACCAGGGCTTCAAGCAGGCGGCCGAGGCGATGGGATGCGAGACCGCATTCTCGGGCACCCCGGACTACGACATCACCAAGCAGCTCGCTTCGTTCGAGCAGGACCTCGTCGAGAAGCCGGCGGGTATTCTGCTGCACCCCATGCAGTCCGATCCCTTCATCGAGCCCATCAATGCCGCGATCGAGGGCGGCACCGAGATCGTGACGTTCGCCGCCGACTCACCGGAGTCGAACCGCACCTCGTACGTCACCTCGGACAACCGGGCGGAAGCTGCTTTCGCCGCCGAGGAGATCGTCAAGGTCCTCGGTGAGGAAGGCGAGTACGCCGTACTGGAGAACCCCGGTCAGAGCAACCACGATCTGCGGGTGACGGCGTTCATCGCCTACATGGAGGAGCACTATCCCGATATGAAGCTGGTCGGTCGTCAGGCGACGAACCAGGACAGCAACAAGGCCTACCAGGCAACCGGATCCATCCTCCAGGCCAACCCGGGGCTCGACGCGATGTGGATTCCCGAGGCCGGTTCAGCAGAGGGCGCTGCGGCGGCGGCCACTGAGGCCGGTGCCGACGTGCTGATCCTCCACGCCGACGTCACACCCACCACGCTCGATCTCATCAAGGACGGCACCATCCACATGTCGCTGAACCCGAACCAGGGGATCCAGGGGTACATGGGATTCATCACCCTGTTCATGGCGGCACACCCGGACATGATCGATCCGTTCAACGATTACAAGGAGTCCGGCTACAACCCGGCGCAGGTTCCCTTCATCGACAACGGATTCTCCGTCATCACCAAGGACAACGCCGATTCGTTCGACCTCGAGGCCTACATGGAGGGGCGCAGCACGGAGTAGCGTTTGCCGCCAGCGCCCCGCCCGCACTCGAATTCGACCGACGGAGATCGATGGAACCCGCGAAGATCCTCGACATCAGGGACGTCAGCAAGTCGTTCGGCCCGGTGCGTGCACTCAAGTCCGTCAGCTTCGACCTGCGAAGGGGTGAGGTGCATGCCATTGCCGGCGAGAACGGCGCCGGAAAGTCCACGCTGATGAACGTCATCGACGGGATCGTGCGGCCCGACAGCGGCACGATTCTGCTCGATGGTCGGCAGGTCGAGATCACGTCGCCCGCGGTCGCGCAGAAGCTGGGCATCGGGCTCGTCCACCAGGAGGTCGAACTGTGCCCGGACGTGACGGTGGCGGAGAACATGTTCATGGCCGCCACCAACTCGAGTCGGTCGTGGCTGATGGATCCTGACTCGCTCGAGCGGCGGGCGGGCGAGGTCCTCCGCCAACTCGGTCACATCGATCCGAGAGCGCTGGTGCGCGACCTGTCGATCTCGAACCGGCAGTTGGTCGAGATCGCCAAGGCCCTGACGCTCGATTGCCGCGTGCTGATCCTTGACGAACCGACCGCTGCCCTGACCGAGCTCGAGGCGGAGACGCTCTTCGGCATCATGCGGCGACTCACCGCCCGTGGAATCTCGATCATCTATATCTCCCACCGGCTGGTGGAGATATTCGGCAACTGCGACAGGGTGTCGGTGTTTCGAGATGGAGAGCACATCATGACGAGCCGCGTCGCCGACACGACGCCCTCGGAGCTCGTCAGGTCGATGGTCGGCCGAGTCCTGGACCGCCAGTATCCGCACAAGCAGCGCGAGGAGGAGCGCTCCGAGGAAGTGATCCTGTCGGTGCAGGGTCTGACCGAGCGCCGGCGATTCCGTGACGTCTCGTTCGACGTGAAGCGAGGCGAGATCCTCGGGTTCGCCGGACTCATCGGGGCTGGCCGGAGCGAGATCGCCAAAGGCATCTGCCGCCTGGAGGGGGATGTGACGGGGGAGGTGCACCTCAAGGGCCGGCGACTCGACCTGAAGCGCTACCAGGACTGCATCGCCCACGGCATCGTCTACCTGTCGGAGGATCGCAAGGGCGACGGCGTGTTCCTCGACATGTCGATCGCGACGAACACGTCAGCGATGTCTCTGCGCAGAGTCTCACGCTTGGGCATCCTCAGCAGGCGCCGTGAGCGAAAGCTGGCCGAGCGCGCCGGTCGCGATCTGCGGCTCAAGTTCGGCCACCTGGACGACGCAGTCTCGACACTGTCCGGTGGCAACCAGCAGAAGGTCGCCCTGGCGAAGCTGCTGGCGGTCGATCCGCAGGTCATCTTCCTCGACGAGCCGACTCGCGGTGTCGATGTCGGGGCGAAGGCGGAGATCCACACCATCTTGCGCGACCTGGCGCGCAATGGAGTCGGCATCGTCGTGATCTCCTCCGAGATGCCGGAACTGATCGGCGTGTGCGATCGGGTGATCGTCATCCGCGAGGGCGAGGTCAGCGGCGAAGTCGCCGGCGATGCGATGACCGAAGAGAACATCATGAATCTGGCCTCGATGGCCGAGCGGAAGCAGGAGCTGGCATGACCCAACTACAGGCCGCGGTGACCGAGTCACCGGCGCCGCCGGACCCAGTCGAGCGGCGGGGGCCGAAATACTACGCGCGACGTTTCCTCAGGATGCGCGAGACCGGGCTGATCGTGATCCTGCTCGTCTTGGTCATCGTGATGTCCTTCGCGTCTCCGTATTTCCTGACCCTGGCCAACATCGAGGCCATGGCGATGGCCTTCGCCGTTGAGGGAATCGTCGTCGTCGGGATGACCATCCTGCTCATCTCGGGCGGGATCGACCTGTCGGTGGGGTCGGTGACGGCGTTGTCCATGGTGATCGCCGGATGGCTCTTCTTGTCGGGCATCGACCCCTGGCTGGCCTCAGGCGTCGCCATCCTCGCCAGCGTGGCCATCGGCGCTTCCATGGGCTTCCTTGTCACAAAGGTCGGGCTCAATCACTTCGTCGTGACGCTCGCCGTCATGGTGATAGCGCGCGGGTTCTGTCTGCTGCTCACGGGCGGGCGGCCGCTGGGACTGTACTCGCTGCCCGCCAGCTTCAAGTTCATCGGCCAGGGCTCGATAGGTCCGATCCCGGTCGTGATCGTCATCTTCCTGGTCGTGGTCATCGTGTTCGACTTCCTGCTGCGCCGAACGACGGCCTTCCGGAAGGTCTTCTACACCGGGAGCAACGAGAAGGCAGCGGCCTACTCCGGCATCCGCACCAAGAAGGCGATCTTCCTGACGACGACCCTCTGCTCCGCGCTCTGCGGCGTCGCCGGGATCATCTACATGGCCCGCTTCGGGTCCGCGCAGCCGACGTTCGGGATCGGGATGGAACTGAACGTCATCGCCGCCGCCGTGATCGGCGGCGCCAGCCTCAAAGGTGGCTCGGGGACGATCCTCGGCGCGATCCTCGGCATCATGCTGCTCTCAGTCGTGTCCAGCTCCCTTGCTCTGCTCGATGTCTCGGTGTACTGGCAGGAGATCGTTCGCGGCTCGATCCTGCTCGCCGCGTTGCTCGTCGACCACTACCTGACCCGACGACGGGTGGTGTAGCGGGTGAGCATCACCGACAGCAACGACGAAGTCGAAACGATCCGCAAGATCCACACCGTGTTGACACTGCACTTCATCGAGGGAATGAAGCAGTCCGAGATCGCCGCGCGGCTCAACCTGTCCACCTCCAAGGTCAACCGGCTGATCAAGCAGGGTCGTGAACTCGGCATGGTCAAGATCACGATCAACGCCGGCTCGTTCGAGCGCCTGATCGACATCGAGCGCGATCTGGTTCGGACGACGGGACTCCGCAAGGTGGTGATCACCCCCTCGCTGCCCGGCAACCCGGACACCAACCTGCAGGTGGTCGGCCGCGCTGCCGCGAACGAACTCCTGGAGACCATTCGCAATGGTGACGTCATCGCGATCACCGGTGGGAAGGCGGTGAGCGCCGTCGTCGAGAACATCGCGCCGGACCGCGCCTTCGACGTCACCGTTGTGCCCTTGACCGGGGGAGTGCAGGGCAAGTACTACACCGACGTCAACCACCTCGCCACGCAGCTCGCCGACAAGCTCGGCGGATCGGCCGTGCTGCTGCACGCCCCCTTGTTCGCGGAGAATCGTGAGCAGCGGGACACGCTGATGGAGGTCGGCTCGATCCGGCAGGTCTTCGAGCTGGCCCGCCGTGCCAAGGTGGCGCTGGTCGGGATCGGTTCGATCGCGACCGAGGGCTCCAGCTACCACGACCTCGTGCCGGCACCCAATGGGGAGCGCGAACTTCTGATGAGCGGCGATGTCGGCGGCGAGTTCCTCGCCCACCTCATTCGCGACGACGGATCGGTGGCGGACTCTCCGCTCAACTCGCGGCTCGTGGCGCTCAACCCGGCCGAGCTCTCCGCATGTCCGAACACCATCGGTGTGGCTGTCGGGCCGGAGAAGGTACGGCCGATCCGCGCCGCTCTCGCCGGTGGACTCATCAGTTCGCTCATCGTCGACGAGGAAACGGCATCGTCGGTGCGTGCATCGGTCGAAGGGGAGTGAAGTGACAGACATGCGCACTCGCACTCTCGGTGCCTCAACGATCGAGGCATCGGTCGTCGGGCTCGGTACGTGGGCCATCGGCGGCTGGATGTGGGGCGGCACCGACGAGGCGGAATCCGTCGCCGCAATTCATGCCGCGCTCGACCAGGGCGTCTCGCTGGTCGATACTGCGCCGGCATACGGAAAGGGTCGCGCTGAGGAGATCGTCGGCAGGGCGATTCGCGGTCGCCGCGACCAAGTGGTTCTCGCGACCAAGTGCGGTCTTGTCTGGCACACGCGGCAGGGCAATCACTTCTTCGACTACGACGACGACCAACCGGTGCACCGGCACCTGGGAAAGGAGTCGATCCTGCACGAGGTCGAGCAGAGCCTCCAGCGACTCGGCACCGACTACATCGATCTCTACATCACGCACTGGCAGGACCCCACGACCCCGATCGAGGAGACGATGGACACGCTCGTCACGCTGAGAGACCAAGGCAAGATCAGGTCGATCGGAGCAAGCAACGTATCTGCCGACGACCTGAAGGCGTACGCGGCGACAGGCTCGCTCGACGCCATCCAGGAGCAATACTCGATGGTCAGTCGCGATATCGAAGCGACGCTGCTGCCGATCGCCGCAGACTTCGGCATCTCGACGCTGAGCTACTCCTCGCTCGCTCTCGGACTTCTGTCGGGGCGCATGGGACCAGACCGGAAGTTCTCCGGCGACGACCAGCGGAAGGACAACCCCCGCTTCTCGCTGGCGAATCGAGAGAAGGTGGCTCGTCTCATGGAGGCGATCCGATCTGTCGCCGAAACGCACGCCGCCACGGAGGCGCAGGTGGTGATCGCCTGGACGCTGCAGCAGCCCGGCATCACCTACTCACTCTGTGGCGCGCGCAACCCCGAACAGGCTCGCGAGAACGCCGGAGCCGGACGCCTTCAGCTGGCGGCCGACGAGCTGGGCGTGATCGACGCCGCAGTCGAGCTCGAACTGACCGATCTCGACGCATGAGTCCTCACCCGACGCCGAGCAGTCGACCGCCTTTCCTGCCCGAGCCGGTGCCGGCAGCATCCGCAGCCAACCCCCGAGCCAAGAGATTCGCGGCGCTCCGCGCCGACCGGGAGTTCGACGTCATCGTCGTCGGTGGCGGCATAAATGGTGCCGGCGTGTTCCGGGAGCTGGCACTCCAGGGACTTCGTGTGCTGCTGGTGGAGCGCGCCGATTTCTGCTCCGGTTGCAGTGCCGCCCCGTCGCGAATGATCCACGGCGGCCTGAGGTACCTCGAGAACGGGGAGTTCGACCTCGTGCGCGAATCCCTGCGGGAGCGCGACGCGCTGCTGCGCAATGCCCCCCACATGGTGAAGCCCCTGGCCACCGTGGTGCCGATCATGTCGGTGTTCTCCGGGATGCTGAACTCCGCGGCGAGCTTCCTGCACGTGTCCAGCCGGCCGGCTCGACGCGGTGCCCTGCCGGTTCGGATCGGACTCAGCATCTATGACTGGGTGAGCCGCACCCACCGGATGCTGCCGCGGCACAGAATTCTCGGCGCGCGTGCAGCCTTCAGGCATTGGCCCAAACTGACCCCGCTCATGCGGTATGCCGCCGTATTCCACGACGCATGGATCAGCTACCCCGAACGGCTCGGGATGGAGCTCATCCTCGATGCCTGCCGCATGGCACCGGACTCTGTCGCGCTCAATTACTCCGAGATCACCGTCGCCGGCAGCGGCTTCGTGGTGACTGACAGCGAGACAGGGGTGCGCTATCCCGTGACGACGCGGGCCGTCGTCAACGCGACCGGCGCCTGGCTCGATGAGTCGCTGGCCGAACTGGTGGCTCCCGACGAGGTGCCGGATCAATTGGTCGCGGGTACGAAGGGCTCGCACCTCGTCCTCGAGAACCCGGAGCTGTACCAAGCCCTCAACGGGCACATGGTGTACTTCGACAACTCCGACGGTCGGGTCTGCGTCGTGTTCGGATACCTCGGTCGCGTGCTCGCCGGCTCGACCGACATCAAGGTGGAGCGAGCGGAGCGGGTGCGCTGCGAGGACGACGAACGCGACTACATCCTCGACTCGCTGCGACTCGTCTTCCCGACCGTGGAACTTTCCGCCGACCAGGTCGTCTACTCCTTCAGCGGCATCCGTCCGTTGCTGAAGAGTCCGCACGACTTCACCGGGCGGATCACGCGCGGCCACTACGTTCGGCGGGTGGATGGCGAGGTTCCGACGTTCTGCATGATCGGAGGGAAGTGGACGACGTTTCGAGCATTCGCCGAAGACGCGACCGATGAGGTGCTGGCCGAACTCGGGCGCGAGCGCACGGCCTCAACCGGCGAGCTCGGCATCGGCGGCGGGCAGGGCTTTGTCAGCGCCGCACGGCTCCGCGACGAACTGATTCAGGAATGGGGCGTCTCCGCCGCGCGCGCCACGCATCTCGTCGACGCCTACGGAACACGGGCCGGGGAGGTGATGGCGTTCTGTGCCGAGCGGGCCGACGACCAGCCGGTCGGCGTCGGCATCGAACTGACCGTGGCCGAGATCGCCTTCTTCGTGCAGCACGAGCACGCGACGCGGCTCAGCGACCTCCTCATGCGTCGCACGGAGATCGTGATCACGGGAACGGTCGACGCCGAGCTGATCGAGACGGTCGCCGCCGCCGCGGCCGCAGAGCTCGGCTGGAGTGACGAACGTCGTCGTGCCGAGATCGAGGAACTCGTCGCGGACCTCGAGGACTATCACGGCGTCGACCATGAGGTCCTCGAGCGCCGCACGAAGGAAAGGAAAGTGGAATGCGCGTGAGCACGGTTGCGAGGATGAACCGCCTCTTCACCGACGGAGGCTGCCTCGATGTCGCGATCGACCACGGTGTGTGCAACGAGCCGAGCTTCCTCGTCGGTCTCGAGGACATGCCAGGCGTGGTCAGCACGCTGATCGATGCCAAGCCCGACGCGATCCAGCTGGCTTACGGCCAGGCAGACCTGCTGCAGTCCCATTCCGCGAAGGACAAGCCGGCCCTGGTCATGCGCATCGACATGGGCAATCCGTACAACAGCGAGCGCCACCGAGTGATGTGGTCGATGCTGCAGAACCACGAGGAGCCGATCATCGGCGCGCTCGAGATGGATGCGGCATGCGTGGTGGTCAACCTATTCATGCTGCCAGGGGAGCCGGACCTATTCCGGCAGTGTGTGGAGAACATCAGCCGGGTACGCGCCTCGTGTCGCAAATACGGCATGCCACTCATGATCGAGCCGTTGGTGATGCTGCCGAACGAGGTGAAGGGCGGCTACCAGGTGGACGGCGATGCCGAGAAGATCGTGACGCTCGTCCGCCTCGCCAGCGAGATGGGAGCGGACATCATCAAGGCCGACCCCACCGATGACCCCGCGGACTTCCACCGGGTTGTCGAAGCGGCGAGGGTGCCGGTGCTCGTCCGCGGTGGCGGCAAGGAAGGTCTCGAGTCGGTGCTGATGAGGTCGGCGGCGCTGATGGCGCAGGGCGCGTCGGGGATGGTGTACGGGCGCAACATCTACCAGCATGACAATCCCAAAGCGGTGGTGGATGCGTTGATGGCGATCGTTCATCGCGGCGCATCAGGAGACGAAGCGTGGGATGTCTACAATGGCGGCTGACCCGGCGCGCTACCTGCTCGGGATCGACGTCGGGAACACCGTCATCAAAGTCGTGCTCTTCGATCTCGACGGCAGACAGGTCGGGGCCCATGCCATCGACGGGCAGTCGACGGCCCCCGAACCCGGGCACGTCGAACGGGACCTCGACGAGCTGTGGCGCAATGCGAGCGTGGCGCTCCGCCGCTGCATCTCGGATGCCGGTATCGAACCCACCCAGATCGTCGCCGCTGGATGCGCGGGGCATGGCAACGGGCTCTACCTGCTCGACCGGGACGATCGCCCGCTGATCGGGATCCAGTCGCTCGACACGCGGGCCGCGGCACTCGCCGAGGACCTGGCAGCCATGCACGGTGAGGCGCTCCACGCCGCCTCGCTCCAGGAGCCGTGGCCGTCGCAGACGCCGGTGCTGCTGGCGTGGATGCGGAGCAACCGTCCCGAGACACTGGAGCGCGCGGGCACGCTCCTGATGTGCAAGGACTACATCACCTTCAAGCTGACGGGGCAGAAGGTCAGCGACATCTCCGACATGTCCGGCTGCGGCTTGCTGCGTCTGCCGGAGTGCCGTTACGACGATGACCTGCTCTCGCTCTATGGCCTGGAAGGCATGGCCCATCTGCTGCCCAGGGTGATCGCGCCGACCGAGATCGCCGGGTCGGTCACCGCCGAGGCGGCCGCCGAGACGGGTCTGGCGGAGGGCATGCCGGTCGTCGGCGGTCTCTTCGACGTGATCGCAAGTGCGTTGGGCTCCGGTGTCGTCGAGACGGGAGCGACATCGATGATCGCGGGAACCTGGTCGGTCAATCAGTACGTGTCAGGCGAGCCGGTGGTGGACCGCCGCATCCTCATGGTGTCGGCATTCGGATCCGGCCGATACATGGTCATGGACAACAGCGCGACCTCGGCTTCCCACCTGGAATGGTATGTCCGCGAATTCGTCGAGCGAGGAGAGCACCATGACGATCCGTTCGGCTTCTGCCACCGACGACTCGCCGAGGTCGTTCCTCGGCTCGACGATCCGTATTTTCATCCGTTCCTGTATGGATCGCGTCTGGGCGCCGAACACCGGGCGGGCTTCAACGGCGTGGCGGGGTGGCATGGTGAAGGACATCTGCTGAGGGCGCTGTTCGAAGGCGTCGTCTTCGAGCACCGCCGACACATCGAGCGCCTGCGGACTGCGGGGGCGCTCATCGACCAGGCCACGCTGTCGGGGGGCGGGGCCCGAAGCGCGGTCTGGGCGCAGATGCTCGCCGACTGTCTCAGCATCCCGATCAGCGTCGCCGACGGCGACGAGACCGGTGCGCTGGGCGCAGCTCTCAGTGCTGCTGTCGGAGTCGGACTGTTCTCGGGCTATGACCAGGCTGTCGCGCGCATGACTCGGATCCAGCGCGTCTTCGAACCGAACGCCGACATGTCGGACCACTACGACCACCGCTACGACACATGGCTCAACCTCGCGGAGACGCTCCAGGGTTTCTGGAGCAGTCTGAGCCGCGACCACACCGTTGGATCAACGAAGAAAGAGGCTGCGAAGTGAACGGCGATGCCAGGGCACTCGAGGGACGCTACGACTACATCATCGTCGGCGCCGGCACGGCCGGATGCGTCTTGGCAAACCGCCTCAGCGAGGATCCGCAAACCCGGGTGCTGCTCATCGAGGCCGGCGGGAACGATCGCTATCACTGGGTCCATATCCCGGTCGGCTACCTCTACTGCATCGACAACCCGCGGACCGACTGGAGGATGAAGACGTCTGCCGAGCCTGGACTGAACGGCCGGACGCTGGCCTATCCTCTCGGCAAACTGCTCGGGGGATGCACGTCTGTGAACGGCATGATCTACATGCGCGGTCAGGCCGGCGACTATGACGAATGGCGGGATCTGGGCAATGCCGGCTGGGGGTGGAGCGACGTCTTGCCCTACTTCAAGAAATCCGAGGACTACCACGGGGGCGAGACGGAGTTCCACGGCACCGGCGGCGAGTGGAAGGTGGCGCCCCAGAGGCTGCACTGGGATGTGCTGCGCGCCGTGCAGAAGGGTGCAGAAGAACTCGGAATCATGCCGAGAGCGGACTTCAACACCGGCGACAACGAGGGTTCGGGCTTCTTCGACGTCAACCAGCGCAACGGGTGGCGCTGGAACAGCGCGAAGGCCTTTCTGGCGCCGGCGAGCAAGCGCCCCAACCTGCGAGTTCTGACGAATGCGCCCGCTGAACGGATCCTCTTCGAGGGCAAGCGCGCCACGGGCATCCGGTTCCGTCAGGGTGGACAGCTCATCGATGCCTTCGCTGACGGCGAGGTCCTGCTTGCTGCCGGCGCGATCAACTCCCCGCGCCTGCTCGAGCTTTCGGGAATCGGGTCGCCGTCGATTCTGGCGCGACCACGGAGTCCCCGTCGTTCACGGCAACTCGGCGGTCGGCGAGAACCTGCAGGATCACCTCCAGATTCGCACCGTGTTCAAGGTGCACGGCGCCAAGACCCTCAACACGATCGTCAACTCGCCCGTGGGCCTCGCCAGCATCGGCATCGAGTACGCGTTGAGGCGCACCGGCCCGATGTCGATGGCGCCGAGCCAGTTCGGCATGTTCACGAGATCCGATCCCGCTGCGGACAGGCCCGACCTCGAGTACCACGTGCAGCCGCTGTCGACGGACAAACTGGGCGACCCACTGCATCGCTTTCCGGCGATCACGGTGTCGGTGGTCAACCTTCGGCCGGACAGCGTCGGTTCGACCCACATCGTCAGTCGTGAGCTCGCCACGCAGCCCGAGATTCGGCTGAACTACCTCACGGCGCCGCGCGATCGGCACGTCGCTGTCGCCTCGATCAGGCAGGCACGCCGGATCATGGCGACGACGGCGCTCAGCAGATACCGCCCCGAGGAGGTGCGGCCGGGACCGGAAGTGGTCTCCGACGAAGACCTGGCGCGTGAGGCAGGCAACGTCGGGACGACGATCTTCCATCCGGTGGGGACATGCAGAATGGGTGCCGACGAGCGATCGGTCGTCGGCACCGACCTCCGGGTGCACGGGATCGATCGGCTGCGCGTGGTGGACGCGTCCATCATGCCGAAGATCGTCTCCGGCAACACCGCCTCACCGGTCGTGATGATCGCCGAGAAGGCGGCGGACATGATCCTGCAGTCCAGCCGCCGTGGAGTCATGACTTCGTAGGGCGCAGCAGGCGGGCCTGCGGCCGTCCACCCACTGAGAAGAGCTCCGGGACAGCCGACCTTCGCGGGCTCTACACGAGACGTCCCGCCACCCGAGTAACGCTCGTCTTTCCGTCTAGAGGCCGCTCGAGGACCCGGATCACCGCAGCGGCCAGAGTGCCTGCACAGTGACCGCGCGAGTGCGGGTCGAAAAGCGGCATCCGCATCGCGACCTGGTGGCCAGATTGTGGCTGCGGGCGTACGGTGTCGTGATGGTGTACTTCCTGATCGGGGGACCGCGAAGTCGACAGCTGGTGGACGACCTGCCGAGCGGCTATCGCCCTGGGGATGCGGAGTCCGACGGAGAATCCGTGGTCGTTTTGGAGGATCTCGTCGCAGCCCCAGCGGTCTGGAGCGAATCAGTGGAGCGCTAGTTCGGGGGGACCGCGCTCACGCGTCGCTGCTGCCGCCGGTGAGCGAGCCCTCCGCCACGCTGAGCTTGTCGACCGTGAGGTGCGCGATCTCGACATTGCCGAGCGCGACGCCGTCGCCAGGCTGTTCGAGGCCGCCCTGCTCGACGGTGAGCACTGGATCGGTGTCGAAGTGCTCAGCGACGAGCATGATGCCACCTGATGAGTTGGCCGAGTTGGCGAGCTCTTCGATCCAGGCGCGGCTCAGTTCTGCGGGCTCGGGGTCGTCGAAGACGAAACGCAGTGGGATCGAGGGATGAATCCACAGCGTGCTGCGGCCGCGGGATTGATCGTCCGGATGCCGCCACGACACCGTGAAGCTCTCGTTGCGCCGGAGCTTCGTTGCGATGACCACCTTCAGGTGCGCGAGCGCGCGGTCCTCAATGTCGATCGGGGTGGCGGATCCGCCGTAGTAGATGGTGCCCACGGGACCAATCTAGAGCTCTACGGGAGAGCGCGCACCCGTGCACCTGTCCGGATCCATGGCGCTGGGAGGGCCGAGGTGTGTGTCCGGTTCGAGGCGGAGCGTACTCGGCGGCAAGTGCATCCGGCCGCTGGTTCCCGAAATCTCGTCGTGGCCAACGCGACGGCCGCGACGTATGCTTCCCGCATGGGGAGGTTCATCTACGACACGGCAGGCAACTCGGTCGATATAGACGACCGCACGCTCGCCCACCTGCGCATCGTCGTCATGAACAAGCTCCGCAGGTCGGAGTCGTTCATGTTCGACGTCGAAGTCGGCGACGGCAGCGGCCGTCGCAGCTTCTGGATGCACGCTTCGGTGCCGCTCCAGTTCCACTTCTTCGGCAGCCGTCAGCCGCGCATCAACCGGCTGTGGATCGAAGAGCTCATGCAGGCAGCGAGCGGGCCGAACGGATTGACGATCGTGCCCGAACCCACCGAGGAAGCCCACCCTGCGCGTGAAGCGGTATCCCCGCCCGGGATGGCGCTGGCGGGTTCATAGACACGCCGCACACACGCTGTGGCGGCGACTATCCGAAGTCCTGGTCGAATTCCCCGGGAGACGCGGAATCCACCGCCGAGATCACGGCCGCGGGGTGCAGCAGACGGGTGCGACGATCCAGCTCCTCCACCACTGTCGGATGGCGCTCCTCCTGTGAGCTGTGTGGTGCCGACGTGGCATAGAGCTGGCTGGCCGGCCCGAGAAGGAACTCCGCCCAGCCGGGCTCGCCGTCAGGTTTCACGACGGGAATGGTGACGACGTCAGAACCGTGGGTTTCGGCGAGACCCCGGGCGTAGCGCAGGAGCGCACCGCACACATCGTCTGCCAGCAGCACCGACTCCCCTGTGTAGTGCAACGTCATCATCACTACAGCGTGCCGTCGATCCTCTGCGGTGGGACGGGGGTTGCGCGACCGCGCCGCTAGCCATACCCTCTCGCGGGCGAGACGCAGGTCACGAGCCCCTGCCGTGTTGCTGGACGGGTGCTAGCACGGCGAAGCCTTCCCTGCCATGGGGTCACGCGCCTTGGAACCGGGTGGCTATCGTGCGGGACATGGATGACATGACGGATGGCCGCCCAGACCCTTATGCGATGACCGACGATGAGAAGCGTCGTGACCAGCTGCTGTCCGCACCAGGAGCGGTCGAGAGCGATGCCGCACCCCGAATCGAGGTCAGCGAGCATGACGGGGTGACACGAATCGACATCGCCGACGATGCCGAAGTGCGCCCCGGCAACCCATACGAGCCGGTCGAAGAGGACCAATAGGCCCGCAGGCCAGCGCCCTCATTCTGAGGAGACCCCATGTGGACAACGTTGGCGTTCGGGGCAGTGGCATCCAGCGCGCTCATCATCGGAGCGGCAATCGGCGTCAGATTCCAGCTTCCGAAGCGGCTTCTCGCGATGCTGCTGGCGTTTGCGGCAGGAGCGCTGATCACCGCCTTGAGTTTCGAACTGTTCGAGGACTCATACGAACGTGGCGGGATCTGGCTGGCGGCGATCGGCCTCTTCGTGGGAGCCCTGGTCTTCACGGTCTTGAGCGCGCTGCTGGACCGGTGGGCGCAACCCGGCTCACGGGCGAAATCCGTCGATGAGTATCGGGGGAGCGTCAAGCTCGACACGGATGCCGCGGCTTCCGACCGACCCGCGACCGCGGCATCCACTCGCGGGACCGCAGGGCTCGCTCTGTTGGCCGCGGCAACCCTCGACGGTGTTCCGGAGAATCTCGCCCTGGGCATCTCCTTGACCGAGGGAACAGGTGGCGTCGCGTTGATGGCGGCGATCTTCGTCTCGAACCTGCCGGAGGCGCTCGTCGGGGCGGCATCCATGCGCGAACAGGGTCGTTCGGCTGGACAGGTCATCGGGCTCTGGAGTGCTTGCGCCGGGTTGGTCACCATCGCCGTGGTCGTCGGCGCCGCCTTCCTCACCGGCAGCGACCCCGCGCTGGTCTCGCTGCCACTCGCTTTCGCCGCGGGTGCGGTCATCGCGGCTCTTGCTGACACGATCATGCCGGAGGCCTTCGAGCACGGCGGTCCCGCGGTCGCCCTCAGCACGGCAGCGGGTTTCGTGCTCTCGTTCGTGCTGTCGCTGGCGTGACCTTGAGCTCCCAGTGCGCGTCGACTCCGTAGCACAAAATCCCTGATAAAACAGGGTCGGCTGCGTCGGTCCGCCTCCGACGTACCATCGGGCATGACCTTGGTAACGAACGACCCGGGTGCCCGCGAAGGCGACGCTGCCGAATCCGGGCGGGTGGACGTCCTCATCGTCGGGAATTCCATCGAGGCGGCTGAGGTCGACCTCGATGAAGTGCCGAAGCTGGTGCAGAAGGTGAAGCGTCGCGGCTTCGTGTGGCTGCACCTGGTTGATCCGGACGAAGACACAGTCACCGCGGCCCGAGAGACGCTGGGCATCCATCCGACCGCGGCCGCTGATGTGGTCTCGGGTCGCCAGCAGCCGAAGGTGCAGAAGTTCGCGGAGCATCTGTTCATCCTGTTGTGGAGTGTCCTGCGCGACGAGAACTCCGAGGACCTGGTGCTGGGACAGACCTACCTGTACATCGGCGACGGCTGGCTGCTCACGGTTCAGCGCGGCGAGGGCGGCGAGCTCACCGACCTGCTGCAACTGCTCGACGAGTCCCCCGAGGACATGCGAAACTCCGCCATGCCCGCGGCCTACACGATCATGGCGGAGGTCGTCGACGGGTATGCGAAGGCGGCGGCCGACGTCGAAACGCACCTTCAGGAGCTCGAGGAGCAGGTGTTCAACGACGCCACCCAGGAGGACCATCGGCGTATCTACAAGGTGCGCAAGGACATCGGGCGCATCGACCGGGCGGCGTCGAGCATCGCGGCGGCGCTGCGGGAGAGCACCGGCCACCTCGACACCCTCACCGTCGGGACCGAGCAGATCGTCCCCTACCTGCACGACCTGCTTGATGACGCTGCGGGCACCGCGGCATTGATCAACAATCAAAGTCGCGCGCTGGATGCGGTCCTCTCCAGCCATGAGAACAACGTCGCCGCGCGCCAGAACAAAGACATGCGAACCATCTCATCCTTCGCCGCACTCCTCGCCCTGCCGACACTCATCGCCGGCCTCTATGGCATGAACTTCAAGAACATCCCGCTCGTGCAATGGCAGTACGGGTGGATGGTGATCGCAGGCGTGATCGTCGTCGTCGACGTGGTCATCTACACGATGTTCAAACGACGGGGATGGCTCTGACCCAGAGTCTCCACGCTAGTCCGGCGGAGCCCAACTGGGATCCGGTCACTTCACCGGCCGGAAGAAGTGCCGATCAACCCAGTCGCGCAACGCCCTTGCCGATCCCCGCACCCTGGACTTCGGCCTCCCGGAAGTGGAGACCTTGGTACACGCGCGCGTCGATGGTGTCGTCGACCACGCCGGTGAAACGCGTGTAGTCGAGCGTCACGTCGGGTACGCCTGTCGCGATCCTGACGACGCTGAAATCCATCTTGTCCGTGCCGAAGAAGGCCCGGGCGGCGTGCATGTAGGAGGCCGAGACACAGTTGTAGCCAGACGGGTGATCGGAATACGGGGGAGCCGCGAGGAGTGGCGTCCATGCTGGATCACCGACGGTCTTGTGGTTGCCGTCATCGTCGCCCTCGTGGATGGCGGTGACCGGACGCCAGAAGTTCCAGTACCCCTTGTCGTCGAAGCAGTTGATGACACTGTCTGCCGTTGCCAGGTTCAGCATGGCGAAGAGGCGCGCTTCCTCGGCGAGCGTGAGTCCTTGGGCTTCGGATATCGCCCGGAATGTGCGGTTGAACAACTCCGGCGGGTGCGCCGAATAGACCTGGGTGAGAGCGATCTGCTCTGGCAGTGCGGGGACTGCCGAGGGCCCCGAGGTCTTTCACCTCGTTGTACTCCTTTGCATAGGCCCCGCTGGTGAGCGCGTTCGGCCCTTTCGTCCGGAACTGCGATGTGCTCTCAAGCGTGAACGGTTCGACCGCGCTCACCCACGCAAGGGCGTTGCTGGGCTCTGGCGGAATGGGACGCCACTCTCCGGGGTCGGTGCCGACCTGCCACAAGAGCGGCACGAAACGGCCGTCGTTCGTTCGTGCTTCGAGCATGGCCGCTGCGGCGGCGGCCCCTGCTGCCACCCCCTCGGTTTTGGCATCGCCCTCGGGGATGCCGGCGAGCGCGGCGGCATAGAGAGCATCCAGCCGGTCTCGGACCACCTGCGGCAAGGACGGTACAGGTGCGACTCCCAAGCCGACCAGCACGTCGTGCGCGGCAGTGGCGACGGCGGCCTCCTGTGACGCCGACGGCGACGCCGGTGGAAGGTCAGGCAGGTAGGGCTGATATCCGCCGGCGATCGCGTTGACCGCGTCGTAGACGGCACCCTGCACCATCGCGAGGTGGATCTGCGAGACCGGTGGCGCTTGACCGGCGCCAGGAGTGCCCGCGGTAGGAGCGTTTATCAGCGCGTTCGAAGCGTGGAGATTCCAGACCCGCACCGCGTCGGAATGCTCCGAATCTGCCACCGCGGGCGCGGCTCCGAGCACTGTCGCCACCAGCGCGACGAGAGCTGTCAGCACGAAAGTGCCGAGTGTCCGCTTGTGAAGTCCTGGTCGCATGATGCGTCCTCTCTCTCGCATGTGCGCGACGTGCGTCCGACTCTCAGATGACTCTCAGTTCGCAGGTATGCGAGCATGAGCAACTCAACCAAGCCTGTATCAGTCTTGTATCGACGGTCTGCCGTCTTGACGCTGCAGCCGAGGTCATCGCGCACGCCGGGTCGTACGGTCGACCCCCCAAGAGCTCCGCCCACTCCTGCTCGGTGAGAACCCGTCCCGCGATCTGACACGCGCGTTCCAGCCACACCGCCGGCTCAGCGACGATCGCCTCCGTCATGCCGTCGGCCCGTTCGAGCGCGACGGTGCGCTCATCGAGCTCAACCAATGCATTCCGCCTGACGAAGGTTTCGTCGCGAAAGCTCGCCGACCAGTCACCGAGGTCCCACGTGATGATCGCGCCGTCCGCTCCGGCCGTCACCAGCTCACCGGTCGACCGGAACTCGACCGCAGTGACCGCACCGTCATGATTCCGCAGCGTCTCCGCGATCTCGCCGGTCTCGGTGCTCGCCACCACGACGCCGCTGCCGGCGGCGATGACGATACGGTCACCGTCGGGACTCAAGTCGGCCGCCGACGGAAAGGTAGACAGCGGGACGGTCACGGGGGCCGTGACTCCGGTGGAGTCGATGACGCGCACCGCGAATGAGCCGTCTCGCACCGCGATCCGACTGCCATCCGGGCTGACGGCCAGAATGCCGTTCCCGGCGATCCGGTCGACCTCCTGACCCGTTGCCGTCTCGAAGACGATGGTCGGTCCGAATCCGCTGGCGTACAGCTGCGAGCCGTCCGGTGAGAACTTCACCGCGCCGAACTCCCCGCCGGACTGCGGATCGAGACCGCTGACATCCAGATCCAGGAGCACCGGGTCTCCCGCGCCGGCTCGCCAGAGGGCGACGCGCCCGGGTGACTGGAATCCCGTAGACGCGGCGAGCGCTGCGAACTGCGATCCGTCGGACGAGTACTCGACGTCTATCGCCGTGGTGTCCAAGCCCTCATAGTTCTTCACGCCCGAACGGCCCGCGTCGCCGACATCCAGCGTTGCTATTCTGCGGAAGTCACAGCGAGCGCCACAGGGGTCGGATGTCTCGCTGAACGCGACCGCCCCAGTGACCGGGTCGACCGCCGACGTCACCACCATCTTGAAGAAGGGCGCATACTCGCCGAGCTGCGACCGGTTCTCGAGATCGAACAGGCGCACATCGTGGTCGCCGTCGATCACGGATGCTCGAGGCCCGTCCTCCGCGAGTGACATGCTCGCAGCGGCGACTCCGTCTTCCTGGATGCGGGTGATGCTCGTCACCCGCGGTGCGCTCGAGAGAACGCGCACGAGGTTCACCCGCGTCTCGGAACTGTCCCAGAGCTGGATGGCCTCAACGGCGAGCAGCAGCGCGCGATCGAACTCCGCGTCTTCGACAGCAAGCGCGGCGACGCGCCGCGCTTCTGCGACCGTCGCACGTTCCCCCGCGAGGTTCGCCTGGAACCCCGCGACGAGGCCCGCGACGACGGCGATGATGGCGAGACCGGCTGCGCCGGCGGTCACCCAGGACAGGCGACGCACCTGCCGCTGGGCGGCGGCGAGTCCTGCGGCTTCGTGCGCTGCCGACGCCTCGAGGAACTCTTGCTCGAGCGTCGTCAGTGCGGGGCCGACCGTATCGCGCCAGTGCTGGGCGGTCGTCAGGCGGCCTCCGCGATAGAGCTCGCTGTCGGGTCGTGCCATCGCATCCCAGGCGGCGGCCGCGGAGCCGAGATGGCGCATGATCCGCTGACCCTCGACATCGTCGGCGAGCCACTCCTTCAAGCGCGGCCACTCGCGAGCAATCGCTTCGTGCGACAGCTGCACCGACTCCTCGTCGGTGGTGAGCAGGCGCGCATCGACCAGCCGGTCGACGATCTTCGCGTGCGCATCGTCGATGGCGATCAGTGTGCGCTCGACCCGACGAGAGATCACGGCACCGTCCCCGGGTGACTCGACGAGGCGGAGCAGGATGTCGCGCAGCATCCGCTCGCCTTCTGGGGAGAGTGCGGTGAACACCTCTTCCGCGGTCTTCGCGACGGCACCGTCGATCTCACCGGATGCCCGGTATCCATCGACCGTCATGACGCGACCCTCACGACGTGACCACACCTGACGAAGCGCGTGGGACAGCAGCGGAAGGGTGCGCCCATCGGCGTCGCGGACGAGGATCTCGACGAGACCCGGCTCCAGGATGAGCCCGGCCTGCTCGGCGGGCTTGTCGATCACGCCCCGGAGTCCGTCCGGCCCGAGCGGGGTGAGCATCAGCAGGTGCGACTGGATGATCTCGGCGAAGCCGTGGTGGTCAGCGAGGTCTCCGAGACGGTCCGCGCGGATCGCCACGACGACCATGCCGCGGAACACCCATCGCGAGAGCGCGTCGAAGAACTCCCCGATCTCGACCGGGTCGTCCGCGGCGAATGCCTGCTCACACTGGTCGACGATGAGCAGCGACTCTCCGACAGGGAGATCGACATTGCGCAGCGCATCGAGCGGATGCTCGCCGGGAGTCACGATGACGACCTCGGTGCCTCGCGCAATGAACTGGGCACCGATCCCTGCCCTCACGAACGAGGACTTGCCGACTCCCGATGAGCCTGCCACGAGCAGCACACCGTGCCTTTGGAGCGCGTGCACGGCGCCGGACACCTCCAGCTCGCGACCGAAGTACCGCTCGGCGTCTCCCACGCCGGCGGGCGGAAGGCCGAAGTACGGACACTCGGGGCTCGCGGCGCGGAACACCCGATCGGACAGGAGCGAGGGATCCTGGCGGAGCATCGCCTGCTCCAGCGCGGCGAGTTCCGCACAGGGATCCAGTCCGAGCTCGGCAGCGAGCAGCCCCCGCGCCCTCCGCACCGTGGCCAGCGCATCCGCCTGCCGACCCTGGCGGTACTGCGCGAGGCTCAGCACGACCCACCGCCGCTCACGCAGCGGTGCCTCGGCGACGCGGGCGCGCGCCTCGGCGGCGACCTCCTGAACCTCGCCTGCCTGGAGCCGTGCGTCCAGGAGCAGCTCCTCGGCGCCGAGTCGCATCTCCTCGAGCCGGTAACCCGCGATCTGAGCAGGCTCCCAGTCGAGGAGTTCGACGAAGGGCTCGCCCCGCCAGAGCGCGAGCGCCTCAGAGAACGTGTGCGCGGCACGTTCGGGTTCACCGAACTCGAGCTGCTGCGTGCCGCGCTCGAGGAGTCGCTCGAACCGCTCGGCGTCCACCTCGATGTTCTCCCGAGTCAGTCGATAGCCGTGTGGGGTCGTCTCGACCCGCGCCGGCGCGATGAGCCGGCGCAGCCGCATGATGCATCCCCGAATGACATGCGACCAAGAGGCGGGTGGATCCTCACCCCACACCGCTGTCGCGAGGGATGCGTCCGAAAGGGATTCACCCAGGCGGATCGTGAGCGCACCCATCACTGCACGATCCCGCGGAGCCAGCGGAACCCGGCCATCGTCAAGCGTCAGCGCTCCAAGAACGCGCACCTCCATAGCGCCACTGTGACCCCGACTCCCACATCCGTCAAGACGCCTGATATCGGACCGATACAGGCGCGATGGGCACCGTTATCCTGCTGATACAGACGTGTCCTTCACTGATCGAGCCGCCACCGCGCATGTATCGAAGGAGAGGACGTGACATGTGGATCTTTGACCGGCGTTCCCACGCCGGGAACACCGCACGCTCGCACCAGCTTGGCGTGGCCGTCGTATTGCTGGCGTGTGTCGGCCTTGCGGCATGCACCGCCGCTGAGACGTCATTGCCCGCTCCGACTGCGGATGCTGTGACGGTTTCATCGCTGCCGGAGAGCGGAGAACTCGACCCCGGTACGTATCTTGTGACCGGCTTCACGGTGCCTTTCGAGGTCACCGTTCCTGACGGCTGGGAGTCCGCAGGCTGGTTCCTGTCCAAATCCATCTCGGACGAAGCGGGAGTCGCCGTGAACTTCCAGGTGTCCGGCTATGTGCCGACGGACGCATGCGCCTGGAAAGGCGCGATCGTCGAGGTCGAGTCGTCGCCTGAAGCATTCGCCGCTGCGATGGCGGCGCAGACGTCAACAGTCACTACGCCTGCCGTCGAGATGATGGTCGGTGGCTTTCCCGGTCTTGAGTTCGACCACTCCGTCGAGAGCGACGTCGATATCGACGACTGTGACGAGAGAAAGATCTGCCTCCATTCGGACTCGGCGAGCAACTGCGCGCGCTGGCACTCCTCTGTGAGCGAGCACGAGACGTACCGGGTGGTCGACCTGAGCGGCGAGCGGGTTGTGATGGCGGTCCTCAGCAGCGGATCCCCCGACCCGGCGATGACGGACGAAGCGCGCGCCGTCTTCGACTCGATCGAGTTCGCCCCCGGCGAGTGACAGCCAAGGGATGCCGACATGTGGACGTGCTCGCAACGGGTCGGTGCCGCCGTCGCACTGCTGACGTGCTTCGGTCTCTCGGCATGCACCGCGGCCGAGACCCCATCCCCCGCATCGACGGCGGAGGCTCGCACGGTCGCACCGTTCCCGGACAGGGGCGAGATCGACGCCGGGACCTACCTCGTCACCGGAAACACCGTGCCCTTCGAGATCACCGTGCCAGACGGCTGGGAGACGGTCGACGGGGCAAACCTCCTCAAGGACGACCCGGAGCACCCGGGGGACGGGGCTGTCTTCCTGCTCTTCTGGCCCGCCGAATACGTCCCGACGGACGCATGCGCGTGGTTCGGCGCATTCGTCCAGCTCGAACCGACGGCTGAGGCATTCGTCGATGCGGTGACGGCGCAGACGTCAACGCTGAGCACCCCTCCCGTCGAGGTCGCAGTGGGCGACTATTCCGGCCTCGAGTTCGACCACTCCGCCGAGAGCGACGTCGACATCACCGACTGCGACGGCGCCAAGCTCTGCATCTACTCGGATCGGGCGCAGGAGTGCGGACGCTGGTACTCCGATCAGGGCGAGCGCGAAACCTATCGGGTCGTCGATCTGAACGGTGAGAGGGCTGTGATCGCGGTGGGCCAATTCCACGAATCGATCGATCCGGCGCTGACGAGAGAGGCACGTGCCATCTTCGACTCGATCGTGTTCGTCGCACCCGATTGACTCGCGGGAGTTCAGGCGGCTTGCCTCTTGACCATCACGGCAGGCAGCCTACGACCGCTCAAGGAGGTCCGCCTCATCCAGGCTCCTGACTGGCCCCACCGGTGCCGGGCGGATCAGCTGGACCGAAGCCCAGACGCATCGCAAGAGTATGAGGCTCCGCTGTGGGTCGGACTGGGACACGCTTGCCTCTGTCGGTGCGACGACGAGCACCGTGTCAAGGGCCTGTTCGGCTGACACGTGCCCGCGTCAAGCTCAATCCGCGCAAGTCCCGAGCTGGCTCATGGAAGGACGATGAAATGGCTGACTTCACTCCCGAGGAGGAAGGGCCCCTTCCCGGTGAGGCGGTGGTCTTCTGGACCTGGCTGGTCGTCATCGTTGCGGGGCTGGCTGTCATGATGACGATCCCGCTGATGGGGCGCTGACATGTTCCGGTCAGTGCGCAACAATGCGCTCAGCATCCTGTTTCTCGTCCTGTTCGTGCTGGCGATCATCGGTCAGTCGATCGCCGGGTTCTTCGAGAACAATGAACGGCTGGTGCAGCACGCTCAGCCGCCGGAAGGATTCTTCGAGTTCATCACCTCATCCGAGTTCGTGGTGGATGTCGCAGAGAACTGGCAGTCGGAGTTCCTGCAGTTCTTCCTGTTCATCGCAGCCACCATCTGGCTGGTGCAGCGTGGGTCCCCGGAGTCGAAGAAGCCTGGCGACGAGGGCGTCGGGACCGATGAGGACCAGAAGGTCGGTGAGCACGCGGATCCTGACTCACCCGAGTGGGCCAAGCGTGGCGGACTTCCGCAGGCTGATCTTCTCGAACTCGCTGCTGCTGGTGATGGGCACCATCTTCGTTCTGTCCTGGCTTGCGCAGTCGCTCGCCGGTGTCGTGGTCTTCAACTCGGAGAACGCGGAGCATGGTCAGGCGGCCATCAGCTGGGCGGAGTATCTGGTGACGTCGGACTTCTGGAGCCGGACTCTGCAGAACTGGCAGTCCGAGTTCCTCGCGGTGGGCGCGATGATCGCGTTCTCGATCTTCCTCAGGCAGCGCGGTTCCAGCGAGTCGAAGCCCGTGGGTGAGCCACACCACGTCACCGCCGAAGAGTCGCAATAGCGGGCGACTCAGGCGGCAGCCGAGGGGAGCACCCGCCGCAGGGAGATCTTCACCTCTTGGCCGCCGGCGACCTACTGGTCTCGCCACTCGCTCGGCTGCCCGTCGGACGCCGGAATTGCAAAGACCGGCGAGGCCTACGTACGTTACAGCGAGGGTCCAGAAGCAGACCGGGACTCAAGCGTGGACACCGAGAGCGGATTGGATCTTCCCGGATTATCGGTGAACCCGCTTCACGCCGAGGACTGGTGGGTGCGTCCGCTTGAGGATTGGCTGGCGCGGCAGGTATGCCAGTACAAGGAGCTGCGGGACAAGAATCCGGACCGGTTCGCGTGGGCGCTCCGCGGCATCGAGGTCGGACCGGTCCCGACGTGAGCCGTTGCTGCGGGAAGTGGTTCCGCTCGCCCGATTGGACGATGCCTGCTGGCCGAGGCATCCGCTCGTTACCACGAGCGTTTCGACGCCGGACATGGACCGGAAGACTGAGGGCGCAAGACCGCGTCCCGCGCTCACCCGACTTCAACCTCGCGGTTACGATATTTCGCCATCGTAAGTCGGTTGGTTCGGTGATATCCGGCGAGTTTGCGATACAGGAGCGTGCGTTCCACGGCAATGGTGACGAGCATGTCCGGCTCGTAGGTGATCCTTTGTCCGGTGTGCAGGAGCGCCAACGTCACGTCGAGATCTTCGCTGATCGCACCATCGCCCGTCGTGACAAGGGCCCGGATGCTGGCCCAGGCGTGTCGGCTGAGAGCCATGTTGTGGCCATACATCACTGGTCCGCTTCCGATCATCACCTCGTGGAGAGCGCGGAACAGGCCATATGCCGCACGACCGACGACGCGGTCGCCGTCCGAGAGTCGAGTGAAGCCGGCTGGACCGGTGAGACCCGCCGGCTGCGGCACCGTCGCGAATGCGTGGCGAATCGCCCGCGCCCAGTGGGGGGTGACGATCGTGTCAGCGTCGATTCGGGCGATGAGACTGGAAGTCGCCGCGTCGAAGCCTGTGTTCCGGGCGAAGGTGATCCCGTGTCGCGGCTCGGTCACGACGGTCACGCCCGCGTGGGAGCGGGCGCAGGCGGCGGTGCTGTCACTCGAATCGTTGTCGACGACGATGACTTCGTCCACCGGATCCGATTGATCGCTCAGTGCTCCGAGACATGCCCCGAGAAGCCTCTCCTCGTCGCGCGCCGGGATGACGACGCTCAAGCTCATGCGTTCACCCGTCACGCGCTCGACGCTACGCACGGAGGCTGTGGTGCCCGAGTCCGTTGACATCATCGGATATGCGGGCTACGGCGAGTCGAAGATCAGAGGATGCCCTGGCGCTCCGTGCCCGCGGGGACAGGGGTCATCGTCGTCCAGGTCACGGGTCGTCCGAGGTGGGGAGCGACGAGGGCGTCAAGCTTGTCGAGCGCTCGGCCGGCGGCATGGGCATCGAGGTCTTCCCGGGACGCCCACTTCTCCACCATGACGATGGTGCCGTCCTCAGCGTCGTGAATGGCGTAAAGGATGCATCCGTCCTCGGAGTGGACGGCCGGCACGCCCTCACGCAGCGCTGCGATGAGCAGCTCCTTCGCACCGGGCGCGGGTGGGTACACGGTAGTGACGATCACTTCGGTCATCGAGGTCCTCCTTGATGATGGCGCCGTAAGCGGGCCCCGGTCCATCGCTTGCCTCTGCGCACCAGGCTACCTCTGCCACCCATTCGCGGCTCGAGTGCCCGCCTGACTCAGGGTTGCCGCCTGCTGCACCGCTTCAGGCGCGCTTCAGCCCGTTGCCGTCACACTTGAGTGATGCGGGTTCTTGTTGTCGATGATGAGGTGCGCCTCGCGGAGGGTGTGCGCCGCGGTCTGGAGGCGGAGGGTTTCGCCGTGGACGTTGCGCACAACGGTGTGGATGGACTGTGGCGCGCCCGCGAGACCCGCTATGACGCGATCGTGCTCGATCTGATGATGCCGGGAATGAGTGGATGGAAAGTCTGTGAGGCGCTGCGGTCGGAGGGGAACTGGACCCCGGTGCGTGATGCTCACCGCGAAGGATGGTGAGTGGGACCAGGTGGAGGCGCTGGATTCCGGCGCGGACGATTATGTGACCAAGCCGTTCTCGTTTGCGATCCTGGTTGCCCGGTTGCGCGCATTGATCCGACGTGGCGCCATCGAGCGACCCGTGATCTTGGAGGCCGGCGATCTGCGGCTCGACCCGGCTGCGCGTCGAGTATGGCGAGACGGATGCGGAAGTCTCGTTGACCGCTCGCGAGTTCGCCGTGCTGGAGCACCTGCTTCGCCACCGCGGGCAGGTCCTCTCCAAGCGGGATGTGATCGCCGGGGTGTGGGACGACGACTTCGAGGGCGATCCCAACATCGTCGAGGTGTACGTCGGCCACCTGCGCCGGAAGCTCGACCGGCCCTTCGGCCGGACCGCGATCGAGACCGTGCGCGGCGCCGGCTACCGGTTGGCTGCTGATGGCGGCTAGCCGATTGTGGCGGTCGGTGCGCGCCAAGGCGACCCTTGGCGCGATGGTCGTCGTCGCTATCGCCTTGGTCGTGGGGGCTTTCGCCTTCGCCGGGGTTCTGAGCTCGAGCCTGCGGCGAAGCGTCCGCGCGCGCCGGTGAATCACGTGCCGAGGAGCTCGCCGCCCGAGTGGACTCGGAGGGTGTCGACACCATCCGCGCGCTCGAAGACGAGGTCGCCCAGGTGGTGGACGGCGCCGGCAACGTCGTCGCCGCGTCCGACGACGCTCCGTCCACCCCATTGCCGCGGCAGGATGCGGCGGTGCCGATCCTGGTGGATGACGAACCGGTCATCGTGCTGAGTGAAGACCTGGATGACGGCCGCTCACTGCTCGTCGGCGTTTCCGTGGAAGACGACACTGAGGCGGTGGGCACGGTGAGCGGGCTGCTCATGGTCGCTGTTCCGCTGCTTGTTCTCCTCGTCGGCGCGACGACGTGGGTGGTCGTCGGGCGGGCGTTGACACCGGTGACGCGCATCCGCACGGAGGTCGAGAGCATCACGGCTGACCGTCTCGATCGGCGCGTTCCGGTTCCTTCCTCGGGTGATGAGATCGCTGCTCTGGCGGTGACGATGAATGGGATGCTTGCCAGGCTCGATGCGTCCGCACACGCGCAGCGGCGGTTCGTCTCCGATGCCTCCCATGAGCTGCGCTCACCGTTGGCGACGATCCGGCAGCACGCGGAGCTCTCCCAGGCTCATCCCGAAGTGACGTCGGTTGAGGAGCTGGCGAGCGTCGTTCACGACGAGGGGCTGCGGCTGCAGGGTCTCGTCGATGCGCTGCTGCTGCTTGCCCGGCTGGATGAAGGCGCCACGATCACGCAGTGAGTTCGTGGACCTGGACGACATCGCGCTCGTCGAGGTGTCCCGGCTGCGCGCATCCGGCATCGTCGTCGACGGTTCCGGGGTTGGCCCGGCACGGGTCCACGGCGACCGCCGGTTGCTGGGTCAGCTGATGCGGAACCTCGCCGACAACGCAGCGCGCCACGCGCACCGACGCGTCGCCATCGGAGTCGTCGACCGTGAGGGCCTGGCCGTACTCACCGTTGAGGACGACGGCGATGGCGTCCCGGCCGACCAGCGGGACCGCATCTTCGAGAGATTCGTCCGCCTGGATGAGGCACGTTCCCGGGATGCGGGTGGGAGCGGGCTCGGGCTGCCCATCGTCCGCGCCATCGCCGAAGCGGTCGGCGGTCGCGTCACCGTGGATGCCTCTCGGTGGGGCGGCGCACGGTTCACGGTGACACTTCCCTCAGCTTCCTGAAGGGTTCTTCAGTTCGATTCAGCCCTGCTTCAGCGTCGCTGAGAACGATGGAGTCATGACCGACATGACCAATCAGACCGATCCGACGTCCGACGCCGACTCCGACCGAGGAGAGCACCGTCCCGAAGCGTTCTCGTCGGCGCACCCTCCTCATCAGCGGAGGTGCAGCTGTCGCTGCCGCTGTCCTCATCGGCGGCGGGGTCGCGGTGGGCGCCGCCATCGCCGATGAGAACGACGATGAGCGCGACACGACCTCTGACACGACACAGAACGACGACAACGACGACAACGCCGACGACGCCGACGACGACGCCGACGACGAGACGATGCCTCGGATGCCTCGGTCACGGGCACCGCATCCGCGAGCGAGCTGCTCGACATCATCGACACCGCCTCAGCAGAAGCAGAGGGTGACCCGGTCGAGATCGAGGCCGCCGGCGCGGGAGCGTGGGACGTGCAGTTCGCGACGGCCGCCGGCGAGGAGTCCGAGGTTCGCGTCGACGCCGATGGCAGCGCGACCGTGGTCGCCACCGAATCCGCCGATCAGGACGACAAGGCTCGAGAAGGCTCGCTCGACTCGGCGACCGTCGAGGCTCTGCTCACGGCAGCGCTGGCGCATACCGACGGCACCGTCATCGACATCGAGATCGACAGCGACACCGCCTCCCCGTACGACGTCACCGTGCTCACGGCCGACCGGAAGACGCGTGGACATCGCTCTGGACTCCGACTTCACCGTGCTCACCGCGGACACGATGACGACGACTGATCGCGGGCACGCACCGGCGGGACGCTGCCTTAGACCGGTTTGTTCGCGGCGTGCGCGCGGCCCGACAGCGGTGGCCGGCTGAACTTCTGTTCAGAGCGGAGCCGAGGAGCGAGGATCGCCCACACCGCAAGTGCGATGGAAGCACCCAGCAGCGCCCCGCCGACGGTGTCCGATACCCAGTGCGCACCGAGGTAGGTACGGCTCAGCGACATGAGGACCACGTAGGCCGCCCCGATGACGGCGGCCTGCCAACGCCCGATGAGCAGCGCGAGCACGACAGCAAGGGACGCGGCACTCGCCGCGTGTCCGGATGGGAAGGCAGCCGTCTCCACCTCGACCAGGATGTCTTCCGGTCGAGCCCGCCCGAAGAACCCCTTCAGGAGAGGCACGACAGCCGCGGTCAGACTGACTGCCAAGACGAAGGCGAGCGCCGCCCAGGGCCGCCGCAACAGGAGAAGGACCGTGGCGCCGATGATGGGGACCAGCAGGAAGGCGAACCACCCGCCCCCGATGAAGTCGAGAACCCGCGACGCAACCTCCCACCCAGGCGAACGGTAGTCGACGATCTCGTCCATCCACTCGCCGTCGAACTCCTCGGCGATGATGTCCAGGCGCACGAGGAATCCCATTGCCAGAACAAGCGCAACGCCCGCCACGGCGATGATCGCCGCGATGGCCCGAGTCGAAAGCGCCATGATCCCAATCCGGAGTTCGAAATGGTGGTAGGACTCACTCAGCCTCCATTCTGGCGTCGACCCATGAATCTCGCGAGTGTGCTCAGCGTTCAGCCGGTTGGACGCAACGGGTACCGTCGGCGCAAGCATCAGCCGCTGGATCAGCGTCCAGGCGACCGTGACGAGAAGGTAGAGTCCCGCGGCGAGCGGCACGAAGAGCGCGACCGCCGCGGTCATGAACTGCAGGAGCCCGACGGCACGCTGGGCCGTCGCGGAGCCGAGGGGACCGGCATCCGTCGCCGTCGTCCCGCGGGGATCGGTCGAAGCGCCCGTCGGGTGACCTCGGCGACCGCGGCGATGAGAAGCACCACCGTGCCGATCACTGCCGTCGTTGCCGGATCGAGCCCGCCCTGCATGACCGCGCCGACGAAGCTCGTGCCGAGGGGCACGCCGAAGAGCTCCTCCGTGAGGAGCGAGTTCGCGTGACCGGCGATCGCGGTGTGGAGGAACAGCGCGTAGATGATCCCGACGACCGGAGTCTGGATCAGTACGGGCAGGCATCCGGCGAACGGGGAGGCATTCTCGTCGGCGTAGAGCTTCATCGTCTCGCGCTGCAGGCGCTCGGGATCGCGCTTGTAGCGTTCCTGCATGACGCGCAGCTTCGGCGCGAGTCGTGCGCGCACCTGCTCGGCCTTCGCCTGCGAGACGCCGGTCGGGATCAGCGCCGCGCGAACGATCAGCGTGACGAGGATGATGGCAGTCGCACCGGAAGCGGCCCCCGCGACGGGTTCGAGCAGCCCGGCGAGCGCCATGAGCGCGCCGTATGCCGCGTCGAGGGTCGCGGCGATCGGGGGGAAGGCGAAGATGTCCAAGGTCGTGTCCGTTCGTCGGTGTCGAGGGGTGGCGGATGGCCACGTCAGACACCGGCGGACGCGCGAGAAACCCCGCGGAGCGGAGTGGTGGGCGGCGCCGGCCTACGCGGCCGGAGCCACCAGGCCCGGCGCCCTCGGGCGGGCATGCCCTGGCGCGTCGGGATCGCTCTGCGAGAGCGCGACGACGAGATCGCGTGCGCGGCGCGGGCGAGCGGATGCCGCGACCGCCGAGATCGGAAGGACCAGCGACTGGAGGGCCAGGGCGACGACGGCGAGCGCAGTGATCGCGACGGCGACCAGCGCTGCAGCAGACGGGTCAGGCGCTGCGAGCCCGAGCGTCGTGAGCAGGACGTGCACCAGCGAGCCGATCGACTCCATCATGTGCACCCCTCTCGAGCGGTCGCGGGATGCCTCACGCTAACACGGCCCCCTGCGGCGAGGCAGGAGCGAGCGTCACGAACAACCCGCAGCCTGAACTTCGGAAGGAGGGGCCGGCCGGATGTACGACGCGGCGTCCTCCGATCGGTGGATCCCGCGCCGGCGCCACCACGCGAGAGTTGACAGGCACGGTACTCGAATCCCGGAGAGGAGACCTCATGTCCCGCCCTGCCATCACCATCCGGCGCCCAGGGCTCATGCCGGCCCTGACATCCCTGCTTCCCACGGCGGCATTCCTTCTCGTCGATGGGTGGCTCGGACTGGTTCCGGCCATGATCGCGGCCAGCGCCCTCACCGTCATCCTCATCGTCGTCCGCCGGATCGCGGGCCGCCGAATCGGGATCCTCCTGCCGCTGACCCTCTCATACGTCGTCGTCAAAGCGGTCGCCGGCGTCCTCACCCAGTCGCATGAGGTCTACTTCGGCGCCGGTGTGGCGCTCAGCGCTCTGATCGCGCTCGCCGTCGGTGCGACGGCTTTCACCCGCAGGCCCGTCGCCTCGTACCTGATCCCGCTTGTGACGCCGTATCGCCGGTTGACTCCCGATCATCCCGTCTACCGGAGGGTCGCGGCTCATGTCACCATCGTGTGGGCACTTGTCGAGCTCGGTATCGCCGGATGGGAGGGCTGGCACCTGACCGTGGCTTCGGCGTCCGAGTTCGTGATCATGCGGGCGGTCGGCCCCTGGATGGCGATGGGTGTGCTGATCTTCTTCCTGATCTTCTACGTTCGCTTCCGCCTCGACCGGTATGAGTGCGGCTCTGGCCCGCGAGGAGCGACAGGCCTTTGGGAACGCGGGCCCGTTCCGTCAGGTGACCAATCGGAACGAGCCGCGGTGAGACGAGATTCCTGCGTGTTGACTGTGACCTGAGACGGGATGCGGCGACCGGCGTAGCCTGGTCATATGAGCCGTCCCCGCCGTGTGCTCGACCGGCGTCCTGTGCTGTGGGCCTCGGCGATCGTCGTGCCGCTCGTGGCCGGTGCCGCGTTCCTCGTGCCGATGGCGGCGAGCGGCGCCGTCGACCTGCCCGACAAGACCGTCCAGGAGCTGATCGAGTTCGCCGGTGCGAGCGAGATCGATGCGCTCAGCGGCACGATCGAGCAGACCTCCGAGCTGGGGCTGCCCGACCTGGGCGCCCTGACCGAGTCGATGGGTGGCTCCGAGGGCGCGCCCGACGACGGGTCTTCGGCGGCCGACATCGATGACCTGATCGCGCTGGTCACCGGCTCGCACACGGCGAAGGTCTACCTCGACGGTGAGCGTGCCCGCCTGCAGGTGCTCGATCAGCTCGGGGAGCGCAACGTGTACGTCGACGGTGCGGCAGAGGAGATCTGGTACGTCGACAGCGAGACGCAGACGGCCACGAAGCTGAACCTCCCCGCCGACGCCCCGAAGGCACGCCGTGACGCGGACGACACACTGCCCACCCCCGACGAGATGCTCGATGAGGCTCTGACCCGACTCGACGAAACAACCGCGGTGACGGTCGGCACCGATTCCCGCGTCGCCGGGCGGGAGGTGTACGAGCTGATCCTGGTGCCGCGCACGACGGATACGTTGGTCGGCGAAGTGCGCTTCGCCATCGACGGTGAGAACGGCATCGCGCTGGCAGCATCCGTGACCGCTCGCGGCGCGAGCGCACCCGCCTTCGAGATCGCGTTCACCCAGGTCGACTTCTCGGCGCCCGACCCCGCCGTCTTCGCATTCGAACCCGGCGCCGACATCACCGTCACCGAGAAGGACGTTGCGTTGCCGAACGCGGGCACGAGTCACGATGGGATGAAGACGGATGCCGCCGCCCCGGTGGTCCTCGGAGAGGGCTGGTCGGCGGTCGTCGAACTGCCGGGCACGCCCGAAGCGGGCGGGCAGAGCGTGTTCTCCGGAGCTCGACCCTCGAGCAGCTCGCGATGATCGAGAGCGTCACCACCGCCGTCGAGGGCGGCCGGGTGCTGCAGACAGCGCTCGTCAGCGTGCTGATCACCGACGACGGTCGCGTGCTCGCCGGCGCGGTGCCGGCATCCCGTCTGGTCCAGGCCGCACAGACCGGCCGCTGACGGAACGCCGGTGACGACCCCGACGCCGGTGCGCCCGACTGCCGGAGCAGAGCTTGCGATCGAGACCACGGGTCTCACCAAGCGATTCGGCGCGCAGACCGCCGTCGATGCGGTCGACCTCGCGGTGCCGCGCGGTGCGGTCTACGGCTTTCTGGGGCCGAACGGCTCGGGCAAGACCACCACGATTCGAATGCTGCTGGGACTGCTGAACGCGACCGACGGCCAGGCACGTGTGCTCGGTTCCCCGATGCCACGGTCGCTCGACACGGTCCTGCCACGCGTGGGCGCGCTGGTGGAAGGCCCGGCGTTCTCGCCGTTCCTCACCGGAGAGCAGAACCTGCACCGATTCGACGCAGCCGACCGGCACTCTTCGGGACGCACGCGGAGGGCGCGCGTCGGCGCGGCACTGGAGCGCGTCGGCCTGACGCATGCGGCGAAGAAGAAGGCCCACGCCTATTCGCTCGGCATGAAACAGCGACTGGGCCTCGCAAACGCACTGCTGATGCCGCGCGAGCTGCTCGTGCTCGATGAACCCACCAACGGACTGGACCCGCAGGGCACCCGCGAAGTGCGCTCGCTCATCCGCTCATTCGCCGCCGACGGCACGACCGTGTTCGTCTCGAGCCACCTGCTCGCCGAGGTCGAGCAGCTGTGCACCCACGTGGGAGTGATGAGCGGCGGCACGCTCGTGGCACAGGGAACCCTCGCGGACTTCCGCCGTGCGGAAACACGCCAGCGCGTGCAGATCCGTACCCCCGACCTCGACGCCGCGCGCGCCGTGCTCGCGTCGTTGGGGGTCGAGATCGACGTGCGGGATGCGGCATCCGATCTCGATCTGATGACAGGGGTGAAGCCCGACAGCGCCCAGCCCGAGACGATCGTCTCGGCACTGGTGGCTGCGGGCGTGCGCGTGCGGGGGTTCGAGGTGCTCGGCGAAAGCCTCGAGGAGCGCTTCGTCGAGCTGACCGGGGAGGGCTTCGATGTCGTCGACTGAGGTCGCGGCGCCGACCTCGCGCGCCGGATCGGGCACCCTTCAGCTGCTCGGCAATGAGCTGGCCACGCAGTTCCGGCGGTGGCGCACGTGGGCCATGCTCGCTGCGCTCGCGCTCATCCCGATCCTGCTCGGCGTCGCGATCCGACTCGTCGGCGGGTCGCGTCCCGGCCGCGGACCTGCTTTCCTCGACCAGATCACCGACAACGGGCTCTTCGTCGCTCTCGCGGCGCTGACCGTCGCGATTCCGCTCTTTCTGCCGCTGACCGTCAGCGTCGTCGCCGGTGACGCGATCGCCGGCGAGGCCAGCCACGGCACGCTCCGCTACCTGCTGACCGCTCCCGCGGGGCGGGTGCGCCTGCTGCTGGTGAAGTACCTCTCCGCGGCGGCGTTCTGCCTCGCCGCCACCCTCACGGTGATCGCGGTCGGCACGCTCGTCGGGTGGATCCTCTTCCCGGTCGGCCCGGTCACGCTGCTCACCGGTGCGCAGGTGTCTGTCGGTGAAGGGATGCTGCGACTGCTCGCCGTCGGGGCCTATGTGTCGGTGTCGCTCTTCGGCCTCTCGGCGATCGGACTGTTCCTGTCGACGCTGACGACTGTGCCGATCGGCGCGATGGCCGCGACAGCGATCCTGGCTGTCGCCGCGCAGATCGCCGGAGCGATCCCGCAGCTGGAGGCACTGCACCCGTGGCTGTTCACCGATCGGTGGCTGGACTTCGGCGACCTGTTGCGTGCGCCCATCGTCTGGGACTCGTTCGCGGGCAACGCGCTGCTGCAGGCCGGCTACATTCTGGTCTTCGGCGCCGCGGCGATCGCCCGCTTCAGCACGAAGGACGTGCTCTCGTAAGCAGCCGCCTGCCGATGATCGCGGTCGCGCCTGGTGGCGGGGTCAGGTGCGCAGCAGTCCGCGCTCCATCGCCAGCGTCACGGCGCGGGTGCGGTCGGCGACACCGAGCTTCTCGAAGATCTTGAGCAGATGGGTCTTCACGGTCGACTCGCCGATGCCGAGCGCGACGGCGATCTGCTTGTTGCTGTTGCCGCGGGCGACCAGCTGCAGCACGTCGGTCTCGCGCGCTGTGAGCACCGGTTCGGCCGCCGGGGCCCGCATGCGCTCCACCAGTCGCGCGGCCACGTGCGGCGAGAGAGCGGTCTGGCCGGCGGCTACCGAGCGGATGCCGGCGACGATCTCCGCCTGCGGGGCCGCCTTCAGCAGGTAGCCGCTTGCCCCTGCTTCGATCGCCGCGAGGATCTGGTCATCGGACTCATACGTCGTGAGGATCAGGACCTTCGCGTCGCCTGCGGCGGTGATCCGCGCGGTGGCCTCGACGCCGCCGACCCCTGGCATCCGCAGGTCCATCAGCACGACGTCCGGGCGGGTCGCCCCCGCAATGCGTGCCGCCTGGTCTCCGTCGGCGGCCTCGCCGACCACCTCGAAGCCGGGCTCGTCCGAGAGCATTCCCACCAGGCCCGCCCGAACCACGGGATGGTCGTCGACGATCAGCAGCCGGATCATTCGGAGACCAGCCGGTCCGCCGGCGTTGCGGGCAGCCGCACGGCGAGCGTCGTGCCCCCGCCGGAGACCGACGACACCTCGAGTTCGCCGCCGGCCAGTGCGACGCGCTCCGCCATCCCTTCGAGGCCGAAGCCGTCACGCCGCGCGGCGACATCGAATCCGCGGCCGTCGTCGGTGACGGCGAGCTCTGCTCCGCCGTCTGGCCCGGCCGATACCCGCACGTCAACCCGGGTCGCCGCCGCGTGCTTGCGCACGTTGGCGAGCGACTCCTGCAGGCACCGCAGCAGCACCAGCTGCGACTCCCGGGGAAGCACGCCGGCGGAATCGAGCTGGAGGTCGAGGTCGATCGTCAGCCCCGCCTCGGCGCGGAAGCGGCTGACGAGGCGGTCGACGGCGTCGCCGAGGGCGGCATCGGAGGGGACGGCGGCCATGCGCGACACGATCGCGCGTGCCTCGTCGAGGGCATCGCGCGAGAGGCGCTCGACCGTCGCGATACTGTCGGCCGCGGCATCCGCTCGCCCCTCGCCGAGCTGCCGGCCGGCGCGCTCCGAAAGGATCGCCAGACCCGCGAGTGTCTGCGCGAGCGTGTCGTGCACGTCGCGGGCCAGCCGCTCGCGCTCCAGAGCGGCGCCGCGGTCGCGGCTGAGAGCCTCGATCTCGGCCTGCGCCGCGGTGAGCTCGCTGACCAGGCGTGCGCGCTCTTGGCCGTACTCGACGACGCCCGACATCCACAGGCCGAACGCGATGGCGAAGGCGAGACCCAAGCCCGCAGTCGAGGCGGCGATGGCGAGCGCGGGCAGCACGGCATCCCCGCCGTCGAGGATCCCCGAGAACACGGCGACGCCGGTGAAGGTGCCGAGAGCGATGGCGATCGATCCGACGATCGCCCCGCGTCGGTCTCTCGCCAGCACCCACGTGAGCGGGTACGCGATCGCTTGCATGATCGCGAAGAAGGGCTCACCTGCGCACCCGCCTGCGAGGGCGACGGCCGCGGCGCCTACGAAGACGGGGAACTGCCACGGTCGAGGCGAGGTCAGGGCGGGCCGCGCGACGAGCACATAGCTCAGCACGAACAGCACGAGCGCCGCCGCGGCGAGGGCGACGGCGGCAGACGACGCGCCGCTCGATCCGAGCCACATGGTCAGGACGACCACGAGGGACGCGGCGATCAGCGCCGCGTCCCACCATCGTCGATTCTGCATGTCGGCCGTCCCGCGCTCAGGCTACGCGTCGCGCCTGTTCCAGCGGAAGGTCACGCGCGCGAGTACGAGTCCGACGACGAGCCAGATCGTCAGCGCTATCGCGACGCCCGCGATGTTCCATTCGCCGTTCTGCTCCAGTGCGGAGTACTCGGCCGGCAGGAAGACGTACCGCATCCCTTGCGCCATCCACTTCACGGGCAGCGCGCTCGCGGCCGTCTGCAGCCAGTCGGGGAGCATGTAGAACTGGAAGTACACGCCCGAGATGAACTGCAGCACAAGCCCGATCGGGATCACCACTGCCACGGCGCTGCGCGACGAGCGGGGGACCGCCGACACCGCCACGCCCAGCAGCGCCGACCCGGTGATGCCGAGGACGAAGACCCACGCGAATGTGAACCACTTCTCGGGATCCGTCGGCAGGGGCACCTGCAGCACGACGGCCGCGAATCCCAGAAGGACGGCCGCCTGCGCGACGCCGGTGACGCCCACCTGCACGATCTTGCCGAGGAAATAGCTCACCGGCGAGAGCGGCGTCGCGCCGAGCCGCTTCAGCACTCCCTCGGACCGATCCACCGCGATGTCGATCGCGAGATTCTGGAACCCCGACAGCAGGAGACCCGCGGCGAGCATGGCGGGCAGATACATCTGCGCGACCGGGACCGGGGGCAGACCCGGCGCGGGCTGCATGTCGCCATCGGCGCCGAACGCGACGGCGAACAGCCCCAGCATGAGGATCGGGAACAGGAAGGTGAACACGACGGTATCGCCCGAGCGGACGTACTGCGCGATCTCGAAGCGGGCCCGCCAGAGTCCCATGCCGACGCGGCTGCGCCCAGCAGTGCTCCGCGCGGTGGTGGTGCTGCGCGTGATGACGCTCATGATTCATGCCTCCGTGACGAGGGCGCCAGCGGATGCCGCGACGCCGGTGTGCTCGGCCACCAGACCGAGATAGATGTCTTCGAGTGACGGGCGGACGATGTCCACCGCCACGGGCTCGGCCCCGGTGCGGGCGACCAGGTCGGCGACGAAGCGTCCGGGTTCGGAGGTGCGCTCCTCGCGGGGACGTCGTTCGCCTGGCTCGCTCCAGCGCACGATCGGCGTGCGCGCATGCTCGCCGCCGATGGTGCCGACGGGCCCGATCGCCTGCAGCCGCCCACCGACGATGATGCCGACGCGATCGGCGAGCTGCTCCGCCTCGTCGAGGTAGTGGGTCGTCAGCAGGATCGTCGTGCCGTCGGCGGAGAGCCCACGGATCATCGTCCAGAAGTCCCGTCGCGCCTGCGGGTCGAAGCCGGTCGTCGGCTCGTCGAGGAACAGCAGCTCGGGGTTTCCGACGACGCCGAGCGCGACATCCACGCGTCGCTGCTGACCTCCCGAGAGCCTGCTCAGCCGCATCCCCGCCTGCTCCTCCAGCCCGACGGCCGCGAGCACGTCGTCGACACGGCGCGGGTTCGGGAAGAAGCCGGCGAACTGCGTGAGGTACTCGCGCACGGTGAGCGCGCCCAGCACCCCGGTGCCCTGCAGCACGACGCCGATGCGCGCCTTCCACGTGAGCCCAGCCGTCGCGGGATCGACTCCGAGCACCTCGACCTCGCCGCTCGTGCGGTGGCGGTATCCCTCGAGGATCTCCACCGTGGTCGACTTCCCCGCGCCGTTGGGGCCCAACAGCGCGAACGTCTCACCCCGCGCGATGTCGAACGACAGGTCGTCGACGACCGCACGGGCCGAATACTCTTTTCGCAGGTTCCGCACCCGCACCACGTTCTCGTTCATGGCATCCACGATTCCGCGTGGCGAGCCGCACGGGCACGGCCGTTCAACGGGTTCGGGGTCCCCCATTCGGTGGATGCCCTGCGTCATCCCACCGGCGCCAGCGCGGACCGGTATGGAGCCTGGCAGAGGCCCGTCGTCAGCTGCCGGGCGGCCGGTACTTGACCTGTTCGACTCGTTGCAGTGCTTCGATCGTTTCGTCGACCGTCATGAGCACTGTCGTCTCGAGCGAGCTCAATGCACCGCCACTGGCGATCGCCAGTGCGACCGCGGCCATCGAAACGTTGTCGGGAGCTTCCCACAGGGTGTAGCCGTCGTGGGAGCCGAAGGCATACCAGAATCCGTGAAGCCTGCCGTCGACAGACTCGATGTATGCCTGGGCAGCCTTCCGGCGGTCTTCGGGGTTGTCGGCCAGCCGCGCCCAGGTCTCCGGGGTGTAGCTGAATCTCGACAGGTAGAGAGGCATCGTCACGTCCTTTCGTTCTCGCGGTCTAGCCGCTGATGCACCCAGATTGGCCCTCGCCGCCGGCACCCTCAATGGGCACCGGGAACGACGAGCGCCCGCGCGCTAGAGCTCGTCGCCCGCCGTCCACCCGAGGCGGCTCAGGGTGGGTCGGTGCAGCGGATGGTCGATCACCGTGATCGAGGCTCGAGGCACGGAAAATCGCAGGAAGCGGGCCGCGTCCATCTCGAACAAGTAGGTGAGTGCGATGCGAATGATGTCCGCGTGGGTGACCACGAGCGCGCAGTCCGAACCTCTCAGGTCGAACGCGGTGTGCAGGCCCGCTTCGACGCGCTCGCGCATCTGCAGGACGCTCTCGACCTTCTCGGCCGCCCCGGGTGGAACGACGCTCTGCGGGTCCTCGAGAAAGGCCTGAAAGCGTGGGTCCGCGTCGAGATCCTGCTCGGACCTGCCCTCCCAGTCGCCCATCGCGAAGTCGTTGAAGAAGTCCTCGGGAGGAACCGAGAGCGGGATGCCGTGCACCTGCGCGATCGGCTCCGCAGTCTGGATGGCGCGGGAACGGGATGAGGAGACCACATGGGAGATGGGCTGGTTCGCCAGTGCCCGCGCGAGCCCGGCCGCCTGATGGAGCCCCGCAGCGGTGAGCGGAGGATCGTTCCGGCCGACGTTCACACCCTTCGGCCAGTCCGGCTCCGCATGCCGGACCAGAATCAGTCGTTTCATGAGTCCCACGGGTTGCAGCTGCTCGGTCGTTGAATCGCTTTTGTCAGGATAGGTTCTCGCGGTCACTCGTGTTCCGGCAGCAGCGGCGTCGACCAGCCCGGATCGCGACCGAGTTGAGCAGCGCGGGCGACGGACGCCGCCCCGAAACGATCGCGCACCGCGTCGAGCACGGTGTCGAGGCGCGCCCCGTCCTCCCAGTCGATCGGCAGCTCCGGCTGGATGCTGTCGGCACGCCCCAGCTGCGACAGCGAGACTCCGATGAGGGTGATGCCGCGCTCCGCGATCTCCGGCTGTGCGGCGGCGAGCAGCGCGCGGGCGACGGTGAGCAGCACCGCCGTGCGGTCGGTCGGGAAGCGGACGGTGCGCGATCGGGTGGCTTTCGCGTAGTCGCCGTAGCGGAGGCGCAGCACGACCGTGCGGCACACCCGGTCGCGGTCGCGCAAGCGGCGGGCGAGCCGATCGACGATCTGAGTGAGGAAGAGGTCGATCTCCTCGACTGTGCGCGGGCGGTTGCCGAGGGCGCGTTGGGAGCCGATCGATCCGCGGCGCCGGGTGGTGTCGACGGGGCGTGGATCCCGGAGCCTGGCAAGGGCGTGCAGGTGCGCGCCGGTCGCCTTGCCCAGCAGTCTCTCGGCGGTCGCGGCTTCGAGCTCCGCCAACTGCCCGACCGTGCTGATGCCGAGCCGGTGCAGCTTCTCGGCGGTCACAGCACCTACGCCCCAGAGCCGTTCCACCGGGAGCGGGAGCAGGAACTCCTGCTCCCGCTCGGGTTCGACCACGAGCAGCCCGTCGGGCTTGCTGACGGCGCTTGCGACCTTCGCGAGGAACTTGGTTCGCGCGACCCCGACAGAGATGGCGAGTCCGACCTCCGCATGCACCCGCTCCCGCAACCGCACCGCAATCTGCGCGGGCGAGCCGGCGATGCGTCGGAGTCCACCGACCTCGAGGAACGCCTCGTCGATGGAGAGCCCCTCCACGAGTGGCGTGGTGTCGCGGAAGATCGCGAACACGTCTCGACTGGCTGCGGAGTACGCGTCCATCCGCGGCGGGACGACCACGGCATCCGGGCACAGGTCGCGTGCCTGCCGGCCGCCCATCGCGGTGCGCACCCCGCGGGCCTTCGCCTCGTAGCTGGCCGCCAGCACCACGCCGCCCCCGACGATGACGGGCCGCCCGCGCAGCGCGGGCGCGTCGCGCTGCTCGACCGAGGCGTAGAACGCGTCGAGGTCGGCGTGCAGCACGGTCGCCTCGCCCCGCATGCGCCCTCCCCCCGGACCTTCCCTCTGCGGATCGTCGCACGCACCGCGGACATGCCCAGCTCGGCTGGCCATAGCCGCTCCATACATTAAGTAGTACAGTGCTGTTCAAGATAGGGATTCCACCGATCGAAGGGAGAACGCAGGATGTCGGAACTCATGGTGGACTTCATCACCTCGCTCGACGGGTACGCGGCCGCCGAGGGGTGGCCGGGCTGGTGGGGCCTGGAAGGTCCGGAGTATCTCGCCTGGCTCGAGGAGGACGCGAAAACCGAGCGCACGCTGCTGATGGGCTCGACGACTTATCGGCTCATGCATGGGTTCGCGGAATCCGGCACCGAGGGTGTGGATCAGATGGATGCGATCTCGAAGGTGGTCTTCTCGTCAACCCTCGACGAACCCCTGGAGTGGGCGAACAGCCGCTTGGTTCGAGGTGACGCCGTCGAGGCGGTGCGCGCCATGAAGGACGAGAGCGATCGCCCGCTGTCCACGATCGGCAGCCTCTCGTTGTGCCGGTCACTCTTGGCCGCGGGTCTCGTCGACCGGTTCCGCGTGGTCGTGTTCCCGGTGGTCACCGGTGCGACGGGCCGCGAGCGCATCTACGACGGATGGCCAGACGTGGGTCTCGACCTCATCGAGGCGCGCACGTTCGATGGACGCAGCCAGCTTCTGGACTACCGGCCGCGCCTGCTCGACGGTCCGATCCAGAGCGGTTCCACCGGCAGCTGACGTCCGCGCGCGGTGATCAGGCGGCCAGCGCGGCGAGCACGGTGTCGCGCACCAGCGACGGAGCGTCGACGGCGGTGATCTCACCGCGGTGCACCGCGGCCGACGCGCCGTGCAGAATCGCCTGGATCACGCTGATCTGCCAGTCGATAGGCACGTCGCTGCGGAATTCTCCCGCCGACCGGCCGCGCTCGAGCAGTCCGCGGACGCGGGCGGCGGGCTCGTCGTGAGCGCGGCGCATCTGCTCAGGCGGCAGCGCCTGTGAGGCGGCCACCACTACAGCCCCGAACCGGTGGGTCAGATGCCAGGTCGCCTCCAGCAGGCGGCCGAGTGCATCTCGCGGATCGCCATCGAGGTCGAGCTGCGCCAGCGCGCTGTCGGTCTGGGCGATGGCCCGGGCGGCGACTTCGCGGACGAGCGCCGCCCGCGAGTCGAAGTGGCCGTATAGCGTCACCCTGCCGACCTCGGCGGCCTTGGCGATGTCATTGATGCTCGCGTCGGGCTTGACGGCGAGCAGCCGGGTTGCGGCCTCGACGATCGCCTCGATGTTGCGGAGGGCGTCGGCGCGCTTGATGCGATCCGGAGAGGTTGCCCTCGGAGCGCTTGTCTCAGACTCGGTCTCGGCCACCGAACCTCCTAGTGCAGACAGTCATGTTCATGTTAGCCACCGCCACGTTCCGCCTCTTCCATTTACTCGTACTATTCCGTACGCTTTAGTAAGTCGAACATGCGTGTTCAAGAAGGAGGGTTCAGGATGGACGCAGTCAGACAGCAGGAGCCCCACCACAGCCCCGCTGTTCAGGAGCGCGGCCGGCTTTGGCGGATGACCTGGCCTGCGGCGCTCGGTGTGCTCGTCGCGGCGGGCACCGCGTACGAACTGACCGACGGCCGCGACGTCGCGGCTGTCGTCGCGGCATCCGGTCTGGTCTACCTGGCTGCAGCCGCCACGCGGCGCCGGTGGGTGGCGTGGGCCGCCTTCGGCGTCACCTTCGCTCTGATCACGATCGACAAGTTCACCGGCTTCGGCGCCGTGCCGTGGGTGCTCGCGCTGGCCGTCGCGGTCCTGGCAGTGGGGCTGGTCGGGCGTCGGACCTCACCCTGGTGGTCCCTTCCGCTGCAGACGGGTGCGATGCTCGTGCTGGGTGCGACTGCGCTGCTCGCCATCTCTTCGGATGCAGCGCTCGGCGGCCTTCTTGTCGCCGCCGCGCTCCTCGGGCACGCCGCCTGGGACACCCACCACCACCGCTCCGGCCGAGTGGTGGATCACTCATTCGCCGAGTTCTGCGCTGTGCTCGACATTCTCGTCGCGATCCTCGTCGCGGTCGTCGCCATCTCGTCTTGAGCGAGCGGCCTCCTTGTCGGCCCGCCGTCCCTCCGACCACAATGGGCGCATGCCTAAGACGGAGCGTCCCGCGTTCGAGTTCCTCGGCGACTGGGGTGGCCGGTTCATCGCGACCGCGATCCACAACGGGCACGACGTCCGGCCGGACTTCGCCGCGGAGCTGGTGCTGCCGGAACCGGATCGGCTGCGGGAGGAGGATCCGCACACCGACGAGATCGGAGCACTGATCCCCGCGCGGGTCGTCGTGCATCGCTCCCGGTTCGAGGTGGATCTGAATCGTGAGCGCGAGGAGGCCGTCTACCGCAGCTCGGAAGAGGCGTGGGGGCTGGATGTGGTCCGCAATCCGCCCCTCGACGAGGCGGTCGTCGCCGGCTCCCTCGACGTGTATGACGCGTTCTATGCCGAGCTCGCCCGCCGCCTGGACCCGGTCGCCGAACGAGGACCGTTCGTCATGTTCGACGTCCACTCCTACAACCACCGCCGGGATGGCGCAGACGCCGCGGAGGCGCCAGGCGAGGAGAACCCCGAGGTCAACGTGGGCACCGGGTCGGTCGACCGCGAGCGGTTCGGGTTCGTGGTGGATGCCTTCATGGATGCGCTCCGGGCCGCAGGTCCGCTCGATGTCCGCGAGAACGTCCGCTTCCGCGGCCGGCAGCTCGCAGCGTGGACTCACGCCCGCTACCCCGGACGCGCACTCGTGCTCGCGCTCGAATTCAAGAAGACCTTCATGGACGAGTGGACGGGTCATGTCGACCGCGCCAGAATCGACGAGCTCGCCCGCGCGCTGGCAGGCACCATCCCGGCGGTCGAGGAATCCCTGCGCGAGGTGGCCATGCCATGACAGCCGGTCCGGAGACGGGTGCTCTCCACGCGGGCGGCTTCTCTCCCACCGACCTCGCCGCGGACCACGCCACGGCGTCCCTGGCGGAGAGCGTGCGATTCCTGCTCGAGATGACGCCAGTGAATGCGGATGACGTCCGTGCGGCCTTCCTCGCCCATCCGGAAACGGATCCGGTGTTCGAATACCGCGACCTCGATGTGGATCCCGACGTGCTCGACGCGCAGGTGGAGGCACTGCCGCTCGACGGCGTAGGGGACGCCACTCTCGCCTCGCTGCTGCGGAACTGGCAGCGCGAGATGACGCTGCGGGTGGAGATGCTGCGTGCGCGCAACACGCCGGAGTTCCTCCCGTTGTCGATCGCGCAGTACGGCGCGGTGCTGCCTGCACTGGTGACTACGGCGGAAGACCTGCTGGACCGGCTGCCGAGCGGACGGCTGGAGTACGACTCGGTGAGCGCGGAAGGATTCCTCGCGGCGGCGCAGGCGGAGATCGACCATTACCGGTCGATCGACCCGGACGTCGGGATCCACGCAGAGATCCGCGACGACGTCTCGGGCGTGCTCGTCGAGGGCAGCACGCTGCTCATCTCTCACAACGCCGCCGTGGCCGGTCCGCGTGTCAACGCCCTGCTGCAGCACGAGGTGGGCACGCACTTGGTGACCCAGGTGAACGGTCTCGCGCAGCCGATCCGAATGATGGGATCCGGCTTCGCACACTACGACGAGACGCAGGAGGGCCTCGCCGTGCTGGCCGAGATCGCGTGCGGCGGGCTCACCGCCTCACGACTGCGTCAGCTCGCGGCGAGGGTGGTGGCCGTGCACTCGCTGGTGGGTGGCGCGACGTTCGTCGAGACGCATCGGCTGCTCACCGGCCACGGCCTGCCCGCCGGGAGCGCCTACAGCATCACGATGCGGGTGTACCGGGCCGGAGGCTTCACCAAGGACGCGATCTATCTGCGCGGAGTGCTCGCGCTGCTCAAGCACGTCGCCGCCGGCGGGGTGCTCGACCGGTTCTTCCTCGGGAAGTTCTCGATGGAGGACCTGCCGCTCGTGGAAGATCTCGCGGGTCGCGGGCTCCTCGCTCCGCCACGGATCATGCCTCGGTACCTCGCCGATCCCGAGGCTGCCGGTCGGCTGCAGGATGCCGCCCGCGCGGGCGATCTGGTGGCGCTTGTCAACGCGTAGGCTCGGCGTCGAGGAGGATGCATGAAGATCGGCTTCGTCGTCAACGACATCGCGACCGAAAAGCCTGTCTACACCACGACTCGGCTCGCGATGACCGCTACCCGGCTCGGCCACGCTGCCTGCCTCATCGGGTTGCGGGACTTCGGCTACGAGCCCGACGATTCATTGTCGGCGACAGTGGCCGCCGGGAACACGGGCAAGGCGTACCGCTCGCTCGAGCGGTACCTCGAGGATGTACAGTCGGCAACCCGCGAGCGTGTCGGACTCGACGATTTCGATGTCCTCATGCTCCGTTCGGATCCGGCCATGGACGCCGCCGACAGTCCGTGGGCGAATACGGCAGGGCTGGCTTTCGGGCACCTGCTCGCCGACACGGGTGTGCTCGTGGTCAACGATCCCCGTGCCCTGGGCGACGCCGTGTCGAAGGCGTACTTCCAGCACTTCCCCGAGGTGGTGCGGCCGCGCACCATGATCTCGCGCGATGAGGAGCGGGTCCGCCAGTTCATCGAGGAGCTCGGCGGCCTCGCCGTTCTCAAACCGCTGCAGGGTTCCGGTGGCTCCGGCGTGTTCCTGGTCAATATGAAGGACGAGCCCAACCTCACCCAGATCATGGAGGCGATCGCACGCGACGGCTACGTCGTGGCTCAGGAGTACCTGCCGGCGGCCCAAGACGGCGATGTGCGGATGTTCGTCATGAACGGGCGTGCGCTTCAGGTCGACGGCGTGTATGCCGCCTTCCGTCGCCGGCCGGGAGAGACGGACGTGCGCTCCAACATGTCTGCGGGCGGCAGTGCCGAAGCGGTCAAGGTGACAGATGAGATGCTTCAGCTCGTCGAAGCAGTGCGCCCCAAACTGCTCGCCGACGGCATGTTCCTCGTCGGCCTCGACATCGTCGGCGACAAGCTGATGGAGGTCAACGTCTTCTCGCCCGGCGGTCTCGGGTCGTGTGCGAGCCTGTATGACATCGACTTCACGGCCGCTGTCATCGACGACCTCGAGCGCAAGACGGGGATCCGCGAGCACTACGGCTCGGCCCTCCCCAACATTCAGCTTGCGACGATGTAACCCCCTCGAGCGGATGTCAACCCCGCCTCGCCGAGACGGACGCCCCGTAGTGTGGGCGGCGCGGCGACCAGGGCGCCGGGAAGCGATCGTGAGTGATGTCGAACAACAAGGCGAAGTCGTCCGTCAAGCGTCTCAAGAAGAAACTCTATGAGGCTGAGCTCGAGCGGCTCCAGGTCGAGCTCGTCGAGATGCAGCAGTGGGTGGCATCGGTGGGAGCGCGGGTGCTGGTGATCTTCGAGGGTCGGGATGCTGCGGGCAAGGGCGGCGCGATCAAACGGGTGATGCAGTACCTGAATCCCCGGCATGCGCGGGTCGTCGCGCTCGCGAAGCCTTCGAAGAAGGAGCGCGGCCAGTGGTACTTCCAGCGCTACATCGAGCGGCTGCCCACCAAGGGCGAGATCGTCTTGATGGACCGGTCCTGGTACAACCGGGCCGGGGTGGAGCGAGTGATGGAGTACTGCTCCGAGGAGGACTATCAGACCTTCCTCCGTCAGGCACCGATCGTGGAGCGGCTTCTCATCGAGGACGGGATCATCCTGATCAAGTACTGGTTCTCGGTTTCCGATGACGAGCAGCAGGCTCGCTTCGCTTCGCGGCTGGGAGACCCGATGCGTCGGTGGAAGCTGTCGCCGACAGACCTCGAGTCGATCCTCCGGTGGGAGAGCTACTCGCGGGCCAAGGATGCGATGTTCGCCGCCACCGACATCCCGGAGTCGCCGTGGTGGACCATCGAAAGCGATGACAAGCGCAGCGCGCGGCTGAACGCGATCAGCCACTTGCTGAGCAGCATCCCGTACACGCGCCTCGAGCTCGAGGACGTCTCCATTCCCGACCGCCCCGACGCGGACGACTATGAGCGTCCGCCGATCGAGCAGTTCCACTACGTGCCCGACATCGCCGCCGACCTCGGTGGCAAGAAGAAGCAGAAGGCCGCCTGAGATGCCGATCGCGATCATCTGGAATCCGTCGAAGACCGAGAAGGAGACCCTCGAAGCGGGACTCGCAGACGCGGTCGGTGCCGAGTCGATCACGGACGTTCGGTGGTGGGAGACCACCCAGGAGGATCCGGGTCAGGGTATGGCGGAGGCGGCGATCGCGGCCGGCGCAGACCTGCTGATCGTCGCGGGCGGGGACGGCACCGTCAGGGCCGTGGCGGAGCACCTTGCCGACGCCGAGGCCGACGTCGAGATGGGGATCGTCCCGCTGGGAACCGGAAACCTCTTCGCCCGCAATCTCGACATCCCGATCGATGATGTGCCCGCGGCGTTCCAGCGCGCAATGGACGGCGAACCTCGCTCCGTGGACGTCGGCTGGGTGGAGATCGAGCTCGCGAACGGCTCGGAGCGGCACGGGTTCGTGGTGATGGTCGGATTCGGCCTGGACGCCCACATGATCGCCGAGACCGATGATGACCTCAAGGACAAGGCGGGCTGGCTCGCATACGTCGAGTCGCTCGGGCGGGCGCTGTCCGCCAGCGATGTCATCCCGTTCACGATCACGACGGATGACGAACCCCCACGGAGCGAAGAAGGTCACACGCTCCTCGTCGCGAACTGCGGCACACTGCAAGGCGGTGTGACTCTGCTGCCCGAAGCAGACCCCTCCGACGGTGAGCTGGACTACCTCGTGCTCAGCGCCGAAGGGCTTGCGCAGTGGGTGGGCACGCTGAAGACGATGATGTGGGACAACGGGCTGAAGCGCCTGATCGGTGCGTCTGACGAGGTCACCAACACCGAATCCCTTCAGGACGGCCGGGCGTCCAGACTTGCGGTCACTCTCCCCGAGGCGCGCCCGTTCGAGATCGACGGCGAAGATATCGGCGAGACCCGCGAATTCACGGTGACGATCCAGCCGGCCGCCATCCGCGTGCGTTGACTCCGAGTCGGTCGCTTCCCGGATGATGGGGGTATGCACCTCGGCTGCGGCGCGGGTGCCTGGCTGCTCGAACTGCTCGATGGCCGAGCCGACCTGACGGCCGTCGGGGTGGATACCGCGCTGCATCCGGACCGTGAGCTGCGCGCGCGCGAGCGCGGCGTGGCGGATTGCGTCACATGGGTCGAAGCGGATGCCTCAGGATGGGCCTCCGCCGACGGCTCCCCGCACGACGCGGTCCTGTGCATCGGGGCGAGTCACGCATTCGGCGGGCTGGACGGCACCCTCGACGCTCTCCGCCGGTTCCTGCGCCCAGGAGGGCGCGCGCTGCGCCGATCGTGAGCAGGCGCTTGCTGCGGCCCGGGCCCACCGGCGCGCCTGGATCGAGGGCTACCGCGGTGAGCTGGGCTTCGTCACCGCGGTGCTCCACGACATCCGCACCCACTGAAACTTCAGGGCGCCCCCTTGAATCGGCGCGCCCGGCGCGCCGTGGGGTGCCCGATTTCGTGCCGCGTGCCGCTATCCGGTACGGGAAATCGATGCGTAACACATAGACGACTCCCTGAAACGTGCATCGGCGAATGTTGGGCTTGCCGACATTTCGCGCGGGCTGATCAGGCGCGAAGCGGCGTCCCACATCCCCAGGAAGGACTGCTCACACATGTCTGACACCAACCGAGGACGCACACGGCGCGCGCCCGTTCGTGCCGCCGCACTGCTCCTCACGCCGCTGGTCGTCGCCGGCGGACTGACGCTCGCGGCACCCGCCGCGATTGCGGCAGCCGCCGACCGCGGCAATCACGATCGATGTCGCACCCACGGCGACGGAGGGCGGGACGGTCGAGGTGACGGCGTCTGCCGCGGCCTCACCGACCTCTACGCCTACTCGCTCGTGTTCTCGTACGATCCGAAGCTCCTGAAATTCGACGCGAACTCGTCGACGGGTCCTGACGGAGGCTTCTTCGTCGAGTCCGGCGGCGACGGCACCGTCATCCTCACGGACACGCGTCTGGGCTCCTCGCCGGGCCTCGCGGGCGACCTGGAGCTCGGCGGCTTCTCGTTCACCGCGATCGGCGGCGGCACGGCCGACATCACGATCTCGTCGGCGACGTCTCGTCAGCTCCACCTCCGAGACGACGGAGCTGTCGGACGCCGCCCAGGCATCCGTGGCTCTCACCGGCCTCCCCGGCAAGCGGCACGCTGCATCGAAGGCCGATGAGAACCGGCACAAGGGCTGGCTGAAGCAGGACACGGCCGAAGCGGCTCCGGCGACGTTCCTCGCGCCGTACTACACGGAGCTCGACCTGACGGGCGACGAGCAGGTCACGCAGGCCGACTTCACGGTGCTTGCGGACGCAGCTCGGCACGACGTCCGCCGCAGCGGAGTGGTCGACGATCGCGTACCTCGATTTCGACGCCGACGGTGCGATCGACGTCGAGGATCTCGCCGAGCTGTCGCGGCGGATGATCTACGACGACGGCCCCTTCCAGATCGTCGAGGCGAGCGTGGTCGACATGCAGGCGGCGATGAACGCCGGCGTGACGACATCCGTCGAGATCACCCAGCAGTACATCGATCGGATCGCCGCCTATGATCGCGTGAAGGTCGATCCGGCACGCCGCCGGCCGCCCGCTCAACTCGATCATCACCGTCGGGCAGCAGACGGCGCTCGCCGCCGCCGCCGCCGCCGACGCCGCGCGCGCCGCGAGCGGAATGACGAGCATGCTGCTCGGTGTGCCGATCGCGCTCAAGGACAACTACAACACGGTGGACATGCCCACGACCGCCGGCTGCGGATGCTGGAACGCCAACCAGACGACGACCGATGCCGCGATGGTCGAGGGACTGCGCGCCGACGGCGCCGTCATCCTCGCCAAGGCGAGCATGGACGAGTTCGCGATCAACCTGACTTCGCAGTTCTCGGCATTCCAGGCCCCGGGCACCGCGCTGAACGTGGCGAGCCCTCTCTCCACCTCCCGTGCGTCGGGCGGTTCCAGCGGCGGCACTGGCGCGTCGATCTCGGCGAACCTCGCCGGCATCGGCTTCGGCACCGACACCGGCGGGTCGATCCGCGTGCCCTCGACCTACAACTCGCTCGTCGGCGTTCGCCCGACGGTCGGTCTCGCGAGCCGTGACGGCATCGTGCCGCTTGCGCTCTCGCAGGACACCGGCGGCCCCATCGCCCGGTCGGTCACGGATGCAGCGGTCGCACTCGACGCCGTGGTCGGCATCGACCCGGCCGACCCGATCACGCAGAACCAGGCAGGCAAGGTGCCGGAAACCTACGCGTCGTACCTCGACGCCGGCGCGCTCGCCGGCAAGAGGATCGGCTTCGTGCCGGCGATGCTCGGAACCAACGCCGGCACCCTCGCGCTCTGGCAGCAGACCCGAACGCTGCTCGAGGGGAAGGGCGCGACCCTCGTCGAGGTCGCTCCGCCCACCGGCTGGACGGCGATCCTCGGCGAAGGCAGCGGAAGCGGTCCGGAGTTCAACCACGACCTGCAGGCATACATCGACACCTACCTCGACCCCGATGTGGCCGCCCGCAGTCTCCTCCAGATCAGCCAGTCCGACAACATCGTCCCGGGACGCGCGAGCAACCCGTATGGACAGCGGGCGGCGGTCACGGCCGCAGCGTACGACGCATGGGCGGGCCCGAGCGGCACGCACACGCTGCAGCTCGCCGCCGGCAAGCAGCTGGTGACGCAGCTGATGGACGACCTCGATCTCGATGCGATCGTCTACCCGAGCGGCACCCCCTACTCGACGATCGGCAGCAACATGCGCCTGAGCCCCAACACCGGGCTGCCGGCCGTGACGGTGCCGATGGGCTGGGTCGCGGCGGCAGGGAACTCGCCCGCAGGCAACGTGAACCTCGAGTGGCTCGGCCGGGACTTCTCCGAAGGTCCTCTGCTGGGGCTCGCCTACGGGTTCGAGCAGGCGACGCACGCGCGCACGTCGCCGACCCTGTACGGCCCGCTCCCGTAGGGGTTCTGGCAGCGAAGAGCGCCCGGGGTGATCGAACCCCGGGCGCTCTTTCGTTGTCCCCGTGGACCACTTTTGCGTCGGGTCTTGACATCCGACGCGATTGGTGGAAACGTTTCCACCTGGAAGCAACGGGGCTTGTCGGATCCAGGGAGCGAATGTGGCGCGTGTCACCATCGTCGATGTCGCCAGGCGTGCCGGAGTGTCCGTGGCATCGACGTCTCGAGCCCTCAACGGCCTGGTGGCGAGCGCCGAGACGGTCCAGAAGGTCCGCGAAGCGGCCGCGCGAACTCGGCTACACGGCCGACGCCACGGCACGATCGCTCAAGCTCGGCCGGACCCAGCAGCTCGCCTACGCGGTCGACGACATCGGCAACCCGGTCTACGTCGAGATGATGCGTGCGATCGAGCAGGTGGTCGCGGCATCCGACTACCGTCTCGTCATCTCCAGCACCGGCGATGCCGAAGCGACGCTCGACCTCGTCCGCAGCCTCAGCCGCGGCTTCGTCGACGGGATGGTGCTCTCGCCGCTGCGCGTGACCGACGAGCTGCGAGGCGGCGATCGCGGCGGCGCCGGTGCCGGTCGTCGTCCTCGGCCGCCTGCCCGACACCGCGGGCGCCGACACGGTGAGGGCGGACTCGGCCCGCGGCATGGAGCTCGTCGTCGGCCACCTCGTCGACGAAGGGCGTCGACGCCTGGCGTTCATCAACGGCCCCGTCGACACCACCCCCGGCCAGTTCCGTCACGACGGATTCCGTCGAGCGGTCGCGGCGTCCCCGAGCGTGTCCGCCGTCGAGATCACCGTCGCCGACTTCACGATCGCCGAGGGCTACCGCGCCGCGATCGAGCTGCTCGGAGAACTCCGCCGGCGAGATCGACGCCGTGGTCGCGGCGAACGACCTGATCGGCATCGGGGTGCTGCACGCCGCGGACGACCTCGGGCTGCGCGTTCCCGAAGACATCGCGATCACCGGCGTCGACGACACCGAACTCGCGCAGGTCTCGCGCCCCAGCCTGACGAGCGTCGACCTCGGCGCCGCCGAGCGCGGCCGCGTCGCGGCCGAGCTCCTCCTCGCCCGGATCGCGGAGCCGCAGCGCCCCGTCCACACGGTCACCGTGGCGCCGGCCCTGCGGGTACGCGACTCCACGGTCCTGCGGGCCGCGCGCCCGGTCCGTCTCGTATCGCGTGGGGAGGCCTCGGCATGAGTGAAGCCGCACGGACCGCATCCGATCAGGCTGCCGCCGTCAGCGCCGGCACAGGTCCAGCCGCCGCCGCCGGCGCGGCAAGCCGAAGGTGCGTCGCCTCGGACCGCGGGCACGCGCCGAGCGTCGCGAGGCGATCGCCCTCGTGTTCCCGGCGCTGCTGCCCATCCTCGTCTTCTCGGTGATCCCGCTGGTCAGCGGCGTGGCGCTCGGGTTCACCGACGCGACCCTCGCTCGCAACGACGTGATCGACTTCATCGGCTTCGGCAACTTCATCGAGCTGGCGGGGGACCGGCGCTTCTGGTCGTCCTTCGGCATCGGGCTGGTCTGGGCGGTGTCGGTGTCGCTGCTCACGCTCGTGTCCGCGATGGGACTCGCCCTCCTCCTCAATTCGGACCTGAAGCTCAAGGGCTTCACCCGCGTGCTCGCGCTCATCCCGTGGGCGATGCCGCCCGTGGTCGTCGCCATCGTGTGGCGGATGATCTACAGCACGACCTCCGGGCCCATCAACGGCGTCCTCGAAGCGATGGGCATCCCGCCCGTGAACTGGCTCGGCGACTTCCGCTGGGCTCTGCCCGCCGTGATCATCGTCGGGGTCTGGGCGGGGATGCCGCAGACCACGGTGCTGCTGCTGGCGGGGATGCAGTCGATCGCCCCCGAGCTGCACGAGGCCGCGGCGGTCGACGGCGCCGGCGCCTTCCGGCGGTTCTGGCACGTCACGCTGCCCGCTCTTCGCCCTGTGATCATCGCGATCACCACCCTCGACTTCATCTGGCAGTTCAACTCGTTCGGACTCATCTACGTGATGACCGAGGGTGGCCCGGGCGGCCGCACCATGATCCCGCCGCTGTTCACCTACCTCGAGGCGTTCCGCAACCGCGAGATCGGCTATGCATCGGCGATGGGGGACGTGCTCGTCGTCGCGATCATGCTGATCCTCTCGGTGTACCTCATCCATCAGTTCCGCCAGAAGAAGGAGGCGAAGCGATGACCGCCGATGCGCCCCTCCTCGAAGGCCCGGGCGGCGACGCCATCAAGACGATGGTCTCCGGCGACGGAGCGCCCTCTCGCTCCCGAAAGGCGGCGCGGGTTCTCGGCGACGAAGGCGTTCCAGTACCTGGCGCTTGCTCGGCCTACCTCTTCGTGCTCGGCTTCCCGCTGCTGTGGCTCGTGTCGGCATCCTTCAAGTCCTCGCGTGAGCTGAACTCGCTGGGCACGAGCCTGATCCCGCGGGAGTTCGTGTGGGAGAACTACATCAACGCGCTCGAGCGGCAGAACCTCATCGCCTCGATCGGCAACTCGCTGATCGTCGCGGTGTCCACCACGATCCTGACGATGCTGCTCTCGCTGCCGATGGCCTACGCGCTGGCACGCATGCAGGGGAAGCTGCGCGCGGCAGGCACCGTGTGGATCCTCGCGAGCCAGGTGTTCCCCGCGATCCTCATCATCATCCCGCTCTTCCTCGTGCTGCGGACGATCCAGCTCAACGACACGCTCTTCGGGCTGACCCTCGTGTACGTGACGTTCACGATGCCGTTCACCCTGTGGATGCTGCAGGGCTACATCGCCGCGATTCCGACCGAGCTCGAAGAGGCGGGTGAGATGGATGGCGCCGGTCGGCTGCTGCGTGCTCCGGTCGATCGTGTTCCCGCTGCTTCGGCCCGGACTCGTCGCGACCGCGATGTTCACGTTCGTCTCGGCGTGGAACGAGTTCTTCCTCGCCCTCGTCCTCATCCAGAGCCCCGAGCTGTACACCCTGCCGATCACCCTGCGCTCGTTCCTCGGCGCCGAGGGCCAGACGCAGCTCGGCCCGCTCGCAGCGGGCGCGGTCATCGCGACCATCCCATCGCTCATCATCTTCAGCCTGCTCCAGAAGCAGCTCACCGGCAGCACACTCGCCGGTGCCGTCAAGGGCTAGTCCTGCCCGACCATGAGAAAGGTACACACCATGTGGAAGTCCAGAGGCATCGGAGCATTGGCAGTCGCAGGCGCGGCCGCCCTCGCTCTCAGCGGCTGCCAGCAGGGCAGCGCATCCAACGACGACGGCGACGGCGACGGCGACGCCGTGACGCTGCAGTTCCAGTCGCTCTCAGATCAGCCGGCGACTCAGGAGGCGGTCGGATCGATCGTCGACGAGTGGAACGCCGAGAACCCGGACGTTCAGGTCGAGATCGTCCAGGCGGGCTGGGACGGCATCTACGACAAGCTCATCACCCAGTTCACCGGCGGCACCGCGCCGGACATCATCCACTTCGAGGCCGCGAGCATCGTCTCGTTCGCACAGGACGGCTACCTCGCCGACCTCAGCGACCTCGTCGCTCGCCGACATCAAGGACGACATCTCGGATGGCATCTGGGAGTCGGTGACGGTCGATGACCAGATCATCGCCTATCCGTCGACTCTGCAGTCCTACATGGTGTTCGCCAACACCGACCTGCTCGAGGCCGCCGGAGTGGAGATCCCCACCGGCGACACGATGAGCTGGGACGAGCTGCGCGAGATCGCGCAGGCGACGACGGATGCCGACACCTTCGGCCTCGGCTGGGGCCTCGGCTTCGCCGACGGCGACGATGATGAGCCTCTCGCTCGGGATTCGACGGCGGATTCTTCGAGGGTGAGGGCGAAGACGTCACCATCGATGTCGGCCCCGACGAGACTGCGGTCGCCGAGCGCATCCACGCGATGGCGTACGACGACAAGTCCCTCGACCCGACGTCGCTCACGCAGTCCGGGCTCGGACGTGCTCGCATCCTTCTACGGCGGCACGATCGCCACGACGGTGCAGGGCTCGTTCCAGGCGACGAACATCGCCAACGACGCGCCCGAAGGATTCAACTGGACCGTGCTCCCGCCGCTCGAGGGCTCGGAGGGCGCACTCCAGTCGGCGAACCCGCAGACGTATTCGGTCAACGTGGACTCGGAGTACGTGGAGGAGTCCGCGGACTTCCTCAACTTCCTCATGAGCGCCGGAGAACCTGGCATCGATCGCCTTCGCCGATGCGCTGATCCCGTCCTCGGGTGCCGCGCAGGCCGAGGTGGAGACGCTGGCCGCCGATGCGACCGGATGGGACCAGATCCTCGCGTCCGCCGAGGGGCTGACCGCACCGCCCTTCCTGAAGGTGTCCCGCTACACCGAGTGGAAGGACACGATCGCCACACCGGCGTTCCAGCAGTACTTCGGAAACCAGATCGACGTCGAGGAGCTGCGCCGGCAGCTGACCGACGGCTGGACCGAAGTCAACGGCTGACCGAAACGCAATGGGCGCGGGGTGGCCGCATGCGGCCGCCCCGCGCCCGCACGGAACGATAAGGAGGGTCATCGGTGAGTGTGATCGAGGATCGGGTGGCCGGCGTTCTGGCCGGAGCCGCCGTGGGCGACGCCCTGGGCGGAGCGACCGAGGGATGGACGCCGGAGCAGATCGAGGAGCGCCACGGCGGGAGGGTGACCGGCATCGTCGGCCCGTTCCTGGCGGACTGGCGCACCGCGCGCCCCATCGCCCCGTACCACAAGGGAGACGGCCACGTCACGGATGACACCCTGATGACGCACGCGCTGATCGAGGTCTACGCCGCACGGCGCACGCACCTCGACGCGTACCACGTGGCCAGCGACCTCGTGCCGATCATGATCGGGAAGCCGCGCTGGATCCCGGAGCTCGAGCAGGAGGCGCTGATCCTCCAGCGCGTCTTCCTCGCCGAGAAGTGGATCGTCGCGAAGCTCCACTACGGCCACGCCGACCCGCGCGAGGCGGGAGTCGGCAACATCGTGAACTGCGGAGCCACGATGTACATGGCCCCGGTCGGACTCGTGAATCATCGGCGACGCCGACGCGGCGTATGCCGAGGCGATCGACATCACGGGCGCCCACCAGTGGTCGTACGGCCGGGAGGCGGCGGGCGTCTTCGCCGCCGCGGTCGCGGTCGCCGCGGCGCCGGATGCCACGGTCGCAGACGTCATGGCGGCGGCGACCCGTGTCGCGCACGATGGCACGGCGGCCGCGATCGAGGCGGTGCTCGATGCCGTCGCCGCGTTCCAGGACGCGGGCGGATCGGACGATCCGCGCGAGCTCGGCCGGATCATCCGCGCCGCCGTCTCCCCGTACGACACGGTGGGCGACGAGTATCGCGCCATGGCGATGGATGCCCGGCTGCCGTCGCGGACGAAGTCGATCGAGGAGCTTCCCGTGGCGCTCGGATTCGTCCTGGCCCACGACGGCGACGCGCGTGCCGCCATCCTGGATGCCGCCAACTACGGCCGGGACTCCGACTCGATCGCGACGATGGCCGGGGCCATCTGCGGCGGACTCGGGGGACGTGCCGCGGTGCCGGCGGAGTGGGTGCGGGATGTGGCCGAGGCCAGCAGGCTCGACCTGGATGGCGTGATCCGGACGATGACCGACGTGGTGCGCGACATCGCGGCGGCCGACGCCGGCCGCGCGCGGGAGAAGGCCGCCATGCTCGACGACCTGCTGGACGGTGCGCTGCTGTGAGACTCACGTGGGCGCAGCCCGAGGACCTGGTCGCCGCGGAGCTGACGGCGCTGCGGGAGCAGGGCGCACCGGAGTCGGTGCTCGACGCCGCTCGAGCAGCGCTGGATCGCCGCCGGGGGCGACCCCGTGCTGCAGCCGGCCGGCGCGAGCGCGACGCCCGCGCCGCCGGAGCTCCGCGCCTACGCCCGGGAGCTGCTGGACGAGCTGGCCGCCGCGCAGCCCGCCTCCGACCAGCGAGCCCGACGACTGGGAGGCGATCGAGCGACTGCTCCCGCCGGCGCCGGACCTGCCGCGACCCGAGCGTGCCGAGCGCGATCGCGTGCGCGGCGCCTGGTATGGCCGGGCCGTCGGGTGCCTGCTCGGCAAGCCGGTCGAGAAGCTGCCGCGCGCGGGCATCGAGGAGATCGCCCGCGCCACGGGCAACTGGCCGATCGCCGGGTACTTCACGGCGCGGGGCCTGCCGGCGGATGTCGCGGCCCGGTGGCCGTGGAATCGCCGTTCGGCACCGACATCCCTCGTCGAGAACATCGACGGGATGCCGGAGGACGACGATCTGAACTTCCCGCTGCTCGCTCTCGACCTGCTCGAGGCGCACGGTTCGGCGCTCACGACGGAGGACGTCGCCGAGGCCTGGCTCGCGAACCTCCCTGCCGGTCGCGTCTTCACCGCCGAGCGGGCCGCCTACCGCAACCTGCTCGATGCGCGGCCGGTGCCCGACACCGCGACCCACCACAATCCCTTCCGGGAGTGGATCGGCGCCCTCATCCGCGTCGACGTCTACGGCTGGGCGTGCCCGGGAGACGTGCGCGGCGCGGCGAAGCTCGCCTGGACGGATGCCCGGCTCAGCCACACCCGCAACGGACTGTACGGGGCGATGTGGGCTGCGGCGCTGTGCTCGGCCGCGCTCGTCGCCGGCAGCACCGCCGAGGCGCTGGATGCGGCCGGCGCCGTCATTCCTCCGGGTTCGCGCCTCGCGGCCGCGGTCGCGCTCGGTCGTCGCGTCGGCGCGGATCTCGCCGCCGGGACGATCGACGACGCCGCGGCACTCGACCAGCTGCACGCCGCGCTCGGCGGACTGCACTGGGTGCACACGCTCAACAACGCGGCGCTCATCGCGTGCGCGGTCGAGGCGTCCGGCGGAGCCTCGACCGCGGCATCGCGCTCGCCGTGGCCGGCGGGTGGGACACCGACTCCGCGGGGGCGACCGTGGGTTCGGTGCTCGGCGCGATCGGCGGGATGGCGGGCATCGGCGCCGGCCTGGATCGATCCGCTCCACGGCCGGATCGCCACATCGCTCCCGGGCGCGCCCTCACGCTCGATCGAGGAGCTCGCCGCAGCGCACGCTGAACCTTCCCGAGAGGATGCGGCAGTGAAGGTCGCCGTCGTCGGCAGCATCAACATGGACGTCGTCGCCCGCGTCGAGCACGTGCCCGCGCCGGGCGAGACGCTGCTCGCGCGAAGCTCGTCGCGCGGCGGCGGAGGCAAAGGGGCGAATCAGGCGGTGGCCGCCGCGCGGGCGCGCGGCGCGTCGGTGGCGTTCATCGGCGCCGTCGGCGACGACGGCGACGGCGAGGCGCTGCGGGCAGCGCTGGAGGCGGACGGCATCGACGTCACCGGTCTGGAGTCGTCCGACTCGCCGACCGGCGTCGCCCTCATCTCGGTGGCCGACGACGGTGAGAACGCGATCGTCGTGATCTCGGGGGCGAACGCGGCGGAGACGGCTCTCTCGGCGCGGCAGCGCGAGCTCGTCGCGGATGCCGACGTGGTCATCGCCCAGCTCGAGATCCCCGTGGCCCGGGTGCTCGAAGCGGCCCGGCTTCGCCGCGACGGCTCCGTGTTCGTCCTCAACGCGTCGCCGTCCGCTCCCTTCGCCGACGCGGCAGCTCGCTGAGGAGCTGCTGTCGGCCGCCGACGTCGTCGTGGTGAACGAGCACGAGCTGCGCGACATCGCGCGGCACCCGCGCCGGTCCGGTGTCCGACGCGATCGACGCGCTGGCCGAGCGCGTCGGCGCGCTCGTCGTGACGCTCGGCGCTGAAGGGTCGGTCGTCGCGCTCGGCGCGGAGCGCCGGCAGGTTCCGGCGTTCCCGGTCGAGGCGGTCGACACGACCGGCGCCGGCGACACGTACTGCGGCGTCCTCGCCGCCCAGCTTCCGGTCGAACGGACGCGCTGACCGCCGACGTGCTGGCGGATGCCGCTCGCGTCGCCGGAGCCGCCGCGGCCCTCGCCGTCGGCCGGCCACGGCGCCCAGGGATCGGTCCCGACGGCCGCCGAGGTGGACCGCTTCCTGGAGGAGTCATCGTGAGCGGCGGCTTCGATCCCCTCGTCCCGCGTGAGATCGACCGGCCGACGATCGTGCCGCTCGACGCGGACGTCACCCAAGGCGAGATCGCGGCGCTCCTCGATGACGCGAAGATCTTCGCGCGCCCGTCCGACCCCGCGCAGCTCGATAGCTGGCGCGGCCAGCTGACCGCGTGGCGAGAGGGAGCGCGCGAGCGGCACGGCGATTCCGCAGCGCTATGACGATCCGGATGCCGCGTGGGCGAGCCGGTGCTTCACGGTCGCGCAGGTATGGCTCTGGGACGAGCTGTTCTTCGACTTCGACGCGCAGCGATTCACGCCGGATCGCTTCCTCGCCGATGCGCAGGAGCGCTTCGGCGGGCTCGACGGCGTCGTGCTCTGGCACGCGTACCCCGTCATCGGCATCGACGAGCGCAACCAGTGGGACTTCTACGACGTCCCCGGACTTCCGGAGGCGGCCGCCGCGCTCCACGACGCCGGCGTCCGCGTGTTCGTGGACTACAACCCGTGGGACACCGGAACCCGGCGAGGCGGTGACGACGCCGGCGAACTCGCGGAGGTCATCCGCCGGCTCGGCGCCGACGGAGTCTTCCTCGACACCCTCAAGAACGCCGATCCCGACTTCGTCGCGGCCATGGATCGGGCGCGTCCGGGAATCGGCCTCGAAGGCGAGTCGAAGCTCGCGACGGAGCGGATCGGCGACCACAGCCTCTCGTGGGCGCAGTGGTTCGCCGACACGACGCCGCCGGGGGTGCTGCGCGCGCACCTCTTCGAGCGACGCCACATGCAGCACCACATCCGTCGCTGGCACCGCGACCACTCCGGGGAGCTGATCTCGGCCTGGCTCAACGGCGTCGGGATGATGGTCTGGGAGGTCGTCTTCGGCGCGTGGGTCGGCTGGAACGAGCGCGACGCCGCGACCCTCCGCCGCATGCTGCCCGTGCAGCGGCGGCTGCACCGCTGGCTCGTCGACGGAGAGTGGACGCCCGCTCGCGGTGTGCGAGCCGTCGGGCCTCGTGGGGTCGACGTTCGCGCTCGAGGGCACGACGCTCGTCGCTCCTGGCGAACACGTCGGACTCGGATCTCGCGTATCGAGCCGGAGGTCGCCGGGCGATGGATCCCGCTGCACGACGTCGGCGGAGGCTGCGTCCGCCGAGGTGTCATCGATCACGGTGCCCGCCCGTGGTGTCGCCGCAGCGCTGAACGTGACTGCGGAGGCGGCCGTTCCCGACGAGCCTGGACGGCGTCCGGCAGGAGCTCGCCGGGCGCGAGCACGTGGCGGATGCCTCGTTCCCGCATCGCCGCGCTCGCCGCCTGCGCCCGCCGGCGTGGCGCGGGCCCGTCGGCCGACGCCGAGGTCTCGCGCGCGTCTGCAGGAGGGAGCCGTTCGCGCTCGACTCCCGGGGAGCGCGTGATCACGGTGCGGTACCGCCAGCGCGAGACCGGGATGTACGAGGGCGCGCCGTACGTGGACGAGTGGAAGCCGCTCCCACCCGCGCCTGCACGACCAGCGGACGCTGGAGCGGGTCGTCGAGCTGCCCGGCGCGCTCCGCGTCGCGGCCCGCGAGGTGTCGGCTGCCGAGTACGCGGAGTTCCTCGCCGCGATCGGCGAGCCGGGGCCAGCGGATGCTTCGCCCGACCTCCCCGCCACCGGGGTGACCTTCGCGCGTGCCCGCGAGTTCGCCGCGTGGGCGGGCGGGCGCCTGCCGACGGAGGACGAGTGGCAGCTCGCCGCGATGGAGGACGGATTCCACCGCCGCACACCGGTCGTCTGGAACTGGACCGAGTCCGAGCACAGCGACGGCCGCACGCGGTTCGTCATGCTCAAGGGCGGCTCGGACCATCGTGGCCGAGGAGTCCGACTGGTACTTCGACGGCGGGGTGCAGCATCCGGAATTCTCGGCGAAGCTGCTCCTGCCCGGGACTCGGGGTGGATGCCTCGCCGTCCATCGGATTCCGGGTGTGCTGGGAGGAGGATGCCGCATGGGCGCGCTCGACGGGCTGACGGTCATCGACGTGTCGACCCTGTTCGCGGGCCCGATGGCCGCGATGCACCTCGGCGACATGGGCGCCGCCGTGATCAAGGTCGAGCATCCGACCCGCCCCGATCCGGCGCGCGGACACGGCCCGTCCAAGGACGGCCAGAACCTGTGGTGGAAGACCCTCGGACGCAACAAGCGGACGATCGCCCTCGACCTGCACACCGACGGCGGGCGGGAGGCGCTGCTGCAGGCTGGCCGAGACCGCCGACGTCGTGATCGAGAACTTCCGCCCGGGGACGCTGGAGCGGTGGGGCCTCGGCTACGACGTCCTCGTCCGAGCGCAATCCGCGCATCGTCCTCGCCCGCGTCACCGGATTCGGGCAGACGGGGCCCTACCGGTCGCGACCCGGGTTCGGCACGCTCGCCGAGGCGATGAGCGGATTCGCCGCGATGACGGGCGAGCCCGACGGCGCCGCCCGTGCTGCCGCCGTTCGGTCTCGCCGACGGGATCGCGTCGCTGGCGACGGCGTACGCGATCATGGTCGCCCTGCACGCCCGCGACCGGAGCGGCGTCGGTCAGGAGGTCGACGTGGCGATCATCGAGCCGATTCTGGCGATGCTCGGACCGCAGATCACCCGCTGGGATCAGCTCGGCACGGTGCAGGCGCGCACGGGCAACCGCTCGGTGAACAACGCGCCGAGGAACACGTACCGCACCGCCGACGGATCGTGGGTCGCCGTGTCGACGAGCGCGCAGTCCATCGCGGAGCGGGTCATGACGCTGGTCGGCCGGCCCGAGTTCATCGATGAGCCGTGGTTCGCGACGGGCGCCGGCCGGGCGGAGCACGCCGACGAGCTCGACGAGGCCGTCGGGGCGTGGATCGGGCAGCGCTCCCGCGATGAGGTGATCGCCGCCTTCGACCGCGCTCAGGCCGCGATCGCCCCGATCTACGATGCGCGTGACATCGTGGCCGATCCGCAGTTCCGCGCGCTCGGGACCATCCACACGATCGTCGACGAGGATCTGGGGGAGATGCGGATGCAGGGACCGCTGTTCCGCCTGTCCGACGACGAGCCCGTCATCGCGTTCACCGGCCGCGCTCCCGGGGCCGACACCGACGCCCTTCTCGCCGAACTCGGGTACGCCCCGGATGAGATCGACGCCCTGCGCGCCGACGGGTCGATCGCGTGAACGTGCCGCTGACCGCGCTGTATGTGCCCGGCGACCGTCCCGATCGCTGGGAGAAGGCGATCGCAACGGGCGCCGACGTCGTGATCATCGACCTCGAGGATGCGGTCGCGCCGACGTCGCAAGGACGAGGCGCGGGCGAGCCTTGCCGCTGCTCCGTCCCGTCACCGGCCGCAGCGCTGCAGGTCCGCATCAACGCGCGGGGGACCGCCTGGCACGACGCCGACGTGGATGCCGTCGCGGCGCTGCCCGCCGACGTCGGCGTTCGCGTTCCCAAGGTCCAGTCCGCGGGGGAGGTCGAAGCCCTCGCTGAGAGGATCGGCGGGCGGGCCATCCACGCGCTCATCGAGTCCGCCCTCGGGGTCGAGCGGGCGTTCGAGATCGCATCGGCCGGAGTCGCCTCGATCGGGCTCGGCGAAGCGGATCTTCGCTCGCAGCTCGGGCTGGCGCGCGGCCCCGCCGGCGAACCAGGGCTGCTCTGGGCGCGCTCGCGCATCGTCTATGCCGCCGCGGCCGCCGGGATCGCGTCGCCGATGATGAGCGTGTACGCGGATGTCGCCGACGTCGACGGACTTGCCGTCAGCTGCGCCTCGGGACGGGCGCTCGGCTTCGTCGGCAGAACAGCGATCCATCCCGCACAGCTCGCCACCATCGTGGCGGCGTTCACGCCCACGACCGAAGAGGTCGCGCGCGCCCGAGAGGTCATCTCGCGTGTCTCCGCCGCCGCCGCCGACGGCATCGGCACCGTCGTGCTCGACGACGGCACCTTCCTCGACGTGGCGATGGTCGAGTCGGCGCAGCGCACCGTCGCGTTGGCCGAGCGGCGGCGCTGAGAAGCGGTCAGTCGGCGGGCTCCGCGACGATGTCGCCTCCGGGCATCAACGTGTACGAAACGAGCCTGCCGAGCCCTGTGAACAGGTCGCTCTCGGCGTCGGAGTACCAGGCCGGGAGCGTGACGGATGCGGGGTGCGCCTTCGCCGTCTCGACGGGGATGCACGTGATCGACGACACCGGCAGATCGTCGATGACCATGCAGAATTCGTCATCGACCGTCCGGCCGCCGGCGACGGTGCGGCCGAAGAGGGTCACCCCGGGATCCACTCCATGCGACAGCCCCGACCACAAGCGCTGCCGCGACGGTGCCGGCGATGAGGCTCAGGCGGCCACGTGCGGTGCGCGCCGGCGGCGGTGCCCCGCGGCGGACGACCGCGGGGTCGCGCTCCGGTTCGACGGGGTGTCGCTCGAGGCGTACCCGGTCCTCGAGTTCGCTGAGGCGCGAGAGCGCGGCGGCATCGCCGAGGATGTCGGCCTCTGGCCCGTAGGCGCGCCGTCGAAGCGCGTCGAGCTCGCGCCGCTCGCCGTGCGTGACGTCGCCGAGAGGCTCGTCTCCCACGGTTTCCAGGGTACGTCCGACACGCGGCGCGACGGCTCGAAGCTTTCAGAGCGGCAAATATGCAAGTTCTTACGCCTGGAATCGGCATCAAGACCATCAGAAGTCGCCATAGCCTGAAACGCGGACCTGACCACCGATCGATGGGAACCTCTTGACCTTGGATGTCCCGATTGCATCGCCGCGTGACGCTGGAGCGTCATCGGCGAGGACGGCATTCTTCGTCTCCGACAGCACCGGGATCACGGCCGAGACGCTCGGCAGCGCCCTCCTCGCGAACTTCCCCGGCGTGCCCTTTCTGCGGCACACGATTCCCTTCGTCGACACGGTCGACGGGGCGCGAGCGGTTGCCCGCGACATCCGGCGATTGATCACATCGGGTGGTCAGCCGATCGTCTTCACGACGGTGAAGTCCGCCGGCATCCTGGACGAGCTGCAGGTGCCCGGAGCGACCGTCATCGATCTGCTGGGCGGGCATCTGACCGAGCTCGAGATCGCGCTGGGAACGACCAGGTCGGAGCAGCTAGGGCAGTTCCACGGCGTGGGCGACATCGAGCACTACTTCGCCCGGATGCGCGCCGTCGAGTACGCGATCGAGCACGACGACGGTCAGAGCGCTCGCGCTCTCGACATCGCGGACGTGATCATCATCGCCCCGTCGCGGTGCGGCAAGACGCCGACCACCATGTACCTGGCGCTGCAGTACGGCCTGCTCGTAGCCAACTATCCGCTGACCGATGACGACTTCCCCACGGATGACCTGCCGCGGACGGTCAATCACCACGCGGCCAAATGCTTCGGGCTGACGACGACACCGCTGCGGCTGAGCCAGGTGCGGCACGAGCGTCGCCCGAACTCGGTCTACTCCAGCCTCGCGCAGTGCACGCTCGAGCTTCGCCGGGCCGAGGACCTGTATCGGCGCAATCGCGTGCCCTTCCTCAACTCGTCGACCAAGTCGGTCGAAGAGATGTCGGCCGTCATCATGCAGTCGATGCGCCTCCGCAGCTGAAAGCCTCCCACTCCTCCTTTCATCCACGAGATCACGATCAGGAGCCCTCATGACGAACATCCTCTGGTACGACCAGGTCGGCATGGCCGACCTCGCCCAGGTCGGCGGAAAGAACGCCTCCCTCGGCGAGATGGTCTCCAATCTGTCCGGCGCGGGCGTCCGCGTGCCGGGCGGGTTCGCCACGACTGCAGACGCCTACCGCGAGTTCCTCGCCGCGAACGGCCTCTACGACCGCATCCGCCGCACCGTCGAAGCGCTGGACGTCGCCGACGTGGCCGAGCTCGCCCGCGTCGGCGCCACTGTGCGGGAGTGGATCCTGGCGCAGCCGTTCCCGGCCCGATTCGAGCGTGGCATCCGTGAGGCGTACACGAAGCTGGTCGCGAATGATCCGCAGCCCGAGTTCGTGTCGTGGGCGGTGCGCTCGAGCGCCACCGCCGAGGACCTCCCGGACGCCTCGTTCGCGGGTCAGCAGGAGACGTTCCTGAACATCAGCGGCATCGAGAACATCCTGCTGGCGGTGCGCCACGTGTTCGCGTCGCTCTACAACGACCGCGCGATCGCCTACCGCGTGCACCATGGCTTCGACCATCACGACGTCGCGCTGTCCGCGGGCGTGCAGCGCATGGTGCGATCGGATATCGGGGCCTCCGGAGTGCTGTTCACGGTCGACACGGAGTCGGGCTTCGACCGGGCGGTCTTCATCACCAGCTCGTACGGACTCGGGGAGGCGGTGGTGCAGGGCGCCGTCAACCCGGACGAGTTCTACGTCTACAAGCCTGCTCTCCGCGCGGGGCGGCCGGCGATCCTGAAGCGGTCCATCGGGGAGAAGGCCGTGAAGATGGTCTACGCGCACGGACGTCACGTCGGCGGCAGCACCGTGTTCACGGATGTCGCGGCAGCCGAGCGCGCCCGGTTCAGCATCTCGGATGCTGAGGTGGAGGAGCTTGCTCGGCAGGCGCTGATCATCGAGGCGCACTACGGCCGGCCGATGGACATCGAGTGGGGCAAGGACGGCGTCGACGGAGAGCTCTACATCCTGCAGGCCCGCCCCGAGACCGTGGTCTCACGCGTCGACGGGAACGTGATGCGCCGGTTCGTCCTCGACGAGACCGGCGTGGTCGCCGCTGAGGGACGCGCGATCGGGCAGAAGATCGGCGCGGGTCCGGTGCGGGTCATGAAGTCCATCGCGCAGATGGACCAGTTCCAGGCCGGCGACGTGCTGGTGGCCGACATGACCGACCCGGACTGGGAGCCGATCATGAAGCTCGCCTCGGCCATCGTCACCAACCGGGGCGGCCGGACCTGTCACGCCGCGATCATCGCCCGCGAGCTGGGCATCCCCGCGGTCGTCGGCACCGGAGACGCCACTCGCGTTCTCGTCGATGGGCAAGACGTCACGGTTTCGTGCGCCGAGGGCGACACCGGCTACGTCTACCAGGGCATCCTGAAGTTCGAAGAGGTCGTCACCCAGCTGGACGCGATGCCCGAGAGCCCGGTGAAGATCATGCTCAACGTCGGAACGCCCGATCAGGCGTTCTCCTTCTCCAAGCTGCCGAACCGGGGTGTGGGGCTGGCACGCCTCGAGTTCGTCATCAACCGGCAGATCGGCATCCATCCCCGCGCGCTGCTGGAGTTCGACACGCTCGCATCGCCGCTGCGCGACGAGATCGCCGAGCGGATCAGCGCCTACGCGTCCCCGCGGGAGTACTTCGTCAAGCGAGTCGCGGAAGGCGTCTCGATGCTCGGCGCTGCGTTCGCACCCGAACCCGTGATCGTGCGACTGTCCGACTTCAAGTCCAACGAGTACGCGAACCTCCTCGGCGGCGACCTGTACGAACCGCACGAAGAGAACCCGATGATCGGCTACCGCGGCGCATCGCGATACATCTCGGAGGACTTCCGCGCCTGCTTCGACATGGAGTGCGAGGCGCTGCGGTTCGTCCGCGATGAGATGGGGCTCACCAACATCGCCATCATGGTGCCGTTCGTCCGCACCCTCGGCGAGGCCGCCGCGGTCATCGACCTCCTCGCCGAGAACGGACTCCGGCGCGGTGAGAACGGGCTTCGCGTGATCATGATGTGCGAGCTGCCGTCCAACGCCGTCCTCGCCGACGAGTTCCTCGAGTACTTCGACGGGTTCTCGATCGGATCGAACGACATGACCCAGCTCACGCTCGGACTCGACCGCGACTCGGCCCTCGTCGCGGCGACCTTCGACGAGCGCGACCCCGCAGTGCTGCGCATGCTGTCCATGGCGATCGAGGCCTGCGCCCGCGCCGGAAAGTATGTCGGCATCTGCGGACAGGGGCCGAGCGATCACCCCGACCTCGCCGACTGGCTCGTCGAGCAGGGCATCGAGTCCATGTCGCTCAACCCCGACACGGTCGTGGAGACCTGGCTGCGGCTGGCTCGCAACGATCGAGAACTGGTTCGCGCGTAGCCCAGCGCGCTTCGCTGCGCTCAACCCCCTGGCACGGACTGCGTGGACACGACTCCGAGGTGCCGTGGCGGCATGGTGAGCCGGCTGTTCGCGACGAGCAGCCCGGCTCCCAGCAGAACGAGCACGGTCGCGATCGAGAGGACTCGCGTCAAGACGACGACGGCTCGCGCCGGGAGCACGTTCCGTGCCAGCGCAACCACTCCGAACCCGGCCAGCGCCCCCGCGGTGTTCACGAGCACGTCCGTGATGTCGGACTTGCCTACGGCCAGGGCGTACTGGGCCACCTCCAGCGCCAGGCTCAGCCCGGCGGCCGCGCCCGCGGCCTTCCACCACGGCCACGACGGAGCGACGAGGCCGAGGTAGAGCCCGAAGGGGACGAAGATCGCGAAGTTGGCGAGGACCTCGAAGGGCGCATTGGCACCGGCCCCGGCACTGGCCACGAACGGGACGAGCTTGATCTCGCGTTCGTCGGCCCCGCCCAGGTACGGCACGTGGAGCTTCCACACCACGAGCCAGGTCAGCAGGACGAGGTAGGTGACGAACAGCGCGACCACCAGCCGTGATCGTCCCGACCGGACCACGACGGGGGCGCTCACTGCTGCATCCGCGGATCTTGCGTGGGGTCGGCATACAGCGCCGGACAGCCGTGGGCGACAGCATCCGGGCGAAGTTCGTAGTGCCACGGCTCGTTGCCGTAGATCTGGCACAGCCCGAATGCGGCGCCGTGCTCAGCCAGCCATGCCGTGGCAACCGAAGATCCGATGTCGACGGCGTTCCCGGACACGTGGGCGGACGTGGTCGCCGTCGCGACCCACCGAGCGGCCTCCTCCTCAGACCCGTAGGCCGAGATCGCGTCCCGCAGAAGCTGATCCTGGTACTCCGGCGACCGCCAGCCGCTGGTCACATCGAACCGGATGCCGGCATCCGTCGCCGCTGCGCGCAGGGCGGCGAGCAGGTCCGGGTTGAGGCGGGCAACGGCGGGGTAGGCGTCTTCGAAGACCGTCACTCCCGCGGGGAGGACGCCATCCGCCCGGTCGAGGATCCCGTCCGCCACATCGGCTGAGTCGTCGCGGGGCGGCCCATCGAACGCCGGCGCGGGCGCTGACGCGGACGAGGGCGTGCCCGGTGAGGATGTCGCCGACGAGGATGTCTGAGACGCAAGGATGCCGGTGGCCGCGCCCGCGATGACGAGGCACATCGCGCCGATCGTCAAGGTCCACCGGGTTGTACTTCGTGCTGCTGTGGGGTGAGGCATCCTGCCAGTCAAGGCAAGCGCCCGTTGCGAGGGCGTATGCGGCTTTGCATATGCCCGCGATATGCGTGGTTCGTAGCATGGAGAGCATGCGTGTGCTGATCGTCGAGGACGAGCCCTTCATGGCGGAGGCCATCCGCGATGGTCTGCGCCTCGAGGCGATCGCCGCCGACATCGCCGGGGACGGTGACACCGCTCTCGAGCTGCTGAGCATCAACGCCTACGACATCGCGGTCCTCGACCGCGACATCCCCGGTCCGTCGGGCGACGAGATCGCCGAGAGCATCGTCGCATCGGGCAGCGGGATGCCGATCCTGATGCTCACCGCGGCGGATCGCCTCGACGACAAGGCCTCGGGATTCGAACTGGGCGCCGACGACTACCTCACCAAGCCGTTCGAACTGCGCGAGCTCGTGCTGCGACTCAGGGCGCTCGATCGGAGGCGGGCGAACAGCCGGCCGCCGGTGCGCGAGATCGCCGGCCTGCGGCTGGATCCGTTCCGCCGCGAGGTCTACCGTGACGGCCGCTATGTCGCGTTGACGCGCAAGCAGTTCGCCGTACTGGAAGTCCTCATCGCCGCCGAGGGGGGCGTCGTCAGTGCCGAGCAGCTGCTCGAACGGGCCTGGGATGAGAACGCCGACCCCTTCACCAACGCCGTGCGCATAACGGTGTCGGCCCTGCGCAAACGGCTCGGCGAGCCATGGGTGATCGCGACGGTGCCTGGGGTGGGCTACCGGATCGACTCCGTTGCGGATGCCGGTGGCCAGGGGAGCGAGCATGGCTAGGGAACCCGGGCTCAGTGTTCGACTGAAGCTCACCCTCAGCTACGCGGGCTTCCTCATGGTCGCGGGTGGGCTGCTGCTCGCCGTCGTATGGGTGTTCCTTCTCCGCTATGTGCCGGCCGGTTCCATCCCCGGCCCTGGCCCGTTCCAGCCCAATCGCGGCGATCTCGTGCGGGCATTCGTGCCGCCGGCGGCCTGGGCGCTGTTCTTCCTCCTGCTGCTGGGTCTGCTGGGCGGGTGGATCCTGGCCGGCCGGATGCTGGCGCCGCTGACCCGCATCACCGAAGCCACTCGCAGGGCGGGGACTGGGTCGCTGTCGCATCGGATCGAACTCCCCGGACGGAATGACGAATTCCGCGAGCTTGCCGACAGCTTCGACTCGATGCTCGCCCGCCTGGAGGCCCAGGTCGCCGAGCAGCAGAGATTCGCCGCCAACGCCTCGCACGAACTGCGAACACCCCTTGCGGTCTCGCAGACACTCCTCGATGTGGCGCGAGGCGACCCGGGCCGTGACACGGATGAGCTCATTCGCCGGCTCTCCGCCGTGAATGCCCGAGCGATCGAGCTCACCGAGGCACTGCTCCTCCTCAGCCGCGCCGACCAGCGATCCTTCGCGAGGGAGCGAGTAGACCTCTCGCTCATCGCGGAGGAGGCCGCCGAGACCCTCCTGCCCCTCGCGGAAGCGCGTGGTGTCGCCATCGAAACCGACGGCGACGTCACGTCCGCCTTCGGCTCGCAACCCCTTCTGCTGCAGCTGACGATGAACCTCCTGCACAACGCCATCGTCCACAACCTTCCGGGCGGCGGCACCGTGCGGGTCACCACGGCGACCCGCGACCGCACCGCCGAGCTCATCGTCGAGAACTCCGGCGAGGAGCTGTCTCCCGTGCTGGTCTCGACCCTCACCGAGCCCTTCCAACGCGGCACCGCACGCATCCGCAGCGACCATGCCGGTGTCGGCCTGGGGCTCGCGATCGTCAAGAGCATCTGCCAGGCGCATGACGGGAAGCTCACCATCGTCCCGCGCGCCGGTGGAGGCATCCGCGTCACGGTACAGCTGCCGATGCGGCCGATTCTGCAGCCGCGGTAGGGTTTTCCACCGCTTACCCGCATAATATTCTCGGCCCTTAGAACCTCGGAGCAAAGATGCACGACAACCGCGTAATCACGGAGGGACGGATCGAGCGATTCGTCCGGGACTCCTTGATTCCAGCGCTGTATATCGAGAGCGTTCCGCTCGCGATTGCGGTCTGGGACGACCTCGACGAACCGCTGCCCTTCTCGCACGCTGTCGTGCAGTCCTATCGCCCCGTCGAGGCCCCCTACGCGTGGGGCAGAGCCTGGTCGACATCCTGGTTCCACGTGACGGGGAAGGTGCCCGTGGAGTGGCTGCGCGGCGATGACGCGGCGACGCGGGTCGAGCTCGTCATCGATCTCGGCTTCTCGCACGACCGCCCTGGGTTCCAGGTCGAGGGGCTGGCCTACCGTCCCGACGGGACGACCATCAAGTCCATCAACCCCCGCAGCAGCTACGTGCCGGTGCCGCAGAACGGCGAGGGCGTCATCGACCTCTTCGTCGAGGGCGCGGCCAACCCCAACGTCGCCGAGGACTGGAAATGGAAACCCACGCGGCTCGGTGAGAAGGGCACGGCCGGCGACGACCTGCTCTATGTGCTCCGGCAGTGCGACGCAGCGCTCATGGATGTCACCGTGTGGGAGCTGCTTCAGGATGTGTGGACGCTCGAGGGGCTCATGAAGGAGCTTCCCGTCGAGTCTGGCCGCCGGCACCGCATCCTCGGCGCCCTCGAGCGGATGGTCGACGTCGTCGACCCCTCGGATGTGTCGGCAACGGCTCCGGCCGGCCGCGAAGCACTCGCATCCGTTCTCGCGCAGCCCGCCACGGCCAGCAGCCACAATGTCGTCGCGATCGGCCACGCGCACATCGACTCGGCGTGGCTCTGGCCCATCCGCGAGACGATCCGCAAGTGCGCCCGCACCTTCTCGAACGTGCTCGCGCTCATGGACGCCGATCCCGAGTTCCGCTTCGCCTGCTCGTCGGCGCAGCAGCTCAAGTGGATGAAGGACGGCTACCCCGAGATCTTCGAGCGCATCAAGCAGAAGGTGGCGACCGGGCAGTTCATCCCCGTCGGCGGCATGTGGGTCGAACCCGACATGAACCTGCCTGGCGCCGAGGCGATGGCGCGCCAGTTCGTCGCCGGCAAGCGGTTCTTCCTCGAGGAATTCGGCATCGACACCCGCGAGGCGTGGGTTCCCGACACGTTCGGCTACTCGGGCGCTGCACCGCAGATCATCAAGGCCGCGGGCATCGAGTGGTTCCTGACGCAGAAGATCTCGTGGAACCAGACCAACACCTTCCCGCACCACACCTTCCTGTGGGAGGGGATCGATGGCACTCGTCTGTTCACGCACTTCCCGCCGGCCGACACGTACGTCGGCGAGATCTCGGGCGCTGACCTCGCTCGCGCCGAGCGCACGTTCCATGACCACCGCGCTGCGACGATCTCGCTGCTCCCCTTCGGGTTCGGCGACGGCGGCGGCGGACCTACGCGCGAGATGATGGCGGCTGCGCGGCGCACGCGGTCCCTCGAAGGCTCGCCGAGGGTCGAGATCGACACTCCCGAGCACTTCTTCGAACGTGCCGTGGCCGAGCTCCCGGCCCCGCCGGTGTGGAGTGGCGAGCTCTACCTCGAGCTGCACCGCGCGAGCTACACGACGCAGCACCAGACGAAGCAGGGCAACCGTCGCAACGAGCACTGGCTCCGTGAGGCCGAGCTGTGGGCGGCGACCGCGGCAGTCCGCACCGGCGCCGACTACCCGTACGACGACCTCGAGCGGATCTGGCAGCTCGTGCTGCTGCAGCAGTTCCACGACATCCTTCCCGGCACATCGATCGCGTGGGTGCACCGCGAGGTCGAGGAGAACAACCGCGGGCTCGAGCGCGAGCTGCAGGGCCATCATCGGGTCGGCACTCGCGCAGTTCGACGCCGGCGACGGCCGCGAATACGTGGCGAACGCGGCGCCGTTCGAGCGCGACGGCGTGCCGGCACTGTCGTCGGGTCTCCGGGCGCCACACGACGGCGCACCGACTCTCGAGCAGACGCCCGAAGGGCACGTCCTCGACAACGGACTCGTGCGGGTCGTCGTCGACGAGCGCGGCCTCATCGTCTCGCTCGTCGACCTGGCGAGTGGGCGCGATGCCATTGCTCCGGATGCCGCGGGCAACCTGCTGCAGCTCCACCGCGATCTGCCGAACCAGTGGGATGCCTGGGACGTCGACGACCACTACCTGCGGGTCTCGACCGACGAGACCGGGGTCGATGCGATCACGCCGGCGTATGACGCCGACTCGGTGTCGCTCACGATCGAGCGCTCGTTCGGAGCGTCACGAGTGTCGCAGGTGCTCACGCTCCGCTCCGGCGACGCGACCCTCTGGATCGACAACGACATCGACTGGCACGAGCAGCGCAAGATGCTCAAGCTCGCCTTCCCGCTCGACGTGCACGCGGACCGGGTCGCGGCGGAGACGCAGTTCGGCCACGTGCAGCGTCCCACGCACGCCAATACGTCGTGGGATGCGGCGCGCTTCGAGCTCTGCGCGCACCGGTGGGTGCACGTCGCCGAGCCCGGGTTCGGCGTCGCGATCGCGAACGAATCCAGCTACGGGTACGACGCCCAGCGTTCCACCCGCGCGGATGGCGGCACGACGACGACGACGCGAGTCTCGCTGCTGCGCGGGCCGACCTTCCCCGACCCGGTCGCCGACCAGGGCCGCCACACGATCGGCCTCGCCGTGCGCGTCGGCGCGGATGTGCGTGCCGCGATCCGCGACGGCTACCGGGTCAACCTGGCCGAGCGCTCGGCCCCCGGCCCCGTTGCCCCGCTGGTCCGGATCGACCACCCGGCCGTGCTCGTCGAGTCGCTGAAGCTCGCCGAGGACCGCAGCGGCGACGTCATCGTCCGTCTCTACGAGTCGGAGGGCACGCGCGCCGCCGCCGAGGTGACGTTCGACTTCGACCTCGACGACGTCGTCGTGACGGATCTGCTCGAGCGCGAGATCGATGCCCCCGCCGGCTTCGGGCGCGACGGCGGTGCCGTGCGGTTCACGCTGCGTCCGTTCCAGCTTCTGACGCTGCGGATCCGCCGCTCGCCCGGTCTTTGAGCGAAGTTTGGGGCGCGTTTCTCGGCTGACACGCCGGGGCTCACGGCGTGTCGCGCGAGAAAGGTGCCCCAGACCGCGGCCATCAGGCGCGGGAAGGGGTCAGGGTGACGGAGGCGCCCGGCGCGAGAGTCAGCGGCGAGCCGTCGTAGAGGGCGCCGCCGGGCAGGAGCACGGCGCCCGGGTACAGCGCACTCACGTCGACGCGGAACGACCGGTCGACGTCGGCGAGGTTCTCGACCGTGAACCCGTCGGCCGCGACCCGGTAGCGCACCCGATACGCGGCCTGCTCGAGGGTCACCTCGCCGTGCCCGCCGAACCGAGGCGCGATGAGCAGGTCGGCGTCGAGCGCGGGCCGCACCCCGAGGTACTCGTGGAACAGCACCCATGAGTACACGCACGGGTACTCGTAGTAGTGCTCGGCGCCGTGCCAGGACTTGTCGTCGACGTAGTACACGTGGTTCATGTCGTAGCGCTCGCCCATGATCCACGCGTCCCGGGCGCCTTCTCGCGCGACGCGTCTCGAGTTGGCGGAGCAGCATCGCTCCGTCTCGGCGCGAAGACCAGAACGCGGCATCCCAGCACCAATACCGGCCGGCCGCGCAGAGGTCGTAGGGTCCGCCGTCGCCGATCTCGGCATCCGTGTAGTCCGCGATACGGGCCGAGAGGAACGTCGGGAAGCGCTGGAACTCGGGCAGCTCCCGCTCGACGAGGTCGAGCACCGCCTTCTCCTGAGCGACGGATGCTGCGCCGACGAGCACCGGGAGGATGTTGGCGAGCAGATGGATGTGGTCGTGCACCGCGGCCCGACCGATCGACCCAGTCGACGAAGCGCCCGGCTTCCGGATCCCACCACCCTCCAGGAAGGGGCTGCGAGAGCGACGCCGACAGCCCGTCGCGCACCTCGCGATAGCGCATCGCCGCCGCCCCGCGCCCGAGCAGGTCCTCCAGCTGCGCCAGCAGATCGAATGATCGCACCGCGAGGGCCTGCGCCATCGTCTCGCGCCCGTCCTTGATGACCTGGTCCTCGTAGTAGACGTCGCCCCAGAGCCTTCCGAGCGGGTCGATGTACCCCTCGATCCCGGATGCCGCGCCCTCGATGTCGGAGATGTGGCGTCCGAGCCACTCCAGGTCCTTGGTGCGCGCGACATAGAGCCAGATCGACTCGAGCACCTCGATGTTTCCGGTCACGAGGAACATCACGGCGTTCTCGGTGCGGTCCATGCTGCCCCGCCGCACGTGATACTCGCGGTCGCCGTCGGGCTGGACGGCGCACGGGTCGCGCCATAGCCCCGCGGGATCCTCGCGCATCAGACGCAGCTGCAGCTCGATCATCCGCCGCACGACGTTCAGGTCGAGCGGGCTGCCCCACGCCATGCGGCCCTTGATCTGGAACTCGTGGTCGACGTCGGGGTAGGTGCCGGCGTACATCCCGGCCATCGTGCTGCGCACGTACCCGAGCGGGTCGGGGTAGTCGGCGGCCGTCGTGCGCTCGATCACGGAGGGCAGCATCGTGCCCCAGTAGAAGCCGGCGGCGGCGTCGGCGAGCAGCTCGCCGCCGGGCGATGTCGAGCGAGAATCGACCGCCGGTGACGTCGGCGTGCGGTCGTGCCCGATGGCGAGTGAGACGAGCGGATGCCGCATCCAGCCGTCACCGTCCATCCGTTGCCGTCCGGGCGGGCCGTGATCGCGCCGTGCGCCTCGATCAACCAGGCGGATTCGCCACCGAAGGGATCAGCGGGCAGAACCCAGCACGTGCCCGAACCGGCAAGCGTGCGACCGCTCGCGTCGCTCGGCAGGACGAACAGCTCATCGGCGCCGTCCAGCACGAAGGCCGGGCCGGGCGGCAGGCGCACCTCGATGCCGACGGTCCCGGACGGCGCGGTCAGCGACCACGTCGCGTCGTCGACACGGGAGACAGTGCCGGTGGTGCTCGGGAACCCGGTCGCGCCGCCACCGGCATCCGTCACGATGCCGTCTCGACCCGGAGCGATGCGACAGCGCGCGGCGGAAGGGTGACCGTGACGGTGTCGCCCTCGACCCGGTAACCGTCGAACGCCATCGGCGACACGACATCGGGCGAGTCGAACGTGTTGTGTGCGTCCGACGTGTCGCCGACGAGCAGCCGCGCCGAGATGACATCGGCGATCGCCGCCGGCATCCGGAGCGTCACAGAGGCCTCGCGCTCGAGGCCGCTGTTGACGAGCCCGATCGTGTAGGCGCCGTCCTTGCGCGAGACCGTCCAGTCGAGGAACGGGTCGACATCGTCGGCCGCGGCATCCACCCACTCGGCATCCTGGTGATCGGAGTACAGATCGAACACGTGGTACGTCGGGGTCTTCACGAGGCGGGGCCCGTCGGTGAGCAGCATGCTCTGCAGCACGTTGACCATCTGCGCGATGTTGGCCATGCGCACGCGCGAGCCGTGCTTGTGGAAGATGTGCAGGTTGATCGCGGCCGCGACCGCGTCGCGGATCGTGTTCTGCTGGTACAGGAATCCGGGAGTGGTGCCGGACTCGACGTCGTACCAGGTGCCCCACTCGTCGACGATCAGCCCCACGCGCTTCGCGGGGTCGTGACGGTCCATGATCGCCCCGTGCTTGGTGAGCAGCTCGTCCATGAATCGGGTGCGGCGGATCGTCTCGTGCCACGCACGATCGTCGAATCCCGTCGCCGCGCCCTTCACGTCCCAATCGCCGGTCGGCAGCGTGTAGTAGTGCAGGCTCAGACCGTCCATGTGGCCGGCCGCCCGCGACATGAGCACCTCGGTCCACTCGTAGTCGTCGGCATTCGCACCGCACGCGATCTTCGAGATCGGGTGCTCGCCGTACCTGCGCACGTAGGTCTGGTACTGCCGGTAGAGGTTCGCGTAGTGCAGCGGCAGCATGTTGCCGCCGCATCCCCAGCTCTCGTTGCCGACCCCGAAGAACTCCAGCCGGAACGCCTGGTCGCGCCCATGGCGCTTGCGCAGCTCCGCCATCGGCGAGCCCGCGTCGAGGGTCATGTACTCGACCCAGTCGGCCATCTCGGGAACCGTGCCGCTCCCGACGTTGCCGTTGATGTATGCCTCGGCATCGAGCTGGTTCAGCAGCTCGAAGTACTCGTGGGTGCCGAAGGTGTTGGGCTCGACGACGCCGCCCCAGTGCGTGTTGACCATCGACTGCCGCTCGGGACCCACGCCCTTCAGCCAGTGGTACTCGTCGGCGAAGCATCCGCCCGGCCACCGCACAACGGGCACCTTGATCGCGCGCAGCGCGTCGATGACGTCGCTGCGGATCCCGTTCCTGTTCGGGATGCTGGAGTCGGCGCCGACCCACACGCCCTCGTAGATGCACCGGCCGAGGTGCTCTGCGAACTGCCCGTAGACGCGGCGGTCGATGAGATGGCCGGGGGTGTCGGCGATGGTGATCATGGTGTCCTCTCCGGCCGCGGGGCGGCGTGGGTTGTCAGTGGGTGTAGGGGGCCGGCTCTGTCGGCGTGGTTCCCTGCGCGTCCAGATCGCGCTCACGCAGCTGGCTGCGGCGAGCGTCGACCGCCGCATCCTCTGCGACCGGCCAGTAGACCGTGTAGCGCGCGTCGTGGATTCCCGCGAAGGGCTCGAGTTCGACGTCATCCGCGGGATCGGCTGTGCGAAGCCGGTAGCGCAATGGCGCCGTCTCGGTCAGCAGATCGGATGCTGCAGCATCCGTCACCATCGGCACGTCGGCGAGCGGCCGGAGCGGCCCGCCGGCGACGTGTCCCCAGCGCTGGTCATCGCCGCGCAGCCCGACGAGACCGTCGATCCCACCTCGAGCCGCGAGCACGATCGGACCCGCCAGGAACGCCTGCCACGGTGAGCCGTCGGGCAGCCGCTCGGCCCGCACGACGAGCGGCACCCGGAAGGTGATCCTCGCGCCGGGTCGCCACTCCCGCTCGATCACGATCGCTCCCGCCGCAGCGCGGCCCGCGGCGGGTTCGCCGTCGACGGCGAGATCGTCGAGCCCGGTCGCCCACGCGGGGACCCGCAGCCGGACCGGGAACGTGCGCGGAGCGTCGAGATCGAGCACGACGGCGACCGCTGGATCGTTCGGGAACTCCGTCTCGACTCGCACACGCATGGCCCCCGAACCCCGGCGCGAGCGTCGAGCGTCGCCGGGACGAAGAGGTTGATCGCGAGCGCGCCGTCCTCGACCCCGAAGACCCACTCGCCGTAACGGGCCTGCGATTCGATCCCGGTGCCGACGCAGCACCAGAAGCACTGGTCGACGGTCGAGTACACGCGGTAGTGCTCCGGGCGCAGCGACGTGAAGTACACGAAGCCGCCGCGCTCGGGATGCTGCGCCGAGAGCACGTGGTTGAAGAGAGCGCGCTCCGCCCAGTCGAGGTGCTCCGGCCGCAGCCCGCGCTCGGCGAGGGCTCGCGTCAGCCGGAGCATGTTGTAGGTGTTGCACGATTCCGGACCCTCGCGGTCCTCCACCATGGGCGCAGAAGTCCTCTGGGTCGTGGAAGTGCTCGCGGACGCTGTTGCCGCCGATCACCGCCGAGCGATTCTCTACGACCGTGCGCCAGAAGACGTCGGCAGCCGAGCGGATGCCGGCATCCGGCGAGATCGCGTAGCCGACCGCCTTCGGGATCTGCGTGTTGGCGTGCAGTCCCGTCAGTGCGTCGCGCCCCTCCCGCAGCGGATCGAGGATCGCGTGATGCGAGAATCGCAGCGCCATCGCAGCGAAGTCATCCCTGCCCGAGATCAGCGCAAGGCGGCTGAACACCTCGTTCATTCCGCCGAACTCGGTTGCGAGCATCGCCTCGAACGTCTCGTCGTCGACGTCTGCCGCGAGGGCGAGCCACCACTCGCCGAGACGCGTCACGATCTCGAGTGCCCGGTCGTCGCCCGCGACGAGATGCGCGTCGATCAGCCCCTGGAACGTCTTGTGCAGGTTGTACCAGGGCACCCAGTTCGGACTCTCGCCGAAGGCGCGAGCTGCCGGGACTCCGTCTGTCGCCACCGCGGCGAACAGCGCCGCGCCGCCGGGAACCCCGCCGACGTAGCCGGTGCCCCGAGCGTCCTGCGCGCGAGCGAGCTCGCTTATCGCGTAATCGAGCCTCGTCCGCAGCTCGTCGTCACCGGTCGCAGCCCACAGGTAGGACAGCGCCGACAGGTAGTGGCCGCCGGTCTGGCCGCCCAGTCCCTCGCCCTCCCAGCTGCCGTACGCGGGCGCCTTCGGCGTCAGCCCGGCCTCCTGCAGGAAGGGCGCGAGCAGGCGGTCGGCCTCGAGAGCGCGCACATACGCGAGGTCGGTCTGCAGCGCGTCGGCGAAGGATCCGCCGTCGAGTCGCACGCTGCTGAGGGGGAAGAACTCCATCGTGCTCCGTTGCGGTGTGGTCGGATCGCGGCCGGTCAGCGCGCGGCGAACTGCTCCGCGAGCGCGCCCATGAGCGCGGACGGCAGCCCGAGGGCGTGCAGCTGGGCGAAGACATCGACGTCCGAACGTCCCGAGGTGATGATCCTCCAGACCCTCGCCTTGTCCTCGTAGAAGTACTGGGCAGTGTTCATCAGGGCGAAGAGCCGTTCTTCGCGCCCGCGCGTGGTGGATGCCGGGTCTGGCGTCGTCGACACGACCAGGGTCGAGCGCACGTCGCCGGTCACCGTCGCCGATGCACCGCGCGCGGACACCTCTGCGTCCGCGACATCCTCCGCCCCGAGCCCGAGGAATGTGACTGTCCACGTGCGCACCGCCGGCACGATGTCGTCCGGGCCGTCGACGGGCTCGATGACGAGCTCGCCTCGAGCCTGGTTCCAGCGGATCGTCGTGCGCACGACAGCGCCGGCGACGGAGCCGTCGTCCTCGACGAGCGTGAAAGATCCGTCGGCGCCGGGCGCCACGACGAGTTCGAGGTGAGCAGGATTGGCTGCGGCATCCGTCTCATCTTGCGCGGCGAGGGGGAGGATGCCGCCGGACTTCAGCAGCACCGGAATCGAGTCGGGTCCCCGGTGCAGCTCGACGGTGCGTTCGCCCTGGAGGACCACGCCGGTGTGGATGTCGGTCCAGACTCCGGGCGGCAGCCATGCCGTCACGGATCCGAGCAGTGTGACAGGGTCGCGCGGGGAGGTGATCGGCACGACGAGCAGTTCGCTGCCGAAGAGGAACTCGTTGGGCGCCGAGTAAGCCTCGGAGAGCTCCGGCCACGCGTGGTAGAGCGGGAGCACGAGGGGGACGCCCGCGGATGCCGCCCGATGGTTCATCGTGTGCAGGTAGGGCACGAGACGCACGCGCAGCCGGAGGGCGTCGCCGAGCGCAGCTCGGGTCTCGGCGGGGAAGGCCCACGGCTCCTTCGCGAGGAAGGGGTTGTCGGTCGAGTGCAGCCGGAGGATCGGCGAGTACACGCCGAGCTGCACCCAGCGTGCGGTCAGCTCGTCGTCGCGCCGCGCCGAACATGTGGCCGCCGATGTCGTGGCTCCACCACCCGTAGCCGATGTTCGATGCGGTCGCGGTGAACTCGGGCTGGAACTCCAGCGAGTCCCAGCTGAGCTCCACGTCGCCCGAGAATCCGACGGGGTAGCGGTGACTGCCCGGTCCTGCGTAACGAGAAAGGATGAGCGGATGGTCTCCGCTCCGGCCTGCGTCGAGATAGTGGAAGTGGTTGAGCATCCACAGCGGGTCGATCCCGGCGACCCGGGAATGCGGACCGTGCTGCCAGTCCATCCACCAGAAGTCGACGCCCTGTGCCTCCAGCGGGTGGTGCAGCGTCTGGAGGTACGCGGCGAGAAATGCGGGGTCGTCGATCTCGAACGCGATTCGCTCGCCGAGCTCCGGGATCGCGGCCGAGCGCCTCGGCCATCGCAGGATAGGCGTCCTCGAACGCGCGCACGCCGTCGGCGGGATGCAGGTTCAGCGTGACCTTCATGCCACGGCGGTGCACCTCGGCGAGGAACGCCTCGGGGTCGGGGAAGAATTCGGGCTCCCAGCTGTAGCCGGTCCAGCCGCCGCCGAATTCAGGAGGGACGCTGTCGACCCGGTGCCAGTCCATATCGAGCACGGCCACCGAGAAGCGCACGCCCTTCGCGCTCGAAACGGTCGAGCAGCTCGAGGTAGGAGTCGGACGTGTAGCGGTGGTAGCGGCTCCACCAGTTGCCGAGCGCCCAACGCGGAAGCACGGGCTGCGAGCCTGACACGTCGTAGAACGTGCGCAGCGCCGCGGCGAAGTCGTGCCCGTACGCGAAGACGTAGAGGTCGGTGGTACTCGCCCTCGCGCGGGCTCACCCAGCCGTCATCGGTGAAGGCGATCGAGGCCGAGTCGTCCACGACGCCCACGCCCTTGCGCGAGATGACTCCGCTCTCGAGGGGGATGCGCCCCTTGACGCCGTCGAGCGTGCGCGCGGTGCCGCCGAGGTCTTCCGCCTCGCCGAACTTCCACTCCTCGAGCCCCCGGCCGATGCCCAGCGGACGGATGCGGAGGCCGCTCGGGCTGAACGGCCGGCGGTCGTAGCGCAGATGCAGGCGGCTGGTGACGATCTCGAGCGCGTCAGGACCGTCGATGACGCGGAAGGCCGGGACCGGCAGGTCGCGGTGCAGGGCGAACGTGGTGGCGCGGTCTTCGAACACGCCGTCATCCGACCATTCGGCGCGCACCAGCCCGTCGGTCAGCACGGTGAAGCGCCAGCGATCGCCTTGGACGATGGCGTCTGCGGGTGGGCGAGGGGCGTGGCCTCGACGCGGAGGTGCGAGGAAATATCAGCGCTGTACATTTCATGAGGATCTTAGGATGAGCAACATGAACAGCGGAAGACCGGGACAGCGTGTCCGTCTCGAAGACGTCGCGAAGCTCGCCGGCGTCTCGATGAAGACCGTCTCGAACGTCGTGCACGACTATCCGCATGTGTCGGTCAAGATGCGCGAGCGCGTCCAGGCGGCGATCGATCAGCTCGGCTACCGGCCGAACCTCACCGCGCGGCGGCTCGCCACGGGCCGGACGGGGATGCTCGCGCTCGCGATCCCCGAGATCGACCAGCCGTACTTCGCAGAGCTCGCCCGCCGGATCGGCGAGGAGGCGGTGCGCCGCGGCTACCGCGTGATCGTCGAGCAGACGCTGAACGACGTCGACGCCGAGCGGGCCGTGATCCAGGACCGCGAAGAGGGACTCGTCGACGGCGTGATCTTCCAGCCGGCTCGCATCGACACGATGGAGATCGCCCGGCTGCGCCCCGATACGCCGCTCGTCCTGCTCGGCGAGGGGGGACGACCGCTCACGACGGACCACGTCATGATCGACAACGTCGCCGCGGCACGGGAAGGCGTGGAGCTGCTGCTGCGGCAGGGGCGCACCCGGATCGCGTTCCTCGGGATGGTGCGCCGAGACCCCACCGAGTCGACGCATCTTCGCCTGCTCGGATACCAGGAGGCCCTGCTCGCAGCGGGCATCCGCAGCGAGCCGGAGCTCGTGTTCGAGACCGAGGGATTCGGAACGGACCGCGGGGTGGCCTCGCTGCTCGCGGCGCTGGACGCCGGCGTCCGGTTCGACGCGCTGATCTGCCGCGACGACCTGTTCGCGATGGCTGCGCTCAGGGGTCTCGACCGGGCGGGACTGCGGGTTCCCGACGATGTCGCGGTGCTCGGCTGGGACGACACCGCGCTGGCGCGGTACAGCACGCCGGCGCTGTCGAGCATCTCGCCTGCCAAGGACGACGATCGCGCGTATCGCGCTGGATCTGCTCGAAGATCGCATGGCGCGGATACGACGGCGTCGGGCGTCACCGGATCGCTCCGCACACGATCGTCGAGCGGGAGACGACGACCTCTCGCTGAGGGGGATTACAGCGCTGGAATTTCTGGGTATGCTTCCCGCATGCTTGATAGAGCTCCGCGCCTCTGTGCAAGACGGAACGTACCCGCGCCCGCAACTCGTGCGCCCCCGCTGGCACGACCTGAGCGGCGACTGGGACTTCGCCTTCGACGCCGACGTCGAGGTCGACGGACGCACCGGCACCCCGAACGAATTCGACCGGACGATCGTCGTGCCGTATCCGCCTGAGTCGCCCCTCTCGGGCATCCACGACACCGCCTTTCACCCCGTCGTCTGGTACCGCCGCCGCGTGGCCAGTGCGGAACTCGAGCCGCTCGACCACGCCGACGGCCGCACGACTGCTCCTCCACTTCGGCGCGGTCGACTACCGCGCCGACGTCTGGATCGACGGTCGTCATGTGGTGTCGCACGAAGGCGGGAACACGCCGTTCACCGCCGAGGTCCCGGCCCTCGGCCAGGGGTTCGAGATCGTGGTGCGCGCGGAGGACGATCCCCACGACCTCGGCCAGCCTCGGGGCAAGCAGGACTGGCAGCTCGAGCCGCACTCCATCTGGTATCGCCGCACGACGGGCATCTGGCAGCCGGTGTGGCTGGAGTCGGTGCCTCGCCAGCACGTGACGCGCGTCGCATGGCGCCCCGACATCCCGAACGATCGCGTCCATCTGACGCTCGAGCTCGCCGCGCGGCCGACCGAGCCCGCCCGCGCGCACGTCACCCTCCACCACGGCGAGCAGCAGCTCGCCGAGGTGACCGTCACGATCGCCGGCCTGCAGGAGCAGATCGCGATCGCGATCCCGGCCCTCGCGACCGAGCAGGGCTACGACGAGCTGCTGTGGACGCCCGAGCGCCCGGTCCTCATCGACGCGCGCGTGGAGCTCATCGCCGGCGAGAGCACGGACGTCGTCACGTCGTATCTCGGGCTGCGTCAGGTCGAGACCGTGGGGCGCGACTTCCTCCTCAACAGCCGGCCCTACCCGATCCGCGGCGTCCTCTCGCAGGGGTACTGGCCGCAGTCGCACCTGGCTGCCCCTTCACCGGCGGCACTCCGCGCCGAGGTGGAGCTCATCAAGGAGCTCGGCTTCACCACCGCGCGCCTGCACCAGAAGGTCGAAGACCCGCGGCTCATGTACTGGGCCGACCGCCTCGGCCTCCTCGTGTGGACCGAGATGCCGAGTGCCTTCGAGCACTCGGATGCCGCCGTGATGCGCCTCACGAGGGAATGGACCGACGTCGTCCGCCGTGACTCATCGCATCCGAGCGTCGTCGCATGGGTTCCGCTCAATGAGAGCTGGGCGGTGCGGCACGTCGCCGTGGACGCCCGCCAGCAGGCGTTCGCGCGGACGCTCTACCACCTGACGAAGACGCTCGACGGCACGCGGCCGGTCATCTCGAACGACGGCTGGGAGCATCTGCAGTCGGATCTGCTGACGATGCACGACTACGAGAACGACCACGAGAAGCTGCGCGCACGCTACGGCACGGCCGAAGCGGTCGCGGCGGCGCTCGACGGGATCTCGCCCTTCGGCAAGCGCGTGCTGGTCGGAACTCCGGCGGAAGCGGCGGCGACGGCATCCGCCCCCGTCGTCCTCACCGAGTTCGGCGGCGTGAGCTTCACGCCGGATCCCGACTTCGACGCGTGGGGATACCGGCTCGTCGGAACGCCCGAGGATCTGGACCGCCACCTGAGCGGAATCTTCGCGGCACTGAACTCGAGCACCGCGCTCGCGGGATGGGTCTACACGCAGCTCACCGACACCGTTCAGGAGACGAACGGCCTCACCGACGAGAACCGCGTCCCGAAGCTTCCCGCCGCCCGCATCCGCGAGATCGTGCGAGGACTCTGAGCGCCATGCGCTGCTGCGGACCGGCCTAGCGACCGCGACACGAGATCAGGAGGTCTCATGACCGCCTCACCGGCGAGTACACCCGTGGAGGTGGACGGCTCCCGTCCCGTCCGCTCGATGTTCCGGCTGCTCGGCCGGTACCGGCGGCGAGTGATCCCTTCCGTCCTGATCTTCCCCGTCAAGGACTCGCCGCAGTGGCTCATGCCGGTGGTGACGGCTTCCGTGATCGACCTCGTCGTCGCGGGCGGACCGGTGAACCAGCTCTTCTTCTGGGCCGCGATCGCGTTCATCGCGCTCGCGCAGAACTATCCGATGCACGTGCTGTGGACGCGGCTCTTCATGGGCGTGGTGCGCCAGAGCGGCGCGGACCTGCGCAACGCCCTCGCCGCACGACTGCAGAGCCTCTCGATCGGCTTCCACACCCGCGTCTCGACGTCGATCGTCCAGACCAAGGTCGTCCGCGACATCGAGAACATCGAGCTGATGCTCCAGCAGGTGACGCACGCCGTCCTCGCCCAGACGATGGTGATCACCGGCGCGATCGTCGTGACCGCGATCACGATGCCGTACTTCCTGCCGGTCTACGCGCTGACCATCCCCATCGCGGTGCTGATGCGGACGATGCTCGCGTCGCGCTCCCGGCGCCGCAACGAGGCGTTCCGCCGGGATGTCGAGGTCTTCTCGAGCCGGGTCGGCGAGATGGCGACCCTCATGCCCATCACGCGTGCTCACGGCCTGGAAGAGACCGCGCAGGCGCGGGTCGCAGAAGGCGCCGACGGCGTGGCGACCTCGGGATACGCGCTCGACATGCTCAACGGGCGGTTCCAGTCGCTGTCGTGGATCGTCCTGCAGCTGCTGTCGGTCGGGTGCCTGGTGACGGCCGCCTGGGTGGCGATCACCGATCCGGGGTCCATCACCCCGGGCCAGGTCGTGCAGCTTTCCGCCTACTTCGGGCTCATCACCGGGGGCATCACCCAGGTGCTCATGCTGTGGCCGATCGCCGCCAAGGGGATCGAGTCGGTGCGCTCGATCGGCGAGGTCCTCGCCGAGCCCGACCTCGAGGAGAACGAGGGCAAGGCCGTCGTGGACCGGGTCACGGGCGATCTGCGGTTCGATCACGTCGACTTCCGCTACCCCGACGCAGGATCCCCCGCACTCGACGACGTCGACCTGGCCATCTCGGCCGGTGAGACGGTCGCCTTCGTCGGACCATCCGGGTCCGGCAAGTCCACCCTCCTCAATCTGGCCCTCGGGTTCATCCGTCCGACCGGCGGGAAGGATGATGCTGGATGGGGTGGATGCCGCCACCCTCGACCTTCGGACCTTCCGGCGGTACGTGTCGGTCGTGCCGCAGGAGTCGGTGCTGTTCGAGGGCTCCATCCGCGACAACATCACCTATGGACTGGGCGAGGTGCCCGACGAGCGGGTGCGCAGCGCACTCGAGGACGCCAACGCAGCCGAGATCGTCGACGCGCTGCCCGACGGCTGGAACAGCGTCGCCGGCCAGCGCGGCGCCCGTCTGTCGGGCGGACAGCGCCAGCGCATCGCGATCGCGCGAGCGCTCGTGCGCGACCCACGGGTGCTGCTGCTCGACGAGGCGACCTCGGCACTCGACCCGGAGTCCGAGGCGCTGGTGCGCGATGCGCTCGCGCGGCTGATGCGCGGCCGCACGACGCTCGTGGTCGCGCACCGGCTGTCGACGATCCGCGGCGCCGATCGCATCGTGGTGCTCGAGCGCGGGCGGATCGTCGAGGTCGGCCGCCACGACGAGCTCATCGCGAGCGGCGGTCGCTACGCGCGCCTCGAGCGCGCGCAGAAGCTGCCGGAATGAGGGGTGATGGGATGACGCACGAGAGCCGCGCGCTGGTCGACGCAATCGATCCGATGATCGGCACCGACGGCGAAGACCCGACCGAGTACGGCGGCATGGTGCCGGCGACCGCGCCACCGTTCGCGATGACGCGCTGGACGCCGATGACGCGCGAGAACGGCATCTCGACGTGCGCCTTCCACCGCCGCGACGGGCACATCATCGGCTTTCTCGGCTCGCGCCAGCCCGCCATATGGATGGGCGACTGGGGAAACGTCGCCGTCATGCCCGGCGTGGGTCACGTGCGACCGCACGTGCGCGATCGCGGTCTCGCCATCGACCGGTCCAGCGAGCTGTCGAGTGCTTCTCAATACGTCGTCGATCTGCTCACCGCCTCAGGAGGACGAATCGCGACGCGGCTGACGGGAACCAGCCGGGTAGGCGTCATGGAGTGGCGCTTCGAGCCGGATCACGCGCCGTTCGCGGTCGTGCAGGCGACGCGAGCCGGCTTCGAGGGTGAGATCGCGATCGACCCGGCGCGTGGCGAGATCGCAGGGTTCAACCCGGAGCGCCAGGACGCCCATCTCGGCCCGGAGCAGGCGGCGTCCTTCCGCGGTTGGTTCGTCGCCCGTTTCGACGTCGACGGTGCGTCGTCGCCCTTCGCGTCGTGGGGCACCGCGCACGGTGCGACGCTCGAGGAGGATGCGCTCGCCGGTGCGGGCGACCATCTCTCGGCGTACGTGCGATTCCGAGGCGGCGCACGGCGGGTCTTCGTGCGGGTCGGGACGTCGCTCATCTCGGCGGAGCAGGCGAGAGAGAACCTCGACGCGGAAGTCCCGGATGGGCGCGCGTTCGACGACGTGACAGAGCAGCTGCACAGCGCGTGGGCGGAGCGGCTCGATCGGGTGCGCGTGGAGGGCGCTTCCGCTGCCGACCGCACCTCGCTCGCGACCGCGCTGTTCCACGCCCTGCAGTACCCGAGCCGCGTCGATGAGGGCGGACGCCGCTACGACGGCTACCTCGACGCGGTACGGCCGGCGGCACGGCCGGAGTACACCAGCTTCTCGCTGTGGGACACGTTCCGCGCCCAGAACGCGCTCCTCATCCTGCTCGCACCCGACGAGGTGGCCGACATGACCGCTTCCCTGCTGCGCAGCGTCGAGTCGTCGGGCCGTCTGCCGATCTGGGAGAACCTCGTCGAGACGAACATCATGGTCGGCACGCACGCTCAGTCGCTTCTTGCCGAAGCGCAGGTCAAAGGCATCCCGATGGATGTCGATGCTGCGGCTCGAGCCGCGCTGAAGGACTCCGAAGTGCCGCCCGACGAAGACACCGATCACTGGTGGGGCGACCGGAGTCCTGACCGCCTGCAGGCGGCGCGTCCAGGGCTCACCAGATACCTCGAGCTCGGCTGGGTGGCGGGTGACGAGACCGCCGAGGCGGGCTCGCGCACGCTGGACTACGCCTACGGCGACCGCGCCGCGGCCGTGCTGGCACGTGCCGCCGGGAGTGACGATGCCGCCGACCGACTCAATGCGAGGGCGGAGAACTGGCGCAACCTGTGGAACGCGGAGCGCGGGTTCATCCAGACCCGCAGCGCTGACGGGACCTGGCTCGACGGCGGCTGGACCGAGGGGACGCAATGGCCGTACCTGTTCCAGGTGCTCCACGACATCCGGGGGCTGCGGGATCTCATGGGCCGTGACCTGTTCGTAGCCCGCCTGGACGAGCACTTCGCGGGTGGCTGGAACCGTCACGACAACGAGCCCAGCCACCACATCCCCTTCCTCTACTCCTATGCCGGGCTCCCGCACCGTACCGCCGCGCTGGTGCGCGAGATCGCGCGGGACAGCTACCGCGCGACACCGGACGGGCTCTGCGGGAACGACGATCTCGGCCAGATGTCGGCCTGGCTCGTCTTCGCCGCGATGGGGTTCTATCCGGTGGACCCGGTCTCGGGTGAATACGCCGTCGCGGCACCGCTTTTCGACCGCCTCGAGATCGACCTGCCGCATGCGGGGCGTCCGCTGACGATCGTCGCGGACGGGGCATCGCGGCACCCGTATGTCGCCGCGCTCACGATCGACGGGCAGGCCGTCGACCGGCCCTTCGTCCGCCATCGCGACATCGCGGAGGGGGCGCTCATGGAGTTCACGATGTCGCCCGAGCCGACCGGCTGGGGCGAGAGCATCGAGTGAGCCGGACATCGTTATCCACAGCTTCACGCTTCACCCAGCCTCACCAGTGCCCAGGCGACTTACCCTTGCCTACTGGCAGTGCGTCAATTGAGCGGCAGAGGCGCCGCACGGCATCGAACGAGGAGACCTTCGATATGACCACGCACGCGCGCGCCGCGGATCGATACCGGTGGGTGAAGGACGGTGCACTCGGCCCCGGCCGGCTGCGCTTCGGCGCCGACTACAACCCGGAGCAGTGGCCGCGGGAGGTGTGGCGCGACGACATGCGCCTCATGCAGCAGGCCGGGGTGAACATCGTCTCGCTCGGCATCTTCTCGTGGGCGCTGCTCGAGCCGCGTCCGGGCGAGTGGGACTTCGGCTGGCTCGACGACGTGGTCGATCTGCTCCACGAGAGCGGGATCGACATCGACCTCGCCACTGCGACCGCATCCCCACCCCCGTGGCTGACGCGACTGCATCCGGAGGTGCTGCCGGTCACGGACGACGGGACCGTGCTGCATCCCGGAGGGCGACAGCACTGGCGCCCGACATCGCCGATCTTCCGGTTCTACGCCCTCCGTCTCGTGCGCAAGATCGCGGAGCGCTACGCGGACCATCCGGCGGTCGTCGCGTGGCACATCTCGAACGAGCTCGGGTGCCACAACGTCTTCGACTACTCGGATGACGCGGCGCGCGCCTTCCGCGAATGGCTCCGAGACCGCTACTCGACGCTGGACGAGCTGAACGACGCGTGGGGGACGGCGTTCTGGTCGCAGCGCTACGGCGACTGGGATGAGATCCTTCCGCCCCGGGTCGCGCCCACGCACGTGAACCCCGGTCGACAGCTCGACTTCGAGCGCTTCTCGTCCGACGCGCTCCTCGACTACCTCCGCGCGGAATCCGCGGTGCTCGACGAAGTCGCCCCGGCGGTGCCGCGCACCACGAACTTCATGGTGACCGAGGTCTTCCCGTCGATCGACTACGCGACCTGGGTCGGACGACGTCGACTTCGTCTCGAACGACCACTATCTGCGGCCGGGCGACGGCGGACGCGAGGAGCTGTCGTTCTCGGCGAACCTGACCGGCAACCTCGCGCTCGGACGCCCGTGGTTCCTGATGGAGCACGCGACGAGCGCGGTGAACTGGCGCGACGTGAACACCGCGAAGCGCGAGGGAGAGCTCGCGCGGGATGCCCTCACCCACGTCGGCCATGGCGCCGACGCCGTCTGCTTCTTCCAGTGGCGGCAGTCGCGCGCCGGCGGCGAGCGGTACCACTCCGCCATGGTCCCGCACGCGGGGGAGGACAGCCGGGTGTTCCGCGATGTCGCGCACCTCGGTCGCACGCTCGCGGAGCTCGCCCCGGTGACCGGCTCGCGGCGACTGCCCGCGCGGGTCGCGATCCTCTTCGACTGGGAGTCGTGGTGGGTCGCCGAGCGCGACTCGCACCCGTCCAATCGCCTGCGCTATCGTGCGGAGGCCCTCGACTGGTACACCGCTCTCCTCGATCTCGGCGTCCGGGCGGACGTGATCCCGCTCGGCTCGGCCTTCGACGACTACGAGGTCGTCGTCGCGCCGATGCTCCATGTCGTGTCCGACGAGGTGCGCAGCCGCCTCGAGGCTTTCGTCGCGAGCGGGCCGCGAGCTCATCGTCACGTACTTCTCCGGCACCGTCGACGAGCACGACCGGGTCTGGCTCGGCGGATACCCGGGAGCGCTTCGCGAGCTGCTCGGCATCCTGGTCGAGGAGTTCGTGCCGCTGCTTCCCGATCAGCCGACGGCCCTGTCGAACTGGGCGACGGCAGAGAAGTGGACCGAACGCGTCCGCATCATCGACGACTCGGTCATCGTTCTGGCCTCCTACGAGGACGGCGACCTCGCCGATGGCCCCGCGATCACTCGACGCCCGGTGAACGGCGGCGGTGCGACCTACGTCGCGTCGGACCTCGCTCCGAATGGCCTGCGGATGCTGCTCCGTGAGCTGAGCGGCGAACTCCCCGCGTCTCCGAGCCGATGCGCGGGCCGCCGAGGGGGCGCTCGAGGTCGTGGTCAGGGCCGACGATGCATCCGAGTACACCTTCCTCATCAACCGCACCGACGTCGCGGTCACGAGCCCGCTGGAAGGCGGCATCCCGCTGACCGATGCGGCCACCGACGGGTCGACCGTCACGATCCCGCCACGCGGTGTCGTCGTCACACGGTCACCGAGGCGCTGATGCAGCGACCGCGACTTTCCCGCCGACTTCCTCTGGGGCGCCGCCACGGCCGCGCATCAGGTCGAAGGCTCGAACGTCAACTCCGATTGGTGGGCATTCGAGCACGACCCTCGCACGGCGGCGGTGGAGTCATCCGGGGATGCGATCGACCACTATCACCGGTATGCCGAGGACTTCGCGCTGCTCTCGGGGCTCGGTCACAACGCTCACCGCCTCTCGGTCGAGTGGGCGCGGATCGAACCCGCCGACGGCGAGTTCAGCGCCGCGGCGCTCTCGCACTATCGCGACGTGCTCATCGCGTTGCGAGCCGAAGGGCTGACGTCGTTCGTCACGCTGCACCACTTCAGCCTTCCCGCGTGGTTCGCCGCGCGCGGCGGCTGGACGGCACCGGACGCCGTGGCGACATTCGAGCGCTACGTGCGCCGGGCGCTTGCGGAACTCGGCGATCTGATGGATTTCGTCTGCACGATCAATGAACCGCAGATGGTCGCCCTGCACGGATACCTGGAGGGCTATCATCCTCCCGGCATCACGAACCCGACGCTGTGGAAGCGGGTGGGCCGCGTGATGCTGGAGGCGCACCATCGTGCCGTGGCCGCGACTCGAGAGCTCACGGCGGCAAGCCCAGGACTGGCGGTGCAGCTGCCCCTTCTCGCGCCGGCGCGCGACGATGAGGTGACCACCGCGTTCCGGGACGCGCTGCGGGCCGAGATCGTCGATCTCTACATCGACGGCATCCGCGGGCCTGCAGGAGGCGACTGGCTGGGCGTCCAGTACTACCGCAAGAGCTGGGTGGATCCGGCGAGCCCGGCCCTGTTCGCGCCGCCGCCCGCGGGCATCCCGACGACGCAGATGGGCTGGGCGGTCTACCCGGACGGTCTCCGGCAGATGCTCACGCGCGCCGCGGACTGCGGGCTCCCCCTGTTCGTCACCGAGAACGGGGTCGCGACCGAGGACGACGATGAGCGCATCGCGTACCTCGAGGCGCACCTGCGTGCGATCGCCGACGCGCGCGCCGATGGTGTGGACGTCCGCGGCTATCTGCACTGGTCGGCCTTCGACAACTTCGAATGGTCGGAGGGCTACCGCCCGAAGTTCGGGCTCATCGCCGTCGACCGGGGCGCCGGCTTCACCCGCCACCCGAAGCCCAGCGCGTATGCCTTCGAGCGCGTCGCCCGCACCGGGCGGATCGACAGCCTGCACGAGACCCCCACGCACATGAAGGGTGCCTACGTATGAAGTACCGCCACCTCGGCGCCTCCGGCCTCCGGATCTCGGAGATCACGTTCGGCAACTGGCTGACCCACGGCTCTCAGCTCGAGAACGATGCCGCGACAGCGTGCGTGCATGCCGCACTGGATGCCGGCATCACCTCGTTCGACACCGCCGACATGTATGCGAACACCGCAGCCGAGTCGGTGCTCGGCGAGGCGCTGAAGGGTCAGCGCCGCGAGTCGCTCGAGATCTTCACCAAGGCCTACTTCCAGGTCGGGCCAGGCGGACCCAACGACTCGGGGCTGTCGCGCAAGCACCTCATGGAGTCGATCGACGGGTCGCTGAGACGGCTCGGCACCGACTACGTCGATCTCTACCAGGCACACCGCTGGGACCACGCCACACCGCTGGAGGAGACGATGGTGGCGTTCGCCGACATCGTCCGCTCCGGCAAGGCGCTGTACATCGGCGTCAGCGAATGGAACGCCGAACAGCTGCGCGCAGGAGCGGTGCTCGCCAAGGAGCTCCGCATCCCCTTCGTGTCGAACCAGCCGCAGTACTCGGCACTGTGGCGCGTGATCGACGCAGAGGTCGTTCCCGCCTCCCGCGAGCTCGGAATCTCGCAGATCGTCTGGTCGCCCGTCGCCCAGGGCGTGCTCACCGGCAAGTACGTCCCCGGACGCGCGGCTCCCGAGGGAAGCCGCGCCCGAGACGCGAACGTCGGGGGCGACCTCAACAACCGGTGGATGCGCGACGACGTGCTCACTCGCGTCCAGCAGCTCGCACCGATCGCCGAGGAGCTGTCGCTGACCATGGCGCAGCTTGCCGTCGCCTGGGTGCTCCAGAACGACAACGTCGCTGCGGCCATCATCGGCGCTTCCCGGCCCGAGCAGGTGCATGAGAACGTGACCGCATCCGGCGTCGTGATCCCGGCCGAGCTGATGCAGCGCATCGACGAAGTGCTGGGGGATGTCGTCGAGCGCGACCCCCGCAGGACCGATGCGGAGTCGCCGGATGTGCGTTAGCGGACTGTTAGAAACCATGGCTTGCATCCCGCAGACCCGCGGGGTATGTTTGCCGTCACTGAGTTTAATCGATGGTTAGGTTAACTAGTGGGCGGGCCGCGATGAAGCGGCGCGAAGAACGCGAAGAGGCGGACGAATGACCTTGAAAGAGGTGCCCCAGCGGCGAGCATCGCTGTGGAAGAACATCAGTGCCAGCAGGATGCTCCTGCTCATGTGCATCCCGGCGATCGCGTTCTTCGTCGTCTTCAACTACGCGCCCATGCCCGGGATCTGGATCGCCTTCACCAACTTCAACTACCGCGACGGCATCTTCGGAAGCCCGTTCGTCGGATTCAAGAACTTCGAGTTCCTGATCAAGTCGGGCCAGCTGTGGCTGCTCACGCGCAACACGATCCTCTACAACCTGGCGTTCATCGTGCTGGGCAACGTCCTCGCGATCACCTTCGCGATCATGCTCAACGAGATCCGCCTGAAGTACTTCAAGAAGATCACGCAGAGCATCATGTTCCTGCCCTACTTCATCTCGGTCGTACTCGTCGGCGTGATCGCGTTCAACCTCCTGAACTACGACAGCGGTGCGCTCAACGGCTTCATCGAGGGGGTCGGCGGCGAGCCCGATCAAGGTCTACAGCACGCCCGGAGCGTGGCCCGGCATCATCACCCTGACGCACCTCTGGCAGAGCACGGGGTACGGCACGATCGTCTACTTCGCCGCGATCATGGGCATCGACAGAGTGCTGTTCGAGGCGGCGGCGATCGACGGGGCATCGGCCTGGCAGCGCATCCGCTACGTGATCCTGCCGAGCCTCAAGCCGATCTTCGTCATCCTGCTGCTGTTCGCGCTGGGCGGCATCATGCACGGCAACTTCGGGCTCTTCTGGAACCTCGTCGGCAACAACGGGGCGCTGTTCCAGACCACCGACATCATCGAGACCTCGGTCTACCGGATGGTGATGACGCAGAACAACTTCACGACGTCCACGGCAGTGGGCCTCTATCAGTCGATATTCGGATTCGCGATCGTCATCACCGCGAACTGGATCGTCCGGAGAATGAACCCCGATTATGCACTCTTCTGATATCGCCGAGGCGCCGCCGGCTCAGGCCGCGCCCGTCGCCAAGGCATCCAGCAAGGCATCCCGCAAGCGCGAGACGGTCGCGGCGGAGCGCACGCGCCGCATCAAGCTCGACCGCAGCGACCGGGTGATCCGAGGGATCTCCTACACCGCGATCTCGATCTTCACGATCTGCTGTGCCTGCTGCCGTTCGTCCTGATCGTCTCGGCCTCGTTCTCGAGCGAGTCCGAGATCATGAAGAGCGGATTCGGCCTGCTGCCGAAGGGCTTCTCGTTCACCGCGTACGAGTACATCTTCCGGGCGCCGCGACAGATCATCGGCTCGTATGTCGTCACGATCGTGATGACCGTCGCCGGCACGGCGATCGGCCTCTTCATCATCGCGATGACGGGATTCGCGCTCTACCGGCAGGACTTCCGCCTGCGCAACTACATCGCCTTCTTCATCTACTTCACGACGCTCTTCTCCGCGGGCCTTGCGCCCACCTTCCTCTGGATCGGCCGCGACCTCGGCCTGCGCGGGAACTACCTGGCGGTCTTCCTCCCGCTGCTCATGACGCCGTGGCTCATCATCCTGATGAAGAACTTCATGCGCACCATCCCCTACGAGATCATCGAGTCGGGCAAGATCGACGGCGCAGGCGACTTCCGCATCTTCGTGCAGCTGGCGCTGCCGATGATGAAGCCGGCGCTGGCGACGGTCGGACTGTTCCTCGCGCTCGGCTACTGGAACGAGTGGTACCTGTCGTCGCTGTATCTGGGCAGCACGGTCGAGTTCAAACCCCTCCAGTACTACCTGTACAACGTGATCAACACGGCCAACGCGCTGCGCAACTCGGTGGCCGGATCGAACGTCAGCATCACGGACCTGCCGAGCAACACCCTGAAGATGGCGAGCGCCGTGGTGGCGACGCTGCCGATCCTGCTTCGTCTACCCGTTCGTCCAGAAATACTTCGTCAGCGGCATCACGGTCGGCGCCGTCAAGGGCTGATCTCCGCTGCTGACGAGCGCGGCCGGTCAGCGATGCCCGGTCGCAGCACCCAAAGCGCCTCGCTGAGGCGAACCACTGCAATCACCAGGTAATGAGAGCCAAAGGAGCCTCACATGGCAAGGAAATTCATCAGAGCAGCGGCGGCAGCTGCTCGCCTTCGGCCTGGGCGCGACCGCGCTGGCCGGCTGCGCCGCAGGCGGAGGCCGAGGAGAGCGGCGGGGACCCGACCGAGATCACGATGCTCGTGCTCGGCGACAAGCCCACCAACGGGCGCCTCGAGGCGATGCTCGAGAAGCTCAACGAGCGTCTCGTCGACCAGGTGAACGCCAAGCTCGACCTGTTCTACGTCGAGTGGGCCGACTGGCAGACGCAGTACAACCTGCAGCTGCTCTCGGGCGACGACAACGTCGACCTCATCACCACGGCGACGGACTGGCTGTTCGCATGGGAGAACGCCGAGAAGGGCGCCTTCCTCCCGCTCTCGGAGGAGATGCTCCAGGAGCACGCCCCCAAGACGTGGGCGCAGGTCGACGGCGACGGTCACTGGGACCTCACGAAGCTCGACGACGGGCAGATCTACTTCATCCCCGAGGACAACTTCACCCAGTACACGAACCACGGCTTCTTCTACCGCGGCGACTGGGCCACCGAGGCGGGCTTCGAGAACGGCGAGATCACGAAGTTCGAGGACTTCACGACCGTACTTCCAGTGGGTCAAGGACAACAAGCCCGAGGCATACCCGTGGGACGTCGCGCGGCGACGCCTACGCCGACCTCACCGGCTACATCCAGGGCCACACCGACTTCCAGACGATCCAGCAGGTCAGCGCCGGGAACTACTACCCGTTCCAGACGACCGAAGACGACCCGAACACCGTGACCTCGTGGTTCATGGAGGGTGACGCGATCATCGAGGCCGCCGAACTCGCCAAGGAGTGGAACGAGATCGGCGTCTGGCGTGAGGACGCGGCGAACTACGACGGCGACGCACGCGAGCTGCTGTACGCCGGCCTCAACGGAACCGACCAGCACCACACGCAGACCTTCATCGGGCAGATCTACGACAACCTGTCGAAGAAGCAGGAAGGCTCCGACCCGAAGTTCTTCTACTGGGGCCAGGAGAACGGGAACGTCTTCAAGGACATCCTGACGCACGGCGCCATGGCGTGTGAGCGCGTACTCGGCCCACCCCGAGAAGGCGCTCGAGGTCTACGACATGCTCCGCAACGACGAGGAGAGCTACCGCCTCATCAACTACGGCATCGAGGGCACCGACTACGTCATCACCGATGACGGCAAGCTCGGCTACCCCGAGGGCTACGACTCGTCGACCGACTCGCTCGGCTCCAACTTCTGGGCCGGACGCATGGACGAGTTCGAGCTGGACCGGGTCACCGACGCGCCCAACAAGCAGGAGATCTACGACGAGCTCGACTCCGTCGCCGTGGACTACCCGTACTCGACGCTCCTCATCAACAAGGACGCGATCGACCCGACGCTGGCGGCGATGAGCGCAGTGCTCACGCAGTACGTCCCGCAGCTGGCGTTCGGCAAGTTCGACGACCCGGCGGCGGCGATCGAGGAGATGCGCGCAGCGCTGCTCGCCGCCGGCTACGAGGACGCTCGCGCCTCGATCCAGGCCGACATGGACGCCTGGAAGTAACGGGCTGAACTGACACTGACACGGTCGGGCGGGTCCGCGCCACGTGGGCCCGCCCGACCTGTCTCGAAAGGGGGTAGGCAATGAGCGGCATCTTCGCTCCGGAATCCGCGCTCATGCGGTTCCTGACCCGGATCGCCGATCTGATGATCCTCAACCTGGTCTTCATCGCGACGGCGATCCCGATCGTCACGCTCGGCGCTGCGCTGACCGGCGCTGAACTTCACCGCCATGCGCATCGCGAGGGGCCAGTCCGACTCCATCGACGGGCGACTACTTCCGCTCGTTCCGGCGGAACTTCCGCCAGGCGACGCTGATCTGGCTCGTGATCCTGCTTCTGGCCGCCGTGCTCGGCGCCTGGTACATCGTCGTCGCCGACCTTCGTGTCCGGCGCGGTCGTGCAGTTCATCCTGCTCGCGATCTGGTACCTGGTGGCGTTCGCGCTCGCGCTGAACGTGCTCTTCGTCTTCCCCTACCTCGCCAACTTCGAGGGCACGCATCCGCGAGGTGCTGCGCAACGCGCGGCTGCTGTCGTGGCGAGCATCCGCTCACGTCTGTGCTCGCCTTCGCGATCATCGCGCTCTCCGTCGATCGTCACCATCTTCTACCCCGCAGGTGACGGCGTACGGACTGCTCTGGCTCGCGATCGGCTTCGCCGGCGTCGCCTTCCTCACCGGCATCCTCTTCACCCGGGTCTTCGACCAGTTACGCCCCACAACCGACATCCGACGCACCATCCGACGAGGAATAGCTCACCATGCAGACAGTGCCGATCAGCCGGTGGGCGTTCGCCCTCGCCGACGAACGGAGTGCCTCGGCGAAGGGGTACGACGACTCCTCGTGGCGCAGCGTCACCGTGCCGCACGACTGGAGCATCGAGCAGGACTTCTCCGAGTCCCACTCGAGCGGCACCGGCTACCTGCCCGGCGGCGTCGGCTGGTACCGCGCCCACGTCGCGCTCGTCAGAGCTCGGCTGGAGTGACGGACAGCACGTGCGGCTCGTCTTCCACGGGGTGTACAAGAACGCCGACGTGTGGGTGAACGGCTACCACCTGGGCGGCCGGCCCTCGGGGCACGCCGCGGTTCTCGTTCGACCTGACCGAGATCCTGTCCTACGCGCCCGACGACGACCTGGTCGTCAGCGTCCGGGTCGATCACACCGACATCTCGGACTCGCGCTGGTACAACGGGTCGGGCATCACGCGCGCGCGTCGAGATCCAGGTGCACGAGCAGGTGCGCGTCGCGCGAGCACGGCACGGCGTTCACCACGCTCTCGGCGGATGCGGCGCAGGCATCGGTCCGCGTCGTCCAGGCCATCGTCAACGACACGCCGTCGCCGGCGACGGTTCGCGTGCACCACGAGCTCCGGTCGCTGACGTCCGGGCGGGTCCACGTGTTCGGCACCGAGATCGAGGTCCCCGCCGGCGGCTCCGCGGACGCCGCGATCACCACGCGTCTGTCCGATCCCGAGCTGTGGTCCGACGACCGACCCGCGACTGCACCGCCTCACGACGACCCTCATGTGGCTGAGCGACGGCGAGCAGCGCCGCGCCGTCTCGGACGAGACCGTGGGCGTGCGCACCTTCCGCTTCGACCCCGACCGCGGCTTCTCGATCAACGGCGAGGCCCGCGTCCTCAAGGGCGTGTGCCTGCACGAGGATGCCGGACCGCTTCGGCACCGCCGTGCCCGCGAGCGTCTGGCTCCGGCGCCTGCTCAAGCTCAAGGAGATGGGCTGCAACGCGGTGCGGATGGCGCACAACCCGCACGCCCCCGAACTGTATGCGCTGTGCGACATACTCGGGCTCTACGTCATCGACGAGGCGTTCGACGAGTGGGAGAACCCCAAGAACAAGTGGTGGCAGGGGCACAACGTGTACCCGCCTCGGCACGAGGGCTACGCGGAGGACTTCCACGCGTGGCACGAGCTCGACCTCGGCGCCATGATCGACGCCCACCGCAATCACCCGTCGATCATCGCGTGGAGCATCGGCAACGAGATCGACTACCCGAACGACCCGTACGCCCACCCGCTCTTCAAGGAGGCCGTCGGCAACAACGACGCCGGCAAGCCCAAGCGCCGAGCGGCTGTACGACCCCGACCGGCCGGACATCCGGCGCCTCACGACGATCGCGAACCGGCTCGCCGCGCATCGTCAGGGAGAAGGACCCGACCCGGCCCGTGACGCTGGCGGCGGCGCTGCCGGAGCTGTCCAGCCAGACGGGGCTCCTCGACGACCTCGACCTCGTCGGCTACAACTACAAGGAGCACCTGTACGACGCCGATCACCGCGCGGTTCCCCGACAAGCCGTTCATCGGCAGCGAGAACTCGCACCGCTACGCCGACTGGCTGCAGGTCGAGAGAAACGACTACGTCGCGGGCCAGTTCCTGTGGACGGGCATCGACTACCTCGGCGAGGCGCGCGGCTGGCCGATCCACGGCTCCGGCGCCGGGCTCCTGACGCTCGCAGGCTTCGAGAAGGATGCGTGGCACCTTCGCCGCAGCTGGTGGTCGGACGAGCCGGTGGCGCATCTCGCGATCCGCCCGCACGACGACGCCGACGCGGAGAAGACCTTCAGGACGCATCCGGTCTCGCGCGACTGGGATGCCGCAGGGGCAGGCGATCGAGGTGCTGTGCTTCGGCAACGGCGACGAGCTGACGACTGACGTACGGCGGCGAGGACGTCCCGCTGGTGCGCGACGAGCGAGCACGGGTACTGGACCGCCGTCACCACCACCCGCGAGCGCCCCGCTGGTGCTGGAGACCCTTCGCGCCGGCCGGGTCGTCGCGACGCGACGAACTGCGGCCTCGGCGGGGCGGCTGCCCGGATCGACGCGGCCGTGTGGAATGCGCCCGCGGGCGTCGTCGACCGATGCGTCGGCGCAGGCCTCGCCGGCCGACACCGTCGTCCAGATCGAGTGCACGCTGCTCGACGAGCACGGCCGGACTCGCCCGCGACGACAGGGTCGTGACCGCCGAAGTCGACGACGGTGAGCTGCTCGGGCTCGAGAATGGAGACCTGGGCGACAACACCCCGTACACCGCGAACCGCCGCCGCACCCTCGACGGCCGCCTGATCGTGTTCGTGCGGCCCGGAGCGAAGGCGACTGTGCGGCTGAGCTCGCCCGGGTCTGCCCGATGTGCGAATGGAGTGCTCCTCATGACCGACTCGCTGAGGCCGGTTCAGGGTCGACCCGTCGGGGCTGCGCGCGAGGGCGCGCAGGAACCGGGCTCCGCCCCGGGCACGAGCACCGTCGTGCCGAGGCGGACATCCCGCGACATCCGCAGCGACTCCCGCCTGGACGTCCTCCATGCGGTGCTGTCGGCCGGCGAGACGACCCGCAACGCGGTCGCCCAGTCCACCGGGCTGAGCGCCGCGACGGTCGTCACCGTGGTCGGTGAGCTGCTGGCCGAAGGCATCATCGAAGAGCGGAAGGTGACCGCCGGGCGGATCGGGCGGCCGACGTCCACGCTCGGCATGAACAAGGCGCGCGGCTTCGTCGTCGGGATCGACGTCGCCGAGACCTACGTGCGCGCCGTGATGTTCGATGCGGCGCTGAACGAGATCGTCGCCGTCGAGAGCGCGCGCGATGAGCACGTGCTGGATCCGGACTCCGTCGTGGAGGGCATCGGCGGCACGCTCGACAGCCTGCTCGAAGAGGCGGGCGTCTCCCGCACGGATGTGCTCGGCGTCGGCGTCGCGCTGCCCGGGCTCATTCAGGGTCCGCAGGGCGTCTCGGTCGTCGTGCCGCACTGGACGTGGCAGACGGTGGAGCTGGAGCGCCTGCGCGAACGTGTCGGCCTGCCCCTGGTGATCGAGAACCCGCTCAAGTCGATCGCGACCGCGGAGCTGTGGCTCGGCGGCGGGCGCAACTACTCGAGCCTGGCGACCATCAACCTCGGCACCGGTGTCGGCGCCGGCATCGTGCTGGAGGGCCGGATTCTGCGCGGCGCGACGAACACCGCGGGCGAGTGGGGTCACACGCCTGCTCGTGCTCGACGGCCGGCGCTGCCGCTGCGGGCGGAACGGCTGCGTCGAGGCGTACATCGGGGCACCCGGCATCCAGCAGACCCTGCGTGAGATCGCGCCCGGGCATCCGCTCGCCGAGATGGACATGCAGAACGACTTCATCCTGGCGCTTGGCGGCTGTCGCCGACGGGCCGGAACCCGATCCGGCCGTGAGCGAGACGATCGCGCGCACCGCCTACTATCTGGGATCCGCGCTGGCGGACCTCGTCGCCATCGTCAACCCGGAGGCCGTGACGCTCACGGGCTGGACGACCTGGGCGCTCGGAGACCACCTCCTGCCCGCCACGCGCAGGTACCTGCTCGAGCAGTCACCGGGCGGGCTCGGCGAGCGGCGTCGAGCTGGAGGTGTCCACCGTCCGCGGCAACTCCGTGGCGACCGGCGTCGCGACCGTCGTCCTCGAGAGGTTCCTGGTCGACGCCGGGCTTCTCACCTCGAACATCCCGGTCGCGCTCTGACGCCGCCCGTACCCGAACCCTCAGAGAGTCGAAGAACATGGCAGCAACAGGGGTGCGCAGCACCGTTCGACGTGCACCACAGCGGGCCTCTCGGTCCATGGCCGGGACGAAGTGCTCTTGTGCGCCTCGCTCTTCCCCTTCCGTATTCCGCGAGAGGAATGGAAGCAGCGGCTCGACGCCGTGCGCGACTCCGGCTACCAGGTGATCGACGTCTACCTGCCGTGGAACTTCCACGAGCTGGCCCCTGGCGAGTGGGACTTCACCGGGCCGGCGTGACGTCGGAGCATTCCTCGACCTCGCCCACGAGGCCGGGCTCGCCGTCATCGCACGACCCGGTCCGTACATCTGCTCCGAGTGGGACGGCGGTGCCCTGCCGGCATGGCTCACCCTCGAGAAGGGACTGCGGATCCGTGACGCGGAGCCGCAGTTCCTGGCACATGTCGAGCGCTGGTTCGATCGCGCGCTGCCGATCATCGCGCAGCGCCAGGCCGACGCGGGCGGCGCAGTCATCGCGGTGCAGCTCGAGAACGAGCTCGACTTCTTCGACACCGCCGACCGTCACGGCTACCTCACGGCGCTCCGGGACTTCGCGCTCGCTGCGGGCATCACCGTCCCGCTCATCGCGTGCGCGGGTCAGGGCGACATGTCGGGCGCGACCGGCGGCGTCGACGGAGTCCTGCCCACCTTCAACTTCTACCCCGATGACGACTGGCCCGAGATCGAACCGCTGGTGCGGCGGTACACCGACCTGCTCGCAGACCGCGGCCTGCCGCTGCTCGTCACCGAGACGAACCGCGTCCACCGGACGCTGCGCCGCCTGCTCGTGAGCGGCGCCCGGGTCATCGCGCCGTACCTCCAGGCATCCGGCTACAACTTCGGATACACGCCGTCCGTCGGCAACTGGGGCGACCCCGGCGGGTTCATGTCGCACGACTACGACTTCGGCGGATACCTGTCGCCCGCGGGCGAGCCGAGGGCGGAGTACGCCGAGGCGCGTGTTCTCGCCGCGGTCGTCCGCACCCTCGGCCCGCAGCTCGCGCGCGCAGCGCGTCGAGGCCGCGCCCGGCGCCTACCGCACCGCATGCTCCGACGTCGACCTCGCCGTCGCGTCTCGTGCTCGAGGGCGGCGGGACAGTCCTCGGCGTCCCCAACCTCGGTGACGCTGCCGGCGGATGCCGTGCTCCCGGCCCAGGGGAGCGTCCCCGAGGTGACGATCCAGCTGCCGCCGAAGTCCTGCACGCTGGTGACGCGAGACCTCCCGCTCGCGCGTTTCGGCCTGCCCGGCACGCTCTCCCTCGCCACCGCAGACCTGGTCGGAGCCGACGCGACGCGGCATCGTCCTCGCGTCGCGCGGGAGCGTGTGTGCGTTCGACTCGCGTGCTCGAGTGAGCTGGCGCGCCGTCGGCGGTCGCTCTGCCGGTATCGGCTCGCCGCGCCGCCCCAGCCGGGGTCGCCGGTTCGCACCAGCCTTTCGCTCGGTGAGACCGTGTGGGACGTCACGGTATGCCACCCGGATGACCTCCCCGGCGCAGAGGGGACGACGGCCGGCACGCCGCGTGCCGCAGGTGCAGCCCGCCGTGCTGACCACGGCCGTTCGCTTGAACCTTCCGACCCGCGACGGCGTCACGACACGCCACGACCTCGCTCCGACGTCGGAAGCCCTCGGCGTCCACCGCGGTCGCGTGCACTACGCCACCGACGTGTCATCCACCGAAGCGCTCGTGATCGAAGGAGCGAGCGACATCGTCGATCTCGCGCTCGACGGTCGTGCGCTCCCGACCATCGCGCGGTTCGGCGCCACCGAGCTCATCGAGACCGGCAGTGCCGCACGTCTCGACGCGATCGTCGAGACCTGGGGCCACGCGAACTTCGACGATGCCCGCCTGCCCGCCCTGCGACTCGGCTCCCTTCGCGGTATCGGTCGCGTGTGGAGCGTCGTGGCGCACGAGGACGTCGGTGGCATGTGGACCGTCGACGGCCGGGAGCAGTGGGCCGGCCAGCCCGCCGCCGCTGCCGGTCCTCGGCGGCTGGAGCAGCACCCGCGTCGGCATTCCGGTGACCTACCGTCGGCGACTCGCCGTGGACGGCATCCACCATCACGCCGTGCGATTCGGCGTCGTGCCCGGCACGATCACTGTCGACATCGACGGCCGGACGCAGGTCGTGTCCGCCGACGACCCGTGGCTTCACCTGGCGCCCGGCGAGGGCTACGACGTCGCCGTCACCTTCCCGCACCAGCCGAACGGTCTTGCGGGTGCGACGCTCTTCCGCCTGGCGGAGGTGCGCGGGTGGGATATCGAGCCGCAGCCCGACAGCGCGCTGCTGGCGCTCGCAGCGACGGATGCGCCAGGTGTCGAGACGAATCTGCCGTTGCAGTTCGAGCCCGGCGACGAGACGTGGCTCGACGTGGCCGTGCCCGAGGGATCACTGTCCCTCCGTTTCGAGGGATCGAACGTGCGCGTCAGCGTCTTCGGAGCGGGGGAGCTGCTCGGGCGGGTGTGGCTGAGCGACCCGTCGCGGCCCCGTTTCACCGGCGGCGACCCCGGTCGCATCCTCGTCCCGGCATCGTGGAACGCCGGAAGCGTGCGGATTCTCGTGCACGCGACCGCCGGCGGCGACCCCGAGCTGAGCGCGGTGCTCGCGGGCTGACGCCCGAGTCGGGGACGCGATGACTCTCGAAGCGGCAGAGGTGTGGGCGCCCGGCGCACCGAGTGATATCCGGATCGCGCCAATCGACGGCGCGGAGGGCGTGGGTCACCTCGCCCTGATGGCCGGTGCGTCGACGGGCCTGGCCGATGCCCAGGCTGCAATCCACTCCGATGGGATGCTGCACGTCACGCTGCGCGCGACGGAAGCCGGCACCATCCGCTTCACCGCGCGATTCACCGTGGTCGACCCGGTGGCGCTGTGGCGCCCGGGCAGCGGCCAGGGGCGCGGAACTCTTCCGCCGTCGTGGGATGCGCCGCGCACGACTCGCGCGCTCGCAGACATCCCGCTCGGGTGCCTCCTCGGCCGGCACGACGTCTCGCTCGCAGGCTTCGGCGTTGCCGCAGCGGCGCGACCCGTCCAGGTGCGCGCGGGGATGATCGAGGAGACCGGCGAGTTCCTTCTCGAGCTGCATGTGGAGGACTCGGCAGAGGCTGAGATCGTGATCGACGTGCGCGGGCGGGGCTTCGCGGAGTCGCTCCGTGATCTCGCGCAGGCGATCGGGTTCCGCCGTGAGCGGGCCGGCGGCCACGACGAGCTGCCGGTGCTGTGCACCTGGTACTCGTTCCATCAGGACCTGGACGAACGCGACCTCCTCGAGGACGCGCGGGTCGCGGGGGAGCTGGGGATCGGCACGATCATCATCGACGACGGGTGGCAGACGGCCGATGCCGCGCGCGGCTATGGGTCGTGCGGCGACTGGGAAGTCGAGCGGGGCAAGATCCCCGACCCCCGCAGGCTTGTGCAGGAACTCGAAGCACTCGGTCTGCGGACGCTGTGGTGGATCGGGACGCCTTTCATCGGCTACCGATCGCAGACGTTCCGCGAAGGTCTGATCGCGCTCGCCTACGACGAAGCGGGACTCGACGCCGCGGTGTTCGATCCCCGCTCGCCCGTCGGCAGACGGGTGCTGGTCGACCGTCTCGGCGCTCTGCTCGCAGACAGCGGTGCACACGGCTTCAAGATCGACTTCCTCGAGCGATTCGCGTGTGACGGGGCTGCTCCGCCGCTCGATGCCGACGTGGCCACGATCGAGGAGGGGGCTCTCCTGCTCCTCGACGAGATCGGCGCGCTCGGCGGCACGGATCCGCTCATGATCGAGTTCCGCGAGCCGTACATCACGGGAGCCACCCTCGCGCGTGGCACGATGTTCCGCGTCGCGGACTGTCCGCTGAGCCCGCTGCAGAACCGCCGGGGCATCGTCGACATGCGGATGCTGTCCAGTGACATCGCGGTGCACGGGGACCCGATCATGTGGTCGCCCGCCGATTCTGCGGAGCGCGTGGCCCAGCAGTTCATCGCGTCGCTGTTCGGCGTGCCGCAGCTCTCGGTGCGTCTCGCGGAGCTCTCGGAGCCACATCGCGAGGTCGTCGCCCACTGGCTCGCGTTCTGGCGCGAACACTCGGCCATGCTCCTGCACGCGCACCTTGAGGTATCGGGAGTGGAGCGCGACTACGCCGTGGTCGGTGCATCGGAGAACGGCGTCACGGTGACGGTCCGCTACGGCGACGGCCCCGTCTCGCTGCCGGACGGATGCCGGGTGTGGCACGTCGTCAACGGAGGTGAGGCCGCGGTCGTCATCCTCGGGCTCGACGCGTGGCCGGCAACTCGCTACGAGATCCACGACGCCCGCGGTCGTATCGCCTTCGAGGGGCAGACTTCATTCGGCCGCACCGCACTGCTGGACGTGCCCGCCGGGGGCCGGCTCACCGCGCGGGCAGACGGGGACTGAGCGACCCGCGCAGGGAGCGGCTCGGCAGGTCCGCGGGGGACATCGCGACGGGCGACTGACGCTCGACGCGCACGACCGGCCGCGTGGACGCTGGGAGCGCTCTCGTGAGAAAACGTTTCCGGGCAAGCGCTTTCTGGAGTATCGTCGCGTCGCGAGGGCAGTTCTCCATCCCCGCGGAAGCGAACTGCCGAAAGGTCAGCGCCGATCCAGCAGGAGGATATTCATGCACATTCGACAGCCGAGAGGTCCGCGTCGCGGGCCGAATGCCGCGGAGGACCGCACTCCATCGACTCCGCGTCGCGTCCCGCCCAGAGTGCTCGTCACGTTCGCCGCGACGATCCTGTGCACGGCGCTTCTCGCCGAGCCGGGTGTGGCCGCGACCGGGTCACTGGCGGCCGGGCCACAGGCCGCGTGCGAGGCGGAGTTCGGGGCGGCACCGACCGCAACGACCACCAGGACGCAGGATCGCGACGAGATGCTCTGCCAGGTCGGATACGAGCTGCCCACGCTCGTTCCGTGGGCTGAGGACCCGAACCGCCCCCCGAACGTCGCCGTGTCCACCGACCGCCTGTGGTGGGATGCCTGTAATCACCCCGTCCGTCGGGGAGCCATCGGCGGCCTCTGGGCGAACTACGACGACGGACTGGGAGTCGCCGCCGACGGGCACGGCACCGGCGACAACGCGGCCGTCGACGGCTGGCAGTACACGCCGATCGACCTGCTGGCGATGGACGACGGCGCGCCGGTGACCACCCCCGACGAGTGGTGGAACGAGCGCCGGCCGGAGATCTTCGAGGACGTTCAGGAGGAGCTGTACGGGAAGATCCCCGACCGCAGCCTCTGGCCCGCCATCACCTGGGAGCTCGGGGAGATCACGACCGGTACTGCGAACGGCGTCGCCTACGTCGAGCGCACCGTGGCGGGCAACATCGACACGTCGAGCTACCCCGAACTGCGCAACTCGCCGCGGATCTTCGGAACGCTGCGCGTTCCGCAGGCGGCGTTCGATGCCGGCACCGAGGTGCCGGTGGTCGTCGTCTTCGGGGGAACCTCGAACTGGTCGTTCGTCGCCTCGTCGGGCTACGCGATGTTCGCTTTCGCGAACACCCAACTGCAGCCCGACAGCGGTGGTGCGAACCTTTCCAGCTACATCATCGGCCTGATCAACAAGGGTCAGTGGCGGAGCCCCGATGACTGGGGCACGCTGGCCGCCTGGAGTTGGGGCGTCAGCAGGCTGATCGACTTCTTCGAGGCCCCGACCGCGTTCGTCGGTGTCGATGCCGATCGGATCGGCCTGCAGGGGCACTCGCGCTACGGAAAGGCCACGATCGTGGCCGCTGCCTACGATCCGCGCATCAAGGCGGCGTACACGAGCTCGTCGGGGTCACTCGGCGCCCACATGAACCGCCGGCACTATGGGCAGGAGCTCGAGAACGACGGCGACTACGCGGGCAACGAAGGTGAGAGCTTCGAGTACCACTGGATGGCGGGCAACTACTTCCAGTGGATGGGGCCCCTTGTCGACGACCCTGAGAATCCCGGAGTGGGCTCGGTCGAGAACGGCACCTACAAGCCCCGCAAGCTCGAGCTGATGAGCGTCGACGGGCACTCGCTTGTCGCCTTGGCGGCGCCACGGGTGGTCTACATCACGGGTGGCAACGCCGGAGACGCTTGGGCCGACCCGCGCGGCATGTACCTGGCAGGGGCCAATGCGACACCGGTCTACGAACTCGTCGGCGCGGACGGTCTGGTCATTCCGTCGGGCACCCAGTTCACCTCGGGCGCTTGTGAGTCGATCGGCGGGACCCCGCCGTTCGAGCAGGCCTTCATCGACGGATTCGTCGGTTTCCGGCGCAACAATGCCGGCCACACGGCGACGCCCGGATGGCCGGCATTCATCGAGATGAGCCACAAGATCCTCGACTTCGCGCCCTTCTCCAACGCGCTCGCCGTCGAGGCCGGCAAGAAGGTGACCAGCGAGAAGTGGACGGTCGAGGGCCTGACCGGTCCGACGCCGGTCAGCATCGTCGGCGGCGAGTATCAGACGCGAGGCGGATGGAGCAGCGAGCCCGGGGTCATCGAGAACGGCTACAAGATCAGAGTGCGGCACACGAGCGCCTGCTCGGCGGACGCACCCACGGTCACCACCGTGAAGGTCGGCGACGACGTCTACACCTTCACGAGCATCACGGCTGCCGACAGCAGCTGCAAGGTCAAGGAGTAAGAGCGTTAGCCGGTACGGCGGGGATCGATCCAAAGGGGCCGGTCACCGCCGTACCGTCGCGCCGTCGAAGCCTTCGCGGGCTCGGGAATCAATCCTTGAAACGTTTGAATTGGGTCTTGCGCGACGAAGAAGCAGCGAGCAGACTACCGAGGAAAGCGGTTGCCCAACCTGTCGTCCGCGCCGGTGGACCGGTCGAGGCTCCGTGGAGAAGTGCTGGAACCGCAGTCAGATCGATCCTCAAAGGAGAGAACGAAAGTGCAAAAACCATTGCGCAGACTCGCCCCCCTATCCGTGGCGGTGGCCGTAGGACTGTCGCTGATCGCCGTAGGTCCGCCCGCTGCGGGTGCGCCACCCGCCGACAGTCCGTCCGCCGGGGCACCAGGCAGGCAGCCCGACCTGCGTCCGGTCGAGTACCTGACCCGGGGCCTTGTCGCCGCCCAGGTCCCGGGCGGAACATTCCTGAGCTGGCGATTCCTCGGCGACGAGCCAGACGGCCTGTCGTGGAATGTCTACCGCAAAGACGGTGACGCCGACTTCGTGAAGATCGCCACCATCGAGCCGCGGGACGTTCAGCCCGAGAGCAGCTACCCCGGGAACCCTGGCATCGTGAAGGAAGACGTCACACCGTCGAACTACACCGACGCAGCGGGGCTCGTCACCTCGGTGTACGAAGTTGCCCCTGTGGTCGACGGGGTGGAAGGCGTCCGCGAGGGCATGAGCGTCCCCATGCTCTCCGCTCTTGCCGGCGGAGCCGGCCAGGCGAACCGTGGGGCGGTGCAGTACATCCCCATGAAGCCGGCCCCGGCCCCCGTGCCGCTTGCGCACTTCACCTATCGCGGGCCGAACAACCGGTTCGGCCCTGGAACCAGCCTGAACGCGGCGAGCATGGTTATTCCCGACACCGGTGGCCAGCACTGGTACGTCGTCGACATGGACCTGCTGAAGGGCTTCCGTGTGGCGTACGAGGAGCAGGCAACCGTCACGCAGGAGCAGCTCGACGCGTGGGTCGCAGCGCTCAACGCCAAGAACACGACCCCGAACGCGCTCGGCGTGGCGACCTACACCGCCCCTCGGCCGCTCACCAACTCCCTCGTCGGGGGCAAGGTCAGCGAGGCGCTGTACGACGAGCTGGAGGGCGAGTTCATCAAGTACCTCGAGAACCTCGACTCCGGCACGAAGCTGCCTTACGCGAAGACCGCCACCGGCGCGATCTTCACGACGCAGAGCAGCAGCTACTCCACACACGACATGACAGTGGGCGACTTCGACGGCGACGGCGAGTATGAGATCGTCGTGAAGTGGCGGAGCACGCAGACCGACCCGATGAACTCGGAGCCGATCAACAGCGGCAACAGCACGACGACCGCTCCCGAGTACGTCGACGTGTACAAGCAGGACGGCACTCTGCTCTTCCGCGTCGACATGGGCTACAACGTGCGCGCCGCGAACGACCACGAGACCACGCTGTTCGCCGAAGACTTCGACGGTGACGGCAAGTCGGAGCTGATGCTCAAGACAGGCCTCGGCTCCCGTATCGGCAATTGGGACGAAGCATCGCAGTCCGTCGTCTTCCCCGAGACCCTCGACACCGTCGTCGGTGGCGAGGACGGACTCAACACCACCACCGAGAAGTTCAAGGAGTACTTCGCCACCGGCAATGAGCAGGCTCTTGACACCTACTGGTCACTGCTCAACAGCTTCAGCATCGCCTACCGCAGCCCGACGGCGGGCGGCGGGAACGATGGGCCCAACGACCCGGCGGTCAAACGCTGGATCAAGACCTACCACGTCGGCGCGATCGGTCCCGCGAAGGATGACCAGGAGTTCTTCTCGGCCTTCGAGTGGGATGGCGAGGCGGGCAAGGGCGTGCTCGTCGACAGCGAGAAGTATCCGTTCCCGTACGAGGCGAGCGTCGACGGAGAGAACTGGGCCATGACACCCGCCTCGCAGCGCGGCAACTACTCGTACCTGGCCTTCCCGGGCCCCGGTGCGGGCACGTCTGCCAGCGACTACAAGGCGCAGATCATGGCACAGTCCGAGGCCTACTGGCTCGAACACCCGTGGAAGGCGGCATCCTACGGCGACGCGCAGGGCAACCGCCCGAACAGGTATCTCGGTGTCGTGGCCGCTCTCGACGGTGTCAACAAGTACGCGGTCTCGCAACGTGGCTACTACCACCGGACGACTCTGGCTGCCTTCAACATCGTGGACGGCGAGGTGAACCTGCAGGCGAGCTTCGACTCGGCCGACCCGCAGTACTGGTCGCTGGGCGGTTCCGCCTACGACTACCAGAACCGCGGCAACCACTTCACCGACTCCGCCGACCTCGACGGTGACGGCTGGGATGAGGTCGTGCTGAAGGCGCTGGTCCTCGGCTTGAACGCCGACAAGACCAAGATCCTGCCCAAGGTTCTCAACGGCGACATCATGCCGACGATCGCGGGTCAGAACGGCATCCCGCCTGTCGTGGGCCAGTTCCAGTTCGCCACGGATGAGGTCCGCAACAACCCGTTGAACGTCTGGGCTCCGCTCCGCCACGGCGACCGCAGCGCACTGCTCCCGGTCGACAAGGACGACAGCATCCGGATGTGGTCGGGCATGGAGGAGCACCTGCTCGATGACCTGCGCACGGGTGTGCACAGCGGCTGGATCCCGGGGCCTGCCGGTTACGACCCTATGAAGGGCAAGCGCCTGAACGAGGAAGGCGAGATCGTCTACGAGAACTCTCTCCTCTACGGCGTCTACCAGGCGAGCGATGATGAGGGCAGCGTTGCGGGGAACTTCTCCAACCGCTGGCCGGGCGCGCAGGCCGGTTCGGCCGCCTCTACCAGGGAGGTCCGAAGCATGGTCACCGGCGAGGTTCTGACGACGACCAACACGGCACGAGGAATCGCGCAGGGCCAGAACGCCATCTGGTTCGGAGGCGGTCTGACGCACATGGCAGTCAACGGGGCCACGGTCAATACGCTCAACGACCTGACCTTCGCACCCACGTCCTACCTCGCTACGGGTCTGACATCGACGGGAAACAAGAGCACCCCGACGCTGAAGGCCGACATGTTCGGAGACTGGCGTGAGGAGCTCATCCTGCGGGCAAGCGGCAACCGGCTGGGCATCGTCACCTCGCTCGCGCCGACGGAGTACGGCATCCGCACGCTGATGCACGACCCGATGTACCGCAACGGGGTGGCGAACAAGAACACCGGCTACGACCAGGTCGGGTTCGCCAGCTTCTACCTCGGCGACGAGGCTGAGCTGCCCCCGATGAGGACGGACATCGTGGTCTCGGCTGGACCCGACAAGACGGCTCCGACCGTCACGGTGATGCCGTCGTCGAAGGGCGCGGACGGGGTCTACAGCAAGGTCTCCTTCGAGCTGTTCGACGAGGGCAAGCTCGACAGGTTCGTCCTGAACGGCGTCGAAGAGGACCTGGCCGACAGGAAGACCGCGGTGGTCAACAACCTCCAGCCGGGCAAGTTGGGCGGCCTGACCGGCAGCAATGAGCTGACGGTGTACGACGTGGCGGGCAACGTCACGACGCTGACCTTCGAGCTGGTCGAGGAGTAGCCGAGGCAGCACCGCTGAACAGAGTGGGCCGGTCCGCAAGGGCCGGCCCACTCTCTGTTGAGTCGATCACCGTGCAATTCACTAATCAGTGTTGCTAACTACCGGTACTTAGTGTTACCGTCTACTGGTAGTCAGCAACACAGAGTAGATCGGAGGTGAGGGACGTGGGAAATCAGATGACGGAGATGCTCAAGGGCACGCTCGAGGGCATCGTGCTCGCCATTCTGGCCACTCGGCCTGCGTATGGGTACGAGATCACGGCGCGGCTTCGCGAGCAGGGTTTCTCGGACATCGTCGAGGGCACCGTCTATGCCCTGCTCGTCCGCATCGAGCAGCGGGGCTTCGTCGATGTGGAGAAGGTCCCATCCGAGAAGGGACCCCCGCGCAAGGTGTACTCGCTCAACGCGAGTGGACGAGATCAGCTCGGCGAGTTCTGGGGGACATGGAGCTTCCTCTCGGAACGTATCGAACAGCTCCACCGTGAACCAGGCAAGCCAGATCGACGAAGGAGAGAAGTAATCATGGCCGCGAAATGGATCGAGTTCCTCACCGGGTCGCTCGAAGACAAGAAGGCATATCGGCAGTACAAGGCCCGCATCGCGGCGCTGCCCGAGCCCTACAGGACGGCCGCAATGGCCTTCGAGCGCTACTTCATGTACAACGGCGGCATCACCGACGGCGATCCGGCCGTCATGATCACGATGCTGAACGACTTCGCCGACTTGTGGGAGCGTGCCGCCGCGGATCAGACGCCCGTCGACGAGATCGTCGGCGACGATCCGGTCGACTTCGCCGAGGCGTTCGCCGCAGCCTACGCGGGCAAGCGCTGGATCGACAAGGAGCGCACGCGCCTCACCGACACCATCCGGGGCCTCAACTCGAAGGACGAACGATGACCTCCATCAACGATGCCGCCATCCAGGTGACGGGCCTCGAGAAGTCCTACAAGGACCTGAACGTGCTGCGAGGCGTCGACTTCGACGTGGCGCCGGGCAGCATCTTCGCCCTCCTCGGATCCAACGGAGCCGGCAAGACCACCGTCATGACGCATCCTCTCCACCCTGCTCAAGCAGGATGCCGGCACCGCCGGCGTGAACGGCTTCGACGTGCCGGCGCAGCCGCAGAACGTGCGGGAGTCGATCAGCCTCACGGGGCAGTTCGCCGCCGTCGACGAGATCCTCAGCGGACGCGAGAACCTCGTGCTGGTGGCACAGCTCCGCCACCTGAAGAACCCCGGCAAGATCGCGGACGACCTGCTCGCCCGCTTCGCGCTGACCGAGGCCGGCGGCCGCAAGGCGTCGGAGTACTCGGGCGGGATGCGCCGTCAGCCTCGACATCGCGATGAGCCTCATCGGCGACCCGCCGGTGATCTTCCTCGACGAGCCGACGACCGGCCTGGACCCCCAGGGCCGCATCGAGGTCTGGCAGACGGTGAAGGAACTCGCCGACAGCGGCACCACGGTGCTGCTGACGACGCAGTACCTCGATGAGGCCGAACAGCTCGCCGACCGGATCGCGATCCTCCACCAGGGCCGGATCATCGTGAACGGCACTCTTGCCGAACTGAAGCAGCTGCTGCCGCCCGCCAAGGTCGAATACGTCGAGAAGCAGCCGAGCCTCGAGGACGTCTTCCTCGCGCTCGTCGGCGACGACACTGTCACGGAAAGCGAGGAACGATCATGACCACCACCCACTTCTTCGGCGACACCGCCGTCCTGACGGGCCGGTCGCTGCGTCACATCCTGCGCAGCCCCGACACCATCATCACGACGGCCGTCACCCCGGTCGCGATCATGGTGCTGTTCGTGTTCGTGTTCGGCGGCGCGATCGACACCGGTCGCTCTCGTACATCGACTACATGCTGCCCGGCATCCTGCTGATCACGATCGCGTCGGGCATCGCGTACACCGCGTACCGCCTCTTCCTGGATCTGCAGGGCGGGATCTTCGAGCGGTTCCAGTCCATGCCGATCGCACGGGCCAGCTCCCTGTGGGCGCACGTGCTGACATCGCTCGTGGCGAACATGGCCTCGCTCGTGATCGTCGTGGGTGTCGCGCTGATCCTGGGCTTCCGCACCGGCACGAGCGTTCTGGGATGGCTTGCCGTCTTCGGCATCCTGATCCTGTTCACCCTGGCGCTGACCTGGATCGCCGTGATCGCGGGCCTGGCGGCCAAGACGGTGGATGGCGCGAGCGCGTTCTCGTATCCGCTGATCTTCCTGCCGTTCATCAGCTCGGCGTTCGTGCCCACCGACACGATGCCCGCCCCGGTCGCATGGTTCGCCGAGAACCAGCCGGTGACGCCGATCGTCAACACGATCCGCGACATCTTCTCGGGGCAGCCGATCGGCACCGACATCTGGGTCGCCCTGGCCTGGTGCCTCGGAATCCTGATCGTCGCGTACTTCGCCGCGATGGCGATCTACCGGCGCAAGATCAGCTGAGCGGGTCCCGGCTCGCGGCCCTCCCGCGGTGCGTTGCGCACCGCGGGAGGGCTTCCGCGTCTCACCCGGCACCCCAGCTCTGGAAGTCGTTCTGCGGAATGCTCATGGCCGGGCCGGCGGCGGGCCCCTCCCACAGGATGGTGGCTGCTCCAGCGCCGTCGATCGGCACGGTGAGCAGCGCTGAGCTGGACTCTCGACCACCGGATGCCGGCAGCTCCCACCCGACGACGCGCAGGGCGGTGCTGTCCGGCGACCAGCTGACGGTGGTGGGGAACCAGTGGCGGGATTCCCCGCCCTCGGTGGTCTCGATCGGGCGCGAGCACCGTCTGAGTGCCGACCGGTCCCAGCGGATCACTCGTCGCCGACGGTCACCATGACGATCTCGTCGTTCTGGCCGAGATTGTACGTCTGGCCCCCGAGGACGATCGTCGGGACGCTCTGCCCCACCTTGGAAGACGATCCGATTCCCGTCCGGTGACCACACCGGGCCGATGCCACGATGTCGTGCGCATAGTCCTCGACGAGGAGGCGCCGATCCGCTCCGTCGACGCTCATCACCCACATGTCGTACTGCTCCGGAATGACCGTCGGACCGTGCTGCGGCGGCGCTCCACGGCGATCGAGGCCGCCGTCCGGCGACGCAGTCACGGCAACCGCACCCTCGGTGTCGTCGAAGACGCGGGTCTGGTCATCTGCCATCGAGTACGCCCGGATGCCGTCCTCGCGCGATGTACAGCTGCGAACTGTCGGCTGCCCACTCGATATCGGTCACCGAGAGCCCCGGCAGCCGGCGGATCTCGCCGGTCTCGGTGCCGACCACCCAGACCTCGTCGGCCACCGATGGCCCTGGTTCCGACGAACCGCAACCCGACGCCGAACGCGACCCACTGGCCGTCCGGCGACCAGATCGGGCATGGCTGCTGCCGCAGCCCGTCGAGCGGGATCACCTCGGAGGCGGCGACTTCGCCGTCCGCGGTGAGGTCGCTGATGACCAGGGCACCACCTTCCTGCGGCCCCTGCTGCCCGTAGCCCCCCTGTCCGGAAGCGAGTCGCGTGCCGTCGGGGGAGAAAGCGGGGCACACCTGACCGCGGGGCTCGCCGTCGGACTTCGAGGACCAGATGCGGAGCGGAACCTTCGCTTGACGAAGTAGATGTCCTCCTCCGGCCCATAGGAGTTGTACGCGATCCAGCCGGCGCCGTCATGGTCACGGGATCCGGAGTGGGTGTGGCCACCGGCGGGGGCGCTCCGTCGTCGCGGAGCGATGCGGTGACGATGCCCCCGGTCACAGCCTCCGACCAGAACCAGCGAGACGCCGATGGCGACGAACTGGGCGCGGTGGGCGCCGGCCGGGCGGATGTGCTGGGTGCCGGCCAGCACGAGATCGCGCATCTCGTCGTGTTCACGAGCGGACAGCTCGCGCTCGTAGGTGCTCACGATGCCTCCATGGCTGTCATCTCGTCGCGGAGCCTGGCTCGCGCGCGTGCCAGGCGCGACTTCACTGTTCCCACCGGGATGCCCAGGGTCTGGGCCGCCTCACGCTCCGGGTAGCCCTCGAGTATCGTCAGGACGACGACGCTCTGCTCTCGGGCGGGCAGCCGCTTCAAGGCGGCGAGGACGCCGCTCTCATCGCTCCCGGAGATCTCCGGAATCGACTCGGGACGCGCCGCGCGGGCGATCAGTGTGCGGTAGCGGCGGCCGGATCGCTCGAGGTTCCGCGCCGAGTTCGAGACGGTGTTCAGCAGCCAGGGAAGCGGCGACCCGTCCACCAGCCGCACCGACGCCCGCTTGCGCCACAGTTCGAAGAACGCGATCGTGACCGCATCCTTCGCATCCTCTCGCGCCGTGAGCAGCCGGCACGCATGCCGGAACAGCCTCGCCTCGTGGCGGTCGAACAGCGCGCCCAACGCGGCCGGGTCCCCACCGCAGACCCGCACCCAGTCGGACGCGTCCCCATCGTTCATACCCTGTAATGTCCGCGAACCCGGAAAAGGTTCATGCAAGATGCCGTGATTCTCTGATCCTTCGCGCCGGCTCAGGCCGGGAAGGAAGTACTCGCGCGCGAGCGGCGCGATCTCGAGTCTGTCGGCGTCCGCTCGCGGTGATCCAGCGCAGCTCGGCGATCTCGGCGCCGACGACCGGGCGCTGCGCCCCGATGTCGGCGGCGAACACGTCGGCGACCACCAGGAAGCCGGGCTCGTTCGCTGCCGCCGCCGTGAACGCTCCGAGCGCCCGAAGGTCCTGCGGATTCACCCGGATGCCGAGTTCCTCGGCCAGTTCACGGCTGAGTGTCTCGCTCGCCGTCTCGCCGAGCTCCGGGCTTGCCGCCGGGCTGCATGAAGGCCGTGGTCCCGGCCTTGCGCACGACCAGGAGCCGGCCGTCGCCGTCGACGATCACCGCCGCCGAGACATGGATCCGGCGCGGCGCGGCCGGTTCGGCGATCGCAGAGGTCACCGTCGCACGGTAACAGGTTCCGCCCATGTGGCCGACGTAGAATCGCGTGTGCCCGCCGAGAACCCCGCCACCCCTGACCTGCCGCCGAGCGGCATCGCCCCTGACCGACCTCGCGGTCACCCTCAGGGTTCTGGAGCGGCATGGCCGGACTCGACGAGACGCACCCCGACTTCGTCGCCGTGCGCCAGGCGACGGCGGCGATGTTCAAGGCCGTGAAGAAGGTGCGTCGCCGCGAGATCCGCGACGCGATCGCCCAGGCGGACCGAGACGTGGTCGCCGCCACCGCGACCGGTGCGGCGGATCGGATCGACGACGAGACTCGCGGCATCCCGATCAGCACCGCCACCACGGCGCCCACGGCGGGCACGCTGATCAAGGCGCGCGCCTGCTACATCTGCAAGCAGCCCTACACGGTCGTCGACGCGTTCTATCACCAGCTGTGCCCCACGTGCGCGGCGATGAGCCACGCCAAGCGCAATGCCCGCACCGACTCTGAGCGGCAAGCGTGCCCTGCTCACCGGCGGCCGCGCGAAGATCGGCATGTACATCGCGCTGCGCCTGCTGCGTGACGGCGCGCACACGACGATCACCACGCGCTTCCCGCGTGACGCGGTGCGCCGCTTCAGCAGCCTTCCCGATGCGCCGGAGTGGATCGACCGCCTCAAGATCGTGGGCATCGACCTTCGCGATCCCGCGCAGGTCATCGGGCTCGCCGAGGACGTCGCGGCGGCGGGGACGCTCGACATCCTGATCAACAACGCGACCCAGACGGTGCGCCGTTCGCCGGGCGCCTACCAGCCGCTCGTCGATGCCGAACTCGCCCCGCTGCCGAACGGACCGCTGCCCGAGCTCGTCACGTTCGGCCACACCAACGACCAGCATCCGCAGGCGCTCGAGCGGTCGGTGTCTGCTCACCCGATCCTCGCCGCGGCGGCGGCCCGCGCCGACGAGCTGACCGAGCAGGCGATGGCCGCCGGATCCAGCTCGCTCGAGCGCCTGGCCGCGGGCACCGCGATCGACGCCGGCGGGCTGATCCCCGACCTCCATCATGTGAACTCGTGGACGCAGCGCGTCGAGGAGGTCGATCCCCTCGAGATGCTCGAGGTGCAGCTGGCGAACACCACGGCGCCGTTCCTCCTGGTCTCGAAGCTGCGGCCGTCGATGGCGGCGAGCGGCGCGCGGCGCACGTACATCGTCAACGTGAGCGCCATGGAGGGCGTCTTCGGGCGCGGCTACAAGGGTCCGGGGCATCCGCACACCAACATGGCCAAGGCGGCCGTCAACATGCTCACGCGCACGAGCGCACGCGAGATGTTCGAGACCGACGGCATCCTCATGACGAGCGTCGACACCGGATGGATCACCGACGAGCGCCCGCACCCGACCAAGGTGCGCCTCGCCGAAGAGGGTTTCCACGCACCTCTCGACCTCGTCGACGGTGCGGCGCGCGTGTACGACCCGATCGTCCGGGGCGAAGCCGGCGAGGACCTGTTCGGGGTCTTCCTCAAGGACTACGCGCCCGGCGCATGGTGAAGATCGCCGGCTACCGGGGCACCGGGTGGTGGTGCGATACCTGCTGCCGTCGGGTCAGGCGACCGACGCGCTCGGCGAGCTGCTCAGTGCCGACGAGACGACCGTCGTCGTCGACGGCAAGCGGGGGATCGAACGCATCCCGACGACGGCCATCATCGCCGCAAAGGAAGTGCCGCCGCCTCCCGAGCCGCGGCCGCGGCGCGGCCTCGGATAGCGAAACAGGCTTCGGCCGGCCGTGAGCGCTTCCTTGTGGGAAACGATCGGCGAGTGGTGTTCTCGTCCGGCCCAGCGATCGCCTGCTTGTGGCGGTTCCCGCTGTGTGTGCAAGAATCACACCACTTGCACGGTCAGATCACACAACAGTGGTCTGAGATCATTGGTCGATCTGTTCAATCTGATCGCGACACACGCCCAGGGAGTTGGTCAGTATGAACGGCCTCGACGACACGGATCGCCGGATCCTTCTCGCGCTCGACGATGATCCGAGGGCTCCGGTCGCGCTTCTCGCGCAGCGACTGGGCCTCGCGCGAGGCACGGTGCACGCGCGACTCGAAAGGCTCGCCACGTCGGGAATGCTCCGAGCGAACAGCAGCCGGGTCCGCCCGGACGCGCTGGGGCGCGGTGTCTCGGCCTCCATCAGGGTGGAGCTCGACCAGCACCAGATCGCCGCGGCGATCGATGCCCTGCGGCGCGTCCCAGAGGTCCTGGAATGCTTCGCCCCAGCGGGCGATACCGATCTGCTGCTGCGCGTGGTGGCGAAGAACCCGGACGACCTGTATCGAGTGGCCGAGGTCGTCCGGCTGTGCCCGGGGATCCTGCGCACCTCGACGAGCCTGTTTCTGCGCGAAGTCATCCCGTACCGGGTGAGTGAGCTGCTGAAGGCCGGCTGAGCGGCCGAAATCGCGCGGATGATACCGCTCGACGCTCGCCGTGGGTACCCATGGGGCTGTGGGGTCCAGTGCCTGCTAGCTTGAACGACTCATAACCCGAACGGCGGGATCACAAGCCCCGCCCCGCATTTCAGGCAAAGGAATAACTATGCTCTGGACCATCATCGGCCTCATCATCATCGGCCTCATCGCCGGCCTCATCGCTCGCGCCGTCATCCCCGGAAAGCAGAGCATGGGCATCCTGCTTGACGATCGTGCTCGGAATCGTCGGGTCGTTCGTCGGAGGCTTCCTCGGATTCCTGATCTTCGGAAGCGACCCGAACGGTGGCTTCCTGCAGCCCGCAGGGATCATCGGCTCCATCATCGGCGCCATCATCGTCCTCGGGATCTACGTGTTCGTCGCGCGCCGGCGCGTCACCGGGACACGCTGACCTTCAGGGCGATCGGAAGCGCGGGCGATGACAATCGCCCGCGCTTCCGCGGTCCGGGCGTCCTCACGACGTGTCAATGACTACTCCATCCGCCCTCATCGCCGACCGCTATCGGCTGGTCAAGCTGCTCGGCGCGGGTGGAATGGGAGTGGTGTGGCAGGCGTGGGACGAGCGCCTGCACCGGCCGGTTGCACTCAAGATGCTTCGGGCGCAGCCCGAGCTCAGCGACGCGGAGCGCCAGCGGGCCACCGACCGCGCGATGCGCGAGGCCCGCATCAATGCCGGCCTCCATCACCCTCACGCGGTGACGGTGTTCGATGTGATCCAGCACGAAGGCCGGCCATGCATCGTGATGCAGCTCGTCGAGTCCACCCCACTGTCCGTCCTGCTCACTGAGCACGGCACCCTTTCAGTGTCGGAGACGGCGCGGGTAGGGGCGCAGGTCAGCTCCGCGCTGGCGGCTGCCCACAAGCTGCGGATCGTCCACCGCGACATCAAACCGGGGAACATCCTCATCACGGCTGACGGCTCAGCCATGATCAGCGACTTCGGAATCTCCCACGCACTCGGCGACGCGACGATCACCGCGACCGGAGTCATCCACGGCACTCCTGCCTATCTTGCACCGGAGGCCGCGCGGGGGCTGCCGGCGAACTTCGCCTCGGATGTCTTCTCGTTGGGGTCGACTATGTACGCGATGCTCGAGGGCAGCCCGCCGTTCGGATCGGACAAGAATGCGATCGCGCTTCTGCACAAGGTCGCGAAAGGCGGCCACCGCCCGGCGAAGCATGCGGGGCCGCTGGGCCCGCTCCTAGGCGAGATGCTGGCGACCAACCCCAAGCGAAGGCCGACCATGGCCTCGATCGCGGAGTCACTTCTCGCCGTGCAAGAGGTCGCCGGCAGCACGGCGCCGGCACTGGCCGGCGCAGCGGTCCTCTCCGGCGAGGCAGTTGCCGGCACACCGACGGTGCGCCTCGACGAGGGCACGACCGAGGCTTACGATGACCCCCCGCCTACGCCCGCGACGATCCCGGTGACGGATGCGGCGACCACCCTCTCGGAGGACCCGTCGCCGACAGCCGAGACCCTGGCGGCTCCTGACGCGGCGATGGCGAAGACGATTCCGGTGGATCAGCCCACCCGGTACCACGCGCCGACTGCCGAGACGGAGCCTCTCGGACCGGCTTCGCCTCGCACTGCCGCGCGACCGGAACTCGTTCCCGTGAAGACCGCACCGCCCGAGGGACCGTCGACTCGGCCAGGTCGCCGCATCGGGGTCATCGTCGGGATCCTGATTCTGCTGGGCGCCCTCGCAGTCGGCGTCGTGATGCTCTTCAACGCGACGCGTCCGGGCGTCGATGGAACGGCCCCGCGGACGGCGAGCCAGGTTCCTTCCGCGAGCGAGCCCGCCGAGACCCCGAGTGCCGAGCCCTCGCCGAGTGCGTCGCCGCCGCCGGAGGAATCGCCGCCGGCCGAAGAGGCACCCAACCCGCCGCCCACGCAGGAGCAGCGGGTGGTCGACACCATTGCGGGCTACTACGCGCTGCTGCCGACCGACCTGGACGGTGCATGGCCGCTGATGACCGCCGACTACCAGGAGAATCACGCGGGCGGGCGGGGCGGCTACGAGGCGTTCTGGTCGCAGATCGACCAGGTGGCGATCGCTGACGTGATGGCGACAGCGCCCGATCGCGCACAGGCGACCCTGACCTACTACTTCAGCGACGGAAGGGTGGTCCAGGAGGTGACGAGCTACCGCCTCGTTGAGGAAGGCGGCTTGCTCAAGATCGCCGAGACGGCCGTCCTGAGCAGCACGCAGCTGTGACGACGGTCACCTCGTGATCGGCCGCGGCCGGTTCGCGGGCTCCGTCGGAGCCGATTGCCCTAGGTGCGGACCACGCGCAGTCGCGCGAGCATGCCGGACCTGATGCGTCGAGAACCCGACCTCCCAGGACGATGCCGCCCCACGCCACGCCGACACCCAGCGCCAGTCCCGCGGCGAGCGACGAGCCAGCCCAGCGCGGGGACGTCGGCGACGATCGCCGCGACGGTCAGCGCGAGTATCGGAACCGCCAGCATGACGGTCACGATCGCCACCGCGTAGGAAGCGAAGATCGACGTCGTGGCGGCGCCCGCCTGGGCGGAGAAGGGATTGCGCCCCGACCGCGCCACCGGCACCACGAAGCGCGCGGATGACACGCTCACGACACCGATCGAGATCAGCAGCGTGCCCAGTGAGAGGCCGAGGAGGGCGGGCAGATCCTCGGCTCGTCCGATGATCAGCGCGACCGTGATCTGCACGACGACCGTCGCGGGCATCGCGATGACCACGAGCGCGAGGGCACGACCCAGCCGGTCATGCACGCCGCGGATTCCGGCGGAGAGTTCCGCGGCGAAGGCCGTGCCGTCGTAGGAGAGCCCGGCGAACGCGGACAGCGGCAGGATCGCGGCGACGATGGGCCCGATCGCGAGCCCGATCGCCTCGACGTCGAACAGGCTCCACCAGAGCAGCATCAGGGCGGGGAGGACGGGAAGGAGGATCAGCTGCCTCGCCTGCCGTGCGTCGCGGAACCAGTAGATCAGCGAGCGCGCAAGCACCGCCCCCGTCGGCGTGGTCGGCGCCCAGCCGAGAGCGCCGAGACGACCACCGGCAACGGCCCGCGGTGCGCGTTCGCCACGCACCCGCAGGCTCGCGCCGAGCGCGAGCCGCCACAGGAGGAAGATCCCGACCAGCGTGACGACAGCGATCGCGGTCGCGACAGCTGCGCCGGCGGCGTCACCCGTCGCGAGTCGTCCGGGCACCGACCAGACGGCACCGAACGGCGACCATCCGAGCACCTCCAGCCCCGCAGTGAAGCTCGAGGACAGTTCGCCTCCGCCGCGCGCTATGCCGCTCACCGCGGCGACGGCGAGGGGGATGGCGAGCACCAGCACGCCGAGCGCGGCGATTGCGGCTCGAGCGGCGCCGCGGCCTCGGAGGAGCGTGCCCATCGCCGAGGTCGTCAGCCGGGCGCCCGGCGACGCAGGTCGCCGCGCCGAGGAGTCCGGCGCCGACGGCGGCGAACGCCGAGAGCGGATAGCCGCGCCACGCGAGGGCGGTGCCGACCGACACGATGACGGTCGCGATGCCCGGCAGCCAGGCCATGCCGGCGACGAACATCGCAGCCATGAGCGTGCCGGTCCGGAGGGGGAATCGCGCGAGCTTGAGCGGATCCAGCGTCCGGTCGACACCGTCGAACAGCAGCGGCACCGTGAGCCAGCCGAACACCAGGGTCGACCCCGCCACGATCACGACGGCCTGCGTGACGGCGGACGGCAGGGTGGATGCGAGGAGCATCCCGCCCAGCGCCACGAGGACCATGGCGGCGCCCAGCATCCCGCCGATGACGACTGAGACCAGCTGGAACGTATTGCGCTGCAGCGTGTTCGAGAGCACGCGGAAGCGGAGCCTCAGGAGGACAGCAACCACGCCGGGCCTTCTCCCTGCCGTCGTCCGCCGATGAGGTCGAGGAAGCGCGTCTCGAGGTCACCGGATCTGCGCACCTCGTCCATGGTGCCCGAGACCAGCGCCTTCCCGGCCGCGATGATCGCGACGTGATCGCACATGCGCTCGACGAGATCCATGGAGTGGCTCGACACGACGACGGTCCCGCCGGCCTTCACGAAGGCGTCGAGGATGTCGCGGATGTTCGCGGCCGAGACCGGATCGACCGACTCGAAAGGCTCGTCGAGGACGAGCAGGCGCGGCGAGTGCACCAGCGCCGCCGCGAGCGCGATCTTCTTGGTCATGCCCGCGGAGTAGTCCGAGACGAGGCGGCCCGCGGCATCCTGAAGGTCGAGAAGCTGGAGCAGGTCGGCGACCCGGCCGCGAAGGGTCGGGCGATCCAGTCCGAACAGAAGTCCCGAGAAGGTGATGAGCTGTTCGCCGGTGAGCTGGTCGTAAAGGTCCACGCCGTCCGCGAGGTTGCCGACCAGCGGCTTGGCCTCCTGCGGTCGCCGCCAGATGTCCATCCCGTGGATGAGCGCGACCCCCGCATCCGGCCGCAGCAGCCCGGTGGCCATCAAGAGGGTCGTCGTCTTGCCCGCGCCGTTGGGTCCGACCAGCCCGTAGAAGGACCCGTGCGGAACCGCGAGGCTGAGCTCGTCCACGGCGACCGCCCCGCCGAAGCGCTTGGTGAGGCCACGGATCTCGAGCGCGTACTCCACGGCATTGTCCCCCATCGTCTCCCCGAGTACAGCGTAGGCTCGGGCGCTATGGCCATCGGCGCAACGATCTACACTTTCGCGGTGCAGTTGGCCGATGTGGACCGGGGGGTCTACGACGACCTCACCCTGCGGGTCGCCCGTCACCCCTCCGAGACGGACGCCTACATGGTGACCCGCGTGCTCGCGTACTGCCTCGAGTTCCAGGACGGGATCGCATTCAGCGAAGGGATCTCCCGCACGGATGAACCGGCGGTTCTCGTGCGCGATCTCACCGGCAGGCTCACGGCCTGGATCGAGGTCGGGGCACCGGATGCCGAGCGCCTGCACTATGGCAGCAAGCTGGCCGATCGCACCGTGGTCTACACGCACCGCGACCCCGTGAAGGTCGCCGCTCCGTGGGCCGGCAAGAGGATCCACGAGTCCGAGGCGATCGCGCTCTACAGCTTCGATCCCGGGTTCGTCGACTCGGTCGCGGCTGCCCTGGAGCGCCGCAACTCGATCACGCTGTCGATCACCGAGCGCCAGCTCTACGTCGACCTGAACGGAACGACCTTGAGCTCCGCCATCCACGAGGCGCGAGTCGCGTGATCAGCCCGGCTCACTCCGAATCCGCGTACACGTCGATGCGTGAGCCGTCGAGCACGAACTGAAGCGCCGTGCCTTCGGGAAAGCGCTGGAGCAGCGGAGCCGGCGCGTCGGCCGCCACGAGCATCTCGACGGTTGCCGGGAACGCGCCGGCGCCGCATCCCGAGAAGATCTGCCCGTTGTAGCTCTCGGTGTCTGGTTGCACATGCTCGGTGGTCAGGAGCAGAAGGCATTTGTCGGCGCGTGCACCCCACAGCCCGCCGTCCACCATCACCGCGGTCAGTCCCAGAAAGTCGCGGAACCCGGTGGCCTCGCCTTGCGGATCGCCCAGGAATTCCGGCCAGGTGAAGTCGGGGTCCTCAGCCAGCGTCGCGACGTAGTGCGCGCCCGCCGCCAGAGGCGCACGCGGCGCGGCGGACAGGGCGGTTCCGCCCACTACCGCTGCCACGACAATGAGCGACGCAGCCCACAGGACCGCCCACCACCTGCGGCCATGGCCCCGTGCCGGTGCGACAGACTCGGCAGGAGCGGATGCCGCGGGAGGCTCGAGGTCTTCGTCGCCGTCGGCCGAATCGTCGACAGCGGGGCTCCCGTCGAGCGCATCCTCCGCGGGGGTGAGCGCCGCGGCACGGCGGAGGTGCTCCAGCTCCTCGAGGCGCCGCAGCGCCGACTCGTCGCCCTGGATGTCGCCGTCGGGCGCGTATGCCCTGAGCTGAAGTCGCCGCAGCTCCGCGATCGATCCGTCGTCCACCAGAGCATCGTGACACATGGTGAACGGACGAGTTCGCACGCCTGCCCTTTTGCACGCGATTTGCCATGTTCAGAACATGAACATACAAAAGTTGCATTCCGGCGTTGCGAGTTAACGTCCTTAATTGATTGACCCTTCAACGTCACCGCCGATAGCGTGAAAGAGCCATATGTCGTCTGAGGCAACATATTCCCGTTCGCCTGGACGGCGTCGATCGGCAGACTCGAAGAGGAGAACGACACATGAAACGAAGCGTCCACCGTGTGATGACCGGGGCCGTCGCCATCGGCCTCACCGCAGCCCTCGGGCTTTCCGCAGCTCCCGCCTTCGCCCTCGATGAGAGCGAAGACGACGGGTACAAGGTGCTTGTCGTCGGCAAGACCCTCGGCTTCCGCCACTCGCACATCGACGACACCACCCTCGCCGTCAAGCAGCTCGGAGAGGACAACGGTTTCACCGTCGACGTGTGGGACAACCGTCAGCCTGCGCTGACCCTGGCATCGACCCCCTTCACCAGCGGGGAGGATCTCTCGCAGTACGCGACGATCATCTTCGCGTCGCCGGTCGATGCGACGAACAATCTCGACCCCAACCGGCCCCGCCTCCTGAACGACTCGGAACTCGCCGCCTTCCAGGAGTACATCCGCTCGGGCGGCGGCTACGTCGGACTCCACGCCGCCACCGACTCGATGCACACGGTGCCCTGGTACAGCGAGCTGACCGGCGGAAGCGCCCGCTTCCTCAACCACCCCGCGCAGCAGACGGCGACGATGCGCGTGGAGAGTCCGGGACACCCGTCGACGTCGATGCTGCCGGCGGAGTGGACGCGGTTCGACGAGTGGTACAACTTCACCGCCAACCCGCGCGAGGACGTGCATGTCCTCATCACGCTGGACGAGTCGACGTACAACCCGGGCAGCGGCGCGATGGGCGCCGACCACCCGCTGGCGTGGTGCCACAACTTCGAGGGCGGCCGCTCATGGTACGAGGGAGCCGGTCACACCGACGCGTCGTGGAGCGACCCGCTGTTCCTCGAGCACATCCTCGGGGGGATCGAGTGGACGGCCGGCGTGGTCACCGGCGGCGGTGACTGCGTGACCTTCGGCGAGGTGGACAAGATCGTCACGGGGCTCTCGACCGGCTCAGTGCGCGCCACCAAGCTCGGCGCCGATGTCGCGGCCTATCTCGAAGCTGCGGAGGCGACGGCGGAGTCGGGAGATCACACGGCGACGATCGCGACACTCGAGCAGGCATTCGGGAAGGCGCACGGGCTGCAGGACGAGACCCTCGTCGCGAAGATCGCCGATCTGATCGAGTGGCAGGAGGCGCTCCTCTGATCGCCGGACGATAGCGGCGCGAGCCGCTCCGAGCAGACCACGTTCCCTACGCACCGCGCCGGGAACGTGGTCTGCTCTTGCGATCCGGCAGTTCGACGCGCACCATGTAAGTGCCCACTTACTTACGGAGGTGCGCGATGGGCGCGAACGGCACGACGGCGGCGGTGGACTGGGCAAGGCACAAGACGGTGCTGCTGGAGACGCGTAAGCGCGACGGCACCTGGGTCGCCACACCGGTGAGCCTCGTCGTCCGAGGAAGGAGGCTGTTCTTCCGCACGTACAAGCAGTCCGGCAAGGCGAAGCGCCTGAAGAACTTCCCCGAGGTGCGCGTGGCACCGAGCACCTTTCTGGGAAGGCCCAGGAGCGAGGCGGTCCCCGGGAGGGCGCGACTGCTGGATGAGCGGGAATCGGCGTGGGTGCGCACACTGCTGCGACGACGGCATCCGATTCTGCACGGCGCGCTCGTGCCACTCGCACACCGGGTGATGCGATACGACACCCAGCACTATGAGCTGACCGTTGAGTGACCGGCGAGACGGGGCGACTCGGACCCGGGTGCTCGAGGTCGCTCGCGAGCTGTTCGGCCGGCAGGGGTACAGGGCGACCACGATCGTCCAGATCGAGAATGCCACCGGTCTGTCGCCAGGATCAGGTGGGTTGTACCGGCACTTCCCGAGCAAGAAGGCACTCCTCGAGGCGAGTCTGAAGCAGCAGGTCGACACGGGGCCGGACCTGAGCGCATTCATGACGGCACCCCGCGACGACGATGACGTGGGCACGCAGCTGCTCGCCATCGCGCGCGCCGGACTTCGGCGGCTCGAGCACGAGCGCGACCTGAACCGCCTGCTGCTGCGCGATCTGCGTGACTTTCCGGACCTTCTCGCGATGGTCCGCGAGACCGAGCTGCGACGCGTGCATGGCGGGCTCGCCCGATGGCTGAGGGCAAACGGCGGGCCCGGGAGTCTTGACCCATCGGTCGTCGCCGCCATCTTGATGGGAGCGGTCAGCCACTACTGGATCATGCGGGACGTGTTCGACGGCATCCATCCGTTCCAGCCGGACGAGGACGCGTTCCTGAGGGTGCTGGCGGACATGGCGGCGTCGACGCTGGGACGCTGAATCGAGGCGCATTCGCTCCGCGAACCGGCCCGGCTTGCCGGTGCCCGGAAAGGTTGATAATCTAACTGAACGATCGTTCTGTAAATAAGCAGTCCGCATGAGGAGAGTCGATGATGACAGCATCCGATCTGTCCGTTCTCGAACGCGACGAAGCCCAGGCGACGTTCGACGCGCTCATCGCGGCGGAGCAGCGAATCGAGCCCCGTGACTGGATGCCGGACGCCTACCGCAAGACGCTCATCCGGCAGATCTCGCAGCACGCGCACTCCGAGATCATCGGGATGCAGCCCGAGGGCAACTGGATCACGCGGGCGCCGAGTCTCAAGCGCAAGGCGATCCTGATGGCGAAGGTGCAGGACGAGGCCGGCCACGGGCTGTACCTCTACTCCGCCGCTCAGACGCTCGGCATCACGCGCGACGAGATGACCCAGCAGCTCATCGACGGCAAGGCGAAGTACTCGTCGATCTTCAACTACCCGACGCCGACGTGGGCCGACATGGGGGCGATCGGCTGGCTCGTCGACGGCGCCGCGATCGTCAATCAGGTGCCGCTCTGCCGTGCTTCCTATGGCCCCTACGGCCGCGCGATGGTGCGCGTCTGCAAGGAGGAGTCGTTCCACCAGCGGCAGGGTTTCGAGATCCTGCTGTCGCTCATGCAGGGCACGCCGGCCCAGCGGCAGATGGCACAGGATGCTGTCAACCGGTGGTACTGGCCGTCGCTGATGATGTTCGGCCCGCCCGATGACGAATCGCCGAACTCGGCGCAGTCCATGGCGTGGAAGATCAAGCGCTTCTCGAACGATGACCTGCGCCAGCGGTTCGTCGGGATGCTGGTGCCGCAGGCCGAGATCCTCGGGGTGACGCTGCCCGATCCGGAGCTGCGCTGGGACGAAGACGCACAGCAGTGGCACATCAGCGAGATCGACTGGACGGAGTTCCACGAGGTGCTCGCGCGGACGTGGGCCCATGAACGCGGTGCGGCTGCAGAACCGCCGCAGCGCCCATGAGGACGGCGCATGGGTGCGCGAGGCCGCCGCCGAGTACGCGCGCAAGCGGGCCGTTCGGGCTGAGAAGGCGGTGGCGTGATGGCGACTCCTGGTGGATCCGACCGCGAGACCTGGCCGCTGTGGGAGGTCTTCGTCCGCGCCAATCGTGGTCTCTCACATGTGCACGCGGGCTCGCTGCATGCTCCCGACGCCGACTTCGCGCTGCGGAACGCGCGCGATGTCTACACGCGGCGCGGTGAAGGCACGTCGGTCTGGGTTGTGCCGTCCGACGCCATCACCACGAGCGATCCCGACTCGAAGGGCGCCTTCTTCGAGTCGCCCGCCGGCAAGAACTACCGCCACGCCAGGTACTACACCGCGTCCGAGGGGGTGCCGCACCTGTGACCCTTCCCCACGAGACCGACGTGCACGGCGATGTCACGGTCGACCAGATCGAGCTCTCGGCCGAACTCGCGGGTGCCGACGGGCGGGCTGCCACGGCGGATGCCGCGGAGTACGCGCTGTGGCTGGGCGATGACGCGCTGATCCTGTCGCAGCAGCTCGGTGCGTGGATCGCCCGCGCGCCGGAGCTCGAGGAGGATGTCGCGCTCGGCAACATCGCGCTCGACCTGCTCGGCCACGCGCGCTCGCTGCTCCACTACGCGGGCACCTTCGACGGCAGAACCGAGGACGACCTCGCGTACTGGCGTGACGAGCCGCAGTTCCGCTGCGCGTGGCTCTTCGAGCAGCCCAACGGGGACTTCGCGCACACGATCGCGCGCCAGCTCGCGGCATCCGTCTATCAATTCGAGCTCTACTCGGCACTGCGAGCCTCGACCGACACGACCCTCGCCGCCGTCGCCGAGAAGGCGCTCAAAGAGGTCGACTACCACCGCGACCACGCCGTGCAGTGGACGCTGCGCCTCGCGGGCGGCACCGACGAGTCGCGGCGACGCATGCTTCTGGCCGTCGACTGACATCTGGCCGTATGTCGGCGAGCTCTTCCAGGACGAGCCGCTGACGGACCGGCTCGCGGCCATCGGCGTCGCGGTCCGTCCCGTCCCCCCTGCGCGCCGCCTTCGACGAGGTCATCGCCGCGGTGTTCGACGAGGCCGAGCTCACGGTGCCCGTGGGATTCGTCTCGTCGGGCGGCGGGCGGCGCGGTCGAGCACTTCTCGACGCTGGGCTATCTGCTCGCCGAGATGCAGGTGCTCGCGCGACAGCATCCGGGAGCGACATGGTGACGGTTCACGAGCCGGATGCTGCCGCGCGCGCCCGGGCGATCGCGGCATCCGTGAAGGACCCCGAGGTTCCCGTCCTCACGATCGAGGATCTGGGCGTCCTTCGCGACGTCCGCGCCGACGGCGATCGGGTGACGGTGACGATCACGCCGACCTACTCCGGATGCCCCGCGATGGACGTGATCCGCGACGATGTGGTGCTCGCGCTCACGTCGGCGGGCTTCGACGACGTCGAGGTGCGGCTCACGCTCTCGCCCGCCTGGACCACCGACTGGATGACGGATGCCGGCAAGCAGAAGCTCTCGGAGTACGGGATCGCACCGCCGACCGGCCGCGCCGCGATCGGCCCGATCAAGCTCTCGCTCGCGGTGAAGTGCCCGCGGTGCGGCTCGCTCGACACCCGCGAGGTCTCGAGGTTCGGCTCGACGTCGTGCAAGGCGCTCTTCGAGTGCCGGGCGTGCCTCGAGCCGTTCGACCACTTCAAGGTCCACTGATGCCGGCGCAGCACACGGCAGGGCCCAGGAACGAGCGCATCGCCGAGAGCCTGCTCGCGAGCACCGTCGGCGGCCCGCGCGGCTCCCGTCGCCGGGCGCGATTCCACCCGCTCCGGGTGGCGGCGGTGCGCCCGCTGACGGATGCGGCCGTCGAGGTCACCTTCGTGGTCCCCGAGCAGCTTCGCGGCGAGTACGAGTATCTCGCCGGCCAGCATGTCGCTCTGCGGACGACGCTCGACGGCCAGGAGGTTCGGCGGTCGTACTCGCTCTGCCGAGCGGTCGATGCGGGCGGCGGGGGCGACGGGCCGCAGACGATCAGCGTCGCCATCAAGCGCGACCTGGGCGGACGCTTCTCGACGTGGGCGCTCAGCGAGCTGGAGGTCGGCGACGAGCTCGACGTCATGAGTCCGCAGGGCACATTCACGTCGAACCTCGACGAACTCGACGGCGCGCATGTCGCCGGCATCGCCGCGGGTTCGGGGATCACGCCGCTCATGGCACTCGCCGCGACCGTGCTGGCGCGTTCCGAGACCTCCCGCTTCACGCTGGTCTACACGAACCGGTCGACCACCGACGTGATGTTCCTCGACGAGCTCGCCGACCTCAAGGACCGTTATCCCACCCGGCTCGCCCTGCACCACGTGCTCTCGCGTGAGCAGCGTTCGGCGCCGCTCCTGTCGGGCCGCATCGACGAGGAGCGACTTCGTCGCATCCTCGATGTCCTCGTCCTTCCCGAGACGGTCGACGAATGGTTCCTGTGCGGCCCGTTCGAGCTCGTCCAGCTGTGCCGTGACACGCTCGAGAGCGCGGGCGTCGACCGCGCTCACGTGCGCTACGAGCTGTTCACGACGGGGGAGCCCGGCCGTGACGAAGGCGATGCCGGGCGGCCGGTCGTCGTGCAGCAGGGCGACCCCGTCTTCACCATCGAGATCACCCTCGACGGACAGTCGTCGACGATCGAGAGTCCGATCGAGCGCCCACGAATCGATCCTCAACGCGGCGCTGCGCGTCCGCCCCGACGTGCCGTTCGCGTGCGCGGGCGGGGTGTGCGGCACGTGCAGGGCGCGCCTGCTCGTCGGCTCGGTCGCGATGACCGAGAACTACGCGCTCGAGCCCGACGAGCTCGAGCGAGGGTACGTCCTCACCTGCCAATCCCACCCGACGACGGACCGCGTCGTCGTCGACTACGACGTCTGATGCGCCAGCCAGGGATGGCGGCGCGTCGCCCACGCCCCGTCGCGAGATCCAGGCGATGCGGCGATATCAGGCCGGATGCCGGCCGAAGCATCCTGATTTCGCGAAATCACCTGATCTCGTCGCGCTGACCGAGAGCCGCACCGATCCACACGTACGAGGAGTCCCCATGATCGATCTCCGCATCGACGGCGACGTCGCACACATCCTGCTCGACAACCCCGCCAAGCTCAACGCGCTCGACGAGGTTTCGCTCGTCGAACTCGAGGCCGCCTACGCCGAAGCCGAGGCATCCGGTGTGCGAGCTCTGGTCCTGCGCGGCGAGGGCCGTGCGTTCTGCGCCGGGCGCGACATCTCGGCGGTCGACCCCCGCGACGACGACGTCATGGGATACCTCGGCGGCCTCGTCACCCCGCTCCTGAAGCGGATGTCGGCATTCCCCGCGCCGACTTTCGCGGCGGCGCACGGCGCGTGCCTCGGCGTCGGCCTCGGCCTCCTCATCGCGACCGACGTCGTCTATGTGGCCGAGACCGCGAAGATCGGGTCGCCTTTCGCCGCGCTGGGAGCGACGCTCGACTCGGGCGGGCACGCGCTGTTCTACGAGCGGCTCGGCGCGCACCGCACCCTCGACCTCATCTACACCGGACGCCTCATGTCGGGAGCAGAGGCGGTCGCATCCGGTCTCTTCTCGCGGGTGTTCCCCGATGACGAGCTCGTGGCAGCGACGGTCGAGGCCGCGGAGCGCGCCGCGCGCGGGGCGACGCAGGCGTTCCGCGCCAGCAAGGAGCTCATCCGGCAGCTGCGCGACGACCGGCTCGGCCTCTGGCAGGCCATGGACTTCGAGAACGCCGCACAGGCGGCGCTCTGCGACACCGCAGACTACCGCGAGGGCTTCGCGGCGTTCCAGGAGAAGCGCGCCCCGCAGTTCCAGGGCTGAGCGATGTCAGGGCGAGCTGATCCCGTCGAAGGCCACAGTGAGGATGTCGTGAGTCAGCGCGTCGCGATCGACCTGTCCCGTCGGGCGATACCACTCGATGGTCGAGTTGAGCATGCCGAAGATCAGCCGCGTCACGATTGCGCTGTCCACGTCGGGGCGGACGGACCCGGACGCCTGCGCTTCGCGCACCAGCAGCGCCATCGCGTGGTCGAAAGCTCGCCGTCGCTCCAGGGCCGCGCGCTCCACTGCGCTGTTGCCGCGGACCCGCAGCAGGAGCGTGACGTAGGGCAGCCGGTCGAGCAGCACCTGCACGGCGGCGCGGAGCACGAAGTGCAGCCGCTCGGCCGCTGTGCCGCGCTGCGCCCCGGGCTCGGCGAGAACGCCCTCGAGCCCATCGAGAGCCACACTCAACGCCATCTCGAGCAGCTCCTCCTTCGAGGAGAAGTGGTGGTACATCGCCGACTTCGTGAGACCGAGCCGGGCAGCGAGGTCGGAGACGGATGTCGCGTCGTACCCCTGCTCGTTGAACAGCGTGACCGCAGCGGCGAGCACCTCGTCGCGGTCGTAGCCCGGACGGCCGCGACGTCGCGCGGCGGCGGCGGGCTCGGGATCGACGGCGGTCACGCCTTCAGTCTTGCACCCGCTCGCGCGGACTTTGCGATCCCGGCCGGGTTCTGGGATGATTTCTGAACGATCGGTAAGCAATTCATCGGCACTGCCGCCGGTGAGCGCGAGGACGCGCGACGTGGGCGAGAGGATGACGATGGCCGAGGCCGGACCACCCCTGCGCGTCGAGCGCAGCCACGATCGGGTGGTCGCGACCCTCGATCGCCCCGCCACCCGCAACGCGATCGATCAGGAGCTGGTCGACGCCCTCCACGCCCTCTGCGCCGAGCTCGAAGCCGAGCCGCGCGTGCTGATCCTCACCGGAGCGGGCGGCGTGTTCGCGTCCGGGGCGGACATCGCCCAGCTGCGCGAACGCCGCGCCGAGGACGCACTCAAGGGCATCAACACGACGGCCTTCCGCCGCATCCGCCGACTGCCGATGCCGGTCATCGCGGCCGATCGACGGCTGGGCGCTCGGCGGCGGCGCGGAACTCGCGTACGCCGCCGACATCCGGATCGCCACGCCCGAGGCGAAGCTCGGGAATCCCGAGACCGGCCTCGGGATCATCGCGGCGGCCGGCGCCACCTGGCGTCTGCCCGAGATCGTCGGCCACGCCCGAGCGAGCGAGCTGCTGCTGACCGGGCGCATCCTGACCGCGCGACGAGGCGCTGGCGTGGGGGCTCGTCTCCTCCCTCCATCCCGCCGACGACCTGCTGCCGGCGGCTCACGCGATCGCGGACCGGATCGCGGCGAACGACCCGCTCGCCACCCGCCACACCAAGACGGCGCTGCTCGCGCCCGCCGACGCGCATCCCGCGATCGAGCTCGAGCTGCAGGCCGAGCTCTTCGAGAGCCCCGAGAAGATGCGCCGCATGACCGAGTTCCTGGAGAGGAAGCGCCGATGAGCGCCGACGGGTTCAGCGCGCCCGCGCACGTCGGAGTCCTCGGCGGCGGACGCATGGGCGCCGGAATCGCGCACGCGTTCCTCCTCGCGGGCAGTCGCGTCACGGTGGTCGAGCGTGACGCTCCGTCGGCGGATGCCGCAGCCGCCCGCATCCGCGAGAATCTCGCCCGTTCGGTGGAGCGCGGCACCACTGCGCGCACGATCGAAGAACTCGAGCGCGCGCTGGTCTCCGGCATCGAGGTCGATGCGTTCGCGTCGTGCGATCTCGTCGTCGAGGCTGTCCCCGAAGACCGTGCGCTGAAGGTCGACGCGCTCACTCGCGCCGAGGCCGTCATGCCCGAGGGCGCGGTCCTCGCCTCGAACACGTCCTCGATCTCGATCGACGACCTGGCCGGTGAGCTGCGCCGGCCGACCCGGTTCCTGGGCCTGCACTTCTTCAACCCGGTGCCGGCATCGGCCCTCGTCGAGATCGTCGCCGGCAGCGTCACCGCGCCCGAGCTCGATCGACGGGGCCCGCTCGTGGGTCGCGGCGATCGGCAAGACCGCCGTCGTCGTGCGCGACGCACCGGGCTTCGCCTCGAGCCGGCTCGGGGTCGCCCTCGGCCTCGAAGCGATCCGGATGCTGGAAGAGGGCGTCGCCAGCGCGGAGGACATCGACGCGGCGATGGAGCTGGGGTACCGGCATCCGATGGGACCGCTGCGCACGACCGACATCGTCGGCCTCGACGTGCGCCTGGGCATCGCGGAGGAGCTGCACGCCAGGCTCGGGGAGCGCTTCGCGCCGCCCGAGCTGCTGCGCCGGCTCGTCGCCGAAGGACATCTCGGCCGCAAGACCGGCCGCGGATTCTACGAATGGAGCGAATGATGGCCGAGATCCTGCCGAGCTACGTCCAGGGATCGTGGTGGACGCCGATCGGACGGCGCGGATGCCGCCGTCGTCCGCGACGCCTCGACCGGCGAGGTCGTGGCGCACGTCAGCACCCGCGGGCTGGATCTCGCCGGCGCACTGGACTACGCGCGCACCGTGGGCCAGCAGACTCTCGGCGCGCTCACGTTCCACCAGCGCGCGATGCTGCTCAAGCAGTTCGCGCTGGTGCTGACCGACCACAAGCAGGAGCTGTATGAGCTGTCGAAGCGCTCGGGTTCGACGGTGCGCGACTCGCTGAGCGATGTCGACGGCGGGATCGGCGTGCTCTTCACCTACTCGTCCAAGGGACGCCGAGAACTCCCGAATGCGAAGGTCTACGTCGACGGCCCCGTCGAGCCGCTGTCGAAGGACGGCTCCTTCCTCGGGCGCCATGTCTACACCCGGCTCCCCGGCGTCGCGGTGCAGATCAACGCCTTCAACTTCCCGATGTGGGGCGCGCTCGAGAAGTTCGCCCCGGCATTCCTCGCCGGGGTCCCGAGCGTCATCAAGCCCGCGACGCCGACCGGCTACATCGCCGAGGCGTGGGTCCGGATCCTCGTCGACTCGGGGCTGCTCCCCGACGGATCGCTGCAGCTCGTGAGCGGCAGCGTGCCGACCCTGTTCGAGCACCTGAAGCTCGGCGACCTCGTCGGCTTCACCGGCAGCTCGACGACGGCGGCGAAGCTGCGCGATCAGGCCGCACCGGGCGTGCGGTTCACGAGCGAGACGGACTCCATCAACGCGTCGGTCCTCGGGCCGGATGCTGCGCCCGGCAGCCCCGAATTCGACGCCTACGTGAAGCAGCTCCTGGTCGAGCTCACGACCAAGGCCGGGCAGAAGTGCACGGCGATCCGCCGCGCCATCGTGCCGGACGGGACGGTCGACGCCCTCGTCGAGGCGCTGAAGGCCAAGATCGACGAGCGGGTCGTGATCGGCGACCCGCGGGCCGACTCCGTCACGATGGGTCCGCTGGTCTCGCTCGAGCAGCGCGACGAGGTGCTGCGGCAGGTGTCGGCGCTCGAAGCCGCCGGCGGTCGCATCCTGCTCGGCTCGTCCGAGTCTCCCGACGTCACGCGCGCGGACGGCACGGTCGGCGCCGCCCCCGAGGGCGCCTTCATGACACCGATCCTGGTCGGATTCACGGATGCCACGGCAGGCGCCGTCCACGAGGTCGAGGCGTTCGGCCCGGTCGCGAGCGTTCTCACGTACTCGACGATCGCCGAGGCGGCCGAGCTCGTCGATCGCGGCGGCGGATCCCTCGTCACGAGCGTCGCCACGGACGATCCGGATGTCGCGGTCGAGCTCATGAGCCGGATCGGCGCCTTCAACGGGCGCGTCCTGTTCCTCAGCCGCGAGAACGCGCGGACGTCGACGGGACACGGCTCGCCGGTGCCGCACCTCGTCCACGGCGGACCGGGGCGAGCGGGCGGCGGCGAGGAGCTCGGCGGCATCCGTGCGGTCCTGCACCACATGCAGCGGACCGCCATCCAGGGCTCGCCCGAGATGCTGACCGCGCTGACGGGGGTGTGGCACGCGGGCGCCGCAGTGCAGGACGGCCGGCATCCCTTCCGCAAGTCGCTCGCCGAACTGGCGCTCGGCGACCAGGTCGTATCGGCGTCCCGCGAGGTGACACTCGACGACATCGAGACCTTCGCGCGCTTCACGGGCGACACCTTCTATGCGCACATGAACGAGGAAGCCGCCGCGGCCAATCCGTTCTTCCCCGGACGGGTGGCGCACGGGTATCTGCTGGTGTCGTGGGCCGCGGGGCTGTTCGTCGACCCCGACCCGGGCCCGGTGCTCGCGAACTACGGCCTCGAGAACCTCCGCTTCATCACGCCTGTCTCACCGGGAGACACGATCCGCGTGACGCTCACCGCGAAGCAGATCACGCCGCGCGAGACCGACGAGTACGGCGAGGTGCGGTGGGACGCCGTCATCCTGAACCAGGACGACGAGATCGTGGCGACGTACGACGTGCTGACCCTCGTGGCGAAGGAGCCGGCGGCCGCTTAGGGAGCGTCGCACGTACTGCATTCCGCGTGGGTGCCAGGATGAGCACACATCGTTCCGTGTTCATGGGGGGCCACGCGTGGAGACTCGTTCCGTAGGGATGCCGGGGCGCTGTGCGGCCGCCGTGCTGTCCATCGCACTCGCGGCGGTCGGTCTCGCCGGCTGCTCCGGCGACGTCATCAGCAGCGTCGACCGTGCCCAGGCGGTGGTGACAGCCAAGGAGAAGGCGGTTTCGCAGGCCGAGACCGATCTGGCGGCCGCGTCGGCCGAGTTCTGCGACGCGAGCAAGACCTACGTCGTGTCACTCGACCGCTACGGTGACGTCCTCAACGACACCGCGCCCACGGTGGGTGATGTCCGGGATGCCGGCGCCGACCTCGTCGAGCCCCGCGAGGACGCCTTCGCCGGTGCCGAGTCCGCCGTCGAAGCCCAGCAGGAACTCGTGGTCGCCCAGGAGGAGCTGGCCGCGGCGCGCGTCGCGCTGGCCGAGGCCGAGGCCGAGGCCTCCGGAACGCCCGCCGACCCTGCCGACCCCGTGGCCGAGCAGCCGTCCAGCGCGCCCCTGGCACCCGCCGCAGCCGTCGAACGCGTGAAGCAGGCCGAGTCGGAGTTCGCGGCGGCGCAGGAAGCGGTGACGGATCAGACACCCCTGGCCGATGCATCCGAGCTCTTCAACAGCGCGGCCGTGGCGCTCGAGATGGCGTGGCTGCGGCTGTTCGTCGATGCCGGATGCCTCCCCGACGAGCAGCAGCAGGAGGCCGCGGCGGCCGTCAGTGCGTACACGACCGCACTTCAGCAGGGCCTCGCCGAGGCGGGGTACTACGGCGGCGTGATCGACGGCGTGTACGGGCCGCAGACGGTGGCGGCCGTGGAAGAGCTGCAGCGGGCGAACGGGCTGCCGGTCACGGGCACGGTCGACAAGGCCACTGCCGACGCGCTGCAGGCACAGCTCACGGCGCTCGGCGGTGCTGCCGCTCAGACGGCTGTGGCGACGACGGCGGCGCTGCAGCAGACGCTGAAGCTCGCAGGGTTCTGGGACGGTCCCGTCGACGGCGTGTGGACTCCGGCCCTGACCGAGGCCCTGCAGGCATTCCAGATCGAACTGGGCGTCGAGCCGACCGGCACGGTGGATGCCGCCACCATCACCGCGTTCGAGAAGGCGCTCTCGGAGCTCAAGGAGCCCACGTCGCCGGAGGGTCCGTCGGAGACCCCCTCGCCCGAGCCGACCGACTCCGAAGAGGGTGATCGACGGGCCGTCTCGACCGGCTGCGGCGACTACGGGTGCCGGGGGAGTTCGGGGCGCGTGGGGATGGCCCGATAGCCGTCGTGGGCGACCAGCACGAACGCCGCGCTGACCGCGGCGATCGTGATGACTGCGATCAGGACGAGCAGGATGATTCCCATGAGATGACCTCCGATGTCGAACGTGCTGACAACGGCGACTCTCGTCTCTGAGGTAGGCACGCCGCATGCGGCATCCGCCCTATCTTTCAGAGCGCTCCACTCAGCGCCGTGAGGCAGTCCCTCAGCGCGACGTGTGATTGACGAGGTAGGCGGCCTCGGTGCGGGTCGTGGCACCGGTCTTGCGCAGGATGTTCGACACGTGGACGCTGGCGGTCTTGTGGCTGATGAAGAGCTGCTCCGCGATCCCGCGGTTGCTCAGTCCGTGAGCGATCAGCTCGAGCACCTGACGCTCGCGCTCGGTGAGCAGACTCTCGAGCGAGGTGGCATCCGTCGGCGCGCTGCCGTGGTGCTCGCCGCCGACCGCACCGACTCGACGCTCGAGCTCGGTGACGGAGTCGACGACGAGACCCATGCCGATCGCCTCGGCCCACTCGCGCGATGTCTGCGCCCAGGTCCGGGCGCCTGCGCGATCGCCCGCGTTCGCGAGGGCTTCGGCCAGACGGAAGGCGGCATACGGCCGCAGCTGGGCGGGAGCCACCGCATCGCGGAGCATGTCGATGGCCTGACTCCACAGCACCGGATCCGTGCCGGTGCCGCGGGGCCCCGCAAGCTCGGCGTCGACCATGGCCGAGTAGGCGGGAGCGGTCGGCCATCGCTCCGCAACGGCGAGTGCGGAACGCACGGCGCCTTCGAGCTCATCCCAGGAGCGGGGCTCGCCGCTCGCGTCGGGCAGTGCCACGCCGGTGGTGCGGGCCGCACCGAGCACTCGCGCCGCCACTGCGATGAGCGGAAGGTCGTACGCGGGGAACGATCGGTGCTGCGGGTCGACGAGCATGCTGACCTGCTGCCATGCCTCCGCGGTCTCGCCTCTGCCGAGTGCGAGCTCTGAGCTCACGAGGGCGAGTCCGCGTACGGACTGGACGTCCATGCGCTGCTGCAGCCGCAGCGATCCGTGCCACTCGCGCAGCAGGCGCTCCGCTCGCTCGCGATCGCCTGACCAGAGCACGGCCTGCACCTTCAGCCGGCGCAGGTTGGCGCTGAAGCCGATGGGTGAGTCGAGCTCGAGGGCGCGATCGAGCATCTCGTCGGCACGGGCCGTCTGACCGAGGGCGAACAGCGGGCTCACGACGTTCGAGAGGAGGACAGCGCCCGAAGTGCGCTCGACGCCGCGCTGGCGTGCCCGCTCGGCGCCCTCCTCCGCCGTACGGACAGCCTCTTCATAGCGCCCGATCAAGTGCAGGGCATCGGACTGGTTCACCCAGTAGCGAAGGCGCGCGGAGTCGTTCCCGATCGCGAGCTCACCGGCCAGGGCCAGATCGGCGAGGCCCGCATCGATGTCCCCACGGGCGAGCCGTGAGAAGCCCCGGATGTTGGAGGCGACGGACATGCGCGGCCGGTTGTCGACCGCGGACGCCTCGCCGAAGGCTCCGTCGGCCATCTCGATGGCCTCGTCGAAGCGAGCGAGCAGCATGAGCCGGGCGGCCAGCTCGCCGAGCACGTTCGCGCGCATCACGCTGCGCGGCTCGCCGTCGAGCACGATGAGGGCTTCGCGCAGGAGTTCGATCGACCCGGTGTGGCCGATGTTCGCCAGGTAGGACGCCTTGTTCCGCAGCAGGAGCGCGTGGACCTGCACGTCTGCGGGATCGCAGAGGGCGATCGCCTCGTCGATCAGAGCGATCGCGCGCTCGCTCTCGCCGGCGTTGCGCAGCACGTAGGAGGTGTCATGGAGCATGAGGACTTTGGTGCGCCCCGCGAGCTCGGGCGCGTCCGCGACCTGGTCCCACAGCTCGATCGCTCGTTCACCCATGTTGGCCGCCGTCGCGTAGGCGAACGACGACCTCGCCTGCTGGAATGCGGCGATCGATGCGATGAACGCCTCGCGCACATTGTGAGCGGCCATCCAGTGGTACGAGACCGCCGTCGCATCGGCGGCTCCGGCACGCCGTCTGCTCGAGCAGCGCCTGGGCATACCGCGTGTGGAACCGCACGCGCTCGCCGGGCAGCAGCTGGTCATGGATCGCCTCGCGCACCAGCGCGTGCCGGAACGCGTAGGCGGTGCCGTCGACCACGAGCACGCTCGCGGCGATCGCCTCGGCCGCGGCGGCATCGATGGCTTCGGGAGACTCGTCGCACACCGCGACGAGCAGCTCGTGCTCTACGCGCACACCGCCGGCCGCGATCAGCCTCAGCATCCGCTGCGTCTGATCGGAGAGTTGGTCGTAGCGCGCGAGCAGGATGTCGCGAAGCGTGTCGGGGAAGCTGTCGAGGCTGCGCACCCCGCTGCAGCAGACCAGCTCCTCCACGAAGAAGGGCACGCCCTCGGTGCGCAGGTACACCTGCGCAAGCTCGTCCTCGTCCGGTGGCCCTTCGAGGATGGCGCTGGCCATCTCGCGCACCTGGCGGCGGTCGAGGCGAGCGAGCTCGAGACGCGTCACACGACGATTGCGGTCGAGTTCGGGGAGCCATGCGCGCAGAGCGCTGCCCCGGCCGATCTCATCGCTGCGGAACGTGAGCACGATGAGCACGCGTGAGTGCTCGATGACCCTGACGAGAAAGCGCAGCAGGCCGAGGCTCGCCTGATCGACCCAGTGCAGGTCTTCGATGATGAGCACGAGGGGCCGGGCTGCGGCCACGTTCTCGAGCAGCTCGGCGATGGCCTCATAGAGCCGCTCGGCGCTCCCGCGCACCGGGCCGTCGGTCATCGACGCGCTGAGGCTCAGGTCGGGAAGCAGCAGCGCGAGGGCGTCGCCGGCCGGTCCGGATGCCTCGAACAGAGCCTCCTCGCCGACCTCCTGCGCGAGGGAGCGAAGTGCGGCGAGGATCGGCGCGTACGGCGGGGCGTCGCGGTCGAGGTCGACGGACTGGCCGCGAAGGACGATCGCATCCTCGGGAAGCGACCGCACGAACTCGTCCACCAGACGGGTCTTGCCGATGCCGGCCTCACCGCCGACGATCACCGCGCGGGTGGACCCCGTGATGCTGTCGGAGTAGGCGTCGTGCAGGGCGTCGAGGTCGCCATCGCGACCCACGAGGGAGGGGCTCAGCACCGCGCGCATGAACCCATCGTCCCACCAGCCCGCGACATCCGGGGCCGAGCGCGGTGGCCGGAGGGATGCCTCCGGCCACCGAGCCGCGAGGCTCACCGGGATGGTGAGAGCGCTGCCGGACGTGCCCGCTCCGGTCGTGCGTGCTCGGCACGGCGGAACCGCCGAACGACGCTGCGCAGGGCGCGCGCGGTCGCGGAGCCCGTGTCGACGCCGCGCTCTCGCGCGATGCGGCGGTACTCGAGCTCGCGCTGCAGCTGTGCGTCCTCGGCGTGGCGAAGGTGCTCGAAGTCGTAGATCGTGACGCTCATGATGTCTCCTCAGGTGCGTTGTCCTGAGCGACGATCGTCCCTAAGGTCCCCCGCTTCCATCGGGAGGATGCCTTATTTCTTGGAAGTGTCAGCCGGCCGGTCGGCGAGGATGAAGCGGACCAGGTGCCGCAGCGAGTCGCGGTAGTCGTCGCTTCGGGCGAGGACCTGAAGGATGATGGCGCCCATGATGGCCTGGCCCAGCTGATCGACGGGTGCATCGTCCGGAAGCTGACCATCCTGGATGCCGGTCCGCAGTCGCTCGGTCAGCTGAAGATCCACTCCGAGACTCAGGCTGAGATGGTCGCCGACATCCGCATCCTCGGCGGCCGCTGCGACGAGCGAGCGAAGCAGGGACTCGCCGTTGTGCGATTCGAGGATCGAGATCACGCGCGTCGTCCACTCCTCGACGTCTGCGACCAGGTCGCCGGTGTACGGCGCCGCGAGGTCCAGGCGGAAGAGCCGACCGTCGGTCAGGCACTCGGCGATGAGAGCGCTCCGCGATCGCCACCAGCGGTAGATCGTCTGCTTGCCGACTCCCGCTTCCTTGGCGATCCCCTCGATCGTGAGCTGCTCGTAGCCCACCTCCTGGAACATCTTCGCGGTCGCGGCCAGGATGGCCTCTCTGGCCGCGGCGCTGCGAACCGGGCCGGCGCGGTGCTCGTTCATGGCATCAGGCTAACTCTCAGGGACTCAGACGAGACGGTGCGTATAGTCAGACCGACTTCAAGGAGACGCCGTGGCCGCACTGCTCTATCGCCTGGGTTCGTTCGCCGCCAGACGGGCATGGCAGGTGATCGTCGCCTGGATGCTCATCCTGGGCGTCTCGATCGGCGCATTCCTCGCGTTCGGCGGGGCGCTCAGCAACAGCTTCGACATTCCGGGAACCGCGTCCGGTGCCGTCGTCGACGAGCTCACCCGAGAGCTTCCCGACCGCGCCGGCATGAGCGCATCCATCGTCTACCAGACGACCGATGGCTCGCCGTTCACCGACGAGCAGAAGCAGGCGATTTCGGATGCCGCGACCGGCGCCGAGGATCTCGACGACATCGCATCCGTGCTCGACCCGTTCGACGCGCAGCAGCAGCAGGATGACGCAGCGCAGCAGCTCGCCGACGCGCAGACGCAGATCGACGACGGCCGAGCACAGCTCGATGCCGGGCAGGCGCAGCTCGACGACGGCAAGGCGCAGCTCGACGCGGCGCAGGCGCAGCTGACGGCGGCGCGCGCCCAGGCGGAGGCCGCGGGCGCCGGACCGCAGCAGCTCGCGGCCCTCGACCAGCAGCAGGCGCAGCTCGACGGGCAGGTCGCCGCGCTTCAGGAACAGCAGGACGCGCTGGATGCTTCGCGCGCCGAACTCGATGAGCAGGCCGAGCAGGTCGAGCTCGGCTCGACCCTCGTCGAGCTGTCCGACGGAATCGGCGTGGTTTCCGAGGACGGCTCGACCGCGATCGTCAACGTCACGTTCGACGAGACGCGTCTCGAGCTGCCGGAAGGAGCGAAGGAGGTGACGATCGAGCACTTCGAGTCCGAGCCCATCGACGGCGTCGAGGTCTACTTCGGATCCGAACTCGCCCAGGGGGTACCGGAGCTCTTCGGCATCGGCGAGGCCATCGGCCTCGTCTTCGCCGGCATCGTCCTGATCGTGACGCTCGGATCGCTGCTCGCCGCGGCACTGCCCATCGTGACGGCGCTCGTCGGCATCGCCGTCGGCGTGACGGCCTCGCTCTCGTTCTCGGGCATCGTCGACATGGCCTCGATCACCCCGGTGCTGGGCGTCATGCTCGGCCTCGCGGTGGGCATCGACTACTCGCTGTTCATCGTCTACCGCCACCGCAAGCAGCTGATCCGCGGAGTGCCGGTGGACGAGTCGATCGGGCTCGCGACGGGCACGTCGGGCACGGCCGTCGTCTTCGCGGGATCGACGGTGATCGTCGCCCTCCTCGCCCTCAACGTCACCGGCATCCCGTTCCTCGGACTGATGGGCACCGTCGGCGCGGTATGCATCGCGGTCGCGGTGCTGGTGGCGATCACACTGGCACCCGCCATCCTGGGTCTCCTCGGCACCCGCCTGCTGTCCCGCCGCAAGCGCGCCACGATCGGAGCGGAGGTCGCCGCTGCGAAGCCGGCGAAGAGGATCGCGCCGATGTCGAACCTCCGCGCGATCCTCACCGTGCTCGGCACGGTCGTCGCGCTGCTGGTCATCGCCATCCCGTCCATGTCCATGCGACTCGGGCTCCCCGACGGCGGCAGCGAGCCGGCCGGATCGACCAGCTACCAGGCGTTCCAGATCATCGAGGAGGAATTCGGCGCGGGGGCCAACGGTCCGCTGCTGGTCACGGCGACGGCATCCGAGCCCATCAGCGACGACGCCCTGCTCGCCACCCAGGTCGAGGTCGCGCAGGAGCTCGCGGGCCTCGACGGCGTGGCCGCCGTCGCGCCGATCGCCGAGTCCGGCGACAACACCCTTCTCGCGTTCCAGGTCGTTCCGGAGGAGGGGCCCAACAGCGAGTCGACCGAGCAGCTCGTGCAGGACATCCGCGCCCTGCCGCCGGTCGGCGGCGACCTCACGCTCGGCGTCGCAGGGCAGGCGGCGAGCAACATCGACATCTCGAAGGCGCTCAGCGATGCCCTGCCGATCTACCTCCTGGTGGTCGTCGGCCTGTCGTTCCTCATCATGATCCTGGTGTTCCGCTCACTCCTCGTGCCGATCATCGCGACCGGCGGCTTCGTGCTCTCGCTCTTCGCGACGTACGGCCTGATCGTCGGCGTGTTCCAGTACGGGTGGGGCGCTTCGCTGATCGGACTGTCCAGCACCGGGCCGATCCTGAGCTTCCTGCCCGTGATCCTGGTCGGCATCCTGTTCGGTCTCGCGATGGACTACCAGCTCTTCCTCGCCTCGGGGATGCGGGAGGCGTACGTCCATGGGTCCTCCGCGAAGCTGGCGGTCGCACAGGGCTTCCGGGCGGGGCGATCGGTGGTGACGGCAGCGGCGCTCATCATGGTGTCCGTGTTCGGCGGGTTCATCTTCTCGCAGTCGACGATGATCCGCTCGATCGGCTTCGGTCTCGCATTCGGCGTGCTTCTCGACGCGTTCGTGGTGCGGATGCTGCTCATGCCCGCGCTCATGCACCTGCTCGGTCGCTCGGCGTGGTGGCTGCCGCGCTGGCTCGACCGCGTCATGCCCAACGTCGATCTGGAGGGCGCCTCGCTCGAGCGCGACCATCCCGGGCTGCAGGTGGGCGGGGTGCCGCGCGAGTAGCTCGGGCATCGCGGACTGGGAGGCCGAACTCCGTCGTCATCATTACCTGTACACGGTGCGCGCTCACGGGCACGCTGGAAGCACGGCAGCGACAAGGAGCGGAACATGCATACACGCACCCTCGGACAGGGTCTCGAGGTCTCGGCCATCGGGCTCGGAGCGATGGGGATGTCCATGAGCTACGGACCGAACCCCGGCGATCGCGATGAGATGATCGCGGTGCTGCGCTACGCGGTCGAGCACGGTGTGACGTTCATCGACACCGCCGAGGTCTATGGACCCTACGACAACGAAGAGCTGGTCGGAGCGGCGATCGCACCGATCCGCGACCAGGTCGTGGTGGCGACGAAGTTCGGGTTCAACATCATCGACGGGAAGATGGACGGCGTCGACTCGCGCCCCCAGACCATCCGCCGCGTCGCCGAGGCGTCGCTGCGCAGGCTGGGCGTGGACGCCATCGACCTCTTCTACCAGCACCGCGTCGATCCGGGCGTGCCCATCGAAGACGTGGCGGATGCCGTCGGCGACCTGGTCCGAGCGGGAAAGGTCAAGCACTTCGGCCTCTCCGAGGCAGGGGCGGCGACCATCCGGCGCGCGCATGCTGTTCACCCCGTGACCGCTGTCCAGAGCGAATACTCGCTCTGGACCCGCGACCCCGAGCCGGCTGTTCTGCCGACGTGCGCCGAGCTGGGGATCGGATTCGTTCCGTTCAGCCCGCTCGGCAAGGGCTTCCTCACCGGAACGGTCTCACCCGACACGAAGTTCGCGCCGGGCGAGATCCGCGCCCGTGTTCCACGGTTCGAGGCGGAGAACCTGCGGGCCAACGAAGCGCTGGTCGACCACGTCCGCGGTGTCGCCGCAGACCGAGGCGCCACCCCCGGACAGGTCGCCCTCGCGTGGCTGCTGGCGCAGCATCCGTTCATCGTGCCGATTCCGGGAACCCGCCGACGCGAGCGCATCGACGAGAACGCCGGTGCGACAGCGGTCGCCCTCTCGGCCGACACGATCGCGGACCTGAATCGACTCGCCGACAGCATCGGGGTCGCCGGCAACCGCTACGACGAAGCGGGCATGGCGGCTGTCGGACTCTGAGGCGATTCGCGTACGTCAGCGGGACTGCCAGCTCTGGACGGTGTTCCAGGGGTAGCCGGAGTAGACGCCGAGGTCGACGCCCTCGTACAGGGTCGCCGGGGGTTCGGAGCCGTCGACGGACACGGCGATCAATCCGATCCGCTCACCGTCCGACTCCATCGCGGGGCCCGGCTGGCCGTCGACCACCTGCCATGCCATGTAGAGGAGATCGGTGCCGTCAGGCGACCACGTCACGCTCCACGGGAACCACGTGCCCGGCGCACTGCCGTCCGTGGTGTACGGCGGGACGATGACCGTCTGCGTCCCGGGAGGACCGAGCGGATCGCCGTCAGTGACGGTGATGACGACCGCCTCGTGCTCCTCACGGCAGCCATGGCTCCTCGCGGTGCCGTCGACCCAGCCGGAGCACGTCCGCTGGAAGACGAGCCTGCTCCCGTCCGGAGACCACATCGGGCCGATTCCGTGCATCTCGCTGTACACCTCGACAAGGAGGCGCGGATCAGACCCGTCTGAATTCATCAGCCACAGCTGCGACGGTGCGAACTCCCCGAGTATCTGCTCGACGGCGATCGATCCGTCGTACGGCGAGACCGCCAGGGCGACCGCATCAGGCATGTCACCGACGCGACGAGTCTGACCTGACTTCGGCGAGTACGCGAGAACGCCGTTGCTGGCGATGAACAGCTCCGAGGAGTCCGGCGCCCACTCGATGTCGGTGGCCGACAGGCCGGTCAGGCGACGGATGCTGTCGGACCGGGTGTCGACGAGCCAGACCTGCTGGATCGAGGTCGGAACCTGCGCCCGTCTTGCGGTCTCGGCGCCGAATGCCAGCCACCGGCCATCCGGCGACCAGACCGGGCATGGCGGTCGGGTGAGGTCGTCGAGGTACACGGTCCGGGCGCCTGACGGCTGACCGTCGCGGTCACGTCTGCGATCACAAGGCCCGCGCGGCCGTATCCGTCCTCGTAGGTGCCCGTCGCCTCGCCGAATGCCAATCGGGAGCCGTCGGGGGCGAATGCGGGGCAGACCTGATCAAGTCCGTCGCCGTCCGAGCCCACGATGCGACGAGCAGGAGAATCCTTCGCCGACGACATGGATGTCGCTGTCGGGCGATCCCATTCCGAACGTCACCCACCCGTTCGAGCCCACAGCCGGGCGCGAGTCGCCGGTCGAGACGGGCTTCGCCTGGTCGCCCTGACGGATCGCAGCGGTGATCACGCCCCCTGCCACGGCGCCGACGAGGAGCAGCGCGACACCTGCCGCGACGAACTCCATGCGATGGGTGCGCTCCGGCCGGATGCGCTGGGCGCCGGCAAGCACCAGATCTCGCATCTGGTCGTGTTCGCGGCGGGACAGGCCGCGCTCATCGGTGCTCATGATGTCTCCATGCCAGTGATCTCGTCACGAAGCCTTGTTCTCGCTCGCGCGAGGCGGGATTTGACGGTGCCCACCGGGATGCCCAGTGTCTGTGCCACTTCGCGGTCGGGATACCCCTCCAGCACGGTGAGCACGACCACGCTCTGCTCCTTGGCGGGAAGCCGCTTCAAGGCAGCGAGGATGCCGCTCTCGTCGCTGCCCGTCGCCTCCGGTACGTACTCGGGCCGCGGGGCGCGAGCGATCAGCCCGCGGTAGCGGCGACTCGAGCGCTCCAGGTTGCGCGCAGAGTTCGACACCGTGTTCAGCAGCCACGGCAGCGGCGATCCCTCCACCAGCCGCACGGTGGAGCGCTTGCGCCAGAGCTCGAAGAACGCGATCGTCACGGCATCCTTCGCATCCTCTCGAGTGGTGAGCAGTCGGCTGGCGTGCCGGAACAGCCGAGCTTCGTGCCGGTCGAACAGCGCGCCGAGCGCTGCCGCGTCCCCGGCCCGGACGCGCGTCCAGTCCGACGCGTCATCGTCGCTCATACCCTGTAGTGTCCGCGAAACCCGAGAAGGTTCACGAGAGCTCGCGCGGATCGTCAGGGAATGAGCGCGCCGGCGATGTCTTCAGCGAGACCGGGGGATGCGGCATCCGGACTCAGAATGCGCACGATGAGCGTGCCCATCACGGCGGAGACGAGCGGCTCGATCGGCTGGTCGGCTGCGAGCTGCCCGGCATCGCGCCCAGCGACGAGGCGCGCCCCCAGGGCCTCCGCGGCGCCGAGCACGTCTCCGAGCTTCTGCGCGACGGCGGGATTCTCGCTCGATGCGCTGAGGAGCGAGCGGTACAGCGCGAGGTTCTCGGGCTCTTCGATGAGCGCGATCGCCTCGCCGAGCCAGCGAGCCAGGTCCGCTCTCAGATCGCCGGTATCGGACGGAGCGTACACAGGGGAGGCGATGATGCCCTCGGTGAGGCATTCCGCGATGAGGGCGCCCTTCGAGGGCCACCACCGGTAGATGGTGTTCTTGCCCACCCCGGCGCGCGCGGCGATGCCCTCGATCGAGAGGCTCTCGTAGCCCCTCGTCGCGAGTTGGTCGGCGGTCGCGTGGAGGATCGCGAGGCGAGCCGCCTCGCTGCGCTTGGGACCGCGTTTCTGGGGCATGGATCGAACCTACTGAGTCCGAGGTCTCGATTTCGCCAAATGCGGCACGGTCCGTATCCTAATTCTGCCCGACGGCCGTCGGCCGTCAGACTCGAGGGAGAGCTACGTGGACATCGCGAAAGTGGATCCGGGCCTGCGCGCGGCGACCGAGAAGTCGCCCAAGGTCAACATCCAGAACCGCTTCATGCGGATGCTCGCCGCATCCGCGTCATCGCTCATCCCCGGCAAGCGCGTCGACGGTGTCGAGCGCCGCATCGTGAGGCACGGCGGTGTGAAGCTGCGCGTGTACGTGCCGGCAGGCCCATCGGGAGCCGGCCTGCTCTGGGTCCACGGCGGCGGGCTGGTGCTCGGCGCCGCGGCGATGGATGACACGCTCTGCGGCGAGACCGCGCGACAGACCGGGGTGACGATCGTCTCGGTCGACTACCGGCTCGCGCCCAGGCATCCGTTCCCGGCGGCAATCGACGACTGCCACCTGGGATGGACGTGGCTTCTGGGAAATGTCGACCAGCTCGGCCTCGACGCCGACCGGCTGGCGATCGGCGGACAGAGCGCCGGTGGCGGACTTGCAGCCAGTCTCGTGCAGCGCGTCACCGACGAGGGCGACAGCGTCGCCGCCCAATGGCTCTTCTGCCCGATGCTCGACGACCGCACGGCCGCCGACCGAAGCCGCGACAGCGTCGACCACTTCATCTGGAACAACCGCTCGAACCTGGTCGGATGGTCCTCCTACCTCCCCGGCGTCGTCGGAGCGGACATGCTGCCTGCGTATGCGGCCGCGGCCCGCCGCGAAGACCTGGCCGGTTTCCCGCCCACGTGGATCTACACGTCGGACATCGAGCTGTTCTACGACGAGGACCTCGACTACGCACGGCGCCTCCAGGCCGCAGGGGTCGATGTCACCCTCGACGTGGTTTCAGGCGCTCCGCACGGTTTCGAGGCCTGGGCTGCGAACAGCGACATGGCAAAGAGCCTGGTGGCGCGGGCGCGCGTCTGGCTGGACGCTCGGCTCTCCCGACCGTGATCCGTACGAGTCGGTGAGAGTGGAGGGACGGTCAGGTCTCCCTTTTTCGCGCCCGCCGAGCCGCTGCGGCGGGGAAGGATAGGCCCCCGAGGGCCCGAAAACAACCCACGCCTGGATCGCGGATTCGCGACATATCGTCTTCGCATGAGCACCGACTATCCGCGGCACGACGCCAGTGGGCGGCCCGTGACCGACGCCCCATACGACTCCACCACGGCTCCGGTCTACGCGCACGAGACACCGCGTCACGACGACGTGATCGCGCGCGAGAAGGCCCGCTTCGGCGGCATGAAGTTCGGCTCCGCATTCTTCGGCTGGCTCACCGCGATCGGCACCGTCGTGCTCTTGACCGCGGTGGTCACCGCGATCGGCGCTGCGCTTGGAATCGGCACCGGAACGACCGTTGAAGAAGCAGCGGATGCCGCGGCCGGCGATCCCGCCACGTTCAGCATCATCGGGGCGATCGCGATCGCCGTCGTGCTGTTCCTCGCGTATCTCGCCGGCGGCTACGTCGCAGGGCGGATGGCTCGCTTCAGCGGCGCACTGCAGGGCGTGGCCGTCTGGCTCTGGGGCATCATCATCGCTGTCGTGGTGGCAGTCGTCTCGCTCATCGCCGGCAGCCAGTGGGACATCCTCGCGACTCTCGATGGATTCCCCCGCATACCGGTGACAGCCGATGCCGCGACGACCACCGGCATCCTGACCGCTGTCGTGGCGGCTGCCATCGCGCTGGGCGGCGCAGTGCTCGGCGGGATCGCGGGCATGCGCTACCACCGCAGGGTGGACCGGGTCGGCCTCGGGGACGACGCCGTCACACCGTAGGACCAGCAGACGCCGTGGCAGATAGCCACACGAGGAAGGAAATGACATGGGTATCGGAGACGACATCAAGCACAACACCGAAGAGGCCGTAGGCAAGGCCAAGGAAGGCATCGGTGACGCGACCGACAACGAGCGCCTCGAAGCCGAGGGCAAGGCCGACCAGGCCAACGCCAAGGTCAAGAAGGTCGGCGACGACGTCAAGGACGTCTTCACCGACAAGTGACATCTGTCACAGGTGCCCCCGCCCGAGAGGCGGGGGCACCGTCATGTCTGCTGTGCGCGCCGGTACTGGCTTGCGCGATAGATCGATAAACGATAGATTCACATCGTTCTTCGATCAAAGGAATTCAGATGGACCGACTCACCATCCTGGCGCTGCGGATCGTCATCGCCCTGTGCCTGGCCGGCTCGCTGTTCGTGCAGGTCGTCATCGTGCCGCTGCTCTGGGCTGATCTCGAGAATGCACCGCTGTGGGGCAGGATCTCGCTCGTGGTGATCATCGTCCTCGGCATCGTCACGATGCAGGTGACCGCCGTGTGCGTCTGGCAGCTGCTCAGCATGGTCCGCAAGGGCTCGGTCTTCTCGCACGCCGCGTTCCGCTATGTCGACGTCATCTTCGCGGCAGTGGCGGCAGCATCCGTCCTCACCTTCGCGCTCGCCGTGATCCTCGCCCCCGGCGGCACGGCACCGGGCATCGTCGGCCTGATCTGCGGGATCTCACTCGCCGTCGCGGGTGCCGCGCTCGTGGTACTCGTCCTTCGGATGCTGCTCACCCAGGCGCTGGCACGCGACGCCGAGGCGCAGCACCTGCGGTCCGAGCTCGACGAGGTGATCTGATGCCCATCGTCGTCGACATCGACGTCATGCTCGCCCGGCGCAAGATGGCGGTCGGCACCCTCGCCGACCGGGTCGGCATCTCGCCGGCGAACCTCGCGGTGCTCAAGAACGGCCGCGCGAAGGCGGTCCGGTTCACGACGCTCGAGGCGCTGTGCGACGTGCTGGAGTGCCAGCCGGGCGATCTCCTCCGCTGGGAGCCGGACGGCGCGCTGGAAGGGGTGACGCCCGACGGGATCGCCGCGGGATGATGGAGCGCATGACCTCCGCCCCGCTCGGAATGACCGAGATGCCGCCTCCGCAGTTCGTCATGACCGCGGAGGGTCACCGGATCGCGACGTACTCGTGGGGCGAGGATGCCGCTCCCGTCGTGCTCTGCGTCCACGGATTCGCCTCGAGCTGCCAGGACAACTGGGTGAGCACCGGGTGGGTGCGCGATCTCACGCGGGCCGGCTTCCGGGTGCTGGGTGTGGATCAGCGCGGCCATGGAGCCAGCGACAAACCGCACGATCCACGTGACTACACCATGGATGCGCTCGTCGGCGATCTGCTCACGGTGCTCGACACCCACATGCTCGACACGATCCTCTACGCCGGGTACTCGCTGGGCGGCCGCGTCGGCTGGCAGTTCCTGGTCGACGCTCCCGACCGCGTCCGCCGCGCGGTGCTGGGTGGGATCCCCGATGGCCGCCCTCTCGCGCGCCTCAAGATCGAGCAGGCTCGCGCCTACGCTTCGGAGGGGACGCCGATCGAGGATCGGGTCACTCAGAACTACGTCACCCTCGCCGAGCGCGTGCCGGGGAACGATCTGCAAGTCCTCGTGGCGCTCGCCGAAGGCATGCGGCTCGGCGATGCCGATCCCGACCCGGAGCGGCCACCGCAGCAGCAGGTGCTGTTCGCGACCGGCAGTGAGGACGCGATCCTGGAGCGCTCCCGGCTGCTCGCCTCCGCCACGCCCCACGGCGAGTTCGTCGAGATCCCCGGCCGGCACCACTTCAACACGCCCGGATCGCGGGTGTTCCGCGAGGTCGCGATCGGGTTCCTCGCGGGGGGCTGATCGCTGATATATACGAATCGTGCTGCCGTCTCGGATTTGAGCGTCTCGCCTCCTCTGTGGAATTTTCGGTTCGATGTCGTAGGTCTGTTCTAACATAGAGGCATGCTCATCGATCCTGAGATTCCGCCGGACCCTGCTGGGGGTGCGGATTTCGAGGCCGCGTGGGACGAGCATCTTGCGGATGCCGCGGCGCACATTGAGCCCGACTCCGTGGACCGCGTCGTCGAGATCGCAGACATGATGTCGGTGTTCGCGGCGCGGCGCTTGGTCTGGATCGATGCTCTCCGGCTGGAAGCGCTCGCCGACGCTGCGCGGTACGGCCATGGCCTGCGGCAGGTGACCGAGAGGTCGGTGAGGCTCGAGCTCGCCGCCGCGTTGCGGGTGACCGAGCATGCCGCCGGGGGTTTGATGGCGCTGGCGGAGGCGGTGGTGCATCGCTACCCGGCTGCGCTCGAGTCGTTGGGCCGGGCGCGCATGACTGAGCGGCACGCCGAGATCCTCGTCGACGGAGTGGATGGCGTCGAGCCCGAGTTTCGCGATCGCATCCTGTCCCGCGGCATCGAATTGGCCGAATCGCAGCCGGTAGGCGTGTTCCGGCGGTCACTGCGAGGGTTCATCGACACGGTCCGATCGACGACCCTGGCGGAACGGCATGAGACCGCGCTGGTCGAGCGTCGAGTGGTCGTCGAGTCCGCCGACGATGCGATGGGCTGGCTGCACGCATTCGCACCCCTCGTCGAGTTGCGAGCCATCCATGGTCGCCTGACGGCACAGGCGAAGGTGCTTGCCGCGCAAGACGACGAGACGAGATCGCTGGATCAGTTGCGGGCGGACGTGTTCGGAGACCTCCTCATCGACGGCGAGACCGACGTGCATCCGCCAGAGGCGCGGGGGATCAGGGCGACGGTAGTGGTGTCGGTGCCTGCGCTGGCGCTGCTCGATGGCGCGAGCGGCGAGAGCGGTGTGGCGACCGTCGAGGGAGTCGGGCCGATTCCGATGGCACGCGCGCGGGAGTTGTGCGGCGGCGCGGATGGGTGGATGAGAGTCCTCACTCACCCAGAGACTGGCATCGTGCTCTCGGTCGGGCGCGAGCAGTACCGACCGCCACGCGCGTTGCGCCGACTGGTGCGGTGGCGCGCGGACCGGTGCATGGCGCCCGGATGCAACATCCCCGCGGCTCGCTGCGAGATCGATCACACCGTCGCATGGGAACACGGCGGGACCACCTCACTCGGCAATCTCGCTCCGCTATGCAAAGGCCATCACATTGTGAGACACCACGGCGGATGGCGGGTGAGACAGATCGAAGACAGCGGTGGAGCGCTGGAGTGGACTTCTCCGACCGGACGGCGATATCGCGTCGAGCCCGAGAGACGAGTCCCGGCGTTCCGACCCGTGGCCCACGACGATCAGCCGCCGTTCTGAACCTTCTCCGTTTCTTCAGTTGCGGACGAACTACCTGTCGACGGTCAGTCCTATGACTGATCCCGCCCGGGTGTCCCCAGCACTAGGAGCGTGGAGAGTCTCTCCCTGGCAGTAGCCTCGCCGGTCCTCCTTGTGTTCGGCAACGTCATCGCGATCTTCGCCCTGGCTCCCAGTGGGGAAGCGCTGCAGGTCGAATCTGCCTAAGTCCCACTTCACATCGCAAATCGCGTGATTGGTACTGTCGCGGGATTTTGTCCATCGCTGGCGCGTGGCGGAGAAACGGCCAATCGGGAAGAGTGACTGCGATCGTGCTCGGGTTGTGCGGTCTGGCGATCAACGTTCCGGTCGGCGGCTTCATGGTTTCGCTCTTTCTTCCCGGCGTTTAGAACTCCCGTGGCCGGTGTTCCTCACTAGCCGTTCATGGTGGGCGTGTACGCGCGGGATTTGCATGACGGCCCCCCTCAAATTGCCTATACATCCTTCTCCAGAACGGTCTCTGTCGCGAGCTCCGCGCGACCACTAGCGTGACGCCTGTGGACAGCAACGATGACGCTGAACGAGACTCCCTGCTGGCCCGCTTCGGGATGAAACCCACCACCCCTCCGCAGGAGGTCACTCTGGCGGAACGCGACGCACTTCTTGCCCGCTACGGCATTAGACCCCGCATGCTCGACAAAGAGGTCGAGCGGGAGGTCCTGGTGACGGCTCTCCTCCACTTCGGACTGTTCTGGTACATACTCGTGCTGATGTTCTTGACCAGCGTGAGCATGGTTTCGCTGGATTGCGGCAGCGATCTGTGCGATCAGGGACAGGTCACGCTCGTCCTGTGGGCGGTCTTCGGTATTTCTATCCTGGTGAGCGTCGTCTTGCTCGTCCAACGAAGGCGCGCTTTCTACGTGCCGCTTGCAGCGGGGCTCGTAACGACCGCCTGCGTCGTGGCCGCCCTCCTCGTCGCGAGGGGCTGAAGGCCCGAAGATGCTGGTCCCTCCGCAGCGGGTCGCACCGGGCAGGACGAGCATGCTCGTGCCCCTCAGCATCCAATAGACATCTCTCTGTAGCCAGACATCTCTCTGTAGCCGCCGACGCCGAGCCGTCGTGAGACCAGATTGCTCCGCGTTTCAGCTATGCGTTGAGTGCCGTCAGGATGAGGCGGTTCCATGTATCGGTGCAAGCCCAGATCACGACACAGCAGACAATCGGCACGAAAAACGCGTACCAGCGTACTGTCCAGAAGACGATGCTCAAGATGACCGCCCCGCAGAAGGACATCCACGCCATGTTCCGCAACAGGTCAAGCCGCGGATCTGCCAGCAGAACCTCATCGCAGGTCGACGGATTGTTCTGGCACGAGAACTCAGCCATTGCCCCCCCATAGCCTGTGACCCAGAGGCTGTACACGGCGACACAGAGAGCCAACCCGAGCAGGCCTATCGTGAGGATGCCGTCCCACACTCTGCGGGGACGCCGCCGACGAATCGGTCGGCCCACCCATCCACTCGACGGAGGCGGGGTTGCCGTCGGCGGCTCCACCCCACTCATGCGACGAAGCCTATCGCCGTAGTCCGCGTTCCCAAGCGCGAACTCTCTTCAACGACACGTTCGAGAATGTGAATGGCGTTCCCGCTCACATTTCTGATCCTCCGGTCGCCTGACGCTTGAGGCGCCTGCTGGGCCAGCTCAGCGGCGAAGGAACTCGTTGTGCGCATCTCAACGAGACACTCCACGGATCCCCGTCCTCGGCTACGTCGTCGAACACGCAACCGGCAGAATTGACCGCATGCAAACCACCATCCTCCGCGGCGGCACGGTCATCGATCCGGCTGCCGGGACCGCGCAGATCGCCGACGTCGTCGTGCGTGGCGACCGGGTCGTGGAGGTTTCGCCGCTGCCGATCCTCGAGACGGATGCCACTGTCGTCGACGTGACCGGCCTGGTGGTGGGTCCCGGATTCATCGACCTCCACAGCCACGTGCACTCCATCGCCGGGCAGCGGCTGCAGGCTTTCGACGGGGTGACGACGAACCTCGACCTCGAGGTCGGGATGATGCCGCTCGAGCGTGCGTACGCCGAGGCCGCGGCATCCGGTCGAGTCCTGAACTACGGCTTCTCGGCGTCATGGACTGCTGCGCGCGGGCAGGTGCTCGCGGGTGTCGAGCCGACAGCCAGCTTCGCCGCCTCGGCGGCGCTGCTCGGCAGCCTCGACTGGCAGCGCACCTCGTCGTCCGCAGAGCTGGCGAGCTGGCTGGGTCTGCTCGAAGGGGAACTCGCGGCAGGCGCTCTGGGTATCGGCCTTCTGATGGGCTACGCCCCGCGGTCGGATCCCGCGGAGTACCTGGAGGTGGCACGACTGGCGTCGCGAGCGGGTGCCCCGACGTTCACCCATGTGCGAGAACTCGTCGAGATCGATCCGACGACCCCGATCGACGGCTCACTCGAGGTCGCTCTCGCGGCCGCCGAGACCGGAGCCGCCATGCACCACTGCCACGTCAACAGCACGTCGAAGCGCCATGTCGATCGTGTGCTGACGACGCTCGAGGACGCCCGCGCCGCAGGATCGCGCGTCACGGTCGAGGCCTACCCGTACGGCATGGGCAGCACCAGCATCGGCGCGTTCTTCCTCGCGCCCGAGCGTCTGGGAGCCGCAGGCCTCATGCCCTCGAGCATCATCATGCTCGGCACCGGCGAGCGGATCGCCGATGCCAAGCGGCTCGACGAGATTCGCGCTCTCGATCCCGGGGCGACCTGCTTCGTGGAGTTCCTCGACGACCGGGAGGAGACGGACCGGGAGCTCCTCCGACGCGCTCTCGCCTTCCCCGACTCGATCGTCGCCAGCGACGCGATGCCGGTCGAGTGGCAGGACGGTCGCACCGACGCCCGGGAGTGGCCGTTGCCCGCCGGCGCCTCGACACACCCGCGGACGGCGGGGACCTTCGCCCGCAGCATGCGCCTGATGGTGCGCGAACACGGGCTGTGGGACTGGATCGAGGCGTTCCGTCGCGCGTCGTACCTGCCTGCCCGCGTCCTCGACGACATCGCCCCCGCGATGCGGCAGAAGGGCCTCCTCGAGCCGGGTGCCGACGCCGACCTCGTGGTGCTCGATCCCGCCACGATCACCGACAACGCGAGCACCGAGGATCCGGTGAGGCCATCGAGCGGCGTCCGTCACCTGGTCGTGGGCGGCACCTTCGTCATTCGCGAGGGAGCGCTGGACGTGGACGCGTACCCAGGTCGACCGGTTCGCGGCGAGCCACGCTGAAGCCCTTGCCGGCGGCTTTCGCCATCACGCGTGGACGGCGGCGTCTGCTGCTTCCTCCTTCGCCCAGTCCGTCGCGCCGAACCAGTCGACGACGACGACCGGCTCGTCGCCGACGACCCATGCGTCGTGACCCTCGGGCAGGCTGGTGACGTCTCCGGGACCCGCGATGAACTCGGTGCCGTCGTCCATCCGGATGCCGAGCCGCCCCTGCACGTGGTACTGGAAGTGCGGTGCGAGGCATGACTCGGTGCCGGCGATCGGCTTGACGTCGTTCGACCAGCGCCAACCGGGCTGAAGCACCAGGCGTCCGATCGTGACGTCGCCGACGGTGAGGATCTCGGCGCGCCCATGGGTGAACTCGCGGATCTCGGACGGAGAGCCGAAGCTCTCGTGCTCGACTGTCTGCATGATTCCTCCTTGAATCGTGTCTACCTACTAGTAGACAGGTACAGTGTCTACCTATCTGTAGGTAGGCACAAGGCCCAGACCGGACTATCGTGTGGTCATGGCCACCACCGCGACCACCGACACGGCGACCAAGATCCTCGATGTCGCAGAGGAACTCGTGCAGACGCGGGGACTGAACGCGATGAGCTACGCCGACATCTCCTCACGGGTCGGCATCACGAATGCATCCCTCCACTACCACTTCCCCGCGAAGGCCGACCTGGCCGTTGCGCTCATCACCCGATACTCGGAGCGATTCTTCGCGGCGCTCGATCACATCGAGCGGACCGACGAAGACGTCGCCGACCGGCTGCGCGCCTACGTCGCCATCTACGGCGCCGTCCTGGCGCAGGGGCGCATGTGCCTGTGCGGCATGCTCGCCTCGGACTTCGAGACGCTCCCGCCCGGGGTTCAGGAAGGGGTCTCGGAGTTCTTCGAGCGCAGCTACACGTGGCTCGAGCGCGTGATCGACGACGGAGTGGCGAAGGGCCGGCTCCCCGCGACGCCTTCCTCCTACGCAACGGCGCAGTCCCTCGTGGCCGGGCTCGAAGGGGCGATGCTCGTCTCCCGCCCCTCCGTCGAGACCGGACGATTCGACCGGATCGCGGACGCCCTGCTCGCTTCGCTCGGCGTGCCGACGTCGGTCTGACGTCCCCTCAGCTTCTGGGACGCTCCACGAGGGCGGCGAGCTGCTGCACGACGGCGCCCCAGCCGTCGAAGAAGCCCAGTTCCTCATGGCGGGCGCGCGATGCCCGATCGCGGTGGCGCACGATCACGCGGTACTCGGTGCCGTCGGGGCGGTCGGCGAGCAGGATCTCCGCGGTCATCGCGACAGGCTCCGGCGACGCCGGGCGCCAGTGGCTGTCCAGCGCGTTCGTGAAGACGAGGCGCTCGCCGGTGTCGACCGCCAGGAAGCATGCGTCGATGTGCGGTACGAAGGTGGCGCCGTCCTCGCTCATCGAGGTCACGAAGGCGCCGCCCGGCACGAGGTCGAGCTGATCCACGCGGCCTGTGATCGGCGCAGGGAGCCACCACGACGCGAGGGTGGTGGGGTCCGCCCACGCATCCCACACGACCGAGCGGGGTGCGTGGATGACGCGGTCGAAGCCGAGATCGAGGTCGGGGTTCATGACGGCTCCTCAGATGGCCCGGTTGGCATGCGGCGCGGCTCGCCTCACTGAACAGGGTAGGCCGACGATGCCACGACGACGACCCGTTCAGTGTTCATCGTGGGCGGCGATCCCGTTCTGCCGACCAGATCGCGAGCTCCACCCGATTGCGGGCGTAGATCTTCGTCATGATGCTCGCGAGGTGCGTCTTCACCGTGCCGAGCGATATGTGCAGCTCGCGGCCGATCTCGGCGTTGCCGAGCCCGCGTGCGACGCCCGCGAGCACCTGCTCTTCGCGATCGGTGAGCGGGGACGACGGCTGCACCTGCGGGGCGGGCGCTGACTGAGCGAAGGCCTCGATCAGGCGCACGGTGACATTCGGATCGATGAGGGCATCGCCGCGCGCCGCGGCGTGCACGGCCTCCCGAAGGAGCGTGGCGCCCGCGTTCTTCAGGAGGAATCCCCGAGCCCCGCAGCGGAGAGCCTCGTAGACGTACTCGTCCAGATCGAACGTCGTGATCACGACGACGGGGATGGGATCCTCGACGCCCGGGCCGGCCAGAATACGCGTCGCTTCCAGACCGTCGAGCACCGGCATCCGGATGTCCATGAGGCAGACATCCGGATGCATCGTGCGGGCGAGTGCCACCGCTTCGCGGCCGTCGGATGCCTCGGCGACGACCTCGATGTCGGGCTGGGCATCCAGGATCATTCGGAGGCCGGTGCGGACGAGCTCCTGATCGTCGGCGATCAGGACGCGGACGCTCACCGTGGCGCCGCCGCTCTCGGCAGCACGGCGGTGACCGTCCAACCGCCCGGGGACGGCGCGGCCTCGAGCGTGCCGCCGAGGAGCGAGGCACGTTCAGCCATGCCCGTGATGCCGTAGCCCGGATTCACGGATGCCGCCTGCTCGCCGTCGTCCTTGATCTCCAGCCGCACGCCCGCGGCCTCGATGCGCACGTTCACGCCGACACGGGTAGCACCGCGGGCGTGGCGGCGCGCGTTGGTGACGGCCTCCTGCGCGATGCGGAAAACGGCTGCGCTGACCGCGAGCGGCACCGTCTCGGGGTCGCCGTCGACGCTCACCTCCACCGGCAGGCCGGTGTCCTCGCGGACGAGCAGCTGCAGGTCGGCGATGCCGGGAGTCGGGATGCGCTCGGGCGCGGCGTCGTCCCTGCGGAGCAGTCGCACCATCGTGCGCATCTCGTCGAGGGTGCGGGACGCCTCGTGCTCGATCACGCGCAGGACTTCGACGGCGGCGGCCGGATCCTGCGGCGCGACAGCCGTGCCCGCCTGCGCCTGGATCGCGATCGCCGAGACGTGATGCGCGACGGTGTCGTGAAGGTCGCGGGCAAGCTGCTCGCGTTCGAGCAGGCGCATGCTGTCGAGCTCGCGCGCGCGGGCGCTGGCGCGCCAGCGGAACGTCAGCCCGAGCATGCTCGTGGCGACCAGCACCGCCATTCCGCCGATCGCGTCAGCCCAGGTCGGCGGGTCCGCGACGAACGTCAGCGCAACCCCGGCGAGGAGGAGGGCCGCGCCGATCACGACAGCGCGGCCGCTGCCCCAGCGCATCAGCGCATACACGAGGATGAGGAAGTAGGCCGTTGAGAACAGCTCCGGCTCGGCGCCGTTCGCGAGTCCGATGAGCGTTCCCGCGGTGAAGGCGATCGCGAGCATGGCGAGCGGGCGGATGCGGCGCCACAGCAGGGTCGGAATGAGGGCGACCAGCACGATCGCCCAGAGCCAGCGCGCCGGAACGTCGGGTCGAGCCGCAGCTTCGACCAGGATCAGCACGGGGAGGACTGCGACGAGCACCCAGTCCCGCCAGACCCGCCGCGGCGGGAGCGGCTGGGCGGCCGGCGCGTCCCACAGCGCACGGACGGGGCTCGTCATGCCCTCATGATAGGTGCGCACTTGCCGCGGCTCGCCCGGTGCGGGCCGATGACCGGAGCGCCCGCCGCCGGATGACGACCTCGGCGACGATGAGGTTGATGACCCACCCGGCTCCCATCAGCACGGCATGCATCGCCTGGCCGGGCGCCCCGAAGAAGATGGTCCACGGCAGGAACGTGAAGACCTGCGTGCCCGCTCCCAGTCCGATGGCGTAGGCGCGGGTCATCCAGGCGCTGTGGGTCGCGACGTCACCGCGACGGATCGCGACGAAGGCGATCACGATGCCCGCGGCCATCGCCGTCCCGAACCCGAGCCGCATCACGTACAGCGCAGGACCAGCGGAGGGCGGGAGCTGGTAGAAGACGGTCATCCACAGCGCGGAGAGCGCCGACATCAGGCCGGCCGGCACGAGGATCCGGCCGGCGAGCCGATGCCATCGGCGGCGCCGCAGCGACGGCGCGAACTGCAGGGCTCCGAGCAGGAGGAAGACGCTGGACCCGATGATGTGCGCGACGACGGGGACAGGCGACTGGAAGAAGCGCGCGTTCTCGGCGGTGATCGTCGCCCCGCCCGTCAGCTCCGTCAGCCGGAACGCACCGGCGACGATCGGCACCAGGCTCAGCGCGATGAGCCCGGCGGGCGCCAGCCACTCGGCGCGTCGACGCCGGTGGGTCTTCTGCGGTCGCGCCGCGTCGCGGGCGGCGGGTGAATCCATCGCGGGGAGGGCGGCTGCATCGGTCATGACTCCATGCTCGGGATCGCCGCAACCCCGCCGCATCGGCCATCCGGCCGGACTTCCCTCGGCCGAGCGGCGCCCGCCCGCCCGCCCTGCGCGTCCCGCCCCTCGTGCCATACTGCGTCGGTGGCGGACATCGACATGGCGCTGATCGCCGCCGGGACTGTCACGCTCCACGACGCACGCCGCAAGGCACGGTGGAGCGTGGCGCTGGAGCCGTTCGAGATCGGCGTCTTCCCGGTCACGCAGGAGCAGCTCTCGGAGATCATCGGCGAGGCCGCGACACATCCGCGTCGCCCCGCCGTCGATGTCAGCTGGCTGCGAGCCATCCGATTCTGCAACGCGGCGTCGGAGTGGGAAGGGCTCGACCCCGCCTATTCGTTCGAAGGCGAGGATGTCACGTGGCACGTCGACTCCGACGGCTTCCGCCTCCCCACCGAGGCGGAATGGGAACACGCCTGCCGCGCAGGCTCGACTGGCCCGCACTACGGTCCCCTCGCCGAGGTGGCGTGGACGAGCCAGGACGGGGTCACGACGCCGCAGGACGTCGGCGGGAAGCATCCGAATCTCAACGGCCTCTTCGACACGCTCGGCAACGTGTGGGAGTGGTGCTGGGATCTCCTCGACCCCGCGCGCTACGACGCGTACCGGGTCTTCCGCGGTGGTGGATTCGCCGACGACGCATGGAGCGTGCGGGCCTCCACGCGCCGCGGCGGAGCGCCGCGGATGCACCACGAGGACGTCGGATTCCGCGTCGCCCGCGGCGGCTTCGACCAGACGGATGCTGCGCAGGGCTGGTCCGCCGAGGTGGACCGTGAGCGGGCGTCGACCGACGGCCCGCTCCCGCCGGGCTGGACCCCGATGCGGTGACGGGTGCCGTGGGGGAGGCCCCGCGTACGGTGCTGGCATGGTCGAGCGTGTCGAGGCGTGGTGGGCGCGTCGTCAGTTCTCGCGGGGCGTCGATGTGCCCTACCCGGTCGGCACCTATCGCGAGGCCTGGGCGCCCTTCCCGATGCTGATCAGGCAGTACCATCCCGAGCTCAACGCGGGGATCACCCTGACCCAGATTCCCCCGGCAGCAGACGTGCTGCTGCTCTGGCAGTGCGAGGCGGGTCACCTCTTCGCGGCTACGCCCGCCGAACAGAGGGATCGTCCGGGTCGGGAGCGACGGCGGTCGGCATGGTGTCCGGAGTGCGCGACGCTGGCGAAGCCGCCCAGGGTGCGGCCGGCCGGTCAGGCGCCGGCCGGCGAAGTCCGCTTCCGCGCGGGTGATCTGCCCGAAGACCCCCGACCTCCCGACCGGTGAGCCGTTCGCCAGCGAGTGCGCGCCGCGCCCGGCATCCGCCGTCGAGGCGCAGCTTCGGGCCGATGTGTTCGCACGGCTCGGCGTGACCGAGGGCTTCAACGCCGTCCGGGTCGCGAGGCCCTTCTTCGACCACCTCGAGGTCTGGCCCGACATCCTGCTGCCCGAACTGCGCATCGCCGTCGAGTACGACAGCACCGGGCGCTTCGGACTGGAGCATGTCGGCAAGCGTGAGGAGGCCGACCGCCGAAAGGATCGGCTGCTGCGGTCTTCCGGGTGGGAGGTCGTACGGATCCGCACCGGCAAGCTGGAGAAGCTGGGACCGCATGACCTCCAGCTCGCCACCGTGGGCAAGCGCGGGCTCGCCCGACTGATCGACGCGTTCCGCGATATCCGGGGTCCGCTGCTGGTCGACGCCTACCTCCGCTGACAGAGCCGACGCGGCGGGGCCGTAGACTCGCCGCGGCGACGGATGGCGACCCGCTCATCCGCACCCGGGGGAGACCGATGTACCACGTGCCCGATCAGAGCGGCCGGCGCTTCGTCGTGACCGGCGCCAACAGCGGGCTCGGACGGGAGGCCGCCGGCCGACTGGCTGCCGCGGGCGCCTCGGTCGTGATGGCGGTGCGGGATGCCGCCAAGGGCCACGCGGCCCGGAGCGGCATCCTCACCGCCCACCCCGGCGCCGACGTCGAGGTGAGAATCCTGGACCTGGCGGATCTCGTCGAGTGTGCGGACATTCGCCGAGTCGATAGAGGCGGACGGGCGCCTTGACGTCCTGGTCAACAACGCCGGAGTCATGATCCCGCCCAGCCGGCTCGAGACCGCAGACGGATTCGAGCTGCAGTTCGGCACGAACTTCCTCGGTCCGTTCGCGCTGACGCTGCACCTGCTGCCGCTGCTGCTCCAGAGCGACGCACCGAGAGTCACGACGATGAGCAGCATGACCGCGAACTGGGGCCGCATTCGCTTCGACGACCCGCAGTCGCGGACGTCGTACAAGCCGAGCCGTGCCTATGCGCAGTCCAAGCTCGCAGACCTGCTGATGGGCATGCACCTCGCGACGATCGCGATCGACCGGGCATGGCCGCTGCTGAGCACGATCGCTCACCCGGGCTACACCCGCACCAATCTGCAGACCGCCGGCCGAAACCTCGGCCGTGACAGGCCGCTGCCTCCGAGCCGGCGGTCGCTGGTTCCCTCGCAGCTCTCCGAGCAGGGCGCGGAGCCGCTGCTGTTCGCCGCCGCCGATCCGGCCGCCGATCAGGGTGCGTACTACGGCCCGAGTCGGTGGGGTGGCCTCGTGGGGCCTCCGGTCCGGGTGGGTCTGCCGCGCAGCGTCGCGGGACCCGCAGCTGCCGGCCGCGGTGTGGGCGCTGGGCGAGGAGCTCACCGGGGTGGGTCTGCCGAACGACTGACTCCGGCCGGTGTCAAGCCCCCCGTGACGGCGACCCTCGGCCGATAGCGTCCGATGTCAGGGGGTGACCCGCAGCAATGGACACTCGGCCGGCCATGAGGCACCGCTCCGCGACGGCGCTGCTCGCGGCAGCCGTGCTGGTACTGAGCGGGTGCTCGTCCGCCGGGCCTCGACGAGCCGCTGACGACCGCCGTGGCGGACGCCATCAGCGCGGGGGCGTCGGCGCAGCTGGGACTCGAGCTCTCGGAGGACGATCGGATCCTCGCCGGCACGCTTACGGCACTCCTCGGCGACATGGAACAGGCCCTGGCCGACGCCGAGCGCCAGCTCCAGCTGCATCAGGCATCCGATGCCGGAGAACGCGGAATATCGCGCCGACGCGCTCGCCGAGGTCAGGGAATCCCTCGAGGCGGTGCACGTCGCGCAGGCCGGCGATCAGTCAGCCGCCCTCGCGGAGCTCGACGGCATCCGTGGAGGAGCTTCGCGAGCTGGAGGATGCCGGATGAAGCGCATCTTCGCCGTCGCCCTCGGCATCCTCACCGCCATCGGCGGTTTCGTCGACATCGGCGACCTGGTCACCAACGCCGTCGTCGGCTCGAGATTCGGCTTGGGGCTGGCGTGGGTCGTGATCGTCGGGGTGGTGGGCATCTGCGTCTATGCCGACATGGCGGGGAGGGTCGCGGCGGTCAGCGGCCGCGCCACCTTCGAGATCATCCGCGAGCGGCTCGGTCCGCGCGTCGGACTGGCCAACCTCAGCGCCTCCTTCCTGATCAACCTGCTCACGCTGACGGCTGAGATCGGCGGCATCGCGCTCGCGCTGCAGCTCGCCGCGGGTGTCGGCCCGGGGCTCTGGATCCCGGTCGCCCTGTTCGCGGTCTGGATCGTGATCTGGCGCACGAAGTTCAGCACGATGGAGAACGTCGCAGGGCTTCTCGGGCTGACCCTGATCGTCTTCGTGGTGGCGCTGTTCCTCTTGAAGCCGGATTGGGGAGTGCTCGCCGGCCAGGCGATCCAGCCGTGGGATGCGGCATCCGGCAACCCGCTCTCGTACTGGTACTTCGCCGTCGCCCTGTTCGGAGCTGCGATGACGCCCTACGAGGTGTTCTTCTTCTCGTCGGGAGCCGTCGAGGAGAAGTGGACGCGGAAAGACCTCGGCACCGAGCGGGCGAACGTCTTCGTGGGCTTTCCGCTGGGCGGACTCCTGTCGCTCGGAATCGCCGCGTGCGCCGCGGTCGTGCTGCTCCCGCAGGCGATCGAGGTGACGACGCTCTCGCAGGTGGTCCTTCCGGTGGCGCAGGCCGGCGGGTCAGCTCGCCCTCGCGTTCGCCATCGTCGGCATCCTGGCCGCGACGTTCGGCGCGGCGCTCGAGACGACGCTCTCGAGTGGATACACGCTCGCGCAGTTCTTCGGGTGGAGCTGGGGCAAGTTCCGCCGGCCCGGCCGAGGCGGCGCGCTTCCACATCGCGATGATCGTGTGCCTGCTGATCGGCGGGGGAGTTCTCGCGACGGGTGTCGACCCGATCATGGTCACCGAGCTGTCGGTCGTGTTCTCGGCCGTCGCGCTGCCGCTCACCTACTTTCCGATCCTCGTGGTCGCGAACGATCCGCAGTACATGGGGGATGCGGTCAACGGCCGCGGCCGGAACGCCCTCGGCGTGGTCTACCTCGTCGTCATCCTCATCGCCGCGCTCGCGGCGATACCTCTCCTCATCGCATCCGGAATGGGATCATGACCCGCGCGACGAAACCGCAGCATCCGCTCGAGTGGTACCGCGATCCCGACGGGCGCGGCGTCGACGCGCACCTCCATCTGCTCGATCGGCAGATGCTCGACCGCGACGGCGTGCCCGTGAGCACGGTCGACGATGTCGAATTGGCGGGCGTCGAACTCGGCGAGCCCGTCGACCACTCCGCCCCGCCGACCGTCGCGGCGCTCCTGGTCGGAGCCGCGGTCCTGCCCCGCATCTTCGGCGGTCACATGCCGCGCTCCCGCTGGGACCGGATTCCGTGGGACGACGTGACTCGCCTCGGCACCACCATCGAGCTGCGCGTCCACGCCGACGACCTCGACGCCACGTGGCTCGAGCGCTGGTTCCGCGACGTCATCGTCGCCCGCATCCCGGGGGGCCGCCATGCTCCTGAGTGAGCTTCTCAACCAGCCGGTGCGCTCACCGCAGGGCGACGAACTCGGTCGCGTGGTGGACGTCCGGTTCCGCCTCTCCGCGCGTCAGGGACGGCGCGAGGGCGACCTCGAGCTGATCGCGCTCATCGTCAGCCCCCACAGCCGGCTCTCCTTCTACGGCTATGAGCGAGGCTCGATGAACGGCCCGGCAGTCATCGCCGCGATCGTGCGCTGGCTGCACCGGAACTCGCGCATCATCCCGTGGGAGTGCGTCGCGCGCATCGACGATCGCGGGGTCGCGCTGGGCGTGGCGCCGCCGCGCATCCCGCTGGATCCGCGGCGCGACATCACGGAGGTCGCGGTCGGAGAGTGACCGCCTCAGAGGTGCGCCTTCGCGTCGTTGACGAAGTCGATGCAGTCCTCCAGGGCTGTCCGTCGGAGTGATGGCCCTCAGGACCACCTCATCGACGGCCGCCCGATAGCGGCCGAGCTGATCCGCGATCGGATGGCTGCCGGCATCCAGCACCGTCTCGTCCACGTGCGCGCGCTGACGCGCGAAGTTCGCGGCATACGAGGGGATCGAGGCGTAGCGATGCTTCTCGACGTGCAGCCGCCGGTGGGTTGCGGGATCGAGGGCGGTCCGCACGTAGAGGGCGACATGGGCATCGGATGCTGTCGCTCGAGCCTCGGCGGACTGCCGGCGTGCGGCATCCGGGGTCAGCCAGGTGAGCAGCACCCCGTCGGCGTGATCGGCCGCGAGTCGCCGCATCTTCGGGCCGAGCGCCCCGACGAGGATCTTCGCCGCGATCGCCTCGCGCAGTTCGGCGATGGAGTCGCGGACGAGTGCGAGGGCGCCCGCGGTCGCGCCTCCCGAGCCGATGCCCAGGACGAGACGGTCCTGCGGAAGCCGGCGCGCGTGGATCGCGGCCGCGATCTCGGCGGGTCGGTCGGCGGTCGACGGGGATGACTCCGGTGGCGAGGGTCAGGCGCGACGTCGCGCTCGCGGCCGCTTCGAGCACGGCGAGGGAGTCCGCGCCGGGAGTGTCGTTGACCCACAGCGCGTGGAAGCCGGCATCCTCGATCGCCGGCGCGAGCTGCGCGATGAGCTCGTGGACCGAGGGATGCCGCCATCCCGATCGAGACCAGACCGTACTCCGCCACGTACACAGCATGCACCCTGCGACACAATGGCGGCATCGGCTGCATCCGGAACGGGGTTCGCGTGAGGGTAGGCATCATCGGGGGCGGCGCGGCCGGATTGACCTGCGCCTGGCTCCTCGACGGCGAGCATGACGTCACGCTCTTCGAGCGGGATGCCCGGCTCGGCGGCCATGCGCACACGATCGAGATCGACGTCGATGGCCGTCGCGTGCCGGTGGACGCCGGTTTCCAGTTCTTCGGCGCGACTCCGGCATACGCGACCTTCAACCGGCTGCTGGACCTGCTCGACGTGCCGCGTCGCTCGTACCCCGCGACGCTGACGGTCTACGACTCCGAGCGGGATCGCGCGGTCGTGATGCCCCCGGTCCGGGGCGGCAGACCGGTCTGGTCGTCGCTCACACCGTCTGCCCTCCGCACCTTGTTCCGATTCCAGCGATTCCTTGCCGGCATCCCGGCCTTCCTGGAGAGGCACGACAAGACGCCCACCATCGCCGAGCACCTGGAGCAGCGGCGCCTGCCGCGATCCTTCGTGGATGGATTCCTGATCCCGCTGCTGCTGTCGTTCTGGTGCGTCGACCGATCCGACTTCCTGCGCTTCTCGGCGTACAACGCGCTGTACTACCTGGGTGCCAATATGCCCGCCGGGATTCGTGCGCCGTTGCAGAGCGAGATCGCCGGCGGGATGAAGGTCTACGTCGACGCGCTCGCGATGGGGCTGGGCCCGACGACCCGCATCCGCCTCGATTCCGCGGTGCGGCGGATCTCTCGAGACGGCGGCGGCTATGCGGTCGAGGATCACACCGGCGAACGGCACGCGTTCGATCACGTCATCGTGGCGACGAACGCGCGCCAGGCTCTCGCGCTCATCGAGTCGATCCCCGAGCTCGAACCCGTGTGCCGGCAGCTCCGCCGGTTCGAGTACTTCGACACGACCATCGCCGTCCACGGCGATCGGCGCCTGATGCCTCGCCGCGAGTCGGAGTGGTCGGTGGTCAACGCGCGGTGGGACGGGTCGCACAGCTCGCTCTCCATCTGGAACCCGGCGTGCGAGGTGCCGATCTTCAAGAGCTGGGTGACGTTCGACGAGCGTCTGCCCGACCCGCTCTACGCGACGGCGACCTACGAGCACGGCAAGATCACCGTGGACTACTTCGATGCGCAGCGGCGGCTCAAGGCCCTGCAGGGACAGCACGGACTGTGGCTCGCGGGCCTCTATGCGGACGACGCCGACTCGCACGAGAGCGCGATCCGGTCCGCGGTGACGGTGGCGCAGAGGCTCGCGCCCGAGTCACCGCGCCTCAAGCACCTGCTGGCCTGATCGCGGCGATCCGATCGGCCATGACCTTCGCCCCGCCCGACGACGTGAATCCGCCGTCCACGGGTATCTCCGCGCCGGAGATGTAGGCCGCGGCGTCGGACAGCAGGAACGCGACGATCGCGGCGACTTCGTCTGACTGCCCGACGCGTTCCAGCGGCGTCAGCTCGAGTTGCGCGGCACGCATGGCATCGGGGGCGGATGCCGTCATCGACGTCTCGATGAAACCCGGGTGGACGATGTTGACCCGGATGCCGCGGGGTCCGAGTTCCGTCGCCGCCACGTGCGTCAGCCCGCGGAGTCCCCACTTGCTCGTCGTGTAGGCGACCGGGATAGTGGCCGGTGAGCGCGGCGCTCGAACCGACGTTGACGATCGATGAACCGGCATCCATCAGCGGACTGAGAGCCTGGATGCCGAGCATCGCGCCGGTGAGGTTGACGGCGATGACCCGATCCCAGTCCTCCAGCCTGACCGCCCCCAGGCGCGCGCGGTGGGTGATGCCGGCGTTGTTGACGAGCCCTCTCACCGGTTCGCCCCCGAGCTCGTCGCGGAGAGCGGCCCAGTCCTGCTCGGACGACACGTCGAGTCGTCGATAGCGGATGCCGGTCCCCTCGAAGATCGCTGGCGCGATGTCGACGACATCCGTGGCGACGACCTGTGCCCCGGATTGGGCGAGGAGCAGCGCTTCGGCGGCTCCCTGACCGGCGGCGGCCCCGGTCACCACGATGGTGCGGCCGTCGAGTCCGGGAAAGTGCGGGGGACGGCGTCACGCGGGAACTTCCGCCTGGCGTGCAGCCGCGCGTCGACGCTCACGCGCGGCCTCCTCGAAGATGCCACGCATCCAGGCGTGCTCCGGGTCGCGATTGTGCACCGGGTGCCACCACAGCGCATTGACCACCGGTGTGGCATCGAACGGCGCCGCGAGGATCCGGATGCCGCTCACCTGCTGCGGCCAGCGGCGCGAGTCCGGCCTGAAGCAAGTCCGAGCCGGTTCGTGCCGCTGATGAAATGCGGCATCGCAAGGAAGCTCTCCACGACCGCCTCGACGCGCGGCTCGATTCCGAGCTGCTGCAGCTGCCGAGCGGCCGACGTGAACGCCGTCCGGGTCTGGAACGTGAACACCCACGGGCAGCTGTCCGAGCAGCTCCATCGAGAGCTCATCGCCGATCGCTTCGTTCGACTCGCTTGCGACGACGACCCAGTCGTCGCGCCACAGATCCGACGTAGGGGAGGTCGGTGAGGTAGCCGTGCGGGATCACCATGCCGTCGGCCGCTCGCAGGCGGTTCGACGCATCGTCGACGATCGAGGGATTGTGGAGCATGAACCGGAAGCGAACGCCGGGAGCGCGCTCCGCGGCGAGCTTCGACACCGCTGTTCCGACGGTGGCGAATCCGTAGTCCGATCCGTAGACCGAGAACTCCCGGGTCGAATCCCGCGGGCTCCACGTCGCCTGGCTCTCGAAGACCCGGCGTGCCGCCTCGAGCGCCGTCGTGGTGTGCTCGGTGAGCCGGAGCGCCAGCGGGCGTGAGTTCGTAGTTGTTGCCGCGACGGGCGAGGATCGGGTCGTTGAAGTGCGTCCTCAGTCGCGCCAAGCGACGCGCTGAGCGCCGGCTGGCTCAGATGAAGCCGCTCCGCGGCGCGCGTGACGCTTCGCTCCGTGAGCAGCGCATCGAGCGCCACCAGCAGGTTGAGATCGAGGCGCGAAAGCAGCGGTTGGTCGGACACAGTCGGTGTGTTCCTTCGGGTCAGGATGCCTGCGGCCAGTGTATCCGCGGGATCTATGAGGCGGCTAGCGAACATCGCTCCGAGCGATAGGCATTCGAGTGGACTCGGGTAACCTGACCGAGTGACGATCCCCGTGCTGATCGTGGGCGGCGGGCCTGCCGGCATGGCAAGCGCCATCGCACTGACACGCGCCGGAGTGCCGTGCGAGATCGTGGAGATCGCCGAGGACTGGCGACCGGGTGGCATCGGCATCGGGTTGCAGAGCGCGCCGCTTCGGGCCACCAAGCAGCTCGGCATCTTCGAGGAGCTGCTCCGCGTCGGCCGGCCGCACCACTACATCGACATGTGCGGGGCCGACGGCACCCGGTTTGCAGAAGTGCCGCAGATGAACGTCAACGATCCCGACGACCCCCCGTTCCTCGGCATGGCCCGGGAGTCCCTGCATGAGGTCATGGCCGCCGAGGTCGCGCGGCTCGGTGTCCCTGTGCACCTCGGAGTCTCCGTCGCGCGCATCGGCGAGGCAGGACCCGCGGACGACGGAGTCGACGTGGAACTGACCGATGGTCGGATCGCACGCTTCGACTACGTCGTCGGAGCAGACGGCGCGAACTCTGCGACTCGGCGAGCAGTCCTGCCGGACGCGCCGCGGCCGCAGTTCGCGGGTCAGATGATCTGGCGCGCTGCGGCCGTCAGCCCCGCGGGGCTGGAGCGCTACACGATGATGCTCGGCGGTCCGATCCGGCTCGGGCTGGTGCCTCTGCCCGATGGACGGCTCTATCTGTGGATGCTGGACAGCACCATCGGGCCGGACCGGCCGCCGCGGGACCAGTGGCTCGCATTGTTCCAGGAGCGCATCAGCCGCTTCGGCGGGCATGCTCCTGAGATCGCCGCGCAGTTCACGGATGGAGCGCAACTGGATCTGCGGGCGCTGCAGTGGCTGATGGTGCCTCCGCCATGGCACGCGGGGCGGACGCTGCTCGTCGGCGACGCGGTGCACACCACGACACCGCACCTGGCATACGGCGCGGGACTCGCGCTCGAGGACGCGGTCGTGCTCGGCGAGCTTGCCGGCTCCGGCATCCCGTTCGACACGCTCGCCGCGGAGTTGGCGTCTCGCCGGTTCGAGCGCTGCGCGGCTGGTGGTGGAGAGCTCGCTGCAGCTCTCGCGATGGGAGCAGGAGCCCGGACCGCCGAACCCGGCGGCCGGGCCGCTGGTCGGCAAGACCATGGCCGCGCTCGCGGCGCCGATCTGACCGCAACGGCGCGACCCTCTTCCGGCGTTATGCGCGCATCAGCCATTCTTATGTATGAATCAGACCTATCTGCTCTAGGCTGGCCGTAGCGGATCGCGGCATGGTGCCGCGGCATCCCCACCCAGAGAGTGAGCATCGATGCTTCTCGAGCGAGACCTCATCCAGTCCGTCGGCTTCCGCAATGTCCGCGAGGGCGGTGAGATCACCGGCTTCCAATTCAGGGTGCGGATGCCGTCGTACCGCGGGATGACGGCATCCCTCATCGATGGCATCGCCGTGCGCGTCGGCGATCTCGTCGACGTCCCGGCGGACGTCCCCCTGTGGACGCTCGGGGGCAGCACCTACACGCTTGCGGAGCTGTGGGAGAGCGACGGCGTGCGCTGGCCGCTCGAGGAGGCCGCGATCGTCACGGTTCCGTTCGAGGGTGGCCTGCCCGACGGGGTGCACGAGGTGTCGATCGACCTGCGACTGCGGATGTCCTACATCCCCATCGAGCACCAGCCCTCGACCTACAAGGTCACCAAGCACGTCACGCTGTCGCCCGAGGCGGATGGCGCACCCTTCAAGTACGGCGTCTCGCTGTACAGCTTCATGGGCGACTACGGCACGGTGCTCGACCTCGAGACCGCGCTCGCAGCCATCGCCGACATCGGCGCGACCGGGGTCGAGATCCTCGGCGAGGGACACATCCCGAACTACCCCGATCCGTCACAGGAGTGGGTGGACGACTGGTTCCGGCTGCTCGACAAGTACGGGCTCGAGCCCACCAACTACGGCTCGTGGATCGACACCCGACTGCACTCCAGCGGTGCGAACGGCCGCGACATGACCGTCGAAGAGGGCGCCGCGGCGCTGCAGCGCGACCTGCGGCTCGCCAAGCGGCTGGGCTTCCGGTTCGTTCGCCCCAAGATCGGGGTCGTCTCGAGCGACCTCGTGCCGCATCCGATCTGGACCGAGGTCGTCGAGCGCAGCCTTCCACTGGCCGAAGAGCTCGACGTCATCATCTGCCCCGAGATCCATTCACCGACGCCGATCAAGCACGAGGTCGTCGACGAGTACATCGAGTTCATCGAGCGCACCGGAACCAAGCACTTCGGCATCCTGATCGACACCGGCATCTTCCAGGACCGGCCGATTGCGCTGGGGCCCGGTGAGCTGCCCGGCCAGCGTCCGGCGTTCATGGACGGCATCGCGGTCGACCCGGCCGACTTCGCCGACGTCGCCGAGCACGTCGTGTTCATCCAGGCGAAGTTCCACGACATCGACGAGAACCTCGAGGACCAGCAGATCCCGTGGGAGCCGGTGCTGCGCGCCATCAAGGATGCCGGCTACACCGGGTACCTCTCGAGCGAGTACGAGGGCGAGCGCGAGCCGTGGCGCTCGATCGAACAGGTGCGACGACAGCACTCCCTCATGCGCCAGGTCGCCAGCCGGCTCTGACGCCCATCCTCATACGAATTGGAACCGACCATGCCCAACGGACTCATCAGCGACGACAGTCTGCGCACCCATCCCGAGGGATTCGCGCTCTCGCTCACGCTGCCCTGGTACCGCAGTCTCTGGCTCTCCTCAGTGGGGACGCTGAAGGTCACGGTCGACGGTGAACCGGTCGATCCAGCCGACCTGACTTTCGAGCTGTCGGGTCAGCGCTATTCGCTCGAGGAACTGCCCGAGCAGAGCGAGGTGCTGTGGTATCTGCAGCAGCATCCGCTCCTGATCGTCAAGCGGGATGCCCCGATCGCTCTCGGTGAGACATACGAGGTCGAGATCTTCGGGGAGCTGCGGCTGCCGTACATGCAGATCGCACCCGGAGAGGATGGCGGACCCGGCATGTACGTGCCGAACTTCGTGCGTCAGTCGTTGACGCTGACGGCCACTGACCGGGATGCCGCGCCGCCGGCGCTCGTCTCGGATGTCCCTCCGCCACCGCCGGCGACGGATGACGACCCGTTCAAGCTCGGCCTCACTCTGTACTCGGCCAGCGCGGAGTTCCGTGCCGGGTGGTACGACTTCGACGGCCTGCTGGCGCGGGTGGCCGAGCTCGGCATCGGTCCTGGAATCGAGATCGTCGCGTCGCAGGTGGTGCCGACGTACCCGCGCATCACCGACGAGTTCGTTCGCGAATGGCGCGCCGCGTTCGACAAGTACGGCTTCGACGAGAGCTCGTTCGGCGCCAACCTCGACATGGGTCGACGCCGCGACCGCGACATGACTCCCGACGAGGAGTTCGAGTTCAGCGAGATCATGTTCCAGGGCGCCAAGAAGCTCGGCTTCCCGCTCGTGCGCATCCAGAGCGCCAAGCCCGAGCTTCTGCGCCGCCTGCTGCCGGTCGCGGAGAAGCTGAACCTCAAGCTCGCGTACGAGATCCATGCGCCGATGGGGCCCAACGCCCCCGCGGTCATGAAAGTGCGCGAGACCTATGCCGAGCTGGACTCTCCGCTGCTCGGATTCGTCGCCGACTTCTCGTCCACGATGCACGCGATGTCGCCGACCCTGCTGCGCGCCGTGCAGCGAGCGGGCCTGGACGACGAGGCGCTCGCCAAGCTCCAGGCGATCTGGGCGACCGACGCCACGATGCAGGAGCGCCAGCAGGAGTTCATCGGCTACCTCAAGAGCCGCGACTTCGACCCGGGCCGCCTGGGATCGTTCGCGCACCTCGCGTTCAACATGCACGGGCATGTCGCTCCCCAGGAGTGGGCGGACATCATGCCGCAGATCCTGCACGTGCACGCGAAGTTCTACGACATCGACGAGAGCGGCCAGGAGCCGGCGATCGACTACCCCGAACTCGTGCGCGTCTTCGTCGAGGGCGGCTACCGCGGCTACTGGTCGAGCGAGTGGGAGGGCCACGCGTTCGCCGAGCTCGGCGAGGTCGACCCGCTGGTGCTCGTGCGCAAGCAGCACGACCTCATCCGCAAGTCGATGCGAGAGCTGCAGCCGGCATGAGCACAACCGGCGCCGACCAGGTCGACTTCCGGCGGATGCCGATCGCGGACGCCGTCCGCTGGCTGGCAGAGAACGGCGAGCCGGCCGACCCGCGGACCGACATCGACACCGCGTCGCTGAAGCGCCGCTTCCCGCACCTGGAGAACGTCGAGACCGCCGACATCCGCATCGAGGGGCCGTACGGCAGGCAGGTCCCCGCGCGGCTGTATCGGGATGCCGCCGCGCCGGCATCCGGCCAGGCCCTGATGTGGGTCCACGGCGGCGCCTTCATCGGCGGGCATCTCGACATGCCCGAGGCGCACTGGGTCGCGCTCGAGCTCGCCGCGCGCGGCATCCCGGTGCTCTCCGTCGACTACGTCAAGTGCCTCGGCGAGGTGCACTTCCCTGAGCCGACCGACGAGGTGCGCACGGCGTGGCAGCACGCGCGTGCGCATGCGGAGGAGCTCTTCGGCCTCGACGCGAACGCGGTGCTGATCGGCGGCGCGAGCGCAGGCGGGAACCTCACCGCGGGTGTGGTCGCACAGCTGCAGGATGCCGGCGACTCGGTGCCTGCCGGGCTCGTGCTCGTGTACCCGGCCGTTCACCCGAACGGGCCCGCGGCATCCGAGGAGATCGACCCCGCCTCGCCGCACGGGCAGCTCGCGCGGAACTTCGCGGGGTCGGACGAGGCCCTGCGCGACCCGCACGCGTTCGCCGCCCTCGGGCGGGTAGACGGATTCCCGCCGACGCTCGTGGTCGTGTGCGAGAAGGACGACCTGCGGCCTTCGGGCGAGGCGTTCGCACGGCAACTCGTGGATGCCGGCGTCGAGGTGGAACTGCGCCTCGAGCCAGGTGCCGATCATGGTCACATCAACGAGCCGTCGGACCCCACGGCTGTGCCGACGATCGAGGCGATCGCCCAGTGGATCCGGCGACCGGATGCCGAGAGGCGATGACCACCTTCATCAACCCGGTCCTGGCCGGCGACCGGCCGGACCCGGCCGTCATAAAGGTCGGCGACGAGTACTGGCTTACCTACTCGTCGTTCGAGGCGGCGCCAGGACTGCCGCTATACCGCTCCACGGATCTCGTGAACTGGACCTATGAGACCGCCGCGCTGCCGCAGCCGGTCGGCAACACGTTCGCGGTCGACATCGCCGAGCACGGCGGCCGCTTCTTCATCTACATCCCCTTCATCCCGACGCCGTGGTCGACGCTGACCGACGCGTCGATCTTCGTGATCCACGCCGACGCGATGAGCGGTCCGTGGTCGGAGCCGATCGATCTCGGCATCCGCGGAGTCATCGACCCGGGCCATGTCGTCGGAGAGGACGGCACGCGGTACCTCTTCACGAGCGGGGTGCGCCGCATCCAGCTCGCCGACGATGGACTCTCGACCGTCGGCGAACTCGAGAAGGTCTACGACGGCTGGCGGTATCCCGACGAGTGGATCACCGAGGCGTACGCACTCGAGGGCCCCAAGCTGTTCTGGCGCGGTCCGTGGTTCTACCTCGTGAGCGCCGTCGGCGGCACCGGCGGCCCGCCGACCGGGCACATGGTGATCGTCGCGCGCTCGCGGTCGGTGCACGGACCGTGGGAGAACCACCCCCGCAACCCGATCGCCCGCACCGAGGATGCGGCCGAGGCATGGTGGTCGCGGGGGCACGCGACGCTGGTTCCCGGTCCCGCCGCGGCACTGCCGACGACGAGTGGTGGATGATCTCGCACGGCTACGAGAACGGGTACCGCACCCTCGGCCGGCAGATCCTGCTCGAGCCCATCCGCTGGGGCGAGGACGACTGGCCGGAGGCGGTCGTCCGCGACCTCGGCGGACCGATCGAGGCGCCCCTCGGAGCCGTCGCCCAGACGCCGGCACCGGACATCGCCGACGACTTCTCGCAGCTCGAACTCGGCAGGCGATGGACGTTCCACGCTCCCGGTCGCGGCGAGGCTGAACGCGTGCGGGTCGACGACGGCCTGGTGCTGCGGGGCAAGGGCACCTCGCCCGCCGACACTTCCCCGCTTGCGATGCTCACCGGCGACCATGCGTACGAGATCGAGGTCGAAGTCTCCGTCGAGCCCGGTGTCGAGGCCGGCCTGCTGCTGTTCTTCAACAACCGGCTCTTCTGCGGCATGGGGATCGACGGCGAACGGATGCTGAGCTATTCCGGCGGCATCCGCACCCACTGGAGCGAACCCGCGCCGGCCACCGATCGCATCACGCTTCGCATCCGCAATGACGAGCACATCGTCACGGGCTGGTACCGCGTGCCCGGCGGGCGAATGGACGCGTCACGCGATCCGCTACGAGACCTCCGGCTACCACGCCAACACGGTCGGCGACCTGCTCAGCCTGCGCCCGGCGCTGTACGCCGTCGGCCCCGGCGAGGCGCGCTTCCGCGACTTCCGCTACCGCTCTCTACGCTGACCCGATCGTGAGACGACAACTGCACGCCGAGACGGTGGGGTTTACCCACGGTTTCGGCGCACAGATGTCGTCTCACCGTCATCACCACCGCCTTCGCCTTGCAGAACAGGACCCATCATGACCGAGCATGTTCCCCCGGCCTCGCGGCCGTGGACCTTCTCCACCGAAGCTCCCTTCACGCTTCGCCGCGACGGCGTTCCCGCGCTTCTCGTGGGCGGGCAGGTCTTCAACTCCGCGTCCTCTTCGCCGAAGGCGGTCGCGGACTCGTTCGCGCACGTCAGCCGCGTCGGGTCCAACGTCGTGCTGTCGCCCGTCAGCTGGGCGCTCAGCGAGCCGGTCGAGGGGACGTTCGACTTCTCGCTCGTCGACCTCATGCTGACCGAAGCGCGCACCCACGAGCTGCGTCTGGTGCTGCTGTGGTTCGGCGCGTTCAAGAACGCGGCGTCGACGTACGCACCGACGTGGGTGCGCAGCGACCCGGAGCGGTTCCCGCGCGTGGTGGTCGAGCCGAAGGGCATGCAGGCCTTCACGTATGAGGGCGCGACGGCCAAGCCCGTGCTCTCGGTCTTCAGCCCGGAACTGCGCGAAGCCGATGCGAAGGCCTTCGAGGCGCTCATCCGGCACCTCGTTGATGCCGATCCCGACGGCACGGTCGTGATGGTCCAGGTCGAGAACGAGTCCGGAATCCTCTCTGACAGCCGGGACCGCAACGCTCTCGCGGACGCGGCGTGGGCCGCACCCGTGCCGTCCGAGCTTCTCGAGCACGTGCGCGCGACGCCGGCGGGCAGCACCTCCGCCCGATCGCTCTGGGACGACAACGGCAGCGCCGAGAGCGGATCGTGGTCACAGATCTTCGGCGACACACCCGCGGCGGAGGAGGTGTTCATGGCCTGGGCCATCGCCACCTACGTCGAGCACCTCGCGCGCCGCGGCCAGGCGATTGCAGACATCCCGATGTACGCGAACGCGTGGCTCGGTCCGCAGCCCGGCCAGGACACCCCCGGTCAGTACCCGAGCGGGGGTCCGGCATCCACCGTGCTCGATGTCTGGCGGGCCGCGGCTCCGTCGCTCGCCTTCCTCGGGCCGGACATCTATGTGCGCGATGCCGACGCGGCGATGAAGCAGTATTCGACCGGCATCCAGCCCTTCTTCGTTCCCGAGTGCCAGCTCAGAGCCGCCGAACTGGTCCGCGCGATCGGCGCGTACGGTGCCGTCGGCTGGTCGGCCTACGGGCTCGACGCCGCGAACCCTGACGGGCAGCTCTCCGCCACGATCACCTTCATCGCGGGGCTCGAGGACGAGATCGCGGCGGCGGCCCTCCGAGGAAGCGTCGAAGCAGTCGTGCTCGAGCCCGGTGTCGAGGTCGAGAGCCGGCGCATCGACGGCGTCGACATCACGGCGCGCGCGGCACGCGCGCTGCTTCGGCGGATGCTGCTCGATGCCGGCGTCAACATTCCAGACACCGAGCTGGCAGTGCCCGATGAGACTGTTCCTCACGCACAGATCGCCACACCGGGTGAGACGCGGCCGTTCGCCCTGATCGCCGGCACCGGCAACGACGGCTTCCTCGTGATCGGGCGCGAGCTCACGCTGGACTTCTTCGCCGCCGACGCCAGAGTCGAGATCGACTCGGTGCAGGAGCTGATCATCGAAGACGGCAAGGTCGTCTCGGGTCGAGTGCTCAACGGCGATGAGCGCCTGATGATCTTGCCGAACGACCGTGTCGGCGCGGCCCGCATCCGCCTCGTGCGGCTCTGGGGCGGAAGAGACGAGTGATGATTGCGCCGGATCACGGCCCGTTGCGCTAGGCGTCAGATCACTCGGTGACCGTGAGCATCACAGGCTTGGTGCGATCGAGCGCTCCGCCGACGTGCAGGACGAAGACGCCCTGCTCGACCGTGAACCGACCGTCGGCGAGCCGGAAGCCCAGCTGCTCGGGCCCGATCGAAAACGAGAAGGTCGCGATCTCGCCCGCCGCGAGAGTGCGGCGCTCGAACGCGACGAGCCGCCGCACCGGCGGCGCGATGCTCGCCACGAGGTCCTCGACGTACACCTGAACGACCTCGTCGCCCCCGCGTGCCGATGTGTTCGTCACATCGAGCGACAGCACGATGGTCTCGCCGGCGCCGATCTCAGCCGCCGACAACCTGGGCTCGCTCTGCACGAAGGTCGCGTAGCCCGACCCGTGCCCGAATTCGAACTGCGCACCGAGATCGAGATCGAGGTACTTCGACGTGTACTTGTCTTTGACGTTCGCCGGTCCCTCGAGCACGACGTCGATCGATTCGAGCGTCATCGTGCCGCGCACGGTCGCGGGGCGCCCGGTGTTCTCGTGGGCGTAGTAGACCGGCACCTGACCCACCGAGCGCGGGAACGACATCGGCAGGCGCCCCGCCGGCTCCTGATCGCCGAACAGCAGATCGACGATCGCCGCGGGCGCCTCGGTGCCGCCATGCCAGACCTCGAGCACGGCAGGGGCGTGGTCGATCCAGTCGGCCACGACGAGCGGGCGCCCGTTCGCGAGCACCACGACGAACGGGATGCCGGTCCCCGCGATCGCGCGGATGAGGTCGGCCTGTCGGCCGGGCAAGCGCAGATCGCTGCGGGATGCCGCCTCGCCCGACAGCGACGAGGGCTCGCCGACGCACACCACCACCACGTCATACCCGAGTGCGGCGGTGGCGACCGCGTCGACGCCGTCGGAGCGATCGCCGAAGAAGGACACGCCCTCCCTGACGTCGACCTCGACGTCGGCACGCTCGCGGAGCGCATCGGCGATGCTGCCGGAGCGGGCCGAGAACGCCTGCGTCCAGGCGCCCAGGTGGTCCGTCGAGGTGGCATACGGGCCGGTCAGGAGCACGCGCGATGGCGCCGAAAGCGGCAGCGTGCCGTCGTTGCGCAGCAGCACGGCGGAGCGCGCCGCGGCGAGGCGGGCCTGCGTCCGGGTCTGTGCCGTCGGCTCTGAAAGCTCGGCCGCCTCGTCGACGTACGGCCGCTCGAACAGGCCGAGCGCCTCTTTGACCCCGAGCACGCGGGCGACGGCATCGTCGAGTCGCGCCGGATCGAGGGATGCGGCATTCCACCCGATCGATGAGGGAGAGCCGCCCATCTCGATGTCGAGACCGGCCGCGTACGCCATGCGGACGGCGTCCTCGAGCGATTCCGCCACGCGGTGCGGCAGCAGATTCGCGACGCCGTCGGCATCGCCCACGACGATTCCGTCGAATCCCCACTCGCGCCTTCAGCACCTCGGTGAGCATCTCGCGGTTCGCGTGCATCGGGGTGCCGGCGATCGTGTTGAACGAGGCCATGATCGCCGCCACGCCGGCCTGCACCGCCGCGCGGAAGGGCTCGAGATACACGTTGCGCAGGCGGTGTGCCGAGACGTCGACGGTGTTGTAGTCGCGCCCTCCCTCGGGCTGACCGTAGGCCACGTAGTGCTTCGCGGTCGCCGCGAGCGTGCCGGGGGCGGAGAGATCGCGCCCCTGATAGCCGCGCACCATCGCCGCGCCCATGACCGCGTTCAGGTGCACATCTTCGCCGAAGCCCTCGATGACCCGTCCCCAGCGGGGGTCGCGGGAGACGTCGATCATCGGTGAGAAGGTCCAGGTGACGCCGCCAGAGCGGGCTTCGAGTGCGGCGGTGCGTGCGAGCTGCTCGACCATCACGGCGTCGAACGACGCCGCCTGCGCGAGGGGAACGGGGGCGATCGTGCGCTGGCCGTGGATGACGTCGAGCCCGATCAAGATCGGGATGCCGAGACGCGTGTTCTCGACCGCCTCGCGCTGCAGAGCGTTCGATCCCGCAGCGGACTGCGGCCAGAACATCGACCCGATGCCCGAGCGCACGAGCGCGGCGGCATCGTCGAGACTCGGCCGATAGATGATCTGCAGCTGACCGAGCTTCTCCTGCGGGGTCATCTGCGCCAAGAGCGATCGGATGCGGGCGCTGGTCATCGGAGGTCCTTCGATGGGGGAAAAGAGCCGCAGCCCAGAGATCGGAATCCCTGGGCTGCGGCGGATCGTGTCGGTGCTTATCAGCCCCAGGCGGCATCCATCTCTTCGAGCACCTGGTCGACGGTCTTCTGACCGGTCAGCAGGCCCTGGACCCCGACGCCGAGGGTGTCGTACACCTTGGGGTTCGGCCACGTCGCGTTGGGCAGGCCGACGAACGCGCCGGTCTCCAGCAGCTCGCCGATCGGCTCGTACACGGCGTTGACGTTGTCCGGCGTGGCTCCCGAGATCGGCACGAAGCCGGAGAGGTCGGCGAACGTCTGAGCCTGCTCGGGCTCGGCGGCCCAGTCGAGGAAGGCCTGCGCGGACGCCTTCACGTCATCCTCGGATGAGGCGTTGATGGCCCACGCGTAGTTCGCCGAAGCCAGCGTGTACGCACCCTGACCATCCGCCGGCGGGAACGCCTGGACCGTGAGGTCGAGACCGGTGCCGGCTCCGATGGAGATCGCGGCGGAACCCGGCACAGCCGCGGTGAGTGACGTCTGGCCGCCGATGCCCTGGGTGATCGTGTCGAACGTGCCGCCCTCGACGCCGTCCTGGAAGCAGCCGCCGTCGTTCATCGTGATGATGTCGTTGAGCACGTCTTCCCAGGCGCTGCCGACGAAGGTCACATCGCCCGCTGCCCGCTGCTCGTTCCAGTCGGGGTCGGCTTCATACACGCGGGTCGCCGACACGAGCATGGAGAACAGGCCCGTGTTGAACGGGACGCCACCGGCGAGAACCGTGAAGGTCTTGCCGCCGTCGCGCGCCGTGGTGCACGCCTCGAGCAGCTCGTCGAACGTCTCGGGGTAGGCCTCGATGCCGACCTCTTCGCCGCCGGCGCCGTTGTAGATCAGGCCGACGGGCGCGAGGGCGGTGGGCTGGCCGTAGATCTCGCCGTCCACCTCGTACAGCGCCTCTGTGCCTTCGGGGATGACCCCCGCCGACGCCTCGTCGAGCGGCTCCAGGAAGCCGGCCTCGGCGATCGTGACGACCGAGATCGCCTGGCCGGTGCCGGGCGCGAGGATCATCATGTCCGCGGCGTTGCCGGCCTGCAGCTGCGTCGTGACCTGAGTGTTGTAAGCGTCGGAGGGATACGGGATCATCTCGACCTCGACGCCCGTCTCCTCGGTGTACGCCGCGGCCATCTTCGCGTAGTAGTCGTCGGCGTCGTTCGCCTGCGGGACCATGATCGAGAAGCCGACGTCGGTGGCGTCGCCCCCGTCGTCGGTGCCGCCGCCGTCGTCGGTGCTGCCGGCGCAGCCGGCGAGGATGAGGACTCCCGCGAGCGGTGCCGCGAGAAGCGACCACCGGAGCCGGGAGGCTGTGTGCTGTGACATTTCGAACCTTTCGTGACTTCGTTGTCGCCAGCTCGGGATGCTGGACCCGGCCTGTGGCCGCTCAATCACTGTGGCACACATTCGCCGGAATCCGACATTAGTATTGGTTATACGGCGCAATAGCCCCGTTGATCCGCTTCTTCGCCCTGATCAGACGAGCATTTCCCTGACGATTCTCACGGGCCCTCCCAAACCCGCGGGAAGCGGCTCGGCCGCGGGATCGAATACCTCGGTCATCGGCGCGAAGATTGCGCCCGTCGGGGAGCCGGCTTCTGCGATGAGTCGATTGCGCCAGGGATTCGCCACATGGACTTCGAGCTCGTTGCTGCCCGGCCGCACCGCCGGCGTCACATCGACACGGAACGGCGCGGTCCACGCGATTCCGCAGTCGACGCCGTTCACGATGACGCGGGCGATGTCGCGCACCTCGCCCAGGTCGATCGAGACACGGTCGCCCTGCCCGATGTACTCGAGCTCGAACCGGGTCCGATAGGGGGCCACGCCCGAGTAGCCGCGGGCGTCGGCGATCTCCGTCCACAGTGCGGGGCCGCCGGAGAGCGCCTCGCTCGCCCGACCCGGGAGATCGAGAATCCACTCGCCCTCCAACGGATGGGACCTGACGGATGCTGCAGGCTCCCGTTGCCCGACCACGCTCGGTACGACGAACACCGAGCCGAACGGCGGCAGCGAGATGTCGAATGAGGCTCTGCCGTGCCCGGCGGGATTGACGGTGAGGCGCGTCGCGTGCACCGCGACCGGGTCCCACGCGCTGAGTGCGCCGCTCGCGGCCGGCACCGTGATCCGTGCCTCCACCTGCTCCGGGCCGGGATTGGCCAGGAAGGTCACGCGCCGCCCATCCACGATGCGCGCGATCATCCGGAGCGGGGCGCCGGAGACCTCGAACTCCGACGCGATGCTCAGTGTGGACAGCGCCACCGCGAGGTCGGCGGTCGGCACCACCGCCCCCGAGGCGCGCGGGAGCCCCCAGATGCGGTTGCACAGCGCCGCGAACTCCTCCTGGTCGTCCGAGAGCGACGGCGACCGCTCAGGCTGCACTCCGACAAGAGTCGCTCCCTGCTCCAGCAGAGCCTCGATGCGGCGGAGGGTCGTCACCGTGAGCCGGGAACTCGACCCACCGAGGTACAGCACGCGATAGCGTGCGGCCGCCGACTGGAGCACGCCGTCGAGCACCGACAGCACCTCGAGCCCGTCGACCCCGACGTAGTCGAAGTCGAAGCCGGGCGGGACGCTCGTGTCGACATTCCGCTCGAACAGCCCCGTGACAGGAGCCTCTTCCCCGACGAACACCGCGATGTCGACCGCGGGCTCGCCGGCCGACAGCACGGCGGAGCAGCGTGCGAGGTAGTCGACCCACGGCTTCGCCATGCCCGACCACGTCTCGTTGACGCTGAAGACCTGTCCGAGGAACGGCGCGAGCGCGATTCCGGGAGGCAGCGCGGCGAGCGGCTGGTGCGGCGAGGTGTGGATGCAGAACCGCGTCACGCCGAGCGCGAGCTGCAGATCGGCGACGTGCTTGAGGCTCCGCGGCGTCGATGCCCACGGCCGGTCGAAGCTCGTGAACGCCTCCGCGCCGGTCCACCGTCGGCCGTGGGCGTGGGCGACCGACGAAGCACCCTTGAGATCGGCGACGTACGTGGGACGCGGACCGCCACCGGGGTCGAACGTCCACATCGCCCCCATCGGCACGTCGGCGTGGGAGCGCATCGCCAGGTCGTCGCCGAGCTGCGGGCGGCCGTCTTCGAGCGCCTCGGCGTAGTAGGTCATGCCACGTCTGTGGGCCTCCGACGCCAGCGTGCCGTAGTACTGCGTCGACAGCAGCTCGGCGAGTGTACGGCGATAGTCGTAGAGGAACCGATCGGATGCCTCGGCCCCGCCGACGACATGGCCTGCGAGTACGGGGAGCCACGGAGCCGGGTCGTACCCGCGAAGCTCGAGGAAGCGCTCGATGATGTCGTCGGTGAAGTTCTGCGGCCCCGCCTCGATGCTGTCGCTGAGGAGCGCTGTGAAGCGCCCCGGCTCGAACTGCGCGAGGTGCCGCTCGAGATAGGCGGCAACGCGCGCGCCGTCGAGCTTGTCGACCTCGAGACCCGTCGCATCGGCGAGAGCCGGACCGTTCGTCTGGCCCGTGAGCGAGGCACCGAACCGGAGCACGCGCCAGCGCCCCGGCGGCGGATCCCACACGAGACGGCCGCTTTCCTCCACGAGCGCGGTGACGTCGTGGACGTCCGACGGATCAACGGGTGCGGTATCCGGCGCCGCGCTCGTGTCGAGCGCGTAGTAGTCGGGCGAGACGCCGAAGCCCGCCTTGACCTCGCCGGCGTGCACGCGCGCCCCGGCGCGGAGCGCGAACTCCGAGACGAGGAACGCGTCACTGCGACGGAGGACGGGTGGCAGGCGAACGCCGTCGGCGACCGGGGGGAGCGCCTCGGCCGCGCTGGCGCCCGAGAGCACGAGGCGGAAGCGGCGGCCGCTGACGGGCGGGAACGCCGCCGTGCGGGCGGGCACCTTCGAGGGCGGGAGTGCAGCGACCTCGCGGTACTCGAACCCGTCGTCGCTCACCTCGAGCACGGCGTCAGGCGGGGGAGCAGCCCCGAACCCGAGGGGCCCTGGGAGGCCCACGGTGACGGAGCGCGCCGTGACGGGGGCGTCGAAGCACAGTTCGACCCAGGCTGAGGACCACACGTCGGGATCGCGCGGCAGCGCAACGGCGGCATCGAACGAGCCATCGGTGAGCGGGGCGGAATCCACGAGGGATCCCATCCCGACCACGCGGTCGGGGCGCAGCGGCTCGTCCTCGGCGCGCGCTGGAAGGGCGACGACCCGCCAATCCGTCGACCAGGCGGGCCGAGGCGGGGAGGCCCATCGCGGGTTGTCCAGGAAGAGGCCGGCGACCGCCGGGAGCGGCGGGAGCACCAGATCGCACCTCCCCTCGACGACCACCTCGGACCAGACCACCTTCTTCATGGCGTCCTCGGGCGCCACCCACGGACCGCCCGAGGCGCTCCATCCGGCCGATGTCGCCACCGCGAACTCGAGGCCCAGCTCTTCCGCGGTCTCCGACGCCCGCTCCAGTGCGTCTCGCCATGCGGCCGAGCCCGGCCGTACTGCCTCGGGCACGACCAGGGGCACCCCCATCCCGCCGTCGAAGAGCTGGACGCCGCGCACGCCCACGTCGTGCAGCCACGTGAGATCGCGCACGACCCCGGCCGGATCGACGTTGCCGTCCATCCAATGCCACCAGGCTCGAGGGCGCGCGTCATCCGGCGGGTCGACGAACGCTTCCCAGAGCAATTGCATAGCGTCGGGGCCCGGGCTGGGGGAATCGATCACGGCTCCATCCTCACCACCGGCGAGCGCGCACGAGGTTCCCTGCCACTTATATCCGATATCGCTAAGACTAATGTGTGCTTCCGACACAAGTGTGTGATAGTGGCTTTTGGGCGCCACCGGGCCTGGTGGCGCATGACGACGAGGTCAGAGAGCAGATGACAGTGACGATCGAGAGCGACGCTACTCGCACCCTCACGGTGCCCCCTGAAGCCCGCCGGACGCCCCGGCCGCATGATCGCAAACGCCGGCCCCTGATCAGCTACGGCCACTGGTGGTGGGCGATGCCCGCCGTGATCCTCGTGATCGCGGTGCACTATGTCGCGACGCTCACGGGAGGCTTCTTCGCCTTCACGAACTGGACGGGTCTCGGCGACTGGGAGTTCGTCGGCTTCGACAACTTCGTCCGCATCTTCCAGGATCCGCTCCTCTTCGGCTCGGTCGTCAACACCCTCTTTCTCGCCTTCGGGTCGGTCATCCTCACGAACGTCTTCGGCCTCGGATTCGCCCTCGCGATCAACCGCACACTGAAGTCGCGCTACGTCCTGCGGACGCTGCTCTTCCTCCCCGTCGTCCTCAGTCCCCTCGCGGTCGCCTACATCTGGAAGTTCATCTTCCAGTTCAACGGTCCGCTCAACAACTTCCTCGGAGCCATCGGCCTCGAGGAGTTCCAGAAGGTATGGCTCGCCGACCCGACGTGGTCGATCTGGGCGATCCTCCTCACCGTCGTCTGGCAGCAGACCGGGTTCGTGATGGTCATCTATCTCGCCGGTCTCGCCTCCGTCCCCGTGGAGATCGAGGAGGCCGCCGCCCTCGACGGCGCGAACATCCGGCAGCGGTTCTGGCACGTCACGGTGCCCGCCATCCGACCGTCGATCGCGATCGCCACCACGCTCGGCATCATCCAGGGCCTTCGCATCTTCGATCAGATCTTCGCTCTCACCGGCGGCGGGCCCGCCGGCGCCACCGAGACCCTCGCGACCCAGGTCTACAAGCAGGCCTTCTCGCTAGGTCAGTTCGGGTTCGGCTCGGCACTCGCGCTCGTGCTCACCGTCATCATCCTGGTCTTCGCCATCCTCCAGCAGTACGCCACCCGCGACCGCGACGCCGTCGGAAGGGCCTGACAGACATGTTCCGCTACACAAAGCTCACCGCGCTCCGCGAGGTCGGGATCTGGATCATCACGCTGATCTGGCTGCTGCCCTTCTACTTCCTCATCGCGACGGCGTTGAAGACCGATCAGGAGGCGCTCACGACGAGCGCGATGGCTCCGCCATCGTCGCTCGACTTCAGCGCGTTCGTCGAGGTGCTCACCGCCACTGGGCGCAACAGCATCCCGCTCAGCATCCTGAACAGCGTCATCATCACCGCCGGCGCGATCGTAGGACTCGTGCTCTTCGGCTCGGTCGCGGCCTACGTCATCACGCGCCGCACCCGCACCTGGACGAACGTGACCTTCTACCTGGTCCTGATTGCGATCATCCTCCCCGCGCAGCTCGGCACCGTGCCCCTCTACATCGGAGCGCGCACGGTCGGCCTCACCGGCAACGCGGTCGGCATGATCCTGCTGTGGATCGGCATCCTGCTGCCGCTGTCGGTCTTCCTCTACGCGAGCTTCTTCCGGGGCCTCACGACGGAGTACGAGGAGGCGGCGGTCATCGACGGCGCCTCGCCGACGCAGGCGTTCTTCCGCGTCGTACTGCCTCTCATGGCACCCGCGACCGGCACAGTGGCGATCCTCACCGGGCTCATCGTCTGGAACGACTTCTTCAACTCGCTGATCTTCCTCGGCGGCTCGACGACGCAGACGCTGCCGGTCGCGATGTACACGTATGTCGGCGGGCTCGTGTCGGCGTGGAACAAGATCTTCGCGGTCGTCATCATCTCGATGGTCCCGATCCTGCTGTTCTACATGTTCGCGCAGAAGAAGTTCATCCAGGGGTTCGCCGGCGGGCTGAAGGGCTGACGCAGACCCGCGGACCGATTCGGGGGCGGCCGGATCGTCGAGCGGATGGCGCAGGTGCCATCCGCACGTCGCCCACTCATCGAACACCGACCGGAGGCGTCATGTATCAACTCTCACCGAATATCGAACTCCTCTTCACCGAGGCGGGCGACTATCACGACCGCGTCCGCGCGGCCGCAGCATCCGGGTTCACAGCCGTCGAGATGTGGGGGCCGACGGGAGTCGACGCCCCTGCGACGCCCAAGGACCTCCCCGCGCTGAAGGCGGCGCTGGAGGAGACCGGCACGCAGCTGACGGCGCAGCTGTCCGAGCCGCGCACGCAGTTCATGATCCCGCCGTGGGATCACTCGGAGTTCTTCCGCAAGCTGGATGAAGGCGTCGAGATCGCCCACTTCCTCGGAACCCCTCGGATCGTCGTCGGAAGCGGCACCGGATTCGGCGGCTGGAAGCGCCAGGTACAGCTCGACAAGCTCATCGAGATCTACCAGAAGGCGATCGCGCAGATCGACGGATCGGGCATCACGCTGGTTCTCGAGCCGGTCAACGTGCGGGTCGACCACCCCGGCTCTCTGCTGGATCGCACCGCCGAGGGCGTGTATGTCGCCCGCGGCGTCGACTCGCCGTTCTTCGGCGTGCTGTACGACATCTACCACTCCGCCGTCGAGGGCGAGGACATCGAGGCCGAGCTGACGAATGCCGGCTCCATCATCAAGTACGTCCAGCTCGCCGACGCCCCCGGACGCGGTGAGCCGGGCACCGGAGACCTCGACTGGCCGGCCACGCTGGCCGTTCTCCGCGGCTCCGGCTACGACGGGCCGATCGGCCTGGAGTACTACCCGCAGGCCGCCTCCGAGGAGTCGGTGCGCTACATCCGCGACGTGGCGGCACAGGCATGACAGGCCGCTACCCGGAGGGTGTGGATGTCGCGATCGTCGGCAGTGGTCCCGCCGGAGCCGCGTATGCCCGCATCCTGAGTGAGACATCGCCGGATGCCACGATCGCCGTGTTCGAGGTCGGCCCGACCGTGACCGACCCGCCCGGCGCGCACGTGAAGAACATCGCCGATCCCGCCGAGCGTTCCCGCGCGCAGACGCGGTCGGAGGGCCCTCACGCGCAGGAGAGCTCCGACCGGGTGGGCGGGATCGTCAAGACCACGGAGCGCCGCGCACGGCCGGGGACGTTCCTGCTCGAGAGCGGATACCAGGTCGACGGCGAGGACGGACTCCCCGTTGCGGCCATGTCGAGCAACGTGGGCGGCATGGCTGCGCACTGGACCGGTGCGTGCCCGCGCCCCAACGACAGCGAGCGGATCGCGATCCTCGACGCTGACGGCACATTCGACGAGCTGCTTTCCGAGGGCGAGCGGCTGCTGGGCGTGACGGTCGACGCGTTCGACAGCTCGCCCTACGCCGGCCTCGTCCGCGACCGGCTCGCGGCCGCCGAGGATGACGGACGCATCGCGCGCACCCGCGTACAGCGGATGCCCCTGGCAGTCCACCGCCGCGACGACGGCAACCTGGTGTGGTCCGGGTCCGACATCGTCTTCGGCGATGTCACCCGCGCCAACCCCCGCTTCACCCTCTTCGACGAGTCGCTCGTCACGCGGGTGCTGGTCGAGGACGGCCGTGCGGCGGGCGTCGTGGTCACCGACAGGCGCACCGGGGCGAGCTCGGAGGTCCGCGCGCGATTCGTCGTCGTAGCCGCGGACGCCCTGCGCACTCCCCAGCTGCTGTGGGCATCAGGCATCCGTCCCGACGCCCTCGGACGCTACCTGAACGACCAGGCGCAGATCGTCTTCGCAGTGCGCATCCGCGATCTCGTGCCGACAGGCGACGGGGACGGGGCCGGGGCCACCGGCTTGAGCGAGTACAGCGGGGTGACGTGGGTGCCATTCACCGACGACATGCCCTTCCACGGCCAGGTGATGCAGCTGGATGCCTCGCCCGTGAAGCTCGCGGAGGACGACCCTGCTGCGCCCGGCTCCATCGTCGGCCTCGGCCTCTTCTGTGCCAAGGACCTGCAGGCGTCCGACCGGGTGGAGTTCTCCGACGATCAGGTCGACGGATACGGGATGCCGGCGATGACCCTGCACTACCGGCTGACCGAACGCGACCACGAGGTGATCGCGCGCGGCAAGGACGAAATCGTGCGGCTGGGCAAGGCCGTGGGAGAGCCACTGGACGACCGCCCCTTCGTGATGCCGTTGGGTGCCTCACTGCACTACCAGGGCACGACCCGCCTGGGTGTCGAAGACGACGGCGAGAGCGTGTGCTCGCCCACGGGCGAGGTGTGGGGCGTGCCTGGACTGTTCGTCGCCGGCAACGGTGTCATCCCCACCGCCACCGCGTGCAACCCGACGCTGACCGGTGTGGCGCTCGCGGTCAACGGCGCACGTCGCATCGCCGAGAGGCTTGCTTATGTCGAAAACACACATTAGACTGTAGAAATACGGACAAAGTAGTCAGGAGTCACTGTGATCCCCGATCGCATCATCGAGCAGGGAACGCTCACCACCTCCGGCGCGCGCACTGCCGTCGAGGTCCGCCTTCCCTGGTACCGCGCTCTGCCGGGATCGTGCATCGCCGGCGCCAAGCTCACTGTCGACGGTGTCGCGGCTCCCGAGGAGTCGCTGCGCTGGACCATGAACGACCGAGAGTTCCGATTCGACGAACTCGTCGACGAGACGGGTGAGTGGTGGTTCCCCACCGACTCGGCCGTTCTCTCGGGTGAGATCCCGCTCGAGGCGGATGCTGAGCACGAGGTGCGCGTCGACCTCACGCTCTACATCCCGTACATCATCATCTCCGACACCGAGACGCTCCATATCGAGGAGCACGACGTCAAGACCATGAAGGCGGTCGCAGCATGAGCCTCGGAACCCCGATCCAGGGCGTCACCCTCTACAGCTTCACCCGGGCCTTCCACGGCCGCGAGTACGACCTCGAGGGCCTCATCCGCAAAGTCGCCGCCGAGGGCTATGGCCCCGGCCTCGAAGTGATCGGCTTCTCCAGCTTCCGCGGTTTCCCGACGATCGAGGACTCGTTCGCCGGCTGGTTCCGCGACCTGGTCGACGAGGTCGGGCTCGTCACGACCTCCCTCGCGGTGAACGCCGACATCGGCATCCATCGTGATCGCCTCCTCACCCAGGACGAGCTGATCGACTACATGACCCTCCAGATCAAGGCGGCTGCGAAGCTCGGCTTCCCGATCGCCCGCGTGCAGATCTCCATCACGCCCGACTCGATGGAGGCCCTCGCGCCGATCGCTGAGGAGCACGGTGTCACCCTTGCCCTCGAGGTGCACGCCGACCAGTACGCGAGCCACCCGCGCATCCTGGCGCTGCGCGACCGCTACGAGAAGGTCGGGTCACCCTTCCTCGGCTTCACGATGGACTGGGGCGCCACCGTGAGCGGATTCGCCCCGTCGCTCATCGAGGCCTACCGCCGACGCGGTGCCTCCGAGGAGCTGCTCGGCAAAGTCGTCGACCTGTGGAACACGTACTACGAGCAGGGACCTCCCGCCGACCAGGCGCAGCACGGCCAGCGCTTCGGATCCTTCATCGGCTTGGCCGCGCAGAACGGCCGTCCCGACCTCGGCATCGACTTCGGCATCAACGGCACAGGCCTTTTCGGCCCGGCGCGCGTGGACGACTGGCTCGAGATCATGCCGTGGATCCGTCACGTGCACGGCAAGTTCTTCGGCATCGACGAGAACGGCGAAGAGCCCTCGGTCCCCGTGCGCGACCTCATCCGCCTCCTCGTGGAGAACGGCTATTCCGGCGCGATCTCCAGCGAGTACGAGGGCTGGCACTGGAACTACTGGCAGAGCCCGTTCGAGATCATCGCGGGCGAGCAGGCAGTGCAGCGCTCGGCTGCGACGGATGCCGGCAGCCGCATGATCACGGATGCCGCCGAAGCACGCGGCATCCTTCACACCCATCTCGCTCAGCCCGTTCGCGGCTGACGTCTCGACAAGCTCAGGACCAACAGACATCATGACTGACGACAACGGCATCGCCGGCACCGGGATCAAGCTCGGTATCACCCTCTACTCGCTCACCTCGGAGTTCGCCGCGGGTCTCTACACGCCCGAGACGCTCATCCAGGCAGCGGCCGATCAACGGCCTCGGGCCCGGGCATCGAGTTCAACATCGCGCAGATGCTGCGCACGTACCCCGACGTCGACGACGAGTTCGTCAAGATCTGGCGCGACAGCATGGATCGCTACGGCCTCGAGCCGAGCGCGGTCGGCACGAACCTCGACATGGGCCGCCGCAAGGACCGCGACATGACGCCCGACGAGGAGCACGACTTCCTCGCGCGTCAGCTGAAGACCGCGCACACCCTCGGCTTCAAGAAGGTCGTGATCCGCTCGCACGGCAAGGAGCTGCTGCGCAGCCTCCTGCCGCTGGCGGAGAAGTACGACCAGAAGCTCGGCTACGAGATCCACGCGCCGTCGGGACCGAACGACCCGCAGGTGCTGCAGATGCGCGAGATGTACGACGAGCTGCAGTCCGACCGTCTCGGCTTCACGGCCGACTTCTCCTCCACGATGCACTCGCTCTCACCCACGCTGCTGCGCACGCTCAGCCAGATGGGGATGGATGAGAAGTACTTCCCGGTCATGGATGAGATCTGGCACGAGCCGACGCCCATGTACGTTCGCAACCAGAAGTTCGAGGACTTCCTCATCTCCGAGGGCGTCGACCCTCTGCGCTTCGGCCCCTTCACGCGCCTCGCATTCAACATGCACGGACTCGTGCCGCCGGAGGAGTGGCTGGACATCATGCCGCAGATGTTCCACGTACACGCGAAGTTCTACGACATCAACGAGAACGGCGACGAGCCGGCAATGGACATCCCGCGGATCGTGCGGCAATTCGTCGAGGGCGGCTACCAGGGCTACCTGTCCAGCGAGTGGGAGGGCCATGCCTTCTCCGACCTCGGCGAGTCCGACCCGATCGAGCTGGTGAAGAAGCAGCACACGCTCATGCGCCGTGCCATCGAAGAGACCGTGAAGGAGAAGGCCGTTGTCTGACATCGCCGAACTGCAGGCCGAACTTGCCGCTCTGCGCGACGAGGTCGTCGCCGTGCGTGCCCTCGCGCAGCGCGCGAGGACCGTGGCGCGGTGGAGAACCTCTTCAACCGCTACATGTACCTGCACAACGCGTTCCAGGACGAGCAGATCATCCCGCTGTGGGTGAAGCGCGGCACCGAGGGCATCCGCGCGCGCTACACCAACGCCGGTGAGTACACCGAATATGACAGCGTGATCCGCTACCACCAGGGGCGGCCTTCGCCGGTCGGCAAGCTCATCCTGCACGCCACGACCACGCCGGTGATCGAAGTCGCCGCGGACGGCGAGACCGCCAAGGGCGTGTGGCTCATGGCGGGCACCGAGTCTGGCCTCACCGACCCCGAGGTCGCCAAGGAGTTCCCCGACATGTACTCGCCCGGCGAGGTGCAGGGAAAGAAGGTCTGGGCGCACTGGGTCTGGTGCAAGTACGCGATCGACTTCCTGAAGCAGGACGGCGAATGGAAGATCTGGAAGTTCCGCTGCTACGAGCTCGCCCGCGCACCCTTCGAGGAGAACTGGATCAGCTTCGGCGAGAAGAACCAGGGAGCGTTCGACCTCGACCTCATGTACTTCGGCGACGACGGCAAACCCGTGTTCATGCCCCCGGCCGACCAGCCGGTGCCCTCGAAGAATCACCCGTACAGCCCCTCGACCGTGCAGAAGCTCGAGCCGGTTCCGCCGGTGCCGCACGAGACCTTCACTGACACCTTCCACTGATCTCACCGCCCGAACGAGGAGCCCACCATGGCCACCCACAACTCCCTCTTCTCCGATAAGGACGTCACCCGTCGCGACGACGCGATCGCGGTAGCGGTCCAGCTGCCCTGGTACCGAAGCCTCTGGCTGTCGGCCGTCGACGATGTCGCGGCATCCGTCAACGGCGTCGCTGTGCCGAAGGAGTCGCTGCGATTCGAGCTGAACGGCACGAGCTACCGCATCGAGGAGCTGCCCGAACAGTGGGACACGCTCTGGTTCGTCGCCGACAAGCCGGAGGTCGTGATCCCGCTCGATCACGCCCCGGCAGCGGGCGAGAAGCTCACCGTCGAGGTCGTCCTCACCATGCGCCTGCTGTACATGCAGATCATGCCCGGCACGGATGGCGGCCCCGGCCGCTACGTCACCAACCGCGTACCGGTGCAGCGCGAGGTAGTGCTCGCGTGACCCGCTCCGTGCTGAACGTGCTCATCCTCTCCGGGCACATGACGCGGGAGCACGACAACGAGTTCCGCAGCTTCCGAGCGCACAATCAGTGGCTCACGACGCTGCTGGAGGACACCGGGCGATTCAGGGTGCGCGTCGTCGAGGATCCGCGTGGACTCGGGGCCGGGATCATCGACAAGTACGACGTCGTGATCGTCGTGTTCGAGGGTCGTGATGGCTACCACGAGAAGGCCGTCGGATTCGGCGCCGAGACCGACGACGCCCTGTTGCGCTTCGTGCATGATCACGGCAAGGGGATCGTGTGGTTCCATGGGTCGGCCGCGCAGGAGGACGACTGGGGGTACCCGGACGAGTACAACCTCATGCGTGGGTCTCGGCTCACCGTGGCGGGCGGCTTGCGCCCGCGCCCCTGGGGCGAAGCCGTGCTGCGCACGAGCGAGCCGCGGCATGCGATCACCGAGGGCATCAGTGCCAGGTGGACGGTCACGGGCGACGACATCCTCACCGGTGTGGAGATCCTGGATGGGGCGCAGGTGCTGCTGACCACCTTCGATGACCTCGAGTCGTATGAGAAGGCGCCGATGTGGCCGATGTCCCACTATCCGGTCGCGATCGCGCCCGAGGGTCTCCCCGGCCTCCCCGGAATCAACACCGACCAGCCGATCGCGTGGATCAACGAGTACGGCCGAGGGCGATCCTTCACCATCACCATCGGTCACGACATCGACACCTTCAGGCGCATCGAGTTCATCAGGATGTTCCCGCGGGGAGTCGAGTGGGCGGCGACCGGCGACGTCACCCTCGAAGGCCCGGATCGGCGCGGCGAGCGCCGCTTCCTGCCATGGCCGTACTACAACCACGAGGGCTGATCCGGCCGTCCGAGCCACCCGAATGTTCGAAGAAATAATCGATAGAGTCGCTTGACTTGCGGGCACAAAACGTGGGATAATGCATACAGAGATTCGATAGACGATGTAGTTGATGATGTGAAGTCGCTGTTGGCAGGGTGAAGATCGCGCGGGGATGCCGCGCACCACGGGTCTCGATTCACCTTCCTGCCTCCGTGAGCGAGCACATGTCATCGATCCCCGAACCATCCCCCGACTCCGCCGCGCAGCGCGCACGCGATGACGGCGGCGAGCGTCGTCGCTGGTGGACGAGTTCGTCGCGGGCCGCACCGATCAGGCGACCCTCGCGGCCCGGGAGATCAGGACCCTCGCCGCGGCGGCCGCGCTCGTCGAGGAGCAGCGGGCGCGGCTGGACTCCCGGGAGTCGCGGAACACCGACCTGCCGGCCCGCACCATGGTCGCCGAGCTGGCCGCCGCCGCGCGGGTCAGCGAGCGCACCATCCAGCGTCAGCTCAACGACGCCGCCGACCTCTGCACACGATTCCCCGACGTGGTCGACGCGCTCGGCGACGGCCGCATCTCCCGCGGGCATGTCACGGTGATCCACGACGCCGGCTGGGCGATCGAGGACGCCACCGCCCGCACCGCGTTCGCCACCACCGCCATCGCCCGCGCCGAGATGATGACCGCGGGCCGGCTGCGACCCATCGCCGAGACCCTCGCCGCACGGCTGAACCCCCGCAGCATCGCGGAACGCCACACCCAGGCGCGCGCGACCCGCGACGTCCGGGTCAGCGACCTGCGCCGACGCCATGTCCGAACTGATCATGACCGGCCCCGCCGTCCTCGTCCACGGCATCTACGACCGCCTCACCCACGACGCCCGCACCGTCATCGCCGCCCGCCCCACCACCCACGCCGAGCCGCATAACGCAGTGTGCGGCTGACAGACGGCGGCGAGACCCTCCCCGACACCCGCACCCTGGGTCAGCTGCGCGCCGACATCCTCTGCGACCTGCTGCTCACCGGCACCGCGCAAACCTGCACCGCCGGGGAAGGCATCGACACCATCCGCGCGACCGTGCAGATCACCGTCCCGGTACTCACCGCCGCCGGCATCGGCACCGAACCCGCACTGCTCGCCGGCTACGGACCCGTCGACCCCGACACCGCCCGCCGCCTGCTCGGCAACGCCACCGGCTGGGAACGCGTGATGACCTCACCCGTCACCGGACACGTCCTGGGCGTCGACCGCTACAAGCCCAGCAAGGCCATGAAACGCTTCCTCCGCGCCCGCGACGAACGCTGCCGGTTCCCCGGCTGCCGGCAACCCGTCTGGCGCAGCGACCTGGACCACACCATCCCCGCCGCCCACGGCGGACCCACCCACTGCGGCAACCTCGCCCACCTCTGCAAACGCCACCACACCCTCAAACACAACACTCCCTGGCACGTCCGGCAACTCCCCGGCGGAATCCTGGAATGGACCAGCCCCACCGGGCGCATCTACATCGACCAACCCGAACCCACCCTCAGATTCATCCCCGACCCCGAACCACCACCGTTCTAACCGGCCAGACCCTCAGCCAGAGCAGTGCGCGCCAGTGACAGGTGCCGCCGGGTCATCTCGGCGGGATCGTCGTCCAGCCACTCGTGCCCGCCCCACTCGCTGCACAGCGTTCCAGCGAAATCCTTGCGTGCGAGCTCTGCGCCGAGGTCTCGGATCGGATTGGTGATGCGACCCTCGGAGTCGTCGAGGTCCCAGAATTTCAGGTGGAATGCACCGACCAGGGGGAGGATGCCGCGCAGGTCCGCGGCATCCGACCTTCCGAACCGGATCAGCAGATTCATGTACATGGTGTGGATCGCCGGCGGAACCTCACCGGAGCGGAGCAGCGCGACGACCGCGCCGGCCGTCGCGGGGTCACGCCAGTCGCGCTCGAGGATTGAAATCAGGCCATCGGGCACACCGCCCGCGCGGAGCTGCTCGAGGTAGCTCGGCGGCAGTTCGGGCATGAGCATGCTGATGTCGACGAGCACCCGCACGTGCGGATCGTCCAGCCGCGAGATCACATCCAGCGCCCCCGCCGTCGCGGGCGTCTCCGGCGTCTGCTGCCCCTGGATCTCTTCGTACAGCACCAGATCGAGGTCTTCGAGCGTCGGGAGGACCCGTCGCAGCAGCGCTTCACCGGCTTGGCCGATCGGCAGCCGAACCCCTGCGGCGCCGACACGGTGCGCCGCGCGAAGCTGCGGAATCAGGAAGGCGAGCCGCTCCGCCTCGCCGCGGCGTTCGGTCGGGCCGAGCCAGTCGTCGATGCTCGCACCGACGATGCTGACGCTGCCGCCCACAGCATCGAGCTCGCGTCGAAGCTGGTCGACCTCGCCATCGTCTGGTACAGGGAACGAGCGCCACAGCTGGCCGGGCTCGAGTTCGATGGTCGACGCCACGCCGTCCGCGACGATGCCGGCCGCGATCTCGGGTGCCGCGCGCTCAGCGCGAATCACCTCGGGAGTCCAGTTGAAGGCACTTGCCGCGAGGGTCCACTCAGCAGGAAGGTCCCGGGATGAAGTCCCCCAGGTCATGCGACATCACGTGAGACGGTCGGGGCGGAAGCGACATCATCCAGCACGAGCGTGCGCTCGACGTCGAACGGCAGCGCAAGCGGACCGTCGGGTCCGGCCTGGAGGTACGGCACCACCAGCCGGAAAGACACCGCGATCTCGTGGGTCCCCGGAGGCAGCATCCGATCGCCTCGGATGACCACGCGATCCTGAATGAACCACCACACGCGCTCCTGCGCGAGGGCTGCGGGGTCGACAGCGCGGCCCGCAAGTTCGATGGTGAGCGGACCGACGTGCTTGCCGTCGATCGCAAGCTCGAGGCCGTCGAGGCTGGCGAGGGGGAGCGATCTGATCCACGGGAGGCCGAGGCGCAGCGCGAAACCGGTCTCCGCTGAGGTGAGTGCGTCATCACGCAGGGCGGTCAGGGTCACCGGGGCCTCACCCTCGTGTCGCGATTCCGGACTCTCCCGGCTTACGACGTAAATCTACACGCTTATGTCGAAAAGCAAAAGAAGAGTCAGGATGCTGTCAGCACGCCTTCGATCGACGGCTTGCCGTCTGCGAACCATCTAGGGAAGGTCACGTCGAAGAGCTGCTCACGCACCATTTCCACCCCGCCGCGCAGCGGTTCGCGCACGTCGCCCACCGACTGGCTGATCGTCAGGTCCCGCGTCGCCAGGGGCAGCGAAAGCTCGTAGACCCGCTGGCGGACCTCCGCGAGGTAGATCTCGCCCGCGCCGGCCATCGCGCCGCCGATCACGATGACACCCGGGTTGAACATGTTGACGAGGGCGGCGATGGATTCCCCCACGACTCTCGCCGATCGCTGGAGGAGTGCGATCGCCACGGGGTCGCCGTCTTCGGCCGCGAGCGTGATCGCCTCGGGCGTTGTCGCGTCGCCGTCGGCGGCGCGTTGCGCGAGATAGCCGCCTGCCCCACCGGCGATCGCCGCATCGGCCTCGCGCACCAGAGCCCAGCCACCGGCGACGGCTTCGAGGCAGCCGACCTTGCCGCAGCGGCAGATCTCCTGGGAGTCGGGAACCCTGACGTGCCCGATGTCGCCCGCGGCTCCGTTGACGCCGCGGTGGATGCGTCCGTTCGACAGCAGCCCGGCACCGATACCCGTTCCGATCTTGCAGTAGATCAGGTCGAGGTTTTCGTCGCCGCGACGAGCGCGTTCGCCGAACGCCAGGAGGTTGACGTCGTTGTCTACCCATACCGGCGCCTCGTAGCGCTGCTCGAAGCGTCGCCGGATATCGAAGCCGTTCCACCCAGGCATGATGGGCGGCGCAACGGGCCGGCCGGTTGCGAAGTCGACGGGGCCCGGCACGCCGACGGCGATGCCCCAGACCGGAGTGTCCCCAGTTCGCTCCAGCACCTCATCGATCATCGCGAGCGCTGTGTCGAGTGTGTCCGCGGGTCCGCGGGCGATGTCCCACGTGCGATGGCTCTGGTCGAGGATGTCGCCCTCGAGCATTGCGACGCCCACGTGGATGTGCAGGGCGCCGAGCGCGCAGACGACAATGCGCCCCTGATCCGCACGGAACCGCAGGGTTCGAGGAGCCCGCCCGCCGGAGGAGGGACCGAATTCGCCGTCTTCGAGGAACCCCATGTCGATGGCCTGGTCCACCCGCTGAGTCACGACGCCGCGACCAAGACCCGTCACCCGACCGATCTCCGGCCGGGTCGATGCGTCGCCGGTGCGCACCATGTTGACGATTCGGAGCAGACTCGTGACTTCATCGGTCTGAGCGCCGAAGCGCAGCGTGGATTCCTTGGCCATGGTTGATTTTCACACAACTTCCGCGACGGATGGTGCATTCGAGCACCGCTATAGTCATACCCGTGGGTACTTTAGTACCATTCAAACTGAAGTTGGGAGACGACGATGTCCCACGGTGTCGGCATCATCGGTGCGGGACCGGGTGTGGCCGCTCTGCACCTGCCGACCCTGGCGCGCCTCCCGGAGGACTTCCATGTCGCCCACATCGCCGATGGCGGGAGTGGCCGCGCGGAGGCGCTCGCCGCGCGCACCGGTTCGCGCTCGTCGTCGAGTGTCGAAGACCTCCTCGCAGACCCGACCGTCGAAGTCGTGGCGGTCTGCAGTCCGCCGGCCCTTCACGCCGAGCAGGTTCTCGCGAGCGTCGCCGCAGGCAAGCGCATCGTCTTCTGCGAGAAGCCGATCGCAACGACCGAGGCGGACGCCATCTCCGTGATCGAGGCGTGTCGCTCGGCGCGAGTCGCGCTGGTCGTCGGCACCAACCATCTGTTCGACGAGGCGTGGGGCAGGGCCAAGCACCACCTGACGGCCACCGGAGGCCCGGTGCGGGCGATCTCAGTGACAGTCGCGCTGCCCCCCAACGGCCGCTATCACGACGTCGTCACCGAACTGCTCGGCGCCTGCAGCTGTGCGTACCGGCGGCCCGGACCTGCGAGAGCCCGCGGTCGCGGCATCCGTCGTCCGGCAGCTCATCTCAGGACTCGCCGTCCACGACCTGCCGCTGCTGCGCGACCTCGCGCCCGTCTTCGAGCGGGTCGTCTTCGCGCGGGTGGTGGAGCCTCTCGGCTACGTCGTCGGGTACGTCGCCTCCGGCATCCCGATCCGGCTCGCGACCGTGATGCTTCCCGCCGGGGCCGACGCGCTCTGGCGACTCGATATCACCACCGACGACGAGCGGCTCGAAGTGTCGTTCCCTCCGGCGTTCGTCCACGAGGGAAGCGCCGTCGTGCGGGTCCGGTTCGCCGACGGACGCGTCACCGAGTACCCGCGATACGCCGAGAACGGCTACGTCGCGGAGTGGCGAGCGCTCGCCGGCGCGATGAGCGGTGCGATCGACATCGAATACGACGAACTCCTCGACGATGCACGCTATGCGCTTGCAGCTGGCCGACGCCGCCGCTGCGACGATTCTCCCGGAGGTTCCCCAGTGACCTCGCGCGTCCCGGTTCTGTCGCGAACTCCTCAGCTATCAGGCGGCCATCGCCGAATTGCCGCTGCGCACCAAGCAGGCACGAGATGCGGCGGGGGCGATCGTCGTCGTGCCCGGTGGCGGGAACTGGTGCGACGGCGTCCGCAGCGCCGTCGCCGCCGGCGCCCGGGCGGTGATCGTCTCCTGCCCGGCGGTCATGCCGGCCGCCGAGATCCGTGGACTGCGCGCGGACCTGGGCGAGCTCGCCGTGATCGTGGAGCGAGCTCTGTTCCGTTCGGATGCCGCCTCCGACGTCGCCGACGGGCGAGCCGTCGACCGGCCCCGGCGTTGTTCGGCTCGTCGCGATCGACGGCGCCGCGCTCCCCGCTGAGGTGGGGACCGTCCTCCAAGACGCCATCGCATGGGCCCGAGTGCTCACGGGCGGAGCGCTCGCCTGGCATGCGGCATCCGGCGATCTTGCTCTTTCGAACGGCTCGGGCGCGGGTGACGTGCCGTTCGCTCTGAACGTCGTGCAGATCGCATGCGGGCGGATCATGGATCCGAGGACACGCGCTGGGAGAAGTGCGTTCCGAGCTCGAAGCGACCACGGAACGAACGGTGGTCTCGACGACGGGAGAGCGCGGAGCCGTGGTGGCGCCGGCCCGTTTCGAGACACCGCAGCGTCTCGCCCTGCGCCGTGCGGTCGATGCGCTCGAGGGTGAGAATGATCCCCTCGACCTCGCCGAGCTGGCGGCCGACGCCGCGCTCGCCGAGCAGCTCGCAGGCGGCAGGTCGCTATAACCACCGCTGATCCGGGCTATCGCCAATATGGGATTCCTGGATACGTCTAGCTCAGGCGAAAGTGGATGCAGGGACACCCCTGCCGACTCCACCGAAAGGATCGAAGATGATCAAGCTGCTCTCCCACCTGTCGTACGTGGCGATCACGTCGCCCGACGTCGAGGCGTCCGTGAAGTTCTACGAGGAGCAGGTCGGACTCACCGTCGTCGACCGCGTCGACGGCGCTGTCTACCTCCGCTGCTGGGGTGACTACTACGCGTACTCCGTCGTCGTCGTTCCAGGCGACGAGCCGTCGCTCGAGACGATGGCGTGGCGGACCTCCAGCGCAGAAGCGCTCGACGAAGCGGCCAAGCGCATCGAGGCTGCCGGCGTTCAGGGCGAATGGATCGACGACGTGCCGCAGATCGGTCGCGCCTACCGCTTCACCGGCCCCTGGGGTCACTCGATGACGCTGCACTGGGATGTCACACGCCACCACGACACCGAAGGCGACGCCGCGTCGATCTACCCCGACCGTCCGTCACGTCGCTCGAAGGTCGCAGGCGCCCCGCGTCAGCTCGACCACGTCACGATCGCGACCAGCAGCGTGGATGACTTCGTGAAGTGGTACGTCGACGTGCTCGGCTTCCGCTTCATGGCCCGCACGGTCCTCGACGAGGCGCCGATCTCGGTCTTCTCTGTGCTCACGACGAACGAGAAGTCCCACGACCTCGGCGTCGTGCTCGACGGATCCAGCCGCGCCGGCCGCATCAACCACTACGCGTTCTGGGTCGACACCCGCGAGGAGCTGCTGATCGCCGCCGACGTGCTCATGGAGAACGGCATCCCTATCGAGTACGGTCCGTCGATCCACGGCATCGGAGAGCAGAACTTCCTGTACTACCGCGAGCCGTCGAGCCTGCGCATCGAGCTGAACACCGGTGGCTACCGCAACTACGTGCCCGACTGGGAAGCCAATACCTGGAAGCCGTCGCAGGGATCCAACAACTTCTATCGCAACAGCGCGATGCCCATGTCGATGACAGAGTCCTTCCCGGCTGCCGACGGCCCGAGTGCGACCGAGGAGGGTGTGCCCGACGAGATCAAGGACGCGCTCTTCAACCCGTACGCGAAGCACGGCCAGGGCTGAAACGGTGCGCGCCAGCAAGCCAGGGGTCTGGGGCGCAGCCCCAGAATGAACCGTGAGGGTGGGGCGTCTCGGATGATGCAGCCCGGGTACGGCCCACCCTCACCGGAACCACGATTCCAGAGGAGAATCCATGACGATGATGTCTCTCGACCTCGATACCCCCTTCGCCCTTGCTCGATATCGCGAGGGCGCCGAGACGCGCCTCGGGCTGGTCGCGGGCGACCGCATCCGGCCGCTGGACGTGCATGAGCTGGGGGCGCCCACCCTCAACGCGTTCCTCGCACAGCAGGACTGGTCGCGGCTCGCCGCGCTGGCAGAGAGCGATGGGCCGTGGCGTCCGCTCACCGACGTGACGCTCGCCGCACCCGTCGAGCCGAGGCAGGTGCTGCAGACCGGCGCGAACTATCGTCAGCACGTGATCGAGCTGGTCGCGGCCGGTCTCACCAACAACAGCGACCGGACGCCGGAAGAGGCCCGCGAGTTCGCGGCGAACATGATGGACGACCGCGCGGCGAACGGCGAGCCCTACTTCTTCATCGGGCTCCCCGCGTGTGTCGTCGGAGACGACGTGCCGCTCGTGCTCCCTGGCTACAGCGACGTGCACGACTGGGAGCTCGAACTGGCGGTCGTCATCGGGCGCGAGGCCTTCCGCGTCTCGCGCGAACAGGCGTGGGATCACATCGCGGGGTACACGATCGTCAACGACATCACCACGCGAGACCTGGTGTTCCGCAAGGACATGAAAGAGATCGGGACCGACTGGTACCGCTCGAAGAACGCACCGGGATTCCTCCCGACGGGGCCGTTCCTCGTTCCCGCATCCTTCGTGGACGTCGCCGATCTCAGCATCCGGCTCGAGCTCAATGGCGAGGTGATGCAGGATGCCTCCACCAGCGACCTGCTCTTCGACATCCCCGCGCTCATCTCGGGCGCATCGCAGACGATGCCGCTGCTGCCCGGTGACCTCCTGCTCACCGGGAGCCCCGCGGGCAACGGCCAGCACTGGAAGCGGTTCCTGCGCGACGGCGACGTCATGACGGCATCCATTCAGGGTCTCGGCACGCAGATCGTCCGCTGTCTCGCGGAGGGTCCGGCATGACTTCCGAGAACCCGGCGGAACTCGACCGCAACGATCCAGAGGGCGAGATCGCAGCCCGCGCCGAGGCGCACCGCAACTGGGGCCGCTGGGGCGAGGACGACGTCCTGGGCACGCTGAACTTCATCGAACCCCAGAAGCGGGTGGATGCTGCATCCCTCGTACGCGAAGGCCGAGTCGTGTCGCTCTCGCAGTCGTTCGACACCAACGGCCCGCAGAAGGGATGGCGGCGCCGGACGAACCCCGTCCACACCATGACCGACACCGGCGTGGATGCGGAGCGAGGCAATCAGGGCTTCCCGCACGGCATCGGGGGAGCGGACGACGTGATCGCGATGCCGCTGCAGTGCTCGACCCAGTGGGACGGGCTCGGCCACATCTTCGACCACGGCATGGCATGGAACGGCCGGCGCGCAGGCGACGTCGTGACGAGCGAGGGGGATCTCGTCACCGGCATCGAGCATGCGGCATCCATCATCGTGTCGCGCGGGGTGCTGCTCGACGTCGGCCGTCAGCTGAACCCCGAGACGGGCGAGCTCGCAGACGGCCATGCGATCACGGTGGCCGATCTCGAGGCGACCATCGCCGCGCAGGGCGCGACGAGCGCCGTCGGCCGCGGTGACATCGTGCTCGTGCGCACCGGGCAGCTCGCCCGCGCTCGCCGTGACGGCTGGGGGGACTACGCCGGCGGACCGGCTCCTGGGCTCTCGCTCACCACCGCCGGCTGGCTCCACCGCTCCGAGATCGCGGCGATCGCGACCGACACGTGGGGCTTCGAGGTCCGCCCGAACGAGTTCGATGCACCCGCATTCCAGCCGCTCCACCAGGTCGTCATCCCCAACCTCGGCCTCACGATCGGCGAGATGTGGGACCTGGAAGCGCTCGGCGAAGCGTGCGCAGGTCTCGGCCGCTACGAGTTCCTGCTCTCGGCGCCACCGCTGCCGATCACCGGGGCAGTGGGGTCTCCCATCAACCCCGTCGCCATCCTCTGAACACCCGAACAAGAACAGAGAGGTTCTGAAATGACCGCAGTCAAGAAGGTCGCGATCGCGGGCAGCGGCGTCGCCGCGCTCGCCACCGCGATCCAGCTGGCCAAGGCCGGCGTCGAGGTCGACGTCTTCGAGGCGAAGCCCGAGCCCCCCACCCTCGGCTCCGGCATCTCGCTCCAGGGCAATGCCATGCGGGTCTTCGACGCGCTCGGCGCCTGGGATGACATCCGCGCCGCAGGCTATGCGTTCGACGGGCTGAACCTTCGGGCACCCGGACCCGGGGCGCCGGTCGTCGCCGAGATGCCCGACGTCAAGAGCGGCGGACCGGACTATCCCGGCCACATGGGGATACCGCGTCGCGACCTCGCCCGGATCCTCCTCGAACACGCCCAGAAGGCGGGCGCGAAGGTGCGCTTCGGCGCGAAGGTGACGTGGCTCGTGCAGGGCGACGACCACGTCGAGGTGTTCGTCAACGACGAGTCGGCCGGCGTCTACGACCTGCTGGTCGGCGCGGACGGGCTCAACTCGACAGTGCGCGAGATCATCGGCATCGAGACGAAGCCGCAGCCGACGGGGATGGGGATCTGGCGCGCCTTCGTGTCGCGTCCGGCCGAGGTCGAGCGCACCGAGCTCTACTACGGCGGGCCCATGTACATCGCCGGCTACACGCCCACCGGTGAGGACTCCATGTACGCGTTCCTCGTCGAGAAGGCGCAGGACCGGTTCGGCACGCCGGACGACGAGGCGACGCGGATCATGCTCGACGAGTCGCGGGCGTACGACGGTCCCTGGAACGCCATCCGCGCCGATCTCGAGAGCGGCGCGCAGGCGAACTACACGTGGTTCACCCAGCACATCGTGCCGGCGCCATGGAACCGGGGACACGTCGTGGTCATCGGAGATGCGGCGCACAGCTGCCCCCCGACGGTCGCGCAGGGCGCGGCCCAGGCACTCGAAGACGCGCTCGTGCTGACCGAGCTGCTCGTCGGTCGCGCAGCAGTCGACCAGGATCTCTGGGACGCCTTCCACGAACGCCGCGTTCCCCGCGCCCAGCGTGTGGTCGAGGCGTCCGTGCAGCTCGGACAGTGGCAGCTCGACGGCGTCCGGGATGCGGATGTCGGCGGCCTGATGTTCGGTCTGGCGCAACAGCTGGCGCAGCCCGCATGAGCGAGTTCACGAACCACGCGACCATCACCGACGTGCACGCGCACATCCTGCTGCCGAGCCTGCACGCCGAAGTCGAGCGCCGTGCTCCGGAGGGCGTCCGCGACGCGGCGGCGCTGGATCTCAAGCGCAACGGCGCCGAGAGCCAGGCGATATCGGGCCCGATGGTCGGTGCGCGCGTGCCGAAGCTGACCTCGATCACGGAGCGGCTTGCCGCCATGGACACGCAGGGCGTCGACCGGCAGTGGGTGAGCGCATCGCCGAACCACTTCTACCCCTGGGCACCCGAGGGGCTCGCCGTCTGGATCGCGTCGGAGGCCAACCGGCTGATCGCGGCCCACGTCGCGCAGGCGCCGGACCGCCTGACCGGACTCGGTCTCGTGCCGCTCCAGCATCCGAGCCGGATGCTGGAGTGCCTCGACGACGCGGTGCTCGGCCGCGGCCTCGCGGGCGTCGAGATCTCGTCCTTCGCCGGTGACGTCGAGCTGTCGGATGACCGGCTCGAGCCCTTCTGGGCCCGTGCCGCGGAACTCGGCGCCATCGTGTTCCTGCACCCGTTCGGATGCAGCCTCGATGAGCGGCTCGACCGCTTCTATCTCGCGAACACCGTGGGGCAGCCTGCGGAGAACGCCGTGGCGCTGTCGCATCTCATCTTCTCGGGCGTCCTCGACCGGCATCCGGGACTGAAGATCGTCGCTGCGCACGGCGGAGGATATCTCCCATTCGCCATCGGGCGATCCGATCGGGCATGGCGCGTTCGGCCGGAGGCGCAGCGGTGCGAGCACGAGCCTTCGACCTATCTTCGGAAGCTCTGGTTCGACACGGTCGTCCACGACGCGGCTGCGCTGCGGCACCTCGTCGAGGTTGCCGGAGGCTCCCGCGTGCTGCTCGGCAGCGACTTCCCGTTCGACATGGGCCTCGACGACCCCGTCACCGAGATCCGCGCGGCGGGTCTGCCCGACGAGATCACGCGCCGCATCCTCGGCGAGAACGCCGAGGCCCTTCTCGAGGCGCGGGTGCGGGCATGAGGATCGCGCGGTGGGAATACCCGGACGGCGAGGTCGGGGAGGGCTTCGTCATCGGAGACGCCGTTGTGCCGTTCCCGGACGGGCTTACGGTCGCTGAGGTGCTCGCCGGGGGGTTGGATGCTGCGCGCGAGGCGTTTCGTCTCGCTTCGCTCGCTCAACGACCGGAAGGGTCGGTACCCCTCTCCGCGGTGAAGCTGCTCGCACCGCTCGTGCCGGCCGCGATCCGCGACTTCGTCGCCTTCGAGGAGCACGTCGAAGGCGTCAGCGCGGGCGTCGAAGGCAAGAGCGAGGTCGTCCCCGAGTGGTACCAGGCCCCGACCTTCTACTTCACGAACCCGCACACCGTTCTCGGCCCGGGGGAGGCGGTCTCGCCGCCGGTGACGGAGCGGCTGGACTTCGAACTCGAACTCGCCGCAGTCATCGGCGGCGTGGCGGCATCGGACGGCGCGAACCTCTCTCCGGAGGCGGCGAGATCCCACATCTTCGGGTACACGATCATGAACGACTGGTCGGCGCGCGACATTCAGGCCCGCGAGATGAAGGTCCGTCTCGGGCCGGCGAAGGGCAAGGACTTCGGAACGAGTCTCGGCCCGTGGATCGTCACGGCGGACGAACTCGAGCCGTACCTCGACGAGGACGGCTTCGTTGCGGTCCGCGCCGAGGTGCGGGTGAACGGGGAGCTCATCGGCGAGGACCTGGTCTCGAACATGGGCTGGCCGTTCCCCGAGCTGGTCGCCTACGCGTCGAGGAACTCGCGGGTCGTTCCCGGCGACGTCCTCGGATCGGGGACCGTGGGCAACGGCGGATGCCTCGGCGAGCTGTGGGGTCGTGCCGGCGAGCTCTCACCGCCGCCGCTGCGCGAAGGTGACGAGGTGCGGATGACCGTCGAAGGGATCGGCGAGCTCACAGGCCGTGTCGGAGCGACGGTGGTCCCGCCGGAGGTGCCGGCGGCCCGCGCACGGTCGCGGGCACGAACTCGCTGAGCGCGCGGCATCCGATCGGCCACCAGGTCTTTAGTTGCTTTTCAGACGGAAGTATGACTAGAATCGACATGACGTTGGGGCTCTTTACCCGGCCCGATTCCCGAGTCGCAGCAGTCTCGGGAGCACACCCCGTCGCGTCGACGGCCCGATCGCTCGGGTGACCCTCATGCCGCTCTCTCCGTGGAGGCTCCGCCTCCTCATCGCCTCGCTGCTCACCGTCTCGTTCCTGGGCGCACTCGACCACACGGTCGTCGCCACATCGCTCGCCACGATCGCGGGCGAGCTCGGCGCCGTCCAGCAGATGAGCTGGGTCATCGTGTCGTACACGCTCGCCAGCACAGTGCTGCTGCCCGTGCTCGGCAAGCTCGCCGACCTCGCCGGCGCGCGCCTGATCTTCCTGTCGAGCCTCGTTCTGTTCCTGATCGCGTCGCTGCTGTGCGGGTTCGCCCAGGACATCACGCAGCTCACCCTCGCGCGAATCGGGCAGGGCATCGGCTCTGCGGGGCTCCACCTGATGCCGCAGACGATCATCGGCGAGGTCACCACCCCCCGCGAGCGCCCTCGGATCCTCTCCATCATCGGTGCCGCGTTCCCCATCGCCATCCTCGTCGGCCCCGTCGTGGGTGGTGTGATCACGGACGCGTGGGGCTGGCGGTGGGTGTTCTGGATCAACATTCCCGTCGGCCTCATCGCCCTCGCGCTTGCGGTCGTCGCCGTTCCGCACATTCCGGGACGCTCCGGGCGCAGGTTCGACCTCGCCGGCGCGATCGCGCTCGGGACCTCGGTGACGGCCTTCGTTCTGGCGGCCGGCTGGGCGAGTTCCGGCGGGGGCCCGACCGGGTCTGCCGCGATCATCGCGGCACTCGTGGCGATCGTGGGGATCGCGGCGTTCATCGCCATCGAGCTGCGAGTGAGTGAGCCGCTCGTGCCGCTGCGCCACTTCGCCAACCGCACGATTCTCGTCTGCGTCGTGCTGTCGACCGTCATCGGCGTGGGGCTGTTCTCGGTCGTCTCGTACGTGCCCACGTTCATCCAGATGGCCTATGGCGCATCGGCGACGGTGTCAGGACTCGTGCCGATCGCGACGGTGATGGGGATGCTGGTGAGCACCCTCGTGACCGGGTGGCTCGCGAGCCGGTCGGGCCGCTATCGGATCTTCCCCCTGATCGGAACCTCCGCCGCCGCGGTCGGGCTCGTGATCATGGCCTTCCTGCCGCCGGGGCAGCCGCTCTGGGCGCCGATGCTCGCGATGGGCCTCGTCGGGATCGGCACCGGCGCCTTCATGAACATCATCATCGCGGTCGCGCAGAGCGCGGCTCCGCGCGAAGACACCGGCAGCGTCACCGCGACGGTGTCGCTCGTCCGCCAGATCGGATCGACCGCGGCCACGGCCGTCGTCGGCGGACTCATCGGCGCGGGCGTGACTGCAGGGCTTCCGGCATCCCTCGATGCCGCCACCCTCACCCCGCAAGCGGTGAGCAGCGCGTCTGCGACAGCGCAGGCGCAGGTCGCCGAGCTCTACTCGAACGTGATGGCGCCGATCTTCATCGGTCTCGCGATCGCCTATGCCGTCGGCGTGGTGGCCGCTCTGCTGCTGCCGAACGGGCGCCTGTCGGACCACATGGAAGCCCCGGCCAGCCGCGCAGCTGAGGCGGCAACCGCATGAACACCCCGCAACCGCACACCACTCCACAAGGAGATGCCATGTCTCACCACCCCACCGTCGCCATCGTCGGCAGCGGACCGATCGGCTCGGCATATGCCCGCCTGCTGCTCGAAGGTCTGCCCGATGTTCACATCGTCATGTTCGAGGCGGGTCCGCAGCTGACCGACATCCCCGGCGAGAGCGTCCGCAACATCATCGATCCCGAAGCGAAGGCCCGCGCGCGCGAGATGTCGCAGGGGCCGCAGGCGGGCGATTACCGCGCCACGCTTGGACTGCCGGAGGGCGTGAGCGTGGAGGGGATGTTCACCGCGCGCGAGGGCACGCACCTCATCGACTTCGGCGGCGAGGGCTCCGGGCATGCCCTCGACCTTCCCGGCCGCAGCCGCCTCGACGAACGTCGGCGGAATGGGCGCGCACTGGACGTGCGCCATCCCGCGCCCCGCGTTCAGCGAGAAGATCCCGTTCATCGACGACGCCGAGTGGGACGGGCTCATCGGGACCGCCGAGCACCTGCTTCACGCGCAGAGTGCGGCGTTCGCGGACTCGGCTGTCGGCGGCGCGATCCGCGCGATCCTCGAAGAGGAGTTCGGCGGCTGAGCTTCCCGAAGGCTACGGGCCCGGCACGCTGCCGGTCTCGGGCGACCCGCAACCGGATGGCACCATGCGCTGGGGAGGCGCCGACACCGTGCTCGGGCCGGTGCTCGACCCGTCGCTCGCCCCTCGCCGCCCGTTTCACGCTGCGCGACCTCACGCTTGTCCGCCGCATCGAGGGGAACGGGGACGCGGTCACCGGCGTGACTGTGGAGGATCTCCGCACCGGCGAGTCCTCGTTCGTGCCGGCAGACGCCGTGGTGGTCGCCGCCGACGCCTTCCGTTCTCCGCAGCTGCTCTGGGCATCCGGCATCCGCCCCGCCGCGCTCGGCCACTACCTGACCGAGCACCCGGTCGTCATCTCGACGGTCGCTCTCGACAGTCGAGCGGATGAGCCGGTTCACGAGCGAAGCGAGCACCTCGATGCCGAGCTGGCGCGTCGCGCGAAGAATGCCGGCGGATCCGGTCGCGGCGGTCAACCGCATCCCGTTCTCGGAACCCGACCACCCGTTCGCTCTGCAGGTGATGTACTCAGAGAGGACGCCCTTCCCCATGGCGCCCGGCACGCCCGCACGCCGACAACCGCTGGGGCTACGTGAACATGGGTTACGGCATGCGCAAGTTCCCGCGCTTCGAAGACGCCGTGACGTTCGACGACGATGAGCTCGACTACCGCGGGTTCCCGAACATGACGCATCACCTACGCGCTGACGGAGGCAGAGAACGCCGAGATCGCGGCTGGGACGGAGCACCTGCGCCGGGCCGGCAATGCGCTCGGGAGCTTCGTCGCCGAGCCGCGGCTTCTGCCGAACGGCTCGAGCCTGCACTACCAGGGCACGCTGCGGATGGGCGAGTCGGACGACGGCACGTCCGTGGCCGATCCGTGGTCGAGAGTCTGGGGTTACCGCAACCTCTACGTCGGCGGCAACGGGCTGATCCCGACTGCGACCGCGATGAACCCGACGCTCATGAGCGTCGCCATCGCCGCGCGCGGGGCGCAGCGGCTCATCGAGGAGCTCGCCGGTGAGTGAGACGAGGATCTCCCGCTGATGGCAACGCGCGACTCGCGCCCGAGCACTCATCTCGGACTGAAGAGCGGCGAGTGCTTACTCGTCGTCCTCGAGGTTCAGCGCGCCCGCCGGGTGATCATCTGGGAGCCTGCGACTGCGTACCCCACTGCGAGATCATGGTGGCGAGCTCCCGCACCTGGCCCTGCGTCGCGGGCTGGTTGGCGTCGTCGTCGATGCGCTTTGCGGCCTTGTCGATGATCCACGATGAGACGGTCGCCGTGACCACGCTGAGAACGGCGACCCCACCGGCCATGAGGAGCACCGCGACCAGCCGCCCGGCAGTCGTCACCGGGTAGTAGTCGCCGTACCCGACCGTCGTGATCGTGACGAACGCCCACCAGATCGCTTCGCCGAATGTCTCGATGTTGGCACCCGGTCTGCCGCGCTCGCTGTCGAGGACGCCGAGCGCGGCCATCCAGATCAGTACGATCGCGGCACCGGCGCCGTAGATTCCGACGCGACTTCGGATCGCGGTTCCCCTGTTCTTCTGGAGCAGCGGCGCCGTGGTGATGACGCGGAGCAGGCGGATGGGCATCAACGCGGGCATCAGCACGACGATCAGATCGAAGATGTGCCGCCGGAACCAGACTCCGCGTGGCGATGCGAGGACAAGGCGAACCGTGTAGTCGACCGCGAAGAGGATCCAGATGATGACCATGAGACCGAACGCGAACCACTCCCCGGTCCCTGCAGGTCCGATATCACCCGCCACGAGTACGAGATCAGAAAGGCGAACGCTCCTGCCAGGAGCGGCCAGAAGGTCATCGCCTGCCAGCGCTCTTCGGTCATGCGGGGTTTCGAGTCACTCATGACGGCACGGTAGGGCAGCCCTTCCGCGCGGGTGTCATCCGGGGCGGGTGATGTTCGGCGCTTCGCGGTCAGGTGCGCCGGTCGTCGTCGGCTGGTGGCGCCTGCTCGCGGATGCGCCGGCCCTCTTCGATGTCCGCCTCCCGCTTCTCGGCCGCCTTCTCGCTCTTGCGCGTGTCTCGCGGTGGGAGCTGGAGCTCCTCCTCGGCGGCGATCCCGGCCTGCAGCTGACGGCCGCGCTCGAGCTCGGCATCCACTTCGGCGCCGAAGAGCAGGGCGAGATTCGAGATCCAGACCCACAGGAGGAACACGATCACACCGCCGATCGAGCCGTAGGTCTCGTTGTAGCTCGCGAAGTTCGCGACATAGATGCCGAATGCGACGGAGGCGATCGCCCAGACGACGAGCGCGATCAGCGCGCCGATGCTCATCCACCGGAACTTGGGCTGCTTCACATTCGGCGTCGCGTAGTAGAGCACAGCGATGAGAGCGATGGCGAGGATCGCCAGCAGCACCCAGCGGAGCACATCCCAGACCGCGACGACCGCACCGCCGAGGCCCAGCGCCTCGCCGATCTGCTCCGCGACGGGCCCGGCGGTGGCTACGAGTGCGGCGGCCACCACGGCGACCACGATGGCCATCACCGTCACCGCGAGGTTCATCGGACGCAGCTTCCAGAACGGCCGGCCCTCGTCGATCTCATAGATGATGTTCATCGCGCGAGAGAAGGCGCCCACATAGCCGGATGCCGACCACAGCGCGATCACGATGCCGATGATGAGCGCGAACCCCGACGCGGGCGAGCGAGTCAGGTCGACGAGCAGGTCGCTGACGGCATCCAGCGTGTCGGCGGGCACAAAGCCGACCAGCAGCTCGAGGACGGCATCGGTGGTGTCCTCCGGGTCGCCGAGCAGTCCGACGAGCGAGACGAAAGCGAGCAGAGCGGGGAAGACCGCGAGCACGCCGTAGTACGTCAGGGACGCTGCAAGATCCGTCGCATGGTCGTCGCCGAACTCACGGACGGACTTCTTGAGGACGTACCGCCACGACCGCGGGTGGATGTCACTCAACTCATCCGGCTTGCTCGGATGGTCCGGCTCGGGCGCGGTCTGCTCGCGCACCGCCGAGTCCGATACGGTCTTGTTCTCGCTCATCCCGCCATGATGCGCGACCGGCACGAATCCCCAGGAGGGGCTTCTTCTGGCGCGGGTGCCGTGCTAAACGGGGGTTGGAACCGGCCGCTCAGCACGTCACAAGCCGTTCAGCAGCGCGATGCAGGGCCCGATCACGATGATCCAGGTCGCGACGCACACGATGAGCGCACCGGTGGCGAATCGACGCCACCGCTGAGACAGCATCAGCAGTGCCGAGCCGACGGTCACGAGGATGAACGGCCACAGTGCGCCGAAGACGCCCAGCGCCAGCCCCGCGGTGACGAAGAACAGGACGAACGCGAGCACCTGGAGGCCGCACCCCGTCGCGACTCCGGCGCCGACCCCTGGCCGGCTGCCCTCAGGTGCAGCGGGCGGGCCGGGCGGACCGGGCGGGTAGGCCACGGCGGGTGGGGCATCCGGCGCGGGCTGCTTGCCCTCCACGAGGGGTTTCCACTCATACGGGCGTGCCGGTGGCGCGCTGCCGCCCGGCGTCGTGGGGACCCCAGCATCCGCGTCGGTCTGCGGCCCGTAGGGACTCGCCGGCTCCGGAGGCGTCTCCTCGAGGGACCCCGGCTCGTCGTCGGGTGCGGGGTCGTCCGGGGTCGGGTCCTCAGGCGGTCTGTCCACTCGGCACCATCCTCTCGGGGTTGCGGCTGAAGGCGCCACGCGACGCGATCCATGCGATGCGCGCGAGGACGAGGGGGATCGTCACCAGCAGGAACAGCTGCGGTCGGCTGAGCCCGATCCATACGACCTCGTTCCCGCGCACGAATTCCACGAAGAAGCGGAAGATCGCATAGGCGGCGATGTACAGCGTGAGGGTCTCGCCCGCCGCGATGGGCTGGTGGCGGAGCCAGAACCACAGCACCGCGAAGGCTGCCGCATGGAATGCGATCTCGTAGAGGAAGCTCGGATGCAGCGGCACGCCGGCCGGCGCACCGACGCGGGCCGCAGCATCCGGATCCAGGACGATGCCCCAGGAGGCGCCCGTGGGTGTGCCGGGCTGCTCGGTGAAGAAGCAGCCGATCCGGCCGATCGCGAGCGCCAGTGCGACGGCCGGCGCGAACAGATCGCCGGTGCGGAGGGGGTAGCGGACGATGCGCTTCGCGACATGGACGCCGAGCCATGCGCCGACGAGTCCGCTCAGCAATGACGCGTTGCCGTACGCGAGCTGCTCGAACAGGTCGAGATTGCGGCCGGGGTCGAGGTGCTGCGCCCAGGTTCCGAGCCGCGCGCCGACGGCTGCGCCGATGAGCGCGCCGAGGACGAGATAGGGGATGCGGGGATCGGTGTGCCCCCGGCGGCGTGATTCCCGCAGGAAGACGAGTCCGGCGGCGGCCAGTCCGATGGCGACGAAGGCGGAGTGGGTGTCGATCGGCGGACCCCAGCCGAGCAGGTCGTGGAGCGTCGGGAACACGGCTCATGCCCACCAGTTCAGCCAGAACATCACCCAGAACGGCGTGGCGATCGCGGCGAGCGCGGCGAGCACTGAGAGGTACACGAGCACCAGTCGCGTGTCGCCGATCTTGCAGCGCGAGCGGAGGAGTCCGGCGCGTCGCGCCTTCGCATAGCCCGCGATCGCAAGAGCCGAGAACCCCAGGAGGGCGATGGGCCCCAGCATGCAGGCGATGAGCGCGACTGTCGCGTACACGCAGAGCCGGAGGGGGTCGAACGGCGCCGGCGGATCGCCGACGGACTCGTCGTATCGATTGAGACCGCCGAAGCCAGAGGCGCTCACGACACCGAGACCGGGATCTGCCGGCGTCCTCCGGTGGCGGTCGAAAGCTTCGTCCGCGCCAGCGGCGCCCACGCCTGCACGGCGCAGAACGGGGCGCACTGGTGCGCATCGGTCGTGGCGTTCACGGTCGCGACGTGGACGCAGCACTGTGTGAGACGCTCCTCGATCATCGTGTTGATGTCCATGAAGGGCTTGACGGTCACGCGCAGCACCCGCTCACCCAGCATGGCCCGCAGCCGCTTGTGCTGGCCGGGCAGAGCCGATGTGGCGAGTGCCGTGAGCGTTCCGATGCCGAGGTCGCAGTTCTGGCAGATGTCGCGCCAGATCGACGTCATCGAGGGATGCGACAGCGACGACTGCTCGCTCAGCAGATCCAGCAGAGATCCCTTGACCGCCTCTTTGAGCGCCTTGTTGATCGAGCTGTCGGCGATGCGGTTCGCGAGCAGATCCGGCTCGAGGTCGAGGAACTCCTTGAGCCTGTCGTGGCCGATCAGCGCGGTCAGCGACTTCCATTCGCCCGAGTCGTCGCGCAGGAGATACCCCACCGAGCAGCAGTGCGGATGACTGCAGGGAAGCGCCGTCAGGTCGCGCCAGGTGACCTCGCCGTCGGTCTGCCCTTCGAGCCGCGCCAGCACGCCGGTGTGGGTCAGGCGGTCGTTCGGGTCGATGCCCGCCGAGCGTCCTGAGCCGAACACGGGCTGGATCGTCACGCCGCCGACGTACGGCGTGCGCATGGCGCGGCGGATCACCGCCCCGATCTCTCCGTCGTTGACTCCGAGCGCCGCCGTCATGGTGAGGGTGGTGAACACTCCCGCCGCGGACAGGCGCTGGAGCGCCCGTTCCTTGAACCGCCGGATGTCGGCACCGCGGTGATACGCCGATGCCTCGGCGCTCTCGCCGTCGTATTGCAGATAGATCTCGACCCGTTCACGGTGCCGCTTCAAGGTCTCGACGAAAGCGTCGTCCTGGGCGATTCGGAGTCCGTTCGAATTGATCAGGATGCGCACGATCGGCCGCGCCACGAGGTGGTCGAGCAGCTGCTCGAGCCACGGATAGAGGGTCGGCTCCCCGCCGCTGAGCATGAGGACGTCGATGCGATCGTTCTCTCGCGACAGCCGGGCATCTACGGACGCGAGAACCTCTGCGAGCGGCGCGATGGCGCTCGCCGCAGGGCTCGACTCTGCGAAGCACGTGGGGCAGCGCAGGTTGCAGTGGTCGGTGAGATCCTCGAGCAGGATGCAGGTGTGCTGCGTCTGCATCTGAGGCAGGCCGTCCTCGTAGGCCGATGGCACGGGTTTGAAGTTGCCGAGCGTGTCGGGCCCGTGCACCTTCGTCGGCGCGGTCCACTGCTCGAGGTAGCTGAGGATGTCGGCGGACTCGTCGTAGAGCGTGGTGATCAGGCCGTGCTCGGTGCATCCTCGTTCCAGCCAGACGCGTCCGTCGCGCACCGCGAGCCAGCCCGACAGCCGGGCGACATCTGCGAGGGCCCGGTCGGGATCCTCTTCATGGCACCGCGGGCAGAACGCGTTGACGTACCGGTGGATGCGATGGTCCCGCAGGGGCATGCCCGCACCGGCCGTCTGGCTCACTTCGAGTCGCCCTTACGCCGCATGCGCTCACGATAGCGGCAGATGTGCGCGAGGCCCCGGCATGCCGGGAAGGATTCTCAGTAGTCGGGGCCGCTGTCGAAGTACGACATGTCGTCCGGATTGAGGGGCCTGTCGCCACTCGGATGGAGCGCAGTGGTCCGGGCGAGCAGCTCGAGCAGGACGGTGTCGTCGAGCAGCTCTCGTTCAGGGCCCTGGTGCCGAGTCGCGTTGATCTCGGCACGCCACCCGACGGTCATGCGAACGCTGCCGACCGCGCCATGATCGTCGGAGACGATGTACGGGATCTCCACGAGATCCACGCGTCGCTCATTCGCGAGCGCGACTCCGTAGTTCAGCACTGCGTCGGCGATGTCATCGCCGGTGAGATACGCCCCAGAGGTGTTGGTCAGAAGTTTCACCGAGGCCCCCTTTGCTCGCATTCGAGTACTGGTGCCGGGGTCTCGGGCACAGCTCAAGTCTACGCCGAGCAGGGCGGGAGGGGACCTGCGAGGTTTCTAGGAGTCGCCGAGCTGCAGCTCCCGGCGCACGAGCCGAGACGCCACGTCGCGTAGGGGAAGCTGGTGCCCCCGGGCGTACGCGCGGATGAGGTCGAACGCCTCGTCGACAGGGACGCCGTTGGTGAATGACACGACGCCCTTCGCCTGCTCGATCACGACACGGCTGTTCAGGGCGAGCTGAAGCTGCTCCGAGAGCACCTCCGACTCACGCAGAGATCTCTCGTGCAGGATGCCGATCGTCGCCACGTCTGCGAACGCGCGTGCGGCTGCCATGTCCGCTTCATCCGCGGGACCCTCCTCCGACCGGAGCAGGTTCAGCGTGCCGATCGTCGACTCCCGCAGCCGGAGCGGAATGGCCTCGGTCGAGGCGAACCCCTGTTGCAGAGCGCTCTCGCGGAATGCGGACCACTCTGCGGGTGCCTCGGCGATCGAGGGAACCGAGACGGCCTGACCAGTCCGGTAGCACTCGATGCAGGGGCCATCGTGTGCGGCAAGCTGCATGATCTCGACCACACGGCTCGCCTCGCTGGTGGACGCGACCAGTTCGAGGTCGCCGCCGCGATCCGCCAGCAGGATTCCCGCCGCTGTCATGTCCAGCAGATCCCGGCACGCGTCCACCAGGGACTGAAGAAGATCGACCACGTCATAGTCGTCGACCAGGGTGTCCGCGAGCATGGCGAAGGTCTGCAGCAGACGAGCGTCGCGCGTCGTCTCGGTCATGGCACGACCTCGATCCGGCCGTCCTGCCTCCGGAATGCGAGGCGACCCTCGACGATCTCCTCCGCGACATCCATCATCGATCGATTGGCAGCGAAGGCATGGCCCTGGATCATCAGGAGCGCATCGTCTGGATCGATCGCGAGCTGCGCGAGGACGACACCGGTGGCCTGGTGGATCGTACGTCGGGATCGGGGGTTGGCATCAACTTCGTAAGAAGGTGCAGAAGCGCTCAGCGCGCCGCGCAGGACATGTCGGCCCACGACCGCTGCCAGTGCCGAGGCCCGGCTGGAATCACTCGCATCGAGCTGCACGGGGTCTCGCGAATAGAGATCGACGGAGCCCAGCTTGATGGGGCCCACGATCAGGGGGAAGGCGAAGATCGAGCTGACCGGATGGTCGCGGATCGCGGCGGTGAAGGCGGGCCAACGGGCTGCACCACCGGTCCGCAGCGACGGCTCGGAGACCGGCTTCGCGGTGCGCAGCGCGTCCCAGCAGGGACCCTCGCCCAGGTCGAACTGCAGCTCGTCGAGGCGTGCGGCGTGGCTGTCGCTGGCCGACAGCGTCTCGCTGCCGAGCACGTCGCCGAGCGTGGAGACCGCGGCTCCTGTCACCGGGAGGAACGCGACGAACGGCTCGCTGTACCGCTCGGACTGGTGGCCGGAACGCTCGAGGGCATCGAGTGCCGCCGTGAACTCATCGCTCATCCATATCTCCGTCTTCCACGGTAGCGCGCACTTCCGATGTGGCCAACGGGTTGGCTGGCTAACACTCTCGCCGCCTGCCCGTCAATGCCCCGTTGCGCACCGCTTCCTGGCAGGAGAATATGTGGGTGTCGGTTCGCCACGCCCGATTGCGGAATCCACAGTGGACCAGGGCGAGTTCGCCGAGCGATGCCCTCGCTCGGTCGGCGGAGAGGATGGGCGAGTGGGGAAGTTCACGTACGACGGCATCGTGAAGGTCGACTTCGAGGATCGCCTGCTCGCTCACCTGCAGCTCGTCATCGGCGCGAAGATGCGCCGGGGGGAGTCCTTCCACTTCACGTGGAAGGACGACACGAGCATCGGCGATGGGCGGACCACCGTATGGATCCACCCGCGGGTCTCGATCGTCTACAAGTTCTACGGCAGCCGGAAGCCGACCATCAACCGGGCGTGGGTGGATGCGCTGCTCTACACCGCCAACACTCCGGTAGGGCTCTACATCGTGCCCGAGCCGGCGGAGTTCGACTCGCCAAACGGGGGAGACGGAGAACGGGGACTCCCATGAAGCGGATCGACGTCTACTACGACGGCCATCTCTACAGCGTCGGCGAGCGGGAGCTGGAAGACCTGCAGAGTATCGTCTCCGCCGGCCAGACGGGCGGGGGCACATGGCTGCTCGTGAACGACGGCGAGGGGACCCGGCGAGACGCGTACCTGTGGATCTCGGCCGGAACATCGATCGCCCTGGTGCCGATCCCCGACGAGCAGGTCGAATAGCCGCATCCCGGCGTTCGCGGTACTACCGCGGCTCCGCGTCGTCAAGCCCCTTTGCGCGCGCGCCCTGCGTTCGCATCCTCGGAGCATGGGGGTGATGTTCATGGATGACACCGACCGCACCGCGCCCTTCGACGAAACGAGAGGAGTGGCGCACCGAAGCGCCGGACCGCAGTCAGCATGCCGCTGATGAAGCCGACCAGCGACAGCAGCAGCAGCAGTCTCAGCGCCCGGCGCCGCTGGCGGCCGACCGGCATGAGTGGGGTCCATGATCCGACCGCGGAAGGAAGGCCTGCTGTGTTCGATGTGAAGGCGGCGAATCTCTTCGATCTCCGGCGCGTGAGCGACCGGGAGTGGGTGATCTACGACCTTCGGTTCGCGCTGAACGACGCCCGCTGCGTCGTGGCGTGCGTGTGGCACACCGACGACGACGACGTGGAGGTCGTCTGGCTCGATGGCCGCGCCATGCCCACGAAGTATGCATCCGTCGACTCGGTGATGGCCGACCTGACGACCGCCGCCCAGCGGGTGGCGGGCGGGACTCGTCCCATCGAGATCCCGCACTTTCCGCCGCCGAGACTCGTGGCGGGTTGAGAAAGGTCCCCTCGCGCTATACCTTGTAGCTCTAGGTACATAGATCTACAAGGTATGGAGCACCATGCGGGTCGGCAAGGATCTGGTGGCGGCTGCCGCGACCCCGATGGTTCTCGGCATCCTCGCCGAAGGGGAGTCGTACGGCTACGCGATTCTCCAACGCGTGAGCGAGCTGTCGGACGGTGAGCTCGAGTGGAGCGATGGGATGCTGTATCCCCTCCTTCATCGACTCGAGCGTCTCGGCCACGTCGAGTCCGCCTGGCACACGTCCCCCACGGGGAGACCGCGCAAGCACTACCGCCTGAGTGCGACGGGCGCGGCCGCCTTCAGCGAGCAGCGACGCCAGTGGGACGTCGTGAGCAAGGCGCTTCAGCAGGTGTGGTCCGAGCGGGGCGGGGCCCCGGTGCAGAGCCATCTGACGTGGAGACCGATCTCGAGCAGCAGATCGCGGCGTGGCGCGGATTCGTGAGCGCGCGAGACGCCGTCACCGCAGACGTCGCCGAACTGGAGGGGCACCTCCGCGATCAGATCGACGGCCTCGAGTCGTCAGGACTCTCGTCGGACGAGGCGTTCCTCGTCGCGGTGAAGCGGATGGGCAGCCTCGACGATCTCTCCCGCGAGTTCGCGCGCGAGCACTCCGACCGACTCTGGAAGCAGCTCGTCATCGGCGGCTCCGCAGCGCCGGAGCGAGCGGACACGGGGCTCATGCTCGCGGTCGTGCTGGCGGTGGGTGCCGCCGTGGCGGTGCACCTGCCTCGTGTGTTCGGCCTGACCTTCGGCACGGCTCCCGAGGTCTTCGTCAGCAACATCCCGGTCCTCGTGCTGCCGTTCCTGGCGGCGTTCTTCCTCGTGCGCCGCAAGGCAGGGCTCGGGACGATCATCGCCGTCGCGGCTGCGTTCGTCGCGGCCGGAGCGATCCTCAACCTGTATCCCTTCGAGCCGGACGGCGCGACTGCCGTGCTGGCTGCCGTCCACACGGCGGTCGCCCTGTGGATCGTGACCGGGATCGCATATGTCGGGGGGGATTGGCGCTCCGACCGCGCGCGAATGGACTTCATCCGATTCACGGGCGAGTGGTTCGTCTACTTCGCTCTGCTCGGACTGGGGGGCGGCGTGCTCATCGCGCTCACGGTCGGCGTCTTCACCGCCATCGGACTCGACGTCACGTGGTTCGTCTCAGAGTGGATGCTGCCGTGCGGCATCGCCGGAGCGATCGTGATCGCCGGATGGCTCGTGGAGGCGAAGCAGAGCGTCATCGAGAACATCGCGCCCGTGCTGACGAGGGTCTTCACACCGCTGTTCACGCTGCTTCTTCTCGCGCTCATCGTGGCAGGCGTCGTCCAGGGCAACCTGGTCGAGTCGGAGCGTGATCTGCTCATCATCTTCGACGTCGTGCTCATCGTGGTGCTGGCCCTGCTGCTCTATTCGCTGTCGGCGCGCGATCCCCTCGCGCCTGCGGGCTTCTTCGATCGGATGCAGCTCGTGATGGTCGTCGCCGCCCTCGTCATCGACGTGCTCCTGCTCATCGCGATGATCGGCCGGATCGGGGCCTACGGGGCGAGTGCCAACAAACTGGCTTCCCTCGGGCTGAACCTCATCCTGCTGGTGAACCTGGCGGGCGCCGCCTGGCTGCAGTTCGGGTTCGTCCGGCGCCGGACGAGCTACTCGCGGCTCGAGCACTGGCAGACCGCGTACGTGCCGGTGTACCTGATCTGGGCGGTCGCCGTCGCCGTGGTCTTCCCTCCTGTCTTCGGCTTCGACTGATCGCGGGGGCCCGGGACGGCCGTTCCGGGGGCAGACTGGAGGGTGACGATCGCGAGGAGACGATGGACACCACGCTTCCGGCGGCCCAGCGGCTGGCCGACATCCGCACCGACTTCCCGTTCCTGAGCGCGCATCCCGACCGGGCGTACCTCGACTCGGCGGCGACCTCCCAACGACCGGAAGCCGTCATCGACGCCGAGACGGCATTCATCCGCGAGTCCTACGCCGCCGTCCATCGCGGCTCGAGCATCGCGACAGGGACGGCGACGACCGCGTTCGAGGAGGCTCGCGCAACGGTCGCATCGTTCGTCGGCGCCGCACCGAACGAGATCGTCTGGACCGAGAACGCCACCGACGCCCTCAACATCGTCGCGCTCGGGATGTCCGACGCGTCGCTCGGGCTCGGCGGTGAGCGGTTCGCCCTCGAACCAGGCGATGAGGTGCTGATCACCGAAGCGGAGCACCACGCGAATCTGATCCCCTGGCAGCGGCTCGCCGCCCGCACCGGCGCGACGCTCCGGTGGGTGCCCGTCGATGACCGGGGCGAGTGGTCGATCGACGATCTCGCGGCCGCCGTCGGCCCACGCACGCGCGTGGTTGCCTTCGCTCACGTGTCGAATGTCACCGGCGCCGTGGCGCCCGTCGCGGACGTGGCCGAGATCGCGCGGCGCGCCGGGGCGCTGACCGTGCTCGACGCCTGCCAGTCGGTGCCGCATCAGCGGATCGCCGTGACAGAGCTCGGAGTCGACTTCGCGGCTTTCTCGGCCCACAAGATGCTCGGCCCGACCGGCATCGGCGCGCTGTGGGGTCGCAGCGAACTGCTCGACGAGCTGCCTCCCGCGCGCACCGGCGGCTCCACGATCACGACTGTGACGATGGAGCGCTCCGAGTTCCTGCCCGCCCCGCAGCGGTTCGAGGCGGGCACGCAGCCGGTCAGTCAGGCGGTCGGCTTCGCGGCCGCAGTCGACTATCTGAGCGCGCTCGGCCCCGAGGCGGTGCACGCGCACGAGCAGCAGATGACGGATCTGCTCGTGGACGCCGTGGTGGGAACACCCGGTGTGCGTCTGGTCGGGCCGGAGCCGGGGAAGCCGCGGGCGTCACTGGCGAGCTTCATCGTGGACGGCGTCCACGCCCATGACGTCGGGCAGTTCCTCGACGACCGCGGCATCACGGTGCGGACGGGCCACCACTGCGCCCAGCCGCTTCATCGACGGCTCGGCGTCGCCGCCACCGTTCGCGCCAGCGCCTACGTCTACACCACGGCCGACGACATCGAGCGTTTCCGTTCTGCGCTCGCCGAGGTTCGCGAGTTCTTCGGAGCGGACCGATGAGCGACCTCGAGAACCTGTACCGCGAGGTGCTCCTCGACCATTCGCGCCGTCCCGAAGGGCGAGGCGACACCAGCGGTTTCGCCGTGACGCACCACGAGCTGAACCCTTCGTGCGGCGACGAGATCACACTCGGCATGTCGATCGGCGCGGACGGCAAGATCGACGCGATCGTGTGGGAGGGACAGGGATGCAGCATCTCCACCGCCTCCGCGTCGGTGATGACCGGGCTGCTCGAGGGCGCCGACCCCGCCACCGCTCAGGAGATGATCGACGAGTTCCGCGCCATGCTGCGATCGCCCGGCGCTGAACCCGCGGAGCGCCTTGAAGACGCCGCTGCCTTCCAGGGCGTCGCCCGCTATGTGATGCGCGTCAAGTGCGCGATGCTCGCATGGGTCGCCGCCGAGGCATGCCTCCTCCAGCTCGAGGGTTCGTCGTGACTCTCATGGTGGCCGAATGATCGTCTCGACGCGCGCCGCCCGCCTCGCTAGGCTGACTCACGTGTTGACCTGTCGCTGTTGTCGCTGAGCGCCATCCGGCGCCTTCCCGCGACCCCGACAACTCTCCCGCGCGCATGAGCGCGGCAACACCGAGGAACTACCCGTGCGTTACGCCGAAAGCGTGGCCGACCTCGTCGGCAACACCCCTCTCGTCCGGCTCTCCCGAGTCACCGCCGGCATCGCTGCGACGGTGCTCGCGAAAGTCGAATACTTCAATCCCGGCGGTTCCGCCAAGGACCGCATCGCCCGCAACATCATCGACGCGGCCGAGCGCGACGGCTCGCTGAAGCCGGGCGGCACGATCGTCGAGCCGACGAGCGGCAACACCGGCGTCGGGCTGGCGCTCGTCGCCCAGCAGCGCGGCTACCGATGCGTGTTCGTCGTCCCCGACAAGGTCGCGGAGGACAAGCAGGCCGTGCTGCGGGCGTACGGCGCCGAGGTCGTCGTCGCCCCGACGGCCGTCGAGCCGGAGGATCCCAACTCGTACTACTCGATCTCGGACCGCCTCGTCGCCGAGATCCCCGGGGCCTACAAGCCCAACCAGTACGCCAACCCGAACGGGCCTCGCAGCCACTACGAGTCGACGGGCCCGGAGGTCTGGCGGGACACCGATGGCCGAGTGACGCATTTCGTCGCGGGAATCGGCACCGGCGGGACGATCACCGGTTCGGGCCGGTACCTCAAGGAAGTCTCGAACGGCGGCGTCAGGATCGTCGGAGTCGATCCCGTCGGATCCATCTACTCCGGAGGGCCCGTCCACGGGTACGACGTCGAGGGCGTCGGCGAGGACTTCTGGCCGGCGGCCTACGATCCCGGAGTCGTGGACGAGATCCATCGCATCTCCGATCAGGAGTCCTTCTCGATGACCCGGCGGCTGGCGCGCGAAGAGGGTCTCCTCGTCGGCGGATCGAGCGGCATGGCAGTGGTGGGCGCCCTTCGCACGGCGCGTGACCTCCCCGCCGAAGCCATCGTCGTGGTGCTCCTCCCGGATCACGGCCGCGGGTACCTCAGCAAGCTGTTCGACGACGACTGGATGCGCGCGAAGGGCTACGACATCGACGGCCCGGCCGACGACCGACACGAAGGATCAGCCTCATGACCGACTCGGTACCCAATGGGGCTCCGCCCCAAACCCCCGGCTTGCTGACGCGCGCCCAACATCTCGGATTCGACACCCGCGCGGTGCACGCCGGCCAGGAGTTCGATCCGACCACGGGAGCAGTGATCCCTCCGCTGCACTTCTCGTCGACATATGCGCAGGACGGCATCGGCGGCCTGCGCGGTGGATACGAGTACGGCCGCAGTGGCAATCCCACCCGCACCGCGCTCGAGACCCAGCTGGCAGCGCTCGAGGGCGGCAGGCACGGACTGTCGTTCGCGTCGGGCCTCGCCGCGGAGGACGCCCTGCTGCGCGCCGTCCTACAGCCCGGCGACGAGGTGCTCCTGGGGAGCGACGTCTACGGCGGGACGTACCGCCTCATCGCGCGCATCCTCGGACCGTGGGGCGTGGGCGTCCGCGTCGTCGACATGAGCGACCTCGCCACCGTCGAGGCCGCGCTGGAGGAGCGCCCGTCCCGCATCGTGTGGGTCGAGACGCCGAGCAACCCGCTGCTGCGCATCACCGACATCGCAGGGCTCGCTCGCCTCGGGCATGCCGCGGGAGCGCTCGTCGTCGTGGACAACACGTTCGCCTCACCCGCGCTCCAGCAGCCACTGGCGCACGGCGCCGACGTGGTCGTGCACTCGACCACGAAGTATCTCGGCGGACACTCCGACATCGTCGGCGGGGCGCTCGTGATGAACGACGACGCACTCCTCGAGCAGGCCCGGTTCCTGCAGTTCGCTGCCGGGGCGATCTCCGGTCCGATGGATGCCTGGCTCACCACGCGCGGCATCAAGACGCTGGGAATCCGGATGCAGCGCCACAGCGAGAACGCGCAGGCGGTCGCCGAATTCCTCGCCGGCCACGCCCGCATCGCACGTGTGCACTATCCCGGCCTCGCCGATCATCCGGGTCACGCACTCGCGACGGTGCAGATGTCGGGCTTCGGGGGCATCGTCTCCGCAGAGCTCGAAGACGCTGCGACCGCCCGCCGCTTCGCTGAGTCGACGCGGCTCTTCACGCTGGCCGAGTCCCTCGGCGGTGTCGAGTCGCTGATGAACTACCCGGACGAGATGACCCACGCGTCCGTTCGGGGGACGGAGCTCGCCGTCCCGGAGGAACTCGTGCGCCTCTCCGTCGGCATCGAGAGCGTGGACGATCTCATCGCCGACCTCGACACCGCGCTCGCCCGCCTCTGACAGCATGAGCGGATCCTCGCTGTGGGAGCCGCTGCGGATCGGCCCCATCGAGGTGCCGAACCGGCTGATGCAGACGGCCCATTCGAAGCAGTACTCCGATCGCGTGGAGTCGGATCGCGAGACCGCGTACTTCGTCCGCCGGGCACGCGGCGGATGCGGGCTGTTCATCGCCGGCAACCATTTCGTGCATCCCTCGGCTTCCCCGAGGGCGAGGTCATCGACGCGTTCGCGGCTCTCGGCCGCGGCGGCGACCTCGGGCGACGGATCGGCTGAGGGAGGGACTCGGTTCCGGCGGCGCCGACTCTCGGTTTCGTTGATAACGAACGCATGAATTCCTGAGGCGATCTTCAGCGGACTCTTGGCAGTGTCGCCCGCGGTGCTTAGGCTACCGAGCAGTGCCCCCGGCATCCGACCCGATCGGCCGCGCTCTCGCGCGGTCACCAGCCGTAACCCATAGGAGTGTCATGGCCCGTCGCAGCACCATCCCACGCTTGACCGGGGCCGCACTCGCCGCGGTCGCCGTCGTGGCGGGAGTCCTCATCGCCCCGCCGGCGTACGCAGTCCCGGTGACGCACGCCATCGCGGACGTGCAGGGCAACGCCGCGAGCACACCGTTGAACGGCCAGACGGTGACAGTCGAAGGCGTCGTCACCGGCGACCACCGCACCGGCGGCTATCGCGGCATCTACCTGCAGACCCCAGGGCCCGACACGACGCCGGGCCGGTCGGACGGCATCTTCGTCTTCCTCGCGGACAACCCCGCATCGAACGTCGACACCGGCGACCTGGTGCGCGTCACGGGCACCGCGAGGGAGAGCAATACCGTGACCCAGATCAACGCCTCTGTGGCGACTGCGGTGGTGGAGCTCGTTCAGGATGAGGCGGGGCCGGTCACGCCTACGCCGCTTCCCGCCACCGTCCTCGGCACTGCGCGTGAAGCGTTCGAGGGCATGCTGGTGAACCCGACGGGCACCTACAAGCTGGTCTCCAGCCACAACCTGCAGAACTTCGGCGAGCTCTGGCTGAGCGCAGGGTCGGCCATGCCGGTCGAGGCCTTCGAGTCAGGTGCGCCGAACACCAAGACGGCGGCCGACATCACGACCGCCAACAACAACGCACGGCTCTTGCTCGACGACGGCTACAGCGTCCGCACCGACAACGCAGCCCACCCGGGAGAGCAGCCGTACTTCACGAAGGACGTGGTTGCTCGCAATGGCGACACCGTGACCTTCCCGAGCGGAGGGTCGGTTCTCAGCTTCGACTTCGGCTTCTGGCGCCTGCAGCCTCCGGTCCCGCTGAACGATGCGAGCCCCGCCAACCTGAAGCCGACCTTCGGCGGCAACCCGCGTCCCGCGACCGCGCCGGTCGTCGGCGGCGACATCACGGTCGCCGCGTTCAACGTGCTGAACTACTTCACGACGCTCACGTCGCAGAACCCCGAGGCCCGCGGAGCCGACACGGCGGCGGAGTTCGCCATCCAGAAGTCGAAGATCGTCACGGCGATCAACGGGCTGGATGCCGACATCGTCGCGCTGCAGGAGATCGAGAACTCCGTGAAGCTCGGCGAGAAGGCCGACGAGGCGCTCGCCGACCTCGTAGCGGGACTGAACGCTCAGGCCGGCAAGGGAACGTGGGCATACGTGCGCACACCGGCCGCATTGCTCAACCCTGCGATCACCGACGTCATCACGAACGCGATCATCTACAAGCCCGCCGTGGTCAAGCCCTCCGGTGAGGCGACCACAGTCATCGACGAGGCCGTGTGGGGCAACGCCCGCGAGCCGATCGCGCAGACGTTCAAGTACGGCAAGCAGTTCCTCACGGTGGTCAGCAACCACTTCAAGTCGAAGAGCAACAACCCGGCGATCCGAGCCCGGAGCCCGGACAGGATCCATACAACGGGGAGCGTGTCGCTCAGGCGAACTCACTCCTCACGTTCGCGAACACCCTGTCCGAAGGCCGTAAGAACGCCGTCTACCTCGTCGGCGACTTCAACTCGTATGCGCAGGAGGACCCGATCAAGGTCTTCACGAACGCGGGCTGGACCGACCTCCTGTTCGCGAAGGCACCGGGGCAGTACACCTATACCTTCGACGGTGAACTCGGCTCGCTGGACCACGTCATCGCCTCGCCGGCCGCTTCTGACAAGGTCACCAAGGCCGCGGTCTGGACCATCAACGCGCCCGAGTGGTCAGGTCGCGAGTACTGGGGTCCCGCGGCCGAGGCAGGCACGCCGTTCCGCTCGAGCGATCACGATCCGATCCTCGTCGGCGTCGGCAGCGAGGTGGTTCCCGGCACGGTCGACATCGATCTCGTGACCGTGAACGACTTCCACGGGCGCATCGAGCAGGCCGCTCCCGCCGGCGGCATCGCCGCACTGTCGAGCGCCGTCAAGCAGATCCGTGCAGCCAACCCGAACACGATCTTCGCCGCCGCGGGCGACATGATCGGGGCCTCGACGTTCACGTCCTTCATCCAGCAGGACGTGCCGACGATCGATGCTCTGAACGCGGCCGGCCTCGACGTGAGCTCGGTGGGCAACCACGAGTTCGACCAGGGCTTCGCGGATCTGACCGATCGCGTGATGCCGCTCGCGCTGTGGGAGTACCTCGGCGCCAACATCTATGAGAAGGGGACCAAGACGCCGGCCCTGCCCGAGTACTACACCAAGACGTTCCAGGGTGTGACGATCGGCTTCGTCGGCGCCGTGACCGACGAGCTGCCCTCGCTCGTCAGTCCGGCCGGCATCGCGACCATCGATGTGGGCGACCCGACGGAGGCGGCGAACAGAGTCGCCGACCAGCTCAGCGACGGCAACGCGGCGAACGGCGAAGCCGACATCGTCATCCTGCTGGTGCACGAAGGCGCGGTGACCGACAAGATCGAGTCGGCGATCGACGGCTCGACGAGGTTCGGCGAGATCGTGCTGGGTGCGAACAAGAATGTCGACGCGATCGTCTCGGGTCACACCCACCTGGCGTACAACCACGTGATCGACGGCCGCCCCGTGATCTCGAGCGGTCAGTACGGCGAGCGGTTCTCGCGGATGGACATCCAGTACGACCGCGGCAGCAAGACGTTCACGATGAAGAATGAGATCTTCAACATGATGAACGGCGCTGCGGCGGTGTACCCGGACGACCCCGCTGTCGCTCCCATCGTCGCGGAGGCCGTGAAGGTCGCCGATGTGCTGGGCAGCGTCAAGCTCGGCACCACGACTGCGGCGCTCGGCCGGGCCGTCTTCGCGAACCCGGTCGGGGCGACCTCATTCCCCGAGAACCGCGGTGGTGAGTCGACGCTCGGCAACTTCGTGGCGGACGTGCAGAAGTGGGCGCTCAACCAGAACACGTCGCGGCCCGTGGACATCGCGTTCATGAACCCGGGCGGTCTGCGAGCCGACATCGACGCGGGCGAGGTGACCTACAAGGAGGCCGCGAACGTGCAGCCCTTCGCGAACACGCTGGTGAAGATGGACCTGACGGCGGCGCAGATCAAGTTGGTTCTCGAGCAGCAGTGGCAGCCGGCCAGCGCGTCGCGCCCGTTCCTGAAGCTGGGCGTCAGCAAGGAGCTCACCTACACGTACAACCCGACGGCTCCGGCGGGTTCGCGCATCACCGAGATCCTGCTGAACGGCGCTCCCGCTGAGCCAGATCGGCACCTACTCCGTCGGCGTGAACTCGTTCCTGGCCTCCGGAGGTGACAACTTCTTCGAGTTGGCCAAGGGCGCGAACAAGGCCGACAGCGGCCAGGTCGACCTCGAGGCGATGGTGGACTACTTCGCCGCTGCTCCTGCGCAGACCGTCTCGCCGGATCTCGCGCAGCGGGCGGTCGGCGTGCGGGTCAGCGGCGACGCCGACGGGTACGACGTGGGGGACACCGTGACGGTGAACCTGTCGTCGTTGGAGTTCACCCGCGATGAGCCCGTGGCCGGAACCGTCGCCGTCTCGCTGGGTGCGACCCAGCTCGCCTCGGCCCCGGTGACCCGGAGCTACACGACGGGATCCGACGAGACCGGAACCGCGACAGTGCAGTTCACCATCCCAGCCGGGGTGACAGGACTCACGCGGTTCGCGATCACGGTCCCCGCGACCGGGCACGATGAGTTCGTTCACGATCACCGTCGACTGAGCGCAGTGCACAGGGAACGACCCCGGGCTCGGGCGCCCGGGGTCGTTCCGCGTGCTGAGGCGGTCACGCTCAGCCCGGCTCGACCGACCTCAGCCGTTCCCGCGAACCGGGGATGCCCGCGTCGACGGGCACCCACGACCCGGCGCGTTCGACCTCGTAGCCGCGGAACGCGCACGGGATCCCCCGTGCGCGCATCACGTCCAGCGAGTCCATGAGCTGGAAATGCAGGTGCGGCGAGGTCGAATTGCCGGTGTGGCCGACCCGCCCGAGCACGTCGCCGATCCGCACCGTCTGTCCCTCGGTCACCGCCACCGTTCCCGGCGCGAGGTGCACGAATGCCGCGAAAACCGTCGCCGAAACGCAGGACGACGTGGTTGCCGAGGATGGCGTCGAGCCGCGCAGGCGTGAAGGTCCATGCGTTCCAGGCCATTCGGGCGAACTCGCTGACGGGATGGATCCAGGCGCGCTCCGGCACGCCGTCGACCGCGCGGACGACGTGACCGTCCACCGGCGCGTGGATCGGGGCTCCCCACGCGTAGCAGTCCTGCGCCCTGACGCCGATCAGGTTCGTGCGCAGCATCCCGGCCGGATGGAAGCGCGGCCGCGACGCTCGTCGACCCGGAGGAAGTCGTACGCGTACCGCTGGCCGAGCATGTCGGTGCCATGACTCGGGATGCGGGCGGCCGGCGTCGTGACCGCCATCCATCCCTCCCCGCGCAGCGGGAAGTCCACGACGATGGCGTCGTCCAGTTCGGCGGTCACGCGAGGAGGCTACCCGGCGCAGTGCCCCGGACCACCCAGACGCTCGCTAGGCCGCGATGGTCTCGAAGCGCTCCCACCCGGCATCCCACGCGGCGGCCCGCGCGTCGACCAGGCCCTGCTCGAGCGCGGCGGCCCGTCGATGCGGCACGTCGACCGAGAACGCGTTGACGAAGGTCACGTCGGTGATGCCGACGAAGCCGAAGATGGTCCGCAGGTAGGGCTCGTGGAAGTTGAGCGCGTGCATCGGGCTGCCCTCGGAGTAGTCGCTTCCCGACGAGGAGACGACGATCATCCGCTTGTCGTGCAGCAGCGGCTCGGGGTAGCCCTGGGCGTTGAAGCGGAAGAGATAGCCCGGCTGCACGATGCAGTCGATGTAGTACTTGAGCGCGTACGGCACGCCGAAGTTCCACATCGGCGCGGTGATGACGTAGGCGTCCGCCGACCGGAATCGCTCGATCTCGCGCTCGATCTGCGCCCACGACTCCGCGTGGCCCGCTCGATCGGGCTGCCGGCTGAGCAGCGTGTACTTCGCCTCGATGTTCGTCGCCGGCCATCGCGGGCAGGTCAGCCTGGAAGAGATCGAGCGTCTCGACCTCGAGGTCGGGGAACCGCTCGCCGAGCTCGCCGAGGAGCGCCTCCGAAGCTGGAGCGTGGAGGACCCGTCGAGGCGCGGACTGGCGATGATGTGGAGCAGCTTCATGTGGATCTCCCGGGTGTGTGGCGAGGGTGACGCCGTCATAGGGCGACTCGGGTGCACTCCACCAGGCAAACCGCCCGTACGCTGAGTGCGCATCGGGCATTTGCCCGGGGATTCCGCGCGGTCGGCGCGCAGCGGGGGCGTCGCCGGCCGCTGCGGGCCGAGTGCTTGCTGGGGGAGCGAGAGCATGGAGCTTTTCGGGAGGGATGCCGAGGCGAGGCATCTCGCCGAGCTGCTCGGCGAGCCGGATCCCGGCTCATCTCCGCTCAGCGGCCGGCCGGGCGTCGGCAAGAGCGCCTTCGCCGTCGATCATCCCCACCCTCGTCCGCCGGGAGCAGAGGTCTGGAGCGTCGATGTCGCCGGCGCGCCGAGCCGGCGCGGACCTTCTCGGCGAGGTCGCGCCGGGAGCTGGGTGCCGCGCCTCGGCGGCCGTCTGCGGGCGCCGCACGCCGCTCGATCGGCTGGCGGCGACTGATCGGCGCAGCTCGGGTCGTGCTGGTCGTCGATCATGCCGACTCTGTGCGCGATCGACGAGTCGACGCTGCACGACGCTGCTCAGAGCGTGTGCCGGGCTCAGCCTGGTCATCGTGGTCGTCCGCGGTACCCGCTGCGCGGCGTCCGCGGCATCCCTCGTGCTGGATCCGCTTCGCGTCCCCCCGCCGTACGCGCGGTGGGAGGAGATCGTCGCCAGCCCGAGCGCGCGACTGTTCGCGCAGCGCGCCGAGCGCGTGAGCGCGGGATTCCGGCTCGACGCCGCGACGGCGGGGCCGGTCGGCCGAGATCTGCCGACTCTTCGGCGGGCTCCCGCTCGCCATCGAACTGGCCGCCGCGCGCATCGGGGCATCCTCTCGCTCGAGCGGCTGGTGCAGAGAGCTGCGTGCGGACGGTTCCGTACTGGGTCGCGCTCGATATCCTCACCTCACGCCCCGGCGGCACCGCACGTGCGGCCTGCGCGACGCCCTCGCCTCGACGCGGCGCCTGCTCACCGCCGCGCGAGGATCGGCTCCTTCTCGCGCCGTCGCCGGCTTTCGGGGCCCCTTCACCTTCGACGCCGCCGTCGGCGTCGTGGATGCATCGCCCGGCGAGGTGCTCGACGACCTCGGCCGTCCTTGTCGACCTTCGCCTGGTCGAGCCGAGCGTCGAGCGACCGCTGCGGCGCCGCCCTTCACGCATGCTTCCGCTGGTCCGCGCGTTCGCGCGGGAGGGATCGCGCGACGCCACGCCGATCTCGACCGCCGGAGCGTGATGCTGCGAGAGCTCACCCGGGGGCAGCAGCGCGGCCGCGCAGGCGGCGACGTCGGATGCCGTCCACGCGGTGCGCATCATGCGCTGCGACGTCGGGGAGGAGATCCGTCGACTGGCGGAGGTCGACTCTCGAGCCGCGGCGGTCATGGCGGTGGACGCGGCCGTCGGTCCTCGGCGGCTACTCCGACACGTCGTCGATCGGCGATGTCCTGGGTGCGGTCATCGCGTTCGGGGACGGCTGCTGAGCGGCTGGCACCCGCGCAGGCTGCCCGGGTGCTGGCTGTGGGCGTCGAACGCCCTTGCGTTCACCCCGGACGGGGCGCGATGCGGGACCGTGTGAGCGAGCGCTGGCGGCGCGGCGCAGAGCCTCGTCGACCCGATCGCCGAGCCGTACCTGGCGCTGCAGGCTCGGCTCATCGCGGTCATGAACGGATCGACGACCGGAGACCTCGAACTTTCGGCACGCGCTGCGACCGAGGGTCGCACTCGTCGCCGAGGAGCTCGGAGCTGTCCGCGTGGCTCGCCCGGTTCGAAGTGTCCTCGGCGCCGCAGTCGCACACGCCACGTGGTGATATCGCCGGCGCGGTCGCGCTTCGCGACGCGCGGGCTGCGTGCGGGCGCAGCGAGTCGGGGACGCGCAGTCCGTCGATCGGCGCGACGGTCGTGCTGCACGCACGCCGCCGAGCGGCTCGGTGCCGGACGCCGTGTGCCGCTCCGGACCTCGAGGACGCTCTCGCAGCTCGCCGTCGAGCGACAGCGATCCGATGGCGGAGTCCTTCGTGCTGGCGGCGTTGGCCGGCGCGAACTGCGCGCGGGGCGCCCGGCCGGCGGCTGCGCGCTGGTGTGCTCGACGGCTGACCGAAGGCAGACGACGACGGCTGGTCCCACCTTGCGGCGGTCTCGCTTCGTGTACGCCGCACTCATCGCCGTGGCATCCGGCGATTTCGTCTTCGCGGCCCGCATGGCGGGCGCCGTCGATGCGGACGAGGAACGCACGATCCGCACGCTGGTCGCCGTCTCGCGCACCGAATACGGCGGGTGCGCAACGTCGTCCGGGGGAGGCCGGCCCGGCGACTGCGGTACGGAGCGCGTCGGCGGGAGCGACTGCTCGCGTCGTCGATGCCACGGCGGAGGCCGTCCGATGGCTGGAGGATCATGCCGCCGCCGCGCCATTCCTCATCCCTGCCGCACCGAGCCGCTCACTCCTCGTGAGCAGGAGGTGCTCCAGCTCATGGCCGACGGGCATGACGAACAAGCAGATCGCCGAGCGGCTGCAACCTGTCGGTCAAGACCGTGATGCATCATTCCGTGGCGATCTACCGCAAGCTCGGGGTGCGCGGCCGCGCCGAGGCGACCGCGACGGCGTACCGCTACGGGCTGCTGCGCGACGAGGCGCCGATCGCAAGGCTCTCTGAGGCCCGTCGCAGCTACCGGCACGCGGCGTCACGTGCCGGGTCTCGGGGGTCTGCACCCACCTCGGCGGCGTGCTGTCGTGGAACGGCGTCGAGCGGTCGTGGGACTGCCCGCTCCACGGCTCGCGGTTCGATGCAGGCGGACGCCGGCTGGAAGGCCCCGCCGTCGCAGACCTCGCGGAGGCCTAGCTCGAGGAGTCGCGGCGCGGGGGTGCGGTTCTCGGCCGACACCATCCACGCGAACTGCTCGAGACTCTCGATGATCGCGTGCAGGATGTCGGAGCTCGTCGGGTCTTCGTCGTCGACGTCGTCGTGCACCTCGCGGCAGGTCGAGACCGCCGCTTCGAGGCGCTCGGTCACCAGGTCGACGACCTCGGCGGTGTCGATCTCGCCCTGCGGGAACTCCGGCAGGGTGGTGGTCTCGGCGACGATGTCGCTGCGGCCGTCGGGCAGGGCGTGGAGCGCCCGCATCCGCTCTGCGACGGTGTCACTGAACTCGCGGGCAGCCTCGATGATCTCGTCGAGCTGGCGATGCGTGTCGCGGAAGTTCCGTCCGACGACGTTCCAGTGAGCCTGCTTGCCCTGCGACGCGAGTTCGAGCAGGTCGACGAGCACTCTCTGCAGGTGCTCGCTCAGCTGCTTCGAGGCGGTGAACCCGCGCTCGGCGTTCTGCTCCTTGGTCAGTTCGGCGCCGCTGCGGGCGGGGCGCCGCCGGTTGCGGGTGGGTGCCTGCGTCTTCTTGGTGGTCGTGGTCGTCGCCATGATGAAACTCCTCCGGTCGCTGACGAGGCTACGAGTCGCCCGGCTCCGCCGAAGGGGGATTGCCGCTCGCCCGCCCACGTGCTAATCCGACGAGTCCGCCTCGCCGAGCAGGAGTTCCGCGAGCAGGTCGAGGGAGTTCGTCGACGGTGGCATCCAGAACCTCCGCGGACCGCCATCCAGATTCAGGAGCCGGTGCCCCACTCCGGCGCCCGAGCTCCAGCCGAGGTACACCGTTCCCGGCGGGTGACCGTCCTCGGGGTCCGGGCCGCCCACTCCGGTCGCCGACACCGCGACGTCCGCGACGAGCAGAGTACGCACACCGACGGCCAGCTGCTCGGCGCATTCCGCGGAGCACGGCTCGACGCCGGCACGAAGCCCGAGCACGCGCTCTTCACGTCGGTGCGATAGGCCACGACGCCCCCCGAGAACCACTCCGCGGCATCGTGTCCCTTGCCGAGTTCGCTTGCGAGCAGCGCCGCATGTGAGCGACTCCGCGATGGCGATCCGGATGCCGCGCCGAAGCGCTTCGTCTGCGATTCGGTCGGTGCGTGGCACGCGGCCAAGGCTACGCTGAGCGACGTGGACCCCGTCGCCGCAACGCTCGTGATCCTGGCACTGGCGATCGTCGCCTTCGTGAGCAACCGGATCCCCCTGGGCGTCGTCGCTCGCTCTGGGCTCATCTGGCCGTTCTGACGCCGGAAGCACGACACGGCCCGGGCGTGAGCCCGAGCCGTGTCGCAGTGTGGTCGCGCGCTACGCTGCCGACCAGCCGTTGTCGCTCGCGAGGACGATGCCGTTGACGTTCACGCCGTCGTCGCTCAGGAGGAACGTGATCGACGCCGCGAGGGCCTCGGCCTCGGCCGCGTCGGGGAGGATCGACATGCCGAACTGGATGCGCGAGGCGCCGAGCGGCGAGCCGAAGGTCGCCTCGATGTTGGTGATCGTCGGTCCGGGTGCGACCGCGTTCACGCGGATCCCGCTGGGACCGTACATGAAGGCGCTCGACTTGGTGAGCCCGACGACAGCGTGCTTGGACGCCGTGTACGCGGCACCGGCCGCCGACCCGCGCAGCGCGGCCTCGGATGCGGTGTTGACGATGGAGCCGCCGCCCTGCGCGAGCATCGCGGGGATGACCGCGCGCGTGAGCTTCATGGTGCCGGTGACGTTGACGCGCATGACGCGCTCCCACACGGCGTCGGACAGGTCGCCGACGGGGGTCATGTCGTCCATGATCCCGGCGATGTTGGCGAGCGAGTCGATGGTGTCGCCGGCGGCCTCGAGGATGCGGGCGATGCCTGCGTCGTCGGTGATGTCAGCGGTGAGCGCGACGATGTCGGAGCCGGCGTGCTCGGCGACGAACTCGTCGAGACGCTCCTGGCTGACGTCGACGGCGATCACGCGGCCGCCTTCACGGGCGACGCGCGAGGCGGTGGCGCGGCCGATGCCCGAGCCGGCGCCCGTCACGATGACGGTCTGGCCGGTGAAACGGCCCTCGTTGATGCGCTCGGTCCACTCGCGGATCGCGACGGCGGGTGCGGCATCCTCTTCGAGAGCGTCGCTCGCGGCGACCTCCACGACGAGCGTGCCTTCCGGAACGTCCCCCTCGGCGGCGCGACGGACCAGATCGTCGAGCATCTCCTGCGTGAACGCACCGCGGCTCATCTTGACGAGGCGCTTGATCGCGAGGCGTCGGACGGGCTTGAACACGTCAGGCGTCTGACCGCCCTGGGCGAGCATTTCGGTGAGGATGGCGTTGCCCGCGGGGTTCGCGAGCCAGTCGGCGATCGAGTTGTCGCCCGTGAGCTGAGTGGTGGTGCTCATGTTGATTCCTTTCTACCGGACAACTGTGTCCGGTACTATGCTACACCCGTGCCGACCCTCCCCAGATCGACCCAGAAGGCCAACCGCGGACCGGCTGCCGGACCCGACAACCGCCGTGCGCTGATCGCGGCGGCGCGGGAGGTCTACGCGGAATCGGGCCTCAGCGCCCCGTTCAGCGCTGTCGCGAAGCGCGCAGGCGTCGGGCAGGGGAGCCTCTACCGCCACTTCCCCGACCGGACCACGCTCGCCGTCGCCGTCTTCGAAGAGAACGTCGTCGATCTCGAGGAGTACACCGCTCCAGAGGGCCGGACGATCGACGACCTCCTCGATCGAGTGGTCGATCAGGCGGTCGTCTCGACCGCCCTCATCGAGCTCATCACCGCCGATCTTCGCGACCCGCGGGTGGCACCGCTCGGGGAGCGCTTCGGCGGCGTCGTGGAGCGCCTGGTGACGCGCGAGCGAGCCGCCGGACGCATCGGCGACCACGTCGAGCCCGAGGATGTCGCGATGGCGGTCGGGATGCTGGCGACGGAGCTCGCACGCACCGACCCGGCCCAGCGCCCCGCGGTCGCACGGCGGGCGCGAGCGATATTCCACAACGCCTTCGCGCCGCGCTGACGGCGGCTAAGCTCCCTATATGGGGAGGTTCATCTACGACACGGCAGGCAACTCGGTCGACATAGACGACCGCACGCTCGCCCATCTGCGCATCGTCGTCATGAACAAGCTCCGCAGGTCGGAGTCGTTCATGTTCGACGTCGAAATCGGCGACGGCAGCGGCCGTCGCAGCTTCTGGATGCACGCGTCGGTGCCGATCCAGTTCCACTTCTTCGGCAGTCGTCAGCCGCGCATCAACCGGCTGTGGATCGAAGAGCTCATGCAGGCAGCGAGCGGGCCGAACGGATTGACGATCGTGCCCGAGCCCACCGAGGAGGCGCCCCCGCCGGAGGGGTGATCCGCCGACGGGACGATGACGTCGATCAGTCCCGATCCGAGAGAACGTCGGCGTCCGCGACGCTGAGCTTGTCGATCTCGAGATGCTCGACCTCGACGCTGCCCAGACTGACTCCGCCCTGAATGAGCTCGAGTCCGCCCGATTCCTCCCCGTCCGGGACAGCCTCCGTATCGAAGTGCTCCGCGACGAGCAGGATCCCGCCCGACGAGTTGGCCGAGTTCGCGAGATCCTCGATCCACCCCCGGCTGAGCTCGGTCGGTTCCGGGTCGTCGAACACGAACCGCAGCGGGATCGACGGATGCAGCCACAGCGTGCTCCGGCCACGGGGCTGGTCGTCGGGATGCCGCCACGACACGGTGAAGCTCTCGTTGCGCCGCAGCTTCGTGGCTATGACGACCTTCAGATGCGCGAGCGCGCGGTCTTCGATGTGGATGGGGGTCGCAGACCCGCCGTAGTAGATGGTGCCCACGCTCACAACATAGCGCCTGCAGGGGTCACCGAGTCGCGCGAGCGAGATTCTCGGTGAGCTCCTCCTTGGTCTGGCGCACGACGTAGGCGGGCTGATCCCGCTCCACCCGCCAGCTCTCACCCACCGACCCGATGTCGACGGTGTCGAACCCGAACGAGTCGTACAGCGCGGTCACCCATGCCGCGGCATCCGCGTGATCGGATGCTGTCGCGAGCGCACGGCGTCCGGGGGTCCCGGAGGTGGAGCCGTCGGTGAGGATCTGGCCCGATGCGATGTGGTTGAACGCCTTCGCGACCTTCGAGGCCGGAAGGTGGTCCTGCAGCAGTCCGGTCGTGGTCACGCGCTTCTCGTCGAGGGCGGTGATCCGGCCGTCGCGCTCCCAGTAGTAGTTGTTGGTGTCGAGGACGATCTTGCCGGCGAGCGGCTCCACCGGCACCTGCTGGTACGCCTTGAGCGGCACCGTCACGATCACGACGTCGCCGGCAGCGGCATCCGTCACCGTCCCTGCTGTGGCGTTCGGGCCGAGATCCGCGACGAGGGTCTGGAGAGTCTCCGGACCTCGTGAGTTGCTGATCACGACCTCGTAGCCGCGGTCGACGAGACCGCGCGCGAGGGTTGATCCGATGTGTCCTGCTCCGATGATTCCGACTCGTGTCATGACGAAGGGGAACGTCTGGGCGCGAGGCCTTCATTCCCCTTCGTCACACTTCGTCACTCCGCGTCAGCCGAAGCCGGGGCCGGACGGGACCTCGGGCACCCCGGGCGGGGCGCTGGGTTCGGCGGGAGCGGGCTCTGCCGGGCGTGGCACGGTCGGCTCGTCGGGCGTCGGAGCCGTCGGCTCTTCGGGCGTCGGTGCGGTGGGCTCCGGGGGGTTCGGCGCGGTGGGCTCCGCGGGGTTCGGGGCCAGGGGCTCGCCGGGGGTCGGCCCCGGAGTCTCGCCGGGAATGCCTGGGGCGCCCGGGGGCGTCGTCGGCTGGCCGGGCTCGCCCGGCCAGCCCGGAATCGTGCTGGGATCGCTCATCGATGACCTCCTGCCACCCAGCCTGCGACGGCGCGGGCGATCGCGCACCTCCGTTGACCGCAGCCGGAGATCCGTGTAGCGATCAGCCGGCGGCGCCCGCGGGATCGGCCAGGAGCCTGCCGAACGCCGCCTCGGCGGCGCCGATGAGCAGGTGATTCTCACCGAGGGAGGCCACGCGGATGTCGAGACCCTCCGCGTTCGCCGACATCGCCTGGGCCGCAACGGCGTCGGCGAGTGCGGCCAGGTCCTGCTCGGCGATCGTGGCGAGGAAGCCGCCCAGGACCACCACCGAGGGGTTCAGCACGTTGACGGCGTTCGCGAGGGCTGTCGCCAGGATGCCGCGCTGACGCGAGAGTTCGGCCCCGACCGCCGGATCATCCGAAGCCGCGAGTGCGGCGGCGAGCGTGGGATGGTCCGCGGTCGAGAGGCCGACGGCCTGGAGCAGGTGGGCCTGGCTCACCTCGTCCTCGAGGACGCCGTCCTGGGCGCGGCGGTCGGAAGCGGATGCGATGCCCGGTCGGTTCTGTCCGAACTCGCCTGCGTACCCGCCGGCGCCCGCCACCGGCATCCCGTGCACGATGAGACCGCCGCCGATGCCGCTGGCGCCGCCGTTGAGGTAGACGACGTCATCGATCCCGCGCGCGGCGCCGTAGAGGTGCTCCGCGATGGCGCCCAGACTCGCGTCGTTGCCGACGACGGTCGGGAGCCCGGTCGAGGTGTGGACGAGGTCGCCGATGGGCGCGTCGATCCAGTGCAGGTGGGGCGCGTCCCGGACGAGTCCGTCGGCGGCGCGCACGAGTCCGGGCACGGCGAGCCCGACCGCGACGACGCGTGCTTCGGCCAAGGGCCCGGCGCGCCACGACCCGATGCGCTCCGCGACGATCGCGGCCGTCTCGTCCGGCGTCAGCAGGTGATCGACGTCGATGCGCTCACGCAGGGCGATGCCGCGGTCGAGGCCCACCGCGGCGATCGTGAGGGCGTCGACTTCGGGGTGGACCGCGATCGCGAGGACGTGCGGGCTGACGGCGACCACCGGCGATGGCCGGCCGACCCGCCGGGAGGGGTCTGGCGCGCGCTCTTCGACGAGGCCCGCGCGCGCGAGTTCCGAGACGAGATCCGCGATGGTCGATCGATTCAGCCCGGTCGCCACGGTCAGCGTGGCGCGGGAGAGAGGCCCATCGACGTGCACCAGCCTGAGGAGGCGCGCGAGATTGCGCTGCCGCACGCCCTCGGGGGCAGTGGTCGAATCCGTCACGCGATTCACTGTAGGGGCGGGTGCGGCATCCGTGCCGCATTTGTTGCTCTTGACGGCAAATCCCTTCCGTCGTACTCTTGGCACGTCCACATCACTTTCGACGTTGACGTCGAAACTTTCGAGAGGTTCGAAGATGAACACACGCAGCACGATGCGCCTTGCCGCGGGCATTGCCGCGACCGGGCTCGCCATCGGCGCGCTCGCCGGCTGTGCCGCCGGCGGCGAGCAGGGAGGCGACGCCGAAGGTGACGACGTCACCATCACGTGGTGGCACAACGCCACGTCCGGGCCGCTTCCCGCGGTCTGGGAGGAGGTCGCGGCCGAGTTCGAGGCAGCCAACCCCGGCGTGAAGGTCGAGCAGACCGGCTACCAGAACGAAGACCTGCAGCGCACGCTCATTCCGAACGCGCTGTCGGCCGGCGACCCGCCGGACCTGTTCCAGGTATGGCCAGGCGGCGAGATCCGCGACCAGGTCGAGAACGGCTATCTCATGCCGCTCGATGACGTGATCGGCGACACGATCTCCAGCGTCGGGGCGACCGTGAGCCCCTGGCAGGTCGACGGCGAGACGTACGCCGTCCCCTTCACCTTCGGCATCGAGGGCTTCTGGTACAACACCGACCTGTTCGAGCAGGCCGGCATCGACGCGCCGCCCGAGACGCTCGACGAGCTCAAGGACGCTGTGGGCAAGCTCCGCGACGCGGGGATCACCCCGATCGCCGTGGGCGCGGGCGACAAGTGGCCCGCCGCGCACTGGTGGTACCAGTTCGCGCTCCACTCCTGCTCGCCCGAGACGCTGAAGACCGCGGCCGCTGACTTCGACTTCAGCGACGAGTGCTTCGTCGACGCAGGCAATGAGCTCGAGGAGTTCATCGGGATCAACCCGTTCCAGGAAGGCTTCCTCGGAACTCCGGCACAGACCGGCGCCGGCAGCTCGGCCGGTCTCGTCGCGAACGGCCAGGCGGCCATGGAGCTCATGGGCCACTGGAACGCCGGCGTGATCGGCGGGCTCACCCCCGACGAGGAGGTCCCGGAGTTCCTCGGCTGGTTCCCCTTCCCCGCCATCGAAGGATCCGCCGGTGACCCGAGCGCCACGCTCGGTGGCGGCGACGGATTCGGATGCTCCACGGAAGCCCCGCCGGAGTGCGCCGACCTGCTCGCGTACATCATGAGCGAAGAGGTGCAGGCCAAGTTCGCCGCGAGCGGCTCAGGCATCCCGACGGTGGCTGCGGCGCAGGCGTCGCTCGAAGACCCGAACCTGAAGCTCGTCGCCGACGGCCTGGCCGCGTCCTCCTTCGTTCAGCTGTGGCTGGACACGGAGTACGGCACCACGGTCGGCAACGCGATGAACGAAGGCATCGTCAACCTCTTCGGTGGAGTCGGCACGCCGGCCGACATCGTCAAGAAGATGGAAGACGCTGCGGCGACGCTCTAGCGATGACTTCTGCAGCTGTTGCGCCCGGGCCCGCGGTCTCCGCGGGCCCGGGCCCTTCCCCACGTCCCTCATCCCGCGCCGGCGACCGGCGCAAGTGGACCGAGATCGTCATCTTCGTCGGTCCCGCGCTCTTCCTCTTCGTCGGCTTCGTCATCCTCCCGGTGATCCTTGCGGCCGTCTACAGCTTCTACAACCTGCCGTCGTCGTTCCAGTGGAGCGACCTCAACTCCGAGCGCTTCATCGGATTCCAGAACTACGTGAGGGCGCTCTCGACGCCCGAGTTCACCCGGGCGATCGGCAACAACTTCTTCATCCTCGCGATGTCGCTTCTGATCCAGGGGCCCATCGCCATCGCGGTCGCACTGCTCCTGAACCGCAGCCTGAAGGGGCGCGGCGCGTTCCGGCTGCTCATCTTCGTTCCGTACGTGCTCGCCGAGGTCATCGCCGGTCTGGCGTGGAAGCTCCTCCTGCAGCCCAACGGCGCTGTCAACGCGACGCTCGAGGCCATGGGCCTCGGCGACCTGACGCGGAACTGGCTGGCCGATCCGGCCATCGCACTGTGGACGATCTTCTTCATCCTGACCTGGAAGTACATCGGGTTCGGCATCATCCTCATGCTCGCGGGACTCCAGGGTGTGCCCGACGAGCTCTCCGAGGCCGCGCAGATCGACGGCGCCAACTGGTGGCAGGTGCAGCGGTACATCACGATCCCGCTCCTCGCCCCCACCATCCGCATCTGGGCCTTCCTGTCGATCATCGGCTCGCTCCAGGTGTTCGACATGGTCTGGGTCACCGTCTCGCCGACGGTTCGCGGAATCGCGACCGAGACGATGGCGACCTACATGGTGCAGCAGGGCCAGTTCGCCGGACAGCCCGGCTACGGCAGCGCCATCGCCGTGATCCTCTTCGTCATCTCGCTGGCGGTCGCACTCGTCTACCAGCGCTTCGCTCTGCGCCGCGACCTCGTGGGCGCCATCACCTCAGGGGTTCGCTGATGTCCTCCACGATGCAGCTCGAGCGTGACCTCGAGCATGAGCCGACCCCGGACTCGCGTGGCCGGCCGGCGTTTCGACTGGGGGCAGCCGTTCGTCTACCTGGTCGCACTCGTGGTCGTCGCCGTCGCCGATCGGGCCGGTGCTCTACGTCTTCATCGGCGGATTCCGCACGACCGCGGATCTGAACGCGAACCCGGCGGGCATGCCCGACCCGTGGACCTTCAAGAACTGGTCGCTGGTGCTCGGCGCGCCCCGGTTCTGGGGCAACGTGCTCGCGAGCACGATCCTCGCCGTGGCGACGACCATCGGCGTCGTCATCGCGGGCATCATGGCGGCGTTCGTCATCGCGCGCTACAGCTTCCGCGGACGCGCGCTGCTCTACACGATCTTCGCAGCCGGGCTGATGTTCCCCCTCACCGTCGCGGCGCTCCCGCTGACGCTGCTGCTGCGCACGATGGGACTGCACGGGACCTATCTCGGCGTCATCATCCCCGGGATCGCGTTCGCGCTGCCGACGACGATCATCATCCTCGTCCCCTTCCTTCGGGCGATCCCCCCCGAGCTCGAGGAGGCCGCCGTCATCGATGGCGCCTCGCGCATCGGCTTCTTCTGGCGGATCCTGCTTCCGCTGTCGAAGCCCGCGCTGGTCACCGTCGGAATCCTGGCATTCGTCGGCAGCTGGAACGGCTACCTCCTGCCGCTCCTCGTGATCAGCACCGGATCGCTCCCGCAGGAGCTCTGGCCGCTCCCGCTCGGGGCGACCCAGTTCTCGACGCAGTACTCCCAGGACACCGGCGCCGTGCTCGCCTACACGTCGCTGGCGATGATCCCCGCGCTCGCCTTCTTCCTCGCGATGGAGAAGCAGATCGTCGGAGGCCTCACCGGGGCGGTGAAGGGATGACGCTGGATCAGACAGGTCTCACGACACACTGGCGGGATGCTGCGCTTCCGGTCGACGATCGGGTCGAGTCTCTCATCGACGCGATGACCACGCAGGAGAAGGTCGCGCAGCTGTACGGCGTGTGGGTGGGGGCCTCCGATGACGGAGAGGATGTCGCGCCCCACCAGCACGACATGGACGACCACGTCGATCTCGACGCGATCCTCCCGTCGGGGCTCGGACAGCTGACCCGGCCGTTCGGCACGGCTCCCGTCGACCCCGCGATGGGCGCGCTGTCGCTCATGCGCGCACAACAGCGGATCGTGGCCGCGAACCGGTTCGGCATCCCCGCGCTCGCGCACGAGGAGTGCCTCGCCGGCTTCGCGACGTGGGGGGCGACCGCCTATCCCGTGCCGCTCAGCTGGGGCGCCTCGTTCGATCCGGAGCTCGTCCGTGAGATGGGAAGCCGGATCGGCGCCGACATGCGCTCGGTCGGCGTGCACCAGGGCCTCGCACCGGTGCTCGACGTCGTCCGGGACGCCCGATGGGGGCGTGTCGAAGAGACGATCGGCGAGGATCCCTACCTCGTCGGAACCATCGCGACGGCGTACATCCAGGGTGTGGAGTCCGAAGGCGTCATCGCGACCCTCAAGCACTTCGTCGGCTACTCCGCATCGAAGGGCGGACGCAATCTGGCGCCGGTGTCGATCGGAGCGCGCGAGCTCGCCGATGTGCTGCTGCCGCCTTTCGAGATGGCGATCCGCGAGAGCGGGGTGCGCTCGGTCATGAATTCGTACACCGACCTCGACGGCATCCCGACCGCCGCCGATGCGGGCCTGCTCACCGGGCTGCTGCGCGACGTCTGGGGATTCGACGGCACGGTCGTCGCCGACTACTTCTCGATCGCGTTCCTCAAGGAGCTGCACGGCTACAGCGAGGACTGGACGGCGGCGGCACGCGACGCGCTCGCCGCCGGCATCGACGTCGAGCTGCCGACCGTGAAGACGTTCGGCGCCGCCCTGGTGCGCGCCGTCGATGACGGCACGGTCGACGGGGGCCTCATCGACCGGGCGCTGCGGCGGGTGCTGCGGCAGAAGGCAGAGCTCGGGATGCTGGATCCCGACTGGTCGCCCGTTCCGCCCGCGCTCGCGTCGGTGTCGATGTCGTCGGCGCCCGGCGACGACGTCCGCGGGCTCGTCGACCTCGATCCGCCTGCCAACCGCGACCTCGCCCGCCGACTCGCCGAAGAGGCGGTCGTGCTCCTGTCCAACGGCGGCGTGCTGCCGCTCGGGCGACCTGGCCGTATCGCCGTCGTCGGACCGACGGCGATCGACCCCTACGCCGTGCTGGGATGCTATTCATTCCCGTCGCACGTAGGCGTGCGGCATCCCGAAGTGCCGATCGGAATCGCGCTGCCCACTCTCCGTGACGCGCTCGCCGCAGAATTCCCCCATGCCGAGATCGTCTATGCGCAGGGCACCTCCATCGACGGCGGCGAGACGGATGGATTCGACGAGGCGCTGGCCGCGGCATCCCGAGCCGATGTCGTCGTGCTCGCACTGGGCGACCGTGCCGGGCTCTTCGGCCGCGGGACGAGCGGGGAAGGCTGCGATGTCGCAGACCTGACGCTCCCCGGCGCCCAGCAGGCCCTGCTCGACGCGGTCCTCGCGACCGGTGCGCCCACCGTGGTCACGCTCCTCGCCGGCCGGCCGTACGCACTCGGCTCGGCGCCGGAGGACGCGGCCGCGATCGTGCAGACGTTCTTCGCCGGCGAAGAGGGCACCGGCGCCATCGCGGGTGTGCTGAGCGGACGCGTGAACCCGAGCGGCCGTCTTCCGGTGAGCGTTCCGCGCGACCCCGGCGCCCAGCCGTCGACGTACCTCGTGCCCAAGCTCGCGCGACGCAACGACGTGTCGAACATCGACCCGACACCGGCCTACGGGTTCGGGCACGGGCTCGGCTACTCGCACTTCGTGTGGTCGGATGCCGCATCCTCGTCGGAGGAACTCGCGACCGACGGAACCGTCACCGTGTCGATCCACGTCGGCAACGCCGGCGACCGCGACGGGGTCGAGGTGGTGCAGCTGTACCTCCACGATCCCGTGGCCTCGGCCGTGCGACCCGTGCAGCGGCTGATCGCGTACGCGCGGGTGCCGCTCGCCGTGGGGGAGCGGGCGTTCGTGTCATTCGAGGTTCCCGCCGATCTGGCGTCGTTCACCGGCGTCGATGGGCGCCGGATCGTCGAGCCGGGCGAGCTCGTCCTCGGCTTCGGACGTTCCAGCGCCGAGATCGTCGGCACGCGCTCGGTGCGGGTCGTCGGCGCCACCCGCGTCGTGGATCACACGCGCGCGCTTCACGCCGTCGTCCGGATCACTCCCGACGCCTGAACCCCCCCACGGCCGGGTGCCCGACCCCGACGGGCACCCGGTCCTTGGCCTGTGCCCGGCGGCCGTTCAGCGTGCACAACGGCGGGGATCGCGCCCACAGCGGCGGGGATCGTGCGCACAGAGGAGGGGATGCCGGGCGACACGCCGAGTGGGTCGACCCCGGTGCGGCGTGTGGGGAGGATCCCCGCGGCTGTGCCCGGTGGCGCCGAAAGCCGCACGCAGAAGGGGCGCGAGCCTCGCGGCCCGCGCCCCCCCTGGCGGGGGTCTACAGGATCGACACCGAGACCGGGGCCGAGACGGAACCCTGGACCAGATCCGAGCCGGAGTACTCGACCGACAGCTGGTGCAGCCCGGTCGAGAGCCGGGGCAGCTGGATCGTCACGGTGCCATGGTCCTTCCGCTCGAGGGTGGCCGTCGCGATCGGCGTCGCCCCGTCGAAGACCGTGACCTCGCCGGTCGGACGCTCGCTCGCCGTCACCGTGACGGTGTACTTGAGTTTCTTGTTCGCCTTCGCGACCACCGAGTCGGGCACGCCGACCACGGTCGACTCGGCTCGCGGGTCGACCGGAGCGATCAGCTGCCCCACACCCCATCGGGCCGTGGACTGGTAGCCGAGGCCTGTCGGATCGGCCCAGTTCGTGATCGCGCTCCGCGCTCCGCCGGCGGCGTCGTTCACCTGGAAGTCGAGGCCATGGAACGTTCCTTCGCCGCCGTACTCGAGCAGGCTTATCGCGGCCTCGACGACATAGCCGCCGTCGACGCGGGCCGTCGCGCTCTGCACGCGGTTGCGCTGGAACGTCTCGTCGCCCGTCCCGAACGACACGGCGTTCTCCGCGCTGATGCGGATCTGCGTGTCGTCGTAGCGGTACGAGCCGTTCTTCGCGTTGCCGGGATCGACGTAGATCTCGACCGAGTCCTGGATCCAGGGATCGCTGCCCGAGACGTCGACGACCGGATCGGCGACCTCCGCAAGCACGTACAGCATCTGGTCCTTCCAGAGCGTCCGCACGGTCGCGATGGCGCCGTCGGCACCCTGCACCTGCTTCGAGGTGGTGACGGCGTTCGCGTCATCCCAGACGTCGTCGGCCGCCGCGTCGATGACAGGGGCGGATGCTGTCGCCTGGACTTCCAGGTATGACAGCGGTTCGACGAACGACAGGGTGCCGAGCACGCCGGGTGCGTTCCACGACGTGGTGACTGTGCCGTCGGTGACGCGCGCATCGAAGCCCGTCGTCGTGCCGATCACGATGGACGCCGGGAGGTGGGCGACGACGTCGTACCCGCCGCTGCGCTCGGTGACGACGGCATCGGCATCGCCGGTGCCGTGGCGATCGACGGCGAACACGGCCTCTCCCAGGGCGAACTCCACCCCGTCGCCGGCTTCGGCATCCGCGTCGTCGACGCTGACGTAGGCGGTCAGGTGATCGGCCGCCCAGCGCAGCTGGAAGTCAGCGACATCCTCGATCGGATGCAGCGGCAGCTGCTTCCACTCGAGCGCGGCCGCGGCATCCGGTGTCAACGCCACGTCGCCGGCGAAGACGTTCGCGGTCCGCAGCGGGGCAGGCAGCTCACCGTCGACGACGCCGTAGTAGGCGGGCTTCGCCTGGTAGCCGTCGTTGAAGATGAGCGGTGCGCCGTTGGCACTCCGCCAGCTGCGGCCGTCGGTCAGACCCCACACGGTGACGTGGAAGAGGTCGTCGGCGTGCTCGCGGAACGCCCGGAACGCATCGCGGAAGTAGTAGCCCTGCTCCACGAGCAGCGCCTGCGATACGGGCGTGCCGGTGGGCACGTCGAACTCGGTGACCGCCTGGGTGACCGGCAGATCCTCGAACGCGACGATCGCGTCCTCGAGCGCTGAAACCGGCATCGACAGGTTCACGTGGAACTGATGCCCGACACCGTCGACCGGCACCCCCCGGGCGATCAGGCGCTCGACGAGCGCGTGATAGCGGCCCTGCTTGCCCGACTGCTCGGTGTTGTAGTCGTTGATGAAGAGCGTCACCGGCCGATCCGAACCGTCCGCGGCGTACACGTCGTTGAACGCCTCGTCCGCGTAGCGGAACGCCAGGTCGACGAACTCCTCGCCGAGGATCCGGTACCACTCACTCCGCCGCATCCCGTCGGCGAAGTCGCCGCTGTCGGCGATGACCTCGTTGACGACATCGAACGCGACGAGCGGGTTGCCGCCGCCGAACTCTCCGAAGCCGGTGCTGAGGTGTTCGGCGATGTTGAAGATGTGACCGCGCAGCCGGTCGCGCAGGAACTGCTTGTCGGCTTCGCTCGTGGTGAGGGGGACGCCCGCGTCGTTCTGGAAGAACCACGCCGGAGTCTGGCTGTGCCAGACGAGCACGTGGCCGTAGACATGCAGGTCGTTCTCTGCCGCGAACGCCATCAGCGCATCGGCGTCGGGATGCGCGCGGAACGTGTGCGCCTCGTCGTCGGTGTACCAGGCCTCGGGCTTCATGTGGTTCTCGGGCGTGATCTGGTCGAAGTGACGGAGCAGCAGCTCGGATGCCGAGCCCGTCGTCTCGCGGGTGTCGATGGCGACTCCGACGGGGAACGTCGTCGTGTCCTTGATGGGCGTGAGATCCTGGATCACCGCCGGCTCCGGAACGCGGACGACGATGTCGTCCACGAGGAAGCTGCTCGTGTCGCCGATCGCTCCGCCGTCATAGGGCGTCTCGAAATACAGCAGGGCGGTCGTCTCGGCGGCGCCCATGCTGAAGGTGGCGGTGACCTGGGTCCAGCCGTCCTCCGTGATGCCGGTGAACTGGCCCAGCGTCTGGAAGCTCGAGTCGCGCTGCAGGCTCAGCCACAGTTCGTCTCCGGGCGTGCCCGCCGCGAAGCGCACCCATGCGGTCACCTCGTACTGGGCGCCGCTCTCGAGAAGTCCGAGCACGTCGTGCCCGATACCGGCGCCCTGGTCGAGGCGGTTGGTCACCGCGGCCGACTGCGCGCCGCCGTGCGCCAGAGTCGAGAGCTCGATCGTCGGCGCGCCGCCCCCGCCATCGCGCGGGCCCCAGCCGTCGAGGCCATCCTCGAAATCGGTGTCGATGACGATGGTCCCCGGCTCGGGACCGGTGCCGGGATCGTCGTCGGGCGCCGTGATCAGCACGTCGTCCACGAGGAAAGACGGGTTCACGTCACCGATCGGAGCGGCTTCGATGTACAGCGACGCGGCGGTGAGGTCGGCGGGCAGCGTGTAGGTGCCGCCGATCTGCGTCCAGCCGTCCGCCGTCGTCTGGATCGAGCCGCCGACCCACGTGTAGGCATCCGTGCCGCCTGCGTTCGTCTCCTGCACGGTGAAGTGGATGCCGCTGCTGCCGGTGGTTCCGGCGGGAAGCCTCACCCATGCCGAGACAGTGCTCTCGATGCCGGGGGTGAACAGGGCCAGCGCGTCCGTCGCCGGTCCGTTCCAGTCCGCGGTGCGGCCCGTGACGCTGAGGCTCCGCGAGCCCGAGTGGGCGGCGGCATCCGTCGTCGCCAGAGTGACGGACCCTCGCGGGCCCCACGGAGCGACCGAGTCCCCTTCGAAGTCGTTGGAGAGAAGCGTCTCCACGCCGGGGATCGTGTCGTCTTCGCGGGTGATCCGGATGTCGTCGACGAGGTAGCTGTACGGAGCGGCCGGGCTGAGATCGGCCGTGCCGATGTACACCTGCAGCGAAGCCGGATCCGCGTCGGCCGGGACGGTGAACTCGCCGGCGACCGTCGTCCACTCCGTCGCGGTCATGGTCGTGTTCCCGATCCAGTTGTACGCGGGCTTCAGGACGAACCGCACGCCGGCGCTTCCAGCCACCCCGTCGGCGAGGCGCGCCACCATGCTGAACGCGTAGGTCTCGCCGGGTGCGAGGATGCCGGTCGGACTCTGCAGCCCGACGTAGTCGGCGCTGCGGTCATTGACCCGCAGCATCCTGCCGCCGTCAGGATCATCGACCACGCTGAGCGTGCCGTCGGCCCCGCCACTCTGGGTCCAGTCGCCGGTCGTGCCGTCGTCGAAATCGACCGACGAGACGACGACGGTCTGGGCGACGGCCGGGACGAGGGGAGCGAGCACCAGGGCGCCCGCTGCGATCACTGCTGCAATGCCCAACCGGGCATGACGTCGACTCACTGTGCGCTCCCTTGCGCTCTATTTGTGGTGTTCGAAAACTAATCCGCGCGGAGCGCGAGCGGACCGTTCCGTTACGGAAACGTTACGAAACTGGACCGGAAGTTTCGAACCGGAACACACCCATGCGCTGGTTTCGCGGGAGCGTCAAGCGTCAGCCGCCGAAGGGCGCGGTGCTGCCGCGAACCACGAGATGCGTGGCCAGATCCATCCGCAGCGTCTCGATGCCGGACCCGTCCGCGAGCCGCAGCGCGAGCCGGGTGGCCTCCTCGCCCATGCGGCGCAGCGGCTGGTGGACGGTCGTCAGCTGAGGACTCATCCACCGCGACAGCGCGATGTCGTCGTAGCCCACCACCGACAGGTCGTCCGGGACGCTGAGCCCGGCCGCCGAGCCCGCGGCGATGACGCCGAGTGCCTGCAGATCGCTGCCGGCGAAGATCGCGGTAGGGCGTTCTGCCAGGGCGAGCAGCTCGCGTCCGTGCGCCTCGCCGCCGCCCGGGTGGAAGTCGCCGAAGCGGATCAGCTCCGGGTCGATCGGCAGTCCGGCGGCGTTCATGGCGGAGCGGTAGCCGTCGACGCGGGCCAGCGAGCACATCATGTCTTCCGGCCCGGTGATCGCGGCGATCCGCCGGTGGCCGAGCTCGATCAGGTGGCGGGTCGCCATCAGGCCGCCCGACCAGTTGGCGGAGCCGACCGACGGCACATCGGGGGACGGGTCGCCTGCCGGGTCCACGATCACGAACGGGATGCCGCGAGAGCGGAGCTTCTCGCGGTAGCGCGGGGCGATGTCGGAGAAGACGAGGATGACGCCGGCCGGCCGCCGACGCAGGACGCCGTCGATCCACTCGGCGGAGGGTGCGTGCCGGTCGCCGCTCACGGTCAGCACGACCGACAGGCCGGCCGCATGGGCGACATCCTCAACCCCCTCGATGACCTCCATCGACCAGCTCGGCTCGAGCTCGTGGAACACCAATTCGACGAACTCGCTTCGCTGCGTCGCGTTGCGGCGGGTGTATCCGTGGCGCGCCAGGTGCTCCTCGAGACGTGCCCGGGTGGCCGGCGAGACATCGGTCCTGCCGTTCAGCACCTTCGACATCGTCGCGAGCGACACGCCTGCCTCGGCGGCGATCTCGGCGAGTGTGACGCGGGCGGTGTCGGCCATGCGTTGATGCTAGCGGGTCGAAAGTATCGGAGCGCTCTGGACGCGGCATCCGATCTGCTATAGGTTGTCTTACGCAACAATTTCCCGCAAAGGAGCGTCATGCCTACCCCCACTCGCGACGACAAGTTCTCGTTCGGACTCTGGACCGTCGGCTACAACGGCACCGATCCGTTCGGCGGACCGACCCGTCACCCCCTCGACGTCGTGCACGCCGTCGAGAAGCTCGCGGAGCTCGGCGCCTACGGTCTCACCTTCCACGATGACGACCTGTTCGCCTTCGGCTCGACCGATGCCGAGCGTCAGAACCAGATCGACCGGCTCAAGGGCGCGCTCGCCGACACCGGCCTGATCGTGCCGATGGTGACGACCAACCTCTTCTCCGCCCCGGTCTTCAAGGACGGCGGCTTCACCTCGAATGACCGCGACGTGCGGCGCTTCGCGCTGCGCAAGGTCTTCCGCCAGCTCGACCTCGGCGCTGAGCTCGGCGCCAAGACCTTCGTGATGTGGGGCGGCCGTGAGGGCGCCGAATACGACGCGGCGAAGGACATCCGCCAGGCGCTCGAGCGCTACCGCGAGGCCGTGAACCTGCTCGGCGACTACGTCACCGACAAGGGCTACGACATCCGCTTCGCGATCGAGCCGAAGCCCAACGAGCCGCGCGGCGACATCCTGCTGCCGACGCTCGGACACGCGATCGCGTTCATCGACTCGCTGGAGCGTCCGGAGCTCGTCGGCCTCAACCCCGAGGTCGGCCACGAGCAGATGGCGGGCCTGAACTTCGCCGCAGGCATCGCGCAGGCGCTGTTCCACGGCAAGCTCTTCCACATCGACCTCAACGGCCAGCGCGGCATCAAGTACGACCAGGACCTCGTGTTCGGTCACGGCGACCTGCACAACGCCTTCGCGCTCGTCGACCTGCTCGAGAACGGCGGCCCCGGCGGCGTGCCGGCGTATGACGGCCCGCGTCACTTCGACTACAAGCCCTCGCGCACCGAGGACGAGACCGGCGTCTGGGACTCCGCCGCCGCGAACATGAGCACGTACCTGCTCCTCAAGGAGCGTGCCGCGGCCTTCCGCGCCGATCCTGAGGTGCAGGAGGCGCTCGCCGCAGCGAAGGTCGACGAGCTGTCGACCCCGACGCTCAACCCGGGCGAGTCGTACGACGACTTCCTCGCCGACCGCTCCGCCTACGAGGACTTCGACACGTCGGTGTACCTCGGCGGCAAGGGCTTCGGCTTCGTGCGGCTGCAGCAGCTCGCCACCGAGCACCTGCTCGGCGCGCGCTGACACTGGCACCTGACCGCGAGACGACATCGGGTCGCCGAGAGGGTGGGTGCTTCCCACGGTCTCGGCGACCAGAAGTCGTCTCGCGGCCTCGGCAGAAGGAGGCGCTACATGGCGCTCGTGATGGGAGTCGACTCGTCGACGCAGTCGTGCAAGGTCCTCGTGACGGATGCTGCGACCGGCGCCGTGGTGCGCACCGGCCGCGCATCCCACCCGGATGGCACCGAGGTCGACCCCGAGGCGTGGTGGCGCGCGCTGCAGGATGCGATCGCGCAAGCCGGGCTCGATGACGTCATGGCGTGGGCGATCGGCGGGCAGCAGCACGGCATGGTCGCGCTGGACGCCGATGGTCGCGTCATCCGCCCGGCGCTGCTGTGGAACGACACGCGCTCCGCGGGCGCCGCGGCCGACCTCATCGCCGAGTTCGGCGCCGAGGCGCTCGCGCAGCGCACCGGGCTCGTGCCCGTGGCATCCTTCACGATCACGAAGCTCCGGTGGCTGCGGGACCACGAGCCCGAGAACGCGGCACGCGTCGCCGCCGTCGCGCTGCCCCACGACTGGCTGACGTGGCGCCTGCGCGGCTTCGGCCCGGCCGGGGAGTCGACCCGCGGTCCCGCGCTGGATGAGCTCGTCACCGACAGATCGGATGCCTCCGGCACCGGCTACTGGAACCCGGCCACCGGCGGGTACGACGTCGAACTCCTCGTCGCCGCCCTCGGCCATGAGGCGGCGCTGCCGCGCGTGCTCGGTCCGGATGAGTGGGTCACCGACGAAGCCGGTCGCCGAGTGGGCCCGGGCGCCGGAGACAACGCCGGCGCCGCGCTCGGACTCCAGGCGCAGCCGGGCGACGTCGTGGTCTCGATCGGAACGAGCGGCACCGTATTCGCGGTCAGCGAGCAGCGGACGATCGACCCGACCGGCACCGTCGCCGGCTTCGCCGACGCCGACGGAAGATTCCTGCCCCTCGTCGCCACCCTCAACGCCGCACGCGTGCTCGATGCGGTCGCGAGGGTGCTGGGCGTCGACCACCCCGAGCTCAGCCGGCTCGCCCTCTCGGCGGATCCGGGCGCAGGGGGTCTCGAGCTGGTCCCGTACTTCGAAGGCGAGCGCACTCCGAACCTGCCCGATGCCACCGCATCCCTGACGGGCATGACCCTCGCCTCGACGACGCGCGAGAACCTCGCGCGCGCCGCCGTCGAGGGGATGCTCTCCGGTCTCGGCGCGGGCCTCGAGGCGCTGCGCGCGCTGGGCGTTCCGCTGCAGCGGGCGCTGCTCGTCGGCGGCGGCGCCCAGTCCGAGGCCGTGCGGGCGATCGCGCCGCTGGTGCTCGGCATTCCCGTCGAGGTGCCCGAGCCAGGGGAGTACGTCGCCCTCGGCGCCGCCCGCCAGGCGGCCCGGATCGCGAACGCCTGAGGGTTCTGCCTCGGCGAACCCGCTCACCTCTTCCCGACGTTCCAAAAGTCCGGCCGGTAACGGCGACACCCCGGGTCGCACGTCGAATCCTTGGCGTGTCTCATGACGGACCCGACTTTCGGAACACGGGGATGCTGGGACGGGTCGGCGGGTCCCCCTCCCACTCAGAAGCGGTCGGCGGAAGAATGGGCGGATGCCGCCTGCCGACGACGACGCCGCACTCGATGAGATCGCGGTCGAGCTCTATGCGCTGAGCCCGGACGACTTCACCGCCGCGCGCAATGCCCGCGCCGCAGCATCCGCTCGGGAACTCGCCGGCCGCGTCAAGGCGCTGCGCAAGCCGACCGTCGCGGCGTGGGCGGTCGACCGTCTGGCCCGCGAGGGTCAGCTCGCGGACGCGCTCGAGCTGGCGTCGGCACTGCGCGAAGCGCAGGAAGACCTGGACGCCGCGGAGCTGTCGCGGCTCGGCCGTCAGCGCCGCGCCCTCGTCGCGGCGCTTGCGAAGCAGGCGGTCGAGCTGGCGAAGGAGGCCGGCGTGTCCGTGAGCGCCGCAGCCCGGGAAGACGTCGAGAAGACGATCAATGCAGCGGTGATGGATGCTGCGGCCGCCGCCGCGGTGATGACGGCGCGGCTCGTCAAACCGCTCGAAGCCGGCACGTTCGAGACGGACGACCTCGCGGACGCCCTCGGCGGCTCCGTGCCCGGCGTCACCGTGGCCGCGCCCCGCGACGATCTCGCGGAGCGCCGCGCGCGGAAGGCCGCGGAGAAGGCGGCGCGCGAGGCCGAACGGGCCGCGAACGAGGCCGAACGTCTGCTCGCGGCCGTCGAGGCCAAGCGCGAGAAGGCGCGGGAGCGCGCCGACCACGTGGGGGAGCGCATCGACGATCTCCGCCGCGATCTGGAAAGACTCGAGTCCGAGTCGAAGACCCTGGCCGGCGAACTCGCGGAGCTCGACCGGGAGCACGCGGATGCGGCATCCCGCGCCCGCACCGCCTCGAAGGACGCCGATCGCGCTCGCCGCGCCCTCGAGAGCTGACCGGATCGCCCGCTCTCACAGGACTCTCGTAGGCGCACTCCATAGCGTGGAGTCATGGCGACCCCTGCGCCCCTGGTGCACGATGCGAACCCCGGCGATGAGCCGATCACGATCTCCGCGGCCGAACTGCGCGAGATGCGCGACGAGCTTCAGCGGTTCCTCATGGAGTACCGCTTCGGGATGCAGGAGATAGAGACCAAGATCGGGATCCTCCGCGACGAGTTCCTGCTGACCCACGACTACAACCCGATCGAGCACGTCTCGAGTCGTGTGAAGTCACCTGACAGCCTCGTCGAGAAGGTGCAGCGCAAGGGCATCGAGGCGGACTTCGAATCGATCCGCACCGGGATCATGGACATCGCCGGCGTCCGGATCACCTGCAGCTTCGTCGCCGACGCCTATCGCCTCTTCGACCTGCTGACCGAGCAGGACGACGTGCGCGTGCTGCAGGTGAAGGACTACATCGCCGAGCCCAAGCCGAACGGCTACAAGAGCCTGCACGCGATCGTCGAGGTTCCGGTGTTCCTGTCGACGGGTCGCATCGACGTCCCGGTCGAGGTGCAGTTCCGGACGATCGCGATGGATTTCTGGGCGAGCCTCGAGCACAAGATCTACTACAAGTACGAAACCCGCGTGCCCGAGCAGCTGCTCGAGAGCCTGAAGGATGCCGCTGACACGGCCGCCGAGCTGGACGAGCGCATGGAGCGGCTCCACCGTGAGATCCGCGGCACCGCCGCGCCGCACGGTGCCCGCGCCGCGATCGAGGTCTGATCCCGCACCCCTTCGGCGCCGGAACGGCTCGCTAGGGTGAGTGCGTGAACGACCTCGAGCCGACGCTGCTGATTGTTCCGCTCCTCGCCGTACTCGCCCCGCTGTGCGCCAGAGGCCTCGGTCGATGGGTGCGCGTTCCCATCGTCGTGTTCGAGCTGGTGCTCGGCATCCTGGTCGGCCCGAGCCTCCTCGGCTGGGCGCAGCCCGACGCGTTCATGGACACGCTCTCGCAGTTCGGCCTGGCGATGCTGTTCTTCGTCGCCGGCTCGGAGATCGAATTCGGCGTCTTCCGCGGTCGCACCGGCCGCGGCGCGATCTTCGGCTGGCTCATCAGCCTCGCCGCGGGCGTGGCGCTCGGGTGGCTCATCGCTCCGGGCGAAGAGGCCGTCATCATCGGCATCGCGCTGTGCTCGACGGCGCTCGGAACGATCCTGCCGATCCTCCGGGATGCCGGCGAGCTGAAGACGCCGTTCGGTCGCGCGGCCGCTGCGATCGGCGCCGTCGGCGAGTTCGGCCCGCTCATCGCGATCTCGATCTTCCTCGGCGGGCGGGCTCCCGACATCTCCGCCCTCGTGCTGGTGCTCTTCGCGGCGATCGCCGGCTTCGCCATCTGGCTCGCGTTCAAGGTTCCGCAGGGCGCGATGCACCGGTTCGTGAACTCGAGTCTTCATACCTCCGGCCAGTTCGCGATCCGGGTCGTTCTGCTGATCCTCGCCGTGCTGATCGCTCTGAGCATCGTGCTCGACCTCGACATCCTGCTCGGCGCCTTCACCGCCGGCATCGTCTGGCGTCTGATCATGCGCGACGCCGTGAAGGCGGATCGCGAGGCCGTCGAGAGCAAGGTCGAGGCGGTCGCCTTCGGCTTCCTCGTCCCGGTGTTCTTCATCTACACCGGCGTGACGTTCGACCTGGCGGCCCTGCTCGAACAGCCGACGCTGTTCCTGCTGCTGCCCGTCATCCTCGTGGTGATGCTCATCGTCCGCGGCATCCCCTCGATGCTGGCGGTCCCCAAGGGGGCCACCCGACGCGACAGGCTGTCGATCGCCCTCCTCGGAACGACGGCGCTGCCGATCATCGTCGCCGTCACCGCGATCGGCATCGACGAAGGGATCCTCTCGACGGCTGCGGCTGCGCTGCTGGTCGGGGCGGGGATGCTGTCGGTGCTCCTGCTTCCGCTCATCGCCATGACCGTCCGCGGCGAGCGCCGCACCACCACCATCGCCGCCGCTCCTCGCGAGGATGATCTGGCGTGACCCTGGAGGTCCTGGTCGACGAGGCCCGCGCGAGGCTGGCGGAGGTGCCCCGAGAGGCGCTGGGCGAGCTGCGCGAGCCGCGCCGGCTGCTCGGCATCACCCGCGCGCCGCGGATCGTGCCCGCCGGCACCGCCTGGCATCTCGGCGTCCTGCTCCTTACGGACCATGCCGTACTCGCCACGGGAGAGATCGTCCGCGCCCGGCAGGAGGCACCCCGCGGCTTCACCGCCGAGTCCCAGCGACGTCGTGCCGAACTCGCGGCAGCAGCCCGCCGCGGCGGCTTCGCCGAGGGCGAGAGCGTCCACCTCGGCTGGCGGATGCTGGATCTCGACGCCGTCGCGCATGGTGAGGCATCCGGTCCTCTCGCGCTTCGCGACGGGCTGCCCAGCGTTCGCTGGAGCGCCTCGGGCGGATACGTGCCGCTTGCCGCCTACCTCGACGAGCGAGTCGCGCTCCTCCTCTCCCCTCCGCCCGGTGCGTAGACCAGGTCGCTGTCAACCCCGTCCTGGGCCGACCCCTTCGGCCATAGCGTGAAGTGATGAACGCGACCTCGCGAGACCTCGTCCGTCAGATCGTCGTGATCGCCGCGATCGTCTACATGCTGGTCGCGGCAGTCGTCGGCGCCGGCCTGCTCGGCGGGACCGCCGTGCAGGACCTGCAGGATGGCGCGCTCGCCGCGGACGGCTCCTTCCTGGCGCCGGCGGGTCCGGCGTTCTCCATCTGGAGTGTGATCTACGTGCTGCTCACCGCGTACGCGGTGTGGCAGGCGCTCCCTTCGCAGCGCGCCCGTGAGCGACAGCGCTCGCTCGGATGGTGGATCGCCGCGACCGCCGTGCTGAACGGCACCTGGCTCGTCCTCGCCCAGTTCACGACCCTCGTGCTCACGGTCGTCGGGATCGTGCTGCTCCTCATCGCGCTCTGCGCGACGTTCGTCCAGACCATCCTGTTCCCGGCGGAAGGCGCGCTCGACAGCATCCTCATCGACGGCGCCACGGGTCTGCACCTCGGCTGGGTCTCGCTCGCGACGGTGGCGAACATCGCCGCGTGGCTGACCGCGGTGGGCCCGGAGTCCTGGGCCGACTACGCCGAAGTCTGGGGCGTCGTCGTCCTCGTGATCGTCGGCCTCCTCGGCGTCGCGATCGCATGGGCGAGCAGCTGGCGGGTCACGCCGGGAATCGCCATGGGCTGGGGACTGTCGTGGCTCGCGGTCGGGCGTCTGCAGAACGAGCCGCCGAGCGGCGTGATCGGGGTGACGGCGATCATCGTGGCCGTCGTCGTGGTCGCCGTCCCCGTGATGGGGACGCTCCTCGGGCGGGCGATCGAGGTCCGAAACGCCGAGGCGTGAGCTTCAGGCGACCGGACCGAACCTGCGCGCGAATGCGCGCAGCAGGCGTGCCGGCTCGGTGACGGATGCCGCCAGCACGCGTCCCGCGATGGCGTCGTAGTCGTTCGCGGCGAAGTAGCCGTCGTCGCGGTACACCGCCATGCGCTCGGTGAAGGCCCGAGTGGTGGGCTCCGGATGGAACTGCGTCGCGTAGAGGCGGTCGCCGGCCCGGTAGGCCTGCACCGGGCAGTCGACATTCCTCGCGAGCAGCGTGGCACCCGGAGGGACGGCGCCGGTGCCCTCCTTGTGCGCGGTGAGGGCGGTGAACCGAGTCGCGAGGCCCCCGAAGAGCGGGTCGGACCCGCTGCCATCCGTCAGCTCGATCGTCACAGGCCCGGTGTCCTCCGGAAAGCCGCGGGTCACCTCGCCGCCGAGCAGGCGTGTCACGACCCCGATGCCGTAGCACGTGAAGAGCGCCGCGGGCGCCGGGCCGGTCGCCGAGGCGGCTCGGCTCGCAATGCGCTCGAGGTCCGCTTCGAGCCGGCGCTGGACGTCGGTCTTGGTCGATTCCGGGTCGGTGACGTTGAACGGGCTTCCCCCGACGAGGAATCCTCCGTACCGGTCGAAGACGTCGCCAGGGAGCGGTTCGCGCACCAGATCGTGCTGCGCCAGCTGCTCGGGGCCGAGTTTCATGGCGGTGCGGAACGACTCGTACTCCGCTGCCGCTGCTCCCTGCTGGGGTCGTACGCAGACGTACAGCAGCGGTGCGGTCATGGCGTGATTCTAGGCTGGCGCTCCGTCGCGGCGCGAGGATGCCGTCACCGCGCGGCACATGAGCGGGTGCCGTGGCGGGGGTCTGCGGTATCCCTCCGATATCCGTGTATCAGACTGGCTCTACCGCTCTCTGCTCAGTGTGGACACAATTGGCGCTATGACGCATGCGGGCGCCGAGAGATCGGTGGACTCGGTCGAACCGGCGCGCTGGGAGCGCGCGGGTGCACTTTTCGTGCGCTGGCGCGAAGGCGAGACCCGCGCGATGGACGAACTCGTGCGCCTCATGACGCCGCCTCTGTGGCACGTCGTGCGCGCGTACGGGCTCGATCACGCGCTCGCCCAGGACGTCGTGCAGACGACCTGGCTGACCCTGGTGCGCCGGCACGAATCGATCCTCGATCCGCTCGCCGTCTCGGGATGGCTCACGATGTGCGCACGCCGCGAGGCGTGGCGCGTCGGGAAGCTCCACCGTCGCGCCGATCCGACCGAGGCCGAAACGCTCGAACCTCATCTGCCTGTCCACGAATCCGCCGAGCAGACCGCCACGACCGATGACGACGCCCGTCGCCTGTGGGTCGCGGTCGAGAAGCTCAACGAACGATGCCAGCGTCTGCTGCGGATCGTCGCGTTCGATGAACGACCCGACTATGCGCGCATCGCCGAAGACCTGGCGATGCCGATCGGATCCATCGGACCGACCCGCCAGCGCTGTCTCGCCAAACTCCGCGCCGTACTCGAGGGCGACGGATGGGGAGGGGACGATGATGGAAATTGAGGACTTCGCCGCTGACGCGGCGCTTTTCGCACGACTCCGCGCGGCGTGGGAGCAGGTGGACCCGGTGCCCGCCGACCTTGTGGACCGAATGGTCGCAGCGGTCGCCGTCGAGGATCTCTCCCGCGAGTACGCCCTGCTGACCCTCGTGGAGGGCTCGGTGCTCGCGGCCGTCCGTAGTGAGACCGACACGGCCACGCTGCAGTTCAGCGATGGCACGACGAATGTGCTCCTGCATGTGAGCGCGACCGAGGACGGCGCACGGCGCATCGATGGCTGGGTGGATTCCGCTCCGCTCGCTATCCGGCTCAGCCAGGGAGACCGCGACTGGTCGGCCGAGGCAGGCGAGCACGGGCGCTTCGCATTCGACGCCATCCCCACGGGGATGTCGAGACTCCGGCTCGTCGTGCGCGGAGTCGATGGAGACCTGCACGAGTTTGAAACCCCGCAATTCGAAGTGTGACAACCCCGATCGGATGGCGCGGCCCTGGGAGCCGCGCATCCGCTGTGTGATGAGGAGAAGACATGAGCAGCCTGCCCCCCGATGACCCCGCGCGGGGTTCCGCGAGCGGCCGAGCCGGCACCTGGCGCGCACGCTATGACGCGGCGCGCGCCGAAGGCGTGCCACTGGATCCGACCAGCGAGCCTGTCGAGGGCGTCAACGCGTACCCGACCGCCTATGCCCCAGACCACCTGCTGGTGACGACCACGGAGGATCTGGAGCCGATCCTCGCCGCCCTGCGTCCCGCGGCCGCGGACTTCGGGTGGGGCATTCGGCTCCAGAACCTCGACGGCTCGGCCCTCGACATCCCGACGGCCACTGACCGGGCTCGCCGCGGTCGCCGGGAGCTCGACCTCCCGACGATCTATCGAATCCACATCTTCCCGCAGCCGAGTCCCGACAAGGACGACCAGCCGGTGCCGCCGATCGACGCATGGCGGCTGCTGCAGCGCGCCCGCGCCCGCAGCGGCAAAGGCCTCCGGGGCGTCAGCCTCGACCACGTGATGACCGTGGATCCCTACGGCACGAAGACAAGTCCCTATGGGACCAAGACCAGCCCGTTCGGGTGGATGAATCCGTACGGGACCAAGACGAGCCCGTTCGGCATCGACGAATACGGGGCTCCCGGAAGTGGAGGCCGTCAGGTCGTCGCATACGTCGGCCCGCCGCCCGTGCGTCAGGCTCGACTGTGGAAGAAGGGGCGTCGGCCGGTCGTGGCCGTCCTCGACACCGGCTGCGGAGACCACGTGTGGCTTCCTGACAGCATCGTCACGCGCTATCCCGAACTCGACGAGCGGATCATCGGCGCCAGCAGCCTGCGCACCGATCCCGAGCTCACCGGCGACCTCGCCGGGCCTCTCGACGGCGCGCTCGACTCTTCGTCCGGCCACGGCACGTTCATCGCCGGGATCATCCGCCAGGTGTGCCCTGAAGCCGACATCGTCTCGGTCCGCGTCGCAGACAGCCAGGGGAACGTGCTCGAAGGCGCGTTCATGCTGGCGGTGCGTTCGCTCGTCAAGTGGATGGCGCGCTCACGCGACGAGGGCGGGCGTCAGATCGACGTCATGAATCTGTCGCTCGGCTACTACCACGAGACGCCCGAGGACGATCTGTTCGACCGGACTCTGAGCGAACTGCTGCTCGCCGCACGCCGCCGCGGGTGTGCCGTCGTCTGCTCGGCAGGCAATGACGCAACGGACCGTCCGGCCTTTCCGGCAGCGCTGTGGGGCTGGAACGATCCCCTTCTGACCGTGCCCGACCCCAAGTCGGTCGCCCCTCACATGTCGGTCGGGGCACGCAACCCCAACGGGACCGTGGCGCTGTTCAGCAACATCGGTCCCTGGGTGACGACCTATGCACCGGGGGCGTCGGTCCTGAGCACCTATCCGCCGTTCAACGGAGGAATGCAGCCGGACGTGAGAGATGATCGCGGCGACCTGCCTCGAGAGACGATCGACCCTGACGACTTCACCGGACCGAGTGTGCCCGGTCGCCACCCTGAGGCGGGGGCCGGCTTCGCCCTCTGGAGCGGCACGTCCTTCGCCGCACCCTATGTGGCGGCGAAGCTCGCCGCAGAACTCGCGGAGCCTCTCATGAGCGGCCGGTTGACCACCGTCCCCGACCGTGTAGCTGCTTTGCGCAGGGCCAGGAGACGAGTGTCCGATCGGCTGGAACGGGAGGGAGCACGCCGCGACTGACCGGCACGCATGACCCCGGCCGGAGCGGCATGATGTGGGGATGGGGCGTTCAGCGGAGTCCATGCACCGCGACGCAGCGGATCTTGCCAATCGAGGCAAGCTCACCTCTGCGCAGCGACTGCTCGCGCGCGCCCGGACGCTGACGGATGACGCCAACCTGCAGGCGCGGATCGCTGCGACGCTCGCTGTCACTCTGGTCCGCACCGGCCACCTCGCGGACGCGGAGCGTGTCTGCCTGGCGGCCCTCGAATCGCCGGGGCTGACCCGCGAGACGACAGCGATCCTCGAGGCTCAGATGGGAGCCATCGCCGGATGGGCCGGCCGCCTCGACGACGCCGACATGTGGCTCAGCCGTGCGATCACCACCATCGACGAGCCGGTTCCGCGTGCGCATGCGCTGCTCAACCGCGGCAACATAGGCATGCAGCGTCGCGACCTCGACCGGGCATCCGCCGACACCGCTGCAGCCGCCGCGATCTACGCGGAGCGTGCTCTCGCCGTCGACGAGGCGGAGGCCCGGCACAACCTGGGCTATATCGACCTGCTCCGCGGCGACCTGGTGGCCGCGCTCAAGGAGATGACGGCGGCTCGTCCGACCCTCGCCGACGCGTCCAAGGCATCCGCGGCGATCGGCGATCTGGATCGTGCCGAGGTGCTCCGTGAGGCTGGGCTGACCCGCGAAGCCGAGGCGCTCCTCGCAGGAGTCGCGGGGGCGTTCGGTGCCACGAGAATGCCGAAGGAGCGTGCCGAGGCGGAGTTCCACCTGGCGCGGTCGCTCCTCACCCACGATCCGCAGCGCGCGCGCAAGGTCGCCGCGGCGGCGGCCAGCCGCTTCCGGCGGATCGGCAGCGATGCGTGGGCGCTCCGGGCGGAGGCTCTCCGGCAGCGCGCTGAGCTCAGCGGCGGGCAGGTCATCGCGGGGGGCAACCGGGTGCCGGAGTCGCGCCGGCCACCGCAATCCGTCGAGGTGGACGAGACGGCATCGGCTCTCGAGCGCCAGGGGTTCCGCAGCGAAGCAGCGGCGCTGCGTCTGGGCCACCGGCTGTGGGAGGCACGCCGAGGTGTCCTCGACGGCGACAGGCGGGGCATACGCGTCCCGGCGACGGCACCGATGGACGTGGAACTGCTCGCGCACGAGGTGCGCGCCGCGCGGGCGACCGCGAAGGGCCGGCATGCCGACGCCCGCCGCTACGCGTCGCGCGGTCTGGATGTGCTGTTCGGCTGGCAGCAGGCATTCGGCAGCCTCGACCTGCAGACGTCGGTGGTCATGCACGGGAACGGGCTGATGGGCGCCGGATTGCACTCGGCGGTGCGCTCGGGGCGCCCGGACGTGATCTTCGAGTGGTCGGAGCGCGCCCGGCATCTGAGCCTTCAGGTCGTGCCTTTGCGACCACCTCCCGACGAGACGCTCGCCGAGGATCTCGAAGAGCTCCGGATGCTGCGCGCCGACGACGACGAGTGGTTGGCGAACCCGCGCGCCGCCGAGCTGCAGACGCGGGCGCGGGAGCGGCAGTGGTCGGCCACGGGGTCGGCGGCCGTCCATGAGCGGGCGTCGCTGAGTGAGGCGCAGGCGGCACTCGATGCCGAGACCGCCATCTTCGCGTTCGTCTTCTCCGGCGACGCGCTCGGGGTCCTGGTCGTCACCGCAGGGGACTCCCGGTTCATCGGCCTCGAGGGCTGGCAGGAGGTGCGGAGGCTCGTCCCCGGCCTTCGCGCGGACCTCGACATGGCGGCATCCATCGGCGTGAACCCGCTCGCCGGGGTCGTGCAGCGCTCGCTCGATGACCGGCTCGCGTCCCTTTCGCGCGCGCTTCTCGACGAGGCGGTGCGGGTTGCCGATGTCCGGCGAGTGGTCCTGGCCGCGCCGGGGATCCTGAACGGGATGCCTTGGGCGATGCTTCCCGCGTTGCGTGGCCGCACCTTCACACTCGCTGCGTCGGTCTCGCGCTGGATTCGGCTGCGCTCGGGGGCTGAGAGCGCGCTCACCTCGGCGGGATTCGCCATCGGACCGCGAGTTCCTCGTGGCGCGGAGGAGGTGGATGTGGCAGCCGCTGCATGGAGGTCGCCGACGGTGCTGTCCCCTGCGACCATCGCCGGCACGACGCGCCTCGCCTCGCAGGTGGACCTGCTCCACATCGCAGCGCACGGCCGGCACGCGGTCGACAACCCGATGTTCTCGGGGTTGGAGCTCGCCGACGGGACCCTGTTCGGCTATGACATCGATCTCATGCCGGATGTCCCGCGGACGGTGGTGCTCTCGGCGTGCGAGGTCGGGCGATCGTCCGTGCGGTGGGGCGAGGAGGCGATCGGCATGACGCGGATCTGGCTGCACGCCGGCACGCGATGCGTGATCGCCGCGCCGGTGATCGTCGCGGACGATGTCGCGTGCGAGCTGCTCGGCGCGATGCACGAATCCCTTGCGGCCGGCGAAGCGCCGGCTGAGGCGCTGGCTGCGGCATCCGCTCGGACCGGGATCGTCGCGCCCTTCCAATCGCATGGCGCCGGATTCTGACACCGATGTATCAGGGCGGCCGGGCCGCCCTCCTTACCTTCGGAACGGCTCATGCAGCCCGGCGAGGGGAATCGCCGGGTACTGGGGGCGGAGACACATCGGGGGCGTGAATCGGGTCACGCAGTCTCCAGAGCCGTTGCCACGGGGGATGTCGCAGGGACCCAGGTCGGCGACATCCCCCGACTTCGTTCTGCCGTCAGCGCGACGAGTTCGCCGTGCGGCCCCGCACGATGCCGATGAACGCCTCGACCGCGGGCGTCGTGCCGCCCGTCGGCCATGCCAGAGCCACCGTGGAGCTCGGCCCATCACGCAGTGGCCGGTAGTCGGCATCCTTCCGGCGGTGAAGCCGTGCGATCGACATCGGCACGATCACGACGCCGACACCGGCGGCGACGACGGCGATCGCCTCGCCACTGTCTTGCGGTGGGGCGAAGGATGCGGCGACTCCGCCGGGCACCTCCACTCCGAGCACATCGTCTCGCGGAACCACGATCACCTCTCCGACGAGGTCGGCGAGGTCGAGTTCGTCGACGGCCATCAGATGCGAGTCGGCAGCGGCCACGACGACCGGCACCTCGTCGTAGAGGGCGATGACGTGCAGGCCGTCCTGATCGAGCGGCAGCCGGACGAGGGCGGCGTCCAGCTCGCCTTCCATGAGGGCGGAGCGCTGGTCGGCGACCTCGATCGCGCGAAGGTCGAGTTCCACCTCGGGAAGGCGTTCGTGCCATGCGTCGATCCACTTGCCGGGCGTCGCACCGGGGATGGCGCCCAGCACGAACGGGCCTTCGATCTGGGGAGCCAGCGGTTCGGGATGCGGCGCTGCGGTCTTCTTCGCGGTGCGCTTGCCCGCGGCATCCCTTCCCGATCGGCTCGGGCGCCCCTGCGGGCCGCGGCCGCCACCGACTTTCGCCATTCCGCCAGCGTAGTCCGGGCGCTATCGTTCGGACATGGTCGCCATCCTCGCCACGGTGTTCGGCTCGCTCGCCGCCCTTCTGCACGTCTACATCTTCGTGATGGAGAGCGTGCAGTGGTCGCAGCCTCGCATCTGGAAGCGATTCGGGGTGCCTGACCAGGCGACCGCGGAGGCAACGAAGCCCATGGCTTACAACCAGGGGTTCTACAACCTGTTCCTGGCGATCGGCGCGGTTCTCGGGATCGTCCTCTTCTGGGCCGGCGGACCCGGCACCGGGGGCGGCATCGCCGGGCTGGCGCTGGTGCTCTTCAGCCTCGGGTCGATGGTCGCGGCGGCTCTGGTGCTGCTCACGACGGGCATGAAGTACCTCCGGCCGGCGCTCATCCAGGGCACGCTGCCGCTCATCGGCTTCGTGCTCTTCCTCTTCGCCTGACGCGCCGGGGGGCGCGATCAGCCGCACGCACCCCACCGCCCTACTCCCTCGGCGCGAGCTGACACTTCGGCGGCGCTGAAGAGGGCGAAGTGCGCGCCGTTGGGTTCGATCAGGAGCGCCTCGGCGTCTCCGGCGACCATGAGCTCGTGGTTCACGAAGCGGCCGTCTTCGGTCCAGAGGTAGAGAAGCGCCCGATCGTATCGATCCCGCCACTCGGTGTCGGGTGCGGCCCACACCGTCGAGCCGGCAGGAAGCAGCGTTCGGAGATGCTCTCGCGCCTCGTCGGCCCAGCACTGCGCAGACGGCGTGCCCTCGGGTGTGTCGATGCCTATCAGGCGGACCCGGACCGGATTCGTCGTCGGCACCACATCGTTCGGCACCGCGATGCGCACTTCGACCGTGTCGCCGTCGAAGACGTGCTCCACGGTCAGCGCGAATGCGTCATCGGGTCGTGGCGGAGCGGATGCGGGCGTCGCGGTCACCGCCGGCTGCGGCGCGGCGGCGAAGAGGTCGTCGAGGCGTCCATCCATCACCTGCCAGGCCGCGACGGCCGCTGCGACGACGGCGATGGTCGTGACGGCGCGCCCGACCCGGCGATCGCGTCGGTGCCGCGGCGGTCGGGAGGATGCCGTCATCCGGCGAGGCTATCGAAGGCTCACGACGCTATCCTGGCGAGCGACGGGGGTCGCCGCAGCTGAGGAGGGCCGGAATGGCCGATCACATCGCACACGCCCAGGCCGACATCGAAGCCTCGCCCGACGAGGTGTGGGGACTGCTCACCCAGCGCGGGCCGGATCCCGACATCATGTTCGGAGCCGAGGTCGTCAGCGACTGGCAGGTCGGCTCACCGATCCGGTGGAAGGGCGAGTGGCAAGGCCAGCGCTTCGAGGACAAGGGCGAGGTGATCGAGGTCGATCCGCCGAGGAGGCTCGTCGTCACCCACTTCAGCCCGATGTCGGGCGACGAGGACGTTCCCGAGAACTATCACCGGGTGAGCTACACGCTCGATCCCACGGACGGCGGCACGCGCGTCAGGCTCGAACAGAACGGCAACAAGACCGAAGAGGCGGCCGAGCACTCCACGGCCAACTGGCAGGGCATGCTGGACGGCCTCAAGAAGGCGGCCGAGCGCGCGTGATGCGCACCCGGCGGCGCCGCTGACTAGGCTGCGAGCCGCAGTCCCTTCTGATCGGTGGCGACACGTTCGCCTTCGGCGATCGTCTCGTCATCGCCGATGAGCGAGCCCACCGCGACGCGGGCGCTCTTGCCGACCTGCGTCCGGACTCCGATCTTCGCGCCGGCGCCGATGGCCGCTCCTGATCCGATGTGCGCGTGCGGCGCGATCTCGGCGTCAGGCCCGATCACAGCATCCGACTCGACCCATACTCCACGTCCGACGTGTGCGCCCGCGGCGATCTGCACGCCCGGTTCGACATACGCCCCTGCTTCGACGATGGCGCTCGGGTGCACCTTCGCGCCATGCGCGATGAGACCACGGCCGTTGACGTGCTTGCGGTAACGCAGCGTTTCGCCCCGGTCGTTCTCGATGTCGACGTAGTTCTTGCCCACTGTCCCCTCCTGCGGCTCCACATGGTGCCGAGTACAGAAATAACCGTGATCGCGGGCGATTCATTCCCATGCATGGCGTTCTTCCCGCAAAGGTGATTCGGAGGTGACACGATTTCGGATTCCGCGGAGTTCAGCGGCTCGGGCTCCCATCAGCAATTGTGCGGCCCGGACAGATCGACCGGCGCGGGTTAGGCTGACGGGGTCCCATCCAGCGGGGCAGGAGAGGCGGCAGCGGTGCCCGATCGTCGTGAAGACCACGAGATCCATACGGATCGTCCGGTCGTGCGCTCAGCGCACGGAATGCTGCCGTCGGTGCGCGAGGTGCTGGCTCTCGATGCCTTCGGCGACGGCGTGCCTGAGGTGCTGGTCGGCGATGAGGCGCTCGACGCGCAGGTGCGATGGCTTCATGTCTCGGAAAGTGCAGGAGTCGCCAGACTGCTCGACGGCGGGGAGCTCCTGCTGTCGACGGGATCGGCCTGGCCGGCGGATCCGGGCGAGCTTCGGGCATTCGTCGGTGAACTCGCCGACGCAGGGGTTGCGGGTCTCGTGCTCGAGCTGGGCACCCATCTGCGTGATGTTCCCGCGGTCGTCGTCGAGGCTGCTGCCGAACGAGGGCTGGCTCTCATCGCACTTCACCGTGAGGTGAAGTTCGTCGCCCTGACCGAGGCCGTGCACCGCCGGATCATCGCCGGGCAGATCGACGCCCTGCGCGCCCGAGACGAGGTCCGCGAGCGCTTCACCGCACTCGTGCTGCGCGGATCGCCCGCCGACTTCATCGTTCAGCAGCTCGCGCAGACCCTTGCGGCACCCGTCATCCTCGAGAACCTCGCTCACGAGGTGGTCGCGGCGGAGGTGGCCCACGCCGGCGAGGAGGAGCTCTTCACCGAATGGGAGCTGCGCTCTCGGTCCGCCCACCGACGAGCGGACCAGAGTCATGAACGCGGTGCCGAACCGGCATCGGATGACTGGCTCGTCGTTCCGGTGGAGGCTCGCGGCGTCCGCTGGGGAAGTCTCATCGCACTTCCAGGGCCCGAGCACGCCGCGGGCCGGGCGGCCGTCCTCGAACAGGGGGCGATCGCGCTCGCGGTGGGGCGCCTGGCAGACGGCGGTTCCGACGAGTGGGCCCGGATCGGCAGACGCCGGCTCGTCGACGGGCTGCTGTCCGGACGCTTCGCCGGACTCGACGGCGCCGCTGCGCGTCTCGAGGCGGCCGGTCTGCCGGTGTCGGCAGCCCGCCTCTTCGGACTGGTGGTCTCGGGAGTGTCGGTGGCGGCTGAGTCCGCGGATGCCGCGGCGCGCGCGATTCGAGGGCGGGCACTGGCCGGAGCGGCGCCGGATGGCGTGCCGACGCCGGCATCCGCCATCATGCTCTCCCTCCCGGCGAGTGCGGCTTTCGACGATGCGGCCGCCCTGACGTTCGGCCGTGCTCTGGTCGGGCCGGGCGAGAGCGCGGACAACGTCGTCGTCTCGGTCGGCAGCCCGGCCGAGGGGCTTGCCGCGGCGCTCGAGTCGCTGCACGAAGCCGTCGACCTTGCTCGCGATCGTCGCCGACGTTCCGGGCGCGGTCCCCAGCTGCGGCGCGCCGAGAACCGCCCGCTGGTGCAGCTGGTGGCGGCTCTGCGAGACGACCACCGGGTGCTCGAGCATGGCGAGCGGATGCTGGCACCCCTGGTCGAGCACGACCTCGCCCGCGGCGGTGACCTGCTCGACGTGCTCGAGGCGATGCTCTCGCATCCGGGCAACCGCACAGCGGCTGCATCCGCCTCTCATCTGTCTCGCTCGGTGTTCTACCAGCGGCTGGCGCTGCTCGAGGAGCTGCTCGGCGTGGATCTCGACGACGGCGAGACCCAGACCGCGCTGCACCTCGCGGTGCTGGTGCGCCGCAGCGCGGGACGCTGACCTCTTCTGCCGGCGGACACGCGGGTCATGAGTCGAATCCGAGCCCGAGCGCGTCGAGCGTTCGGAGGAGGATGTTGCGGCGACCGCGGTTGTGGTCGGCGCGATCCAGCGACCAGCGTGTCGCGTTGATGCCTGCAGCGGCGGCCGGTTCCGGGGGGAAGGGCAGCGGGCGCTTTCGCACCATCTCGAGCTCGGTGCGTTGCGTCCGCTCGCCGGCGAGGAGATCGAGCATGACGTCGCCGGCGAATCGACTCGCCGCGACACCCAGCCCCGTGAACCCGGCGGCGTACGCGACGCGGTCCTTGCGGGCGGTGCCGAAGAAGGCGCAGAACTGAGTCGAGGTGTCGATGGCCCCCGCCCAGCGGTGCGTGAACCGCGTGCCCTCGAGCTGCGGGAAAGTGGTGAAGAAGTGGCTCGCGAGCTTCTCGAACGTCTCAGGGCGGTTCTCGTACGTCGATCGGACGCGGCGGCCGTAGTGGTACACCGCGTCATAGCCGCCGAAGAGGATGCGGTTGTCGCGGCTCAGCCGGAAGTAGTGGAACTGGTTCGCGAGGTCGCTGATGCCCTGCCGGTCGCCCCAGCCGATGTCGTCCAGCTGATCGTCCGTCAGGGGCTCGGTCATCAGCACATAGTCGTATACCGGCACAGTCATGAGCCGATTGCGCTTCAGCAGCGAGGGGAAGACGTTGGTCGCCAGTGCGACGCGCTCCGCGGTCAGCCGCCCGCCGTCCGTGGTGAGCGCGATGCCGGTGCCATCCTCCTCGAGCCGCCGAACCGGTGATCCCTCGAAGATCTCGACACCGGCGCTCTCGGCCGCGCGAGCGAGCCCGGCGGCCAGCTTTCCTGGATGTACGAGCGCGGTGGCGTGCTTCTCCCACACGGCACCGAGAAAAGTCGGGGATGCGACGGAGGCTCGCACCTCGGCGGTGCTCAGACGCTCGACTCCCTCGTCGCCGCGGGCTGCGGCATCCGCCGCCCATTCGTCGAGCCATTGCAGCTGGTGCGGCTCGGTCGCGACCGCGAGCGAACCGACACGCTCCCAGTCGGCGTCGATCCGGTGACGGGCGATGTCTTCGCCCATGCCGTCCAGGTTCGCCATGCCGAGGCGATCGAGCTCGTCGATCTCGTTCGGCCAGCGGCTGAGGCCGTTGTCGCGCCCGTGGGTCAGGCTCGCCTCGCAGAAGCCGCCGTTGCGGCCCGATGCCGCCCAGCCCACCGTCCGCGCCTCGACCACGACGACGCGCGCGCTCGGGTTGCGACGCTTCGCGAGCAGCGCGGTCCACAGCCCGGTGTAGCCGGCGCCGACGATCGCGAGGTCAGCGGTCACGGCGCCTGCCAGGCGGGAACGGGCCGGCTCCGTGGGGAGGTCGTCCAGCCAGAACACGCTGCGGCGCGTGCCCGTGAGGCTCTGACGGATGACGGATGCTGCCGGCCGCTGTCGTTCGAAGACGGTCGTGCCCACGGATACCACTTCCCTGTCGCTCGGTGTGTCTCCATCCTCTCGGCCCGAGCCGATCCGGCGCGAGTCTCGGGTGTCGCGAACCGCTGCTGCGCCCGGACGCCCTGTCCGGTGCCCGCGAGTCAGGACCCCGACGGGCCGGTCTGGCAGGTGGGGCACCAGAAGACGATGCGCTCGCGCGTCGGGTCGGCGCCGAGTGAGCCGCCTCGGATCAGCGTGCCGCAGCGGCGGCAGGGCCGACCCTCCCGTCGATAGACCCACGTCGTCTGTCCTGGCCTGGCATCTCCGGTGAAGGTGCGGTCGATGCGGTTGCGGTTGACCTTGATCATCCGTGCGCCGAGGTCGACGATCGCCGCGGCATCCGTCTCATTCGCCGGCGTGGTCGGAAGAGTTCCCCGCACGAACAGGATCTCGTTGGCGTATTCGTTGCCGAACCCGGCGATGTTGCGCTGGTCCTGGATCGCGACGTGGACCGGCCGCGTATCGGCGGAGAGTCGGCGCACGGCTTCGTCGGGATCCCAGTCGTCGGACAGCGGATCCGGGCCGAGATGCCCGACCAGGCGCGCCTCGTCGGCGGTGGGGACGACCGCGATGTCGGCGAGGTCGAATCCGACGGTCTCCCAGTCCGCCGTTCCGACCACCGCGCGCGCGGTGAACGCGGGCTTGCGCCACCGTTCGCCCGGTCGGTAGACCTGCCAGGTGCCCTCCATCTTCAGGTGGGTGTGCAGGGTGTGATCCCCGATCCGGTGCAGCAGGTGCTTGCCGTGCGACACGACTCCGTGAACGATGCGACCCCGCAGATCGACGGTGGCGGCCTGCGGCACGCGCAGCTCGAAGCGGGTCACCTCCGCTCCCGCGAGGACCTCGTCGAGGCGATGCGCGGTGCGGTAGACGGTGTCACCCTCTGGCACGGGCCGGTCCCTCCGCCTGTCGAAGGGCCTCAGCCACGAACCGGTCCCTGAGCCTGGCGAAGGGCTCGCGCCTCGTCACCCGCGGTGACGCGCCGGAGCGTGAGCCCGCGCGGCGACTCGACGAAACCGGCGTCGCGCAGCGCCTGGCCGACGCGCGTGCCATAGACGAACGCACCGTTCACCTGCTCGATGGTGAGGGTGTCGAGGTGCCGCGAACGCGCAGTCGCCGCCAGGTCGCGGGTCGCGGCGGTCAGCATCCCCTCATCTCCCGTGAAGGCGAGTGCCGACTTGCCGCCTCGCTCGAGATAGAGCGCGAGCACCCCGTCCACCAGCACCACGAGCCCGCCGGCCTTGCGCCCGGGCCGATGCGACACACCCTCGATGCCGGGCCACGAGAGGGCCGCGCCATACGGATTCGCGGGATCCGTCGCCGCAAGGGTCACCGCTCGAAGCGGCGCCGGGTCGGGCAGCCCTGCGAACTCGCGCAGGCGATCGACGGTGGCGGATGCCGCGAACTGCGCCGCACCGAGCTTCTCGATCACGTAGCCGCGCCGGCAATGCCCCGCCTCTTCGAATCCGGCGAGCACGCGGTAGGTCTGCGCGAACCCACCCGGCAGGCCTTCCGCCTGCACGGCGCCCCGCGTCACGACGCCGTACCGATCGAGCAGCAGGCTCGCGGCGGACGTAGCCCGCACCGCGGCATCCGTCTCGGGGAGCGGGAGAAGTGACCAGCGTCCGCCGATGGCGGGCGGGCGGGGTGGCACGGAGGCGGCGACGGTGCGAACGGCCGCACCGCGGTAGAGCCGGGCCCGGGGCGTCTTGCGTGTGACGCGGTGGGTCTGGGATCCACCCGCGACGAGGGTCCGCACCGGGGCGAAGGTGTCGTTGGTCACGCGCCCCGCCCACGTCAGGCTCCACAGCGCCTCCACGACGGACTGCTCGTTCTCGGCGCCGGTCGCGACCCGCAGCTGCGCGGCGAAGTACGCCCCGCCGCCCTCGAGTGCGGCGAGCAGCTGCGCCTCGAGCGACCCCGGAGCGACATCATCCTCGGGCGGCGCGAGCGTCAGCGGCAGCGCGTCGGACGGGTGGAGGGCGATCCAGCCATCTCGGCCCGGGAGGCTTCCGTGACCGGTCCACACCACCTCGCCGGTCGATGTCAGTTCGTCGAGCATCGCCGGTGCGTAGTCCGTCACGCGCGCGGGCAGCACGAGCGACTCCCACGCGCTGGCAGGGATCGGGACGCCCGCGAGCTGCTCGATGACCGCCGCCACCCCGTCGATGCCTTCCAGCGGACGGGACACGTGCTGCCACTCCGGCAGGAAGCGGGCATAGGCATCCTGCGACACCGGTTCGACGCTCCCGCGGATCGCGGCGAGCGACCGCATCCGGAGTCGGCGCAGCACCTCGGCGTCGCACCACTCGGACTCGTCGGCCGCGGCCGCACTGGTTCCTGGGGCGACGGGCAGGAAGAAGCCGCTCGCGATGCGGCCCTGCGATTCGAGGCGCTGCAGGGTGTGGCGCGCGACCGCGATGCCGATCCCGAGGCGCCCCGCCGCAGCGTCCGCCGTGAAGGGGCCGTGCGTGCGCGCATAGCGCGCCACGAGGTCGCCGAGGGGATCTGCGAGCGGCTCGAGGAACGCCGTCGGGATGCCGACGGGAAGCGCGACGCCGAGCGCGTCGCGCAGGCGGCCGGCGTCCTCGATGGCCGCCACGCGCGGAGTTCCGGCGATGGTGACCGGGATCGCACGGCGGGCGTCGATCAGCGCCGTGAGCAGGGCGGGGGCCTCGGACTCGGCTCCGGCGGTGCCGTCGGCCGCAGGCTGCAGTCGCAGAGCGACTTCTGCGGCATCCAGCGGACCGAGGATCCGGAGCAGGTCGGCGACGCCCTCCACGCCGCGCGCGCGACGCTCGGGATCGAGGCGCTGCGCCTCGCGCTCGAACTGCGCGATCACGTCGGGGTCGAGGAGCTCGCGCATCTCGACCTTGCCGAGGAGTTCCGACAGCAGCGCGGGATCCACCGAGAGCGCCGCAGCCCGGCGCTCGGCCAGCGGGGAATCGCCTTCGTACATGAACGCGCCGACATACCCGAAGAGGAGGTCCCGCGCGAACGGCGACGGCTGCGAGGTGGTCGTCTCGACGAGCCGGATGCGGCGCTCGGCGATGCCGCGCGTGATGCGCAGGAGCGCGGGAACGTCGTAGACGTCCTGGAGCACCTCGCGGAGCGTCTCGAGGATGATCGGGAACGTCGGGTAGCGGCGTGCCACCTCCAGAAGCTGCGCCGAGCGCTGACGCTGCTGCCAGAGCGGGCTGCGGCGACCCGGATTCCGTCGCGGCAGCAGCAGCGCGCGTGCCGCGCACTCCCGGAACCGCGAGGCGAACAGCGCCGAACCGCCGACCTCGTCGGTCACGATCTGCTCGAGCTCTTCCGCATCGAAGACGAACAGCTCAGCTCCAGGCGGTTCTGCCGCGGCATCCGGAACCCGGGCGATGATGCCGTCGTCGCTCGCGACCGCGGATCCTTCCACGCCGAGTCGCTCGCGGATCCGCGCGTTGACCGCGAGCGCCCAGGGCGAATGGACTTGCATTCCGTAAGGGGAATGAAGGATGACACGCCAGTCGCCCACCTCGTCGCGACCGCGTTCCACGGTGAGCGTGCGGTCGGTCGGGAGGGTGCCCGTCGCCTCGCGCTGCTCGCTCAGGTAGGCGAGCAGGTTTCCGGTCGCGTTCTCGTCGAGCCCGGCGTCCTTCAGCCGCGCCATCGCTTTCTCGGGCGTCGCCGTCGAGACCTCGCGCGAGAACTTCCCCAGCGCCTCCCCGAGTTCCGCCGGCCGGCCGATGCCGTCGCCGTGCCAGAACGGCACCTTGCCCGGCTGGCCGAAGGCGGGGAGGACATTCACCCGGTCATGGGTGATCTCGACGATGCGCCAGCTCGTCGTGCCCAGGGTGAAGACGTCGTTGACGCGCGACTCGTAGACCATCTCCTCGTCGAGCTCGCCGACGCGTGCGTTCTGCGACTCACCGGCGATGAACACGCCGAAGAGTCCTCGGTCGGGGATCGTTCCGCCGCTCGTGACGGCGATCCGCTGCGAGCCCGGTCGCCCGGTGAGCGTGCCGTGATCCCGGTCCCAGATGAGCCGCGGCCGCAGCTCGGCGAACTCGTCGGACGGGAAGCGCCCGGCGAGGAGGTCGAGCGTCGCCTCGTATGCCGACCGGGGGAGCGCGCGGAACGGGGCGCTGCGCTTGAGCGTCTCGAACCAGCCTTCGACGTCGACAGGGCCGAGTGCGCACGCGGCGACGGTCTGCTGCGCGAGGATGTCGAGCGGATTCTGCGGGATCGCGATCGCCTCGATCTGCCCTGCGAGCATGCGCTCGGTGACGATCGCGGTGTGCAGCACGTCGCCGCGGTGCTTGGGGAAGAGCGCTGCCCGGCTGACCTCGCCGACCTGGTGACCGGCCCGTCCGATCCGCTGGAGCCCGGATGCTGCGCTGGGGGGCGCCTCGACCTGGATCACGAGATCGACGGCGCCCATGTCGATGCCGAGCTCGAGGCTGCTCGTCGCGACGACGCAGCGCAGGATGCCGGATTTGAGCTCCTCCTCGACCTGCGCCCGCTGCTCCTTCGAGACGGAGCCGTGATGCGCTTTCGCGAGAACGGGATCCGCGCCTGCGGTCGCACCGGCCTGCGCCATCATGGCTGCCGGGACCGAGGGCTCGGGCAGCTCCAGTCCCAAACGCTCCGAGTAGATCTCGTTGAGCCGAGCGGTGAGCCGCTCGGCCAGCCGCCGCGAGTTGCAGAACACGATGGTCGAGCGATGCAGCACGATGCGATCGACGATCGCCTCCTCGACGTGCGGCCACACCGATCCGGTCACCTCCGTCGACTCGGGCCGGCGGCCGCTGCCGCTGCCCGAGCCGGTCGAGGAGTCGGCGAACCAGTCCTCGTCCGTGTCGTCATCGGCCACGCTCGCGACGCTGCCGGGCGGCGGCGGGGGGTTGAGCATGTCATCGATGGGAACGATCACGCGCATGTCGAACGCCTTCGTCGCCCGGGGAGCCACGATCTCAACGGGCGCCGAGCCGCCCAGGAAGCGCGCGACCTCGTCGATGGGCCGCACCGTCGCCGACAGTCCGATGCGCTGGGCGGCGGCCACTCCCGGACCGTGATCCTGGCGAAGCGCGTCCAGTCGCTCGAGGCTCACGGCCAGGTGTGCGCCGCGCTTGGTCGCGGCGACGGCGTGCACTTCGTCGATGATCACCGTGTGGACGTTGCGGAGCGTCTCGCCCGCTTGGCTCGTGAGCATCAGATAGAGCGACTCGGGCGTCGTGATCAGGATGTCCGGCGGCGCCGTGACGAGCTTGCGCCGGTCACTCGATGTCGTGTCGCCCGAGCGGACGCCGACCGTGACCTCGGGGACGGCGATGCCGAGACGGCGCGCCGATTGGCCGATGCCGACGAGCGGTGAACGGAGGTTGCGCTCGACGTCGACGCCCAGCGCCTTCAGCGGCGAGATGTAGAGGATCCGGGTCGGGGATGCCGCGGCATCCGTCGTCCGTCTCCTCCTGCCGGCAGCCGGTGGCGGGGTGGCGTCCTTCTCGCGGAAGACCCGGTCGATCGCCCACAGGAACGCCGACAGCGTTTTGCCGGATCCGGTGGGGGCGACGACCAGGGCGTGCTTCCCGTGCGAGATCGCCTCCCACGCACCGACCTGCGCGTCGGTGGGGCGGGGAAACGCGCCGCGGAACCAGTCCTGCGTGGCAGGGCCGAACCGCTCGAGCACGTTGCTCATCCCTCCATCTTGGTCGTAGGGAGCGACATCCGGGGCGGATGGGTCAGGCGAGCGTTAAGTCTTTCTGAGAGACCGGCGCCTGAGCGGCGGCATGCGCTCGCACGGCCGTAGACTCGTGACTCGCGTCCCGCGGCCCGTGCGGGATATCCGGCGTGAGCCCCGAGGAGTTCGATGGGACCCACCGTGCCGGCCCCGCTGACCCGCGCGGCCGCCCGAAGGAGCGCGCTCGGCAATGTCGACAAGTCCGACGTCCGTGCGCGTCTCATCCATGTGCTCGCCGTCTCCGGCGGTGCGTTCGCCGGAGCGCTGATCATGCTGGGGATCGGGTCGCTCGCCGGGGTTCCGTCGATCGACTACCCCTCTCGCGCGGCGACGAACGCGGAGCAGGTCGCGGCTCCGACGCCGCGGCCGACGCCGGTCGCGCGGCTGCACTCCGCGGCGCCGAGCGCAGAGCCGACCGTGCCCGAAGACGCGGCGGCGCCCGTCCCACCCGTCACGGTCGCCCCGATCGGTACGGCGGAGCCGGAGGCGTCAGCGCCGGAGCCGTCCCCGGACCCGACCGAGCCGGCCGCCGACGAATCCGCCGACGAGACTCGGAAAGGCAAGAGCGCCGACGCGCCCGGTCGCAACAAGCAGCCGTGACCGGCGCTGCCCGGGCCGCTACGGCCGTTCGCCGGGGATGATCAGCCAGAGGAGCAGATACACCCAGAGCGACAGGCCGAAGAACACGACCGAGACGACGAAGAGCGCCCGGATGACCCACGGGCTCATGTCGAATCGGTTGGCGATCGCGACGCACACGCCGCCGATCACGCGGTCACTGCGGGGGCGGACGAGTTCGGACATGCGCCCATCCTGCCCCCTGCAGCGCCGTGTGGGAAGCCTCCTCAGCGCTGGGTGATCCTGCCATCGCGCCCGAGCTCGAGCGTCGTGTCGATCCCGAGGCGGGCCAGGAACGCGTCGTCGTGGCTCACGACGAGCACCGCGCCGCGGTAGGCGGCGAGCGCCTCGACGACCTGGTCGACAGTGTCGAGATCGAGGTTGTTCGTCGGCTCGTCGAGCACGATGAGCTGCGGCGCCGGGTCGGCGAGCAGCAGCTGCGCCAGCGCCACCCGGAACCGCTCGCCACCCGACAGCGTCGCCACCGGCCGGTCCACGGCCGCGCCGCGGATGAGGAACCGGGCGAGCCGGTTCCGCAGCTCGGCCACCGGGACGGCGGGTGCTGCGCGCCGGACGTTCTCGAGCACCGAGGAGTCCTCATCCAGCCCATCGACCCGCTGCGGCAGGTATCCGACGCGGTCGGTGTGGAGCATAGCTGTGTCATAACTCCTCCTGGGATCAGGACGGAGCTGCGCGCTCCCCGAGAATCCGGGGTCGCTGCCGGCGGGACCGGCCGCCCAGGCTGAGTCATGACACGCAGCCGCGACGAGCCGCTCGAGAAGCGTCGTCTTGCCGACGCCGTTCGGACCGATCAGCGCCACCCGCTCCGGACCCTGCACGACCCACGAGCGCTCACCGTCGCCGAGGGTCGCGATGCGGCGCCCGGCGGGAACACCGGGGTCGGGAAGGTCGATGCGGATCCTGTCGTCGTCTCGCACTCGTCGCTCGGCGGCATCGAGCGCGTCGCGGGCGGATGACTCGCGATCGGCCTTCTCGCCTCGGAGCTTGCCGGCCGAGACCTGCGCCGCGCGCATGAGGTTGCCGGCGACGATGGGCGGCACGCGCTTCTCGAACTGCGCCTTCCTCCCCATCGCCTGTCGCTTGGCGATCGTCGTCTCGGCTTCGATCCGCTGACGCTTCTCGCGCCGCACCGCCTGCGCGGCCGCCTTCTCGGCCTGTCTGGCGGCATCCTGCTCGGAGTCGAGCCACGCGCGCCACTGCGAGTAGGGGCCGCCGAACACCGACAGCTCGCTCCCGTAGAGCTCCGCCGTGTCGTCCATCAGCTCGAGCAGCGACACGTCGTGGCTCACCACGATCACCGTGCCCCGCCATCCCCGGACCATGTCCGCCAGCCGCGCGCGGGCGTCTCGGTCGAGGTTGTTGGTCGGTTCGTCGAGAAGGGCGATGGATGCCGCCTGCAGGCGTATCCCCGCAATGGCGGTGAGCACGGCCTCGCCGCCGGAGAGCTCGCCGATGCGCCGGTCGAGCATCTCGGGAACGAGTCCGGCCTCGGCGAGCGCGGCGTGGGCGCGAGCTTCGATGTCCCAGTCCGAGCCGACCGCGTCGAAGTGGCGCGGATCGACGTCGCCCGCCTCGATCGCGCGCAGTGCTCCGAGCTTCTCGGATACTCCGAGCAGCTCGGCGACGGGACGGTGGACGTCGAGCGTGAGCCGCTGCGGGAGGTACGCGACATCCCTCGATGTCGTGACGTGCCCGGAAGAGGCGGTGAGCTCTCCCGCGATGAGCCGCAGCAGGGTGGACTTGCCCGAGCCGTTGCGGCCGACGAGACCGGTGCGGCCAGTGCCGAAGGCGCCGGAGACGTCCGTCAGGGCGGATGAGCCGTCCGGCCACGCGAACGAGACGTGATCGAGGACGATGGAAGGGGTGAGAGTGTGAGCGGGCATGAGGCCTCCGGGGTGTCAGTGATGCGCTGACACCGAGGCCGCGAAGCGCCCGACGACCGGCGTGAGCCGGCAGAGGCCGAGAGAGTGAAGCGGCAGATTCGACGGTCAGCGCGGAATGGGGCGCTGGCAGCGTCGAAGACGACGGAGCAGCGCGCTTACAGCGCGGTCGCGGCGGTCTGCCTCAACGGACTTCCTCACACTCGGAACAAGGTCGACAGCAAGGATAGCGGATGCTGCCGCGCAAAGGCGTCAGCCGCCCACCGTCGGCCTCGCCTCGAGCTGCTTGTCGAGGAAGACGCGCACGTCGTCGAGCTCCTGCTCCGAGACGCTGTGCGTGAGGCCGGGATAGACCCGTCCGCTCAGCTCTGCGTGTCGTGGCAGCCACTCGGTCGTGTGGTCGACGAGAAATTCCGGGATGACGTCGTCATTCGTGCCGCGGCCCCAGAACACCGGCGGCTTCAACGTCGCGAGCGCGGCATCCCCCGGCAGATCTCCGGGCGTGGCATAGCCGCTGAGGTTGACCACGAACGAGAACCGCTCCGGCTCGAGCCGCATGGCCTGGATCGCGACGGCGGCGCCCTGCGAGAAGCCGAGGAGTCCGACCTCGACGTCCGCCCCCGACGCGTCGAGCCATTCGAGCAGGCGGGCCGCAGCATCCGTCACATGAACCGGATCGCGACTCTCGAGGCCTTCGATCGGGTACCAGGAGTGGCCGGGAGCCGGCCACGGCGGGGCGAGCGGTGCACGGACTGCCGCGACCACGAAGTCCGGCGGAAGGAACGGCGCGAGGCCGAACAGGTCTGTCTCGTCCGCGCCATAGCCATGGAGCATCACGAGGAGTGGCCGGTCGGTGCGCTCCGCCTCTGCCGCCGACCACAGCACGGCGCCGGCATCGAGGGAGGGGATCAGGGGCACGCCTCCCATCATGCCCCGTCACCTCCGACGTTCGCGGGCTACTTCAGCTGACCCCGCACCTCACCGCCGGGGTAGGTCGGCGTATGCACGTTCACGTAGTAGTCGCGCGGGTTCTCACCGATGTCCGCGAGGAGCATCGCGTCAGCGACCATCGTGCATCCGGAGGTCGTGAACGAGGTCTCGTTGGGGACGACGAGGTGAATGACGATGCCGCCCGCGACGCCTTGGGGCGACTTGTGGATGTGGGCGGCGACCGCCGCCGTCGTCAGACCGGTGACCGTGACGGTGTAGCAGAACTGGCTGCCTTCGATGGTGTAGCTGAACTTTCCGTGGGCGCCGCCCTCGGCGCCGGTGGTCTCCTGACCGTTGTTGACGGGGATGGCCGGCGCGGCGTTCGCCGCTGTCGCGCCGCCGCCGAAGGCGAGCAGCGAGATCGCCGCGGTCGCCACCGCGGCACGGATGAAGCGGTGCATCATGAGTCCTCACTTCCTTGTGACTGCACTCCCACGCCGCACGGTTGCGCCGCGGCTGTGAGGGGGTACGTCGGCGAGGATGCATCCCGCTGCGCGCGCGGAACGTCGTCATACCCGTCCTCATAGGTGTAACGAGACCGGCAGCGTTCCGGTTCAGGGACGCCCTGCGGAAAATCGGGGTGGTGTCCCCGCTGCGGCGGGAGCGGTATACAGGAGACATGCCGGTCCGAACCCCAGACCCCGACCCTGACGAGCGCGATGACGACGGGACGCCCCGCGATCCGCTCGGCGGCGTCGGCGCGTCGTTCGGCCGGAGCGGGCACCCGCTCGGCGACGGGACGTTCGGCTCGCCCACCCCGGCGAGCGCCTCGAATCCGGGCTGGCTGAGCGACGTCGAGCTCGCTGAGGCGCGCCGCCGGATGCCCATGCTCTACGTCGAGGCAGTGCCGGTGCGCACCGACGGCGTGGGGGCGGTTATCGAGGTCGGCATCCTGCTGCGGGCAACGCCGCTCGGCGCGATGACCCGCACGATCGTGAGCGGCCGGGTGCGCTACGGCGAGACGGTGCGGGACGCCCTCTTCCGCCACCTCGAGAACGATCTCGGGCCCATGGCCTTCCCGCTCCTCCCGCCGCAGCCGGTGCCGTTCACGGTGGCCGAGTACTTCCCGATCCCCGGTGTGAGCGCCTTCCACGACGACCGCCAGCACGCCGTGTCGCTCGCCTTCGTCGTGCCGGTCACCGGCACCTGCGAGCCGCGCCAGGACGCGCTCGAAGTGACGTGGCTGCCGCCCGCGGAAGCGGCGTCCGATGCTCTCGCAGCGGAGATGGAGGGCGGCAGAGGCACCCTCATCCGCCTCGCTCTCGCGAGCGTGGGCGCCCTTCGCTGACGTCGTTGTCGTCCGGGCCGGGCAACGAGGAGCGACGCATTCGGGAAGTGGCTCGCGGGCGATTGAGAGACAGGTAGGATTCCCGACGTACCCGAGGCGCGCCCCCCGCGCCGAACCCCAACGGTGTCGCGTCAGCCACGCGGCGTCCCCTCGTCATCCTCAGTGCGGCCGATGCCTTCGCGCCACCATGAGCGGCAGGGTCGCTCGTCTGCTGCGGCGCCGTGATCGTCGCGATCAGCACGCGAAGAAGCGAGAGAGATGTCCGATCAGCAGATGCCCGCCCGTGAGAACGAGGCCACTGACGTGTCGCCGTTCGACGAGCTCATCGGTGGCCAGCAGCAGGCCGCCGAGGGGACGTCCTTCACCACGGCATTCCGTGGCTACGACAGGGACGAGGTCGACGCGGCCATCGCCCGCCTGACGGCGCGACTGCGCGCGGACGGCAACAAGATCGCGTTCCTCGAGAAGCGCTTCCGACGGGTGAGCGACACTGCGAACACGACCAGCCGCGAGGAGATGGAGCGCGTCGAGGCCGTGCACGATGCACAGGTCGCGGCCGCGGACGCCCGTGCCCGCGAGGCCGCTGACCGGCTGAAGGCAGAGCTCACCGCCGCGAACGCCCGTGCCGCGGCGGCGGAAGCGCGGATCGACGAGGAGGCGGCTGCCGCGGAGGAGCGGAGCCGCGAGAACGTCGAGCGGCTCGAGTCGGAGCTCGCCGCCGCGAACGCGCAGCTCGCGCAGGCGGAGCAGCGCACGCAGGCCCTCACCGAGGAACTGGTCGAGGGAAGCGCCGAGACGCAGAGCCGGCCCCAGTTCGAGGAGATCCTGCGCGTCGCCGAGGAGCAGGCGAGCCTCGTGATCCGAAACGCCAGCATCCAGGGCGATCGCCTTCTCGAGGCGGCGCGCGAAGAGATCGTGAACCGTCGCAAGGACCTGCAGGTCGAGGCGGAGTCCATCCTCTCGCAGGCGCAGCACGAGGCTCAGCAGGTGCGACTGCGCATCGACACCGAGCTCACGGCTCACCAGGCCCGCCTCGAGCGCGAAGGCGCCCACGCCGCGGAGAAGGTCTCGCAGGCCGAGCAGGAGGCTGCGGCCATCCGCACCGAGGCCGAGAAGGGCGCTGCGGCGCTGCGCTCCATGGTCGCGCGTGAGACGTCGCTGTCGCGGTCGGAGGCCGAGGAGGCCGTGCGCGAGCTGCGTGTCCGCGCTCTCGAATTCGAGGAGTCCCTCACGCGCCGTCAGGACGACGCGCAGCAGGAGTTCCTGATGCTGCACAACCAGGCCGTCGCACATGCCGAGCGCATCACGCAGGACGCGAACGAGCAGGTCGCCGCATCCCTCGAGCACGCCCAGCGTCTCGGCGTGAAGGCCGACGACTTCGACCGCCTGATGCGGGCGCAGGCTCAGCAGATCGAGGCCGACGCCAACATGCGCTCGCGCGAGCAGCTGGAGCGCGCACGTGCCAGGGCCGAGAAGATCATCGAGATGGTGACCACGCACTCGCAGGCCGTGCTGCGCGACGCCGAGGACCGCACCCGCCAGCTGCGCTGGCAGCAGCACCAGCTGACGAGCTTCATGGCCGAGGTGAAGGAGCTCATCCGTCCCGAGGGGCCGCTGGAGGCATCCGAGTCAGTGGTGTCGTTCGAGGACGAGGCGCCTGTCGAAGATGTCGCGCTCGAGACGCCCGAGGCGCTGCTCGAGGACGAGGCACCCGTGGAGCACGCCCTCAACGCGGAAGACATCGACGCAGCGCACGAGGAGCACGAAGAGGCCGCCGAGCCCGCGGAGTCCTGAGCCCCGGCGGGACGCTCAGCGTCCGGTGAGTCGGGCGAGCTCCGCGACGAAGGCGTCGATGTCGGCCTCGGTCGTGTCGAACGAGCACATCCAGCGCACCTCGTTCTTCGCCGCATCCCAGTCGTAGAAGCGGAACGCTTCACGCAGCTGATCGGCGATGCCGTCGGGCAGCGTCGCGAACACCCCGTTCGCCTGGGTCGGCTGGGTGAACGACACGCCCTGGATCGTGCCGTCCGCGATACCGGCCTCGACGCCCGTGCGCAGGCGCTGCGCCATCGCGTTGGAGTGCGAGGCGTTCCGCAGCCACAGGTCGCCCTCGAGGAGGGCGATGAGCTGGGCCGACACGAACCGCATCTTCGACGACAGCTGCATGTTGAGCTTGCGGAGGAACGTGAGACCGGCGGATGCCCCGGGGTCGAGCACCACGATCGCCTCGCCGAGCATCGCTCCGTTCTTCGTGCCGCCGAAGCTCAGCACGTCGACACCCACGTCGCGCGTGAATGTGCGCAGCGGAAGGCCCAGGGACGCCGCGGCATTGGAGAGCCGCGCGCCGTCCATGTGGAGGCGCATGCCGTGGCCGTGCACGTGGTCGGCGATCTCGCGCAGCTCGTCGACCGAGTAGAGCGTGCCGAGCTCGGTGGACTGGGTCAGCGAGACGACGAGCGGCTGGGCGCGGTGCTCGTCGCCCCATCCCCACGCTTCGCGATCGATGAGCTCGGGGGTGAGCTTGCCGTCGCCCGCCGGCACCGTGAGGAGCTTGATTCCGGCCACCCGCTCGGGAGCGCCCGCCTCATCGACATTGATGTGGGCGGTGGATGCTGCGATCACCGCGCCCCAGCGGGGGAGCATGGACTGGAGGCCCACGACGTTCGCGCCGGTGCCGTTGAAGACCGGGAATGCTTCCACGCCCTCCCCGAAGTGCTGGATGAAGACGTCCTGCAGACGGGCGGTGTATTCGTCCTCACCGTAGGCGACCTGATGGCCGGCGTTCGCCGCCGCAATGGCGTCGAGCACCTCCGGGTGGATGCCGGAGTAGTTGTCGGAGGCGAAGCCGCGGATGTTCGGGTTGTGCAGGGTGGTCACGGTCATCCAGCCTACGGCCGCGGCATCCGCCCGGAAGCCGGCCTTCGACAGCACACCGCCCACACCGCTACCGTCGAGGGGGACGAGCGAAGGAGCCCGATATGGCCGAGCCGACATTCGATGTCAGCGTGCTGCGTGAGTTCGATGCCCCGATCGAGCGCGTGTGGGATGCCTGGACCACCCCGGACGGCCTCCGCGCGTGGTGGGGACCCACGGGGTTCTCATGCCCACACGCTGAGGCCGACATCCGTCCGGGCGGGCGCATATTCGTGACGATGCGGGCTCCGGCGGAGTGGGGCGGCGCCGATTATCACAACAGGTGGGACATCACCGAGGTCGAGCCGCCTCGGCGGCTGAGGTACGTGATGAGATTCGCGGATGCCGCCGGCACGGCGATCTCCGCTGCGGAGGCCGGCATCCCGGCCGACGGGGTGCCGGAGCGCGGAGAGCATGAGGTGCTGCTCACCGCGCTGGAGGACGGGCGCACCCGCCTGGACATGGTCGAGCACGGGTACACGACAAAGGAGGCGCGCGACATGTCGCAGGGCGGGCTCGAGCAGTGCCTCGACAAGATGGCCGTGTATGTGGAGTCTCCCGCGCACTGACGTCGGCTCGCGGCAGAGACGCGAGGGGTTCCCCTATGTCGGCGCCCCTGGGTAGCCTCTCGGAATGACCTCCCCCGACGATCAGTCGGGCGCGACGGCGCCCGGCGACACCGAACCCGGAGACCAGGGCACGGCACCGACCACGCAGGTGGAGCCGCCGCCGAACGGCATGCGCACGTTCATCCAGGTGCTCGCGAACACCCTGGTGGCGAATGTCACGACGAGCTTCCTGTGGTTCGCGCTCACCTTCTGGGTCTACATCGAGACGCAGTCCGTGCTCGCGACAGGCATCATCGGCGGTGCGTACATGCTGCTGGTCGCGATCTTCTCGATGGTGTTCGGCACCCTGGTCGACCGGCACCGCAAGCATCAGGTGATGATGTTCTCGAGCGTCGTGACCCTCACCGCGTTCCTGATCGCCGGAGCCCTGTACCTGGCGCAGCCCGAATCGGAGCTGCTCGACATCGGCGGCCCGTGGTTCTGGCTCTTCTCCGGCATCATCCTCTTCGGTTCCGTCGTCGAGAACATGCGCAACATCGCCCTGTCGACCACCGTCACCCTGCTCGTGCCGGTCGAGCGCCATGCGAACGCCAACGGTCTCGTGGGCACGGTGCAGGGCCTCGCGTTCCTCGTCACGAGCGTCTTCAGCGGACTGTCCATCGGACTGCTGGGCATGGGATGGACCCTCGCGATCGCCATCGTGTTCACGCTCGTGGCACTCGTGCACCTGTTCTTCCTGCGCATCCCCGAAGAGAAGCCCGTGGTACCGGAGGGCCGTCAGCCCGTCATCGACTTCCGTGGCAGCATCCGCGCGATCAAGGCAGCCCCAGGGCTCTTTGCGCTCATCATCTTCGCGACCTTCAACAACCTGATCGGCGGCGTCTACATCGCGCTGATGGACCCCTATGGTCTGACGCTGTTCCCGGTCGAATGGTGGGGCGTCGTCCTCGGCGTGACGGCGACCGGGTTCATCATCGGCGGCGCGTTCGTCGCGAAGTTCGGGCTCGGCAGCAACCCCATCCGCACCATGCTGGTCTTCGTCATCGTGATGGGTGTTCTCGGCAGCCTCTTCACCATCAGGGAGTCGTGGTGGCTGTACGGTCTCGGCATCTGGGCCTACATGTGCATCATCCCCATCGTCGAGGCATCCGAGCAGACGGTCATCCAGAAGGTGGTGCCCTTCCGGACGCAGGGTCGGGTCTTCGGGTTCGCGCAGGCGTTCGAAGCCGCGGCGGCGCCCATCACGGCCTTCCTCATCGCGCCCATCGCCCAGTTCTGGATCATCCCCTACATGAACTCGGATGCCGGTCAGCAGACGTGGGGGTGGCTTCTCGGCGAGGGCGATGCGCGTGGGATCGCCCTGATCTTCTTCTTCAGCGGGCTCATCATGGTGATCGTCGCGCTGCTCGCCTTCACGACGCGCTCATACCGGATCCTGTCCGAGGAGTACCAGGCCGCGCCCGATCAGAAGGACGTCGAGGGGCGCCCCGGCGAAGGGGCCGAGCGTCTCGAAGCTCCCGCCGACGGTGGCTAGAGTCGCATTCATGCGTGCCGACCCCCTCACCGCAGATTCCGTCGCCGACGCACTGCGGGCCGTCCTGCGTTCGGACCAGGTGCTGACGGATGCTGCCGACTGCGACGCCTACGCGCACGACGACGCCGAGTGGGCGGAGTTCCACCGGCCTCTGGCGGTTGCACTCGTCGAGTCGGCTGACGAGGTGGCTGCCGTCGTCCGGCTGGCCGCGTCGCTCGGAACACCCGTGGTGGCCCGCGGCGCCGGCACCGGGCTGTCCGGCGGCGCGAACGCGCTCGAAGCGTCGATCGTGGTGTCGCTCGAGCGGATGACCCGGGTGGTCGAGCTCGACGTCGTCGAGCGGGTCGTCGTCGCCGAGGCGGGCATTCTCAACGACGACCTGCGCCGCGCCGTCGCGGTCGAGGGGCTGTGGTACCCGCCCGACCCGGCGAGCTACCGGATCTCGACGATCGGCGGCAACGTCGCCACCAACGCGGGCGGCATCTGCTGCGTCAAGTACGGCGTCACGCGCGACTACGTGCTCGGCATGACGGTGGTGCTCGCCGACGGCGAGATCGTGCGCCTCGGCCGCCGCACGGCCAAGGGCGCCACCGGCTACGACCTCACCGCCCTCATGGTCGGGTCCGAGGGGACGCTCGGGATCATCACGGACGTGACTCTGAAGCTCCTGCCGCTCGGCGGCCGTGAGGAGCGCGCGATCGTCGGCTCGTTCCCCTCTCTGGAGGCTGCGGGCGTCGCCGTCGCCGCGATCGGCGCGGCGGGAGTCATCCCGTCGGCCCTCGAGATCGTCGACGAGATGTGCCTCCGCGCCGTCGATGAGTGGCAGTCTCTCGGGCTGCCGCACGACGCCGCGGCACTCCTCCTGGCGACGGTGGACCAGCCGGGGGATTCCGGTGCGCTGGCAGCGGCATCCGTCGCCCGTCTCATGTCGGATGCCGGGGCTCTCGCCGTCGAGCAGGCGGTGTCGCCCGAAGAGGTCGAGAGGCTGTTCCTTGCGCGGAGGCTCGCCTACCCGGCCCTCGAAAGGCTCGGACCCGTGCTCACCGAGGACGTCTGCGTGCCGCGGCGCGCGGTGCCCGAGATGCTGCGCAGGATCCGCGACACCGCGGCGGAGCACGACGTCGTGATCGCCACGATCGCGCACGCGGGCGACGGCAACCTTCATCCGCTGATCATCGCCCCCGAGGGCGACGAGGCGGCGAAGGCTCGGGCGAAGCTGGCCTTCGACCGGATCGTCGAGGACTGCCGCGACCTCGGCGGCACGGTCACCGGAGAGCATGGCGTCGGGCTGCTGAAGCTCCCCGGCGCGCGCGCCGAGCTCGGCGCGCGCGTTCTCACGATGCACCGCGACATCAAGGCGGCACTCGATCCGCGCGGAGTCCTGAACCCCGGGAAGGGCTTCTGAATCGGGATTGTCGGATCAGCCCGCGAGGAAGCGCCCGAGCAGCTCGTCGAAGGCCTTCGGCTGCTCGATGTTCGTCGCGTGGCCCGCTTTCTCGATGACGGCGGACGTTCCCCTGGAGGTGAGGGATGCCGCCGCGGCGGCGTGCTCGCACGGCCAGAACTCGCTCTCGCGTCCGGCGATGAAGAGCACCGGGACGGTGACCGCTGCGATGGCGGGGCGCCAGTCGGCCTTCGCGTGGTCGTTCAGAAGGGCGAGCTCGGCGGATGTGAATCCGGCCTTCGCCGCCTTCACGTCGAGGCCCTTGAGCAGTCGCGCGATGCGCACCGGGCCCTTGGAGCCGACGGTGTGCCGGCCCGGATCCGGGATGCCGGTCGCGAATTTCGTATCGGCGTTCGACGAGTCGTAGTCGTAGAACCCGTACTCCCAGTCTTCCGAATTGAGCATCTTCGGAGTCTGGTCGACGATCACGATGTCGCGGATGCCTGAGCCGCCGCCTGCCGTGAGGAGCGCCCACACCGCGTTGCCGCCCATCGACTGCCCCACCACCGTGGCATCCGTCAGGGCCAGCGCAGCGATCGCATCGCCGACGTCGGCGCCGTGCCGGGCCATCGTGTGGCCGTCGTCGGGTCCGACCTCCGAGCCGCCGTGACCGCGGCGATCGAGCGCGATGACCCGGTGGCCCGCCTTCTCGAGAGCGCCGAAATGCCGCTTCCAACTCGTCGCCCGAGCCTTGAACCCCGCGACGAGCAGCACCGGACGACCGGACGGGTCACCCGCTTCGAGGTAGGTGAGGCGAACCCCGTCGGAAGTCGTGATCTCGGGCATCGTCGCCTCGCTCTGCTGGTCGGACCGGCGCGTCCCGCGCCGAAGATCAGCCTAGGGTTCGAGGTCGATGACGGTGTCGTTGATCGCGGACGCGTCCTGGGCGAAGAGACCCACGAAGGCCTTGGCGAGGTCCTCTTCGAGTCCTTCGAGCGACTTCACCCGGTAGATGACGGATGCTGCGCGCAACGGCTCATCGTCGTCACGGGCCGCCTTGCTGAAGCCCTGCGCCACGGCTCTCGTCCATGCCTCGCTCGCCGCTTTCACGGCCGCATAATTGGCGCCGCCGGCGAGCGGCCGCACGACGGCCGTCGACGAGACGATCGCGAGGCGTCCGTCGGTCGAGCCGCGAAGGTCGTCGTAGAACGCGCGGCTCGTGTGGCGCAGCGCTGTGAACGACGTCTCGAGCACGCGATAGTCGGACTCGGTCTGTCCGGCGAGCCCGCCGCCGCCCCGCCACCCCCCGACGAGGTGCAGAATGCCGTCGAGGCTCCCGATCTCGTCATGGAGCTCCTTGGCGAGGTCCCACACCTCCGACTCGTCCGTGAGATCGCACTTCTCGGTGTGGATGCCCGGAAGCTCCGCGGCGAGGTCGGCGAGCTTCGAGCGATCGCGTCCGACGACGACGACGCGGGCGCCGGCGGCGAGCAGAGCGCGCGCCGCCGCACGCCCTGCCGCACTCGTGCCGCCGGCGAGCAGCACGAGCCGCCCCGCCGCGGTCGCGGGCCCCGCCGAAGCGTCAGACATCTGCGGCACGGATACCCGCTGTCGACTCGATCACCGGGCGCATCTTCTTCTCGAGCGCCTCGAAGAACATCGAGAGCGGGAACTCGTCGTCCATCACGGCGTCGGTGTATCCCTTCGGAATCCCGCCGAGCACGTCGTCCGGCAGGCCGCGTGCCCACGCTGAGGCCGGGTTCGGCGTCAGCGTGCCGCGCACGAGCTCGTAGGCGGCCAGCCAGTGCGCGACCTTCGGCCGGTCGATCGAGCGCCAGTAGAGCTCGTCGATCGCATCGCCGAGCGCGACGACCGCGGCCGGGACGTCATCCCAGTCGAAGGCGAGCGACGTGTCGGTCCAGTGCAGGACGCCCCGTTGGTGCAGCCACGCGAACAGCAGCTGTCCACCGAGGCCGTCGTAGTTCCGCACGCGCGATCCCGTGATCGCGAACCGGAAGATCCGGTCGAAGATCACCGCGTACTGAACGAGTCCGGCGTGCCGCAGCATCTCCGACTCCGCGGCGTCGAGCGCGTCATCCCGTGCCTGCAGCCGCTTCTGGATCGCGACGCACTCTCGGAACGCCGTCAGGTCGCAGCGCAGCTCCTCCAGCGAATACAGGAAATACGGCATCCGCTGCTTGATCATGAACGGGTCGAACGGCAGATCGCCTCGCATGTGCGTGCGGTCGTGGATGATGTCCCACATCACGAACGTCTGCTCGGTCAGCGCCTGGTCGTCGAGCATGCGCGCGGCCTCTTCGGGCAGGTCGAGCTTGGTGATCTCGGCCGCCGCGCGCACCACACGCCGGTAGCGCGCGGCCTCGCGGTCCTGGAAGATCGCCCCCCAGGTGAACGGCGGGATCTCCCGCATCGCCACCGTCTCGGGGAAGAGCACCGCCGAGTTCGTGTCGTAGCCGGGCGTGAAGTCGATGAACCGCAGCGACACGAAGAGCCTGTTGACGTACTCGTTCTCGAGCTCGGCGATGAAGTCGGGCCAGATGACCTCGACAAGCAGCGCCTCGACGCAGCGGTTCGGCGAGCCGTTCTGGGTGTACATCGGGAACACGACGAGATGGCGGATGCCGTCGACTCGATGGTTCTCCGGCTGGAAGGCGACCAGCGAGTCGAGGAAATCGGGCACGCCGAAGCCACCCTCGGCCCAGCGCTGGAAGTCCCTGACGGACGCTTCGAGATAGTCGGCGTCATGCGGGAACCAGGGCGAGAGCTCGCGTATCGCTCCGACGATGGTCTCGACGCAGTTGCGCGCGACACCGTGATCGGATGCTTCGGGCACTGAGCCGTCCTTCGTCTGGACGCCCTGCAGGCTGATCGTGGCCTGCTTCAGTCGTGCCCACGCCTCCGTGTGCTCGGCGCCGCCGTCCTCCACGACCTCGGGCTCGCCGACGATGGCCTGGACCGCACCGCTGGGCTGCGTCTGGCTGAAGGACATGGGAACCTCCGATCTTCGGGAGTACGGGTGTGAACGAACCGAAGCGGCGCGCCAGCGCCCATTCTACCGGAAGAGTTCTCGTGAGAATACGCATGAACAGGAAAGCTTCCTGTGCTTACCGGAGATCGCCTGATACGCTCACGGCGTGTCCGACATGGATGAGCTCCCCGTCAGCGCCGGCCGTCGGGGGCCGGGCGGACGACTGGACGATCCCATCGACGCCAGGATCGTGCACCAGGTGTCCCTCGACGCGCACGCCACCCTCGCTCAGATCTCGCAGGCCGTCGGTCTGTCGGTCTCGGCGGTCCAGGCGCGCCTGCGCCGGCTCGAGGCGCGCGGTGTGATCCTCGGCTATCGAGCTCTCCTCGACCCCGAGTCGGTGGGCAAGTCGCTCTCGGCATTCATCGAGATCACGCCGCTTGATCCCTCGCAGCCGGACAACGCGCCCGAGCTGCTCGAGCATCTGCCCGAGATCGAGGCGTGCCACTCGATAGCCGGCGATGCGAGCTACATCCTTTTCGTCCGCGTCTCGACGCCGCGCGATCTCGAGGCGCTCATCCGCGACATCCGCCTCTCAGCCTCTGTCAGCACGCGCACCACGGTCGTCCTCCAGACGTTCTTCGAGAACCGGCCGATCGCGCTGCTCGACGACTGACTCCGTCGCGGCGACACAGCGGATACCCTCGGGCACATGGCGCCAGACACCCCAGCCTTGCCGCCGTCGACAGGCGGCACCGGCGTGCTCATCGTGCTGAACTCCCTCTCCGGCGCTGCGGTGGTGCGCGCCGACCCGCGCCCCGTGTTCGCCGCGCGTCTTCCGGCGGCGACGGTGCACGAGCTCGCAGAGGACGAGGATCTGACCGAGGTGGTAGCCCGGCGAATGGCAGACGACGGCGCCCCGACCGTGCTCGGTGTGTACGGCGGCGACGGCTCGGTGTCGCGGATGGCGGGGCTCGCTCGCCGCTACGGCGTGCCCCTCCTCGCGATGCCGGGAGGGACCTTCAACCATTTCGCCAGGTCGATCGGGGTCGACGACGTCGATGCGGCGATCGATGCGCTCGAGGCGGGCGAGAGCAGGGCGGTGACCGTCATCGAAGCATCCGTGGACGATGAAGAGCCCATGACCGTGCTCAATGCCGTCTCGGTGGGCACCTACCCTTCCTTCCTCGATGAGCGCGAGCAGCGTGCGCAGCTCGGCAAGTGGGTCGGCGGTGTGGTGGCGGCATCCAGCGAGTTTCGCGCCGCGACTCCGATCGACATCTCGCGCGAGGGCAGGCGCGCAGCGGTCTGGTCGGTGTTCATCGGGGTCGGCCGCAACGATCCCGGTCGCATCGCCACGATGCAGCGAGAGACGGCGAACGACGGCGTGCTCGACGTGCGGATCCACCACGCGAGGGGCACGAGACTTCGCGCGACGATGGCGTCCCTCGCGTTCGGCAGGCGGACCGCCGGACTCCTGCGGACCGTCCGGCTCATGCCACCCGATTCGGATGTCGAACGCCTCGTCCTCACGGAGATCACGGTCGCGGTGCGGCCGCGCCCGGGGCGCCCGTCAGTCTGGGTCCACGACGGCGAACTCGAGGAGCGCGACCCTGCGGGCTTCAGCCTTCACTGCGTCGCGGTCGCATCGGCGGTGCAGGTGTACGCACCGAGCAGTCGCTGAGCCCGCGCACCCGTCTCGCTACGGCTGGTAGACCTGGGCGGTGTCGACCGTCATGTACGGGATCCCGAGGGTGATCCAGCTGTAGACCTTGAAGTTGCCGCCGTTCGGCCCGGTCAGCGGTCGGCCCTGCGAATCGGTCAGCGTCGAGATCGCCTCGACGCGGCCCACGGCCCCGAACAGGTATTCGCGCGCTCCCTGGACCAGGAACCGCTTGGTGAACGGACGCGGGGTGTAGAGCGAACCGGGCAGCTTCGGCGCGCTCCGGCCCGAAGCTCTGGTCGCGCGTGATTCGCGCGATGGGCTGCACGGCGTAGTCGATCAGGTCGTAGCCCCCCGGGATCACCTGCCACGCGGCGAGCACGACGCTGGCCTTGAGCGTGACGTGGCCTGCCGACAGGGTCGGGAAGTACTCGAGCACCGACGCCAGGATGCCGTCCTTGACGTTGATGATCGGCTGGAAGTCGACGGTGCCGAGCGCGAACTTCGGTGTGTACAGGATGCCGATGCCGGCCTCGGATCGAGTATCGGCGCCGGGAGTCGTCCACGGCACGATCGTGTAGGCGAAGAGATCACCGGTCGCGGCGTCGGCCCAGTCCGGACGGACGCCGTTTCCGACCCCAGGCCACGCGAGAGCGTAGCGCTGGCGGTCCGGCGGGGGAGAGATCCAGTAGTCCCGGTAGTCCGCGTTCCGGGGGATGTACAGGGATGCGGGCCAGCGGACCCGGTCGATGTCGAGGTACGGCGACGTGCGGCCGAAGGCGCCGGACCACGCGGCATCCTCCCATTCGCCCCAGTGGTCGGAGACGCCGTGGCCACCACGGACGGGAAGCACCTCGGCGACCTCGGATTCGAGGCCGCTCGCGCGGAGCGCCGCCTCGATGTGGTCCGTAGGGTGGTCGGTCGCCGGCCGGGAGGATGGGAGTGCCAACGCGGCGGCATCGGCCTCGGGAATACTGCGGAACTCGTCCATGTCCTGCTCCTCACGCAATCGGACTCGCAGAAAGGAGTCACGAAGGGCGCCCGCAGATACACGCGCCCCCGTCGTTGAGCGTCTCACTCAACGACGGGAGGGGAGTGGTGTCAGTCGTGCTGCGGGAAGCCCAGGTTCAGGCCGCCGTGCGACGGGTCGAGCCAGCGCGACGTGATCGCCTTCTCGGCCGTGTAGAACTCGAAGCCGTGCGGACCATACGCCTTGGCGTCACCGAAGAGCGAGGCCTTCCAGCCGCCGAACGAGTGGTACGCGACCGGCACCGGGATCGGCACATTGATGCCGATCATGCCGACCTGCACCTCACGCTGGAAGCGGCGCGCGGCGCCGCCGTCGTTCGTGAAGATCGCCGTGCCGTTGCCATACAGGCTGTTGTTGATGATGCCGAGGCCGTCCTCGTAGCCCTCGACCCGCACCACGGAGAGCACCGGCCCGAAGATCTCGTCCTTGTAGACGGCGGACGTCGTCGGCACCTTGTCGATGAGCGTGGGTCCGAGCCAGAATCCGTCGGGGTCGCCGTCGGGCTCGACGTCGCGACCATCCACGACGACCGAGGCGCCGTCGGTTCCCGCCATGTCGATGTAGGACGTGACCTTGTCGCGGTGCTGGCCGGTGATGAGCGGTCCCATGTCGCAGCCGCGCGTGCCGTCGCCGGTGCGGAGGGTGGCCATGCGCTCCGAGACCTTCTGCACGAACTCGTCCGCGATGGTGTCGACCGCGAGGACGACCGAGATCGCCATGCAGCGCTCGCCGGCCGAGCCGAAGCCCGCGTTGACGGCGGCATCCGCCGCGAGGTCCAGGTCAGCATCCGGAAGGATCAGCATGTGGTTCTTGGCGCCGCCGAGAGCCTGCACGCGCTTGCCGTGACCGGTCGCGGTCTCGTACACGTAGCGGGCGATCGGAGTCGAGCCGACGAATGAGATGGCGCGGACGTCGGGGTGCTCGAGCAGCGCGTCCACGGCCTCCTTGTCGCCGTGCACGACGTTGAGCACGCCGTCCGGCAGGCCCGCCTCCTTGAGCAGCGCGGCCATCCAGTTCGCGGCGCTCGGGTCCTTCTCCGAGGGCTTCAGGATGACGGCGTTGCCGGCGGCGAGCGCGATCGAGAAGAACCACAGCGGCACCATGGCCGGGAAGTTGAACGGGCTGATGATCCCGACGACGCCGAGCGGCTGACGCATCGTGTAGACGTCGATGCCTGTCGAGACGTTCTCGGAGTAGGCGCCCTTCGTCAGGTGCCCGAGGCCGCAGGCGAACTCGACGACCTCCATGCCGCGGGCGATCTCGCCGTGCGCGTCGGCGAGCACCTTGCCGTGCTCCGACGTGAGGATCTGCGCGAGCTCGTCCTTGCGGGCGTTCAGCAGCTCGCGGAAGGCGAACATCACCGTCTGGCGCTTGGCGATCGAGGCGTTGCGCCATCCGAGCCATGCGGCCGATGCCGAGTCGACGGCGGCGGCGACATCCGCCGTGGAGGCGAGTCGCACCTCCTTCTGGACGGTTCCCAGCGCCGGGTTGAAGACGGGCGCGGTCCGCGAGGATTCACCCGCCCATGCGCTCCCGTCCACCCAGTGGTCGAGGATCGTCGTGGCGGACGGCGTGGCCCGCTCGAGGGTCGTGGTGTCGGTCATGGTGCTTCCTTCCTTGGAGCCGCCCTCGTGAGGCGGCGTGCACGTGTCAGCGGGAGTCTGCTTCGACGCTCGTCAGAGCTTCATCGTAAATCGCCAGGGCCTGGGAAACCTCCCCCTCCGTGACAACGCACGGCGGAACCACATGGATGCGGTTGTCCGCGGCGAACGGCGCGAGGCCTCGCGAAGTGAGTTCGCCCTTGAGCTTTCCGATGACGGCGGGGGCCACCGGCTCCCGGGTCTCGCGGTCCGCGACGAGCTCGATCGCCCAGAAGACGCCTTCGCCGCGGACCTCGCCGATGAGCGGATGCCGCTGCGCGAGATCGTCGAGGCCAGGGCCGATCAGGTCCGAGCCGATGTGCCGCGCGTGCTCGACGATGCCTTCGGACTCCATCGCGTCGATCGACGCGATGATGGATGCCGCGGCGAGCGGGTGCCCGCTGTAGGTGAGCCCGCCGGGGAAGACCCGGTCGTCGAAGGTCGCCGAGATCGCATCGGAGATGATGACGCCGCCCACCGGGACGTACCCGGAGTTGACGCCCTTCGCGAACGTGATGAGGTCGGGCACGACGTCGTATCCCTCGAACGCGAACCAGCGGCCGGTGCGGCCGAACCCGCACATGACCTCGTCGAGGATGAGGATGATGCCGTAACGGTCGCACAGCGCCCGGACTCCGGCCAGATACCCGGGCGGCGGGACGAGGATGCCTGCTGTGCCCGGCACGGACTCGAGCAGGATCGCGGCGATCGTGGCGGGGCCCTCGGACTGGATGACCCGCTCGAGGTGGTGCAGTGCCCGCGCCGACTCCTCTTCGGGAGTCGTCGCCCAGAACTCGCTGCGGTACAGGTAGGGGCCGAAGAAGTGCGCGTGCCCGCGCGCGTACTGGTTCGGCATCCGTCGCCAGTCGCCGGTCGCGACGATCGCCGCGCCGGTGTTGCCGTGGTACGACCGGTACGTCGACAGGACGGTGTCGCGGCCGGTGTGGATGCGGGCCATGCGGATGGCGTTCTCGTTCGCGTCGGCGCCGCCGTTGGTGAAGAAGACCTTGGCGAAACCGTCAGGCGCCTTCGCGATGATCTTCTCCGCCGCGAGTCCCCGTGTGAGATTCGCCGTCGCCGGGCCGATCGTGGCGAGCAGCGCGGCCTGGTCCTGGATGGCCTTCACGACGGCCGGATGCTGGTGCCCGATGTTCACGTTGACCAGCTGACTCGCGAAGTCCAGCATCCGATTGCCGGCGTGGTCCCATACTGTCGCGCCCGAACCGCCCGCGATCACCGGCAGGTCGAGGCCGGCCTGGGCCGACCAGGAGTGGAACACGAACTCGCGGTCGAGCTGCTTCGCGCGAGCGTCGAGGTCTTCGGTCATCGTCCGTCCTTTGCTGTCACTTCGTCCCGTTGATACGGTCCTCGCTCAACGGCGCGGAATCAACCCGCAACACGTCCGACGGGCGGGTGAACCGAGACGAACTGTCCCGATCCACCCGCCCGATCGACTGCGGACGTGCTACTGGCCGCCCTCGGTGAGGGTCACGTCGATCTCGGTGTACTCGCCACCGACTTCAACACCATCCGCTTCGAGCTCGGCGAGCGCCTGCTCGATGTACTCGTTGGAGAATGCCGAGTCGGCGGGCTCGGTCGTGATGAGCTCGATGCCGTCCTGGTTGACGGCCGACAGGGCGCCTGCGACCGTCTTGTCCCACGCGGACTGGTCCACAAGTCCGAAGTCGCCGCCCGCCCAGATGAGCTTGTTGACCTCGTTCATCTGCCACAGCTGGTGCACGGGGCCGACCGGGAAGGCCGCCTCGGCGTTGATGGCCGCGTCGTAGACGATCTCGGCAGCCTCTTCCGGGTTGTCCCGCGCGAAGATCCAGCCCTTGGTGATGGCCTTCAGGAAGCGGACCGCCGCATCGGCGTACGCCGGGTCGTCGAGTCGCACCGTGTCGGCCCAGATCGCGTCCTGCAGCATCGCGCCATCCGTGTCTTCGTAGCTCACGACGTCGAAGTCCTCCGGCTGGTACAGCTCGCCCGTGTCGGGGTTCACGACCTCGAGGATCTGCGCCCACTCGTTGTAGGTCATGGCCTGAGCGGCGTCGACGTCTCGGTCCAGCAGCGCGTTCATGCTGAAGTCCTGGGTCGTGATCGAGACGGTGCTCGCATCGAGGCCTTCGGCCGCCATCGCGGCGAAGATCTCCCACTCGTTTCCGAAGCCCCACGATCCGATGCGCTTGCCCTCGAAGTCGGCGACGCTCTCGACCCCGTCACCGGCCCACGACACCTGCAGTGTTCCCGACTTCTGGAACACCTGCGCGATGTCGGTCAGCTCGACACCGGATGCCTCGAGGGTGCCGAGCACTTTCGGAACCCATGCGATGGCGAAGTCGACGTCACCCGCGACAAGGGCGTCCTGCGGCACGATGTCGCCGCCCGACGGGATGATCTCGACCGAGTCGAAACCCTCCTCCTCGAAATACCCCTGATCCTGTGCCACGTAGTAGCCGGCGAACTGCGCCTGCGGGAGCCACTGGAGCTGAAGCTTGATCGACGTGAGCGGCTCGAAATCGCCCGCCTCGGCGCTGGGATCGGACTCCGTGGCCGGGGCCGAGCACGCAGCGAGTGCGATGGCCGTGACGACAGCGGTGGAAGCGATGGCGAGGACGCGTCTGGTGCGTGTTCTCATGCTGTTCCTTTCGGGTTCGGTGGTGCAGGTCGTTCAGGTGCCGGTCAGACCGACGAGTGCCTCGTCACCAGCCTTTCCAGCAGCGAGGTCACAAGGAAGAACACGAGGCCGATGATGATGCCGCCGACCACGTACGCCCACGCGAGCGCGGCGCGCCCCGACTTCGCGTAGGTCGCTATCGCGGTGCCGATGCCGTCGGCAGGTCCGCCGAAGTACTCGGCGACGAGTGCCGCGATGACGGCGAGTGATGCCGCGATCCGCAGGCCGGTCATGAGATAGGGGAGCGCGGTCGGGAGCGTCAGCAGGCGGAACGTCTGCGAGCTGCTCGCGGCAGAGGCCCGCAGCACGTCGCGGTGAACCGGACGCGTCTGCCTGAGGCCGCGCAGCACGTTGACGAACACCGGGATGAAGGCCGCGATCGTTGCAACGGCCTGCCTGCCGAACTGGCTGGACGCTCCGAACATCGTGTTGAGGATGGGAGTGATGGCGACGATGGGGATCACCGCCAGTGCCGCGACGAGCGGTGCCAGCATCCCGTCGATCGGACGGGCGGCAGCCGCGAGGCCCGCGAAGAGCAGTGCCAGGATCGAGCCGACGACGAGCCCGACGAGGGCGTTGGTCGCCGTGATCGCCATGTCCTGGGCGATGATGTCCCACCGCAGGACGAACTCGGTCCCGATCTGGGACGGGCTCGGCAGCATCCGGGGAGCGGCGCCGGTCGCGACGTATATCGTCCACAGCACGAGGATGATCACGCCGACCACGACCGGGGCGACGAAGCGCAGCCACCCGGGCAGCGTGCGCTCCCCGCGGTACGGCGCCGAGGTGGCTGTCATCGCTCGTTCGCCCGTTCGGTCGGGGTGCCGTGCAGGGCTTCGCGGACGGCGGTGACGCGCTCGAAGTACTCCGGCGCTTCTCGCAGCGACTCGCCGCGCGAATCGCCCAGCATGGTCGGGATCACGTCTGTGATGCGGCCGGGTCGCGGACTCATCACGACGACCCGGTCGGAGAGGAAGACCGCTTCGGGGATGGAGTGGGTGACGAAGACGACCGCGGCGCCGGTCTCGACCGTGATCCGCGCGAGCTCGGACTGCAGGTACTCGCGGGTCATCTCGTCGAGTGCGCCGAACGGCTCGTCCATGAGCAGCAGGCGCGGCTGGGTCGCGAGTGAGCGCGCGATGGCGACGCGCTGCTGCATGCCGCCCGAGAGCTGGTCGGGGTAGCGGTCGACGAACTCCGTCAGCCCTACGAGCTCGGCGAGTTCGGCGACCCGCGACGCCCGCTCCGCTCGCGCGGTGCCGTTCACCTCGAGCGGCAGCGAGATGTTCGCGGCCACCGTGCGCCAGGGGAGGAGGCCCGCCTGCTGGAAGGCGATGCCGTAGTCCTGATCGATCCTCGCGCGACGGGCCGGCTTGCCGAAGATCTCGAGCTCGCCCGTCGATGCCTGGTCCAGGTCGGCGATGAGCCGCAGCAGCGTGGATTTCCCGCAGCCGGACGGACCGATGAGCGAGACGAACTCGCCTGCCGCGACATCCAGGTCCACTCCGACGAGGGCGGTGACGTCGCCGGTCTTCGTCGGGAATACCTTGCCGACGCCGATCGCCTTGACGGCCTGTTCGGTCGCGGCATCCGTGGGTGCACCCGAAGTGTCCTGAGTCTTTTGGCGGGTCATCCCGTCGCTTCTCCTCGTCGGTAGTTCCTGAGCCAGATGCCGATGAGCACGACCGATCCCGCGGCGATGAGCCCGAGGGCGATCGCGCCGAACGTCGGTCCCCACGGCGCCGCGGGGTCGCTCGATGCCTGGCCGGCGAGCTGGATGAGCATGCGGCCGATCCCCCCGCGCATGCCGATCGACACCTCGGCGACGACCGCACCCAGCACGGCATTCGCCGCAGCGAGCCGCAGGGCGGGCAGGAGGTATGGCACTGCGGCCGGCAGTCGCAGGCGGAGGATGGTCGGCCAGTATCCGGCGGCGTACGTGCGCATGAGATCGACGTGGATCCGGTCGGGGGCGGCGAGCCCGCGCAGCACCCCGATCGCGACGGGGAAGAAGGCGAGATACGACGCGATCACCGCAACGGAGAGCCACTGGGGCCAGGGCGTGCCGCCGCGGTCGATCTGATTGCCGATCGCGTTGATCACCGGCGCGAACGCGATGAGCGGCACGATCTGGCTCACCACGATCCAGGGAAGAAGGCCCCACTCGACGAGCCGCCACCGCTGCATGGCCATCCCCAGGATCGTGCCGACCGCGACGCCGATGAGCCAGCCGACGGCGGCGATGCCCAGGGTCACCAGAGCCGCCGACGCCACCGAGACCCACAGCGGCGGAGTGTCGCCGCCGCTCGTCGGCTGGAACAGCCGCGCCGCCATGTCCCAGATGTGCGGCATGGCCCGGTCGTGGGTGCGAGGGAGGATCATCACGCCCGAGCCGGACTGGCCCTCCACGGCGCCGATGACCACGCCCTGGGCGGGACCCAGGAACTTGTAGAGCTCCCACAGGAGCAGCACGGCGACGATGCCCACGACGCCCCAGCCCACGGCATACCACCGCTGCGGATCGCCCGCTCGGCGGTAGCGTCCCAGGCGTCCGCTGGGTGGCGGCGTCAGCACCTCGGCCGGCATCGCCGCATCGGCCAGGGCGGCATCCGGCGGGTGGCTCGACGTCATGCCTTCGCCGTCACGTGGGAGGAGAGCGCGGGGATGACCGTCTCGCCGTAGACCCGCATCGTCTCCTCCTTGCTGTCGTGCTGGAGGTAGCCGGCGAACTGGGTGACACCGAGCTCGCGCAGCTGCTCGAGCTTCGCGATGTGCTCGTCCGCCGACCCGAGGATGCAGAAGCGGTCGACGATCTCATCGGGGACGAAGTCGACGTGATCGTTGTCGGCCTTGCCGTGGGTGTTGTAGTCGTAGCCCTGCCGGCCTGCGATGTAGTCGGTGAGGGCCTCGGGAACCGCGCCGTGCTCGCCGTACTTCGCGACGATGTCGGCCACATGGTTGCCCACCATCCCGCCGAACCACCGGCACTGGTCTCGCATGTGCTCCCAGTCGTCGCCGATGTACATCGGGGCGGCGACGCAGAACTGCAGCGCGTCCGGATCGCGCCCGGCGGCGGCCGCGGCATCCTTCACCGTCTTGATCATCCAGGCGGCGATGTCGACGTCTGCGAGCTGCAGGATGTACCCGTCGCCGACCTCGCCGGTGAGCTTGAGAGCGAGCGGGCCGTAGGCGGCAACCCACACCTCGAGCTCGGAGCCACGGCTCCACGGGAACTGCAGTGTCGCGCCCTTGTATTCGACCGGGCGCGAGTTCGCGAGCTCACGGATCACGTGGATCGACTCCCGCAGCTCGGACATCGACACCGGCTTGCCGTTGGTGACACGCACCGCCGAGTCACCACGCCCGATGCCGCAGATCGTGCGGTTGCCGTACATCTCGTTGAGGGTCGCGAAGACGGATGCCGTCACCGTCCAGTCCCGAGTGGCGGGGTTCGTGACGAACGGCCCCACCATGATGCGCTTGGTCTCGGCGAGGATCGCCGAGTGGATGACATAGGGCTCCTCCCACAGCAGGTGCGAGTCGAACGTCCAGACGTGGCTGAAGCCGTGCGCCTCGGCGAGTCTGGCGAGCTGCACCGTCCGTGCTGCGGGCGGGTTTGTCTGGAGGACGACTCCGAAATCCATCAGCTGCTTCCTTGACTTCTCATGTCAGGTACTGGCTCAGGCCGCGCTTGAGGTAGCGTCCGTCGCCTTTGGCGCCGAGGTACTCGCCGCCATCGACGATCACCTTGCCCCGCGAGAGCACGGTGTCGACGTGGCCGTCGATCTCGAAGCCCTCCCACGCTGAGTGGTCCATGTTCATGTGATGCGTCTTGCCGACGCCGATCGACGTATGCCCATTCGGGTCGTACACGACGATGTCGCCGTCGGCTCCGGGCTGGATGACGCCCTTGCGCCCGTAGAGCCCGAACATGCGGGCCGGAGTCGTCGAGGTGAGCTCGACCCAGCGCTCGAGCGTGATCTTCCCGGTGACGACGCCCTGGTACATGAGGTCCATGCGGTGCTCGATCGATCCGATCCCGTTCGGGATGGCGCGGAAGTCGCCGCGCCCGAGCTCCTTCTGGTCCTTCATGCAGAACGGGCAGTGGTCCGTGGATACCATCTGCAGGTCGTTCGTCCGAAGTGCCTGCCACATGTGGTCCTGGTGGCCCTCGGCGCGCGACCGCAGGGGAGTGGAGCACACCCACTTCGCGCCTTCGAAGCGCCCCCATTCGTCGCTCGACGCACCCAGCTGCTCCTCGAGCGACAGGTAGAGGTACTGCGGGCAGGTCTCGCCGAACACGTTCTGGCCCTTGTCACGTGCCGCGGCGAGCTGCTCGACCGCCTGCTTGGCGCTGACGTGCACGACGTAGAGCGGGGCACCCGTCAGGTTCGCGATCATGATCGCGCGGTGCGTCGCCTCCTCCTCCATCTGCCACGCGCGGGCGATGCCGTGGAAGTACGGGTCGGTCTTCCCCTCTTCGATGAGCTGCGCGGCGAGCACGTCGATCACGGGACCGTTCTCGGCGTGCATCATCGTGAGCAGACCCGTCTCGCGGCTCACCTGCATGGCCCTCAGGACCTGGGCGTCATCGGAGTAGAACACGCCCGGATACGCCATGAAGAGCTTGAAGCTCGTCACGCCCTCGTCGATGAGGCCCGGCATCGCGGCGAGGGCGTCCTGGTCGACCCCGCCGATGATCTGGTGGAAGCCGTAGTCGATCGCGCAGTTGCCCCGGGCCTTGTCGTGCCATGCGGCGAGCCCGTCCTGGACGCGCTCGCCATAGCGCTGGACCGCGAAGTCGATGATGCTGGTGGTTCCGCCCCACGCCGCCGCCCGCGTCCCGGTCTCGAAGGTGTCGATGGCGGCCGTGCCGCCGAACGGCAGCTCCATATGGGTGTGCGCGTCGATGCCCCCGGGAATCACGTACTTGCCGGAAGCATCGATGACGGCGTCGACGGATGCCGCGACATCCGTCCCGAGAAGCTCGGAGCCCGGCTGGAGCACCGCGACGATGGTCTCGCCGTCGATGAGGACGTCCGCGGCGCTGCGGCCGGTCGCCGAGACGACCGTTCCGTTCTTGATGAGTGTGGTGCTCATGGCTGGCTGATCTCGCCGTACGTGTCGGGACGGCGGTCGCGGTAGAACTGCCAGTCGTCGCGCATCTGGCGCACCATGTCCATGTCGAGGTCGCGGATGAGGAGCTCCTCGTGCTCACCTGAGCCGAGCTCGCCGACGTAATTGCCCCGCGGGTCGACGACCTGGCTCTTGCCGTAGAAGTTCACGGCCTCGTCGCCGTACTCGTTGTCCTCGAGCCCGACGCGGTTGGGGGCGAGCACGAAGTAGCCGTTCGCGACGGCTGCCGCAGGCTGCTCGATCTCCCACAGCCGGTTCGAGAGACCTGGCTTGGTGGCGTTGGGGTTGAAGACCATGTGCGCGCCGCCCAGACCCAGCTCCCGCCATCCTTCGGGAAAGTGCCGGTCGTAGCAGATGTACATGCCGACCTTGCCCACGGCCGTGTCGAAGACCGGGTAGCCCATGTTGCCTGGACGGAAGTAGAACTTCTCCCAGAACTTCTCGACGTGGGGAATGTGGTTCTTGCGGTACTTGCCGAGGATCGCACCGTCGGAGTCGACGAGCACCGCCGTGTTGTAGTACACGCCGGTCTGCTGCTCCTCGTAGATCGGCAGGACCATGACCATCCCGAGCTCCTTCGCGAGCGCGGCGAAGCGCTGCACGATGGGCCCGTCGGCCGGCTCGGCGTACTGGTAGTACTTCTTGTCCTGCGTGATGCCGAAGTACGGCCCGTAGAAGAGCTCCTGGAAGCTGATGACCTGCGCGCCCTGGGCTGCGGCATCCCTCGCGAACTGCTCGTGCTTGTCGAGCATCGACGCCTTGTCGCCCGTCCAGGTGGTCTGCGTGATCGCCGCTCGTACCGTCGTCATCGTTTCTCCGTCCATCGCTCGCTGCGGTCGACTCGCGCTGCATCGCGCTGTCGCCGATCGGGACCCTGGAGCTCCCCCGCTCCCCGATCATTCAGCCCCGACGTTTCTCGTCGGTTTCGGCCTGTGTCGCGACAGTAAAGCCTCACGCCCGCGGTGGCAATGGGTGAGGGCAAGTACATCCCGAGACGGATGCTGCGCCAATGGTTCTCCCCTACGGTGAAACGGTGTTCCGCCCGATGAAGACCTACCAGCGTGTGGTCGACGTGTCGGTCGCCGTCGCCTTCTTCGCCGTCGCCCTTCCGGTGGAGATCATGGTCGGCGAGACGGGCCGGGTGAGCCTTCTCGGCGCGCCGGCCATGCTGTTCGCAGCAGGGTTCATCGCGCTGATCTTCAGCACGGCTCTCGCGATCCGCCGGTGGTCGCCCCCGATCGCTCTCGGGTTGGCGTGGGCGGGCGCGATCATGCAGATGGCGCTCGGACGGCCGCCGACTGTCGCGGACCTCGCGATCTTCGGGGTGCTCTACGTCACCGCCGCGTACGGCACGCGGCGCGTGTACTGGGCCGGCTTCGTGTCCGCGCTCGCAGGTGCGCTCGTGATCACCGGATACCTGTTCCTCGGTCCCCCGTTCGCGAGCGGCGGCTTTTCGCTCCGCACCCTGCCTGTCGCGGTCGCCGTGCTCGTCGCGGCGGCGTTCGCCCTGCTGCTCGCATGGACGATCGGCGCGCTCGTGCGCGCGGGAGTCCGGGCGAGCGCGAACCGGGAGGCGCAGGAGCGCGCCGAGGCCGACGCGATCGTCGAGCAGGAGCGCGTGCGGATCGCGCGCGACATGCACGACGTCGTCGCGCACTCGCTTGCGGTGGTGATCGCGCAGGCCGACGGCGCGCGCTACGCCGCGGCGTCGGATCCCACGGTCGCCGCCGACGCGCTCACCACCATCTCGGCGACGGCGCGGTCGGCGCTCGCGGACGTGCGCCTGCTGCTCACGCAGCTGCGTCACAGCGAGGGGAGCGGCCCGCAGCCGACGCTCGCGGATCTCGAGGCGCTCTACGCCCAGGTGCGCGCCGCCGGCGTCGAGCTTCGGGTCGACGTCGACCCGGCGCCCACGGGGCAGCCGAGCGCGGCCGTGCAGCTGGCGCTGTACCGGATCCTGCAGGAGGCGCTGACGAATGCGCTCCGGCACGGGGACGGCGGGACCGTCGTCGTCCGGCTCGCCTGGCTGCCGACCATCGCGAAGGGTCGGCCTGGCGTGCAGCTCGAGGTGCGCAATGGTCTGCGACCGGGCGAGCTGCCCACCGAGACGGCGCACGGTCTGATCGGGATGGGTGAACGGGCGAGTCTGGCCGGCGGGCATCTCTCGGCCGCCGCGCACGAGGGCCAGTTCGTGGTCGCGGCCATCCTGCCGATCGGAGGGGATGCATGACGCCTGCGCCGCCGATCCGCGTGGTTCTCGTCGACGACCAGGCACTGTTCCGCGCCGGCATCCGGATGCTGGTCGATTCGCAGCCCGACCTCGAAGTCGTCGCGGAGGCATCCGATGGCCGCGAAGCGGTCGCTGTGGTGCGGTCGGTCCGACCCGACGTCGTCTTGATGGACATCCGGATGCCGGTGATGGACGGGCTCGAGGCGACGGCCGAGCTGCTCGGCGATGAGAACGCGCCGCGCATCGTGATGCTCACGACCTTCGATCTCGACGAGGCGGCGGCGCGGGCGATCCGGCAGGGCGCGAGCGGATTCCTGCTGAAGGACGCCGATCCGGAGTTCCTGCTCGCGGCGATCCGGACCGTGCATGCCGGATCGGCGGTGATCGCGGCATCCGCCACCCGAGATCTCTTCTCACACTTCGCGGATGCCGCTCCCCGGCCGGTTCCGGCCGCCTACGGCGACCTCACGGAGCGTGAGCGGGAGATCTTCGCGCTCGCCGCCCGCGGGCTGTCCAACGCCGAGATCGCCGCCCGGGAGTACCTGAGCGAAGCGACCGTGAAGACGCACATCAGCCGCATCCTGACGAAGCTGGCCCTCCGAGACCGCGTACAGCTCGTGGTCTTCGCGTTCGAGCACGGCCTGGCGTAGCCGGCCCGCGCGTCCTGCGCCCCGCTCAGGTCCGCGTGAGTGCGGCGCGATGCTTCGCGTACTTCCGCCGCCCGATGAGGCGCCACGCCAGCCGGCCCGGAGCGGGCATGTGCTTGTGCAGCCACTCATCACCGCCGTCGGGCTGCGACGCCAGGATCTCGCCGAGCTGCTGCCACGTCTGACCCTTGGGAATGGCGTTGCGGCCGTGCTTCGAGAACCACTCCACCTCGGCCTCGGTGATCGTGTACTCCATCACCGGCACGATGTTGGTCTCCTCATCGGGCAGGTGGACGGCGATGGCCGCGTTCACGCCGTCCAGGGCGGCGAGGACGGGCGCGGCATCCGATGCCCTTCCCGATGCACGCCAGGCGGGGAGCACCCGGTCGAGCTCGGTCAGGTGCACCAGCAGTTCGGCATGCTGCGCCTTCATCCGCTCGACGTGAGTCGCGCAGGACGGCGCGCGTTCATCGAGCGCGTCCCACAGCCGCTCGTCCTCGCCCTCGTGATGCGCGTGGAGGCCGATCGACATCGTCTCGAGCTGCGTGGCGACGACCGCGGCGTGGTCGGTGTCACCCTCGCGGACGCCGCTGACGAGGTCGGGGCCTTCGCCGAACCCGCGGCGGAAGAGGCGATGGATCTCGACCATCCCGCTGGCGTCGCACGTCTTCGGAGTTCCGGCGGGGATGTCGCCGCTGGCGGGAAGCGGTGTCGCGGGCATGAATCGGCTCCAGGATCTCGGTCGTCACAGGCGCTTTGAACGTAGCCACTCCATGGCCGGCGGAGCAAGGCCTCGTCGGGTGATCCCGTGCGTGGCTAGCCTCATGCGTATGCGCTTCGCGACCGTGCGGCACCCGGTGACCGCCTACCGTCGCGCGCGGACCATGCCCGGCTGGATCCGACGTGCCGACCGGGCGGCCAATTCGCGGATCAACGCGTCGCGCTCGTGGCACGCCCACGATCGCGGCTACAGCCGCCTCAGCCATGCCGCTGATCGCGGGCTGCTCTGGTACGCGTTCGCGACGGTGCTGGTGCTGCTCGGTCGCCCTCGGGCAGCGCTGCGCGGCGTGGGCTCGATGATCGTGGCAGGCGTGGTGTCGGATGTCATCGTCAAGAGGTTCTTCGACGGCAAGCGGCCGCTCTTCAGCGAGGTGCCGCTGACCAGGCGGCTGCGCGCCTACCCGACGACGACGTCGTTCCCCTCGGGGCATTCGGCCAGCGCCGCGGGATTCGCCACCGGCGTCGCGCTGGAATCCGGCCGGGCCGGACTGATCGTCGCTCCGCTCGCGGCCGCGGTCGCCTATTCGCGCATGCACGTCGGTGCCCACTGGCTGTCCGACGTCGTGGGCGGCGTCGCGATCGGCGCAGGTGTCGCACTGCTCGGGCGGCTCATCGTGCCCGGCGTCAGGCGCGATCGCGGCTGAGCAGCCAGTCCCAGATCATCCTCCAGATGTATGCGGATGCCTCTCGCGGCGGACGCACTCCGCCCGCCCGCTTCGTAACGTCGAAGCATGGAACTCACATCGACAGACCTGGGCCTCGCCGCCCGGGTGCAGCAGCTCACCAAGACCTACGGCTCCGGCGGCAGCGAGGTGCGCGCACTCGACGGCGTGAGCGTCGGAATCCGGCGGGGCGAGTTCACCGCGATCATGGGTCCGTCGGGATCGGGCAAGTCCACCCTGATGCACATCATGGCGGGGCTGGATGCTCCGACCTCCGGCCGCGCATGGATCGGCGACACCGACATCACGGGTCTCTCCGACCTCGACCTGACCATCCTCCGGCGTCGCCGTGTCGGCTTCGTCTTCCAGGCGTTCAACCTCGTGCCCACGCTCGACGCGATCGGCAACATCACGCTGCCGTTCGATCTCGACGGACGTCGGCCGACCGGTCTCGAGCGCGCGCGGATCGACGGCCTGGTGGAGAGTCTGGGGCTCGCCGACCGGCTCCGCCACCGTCCTCACCAGCTGAGCGGCGGTCAGCAGCAGCGTGTCGCCATCGCGCGCGCGCTCGCCACCGCCCCCGACCTGGTGTTCGCGGACGAGCCGACCGGCAACCTCGACTCGCGGAGCGGTCGCGAGGTGCTGCGGCTCCTCGCCGCAGCGACCCGCGACCACGGGCAGTCCATCGCGATGGTGACCCACGACCCGGTGGCCGCGAGCCATGCCGACCGTGTGATCTTCCTCGGCGACGGCAGGATCGTCGCCGACAAGCCCCGCCAGAGCGCCGAGGACATCGCGGCGTACATGCTCGCGTCCGACCTCGGCACCGATCCGGTTGTCGCCGAGGTGCAGGCATGACCGCCGCGACCATCACCGCCGAACCTCGGATGAGGCGGGATGCAGCATCCGCCCCGTTCAGCTGGCTGCGCGAGCGCGGAATGGGCGCGAGCATCCTCGTCGCGGCCATTTCGACGGCGTTCGGCGTACTCCTCATCTCGACCACGGCGTACATCGACGCCATGCTGCGCGCCGATCCGTTCATCGGCAGCAGCGGCACGCTCGGCTTCGTGGGCAGCATCCTGACCGCGCTCCTCCTCGGCGTCGCCGTGTACGTCGCGTCGATCGTGACGGCGAACACGTTCGCGACGGTGGTCGCCGGTCGCACGCGCCGCATCGCGCTGATGCGGCTCATCGGCGCCTCGGCGCGGTCGCAGCGGTCGGAGATCGCACGCCAGGGTCTCGTCGTCGGCGCCATCGGCGCCTTCGTCGGTCTCGTCGGCGGGACGGCGGTCGCCGCAGGCGGAGTGTGGCTTGCGGGCCGGACGCTGGGACTCGGCGATGTGCCGTTCGACCTCATCCGTGCGGATCTGCTGATCCCGGCCGCAGTCGTCGCGCTGACCACCTGGGCGGCAGCCTGGGCCGGATCCCGCCGCGTGCTGACCGTGACGCCGCTCCAGGCGCTGGGCGGGTCGGTCGAGGCCTCCCACGACGCCGTCGCCCAGCGCACCGGACGAAACGCGGCCGCGCTCGTGCTCTTCATCGTCGGTGGCGCGCTGCTGGCACTCGGAGTCGTCGGAGGCCTCTTCTCGCCGCTCGGTGTCGTGGTGGCGTTCGCCGGAGGCATCCTGTCGTTCACGGGTCTCGCGCTCGGTGCGACGCTGGTGATGCCGCCGGTGCTCCGCGTCGTCGGTCGACTGTTCGGCCATTCCGCGACCGCGCGCCTGGCAGCCGAGAACGCGCTGCGATACCCCGAGCGCTCGAGTCGCATGGCGATCGGCGTGGTGATGGGCGTGACACTCGTCACGATGTTCGCCGTCGCCATCGAGTCGACGAAGGCGGTCATGGCCAAGGCCTCGGGCGGGCACCTGCCGCCCGAGCTCGCGACGCTCCTCGACTCGTTCGCCGCCATCATGATGGGGCTCGTCGCCGTCTCGGCGGTCATCGCCGGTGTGGGCCTGGTGAACCTCCTGACGATCGGCGTCGTGCAGCGCCGCCGTGAACTCGGTCTGCTGCGCGCGCTCGGAGTCTCGAACGGGCAGGTCCGTCGCATGGTCATGCTCGAGGCCGCGCACATCACGATCACGGCCACCATCACCGGTCTGGCGCTCGGCGTGCTCTACGGGTGGGCGGGTGCGCAATCGCTGCTGGGGTCGATTCCGACGGGTCCCGACGCTCCCGTCGTCGGAACGTTCGTCTGGCCCGCGGTCCCGGTGTGGCCGGTGGTGGCGATCGTCGTCGCGACGGCGGTGCTCACCCTCGTGGCGGCAGTTGTTCCGACGCGCCTGGCGACCCGCGTCGCGCCGGTCGAGGCGCTCGCCGAGTAGTCCAGCGGATGCCGCGGCTCGGCCCTCGGGGGCGCGCGTCAGCAAGCCGGGGGTTTGGGGCGGAGCCCCATTGGGGGCCGCCGGGCAGCGGCATCCGCTCAGTCCTGCGCCGGACGCACCAGCCGCTCTTCCCGCACCGGATCCCCCCAGCGGTCGTCGTCCTTGATCGAGCCGTCGGAGCGGAAGCCGTTGCGCTCGTAGAAGGCGCGCGCACGCGGATTGTCGTGGAGGACCCAGAGGGATGCCGGTGCCTGGCCGATCGCGGCATCCAGCAGTGACTGTCCGGCTCCTGAGCCGTAGTGCTCGGCGAGGACGTAGATCGCGTACAGCTCCCGCTCACCGGGCAGCCGGTCGTCGTCGCGGCATGCGCCCGACGACGCGAACCCGATCACGGTGCCCTCCCGCTCGGCGACCCAGACCTCGCCCGGCGTCTCGACGGGCGCCTCGCCGGCGATGACCCGGTGCCAGGCGCGGGTGGCCCGCTCGACGTCGAGCCGATCGAGGATCGACTGCGGCATCCTTCCCGTGTAGGCCTCGTGCCATCCCGTGACCTGCACGCGGGCGACGTCGGCCGCATCGTCGGGGCCGGCGCGGCGGACCGTGACCTCACTCATCGGCATCCGCTTGGCCGCCGGCGTCAGGATCATGAGCCCACGACGGCGCGAGGGCGCGGATGCGCGCACCGCGCCACTGCCAGATCGCCCACAGCACGGGCCACAGCGCCAGGGCGGTCGGTCCGCCGATCACCAGGCGGTCGCGCCACAGCGTCTTCGTCGGATCCCCGGGCGCGGGCGAGATGGCCATCTGGTGATCCCAGACGTCGAGGCTCGCGAGCGGGCCGGTGAGCGGGATGCCGCTGTCGCGGAAGATCCGCACCGGTCCATCCGACTCCTCGACGAGCCGGTCGCTCGCGTGGATCAGCTGCCGGCCCATCGGGATGGAGCCCATGGCGCTCAACTGCACCGGGATGTCGTCGCCGGGCGACCACGTCGTCGGCAGTCCTTTCGGGTCGAGGGGTTCGAAGTCGAGCAGAGGCCCGTAGAGCTCGGCGACGGCGCGGGGCGAGTGCAGAGCCCGCCACGCGGCATCCGCGTCGCAGTCGACCACGAGCTTGAGGAGGATGCGCATGCTCCAGTCTTGCACCGGCTCCGCGGCCGGTTGCCGCCGGCTCAGCCGGACCACGACGCCGCCTACGCTGGAAGGATGCCCGGCCAGCCGCATCCCTTCGATCAATCCTCGTACCAGGTCAGGCTCGAATGGGCTGTCGACGGACTCGCGCGGCTCGCGCCGTCCGACATCGTCGTGGTCGTCGACGTGCTGAGGTTCTCGTCGACTGTCATCGTGGCCCTCGAGCGGGGTGAGGATTTCGGGTTGGATGCTGCGGCCCGCGCAGTCTCGATCAACGGCGCCGCCGTGGCCGAGGCTGCGGGCGCGACCTCCGCGGTCGTCATGCTCGGCGGCCTTCGCAATGCGGCGGCAGTCGCCCAGGCCGTGCTCGACGTGCAGGAGCAGCGCGCGGAGCGCACGAGCGTGGCGGTCATCGCGTGCGGCGAGCTCGGCTCGCGGGAGGCGGGGTCGCCGCTGCGGTTCGCGGTGGAGGACCTCCTCGGAGCCGGTGCGATCGTGGCCGCGCTCACCGATCTCGGCATCGACCACTCGTCGCCCGAGGCCGCGGCGGCCGGGGAGGCGTTCCGCGCGCTCCGCGGCGCGACGCGGCACCTCCTCGCGGCGAGCGGTTCGGGGCGGGAGCTTGCCGCGGTCGATCGAAGCCATGAGGTCACCGCGGCCGCGGCGGTGGACGCGGCATCCGTCGTTCCCGTGCTTCGCGACGGGGTGTTCCGGGCGTTCTGACCCGCGCTAGCGCGGGGTCATCGCCGCGAGACGCGTCGCCGGTGTGATCTCGCGGCGATTCCACGCGAACACGTACCGCTCGTCGAAGCGCGGAGCGCATTTGGCGCACGACGTCGGACGCGTCACGCGCCGATGCCGATACGCCACATGACCGGAGGGGCACACCCCGATCCACGGCGCGAGCTCGTTCGCAGGCTCACCGCGATGGGTGGTCCCGCCGACGTAGCCGAGATCGCGCGCCACGGACTTCCACTTCGAGCCGTGGCCCGCGGCGGGTCCGGCGAGCGCATGCGCGACCTCGTGGAGCAGTGTCTGGTGGTTCGTGTCGTCGTCGTAGCGTGCGGTGAGGTAGCGGGAGACGCTGATCCGCTTCTGCGTGTAATCACAGAGGCCCGCGCGGCGCTTGGCGCTGTCGAAGCCGAACGTCCACGATTCGTCGAGGTGGGTCTTGATGAGCGCCTCGGCCCAGTGGCGCACGCGATGGAGTTCCGACATGTGGGGAGATTAGAACGTACCTACGACAGTGGAGAATTCAGCTGGCGACGGATGCCGCGGCGCGGCGCCGATCGGCCGAGTCGATCGCCAGCAGCGTCGACTCGAGCTGGTCGCCAGGGGCTCCGGACTCCTGGCGCAGGAAGAGCGCCCGCTTGAAGTCGCGACGGGCGGCATCGAAGTCGCCCGCGTCGTAGTGCACCTTGCCGCGATGCTGGTAGGCGAAGGCGGCGATCGCTCCCCAGTCCTGCCCTTCGGCTTCGTCGGCGCACATCGTGAGCTCCTGCTCGGCGGCGGCGAAGGCGCCGCGCACCTGGAGGATCGAGGCATGGAGGATGCGGGCGCGCAGCAGGTCCTTGCGCGTACCCGCCATGCGGGCGACGCGCACCGACTGCTCCGACAGGACCAGCGCGTCTTCGGGGCGCCCCAGCACCTTCAGCAGCCAGACACGCTCGAGCAGCGCCGGCAGGCTGCGCTGCTCGCCGATCTCGTCGAGCCGCTCCTTGCACTGGCGGGGGTCGACCTTCTCTCGAAGCGTCTCGGGGTCATACCCGCGGATGTAACTCACCAGTGACTCCTCTCGCCCGCCCGGCGTATCGCCTCTCCAGTGTGCCCCGCGGTCCGTTGGTCGCCGGGTCGGACGCGCCGTCGAGATCGCAGGCTCTCGCCGAAACCGCAGCTCAGCGCTCGAACACGGACGAGGCCGGCTTCGGCGACGGCGTCGCGTCGGCGTCGGTCGAGACGCGCGCGCCGCGCGCGAACTCGTCGAGCTCCGCGCCCTGCGCCACCTTCGCCGGGTGCGGACCGGCGGCCATGAGGCGCGGCAGCCACCCGGTCGGAAGCGGGGACGGGGATGCTGCGATCACGAGGTTGCCGAAGCGACGGCCTTTCAGCGTCTGCACCTCGGCCAGGACGATCACGTGCTCGAGCACCGCGCGCACGGTCGCGACCTGACGGCGGGCGAACGCGAGGCCGGCGCCGTCAGCGACGTTGACGAGGAGGACGCCATCCGGAGCCAGGAACCGCGCCGCCGCGGTGTAGAACTCGACGGTGGTGAGGTGGGCCGGGGTCTGCGCGCCGGAGTACACGTCCGAGACCAGCAGGTCGACGCTGCCGACGAGCCCGGCCGGCAGCCGGTCGAGTCCCTCGCGGGCATCCCCGATGCGCACCCGCAGCGACCCGCCACGGGGGAGCGGCAGCTCCTCGCGCACGAGGTCCCAGAGTGCCTGCTCCAGCTCGATCACCTGCTGGCGCGAGCCCGGCCGCGTCGCCTCGATGTACCGCGGAATGGTGAGCGCACCTCCGCCGAGATGCACGGCGGTCAGCGGCTGCCGCGGCATCCGGAGTCTGTCGATCACGGCGCCCATGCGGGCGATGTACTCGAAGTGCAGGTGGGTGGGGTCGTCGAGATCGACGTGGGACTGCGGCGTGCCGTCGACGTCGAGCTCCCAGCCGCCGCCGTACGCGGAGGGGATGACGCGTGCGAGCGTGCCGTCCGACAGCCGCACCTGCGGCGGGGGCGCCTCGTTCCGCGATCGGGCCATGCGCCAACGGTAGCGCCCGCCGCCGCGGTTGCCGTCCGTCCCAGTACCGTGGATGCATGGTGGCCATCGACCTCAACGCCGACCTGGGCGAGACCGTCGCGGGGGTCCCGACCGCCGATGACGAGGCCATGTTCGCCGTCATCTCGAGTGCGAGCATCGCCTGCGGCGGGCATGCGGGGGATGCCGCATCCATGCGCGATGCGGTCAGTCGCGCGGCCCGGTTCGGCGTGGCTGTCGGGGCGCATCCCTCGTATCCCGATCCCGCGAACTTCGGCCGCCGATTCATGAGCGTCGACCGGGCGGAGCTCACCAGGGAGATCGCGCGCCAGCTCGCGGCGCTCCGTGCCGCGGGCGCCGATATCCGCTACGTCAAACCGCATGGCGCGCTCTACAACCGCATCGTCACGGATGCCGCGCAGGCGGGCGCGGTCGCCGATGCGGTCGCCGACCTCTCCGCGGCGCTCGGGCGGCCTGTGCCCGTGCTCGGACTCGGGGGCGCGATCGCGGGTGCGGCATCCGCTCGCGATCTGCCGTTCGTGACCGAGGCGTTCCTCGACCGCGGATACCTGCCCGACGGATCTCTCGTCCCGCGCGACCAGCCGGGCGCTCTTCTGGACGACCCGCGCGTCGTCGCGGAGCGGGCGCTCATCCTCGCGCTCGAAGGACGAGTGGAGGCGATCGGCGGCGAGTCCCTCGCTGTCCGCGCGGCGTCGCTGTGCCTGCATGGCGACTCGCCGGGCGCGGTCGCGATGGCCCGCGCCGTACGCGCCGCGCTCGACGATCACGGGATCGAGGTCGGCCCGCCGTGGTGACTGCGCGCGTGCTCCCGATGGGCGATCGGGCGATCCTGCTCGAGGTCGCCTCGACCGACGACGTGCTGGCGCTGCGCGCAGCGCTCGAGGCATCCCGCCCCGTGGGAGTGCTCGACATCGTCCCTGCGGCGCGGACCGTCCTGGTGCGTGTCGACCCCCGCGTGCTCGCACTGCACGCGGCTCGCGCCTGGGCGACGGCCGCGACGACGGCACCGCACACCGAAGGCTCTGACGCCGGCGGCGAGGTCGTCCTCGACATCGTCTACGACGGCGCCGATCTCGCCGAGACCGCCGAGCTCCTGGGGATCACCCCGGCCCAACTCGCCGAGCGCCACGCTGCGGCGCGGTGGTCGGTCGCGTTCACGGGCTTCGCGCCCGGCTTCGGCTATCTCGTGAGCGCCGACTGGCCGTTCGACGTTCCCCGCCTCAGCACACCGCGCACCCGCGTCCCGGCGGGTTCGGTGGGGCTGGCGGCGGCATTCACCGGCGCGTATCCGCGCGAGACGCCCGGCGGCTGGCGGCTGATCGGCACCACCTCAGCGCACCTGTTCGATCCGGATGCCGCATCCCCTGCGCTGCTCGCACCGGGCACCAGCGTGCGGTTCGCCGCCGTCAGGCGCCGCGGCGCCACCGACTCCATCGGCTTCGCGCGAGACCACCGACTTCGCGGGCAGTGGCGGCATCCACGTCCTCGAACCGGGCCTGCTCGCGACGCTGCAGGATCTCGGCCGTCCCGGCGCGGCATCCCTCGGCGTCTCGATCTCGGGAGCGCTCGACCGCAGCGCCCTCCGCACGGCGAACCGCCTCGTAGGCAACCCGGAGGGCGCCGCGGGCATCGAGATCACGATGGGCGGACTCCGCGTCACCGCCGACGCCGACCTCTGGTTCGCCGTGACCGGCGCGTGGGGCAGGATCCTCCTCGCGGGGCGCGAAGCCGACCCCTACGAAGCACATCTCTGGCGCGCGGGCGAGGAGCTTCACCTCGACTGGTTCGGGCACGGCGCACGCGCGTACCTCGCCGTCCGAGGCGGACTGGACGCGCCCACCACGCTGCGCTCGAGGTCGACCGACCTCCTGGCCGGGCTCGGCCCGCGGCCGCTGCGTGCCGGCGACGTCGTGACCGTGGCCGGTGGCGCCGAGGCACCGATCCCCGTCGCCGCGGTGGCGCCCTGGGGAGCCCCTCACGACGAGGAGCTCGAGATCGAACTCGCGCCGGGTCCAAGGGGCGACTGGTTCACGGCATCCGCCCATCGAGCGCTCTTCGAGACCGTGTGGACCGCATCGAACGACGCCGACCGGATCGGCCTCCGTCTCGACGGACCCGAGCTCGAGCGGGCGTTCCAGGGCGAACTGCCCAGTGAGGGGATGGTGCCCGGTGCGATCCAGGTGCCGCCCAGCGGGCGTCCGACGATCCTTCTCGCCGACGGGCCGGTCACCGGCGGCTACCCCGTCATCGCAGTCGTGACGGATGCTGCGCTCGACCTGCTCGCGCAGGTGCGGCCGGGCACGCGCATCCGATTCCGCCACGCTCGTCCGATCTGAACGAGTCGTTCGTCATCAGCCGTCCGCGTCGACGTTCGCCAGCGCGAACTCGGCGGCCTCGAGAGTGGACATGTCCCGTCCGTGTTCCAGCGCATCCTGCACGGACTGACCGTTCTCGGGGGTCGTCCGCGCCTCGAGGTAGGGCAGGTGGAAGACGAACTGCGGAGCCTCGAACATCGTGAGGCGGTGCCTCGTCGTGTCGGCCGCCCCGGCTAGCGTCGCGGCGACTTCGACGTCTCCGCGCAGGGCGGCGATGGCGCACAGGCCCTCCAGCGCGTACGCGATCCCCTCGTCGTGGCTGATCGCCATCGAGATGCCGAGCGTGTCGCGGAAGCTGCGGGCCGCGGCATCGGTGTCGCCGGCGAGCAGCCGGAGGCGCGCGAGGTGGTGCCGGGCGACGGTCTGTGCGAATGGGTCACCGGCGGCCTCGGCCGCGTCGAGAGCATCGGAGAAGTACCGGGTCGCCTCGGCGGGCCGGCCGAGCGCACCGGCGACGCGGCCGACGGCGATCAGCGCCAGTGTCTCGGCCCAGCGGCGGCCCAGAAGCCGGAAGCGCGCCGCGCACGCCTCGAGCTCGGCGATGACGTCGGAGTCGGGCTGGCCGAGCGTGACCTGCGCGAAGCACTTCGTCGCGCGCGCCATGGTCGCGCCGAAATCGTCGCCGGACGCCTCGAACAGCCCGGCGGCCTTCTCGAATCCCGCGATGATCTCGTCGCTCTTGTCGGTGTTCCACATGGCGGACCACAGGTGGAAGAACGACGCGACAGCGCGCGCGTGCTCGGAGGCATCCGGTTCGCGATCGAGCAGCTCCCTCATCCAGACGCCGACCTCGTAGAAGAAGCCGCGAAGCCACCAGTAGACGTACATCCGCCACGCGATGGATGTCGCGAGGTCCGCGTTGCCGACATCCACCAGATGGCGGATCGCCGTCCGGAGGTTGCCGCGCTCGATGTCGAGGCGGAGGGCCGTCTCGCGCTGGCTGGGGCCGTTCAGCCGGGGCGCCAGCCGGCGGGTGAGGTCGTCGATGTACTGCGCGTGCGCATCGCGCATCATCCGCTCTTCGCCGAGTGCGCCCAGCTGCTCGAGCGCGAATTCACGCACGATGACGAGCATCGAGAAGACCGCTTCGCCGTCGACGTCGGACTGCGAGACGAGCGAGCTGTCGACGAGCGACTCGAGGGCTTCGACGGCGTCCGACTCCCACATCCGCCCGGCGCCGATCGACTCGACCGCCTCGAGGGTGAAGCCGACAGAGAAGACTCCGAGATCCCAGAGCAGGCGTCGCTCATTCTCGCGCAGCAATCCGGTCGACCACTCGATCGTCGCCCGGAGCGTGCGCTGGCGCAGCGGCAGATCCCGGCCGGAGTCGACGAGCAGCCGGAGCCGGCTGTCGAGCCGCTGCAGCACACCCGCCGGCGTCAGCAGTCGCATCCGCGCCGCCGCGAGCTCGATCGCGAGCGGAAGTCCGTCGAGCGCCTGGCATACGGCGACCACCGCAGCGGTGTTCGACGGCGTGAGGGCGAAGTCGGGCTTGACGGCGCGCGCCCGCTCGACGAAGAGCTCGACCGCAGGTGAGGCGGCAGCCCTCGTCGCCGAGTGGGGCGCCGCAGCGTCCGCTGTCGCCAGCGGCGGCACCTCGTACACCCGCTCGCCGCGGATGCGGAGGAGGATGCGGCTCGTGACGAGGAAGATCGCGTGCGGGGCAAGGGAGTAGAGCTCGACGATCTGCGGCGCGGCGTCGACGATCTGCTCGAAGTTGTCGAGGACGATGAGCATCCGGCGATCGCCGAGGGCGATCGCGAGCCGATCGTGCAGGTTGCGTTCGCCGGCGTCGCGGATGCCGAGTCCGTAGGCGATCGTCGGCAGCAGCAGCTTCGGCTCCAGCACGTTCTCGAGGGCGATGAAGACGGCCCCGTCGGGAAAGAGGTCTTCGGCTGCCGACGCTGTTTCGATCGCGAGGCGGCTCTTGCCGATGCCGCCGGGGCCCAGCAGGGTCACGACCCGATGCTGGCCGCTGCCGAGCAGCTCCCGAACCTCCGCCAGCTGCTGCTCGCGTCCGATGATTCGGGAGTACGCCGACGGCACCCGCGCGGCGAGGTCGGCCTCGACGTCCGGCGCCTCCGCGACCACGGCTCCGCGGGCGGCGTCGAAGCGCTCCGCGAGGAGGGTGGCGAGGTCGCCGACGATCTGCTCCTCGAGCTGCTCGGTCGTCTCGAACGGCAGGTAGGCGGCGGTGTCATCCGATCGGATGCGGTCGATCAGCTCGTTCAGGCGCTCATCCCGTGTCGCGGACGCCTTGATGTAGATCAGCTTCGGCATCGAAGCCGGGGCCAGGTTGTACTCGTCCTCGAGGCCGGAGACGGCTTCGTCCGGCGCCACCCAGCCGTAGCTCTCGGCGTAGATGCCGACGAAGACATCGGACTGGGCGAGGTATGACCGGTACAGCGAGCGGGGCGGATGCGGTCGCGCGCCGAGCTCGAACATCACCGGCGCCAGGTGCAGTCGTTCTATCGCAGCACGGGCTGCGCGTCGCTCGTCGGCGAGCTCGCGGAGCGTCGAGCTCACGAAGACGCGGAGTCTCTGGTCGGGCGTCCGGATCGACCCTGTGGTGGGCTCGCTCATACGCGACTCACCACTGCGCCAGCGCGTCCTGCACGGTCCGGTCCGCCTCCGGCAGCGCGACCGCGATCGCCTCGGCGATGCTCATCGCAGCGCCGGCCGTCTCGCCCGCGGCCACGCCGTCGGGGTCGCTCTCTCTCAGGGCAGCCAGCGGCTGCAGGTGCACGGCGAAGCCGTCGACGTCGAACAGGCCGACCCGCTGTCGCACGGTCGTGGCGGCGGCCGCCAGCGCGCCTGCGCGCCAGGCGTCGCCGCGGACGGCCGCGAGGGCGCTCATCCCCTCGAAGGCGTACTGCGCCCCCTCCTCGTAGTGGAGGCGCGCCGCAAGCGACAGCGTCGTCCCGTACTCCCGTGCGCTGCCCTCGATGTCGCCACCGTAGAAGAGGACGCGGGCGACGTTGTTGCCCGTCACCACCCGCAGGAACAGATCCTGCTCCGCTTCGGCGATCGCCGCCGCCCGGCCGAAGAGCTCCGCCGACTCGGCGATCTCCCCCCGCGCCATCGCAAGCAGCCCGAGGGCGACTTTCGTCATCGCCTCTCCCCACCAGTTGCCGAGCGCGTGGAGCGCGCCGCCCGCCTCGCGCAGCTCGGCCTCGGCGGTCGCCATATCGAGATCCGGAAACCGCATCCGCGTGCTGCCGCGGGCAGCGAGTGCCATCGCCGCGGCATCCGCGTCGCCGCTCTCGGTGAACAGTCGCACGGCCTCTCCGAGCCCCCCGATCACCTGGTCCGATGGCTGTCGCCACATCTCTCCCCACATCGTGAGGAACACCGCGGCGCCGCGGGTATGGACCGTGATCGGCCCGGGCCTGTCGAGCAGCTCGAGCATCCAGAGGCGCACCTCGCTGAAGAAGCCCGAGATCCACCAGTAGACCAGGAGGCTCCAGGCGAACTCGCCGGCGTCGTCGAGCCGGTTCGTGTAGACGAGGTGGCGGACCGCAGCGCGAAGATTCGGGAGCTCCAGTCCCAGCTCGCCGACGGCGTCGGCCTGGCCAGGACCGCGCAGACCTCGGGACACCCGCCGGACGAAGCCGGTGTAGTAGTCGGCGTGCGCGTTCCGCATCGCCGAGGCCTCGCCTCGCACCTCGAGTCGCTCGAGGGCGTACTCGCGGACGATCGCGAGCAGCGAAAAGGTCGATCGACCGTCGATGTCGGCCTGCGTGACGAGGGATGCGTCCACCAGGGCGCTGAGGGCTTCCATGGTCTCGGCGCCCCACGACCGATCGGCGCCGACGGACTCCACCGCCTCCAGGCTGAACCGGGTGGCGAACACCCCGAGATCCTCGAGGAGGTCGCGCTGCAGGTCGGGCAGCAGGCTCACGCTCCAGTCGATCGCGGCGCTCATGGTGCGATGCCGCTCCGGGAGGTCTCGTGCCGCGGCCGTCAGCAGGGGGAGGCTGTGCTCGAGACGCTGCGCGATCCCACTCGGCGAGAGCACCCGCACCTTCGCTGCGGCGAGTTCGATCGCGAGCGGGAGGCCGTCGAGCCGGCGGCAGATGTCCGCGACATCCGCGACATTCTCGTCCGTGAGCGCGAACTCCGGCCTCACGGCTCTGGCCCGGTCGACGAACAGCGCGACCGCGGGGGAGCGCAGGGCACGGTCGACCCGGGCGGGCACAGCGGCGTCCGGCGAGGGAAGCGCCTCCACCTCGTATACGCGCTCGCCGCGGATCCGCAGGACGATCCTGCTGGTCACGAGGAATGTCGCCGTCGGCGCGAGGCCGTAGAGGCGGACGAGCAGGGGAGCGGCATCCACGATCTGCTCGAAGTTGTCGAGGACGATCAGTACCCTCTTGTCGGCGATGACGCGCGCGATGCGCTCCTCGAGCGCCGCATCGCCCGTATCGCGGACCCCGAGGAAGTAGGCGACGGTGGGGAGGAGCAGGCCGGTCTCGAGCACCCCCTCGAGCGGCACGAAATACGTTCCACCCGGGAACAGGTCCTCCGTCGCGTGCGCGACCTCGATGGCGAGCCGGCTCTTCCCGATGCCGCCCGGCCCGATGAGGCTCACCACGTGGTCGGTGCCGGTCTCGAGCAGACCGCGGACGCGCCGCAGGTCCTCCTCACGGCCGATGGTCGGCGTGTAGGGAACGGGCAGGGCGATGGGGGATGCCGGTGCGGGCGCATCCGTCGTCGCGACGCGCGACTGGTCGAAGCGTTCGGCGAGAAGCGTGGCGAGGTCGCTCCCGACGCGCTCCCCGAGTTCCGCGGCATCGCGGAAGGGAAGGTAGGCGGCGCTGTCGTCGGCGCGGATGCGGTCGATCAGTTCGATCAGGCGGTCGTCGCGCTTGTCGGCGGCCTTGATGTAGATGAGCTTGGGCATCGAGGCGGGTGCCAGGTTGTACTCGTCCTCGAGGCCCGACACGTCCTCGTCCGGTGCCACCCAGCCGTAGCTCTCGCCGTAGATGCCCACGAAGACGTCGGACTGGGCGAGGTAGGACCGGTACAGCGAGCGGGGCGGATGCGGGCGTGCGCCGAGCTCGAACATCACGGGCGCGAGGTGCAGGCGCTCGATGGCGTCACGGGTGGCGCGTCGCTCCTCCGCCAGTTCGCGCAGCGTGGAGCTCACGAACACCCGCAGTCGCTGGTCGGGGGTGCGGATCGTCGGCGCCGGGTCTTCGCTCATGAGCGCATCACCACTGGGCGAGGGATTCCCGCAGGGAATCCGAATCGGTGTCGGGGAGCGCGACGCCGATGGCCTCGGCCACCGTGAGGTCGCCGCCGCGTCGCTCGCCTGCCGCGACGGCCTCCGGCGAGGCCTCGCGGATCGCATCGAGCTGCGGTGTGTGAACCCGGAAGGCCTCCGCGTCGAAGACGCCGATGCGGTGACGGATGACGGCGGCCGCGGCCGAGAGGACGCCGGCGCGCTCGGCATCGCCACGCGCGGCGGCGACGGCGCAGAGTCCCTCGAGCCCGTAGGCGATCCCCTCTTCGAAGTGCAGGCGGATCGAGACGAGGAGGGTCCGGATGCAGGCCTCCTCGGCGGCATCCACCTCCCCCCTCACCAGGAGCAGCCGCGCCTGGTGATTGCCCGCGACCGAAAGGGTGAAGAGGTCTCCGCTCGCCTCGGCGATCTCGGTCGCGCGGTTGAAGCGGGCCAGTGCATCGTCACGTGCACCGAGCAGCCATGCCAGGCGGCCACGCGAGACCTCGGTGATGGCCTCGGCCCACGTGTTCCCGACGGCGTGAAGACGCTCCGTGGCATCCGCGAGCTCGCGGCCGGCGGTCTGCACGTCGGGCATCGGCAGCTGCAGTCGCGCGGTCGCCCGCGCCGCGAGTGCCATCGCCGCGGCATCCTCGTCGCCGCTCTCGCCGAAGAGCCGGACGCACTCCGCGATCCCCGCGACGACGCCCTCCGACGGCCGCTGCCACATCTCGCCCCAGAGCGCCAGGAACCAGGCGACCGCGCGGGTGTGCTGTGTGATCGGCAGCTCTTTGCCGAGCAGCTCGAGCATCCACACCCGCACCTCGGCGAAGAATCCCGCGATCCACCAGTAGATGAGAAGGCTCCAGGCGAAGTCGCCTGCGTCGTCGAGCCGGTCGGTGTAGACGAGGTGGCGCACCGCGGCGCGCAGGTTCGGCAGCTCCAGGGCGAGCTGCCCGACGGCATCCGCCTGACCCACACCGCGCAGATGAGGGGCCACGCGGGCGACGAATCCGCGGTAGTAGTCTGCGTGAGCCGCGCGAACCGAATCAGCCTCGCCGCGCTCCTTGAGCCGGCCGAGCGCATACTCTCGCACGATCGCCAGCAGCGAGAACACCACGCGGCCGTCGATCTCGCTCTGCTTCACGAGGGATGCGTCGACGAGCGCCGCGAGGCTGTCGAGCGCCGTCCCGTCCCACGAGCGCCCCGCACCGAGTGCCTCCACCGCGTCGAGCGTGAACCGCGTCGCGAACACGCCGAGGTCCTCGAGCAGATCCCGATGGGCCTCGGGAAGGAGGCTCACGCTCCAGTCGATCGTCGCCCGCATCGTGCTGTGCCGCTCGGGCAGGTCCCTGACGGCGGCCGTCAGCAGCGGCAGGCTCTGCTCCAGGCGCTGCGCGATGCCGCGAGGGGTGAGCAGCCGGACCTTCGCGGCGGCGAGCTCGATCGCGAGCGGCAGCCCCTCCAGGCGCCGGCAGATATCGGCGATGTCCGCGGCGTTGTCCTCGTTCACAGTGAAGCCCGGCTTCACGGCGCTCGCGCGGTCGACGAAGAGCATGCAGGCGGCCGATCGGAGCGTGCGGTCCAGAGACGGGGCGGCCCCCCTGTCGGGAGTCTCGAGGGCGCCGACCTCGTACACCTGCTCGCCGCGGATCCGCAGCACGATCCGGCTCGTCACGAGGAATTTCGCGAGCGGCGCGGCCGCATACAGCTGCACCAGCACGGGCGCCGCCTCGACGACCTGCTCGAAGTTGTCGAGCACGACGAGGACCCGGCGGCCCGCCAGCGCGTGCGCGATGCGCTCGTCGAGCGGCGCCTCGCCGTTGTCGCGGATGCCGAGCGCGTGCGCGATGGTCGGCACGAGGAGTCCGGGCTCGAGCACGCCCTCGAGCAGGACGAAGTAGATGCCGTCGGGGAAGAGGTCCTCGACGGACCGAGCGGTCTCGATCGCGAGCCGGCTCTTGCCGATGCCCCCGGGGCCGATCATGCTCACCACCCGGCTCTCTCCGCGGGCGAGCAGATCCCGCAGGCGGGCGATGTCGTCCTCGCGTCCGATCGTCGCGGTGTACGGCACCGGGATGTGCTCCATCGCCGAGGGGGTGGCCGCCGCGGACTGGTCGACCTCGTCCGTGGTGCGCGACTCATCGAACCGCTCGGCGAGCAGCGTCGCGAGGTCGCCGACCACCTGCTCCTCGAGGTCGGCCGCGGTCTCGAAGGGGAGGTAGGCGGCGGTGTCGTCGGCGCGGATGCGGTCGATCAGCGTGCGGAGACGCTCGTCGCGATCGGCGGACGCCTTGATGTAGATGAGCTTGGGCATCGAGGCGGGCGCCAGGTTGTACTCGTCCTCGAGGCCCGACACTTCCTCGTCCGGTGCCACCCAGCCGTAGCTCTCGCCGTAGATGCCGACGAAGACGTCGGACTGCGCGAGATACGCCCGGTAGAGCGCGCGGGGCGGATGCGGGCGGGCGCCGAGCTCGAACATCACGGGCGCGAGGCGCAGCCGCTCGATTGCGGTGCGGACCGCCAGCCGTTCGTCGGCCAGCTCGCGCAGCGTCGAGCTGACGAACACCCGGAGCCTCTGGTCTGGGGTGCGGATCACTCCCCGCTCGGTGAGGGTCATGCGTGCATCACGGTGCGGGCAGCACCACTCTCCCTGGCGTAATGGGCCGCCTCGAAGGCGCCCAGCTCGAGCCCCTCCGCCTCGCCGGCCTCCAGCTGCTCGACGGCGTCGGTCGCGCGCACCTCGTCGAGGAAGCGCGTGTGATACACGAACGCGGGGGCATCGACCGCGGCCGTGCGCCTGCGGATGCTCGCCGCGGCGCCCGCGAGGACGCCGGCGCGGTAGGCGTCTCGCCGCCGTGCCGCCACGGCGCTCAGACCCTCGAGGCAGTAGGCGATGCCCTCTTCGTGCCGCAGCGCCACTGAGCCCGAGAGGCTCTCGAGGTAAGCATCCTCCGCCTCGTCCAGGTGCTCGGCGAGAAGCATCATGCGTCCGACGTGATGGAGCGCAACGGTGCCGCCGAAGCGCTCACCCGAGGCCTGTGACGCCTTTGCGCCGCGGTAGAACAGCTCGGTCGCGACCTCGAATCCGCCCCCCAGCAGCGCGATTCGCCCCAGTGCGACGTACGCCAGGCACTCACCCCATCCTGCCTGCGCGGCCCGGAACTTCTCGGCGCCCGCGCTCAGCCACGCGGAGGCGGCTGCGACGTCCGGTGCCGGGCTGTTGATCTCGGCGACGCCCGCCGTCGTCGTCGCCATCGCGACGCCCAGGAGGTCGCCTTCGGCCTCGAACTCCGCGGCGGCATCGAGGAGCGTCGCGGCGATGCCCGGCTGGTGGGTCGTCCACGCGTCCCGCCAGCCTGCGTAGAAGGCGACGATCGCCCGTTCGCGGGCTGACGCCGTCCCGCCCACGTGTTCGAGCATCTCCTCCAGCCACAGAGCGACTTCCATGAGGTAGCCGCCCACCCACCAGAACACGAACAGCCGCCACGCGACGTCGCATGCCGTCTCCGCATCGGAGCGGGCGACCAGGTGCCGCACGGCTGCCCGCAGATTGCCGCGCTCGAGCGTCAGTCGCGCCACCGCCGCCACCTGGTCACCCGTGCCCAGGTGCACCGCCTGCGTGCGGGCCAGGTCGGTGTAGACGGCGGCGTGGGCATCCCGCACGGCGCCCTCCTCGCCGGTCGCGGCGAGGTGCTCCACCCCGAATTCCCGCAGGCTCACGAGGAGCGAGAAAGCCGACTCGCCATCGACGTCGTCCTGGTGCACGAGCGACGAGTCCACCAGTGTCTCGAGCGCCTCGAAGACCCCGAAGTCCCACTGTCGCAGCCGCGCCATGGCTTCGACGGAGGCGAGTGTGAAGCCTGGCGAGAAGACGGCGAGCTCCATGAGGAGTCGCCGTGACGACGGATCGAGCAGATCGGCGGACCATTGGATCGTCGATCGCAGCGTGCGCTGCCGCTCGGGTGCGTCGCGGGGCGCGTCGACGAGCAGGGGGAGCTGCCGGTCGAGTCGGCGCAGGATGTCGGCGGGCGCGAGCAGCCGTGCCCGCGCGGCAGCGAGCTCCAGTGAGAGGGGGACCCCGTCGAGCACCTGGCAGATCCCGACGACCGCCGCGAGGTTGGCCTCGGTCAGCGCGAACTCGGGATTCGCGGCGCACGCACGCGCCGCGAAGAGCTCGACGGCAGGTGAGTTCCGCGCTCTGGCGAGCGAGTCGGGTGACGCCGGATCATGGGTCGCGAGGGGTCCCACTTCGTATACGCGCTCGCCGCGAACTCGGAGCACGACACGGCTCGTCACCAGGAACACGGCATCCGGCGCGATCGTGAACAGCTGCACGAGTATCGGCGCCGCAGTCACGATCTGCTCGAAGTTGTCGAGCACGATCAGCACCCGGCGCTTCTCCAGCGCGAGGGCGAGGCGCTCTTCGAGCTGCAGGCCGGTCGTCTCGCGGATGCCGAGCGCGTATCCGATGGTCGGCAGCAGCAGTTCGGGCTCGAGCACGTTCTCGAGAGGCACGAACACGGTGCCGCCCGGGAACAGCGCCTCCGCTTCCGCGGCGACCGCGATCGACAGCCGGCTCTTTCCGATGCCGCCGGGCCCGCACAGCGTGACGAGTCGGGTGCTGCGGTCGGTCAGCAGCGCGACGATGTCGTCGATGGCCCCTTCGCGGCCGATGATCTGCGAATACGCGGTGGGCACGCGCGCCTCCGGCTCATCGTCGGATGCGGCGGCCGGCGATTGCGCTCGTGATTCGTCGAAGCGCTCGGCGAGGAGGGTGGCGAGGTCGTCGGCGACGCGCTCCCCGAGTTCGGCGGCCTCGAGGAAGGGGAGATACGACGCGCTGTCATCCTCCTTGATCCGGTCGATGAGTTCCGTGAGTCTCTCGTCACGCTGCCGCACGGTCTTCACGTAGATGAGCTTCGGCATGGATGCCGGGGCGAGCCGGTATTCGTCCTCGAGACCCGAGATCTGCTCGTCGGGAGCCACCCATCCGTAGCTCTCGCCGTAGATCCCGACGAACACGTCGCTCTGCTCGAGGTAGGAGCGATACAGCGCGCGAGGCGGATGCGGGCGGGCGCCGAGCTCGAACATCACCGGAGCGAGGTGGAGGCGTTCGATGGCGGCGCGAACGACCCGGCGCTCGTCGGTGAGCTCACGGAGTGTGGAGCTGACGAACACGCGCAGCCGCTGATCCGGGGTGCGGATCACGGCTCGCTCAGCGAGCATCATGTGCGGATCACGACCTCGACGCCTTCCCCTTGGCGAACGCAAAGACGGTTGAACTGACGAACCCCCCGCTGCGCTGGTCGGGAGGGCGCAACGCGGGGTGCGGGACCCCAGTCATGTGCATATCATGGCGCGCCGACCACGTGAAGGGCTACACCGACCCGATGCACGGGTGACTTCCGCATCACGGGGATTCCTGCGGCACAGCGCCCGGGTGCATCGCGCTCGCACTCAGGGCTCCGCGATCGGCAGGAGCGAGGGCGTACTCGGTCGCTTCGCGGACGGTCATCGCCCGTCCGCGAGCGCGCGCGGACTCGAAAGCGGGCGCGGCGTCGGTGGCCAGCACCGATTCGACGAAGGGCTCGAAGGTCACGATCGTCGCCTGCTCGCCCATCCCGGTCAGCTGCCGCACCGCCTCGGCTGCGCCGGTGAGGACGCCCGCCCGCTCGATGTCGTGCTCGAGCACGGCGATCGCGATCAGACCCTCGAGCGCATAGGCCGCGCCGTCGACGTTGCCCAGTGCCGTCGCGAGGACGAGGTTGCGCTCGAACAGGTCGCCGCGCGGGTGCCCGAGGGCGATCCACATCCATGCGCGATTCGTGATCGCCAGAGTCGTGGCGAACATGTCGTCGGTGGCCTCCGCCTGCGCGAGCGCTTCGTCGAACCATCGCACGGCCTCAGCGAGGTCACGTCGGACGACGCACACCCGCCCGATCGCGACCTTCGTCATGGATGCGATGGTCGGGCTTCGGCCTTCGAGGATCGCAAGGGCAGTGCGGGCGCTCTCCTCGGCCCGATCGAGCTGCGGCGGGACCTCTGCCAGGTAGGCGAGAGCGAGCGAGCCCAGCGCGAGAGCCTCGCTGTGCTCGTCCCCGATCGAACGGAAGAGCGCGACGCTCTCCTCGAAGGGACCTGGACCGACGCCACCGCGCTGCTGCCACAGGCTGACCCACGACGAGTAGCCGAGGGCGATCGCCCTCGTCGAATCCGACACCGGGATCCCGGTCGCCAGGATCGCGTCCATCCATCGGCGCGCTTCAGGCATCAGCCCGCGGATCCACCAATAGAGGAACAGATCCCAGACCAGACGGGCCAGTGTGTCGACATCGCCGCTCTCGAGCAGATGCCGTCCCGCGGCGCGCAGGTTGTCTCGCTCTGCGCCGAGCGTGGCCAGGGCGCTGAGCTGTGTGCTCCCGTGAAGTCGAGGTGCGGTCTCGAATGCCAGCCGGGTGTAGTGGTCTGCGTGGAGCCGCCGCACTTCGTCGACGTCGGGCGACGATTCAAGCAGACCCAGTGTGTACTCCCTCACCGTGGCGAGCATTCCGAACAGATGCACCTCGCCCTGATCTCGAATGCGGACGAGACTGTTGTCGATGAGCTCCGTGAGAAGAGCGAGCGCGTCGCCCTCCGCTTCCATACCCTCGCCGACGGCTTCCACAGCATCCAGGCTGAAGTCGCCGGAGAACACACCCATGCGGATCAGGAGGGCGCGCGCACCCGGGCCCAGCAGACCGGCGCTCCACGCGATCGTCGCCTCGATGGTGCGCTGCCGATCCGGCAGGTCGCGGGTGGAGGCGACCAGCAGCGGCAGGCGCTGGTCGAGCCTGGCCAGGAGCGCAGCCGGCGTGAGCACGCGTGTCCGCGCGGCCGCGAGCTCCAGGGCCAGAGGAACCCCATCGAGTGCTTCGCAGATGCCGGCGACGGCGCCGACATTGTCATCGGTGACGTCGAACATCGGATTGGCGGCCCGGGCTCGATCTCGGAACAGCCTCACCGCCGGCGAGTCCATGGCGGTGTTCGCACCGATCGCGAGAGTTGTGTCCGGCAGCGTCAGTGGCGGTACCTCGTATACGCGCTCGATGCGCACCCGCAGCCGCGCTCGGCTGGTGACGAGGAAGGTCGTCCCAGGCAGTTGGACAGAGAGTTCCACCAGCAGCGGGGCAGCCTCCAGCACCTGCTCGAAGTTGTCGAGGACGATGAGCATGCGACGGTCGCCGCGTGCCCTGCTGATGTCGGCGGCGATGCTCCCGCGACCCGAGTCGCGCACCCCGAACTCGGCGGCGATCGTCGGAATGACGCGTGCCGGGTCGGTGACATGCTCGAGGAGGACGAACACCACATCCCGTTCGTCTGCGGCCTCGACCCGCAATGCCACCTCGATGGCGAGTCGGCTCTTCCCGATGCCGCCCGGCCCGATGAGGCTGATGAGGCGAACCGAGTCATCGGCGAGGAGATCGAGGACGGCATGGACATCCGGTTCTCGTCCCAGCGTCTCGTTGTAGGGCACCGGCATTCTCGACGCCTGCGGCCCGGCGGACGGCGATTCCGGCTCTCGACTCACGTCGAAGCGCTCCGCGAGCAGCGTCGCCAGATCATCGGCGAGTCGCTCCTGGAGCTCCTCGGCCGTGTCGAACGGCAGGTACGCCGCATGATCGTCGCTCTGGATCCGGGAGATGAGGGCCTGCAGCCGCGCTTCGCGGTGGTCGGATGCCTTGATGTAGATGAGCTTCGGCATCGACGCAGGAGCGAGGTCGTATTCGTCCTCCAGGCCCGAGATCTGCTCGTCAGGCGCGACCCACCCGTAGCTCTCCCAGTAGATGCCGACGAAGACGTCGCTCTGTGCAAGATAGGAGCGGTACAGCTCCCGAGGAGGATGCGGACGCGCTCCGAGTTCGAACATCACCGGGGCCAGCCGCATCCGCTCGATGGCGGCGCGCGCTCCGCGTCGCTCGGCCGCCAGTTCCTTGAGGGTCGAGCTGACGAACACCCGGATCCGCTGATCGGGCGTGCGAATCACCGGGTGCTGATCCCCAGTCATGACCACATGATGAACCCGTGCGCCCGTGGAGTCCATGGT